>NZ_JAWJEK010000001.1:0-2046719 GCF_032911545.1 Marinobacter sp. M-5
GAAGGATTACACCTTCAAGAACCCCGCTTACGCGTTGATGCACGAAGACGCCGGTGCCGACCTCAATCACCGCGAGGACTACCAGAGCTATCAATACCCCGGCCGCTTCAAGGCCGACGCCAGCGGCCAGCCCTTTACCGAAGCGAGACTGGACGCCCTGCGCAACGACGCCAGCACCGCCAGCGGTGAAAGCAACCGTGCCGATTTCACCCCCGGTGCCAAAGTCACCCTTACCGACCACGACAGCGACGCCCTGAACCGGGAATGGCTGATCACCGGCCTTGTCCACACCGGCAAACAACCTCAAGCGCTGGAAGAGGAGGGCGGTTCCGACCCCACCAGCTACAGCAACCGTTTCAAGGCCGTGCCCGCCGACCGCACCTGGCGCCCGCAGATCAGCCATCGCCCGCTGATGGACGGCCCGCAGATGGCCATTGTCACCGGCCCGGAGGGTGAAGAGATCCATTGCGACGAACACGGCCGCGTCAAAGTCCGCTTCCCCTGGGACAGGTACAGCAAGAATGACGAGCACAGCAGCGCCTGGTTACGAGTCAGCCAGGGCTGGGCCGGCGGTCAGTATGGCTTTATGGCGCTGCCCAGAATCGGCCACGAAGTCATCGTCAGCTTCCTGGACGGCGACCCGGATCAGCCCATCATCACCGGTCGCACCTATCACGCCACCAACACGCCGCCGTACGCGTTGCCGGAACACAAAACCCGCACCACATTAAAAACCCAGACCCACAAAGGAGAGGGCAGCAACGAGCTGCGGTTTGAAGACGAAGCTGACAAAGAACAGATCTACATCCACGCCCAGAAAGACCTGGACCTGCTGACCGAAAACAACCGCACGGAAGTCATCAGAAACGACAGCCACTGTACGGTAGAGAGCGACGCGTTTAACCATATCAAGGGCGATGACCACTGCACCGTAGATGGCGAAAAACGCGAGCAAACGGGCAAGGACCACAGCTTCAACGTCACCGGCACCCTGCACCTGAAAGCCGGCACCGCCTGGCTCAGCGACTCCGGCACCGAACTGCACATTAAAGCCGGCCAGAAAGCCGTCATCGAAGCCGGCGCCGAAATCACCCTCAAAGCCGGCGGCAGCTTCGTGAAGATCGATCCCAGCGGCGTCGCCATGGGTGGCGCGGCGATCAAGATGAATGCCGGTGGTTCGCCGGGTAAGGGCGGTGGGCAGAAGGTTCAGGTGCCGGAAATGCCTGGGTTGGTGGAGAAGAATGGTGGGGCTGTGGCGCCTGTGGAGATTGCGGATGTGGTGCGGCGGGCAAATGCGGAGCCCAAACCCGTGGTTGCCCACCGCCTGAAACAGGCACGAATGAAGCGGTCTGCCGTGGTGGAGCAATGTCAGGAGCAGCCGGATGGTTCCTGCCCTCTGAATAACTGTCCGTGCGGGAAAGCACAGCAGGCGTAAGCGGAGAGGGCATCTTTTATGGCCAACAATAAAGCGCGTTATTTTGTGCTGGAGTCACTGAATCCGAAGCTCCTGCTACAGAAACTTTACGAAATCTCAGAGAGCCCTGAATGGCTCTATTTATTTTCCGATACCGACTGGCACGCTTATCGCGAAGAAGGTCCCATT
Organism: Marinobacter sp. M-5; assembly: GCF_032911545.1. Classification (NCBI taxonomy): domain Bacteria; kingdom Pseudomonadati; phylum Pseudomonadota; class Gammaproteobacteria; order Pseudomonadales; family Marinobacteraceae; genus Marinobacter; species Marinobacter sp. M-5. The sequence goes on from NZ_JAWJEK010000001.1 coordinate 1,604, forward strand.
TTGTTGGAAGCGCGACAGGATAGCGCCGAATATCAATTGGCATTGCAAGGTTTGAAGGAAGAGAGCTTGAGCGGACTGATCCTGGAATCCTCAGCCGGGCAGGATATGGTCGCTGATTGGTTGAGGGCTCGCTTGATAGTGCGTTTCGACGGCCAGCGAAAAGGGCTCCTGAGATTTTACGATGCCCGGATATGGCACCAGTTGTCTCCCGCTAGCGCACCTGAGGCCGATGTGATTGAGCGGGTGATTTATTGGGTTGACGAAGCCGGATCAAAACGCTGGCGGATTACGGATAATCCGAAACCCTTTTCCATGTCTCCGGTGGCAACACTGGACGAACATCAGTGGCGGGCGATAAATGCCATGAGTGGCCCGTCATGAACGTACGGCATTTAAGAAAAAGGAATGACAGGGATGTCTGAAAATAACTCAAGCAATGGAACCGGGAATTGCGGCCCTGCCTGTGAGGGTGAAACCCTGATTATTGAGGTGATGGGAAAAGATTGCCCAGAGGGCCAGCGTTTTCGTTTGTTTGACACCTCCAATCGCGAACAGCAAGAGCAGTTGGAAAATCAGGCTGAGACGGAGAAGCTGGATGTTTCTGCGCTTCATGTCTGGCCCTGGAAGAGCCAACCTTCCGGGAACGTATGGCTTGATATAGAGGCTGAAGAAGGGAGCCCCATCCGCATTCCTCTTTTCAGCGGGGTGGCAAGCACTCCCCGCCAACCAGAGGGCCAATGGAATCGAATCTGGCCTGTCGTTCCACTAACGCTGCTGAATGACCCGAATCCGGAGCCTGGCAGGGATTCAGAAAGTGCTGTGCCGGTAAGGCCTGGCTTTATTTGTATCTTTCGCAACGGCACGCTGTGGAGAGAGCTTGAGGTCCGTAACAGTGACGCAGGAACCCTTGAGTTCTGTGACGTACGCTTGATGGATTATCGGGAACCAGGTGTACCGGGCGTTAAAAGTGATCAGCGCAGCGTTGTGGGCAAACCACAGCTGAGCATCTGGTTACCCATATGCGAAATGAACACCTCCATCATGGGCGAGTTTCAACTGGCTTTCTCGGAGGTGCAGCTTTCGGCCCGACAACTTACTTATCTGGAACTGAACAACGCAGCCCGGCAAGCAAGGTGCCAGTTTCTTAGCGGCCCTGAGCCTCAGGTGGCATCTCAATACTCTCCCCTCCAGACGGTCACTCCAGGGCAATTGGTGTCTCTTTCCGCCTTCCCGGAGATGCGGCTACGTGAACCGGAGCTTGAGCAACGCCTACGCCGGCCCTGGAAGCAGATTTACGATCTGTCTGGCACCTATGCCAGCAACTTGTTTGAACAAGCGGCGAGGGAGGTGCAGGATTTTAATGCAGGTGGCGAATCAGCGGATGAAGCCTGGGAAGCAGCCTGTTATCGAGACTGCCCCTTGCGTGGAACCCCTGCTGCTCGCGTAGATGCTTTTCTGGCTGATCGGGATTCTGAGGAGGCCAATACAGAGTTATGGCAGTCACTTGCCAGCGCGGAAGATGCGCTGGCTTCTGCAAAAGCTAATCATCACGCCGGTGTTGTTTTGGAGGACCGCCTTTTTACTATTCGACATCGACTGGCCTCAGGATCAGAGGCCCGCCGGTTTATGAATAGCCTCCTTGAGGCCATTGAGCAGAAGCCCCATGGTGACAGTGCTCAGTTGGTGTACCGGCTGATGGGGCCTGAACGTCTGGGTGCACAGGAAAATGGTCTGCATCGCCATTTTAAGGAGATTGACACCAGCCGCTTCGGTCCTTTGCATGCCCACCTGTTCACTGCCCAACGCCAACTGGCTCGCGAGGAGCTGGCTATGGCACAGACACAACTGGCCAGCCTGATGGGGCAATCTGTCAACCAGGCTGCCATGGCCGATCTGTTCAATCTCTCTGGTGCTGACTATATCGAGGGATTCGCCTGTACAGGGGATATGTTCCAGATCCTGGCTATGGATCCCGGCAGCCTTGACCATCTCGCCCGGGTGGAAGTAGCCAATGAATCCCAGGTTCGAGATGCCAATCACCTCGTCCTGAAAATTGTTGAAGACGGCAGTGAAGAACCACTGCATTGCATGCTGTTTCCCTCAGACCAGGCAGACAGTGCCGGCTCTGTTGAAGAAAGTGGAACCAGAGGGGAGTGCGGCGATGGCCGCTGCCGTCCCGAGGACCTGAAAAAGCTATCGGACGAGCAGCCGGAACAGGATGCAGTACAGACCCTGACAGCCGCAGTACTGGCCGGGGTTGCAAAATTCGATGACATAGACTTGTCCTCACAAACGAAACGCTGGATGGCCGGCATCGACGCAATCCTGGACGGAATCGATAAGAATGTCCGATCCCTTGCTAACCGGCTGAAATCCCATGCGTACGTACTCGATAGCCGGCTATATGGCCCCCTTTTGCGGATGGCCAAAGCCCGCGACCCGTCATTGCTTGGCAGCGTTAAGCTGGTTGCCCGCAATGCGGTTCCGGAAGGCTGGATCATTCTTGGGCTGCGTGATCCCGCCTCCGGCCTGGACATGGGCTTGACCAAAGCAGACCGGGAATATGTCCATAGAACCACTGGCCACAAGCGTTTCTATGGGGAATATCTGGACGCCGACGGAACTCCCCTGGCCAGCACCCGTAAGTCAAACGTCCCGGACTTGGCCGATACCGATGAGGCGCAGCGTATGCAGGTATACGCCGCACCGGAAAGCTCGGAAGTAGTCAAGGCACACCGGGATTTGCGCCGTATGGAGCGTTTGGACGAGTTTTTGGATCGAGTGCGGGTGCCTTATTTGGTGTTGATACTAGAAGGGCATAACGTGCTGACAGAGTTCAGCCTGTTCCAAACCACCTTCCGTACGAAGGGGCTTGGTAGAGCAGTAGCTGGCGGTTTAAGTTCAGCAATTGATTTAGGCTTTGCCATGACAATTGCCGCAGAGCGGCTGAGCAAAGACGTCGGAATTTGGAAGAATGTGAGTAGGAGTCTCAGTCAAACTGCCTTCACGGTGAATAAGAAAATATTGGATCGAGCATCAAAAACAATCGCCAAAGCCTTGCCGGAAATTGTCACAAGAAGAATGCTCGGTGGGCTTGTCACCGCTGGACTGACCATCACCGTTTCCCTGCTGGACATGGCCCACGAATGGGACACCGGCGATCTCGATTCTGCCGCAGCCTATGGGGTTTCAGCCATCGGTGGCGGCATGATGGTGATGGGCGGCCTTATGATGACAAAGATGGCGGAAGCTGGAGTAGCTCCCATCCTGCTGGGGTTGGGGCCTTGGGGCTGGGTGCTTGCAGGTGTCACCGTTACAATCGGAGCCAGCCTATTGGCAGCCGTACTGGACGACCCGCCCCTGGTGGATTGGTTGAAGCGGGGGCCCTTTGGACCTGAGCAGGATAATGCTTACCCCCACCTGGATGGAAGTCCGGAAGAAACGTACTATCGGCTTGTAGACCTGCTAGCAAAGCCCCGCATTACCATCGAAAAAGTCAATAACATGCATGCAAGGCTCACAGAGCAGGGCTATTGACTGGATCCCTGGCGGGCCAGCGATATTGCAAACATTAATACCATGGTACGGGTGGAAAACAACCTGGCAGCAATGTTGGACGCCGCCACACTGACCGTTTCCATGCGAACGGAACGAGTTACACGCAAATCCACGCGCCGTGGCCAGAGGACGCAAAGGAAACTATTCCCGGACTCGCCGGAGGTAATGCTGGAGCAACCCCTCCCCAATGGTAAGGTCTTTTATTTGGCCTTACCGCCAAGAGAAACGGTCAAGCATTCCTGGAGTGAGGAAGCTGTCATAACCAGCGACGTGAAAGTCAAGGCACAGTGGCAAGCCACCCATGTTTTTGGTCAGGCCCACCGCCACCTGGTATTTCCTGCGCCGGAGCTGCAGGAGGCCACCACCTTCGACCAGGCTGAACATGGAGAGCCAGACTTCAGTGAGACAGAACAGCTATTCTGGGCGGATGAGAAAACTCATAGAGTAGAGGAAATTACGTGAACGCCACCTTTGAGACTTCTGGCTACGCTCCTACAGCCTACCGCAGCAATCGTAAAGTGCCGGAGCCAATGGAGGGAAACCAGCAGAGTGCTCTCTTTCGCAAAAGCTGGACCATGGGTTCTCCGTTACCCAGGGGGAAGCTTTCCGACCTGATTCCAGCAGGATTTCTCGAGCTTTGGGACCCGGCGGAAATTCGAGATAATGAACAGATTGACGAAGCGCGTGGTATCACAGAGTTGGAAGAAAGGCACACCTACCATGGTCGTTTGGATGAAGAGTGTCTGCGCTACGCCACCCTGCCCAGGCTAAGCTGGGCGCTCTTGTGGATGCAGCATGGGGGGCGATGGGGGTTTCTTATACTGTTTCCTGTTTTTTGTCTGGTCACGATTTTCGGTTGGTCTCAATTACATGCTGAACTCAGCCTGAGTGAATACTACGCAGATGGCGTTCATCCTTTTCTGGTGTATATGTTCTCACCCATGCTCCTCTGTTGGGGCCTGGGCCGCTTTCTTGAGAAAAAATATCCAAAGCTCGTTTACCAGGATATCAAGGGCCCCCGTTGGGAGCTTAACCGCCGCACTGGCATGGTAACGCTGTTCAAGGATCCCGAAAAAGAGGGCCAGTCCGGCGAAATACGGGGCCAAGCTCCGTTTCACGAATGGGACGGTTACCTGCTGAGCCTGCCGGATCATCAGGGCAACATCTGGTACCGCCTGGTTCTGGTGCACAAAACACAGGAATGGGCTTTACCCATGAACCAGCTACTGGCAGCTACCACCAACCGTGAGGACGTACTGGCCTATTGGGATCTGATTCGCCAGTACATGGATGTGACCAAACCACTTCCAGAGATCCCCCTGTTCGAAGCCTACCGCTACCTGGACCCAACCACCCGTGCCCATGACGAGAAAGCCGGGCGTGACCCTTATCACTGGCGGAATATGAGCGAAGACGATTACGAAGCCTTCAAGCGAAAAAACCAGACGGCATTAGTTAACCATTCCTGGCGTTAAAACCGACAGTTGAGTGCTTTTGCTTGGTCTATTCCCTTAATAATCTGGCCGTGATGATTTCCAGGGATTGAAAGAGTGTCCTGTCACAACTCGGTGAGGGCCCGGATTGATTCAGGAAGAACAACAAGCAACAGACAGGAATCAAAAAATGGAATTGAACCAATTGTCAGGAAGATTCTTGACGCTTCTGTGTCTCTTAACGCTCCCCCTCCTCGCCCATGCTGGCGTCTACAAATGGGTAGACTCCAACGGCCAGACCCATTTCGGTGATCGCCCTCCGGCTCAGGCGGCGTCCAGTGAGGTTGAGATCAATGCGGCGCCGCCCAAAACGGACCCGTCCGCTGAGGCTCGTCATCAGAACGTGACCCGTTTTCTGGATGAACAGCAGCGAGAGCGGGAGAAGCAGCAGGCGGCTGAGCAGAAGGCCCGTCAACAGTCGCAGAAGCAAGAAAAGCTATGCCAGAAACTGCAGGCGCGGCTGAAATACATGGCCAGTGTTTCCACGTTCTATGATCTGAACGCACAGGGCGAGCGGGTGTTTGTTTCTGAATCGGAGAACCAGGCCATCCGTGAGCGCTTCCGGCAAAAGGTGGCAAAAGCCTGCGATCGCTGAGCGCAACCACCTGAAAAACTCCCTGAACCCACGCAAAAGGATTTGCGATGATGTCCTCCTGCCAGAACAGAGTTCGCTGGCTGCTGATGCTCGGCAGTCTGTTGCTCACGGTTGTCAGCCACGCTACGCCTCCCGGACTCACGCTGGCTGAGGTTTATGAGCCAGGCATTGCCCTGGAGGAATACTGGGTCAGCGAGAAATACGATGGCGTTCGGGCGTATTGGGATGGCAGCCGTTTCCTGTTACGGCAGGGCAACGTGTTCAGGGCGCCGGCGTGGTTCACCCGCGGCTGGCCCGCGGTGCCGCTGGACGGCGAGCTGTGGATGGGGCGTGAGCGGTTTGATGAGCTGTCCGGCGCGGTCAGGCGTCATCAGCCTAGCGCTGCGCAATGGCGTCAGATACGTTTCATGGTGTTCGACCTGCCCGGCAGTAGCCGACCGTTCAGTGAGCGCATTCCGGCGATCGATGAACGGGTCGGGGCAACGGCATCGCCGTACCTCAAGGCCGTGCCACAGTGGCGGGTGTCGTCGCATGCAGAGTTGATGGTCACGCTCGATCGCGTGATTGCCGCTGGAGGTGAAGGGCTGATGCTCCGCCACGGCCCCAGCCGCCATCAACCCGGGCGCTCGGAGTCGTTGTTGAAGGTCAAGCGCCACAACGATGGGGAGGCGGTGGTGGTGGGTCATCTGCCTGGCAGCGGCAAATACCGGGGCGCGTTGGGTGCGCTGTTGGTGGAGCTGGAAGACGGTCGTCGCCTCCGGTTGGGCAGTGGCCTGAGCGACGCTGAGCGATTCGATCCCCCACCAATTGGCGCGGTGGTGACCTATAAACACTTTGGTTACACCAGTACCGGGCTGCCACGCTTCGCAAGTTTTCTGCGCATCCGGGCGGATGAGCCGCCAGCCGCGGCCACCGGCTCTGATTAAGTAAACGTCATACCACTTACCGATCCCTGTGCTACGTTTAATGAACCCCCGCCCTCAACGTGAGAACAGAGCGGGGAGAGCATAGTAGTCATCGGAATGCCGTAAACGCAGTGTCAAAACTGACAGGAGGCAGCAAATGGAAGCGAAATCCGCACAGGACGATTACAACCGCGTGAAGGAAGATCTGCAGGCGCTGAGAGAAGACCTCGCCAAACTCACTAAAGCCGTCACTGATGGTCAGAAAAGTAACATCAGCAGCCTGCGGGATGAGATACGCCGGGAGAGCCGGGAGGCCCTCGATAGCGTGCGCAAGCGCGGGGACGAGGCTCTCCACCGCGCCCGTGATGCCGGCACCAAGGCGGTTCACGATGTGGAACATCAGATTGAGGAGCGGCCTTTCCTCAGTATTCTCATCATGTTTCTGGCCGGGATCCTGGTCGGGCGCCTACTCGATCGTTGATCATGCTTGAGTCCCCGAACGTTCAGAGTGCCGTACGCAAGGCCGTCGCCGCCGTGCTTGGCTTCATGCTGGCGCTGGTGTTGTTGACGGCACTGCTGATTACCGGGTGTTATCTGCTGGTGGCCGCTGCAACCGTCGCGCTGACACCGGTCGTGGGCGAGTCTGCGGCCATGGCCATGGTCGGCGCGGTCTGCTTTCTGGTGCTTGCTTTGGTGTTCTACCGTCTGACACGGCCGGCCCGTAGCCTGTCCAAGGCGGCGTCTTCGCCATCGGGTTCCGGTTCGCCGGTGCAACCGTTGCGGGAACTGATTCGCCGTAATCCGCTGGAATCCGCCCTGGTGGCGTTTGCCTTCGGGATTGCGGAGCAGGGCGATCCGCGCCTGAAATCCTTGCTGTTGCAGGGTGGAATGGTGTTGATGAAAGAGGCGGAAACCGAGGCCGCAAAGGGCACAGACGCCCCCGAGCCCGCGCCCGCCGGTGGTGAGGCGGCCTGATCGGCAGTTGCCGCCCCGCCAGATGCGGTCGAAGGCTCAGCCAATCGCTGGGATGGTTAACAGAGTACACTGGGAAGACGACTTCATCACAGGGTAGCCCCAAGCATGAGTTCAGACTTCCGACCGGTGTGGCAACGTCACGCCTCCGCCATTTTCAGTGGTTTCCTCGGGGACTGGCTGGAGGAACGCAACAACCCGCTGGCCCTGCCGATGGGCATCTTTCATGGGCTCACTCCACTGGATTGCCAGGCCCCCCGCCTCGATGCGCCGGGTTCCACGCTTTGTCTGTCCATCCACGGGTTGATGGAGCTGGAATCGGTCTGGACCTTCCCGGGGCAGAGCGACGTCAGTTACGGCTCCCTGCTGAACGGGACGTCCGGCGATGTCACCCCGCTGACCCTGCGCTACAACACCGGGCGCCCGATAACCCGCAACGGTGAAGATCTGGCAAACATGCTGGAGACGCTGGTGGCTGCCTGGCCGGTTCCGGTGGAACGCGTCATTCTGATGGGCCACAGCATGGGCGGGTTGCTGATACGCAGTGCCTGTCATCATGGTCAGGCGCAGAATCACTGTTGGCTCTCACATCTGACCGACTGCGTGTATCTCGGGTCACCCCACGATGGCTCATGGCTGGCCAAAGGGGCGAAGGCCACTGCAGATCTGCTCAATCGCGCCCCCCGCGATTACCTGCGGGTGGTGGGCGAGGTGATTGATGTGCGCAGCGAGGGCATCCGGAATCTCTCCCGGGGCGAGGTCGTGCCAGCGGATCAGGGGGAGCCGCCGCTGGTTCCCGGAACAAGGCATTTCGTGGTCTGCGGCCTGCTGGCCCGATCACGAACCCACCCGGTGAATGCGCTGTTCGGCGATGCCCTGGTGCATGAGTCCAGCGCCCGGGGGCACGAGCGCACGGGTTGGAAACTGGCCGGTGTGGCTACGTTTCCCGGCGTTGATCATATTCGTCTGGCGCATCACCCCGATGTGGCCCGGCAATTAGTGGAGTGGTTGCTATGAAAACCGAAAACGAACACGGGCACGAGTGGTGGCTTGGGCTGGCGGATATTCTCACCCATGGTGTGGTGCATGGGGCGCAGAAGCTGGAACGGGTGCACCTGTCCATTGCCGACGAAACGTTCAATGTGCTTGAGCGCATCCCCGTCACGCGGCCCTGGAGTGAGGCGGTTCGGACCACTCACCATTCGGTATCACGGCTGTCTTATCGGAGCGTTTCCGCGGTGGCCCAAGGCGCCGGTGAACTGCTGCGTGGGCCGGAACGAAAGCGCTAAGTTACTTAAATAAAACACTATTTCACAAACCTACATGAACAATATATGACTGAATTTTAGGGGAGGTGTAACCCCCGGATGGGCTTATGGGTTGTACGCTGTGGCCATGCAATCGAGCGAAGGGTTTCGCGGTTGCTGTCCGATTTGAATGGATTTCTGAACCCATGAGGATGAAAGCGTATGAACTACAAAGCGAGCATTTCATGTGCAACCGTTCTGACGACAGCCGTTTTTGCTGCTCCGGCGGCCTGGGCTCAAGACAACACGGCGCGGGACAGTTCCGGCTTCTTCATCAGCGGTAGTTACGGTGGCTACAAGTCCCACGGTGGTGAGTTTGATGACGACAACGACCTGCTGGGTGCCTCCGTCGGTTACAAGTTTAACGAGTTTTTTGCGCTGGAAGCGGATTACATCGATTTCGGCAACTTCGGTGATGACGACGTTGAAGGTAAGCTCAAGGGGGTTGGCCTCGGGCTGATCGGGCGCTTACCTCTGACTGACACCTTTGGCGTGTACGCCAAGGCAGGTGCCTTCGCCTCCGCGTTGGACGTGGACGCGTTCGATGAAAGCGAGACCTACGATGAGGTCAGCCCCTTCGTGGGTGCCGGCGTTGATTTCCGGGTGACCGAACAGCTGACCGCCTTCGCCGAATACGACCGTTACAACGTCGATATCGACGAGGACGATTTTAACGGTCAGGTGACCAACGACGGCCCGGACTTTGACACCGGCCGTGTGGGTGTGCGCTTCCAATTCTAGGCAGGCCGATCGCTGACCCCCAAGCAGTGTCAGGACGCAGCGCCTGGCACTGCTTTTTTATGCCCCGCCCCCCCCTGGCTGCGAAGTCATCGGTGCGATGTTGGAACCGTTCTGGTCTCAAGCCGGTTACGTCCGTTTTTCTTGGCAAGATACAGTGTCTGATCCGCCAGCCGGAGGAATTCTGACGGTGCCGTATCGGCCCCGGGAACCCCAATGGCCAGACCGATACTGATGGTGAAATGAACGTCCCGCTGTGATGCGGTAGTGCGATGATTCGCCACCATCTCCCGGAAGCTGTCGAGGCGCTGAATCATGTCCTGTTCATTCTGGTAGGTGGTGAACACCACAAACTCTTCCCCACCGAAACGGGCGATTCGATCGGTCTCCCGCCGGAACTGATCGCGCATGATTTCAGCCAGGGCCTTGAGGCATTCGTCGCCGGTCTCATGTCCAAAGGTGTCGTTGATGTTCTTGAAATGATCGGCGTCCACCATGGCGACGGCGAACCCGGCCTGGTGCCGTTGGCACCACTGGAAACTCTGAGCGAATTCACGATCAAAGTAGGCGCGATTACCGAGCCGGGTCAGGTCATCGGTGACACTGAGGTGCGCCAGTGTCGCGTTGGCAACACCCAGTTTCCGGTTCAGCCGGCCCAGTTTGCGGTTCCAGTAGAACATCAGGGCAAGAATGATGGTGGCAATCATCATCAGCTGCCACACCAGGGTGTAGTCCACTTTCTGTTCCAGTCTGACGGAGCGCCATTTTTCGTTCAGCCTCTTACGTTCCTCGTCGGTCAGGCTCGCCACCAGCTTCTGCATGATGCCCAGCAACACAGGCTCGTCATTGCGGGTAGCCACGGAAAGGGTCCAGTCAGCGGGGATGCGACCAATCACCTTGAGATCGGCCAGCCCGAGCTCCTGCATGTAGTGGCTGGCCGTCGCGAGGGTGGTGATGTAGCCATCCAGATCCCCCTGCTGAAGCAGCCGCAGACCCTCGAATTCGTCGTCTACCTCCACCAACTGGATGCCGGGCTGGCGTCGCCGCAGCAGCTCGGCGAACGCGTAGTCACCAACGATGCCAACGCGCTGGCCTTCCAGCTCCCGCAGGCGTTCAATGAACGGCGCTTCAATCCGGCCGATGATCACATTGGGAATTTTCAGGTAGGGTTCGGTAAAGCTCATGAACTCTGACCGCTGCGGTGTCTTCATCGCGAGCGGGAACAGGTCACAGCGACGTTCGCGGGCAGCGGTTACGGCGGAGTGCCAGTCCGGCGCGGCCAGCACATCAAAGCGGATGCCGGAGCGGTCGGCAAACAGGGAGAACAAGTCTGCCGACAGGCCAACGTGGCGACCCCGGCTATCGATACCCTCCAGCGGCATCCAGTCCGGATCAACACACAATGTCAGCCGCCGCTCCCGCTGTTGCAGCCACTGCTGTTCCTGCTCAGTCAGAGTGAGCCCGACAGGTTGCTCCCGCGCGTGGCTAAATGTGGCTCCGAGCCAGCGATCTTCGATCGTGCGCATTTCGGTGGGGCTGATGGCCGCCAGTGCCTGATCCAGTACGTCCACCAGAGGTGTCAGGGCATGGCGAACGCCAAGGCGCAAATCCTCCCCGGCCATATCGCCCAGTGACAGCTCGCCGGCAATGCGTGTGCCGGCAATGCCCAGTTCCCGAATCCAGTAGTTGCCGTTAGGCAGGGCGGCCAGCACGACGTCGACGGTGCCATCGGCCAATGCTTCAAACATCGCTCGCTGACTGTTGAAGGCCAGTGCGTTTTCACCGAGCGTTTCAGTGACGGTCGCCTGATAATAGATTTCCGAACGAAAGGCGATCCTCAAACCTTTAAGGTCGATGAGGTTGGTGAAGACCAGATCGTTGCGGCGGGTGAATACGACGTTCGGAATCACGTGGTAGGGTTCCGTAAAGCGGGTAAACTTCCGCCGCTCATCGTTCATCGACATATTGGCCATGATGTCGATGTCGCCATTCCGGAACAGCTCCAGCAGTTCCGGCCATTGGCCACTGACCGGAATCACCTCCAGGCCAGTGAGGTCAGCCACCCGGCTCAGTATGTCCATGGTCAGTCCCTGCAGCCTGCCGCCGTCTTCAAAACTGAAAGGGGCGTAGTCCCGCATCACGCCGACCCGCAATGGTCCCAGTTGCTGCAGGTACTGGCGATTGAAGGTGCTCAGGCTGAAGGTCTCGGGCTCGGCGATACGGGCCCCGCCAAATTCGTACCAGCGCCGCAGCAGCTCACTGATGCGCTCCTGGGGCACGCTGTTAAGGCCGTCGCGGAGCTGCTCAAACAGCGGTTGGTCGGATTTCAGCACGCCAAGCCGGACATCTTTGTGAGACCGGTCGCCCAACGGTGCCGGGCCCGAGACCTCGAGTGAGCGGAAGCCCGCCAGATTGGCGTAGTAGGTCAGGGTCAGTTCGGGCCCAAGAATGACGTCGACCCAGCCGAACGCCAGCGCACGAATCAGGCTGGGTATGGAATCGTATGTACTGAGATTGATGCCATTGTCCACCAGCAGGTCGCGGTGATAGGTATCCTGAACCACTCCGACTTTCAGGGGCTTGAGCTGTTCCAGCGAGTCGATATCGCCAACCGGGCGCTCACGGTCCTGCATCAGGTAGGTCTGACGAACATGGTAGGGCGGTGTGAACAGGATCTCCTGCGCCCGGGCTTCGGTGTAAGATATGCCGTCAATGGCGTCCAGCTCTCCGTTCAGGAACGCGGCGTAGATATCCGGCCAGCTGCCGGCGCGAAAGGCAAAGGTCAGGCCGGCTTGGTGCGCCACTTCCTTGAGCACATCCACGGAAAAGCCCGAGGCCTCCCGGCCGTCCATCGAGGAATAGGGTTGGTTGTCAGAGACGATGCCGATGGATATGGTGCGAGGTGTCTCGGCACACACCGGTGCGGCGAGCAGAATGAGCAACAGGCAAGCCATGCCGGGCAGCCATTGGCCAACATCCATGGAGCGGAAACGCTGAGACGAGGGGGCGCTCATCGAATCTTTCACAATCCTTTGTATTCAGAACCGTCAGTGTAGCCGGCCAGTGGGATTTTTTCCTGTAACACGCCACCACACGGAGATCCGATGATGGCAGCAACGATTGACTGGGCAACAACACCGGCTGCGGTCTGGCGCAGGCACCGGTCCGGACTGCGGGTGATCCGGCGGCTCGACCCGATCCAGTGGCAGGCGCTGACGGGCATTGAGCGGCAGCAGCAGGCGCTCGCACGCAACACCGAACGCTTCCTGGCCGGTGATCCGTCCAACAACGTGTTGCTCTGGGGCGCGCGGGGCACGGGCAAGTCGTCGGTGATCAAGGCCTTGCTGAACCGCTATCAGGACCGCGGCCTGCGGATGATTGAAGTGGACAAGGACGATCTGGTCAATCTGCCGGAGATCGTCGATGACATCAATGATCTGCCGTACCGTTTCGTGATCTTCTGCGATGACTTGTCGTTCGATGTGGGCGAGACCGGTTACAAGGCACTGAAGAGCGTGCTGGAAGGGTCGCTGGAGCTGCCGCCGGAGAATGTGCGAGTGTATGCCACGTCCAACCGCCGGCACCTGATGCCGGAGTTCATGTCAGACAACCTCAAAAGCGAACTGCGCGACGGCGAGCTGCACCCGGCGGAGGCCATCGAGGAACAGGTCTCGCTGGCGGACCGGTTCGGGTTACAGCTGTCGTTTTACCCGTTTTCGCAGCAGGTCTATCTGCAGGCGGTGGACGCCCTGTTCCCGGACGTGGCGGATCGCGCGGCGTTGCACCAGGAAGCGATCCGTTTTGCCACCGCCAAAGGGGTGCGCAACGGTCGATCTGCCCAGCAGTTCTATCGTCATTTTGCCGGTGACCACAACCCGGAGCGTTAGCCGCGGCGGGTCAGTGTTGCTTCGCCATGCGCAGAAAGCGGTGGTGAACCACCCGCACCCCGAGGTAGACCAGCAGCAGAACCACCGGAATGGCAACACCCAGTACCCAGGGCGGGTTCACCGAGAACCCCGCCTGCTGCAGGGAATCCAGCGCCAGTTTGAGCAGGCCGATCAGGTAGTAGGTGATGGCCACCACCGAGAAGCCCTCCACGGTGTGCTGCATCATCAGCTGGATTTTGGAGCGTCGGTCCATGGAGCTCAGCAACTGTTGGTTTTGGCTCTGAATGGCCAGTTCCACCCGCGTGCGCATCATGTCCGAAGCGCGGTCGACCCGCCGTGACAAATCCTCCAGCCGCTCACTCACCGCTTCGCAGGTTTTTACCGCCGGAGTCAGCCGCCGGGTCATGAACTCGGTGATGGTGAGGTGACCGCTGAGTTCGTCCTCCCGGAGCTCGTCGAGGCGGGTCAGCACCAGCCGGTGGTAGGCGCGAGTTGCCGAGAAGCGGAAGGTGGAATGGGCGCGGAACGCCTCGATCCGCGCCGCGATGGCGGTCAATTCCGCCAGCAGGGCCGGCTCGTCCACGTCCCGGTTGTCCGCCAGTGACTGGGTAATCTCCACCAGTTTCTGATCCATGTCGTTGAGGGACGGCGTGGTTTCCCGCGCCAGTGGCAGCGCCAGCAGTGACATCAGCCGATAGGTTTCGATTTCCATCAGGCGCTGGGTCAGGCGGCCCAGCTGACTGTCGGACATGTGGTGGTTCATCACCAGAAAGCGGCCAAACCCGTCGCTGTGAAGCTTGAACGTGCCCCACACCCGCGCCGCACCTTCCTGGGGGCTGCTGCCCACCAGCCGCAGTCCTTCAAAGTGCTGGCGCACGTAATCCAGATCTTCCAGCCCCTGACCGGATTGCGCCTGCAGATCGATGTGGAAGGCCGCAATCACCGTGCCGGCGAGCTCTTCCAGCCACCCTTGCGGCAGCATACTGATGCCGGTCTCCGAGAAGGGTGCGCCGTTCTGTGCCGGGTCAAGATTGATGAAGGTGTACGAGGCGAACTCCATATGCATTTCACGGCGCACCCTCAGATTGCCAAAGGTCTTCTCGAAGCAGCTGACTTCCTGCTGGGGCTCGGGTTGGCCCAGCAGCCGGTGAAGGCGCTGCAGATGGCGGAACTGGGCATCCCGTTGCTCGGGCCGGGTCAGCACCGCAATATGCGTTACCCTGGCCGGCGTTGGCAGGACCTGGAACGGGCGGGAGTGCAGTTCGTTGTAGAGGTCATCCCGTAACGGATGAATCGCAAGTGCTGAAAGGCTCGAACCCACGCTGGTTGATCTCCATGGTGTGGCTTTGAAAAGCGGGTAAACTCCAAGGGTAGGGCAAAGGCACCCGCGGGAACATACGACCTGAGGCTTGCCCCGAAGGTACCGTCGCCCGGCCTTGGAGCGACGCGGGGTCAGACCGCTGGCAGCGTCACGGTGAACAGCACGCCGTCGTTGTGGTTGCTGGCAGTGACCGCCCCGCCGTGATGCTCGGCGATCAATTTCACGATCAGTAACCCCTGCCCCAGATGGCCCTCGTGGGCGCCGTCTCGCAGTGATACAAACGGGCTGAAAATGTCGGAGCCCAGCCGTCGGGGCAGCGGCGGGCCCTGATTGAACACACCCAGTTCGAGGGACTTGCCCCGGTGCGCCAGCCTGACTTCAATCAACCCGCCACTGGCGGTGAAATCCCGCGCATTGTCCACCAGCTTGTCCAGCAGCTGCACGATCAGCTCCGGCGAGCCATGCATGGTGCAGCCGCCAGCAGGGCCGCGATAGCGAATGCGATGATCGGCATCCAGTTGCTGATAGGCGCGGGTGGTCTGATCAATCACCGCCGCCAGTTCGAAGGTTTCCTTCTCGGCGTGGTCAAAACTCTGTTCCAGCCTGGCCGCCTCACTCATACCGTTGAGGATCTGGCTCAGGCGTTCGGTGGCCGCGGCAGCGCGATCGATGTAGTTGCTGCGCTCGGTTTCGGAATCGGCATGGCGCAGATTATCGAGAGACGAGCGAACCACCGCCACCGGAGTTTTCAGTTCGTGGGAAAGCCGGCGGGAAAAGCTTTCCAGATAATCATTGTAGCCGCGCAGGCGGATGACCATCTGGCCGAAATGCTGCTGCAGCTGCCCCAGCTCGTCGCGGGCCCGGGTGTCAGGCAGGCTGCCGACAATGCGGCCATCGTCGTCAACGCTGGCACCGACCGCGCGCTGCAACCGGGTGATGCGCCACGACAACCAGCTGACGTAGCCCAGCAGTATCAGCATCAGCGCCACCACCAACAGCGTGCTGCGGGCAATCACCGAACCCAGGGTGTTGCCGGAGAGTGCCAGCAACTGATCCAGCGACTGTTCCAGCACCAGGGTGCGGCCATTGAACACCGGTTGCGTCACCATCAGCAGGGTATCGCCACTGCGATGACGCACCAGCCCCTGGTCCGGCAAGGTGTGCGGTGCAGACCGGATGGCGGTGTCGTCGATGGGGAGGGGGTCCGGCTGGTAGAACCGAACCAGGGCCCGCAGGCCGTTGAGAGCAATCTGCTCCACCACCTGAGCAGGGCTCAGGGCGTCGAATTCCGGGCGTTGATGCTGGCTGGCCAGCGCCTGGCGCGCGATCACCCAGCCATCGGGTTCGAGGATCCGCAGCTGCTGGCCGCTGGCCATCTGGTCAGACAGTGTTCGTTCGATTGCCGGCAGGCGTTTGACCAGCACCGGCAACGGTGCCTCGGACGTTCCGGCCCGTCCGGTGCCTGCTTCTGCGGGCCACTCGGCCACCAGCCCCAGACGACTGCCCCGCGCGGGGAGGGGCAGTTTCAGTTCCAGCTGGTAACCCTGCTCGACGGTTTCCCAGCGTCCGGTGATGCGGAAGTCCCGCTCTGCCTGCCGGCCGGGAATCAGCGCATGAATGCCGCCCGGTGCCGGGGTGCGGATCAGGCGTTCCGAGCTCTCGCCGTCCATTTCGCGAATCAGCCGCAAGCGGTCATGGGGCCGCTCCGGCGAGCCGGGGTCGAAATACACCACGTCGGGCCGTTGCACCCGAATCAGCAGATACAGGAAGCGCTGGTCGGTGGCCGCCTGCCAGCGCAGGGCGGCGCTTTCGCTGCCCTCGGGCAGTGGCTGCCAGTGCTGGCGGGACAACTCCTCATCGTATCCGGGCCAGTCATCACCGTAGCCGTCGAGCCGGGGTGATTGCTCCAGAGGCTCCGCGTAGATCACCGGCGTGCCGGATTCGACGGCATCGTTACCGATCAGCAGGTCCCCGGCGGTTTGTGCCATGCGCCTGGCCTGTTCCTGCAATTGCTCGGTGGCCTGCTTGCGCAACGCTTCATCCAGCTCCAGCACAAACTGCAGCCCGGCCCAGGGAATCAGCAGCATCAACAGGCTGGCAACAAACAGCTGGCGCTTCAGGCTCAAGGCTTACACCCCATGGGCATTCCAGCGATAGCCCATGCCATAGGCGGTCTGAATGCCATCAAAGGCGGTGTCCAGCTGCTGGAATTTGCGGCGGATGCGCTTGATGTGAGAGGTCACGGTGTTGTCGTCCAGCACCGTGCTGGCGGCCTCCATCAACTGATCGCGGGTGCGCACGTGGCCGGGGTGCTGAACCAGCGCATGCAGCATCCAGAATTCGGTCACCGTGAGGTCGACAGGCTGGCCGTGCCAGTCGGCGGTCATGCGGTCCACGTTCAGGGTGAGCTTGCCGCGCTGGAGTACTTCGTCGGGCTTTTTCAGAGCCTCTGCCCAGGCATCGGCCCGGCGCAGCAGCGCCGTCACCCGCGCCAGCAGGTGATCCAGACTCATGTCCTTGGTGACGTAATCGTCCGCCCCCAGCCGCAGGCCATGTACGGAATCGATGTCGCTGTCCCGGGCGGTGAGGAAAATGATCGGTACGGTGGCCGACAGCTGGCGCAGGTCCTGGCACAGGGTGAAGCCGCCCTCCGGTTCATCCCCCAGACCCACGTCGATGATCGCCAGATCGGGCAGTGCTGTACGCAGTACCTGAAAGGCACTCTTGCGGTCACCGTAGGCAGACACGCGATACCCCCGGCGCTCGAACGCGTCGCGGTAATTTTCACGAATGGCAGGCTCGTCTTCAATCAGGGCGATGTGTCGTTTCATGGATAACTGGGGTTCCGGTGAATGACAGGCTCTATTTAATCACGGTGAGGGGCCAGCACAAGGCCAACCGCCGGGTTTGCCACAATTCATCATTTTCTCCCCGTCAGTTTGCCAGATTCCGCCACCTGAGCGTCGTTTCGCTGCGCTGAAATAGCGTCATCCCATGCAACCCGGCGGTGCCGGAACCGAAAAAGAAAGGATGCACCATGAT
Source organism: Marinobacter sp. M-5 (assembly GCF_032911545.1). Lineage (NCBI taxonomy): Bacteria > Pseudomonadati > Pseudomonadota > Gammaproteobacteria > Pseudomonadales > Marinobacteraceae > Marinobacter > Marinobacter sp. M-5. The sequence goes on from NZ_JAWJEK010000001.1 coordinate 19,422, forward strand.
GCTACCAACGACGTTACTCAGGCTGGAACTCGATAAACCCCGACTCGCTCCCCGGCGCGTCAAACGCTGCTGTGAGGGTGTATCCCTGTGGCTGGCGATGCTGCTGCTGTTGTTTGTGCACCCGCTGTACGCGGAGGCCGCCAGCGCAGCTGAGGGCACCGGTATGCTCGAGTTCGTGGCCGCCGACGGTCGTCACCAGGGCCAGGCCACGCTACTCAACACCGAGTACCAGGTTCGGGTCAGCGGGCTGATTGCCGATACCCGGCTGACCCAGAGTTTCAGGAACACCAGCCAGCAGTGGCGTGAGGGCGTGTTCGTGTTTCCGCTACCGGAAAAAGCCAGCGTGTATGGCATGACCATGCGCGTGGGGGAGCGGGAGATTGTCGGCGACGTGCGGGAAAAGCAGGAAGCCAAACGGCGCTACGAGGCGGCCAAAAAGGCCGGCAAGAATGCCGCGCGGGTGGATCAGCAGCGTCCCAACCTGTTTACCACGCACCTGGCCAACATCCCGCCGGGCGAGACCATCACGGTGGAGCTCAACTATCAGCAAACCGTGCGTTACCAGTCCGGGGAGTTCGAGCTGCGCTTGCCCACCACCCTGACGCCCCGCTACATGCCGGGCGAACCCCTGGCCCAGTCTCCTCAGCAGTGGCAGGGCGGCTGGGCCCGGCCGACGACCGCGGTGCCCGATGCCGACGCCATCAGCCCGTCCACGGTGCAGGCGGAGGACGTGGGGGATCAGAGTCATCGGGTGGTGGTCAATCTGGAAATTGACGCCGGCTTACCGGTGGCGGATGTCGCCAGTCCCAGCCACGCACTGCGCAGCACCTGGGACGGTCATCGGGTGCGGGTCGCGCCGGAGCAGGGCGCCGTACCCATGGATCAGGATGTGGTGGTGCGGTGGTCACCAGTGCGGGGCCAGGCACCCTCTGCGGCGGTGTTCCACGAGCGGTGGCAGGGGGAGGATTACCTGCTGGCGCTGCTGGTGCCGGGGCTGAGCCGTAACCAGAATCTGCCCAGGGAGCTGGTATTCGTGATCGACACCTCCGGCTCCATGGCAGGCCAGTCCATCGGTCAGGCCCGGGCGTCGTTGCTGCGGGGGTTGGCGACCCTGTCACCGGGGGATCGTTTCAATATTATTCAGTTCAACAGCCAGACCCACGCTCTGTTCATGCAGGCGGTGCCGGCGAATGGCCAGAACCTTGCGCGCGCGCGGCGCTACGTGGAGGGCTTGAGTGCCAATGGCGGCACCGAGATGGCGCCCGCACTGCGGGTCGCGCTGGGGGAGAATTCGCCTGAGGAAGAAACGACCGGTCAGCATGTGCGCCAGGTGGTGTTCATCACCGATGGCGCCGTGGGCAACGAAGCCGCGCTGTTTGAGCAGATCCGGCAACAGCTGGGCGGGCGCCGCCTGTTCACGGTGGGCATCGGCTCTGCGCCAAACCTGCATTTCATGCGGGAGGCTGCCCGTTACGGCCGTGGCAGTTACACCGCCATCAGCGACATCGCCGATGTGGCCGGCCAGCTGGACGATCTGTTTGCCAAAATGCAGGCCCCGGTATTGACCGATATCGCCATCGAACTCCCGCCAGCGGCCGGCCCGGCCGAGGCCTATCCGATCAGGCCGGGGGATCTGTTTGCTGGCGAACCGCTGGTTCAGGTTATGCGCGGGGTAAAGAGCAGCGGGAGCCTGGGGATTTCCGGCCGGCTGTCGGATGGCAGCCGCTGGCAGACCTCGCTGGACTTGTCCCGTGCGGCATCGGGCACGGGGCTTCATCGCCACTGGGGCCGTGAGAAGATCGACAGTCTGATGGATCAGACCTTGTCCGGTCATGTCGGGGACGAAAGCCGGCAACAGGTGGTCGAGCTGGCGCTGGCGCATCAACTGATCACCCGGTTCACCAGCTTTGTGGCGGTGGATAGTACCCCGGTGCGCGAGACGTCAGAGCCGCTGACGACCGATCAGGTGCCGACCCTGTTGCCGGCTGGCAGCAGCTCCACCATGCTGCGCTATCCACAGACCGCGACCCTGTCGCCGCTGCTGACCGCGCTGGGCCTGCTCGGGCTGATGTTTTCGGCAGCCGGCTGGATGCTGCAGCGGAGGGTGAGCCGATGAATCGCCTGTTACTGCTGCTCACCGTGATGTTCGGGACCGTACTGACCGTTGGCCTGTGGATTCCGTTCAAGGCCCTGGTCGCGCAGGAATTGCTGGAGTTGGCCTGGGCCGAGAGCCAGGCGCGGCAGATAGAGACACGGCCCTGGCCCTGGGCGGACACCTGGCCGGTGGCGCGGCTGTCCTTGCCGGAGCTGGGGCAGTCCATGATCGTGCTGGACGGCGCCCACGGCGAAAGCCTGGCGTTCGGGCCCGGCCAGGTGCTGGGGAACGCGGCCGGGCCGGGCCCGGTGGTGATTGCCGGTCATCGGGACACCCATTTCACCAGTCTGCGCCACCTGGAAGCCGGCAGTGAGCTGAAACTCCAGACCCGCTCGGGCAAGTGGTATCGGTATCGGGTGAACAGCATCCGTGTGGTCGACAGTCGCTACGAGCAGATCGACACCGCCCGCCTGGATGACCACACCCTGTTGCTGGTGACCTGTTACCCGTTTGACAGCCTCGATAGCCGCGGCCCCCTGCGGTACGTGGTGCAGGCAACATTCGAGCCGGTCAGCGTAGCGGCCGCTGGTAGCGATCCCCTACAAATCGATACTGTTGCCGGGTTGTAAAATTAGCTTACACTTGTGCGCAAATTAACGAACGGGTTTGTGTTGCATGGGTGTTCTGAGAAAATTCCTGGCCTGGCTGAGTGTGCCGGTGATCTGTTGTTTTGCGTTTCTGCTGTATCTGGCGCGTCCCTTCAATCCCGACAACAACCGGTTGTTCGGGTATGCGGTCGGCAAGGTGGGGCGTTTCCTGCTCGGCATGGAGCGCCCGGCGAGTGGCCTGGAAAACATGCCACAAGACCGCCCCACGGTGGTGATCGCCAATCATCAGCATAACGACGATCTGTTTGTGATGGGGGATCTGTTGCCACCCCGAACCGTGACCGTGGGCAAATCGGCGCTGGTCTGGATCCCGTTTTTTGGTCAGATTTTCTGGCTCGGTGGCAATGTTATCCTCGATCGCGCCCGATCCCACAAGGCCATCGCGGTGATGCAGGCAACCAGTGACGCCATTTCCCGCGACCACAAGAGCCTGTGGATCTTTCCCGAAGGCACCCGCAGCCGTGGCCGCAGCCTGCAGACATTCAAGAAAGGCGCGTTCCACACCGCGATTGCCGCCGGCGCACCCATCACCATGGTGTGTGTCAGTGAATATCAGGACCGCGCCCTGGGCTGGACTGGCCGACGTGAGCCGGTATCGGTCCGTATCCTGCCACCGGTTGAAACCGCCGGCCTCACCACCGACGACATCCCGCAGCTGATTGAGCGCTGCCGCCGCGAGATGGAGGCGGCTATCGCCGCCTTGCCCGGATCCCAGGCCAAGATGGATGTGCTTGAAGCAGAATAGAAAACAGGGCAGTCTTTCGGGGTTCGAACCCTTTGTCCGAAATGCTGCGAGAGGCGTGTTATGAATCTGATTCTGTTTTTGATCATTGGCGGTGTTGCTGGCTGGTTGGCCGGCCTGATCATGAAAGGCCGGGGCTTCGGCGTGTTGGCCAACATTGGTATCGGTATCGTCGGCTCTTTCCTCGGTGGCTTCGTGTTCCGCCTGTTGGGCCTCGCCGCCCAAGGCGCCATTGGCGAGCTGGTGACCGCCACGGTGGGTGCGGTGTTGTTGCTTGCCGTCGTTAGTGCAATCAAGAAGGCCTGAGCATGATCGTACCTGTTACTGCTGTATTCGCCGCCGTTATCGGCATTTTGCTGTTGGTTTTATCTTTCCAGGTGGTACGTTTCCGCCTCAAATACGGTAAAGGCATGGGCGTAACCGACGACCGGGATTTCGAGGCGGCCGTTCGCGCCCACGGCAATCTGGTGGAGTATGCCCCGCTGGGGCTGATCATGCTGGCGCTGGCCGAGCTGAACGGGGTTGCCGGGGGACTGGTGTACTGGACCGGGATGGCGCTGGTGGTGGGGCGTATTCTCCATGCCTGGGGCATGATCAATGGTCGCGGCGGACCTCACAAGGCCCGCATGGCGGGGATCGTTCTGACCTGGCTGGCGATTCTGGTGGCCGCCATCCTGCTGTTGGCCAACGTTTACCAGGTCTACGGTTAAACCCGGGCGGGCCTAAAGGGCCCGGGCCATTTCCTGAGTGACATATTCCAGTTCTAGCCTGCGATTTGCCGCCCGGTCTTCCGGGCGTGCCAGCGGCTTGTCGCTGCCCCAACTGCTGGTCACAATCTGTGCGTCCCGCACGCCCGCTTCCATCAGCAGCCGGGCCACCGCATTGACCCTGAGGCGTGAAAGAAACCGGTTGTAATCTTCCGATCCGAAGTTGTCGGTGTGGCCGTGAATGTGCACCTTCACGCCCGGCTGTTGCCGCAGGTAGGCAGCATGCTGGCGCAGGATGTCTTCGTCCTGCGGGTCCAGGGTGTGCTTGTTGAAACCATAGTGAAAACGCATACGGTGCGGTTTACGGGCACCGGTTTCCGCCGTCGCAGACATTAGAAGGCCTGCTTCAATCGCGGCTCTGGCCAGCATTTCCGGGTTGTCCAGTACGAGTACGGTCATGTCAGTTTCCTTGTTTCCGGTATCCGGTTTCTTGTTGTTGCTGACTACTATTGGCGTAGTCAGCAACAACGGCAATTGGCGAATGGTCGATGTCGGGTGATTCTCCGCTTGCCGGCAGTCCTGATTGAATGACATTTGTGTGAAGGTCCCATGACAACAGCTGCTGGAATCACCTTGTCTGTCATTAGAGCGCGAAAAGCTGGCCTCACTGTGGTAAAAAACACGTTTTCACGGACGAATTATGATGAATTGTGACTGCCCATGCTGATTATTCCTGCTGAAAACGCCGTTAACTGGCGCCGCCCGCCCTGGGTCACCCTGGGCCTCGTCCTGACCTGCCTGCTGGTTTTTCTGTTCTATCAGGGCGGTGACAACCGGCGCCTCGAAGGGGCCATTCAGCAATACCTGGATTCCGGTCTGACCGAGCTGGAAGCGCCGGTCTACGAGGATTACCTGCAGCGCCAGATCCGCTTTGAGGGCAAGGACGAGCTGTCTCTGGAACTGCAGGAGTTCCAGGAACTGAGGGCGTCGGGCGAGACGGTGTGGGTGGCGGTGAGCCTGCTGCTGGATCCGGAGTTCTACCAGTACATGCAGGACAACCGGGATCTGTTGTGGGCAGCGCGGGAACGCCAGCGCTGGCTCGAACAGCGCGCGCCGATCCAGGCTGACTACATCGACCGCCTGAGTGCCAATCAGCTGGGCTTGGTACCGTCGGAGCTGTCGCTGTATTCGCTGATCAGCTATCAGTTCCTGCACGGTGGCTGGGGGCACATCATCGGCAATCTGGTGTTCCTGTTTCTGCTGGGTTTTACCGTGGAAAAGGCGTTAGGGCCGGGGAAATATCTGCTGGCCTACCTGATGTGCGGCGCTCTGTCGGGGTTGGTGTTTACCGCGTTTTCACTGGGCAGCCCGGTGCCCCTGGTAGGCGCCTCCGGCTCCATTTCCGGATTGATGGGTATGTACGTGGCCATCTACGGCCTGCAGAAAATCCGGTTTTTCTACTTTGTCGGGGTGTACTTCAATTATTTCCGGGCGCCGGCCCTGGCGCTGCTACCGGTGTGGCTGGGCAAGGAAATCTACGATTACTGGTTTGCCGGCGCCACCGGCATTGCCTACATGGCCCACGCCGGCGGTCTGCTGGCTGGTGCCGGTCTGGTGTGGCTGCTGGGCAAGAGCGTTTTCCAGGTGCGGGAGACGTTTTTCGAACCGGAGCCGGAGGCGCAGGATGAACGCTTCACCACCGGCTATTCACAGGCCATGGGCAGCCTGGGCCGGATGGAGTTCGATGTTGCCCGCCGTCAGTTCGAGGCGCTCTGGCAGCGTTATCCGGAACGGTCCGTTCTGCTGGAACACCTGTATCAGCTCGCCAAACTGCGCCCGGATCTTCCCGAGTATCGGCAACGCACCCGTGAATTGATGAACGAGACCCTGACCCGCAAACAACCGGAGCGCCTGATTGAAGTCTGGCAGGAGTATCTGGGTAAAGGCGAACGCCATGCCCCGCTGGCGGCGGAGGATCACAACCGCGTGCTCTTCACCAGCCTCCGCCACGGCGATCTGAAAGCCGCCGAGAAGGCATTCGAGCGATTGCGAAGCTGCGGTGATGAACTGCTGACCACCGAAGCCTGTCGGCTGCTGGCGGAAGAATTCGATAAGCGTCAGATGACACCGAAGGCCCGTCATTACAAACAGCTTCTGCAGGCTACCTGAGGTTGAAAGGAATATCTGCCTGTTGAACGAGCCTGCTTATTCCTCAACGACAAACGACGCTTTCGGTCCTTTCAGGGGCTCGCGGTTTTCCGCCTGGCTGAGGTAGGTGGCGATCTGGCTGTGCAGTGGGTGGTTGCCGCAGCGCTTCTGGATGAAGTTGAGAAAAGCCGTCGCTTTTTCCCATTGATTCAGTCCGTTGGCCAGAGATTGCGCTACCAGCAGATAGGCCGGTGCCAGCTCATGGCTGTCCGGAAAACGCTTGTGGAAGTCCTGCAGCAGTTTCAGCACGGCCTTGAAGTGACCGCGCGGATACAGCGTGCGAGCACAGCGAACCGCCAGCTCCGGGTCGTCGAGGCGGAACCCCGGTTCCACGGTTTCGAGGGTTGCCAGCAGGGTGGCCATGTCGTCGCCGTTGTTGCCCGTTGCCAGCCAGCCCAGCAGGCGGGGGTGGTAGCGGTACAGATCGGCGGTGTCGTTGCGGGTCTGCAGTAGCCGGAACAGCTGACCGATGCGCTGGGGATTCTGCGGGTCTTTTTTCAGCGCTTCCTTGAGCATCGACTGGACGCGGTCGTAGTTGCCGTCCTTGAGGTTCATGTCGATGTCGGCATCAAAGCGGGCGCTGCGGTCACGTTGCTGAACCTCGCCGGGCTGCTCACCGTCCTGAAGGTCGCTGGCGAAGCCAAGCTCCTCCTGGTACTGGAACAGCAGGTAGCCGAGCATATGGAACAGAATCAGCGTGAAGGTACTGTTCAGAAAGCCTGCCAGCGGTTGGGAAAACCACAGCGGGAAATGGTTGACCGCGAAGTCCTGTGCCGCACCGGAAGCCAGGGTCAGCAGGATCAGGTAGCCATAGAGCAGGAAATAGGGGCTGCCAATGCGGGAAATCAGCACCGCCAGATTCATCGGATTGACCGCCGCGACCACCGAGCGCTCCATCGCCAGCACCATGATGCTGGCCGGCAGGGCGAGAATCACGAAGGCCAGGGCCAGCATCATCAGCAGCTGCCCGCCGATCATGGCGGCGGCGCCCACCAGGCCGCCCATCAGCACGAAGACCAGCAACTGCAGGATCACGATATCGAAGCCGCTGCCGCTGAACGCGACCGAGACCGGCGGCGGTTTCATATGGCCCTCGGCAGTATGGCGGATGACATCGTAGGTATATTTCAGCAGGGCAAGCGCCAGCAACAGGGTGATAATAATGCCCACGATGTTGGCTTTGACCAGCAGCGGCACCAGTGTGCAGATGGCGATGACAATCAGCGGGTCAGTGTGGAACGGGTAGCGGAAAAAGGCCCCCAGCCGGTTCCAGAACGGGACCACTTCGGTGGCTGCGCCGAGGTAGCGCATGGCACGGCTGCACCGGGGGCACAGGGCGTGGCGCTTGCGGCTGTCGGCGTCTGGCATGCAGCGGCTGCAGTAGTGTATCTGGCATTCGCCACAGTGCCATTTGGCGGCATCGCCCGGGTGGTAATGACAATCGTGTTTCACAGTGAGCCTGGTTCTGGTCCGTCAGAGAATAGGGCGTCAATAATGACAGAAGCCGTGCCCCCGCCACAATGTGACGGGTAGACTATTGTGCGCCCTGCAACGTAAGGGAGAGATCAGATCCACAAACCGGGAGGCCACTTGGCACCACACCCAGAATCCCCTGAGACCCGCGAAACACCGCCGGCCAGCCATCCATCGCACTACCATTGGCGGGATATTCTGGCGCTGGCGTTGAAGCACAAGCCAAGACTGGTGCGCGCCAATATGCTGGCCATTATGGCAACGCTGATGAGCGTGCCGGTGCCCCTGTTGTTGCCGGTGCTGGTGGATGAGGTTCTGCTGGAGGAGAGTGGCCCGGTGTTGCCGTTCATGAACACCCTGTTGCCGACAGGCTGGCAGCAGCCGATGGTCTACATTGCCCTGATGGTGCTGGCGGCCTTCGCGCTCCGGGTCTGCGCGCTGGCGTTCAACGTGCTGCAGTCGCGGGAGTTTTCCAAGATCTCCAAGGATGTGGTGTTCCGCATCCGATCCCGTCTGCTGGGCCGGTTGCAGCGGGTGGCCATGTCGGAATACGAAACCCGCGGTTCCGGCGCCATCAGCAGCCACTTCATTACCGATCTCGATACCATTGATCAGTTTCTTGGCAGCACCATCAGCCGTTTTCTGGTGGCCAGCCTGACGGTCACCGGCACTGCCGCGGTATTGCTGTGGGTGCACTGGCAACTGGCGCTGCTGATTCTGTTGCTCAACCCGCTGGTGATCTTTGCCACCATTCTGATTGGTAAACGGGTGAAGGAGCTGAAGCGCCGGGAGAACAGTGCCTACGAGGACTTCCAGGGCGACCTGACCGAAACCCTGGACGCCATTCACCAGTTGCGGGCCGCCAACCGCGAGCAGCATTACCTGCGACAACTGATCGGGCGCGCCCGCAGCGTGCGCGATCACGCCATCCAGTTTGAATGGCGCAGTGACGCCGCTACCCGCGCCAGTTTTGCGCTGTTCCAGTTCGGTGTCGACGCGTTCCGCGGGGCAGCCATGGTGACCGTGCTGTTCAGTGATCTCAGCATCGGCATGATGTTCGCGATTTTCGGGTATCTGTGGTTCATGCTGACGCCGGTGCAGGAAATGCTGAACATGCAGTACGCCTGGTTTGCGGCCAATGCCGCCCTGGCCCGGATCAACCGGTTACTGGAGCTGGAAGAGGAACCCCGCTATCCGGCGCTGGAGAACCCGTTCCGTGGCCGCCACACCGTCAGCCTGACCCTCAGGAATCTGCACTTCCGTTACGACGACGAGCCGGTGCTGAAGGGCATCAACCTGCACCTGGCCCCCGGCGAGAAAGTGGCCGTTGTCGGCGCCAGTGGTGGGGGCAAGTCCACGCTGGTGCAGCTGATTCTGGGCATGTACACCGCCCAGCAGGGTGAGGTGTTGATCAACGATGTGCCTGTGCAGCGCATCGGTTTGCCGTGTCTGCGGGAGCACGTGGCCACGGTGCTGCAACATCCGGCGCTGTTCAATGACACCGTGCGGCAGAATCTCACCCTTGGGCGTGACAAGCCTGACGACGCCCTCTGGCGGGCTTTGAAAATTGCCCAGCTGGACGACACCATCGCCGCGATGCCACGCCAGCTGGACACCATGATTGGCCGCCAGGGCGTGCGGCTCTCCGGCGGGCAGCGTCAGCGGCTGGCCATCGCCCGCATGGTGTTGACCGAGCCATCCATTGTAATTCTCGACGAAGCCACCTCGGCGCTGGATTCCGACACCGAGCACCGGCTTCACGATGCGCTGGATGAATTCCTGAGCCAGCGTACTACCCTGATCATTGCCCATCGACTGAGTGCCGTCAAAAAAGCCGACCGCGCCTGCGTGTTCGAGGACGGGCGCATCATCGAGGAGGGCCACCACGATGAACTGATCGCCCGGGACGGGCTCTATGCCCAGCTTTACGGCGACCGTCAGCAGCTCTGAACCAAGCCTCACGGGGCGCTATTCACCGCAGTGATCCCGAACATTCATGGTGGTTTGGTTGAAGTCTGCGCATTCGCTGCAATAGTTATAGGAGACTTCCCAACCCGGCCATCATGTATCAGCCAAAAGGGGGCACCCCATGTCCAGCGAACGTCTCAGTAATGACAGCCTCAATACCCTGTCCAGCCTTGAAGCGGGCGGCAAGACCTTTCACTACTACAGCCTGCCCAGGGCGGCGGAGACCCTCGGCGATCTGGATCGCCTGCCGTTTTCCCTGAAAGTCCTGATGGAAAACCTGCTGCGTAACGAAGACGATGTCACCGTTGAACGCAGCCATATGGACGCCATGGTGCAGTGGCTGAAGGACCGTAAGTCCGACACCGAAATCCAGTTCCGGCCGGCGCGCGTGCTGATGCAGGATTTCACCGGGGTGCCCGGCGTGGTAGATCTCGCCGCCATGCGCGAGGCGGTGAAAGCTGCAGGCAAGGATCCGGCAATGATCAATCCGCTGTCGCCGGTGGATCTGGTGATTGACCATTCGGTGATGGTGGACCACTTCGGTGACTCCTCGGCGTTCAAGGACAACGTGGCCATTGAGATGGAGCGCAATCAGGAGCGCTACGAGTTTCTGCGCTGGGGCCAGCAGGCCTTCGACAATTTCCGTGTGGTGCCGCCGGGCACCGGCATCTGCCATCAGGTCAATCTGGAGTATCTGGGCAAAACGGTGTGGCAGAAAGACCAGGGCGACAAGACCATCGCCTACCCGGACACCCTGGTGGGCACTGACTCCCACACCACCATGATCAACGGCCTCGGCATTCTGGGCTGGGGCGTGGGCGGCATCGAGGCCGAAGCGGCCATGCTGGGTCAGCCGGTGTCGATGTTGATTCCGGAAGTGGTGGGTTTCAAAATCACCGGCAAGCTCCGTGAGGGCATTACCGCCACGGATCTGGTGCTGACCGTCACCGAGATGCTGCGCAAGAAAGGCGTTGTCGGTAAGTTCGTGGAGTTCTACGGCGATGGCCTGAAGGACATGCCGGTGGCTGACCGTGCCACCATCGCCAACATGGCACCGGAATACGGCGCCACCTGTGGCTTTTTCCCGGTGGACGAGCAGACCATCAAGTACATGAAACTGACCGGTCGCGAAGATACTCAGCTCGAACTGGTTGAAGCCTACGCCAAGGCCCAGGGGCTCTGGCGCGAGCCGGGCCATGAGCCGGTGTACACCGACCGTCTGACCCTCGACATGGGTGACGTGGAGGCCAGTCTGGCGGGGCCCAAGCGGCCCCAGGACCGGGTTGCCCTGAAAAACATGAAAGCCTCGTTCGAGCTGCTGATGGAAACGGCCGAGGGCCCGGCTGAAAGCCGTGAGGGCAAACTCGAGTCTGAGGGCGGCCAGACTGCCGTGGGTGTGGATGACAGTTACCACCACGCCGCCAGCCAGCCGATGGAAATGAACGGTGCAAAAACCCGGCTGGACCCGGGTGCGGTGGTGATTGCGGCCATCACGTCCTGCACCAATACCTCGAACCCCAGTGTGATGATGGCCGCGGGCCTGATTGCCCAGAAAGCCGTCGCCAAAGGCCTGCAGACCAAGCCCTGGGTGAAAACCTCGCTGGCGCCGGGCTCCAAGGTGGTGACAGATTATCTGCGCGTGGGCGGCTTCCAGGACGATCTGAACAAGCTGGGTTTCAATCTCGTGGGCTACGGCTGCACTACCTGTATCGGTAATTCCGGCCCGCTGCCGGATGCGGTGGAGAAGGCCATTGCCGACGGTAACCTGACCGTGGCCTCGGTGCTGTCCGGTAACCGCAATTTCGAGGGCCGCGTGCATCCGCTGGTGAAGACCAACTGGCTGGCGTCGCCGCCGCTGGTGGTGGCTTATGCCCTGGCCGGTAACGTGCGCCTGGACCTCTTCAAAGATCCGCTGGGTGCCGATCAGGACGGTAATCCGGTGTATCTGAAAGATCTCTGGCCGAGTCAGCAGGAAATTGCCGAGGCGGTGGAAAAGGTGAAGACCGACATGTTCCGCACCGAGTACGCGGCGGTGTTCGACGGCGATGCCACCTGGCAGTCGATCAAGGTCCCGGAGAGCAAGGTGTATGAGTGGTCAGACAAGTCCACCTACATCCAGCACCCGCCCTTTTTCGAGGGCATGGGGGAGGAGCCGGAGGCCATTGATGACATCCGCGACGCCCACATCCTTGCATTGTTGGGGGACTCGGTGACCACCGACCATATTTCCCCGGCCGGCTCGTTCAAACCGGACACCCCGGCCGGAAAGTATCTGCAGGACCACGGGGTCGAGCCGAAGGATTTCAACTCCTACGGTTCCCGCCGCGGCAACCACGAGGTGATGATGCGTGGCACCTTCGCCAACGTGCGCATCCGCAATGAGATGCTTGATGGTGTGGAGGGCGGATACACCCGCTTTGTGCCCACCGGTGAACAGATGGCCATCTACGATGCCGCCATGAAGTATCAGGCCCAGGGTACGCCCCTGGTGGTGATTGCCGGCAAGGAATACGGCACTGGCTCAAGCCGGGACTGGGCCGCCAAGGGCACCCGTCTGCTGGGCGTGAATGCCGTGGTGGCAGAGTCCTATGAGCGCATTCACCGCTCCAACCTGATTGGTATGGGGGTGATGCCGCTGCAGTTCCCGGAGGGCACGGATCGCAAGAGCCTGAAGCTGACCGGCGAGGAAACCATCAGCATCGAGGGCCTGTCCGGTGACATTCAGCCGGGACAGACCCTGAAAATGACGGTGAAATACAAGGACGGCAGCACCCAGACCTGTGACCTGAAATCAAGGATCGATACCGCCAACGAGGCTGTTTATTACCGGCACGGCGGCATTCTCCATTACGTCGTGAGGGAGATGCTGCGCACAGCCTAGCGAGGGATCGCTGGCTCTGGCGTCTGTTCAGGACAAAGGGCCCATTCGGGGGAGGGCGGCGGCCCTCAGGCTGACTGCTTGCTATGACCTTGGGTCAGTGGCAAGTCCAGCCAGAAGCACGCACCGTGGCCTTCCTCCGATGCAAAATCCACCTCGCCGGCCATCGCATGCATCAGCTCCCGAGTGATGGCCAGCCCCAGGCCGGTGCCACTCTGCGATCGGCGATCAGACGCGTCGGCTTGGGAAAATTTCTGGAAAATTCTGTCCCTGAAGTCCGCCGGGATCCCCGGTCCCTGGTCGCGGACACACATCCGGATGCCGGTAAGTGAGAGTTCGGTAAATACATGAACCTCGGACTCATCAAAAGAAAACTTGATGGCGTTCGAGAGCAGGTTGTTAAGCGCCTGACGCAGTCGCACACGGTCGACATTGACGACTGTGTCATGCAATTCTCCGATCCTGACGGTTATCCGCTTATCGAGCGCAAAGCTTTCGATTCCCTCGACGCATTCACTGACCACATCAGCGATTCGGCAATCAGCCAGGTGGAAAATGACTTTCCCGGCGACGAGTTTTTCGATGTCGAGAAGATCGTTGATGAGAAATGTTAGTTGCTGGCTGTTGCGGTAAGCAATTTTGGCCAGCCTCGATGCGTCTGGTGAGAGCTCACCGACGGTGTTGTTCGAGAGTAAACTCAGGGATCCTGCAATGGACGTCAGTGGCGTTCGCAATTCATGACTGACGGTTGAGATGAACTCGCTCTTCAGCCGATCTATTTTCTTACGCTCAGAAATGTCCTCGATCAACGTCCAGATCAGTGGTTGTTGGGAGGGGTTGCGTATTCTCATCCCTCGAACGACGGCTGGGTAGGTGGAGCCGTCGGCCCGCACGATTTCTACCTCGTACGGGCCAAAGCGTCTCTCGGTCTGGAGTTTGGTGATGATTGTCTGTCGTTGGCTTTCGAAATCCCTCGGCAAGAGGTCCCAGTAGTTCATTGACATCATTTGATTGCGATTGTAGCCCGTTGGCTCCAGCAGGGCCTCGTTGACATCCAGAAACGCGCCCGACAGGTAATCGTTCAGCGCAATACCAATGGGGGACAGCTCGTAGAGCCGTCGCAGCTGAGCTTCGCTTTCCTGCAGAGCAAGGGCTGTGCGCTTGGTGTCGTCAATGTCGGCGATGTAACCATGCCATATCACGCTTTGATCAGGCATGAGTTCTGGCGATGATTTCCCTTCGACCCAGCGCCAGCCTGAGTGCCCGTCCTTGACCCGGTAATGGGCATTCCAGATCGACAGTGTCTCTGCGGACCTTTCGATGCTGACCATCATCTCCGCCAGGTCATCCGGATGTATCTTGTTGAAACAGACCGAGGCATCGTCTTTGACTTCGTCGCTGGTGACGCCGTAGATATCCTTGATGTGTGGGCTGGAAAAAGGAAAGGCAGAGTGGCCGTCCGGCCAGCGCTGGAACTGGTAAAGCATCCCGGGTGTCTGCTCGATCAGCTTGTTCAGAATCTGCTCACTGAGCTTGCGCTCGATGACGCCAGCGATCCATCGCGCGAGGAGCGTTACGAACGTGATATCGGTATCGGAGAAGTCCTGAGCCCGTGGTTCCGGGGAGGAAAAGTTGACGGTGCCGTAAAGTCTATCCCGGATAAAAACAGGCGCGGCAAGATAGCTCTCCAATCCAAACTTGTCATAGCAGTCGTGGTTTCGGTACTGGGATTTCGCCATATGGGCGATCGCCAGACTGTCTCGAGACCCCAGCAGCAGTGAGCAATAGGTGTCGACCAAAGGAAAGCTGAGGCCCTGTTCAAGTCCTGCTTCGGCTGGGGCAACAAACCACCGTACCGAGTATACGTCTCTGGTGATCTCGCTCACGATCGCCAGATCCAGATCCAGATAGTCTGCCCCGAGGCGCAGGGCTTTCTCGATCCTTGCGTTGTCATCGGTTTCGGGATCGAGGGCCAATTCATTGAGGATGCTCAACGCGGTATTTTGTCGCTGTATGCGGTCGAGGCTAGCCATTTCATTGGTGATGTCGGCGTGGGTGCCGCACATCATCAGAGGTTCGCCTTTTTCGGTCCATTCGAAGACCTGGCCGCGATCGTGCACCCATACCCAGTGGCCGTTTTTGTGTTTCATGCGGCACCGACAATCGTACTCTGGCAGCTCGCCGGAAAAGTGGGCATTGAGCAGGCGTTCCGATTCCAGTTGATCCTCCGGGTGTGCAAGGTTCAACCAGGTTTCGATATTGACCGGTTCGAGTTCGTCGAGCCGATAGCCACAGATGTTGGCCCAGCGCTCGTTAAAGACCGTTTCACCTGTCTGTACGTTCCACTCCCAGGTACCAATTCGCGTGCCTTCTATGACGGCTTTGGCTCGGCGTTCACTGCTCTTGAGCTCCTGGTAGAGTTCGGTGGCGACCTGCAGGTTAACTTCACGTTCCACGCAATCGGCGATTTCACGCAGAAGCGCCTGGTCATTCTGATCAAAGGTGCGCGGCGCGCGGTCGATCAGGCAGAGGGTTCCAAGTCGGAAGCCGTCACTGTCATGTAATGGCGCACCCGCATAGAAGCGAATGTGGGGTTCCTCCGTGACTAGCGGGTTGTCCATGAAGCGGTCATCGCAGAGCGTGTCCTCGATCACCAGGATTTCCGATTCACGAATCGCGTGGCTACAGAAAGAGACTTCGCGGGGGGTTTCCGAGATCGAAAGCCCCTGGCAGGACTTGAACCATTGTCGGTTGCTGTCCACCAGACTGATCAAAGCAATTGGCACCTTGAACGCTTTGGAGGCGATCGCCGTGTAGCGGTCGAATCGTTCTTCAGGTTGAGTGTCAAGCAGGCCAGTTCGTTCAAGAGCCGCTTGCCGCTGGAGCTCTTTGTGGCTCAGGTCAGGTGCTTTCATCGGTACTGGTCTTCCTGCTTACAACATTGGGTAACTCAATCCAGAAATTGGCGCCCTGGTCGTAGAAGTAGCCTGTCTGCCCATTCATGAGCGTGGCAAGTTCCCGGCAGATGGCGAGGCCAAGCCCGGTGCCTGTGACCGACTTTGCCGAGCCACTGTTGGCCTGGGAAAAACGTTCAAACAGCTTGGGCTCGAAGTGCTCCGGTACCCCGGTGCCACGATCGTGGACGATAATCGACGTATAGCCCGGGCGGCGTTGTGTGATTCGGATCGAAATTGCCAGGTCCGGGGGCGAGAATTTGATCGCATTGCTGATGAAGTTGTCCAGCACCTGCCTTAATCGATGCGCGTCCGCCAGCACAACCGGGTTTTCGTCCCCCTCAATTTCCAGTGACAGGCCGCGCTCATGGGCCAGGGATGCATTGCTCTCGATGGCGGTTTTGATGATCGGAAGTATGGGTTGTGCAGACAAATTGATGCTCATTCGACCGGCCGCGAGTTTGCCGAAATCCAGGAGATCGGAGATCAGTAGCTGGAGCCGGTCTCCGTTACGCAATGCCAGTTTTGCCATTTCTTCGGCTTTCTGCGGTAGCTCCCCTGCGGCACCGGACGCCAGCAATCGGAGCGCGCCATTGATCGATGTGAGCGGCGTTCGCAGCTCATGACTGACGTTGGAAACGAACTCTTCTTTCATTTTGCTGATCACATCGCGCTCAGTCATCAACTGGTTGAATGCATTGGCCAGCTGCCTGGTCTCGATGGAGCCTGCGGCGATGAGGCGCTGTCCCCGGGAGGGGTTTCGGGCCATTTTTTCGATGGTTTGCGTCATTTTGTTGAGGGGTTTGATTGTTGATCGGATTGCGAGAAAGCTGAGGGCAGCAATCACTAAACCAACCACCACGCTGATTCCCAGAAACTTCATGAAAGAGTTTTTTGCAGGGGCGGTCGCCCGCTCATATGGCACCGCGCGTACAAACATCCAACCCAGATTTTCCAGGTGGCTGGCGGCATAGATTAATTCCTCGCCGGTGGAATCGGTTACCGTTCCGAAAGTGATGCCGGATAACGCCGCGTCAACCAGCGGGTCGGCCCCTGGCGCAGGTAAAGGCTGTACTCGCGCTCCGGACGCTGGTCCGCCTTCGATGTAGAGATAATTATTGATATCAACGACTTTGAATGTATCGTTTCGATCGCGAAGGCGGGTCAGCCTGTCAAGCGGAATAAGACTGGTCTGACCAATATTGACGGCACCGGCCATTAACCCCAGCAGGTCGTTTTCATCGGATTCGATGGGAGTCACGAACGACAACAGCGGAACCCCGGTAGCGCGACCCATAATCGGCCGGCTGATGATGGGCTCACGGGTTCGAATGGCCTGGCGGAAATGCTGCCGATCCGCATAGTTGGTGCCAATACGACCAGGAGCATACTGATTTTCCACGACAGCCGTTGCTTCTGCGTTCAGTACTAAAACCCCGTCTGGAAAAAGCGAGCTCAATAGACTTTGCCGATCAAGCAGGTATTGGATCTCGGGCAGGGAATGCAGTGATTGGCCATCGCTCATCATTCTTGCTGACTCAGCAAGTACATCAAGTTTGAGTTGGAGGCGCTGCTCCACCTCGGATGCGATACGCCGGGTCTCGGTGAGTTGTTGTTGGGTCAGGAGCGTTTCGAAGTCGTCTACTAGCGCGCTGTAGGCGACGGCCATGATTGCTGCCACAATTGATAATGATCCGAGCACGATGATGAGCGCGAAGCGGGTGCCGAGCGAAAATTTGGGCAAGTTGGTTTCCTCGGTGGTACTTTATAAATATAAATGGCAGATCTGGAACTGCCCGATTAGTATGGCATAAAAGATATTTTGAGCGGATCTGATTGAGTCGCATATGTCCGAAGCACACAGGGTCGATATTAAGGAAAAGCTGGGTCTTTTGAAGGCGCGCTTCGAGCAAAAAGCGCTAGCTGATCAGCAGGCCGTGTGTGACGCATTGCGCCTTGCGGCAACTGGAGACGGCAATCCGGAAGCACTGCGGCTGGCCTATCAGTCGCTGCACCGGCTGGCGGGTTCCGCAGGAACCTTTGGGTTTCGCGCCCTCGGTGATGAAGCGCGAGCGCTGGAACTGGAACTCAAGCCGTATGTAGACGGCGACGGCACCGGGCCGGGTAACGAGCGGGTTACGATCGCTGAGCTTCTTGATGATCGGTTCATGGAGCGAGTCAGGAAGCTGTCAGATCTCCTGACTGCGGAAGAGGCCACCGCGGAAGCCCCTGAGCATTCAGCAGAGAGGCATGTCGCGTCCTCGGAGCAGCTCGAAGTGCTGATTGTCGAGCCTGATGAAAAGGCCGGGGAGTCGCTTGCCGCCGCACTGCGCCCTCACGGGTTCATCGTGCAATGCGTTACCTCGTTCGCTCTCCCGTCTGACTCTGTGTCTCTCAACGCAGCCGTGGTGCTTGTCCGTGACCGCGTGCTGATTCAGCAGAGTGTTTTGCCGGTGATTGGCGAAACGCGGGCTCCCATGATTTGTATCGGTTCGGAAGATACCTTTGAAAATCGCTATCGGCTCGCATCGCTTGGAGCCGATGGTTATGCAAGCGAGCCAATTGATGTGCCTGCGCTGGTTGACTGCATGGAGCGGCTCATCAGTGAACGAACTGAATCCGACTCGGGCCGGGTAATGATCGTTGATGATGACCAGGAATTGCTTGAGCACTACAGCGTGGTTTTAGAAAATGCCGGGTTCGACGTGCGCAAGGTGAGCTCACCGTCCAAGGTTTTGAGTGCGTTGTCGGAGTTCCGCCCTGACATCATGCTCATGGACATGCAGATGGGACCGTTCAGCGGGCCGGTTCTCGCGAGGATGCTCAGGTTTGAATCTGAGTGGGTGGGGTTACAGATCATTTTTTTGTCGTCTGAGGAGGACAGGGAGTTTCAGTTTAATGCCTTGTCGCAGGGAGGCGATGACTTTCTGGCCAAACCGGTTACCGATAGCATTCTGGTTCAAGCGGCCAAAGTTCGATGCTATCGCGCCAAACAACTGGATAAGCTTGCTTCCCGCGACAGCCTGACCGGCCTGCTGAAACACTCGTTGGCTAACACTGAAGTTGCCAAGGAGCACGCGCGTTGTCAGAGGCTGGGGGAGCAGTCTGTTGTGGCGATGCTGGATCTTGACCATTTCAAACAGGTGAACGACCGGCATGGGCACAGGGTCGGTGATCTGGTGATCAAAGGTCTGGCAAACGTTCTTCGGCATCACTTCAGACAAACGGATGTTATTGGTCGCTATGGGGGTGAAGAGTTCATCGTGGCGCTGCCAAACTGCTCGATTGAGGACGCGAGACAATCGATGCAGGAGGTGTGTAATCAGCTGTCAACGATTACCTTCAAGGGAAGCGAGGCCCCGTTTTCGGTAACGCTGAGTGTTGGTATTGCCCCGCTTGGCGGCTTCAAGACAGCTGCCGATGCCATTGAGGCGGCTGACAGAGCTCTTTATGGTCGCAAATCCGGTGGCCGAAATGGCGTGACCGCAGTCGGGGATCTCGACAGTGTGCTGACGGGGGTTGAGCCAGAGTGAAATAAGCATCACAGACGAGGGATTTGTAGATGACTCGATCCGGCGCACAGCTACAGAGAATCATGCTGGTTGAAGATGAGGAGGATATCCGTGCCGTTGCTGAGCTTGCTCTTGAAGCCGTCGGAGGCTTCACCTTGCAGGCCTGTGGCTCCGGCGCCAGCGCGCTTGAGAACCTGGATGCCTTTAACCCCCAGTTGATCCTGCTGGATGTCATGATGCCTCAGATGGACGGGCCGTCGACCCTGCGTGCCATTCGTGAACGACCGGAGTTCCGCAATACTCCCGCGATTTTCATGACCGCTAAGGTGCAGCCTGAGGAGGTCAGAGAGTATCTCGCACAGGGCGCTGTCGACGTTATTCCCAAGCCTTTCGATCCGATGACGTTGTCTGAAAAGATCCGCGATATCTGGAAAAAGCTGGACTGAAGACTGCCCGTTCTCGAGTGGGAACCATTCGGTTCTACTGGTTTAGAGGAGGTCGAACGGGTAATCTGTAACTGTAATTTACTGGCTCCGAGGCACGTTATGTCGTCCAAATCGTCCCGCGACGAATTACTCACCAAACTGAACCTCGAAACCTCCCGAATCAGCTGGCACGACCTGCAGACCTACTACGCGCGCGGGCATGTTGTCCGGGTCGAGCCGGATCTGGACCTGCTGGATGTGGCCGCCGAACTGGCAGCGGACAACACCGCGCAGTTCCAGCAGTGGATGGCAGACAACCGCATCGGTGACGTTGCCCCGGAGCGTGCACAGGCCTGGTACGATGAAAAGACCGAGCTCTGGGCGGTGGTTGTCGCGCCCTGGGTGCTGGTTCAGGACCGCGGCGACCATGTACTGCACTGACGGCGACGGAGCGCGACAGTGAAACTGCACTACTTCCATGGCCGCTCACCACTCCGTGCGCTGGTTCTGGTGCGCGAAGAGCGCCGCGTTGAACTGTATGTAAAACAGGTGGGTGCCGATATCTGGGCATTGGTCGCCCTCAGCGGTACGGACGCCGGCCAGCCGGAAAAGCAGCGGTGCCAGGGCCCCTACCGCAGTGTCGGGCGTGCCGAAGCGGTACTGCGGGCCATTGCCGGAGCGCTGCTTGAGGATGACTACGACCCCAGGCCCGCCGATCACGTGGTATGGTCGGTGTCTGCCCAGCGTCTTGCCCGCAATCTCCGTACCGATACTGCAGCCATAGACAGCCGCTACCTGTTTGATCCCGATCAGTACGAGCCCATCGACTGATTTCAAGACCCCCACCCCCGTTTCGAGGACACCATGCTCACCGGCGCCTTGCTGATTCTTGCCCCTTTGTTTTTCGGTTTTGCCCTGCCGCTGCAGAACCGGCGGTTGATGACGGTGATTCATTACACCGTAGAGGCTCTGGTGTACTTCATTCTTGCCCTGTTGGGGCTGGGTCTTGGCCAGATGGAGGGGCTGACCCAGCAGCTCGGTGACATGGCCATTCAGGTGGCCGCACTGGTGGGGGTGTTGCTGGTGGCGAATCTTGCCGGTCTTTGGCTGTTCCACCGCTGGCAACCCATGAGTGTGGCGCAGGAGGAGAGTGCTCCGCGCCCCGGCTATCAGCGCCTGTTCCTGGCCGGCCTGAAACCGCTAGCGGCGGTGGCTTTCGGCGCGCTGGCCGGGTATTTTCTGTTGCCGGATCTGCCGCTGGCGGAGGATCTGGCGACCTGGTCGCTGATGCTGCTGCTGTTCCTGATTGGTTTGCAGCTGCGTAATGCCGGCTTGTCCCTGCGCAAACTGCTGATGAACCGTCAGGGGCTGGGTATCGCACTGGCGATGGCGGGCAGTTCGCTGCTGGCGGGCCTGGCGCTGATGCCGCTTCTGGCCTTACCGTGGCACGACGCGCTGGCGCTGGCCTCCGGCTTTGGCTGGTATTCGCTGTCGGGCATTGTAGTGGGTGACGCCCTCGGGCCGGCCTGGGGAGGGGTGGCCTTCCTCAACGACGTGATCCGCGAAATTATCGCACTGGCCATCATTCCGCTGTTGATTGCCCGCCGCCCGGCCATGGCCATCGGCTATGGCGGGGCCACCGCCATGGATTTCACACTCCCGGTGATCCGCAGCAGCGGCGGTCTGGCCTGCGTGCCGGTTGCCATTGCCTCGGGATTTATACTGTCGTTTCTGTCTCCGGTCCTGATGGGGCTTTTTCTGTCTTTTCACTAGATTTTATGCCGCGCAGAGCCCTATGAACGAAAGGCGGCCTTGTGCCGGTCTATTATGTGATACAACGTTAGTCATAATTCATGCAGACGCCCGGAGTCTGGTTCATGCGCCGTCGCCAATTTATTGGATTGCTGGCTTCTGCTTCCCTGGCGGGTGCTGGCCTTCCGGGTTGCAGTCGGAGACCGCCACTGCAGGTTGGCGTTCACCCCTGGATCGGCTATGAGTCTCTGTATCTGGCCGAGGAATTTGGCTGGCTGAAAGACACCGTCGCCCTGGTCAAGGGCGGAACCGGGTCGGAGTCCGTCAGAGGTCTGCGCGAGGGGCGCCTGGATGCGGCCGCCGTGACACTGGATGAAGCCCTACGGGTAATGGCGCTGGGCGTGCCGCTGACGGTGATTGCCGTGATGGATGTGTCCGCAGGTGCGGATGTGATCATGGCCCGTGCGGGGATGCAGTCACTGGACGATCTACGGGGAAAAAAAGTGGCGGTAGAGCTCGCTGGAGCGCCCGCCATCATGCTCCTCAGGGCACTGGAGCAGGCGGGCCTTGAGCCGTCAGACCTTGAGATTGTCGACCTTCCGGTTCATCAGCATTCCCGGGCCTGGCAGCGTGGTGAGATTGACGCATCCGTCAGTTATGAGCCTGTGGCGTCGGTGCTGGAAACCCGGGGGGCGGTCCGACTGTTTGACAGCCGTTCCCTGCCGGACACGATTTTCGATGTGCTTGTGGTGAATCGGGAACGGGCCGGCACACTGAAACCGGCGCTGAGGGATCTGCTGGCAGGCCATTTCAGGGGGCTGAGCCATCTGGTGAGAAGTTTTCATGATGCCGTCTACCGAATTGCCACCCGCCAACAGGTGACGCCCGAGGCTGTTCGCCGCGCCCTGGCGACCGTCATGCTGCCAGACCTCTCTGCCAACCAGCGGTATCTGGCACCGAGCGGCCGTGTCGAACAGGTGGCTGCCAGTCTCAACCAACTGATGCTCAGGGAAGGGCTACTTAAAATGCCGGTTGATCTGAAAGGGTTGTGCGATGCGTCCTTCCTCCCACGGGGGCCGTTGTGAAGCGTCTGCAGCGACTGTCCTGGTTGTTTCTTCTGCTGGTTTTGAACGCGCCGATTGCCACCGCAAAGGAGGAGATCACCCTGGGGGTGTTCGCCTATCGTCCGGCGGATGTCATGTTGATGCAGTATCAGCCGCTGGCGGATTATCTGAGCGAGAAAACCGGGCTGGACGTTCGCCTTGAAGTACTGGCGCAGGACGACATGAACCGTGCCCTCGCCGCCAACCAGTTGGACCTGTTTCTGACCAACCCCAGCCATTTTCTGGTGATCCGCAGTGAGCGCAGTGTAACCGGAGTGCTCGCCACGGTGCTGAGCCAATCCGGTGCGACCAGCACAGCGAGCCTGGGGGGCGTGATCATAGCGCGCCGGCAGCGGGACGACATCAACCGTCTGGAGGACCTTGATGGCCGGATTATCGCCAGCCCGGGCGTGCATTTTCTCGGTGGCTACCAGAGCCAACTGCTTGAACTGATCGGGGTGGGCGTTGATCCTCGCCGCCGGGGCCGCATCAAGCTTCTGGGGAGCCACGATCGAGTGGTGCGCTCGGTGCTGGCCGGGGATGTAGACGCCGGCTTCATCCGAACCGGCATTCTGGAGCAGATGTCGGCGGAAAACCCGCGCCTGCGTGATCAGCTCAAGGTATTGAATGCCCAGAATCTCTCCGGCTTTCCTTATGAGGTGTCGACCCGGCTGTACCCGGAATGGCCGCTGGTGGCGCTTCCCCACGTGGATCAGGCTCGGGTTCGTCGCATTGCCTCCGCTCTGTTTGCCCTGGGCGCCGACGACCCTGCAGCCCGCGCCGCCGGCATCGCCGGTTTTGCACCTCCGGCAGACTATCAGTCCGTGGAATTGTTGGCCCGTGAGCTGCGGGTTGCGCCCTATGACCATGCCCCCCAACTGACGTGGCTGGATGCCTTTCATCAGTACCGGTTCTGGGTTGTTGCGGTGGGCCTGTTGCTGGCCCTTCTGTTGGCAAGTTCGGTTTGGCTGGGCCGCAAAAAGCGCCAGGTGGCGACGGAGCAGCGGCGTTTGCGCCGACTGATCCTGAGCTGGCCACAGCCCATGCTGATGATTCGCGATGGGCGTTTTTTTGATTTCAACCGTGCGGCGCTCGAGCTGCTTCGGTGTCCCTCCCATGAGTTCGTGATGGACAAGGCAGTCGCTTCCTTCATGCCGCTGTTGCAGCCGGGTGGCGAGAGCTCGGCGGCCAAGGTCGATGAGGTGATGGCGAGGGTCGGAGCGGGGTTGGTGGAAAGCGGAGAGTGGATATTCGAGCGCGCAGATGGCTCCCAACTGTGGGCGGACATGACGTTGGCACCTATCCATGAGGGCGGCGAACAGGACAACGTGATCCTCTGTGCGCTCTACGATGTGACCCGCCGAAAACAGGCGGAGCAGCGCCAGCGCCTGGCCGCCAGCGTGTTCGAGCATGCCAGGGAAGCCATTTTCATCACCGACGAGCACGGCATGGTGATTGACGTCAACGGCGCCTACTCGTCGATGATCGGGTACTCGCGGGCGCGGGCCACCGGCCGTTTACCGCCGCTGCCAATGGAGGAGGGGCCGGGCATTCTCCACACCGCCAGGGAGCGTGGGTTCTGGGCCGGCGAGTTCGTGTCGAAACGCGCCGACGGCAAGAATCTGACTCTTGCGCTGACGGTCAGCCGGGTGCTCGACGAGCGTGAAACGCTGACGCACTTTGTCGGCATTTTCAGCGACATCAGTCGTCTCAAGGAGCAGGAGAACACACTCCGCACCATGGCCCACTACGATGCGCTGACCCAGCTGCCCAACCGCTCGTTGTTTGCTGACCGCCTCCAGCAGACCATGGCACAGGCCCGCAGGCAGGGCGATCATCTGGCCGTGGTCTACATCGACCTGGATCATTTCAAACCGGTGAACGATGCCTTCGGCCATGGCGCGGGCGACGAATTGCTGGTGGAAGTGGCCAGCCGCATGCGCGCGATGCTGCGGGAAGAGGACACGCTGGCCCGGTTGGGTGGCGATGAGTTCGCCGCCATCATTGTCAACGTTCAGGACCGTACCAGCCTGGAGAAGCTGCTAAAACGGCTGTTGGTGGAAATCGCCGAGCCGGTCTGGGTTGCGGACCATATGGTCGAAGTATCCGGTAGTGTCGGCGTCACGTTGTACCCGCAAGCGGCCGAGCTGGATGGCGATCAGCTGCTGCGACAGGCGGACCAGGCCATGTACCGGGCCAAGCAGGCCGGCCGCAACGGCTACTGTCTGTTCGACGCCGGAGATACCGGGGCCTAGGGCAGCCCCGGTGGTGCGGTCAGGGTGTGTTGAAAAATGTGCGGATGCTGTTCTGATAGGTATGCGCCAGCACCTGATCCAGCGGCAGTTCCTTCACCTCGGCGATTTTCTCGGCCACAAACGGGATGTAGAACGGCGCATTTTCACGACCGCGATAGGGCACCGGTGTCAGGAACGGTGAGTCGGTCTCCAGCAGAATCTGTTCAATGGGCGCCATACGCACGATGTCCCGCACGTTTTCAGCCTTGTTGAACGTCGTAATGCCGTTGAAGCCGAGGCACCAGCCCTGATCCAGCGCGTATTTCGCCAGACCCGGGCCGGAGGTAAAACTGTGGATCACGCCCCGGCGCGTGAGCGTCGCCTCAAACTCGCTGAGGATGGCAATGGTGTCGTCGTCGGCATCGCGGCTGTGAATGACCACCGGCCGGTCGCTGTCACAGGCGATCTGCAGTTGGCGGCGGAACACCTGGCGTTGCACGTCCCGGTCGGCATTGTCATAGAAGTAGTCCAGCCCGATCTCGCCCACCGCCACGATCTTGTCGTCGCCGGCATGGGCGCGAATCTCCGCTTCCACCTCGTCTGAATAACTTTCCGCATCGTGGGGGTGGATGCCCTGGGTGCCATAGACCCAGGGCGCAATCTGGCTGAGTTCACGCACCCGCGCCAGGTTGTCCGGAGACACCGCGATGGTGATCACTTTCTCGATGTTGACCCGCTGTGCCTCCGCCAGTGTCTCCTCAAGGGGGCGATCTTTGAGGTAATCCAGATGGCAGTGGGTTTCGATGATGGGTTGATCGAATACGGGAATCTCGCGACGTTTTTTACTCATGGCCGGGTATTACACTCCAGGGCAGCCGGAACATTGACTGCTATGCTGAGAATTTGATGGCACAAGTTTACCAGCTTGTCCGATTGTTGGCCTGTATCGGACTGATAGTCAGTAGCACGGAGCATTCTGATGACGTTACCGGCGTTCGCGCGCGCATTTCTGTTCGACCCGGAAACACCCCGTTTCCGGGACTACCCGACCCTGCTTGACGATGATCGCGCCGTGCCGGCGTTGGAAGCCAGTCTCGAGCAGATCGGCGAGTACCAGCGGCGGCTGTGGGCCAACCGGCAGCGCGCTCTGCTGTTGGTGGTGCACGGCCCGGACACCAGTGGTAAGGACAGCCTGATCCGCACCCTGGCGACCTTCGCCGACCCGGCCGGTTTCCACGCCTGGTCGTTCAGCCGCCCCCAGGGGGCCGAAACCCGGCACGATTTTCTCTGGCGAGTAACGCCCTATCTGCCCGGGTTTGGTGACATGGTGGCGTTCAATCGCAGCCACCACGAGGCAGTGATCGCCGAACGGGTATGGCCTGTTCACCCGCCTGAACGTTACCACTGGCAGAACCGGTACCGGTCGATCCGGAATTTCGAGAGTCATCTGGTGGAAGAGGGCACCACGGTGATCAAGGTCTGGCTGAACCTGTCGGAGGATGAGCATCGTCAGCGCCTGCTCAAGCGGCTCGACAAGCCTCGCAAGCGCTGGAAGTTTGACCAATCGGATATTGATGGCTGGGAAAAGCGACAGCAGTACGAAGCGTTCGCGGAGGAAGCCGTAGCCGCGACTCATATCGCGGCGGCACCCTGGTTTGTTGTGCCCGGCGACCGCAAGCCCCAGGCCCGGGCCATCGTGGCGGCGATGCTTGCAGAGCAATTACAGCGGCTGGCTCCGGAATATCCGCAGGAGAACGCAGAGGTGTTGGAACGGTATCGCCAGCTGTTGGCGAGAAGCGGCGTGGAGTAAATGGGTTGGCGGACACAGAGGAACAGCCAATGAATGTTGTTGTTGTCGGTGGCGGAGTGGTAGGCATGACCACCGCGTACGAACTGAACCGTCGTGGGCATCAGGTCACGGTGTTGGAACGCCATGGTATTGCCGGCAATGAGACCAGCAAGGGCAACGCGGCCCAGCGCTCCTACGCGGTGGTGTATCCGTGGGCGGACCCCGCGATGGTTTTTAAGGCGCTGCCCTGGATCTTCAAACAGGACGGCCCGCTCAAGCTGCGGATGCCGCCCTCCGTAGAAACCCTCAGGTTCCTGTTTGCCACTCTGCGCTATGCCTGGTCGCCCGGGTTGTTTGGTCTGAACCGGCGGGCCATGCTGCGTTTGGGCAGCCACAGCCGGGAACGGTTTCTGGCGTTGGAACAGGAGCTGAGCCTGGCCTTTGATGGTGACCATCATGGGCTGCTTCATCTGGCTAGCACGCCGGAGGCAATGGATCACTACCGGGAAACCCACGACCTGCTGACGGAGCTGGGTATTCCGTCCCGCCTGCTGACACCGTCACAGGTGCGGGAGGCGGAGCCCGGCATGGTGGGCGATGGGCCGCTTTTTGGAGCCCTGAGTTATGACACCGACGGCACCGGTGACTGCCACCTGTTCTCGCGGGAACTGGCAACCGCCTGTGAGAAAAAGGGCGTGAAGATCCGCTATCGCGTGGAGGCAGAGAGGTTGATCGCCGATGCCCGGAACGTCACGGCCATCGCCTTGCGATCCGATGACGGAACGCTGGAAACCCTCGACGTGGATGCGGTAGTGGTCAGTGCCGGGTGCTGGTCAAATCACCTGGTGGCGCCGTTGGGTCTGGAATTGCCGATCTATCCGGTGAAGGGGTATAGCCTGACGGTTGCGCTGAAAGACCCGGGCCGGGCGCCGACCTCCACCATCCACGACGACAACTTCAAGGTGGTGTCCACCCGCCTCGGTAACCGGCTGCGGGCCACCGGTTTTGTGGAGCTCAATGATTTCAATCGCGATATTCCCGGCGCCAGGCTGGCGACCATCCGCAAATCGGTGGAGTCGAGGTTTCCCGGCTGTGCCGACCTGCAGTCTGCCGAGGCCTGGACCGGCTTCCGCCCGATGACCCCCGATGGCCCCGCGATCATCGGCCGTGGCCCCCGAGACAATCTGTATCTCAACACTGGCCACGGTACCTTCGGCTGGACCCTGTCTGCCGGCAGTGCCGATGTGATTGCTCAGGTCATTGATGGCGAGGAGCCGGCGGTCTGCCTGGATGCTTTTCGCCCCGGGCGATTCCGGGAATAATCAGCGTTTGTGCCGCAGGGTCTCCAGCCGCTGGCGGAGGGCGCCGAACCGGCGCCTCGTTGCGCGCCGGTTCCCCATTGCACGGACCCCGGCTCGCGCGGCCGAACACCAGAGCGGCGGTGGCGATGGCCGCGCTGACATTTTCCGGAACCTTGGGTTCAGCAAGTACAAAGGCCAGTTGCATGACGTTACCTCCGGCGGCGAGTTTACACGACCCGGTAGAAAGTATTTACAGCCACTGGCAGCGACTCAACCGGTGGTTGCTGGCGCACCAGGACCTGTGGCGCCCGGCGCCCTTTATGGAGCCGCGGCCGGGCTGGATCGGGCACTACCCCGGGCTGGCCGCGGAGGTGGAGGGCCTCAGCGACGCGGACTGCGCCGGTTTTGACGACCACCCCGAGTGGTTGGCCCAGCGCCTGTGTCGCTTTGTGCCGGCGCTGACGGAACGACCCTCGCTGGTGACGTTGCCGCAGTTGGTGAGCCATCCGGATGCCGCCATCGCCTGTACCCTGCCGGAAATTCGTGCCACCGACATGCCGGGTCGCAAGCGTTTGCAGGCCGGTGCATTCACGGCGGCGATTGTGCCGCTTGCCCGGCCTCTGCTGGACTGGTGCTGTGGCAAAGGCCATCTGTCACGAACCCTGTGCGGGCACAGCACGGAGCCGGTCACCGGGCTGGAATGGGACGACGCGCTGGTGGCGGATGGCAACCGCCTGGCCGGTCGGTTCAATGACGGTGTTACGCTGCAGCGCCAGGATGTGATGGCCCCCGACCTCACCCTGCCGGCCGGCATTCACGGTGTGGCACTGCACGCCTGTGGTGATCTGCATCGCCGCCTGATTCGCCGGGCCTGCGAGGACGGCGCGGCGCGGGTCAGTTTTTCACCCTGCTGCTATCACCTCACGGCCACGGCGGATTACCAGCCGTTGTCTGAGCGGGCGACCGCCTGCCCCGATGCCCTCACACTCAAACGCACCGAGTTGCGGCTGGCGGTGCAGGAAACCGTCACCGCGCCGGCCCGGGTGCGGGCGGAAAGGGCACGGGTCAGTGGCTGGCGCCTGGGCTTTGATGCCTGGCAGCGTGAACGGCGTGGCGTTGATGACTATCTGCCAGTGCCGTCGCATCCGACCAGACTGACGGGTGCGGATTTCGAGGCGTTCTGCCGATGGGCAGCGGAAAAGAAGGGGCTGGCCCTGGCGGCCGATACGGACTTTGCCTATTGGCAGCGTATGGGGGAGCAACGCCTGGCCCAGGTTCGCCGCCATGAACTGGTGCAGCATTTGTTCCGGCGTCCACTGGAGCTGTGGCTGGTTTTGGACTACGGCCTGTTCCTGGAAGAGCAGGGTTACGACGTCACCCTCGGCACGTTTTGCGACCGCGCGCTGACACCCCGCAACCTGCTGGTGGATGCGGTCAGGGTTGGCGGTAAACCACCTGCTCCACGCAGCCGTCCTTGAAATAGACGTAGGTCAGCTCGTAGAGTGCGCCGAAGTATTTGGTCTGGTATACCCAGGTTTCCTGGGGTGTGGGGTAGGTCTCCGGTGGGCGACCAAACGCCCTGAGAACATGATCTTTGGTCATGCCTTTGACTACTTGATTGCGGGTCAGGTAGGTGCGCAACTGGGTTGAGTTGATAAAGCGGCAGGTGTCCGGGCTTTCTTCGCGGGCAGTTTGCCGGTCGGTGGTATCGTCTGGATCTGCAGTCTCGGTCTCGGGTGGCAGGTTATCGCCGAAATTACCCCCTATGCGGTTGTCCCGAATGGTAACCACTTCCGCATTTTCACCGCAGGGTTGATCGGCAAAGCTGGTGCCGGTGTCGGTTGTGCATCGGAACACCTCGGCGTCGGCCGCGGGGGGCAGAGCCATCAACACCCACAGCAGTGTCATCAGACGGACCAAAACGCTCTCCTTACTCACTCACCTCAGATTCCGGCGTTATCGATGTTTCAGGCGCCGATAAAAAAGGCGCCCGGAGGCGCCTTTTCAATCAGGATGACCGGCTGATTTCTCAGCGGCGAACCTGAATGCGGGCTTCAACCCGACGGTTTTGCGCACGACCTGCCTGCGTATCATTGCTGGCAATCGGCTCTGCTTCACCGTAACCGGTAGCGCTGACGCGGTCTGCGTCGACACCCAGTGACTGGGTCAGTCGATCAGCAACGGCTTCGGCACGACGCTGAGACAGGAAGCGGTTGTATTCGGCCGCGCCTGTGCTGTCGGAGTGACCGGCGATTTCCACGGAAGTTTCCGGGTATTCCGCCATGAAGTCGGCGACCTTGCGGATTTCTGCGTCGTAGGTGCCGTCAATGACCGAGCTGTTGTTCGGGAACTGAACGCGCAACTCGATGGTTTCTACCGTTTCAGTGACACCTTCACAACCGGTGGCGTCAACCTCGGCACCGGCAGCGGTGTCCGGGCACTGGTCTTTGCTGTTGACCACGCCGTCGTTGTCGCTGTCCAGCTCACAGCCTTTGCTGTTGACGCTGGCACCCGCCGGGGTGTTCGGGCATTCGTCACGGCTATCGACGACGCCGTCGTTGTCGCCGTCACGCTCACACCCTGTGCTGTCGACGCTGGCGCCGGCCGGCGTGCCGGGGCACTGGTCGCGGCTGTCCGGTACACCGTCGTTGTCGGCGTCGCTGGGAGCCGGGGCAGCGGTGGTGCGGTTGAAGGCGTAGCTCAGGCCCAGAGAAGCCATGGTGTCGAAGGTGCTTTCATCGATACCGTGGAACTCGCGCAGATCACCGCGAAGGGAAATGTTGTCAGTGACGTTATAACGAACACCAACACCCACATTGACGCGGGTTTCATCGTGATCGGAGCCGGCGGTCTGCTGCGCGAGCACGTCATCACCGAAATCTGCATGGCCGGCACCCAGAGACACGTACGGGTTCCAGGCTTCTTCCTGACCGGCGAAGTAGTAGGTGCCGTCGAGGCGGAATTCCTCAAAGTCGGACGAACCTGAGACGTATTTACGGTCGGCATCCGCGCGGGAGAACACCACTTCCACGGCCCAGTTGGGCAGGAAACGGTACTCGGCGCCGACGCCGAAGGTGCCGGTCTCGCTCAGATCGCGTTTGTCGTCAAACAGCTGATAGCCGACAAAAGGGTTAACGTAAATGGTTTGTGTGTTGTCGGCCAGGGCCGGAGTGGCAAGGGATGCAGCCAGAGCGGCTGCTGTCAGTGGACGCATGATGCTCATGCAGAACCTCCTGTTCGGTTGTAGTTATAGGCAACTTTCAATCGTGCTTCTATCTTCTGGTGTTTCACTCACCTAGGTACGGGAAACCTACGTGAGAGGATTCAAAAACACAAAGAAAATCCGGGAAATACCGGATAAGGGATTGTACGCCCAATGTCTCGCGACATGTGCCGGCCGATCAGGCCAGCACGGTGAAATACAGGTGCGCGCTTTTCTTGCTGAAGTTCAGGGTTTCACCGGAATCGAAACGGACTTCAAACGCGTTCTCTTCCTCGCCGGTTACCGAACCGGCCCCGAATATGGCGTGGCTGAGTCGTTTGCTTGCCCACACCGGCCCATGGCCGGCACTGCTCTCTGCCGCTCTGCCTTCCAGGGTCACGGCTTCGCGCTCGGCGTAGCGGAGGCTGATCGGCGTTAGCGGATGAGTCGCCTGGAAAACCGGAGCCTCTGATTCCGCGCGCTCGTGCAGCCATGTTCCCAGTTCGTGGCAAAGGCCGAAACACAGCTCATCGACAAACCGGCTGGGCCCCTGATCGCCTTCCAGGTGACGGGTGGTCGTCATGGGTCGGGTAATCAGATGCAGTTGCTGACGGGTGCGGGTCATGGCCACGTACAGCAGCCGTCGCTCACTTTCCAGGAAGCTTTGTGGATTGTCCTGGGGCCGCGGGGTGTAGGGCAGGTATTTCTCCTGCAGCCCGGGCAGGATCACCACCGGCCATTCCAGGCCTTTGGTGCGGTGGATAGTGGACAACAATACACCATGGCTGACGTGCTCACCGGCCTGTTTCTTGAGGGTGTTGAGGTGTTCCAGCGCACCCGCGGCGTCCAGCTTCAGGCCGCTGAGGTAAGCGCGGAAGCCCTCCACGGTATCAATGCGCTCATCGGCGGCCTCGTGCGTCAGTGCCAGGCTGCGTATGCCCTCATACAATTCGGTATGGTCGGCGTACACGGCAATGGCGTTGCTGACCGGCCCGCTGTAGCCCTGCAGGCGGGCCAGCACCTCGCCCAGTTTGCGCAGCTTGCGCGCGGCCATCGGCGCCAGGGCATCGAAATCCATCGCCAGCAGGCGCTGGTGCCAGTCGTGCTCAAAGCCGGCGAGGAAGCCGGCCAGTTGCTCCAGTTCCGGCTCTTTCAATCCGACATGGGGAAAGCGAAGCAGCTGGCGGGCCGTGTTCAGGCGATCGTCCGGCGGCAGCTTAGCCAGCTTGCCGGCAATCACGGTCAGCAGGGCACTCACCGCTTGCACCTCGCGGCTGAACAGGGCGCCCTTGCCCGCGTCGATGCGGTAGGGAATCTGTTGCGCCAACAACTTTAATTCAATCGGCACGCTCTGGCTCCACACCCGAAACAGGATCGCGGTGCCGGCCAGTGCCTCCACGGGCTGCTGGCGCAACAATTCGACCACTGTGTCGCCGTCATTCTCTGCTTCATGCAGACGGATGCCGGTGTCCGGTGTCGAAGGATGGGCGTGGCAGAGCACATCCTTGCGGCCGGTGTTGTGGCAGATCAGATGGTTCGCCAGCAGCGCCACCCGGTGGCCATAACGGAAACTGTAGCTCAGGGTCTGTTCCAGCGGGCTCTCGAACTCATCACTGAAGCGTTTGAGGATGAACTCCGGTTTGGCGCCGCGGAACTCGTAAATGGTCTGGTCCGGGTCACCCACCACGGTGACCCGTGCCCGGTCGCCAGCAACATAACGCAGCAGCAGATGCTGAATCTCGTTCGTGTCCTGGTACTCGTCCACCAGAATCAGGTCCATTTTGTTGCTCACCAGTCGCTGCAACGGCGGGTTCTGGTGAATCGCCATGACCGGCTCGTACAGCATGTCGGCGTAGCTGATCCGCCCCTGGCCCTTGCGCCACTGCTCGAAGCTGTGGAACAGGTCGATCAGGTAACGGTGTTTGTCGGCGTAACCCAGCTCCTCGAACACCACCTCGGCGGGCGACAGTGTGGTCTTGACCCGATCGATGAAGCCGGTCGCCGTTTCCACGAAATCCTTCTTGTTGCGGCGGATCTCGTCGGCCAGATCGTCCGGCGCCAGCCGCCGGGTCAGCAACCACGACTGATAGCTGATTTCCTGCTCGGTGAGAATTTTGTCGGAGAACCCCGGCAGGTAACCCTCCCGCACGAACCGCTTATACAGCCGCAATCCCATGGCGTGATAGGTGCGGATCTCCGGCGTTGCCAGCCCGAGGTTGCGGGTAACGTCCCGCAGCTTGCGCTCGAAATCGACCCGCGCACTGCGGTTGAACATCAGTACCAGCATGCGGTCAGGGTCATGACCCTGCTGCAGCAAATAACGGATGCGCCAGGCCAGGGTGGAGGTTTTGCCGCTGCCCGCCACAGCGGTGATTACCGAATGCTCGTAGCCGGCGGTGACGATGGCCTGCTGCTCGTCGGTGAGGTAATCCGGAAGGTTATCGGGTTCGGGCATGTCGGATCGGTTTGGCATGGGGCGCATTGTACCGGCCTTTTTGTCCGGATTTGGGATAAATTGGGGTGATCAATCGGTCCGGGCCGGGTACAGCATCCGGTCAAACACGGCCTGGTAGGCGTCGGTCAGTACCGACGCTCGCCAGGCGTTTGGTGGGCACCCGGCAGCCCGGTGCAGGCGGAGGTGTTCCAGACAATCCGCCGCGGCGCCGGCCTCAGCGTCTGCATCCTGTTCATGGCTGGCGTAGCGATGGCGCGCAGGAACATACTCCCGATACGCCAACCGGTCCGGTGCCAGCGGCACGCACCCGGCGGCCATGGCCTCCAGCATCGACAGCCCCTGGAAATCGTGAAGAGCAGTGGAGATCACAACGTCTGCCTGGCGCAACAGCTGATCATACTCGCCGCGGCTGCCGAGAAAGCCCCAGTGCGTGATCCGCTCCCCGAACTGATCCCGGATCTGGTCAAACGCGCGGGGATGGTTGCGGAACTGTTCACCCACCACGCTGAGCCGGAATGGCAGGTCACGTTGCTTCAGCGCCTGCAGGAGCTTCAGCAAACGCTCGGGTCCCTTGTCGTATTCCCAGCGGTGATTCCACAGCAGGTGGGGGCAGACCCAGTTCACCTCACTCGGTTGCTCGGCGAACAGACGGTCCTCGATCGGCACCGGAATCACCCGGGATTTCGCCCGCAGGCAGGCGCTCAGCCCCTCGGGTACCTCGTCGGGCATTTTATCGAGCAAGGCTCGCACACCGTCGAGAAAACTGTCCCGGTTCCAGTCGCTGTTAAATACCACAAGATCGGCAGAGATGGCGCTGTAAAGATTGACCATCTGGGGGTCGACGCTGGATGCCTGGGTTCCGGACACTGGAAAAGCAAACTGGTTTTCATGCATGTAGAGCAGGCAGGGCGTTCGGGTCAACTGGGGGTGAATGCTGCGTAATGTGGCCAGATCGACCATGGAGGTGGCGATGACCAGATCCCAGGGCTCACTCAGTGCCGGTTCGTTCAGCCAGCTCAGCGGATTGCCGCGAATGCGCCAGCGGAAAAAACGCGGGGGCAACGCCAGCGTCTGCCAGTGAAAACCCGGGAACAACGCCGTCAGTTGCTCGCGCCAGCGTTGGTGGCTGGTGGCGTCATAGCTGGACAGGAGCAGGATTCGGGGAGTGTCTCCCGAACCAGGGATGCGGGAATCTGCCATAGGAGAGATGCGGGTCAAGCGTTCAATTCGTTATAGTAATGAGTCGATATCGATTTAACCAGCAGAAAGGGACACACCCATGCAGTCTGAGGAATCCGTTAACGTACTCGGTGAAACACTGGAAACCTGTGGCAACGATCCGGTCACCGGTTTTTACCGGGATGGCTGTTGCAACACCGGTCCCGACGACTTTGGCGCCCACACCGTATGTGCCGTGGTCACCGATGAGTTCCTCGCGTTCTCCAAGGCCCGTGGCAACGATCTCAGCACCCCCAGACCGGAATTTGGCTTCCCCGGCCTCAGAGCCGGGGACAGTTGGTGCCTGTGCGCTGCCCGCTGGCAGGAGGCATTCGATGCCGGCTGCGCCCCCCGGGTGCGGTTGCGGGCCACCCATCAGGCGGCACTGGAACATTGTGCCCTGGATAGCCTGAAAGTTCATGGAACCGATCTCAGCTGATGACGCCCAGCGCCCCACAAGAAACCGACGTAGCTCCCTGGCGTCGGCTGCAGCAACAACTGGCAGCGCTGGGTGAGCGCCGCCTCGTGTTGGTGGAAGGTGAGCCGGCCAGTGCCCTTGACTGGCTGCGGCAACAGGTGCCAACCCTGGCCATGGAACGCGGTGTCTGGACTGGCGCGGCGGACGACTCGCCTGATTCGCGGCTGACGGGTTTGCCGCCCGGACAAGCCCGCCAATGGTTGGGGCGCGAGCTGGACGTGGTGGTCTGGGACGGCTGGCACGGCAATCCTCCCGACGGTCTGGCGGCACTGGCCGGCACCCTCAAGGCCGGGGGGCTGCTGTTCTGGCTGATGCCTCCGCTGACCCAGTGGGCCACCTTTGAGGATCCCGATTACGCCAGAACCGGCCTTGACGGCCTCGATCATCATCCGTTTGCCGCGAGGCTGTCGGCTGTTCTGGCCGCGTCCCCGTCGGTGATCCGGGTCAATCCGGCACAGGGAGCGCACGCGGTGCTGCCGCGGCTGGCGCGTCCGTCGCAGCCATTCGCCATCGCCGAAACGGCCGACCAGCACCGGGTTCTCGAGGCCATCGTCCGCACCGGGCAGGGGCGTCGCCGACGCCCGCTGGTGATCACCGCGGACCGGGGCCGGGGTAAGTCGGCGGCGCTCGGGATCGCGGCGGTCCGGTTGCTTCAGCAGGGGCGCCGGCATGTGGTGGTGACCGCGCCATCCGCCGAGGCTGCGGATACGGTGTTTCGGCATGCTCGCCTGGCGGCGGGGGAGCATGTCGCTGAACTGCGATCGACGGGCGAGCTGCGATTGGCGGATGGTGGCTGCCTGAGTTACCTGCCGCCTGACCAGTTACTGGCCCGGGCGCCGATGGCGGAGCTGGTGCTGGTGGACGAGGCGGCAGCGCTGCCGACCGAACGGCTGACACAGATTCTGGGCGGCTGGCCGCGGGTGGTGTTTGCATCCACTGTGCACGGTTACGAGGGCTCGGGCCGCGGCTTCGCGATCCGTTTTCGCCAGGTGCTGGATGCCCGCACGCCGCAGTGGCGCCAGGTCACCCTGCAAACGCCCATCCGCTGGTCCGACACCGATCCTCTGGAACCGCTGATTTCCGAGCTGTTTCTGCTGCACGCCGATGCGCCGGCCACGGTGCCCACCGATGGTGAGGTGACGATTGCACCCTGGGCACCGGCGCGGGCCAGCGAACAGGAGCGGGCAGAGGCGTTTGGCCTGTTGGTCAACGCCCATTACCGCACAACCCCGGCCGACCTGCGCCAGTGGCTCGATGATCCCGATGCGGTCAGCTGGCGGCTCACAGTGGGCGGTCAGCTTGCCGGTGTGCTCTGGGCATCGAAAGAAGGCGGGTTGGAACCCACGCTGGCGGAACAGGTCATGCGGGGTGAGCGGCGCGTGCGCGGGCACCTTCTGGCTCAGTCGCTGGCCAATCACAGCGGCTTTCCCGAGGCGGCCTGTTGCACCTGGTTGCGGGTGGTGCGGGTGGCCGTCAGCGAGCATTACCGCTCTCGCGGATACGGTCAGCAGCTGGTAGACACCGCGTGCGCATACGCCGCCAGCAAGCAATATGACGGCCTGGGCACCAGTTTTGGCGGTAATGAACCGTTGATCCGTTTCTGGCAGCGGTCGGGCCTGGCGCTGGCGCGCCCGGGCATGACCCGGGAAACCAGCACCGGTGAATACCCGATTCAGATGCTGCGCGGTGTGTCGGCTCGCGGCGAGAACCTGTTACACCGCATTCGTCAGCGGCTGGCGGAACACTGGCTGGCACTGGTTCCCCTGTACTGGCGGGATACGGAACCGGCCCTGATTGGTCTGTTGACCGCGGAGCTGGCGGCGAAGCAGCACCTGAGCGCCGAGGATTGTCGAGACCTGGACAGCTTTGCCAGTGGCCACCGTGGTTTCGAGCTGATGGTGCCGGTGCTGCGTAAGGTCAGTCTGGGTCAGGCGACATCAGAGGTCCTCGGGGGGCATGAGGATGCTCAGCTGTGGATTCGCCGTGTGGTTCAGGGCTGGTCGTGGCCGGAGCTGCAAAGTGCCGGGGTGTGCCTTGGCGCCCGGGACGGAGAACAGCGACTGCGTCGCATGGCGGGCACTGTGCTGGCCCATGCCCGCAACTTGTGACCCGCTCGATTTAATTCCCGCCCGGACCTGCGCAGAATACGGTCAAAAAACACCAACAGAGACCTCATCATGGCCAAGGGAACCGGCACCATCCGTGCTCATCCGTTCATTCTGCTTCTGCTTCTGCTTTTGCTCAGCCTGCTTGTCAGTGGTTGTGCCTCCCCTGCTGATCAGCCTGCCAATCTGGCGTCCCGCGAGGCATCTTCTGCAAACACCCCGATGGTGGCCGCCATTCGTGCCGGTGAGCTGGATCGGGTCAAGTCCCTGGCCGCTGACGGCGCCTCCCTGAACACGGTCACAGAAGCTGGCACGCCGTTGATGGTGGCGGTGAGGCGACAGCAGGATCGCATTGCCTGGTACCTGTTGTCGGAGGGGGCGAATCCGGACCTGAGCACGGGTGATGGCGAAACCGCGCTGATGGTGGCGGCCGGGCAGGGCAGCCGTCGGCTGGTGCAGTTGCTGCTGTCGGCGGGTGCACAAGTGAACGCAGCGGATGCAGCCGGTTCAACACCGGTGATTCGCGCCGCTCAGAACGGCCACCTGTCCGTTGTGAAAGTGCTGCTGGCGGCCGGCGCCAATGTGAATGTCAGCCAGAATGGCCGTTCGCTGTTGATGCACATCGTCGACAGCGGCGACATGCTGACCGCGGAAATGCTCTTGGCGGCGGGGGCTGACGTGAATTTTCGTTCCGGGCAAGGCGTGACCGCGCTGGAGGTGGCCAGAGGCAATGGCAATCGGGACCTGGAAATGTTGTTGATTCAGGCGGGCGCCGAGCTCTAGATTGCCGCGGCGTGCAGCTCAATCGAGCTGCATTGGATCCGTCTCGTCGTCCCATTCCGGCAGGAAGTGGGCATCGATCACAGCCTGGGGTACCTGGTCGAGTGCTGTGAACGACCATCGGGGCGCCTGGTCACGGTCGATCAGGCGAGCACGGATGCCTTCGGGCAGGTCCGCCCGGCGAGTGCACTCAGTGGCCATGGCCAGCTCCATGCGGAACACGTCCTTGAGCGACATCTGCTGTGCCCGTTTCAACTGGGTCCACACCAGCCACATGGATAACGGACAGCCGGTTCGAAGGTTGTGCACCGCCGCCTGCCACCAGTCGCTGCTGATGTCAGCGGAAATCAGGCGATCCACGATTGCTGGCAAGTCGTCGCCGGCACTCAGCCTGGCGATATCCTGTTCATGGGCGGCCAGTTTGCTAGTCTCCAGCGCGCGATAATCCACGGCATTCAGCTGATTGAGCAGGCGAAACAGGCGGTTATCGGTGGCCGCGGGACCGTCGGTCCAACGCTCGCTTTGCAGGCGATCAAGCAGGCTGCTGCGGTCTTCGGGACCGATGGCCATGTCCGCCAGACCTACCCTGATAGCATCCGAGGCATTGAGGCGGCAGCCGGTCAATCCCATGAACAGACCGAGGCGCCCCGGCAGACGGTTCAGAAACCAGCTGGCGCCGACATCGGGAAACAGGCCGATGGCAACTTCCGGCATGGCCATGGTGATCTCCGGGGTGATCAGTCGGTACCGGCAGCCGGTGAGCAGTCCCAGACCCCCGCCCATGATGACCCCGTGGCCAATCCCCACCACCGGTTTCGGGAACCGGTGAAGGCTGTAGTCGAGCCGGTACTCCCGGGTAAAAAAATCCGCTGCCGGAGCAGACTCATCGGCGTTGATGATCCCATCGTATAACTGCGTGATGTCGCCGCCTGCACAGAAGGCGCGTTCACCGGCACCTTGCAGAACCACCAGCGCAATGCCGTCATCCTCGGCCCAGGCGTCCAGGGTGCGCTGAGCTTCGATGATCATGTCAACAGAGAGCGCATTCAGGGTGGCGGGCGAGTCCAGAGTGATCAGGCCGATCCGGCCTTCCAGGCAATCAAGTTCTTGCACCTTGATGGGCATGTTCAGATCTCCGCATGGCCTTGGGATAATGCATTTAAGGTTCCAGGGCACTGTGCTATAAGTTTAAGCTGTTCGATGTCTGGCACGTGGTTGTCGGATGCCGACAACCATAACGATGAGAGGGTAAAACCAATGAGTTTGAAACACTATACCATTGCCGGGTTGTTTGCACTTGGCGCCCTGATGCCTGCGGCAGCCGCGGCAGGCGACGCGGAAGCGGGCAAGGCCAGGGCTGCAGTTTGCGCCGCGTGTCACGGTAAAGACGGTATTGCTGCGATTCCGGGCTATCCAAATCTGGCGGGGCAGAATGAGCAGTACCTGATCTCAGCCCTGAAGGCCTACAAGAACAAACAGCGTTCCGGTGGTCAGGCTGCCATCATGCAGGGTCAGGCCATGGCCCTGAGCGATGACGACATTGCCAACCTCGCCGCCTACTACGCCAGCCTCCCTGCAGGCGGTCAGTAATTACCTTCTGATGCCTTTCGCCATCGGCGGTCAGTCGGGCCGGCTCAGGCCGCCCCGCTGACAATCCGGTAACTGGGTTTGTAGGCGCTGGAACCGGGCAGCTTCATCCGGTCCTGGGCCACAAACTGTTCCAGCATCGCCTCCAGGGGTCTGATCAGGCTGGGGTCGCCGGCAATCTCGAACGGTCCTCTCTCCTGCACCTGGCGAATGCCATTTTCTTTCACGTTGCCCGCAACGATGCCGCTGAATGCCTTGCGCAGGTTGGCCGCGATCATGTGCACCGGCTGGTCGCGGTGCAGCTCCAGTGCACGCATGTTGTCGTGGTCGGGCTCGAACGGCAGTTGGAAGACCGGATCGATTTTCAGCATCCAGTTGAAGTAGTAGGCGTCCTGCATGGCGCGGCGGAAGGTTTCCACCTCTTTCATGCCCTGTTTCATGGTCTGGGCGACCCGGTCCGGGTCATCAATGATGATGTCGTATTTGCTGGCGGCTTCGTCACCCAGGGCGTTGCGGATGAAACTGTCGATCATCTCAAAGTATTCGGCGTTTTCCTGTTGCCCGGTAAACACCACCGGGAAGGGCAGGTCCGCGTTGTCCGGGTGCAACAGGATGCCAAGCAGGTACAGGATTTCTTCCGCCGTGCCCACGCCACCGGGGAACACGATGACCCCGTGCCCGGTGCGCACGAACGCCTCCAGACGTTTCTCGATGTCCGGCAGGATTACCAGCTCGTTGACGATGGGGTTGGGCGCTTCGGCACCAATAATGCCGGGCTCTGTCAGGCCGATGTAGCGCCCGTTTTTCACCCGTTGTTTGGCATGGCCAATGGTGGCGCCTTTCATCGGGCCCTTCATGGCCCCGGGGCCGCAACCCGTGCAGATGCTCAGGCCCCGCAGCCCGAGCTGGTGGCCCACTTCCTTGCTGTACTGATATTCCCGCTGATTGATGGAGTGTCCACCCCAGCACACCACCAGATCCGGCTGCCGGCCGGCCTGGAGTACCCGGGCGTTGCGAAGGATGTGGAAGATCAGGTTGGTGATATCCTCCGGATCGTCGCGGCGGAAGCCCGCGGCGGACTGGGGAATCGAGTAGGAATAGATGATGTCTCGCAACACCGAGAACAGGTGCTCCCGGATCGCCCGAAGCATCTCACCGTCCACAAAGGCGTGGGCAGGGGCGTTCACCAGCTCCAGTTTCAGCCCGCGCGGCTGGGGCACGAGGCGCACATCAAAGTCGGCGTGGGCTTCCATTAGTGTTTTGCAGTCGTCGGTTTCAACCCCGGTGTTCAGCACCGCCAGGGCACACTGGCGGAACAACCGGTAGAGACCACCCTCGCTTTTGTCTTTCAGTCGATTGACTTCGTGGTTGGAAAGAATTTCAAGACTGCCCTCGGGAGATACCAGGGCATTGATGGTCGCTTCGGTCATCTACGGTAAAACTCCTGAACGTTATACAGGGATGAATTCAGGGGCGGGCGCTCGGGCCGGTTTTAATCTTGTTTCGGCAATGCCTGATTTTAAGGCCCCCGCCGAAAACGTTAGACTAAGCCCATTCCGATCAATACGCCACCCGACCTGATTCCGATTTATGAAGCTGCTGATTCGCCCCGCTCCTGAAGTTGCGATCAAAAGTAAGCCCGTTCGTCGACAGCAGATGCGTTACCTGCGTCAGAACATCCGCAAGATTCTCGCCCGCCTGGACGCCGACATCCGTGTGGATGGCAGCTGGGACCGTGTTGATGTGGCCGTGCCGGAAGGCCGCGGCCTGTCGGGGCTGGTGATCGACGAACTACTGCGGATTCCGGGCATTTCCACCATTCAGGAAATCGGCGTGTTCCCGTTTGTCAGTATGGACGATGT
Organism: Marinobacter sp. M-5; assembly: GCF_032911545.1. NCBI lineage: Bacteria > Pseudomonadati > Pseudomonadota > Gammaproteobacteria > Pseudomonadales > Marinobacteraceae > Marinobacter > Marinobacter sp. M-5. Next base: position 60,918 of record NZ_JAWJEK010000001.1, read on the forward strand.
TGCGGAAAAGGCTGTTGCTGCCTTTGGCGAACGACTTCGGGGCAAAACCTTTGCGGTACGGGTGCGGCGCCATGGTGATCAGGATTTCCGCTCCATTGATCTGGAGCGGGAAGTGGGTGGGGCACTGACGCAGCGCGCCCGCCCGAGGGGCGTGGACCTGAAATCGCCCGAGGTGGAAGTGCGCATCGAGGTGCAGGATGATCATTTTCACATTGCCCATCGCCGCCACCGTGGCCTGGGTGGCTACCCGTTCGGTAGCGCGGAAACGGTGATGACACTGGTGTCCGGTGGTTATGATTCCTCGGTTGCGGCTTACCTGATGATGCGCCGCGGTTTGCGCAGCCACTTCCTGTTTTTCAATCTTGGCGGCACCGCCCATGAGGTTGGCGTGCGGCAGGTGGTGCATTACCTCTGGTCCCGCTACGGTTCATCCCACGGTGCAAAATTCGTTTCCGTGCCGTTCGAGGGGGTAGTGGCGGAAATCATGCGCAGCGTCAATCACCGCCATTGGGGCGTGGTGCTCAAACGTCAGATGCTCAAGGCGGCCTCGGCCATCGCGCAACAGAACAATGCCATCGGTCTGGTGACCGGCGATGCGGTAGCCCAGGTCTCGAGCCAGACCCTGACCAACCTGAACGTGGTGGACCGTGCCAGCGAGGACGTGGTGCTGCGCCCGTTGGTGAGCATGGACAAGGAGGCCATCATTGCCTTGGCGCGGGAGATCGGAACCGAAGCCTACGCGCGGACCATGCCGGAATATTGTGGAGTGATTTCCCAGAAGCCCGTTACGCGCGCGAGGTTGCATCGGGTGGAAGAGGACGAAGCACTGATGGATGCGGCGGTTTTGCAGCAGGCCATCGATAACCGCCAGGACACGCCGGTCGCCCGCCTGCTGGAAACCACCACTACGCCGGAAGAGGTGGAACTGGTGCACACGCCGGAGGTGGATGACATCATCATCGACGTGCGTCACCCGGCCGAGGGCGAGCAGTCACCGCTGCGGATGACCAACAACTACGTCATTCAGATTCCGTTTTACGAGCTCAACCGGGAAATCGCCGCGCTGGAAGCCGATAAACAGTACCTGCTGTATTGCGATCGCGGCACCATGAGCCGCATGCGTGCCGGTCATCTGAAGGCCGGAGGCCACACCAACATCAAGGTGTACGCCCCGGCGTCGTGAGTGAGCGACAGGGCAGTATCAGCCCTGCAGGCCCTTGAAGAATTGCTGGACATTGGCGCTCAGCGTCTCCAGGTCGTAACCGCCTTCCTGCACCACCAGGGTGGGCAGGCCGGTCTGGCGCAGATGGCTGCCAAGGCGTGCGAAGCCCTCGGAGGTCACCGAGACCTTGGCCTGGGGGTCGTCCTTGTAGATATCAAAGCCGAGGGTCAGCACCATGGCATCCGGCTGGAACAGGCGGATGGCGGCCAGCGCTTCGTCCAGCTTGTGGAAGAAATCCTCCTCGGACGATCCGTGGGGCATAGGCAGATTGATGTTGTAGCCGTACCCTTCGCCCTCGCCACGCTCGTCTTCGAAGCCGCTCACCACCGGGTAGAAGTTGGTGGGGTCTCCGTGGATCGAGATGTACAGCACGTCACTGCGGTTGTAGAAAATCTCCTGAATGCCCTGGCCGTGATGCATGTCGGTATCGAGAATGACGATCCGAGGAAAACGGCTCTTCATATGCTCGGCCGCAATGGCGGCGTTATTAAGGTAGCAGAAGCCACCGGCGGCATCCTTGCGGGCGTGGTGACCGGGCGGACGGCACACCGCGTAGGAGGTGCGTTCACCGGCAATCAGCGCATCGGCCGCGCCGAGGGCGGTCTGGGCGGACCAATAGGCAGCGCTCCAGGTATTGGCACCGATGGGGCAGCTGCCATCCGCAAGATAGCGGGCGGCCTCTGCCAAAATGCCCTTCATAGCATTGGGCGAGCGCACGAAGATGTTGGACATGACTTCCTCGCCCCAGTCTTCCGGGATTTCCATCCAGCGCCGATGGGCCGATTCCAGAAACCGCAGGTAGCCCAGATCGTGAACCCTGGAAATGGGCCCGGCGCCCTGATCGGCTGGCTGCAGTACCGGAACGCCCATTGCCTTGAGGCCTTCCAGCATGTGGCCGGTGCGATCGGGGACTTCCTGAGGCTGGCGCATCTGACCACGGGTGAAGTAGGTTCTGGGGATGTGCTGGTCCTGCGCTGAGTGGAAAAATGCTTTCATCTACCGGCCTCCTGAATCAATCATTCTTCGAGTATAAGCAGTTAAACCGGGTGGTCAAAACACCATGGTGTGACTTTACAGCCCGTGCTTCTGCATCCACTATGGAAGGCATACCTGTGAGATGCAAACACCCATTGAGAGCTGACAGATAGCAGCCTATCAACGAAAGGAGCCGAGATGATCGAGTCACCCCTGCTTGACAAGCTGACTGGCTACATCGGCGGTCGCTGGTCCGATTCCTCCGAGGGCAACACTTTTGACGTCTACAACCCCGCCACCGGCGAGGTTATTGCCAAAGTGCCCTCCATGTCAGAGGCGGATGTGGTGGCCGCGGTCGAGGCGGGCAAGTCCGCACTCCGGCTGACCAGTCCCTACACCCTGGAAACCCGCCGCACATGGCTCGAGGGTATTCGCGACGCGTTGAGAGAGCACAAGGAAGAAGTGGGCCGTATCCTGTGCATGGAGCACGGCAAGCCGCTCAAGGAAGCGCAGGGCGAGGTGGATTACGCCGCCGGCTTCTTCGATTATTGTTCCAGGCATATTCAGGCGCTGGACGCCCACACCCTGACGGAAAAGCCCAAAGACTGCACCTGGACGGTTCATTACCGCCCCATCGGCGTCGCCGGGCTGATTACGCCGTGGAATTTTCCTATCGGCATGATCGCCAAGAAATTGTCTGCGGCCCTGGCGGCCGGCTGTCCCTCGGTGATCAAACCCGCCAGCGAAACGCCGCTGACCATGGTTGCCCTGTTCCGGTTGATGGACAAGTACGTGGACATGCCCGATGGCATGGTCAATCTGGTGATGGGTAAAGCCAGCGTGGTCGGCAAGGTGCTGTGTGAAAGCCCCGACGTGCCGATGCTGAGCTTCACCGGCTCCACTGAAGTGGGTCGCAAACTGGTGGTCGACACCGCCGAACAGGTGAAGAAGCTGGCGCTTGAGCTGGGCGGCAACGCCCCGTTCATCGTGTTTGATGACGCCGACCTGGATTCCGCCGCTGACAATCTGATCGCCAACAAATTCCGTGGCGGCGGCCAGACCTGCGTCTGTGCCAACCGGATTTTCGTGCATGAGAAAGTAGCTGACGCTTTTGGCGAGAAGCTGGCAGCGCGGGTCAACAAGATGACTGTGGGTAATGGTTTGACGGAAGACGTGGATCTCGGTCCGCTGATCAACCAGGCCGGCTTCGACAAGGTCAAACGTCACCTGGAAGATGCCCTGGCGAACGGCGCCTCGCTGGTTGCCGGCAAGAAACCGGAAGACCTCGGTGACGGCCACCTGTTCTTCCCGCCCACCGTGATCACCGGCGTCACCCGGGACATGTGTTGCTACCGCGAGGAAACTTTCGGCCCACTGGTGCCCATGGCGCTGTTCCGTCGCGAGGAGGAGGTCATCGACGCCGGCAATGACACCGAGTTCGGTCTGGCCTCCTACGTGTTCACCAACGACGCCGAGCGCGCCCAGCGCGTTGCCGCCGGCCTGCGGTTTGGCCACTGTGGCTGGAACACCGGCACCGGTCCGACCCCGGAGGCACCGTTTGGGGGCATGAAAGCCTCCGGTATTGGCCGCGAAGGGGGCCTGGAAGGCTTGTTCGAGTTTGTGGAAGCGCAAGCAGTACCCAGAGGTTTTTAAGAGAGAAGTTTTTTCCAAGCCTGAAATGCACGGGGGAGACCTCCTCCCCCGTGCATCCCGCCGAGAGTAAAAGGGCTACCCAAGCCCCGCCGACAAACCCTTTCTTCTCCTGTTATACTTCAACACCTGTTCATTTAACCAGTAGCGATTAAACCCCTATGGATGTCTCCCACATTATCGATGCCCTCAACGACGCCCAACGCGAAGCGGTCACTGCACAGAACGATCACCTGTTGGTGTTGGCGGGCGCCGGTAGTGGCAAGACGCGGGTATTGGTCCATCGGATTGCGTGGTTGATGCAGGTAGATCGGGTGCCACCCACGGGAATTCTCGCGGTCACTTTCACCAATAAAGCGGCAAAAGAGATGCGGTACCGCATCGAGCAGATGATGGACATTCCGGCGCGAGGGCTGTGGTTCGGCACCTTTCACGGCATCGCTCATCGCCTGCTGAGGTCGCACTGGCAGGACGCCGGCCTGCCGGAGAATTTCCAGGTACTCGATAGCGACGACCAGCTGCGGCTGATCAAGCGGGTGATGCGGGAGCTGCAAATTGATGAGAGCCGCTGGCCGCCGAAGCAGGCGCAGTGGTTTATCAACAGCCAGAAAGACGAAGGGCTGCGGGCGGATCATATCCAGGAGAATCCCGGGGACCAGTTCACCTCCACCATGCTGACGGTGTATCGCCAGTACGAAAAGCTGTGCCAGCTCAGTGGCCTGGTGGACTTTGGTGAGTTGCTGCTGCGTTCCCACGAGCTGTGGCTGCATCGGCCCGAATTGCTGGCCCATTACCAGGGCCGCTTCCAGCACATTCTGGTGGACGAGTTCCAGGACACCAACACCATTCAATACGCCTGGCTGCAGGTACTGGCCAGCCACCGTGTACCGCTGACCGTGGTGGGGGACGATGACCAGTCTATCTATGGCTGGCGTGGTGCCAAGATCGAGAATATCCAGCAGTATCAGCGGGATTTCCCCAATTCGCGGCTGGTGCGGCTGGAACAGAATTACCGCTCCACCCAGTTGATCCTGAAAGCGGCCAACTCGGTCATTGCCAACAACCAGGGTCGCCTCGGCAAGGAGTTGTGGACCGACGGTCCCGAGGGGGAGCCCATCAGTCTGTATGCGGCGTTCAACGAGCAGGACGAAGCCAACTACATTGCCGACACCATCTCCAGCTGGGTCCAGGATGGCAATCTACGTAGCGAATCCGCCATCCTCTACCGCTCCAACGCCCAGTCCCGGGTGCTGGAAGAATCCCTGATGCGCCAGGGCATTCCTTACCGGGTCTACGGCGGCTTGCGCTTCTACGACCGCCAGGAGATTCGCAATGCGCTGGCGTACCTGCGGCTGGTGCATTACCGCCGCGATGACGCCGCCTTCGAACGGGTGGTGAACATTCCCACGCGGGGCATCGGCGCCAAGAGCCTGGCGGAATTGCGGGAAGTGGCCACCGGCCAGAGCATTTCCCTGTGGGAGGCGGCGGAGCGGTTGCTGGAAGCGGGGCTGATCAAGGGCCGCGCCAAAACCGGCCTGCAATCCTTCATGGCGATCATCCACGACCTGTCGGAGATGGCGGACGACGCTTCCCTGCACGGCTTGATGAAGCAGACCATCGAAGCGAGCGGGCTGAAGGACTACCACGCCAGCGAAAAAGGCGAGAAGGGCCAGGCCCGGGTGGAAAACCTGGAGGAACTGGTCAACGCCCTGTCGGATTTCGAGGTGGAAGAGGGCGTGGATCCGCTGGCGGAATTCATTGCCCAGGCGGCGCTGGACGCCGGCGAGTCCCAGGCAGAATCCCACGAAGACAGCGTGCAGCTGATGACCCTGCACTCCGCCAAGGGCCTGGAATTTCCGCTGGTGTTCCTGGCCGGGGTCGAAGAGGGGTTGTTTCCCCACAGTATGTCCCTGGAAGAGCCGGGGCGCATGGAAGAGGAGCGTCGGCTGGCGTATGTGGGCATTACCCGCGCCATGAAGCAGTTGGTGCTCACCTACGCGGAATCCCGCCGGCTGTATGGGCAGGAGAAGTTCAACGCCCTGTCACGGTTCGTGCGGGAGATTCCCGGTGATTGCATTCAGGAAGTGCGGCTGCGCAATACGGTCAGCCGCCCGATGATGATGGAGCGGCCAAACGAGAGCCTGTTCAGCCAGGACTCCGCGGCGCAATCCGGTTTCAGCCTGGGGCAGCGGGTGCGCCACCCGAAGTTTGGCGAGGGCGTGGTGATGAACTCTGAGGGCACCGGCCACCACACCCGCGTTCAGGTCAATTTCGACGAGGGAGCCAAGTGGCTGGTGCTGGCCTATGCGCCGCTGGAAGCCTGCTGATTACGCTAGCATGGGCTGTGTCAGCCCTGCTCAGGCACCTCGCGGATGCGCCCATGTTCGTCAATCGCCACGTACACGAACAGGCCCTCGGTGACCTTGCGCGGGTATTTCGCGGCGCGGTCTAGCGTCCAGACTTCCACCTTGATCTGCATCGAGCTGCGTCCGATGTCTACCAGTTCGCAGTAACAGCCCACCTGGGAACCCACCCGTAACGGCGACAGAAACTCCATCCGGTCCATGGCCACGGTGGCATTGCGGCCGAGGGAAATCCGGCCCGCCATGGTGGCGGCGGCAATGTCCATCTGTTTGACCAGCCAGCCGGCGAACACATCGCCATTGGCGTTGGTGTCAGAAGGAAGAGGCACTACCTGAAGCGTGAGGTCGCCTCTCGGGGTGGGTTTGTCGTCGTCGAGCGCTGTCATGGAACCTGCCTTTTTCTACTGCTGAGAATTGTTATACCCGCATGTTAGCGGGCTGCGGGCAGTCTGCAAGAAAATTTGCACACCATGATCTATATTTCAGTGACTGTAACAAAGTTGTCACAGAGCCTCGTTAATCTGCAGTCATCGGTAAAGCCAATCCGACTAAAAAGTCCAAATGAATAATGGAGACTCAGCGTGATTAAACTGAAAACCGCCCTTACAACCGTTGCTCTGGCAGGCAGTATTGCCGCCGTTTCAACACCGGCTATGGCTCGCGACACCATCAACATCGTGGGTTCCTCTACTGTTTACCCGTTCGCTACCGTGGTTGCCGAGCGTTTTGGTCGCAACACTGACTTTCCGACCCCGAAACTTGAATCTACCGGTTCCGGCGGCGGCCTGAAGCTGTTTTGTGAAGGTGTTGGTACCCAGCACCCGGACATCACCAACGCTTCACGCCGCATGAAGTCCAGCGAATTTGAGCTGTGCCAGTCTAACGGCGTCAAGGAAATCACCGAAGTACGCATCGGCGCGGACGGCATCGTCATCGCCAACTCCAAGGATGCAGCCAAGTCTGACTTCAGTCTGGAGCAGATTTTCCTGGCGCTGGCCAAAGAAGTTCCCGATCCCAATGGCGGTGACAAGCTGGTTGCGAACCCCTACGAGAAGTGGAGCGACATCGACGCCAGCCTGCCAAACAAGGCCATCAGCGTAATGGGTCCCCCTCCGACCTCAGGTACCCGTGACGCGTTTGTTGAGCTTGCGATGGAAGGTGGATGCAAGCAGTTCGATATGATTGCGAAGATGGAAGACGAGAACGAAGACAAGTTCAAAAGCGTCTGCCACAGCATGCGTGAAGACGGTCCGTTCGTCGAAGCCGGTGAAAATGACAACCTGATTGTTCAGCGTCTGGCGCAGGATTCAGGCACCTACGGGATCTTCGGCTACAGCTTCCTGATGGAAAACTCGGGCCAGATCCAGGCAGCAACCATCAACGGTGTCGAGCCCACTCCTGAGAATATTTCAGTCGAAGACTACCCGGTTGCTCGCTCACTGTGGTTCTATATCAAGAAGGCGCACGTAGGCGTTGTACCGGGAATCCCGGAATACGTCGCAGAGTTCACCAGCGAGAGCACCTGGGGTGACAACGGCTACCTGGTTGACGTGGGTCTGATTCCAAGCCCGCGCAATGAGCGCATGGCAATTGCCAAGAAAGTGAAGGAACTGCAGCCGATGACCGGCAAAGAACTGTAAGGTTCTGGCAAGGCACGTCATGGATGATGAAGAAGGAACGCGGGCCGCAAGGTCCGCGTTCCTTTATTACATGTGTGTGAATATTTTTGTGCCGCAAACTGGCAAAATAGACGCCGAGTCAACTTCAAGCCATCAATACAGAGACTGATATGCAGACGGCCAATCTTCTGCCCCTGGTTCTTGTTCTCGCCGTGGTTGCCTATGGCCTCGCTTATATGCGATCCCGGGCCGTGGCAGCGCCCCTGGGCGGCATCCGGAATCTTAAAGCTCTTCCTTTCTACTACGCGACGCGGGCAGCACTCTGGTGCGCGATCCCCGCCCTGTTGGTTCTCGCAGCCTGGGCCGGATTTGAGGGCAAGGTTATCCAGGGGATCGTTATTGCATCGCTGCCCCAGGATGTCTGGCCGGAATCGCCCGGAGAGGCGAGTCTGATACTTTCCCAGATCAGCAACGTGGCGGCAGGGAAGCTGAATCCGGATTTTGTGCCAGACTATATTGTCGGGGCCGCGTCGGTGCTTGAGACGATGGATAATCAAAGCGCGAACTTCAAAGCCGCTCTGGTTTTGCTGGTTGCCGTGTCCGGTGCCGCGTTTGCGTGGACCCGTGTTGCGCCTCACATCAACGCAAGACTCAATGTTGAGACAACGCTTCGTCGCATCTTCTTTGTGTGTGCGGCGTTGGCGGTCCTGACCACGGCAGGTATCGTCTTTTCAGTGATTCTGGAGACCATCCGGTTCTTCGGTCGGGTACCGATCAGTGATTTTCTGTTCAGCACCAGTTGGAGTCCCCAGACAGCCTTGCGGGCTGATCAGGTGGGATCTGAAGGGGCGTTCGGTGTCATCCCGCTGTTTACCGGCACCTTGTTGATTTCGGCCATCGCACTGTTGGTCGCCGTGCCCGTTGGCCTGCTGTCAGCCATCTACCTGTCTGAATACGCCAGCAAGCGGGTGCGTTCTACCGCAAAACCGGTGCTGGAAATGCTGGCGGGCATTCCGACCGTTGTTTACGGTTTCTTTGCGGCACTGACCGTAGCTCCGTTTATCCGCGACCTTGCGGAAATGGTGGGCCTGGAGGCGTCTTCCCAGAGTGCGTTGGCTGCGGGCCTGGTGATGGGCATTATGATTGTGCCGTTCGTGTCCTCGCTCTCTGACGACGTCATCAATGCGGTTCCCCAAGCGATGCGAGACGGTTCGCTGGCGTTGGGCGCGACCCAGTCCGAAACCATGAAAAAGGTTATTTTCCCCGCCGCACTGCCGGGGATCATTGGCGGCATCCTGCTGGCCGCGTCCCGCGCCATCGGCGAGACCATGATCGTGGTGATGGCAGCGGGCCTTGCCGCAAATCTGACCGCCAACCCTCTGGAGTCGGTAACGACCGTGACTGTGCAGATTGCAACGCTGTTGGTGGGTGACCAGGAGTTCGACAGTGCCAAGACCCTGTCTGCATTTGCCCTGGGTATGCTGTTGTTCATCGTCACGCTGCTGCTGAACGTGGTAGCCCTCAAGATCGTTCGCAAGTATAGGGAACAGTATGACTGATCAACGTTCTCAGGCGGAGATTGTCCGCAACTCCCTCAAGCGCCGTTATCGCAAGGAACGCCGGTTCCGGTTGTATGGCATGCTGGCGATTTTCATTGCCCTTGCCTCCCTGGCCATTCTTTTTGCCGACATTATCAGCAAAGGTCACACCGGCTTCGTCAAGACCACTATTACGCTGGATGTGACTCTTGATTCCGAAACGATGTATCTCGACGACCCCACGGACGAGGATCAGCTGTCCATGGCTGACTTCGTTGCGCCCATCATTGCGGCCCTGCAAGCGCATATTCCCGAGGCTGACAGCGCTGGTGAGAAACGGGAGTTAGGCCGATTGATCGGCACCTATGGCGCCAGCGAGATTCGTGATCTACTGAAAGATAATCCGGGTTTGCTGAACACCACTCAGACCATGGAGTTCCTGGCGCACGACAGGGTCTCGACTTACGTCAAGCACGCGGATAACCCGCGGTACAGCGTGAAACTGTCGGATCAGCAGCAACGCTGGGTGGATCAGCTGCAGGCAAAAGGTGTTATCGATACCGGCTTCAACGATGTGCTGTTCAGCCGCGGTGACTCCAGAGAGCCTGCCAATGCCGGTATTCTCGGGGCCATTGTCGGTTCTCTGCTGACCATGCTGGTGACGCTGGCCATCGCGTTTCCCGTCGGTATTGCCGCCGCGGTCTATCTGGAGGAATTTGCGCCCCAGAACAGGATTACCGACTTTATCGAGGTCAATATCAATAACCTGGCTGCGGTGCCGTCGATCATTTTCGGTCTGCTTGGCCTGGCGGTCTTTATTGGGCTCTTCGGCATGCCGCGCTCGGTTCCGGTGGTAGGTGGCATGGTATTGGCGCTGATGACACTGCCAACCATCATCATTTCCGGAAGGGCAGCAATCAAGAGCGTGCCGCCCTCCATTCGCGAGGCCGCAGAGGGTGTTGGCGCCTCCAAGATGCAGGTGGTGCTCCATCACGTGATACCTCTGGCCATGCCGGGCATGCTCACCGGTTCGATCATCGGGATGGCTCAGGCACTCGGCGAGACGGCGCCATTATTGCTGATTGGCATGGTGGCTTTCATCGTGGATGTGCCCAGTGGCTTTCTCGATTCAGCGACCGTATTGCCGGTACAGATATACCTCTGGGCCAGCAGCTCCGAACAGGGCTTCATCGAGCTGGCGTCCGCCGGCATCATGGTGCTGCTTACCTTCATGATCACTATGAACGCACTCGCCATCTGGCTCCGTAAACGTCTTGAGCGTCGGTGGTAAGGAGATTATTAATGAATACTATGAACCCAGCCGTAACCAGCGAAGCCGATATGCCTGAAGAAACGATTGCCCCGGTGGATGAAGACAAGCCGGCGGAAACCCTGGTTGAAGAAGGAAAGACCGTGGGTGACCCGTTCTCGGAGAACCCCAAGTTCAAACTTCGTAACGTCGAAGTGTTCTATGGCCAGGACCGGGCTATCAAGAATATCAGTCTGGATATTGGCCGTAACGAAGTGATCGCATTTATCGGTCCGTCGGGTTGCGGTAAATCAACGTTTCTCCGGTGCCTGAACCGGATGAACGATAGTATCGACATCTGTCGGGTCAAAGGTCAGTTGTCCATTGACGACCATGATATTTACGATCCGAAGCGCGATGTTGTGGAGTTGCGGGCCCGAGTTGGCATGGTGTTCCAGAAACCCAATCCGTTCCCCAAGTCGATCTATGACAACGTGGCCTATGGCCCGCGCATTCACGGCCTGGCGAACCGCAAGTCGGATCTGGACGAAATCGTCGAGAACAGTCTGCGCAAGGCCGGGCTATGGGATGAAGTGAAAGACCGCCTGGACGCCGTCGCTACCGGCATGTCCGGTGGTCAGCAGCAGCGTTTGTGCATAGCGCGGGCCATCGCTGTCAGCCCGGAAGTGATCCTGATGGACGAGCCCTGCTCGGCGCTGGACCCGATCGCCACCGCGAAAGTGGAAGAGCTGATCTCGGAAATGTCGGAGAGCTACACCATCGTCATCGTGACCCACTCCATGCAACAGGCCGCACGTGTGTCACACCGCACCGCGTATTTTCACCTGGGCCATCTGGTGGAAGTGAACGAGACCACCAAGGTCTTCACTGCGCCCGAGCATGAACTGACGGAATCCTACATCACCGGTCGTTTCGGTTAATCCGGTTATTGCTGAATATTGGAGAACAGAGCTATGCCAACCAAAAAGGACGACGTTTACGGCGACCACATTTCCCACAAGTTCAACGATGAACTGATGGAGCTCAAAACCGAGTTCCTGAAAATGGGCGGGATGGTTGAGACACAGGTGGACCGTGCGATTCATGCATTGGTGGACAATGATGGCCACCTGGCGGACGAAGTACGTGCCGGTGATAAGAAAGTCGACCAGATGGAAATGGACATCGACGAAGAGGCTACCCTGATCATTGCCCGTCGTCAGCCTACGGCCCGGGATCTCCGGTTGGTGATTTCTGTCATCAAGATGGTCGCGGATCTTGAGCGGGTGGGCGACGAGGCCAAGAAAATCGCCAAGTTCGCCATCAAGCTCAACGAGGAAGGCCAGGCGCCCCGCGGCTACGTGGAAGTCCGCCATATCGGCAACCACGTGCTGAGCATGCTGCACGACGCGCTGGACGCCTTTGCTCGCCTGGACGCTGAGCAGGCGCTGCGGATCATGAAGGAAGACAAGCGTGTTGATGAGGAGTATCAGGCGGCTACACGTACCTTGCTGACCTTCATGATGGAAGACACTCGCAACATTTCACGGTGCATGTCGGTGATGTGGGTGCTTCGTGCTCTGGAACGGGTCGGCGATCACGCCTGCAATATTGCCGAGAACGTGATCTTCATGGTCAAGGGCGAGGACGTTCGTCATACGCCGGTGGAAGAAGCTGAGAAAGTTGTCGGGCGCTGATTTTTCGGGCTTTTGAGCTTGGGGGACGGCCGCTGTCCTGAACAGAAAGACAGCCGCGTTTGCCTCCCCCAAGGTCAGTCCAAACGGTAAAACCCCATCAGGCCTGCTTCATTTTGTCCGTATAAGGCGGCCACCCCAGAGGCTTGCCGGCCAGCACGTGCAGATGGATGTGAAACACCGTCTGCCCGGCGTTCTCGCCGCAGTTCATCACCACGCGATAGCCGTCGTCCGCAAAGCCCTTTTCCCTGGCAATTTTCGCCGCCACCACATACAGGTGACCTACCAGCTCACGATCGCCTTCGGTGATGTCATTGATCGTCGCGATGGGCTTTTTCGGGATCACCAGAAAGTGCATCGGAGCCTGGGGGTTGATGTCACTGAACGCCAGGCTGATGTCATCCTCGTAGAGAATGTCGGCCGGGATCTCTCGGTTGATGATCTTGGTGAAAATGGTGTCTGACATGGTGGCTCCTTGATGATTGTGTGCCGGATTCAGAGCTGTTTCAGCCCCGGTAAACGGGCCGTGATCTGTTTGAGCATCGCCGGCAGTTCCTCGTCAATGCCCATGGCGTAACGGGCGACGCGGTTGCGGGCGAAGGGCAGGGCACGGGCGGCGCCGAGGCCGAGGTTGCGCAGCAGATGAACCGGTGGAATGCGGTTACTGAACAGGTGGTAGAAGGCATCCATCGCCAGCATCATGCGGCGATTGGCCGGGCGCCGTTGCTGCTCGTAGCGGGACAGCCACAGCGGATGGGCAAGATCGCCGCCGGCACGCTGGGCTTCGCGGATCATCGATTGCAGGCAAGCGGCGTCCTGGAAGCCCAGGTTCACACCCTGGCCGGCCAGCGGATTGATGGTGTGGGCCGCATCGCCCACCAGCACCACGCGGCCATTGTGGTAGTGCTTGGCGTGCTGCCGCGCGATGGGAAAGCTGGCCCGGGTATCAATGTGGGTCAGCCGCGGCAGATCATCGGGAAACCCCCGCTGGATCGCCAGTATCAGTGCCTCATTATCAAGGGCTTTCAATCGCGCCAGTTCCTCCGGCGAATCGTACCACACCAGAGAGGCCCAACTTTCGCCGGGGTGCGCCGGCCCGGCACTGTGCAGGGGTAAAAAGGCACGGGGACCGGACGGGTGGAACGCCTGCCAGGTGATGTCCTCCACCGGCCCGCCATAGCGTGCGGAAATCACCATGGCCTGCTGGGCATATTGGTCCCGGGTGACGCCGATACCGGCCAGTTCGCGAAGGCGCGACTGGCCACCGTCTGCACCAATCACCAGCTGGCAGCTCAGGGTGTCGCCATTCTCCAGTGTTACCGTGGCCCGGTCGTCGCCGTTGTTTAACGCGGTCACGCCGGTACCCGGCATCAGGGTCACCGACGGCTGGTTCGCGGCGCACTGCCACAAGGCCTGCTGGGTGATGCGGTTTTCCACAATATGGCCCAGGTGGCTGGCGGCCAGTAGGGTGGCGTCGAACACCACTTCGGTGGGCTTGCGGGGGATCAGGGCGCTTAGTGGATGGCGGGTTTCATCCCAGACCGCGAGGCGGCGATACACCGTTGCCCGTAACGCCATGATTTCAGGCCAGGCACCCAATTGTTGCAGGTAGCGTTCACTGCCGGAGCTGAGGGCGGATACCCGGATGTCCGGCGGCGCCTCAGGGTCGTAGCGGGGTGCCGTTTGCTTGTCCACCAGTGCAACGCGAAAGCCATTCTGGCCAAGGCCGGTGGCAAGGGCAGCCCCCACCATGCCGGCACCGACAACAACGATGTCAAAATCTTGAGTCATAACGGGTTCCTGTCTGAGGCTTCCAGTTTACGCGATGGAAGATTTCAGACAAGCGGCCCGGATCAAGCCGTTGACAGGTTTGCCCGGTTCAGTAACCGGCCAGGCCGGATACCCGGGCTCCGGGTAGCTCATCCGGTTGGCGGCGCCCTTTGACCAGCCACGCCGGCTTTTGCGCGCCGGGCTTCACAAACCCCTGGTTGAGCACCATGGGTTGCACCAGAGTCAGAAAGTCGCTGGTTTTCATGTGCACCGACTCGGTGTGGCTACCGGCGGCAAACGCCAGTTCCGGCTGTTCGGTCAGAGCTTCCGCGCAAAACACCGACATCCCGAACAGGTTGCCGAACGGTGGCATGGCGCCGACTTCACACTCGGGGAAGCGATCCTGGAACTCCTGCTCATCCGCCAGGTCGACGAAATCGGTATCCAGAATGCGCGACAGGCGATCCCAGCGGATGCGCCAGGTGGCGGGCATGACCAGCATGGTCATCTTGCCGTCCAGCTCAATAATGACGGTTTTCACTACCCGGTCGCCGGCAATCTTGACGTGATGGGCGAGTTCCTGGGCAGTAAACGCGGGGGGATGGGACAGGCACATGTATTCCACATCGGCCTGATCGAGGAAATCTTTCAACTGCTGTACCGGCATAGTGACAACCTCCTACCAGCAATGACAGCGAGACTGAGGCCGATGATTGTTCTGTGTCTGGCCCCAATGGCCTGGTGCCTGCCGGAAGGGCTGGCAGGCACCATTAACGTCAGCTTAGTTGAGCCTGTGAAGAATGCGAGTAAGCAAACGTATTATTGAGACGTTTGTCCCGCTTCCGCTCCACTGTGGTTGTAAACGTGCACATCGCGCTGAGGGAACGGAATGGTGAGGCCTTCAGCATCGAATGCCTTCTTGACCTTTTCCTGCATGTCCCAGTAGTACGGCCACAGGTCGTCGGTGGCCACCCATGCGCGGAACATGATGTTGACGGAGTTGTCGCCCAGGCTGCCCACGCAGATGCGCGGTGGCGGATCCATCAGCGAGCGCTCATCTTCCTGGTACAGGCGCCTGCAGATGGCCTTGGCGGTGTCGATATCGTCGTCGTAATGAATCCCGAAGGTCATGTCGCAGCGACGTTTCTCGTAGATGCTGACGTTGACCAGGGTGGCGTTGGACAGGCTGCCGTTGGGGATCACGATACGGCGATTGTCGAAGGTGTTCACGATAGTATACAGAATGCTGATTTCGGCAACGGCACCAAGGTGGCCCTGTGCTTCAATGGTGTCACCCACTTTGAAGGGTTTGAAGATCAGAATCAGTACGCCACCGGCAAAGTTGGACAGGCTTCCCTGCAAGGCCAGGCCCACCGCGAGGCCGGCAGCACCGATCACTGCTATGAACGAGGTGGTGGCGATGCCGATCATGGAGGCGGCTGAGATGATCAGCATGATTTTCAGAAGGGCGCTCGTCAGGCCGCAGACGAACTTGTTCAGTGACGGGTCTTTTTCCCCGAGTTTCTTGTCGATCACGCCGACAAAACGCTTGATCAGCCAGAGACCGACCAGCAATGTCACTATGGCGAGGACAACCTTGGGGGCGTAGGTCATGACCAGGGTGATGGCCTGATCCACGATCTCGGACGCGCGCCCATTCGCTCCAAACAACTCTTCCATTCGGGTACTCCTTGCTCTTCGTCAGATTATCAAGTGGTTGATGACAGACTTGTGTTTACAGCAAAGCCGAAGCGTATCCAACTCGCAAGACACTTTCAGGTCTTTTCCGGTTTCGAGCACAAACTAACATTGATTGGCCCAATCGACGATAGTGGCCGGATCGCCCTGGACCACGATACGGCCTTCTTTCTGGCGGAGCTGATAGTCATACATCGGGTCGTAGTATTCCTCCAGCAGTGCGCGGATCCACTCATTATGGCCGCTGGTGTCGCCGTTGTGCTGCTGTTGATCAAGGGCGGCGACCATCCGGTTTCGCAATTGCTGGTGGCGTTCGCCGCCCAGCCGTTTCCGGATCCGGTCCAGTGCGCTGAGCAGGTAATCCTGGAAATTCTGCCAACCCGCCACCTCGCCGTCGCGGGCGGAGTAATCGGCCAGCATGATCTCCACATAGTCCTCGCGAATAATACTGATGCGCTCTTCCATAGGCTGCTCAAGCACCATCAGCGGTGCCTCGGACATCCGCTGTCTGAGCGTATCCGGCAGCGCGCAGCGCCCAACCAGGCGACTCTCGTCTTCCAGATAAATCGGACCGCCAACCCGATGGGTGGCCTTGAGCATGGCCACGGCCAGTCGGTTCTCGAAGTCGATCTGGGAGGGCTGAGGTGTGACTTGCCGGCCGAAGCTGGATCCGCGGTGATTGGCCAGTCCCTCGAGATCCACCGGGTTGGGCAGTTGTTGCAGCACCCGGGTTTTCCCGGTGCCAGTCCGCCCGCTGAGAATGCGGAAATCCGATGAGGTGATCAGCGCTGCGAGGCTGTCGATGAGGAACCGGCGCAGCGCTTTATAGCCGCCTTTGACCAGCGGGTAGTCAATGCCCGCGTCCCGAATCCATTGTTGGGTCAGTCGTGATCGCAAACCACCACGGAAACAGAACAGGTAGCCCTGGGGGTAGCTGGCAATAAAGCGTTTCCAGGCCTCGATTCGCTGGGCCTTGATGTCGCCGGCCACTAATTGATGCCCCAGCTCGATGGCCCGGTCCTGTCCTTTTTCCTTGTAACAGATACCGATCCGATGACGCTCTTCGTCGTTCATCAGTGGCGCATTTTCGGCGCGGGGAAAGCTGCCCTTGCTGAACTCAACCGGTGCCCGCACGTCCATCAGCGGAATGTCGTTCAGGAAAAGGGACAGGAAGTCGTCGGTGTCGGGTCTGGAGGCCATTGAGGTGCCAAGATCGTGAAAAAAATGAGTTTGCAGTATAACGAAGACACTGTTTTTATGCTCGTTTACAGGCCGGCCCGGAGATGTGATGAATCAGCAGCAGCTTGACCACCATTTGCAGAAAACCCTCAGCCGTGGCCGTGTCGCGGTGACCCGGCCGGCCGGGTGTCCGGATATCGGTTTGCATCTGTTTGATCCTGCGGTGCTGGAGGGGCCGCTGAGTCATGAGGAGGCCCAGGCGGTAGTCGGTGAGCCGGCGTACTGGTCCTTTTGTTGGGCCAGTGGACAGGTGCTCGCCCAGTGGATCCTTTCGAATCCGCACCAGGTGGCGGGCAAGCGGGTGCTGGATTTTGGCTCCGGATCCGGCGTGGTCGCGATTGCGGCCGCCATCGCCGGTGCGGCGGAGGCAATTGCCTGTGATATCGACCCGGCTGCGCTGGATGCTGCTGCGGCCAACGCCCGGCTGAATGGGGTGTCGGTGACCTTGTGTGCGGATTGGCGGCAACGATCCGCAACCGTTGATCTGATCACCGCGGCGGACGTGCTCTACGATCCTGACAACCGGCCGTTATTGCAGGCGTTCAGGGCAGCGGCCCCGGAAGTACTGCTGGCGGATTCCCGGTTGCGGGATCTGGGCGATGACCATTATCAGCGGCTTGCGGTGATCGAAGGTCGGACCTGGCCGGATCTCAATGAGTTCGAGGAGTTCAATCAGGTGAGGATCTATCGGGTGGCTGGCGAAATGGCAACCGCAAAAAAATAAAGGGCAACCCGTGGGCTGCCCTTTTCGGAACAGGTCGTCGCATCCGTGCGATGTGTGCAACTGCCGTGTTGCGCTATCCTTGAGCCGCTCCTTGGTGCCAGCCTCCGAGCCGGCGATCCGAATAATTATCCTTTAAGCGAGGCGTCCCTGTGTCCTTGCCTCTCCCTGCATCCAATGCCGGGGTGCGTCCAGTGCGTCGTCCATTTCCCTGTCATCCCTGACGAATCCACTATAGCAATCCTGATCTGACAAACCTGTGACCAATATCCATCATTTTGGCAATGACACAGGGTGTTACAAAAATAAAATCTACAAATCAATATGTTGTGAATTTTTAGATTGGCGGGAGCCGAAGAGCTTACACAATGTTTCAGAAAGCTCGCACAGTCTTGTGAGAGATATCGCACACGATTTTTAGCGTTTCTCGCACATCCGGTTTTGGGTGGCGTTACCGGTGGTCTTCCACCGGGGCAGACCGGGCCAGGGCAGCAAGCCAATGGCGACCCCGACGGCATCTGCGACCACATCCGCAAGGGAGAAATCACGGTAGGGCAGTTGCGACTGAATAACTTCGATCAGCAATCCGAACGCAATCAGCAGCGGGATGAACCGGATTGGATGGGTCTGTGGCCAGGCCAGCCGTGACAACAAGGTCAGTTCGGCAAAGGCAATCAGGTGATTCACCTTGTCGTAGCTGGATGCGGGTACCGGGTAAGGATCGCTGGTGGTGGCCAGGTACAGAATAGCGACCACGGAGATCAGCAGGGCGGTCCGCCACAGGGGCTGGCAATCGAGAATTCGTGCCAGCTGGCGCTTGAGTGTGTCCATCGGTGGAATCCGGGTGGCCCTCGGGCTGTGGTGAGTGAGGCAACATGATATGCTTTGCGCCCCGTCACTGTCATTGAAGCGGAGGTAATGCCACCTATGTTGAAGGGTAACTTTTTTCGTGGCCTGGGCTACCTCGGCGAGGGATTCCGGCTGATACGTCAGCCCGGCCTGCGCTTGTTCGTGATTATTCCCCTGGTGATCAACGTGCTGTTATTCGGCCTGTTGTTCTATTTCCTGGCGGAACTGTTTGCCGGGATGATCGCTGCGGCCATGGGGTGGCTGCCGGACTGGGCCTGGCTGCAAAGCCTGGACTGGCTGTTCTGGATGCTCTACGGCGTGGTGATCCTGCTGATGCTGGCCTACGGGTTCGTCATTCTGGCAAACCTGATTGGCTCTCCTTTCTACGGCTATCTGGCCGAGCTCACGGAAAAACACCTGACCGGCCAGGAGGTCAGCACCGACGACAGCTGGGGGCAGATCATCCGCGATATTCCCCGCGCGCTCTGGCGTGAGGTGCAGAAAATCCTCTATTACCTGCCGCGGGCCATCGGCCTGCTGATTCTCGGGCTGATACCGGTGGTGAATCTGGTGGCCGCAGCGCTCTGGTTTGCGTTCAACTGCTGGATGATGGCGCTGCAGTACGTGGATTACCCGGCTGACAACCACAAGGTCAGTTTCCCGGCGTTGCGCGGGTTGCTGGGAGATACCCGGCTGTCGGCCTTCGGGTTCGGAATGCCGGTAGCATTGGCGGCCATGGTGCCGGTGCTGAACCTGGTGGTGGTGCCCGCGGCCGTGTGTGGCGCGGCGGCCTACTGGGTTCACGAGAACGGCACCGACCTCAAACCACTCAAGTAGTGGCACTGACCACGGTCACGAACGTAACGAACGTAAAAAAGACTGAATTGAAACGCGACGGAGGTTTCTTGGACGCATCGGATTTTGTCATTGGCCAGCGCTGGGTCAGCCACAGCGATACCGGCCTCGGGCTCGGCATCGTCACTGATATTTCGGGCCGTCGGGTGACGCTGGGTTTCCCCGCTGCCGACGAGGAGCGCACCTACGCCATCGATAATGCGCCCCTGTCACGCATCATTTATCAGATGGGTGAGGAAATCGAGACCTTCGACGGTGAACGCTACGTTGTCCGGGCGGTGGAAGAGCTGGGTGGTGTGTTGATGTACCACGCCGACAACGGTGGCGATATCCAGCAGATTTCCGAGGTCAAGCTGAGCAGTTCGGTGAATTTCTCCGCGCCCCATCAACGGCTGTTTGCCGGCCAGTTTGATCGCAACGGCGCCTTCCGCCTGCGGGTGGCCACTCTTCAGCATCAGGAGCGCTTGCGGGCATCCGCCGCACAGGGACTGATCGGCGCCCGTACCCAGCACCTGCCGCACCAGATCTACATTGCCCACGAAGTGGCCAGCCGCCACGCCCCGCGGGTGTTGCTGGCGGATGAGGTGGGTCTGGGCAAAACCATCGAGGCGGGTCTGATACTGCATTATCAGCTGCATACCGGTCGCGCAAAGCGGGCACTGATCGTGGTGCCGGATTCGCTGATCCATCAATGGCTGGTGGAAATGCTGCGGCGTTTCAACCTGCGCTTCTCCATCATCGACCAGGGCCGTTACGACGCCCTCGCCGAGAGCGAGGATGACGTTGATGCACTGATGACCAAAGTGTTTGGTGAATCCTTCGCCAGCAATCCGTTCGAGAGTGATCAGCTGGTGCTGTGCAGCCTGGATTTCCTGATGTCGAGCCCCCAGGCGCAGAAGGATGCGGTCGCCGCCGGCTGGGATCTGATGGTGGTAGACGAAGCCCACCACCTGGCCTGGAGTCCGGAACAGGCCAGCCCCGAATACCGGCTGGTGGAGGACTTGTCTGCGGCCAGCCGTGGCCTGTTGCTGTTGACTGCGACTCCGGAACAGGTGGGGGTGGCCAGTCACTTTGCCCGGCTACGATTGCTGGACCCTGCGCGTTTTCACGATCTTGAGGATTTCCGCGCGGAAGAGCAGCAGTACGAGGCTATCAACCGGGTGGTGCGCCGCCTGCAGGAAAACGACGGCAGCCTCGCCGCGGACGATCGCGCCGCGCTGCAGGACTGGCTCGGGGATGAGCTGGCGATACTGGAAAAGGCACCCGAACCCCAACAGGCCATTATTGACGCCTTGCTGGACCGGCACGGTACCGGGCGGGTGCTGTTCCGCAACACCCGCGCGGCGATTCAGGGTTTTCCCCAACGGCGTGCGCTGCCAGTGCCGCTGGCGTGTCCGGACCGCTATCAGCCCCACCGTTTCGGCCTTGAAAACCTGGCGCCGGAGCGGGCGCTGGATGAAGAACAGTGGTTGGCGGAAGACCCGCGGGTCGCCTGGCTGGAGAAAACTCTGGCCAGTCTTAAGCCTGCCAAAGTGGTGGTGATCTGTGCCCACGCCGGCACCGCCATGGCGCTGGAGAGTTACCTGCAGCTACGGGCCGGGATTCGCAGTGCGGCCTTTCATGAACACCTGAGCCTGATCGAACGCGATCGGGCGGCGGCGTATTTCGCCGACAGCGAGCAGGGTGCCCAGGCGCTGATTTGCTCGGAAATCGGCAGCGAGGGCCGCAATTTCCAGTTTGCCCATCATCTGGTGCTGTTCGATTTGCCCGCCAACCCCGACCTGTTGGAACAGCGGATCGGCCGGCTGGATCGAATCGGCCAGTCTGACACCATCGATATTCACATTCCGTATCTGGAAGGCACCGTTCAGGAGGCCCAGTTCCGTTGGTTCCATGAGGGGCTCAATGCGTTCAACGAGAGTTGCTCCGTCGGTGTTGCGGTTCAGGGCACAGTGCAGGCGGCCTGGCTGAGGGTGCTGGGCGGTGAATTCGGCGAGCTGGATACCGTGCTGGCTGATTCCAGGGCCGAGGCTGACCGCCTGCGCACCCTGCTGCAGAATGGTCGCGATGCATTGATCGAGATGAATTCCTGCCGCCGGGACGTGGCCCAGAACCTGATCAGCCAGATCGAGTCGGAAGAGGGGTCTGCTGCGGTGAGGGATTATATGATGGAGGCCTTCGATATCCTCGGTGTGGATGTGGAAGACCATTCCGAGCACGCCGATGTGCTCAGGCCGGGTGAGCAGTATCACGCCGGCCACGTGTCGGAGCTGCCGGAGGACGGTCTCACCGTCACCTGGAGCCGGCAGCAGGCGCTGGAGCGGGAAGATCTCGCGTTCATGAGCTGGGAGCACCCGATGGTGACCGGCGTGATGGACTCAGTAACCAGCTCCGGCCTTGGCAAGGCGGCCCTGGCCAGTCTCTCGGTGAAGGCGCTGCCGGCTGGCACGCTGTTGCTGGAAGTCCTGTTTACGGTGCACTGCCCTGCGCCTGAGGCGCTGCAGCTGTCACGCTATCTGCCGGTCTCCCCGCTGCGGCTGCTGGTGGACGTGAATGGTCGCGATCTTTCGGCGGCGCTGCCTCACGATCGATTGAACGATCTGTGCTCGAACATCCGCCGTCGTACCGCCCAAGCCGTTGTGCCCCAGGTTCGTCCCCAGGTGGAAACCATGGTCGATCACGCCGAGCGGCTGGCGCAGCCGCACCTTGAGCCGTTGCGGGACCAAGCGATGACGCAGCTGAGCGAGATGTTCGAGCCGGAGATCCGGCGTCTGGAGGCGCTGCAAAAGGTGAATCCGGCCATTCGCGATGACGAGATCGGATTCTTCCGCGACCAGTTCGCGGCGGCAAAGTCTGCCATTGATCAGGCCAGTCTCGCGCTGGAGGGTATCCGGGTGATTGTAACTGCCTGATCATGATGTGGTTACTGGTCAGCGATCATCTGATCGGGTAACTTGGACGTAACGCTTTACAGTCTTCACTATTCAATCCATGGATGACAGAGAGACCCTATGATGACTTTCATTCTGTTTTTGGTGGCGCTGGCCGGTCTGCTGACCGTGATGCGTCGTGAATCAGGTGCGAAACCGGCCATCGGTGTGATGGTGGTTGTCGGCCTGCTGTCACTGATTCTGGCCTCTGGCACCCTTGCCCTGATTCTGTTTATCGGCGCCGCTGTGACCGCCGCCGCAGGGCTGCCCGGGTTCCGCAAATCCTGGCTCACCCCCCGTGTATTCGCGATGTTCAAGAAGGTTGCACCGAAAGTGTCGGAAACCGAAAAAGTCGCGCTGGAAGCCGGTACTGTGGGCTGGGACGGTGAGCTGTTTACCGGTCAGCCGGACTGGCACAACCTGCTGATCAACCGGCACACCGGCCTGAGCGAGGAAGAGCAATCGTTCGTGGACAATCAGTGCGTGCAGGCCATCTCCATGTGCAACGCCTGGGACCTCGCCGTCGAGCGCGCCGATCTCCCGAAGGAGCTGTGGGATTTCCTCAAGAAAGAGGGATTCTTCGGCATGATCATCCCCAAGGAATACGGCGGCCTCGGTTTCTCCGCCAAGGCACAGACTGCGGTGCTGCAGAAGCTGGCCGCCAACGAAATGCTGATGGTCTCCGTCGGCGTGCCGAACTCTCTCGGTCCCGGCGAGCTGCTGGTCAAATACGGTACTGAAGAGCAGAAAAATCATTATCTGCCGCGTCTGGCGGACGGGCGCGAGATCCCTTGTTTCGGTCTCACCGGCCCCCGTGCCGGCTCCGACGCCACCTCGCTGCCGGATACCGGTATTGTCTGCAAGCAGAAAGTGGACGGCAAGGAAGTTCTGGGTATCCGCCTCAACTTCGAGAAGCGCTGGATCACCCTCGCACCCATCGCCACCGTCGTGGGACTGGCGTTCCGCATGTTTGACCCGGATGGCCTGTTGGGCGACAAAGAAGATCACGGCATTACCTGCGCTTTGATCCCCCGTGACACCAAGGGTATGGAAATCGGCCGTCGCCATTGCCCCATCGGCACACCGTTCATGAACGGGCCGATCATCGGCAAGGACGTCTTCATCCCGCTGGATTACATTATCGGTGGTCAGGACATGGCGGGCGAAGGCTGGCGCATGCTGGTTGAGTGTCTGTCGGTGGGACGCTGCATCACGCTGCCGTCCGGTGCGGCCGGCGCTGCAGCCTACGCTGTCGGCACTGCCGGTGGCTTCACCCGTATCCGTCGCCAGTTCAACACTCCGGTAGCGGACATGGAAGGTGTGCAGGAGCCGTTGGCGCGTATCGCCGCCAAGACCTACATCACCCAGGCTGCCGTCAATCACACCGCCAACATGATCGATAAGGGCGAGAAGCCGGCGGTGCCGTCGGCGATTCTCAAGTACCACCTCACCGAGTTCCAGCGTGGCATTGCGACTGACGCCATGGACGTTCACGGTGGCAAGACGGTGACCCTGGGGCCGCGTAACTATCTCGGTATCGGCTTCAGTGGTTCGGCGGTTGCCATCACGGTGGAGGGTGCCAACATCATGACCCGCAGCCTGATGATCTTCGGTCAGGGCGCGATTCGCTGCCATCCCTACGTGCTGCGGGAGTTGTCCGCCAAGGATAATGATGACATCGACGCGTTCGACGATGCGTTCTTTGGCCATGCCGGTCTGATCTTTGGTAACGCCGCCCGCGCCTTCACCCAGGCGCTGGGTGTGGGCCGTGCTGACGTGCCCTTCGACAGCGCTAGCCGTCGTTACGCGCAAGCCGTGGCCCGTTTCAGTGCCGCCTTCGGTCTGTGTGCGGATGCCGCCATGACCACCCTGGGCAGTGAACTGAAAATGCGCGAGCTGATCTCGGCGCGCCTCGGGGACATGTTGTCCAACCTCTACCTGGCGTCGATGGTGCTGAAAAACTGGCACGAAACTCAGCCGGTCGAGGGTGAGAAGGAAGTGATGGAGTACAGCCTCGGGCTGTTGCTGCACCGCACCGAGAGCGCACTGGACGAGTTCCTGCAGAACCTGCCCAACCGGCCGGTTGCGCTGGCGCTGCGGGCGGTGACGTTGCCGCTGGGCTGCCGCTGGGATCTGCCCCATGATGACCTGGCCCGCAAGCTGGCCCGTGCGATTTCCACCGATACGCCGATTCGCAGCAAGCTGACGGCCGCCACCTGGAACACCGATGGCGAAGGCACGGTGGAAAACCCGCTGGCCCGCTACAACGGGCTGCTGAAGGACTACGACAAGGCCGAGCAGCTGTATCGCAAGGTCACCAAGGCCTACGCCAAGGGCGAGCTGCCAATGACCGCCTTGCACCCGGAGGAGCGGTTCGAAGCGGCTCTGAAGGCGGGGGTCTACACCAAGGAAGAGGCCGACTTCATGCGCCAGTATGAAGCTGTGGTGTTGGAGATGCTGACCGTGGACGATTTCCCGTTCGACGAGTTTGCCAGCAACAAGGACACGCTGATTGACCACAACCCCGCGTAACCGGGCAAACCGCTGAAATGTGGTTATCGGTTGTTGCTGTGAGTGTTGGCGCCGTGATCGGCGCCAACCTTCGTTGGGCCCTCGGGCTATGGCTGAACGCCAGCTACCACGCCATTCCTCTGGGCACGCTGGTGGCCAATCTGGCCGGCAGTGCCCTGGTGGGCCTGCTGATCGGGTTCTTTATGCATGGCAGCGCTCTGGCGCCGGAGTGGCGGCTGTTTGCCATTACCGGTCTGTGCGGCGCCCTGACCACGTTTTCCACCTTCTCGCTGGAAATGTTTGCAGCCATCCAGGAAGGCAAGTGGGGGATGGCCCTCGCCGGCGTTCTGGCCCACGTGGTGGGCTCCATCCTCATGACCGCGCTGGGAATTTATGCCTTTGGGGTGTTGAGGGGTTGATGGGTACCATTACCTACACATTTTATTGAAAAATACCCTTGGCAATCCCGGAAATCAGGAGTAGAGTGTTTTTCGTAGGAAAGATTAGTAAAGCATTTCATGAATAAGACGTACCTCCGCAGTTAGCAGTGACCGTCCTGTTTTTGATTCCGCGAATTCTGTTTTTCCGTGACACGCTGACCTCGCACCATGAGGGTGTTGGCAGCAGATAATATGATTGATTTCAGGAAATTTTAGTATGTCTACTACTACCGGTACTGTTAAGTTCTTCAACGAAGCTAAAGGCTTTGGCTTTATCACTCGTGAAGGCGGCCCGGACGTTTTTGTTCACTACAGCGCTATTCAGGGCAGCGGTTTCAAAACTCTGGCAGAAGGCCAGCAGGTTGAGTTCACCGTTACCCAGGGCCAGAAAGGTCCTCAGGCGGAGAACGTTACTGCTCTGTAAATAACAGAGGGTAACCGCCAAAAAGGCAGCTTCGGCTGCCTTTTTTTGTGCCTGAAGTTCACCGGGGGTTGCGGGTTGCTTACTCGGCGAAGATGGTTTCGTAAAACTCCAGAGTGCCGTTCCAGGAGCGGTCGGTGGCTGCCTGATCGAAGCCCACCGGCATGTTGAACTCGCTCGCAATGCGGTCTGCCCCGGGATTGGTAAACGAATGCAGAACGCCCGGGAAAGACACCAGCGTCAGGTCCACCTCGGCATCCTGCATTTCCTGCACCAGTCCGGCGACCTGATCTGAGGGCACCATCTTGTCGGCCCCGCCGGTATACACCTGAACTCGCGCGTTGACCTTGCCGGCCTCGGCCTTGATCGGGCTTGCCAGTGCGCCGTGGTAGCTCACCACCCCGTCAAGATCCAGCCCCAGTCTTGCCATGTTCAGCACGACGGCGCCACCGAAACAGTATCCCTGCGCGGCGATGCGCCCGCTGTCCACGCTCTCGTGGTCCTGCAGCAACTCCATGGCCGCGGTGAAGCGTGCCTGCACCTGATCCAGGTCCCTGGTGGCTTCCTTCATGAATTTCTGTGCATCGTCCGGATGGTCAGCGAGTTTGCCGTCACCGTACATGTCCAGCGCAAACGCGGTGTATCCCGCTGCCGCCAGTCGCTCGGCCTGCTCGCGGGCGAATTCGTTGTGGCCCCACCATTCGTGGACAACCAGAACGCCGGGGCGCTTGCCATCGGCCTCGTCATCCCAGGCAAGGTAGCCGGTAAAGGTAGTGCCGTTAACGGTGTATTCGACGGTTTCTGTCTGCATTTCGGCGATGACCTGTGTGCTGGTCAGCGAAAAGGCCAGCGTGGTGGCGGAAAGGGTGGCGATCAAGGTTTTCATGTGCGTTCCTGCTCCTGTGTGCTGTGGTTGAGACGACGTCCTGGTATGTACGGGAAGGTCTGTTCAACCGATGCGTCCTGTCGGGTCTCCGTGACCCAGACCTTTTTACTACACTTTGTCAGGAGAATCACCGGTCAGGCTCATCGCTGCGCGGCAGCAACGGGGGAAATCATGAACATTGGTGTGCCGAGGGAAGTGAAAAACCACGAGTACCGGGTTGGCATGACGCCGGCCGCGGTAAGGGAGCTGGTGTCACACGGGCATACCGTGTTCGTGGAGACGTCTGCCGGTGCCGCGATCGGATTTACCGATGACCTATACCGGGCAGCGGGAGCGACCCTGGTGGATGACGGTGCAGCGGTGTTTGCCAATGCCGAGTTGATCGTCAAGGTCAAGGAGCCCCAGCGCGCGGAGCGAGCGCAGCTGAGCGATCGTCACACGCTGTTTACCTACCTCCATCTGGCAGCGGATCAGCCGCAGGCCGACGACCTGGTAAGCTCGGGGGCCACCTGCATCGCTTACGAGACCGTCACTGATCGCCACGGCCGGCTACCGTTGCTGGCGCCCATGTCAGAAGTGGCCGGGCGCATGGCGATTCAGGCTGGGGCCCATTGCCTGGAAAAAAATATGGGGGGGCGAGGAGTGTTGCTCGGGGGGGTGCCGGGCGTTGCTCCCGCCCGCGTGACGGTCATCGGTGGCGGCGTGGTGGGGCAGAATGCGGTTGCAATGGCGGTCGGGCTGGGCGCCCGGGTCACGGTGTTGGACCGCAACCTGGACGTACTGAGGCAGCTTGACCAGCTCTATGGCAACCGCATCAGCACGCTGTTTTCCAACGCTGACACCCTGGAGAGCTCGGTAATCGAGGCCGATCTGGTCATTGGCGGTGTGCTGATTCCCGGGGCCTCGGCGCCGAAACTGGTCAGCCGCAACATGGTATCGCGGATGCCGGAAGGCAGCGTGATCGTGGATGTGGCCATCGATCAGGGCGGCTGCGCAGAAACCTCGAAGGCGACCACTCACGATGCACCCACGTTCATTGTGGATGGCGTGGTACATTACTGCGTGGCCAACATGCCCGGCGCGGTTGCCCGCACGTCCACGCTGGCGCTGAACAATGCTACCCTGCCGTTCATCGTGGCGCTGGCCAATCAGGGGGTCGTGAGTGCGCTGACGTCCGATGCTTACCTGCGTCGGGGTCTGAATGTCTTCCGAGGGAAGGTGACCTACAGGGAGGTGGCAGAGGCGACCGGGTATGCCTACACCGATCCGGACAGCCTACTTTAATAATAAACTGTTGATCACTGGAGAGCACATGAAACTGATTGGTTCGACGACGTCGCCTTATGTTCGCCGCATTCGCATCCTGCTGGATGAAGAGCCCTACGAATTCATCAACCTGGATATCTATGGTGAGGGCCGGGACGAATTGCGTCGCAACAATCCGGCTCTGAAAATCCCCATGCTGGAGAGCGACGGCCAGGATATTTATGACTCGCGGATCATCGCGCGTTACATCAGCGCCAAGCAGGGCCGCGATCCGCTGACCTGGAACCAGCAGAACCAGCTCACCCTGATCGACGCCGCCAACGATTCCGCGGTAACCTTGCTGTTGTCGGAACGATCCGGCCTCGACACCGGCGCCGATGTCATGTTTTTCAATCTGCAGCGGGAGCGCATCATGACCACGCTGCGCACCCTTACAGCCCTGGTCGACGAGGGCACGTTCGAGGATTGGAATTACCCGGCAATGTGTCTGTACTGCCTGGTGGACTGGCTCGATTTCCGCAGCCTGATAAGCTTCGAGGGTGTCGAGAGCTTGCTGTCATTCCGTGACCGTCACCAGCAGCGGCCCTGGGTGGCCGAGACCGACCCCCGCAATTGATCGGTGTGACTGGAGCTTTTTGCCGTTCTGATCTAGCTTTCAGGTAGAAGCGTAACCAATAAGAGTCAATAACGACAAAAAGGAGAGCGGCAATGCTCCTGTCACATGCATTCGGTCTGTTTACTCATCCTGATGAAGAATGGGCGTCCATTCGCAGAGAACACGCGCCCCCTCGCCGTCTCTATGTGGCTTACGTACTGGTTCTGGCAGCCATTGCCCCGATCTGTGCGTACATTTCCACCGCGCATTTCGGTTGGACGGTCGGCAACGACCGGCTCATCAAAATGACCGAAATCAGCGCCATGCAGCTCAGCGTGCTGACATACCTGGCCATACTGATCGGCGTCTTTGCCCTGGGCTACGCCATCAACTGGATGGCAAGAACCTACGGCGCGGCGGAAGAACAGGTGCCGTCCAACGGCATTGCGTTAGCGTCCTACTCCTGCACACCACTGTTCCTCGCCGGCTTCGCGCTGCTTTACCCGGTGCCCTGGTTCAATGCCCTCGTCTTTCTGTTGGCCGCCTGTTACGGCGCCTGGCTGATGTTTGACGGCTTGCCCATTGTCATGGGCATCGAGAAGGACCGCGCGGTGATGTACGGCGGCGCCCTGCTGACGGTGGCGCTGGTGATTCTGGTCTCCACCCGGGTGGGCTCGGTACTGCTGTGGAACATGGGATTCGGCCCCGTATTCGTTCACTGACCGGCCTCGTGGGCGCTGTTCTTGACCTGTAGCAACCCGGCCAGTATCCCGGCCGGGCTTTAATAGGAGCTGGAGACCGCCTTGCGGCGTGGCGGGCGAGGCGTAAACCGGGCGCGTCTAGCCCGGCCCCCGAGTGATCACGCCGGGGTCACCGCGCCCCTCAACAGCCGCCAGCTCGGCACTGGACAGCCATTCGCCGGGTGGCCGTTCCGTGACCAGGGCACAGGCTGACAGCGCATGGGCCCAGGAACAGCGGTTGGCGAACAGCATGCCAGCCTCGTTCAGGGTGCCGCCGCGATTGATGTAGCCCAGCACCCGGGAATGGCGCGGCTCGGGGAAGAGAGGGTGCAGATGACCTCGGAACACCTCCGGCCGCATGTGGGTCAGGGCCACGCGGCGGTGAAGGCGGAATGGAAACAGTCGCTCCCGTTCGAATTCGGACAGACAAGCCGTAGCCTCGTGGACATCCCGAGGCTGGCGAAACCGGGCCGGCTCCTGCAGATAGACCAGGCGGAACGGTGTGCCGGTTTCACGCAGCCGTTCGCAAGCGCGCATCAGCTCCGACAACTGGTAGGCGCCGTTGGCAATCAGCAGCACCGGTTCGCCGCTGGAGGTATCTTCGTCCACCACTAAGGCGCCGTTGCGGGCGAGGGCCCGGGCCTCGGTCTCGTTGAACACGCAGGGGCGGTCCCGTTTGGGTATGACCATGCAGGTCAGGGTGCCGCGGCCCCGGTAGATGCCGGGCAGCACCGCCAGCGTGCTGTTGTAGTCAGCGGGAAACACCACCCGCGATACGTCGTTCATTTCCCCCAGCAAAGCTTCACAGAACGTCGTGTCCTGATGGGATTGCTCGTTCTTGCCGTTTTCCCAGGTGTGGGAGGTGGCAATCACCGGAAAGCCCAGCCAGCGGGCGGGCCTATTCACTTCCCGCTGATGGCGGGCAAAAATCAGTTCCTGACGGATGGCGCCCAGCATTTTCACGCAGAACGCCTCGTAACTGGCCACCAGGTTCAATCCCGCCTTGTTGCCGAGACAGGCCGAAACCACCGCTTCCTCATTGAGCGCGGTGATCACCCGGCCCTGCACCGACTCCTGATCACTTTCCGGGTTGTTGACCCGGTGTTTGAGCTGATTAAGTACCCTGCTGAGCCGGTTGCTGGCCAGTTCATCCGGGTTGCCCACCCGCGCTCGCAGGTGGGGATTGGCATCCACCAGCGCGGTAAAGAAATCGTCGACGGCCTGCATCGGCGAACATCCGGTGCTGACCTGGGGCAGGTGCGGTATTTGTGGCTCCGGCGGGTTCCGCGTTGCCAGGGCGTGATCCCGTTCCAGCGGACGTTGCTGGTGAACGTGCTGATTGAGCTGTTGCACACAGGTTGCCAGCTCGTCCGGTGCCACCCACAGCGTATCGGCGTGGCTCTGGAACAGCTCTCGCGCCTTGGCATCCACGCGCGGGCTGCCGGGCAGCGGCAGGTTGTGGGCCGCGTTGCTGCCAGCGCCATAGAAACCGAACCCCTTGACGGTCTCGGCGATGCCGTAGGGTACCCGAACCGGGTAGACCTGCTCGCCCTTGATCGCCCGCCGGCCGTTGGCGGCGAGGGTGTTCTCCATATCAAACAGCACGCAGACGAAGGCAGCGGGGTCGCGGCCATCGAAGCGTACCGGGGCGAAGCCGCGGTCGGACAGGTGCTCCTCGAATCGCTCGAGACCGGCGCGGGTGCCCAGCTCTGTGCGCTGCTCGATTCTGCGGCCGTTGGCGATCATGATCGGCATCACCGTGCCGCAGTCTTCAGCCCGCCACCAGCGGGGAACCCAGTCACTGCCGCGCTGTTCCTCGGCCGCGCCGTCGGACAGGAAGGCCACCAGGGATTCCCCGGGCAGGGGCATGTGGGCGTACTGCAGTTCGGCGAACCCGAGATAGCCGCCCTCGATAATGCCCCCGGCGGTGTGGGGATTGACGTGGCTTCCAAGGGGGGCGGCCATGCCGCCATCCGGCCGCTGGCGATAGCTGTAGAAATCGGATACCAGTGCTGACAGCCCCTCGGGGCCATGGTAGCGGCTGAGCTGCTCCGGGTGCAGGTTGCCGGTGAGGACGTTGAGGGCGTCGATGGCGGCCACGCAATGACCCTGACCCATCAGCCAGCTGCGGGTCTGCCCGGTCAGGTTGTTGAGTGCCAGGTAAGCGGCATAGGCCGGCACCATGTTCAGTGCGCCGCCGGTGTGGCCCTCCGGAAAGTGTTTGAAATCGCGCGGCTGCAGCGGCTGGCCGCTGATATCCACCCGCTGTGTGTAGGTCATGTGGGCGACCAGCCACAGACCGGCACTGGTCAGGCGATCGAGTGCGCTCAGCTTGCGGAATACCGCCTCGGTGTCCGGCTGCTGGCCGTTGGCCACCAGTGCCTCTGCCATGGCTCTGGCGCGGGTGCAGGTGGTCGGGGAATGCCGTATAACACCGTAGCCGTGTCGCCAGAGCTCGAACTCCGGATGGCCGGTTGATGACATGGTGTGCCTCCATGGCGTTTGGGTATGGCAGAATTGTAGAAGATGGGCTCGGGACCGCCTTTGACGCAGGTCATCCCCTGACGCATCCGGTGCGGGTGAGACCTGGTCGTTTGGCAGTGACAGCGATTGGCTTTAAGATAGGCCGCAAGACATGAAGACAGTCACGGACGATAAGGACTTCAGGGAATGAGCAAAGCGATTGTTTTGTTGGGTGACCTCGGCACCGATCATGAGGGCTTTCCGCCCACCCCCGTCATTGCGGGGTCTCCCGATGTGCTGGTGGACGGTAAACCAGTTGCCCGGGTCGGCGATCCCCTCGCCATGCACTCCAAGCCCAAACACCCGCCTCACCCTCGCGCGGTGGCCGCAGGCTCCGCAAGCGTGCTGATCAACGGCATACCCGCTGCCGTCACCGGGAGCGCCATTACCTGCGGTGGCGTCACCGTCGGCAGTGGCAGTGTGATTATCGGTCGCTGACCAGGGCCATTTCGCGCTCGGTGTAGTGGCCCACCATATCCGCCAGCCCCCCGGCCAGTTCGTCGAAGGTGATGGGCGGGGCCGGATCGCACAGGTGCCGCACCACCGAGTAGATACCGCCGTTGATCATGATGTAACTCATGGTCGGGATGTTGCGGATCTTCAGCGTTTCCGGGTGGTGCATCAGATACTGGGTGACCAGTTCCGACAGGGTTTTCTGCAGCGGTTCCACGTGTTGCTCGAAATCCAGCGCCATGGCGTAACGGGCGCATTTCAGGTAGCGCTCGTTGTTGGCCTGCAGGAAATCGCGGAAGTGGGCGAGCAGATCGAGCACCGCCTCTTTAATCGGTTTCCGAACAATGGTGGGAATCAGGGGCTGGATCATTCCAATGGTGTCGGCCACAAAGCGCTCGCTCATGACCTGAAAGATCTCTTCCTTGTTCTCGAAGTACTCATACAGTGAGCCCACGCCAACTCCTGCAATATCAGCGATTTGCCGGGTTGTGGTGGCCGCTGGTCCGCGCTCTGCCATGGCAATGAAGCCCGCTTCGACAATGGCGTCCACGGTGGCTTTGGCGCGTTGCTGCACAGGTTTTCTGGCCATAATTTTTCCGAATTGATTCCGAACAAGCGTTCGCTTTATGGTGAGTGAATCATTCGCTCATTGTCAAAGTGTAGGTACTCCATGTTTGGAAGTCGTTTGCCCAACAAACCCAGCCGCGGCGCCGCTGCGGTCGTAACCGGTGCCGGCAGTGGTATCGGCCGTGCGTTCGCACTGGAAATTGCCCGTCGTGGCGGTACTGTGCTGTGTTCGGATATCAATCTGGCCACCGCCGAGGAGACCGTGGCTCTGATCAAGGAGCTGGGAGGTCAGGCCTGGGCGTTCAAATGTGACGTCAGCAAGCTCAATCAGGTCGAGGCCCTGGCCGACGAGGCCGAGCGGGTGTTGCCCGCGCCGGTCAGCCTGGTGATCAACAACGCCGGCGTCGGTGTCGGCGGCAAGCCGGTCGGTGAGGCCACCATGGCCGACTGGAAATGGACCCTGGGGGTCAACCTCTGGGGCGTGATTCACGGTTGTCATGTGTTTACTCCGAAACTGAAAGAGCTGGGCCATGGCGGCATTATCAATGTGGCGTCCACCGCGAGCTTTTCGGCCGCCCCGCTGATGGGCGCCTACAACGTCACTAAAGCCGGTGCCCTGGCACTGACCGAGACCATGGCAGCCGAGCTGGCCGGTTCCGGCATCTCGGTAACGGCGTTGTGCCCGACGCTGGTGAAAACCAACATCAAGGCCAACGGCCGCATCATCGGGGAATCCTCGAAGCTGTTCGACCGCCTGATGGATCGTTTCGGCATGTCGCCGGAGCGGGTGGTGAACGATGCCCTGAACGCTCTGGACCGGGGCGATCTGTACGTCATGCCGCAGTTCGATGCGCGCATGATCTGGCGCGCCAAGCGTCTGATTCCACGCACCTATGCCCTCGGCACCGGGCTGATCAACCGGTTCGGTGTCAGCCGCTTGCACTGACTGAGCCGGGCCGATCCACCCTGATCCGATCTGAAAGGAAGGCACGTTATGGCGACTATCGATCTCGACAAGATGCTGGAGAAAATCAAGGACAGCCAGTGGGCGCTGGCGGACATTGACTGGGAGGCCCCGGGTGCTGACAAGATCAGCCCGGAGCAGTGGCCCAAGCTGAAGGCGTTCATGTCGGACCTGATGTGGATCGAGCACGTCGGCGCCCGCGGCTTTGCAGCGATGGCGAAGAAGGCCCCGACCGACACCCTGCGGGAGATTTACACCTATTTCCATGCCGAAGAGCAGCGTCATGCCAATGCTGAAATGGCTCTGATGCGCCGTTGGGGCATGCTCGAAGGGGATGAGTTGCCGGAACCGAACATCAATCTGCGACTGACCATCGAGTGGCTGGACCGCTACAGCGATGATATGCCGCTGGAGGTGCTGGGTTCGGTGATTCCGATGCTGGAGATTGCCCTGGACGGCGCGCTGCTGAAATTCCTGCTGGAGGAGGTGGACGATCCCCTGTGTCACGAGGTGTTCGCGAAGATCAACGGCGATGAGTCGCGGCATCTGGGGGTGGATTTCCATGTTATGGAAATGCTGGGCCGCGGCAAGCTGCATCAACTGGCGGTGAAAACGATCGGTACCGTGGCCAACCCCAAACTGATTCTCGGGGTGCTGGCCTACGCGCCGCTGCTCAACAAGATGCGGGACAACATTGTCGCCATGGGGCTGAAGGAAGAGCGCCTGTATGACGCGATGAACAAGTATGAGCGCATTGGCGGTCGTACCGAGGAGGGGCGCCGCAATCCCTGGTTCCAGATCATCAGCCAGCACGGAAAGATGGTGGTAAATCGCTCGCATCCGTACCACGTGCCGGTGGATGCGTTGGTGAAGCTGACCAGTTTTATTCCCAACCGGGCGGTAGGGCCGGTGCCGACCTGGGTCAAGGGGCTGACCTGGCGCACCACGGCCTGACTCTGTTTGCCCCAGCTATGGAGTGAGGCGAGGGATGGGGGTCGCTTTGTTGAAATTGAGAGAGTGTTATGACGACTGTTGTTGGGAAAGCCAAGGCTGAGAAAGCTAAAACCGCTCCACGCAAAAGAAAGACGACCCGGAAGGCGGCTGCTGGACCGGTTGAGCAGGATGTTCATGTTCATGAGGTGCTGATCGTTGGGGCGGGCTTCGGTGGTCTCGGTACGGCGTTACGGTTGCAACAGGACGGCATCCGCGATGTGGTGATTCTGGAGCGGGCCGCTGACATCGGTGGTACCTGGCGGGACAACACCTACCCGGGGGCGGCCTGTGACATTCCGTCGAATCTGTATTCGTTTTCCTTTGCGCCGAATCCGGACTGGTCGCGGAGTTTTTCCGGCAGTGGAGAGATTCTGAAGTATGTTCACTACCTGGCGGACAGGTTCAACCTGCGACGGATGGTGCGGCTCAACCGGAATGTCACCGGGCTGGAATACGACGAAGCCGCCGGGGTGTGGTCGGCGGTCACGGCGTCCGGGGAGGTGTTCCGCGGCCGGTCGGTGGTGATGGCGCAGGGGCCATTGTCGAACCCCGGGTTGCCAAAGATTGCGGGTATTGATTCGTTCAAGGGTCACACGGTGCACAGCGCGCAGTGGGATCATGAGTATGATTTCACCGGCAAGCGGGTGGCGGTGATTGGCACCGGAGCCAGTGCGGTGCAGATTATTCCGGCGCTGGTGCAGCAGGCGGCGAAGCTGAAGGTGTTTCAGCGTACTCCCGGCTGGGTGCTGCCGAAGCCGGATTTTGCCACCCCGGGCTGGAACCGGACGTTGTTCCGCAAGGTCCCGGCCAGTCAGGCGGCGGTGCGCAAGGCGCTGTATCTCGGCCATGAGTCGGTGGCGTTGGGTATTGTGTGGAATTCACCGTTGACCCGGGTGGTGGAGAAGGTGGCCGAAGCGCATCTGAACCGGCAGGTCAAGGATCCCTGGATGCGTCGTCAGTTGAAGCCGGATTTCCGCATCGGCTGCAAGCGGGTGCTGATGTCCAGTGATTATTACCCGGCCCTGCAGCAGGACAACTGCGAGCTGGTGACCTGGCCGATTGCCAGGATCAGCGAACAGGGCATCCGCACCGCCGAGGGCATCGAGCATCAGTTCGACTGCATTGTGTTTGCTACCGGCTTCGATGTCAGCAACGCCGGCACGCCCTTCCCGGTCAGGGGCGTCGGTGGCCGGGAGCTGGGCCAGGAATGGCACCGCGGTGCGCAGGCCTACAAGAGCATCAATGTGTCCGGTTACCCCAACCTGCACATGACCTTTGGCCCCAACTCCGGGCCGGGGCACAACTCGGCGCTGGTGTACATGGAGTCGCAGATTGAGTACATCCTGAAAGCCGTCAGGGTGCTGCGCGCGCTGGAGATCAAGGCGCTGGATGTGAAGTCCCATATCCAGGCCCGCCATAACCGGGAAATCCAGAAGCGGCTGGCGAAGACCAACTGGAATTCCGGCTGCAAGAGCTGGTACCTCACCGAAGACGGCTTCAACGCCACCATGTATCCGGGGTTTGCCACCCAGTATGCGCGGCAGATGGCGTCTCTGGACCTCAAAGACTATGCGCTGATCCGCGCCTGAGAAGCGTTGTTGTGAGACGGTTTTTCTGACAATCTGAATCGGACCTGTAGCCGATCAGCAAGGAGAGACCCATGACAGAGGACAAGCGCCGTCGTTATTCCGCCCCGGTGGTGGATGGCATCGGCAAGTCTGCCAGCCGTGCCATGTTGCGTGCCGTGGGCTTTACCGATGAGGATTTCCGCAAACCCCAGGTGGGCATCGCCTCCACCTGGAGTAACCTCACCCCCTGCAACATGCACATCAACCGTCTGGCGGAGGAGTCGGCGGCCGGCGCCGACGAGGCCGGTGGCAAAGCGCTGATTTTCAACACCATCACCGTGTCCGACGGCATCGCCAACGGTACCGAGGGCATGAAGTACTCGCTGGTGTCCCGTGAAGTTATCGCCGATTCCATTGAAACCACCGCCGGTTGTGAAGGCTTTGACGGTCTGGTGGCCATCGGTGGCTGTGACAAGAACATGCCGGGCTGCATAATGGGCCTGGCGCGGCTGAACCGCCCGTCGGTGTTTGTTTACGGCGGCACCATCATGCCCGGCGAAAATCACACTGACATCATTTCGGTGTTCGAGGCGGTGGGTGCCCACGCCCGCGGCGACCTGGATCTGATCGAGGTGAAACAGATCGAGGAAACCGCGATTCCCGGCCCCGGTTCCTGTGGCGGTATGTACACCGCCAACACCATGGCCTCGGCCATCGAGGCCATGGGTATGAGCCTGCCGGGCAGTTCGGCCCAGAACGCGGTATCCGGGTCCAAGGCCGAGGATTGCCGGGCCGCCGGTGCGGCGGTACTGAACCTGCTGGACAAAGACATCAAACCCTCGGATGTGATGACCCGGGAGGCGTTCGAGAACGCCATTACCGTGGTGATCGCCCTGGGGGGCTCCACCAACGCGGTGCTGCATCTGCTGGCCATGGCCAGCACCGTAGGAGTGGAGTTGTCGCTGGACGATTTTGTGGAGATCGGCCGGCGGGTGCCGGTGCTGGCGGACCTGCGCCCCAGCGGCCACTACATGATGTCTGAGCTGGTGGCCATCGGCGGTATCCAGCCGCTGATGAAAATGCTGCTGGATCGTGGCCTGCTGCACGGTGATTGCCTGACGGTCACCGGCCGGACTCTGGCTGAAAACCTTCAGGCAGTGGCTCCCTATCCGCAGGATCAGAACATCATTCACGCCTTCGACAACCCCATCAAGGCCGACAGCCACCTGCGCATTCTGTTCGGCAATCTGGCGCCCACCGGCGCGGTCGCCAAGATCACCGGTAAGGAAGGCACGCACTTTACCGGCCGCGCAAGGGTGTTCCATTCCGAAGAGGAGGCTCAGGAGCGGATTCTCGATGGCACGGTGGTGGCCGGGGATGTGCTGGTGATCCGTTACGAGGGCCCGAAAGGAGGGCCAGGCATGCGCGAGATGCTCAGCCCTACATCGGCCATCATGGGCAAGGGCCTGGGCAGCGATGTGGCGCTGATTACCGATGGCCGCTTCTCCGGTGGCAGTCATGGCTTCGTGGTGGGGCACATCACGCCAGAAGCGGCCGAAGGTGGCCCGATTGCCCTGGTGGAGGATGGCGACACCATCACCATCGATGCGGTCAGCAACCGCATTGAGCTGGATGTGCCGGACTCGGAACTGGCGCAACGGCTCAGTGCCTGGCAGGCGCCTCAGCCACGATTCACCCGGGGGGTGCTGGCGAAATACGCCCGTACGGTCAGCTCGGCGTCTCTGGGTGCGGTGACGGATCTGCCATGAGCCGTTGCGGCCGGCCCCAGTAGAAGCCCTGGCCGTGGAGGCCCGGGAACTGCTGAAGCCACGCGGCCACGGCCTGGGTTTCTACCCCTTCCACCACCATGTCCAGATCCAGCGCTTCCCCCAGTTCCAGCGTGGCACGGAAGATCCGCTGGCGGGTGGGGTGCTCCAGGATGTCCTTGAGGAAACTGCGGTCGATCTTGAGCTCGTCCAGATCAAAACGGGCGAGGGTGCCCAGTGATGAGTGGCCGGTGCCGAAATCATCA
This sequence comes from Marinobacter sp. M-5, assembly GCF_032911545.1. NCBI lineage: Bacteria > Pseudomonadati > Pseudomonadota > Gammaproteobacteria > Pseudomonadales > Marinobacteraceae > Marinobacter > Marinobacter sp. M-5. The sequence continues at coordinate 99,249 of NZ_JAWJEK010000001.1, forward strand.
AGGGCGATGCGAAAGCCCAGGTTGCTGAGGGTGTGGATCATCACGCGAGCGGCCTCGGGATCCGCCATCATCGCGGTTTCGGTAATTTCCAGAATCAGGTCGCCCGGGGTCATCCCGTGCCGCTGAGTGATCTCCAGCACTTCCCGATCAAAGTGCGGCTGGGCCAGGTCCTTGGCGGAAATATTTACCGCAATGGCGACCGTGGATCCGTGATGCGCCGCCAGCCGGCGGTGATCGCCGCAGGCGTGGTTGATGACCCACAGCGTGACCGGATGAATCATGCCGACCTGTTCCGCCAGCGGTATCCAGTGGTCTGGCGGCACGCGGCCGAACTCCGGGTGCTGCCAGCGAATCAGTGCCTCCACCGAGTTGACCCGGCCTTCGCGAATATGGACCTTGGGCTGATACTCCAGCCACATGTGGCCGTTGGCCAGCGCGTCTTCTACGTCGAGCATCAGGATCTGCTGGCGGTACTGCCACTCCGCGATTGACGGGTCGTACTCGCAGAGAATGCGATCGCCGTTGAGTGAGGCAAAGCCGGCGGAAGACAGCAGGCTGGCCGCATCCGGACCATGTTCCGGGGCGTGGGCGGCACCCACCGACGGGCTCCAGGAAAACGCAAAGCGCCCTTCCCTGAAATTCCGGCCAAGCCAGGACACCACATCTTCCAGTGTTTGTCGGTCGCCGGCCGTGTCATCGCTGCGGTGGAAAGCAAAGGCGTGGTTGACGGTGTCGATGCTGGCCAGGGCAAAGCCGTTAACCATCACCAGGCGGGTACTGAAGGACCGCTTCAGAAAGCTGTTGAGGCGGCGCAGGTAGATTTTCAGCAGTTCCTCGGCGGTGCGGTAGCCGAGCGCCTGCTCAATTTCATGGAAGCGGGTGAGGCGCACAATGCACAGGGTGTAGGGCGTTGCCGCTGCATTAAGGGTGTCCAGTGATTCCTCGAGCATGGCGCGGTTGGGTTTGCCGGTTACCCGATGGGTTTTCAGCAGCCGATCATAATCTTGCTCAATCCTTGACCGCAGCTGCTCCTCCTGACGGGCACGCACATCGGAATGCAGTCTTCGTTTTCGTTCCTCAAGTAGCAACCGTCCCACGCCGGAGGTCAGAACCAGGGAGGCGATGGCGGCACCGAGGAAAAAGGCCGAGTCGGTGAGGTCGTTGACCGGCACCCAACCCACGGTGCGAAGGGACGATGCAGTGGCCCCGCTCAGGATGACCAGAATGGCCAGGCCGTAATAGCGGGCGTACACATGGCGGTGCAGCTGCCGGCCCACCACCGCCAGTATGAACAGGCCGGTCAGGGTGGCCAGCACCAGTAAAGTACCCTGACCGGGGAAGGGCAGCCCCAGTGGCGCGGCAATCAGAATGACGAACGCGGCGATACTGAAGCCGTGCAGCACCGACGTGATGTACCGTGGAATCGACAGAAAGTTTGGGGTGAACTGGCACAGGGCGATCAGGCACAGCGGAAGGCTGACATTCAACAGATTGTTGATCTGTGGCCAGCCCGGCCACAGAAACCACAGGCCAAAGCCGTCCATGACCAGCTGGCTGTGCATGACCCCCACCATAAACACACTGAGCCAGGCCAGACCGGGGCGTCGAAGCATCACCACAATACTGATGTTGAAGAGCAGGGCGAAGGCCAGTAACCCAGCGATGAAGGCCTTCCAGGCCAGAGTAAAGGCGGTATGTCCGAGGATGTCCTCTGGCTTGTGAACCGAGAGGGGCAGCAGGGTAGGCCCGGAATTTTCCACTTCAAACAGAAAGGTGGTGGTGCCCGGGTTCAGTGTCACCGGCCAGATCCACTGCGGCAGTTTGAAGTAACGGTGCTGGAACGCGTGCCTGTCGCCCATAACCGGCAGGCGTTCCACGCGGGCTTCCGGCGTCACCATGGCAGGGCGGATGCGGTCGAGAAACGGGGCCGACACCACCAGCAGCTTGATGACCGGTTCCTCCGAGGTATTCTCCAACGAGAACCGGAACGTCGCGGGCTGGTTCAGATAACCGATGCCGGTGTGGTTCTCCGGTGTGGAGGTCCAGGGCGCGACCGCCGCCTGTTGCCGAGCGCTCAGCGCCTGATCGAGGGATTGCAGAGAAAACTCGGTGCGAACGTGAATCAGATCAGCGTCGGGCGGCGCGGTGGCCAGCCCGTGCCGCGGATCAACGCTGTTGATCGACGGTGACAGCGACAGTGCGGCGACACCGTAGAAAACGCTGAATATCAGCAAGCTCAGCGGGAGCCAGCGCCGGGCCAGTTTTGGCAGACGCCGCCACGGGGTTCCGGCGCGGGCTTGCGTTGTCGGGCTCGCGGATGAGTCCATTCAGGGGAAAATCCTGCGTTGTCGGAATGTCGAGCTGGCAGTTACACCTTGATTACACGATGTAATAATCTGCAACATTATGAAATTGCAGTAATTTTACTGCATTTTATAGTGTTTTGCATTTGCTGTTTTAAACGCCTGGGTGAGAACTGTGAATGCGTGCACGTCCCTGTTGGTCGGCACGAACCTGACGGAGTGTTAATGGTTTGTGGCGGCGGCGCTCATTCTCCTGGTGTCATTCGCTGGTATAGTAGCCACCGTGAATGAAGCCACAGAAATGAAGTCAGAGGTTGATGGATGATCCGAAGTGCCTTGTCAGGCCTGATGCTGTTGTTGCTGAGTGCGGTTATGAGCCAGGCCTACGCCCACAATACGGGTGCCCGCAGTCAGAGTGAGGGCGGCGAAGCGAGTGTGGTTCAGTTGGCGTCTGTCAACGCGGCCGTTACTTTCGCCGGTGACAACGACCTGGTTTACGGCAAGAACGCCGACCGGATCGTGCCCATCGCTTCCATCACCAAACTGATGACGGCACTGGTGGTACTGGATTCCGGCGTACCGCTCAATGAATGGCTGGTGTTCGAGAAACGCCACATACCGGCGCCGGCCAATGCCTATACCCGTATTCGTGTGGGCTCGGAGCTGCGGCGTTCGGACGTGTTGCGAATCGCTCTGATGTCCTCGGAGAATTTTGCGGCCTACACCCTGGCCCGTCAGCATCCCGGTGGCTTCGATGCGTTTGTTCGCGCCATGAATGAAAAGGCGCTGGCATTGGGCATGACCCGTTCCCGGTTTGTGGATCCGACCGGACTCTCGGTGCACAACACCTCCACCGCGGCGGACCTTGTCAAACTGGTCAATGCCGCGGCACGCCACCCGCAGATTGGCGACTATTCGACCACCCGCTATTTCTCCGCCAGCTTCCGCCAGCCCCGATATAGCCTGTCCTATGGCAACACCAACATTCTCGTGCATCGGGACAGTTGGGGCGTAAGTCTGAGCAAGACCGGCTACCTGTCCGAAGCGGGCCGCTGCCTGGTCATGGTGTCCAACATGAACGGCAAACAGGTGGTGACGGTGCTACTGGATTCGCTTGGCACCCGCTCACCGATCGGCGATGCCGGCCGCATCCGCAACTGGCTGGATACCGGCGCAACCGGCCGCGTTGCGGCGGCGGCCAAGGCGTATGAGCAGGAGAAAAACGCGATCTATGCCGAGGGCGGTCAGACGCAACAGCCGGCGAGCTCAAACTGACAGGGAGTGGGGGAACAGATGATCCAGATTTTTACAACCGGCGGCACCATCGACAAGGTGTATTTTGATGTCAACAGCGCGTTTGAGATCGGAGACACGTTGCTGCCGGAGTTGCTGACCGAATCCAATATTCACGACGGCTACGCCATTAACGGCCTGTTGCGAAAGGACAGTCTCGAGATGACCGATGCCGATCGCGAGGCCGTTCGTGAGGCGGTGGCGGCCGCTGATGCGACGCAGATCCTCATTACCCACGGTACCGACACCATGGCCGAAACGGCTCGCGCGCTGTCGACCATCACCGACAAGACCATTGTGCTGCTGGGCGCCATGCAACCGGCGAGAATGCGCCGCAGTGATGCGGTATTCAATGTCGGCTTCGCCTGGGCTGCGGTGCAGCTGCTGCCGGCGGGTGTCTACATTGCCATGAACGGTGAGGTGTTCGAGGCCGGTGCCGTGCGCAAGAATCTCAAGGCCCAGAAGTTCGAGCGGGCCTGATCGCCGGCACTCAGACCACGTTGTTGATCTCGGCATCGGTCAGCTCGCGGAAGGCTCCGGGTGCCAGGGCCGGATCCAGCTCGATGGTGCCGATGCGCTGGCGATGCAACGCCAGCACATGATTACCCACCGCCGCCAACATGCGCTTCACTTGATGGTACCGGCCTTCTGAAATGGTCAGTTCGATCTCGCGGTCACCGAGGCGCCGGATGCTGGCGGGTTTCGTGGGCTTCGGGTCGTTGCGCAGGGTGACCCCCGATTCCAGTTGCTGCAGGGCCTCGTCCGCTACCGCCTCACTGAGGGATACCCGGTAGGTCTTGGGGCATTCCACCCGTGGCGAGGTGATGCGGTGCGACCACCGGCCATCGGTGGTCAGCAACACCAGGCCGGTGGTGTCGGCATCCAGTCTGCCGGCAATATGGAGGCCCCGGGCGGTGGCCGCGGGCAGCAGATCCAGTACCGTGGGGTGATCGCTGTCGGTGGTGGCGCTGACCACGCCGGCCGGTTTGTTGAGCATCAAGTAGCGTTCGCCGGGAAGGGTGAGCGTGGCGTTATCCAGTGTGACGCGGGCATCGCTGTCGATCTGGGTATTTGCGCCGCGGCAGGGGTGGCTGTCTACCCGCACGCGACCCCGGGTGATCGCCTGCTTGGCCTCTCTGCGGGAGAGCGCGGTGGCGGTGGCCACAAACTGATCAAGGCGCACGGTCAGGAACACCGCTCTCCGGGGGGTGGCAGCTCGAGACTGGCCAGGCACAGCACCGGCGCCGTGCCGGTCAGTCTGGCCCAGAGCGCACCCAGCAGTTCCTTGCGGACCGCGGGGCGGTCCAGACGGTAGCTCAGGGACGGTTCCAGTCTATTGCCGTTGTTCTTCGCCAGCACGAACGTGAACGGGTGCGCGCCCGGAACCCCGAGGCGCACGTCGGTGGCGATCAGTAGCTCGCCTTGCTGCTCATAATGCAGGAAGCCATCGGTAAACCATTCCAGTCGCTGTCCCTCAGGCAGGGTGCGGGCGCGCGCGGCCAGTGCCGGATCGCGGGCGAATTCCTCGAGGTTGAGGGGCGCGTCGCCGTCGAGAAAGCCGGTCACCATTTCCACCCGGCGATCATCACTCACCACGGTAACCCGCCACAGAACGGTGTTGAAAGGCATGGGTTGCACCATGCGCGGTGCCTCTGCCAGCCCCGCCTGGGCCAGTGCCGGTTCCACCCGATTGGTAATCATCTGTTGCGCAGCCAGCGTCCAGCCCAGATACAGAGTGGACACCGCCAGGCCCGTCACCAGTGCGGTTGTTCTCTGTGGCCGGCATAGAAAGAACACCATGGCGGCGAGCAGGGGCAGGGTGTACAGCGGGTCGATGATAAAAATGCTGTTCAGCGCCACCGGTGGTCCAAAGGGCCAGAACAGCTGGGTGCCATAGGTGGTGAACGTGTCCAGGACCGGGTGGGTGACCAGAATCAGGCCGGTCATCAGCAGCCAGCGCTGATAACTCAGCTGCGGTTTCCAGCGCCACAATGCCCAGGCCAGCAGAAACGATAGCGGGATCAGGATTAACAGCGAATGGCTGAACCCCCGGTGTTGGGTGAAATTGGCCACGGCACTGCCGTAATCGATGATCACGTCCAGATCCGGCAGGGTGCCCAGCACAGCTCCGGTCAGCAGCACCGAGCGCCCGAGGGTTTTGCCGGCTACCGCGCCGGCGAGCGTTGCCCCGAGGGCCGCCTGGGTTATCGAGTCCATGGCGTACTGTGCTCAGTCATCGGATTCCTCGGACGCGTCGGGTTGATTCTCGGCCTCCGGAGCCACGGTCAGCTCGTTGAGGATGTCCTGAGACGGATAGCCGTCGGCGATGCGGTCGTTGGCCGCCTGATAGCCGCGGATGGCCCCGCGGGTGGCTGGCCCCATGATACCGTCTGGCTTGCCGGTGTCGAATCCGCGGCCGTTCAGTGACTGTTGCAGGGCAAGGATGATGTCCCGGGACAGATTGGGCTGATCCTCCGGTGGGGGGGTCTGCAGGCCGCCCGCCCCGGCGATACGATCGGCCAGGTGGCCCACGGCAATGGCGTAGAATTCCGAGCGGTTCCAGCCCATGATCACGTTGAAGTTGCGGTAGGCCAGAAACGCCGGTCCGCGGTGGCCGGAGGGCACCACCAGGGCCGCGTCGATGGGCTCATCCGCCAGTGCGTTGCCGAAGGCGTCGGTGATGCCCAACTTGTTCCATTCCGCCAGCTCAAGGCGCCGGCCGTCGGCCAGTGAGTAATCGAAACTGGCGGGCAGCCGCACTTCCCGGCCCCAACGGTAGTCGCCGTCCCAGCCCAGATGTTGCAGGAAGTTACCTGCGGACATCATGGCGTCCGGCAGGCTGTTCCACAGATCCCGCTTGCCATCGCCGTCACCGTCCACGGCGTGCTTGAGAAACACCGTGGGCATGAACTGGACATGGCCCATGGCGCCGGCCCAGGATCCCTCCATCTGTTCCGGAGCAATGGCGCCTTCGTCAATAATCCGCAGCGCGGCGGTCAGCTGCTCGGTAAAAAAGCTTCTGCGGCGCGGGTCGCAGGCCAGGGTTGCCAGCGAACTGGGCACCGACATCTTGCCGAAGTAGGAACCAAAGTTGGTTTCCAGCCCCCAGAAAGACACCAGATACGGCGCCGGTACACCGGTTTCCCGGGTGACCCGGGCAAGCAGCTCCCGGTGCTCTTTGAGTAATTCCCGACCCTTGCTGATGCGGTCTTCGTTCACCCGGCGATTGAGGTAATCCGCAAACGTGGTGGTGAACTCGGGCTGGCGCCGATCGAGCTCGATCACCCGGTCAAGGTGTTCGACCTCTGTCAGCACATCGTTGGCGGTTTTGGTACTGACACCCGCTGCAATTGCGTGGTCTTTGAGGCGTGCAACGCATTGTCCGAACGCCTCGGTGTTGCTGGTTTCCGCGGCGACCGGCAGCGCCAGTGCCAGCAGCAGTCCGGTCACAGAGAGACGTTGCAGTGTCCGTTGTCCGTGGGTAGTCCCTGAATGTCTGTTTTGCACGCAGAACCTCGGTATGGAAACAATAATGGGTGAGGTGTTCATTTTGAACAGGCACGGCCATGGTAGCCTTTTTTTTACGAACGAAAATACCGGTTTGGGCCTGTCACCGTGACAAATCGTTAACCCGCCGGTTCCCGCCTGCAGTGAATTGTGGTCTTTTTGTAGCGTCGGGGTTTTCCCGGGTCTGCTTTGTTCTATAGTTTCATCGAGAAACGTCCCGGATGGTCGGTAAAAGGGTCAAAACAACATGGCAATGCTCAAAGCGCTGGTAGTGGATGACGCCAGCTTCGTGCGGGATCTGGTGAAACGAACGATTCGCCAGCGTTTTCCCGTGATTGAAACCACCGACGCGCAGAACGGCCGTCGCGCACAGTCGCTGATGTCCCGGGGCGCCTTCGATCTGATCCTCTGCGACTGGGAAATGCCGGAGATGTCCGGCCTGGAACTGCTGCAGTGGATGCGCCAGCAGCCGCAGTACGAGAAAGTGCCGTTTATCATGATCACCAGCCGCGGCGATAAGAATCATGTGGTAGAAGCGGTGAAAGAGGGGGTGTCGGAATATCTCGGCAAACCGTTCAGTCCGGACGGTCTCAGCAAGAAAATCATCAAGGTGATGGGGCGCAGCCTTAAAGACGCCATGGACCACGGCGGAAAATCCATGGCCAGCCCCACCGATGCCTTCAAGGAATCGGCGACGTTGCTGACCCAGAAGCGTGAGCCTGTCACCGACACCCCGGCCACAGAGCGAGGCACAGCCGCCTCGCCCCTGCTGGCGGCCGGCGCCGGGGTTCCGGAGCAGAAACCCGCCGCCTGCAGCTCGCTGAGCGTGGCCTCGGTGCGCTTTGCCGACAGCACGCTCAAATCTGTGGTGAAAGACATCAACCTGACAGAAGTGCGTGTTATCGCGAAGCGGGATCAGGATTTTCCCGGCATTCTTGATCAGGCGGTGGTGGACATCGAGATTGCGGAAGGGCAGATGGCGAGGCTTAACGGATACGTTCACCAGTTGCAGGCGGTGGATAAGCGTCAGGACACGGATTTTGTCAGTGTCACCATCCGCTTTGTAGATGAGGATCCGAAGAAGCTTGAAGACCTGTCCCGCTTCGTGGCGCGTTTCCGCGCCGCCAACCGCTGATCAGGATACGTTTTCCGGTACCCGTTCGACCAGCCGTTCCCGCGGGAAGTGGCAGATAAACTCGCTGCCGTCGCCGATGCGACTCTTGATTTCCAGAGTGCCGTCGTGGTTCAGCAACACGTGTTTGACGATGGCCAGCCCGAGGCCGGTGCCGCCGGTGTCTTTGTGGCGGCTCGGGTCGGCGCGGTAGAAACGTTCGGTGAGGCGGGGAATGTGCACCGGATCGATCCCGATACCGGTATCCCGCACCGACAGATGCGCACCGTCACGGTTGGCGCTCCAGGTCACGGTGATGTGGCCCCTGGCGGGCGTGTATTTCACGGCATTGAAGATCAGGTTGGAGAAGGCGCTGCGCAATTGGCTTTCGTCGCCCTTCAGTAGCCGTTGGTCGGTAATCTTCACGCTGAATTCGTGTTCCTTTTCCCCACTCAGGGCGCTGGCGTCGTGGCAGATCTGGCGAATCAGTGCGTCCACGTCGGTCACCGTGTCATTGACGGTCTGTTCCCCGGTTTCAATCTTTGACAGCAGGATCAGGTCGGTAATCAGGGCTTCCATGCGGGACGATTGCTGGGCCATGGTGGTGATGGCTCGGCGCCACTTCGGCGGCAGGTCGTCGGCGTTGTCGACCAGGGTCTCCAGATAGCCGCTGATGACGGTCAGCGGGGTGCGCATCTCGTGGGACACGTTGCCTACGAAATCCCGGCGCATCTGCTCCAGTTGATACAGCCGGGTCACGTCTTTGGCAACGATCAGGCGATCGTCGTCACCGAACAGGCTGATCTGGATCTGCAGGTGAATGTGGGGCTTGGCCGGAGAGTTGATGTCCAGCGGCTCGCGGTAGTCGCGGGCGTCGAAGTAGGCTTTGAACGCCGGGGTGCGGATCAGGTTGTGAATGTACTGGCCGCGGTCGGTGTTGCGGCGGAACCCGAGCAGGTACTCGGCGGAGCCGTTCCACCATTCCATGGAGCCTTTGGCGTCGGTCATGATGACGCCATCGCGCATGGCGTTGGTGGATTCCTGCACCCGGTTGATCTGTGCCCGCAGGCGATCCTGCAGGCGCAGGTGGCTCTGATGCAGTTTGTGGAGACCGTCAAAAATGTCGCCCCAGAGGCCGATGCTCTGGGGCGCCTCACGGGTTGCGCCGGGGTTGCCCAGCCAGTGGTAGAGGCGCCGGGCGTGTACCAGCGTCCACCACAGGTAGGCGATCAAACCGAGGGTCAGGCCGTAGATCGGGTAACCGAAAAAGGCGCCCGCCGCGGTGCAGACGACCAGAAACCCGATGATCAGGCGAAAGTATCGTGACCAGTTGTGTTGCATCGAGACGCCCTGGAGTTGGTGTGCCGCCGTTGCGTCCGCCGTTTATGCCGCCCGGGTGGAGAAGCGGTAGCCGGCACCACGCACCGTCTGGATCAGGTGGTCATGTTGCTCGCCGAGGGCCTTGCGCAGCCGGCGAATGTGCACGTCAACGGTACGCTCCTCAACGTAGACGTTGCCACCCCAGACCTGATCCAGCAATTGAGAGCGAGTATATACCCGTTCCTGGTGTGTCATGAAGAATTGCAGCAGCCGGTACTCGGTGGGGCCCATGCTGAGGGCGCCCTGCTCGGTGGTGACCCGATGGCCGACCGGGTCAAGGGTGAGGCCTTCCACTTCTACCGGAGAATCAACGCCCGGTGGTGTGGCCCGGCGCAGCACCGCTTTCAGGCGGGCGACCAGTTCGCGGGGGGAGAAGGGCTTGGTGATGTAGTCGTCAGCGCCCACCTCCAGGCCCTGAATCTTGTTGTCTTCCTCGACTTTCGCGGTGAGCATGATGATGGGGATGTCGGCTGTGGCCTCTTCTTTTTTGAGGCGGCGGGCCAGTTCCACTCCGCTGGTGCCGGGGAGCATCCAGTCAAGCAGGACGAGGTCGGGGTGTTTGTCGACGATCAGGGCATGCGCTTCCAGTGCGTCCGCTGCCTCCAGGTAGTCGTAATCCGCCATTTCCAGGGCCACGGCGATCATTTCGCGAATCGGGGCCTCGTCGTCGACGATCAGGACAGTTTTTCCATTCATGGGCATTAACCTGTATCAGACCTTGGTTTGTTGCTGCCTTATTACAACGCCATAGTGTTACAAGTATATGACACATTCTGCCTGGTGGCGGGAGTGGGCACGACTGCGACACACCGCTCCCATATTCCTTACTGTCATTGCAGCAAGCGATCGACGACCAGCCCGGCAAACACCGCAAATCCTGCCCAGTTATTGTTCAGAAACGCTCTGAAGCAGCCCTCCCGCTCGCGCAAGCGGGCCAGGTACTGCTGGTAGATGAACAGGCCGGCCATGGCGAGGACACCCAGATTGTAGATGATGCCCAGGTCCGCCTGGTTGCCCACCATGATCAGGATCACCACCACCAGACCCTGCAGAAAGCCGATGATGGCGAGGTCGGCGTCGCCAAAGAGAATGGCGGTGGATTTGACACCAATCCTGAGGTCGTCGTCGCGGTCGACCATGGCGTAGAAGGTGTCGTAGGCCACGGTCCAGAGTACGTTGGCGGTGAACAGCAGCCAGGTCAGCTGGGTGAGTTCATTGGCTTCGGCCGCCCATGCCATGGGAATGGCCCAGGAGAAGGCGGCGCCCAGGAAAAGCTGCGGCAGGTGGGTGTAGCGCTTCATGAACGGGTAAATGAACGCAAGGACTACGCCGCCGAAGGACAGATACAGGGTCAGCGGATTGGTGAACAGCACCACCATGAGGAAGGCCACCAGGGCGAGGCCGAGGAACAGGGCGACCGCTTCCCAGGCGGCAATGCGGCCAGAGGTCAGGGGGCGATCTCTGGTGCGTTTGACGTGGCGGTCGACGTCGCGGTCGGCAAAGTCGTTGATGGCGCAGCCGGCGGCGCGCATCAGAAACACCCCGACGGTGAAGATGATCAGGTTGCCGATGCCCGGGAATCCGTCGGAGGCCAGCCACAGCGCCCAGTAAGTGGGCCAGAGCAGGAGCAAACTGCCGATGGGGCGATCCAGTCGCAGTAGCTTGGCGTAGTCCGCCAGGCGGCTCCGCAGGTGTTCGGGCATGGCGTTCAACAGCATAGTGCGTGGTCCGATTGGGTATGGCTGGTGTTTTCCTGAGCGTGGATTATAGCCAGCGGACGTGCGCCTGTTAAAGGCCGGGCTCAGTGGCAGAACTGGGGCAGAAAGTACTCGCCCACCAGCAGCGCCTTGTCGCCGTTGTGGAAACGCGAACGGCGGGCCACCGGGGGCTGGCTCGGGTCGCAGGTCAGGCAGACGCCGGTTTCAAACGGGCCACGTTGCCAGCGGGGGTTGCTGAACAGCCAGGCGCCCAGTGGCTGGCGGCCGAGGTGGCGCAGGCGTCGCCCGGCGCCTTCCAGGGTGGGCAGTGGAATAACGGTGCGGGCCAGCACCCAGGGCGCACCGTCGCCACACAGCTGCACTTCGCGAATCCACGCCAGTTGGCGCTCGGGCACGTTGAGTGTCTGCGCCTCTTCACGGGTCGGGCGCGAAAACCCTTCACGGATCACGTTAACGTGGAATGAGTCGGTGCAGCGCCGTTGCAGTTCCCGGGTCAGCGAACCTTCCGCCTGTAACCAGAAACGGGCAGGGCCGTGCACCGTGTTGTCACGGAGGCCTGCAGCAGCCAGCGAGCGATACCAGTCGGTGGGCGGAATCGCCAGGGGTGCGGTTAATGGCACCCTGCCAGGCGTGTCCACCCGCCGGTCAAAGTCCCTTGACGGCATAAATACCGGGGGCGTTGCGCCAGTAGCCTTTGTAGTCCATGCCGAAACCGAACAGGAAGCGGTCTTCCACGTTCAGGCCGGTGAAGTCGGCTTTCAGATCCGGGTGCGCCTTGCGGTCGTGTTGTTTGTCCACCAGTACCGCGGTCAGCACTTCGCGGGCGCCGTGGGCGAGGCAGTAATCGGCGATGGCGCAGAGGGTCGTGCCTTCGTCCAGGATGTCGTCAACGATCAGGATGGTGCGGTCTTTCATGTCCGCTTCCGGTCGCAGCTTCCATTCCAGGATGCCACCGGTGGTTTCCTGACGGTAGCGGGTGGCGTGCAGGTATTCCGCCTGCACCGGAAACTTCAGCAGCGGTAGCAGCTGTCCGGTGAGGATGAGGCCGCCGTTCATCACGCAGAACAGCAGGGGGTTGCTGTCTTTCAGGCGGCGGGTGATGTCGTCTGCGAGGCTGCGGATGGCCACCTGTACCTGTTGTTCATCGACCAGGCAATCGGCTTCATTCATTACCTGATTCATCTCGGCGACGGTATCGGTCATAGCGGTCGGATCCTGTCGTAAAACCGGCGATTATACCGGAGGAGGCGGGTATAAGGGAGGGGCAACCCACCGACCGGCCCATGGGTATTTGTGGCGATTGGCAGAAATACCCGGGAAAGACTGTCCTGAGTGGCATTGGTCAATCCCGGGCGGGTGGGTATGATGGTGGCCCGTTTTGAGTAATGTGCAGTCACAACCAAAAAACTTGCGTGCAATATTGTCTGACAATTATCATTGCGCCCGAATTCTACGCGGAGAGAGATTATGAAAAAGTGGCAGTGTGTTGTGTGTGGACTGATTTACGACGAGGCCGAAGGCTGGCCGGAAGACGGTATCGAGCCGGGCACCAAGTGGGAAGATGTGCCTGAGGACTGGGTCTGCCCTGACTGCGGCGTGGGCAAAGAAGACTTTGAAATGATCGAGATTGGCTGATACCCGGCCGCCACCCTGAGAAGCACACCGACGGAGAATTGGAATGACAACAGAAGCCCCTATCGTCATCGTGGGAACCGGCCTGTCCGGATACTCCCTGGCCCGGGAGATCCGTAAGCAAGACAAGGACATCGCCATCGTCATGGTCACCGCCGATGACGGCTTCAGTTATTCCAAACCTATGCTGTCAACCGGTTTTACCAAGGGCAAGGAGGCCGAGGAGCTGGCCCAGGCCAGTGCCGACGCCATGACCGAGCAGCTGAATCTCGAGCTGCGCACGTTCACCACGGTGACCGGCATCGACACCGCAGCCCACGAGCTGGTGCTGGGCGACGAACGTCTCCGCTACAGCAAGTTGGTGCTGGCCTGGGGCGCTGACGTGATTCGCCTGAATATTGAAGGTGACGGTCAGGAATTCGTGCATTCCATCAACGATCTGATGGATTACCGCGCGTTCCGCGAAGCGCTGGCGGGCAAAAAGCGGGTGGCCATCATGGGTGCTGGCCTGATCGGCTGTGAGTTTGCCAACGACCTCCGCAACGGCGGTGTCGAGGTCGATGTGATTGCCCCCTCTGACACGCTGATGCCGGGGCTACTGCCGCCGCCGGCGGCAGAGGCGGTCAAGGCCGAGCTGACCGAGTTGGGCGTGGGTTTCCATCTCGAAACCGTGGTGGATCGCATTGACCGTGCTGGTGAGGGCGTGCGGCTGGCATTGGCCAACGGCGAGACGCTGGAAGCGGATCTGGTGATTTCCGCTGTCGGTCTGCGGCCGCGAACCGAACTGGCGGAAGCTGCCGGCATTGCCACCAACCGGGGCATTGTGGTTAACCGGGCGCTGGAAACCTCCGCGGCGGATGTCTATTCCCTGGGTGACTGCGCCGAGGTCGACGGCCACGTGCTGCTGTACGTGCTGCCGCTGATGGCCTGCTCCCGAGCCCTGGCGAAAACGCTGGTGAGTGAGCGCACCGAGGTGGCTTACGGCACCATGCCGGTCATGATCAAAACCCCGTGCTGCCCCACGGCCGTCTGCCCGCCCCCGCCCAACGCTGCCGGAGCGTGGGAGCTTGAGCAGGAGGGCAGCGATGTCCGTGCCTTGTTTAAAGCGGCGGATGGTGCCGTGCTGGGTTTCGCGGTGACTGGCCGGTTTGCGGTGGAAAAGCAGGCCCTGTCAAAGGAAGTGCCCCCCATTCACGGCTGAGTTATTGCGAAAAGGCCCGGCTTCGGGTAGAAATTCATTCGTGAGCTAACGAATTGACAGGAGTGGGCATGCTTGAGATAACCAGAAAGCTGGTGGATCTTCTGGATCTTTCGCCAATCGGGGACGACCATTTCCAGGGTGACAGTGAAGACCTTGGTTTTCCCAACGTGTTTGGCGGCCAGGTTCTGGGGCAGGGGCTGATGGCGGCCAGTCGCACGGTCGAAGGCCGGTTGCCCCATTCCCTGCATGCCTACTTTCTGCGCCCGGGCAATCACAGCATGCCGATTGACTACGAAGTGCAGCGGGTGCGGGATGGCGGCAGCTTCTCCGTGCGCCGGGTTATTGCGCGCCAGGGCGGTAAAGAGATCCTCACCGGATCGGTGTCTTTCCAGGTGGAGGAGCAGGGTTTTGAGCACCAGCTGGACATGCCCGATGCACCGGATCCGGACACCCTGAAGTCGGAGCAGGAATACGGCGAGATGCTGGCCCCTCACGTTCCCGAGCACCTGCGGGATACGCTCACCCGTGAGCGTCCGATCGAGATCCGTCCGGTGGACCCGGTCAATCCGTTCAAGCCCGAGGCGCGGCCGCCCCACAAGCAAAGCTGGTTCCGGACCCAGGGACATCTGCCTGATGACCCGGTCCTGCATCGCTGCCTGCTGACCTATGCGTCGGACTTTTCTTTTCTGGGCACCTCGCTCAATCCCCACGGTGTTACCTTCATGAGCAAGGGCATGCAGGTGGCCAGCCTGGACCACGCCATCTGGTTTCACCGGAATTTCCGCATGGACGAGTGGCTGCTGTACGACAAGGACAGCCCCAGCGCCTCCGGCGGCCGCGGCTTCAATCGCGGCAACTTCTTCAATCAGCAGGGCGGTCTGGTGGCGTCCACCACCCAGGAAGCGCTGATCCGCAAACGCGCCCGCTGACGGACCGGGGTGACAGCCGCTCTTTCGCCCTCTTGCCTTCCCGGCATCAGACAATCTTCCGCTTGTCCTCCGCGGCGGCGCGGTCGGATAACCAGACCAGCAGCTCTTCCAGGGGCAGTGGCGGCGTGAGCAGGTAGCCCTGGATCATGTCGCAGCCCATGCTCTCCAGCAGCGCCGCCGTGGTCTCGTCTTCCACGCCTTCTGCCACGACTTTGTAGCCGAGGGAATGGCACATATCGATGGTGGTCTGCACGATGACGCGGTCACCGGCATGAGTACCGATATCGGTAATCAGGGAGCGGTCGATCTTGATCTCGCTGGCGGGCAACTGCTTGATGTACGACAGCGACGAATAGCCCGAACCGAAGTCATCAATGGAGACCGGGATACCCGCTGTGTGTAGCGAGTTCAACGCCTTCAGGGAGTTGGCCGGGTCCTGCATCATCGACGTTTCGGTGACCTCCAGGATGATCATGCCGCGGTGGCTGTGATGACTGCTCATCAGCCGCTGGACAAACATCGGGAAATCCGGCTCCCGCAGATTGTTCGGCGAAATATTCACGGCAATGCCCAGCGGCCAGCCCTGTTCCACCAGCCTGGTCCGAAGCGCCAGAGACTGTTCCAGAACCCAGCGCGTCAGTGGCTTGATCAGCCCGGTCTGCTCGGCAATACCGATCAGCATATCGGCAGGGATGGGGGTTTTGCGCTCAGGCCAGCGAATCAGTGCCTCCACCCCGACAATGGTGCGGGAGGGCAGCGCCATTTTGGGCTGCAGGTGCAGCTCCAGCTCGCCGTTTTGCAGCGCCTTGCGCAACTCCGAGACCAGTGTCAGCCGGTCGGCGCTGTAGGAATCCCGTGTTGGCTGGTAATAGGCCAATCCGCGGTCGCGGGCTTCGTTCGAGCCCTGCGCGATGTGGGCGCGGCGAATCAGTGAGTTGGTGTCCTGGGCGTGCTCCGGAAAGATCGCGGTACCGATCTGCGGATCCAGCGGCAGCTGCATGCCCAGATAGTCCACCGGTTCCCGGAGCTCTTCCAGGCCCTGAATGATGGCGCGGGGTGCGTTACCGATCATCGCGGCATCGACCACAAAACCGAAGGTTGAAGGCTCCAGTGACGCCAGGTACACCGACCGCTGTTCGGTGGTCTCGATGGGCAGAATCCCCGGCAGTTCCCTGACAATGCTGTTGAAGCGGGCCGAGGCCAGCTCGATCAGGCGATCGGTATTGCGATGCCCCAGGGTCTTGGTGATCGCCTGCAGGTTGCTCAGGTGGATTACTGCAATGGCGTAACGGCGATCGGGCACCCGGGTGATCAGATCGTTGATCATCATCTCGAAACTGGTGCGGTTGGGCAGCCCGGTCAGGGGGTTGTGCAGGGCCTGATCCATCAACCGCAGCTCTGCGGTCCGCCGCGCCGCCATGGCTCGCAGCTCCGCTTCGCGGGCGTGCAGCTTCTCTTCCCGCTCGTTGTACAGCCGTTTGGCCAGGGCGATGGTCAGCAGAATGGCTTCCAGGCCAGAGCCCACCTGCATGCCATAGGTGGTCAGCCAGTTGGTGGGTAGCAAGCCGTACTTGTTGGCGGCGGTGAGCATGGTGCCGACGATCAACAGCGCCCAGGCGACGGTGTAGTAGCCAGCCTGGGGGTTGCGCCGGGCCCACTGGACCGGCCCGATCACCGTCAGCACGAGGAAGCCGGACAATGCCAGCGCCACCGAGGATTTGATCGAGGTATTGAAATCCAGCACGAAGGTGCCGAGCACCGCCGCCAGACTGAGCCCGATAATGACTTTCAGCAGCCGGTCCGTGAGGGGCGCGCGATCCCGCAGTTTGAGGAACGAGCGGGCAAACAGCAGTGCAAACACGACGGCCACCGGAACGGCCATCAGCATGGTCTGGTTATGCAGCCACGGACTTTCGGGCCAGAACACCTGATAAGTCACCCCACGCAGAGTCGCCATCAGGAACAGGTAGCCAAATGTCGACAGCACATAGAACAGGTAGGTGGCTTCCCGCAGGGTCAGGAAGATAAACAGGTTGAAGAAAATGGTGGTGATCAGGATGCCGTAATACAGACTGTGGAGGCGGTCCTCGGTGGTCAGGGCGTCGAACAGGGCGTTCTGCTCCCACAGCCGAATAGGCACCTGGTGCGCGCCGTTGGTCTGGACCGACAGCAGTATCTCGTAGCTGACACCCGGCTCTACGGTGTAGGGCACCAGAAAGCTGGGGTGGTAAAGCGGGCGCTCAGCAAACGGCAGATGATCCCCGGTGACGACTTTGTCCACCAGCTCGCCATCAGCGAGCAGATAAAAGGTGACATAATCCAGTTGCGGATAGCTGATTTCCAGCACCTGCTGCGGAGGTCCATCCGGCAGGGACAGACGGTACCAGTAATGACCGGTCACATAGCCGAAATTGGGGGTGTCTTCCGCCAGGGGCTGCCAATCCGGACGGGCCAGCAGGCCCGAGAGGTCGTCGCCCCCGGGCGCCTCCAGGAAGGCAATGGTGGGCTGGGGAAGTCGTGACGACCCCGTGGCATCTGCCTGACCTTCGGGGGCCATGGTGATCATCGCGCCCATCAGGGCGAAAAACAGAGCAATATGGCGCACAAAATACCGAACTTGTTATGTTTGTTTTGTGCAGTATGACTTCCGCCCGGGAACCGCTCAAGGGCGTCATCCTGAAATTTGCCGAGTGTTACTCACTCTGCCACCACGGTTACAGATTGGCGATCCATTCCCGCGACCAGGGCAGGGCTTCCTGCTCCGGCTCCAGGGTTTCCAGCGCGTCGATACGCAGGGTGTCACCGACCTTGCGGGCGGCGGTTTCGTACAGCGCCTCTTCCAGCAGCTCGCCGGCGCCACAGAACGTCTCTCCATAGGAGCTGTCACCCAGCACAATCACGCCAAACGGCCGTCCGGGTTGCTGCGGCAGTTGCTCGCGCAGGGACAGGTAAAACGGCAGCAGGTTCGGGGGCACCTCGCCCTGTCCTGTCGTTGATGTGCATATCAGCAGGGGGTCGGTGTTGTCGGTGATCTGGTCCAGTACCGGATTCTCCAGCACGGTGACGGTGTGCCCCTCGCTTTCCAGGGTTTTCCGGATTGCCCGTGCGGTCATCAGAGCGCCGCCGTAAACGCTGCCCACCAGTACTCGAATTGCTGCCATATCCGCCTCTGTCATGTCTTCATGGCAGTTGTTGGCCGCCATGGTTAGATCTGGCGTTGGATCATAGCGGTTGGTCCGGCGCCGCTCAAGACTGGGTGAGGGGGTCGGCAGCGTCATTCCCGCCAAGACTGCGGACGCGTGGGGCAATACGATTGCGACCCGCCTCCTTGGCGCTGTAAAGATGGACATCCGCCTGTTTCAGCAGCTCATCCACCGAGCTGGCCTTGGCGATGGAGCAGACCCCGGCACTGATGGAGACCGGCAGTCGTTGCCTGCCGAACACGAACTCTGTGGTCTCCACCTCGGCCCGCAGGCGCTCGGCGAGCGTGAGGGCCTGCAGTAACGAGGTGTCAGGGAGCAGTAGCAGAAACTCCTCGCCGCCCCAGCGGGCCGCCACGTCGGTTTGGCGGATCACCGTGCGCATCTGGCCGGCAAAGGTTTTCAGCACCTCATCACCGGCGTCATGGCCGAACTGGTCGTTGATCGCCTTGAACAGGTCCAGATCGATCAGCACGATCGAGAAGTGATGGCCCGAACGCTGGAAGCGCGAGAATTCCGCCAACAGCCGGTGCTGCATATCCCGCCGGTTGGCCAGCCCGGTCAGCTCGTCGGTACGGGCCGCATGTTCATGGGTGCGGGCCAGTTCCATCAACTCGTTTCTCGCCTTCAGCCGGCTGGCTTCCAGCACAAAACAGAAAATGGACTCGAAGGTCAGTGCCGCGAAAAAGCGGATCTTGAAGTCGGTTGAGTATTCCGCGGTGACCAGCGGCAGGTTGGGGAACTGGAACACCACCACCGCGAGCAGATAGCAGAACAGCAGAATGGCGGTGCCGGTTTTCAGGTTGGTGAGGTAGAAGAGCAGGGGGGGAAACACGAAAAACCACAGCGGGCCGGTGTTGCTCTCCCCACCAGACGCCATCAGATAGGCGAACAGCAAGCCCACCACGGTAATCAGACCGCCTTTTTGGGCCGCCCGGTTCCGGGTGCGCGCAAAGTGGGCCATGTTCAGTGCGATCGGCAACGCGAATGCCCAGAGCGTCCAGGCATGGACCGCGTGATCGGCGTTCCACGCCTTGGTGCCGATGCCCACCAGAAACACAATCGCCATCAGCGACAACCACGTCAGCAGCCGCGCGATGCGCGCCTCTTCCGAGCTGTCGGGGGGCTGGGGGGGGATGCGATCGGTCATGGCTGCCTTTGTTGCTATTGTTGTATTTCTGGCGCGTTTTATAGCAATTATGAGTCAATTTGAGCCGACCGTGCAGCAACTATCCAAGATATTTGTCAGCAGCCCCGGGTCCGGTTCAAATGTTTCATTTTTGTGGCAAAAAAATTATAGTTGCCGCGCAGTGTAGACTACCCTAGGGAAGGCGCAATCTGACTGGCCGGGAAGGCGCAATACGTAGCAACTCATTCAGCATCGACGAGACCGGATCTGTTATGGCCCCGAAAAGCGGATTTCTTGACACCCTCCTGACCAGTCCTTCCACCGAGCGTTACCGGGTAGGCTTCAGCTTTCTGTTCCTGCTCGGCATCTGGCTGGTGGTCGGGCAACTGAGCAGTGGCATGCCCAACAGCATGCTGTTGATGGCCGCCGCGGTTATCGGCGGCTACATGGCGATCAACATCGGTGCCAATGACGTTGCCAACAACGTTGGCCCCGCGGTGGGTTCCGGCGCCCTGTCTCTTGGCGGTGCGGTATTGCTTGCGGCCATCTTCGAAGCCGGCGGCGCGATCATTGCCGGCGGTGACGTGGTATCGACTATCAAGGGCGGCATCATTGCCGCCGATCGTCTCGACGACGTTAACGCGTTCGTCTGGCTGATGACCGCCGCGTTGCTGGCCGGTGCCTTGTGGCTGAACCTGGCCACCTGGATGGGCGCACCGGTTTCCACCACTCACTCCATCGTTGGCGGTGTGCTGGGCGCGGGTATTGCCGCTGGGGGCTGGGGCATCGCCGATTGGGCGGTGATGAGCAAAATCGTGGCCAGCTGGGTGATTTCACCGGTGATGGGCGGCGTGCTGGCAGCGCTGTTCCTCTTTGCCATCAAAAAAACCGTACTCTATCGCCAGAATCTGATCCCGGCGGCGCGCACCTTTGTGCCCTGGCTGGTGGCAATCATGGCCTGGGCGTTCGGCACCTACCTGATGGTCAAGGGTGTAAAGAAGCTGGTTGAGGTGGACTTCCTCGGCGCGTCGCTGGTGGGGCTGGCGGTTGCGGCGGTGGTTTTCGTGGCCATGCGGGTACTGGTCGGTCGTCGCGCCGCCACCATGGAAAACAGTGCCGAGGGGGTGAACTCCCTGTTTACCTGGCCGCTGATTTTTGCCGCGGCGCTGCTCAGTTTTGCCCACGGTGCCAACGACGTGGCGAACGCCATTGGTCCGCTTGCCGCGATTAACGATGCCCTGTCGGCCGGCGCGGTGGTGACCTCCGCCGCCATTCCGCTCTGGGTCATGCTGGTGGGTGCGCTCGGCCTTGCCGTTGGCCTGATGCTGTTCGGCCCGCGCCTGATCAAGACAGTGGGCAGCGAGATCACCGAACTCGACAAAACCCGCGCCTTCTGTATCGCCCTGTCGGCCGCGCTCACGGTCATCATCGCCTCCCAGCTGGGCCTGCCGGTAAGCTCCACCCACATCGCCATCGGCGGTGTGTTCGGTGTCGGCTTCCTGCGGGAGTATCTGAAATACAACTACGCCACCCAGCTGCACAAGATCATGGAGCAGCATGACGAAGCAGAGCAGGCGCGCCTGCGTCCGTTCCTCGACGACTTCCGCAATGCCTCGGTGGAGGAAATGGAAAACCTGCTCAAGCAGGCCAAGAAGAAAAAGCAGGTGCCGTTGTCCAAGAGCGAACGCAAGCGCCTGAAGAAGATCTACCGCGAGGAAATGGTCAAGCGTTCCCATCTGACTCGCATCGTGGCCGCGTGGATCATCACCGTGCCGGCCTCCGCACTGATGGCGGCGATGCTGTTCTTCACCCTGCGTGGGCTGTTGATGTAAAGCTGGCCGTTGCCCGGTTCGCTGGCGGACCGGGCGGGACGATTCCGGGCTGGTTGCCGCCCGCCGAATTAGCCATACTATTGCGATGTTGAGGGGTGAGCCCTGAACGTTAAACTATCCGGGAGTTTATGATGAGTTCGTCTGCCGAAAGCCGTCAGGCTCGTATGATCAATGAGCTGCGAGTGTTCATCAAAAAAGTACTGAGCGATCCCACCATTGCTGTCAAATCCGTGGAAATCGCCCGCAAGCACCGTAGCGAGCAGAATGCCAATGAAGTGATTGCCCGTGAGATCAGCGCGAATACCACGATCCGTATCCCGGAGAACTGGAGTGAGGCGGATCATATGTTTCTGGACATCCTGCACGAAGTGCTGGATGACGAAGAGGCGCTTTACTGAGTCGGGGGGCTGCGGCAGAACGCAGAGCCGGGGTCGGGGTGGCCTGTCCAAAACCCTGCGGAGCCATGGATGGCGGCGCTGGCGGAACCCGATTCAGAATTACTCAGGCCTGTCGTACGCCAGGCTCACGCTGCTTAAGCACCGCATCCGCCATCTGATGCAGAATTGAAATCTCGTCCTGAATCCCGTCCTCGGTCATCGCCAGTTCCCGCTGTTCGGCCAGAATATCCTCCAGAATCTCCCGCGTGGTCAGCGGATTGGCCAGCACCACCCGGAACACGATGCAGGGGAAGTGGAAGTAACGGGCCGGCTCCAGTCGGGTCCGCGAGACGAATGCCTTGCCCCGCTCCCGCTGGGTTTTCTGGATGAACTTGGTGATGCGGTTGAGGCAGGCGTTGAGTTTTTCCGCCTGCAGTTCATCGGCCTGCGCCAGCGCCTGTTGCACCTCGGGCGGGCAGTAGCGGTAGGTCAGAATGTTCAGTTCCGGTTTGGTCACCAGCTCGAAATCCGGATGGGCGTCGATCAGATCGGCGAAGGTCTGGGCCTTGTCGATGCCCTGGTCGATAAGGATTTCGTAGCCTTCCCGTGCCAGGATTTTCAGGCCCGAGTGGATCAGCATCGACATGCCGGGGCGTGAGCCTTCCAGAGTGGTGCTGCCCAGATCCCGCGAGCCTTTACGGATGATGTACTGGGCGTGGTGCTCGACGGCGCTGGCAAGGCTTGGATCACGAAACACTACCAGGCCCACGCCCATGGGCACATAAAGCTGTTTGTGGGCGTCGAAGGTGACCGAGTCCGCCTGTTCGATGCCCCGCAGCAGTCCACGGTGGGCGCGGGAGAACAGGGTGGGGCCGCCCCAGGCGGCGTCGACATGGAAATGGGCGCCGAATTCCCGGGCGATGTCGGCCATGGCGTCCAGTGGGTCAACGTTGCCGGTTTCGGTGGTGCCGGCGATGCCGCAGATGGCCATGACCTTGATCTTCTGTTTCTGCAGTTCCAGGCATTTGTCCCGCAGCGCGTCGGTATCGATGCGGTTGTCGTCGTCGGTGTCCACCGGCACCAGGAACTCACGGCCCAGGCCAAGTACGTCGGCGGCCTTGCGCAGGGAGTAGTGACCGCGGCGGGACACCAGTATGGCGGCACCCTCGTGGCCGTAATAGCGCAGCGCCCGGAACAGGCCCTCTTCATGGATGCCGCGGAAGCTGCCCTCGGCCGGGAATGCGCGGTTGCGGGCAACCCACAACGCAGTCAGATTGGCCACCGTGCCACCGGAGCACATGGCGCCGAGGGCGTAGCGGGGGTCGTGCATCCACTTGCGGTAGAAGGCACCGTCCTGGCCATACACCAGCCGGTGAATCATGCCCAGTACCTGGCGTTCCATGGGGGTGAACGCCTTGGAGGTTTCGGTCTTCACCAGGTTCTGGTTGAGGGCGATCATGATTTTGGACAGCGGCAGCATGAAATAGGGCAGCGCTGAGGTCATGTGGCCGATGAAGCTGGGGGAGGCGGTGTGAACCGAGTTGGCCACCAGCTTGTCCAGCAGGAACTGGGCCTGTTCGGAGACGAACACGGGCTTTTCGGGAATGGCGTAGTCGGAGAAGTCCTTTTCGACTTCTGACAGGTCCCGCTCGACCGCGACGATGTGTTCCTGCAGGAAACCGGCAAGGTTGCGGGATATGTTCTGGTCAATCCGGCTCAGGGTCGATTCCGGCGCCTCTGGCACCGTGAAGACCCGATACATTGCCTCAACTGAGGCCTGGGCGGATTTTTTCTTTCCGGTCATACGCGACACACACTTTTCATCGGTGGTCATCCGCCTGGCGGGTTCCGGATGCCTGGCGGATACAGCCGGACGGTTACATCCGACGGTGAAGAAATCGTCTTGCCCGTTGTCCCGCGGGCGCTCTGGCCTCCCTTATGACCCCTGAGCCAGCCTTTCGGCACCCTGTCAAAGGACGCGTAGTATACGACCTGGTGGGTAGTTAGGCTACAGGGCCTCCGGCCGCACTCAGAGAATCTCCCGGTGCACGTCCAGTATGGCAGCATCCACCCGTTCCTGAATGGCTTTTTCGACCTGGTCGAGGCGCTGGGTGATCTGCTGGGTCGAGCTGCCCAGGGCGGCGATGGTCCAGGTGGCGCAGTCGAGGGCGTCCTGGTCGGCGGTCTCCGCCACTGCCAGATCAGGTTCGCGGCCCCAGACGGCTTTCAGGGCGGTGAAGACTTTGCGTTTGGCCTTGAGATCCTCGCAGCCGTAAAGCTGGAAGTGCAGGGTGAGCACACCCACGTGGGGGGCGATCACCGGCGTCGGACCAGACTGGTTGAGCAGTTTTCTGAGTGCTTCTGACATGTTGTGTTCGGCTTCGGTGCGGGAGCCGCCGGGGGCAGGACTTCCAAAACACGCTGTGAATACGTCCCTGTACGCTCCGCTCCGCCATCCATGGCTCCGCAGGGTTTTGGAAGCCCTGCCCCCGACAGCTCTCCAACTTTTCAGGTGGCATCGGGTTCAGTCAGGCTTCGGATATCCTGATCATTTGAACTTTAGCCTACTACAGGCGTGGCCCGTTTGATAATGGCCGCGGCGTCGGTGCCGGAGGGTAGGTTGCCATAGTTGAGGCCGCCGCCGGACTGCAGGCGGGCGGCGCAGAAGGCGTCGGCCACGGCCGGGTCGGAGCCGCGCAGCAGCAGGCTGGCCTGTAGGGCCAGAGCCAGGCGGTCGACGAGGTTGCGGGCGCGGTACTGGAAGTCGCTAATGTCGGCGAAGTCGTTCTGCAGCTCGGCCACGAAGCGGTCGAAGCGGTCATCGCTGCCGCGGGCTTCGGCTACTTCGCGGAAGAAGGCCTCGAGGGTGTCCGGCTCTTTCTGGATGGCGCGCAGGGTGTCCAGGCACTGGACGTTACCGCTGCCCTCCCAGATGGCGTTGACCGGGGATTCGCGGAACAGGCGTGGCATGATGCAGTCTTCCATCACGCCGCTGCCGCCGATGCACTCCATGGCTTCATAGGCGTGGTTGGGGGCGCGTTTGCAGATCCAGTATTTGCCCACCGGGGTGGCCAGGCGCGCCAGCAGGCGTTCGTGTTCGAGGTGCTGGTTGTCCAGCGCGCGGGCGATGCGCAGGGTATAGACCAGTGCCGCTTCGCTTTCCAGCGCCAGGTCGGCCAGCACGTTCTGCATCAGCGGCTGTTCGTTGAGGCGGTGGCCGAAGGCACTGCGGTGGCGGCAGTGATGGGTGGCCTGGGCCACGGCCTGGCGCATGCCGGCGGAGCTGCCGATCATGCAGTCGAAGCGGGTCATGGCCACCATTTCAATGATGGTGGGTACGCCACGGCCTTCGTCACCGACCATCCACGCCAGGGCGCCGCGCAGTTCCGCCTCGCTGGAGGCGTTGGCGACATTGCCCATCTTGTTCTTCAGGCGCTGGATCTGCCACGGGTTCTTGCTGCCGTCCGGTCGCCAGCGCGGCATCAGGAAGCAGGACAGGCCGTTGCTGGTCTGGGCCAGCACCAGGAAAGCGTCACACATGGGGGCGGAGACAAACCATTTGTGGCCGACCAGCTCATAGGGCTGGCCGGGACCTTCAGCGCCCACGGGGTAGGCCCGGGTGCTGTTAGCCCGCACATCGCTGCCGCCCTGTTTTTCGGTCATCGCCATACCGATGGTCACCGAGCTTTTCCCGCCGTCGGGCAGGTTGCGGGGGTCGTACGCATTGGCAAGGATGCGATCTTCCCACAACGCCGCCAGTTCCGGCTGTTTGCGGATCGAGGGGATGGCGGCGAAAGTCATGGTAATGGGGCAGCAGTGGGCGGCTTCCACCTGGGAGTGCATGTAGTACTTGGCTGCGCGGTTAACGTGGGCGCCGGCACCGGGGTTGGTCCAGGGGCTGCTGTGCAGGCCATGTTCCATCGCGATGGACATCAGTTGGTGATAGGCGGGGTGGAAGTCCACCTGGTCGATGCGGTGTCCGAAGCGGTCGTGGGTGTTGAACACCGGTTTGTTCTCGTTGGCGCGGAAGCCCAGTTCGATGGTTTCGCGCGTACCGGCGAGGGCGCCGAAGGCGACCAGGCCGTTCGTGGCGCCCGGCCCGCCTTCCCGTATCACCGCTTCCTGCAGCGCCTGATCCTGTTCGTACAGGTTGTAGTCTTCCAGGGCGGGCGGTTGGTTGACCACGTCGTGGGTCTGGGCCAAGTAGTGCTCTTGCGGTTCCTGTGCGTCATCGGCCGCGACGGGCGGTATGGGCTGGCGGGCGTTCATGTTACCTCCTGGTGCCAGTCAGCCCCTGCATGCAAAATCGTATGATGGCGTTGACCAGCGGATCGTTGTTGTCGTTGTTGTCGTTGTTGTCGTTGTTGTCGTTGTTGTCGGGTTCCGGTTCGTTTCCCGGTTTCTGTCGGGCGTCGCTTTGCACCGGTGACAAGGGTCCCACCAGGCTTTCGGCAATGGCACCCACCAGGCAGGTGCTGCTCTGACCGGCGTCCTGTTGTGGAATGCAGCCTTCCTCCATGCCCTCGCTGATGGCTTGCTCGAACAGCTCGGCGTAGGCCTTGCGGTATTTCAGTCGTTCCACTTCCACCTTCGGATCGACCGGCTCGGCGATCAGCGACCAGGCCATGACCGGTCCCCGCAGTGCTCTCTCTGCAAACTGGCGCAGTGCGGCTTCCAGTCGGGCGGTGGCGTTACCCCGGGTGGCCAGAGCCTCCGCGACCTTGTCCACCTCCCTCTGGGTGGCCAACCGGAAGATCTCCGCAAACAGATCCTCTTTGGACTCGAAATGGCGGTAGATGGTTCCGGTCGCCACGCCAGCCTGAGTGGCAATGGTGGTCACTCTGGCGCTGCGGAATCCGCTGTAAGCCACACATTCATAGGCGCAAGTCAGAATGCGCTGACGGGCTTCCGCCTTGCGTTTGCGCATTTTTTCCGTTTCCCGGTAAGCCATGCCGACTCCTTTGAAATAGTGAATCATTATTCATTCTTTTTGTCAACCTGGAAGGGGCTGGCGGATGAACAATTTTATATATGTATTTCAATATCTTATTAATGATTACAAAAAATTACAAAAAAGTCGTTGATCTGAAATAGCGTTGCTCGAAAAAGCAGATTATAAAGACGCCAAGGTGATCCGGAACGCCCGGTGTCACCGAGACAGAGCGGCCTGCCCGCGCCGGGTTTGGTGCGCTCGGTGTTTTGTTTTCGTTGATGGAGATTAAGGCCGTGAGTGAATTCGACGAAAGCAATCTGGAGCAATCCGGAAGCTGGAGCAGCGACAACGAGGATAACCACTCGGTCGCTGGCCGTGCCCGGATTCGTGCACAGTTGCAGGCGGACATCGAAGCATTTCTGAGCCAGGGCGGAAAAATCCAGGAAGTGGACACAACGTTCCGGTCCGACCCTTCCCGCAAGGTGGAGATTGGTTTCAATAACCGGTCACTCTGATCTCTCGGGCCCGCCTCCGTGCGGAGCGGGCCGGTTTTTGAACGCTGTCTCAGCGAGCCCTGGAGCATTGGTCTATTCTGTTTCCCTCGGCTGCCGGCTTCGCCGGCGGACTGCATTTTATAATTCCAACAAGCACCTGCGGATTATGAGAGTCTCATTGCTGCTGGCAACGGGTTTGCTGGTGATCATAGCAGTCCTCGTCGGTTTTTGGCTGGTAAATCAATCACCCGGGTCACAACCGCCGGCTGTCGACTCGTGACCCGAGTAACGGTGAGCAGGGGCTCTGGATCCTTGCGGTAACGGAGCTGTCATATCCCCCGGTTACGATCTGGCGCTATCGGGGCCATTACCGGCGGTCGCGTGCCTCCCGACGGCATGGGCGTGTATGATGAAAGTGCGGTTGATCGGTGATCTCCGGTCGGCCAAAAATCTGACCCGCCCCAGGAGGTGTTATATGCGTTCACCCATCCGTCGTGCTTTTCCTGCTGCCCGCCTGCGTCGTAATCGTGCCGATGACTTTTCTCGTCGCCTGGTGCGGGAGCATCAACTGACCGCAGACAATCTGATCTACCCGGTATTTGTGCTGGAAGGTCAGGGTAAGCGCGAAGCCGTGCCGTCGATGCCGGGTGTTGAACGGTTAAGCATTGATCTGCTGGTCGAGCTGGCGGAAGAACTGGTGGACCTGGGCATTCCGGCGGTGGCGCTGTTTCCGGTGGTGCCGGCGGCGGACAAGAACGTATCCGGTTCGGGCGCCTGGAACTCCGACGGTCTGGCCCAGCGTGCGGTGCGTGCATTGAAGAAAGCGGTGCCTGAGTTGGGTGTGATCACCGATGTGGCGCTGGATCCGTTCACCACCCATGGCCAGGACGGCATCGTTGATAATGACGGTTATGTGCTGAACGACGTCACCATTGAAGCGCTGGTCAATCAGGCGTTGTCCCATGCAGATGCCGGCGCCGATATCGTGGCGCCCTCAGACATGATGGACGGCCGCGTCGGTGCCATCCGCGATGCCCTTGAATCGGCGGGCTATGTGAACACTCGCATTCTGGCTTATTCTGCCAAATATGCGTCGAGCTATTATGGCCCCTTCCGTGATGCCGTCGGTTCCGCCGCCAATCTGGGCAAAGGCAATAAATCGACTTATCAGATGGATCCGGCCAACAGTGATGAGGCACTCCACGAGGTCGCCATGGATCTGGCCGAGGGGGCCGACATGGTGATGATCAAGCCCGGCATGCCGTATCTGGACATTGTGTACCGCGTCAAACACGAGCTGCAGGTACCCACATTTGTGTATCAGGTCAGCGGAGAGTATGCCATGCACATGGCAGCGGCGGACAATGGCTGGCTCGACGGCGATGCGGTGATGATGGAAAGCCTGATGGCCATGCGCCGGGCCGGTGCCGATGCCATCCTGACCTATTTCGCGGTCAGGGCAGCACGGCTGCTGCGTGAGTCCGCGCAAGGTGCCGGGAAGCCATAAAGTACCAAGAATCAAACATCTGGAATCAGCGAGTCATGACTACCGAATCAGCCAATGAATTGCACGTTGTGGACGATCAGAGCATCCCGGCCCCGGTGGAAGTGCCGCCGGTGGGGCAGGAAGTTGATCTGGGCGCCAGCGAAAACTACTTCAACCGTGAACTCAGCCAGCTGCAGTTCAACTATCGGGTGTTGAAGCAGGCGCTGGACACCACGCACCCGCTGATCAACCGGCTGATTTTCTGCTGTATTTTCAGCAGCAACATGGACGAGTTTTTCGAGATCCGTGTCGCCGGTCTGCGCCAGCAGATGAAATACGGCCGTGAGACCGTCGGTTCGGACGGCATGATGCCTGAGCAGGCGCTGGCGGAAATCAGCCGCGTGGCTCACGAGTACATCCGTGAACAGTACGACATCATCAACAACGTGCTGATTCCGGAGATGGAGCAGGAGAACATCCATTTCGTGCGCCGCCGGGAGTGGACTCCGGCCCAGGCCGAGTGGGTGCGCCGTTACTTCGACGAGGAAATCCTGCCGGTGGTCAGCCCCATCGGACTGGACCCGTCCCACCCCTTTCCCCGGCTGGTGAACAAAAGCCTCAACTTCATTGTGGAACTCGACGGCAAGGACGCCTTCGGGCGAGAGACCGGTATGGCCATCGTTCCCGCGCCGCGCTCACTGCCGAGGCTGGTGCGGTTGCCTAATGACGTCTGCGATGGCGGTGAGAATCTGGTGTTCCTGTCGTCGATGATTCACGCCCACGCCGACGAGCTGTTCCCCGGCATGGAGGTCAAGGGCTGCTACCAGTTCCGCCTGACCCGCAACGCCGACCTTGAGCTGGAGGACGATCTCGAGGATTTGGCGTCGGCGCTGCGGGGGGAGTTGCTCAGCCGCCGGTTTGGTGACGGTGTGCGTCTGGAAGTGGCTGACAATTGCCCGGAAGAACTGGTTCAGTTTCTGCTGCAGGAGTTCGGGCTGACCGAGCGGGACCTGTATCAGGTGCACGGCCCGGTGAACCTGACCCGACTGATGGCGGTCGGCGGGCTGGTGGATCGGCCGGACCTGACGTACTCCGGCTTTTCACCCTCGATACCGCGGCAGATCCGCAGCAAGGATTCGATGTTTGATGCCATCCGCAAACGGCCGATCCTGCTGCTGCACCCCTATGAGAATTTCAGCCCGGTGACCGACCTGCTGCGCCAGGCGGCAAAAGATCCCCAGGTCCTGGCGATCCGCCAGACGCTCTACCGCGCCGGCGCGGACTCGGAAATTGTTGAAGCACTGGCCGATGCCGCCCGCCGTGGCAAGGAAGTGACCGCGGTGATCGAACTGCGGGCGCGTTTCAGCGAAGCAGAAAACCTCGAGCTGGCCAGCCGTCTGCAGGAAGCCGGGGTGATCGTGGTCTACGGTGTGGTGGGCTACAAGACCCACGCCAAGATGATTTTGATCGTGCGGCGGGAAGAGGGGCGCCTGCGTCGCTACGTTCACCTGGGTACCGGCAACTACCACGCCGGTAACGCCCGGCTGTACACCGATTACAGCTTCCTGACCTGTGACGAATCCATCGGCGATGACGTCAACAAGCTGTTCCAGCAGCTGACCGGCATGGGCAAGGCACTGAAGATCAAGAAACTTTTCCATGCGCCCTTTACCCTGCATACGCGGTTGTTGAGCCTGATCGATCGTGAGGCGGAGCATGGCCAGAAAGGCCGCATCATTCTCAAGTTCAATGCGCTGACCGAACCGCAGCTGATCAAGTCGTTGTACCGGGCGTCCCAGGCGGGGGTAAAGATTGACCTGATCATTCGCGGTATCTGCTGCCTGCGGCCGGAGGTGCCGGGGCTATCGGACAACATCCGCGTGCGATCGATCATCGGTCGCTTTCTGGAACATACCCGTGTCTATTACTTCGGCAACAATGGTCGGCCGGACGTCTACTGTTCCAGTGCCGATGGCATGGAACGCAACCTGCTGAGCCGGATCGAAACCGCTTTCCCGCTGGAAGACCCGCACCTGATTGCGCGGGTGCGTGAGGACCTGGATACCTATCTTGCGGACAATTGCCAGTCCTGGGTCTTGCAGCCGGATGGCAGCTACCTGCAGAATCAGCCCGCGGAAGGCGAAGAGCGGCTGGCATCGCAACTGGTTCTGCTGGACCGCCTGACCGGGCAATAAATTCAGAGTGTGACGGAGAACGGCATTGAAAAAGACAGGAATAGTCGTGGGTGCGGTTGTCCTTGCCGCCGCCATCGCCGCGCCCTATGGGGTTGGCATGGTGACCGAGCAGCAATGGCACAGGGTTACATCGGAGGTGAACGCGTCACAGCAGTTTGTCCGGGTGGATACCGGTGATTACCAGCGTGGCTATCTCGGTGGCCGCTTTGAGGGCACCCTGGTGTTTGATGATCCCGCTGGGGACGAGCCCCTGCGGTTCCGGTATCAGGCCCGGGTCTCCCACGGGGTGACCGGCAGCTTGATGGAGTTCTCCCCACTGGAGGACTTGCCCGAGGTCGCGAAGGAACTGTTCGCGGAGGAAAAACCCGAGTTGACCCTGGAAACCCGTCTGTGGGGCACCGCCATTGTTGAGCTGACCATGCCGGCGGTGTCGGTGAACGACGACCAGACCGGTGAGACGCTGCGGATGTCTGGGGGCTTTGCCCGAGCAGATATCGGTGGCGCCGGCACCGAGGCGGATCTGACCCTCGTCTGGCCCGGAATGGTTGTGTCCTCCCCGGAGATGTCGCTCTCGGTGAATGAATTCCGGCTGGAACAGAGTCTGCGCCACCTGCGCGGCGAAGTCTGGACGGGGGAAGGTGAGGCGCATCTCGACGTCCTGGAGTGGTCTGCTCCGGGACAGCCGTCGGTGCGGCTGGAAGGCTTTGCCCTGACCAGCCAGACCTGGGCCACTGATAACGAACGACGCGTGAACAGCGAAACCCTGGCGACGGTGGACACTGTCACCGCCGGTGAGCAGACCGCCGGCCCGCACCGCGTGGAATTTGTGCTGCAGGATCTGGATGTGGACGGCTGGAGTGCGCTGACGGCGGCCCTGACCGATCTGCAGATGGCCGCCATGGATCAGGGCGGCTCGCCGGCGGCTTTTGAGCATCAGATGGCCAGCATGAATCGCATCAATGAGTCGCTGCTTGGTCTGGCGGCGGAAGGCTTCACTATCGGCTTTCCAGCCATCAGCGTGATGACACCGGAAGGTGAGGTGAACGGTGAGGTGATGATCGGCCATCCCCGGCTCTCGGACCAGGAGCGGGCAGAAATGCTGATGGTCATGCAGCGGCTGACCGGTCAGGTGGCGGTGAGCCTGCCCGCTATGCTGGCCGACAAGTATCCGGCGCTGATGATGCAGCTGGCACCGCTGATCAAGGAAGGCATGATGGTGCAGCAGGGCGACCGATTGAGCATGGAGGCGGAGCTGAAGGATCTGGCCCTCAACGTGAACGGAGTGGTTATTCCGTTACCCCCCCTGCTGTAATGGCCTGATCAGTTGCCGGTCAGCTGGTGGTATTTTTCCAGTAGCTGCGCCTCGGTTTCCGGCCGCATCGGGTCGAGGGGGATGCAATCCACCGGGCAAACCTGCTGGCACTGGGGCTCATCAAAATGCCCCACGCACTCGGTGCACTTGTTGGGATCAATCACGTAAATCTCGTCGCCCGGCGAAATCGCATCGTTCGGGCATTCTGGCTCGCAGACATCGCAATTGATGCACTCGTCGGTAATCAACAGGGCCATCAGGGATTACCTCAGGAATGCTGGAATTTCTGTTTCAGGGCAGTCTCAACGGCGGGGTCCACGAATTCCGACACGTCACCGCCCAGGGAGGCAATTTCCCGGATCAGCGTTGAGGAAATGTAGGACAGGTGGTTGGCCGGGGTCAGGAACACGCTTTCGACTTCTGGCGCCAGGCGCCGATTCATGTCCGCCAACTGAAACTCGTACTCGAAATCCGACACCGCCCGTAATCCCCGCAGAATCACCGTTGCTTTCTGTTCCCGCACGAAATCCGCCAGGAGATTGCTGAATCCGGTGACCGTCACGTTGGGAATGTGGGCAGTGGCCTTGCGGACCAGCTCGCAGCGCTCGTCCAGATTCAGCAGCGGCTGTTTTTTCGAGTTGTAAGCGACCGCCACCACAATTTCGTCGAACATTCGGCCAGCCCGTTCGATCAGGTCGGTGTGGCCATTGGTGATTGGGTCAAAAGTGCCCGGGTAAATGACTTTAGGCATGCACAGCTCCTTGGGTAACGGGCCTATAGCATACTCGGGCACCTGCGCCTTTGTCAGCCTCTGAGCCGGCTGGCGAGGCGAGTGCTGTTGCGCGCCGCCAGCGCGTACACCGACAACTGCGGGTTGGCGCCGATGCTGGTGGGAAACACCGAGGCATCGTGAATGCTCAGGTTGCTGACCTGATGGTGCTCGCCAAACCCGTTCACCACCGAGTTGCGTGGGTCCTCGCCCATCCCGCAGCCACCCATCTGATGTGCAGTGAACAGCCGCACGCGGTGCGGCTCCATGGGCAGGGTGTCGATGGCGGCTTTGGCGTCGGCCCAGCGATCAAACCAGGGCGAGTCCAGGTGCATCAGTCGCACCTGCTCTGCGCCGGCGGCGAACTGGATTTCCGCCATGGTGCGGAACGCGTTACGCAACCCGGTCCAAAGGTAGTCGGTGACCGGGTAATCCAGCACCGGGCTGCCGTCATCACGGAGGCTGACGGTGCCGCCGGGGCTGTCCGGGTGAAAACCGTCCCGCATCAGCGCAATCACCGACTGCATCCAGGGCAGCTGTTTGAGGTTGTCGAGCTGCTCCGTGCCATGACCCGGCACCACCCCGCTGGACAGCGCCGGATGCAGCGGCGGTACTTCCAGTTTGTAGCCTGCCGGCCCGTCTACGCCCTCGCGGAAATTGAACTCGTCCGAGTAGATCGATTGGGGGGCCCCGTAGAACGGATCGACCTTTTCAGGCATTCGGGCCACGGTGGCATTGACCGGGTGGATAAATGAGCGCTTGCCGACCCGGTTGTGGGGGTCGGGCAACTGTGAACGGAGCAATAGCCCCGGCGAGCCGATGGCGCTGGCCGCGACCACAAAATGCCGGGCCTTGAGCGTCACCGTCACACCCGAGGGTGTCACGCTGTCCGCGGACATGGCGGAGGCCACCAGATGGTCGATGCGGTCCTGCTTCATCACCAGTTTGTCGGCGCGCAAGCCATGGAACAGGCGGGCATCGTTATCCAGGGCAGCGGGAATGGTGGTGGTCAGAGCGCCCTGCTTAGCGTTGGTGGGGCAGCCTACGCCGCAGTAACCCAGATTCCAGCACCCCTTCACGTTGCGGGGGATGACTTTCCAGGAAAAACCGAGCTTTTCACAGCCCTGGCGCAGGATGTCATTGTTGACGTTGGGATCGGTCAGCCAGGGAGCCACGGTGTGGCGCTGCTCCCGACCGTCGAACCAGGGTCTCATTGCCTCTGGCCGCAGGGCCTCGAGGCCGAACCGGTCGGCCCAGTAATTCAGTGTCGGCTCGGGGGTGCGGAAGCTTGACGTCCAGTTTACGGTGGTGGATCCGCCGACGCAGCGGCCCTGCAGAATCGCAATGGCACCGTCTTTGGTGACCCGGCTCATGCCTTCCTGGTAAAGCGAGGCATAGGCGGTGAGCTCGTCCATGCGGAAGTCTTTCTGGTGATACAGCCGACCCTCCTCCACGAGGATGACCGACAACCCCGCGCGGGCAAGTATTTCGGCGGTGGTGCCGCCGCCGGCGCCGGTGCCGATGATGACCACATCGGCTTCGTGGGTCTGGTGAATGGTAAGGGTAGCGGCGTCGGTGACGCGCCAGCCGGACTCAAGGCCCTGGGCGATACGATCGGTTAACGACATGATTGGCTCCGGTAATCAGCAAAGGCGGTGTCAGGCGTTCTTGAACTGGGGCAGGGCATCCTTGGCCCAGGTCGGTGGTCCCGGATAACCCGAGAGATGCCAGTGATCAGGGTGGCCATAGAACGCCACGTTGCTGATTTTGGTCAGTGCAATGTAGCCGTTGTTGAACAGGCCGATCCCGCTGGAGCGCCAGCGCTGCAGAAAGGCTTCGGCTTCGGCGGTTGTCACATTGGGCCAGCTGGACCAGACCCGGGCAATGGTGATCCGTGTCAGCCCGAAGTTGAGCAGGTCAAACAACCGCCGCAACTCTTGCTGGTTGGCCGGGCCGAATTGCACGATGCCCTGATCGATACGTTCAATGGTGCCAGCAATCGCTTGGCTGCGCTGTTCCGGCTGCTCGGTCAGCGCCGGCCCGACGATCGCGGGCAGCAGGGCCTCGAACAGCGTGATGTCGTCACGGGTGAGAAACTGGAAGCGGTAACTGGCATCCATG
The DNA here is from genome assembly GCF_032911545.1 of Marinobacter sp. M-5. Lineage (NCBI taxonomy): Bacteria > Pseudomonadati > Pseudomonadota > Gammaproteobacteria > Pseudomonadales > Marinobacteraceae > Marinobacter > Marinobacter sp. M-5. The sequence goes on from NZ_JAWJEK010000001.1 coordinate 134,171, forward strand.
CGGGTATCCACGGCGCTCAGGCGCCCCGCGGGCGCGGTAGCGCAGCCACTGAGACCGGCGCCCAGGCTTACAGTGCCGAGAAGCAGCGTGCCACCCACGCCGGTGCGGAGAAAGCTGCGCCGGTCCATGGCGGTCGCGTCGTGGGATTCGGAATGAGGAACGTGGGGCATGTCAGGGTCGCCTTTTTATTGTCGTTGGCTGACGAAAAGCGCCGGGGTGCAACCCGGCGCTTTCTCCGGCTTTTCGGTCTCCGGATTGTCGGTATTTCAGCGAATGAACAGCTTGTAGACCATTTTGTGGGCGGCGGTGCCATGGGGGGCATACACGTACTTGCCGCTGTTGAACTTCTGTTTGGCGAAGATAGCCCGGTGGTGGGAGAAGGTCAGGAAACCTTCCTTGCCGTGATAATGGCCCATGCCGGAGTCGCCAACACCGCCGAAGGGCAAGTCGTCCTGAGCCACGTGCATCAGGGCATCGTTAATGCACATGCCGCCAGAATGGGTGCTGTCTACCACGTGTTGCTGCATGGATTTGTCGTAGCCGAAAAAGTACAGCGCCAGCGGCCGCGGGCGATCGTTGATGTAGTGGATGGCTTCGTCAAGATTGCCATAGCTGACCACCGGCAGAATCGGGCCGAAGATTTCGTCCTGCATCACTTTCATGTCCGGTGTGGTGTTCAGCACCAGAGTCAGCGGAATCTTGCGGGTGCCATCGTTGAGATTCTCCCGGGCGGGGTTGATTTCGATAACTTCCGCGCCTTTCTCGCGGGCGTCAGTCAGATAGCTCTGCAGGCGATCGTACTGACGCTCGTTGATGATGGCGGTGAAATCGTCGTTGTCCCGCAGGCTCGGGTACATGTCGCTGAAGCGGGCACGGAACTCGTCCACAAACGCCTTGACCCGATCGGCGGGGCACAGCACGAAGTCCGGGGCCACGCAGGTCTGGCCGGCGTTGAAAGCCTTACCGAAAGCGATGCGTTGGGCGGCATCTTCCATCGGTACGTCCGAGGACACAATGGCGGGTGACTTGCCGCCAAGTTCCAAGGTCACCGGGGTCAGATTTTCGGCGGCCGCCTTCATCACCAGTTTGCCGACGGACGTGGAGCCGGTGAACAGCAAGTGGTCGAACGCCCGGCCGGAGAAATCAGCGGCCACGTCAGCTTCGCCGGTGATCACCGACACCAGGTCCTCCGGGAAGGTGGACTCGATGATTTCTTTGAACAATGCCGAGGTGTGCGGGGTGAATTCCGACATTTTGATCATGGTGCGGTTACCCGCCGCCAGCGAGGCCACCAGGGGGCCAACCGCGAGATAGAGTGGATAGTTCCAGGGCACGATCACGCCGACAACGCCCTTGGGCTGGTAGTGCACCTTGTTGCTGGCCGGCTGGAACAGCACGCTGACGTGTCGCTTGGACGGCTTCATCCAGCCGCTCAGGTTTTTCAGGGTGTAGTTGATGCCCTGTATGGACGGCATGATCTCGGCAATCAGCGATTCGTCCCGTGAGCGACAGCTGAAGTCCCGATCGATGGCGTCGGTCAGTTTGTCCTGGTTGTTCAGCAGCGCACGCTTCAGACGTTTGAGGTTTTCCTGGCGCTCTGACAGCGACGGCATCGGATTGTTGCGGAAGGCCTTTTTCTGGTCTTCGAACACACGGTGTGTATGCTGAATCTGTTTCTTGCTCTCGGTAAGCTGAACGACTGTAGCTCCCATGGTGCTTTCTCCTCGCGGCTCCGGGCGGGGTGCCGGAAACACTGTTGTTGTGTGTGGCGATAGTGCGTGGTGGCGAAAAAACGCCCAATTTGCGCTTGATGGTATTATTAGAGTATATACTCTAGTGAGTCAAGAAAAGCCCGATGGCGGATCAGGCCATCCGCCGGCCATACAACGACGTCCTTAACAACAAGGCCACGCCGAACCTATGAAAACCAGAGACAAGATTCTGTTATCCAGCCTGGAGCTCTTCAACGAACGGGGAGAGCGGAACGTCACCACCAATCACATTGCCGCGCACCTGGCTATTTCTCCGGGCAACCTCTATTACCATTTCCGCAACAAGTCGGACATCATCTACGAGATTTTCCTGGAATATGAAAAGTTGGTGGATTTTTACCTGGATATCCCCGAAGACCGGCCGCTCACCCTAGAGGACATGACGTTCTATCTGGAATCGGTGTTTGATGGTTTGTGGAGTTACCGGTTCTTTCACCGGGATCTGGAGTATCTGCTGGATGGTGATCGGCGATTGCGGCAGGACTATCGGGAGTTCACCAACCGCTGCCTGGATGCCATCAGCCGTATTTTCGAGAAACTGGCGGAAGCCGGAATCATCGAGCCGCAGCCGGACGAATTACGGGCGGCCATGTCGCTGAATGTCTGGCTGGTGATCACCAACTGGATGGCATTCCTGAAAACCGCCCATGCCGGTGAGGAGTCTGCCACGCTGACCCTGACCGAGCTCAAGCAGGGCATTTATCAGGTGCTGACGCTGGAAGTGCCTTACCTGACTTTCGCTTACCGTGAGCGGGTGATGGCCCTGCGGGAGCGGTACCGTCCGCAACTGCCGGAGACGGCGGTTGCGCCTCAAGCGCAAACCGCCGAAGCGAGTCTGATTAAAAACTGATCAGCGGCGGGAACTTTTCAAAAGGCCGGGTGTCTCACTACCGACACTGGGGATCCGGACATCCCTGGTGTCACCCTGAGTGAGTTCTCAGGTTTTAGCACGTCGCAAACCCTGACGTTTCGCCGGCTTGTCTGATGGCAAGCCGGTTTTTTATCGCTTACTCCGCCGCAGGCGACGTATCCTCTCCCTCAAGCCACGCGTTCAGCGCATCACGGCACTCATCGACGCCGCGCTTGGACGTGGCCGAGAACATGATCAGGTGGTGCACGCAGGTGAAGGCTTTCAGTTTGTTGGCAATCCCCATCATCGCGGTTTTGGCCTGACCAAACTTCAGCTTGTCGGCCTTGGTGGCAAGAATCATCAGTGGCAGGTTGTTATGCTCGCACCATTCCACCATCATTTGGTCGAAATCGGTTAGCGGGTGGCGGATGTCCATCACCAGCACAAGGCCGCGCAGGCAGCGGCGATCATTAAGGTAATGACCCAGGTGCTTCTGCCAGTCGTCTTTCATGTCCCGGGAGACCTTGGCGTAGCCGTAGCCGGGCAGGTCCACCAGGCGGCAATGTTCCCGGTTCAGCGTAAAGAAATTGATCAGCCGGGTACGACCGGGGGTTTTACTGGTTCTTGCCAGCTTGCCGTGCGCGGTGATCGAATTGATGGCGCTGGACTTACCGGCGTTGGAGCGCCCGGCGAATGCCACCTCGGCACCGGTGTCCGGTGGGCACTCCTCCAGTTTGGAGGCGCTGATCAGAAAGCGGGCGCTGTTGAACGAGACGGGCTTCGGGGTCAGGTCGGATGACACGGCGGTTGGATTTCCTATTGGATTTCAGTTATCAGGGATTAATGTATAATGCTACACCAATTCCGGGCAGCACGCTGAGCGTTGCTGCTGAACAGCCCCGGTTTTGTGCCTGTCTGGGCCAGTGCCTGCCGGCTGCATAACGAAGAATACTTTGGATGAGAGAAGCGGAGCGAGCATGAAAAAACTGATCGCAGGAGTTGTTCTCGGCGTTGGCCTCACAGCGATGGCGCACGGGGCGGGAGATCCTGAAGCAGGCAAAGCGAATGCAGCAGTGTGCGCGAGTTGTCACGGCGAAGGCGGTGCCAAACCCATCATGGGGATTTACCCTAAACTGACCGGGCTGGGTGAAAAATACTTGTACCGCCAGTTAGTGGCAGTCAAGAACGGCGACCGTCAGATCGCCGAAATGACCGGTATTCTGGATAACCTGTCAGACGAGGACCTGCAGGACCTGGCCGCCTATTACAACGAGCAGGACATGACTGTCCAGCAGGCCAATCCGGATCTGGTTGACGCCGGTCAGGCGTTGTACCGCGGCGGCAACATGGCGTCTGGCGTTCCTGCCTGCTCCGGCTGTCATAGCCCGCAGGGCAAGGGTAACGAGCCGGCGGGCTACCCGCGACTGGGTGGCCAGAATGCCGAGTATATCCAGAAGCAATTGAAGGCTTACCGCGATGGTGAGCGTGCCGGTGGCCAGAATGCGTCCATCATGATGGACGTGGCCGCCAAGCTGACCGACTCGGAAATTGAAGCGGTTTCCAACTACCTCTCCGGCCTGAACTGAGCTCATCGGATCAGCGTCGCGACGTGAAGACCCCGCCCGGTGCGGGGTTTTTTTATGCCTTTCCCCGCTTTAATCTGGGGTCGGTGGAACTTTATGCGCACGCTGGGTCATAATCAGGTCCAGAAACAATGTTCAAAAACGGAGATAGTCGATGTTGAGAAGTCTGAGTACTGCTGTCACCTTGCTCGCAGCCTTTGCCATTGCCGGACAGGTCAGTGCGGCGGAGTGGCAGGAAGGCACCCATTACCGGGAGCTCAGTTCACCGGTTCGTACCGACAACAGCGAAACCATCGAAGTGGCAGAAGTGTTCTGGTATGGCTGTCCCCATTGTTACAACTTCAAGCCGCTGGTGGAGTCCTGGGTAGAGGATATCCCGGACGACGTCGATTACGTGCAGATTCCGGCAGCGCTCGGTCAATCCTGGGAACCACACGCCAGGGCATTTTACGCGCTGGAGTTCATGGGTGAGCTGGACAAGGTGCACGACGCGCTGTTCGACGCGCTGGCCCGGGATCGCCGGCCACTGAACTCCGGTGAGGCGCTGGCAGCGTTCGTCAGCGATCATGACGTGGATGGCGAGGCGTTCCTGAAGGCCTACAACAGCTTCGGGGTGAATGCGAAAATGCAGAAGGCGCAGTCCAAAATCCGTGGTGCGCGCATCACTGGGACACCGACTATGCTGGTTAATGGCAAGTATACGGTCAGTGCCTCCATGGCTGGCAGTCATGAAGCGGCGCTGGAAGTGGTGGATTACCTGGTCGAACAGGAGCGGGGCGCTGCCGAGTAAACAACCCTGCTTGCGCAGGTAAACACGCGTCACAGTCGGGTGAGCTGGCCACTATGTACAGACACATTCGCAAGCAGCTGGATGGCCTCCTGCGCCCTGCCCGAGAGCCCAGGGGCAGTTGCAGCTCGGGCAGCGAGCATGTGCCCGAGTTCGAAGCGCACCGGCATATCCGGCTGCTGACGTTCAATATCCAGGTGGGGATCAATACCTCGTCCTACCGGCATTATCTGACCCGCAGCTGGCAGCATTTTCTTCCGCACCGCAACCGCATCGAGAACCTCGACCGAATTGCCACGTTGTTGCGCAACTACGATGTCATTGCCCTGCAGGAGTGTGATGGCGGCAGTCTGCGCAGTGCCTACATCAACCAGGTTCAGTACCTGGCTGAGGCGGCGGGCATTCCTTACTGGTATCAACAGCTCAACCGCAACCTCGGGCAGATTGCCCAGCACAGTAACGGGCTGCTGAGCCGCTATCGGCCGCTGGATGTTACCGAGCACAAGCTGCCGGGGCTGATCCCCGGGCGGGGTGCGATCATTGCCCGCTATGGCTCCGAAGACGACCCGCTGGTGCTGGTGATGATGCACCTGTCGCTGAGCCGGGCGGCGCAGCAGCGCCAGCTGGGTTACATCCGCGAACTGATCGGCGATTATCAGCACGTGGTGCTGATGGGGGACATGAACAATCACGCCGAAGAGTTACTGACCCAGACCCCCCTGAAGGAAACGAACCTGATTCCGCTGCCGGATACCGCCCACAGTTTCCCCAGTTGGCGTCCGGAAAAAGCGCTGGATCACATCCTGGTCAGTCCCAGTCTGGAGATCCGCCGCTCGGAGGTAGTGAGTTATCCGATGTCCGACCACCTGCCGATTGCCATGGATGTGGCGCTGCCGAAAGGGTATCTGGAGACGTTCTGATAAAAGGGAAAGGTTTGAGGCACTAAAAAACCCGGCACAAGGCCGGGTTTTTTGTCGGTCGCCGGATCAATTACTTGATCTTGGCTTCCTTGTACGCAACGTGCTTACGGACAACCGGATCGTATTTCTTGATCTCGATTTTTTCCGGGGTGTTACGCTTGTTCTTGTTGGTCGTGTAGAAGTGACCAGTACCTGCTGATGAAACCAGCTTGATTTTCTCGCGCATGATGCGGCTCCTTAAAATTTCTCGCCGCGGGCACGAAGATCGGCCAGCACAGCGTCAATGCCTTTTTTATCGATGATGCGCATACCCTTGGTGGATACGCGCAGCTTCACGAAACGCTTCTCTGATTCAACCCAGAAGCGGTGGTTCTGCAGATTCGGCAGAAAGCGACGACGAGTGTGGTTCATCGCGTGGGATACGTTGTTACCGGTGACCGGACGCTTACCGGTAACCTGACAAACTCTGGACATACTTGCCTCCGACCTGAGCAATGGTCTTGATATACGAATTCGTTTAATCGCGCTTCTGGTTGTCGCTGCTTGCGCCACGAAAAAGCAAGCTGCTCGCCAGACGCCGCCAGAAAGGGACGCTTTTATACCAGAACTGGCCCCCCAACGCAAAAAATTGTTGGGAATTTGGCCAGTTTTTTGGATCTGGCCCAGCGCAGTTTACATCAACCCCCGTTCAGCCAGGGATATTACCTCACCGTGGCCGACAACCATATGGTCAAGAACCCTGATATCGACCAATCCCAGGGCCTCGCTCAGGCGTCGGGTGAGGGAAATGTCCGCCTGGCTCGGTTCCGCCACGCCGGACGGGTGGTTGTGGGCAAAAATGACCGCCGCTGCATTATACTCCAATGCCTGACGCACCACCTCCCTGGGGTAGACCGCGGCACCATCAATCGTGCCGCGAAACAGCTCCCGGTACTGAATGACCCGGTGTCGGTTGTCCAGAAACAGACCGGCAAACACTTCGTGTGGGTAGGTGCCGAGCCGGCTGCACAGAAAACGCCGGGTGTCGCCGGGGGATCGCAGCGGGTCGCCCTGGCGCAGGGGTTCGTCCATCACCCGTTGCGCCATCTCCATGGCAGCCTGAACCTGGGCGTATTTGGCGGTGCCGAGGCCTTTGACCTCACAGAATTGTCGTTGCGATGCTGTCATCAGGCCGCGCAGGCCACCGAAGTTGTCGATCAGGTGGCGGGCCAGTGCCATCACCGGCATACCGGCGGTGCCGGTGCGCAGGAAAATGGCCAGCAACTCGGCGTCAGACAGGCTGCCCGCGCCGTGGGCCAGCAGTCGTTCGCGCGGGCGCTCGTCGGCGGGCCAGGTGGGGGTGGTCATGGTTGCATCCTTGCGGTCAGTGGTCAGGGTTCGGGTGGCGTCGGCGCGTCCTGCGCAGGCCACTGAAATCTGTCAGAAAGTCTATCACGGGCTGCAGGCTGTCCACAGGCGTTAGCCGTGGTATCTTATGACTTCTTTATGTCATTCGGGTACGGAGCGGGTATGGCCCCACAACGAATTCTGCTGGGAATCACCGGCGGTATTGCCGCCTACAAGTGTGCCGAGCTGGTGCGTCTGCTGAAAAAGGCCGGGCACGAGGTCCGCGTGGTGATGACCCGGGGCGCCGAGGCGTTCGTCACGCCGCTGACCTTTCAGGCCCTGAGCGGAGAGCCGGTGAGGACGTCGCTGCTGGATCCCGAGGCTGAGCAGGGGATGGGGCACATTGAGCTGGCCAAGTGGGCAGATCTGGTTGTGGTTGCGCCCGCCACAGCGGATTTCATTGCCCGCCTGGCTCATGGCCTGGCGGACGACCTGCTGACAACCCTGTGCTGCGCGACCGAAGCGCCCATCGCGCTGGCTCCGGCAATGAATCAGGCCATGTGGAACAACGCCCGCACCCGGCGCAACATCGAATTACTGGCTGAGGATTCCCAGATCCGGCTGTGGGGGCCGGATGAAGGATCCCAGGCCTGCGGGGATACCGGCCCGGGCCGGATGCTGGAGCCCCTGGTTCTGTTCGAGCGGATAACTGGCGACGCCGGTGCGCCATCGCCTGGCCCCGGTATTTTAACCGGCAAGCGGATTGTTATTACCGCCGGGCCAACGCGAGAACCCATTGACCCGGTGCGCTACATCAGCAATCACAGCTCCGGTAAAATGGGCTATGCCATTGCCGCGGCTGCTCGTGCCGCTGGCGCCGACGTGGTGTTGGTCAGCGGGCCGGTCACCCTGTCTGCACCTTCCGGCGTGCTGGTTCGGCCGGTGATGACCGCTGAGGAGATGCTGATGGAAACCAGTCGTGCGGTGGACGAAGGCTGCGACCTGTTCATCGCCACTGCCGCGGTAGCGGATTACCGTCCCGGTGCCTGCGCCAGTGACAAGATCAAGAAGACCGGCACAGACATGACTCTGGCCCTGGTGCGCAACCCGGATACTCTGGCAACCATTGCCGCTCGGGACGATGCGCCTTTCACGGTCGGGTTTGCCGCAGAAACCACCGATGTGGAGCATTACGCCCGCGACAAGATGGCACGCAAGAAGCTGCACATGATTGTTGCCAACGATGTCTCCGTGCCCGGGTTGGGTTTTAACAGTGATCGTAACGCCGTCACCGTGTTCTGGCCGGGTGGCCAGCAGGCCATCGGGCCGGAGAGCAAAACCGGTATCGCCCGCCGGCTGATCGCACTGATTGCCGGGCAACTGCCCTGAACCGTATTTCTCTGAAACCCTACCGACAGGAACTTTCATGACACGCAAAACACTTCAGGTCCGCATCCTGGACCCCAGAATCGGTGACACCATCGCGTTTCCGGAATACGCCACCGAGGGCTCTGCAGGACTGGATCTGCGGGCCTGCCTGGAGCAGCCGGTGACCCTGAAACCGGGCGATACCGAGCTGATCAGAACCGGCCTGTCGATTCACATCGCCGATCCTTCACTGGCGGCCGTTATCCTGCCCCGTAGTGGTCTGGGCCACAAGCACGGCATTGTGCTGGGCAATCTGGTTGGTCTGATCGATTCGGACTACCAGGGCGAACTGATGGTGTCGTGCTGGAATCGTGGGCACAGCGAGTTCACCATCGACATCGGTGAGCGTTTGGCGCAATTGGTTCTGGTGCCGGTGGTGCAGGCGGATTTTGAAGTGGTTGATGCCTTTGACGCCAGTGACCGTGGTGCCGGTGGTTTTGGCTCCACCGGCACCCGTTGATCAGGTAACAGACTGTAAACGCAGAAAAAGCGTCGGGCGTCTATACTTGGCTGATGGCTCGTTGCCTCGGAAAAAATTATAAGTGCAGGATGGACTCATGAAGCTGGGTAAAAAGAAGAAACCGGATGACGCTGTGGCCGACCAATCCGATAACCCGTCGCCGGCTGAATCGAAGCCGAAAAAAAGGGCAGCCAGTGGTCCACGCCTGAAACGCATGGGCTCGGTTGCCGGAACCCAGGCGGCGGTGGTGTTTGTGGCCGGTTTGCTGGCGGCGGGGCTGATCCACTTTCTGATCGTCGGACCGGCGGAATCGCGCCGTGCGCAGTTGCAGGCGGCGGTTGAGGTCGACACCGCGGCCAATCGCCTGAACCAGCACGTTGCGCTGTTGCAGGCCGCGGTGTCCGGACTGGCCGCGCAGGGTCACGTGCGTGAGGCGCTGGCCAGCCCACAAGAAAGGCAGGCCGTTACGGATGAGCTTGCCGGTGCCTTGCCCGGCGTGCGTGCAGTTCACCTTTTCCCCTACGGTGATATACCTCGCAGTGCCAGTGGCTCGGACACCCTTGGGTTTGCCGGTCTCGACCTGGCCCGGCGGGCCGAATCCGGGCGTTCGTTGCACCCCGACGCCTTTCCCCGCGACAACCAGTGGTATTTCCAGCTGGCCGCACCTATTCGTAATCCGAATAATCAGGCCATGGCCGGCAGCATGCTGGTGGTGTTCGATGCAGCGCAACTGCGGCCGCTGCTGGCGGTGAATAACGATCAGCTTGGCGGGCAGCTGGCGCTGGTGCAAACAGTCGGTGGCAGCGCCCGGGTGGTGGTCAGCAACGGCACCGGCGGCGGTGCCGCGCTGGAGCGGGGGCTCGGCGCCCCGGACTGGTCCATCAGCTACAAACCGGCCTCGGCCCCCGTTCCGGTGGTCAGCGCCATGCTCTCGCTGATTCTGGTGCTGGCTCCGGTGCTCGTTGCGGCGATTGTGGTGTGGATGCTGCTGGGCGCGGCCCAGCGGAGTATCCGTCAGGATGTGACCGCGCTCACCCAGTGGGCTCAGAAAGTATTCGGCGGTGAGCGATTGAAGCTGCCCGCGCTCAGGTGGGACATGGTGGCTTCCACCGGCGAGGTCCTGCAGCGGTTGTCCCAGATGGTTGATAAGCGGATGGCGAAAGCCTCCGAGTCGGCCCGGCCGGCGAAGGGAGCGTCAAAGCCGGTGCCGGCAGAGACCGACGAGCCGTTGTTCCAGGAAAAGGACATGCTGGACATCGACATGCTAGACGGTGATGAAGACGTTCTGGGTTTCGGGGGTGGCAGCGGGGATGACAGTCTCAGGGAGGCCTCTCCGGCATCGGCAGTGCGGGAGGCGACACCGCCATCGGTCAGCGTGCCTGCCGGAATCTTCCGGGCCTACGACATACGGGGCATTGTGGGTGAAACCCTGTCCGAGGATATTGTGTATACCATCGGCCGCGCCATTGGCAGCGAAGCGGCGCAGCGGGGTGTGGACAGGATCTGCATCGGCTACGATGGCCGTCACTCCAGCCCCGATCTCGCGGACGCCGTGGCTCGGGGGATCATGTCCACCGGCTGCAATGTGGTTCACGTGGGGGCGGTACCCACGCCGGTGCTGTATTTTGCCACTCACAAACTGCAGACCGGTTCCGGGGTGATGGTGACCGGTAGTCACAACCCGGCCAACTACAACGGCCTGAAAATCATGCTGGGCGGGGAGACTCTGTCCGGTGATGCCATTCAGAAGCTGCTGCAGCGGATCCAGACCGGAGATCTGGCCAGTGGCCAGGGGTCCCAGTCGTCCGAGGATGTCCGGCGCGCCTATCTGGATCGTATTGTGGGCGATATTGCCGTGGCTGCACCCCTGAAGGTGGTGCTGGACGCCGGTAACGGTATTGCCGGAGAGCTGGCACCCATGCTGGTGGAAGAGCTCGGCTGTGATGTAATTCCCCTGTACTGCGAGGTGGATGGCGATTTTCCCAACCACCATCCGGATCCCGGCAAGCCCGACAACCTGGCGGACCTGATTGCCCGGGTTCAGGCGGAAAAAGCGGATATTGGCCTGGCCTTCGATGGCGATGGAGACCGCCTGGGTGTCGTGACCAACACCGGCAAGATCATCTGGCCCGACCGCCTGCTGATGCTGTTTGCTCGCGACGTGGTTTCGCGCAATCCGGGCGCTGACGTGCTCTACGACGTCAAGTGTAGCCGCCGCCTGGCGGGGGTGATCTCCGAAGCCGGGGGGCGCCCGATCATGTGGAAAACCGGACACTCGCTGATGAAGGCGAAGATGAAGGAAACCGGGGCATTACTGGCGGGAGAGATGAGCGGCCACATCTTCTTCGGCGAACGCTGGTACGGGTTCGATGATGGCCTGTATTCGGCCGCCCGGCTGCTGGAAATTCTGGGCATTGAGGACCGCCACAGCGATGAGGTGTTCGAGGATTTCCCGGAAGACATCAGTACGCCTGAACTGAATGTGGATGTGACCGAAGACACCAAGTTCGAGCTGGTGGCGCGCCTGGGGAAGGAAGGGGTGTTCGGCGATGGCAATATCAGCACCATCGATGGCATTCGTGTGGACTATGCCGACGGCTGGGGCTTGTGCCGGGCGTCGAACACCACCCCGGTGCTGGTGCTGAGGTTCGAGGCGGAAACCGAGGAGGCACTGGAGCGCATCAAACAGGTGTTCCGTGACCAGCTACAGAAAGTGGCTCCGGACCTGGCGGTGAGCTTTTGATGGCCGCCCGGAGCACAGACAGAGCACTCTGACACTACGTTAACCGACCGTTTGGAAAGGCGAAGGCAGCAACATGGCACTGGATCGTGAAACAGCAATGCAGGTGGCGTCCGTACTGAGTAAGGGCTTGCCCTACATTCAGCGTTTTACCGGAAAAACCGTGGTCATCAAATACGGCGGTAACGCCATGGAGAACGAAGAGCTCAAGAGCAGTTTCGCCCGCGACGTGGTGCTGATGAAGCTGGTGGGCATCAACCCGATCGTGGTGCACGGCGGCGGCCCGCAAATTGGTGGGTTGCTGGAGCGGTTGAACATCAAATCCCGCTTCGTCAACGGCATGCGGGTGACCGACAGCGAAACCATGGATATTGTGGAGATGGTGCTCGGCGGTCAGGTGAACAAGGAAATTGTGTCACTGATTAACGCTCAGGGCGGCACTGCCGTGGGTCTGACCGGTAAGGATGCCAACCTGATCCGTGCCCGAAAGCTCGAGGTGTTCGACCGTTCCCCGGAACTGGAGCGGCCGGAAATCATCGATATCGGTCACGTGGGCGAGGTGGCCAGTGTCAATGTGGAGGTCATCGACATGTTGACCCGAAGCAACGTGATTCCGGTGATCGCACCGATCGGCGTAGGCCCCGATGGCGCGTCCTACAACATCAATGCCGATCTGGTGGCGGGTAAAGTGGCAGAGGCCATGAAAGCCGAAAAGCTGATCCTGCTGACCAATGTGTCCGGCCTCAAGAGCAAGGAAGACAAGGTGCTGACCGGCCTGACCGCAAAGCAGGTCAACGATCTGATTGAAGATGGCACCATCCACGGCGGCATGCTGCCGAAGATCCGTTGCGCGTTGAGTGCGGTGGAAAATGGCGTGCGCACGTCTCACATCATCGACGGCCGGGTTGCGCACGCCACCCTGCTGGAGATATTCACCGATGAGGGTGTGGGGACACTGATTTCCCGCAACTGATGGGTATCCGGTCGTATTGCCCGGCATGAGGATAAATGGATGAAACGCCTGCTGACTTTTGTGGTCATCATACTGCTGTTCGGTTGGGTGCTGTTCAAAGCATCGGTGTGGTGGCTGGCGGACCAGCGCCTTGCCGACACCCGGGCGGCCATGGAGCAAGTGGGCGTGATCGAGCGGGGCTCGATCAGCTCGGGTATTGAGGGGCGTCTGCTGCTTAACGACGCCAGTTACCAGGATTTCCGCCTTGCCGGCCCGCTGCGCGCCGGACGGGTAACCTTTGATGCCGGCTCGCCGGTGAATCTGTTGAAGACGCTGCTGGATCCGGCGGCACTGCCACCTTCATGGACCCTGCGGGGAGAGCGGCTGGGCGTGCGAGTCGAGGCCAGCATGTTCCGCAACTGGGTCACTGACGGTGCTGATGGCGCTGACACCCTGTTTGCGCCGGTCTGTGGCCCCGACCACCGCCAACAACTGGGCAGCGGAGACCTGGTGAGAATGGGGATGAACGGCATTGGCGGCGAAATCCTGATCCGGCAGCAGCCCGAGGATCTGTATCTGGAAATCACTACGGATAAGGCTGGCAGCCTGGAAGCCCGCTGGCCCGGAGTCCGCCTTGATGTGCTGAACCCCGATTCGCCGATTCAGGGCGCGGACGGGCCCATGCGAGTTATTCTCCGTGACGGTGGTCTGATGCGGCGGATCGCCGCCTACTGCGCCCGCGAATCTGCCGTGGCCACCGAAGAGTGGACCGAAATCGTGATGGAGGCGTTTCGCTCCGGGCTGAATGCGCGCGGTTACGAGGCCAGCCCACAGTTACTGGCGCTGTATCGGCAATGGCTGACCGAGGGCGGTGAGCTGACCCTCACGCTGATGCCCGGCGAAGAGCTTATGGGTGTGCCGGTGCGGGAGCCGGACGGGGAACAGTCCGCAACACTGGCAGTCAGGTACAATGAACAGGTCGTTCCGGACGTCTTTCTGAGGGCGGTTCAGCCCCCCGAGTCGACCGTTGCAGGGGAGGCTGTTCAACCTCTGGTTCCGGAGGGTGAAGACGGCCAGGTGGCCGGCTGGTACCCCGCCGATGTGACCGAAGCCGGCCGCTGGAAAGGGCGCACGGTGAAGGCCACCTTGTCCAACGGCAATGTGGTGGAGGGGCGATTGGCCAGTGTCGGCGAGCAGACCCTGGAGATTGCCCGTATTGTGGGTGGCGGCGAAGTCGCCTACCCGATTGTTATTCGCGCCATTGAGTCATTTGAGGTCTGGCGGCGCGGCCAGACCCGTTGATCCGCAACCGGATCAGGGAATTGTTCTATGTCTGAGTCCACACTGAAAACCGGTTTTGTGCCGGGTATTCGCGACATGCTGACACGGCTGATCGCCTTGCCATCCATCAGCAGCGCGACCCCTGAGTGGGATCACAGCAATGAGGCGGTCGTGCGCACTCTCGCCGAGTGGCTGGAGCCGCTGGGTTTTGCTGTTGAGATGATGCCGGTGCCCGGCATGCCGGGGAAGTACAACCTGATTGCCACTCTGGGCAGCGGCCCCGGTGGGTTGGTGCTTTCGGGGCACACCGACACCGTACCCTTCGACGACAAGCGCTGGCAGAGCGATCCGTTCACTCTTACCGAGCGTGACAACCGCTGGTACGGGTTGGGCACCTGCGACATGAAGGGGTTTTTTCCGCTGGCCATCGAAGCGGCCCGGGCGTTCGCCGGTCAGAAGCTGCAACAGCCGCTGATCATTCTGGCCACCGCCGACGAAGAGAGCTCGATGAACGGCGCCCGGGCGCTGGCGGAGGCAGGGCGGCCGAAAGGCCGTTACGCGGTGATTGGCGAGCCCACGGGGCTGAAGCCGGTGCGCATGCACAAGGGCATTATGATGGAGCGGCTGAAGTTTGAGGGGCAGTCCGGGCACTCGTCGAATCCGGCGCTCGGCCGCAATGCCATGGAGGGCATGCACGAGGCTCTGGGCGAATTGCTGGCGCTGCGGTCGGGCTGGCAGGCGCAATACCAGAACCCGAACTTTGAGGTGCAGGTGCCGACCATGAACCTGGGCTGCATCCACGGCGGTGACAACCCGAACCGGATCTGCGCCCAGTGCGAATTGCATTTTGATCTGCGCCCGTTGCCGGGCATGAATATGGAAACCCTGCGCCAGGCCATTCTGAGTAAAGTCCGGCCGGTCGCAGAACGCCGTGAGCTGAACCTGGTGTTCGAGCCGCTGTTCGATGGTGTGCCGCCGTTCGAGACGCCGGCGGATGCGGAGCTGGTTCGTGCCTGTGAAAAGCTGACCGGTCACACCGCGCACGCCGTGGGCTTTGCCACGGAGGCACCGTGGTTGCAGCAGCTCGGTCTGGAAACCCTGGTGATGGGCCCCGGCTCCATCGATCAGGCCCACCAGCCCGATGAGTTCCTGGAGCTGTCGCAACTGGAGCCCACCGTCAGGATCCTCAAGGGATTGATTCACCAGTTCTGCCTGTAACACCCAGGCCATCAGGAGAGACGATTGAAATCCAACGACTGGCTGCACGGATTCCGCCATTCATCCCCGTACATCAACGCCCATCGGGGCCGCACGGTGGTGCTGACCATTGGCGGGGATGCGGTAGCCCACGACAACTTCATCAATATCATTCACGACATTGCGTTGCTGAGCAGTCTCGGCGTGCGACTGGTGGTGGTATTCGGAGCGCGCCCGCAGATTCAGGAGCGTCTGGACAGTGCCGGGGTGGAGTCGTCGTTCCATCGTGGCCTGAGAATGACGCCGGAGGATCAGCTACCGCTGGTACTGCAGGCCGTTGGCGGGTTGCGGGCGCATCTGGAAAGCCACTTGTCCATGGGGCTGGTGAACTCGCCGATGCACAATGCGCGAATTCGTGTCAGCGGCGGTAACTTCGTGACCGCGCGCCCGGTCGGGGTTCTCGATGGGGTAGACTTCGGTTACACCGGGCGGGTACGCCGGGTGGATGTGGCCGGTATCGAAAAGCTGCTGGAGCTGGGGCACATTGTGTTGCTGCCGCCCCAGGGCTATTCCCCCACCGGCGACACGTTCAACCTGTCTTACGAGGATGTCGGCAGCCAGGTGGCGGCTGCCCTGCAGGCCGAGAAACTGATCATCTTCATCGACGATCAGGGTCTGCTGGAGGCCGACGGCTCGCTGATTCGCGAGCTGTCTGCGCGGCAGGCCTCCGAGCAGCTGGCGCAAGGCGCGGTCACCGGTCACGATGCCGCCTTGTTGAAAGCTGCCTGCGATGCCTGTGTCAAAGGCGTGCGCCGCTCCCACATCATCAGCTACGTGAATGACGGCGCCCTGCTGGAGGAGCTGTTCACTCGCGACGGTTCCGGCACTCTGGTCAGTGGCGACCACTACGAGCAGATTCGCCAGGCCCGGGTCGAAGACATTGGCGGTGTGCTGGAACTGATCCAGCCGCTCGAAGAGCAGGGCATTCTGGTGCGTCGTTCGCGGGAGATGCTGGAAACCGAAATCGACCGTTTCGTGGTAGCGGAGCGCGATGGCACCATTGTCGGGTGTGCCGCGCTCTACCATTACCCGGAGGAAGGCGCCGGTGAATTGTCCTGCTTCGCCGTCGACCCCAATTACCGCCGTGCCGGCCGCGGCGATGACATCCTCGCGATGGTGGAGAGGCTGGCGCGCAGCCAGGGCATCGCGCGGTTGTTCGTGCTCACCACCCAGACCGAACACTGGTTCCGTGAGCGCGGTTTTCTGCCCTCAACGGTTCAGGAACTGCCGGGGCCAAAACTGGCGGCCTACAA
The DNA here is from genome assembly GCF_032911545.1 of Marinobacter sp. M-5. Lineage (NCBI taxonomy): Bacteria > Pseudomonadati > Pseudomonadota > Gammaproteobacteria > Pseudomonadales > Marinobacteraceae > Marinobacter > Marinobacter sp. M-5. The sequence continues at coordinate 150,780 of NZ_JAWJEK010000001.1, forward strand.
CACCCAGCGCAACTCAAAAGTGTTCGTCAAAACGCTCTGACAGGTGCAGCAGTGCCTGCGAACGCTGCTCGGACTCCCGTGCCGACAGCGTACGCACCTGCTCGAAAAAGTCGGCAAAGCGGTAGTCATGCTCCCGCAGCAGCTGGCGGAATCCGGGCACGTACTGGTTGTACTGGCGGAACAGCGCCAGGTTGGCGTTGTTGAGGGTGTCTACGGACTCGCCGAAAGGCCCGGGTTCATCCCAGCTCTCGGCCATCGCATTATAGCGGGCCATCAGGTCGGCGATCAGCTCCTGTTTCTGTTGCCGCATGTCGGCTGCAGCCACCGCGCCCGGGCCCTGGTACAGGCGCTCGAGGGCCGTCACCGTGTCTTCTACCAGCACCAGGGTGGCGTTCCTCTGTTTCAGGCGTGCCAGCGCTTCGGCAAATCCGCTCGTATCGCCCCTCTCTTCCAGCCATAGCCGCAGGCCCTCCAGCTCCACCGCCGTGGCGAAGCTTTCATTGAACGCGGTGTCCTCGTCCACGTACACCACCCGGTGCGCGAGTTCATGGAACATCAGCGCCACCATGCGGTCATCGGGCAGGTTGGTAAAACCGGAATGCAGCGGATCATCGAACCAGCCCAGCGTGGAGTAAGCGGTGACACCGCCAATAAAGGTGTCGTAGCCGCGGGTGCTGAGGATTTTCTGCTCAGAGCGCGCATCGTCAAGACTGAAATAACCGCGGTAAGCCTGGCATCCGGCAACCGGGTAGCACCACTGACGCGGTGTCAGGGAAAACTCCGGCGCCGCCACCAGATTCACCACCACCCAGGGGCGCCCCAGCTCGGTGAACTCGGTGAAGGCATCGCCTACTGGCAACGCCAGGCGGCTTTTCGCAAACGCGCGGGCGTCTCGGGCCAGTGCCAGCTTGTCCGCCAGAGACGGGTCGGTCGCGGGATTTTCCAACAGGTCGTCAACCGGTTGCGCCGACCACATCAGCGAGACGTGGCCGCTGATGGCCTGACTGTAGTAGCCAATGGTCGTACACCCCGGAAGCACTGTTACCAGTAGCAAAAGCGTATAGATCTGACTAAGCTGTGTCATGGTTCACAACGTTATAGTGTGTCTGTCTCAGCACGGGATTCCTCACTATATTACAGACAGATCCCGGATGAGTAGTTTGCGGCAGATGCCGCTCCTTCAGGGACACCGGTGGAAGAGAAGAATCCTTCCCCCGTTTTTGCCAGATATCAGGTAGTTCATGGACCCCAGAGATCGTCGCACAAGCCCTCGAAAGCCTATCAAGCTCGCCGCCCAGCTGGATCTCGGCTCGGGTGAGACCTGGCCATGCCAGATTGCCGATTTCTGCGCGGAGGGGCTGTTTGTTCGCTACTCCGGGGATACTTCGCGCAAGCTCGAACGGATTTTTGCCAACGATCATCCCGACGAATTTGTTGTGCGCTTCCGCACGGCGGAGGGCAATCGTCGCCACGAGCTTCACGTCAGTGCGATTCGTCGTATCGAAGGTGCTATGGGGGTGCACTTCACCCGTTCCAATCCCGACGCCGTGCACGCCATGCTCAAGCAATGCGGCGGCAGCCGTGATCAGGAGCGATCCGCACTGCGGGCGCCCAGCGACCGGGTACAGTTCGTTCTGCATCAGTCGGCGCGGGCAGTCGTGCAGTTTATCGAGCCGTTGATGGACACCTGTTTCGTGCAGATGCTGGCGGCCCTGAAACAGGCGGCACAGCGTGCGGTCAGTGATCAGCAGGCCAACGACTACATGGACGCGACGGGGCAACTCCAGGCCCGCCAGCGGGTGATCTGGCATCAGATGGCGCAGAATCTGGAGTCACCCCTCAAACCGGCACCCAAAGGATTTCCCGGTTCAGAACTGTCGGTGGTGGACAAAGGCGAATTCGAGGACTGGCTGACTATCCGGGTCATGGTCACCAAAGCGGACACCCAGTTCCGCGGCGAGTTGCTGCAGTTGAAGCTTAGGCTCGACACGCTGGGGGTTGCCAATGCCACTGGCCACCACAACCCGCTTGGGCCGTCCCTGGTTTGTGAAGCGTTTCATAACGGGTTGAACCACCTCAAGGCCAGTCGCGATGTCGAGAAGATCTGTCTCAAGGTGTTTGAGCAGACCGTATTGCAGCAGCTCGGCCCCCTGTATCAGGAACTCAATAATATTCTGATCCGGCACGGCGTGTTGCCGGATCTGGACCTGAGCAAATACCTCAGTGAGCGCCCGGCGGCAGCGGAAGAAAAGCCGGCGCCTGCACCAAAACCCGCGACAACAAGCGCGCAATCGTCATCCGCCGCAGTAGCAGTCCCGGAGTCCGCGCCGCCTGCCCGGCAAACCGCGCCTGAGCGCAAACCCGGATTTGCCGGTCGTGCACCGCAGGAGTTTCGCGGTCACGCCCAGGCAGCCCAGACCGCGTTTGCCACGGTGCGCAACCTGATTGGTACGCTCACCGCCAGCCGGCTGGCCCGCGGCGATGCCGAGCCAGTGGCGTTTGCCCCCAACGCGCGCCCGCTATCCGCCGGTGAATTGCACCGGGAGCTGCAGCAGCTGCAGGCGGAAACTGCAGCCCTGGCTCCGGATCAGCCGAGCCTTCGTGAGCGGGTGGTGGAACGAGTCAAACACAGTGGCGATCACGCGCTCAATGACGAACAGCAGGACACTCTGGACGTGGTCGACCGCTTTTTCCGCAGCGTGGTGGAAAGCCCGAAACTCAGCGATTATGCCCAGAGCCGGATGCGCCAGCTGGAAGTGCCGGTGCTGAAGGTGGTGATGCGGGATCCCACGTTTTTCGATGACCAGAACAGCCCGGTTCGCGGTGTGATGAACCGTCTGGCCCAGCTAGGGGTCAAGGGTGGACGAATCAATCCGGTGGTACAGCGCCGTATTGACGAGCTGATTCATCGCATCACGACCGATTTTGAACAGGACACCGGGGTGTTTGACAGTACTCTGCAGGAGCTGGACACCCTGATCGATCGCCAGAACCTGGTGTACCGTCGCAATGTGGAGCGGGTGACCGCGGCCGCTGAAGGCGCGCAGAAAGTAGCGGAGTCGAAGGCGGCTGTCGCCGAGGTGTTGAACCGGAAACTGGCCGGGCGCCGGGTACCCCGGGCTCTGCTGAGTCTGCTGGAGGGTGGCTGGCGTGACCTGCTGTCGCTGACGTGGATCCGACAGGGGCAGGACAGTCAGTTATGGCAGGACTATCTGTCGGTTGTGGATTCTCTGCTGGCGTTTGCGGATGATCCGAAAGCGGGTGTCAACCTGCCGGAGTTGCTGCGGGTGATCCAGGATGGCCTGGCCTCCATTTCGAGCAACCACATGCCGTCATCCCAGATCCGGGATGAGCTAAAGCAGTTTCTGGTTCGCAGTGTCGAGACACCGGCCGAGATGGTGGACATGCCAGCGCTAGCCTCGGAGGAGAGCAGAAGCAAGACTCTGTCCGAGCGTGAGCAGAAAAGCCTGCAGCGCTGGATCCATCGGGCCAAGCAGTTGCGCACCGGTGACTGGTTGCGGGATCAGGACAATCCTGACGAGCCCCAGTACATCCGGCTGGTGTGGATTGCCCGCGAATTCAGTCGGTTCGTGTTTGTGAATCACCAGGGCATGCGGGTGGTGGAGTTGGACCTGGAGGCGCTGGCGCGTCAGATGCGCAAAGGCATCGTGGTGCCGGACAGCCAATACGAGCGTCCATTGGTGGACGAAAGCCTCGACCGGATGGTACGAAAGGTCTATGACCAGCTGTCGTGGGCGTCGACCCACGACGAGCTGACCGGCCTGCTGGGGCGTCGTGAATTCGAGCGGGTGCTGGATCAGCAACTGGCGCAGCGGGAAGATGAGCGGGCGCTGCTGCGACTGGACCTGCGCAAGTTCCGTCTTCTCAACGATACGGCCGGCTATCAGGCCGGCGACGATGCCTTGCGTCAGGTCGCGGACATACTCCGCGCCCGGGTGGTGGATGGCATGCCGCTGGCGCGTCTGGCGGGCAATGAGTTTGCCTGGCTGCTACCCGCAGAGACCGCCGCCGAAACAACACAGGCCATCATTGACGATATCGAGGCCTGTGACCTGATCTTCGGGGAACGTCACTACCGCCTGTCGGCCAGCGCGGGGATGGCCATGGAACTGCCGGCTCTGGCGACTGCTGAGCGCTGGCTAAGAGCCTCAGAGCAGGCGATGAAGGCGTCCAAACAGCAGGGGCATGGCAAGGTGGTGAACTATACCCTGGACGCCGATGATCAGTCTCGCCAGGAGCAGATTGCCGCCAAGGTTGCCAGTCTCGGAGATCTCGATGAAGAGCGCATGCTGCTGCGCTGCCAGAAAATGATACCGCTTCATCCCAACACCGAAATGTCGGCCCAGTACGAGGTGCTGATCAGCATGTACGACGATGCCGGCAACCTGATCGCCGGCCGCGATTTCGTGCGCACCGCCGAGCGCTATGACCGCATGCAGGCCGTGGACCGGTGGGTGGTGGGGCATATGCTTGACTGGCTGCGGGACAAGGGGCCGGACCCGGAACATCTGGGCGGTGTCTGTGTGAACCTGTCCGGTTATTCGCTCAACGACCAGTCGTTGCTGGAGTTCATCTATGACAAACTGAGCCAGAAGGATGCGCCCATCGAGCGTTTGTGGTTCGAGTTGACGGAAACTGCCGCTATCACCGATCTTGATCGCCTGGCCGGGTTCATGACCGAACTGAAAGAACTGGGCTGCCGGTTCTGCCTGGGCAACTTTGGCAGCGGACCGGTGTCGTTCCAGTTGATGCGTACCCTGCCGGTGGACATGATCAAGCTCGACAGCGCCTTCACCAACCAGGTGGACATCAACGATACGGACCGCGCGATGGTGAAGTCCATGGTGGATATGGCCCACTACATGAAGCGGGAAGTGATTGCCTCGCAGGTGGAGTCCCGCGACGTGCTTGACCAGTTGAGGCAGCTGGGTGTGGATTATGCCCAGGGTTTCGTGATCGAAAAGCCGCGGTTGCTGGACAGTCTAAACTAACTTCTGAGCTCTGTTTGCCATGTCAAAACGCCATCCCGTTATTGCGGTGACCGGGTCCTCGGGCGCGGGCACCACGACCACCGGCCAGATTTTCAGTCGCATGTTTGCCAGTGAAGGGCTGCACGCCGCCATGGTCAGTGGCGACAGTTTTCACCGTTACACCCGCGAGCAGATGGCCCGCCTGGCCGCGAAGGGTCAGTTTGGTGAGCGCAACCATTTCGCGCTGGCCGCCAATCATATCGAAAAGCTTGAGGCCCTGTTCTACGACTACGGCCACACCGGCAACGGTCAGTATCGCCAGTACGTGCACGATGAAGACCAGGCACTGCGGTCAGCGGGCCACAAGCCGGGTACTTTTACGCCCTGGGGGCCGCTGCCGGCGGATACGGACCTGTTGTTCTATGAAGGGCTGCACGGAGGTGTGGTCAGCGACACCTACAATATTGCCCAGTACGTGGACCTGCTGATCGGTGTGGTGCCCATCGTGAATCTGGAGTGGATCCAGAAAATTCACCGGGATACCAACAAGCGAGGCTATTCCCAGGAAGCCGTGGTGGAGACCATCATTAACCGCATGGACGACTACGTGCATGACATCGTGCCTCAGTTCGCCCAGACCCACATCAACTTCCAGCGGGTGCCGCTGGTCGACACCTCCAACCCGTTCGTGGTTCGGGACGTGCCCACCGAAGATGAGAGCATGGTGGTGATCCGCTTCCGCGAGGCGTCGGAAATCGACTTTCCGTATCTGCTGCAGATGATTGCCGGCAGCAGTGTGTCCCGTCACGACACTCTGGTGATCCCCGGTACCAAGCTGGGGCTGGCCATGGATCTCATCCTGAGACCCATGGTGTTGCGATTGATGGCGCAAAAACCCTTCGCGTGATTGGTCGCCCTCAGGCTGTCAGGCGTCCGTCCCGGTAATCCCGTAGCGTCTGCTCGATCTCCGCGCGGCTGTTCATGACGAACGGGCCGTACTGAACTACCGGTTCGTTGATCGGCCTGCCGGCAATCAACAGCAGACGCGCGCCCGCCCTGCCGGCTTCCAGCCGGATCTCGTCGCCGCTTCCGAGGATGCTGGCTGCGCTCGGGGTGAGTGCCTCCGGGTGCTCGCCGTGGCGCAGCCCGGCGCTGCCTTCGTAGAGGTACAGCAGGCCGTCCAGTTCCTCATCAACCGGGAGTGAAACAGCGCTCTCAGGCTCCAGCTGGATATCGATGTAGAGCGGGCGGGTGCTGCCACCGGTCACAGCACCGGCCCGGTTGATGCCATTAATGGCAACCTCACCGGCAATCAGTTTCAGTCGACCCCCCTTAAACGGTACCTCGGGGATGTCTTCCGGTTGCAGATCGCGGTAGCCGGCGGGCTTCATTTTCTCGGCCGCCGGCAGGTTGAGCCAGAGCTGGAAGCCGCGCATGCGACCGGATTCCTGCTGGGGCATTTCCGAATGCACAATGCCGCGCCCGGCGGTCATCCACTGCACGCCGCCGTTCCTGAGGTTGCCCCGGTTGCCCAGGTGATCCTCGTGAAGCATGTGGCCTTCGATCATGTAGGTTACGGTCTCGAAGCCCCGGTGCGGGTGCGAGGGAAACCCGGCAATATAATCCTGGGGTTGATCGGAACCGAATTCGTCGAGCATCAGGAACGGATCCAGGCGAATGTTCTGATGTTGACCGATGGACCGTTTGATTTTCACGCCGGCACCATCGGAGGTTTCCAGAGCGGGAATGGTTTGCTTGACGGCTCGTAAAGTCATGGTGTCCTCCTTGCGTGGCTATCATGCTATTAAACGCCGGAGGCTGTCGGGAAGAAAACGGAGATTTTCGGAGTGGGACATCAAAAAAACTGAATGACCGGCGGCGGGGTGCCGCCGGTCGCGACGGGGCTCATTCCACGTTGCGGGAGTAGAAGATCTCCAGCATCTCACGGCGCAGGCGATCTTCGATGGACTGGGCTTCACCCGGGTCGAGGTCGCTGGCGTTGACGCCGAACACGTAGTTGTCGAGTTTGAAGTTCTTCAGCATCATCTTGGTGTGGAACAGGTTTTCCTGGTACACATTGACGTCAATCATCTGATAGGCGTTCTGGGTGTCTTCGGTCAGGTAGTTCTGAATCGAGTTGATGTCGTGATCGATGTAGTGCTTGGTGCCATCCACATCGCGGGTGAAACCCCGGACCCGGTAGTCCACAGTGACCACATCGGAATCGAAGCTGTGGATCAGGTAGTTCAGCACCTTCAGCGGCGAGATCAGGCCACAGGTGGATACGTCGATATCGGCGCGGAAGGTACTGACACCATCATGGGGATGGCTTTCCGGGTAGGTGTGCACGGTGACGTGGCTCTTGTCCAGGTGCGCCACGATGGTGTCCGGCAGCGGCCCCGGGGATTCCTCGTTGTCCGGCTCCTCGCCACTAGTGAGTTCATGCTCGGCAATCAGCATGGTCACCGACGCGCCGTGGGGCTCGTAGTCCTGGCGGGCAATGTTGAGAATGTTAGCGCCGATGATCTTGACCACATCGCTGAGAATCTGGGTCAGTCGCTCGGCGTTGTACATCTCGTCGATGTAGTCGATGTAGGCTTCACGCTGTTCTTCAGTCTGCGCATAACAGATATCGTAGATATTGAAGCTCAGGGATTTGGTCAGGTTGTTGAAACCGTGCAGCTGGAGTTTTGATTCCATGCTCAGCCCCTCCGAATGATGGAGATGAATGACTACAGAATGCCTGACAGGGCATTCTGCTGAGGCCGCCACCGATAACTGACCGGGTTGTTCACCATTTGCGCAGACCGGCGGAGAAGGGTGCGTATTATGCACACCGCGAATGACGTTGGGTAGTCTGTGCAACCAACTTTTGGTAACCGGGTTTCGGTGGCTGCCGCCGGCTATTCCGCCTCGCGGACCTCATGGCTGTGAGTGATCTCGACGCCGGCCTTTTCAAGCATTATGGATGCTGAGCAGTATTTTTCCGCAGACAGGCTGACGGCGCGTTTGACCTGCCCCTCTTTCAACTTGTGACCGGTCACCACAAAGTGCAGATGAATGCGGGTAAACACTGCGGGAATGGCGTCGGCGCGTTCGGCCTCGAGCTCGGCGTGGCATGCGGTCACATCCTGCCGGCTTTTCTTGAGAATACTCATAACGTCAAAGGATGAGCAGCCGCCCAGGCCCATCAACAGCAGCTCCATGGGCCGGGGCCCGAGATTTTCGCCGCCGTGATCGGGCGGGCCGTCCATCTGAACCGTGTGTCCGGTGCCGCTGGTGGCTGTGAAGCTGGCGTTGCCGGCCCAGTCTATGGTTGCTTTCATGGCGAAGTGCTCCGCAGTACAAGGGGATCTGGGCGTGATGCTAGCACATCGGCTGGTGCCGCGGCAGCCGCCAGCCGGTGGTGATCACTACGGTTTCAGGTTGCCGAAACCGGGCCTTCTTGTTATAAGTTGCGCTGATTATGTATAAAAATGAATAAACCCGCACGGAAAGCGGGGTATATAACAATCATCGGGATCCGCCAGTATTTGAGGAGGCATGACTCGCACTATGGCCACTATCGTCAAGCCGGTTGAGCAGAAAACCAAGCATCTGGATTACTTCCTTTCGCAATGTCACCGCCGGCGTTACCCCGCCAAGAGCACCATTATTTACGCGGGTGACAAAAGCGATTCGCTGTTTTATATCGTCAAGGGGTCGGTCACCGTCATCATCGAAGATGACGACGGGCGCGAAATGATCATGGCCTACCTGAACGCCGGAGATTTTTTCGGCGAGATGGGCCTGTTCGACAACATGGATTCCCGCAGTGCCTGGGTAAAGGCCAAAACCGAGTGCGAAGTCGCCGAGATCAGCTATACCAAGTTTCGCGAGATTGCCCAGCAGGACCCGCGGGTGCTGTACTTCATCGGCGAACAGATGGCGTCCCGCCTGCGCCAGACCACCCGTAAGGTGGGTGACCTGGCGTTCCTCGATGTGACCGGCCGGGTGGCGCGCACGTTACTTGACCTGTGCAAGGAACCGGACGCGATGACCCATCCCGACGGCATGCAAATCAAGATCACCCGCCAGGAAATCGGACGCATTGTCGGTTGCTCCCGGGAAATGGTGGGTCGCGTACTGAAAACCCTGGAAGATCAGGGGCTGGTGCGGGTCAAGGGCAAGACCATGGTGGTCTACGGCACCCGGTGACGCTCAGGCACGGCCTGATGCCCGCAGCCTCAGGTGCGAGTGGACTGCCGGGCAAATCCGTCGATCCAGCCGGCAATGGTATCCGGCTGGGTCAGCAGTACCCAGTGAGGCCCATCGATGTCCTTGCGGCTAAGCTTGCCGGTCCATTTCCCCAGATCCTCGAATAACTGCTCCCCCACGTAATTGTCCTGCTTCGGCACAATCAGCTGAACCGGGCAGTCTGCCTGCCTGGGCTCCGGTCGCAACAGGCGCGGCAGGAAATTGGCCCGGTACAGTTTCACCCCGTAGCGACCGTCATTGCGCTGGAAGTGACTGAAGTCTGCTTCGCTCACCTGTTCCCGCTTGCGCAGATAGTTCGGCCATAGCCGGTCGAGACCCGCGCGCCATGCGGTTTCCGGCAGCAACGGCAGCTGGAACATGGCCACATACCAGGAGCTCGCCAGTTGGCCGAGCACCTTGCGGGTGCCCCCCTCGCGAAGGCGGGTGACGTTGTTTCTCAGCCAGAACGCGACATGGTCCAGGCAGGGGCCGGATATGCTGGTGTAAGACAGAATGTGTGGCTTCAGCGGACCGTGGGTGACGGATTCCCAGCTCTGGATCGAGCCCCAGTCATGGGCAGCGAGATGGAACGGCCGATCCGCAATCACCGCATTGACCACGGCAGTGAGATCCTCCGCCAGGTGGCTCATGCGGTAATCCCGGGTGCGCGGAGGTTTGTCCGAACGACCGGCACCACGCACGTCGTAGCGGATGACGAAATAGCGGTCGACCAGTTGGGCGGTGACCTTGTCCCAGACGGTGTGGTTGTCCGGGTAACCATGGACCAGAACCAGTGGCGGGGCATCGGACGAGCCTTCGGTGGTCACGTACAGATTGACCCCGTTGCTGTTCACCCAGTGTTGCTGTGTCGCCATGGTTTACTCCTGATGCGTTGAATACGGTTTCAGGGCATCAGGTTAACGGGACAGGGGGGCGTGCGCTCGTGCTGAGCGGGCCAGATTGTTGGGCGGGACAACGCAGCGGGGCCCGCGGTGGTCACCGCGGGCCGAACAGCTTCAGGCGTGCTTGCGGCGACGTGCCAGGCAGACACCGGTCAGGCCGAGGCCCAGCAGTGCCAGGGTGCCGGGCTCCGGAACCTCGTTGACGGGCAGGTCAACGGTGTCCAGGGTTTCGCCCATCACGTAGGAGTAGCTCAGGTTGATCAGCTCTCCGGAGAACAGCGAGCCAATGTCGAAGGCCAGGCCGATGGCATAGTCGCCATTACCGTCGTTGGTGCCGGTAAGGTAGGCATCCGGATCGGTTGACCATGGCGCCGATACCGCAGTGTTGTGGACAGTGTCTGATTGGGTGTACAGGCCCAGTGTCAAGCCGGTGCTGGCGCCTTGGGAATTGACGAAATCCTCTGCCGCCACGCCAGTGACACCCCGGGTATTGATGGTGTCGTAGGAACCGTAGGAGTTCACGTCCGGATCCGGGTCAATCGCACGCACGAACTTGACGTCGGTCAGGTCCTGCAGGGCAGTGATGGTGGTCAGGACGTCCACGCGCTCATAACTGTCGTTGAAGGAATAGTTATGGCTGATGGTGAACCAGCTGCCGTACTGGCCTTCCCAACCCACCTGGTTGTCGAAGCTGCCGCCCGAGAGATCGACCGGGCCAGTCAGTGTCGAGATCTGGTTGGGGTAGCCGGAGTTGTTGTTGCCAACAGTGCCGGTCTGGGTGGATTTTACCCCGAACCATTCCCAGGGGGTGCCGGGTGTCAGGTAATCTTCCGGTCCCCAGCTGCGGGAGCCGGTGGGGTCGTGCATGATACCGGGGTCGGCGCTGCCGCCGGCGCCGAGTGTGCCGTTATCGCTGACCGCCGTGCGGACGAAATCGCCTTCCATCACAATGGGTGCCGCAACGGCAGAGCCGCCAAACAGCAAACCGGCCATGGCAAGTGTCTGGGGAATCAAGCGGGATGTTTTGCTCAAACGCATGTGTAACGTCTCCGTGTCATAGTGAATGCATTTCATGCGTTGCCACGGGTAGCAAATGTCAGTCCCGGTCGTGCTTATTGGAGGCCGGTCAATATCTTGGGAATCTTCGGAAGAGGTCGGTCCGACCCTGTCAGTGAGGGATATGTAAAATGGTCTGACAGTCGGTAACCGGTTATCGCGCGTACAGAGGCAGGGCCTGATAGACCGTCTGCCAGACCTCACTGGCGTTGGTCTCGTTGAGCATTTCGTGTCGGCCACCCGCGAACAGCGTCAGGGTGGAATCCCTCAACCCCGCCCGTTGCAGGGCAGTGCAATGGCGCTGTATGCCCTTGCCCATTTCCCCCACCGGGTCACAGTCACCGGCAATCATCCGCACCGGCAGGTCGTGGCGCCACGTCTGTGGATTGATCGACAGCATGCCCCCGATGAAATCCAGCCATAACCCGGTGGTGCACGGGAAGCCGCACAGCGGGTCGCTGGCGTAACGGTCGACCTGCTCCGGGTCACGGCTCAGCCAGTCGCATGCGGTGCGGTTGGGTTGGAACAGGCGGTTGAACTTGCCAAAGGTCATTCGCGCAACGGTCTGGCTGCGGTGACGTTTGCCGTAGCAGGTGGCGATGGACGCGATCAGGGCTTTTGAGGCCTGCAAATGGGGGCGGTGAATGCGGTTGGTGGCGCTGAGTATCAGCGTGTCGATGCCGGTGCCCTGGCTCTGTGCATGGCTCTGGGCGATGAACGAGCCCATGCTGTGGCCCAGCAGCGCCAGTGGGCGGTCCGGGTGGCATGCGCGGGCATGCTGGATGACCAGTCCCAGGTCGTCGGTTACCTTCTGCCAGCCGTGATCGTCGGCGTAGTGCCCCAGATCAGCGGACGGGCAGTGGCCGCCGTGGCCGCGATGATCGTAAGTGAATACGGCGACGCCGCGCTCGCTCAGCCAGCGGGCGAAGGGCGTGTATCGGCCGCTGTGCTCCGCCATGCCATGGGCAATCACCAGAGTGACGCCCGGGTCGGCGGGCTCGAAGGCGTTAACGTGGATCCGGTGGCCATCGGGGGCGCTCAGGCTGGCGGACTGCTCCGGCATGGTGATCTCCTTATCATTTTTTGTTGTCAGTGGCGCAGTCTAGCGAATCCCCGCTGGTTTCGGAACGCTCCCACTCCGGTGGCTGCCACAGGTGCTGAAGGCGGGCACCGATCCGGCCGGGTCGCGCCATGGCCCTGAACAGATCGACGTATTCGTGGGTCCAAAGCACCAGCAGATTGTGGGAGTGCACCGGGCGGGTAATGCCGTATTCCGGGGGATGATTGACATCTTCTTCAGCAAAGCTGCCAAACATCCGGTCCCAGACGATGAGCGTGCCGCCGTAATTGCGGTCGATATATCCCGGGTTGCGGCCGTGGTGCACGCGATGGTGGCTCGGGGTGTTGAACACCGCCTCGACCCAGGCCGGCAGGCGTTTGACCAGCGTGGTGTGGATGAAAAACTGGTACACCAGAGACAGCGCGTAAGCGACGCCGATCCACACCGGGTTGAGGCCGATCAGTGCCAGCGGCAGGTAAAACAGCCAGCCGCCATTGAAGATGTTGGTGGCATTCTGCCGCATCGCGGTGGAAAAATTCATTCGCTCGGATGAGTGATGCACCACGTGGGCGGCCCAGAACCAGCGCATGCGGTGGCTCGCCCGATGCATCCAGTAGAAGCAGAAATCCACAGCCACGAAGGTGAGAGCCGCCGTCAGCCAGCTCAGTTCAAGCTCAAACAGCCGATAGTGATAGCACAGGGCGTAAAGTGGGAAGGCGATGATGCCGGCGAACAACAGTTCGGTGACCTGGTAGCCCGCGCCAAGGGCGAAATTGCGCACCGCCTCACGGGTATCCATCAGGGCCGGGTCGTGGCGTATCCTCAGGTATTCCCATAGCGCGACGCCGATAAACACCGGAGTGGCCACCATAAAGATCAGTTGTCGTTCGTCCAGCGCCAGCCAGGGCGCGACGGCTTCCCAGAGGGGCAGCAGGCCGCTGCGTTCCAGCACCGTCAGCATCATGTCGTACAGGGCCATGGTCAGTTCCGCTCGTTGTGTTGTGTCGTGAAACCATTTTTGCCGGAAACCGCTGGAAAGAATTGACGATTTACGCCTCTAAATTGATAATTAACGCCAAATCTGAAACCTGCAGGAGCGTGGCAGCCGATGGCCAGAGTGATGAGGGTGACTGGCGCCTGGACCGGGCTGCTGAGCGACTGGCTTGATCAGCAGGGTCTGGCTGCCGATGCTCTGAGGCCGGAGCTGGCACGGTGGGCGGCGCAGGACAACGTGCCGGTGCCAGTCTGGCGGGATCTGTTGGCGCGTGGCCTGGCCCGCGGCGTGCTGGAAGGTGCCAGCCCGGTAGCGCCGGAGCTGGACGTGGGGGCCTGCGTGCGCCCCGGGCACGTGGGGGTGCTGGGTTATCTGGTGCTGGCGTCCGATACCCTGGGTGAAGCCATGCTGGCGTACCAGCGCTACGAGACCCTGTTTTACGGTGCCACCCTGGCGGAAATCGTGATCGAGGGGGAGTATGCGGAAATGCGCTGGCCACCCTCGGAAGACGAACTGGGGCAGCAGGCCGACGGCGCCGCCATAGCGGCACTGGTAACCTTTCTCAGACGTCAGATTGACGATCCGCCACCGCCCTCCGGCGTATCGTTCCTCGGCACGGTGAGTGAGGCCGCCGCCGAGGCTTATGAGCGGTTTTTCGGCTGCCCGGTACGCTGGAACGACAGCCACGTGCGGGTCTGTTTCCCGCTACAGTACCTGGGTACTCCCATGCCGCGGCGGGATCCGACCCTGAGGGCGTTGCTTGACCGGCAGGCGCAGGCGCTGTTGCGGGCGCTGCCGGGCAGTTCGGATACCGAACGACAACTGCAGCAGGTGCTGCTGAAGCTGCTGGCCGATGGCGAGCCCACGCTGGCCCGCGCGGCGAGAGCCATGTACATGTCACCGCGGACCCTGCAGCGTCGCCTGGCCGGTCACGGGATTTCCTGGCAGCAGTGGCTGGATCGCAGCCGGGAACAACTGGCCCGGAATTATCTGGCCGACACCTCCCTGACCCTGACGGACATTGCGCTGCTGCTCGGATTTTCCGAGCAGAGTGCCTTTACCCGCGCCTATCAGCGCTGGACCGGCACGTCGCCGGGTCGCGCCCGGCGGCAGGTCAGCGGTTAGCCTGATAGACCTTTTCCAGGGTCTGGAGTTGCGGTTGCCACTGCGCCAGCCACGCCTGAATGGCCTTGGGGATCCGCTTGCTGTTGGGCCAGGGCACCGGATATTGTGGCGGCTGGAACATGGGCGCAAACAGGCTGGCCGCCGTCAGATCAGCGCGGGAAAAGGCCTCACCCACAAGATAGGGCCGGGTGCTGTAGATGTCTGCCAGCTCCGTCAGTAACGCCTCCATAGTCTGGCTCGAGGTTTGCGCGGTTTTCTCGTTGATCTTCATCCACTTGCGCATGATTTCATCAACCCGGCTGAACGCCAGCCTGAGCAGGATGCGGTTGTAGAAAGGGGTTTGTGCCGCCAGCAGGGGAACCACAATCTTGGGGCGCTGCAGAAAGTGGTGGTAGGAGTAGCAACGTACCGCCGGCCCGGCTTCGTCGTCCAGTCGCTGCTCCCAGGCCAGCGCGGCCGCTTGGTCTTGCGGATTCGCGGGCGTGAGAGGGCGGTCCGGAAAGGTGTGATCCAGGTAATCCAGAATCTGTGCCGAGCCCTGTACAATATGGCCATCGTGATCCAGCACCGGCACCGAGGAGTCGGCGCGGGTGAGTCTGCGGATGGTGTTCACATGCTGACCCGGTAACAGGCTGTGGATTTCCGCGTTCAATCCTTTGTAGTCCAGTGCCCATCGAACTTTTTCGCAATAATGGGAAATGGCAAACTGATAGAGCTTCATGGTCATCGGGAACATCTCCTGGGCCGGGTGGAAGGGCGTCATTCTATCGTTAGCGTAATGAAACAGGGAGGCGTGCCCGTTCTAGAACGCACGCCAGACAAAAAAATGAACCTCAGGGAATGGTATATGATTCTGCACAAAACCGGATTGTCCATGGCCGCTGCCGCGGCTCTGGTGTTGTCCGCCGGTTGCGCCTCAACCGGCGATCACAACGGCCCCGCAGAGCTGGCGGCTACCCGAATGCACTGCGGCCAGACGGTCATTGATCTTGACTACACGCCATCCACCGGGCTTCTAGCGCTCACCCACGGGGGAACGCGTATCCTGATGACCCCGAGTGAAAGTGCCTCTGGTGCGCGCTTTGTGGCCAGCGGTGACGCACGCACGGTGTTCTGGAGCAAGGGTCAGACGGCGACGCTGTCGCTCAACGGTGAGGCGCTCCCGGAGTGCCTGGCGCCGGACGCCATCGAATCGCCCTTCATTGCCAAGGGTAACGAACCGTTCTGGCACATCAGCCTGGTGGGCAACGAACTGACCCTGAGTCGCATGGGTGAGGCCACCGAGACGCTGCGTTCCCGGGTGACGGAGCAGAGCGAAACCGGGCAGACCATTGTCGCCGAGCGTGACGGACTGAAGCTCCGTGTCGATGTCGCGCCGCAGTTGTGCACAGACTCCATGTCCGGCATGCCGCATCCCAACCAGGTGCGCTTGGCGGTGAACGGAGAACAGCTGGCCGGTTGCGGGGGCGATCCCGAGCGCCTGTTGCGGGGCGCGGAGTGGGTGGTTGAGGACATTGGCGGGGGAGGCATTATTGACAGCTCCCGCGTGACCATTGAATTTCTGGATGACAACCGGGTTGCCGGTCGCGGTTCCTGTAACCGCTACATGGGGAGCTGGAACCTGAGCGGAGAGGGGCTGTCGTTCAGCCGCATCGCCGGCACCCTGATGGCGTGCGCGCCGGCGCTGATGGAACAGGAACAGCGGTTTCTGGATCTGATGGCCGAAGTTAACCGGTTCAGCATCGGGCCGCACGGGGAACTGATCCTCAGTACCACGGGCGGTGACAACCTGCGGGCGTTTCAGTCCTCGGGCAAGCCATAATCCGCCAGAATGGCCTGCGTCCGCCCGGTCTCGCGCAGCCGGGCGGGCTGTCAAATAACTGCAGCATTTGCCGGGCATGCTGGAAGGTCGTCACGGACTGGAGCCAACGATGACCGAGCTGAAACAGCTGACCCCCCATGCCGCCATTCCCCGCGAGCAGTCAACACGTACCCGCCGGCAGCGGCATCTGCTGCGCACCTTCCTGCCGGAACTGGTATCGCTGGAGCGCACACTCGCGGAAGCGCCGGCGCAGGTTCGCACTCAGGTGGTGGATCGTATCGATGTGGGCCCGCAGACGCTGCCGATCTACCGGGTGGATCTGGGCACCGATGCCCCTGATGCGCCGGCGGTGGTGCTGGTGGGGGGCGTGCACGGTCTGGAGCGCATCGGCAGCCAGGTGGTGATGGCGTGGATGCGCAACCTGATGGCGCGGCTGAGCTGGGATGACTCGCTGCTGCGCCTGCTGGAGCGAGTCCACATTACCCTGTTGCCGATTCTCAATCCGGGGGGTATGTACCTGAACCAGCGCAGCAACCCCAATGGGGTGGATCTGATGCGCAACTCGCCGATTACCGCCCAGGACCGGAGCGCTTTCATGCTGGGCGGGCAGAAACTGTCGCCGCGGCTGCCCTGGTACATCGGTGAGCCGTCGACAGCCATGGAGCCTGAAAACCGGGCTCTCGAACACGTGATCAGCGGGCTGTTGCCCGGGCGACCGTTCAGCGTTGCGCTGGATTGCCACTCCGGCTTTGGCTGGCAGGACCAGATCTGGTTCCCCTACGCCTACCGGCGCCGGCCGATGCGCAAAATTGCCTCGGTGATGGCGCTGAAACTGATCTGGGAACAGGCCTGGCCTGACCATGATTACCGGTTCGAGCCCCAGTCCCGGCATTACCTGACCCACGGCGATCTGTGGGATTACTTCTACAAGCAGATCAATCGTGACAACACCGGAACTTTCCTTCCGCTAACCCTGGAGATGGGATCCTGGCGCTGGGTGCGCAAGCGGCCCCGGCAGTTGTTCCGGCTTGACGGGCTGTTCAATCCGCTGGTGCCGCATCGCCACCGGCGGGTATTGCGTAGCCATCTGGCGTTCATGGATTTTCTGGTGGACGCGGCGGCGAGCCACCGCAACTGGTTGCCGGAGGGCGCGGAGGAGTCCATGCTGAGAGAGGCTGCGATCATGCACTGGTACAGGGACAACCGATAACCATGCACTGGATTCTTCTGCGCGGTCTGACGCGGGAACAGGCACATTGGGGTGCGTTCCGGGAGCGACTCGAGCAGGCGTTCCCTGAGCATCACTTTCATGCCGTGGACCTGCCGGGTACCGGTGTGCACTTCCGTGATCCGAGCCCGGGCACCATTGCGGCCATCCGGGAGAGGGTGCAACACCAGGTCAGTCATATCCCCAAACCCTATGGTTTGCTGGCACTCTCCATGGGCGGGATGATCGCACTCGACTGGGCTCAGCACGTTTCGGAAGGTGAAATCCAGGCGCTGGTGCTGATCAACACCAGCAGTGGCTTCAGCCCGCCCTGGCACCGCATGCGCCCCGGCACCTGGCCACGGATTCTGAAAATGCTGGCGCGGCGGGAGCTGTTCGATCGCGAGGCGGATATCCTCAGATTGACCTGCAACCGGGAGCCGGAACTGGTCACCATGAAACACTGGTACAGCATTCAGCGCCAGCGTCCCGTTTCTGTCGGCACCGCATGGCAGCAGTTGCGTGCTGCAGCATCTTTCACCCCCAACCAACGCCGCCCATTACCCGACGCCCTGCTGCTCGCCAGCAAGGCCGACCGGATTGTTCACTGGCGGTGCAGCGAGGCTCTCGAACAGCGCTGGCAGTGGACCCTGAAATTGCACCCCACCGCGGGCCACGATCTGCCGCTGGATGACCCCGAGTGGATCGTTACACAGCTGCAGCAATGGCTCCCACGTTGATAGCGGTTGCTTGACGCAACCGGTCTTTCACGTCAGTCTCTTGGGAATTTTTCGACGTGATCACCCGCAGCAACGGAGCCCTAAAACGATGAAAATCTTCGAAACCAAAACCGCCCCGAATCCCCGCCGGGTACGCATGTTCATGGCCGAGAAAGGGCTGCTGGATAAAGCCGAGTTTGTGGAAATCGATATTCAGAAGGGGGAAAACCTGACGCCGGAATTCGTCGCCAGAAACCCGATGAAAAAAGTGCCGGTGATGGAGCTCGACGACGGCACCTGCGTGGCAGAAACCATGGCCATCTGCCGCTATTTTGAGGAAAGCTATCCTGCGGCGCCAAAACTGCTGGGGGAGACCGCACTGGAAAAGACACTCATCGAGCAGTGGCTGCGCTGGATCGAACTGTATTTCTTCATGCCGACGGGGATGTGTTTCCAGCACACCAGTGGTTATTTCAAGGATCGCATGAACCCGATCAAGGAATGGGGTGAGGAGTGCGGTGTGGGTGTCGAGAAGTTCATGCACTTTCTTGACCAGCACCTCGCCGATAAAGAGTACGTCTGTACCGACCGGTTTACCGCGGCTGATATCAACGCCTTCACTACCGTGGCGTTTGCGCGGGTGGTGAACATTCGGATCAAACCCGAGCACACCCATCTCCAGGCCTGGTTTGATCGCATCAAGGCCCGGCCCTCTTCGCAGGTATGACCATGAGCCACGACACCCACGCATCCGCCGCGCTGGCCTGTGCCCTGGAGGCCATCGACAAAGCCAATCTTGCCGACCCGAACCAGGAACAGCTGGGCGATGAGCGGCTGCCCAAGGAATACGCCTACAGTCAGCACATGACCCGCTGGCTGTTCGCGCTGGAGGCGGCGCCGTCTGAGCGCATGCAGATCGCCTGCCGCGCCCAGCACATCGAGCGCTGGACCCTGCCCCGCAAGGATTTCCCGGAGGGGCGCAAAGCCTATTACGAGTGGCGCCAGGCCTGTGGCCGCATGCACGGCCGGCGGGCAGCGGAGATCATGGCCGCCTGCGGTTATCCGCAGGCGGAGTGTGATCGGGTGGAAACCATTCTGACCAAGCGGGAACTGCGCAGGGACGCTGATACCCAATTGCTGGAAGACGTCGCCTGCATGGTGTTCCTCGAGCGCTACTTTGCCGATTTCTATGAGGAAAAAGCAGACTACGACCGCGAAAAATGGCTGCGCATCGTGCGCCGCACCTGGGGCAAGATGTCGCCGCGGGGGCATGAGGCAGCGCTGGCGCTGGCGGGCAATCTGCCGGCGCACCTGCTGGCCCTGTTGCAGGAGGCGCTGGCCGAACCGGAGGGCTGACGCGGGATTGCCAGGTGAAACGGATTTCCATATGATAATCGTTATCATATGAGTCGGGCTCGGAAGCTCTCATGGCAACCCCACAACGTCACACCGCCAGAATCCTGGTTATCGAAGATGACCGGACGCTGAACCAGCAAATCATTGGACTGCTCGAAACCCAGGGCTATCAGGCACAACCCTGCTATGAGGGCGAAGGCGGGCTGATGTCCGCCCTGGGGCAGCGATTCGATCTGATCCTGTTGGACGTGCTGCTGCCGCGGCTCAACGGGTTCGAGCTCCTCCAACGCCTCCGCAAAACCCATCAGACGCCGGTGATGATGCTCACCGCCTGTGGCGCCGAGGAAGAGCGCATCCGTGGCTATCGCGGCGGCGCCGATGATTACGTCCCCAAGCCGTTCAATTTCACCGAACTGGTGCTGAGGATTGAAGCGTTGTTGCGCCGCACCCGTGGTGCCAACGATCAGCGCGCCGACCCCGATCGGCTGTCCGTAGGCGAGCTCGACATGGCGCGCTCCGGGCTGGCGGTCTCCTTCCGGGGCGTGCCGCTGACCCTGACCCAGATTCAGTTCCGCCTGCTTTGGATTCTTGCCCGCCATCAGGGTGAAGTGCTGAGCAAGCCCTACCTGTACCAGGTGGTGCTGGAGCGTGAGTTCAGCCGTTACGATCGCAGCCTCGACATGCACCTGAGCCGGGTGCGCCGCAAACTGGTGGAGACCGGCATGGCGCCGGACCGCCTGCAGACGGTGCATGGCAAGGGTTACTGTTTCCTGTGAACCTGCGGTTGTTCTGGAAACTGTGCGGCACCCTGGCGCTGGGCACTCTGACGCTGTTCTGGACCCTTTCCTTCCTCGGCACCGAAACTGAGCAGCAGATGAGCTTCATCGCCGACCCCCACCAGCAAACCCTGAAGGCCTGGGGCCGCAGGGCCGAGCGGCTCCACCAGTCGGGCGACGAGGCGGCGCTGGCAGAGTGGCTCTGGGAGTTGCAGGCGCGGGAGAATACCTGGGCGGCGGTGGTGGCGTCCGAGGTCCGTCCACTGGCGGGGTCTGCCCTGTCAGAGCAGTTTCAGCAAGGCTTTCGGTTGGGGCGGAATGTTGAGTGGAAGATCCACCTCTATTTCGAGGAAAACCCCATCATGGATATGACCTTCGCCGATGGCCATACCCATTTTCTGGTGACTCTTCCCCTGCGCATGCGGCCCGGGGCCTATCTGCCCGGCGCGAGGTTGATGCTCAAGGTAGCGCTGCCGCTGGCCGTTCTGGTGCTGCTGTGCGTGGTGATCTACCGCCATATGATGGCACCTCTGCGCCAGCTGGAAGCGGCCACCCGTCAGTTCAGTGACGGTAACCACGGGGTTCGGGTACGGGCGCTGATGGGCTCGCGGAACGACGAGCTGACCGCGCTGGCGGATACCTTTGATCAGATGGCGGAGCGCACGGGGGAGCTGATCCTGACCCAGCGCCGGCTCATCGCGGAGTTGTCCCACGAGTTGCGCACGCCACTGACACGCATCGACATGGCCGTCAGCTGCATGGAGGAGGGCGTGGACCGGCACCATTTCGTGCCCCGCATCCGCAGCGACTGCGAGGCCATGCGCAGTCTGGTGGAAGACACCCTGACGCTGGCCTGGCTGGAAAACGAAAAGCCCAGTCTGAATGAAGACCGTCTGGACCTGACCGACTTGCTCGACAGCATTGTCAGCGATCTGCGCTATGAATACCCGGACCATGAGATCATCACGCGGTTTCCCGATCAGGCGGAGGTCACTGACAGCAGTCACCGGGCGTTGTCCCAGGCACTGGAGAACATTCTGCGCAATGCCTGCAAATACACCCCCCCAGGCGGGCGGGTGACGGTCTCGCTGCAACGGGACGCGGAGGGTTATTGCCTGACCATGGATGACGACGGGCCCGGTGTGCCGGAATGCCAGCTGGAACGGATCTTCAAGCCCTTCTTCCGCAGCGGTGAAGGTCAGGCGCGCCAGCCCGCCGGCCACGGACTGGGGCTGGCACTGGCGCGCCGTCAGGTCAGTGCGATCGGGGGCTGGGTGAGGGCCGAGAATCTGGCCGGCGGTGGCCTGCGCATGACCCTGTGGGTGCCCCGCTGCCGTCCTGACTGACGCCGGTCCTGCGGGGCATGTAACAAATGTAAAAGTGTTTCACTTTGTTCACTTGCTAAATGAGAATGCGCACCAAATAGGAATCATTTGCAGTAAACTACGGAGCGCACGTGAACAATCAGACCCCCCGCTGGAAGCAACACAACGCCCTCGTTGTCGCTGTGGCATCGTTGGCCGCAAGCCCCCTGGCGTTTGCCCAGACTGACACCCGCTCGCTCGAGCCGATTCAGGTCACCGCAGAGCGTGAGGCCGCCGGCACCGACGCAGTGGTCACCGATCAGACTCTGGAGAATTACCAGGCCGATGACCTGGAAGACGTTTTTGCCGGACAACCGGAGGTATCGGTGGGCGGCTCCCTGGGCATTGCCCAGAAAGTCTATGTCCGCGGCTTTGAAGATCCGCTGCTCAACGTATCCATTGATGGCGCCGGCCAGGGTGGCAGTCTGTTTCACCATACCGGTCGGCTGGCCATTGAGCCGGAACTGCTCAAGCAGGTGGAGGTGCAGACCGGTGCCGGCCGGGCTAACTCCGGTCCGGGGGCGCTGGGCGGTGCCATCCGCTTCGTGACCAAAGACCCGGAAGACCTGTTGCGGCCCGGTGAACAGGCCGGCGCGCTTGTCAAGCTGGGTTCTTTCAGCAACACCGACGGTTACAAGGTCAGTTCCACGCTGTTCGGCCGCCTGACGGACCGCTGGACCGCGCTGGTGACCCTCACCCAGAGTGACCACGAGCGTTTTGAAGATGGCGACGGCAATGACGTTGCCGGTACCGAGGCGCGTCAGCAACTGGGCTTCGCCAAGCTGGTGGGCCAGTTGCCGGGGGGCCAGACCCTGAAGCTCAGCCACGAAGTGCGCAAGGACGAAGGCGAGCGCCCCCAGCGCCCGCAGTGGATCGTCAGCGGCTTCAACGCGCTGTATGACCTGGATGGCCGCCGTGACACCACCACCCTCAA
Organism: Marinobacter sp. M-5; assembly: GCF_032911545.1. NCBI lineage: Bacteria > Pseudomonadati > Pseudomonadota > Gammaproteobacteria > Pseudomonadales > Marinobacteraceae > Marinobacter > Marinobacter sp. M-5. Next base: position 173,322 of record NZ_JAWJEK010000001.1, read on the forward strand.
CTACGGCATCCGCCCGTCCGACAGGCCGCTGCTGGACCTGGGTGCCACCGTGTACCACAGCGAGAGTGATATCGAGCAGAACGTGGAGGACCGCTGGGGTCGCTACTTCGGTTTTGCCCGCAGCATCGGCGGCGATGTGCACAACACCAGTCGGCTCGGTGATGTGGCGGTGACCTATGGCGTGGATTACCGCGAGGACAAGGTCAGCGCGGGGTACGCCGATGACCGCCGCGCCGAAGAGGAAAGCGCGGACGTCACCGGCGTTTATCTGCAGAACGACTGGGACGTGACCCGCAACCTGCTGCTCAGTGCCGGCGTGCGTTACGACCGCTACCAGCTGGATGACAACAGCGACCAGCGCTTCGAGGAAGAGGGCGTCAGCCCCAACGCCAATGTGAGCTGGGAAGCCCTCGACGGCCTGGTGCTCAAGGCCGGTTATGCCGAAGCTTTCCGCGGCCCGACCACCCACGGCGCCTTCAAGCTGGAAGGTTCCAGCAACGATCCGGATCTGGAAGCGGAAGAAGCCCGCAACACCGAAATCGGCTTTGACTACACCTACCGCAACTTCTTCCTGTCCGGCGAGGTGTATCGCTCGCACATCGACAACGCCATTGCTGACCCGCTGTTCGGCCCGATCCGTTACGAGAACGTGGGCGACCTGGAATCCGAGGGCTTCCTGATTTCGACCGGCTACGACTGGCAGCGTCTCAGTGCCGGACTGAGCTTTCACCAGAACGACGCCGAGATCGACGGCGAGCCGCTGACGGTCTACGAATTCAACGGTCTGGGTAACACCATCGGCGACACCTGGGTTGCGGATCTGGCCTATCGCTGGGACCGCAATCTGGAGTTCGGCTGGCAGGCGCGGTTTGTGCAGGGCATTGACGATCTGGAGACGTCAGTGGGTGAGATCGACAAACCCGGGTACGGTGTCCACGATCTGTTCGTGCACTGGCTGCCCACCGGCAATGACGACCTGCGCCTGACCGTGACTGTGAAGAACGTCGGTGACAAGCAGTACCTCGACCACGCCAGCAACGCCGACTACCAGCACCTGCCGGATTACGAGGGCATCGTCGGTATGCCGGAACCTGGCCGGGATGTCCGGGTGGGTCTGGCCATGCGGTTCTGAGGTCTGGAATGCCGATGAAACGGATAAAGGCCGCCCTGTTGGGTGGCCTGCTGCTGCTGCAGGCCGGGCTGGCAGACGCTGGCCGAACCGTCACCGATCTGGCCGGGCGCACCGTTACGCTCCCGGATCGGGTAGAGCGCATCGTGCTGGGTGAAAGCCGGTACATCCCGGCGCTGGCGATCCTCGACGGCGATGCTGTGGTGGAGCGGCTGGCGGGCATGCTGCCGGATTTCGAGCAGACCGACCCGGCCGGCTACCGGCAATATCGTGAGCGGTTTCCGGCGATAGCCGAGGTGCCCCGGGTCGGCCACACCTCTGCCGACAGCTTCAGCCTCGAGACCGTTGTCGCCATGGACGCTGATCTGGCGATCTTCAGCCTGGAAGGTCATGGCCCGGCCGCCCGCAACCGTGAGCTGATTGATAGCCTGGAGCGGGCCGGCGTTGCCGTGGTGTTCATTGATTTCCGCCAGGACCCACTGACGAACACACCGAAAAGCGTGGCGTTGCTGGGCGAGGTGCTGGGTCGAACCGACAAGGCGGAAGCGTTCAATACCTTCTACCGCAACGAGTTGGCGAGGGTGACGGACGCGGTGTCCGGCATTCCCCGGCGGCAGTGGCCGGGGGTGTTCCTGCACAGCCGCGTGGGACTGCACGACACCTGCTGCGAGACCATGGTGCACGGCATGATGGGGCGGTTCATCGAGGCCGCTGGCGGCCGCAACGTGGCGGCCGAGCGGATTCCCGGTGTCAGCGGTGTGCTCAATCTGGAGTACCTGCTGACCGATCAGCCCGACATTTACCTGGCCACCGCAATCGGCTCCCTACGCTACGCCGAAAGCGACAGCAAGCAACCCTACGTGGTGTTGGGCGCCGGTGTCGAAAGCTCCACCGCGCGCCATTCTCTGGCCCGCGCCACCGATCGCCCGGGGCTGCGGGCGCTGGCTGCGATTGAGGAACAGCATGCCTTTGCCATCTGGCACCATTTCTACAACACCCCGCTGAACGTGGTGGCGGTGCAGGCGCTGGCACGCTGGTTCCATCCTCAGCAGCTCGCGGATCTGGACCCGCAGCAGACGCTGGAGACCTTCTATCGCCGCTTCCAGCCGGTGGAACTGGACGGCACCTACTGGGTCGAGCTGGCGGAGCCGGCGCCATGACCCCGGGCAGCGCCGGTGCGGAACCCTGTCCGCCAGGGACCACCCATGGCGGCGACCTGGCCGGCCAGTACCGCCGTTTTGTGCTGCGCCGTGTGCTCTGCCTGGGCTTGCTGGCGTTGGCGACGGTGGTGGCATTGTTGGCGGATATCGCCACCGGCCCATCGATGCTGGGTCTGGCCGACGTCTTCCATGGCTTGCTGAACCCGCAGGCACTGGACGCCGGCACCCGCGTCATCATCGAGGATATACGCCTGCCTTATGCCCTGATGGCGGTAGTGGTGGGGGCCTGTCTGGGGCTGGCCGGGGCTGAAATGCAGACGGTGCTGAACAACCCCCTGGCCAGTCCGTTCACCCTCGGGGTCGGGGCGGCCGCGACTCTCGGTGCCTCCCTGGTGATTGTCTTCAACGTTTCCCTGTTCGGCCTGGCGGCCCACATTCTGCTACCGCTGTCGGCGTTCGTGTTTGCCGCCGTGGCGTCGCTGCTGATCCTGCTGCTGTCCCGGACCCTCGGTGCCTCCGTGCATTCGGTGGTGCTGTTCGGTATTGCCCTGCTGTTCGGTATCAACGCCGTGGTGGGACTGATCCAGTTTGTTGCCGATGCCGAGTCACTGCAGCAGATCGTGTTCTGGACCATGGGCAGTCTCGCCCGGGCCACCACCGACAAGGTGGCGATCGTGGTACTGATCCTGGCGCTGTGTCTGCCGTTCTCGCTACGCAACGCCTGGGCCATGACCCTGCTGCGCAGTGGCGAGGACCAGGCCCGCAGCCTGGGCATCCGGGTCGAGCGTCTGCGGCTGGTGGTGCTGATGCGGGTCAGTCTGCTCACCGCGGCGGCCATGGCTTTTGTGGGGGAGATCGGTTTTATCGGGCTGGTGGCGCCCCACATCGCGCGGCTGCTGCTGGGGGAGGATCACCGCTTCCTGCTGCCGGGCAGTGCCCTGGCGGGCGCGGTGCTGCTGTCACTGTCGTCGATCTGCAGCAAGATACTGGTGCCGGGCGTGGTGCTGCCGGTGGGGATCGTCACCGCGCTGGTGGGCATTCCGCTGTTTATGGCGTTGATCATTGGCCGTAGCCGGAGGGCATCGCTGTGAGCCTGCAACTGAGCTACATCACTGCCGGTTACCGCCGGCGCCCGGTCTTCCATGATCTGTCCCTGACGCCGATCCATCCGGGTTCGCTGGTGGCGGTGGTGGGCCCCAACGCGGTGGGCAAATCCACGCTGTTGAAGTCCATTGCCGGCTTACTGCCGGTGGCCGGGACACTCACGCTGGATGGCGAGGAGTTGACGGGCCTGAGCGGCGCACGTCGGGTCCGTGACATCGGCTACCTGCCCCAGACATTGCCTCAGGCCATTCCGCTGGTGGCCTATGAAACGGTATTCAGTGCCTGCCGCGCGGCGCGGGCTGACTGGTCCCGCGAGCAGACCGAACAGGCCATCGAGACCGTGTTCGCCACCCTGGGCATTCGTGATCTTGCGTTGCGGAGTCTGGCGGAGATGTCCGGTGGCCAGCGCCAGATGGTCGGGCTGGCGCAGGTGCTGGTGCGCCAGCCGGGTCTGATGCTGCTGGATGAGCCCACCAGCGCCCTCGATCTGCACTGGCAGTTGAACGTTCTCAACGCGGTTCACGCAGCGACGTCGCAACAGGGCGCCATTGCCCTGGTGGCGAGTCACGATCTGAATCTGGCGTTGCGTTTCTGCGACCAGGTGCTGGTGCTGTCGCCCGGCGGGCACGCCTGCCTCGGCACGCCACAGGAAACGCTGACGCCGGCATTGCTGGCCCGGACCTATGGCATCGAAGCGCGCATCGAACGCTGTTCCCGTGGCCACCCCATTGTGTTGGCGGACCGGCCTCTGGCGCCGTGAGCGCCGCTGCCGGCGGCTGAAATCCAGAGCTTTTCAGGAGACGAAACCATGCAGGAAATGAGCGCCACTGTCGCTACCCCCGAGCCTGGCCGGTTGATCAACCGGCTGTGCAAACATTTCAGCCACAAGATTGACGCCCACTGGACCACCGACACCGGCTACCTTGGCTTTTCCATTGGCGAATGCCGGTTGGCTGCGGAGGGAGAAACGCTGACGCTGATCTGTCAGTCTCCCTCCAGTGAGGAGCTGGATGAGCTGGGCGAGGTGTTGGCTTCACACCTGGTGCGATTTGCCCGCAACCAGGTGACTCAGGTGCCGTGGCACGCCAGCGGGGCCTGAGTTCTGCCCGCCTTGTTGGTCAGCTCCGCCCGCAACCGCGTCAGGTCGCTTTGCAGCACCCGCTGGCAGTCCGGTCCGAACCACTCCAGAGAGGCATCGAGACCGCTGGGTTTCGGCTGCTGCGCCAGGAAGGCAAGCAGCGGGCGGTAATCGCAGGCACCCTCAAGCAGCGGCACCATGCCCTCGCGGCAGCCCGCCGGGGAGTAGACGTTGGCCGGTGCAAACACCGGCAGCTGGCTGCGCTTCTGGATATTCTTGAAATGGAAGTGGCGCACCCAGGGCCAGAGCTGATGCAGGGCCTCCAGCGGATCGGCCCCCGATTCCCACACATGCAGAACATCGAAGTTCAGTCCCAGCGCAGGGTGATCCACCGCCGTCATCAGATCGACGGTGGCCTCGACAGTGTCCGCCAAGGTGCCGGGGTGGGTTTCCACGATCAGCTCAAGGCCTTCGTCTGCCACGCAGTCTGTTAACTGGCGCAAGCGGTAAGCAAGCGCCGATCGATCCGCAGCGTTCAGGGCAGTACTGGCCTGATGGCCGGCAAACGTCCGTACCTTGCCGGCGCCCCAGTGTCCGGCGATGGTGCAGAGCTGGCGGGTGCGGGCCAGGGCATCCGCGCGGGAACCCTCAAGCGGCAGGTAGTCGCTTACCATGGGAATGGTCAGCCCCTGGGCGCGGATCCAGGCACGATCATAACCGGGCTGATCCTGCAGGTGACGGGCGTGCACGCCCCAGAGCTCGATGCCGTCGAAGCCGATGTGGCGGGCCCAGTGTGCCAGTTCGGGCAGGGAGGTCAGGTGGTGGCGGAACGAAATGGTGCACAGGTGCAACGGCATCATGGCATTGGCTCCGTGGCCGGGACCAACGTTGTGGTGGTTTGCGGCAGCGGGTGGTCTGCCGGCCGGGCTTGCCACCACTGATCGAACAGGTCGCTCAGTGCCTGCTTGATGCGGTATTCGCGCTGGTCCTGCTCGTCCAGCAGGGCGTCGATGGTGCCAGCCAATGCGCGGTTGCCCGTCATCGCCAGCTTCATGGCGCGGTACTGCAGTCGGGTGTAGGTTTTCACCAGCCGGTCGATCTCCTCGCACCAAGCCTCGAACCGGCCATCCCCCTCGGCCTGACGGCCCTGGTCTTCCAGCAGCCAGGCAAAAGCGTGCTCATAGGCGTACTTGCGAATCGCCATCACCGGAATTTCCCGAAAGGCCTGGGGCAGGTCCGCCAATGGCTGTGTTGCCGTGGCGCCGACGTGGGCGCGGAAGATGGTCCGCAGCGCCCCGGTGAACGGATTGTGGTCCCGTTTCATGCACTGCAGGAAATACGCGGCGACGGTTTCCCGGGGGCTGTGCCGGACATCCAGACCATCGAATATGAAGCCACCGGCGGCGGCTGGCGAGCGCACCGCGTCGAGAATGCGGGCCCGCGGCAGAACGCCCTGCCAGCGGAAATCCGGGTCTGACATGAACCATTCCTCCGGGTTGTCGGTGGTTTCCAGCATGACGTAGTGGGGGAAGGGGTTCTGGTGAAACTTGTTCTCCCGTTCCGGCAACCGGTACAGGTCGAGCATCACCATCACATGCTGGTGCTCCGTGCGGTTTTCCACCAGTTCCACCAGCCGGGTGAGGTTGGTCTCTTTGTCTGCGCCGGCGTCATACCACTCCTCGATGGTGATGCCGTAAAGCAGCCGGTACCAGTCACGGAACCCTTCATGGCGGGTGTGTGGGGAGTGGTAGGACAGCCGGTGCTGGTCGTCCACTGAAAAATCCGCGTCCCAGACGCCGAAGTAGAAGGGCCGGTGATCGACCCCGGGTGTGCGTTTGAGGATCTCGCACACACAACTGACAAAGCAGTGAACCTTGATCATCAAGCGGTCTCCATATCCATGGGTTGCAGCAGCTGTTGCAGGTCGGCAACGGTGGCCAGCTCAGTGGCCAGCAGAGCCTCTTCGGGAACGCACAGGCGATGCTCGAGCTCCAGGTGCACCAGCAGTTCCAGCAGCATGATTGAGTCCAGAGCCAGGTCCTCGTTCAGACGGGCGTCCGGGGCGAACGCGTTCATCCGCGCCGCGGGCAAATGATGTCTCAGTGCGGTGGCAATCGCGGTCAGTTCCGTGGGCTCAGGCATCAGGACACCACCTCCGTTCGGGTTTTCGATTCGGGCTGCGGTGCGAGCAGGCGGCGGCGGATCTTGCCGTTGGCCAGCCGGGCGATCAGCTCAACCTGTTCGAGGATCACCGGTACCTGGTGGGGCGACAGCTGGTCGCGGCACCAGTGCCGCAGTGCCTCGGTATCCAGTTCACGGCGTGCCACGAAACGCAGACAGACCCGTTCGCCGGCGTAAGGGTCTGGCTGTTTGTAGGCCACCGCGTCGGTGATATCCGGATGGCGAAGGAACACATTCTCCACATCACCGGGGTACACGTTGATGCCCGCCACGTTGATGGTGTCGTCCATCCGTGCCAGGAAATTCAGCTGACCCTGCGCATCCAGATACCCCAGATCGCGGGTATGCACCGGCAGGTCCGGCTCGGCATCGTCCCGGTGCACGGTCACGCGGATTTCCTCCGGGGCATCGGCGCCGGCGCCGGCGGTTACGGTCAGGTGTGAAAGCACCTGGCCCAGCAGACCGGCGTGTTGCACGTGGGTGGTGAGGGCAATACAACCCGCCTCCGAACAACCGTATTGCTGGCACACCCGGTGGCTGCGATGGTTCAGGGTGTCCAGCAGCGGTGCCGGCAGTGTCGCACCGGACAGCATCACGGTATGAAACGCCTGCTCCGGAGGCAGCATGCGCACCAGCAGCGTCACCAGGGTGGGCGAGGCGTACAGCAGGTGCGCCGGAGATTCACGCAGAACCCCGAGAATGAAACGGGGATTGAGATTGGTGACGATCCGCGGCAACACGCCCCGGCGCAGCCCCGCGAGAAAACCACAGATCAGCCCGTAGGAATGGGTCACCGGGCAGGCCACGATGGGCGTGAGGCCGTCGGCGTCGGTGAACTGCCGGACGTAACTGTCGAGCTCCCGGTCAATATCGGTCCAGCGCCGGGCAATGGTTTTGGGGCGGCCGGTGGTGCCGGAACTGAGCTGGATCAGTTCGCCTCCGCCGGGCTTGGCGTCCGCAGCGGGGGGCGTGGTGTGGCAGGTCTCGAGCCCGGCGCCATCTCCGTACAGCAGGTAGTGGCAGCCGGTGCTGGCGGCCAGGTCGCGGGCGGCGGCCCGCGGCGTCCCCGGGTGTATAGGCAGCGCGCTGCCACCGTGATTCTTGAGGTGCAGGCACAAGGCCAGCCACTGGAAACAGTCGCTCAGACACACCGCCAGTCGCAGCCCGGCCGGCTGCGCCAGTGGCGGGTGTGCGGCCAGGGCCGCGACGGCGCGCTCGCAGTCTTCCCGGGAGTATGGGGTGTTATCCACGAAAAACAGGGTGTCGTCGGGTGTCACAAAAACCTCAGTGGTTGTTCAATGAAGGTGTGTCGCGCCGGGCCGCCAGCGCGTTGGGAATCGGGTGGTGGCATTCCCCGGCGCCCGGCCCGCGTAATGTGCGGGTAAGCAAGGATTCCGTAGCGATGGGGTTGCGGTGGTGACCCACCTGCGCCAGCCGGGCAGTCAGCTCCGGGTGGCGCCGCGCGTAACCGTCAAGGCAGTGGCGGACCTGCGCCCAGACCACCGCTTCCGGAACCTGATAGTGGATTTCGAGCACCTGTGCCAGTTCACTCAGGTTGAACACGAACAGCGTGTCCATCACCAGTTCCCGCAGCGCCTCCACCTGCCCCATGCGGTAGTAGCGATCGTCCGGGGCGTCGTCATAAAACGCCTGGCGGTCGCCAAAGCTGGGGCCTGCGGCATCCGGTGGCAGAAAATCCGCCACGTATTCCACGCTGTCGTGGAAATCCCGCAGCATCAGCGCCACGGGCCAGCCGCCCCGCATTACGATCAGACTGTTCTGGGCATGAGCCTCGATACCGATGCCGTGGGCGATCAACAGGTGCCATACCGGCAGAACCAGGGTGTCGATCAACGCCTCCAGCCAGGGCATCACGCCGTGGAGCTGCAGCCACGGATCGATGAAGGGCAGGCCATCCGCCTCCAGCATCGACAATGCGTTCATCGGTATCGCCCGCTCTCCGGTGTGCAACTGGCGATCAATCCCCAGCCGCCAAATGCTGCCCAGCGCGCCGGCCAATCCGCTTTGCTCTGTGGGCTGACCGCCGTGACCGGTGTAAATCAGGCTGGCGTACTCTGGCAACAGGCGCAGCGGATACGGTCTGACGAAGTGGTCATCACCGGCGACAACCGTTTGCAGCCAGCGTGAAATCTGCGGTGCGGAAGGCACCGAATGGGGTTCCAGGTGGCGGCGGGACGAGGTGTTACCGATGCCGAGGGAGAGCTTGACGCTGGCTTGCCCCGGTCGACTGGCGTTGAACAGCGATCGCACTGACTGGCTGGCCCGGTAGCGATCGCCGAGGGGGCCGAGGTGGAGTGCATCGCCACGGGCCAGCGCCGGCGCCAGGGTGGTGGTTTTCAGGTGTCGCCATTGCCACGGGTGCACCGGCAGGGCGCAGTAGTCTTGCCAGTTGGCGCCAACGCGGTTGAAAGCTGCCCGCAGCAGATAGGCGGTTTCGGTGCCCAGTTCCCGCTGCCAGAACGTCTCTTCGGCCACCGGCAAGTGCGCCAGGCACTGATCACGGCGAACCGCCAACCAATGCAGTCGGAAACAGCGGCCGGACTCGGGACCGTAATGCCGTTGTTCTTCCCGACTGAACCCGCTCCGCGCCTTGAAACACGGATGGTAGGGATGGCCCTCGTGCAGTGCGCTGTCCAGCGCCTCGGCCCCAAGCGCGCGTCGATCCCGGTGCGGAGGGCTGGCAGCACTGTTATTGACAGTGGCCTGCAGCTCCCTGAGCAGCACGGTCCGTTGTGCTTCCGTTGCTGGCAACTGTTCGCTGAGCACGGCCAGGTCTGCCGGCACTGCACGGCCCTTGAGGGTCAGCGACAGGCTCGCGGTGTTCAGTTGCACGCGGCCAAACCCACGGATTCGTCCCAGGCATTCGCCGTTGAGCTCGCCCATCCGGAAGCGCAGCAACTGCCAGGAGCCGGATGTCGAATCGGTACAGCACCAGGGGATCAGCCCCTCGAAGAGAAGTGCTTCCAGCAGTTGGCGAACGACCCGGCGGGCAACTGACTCAGGCGACGTCATGTTGGTGTGGGCCTGTTATCGGGCACTCCCGGGTTTTGCTCCGGTCGGCGAGGGTCTTGTATAGGGGGTTGGGGATGCTGGTGTACACCGCCATTTCCAGCTCTGCGTTCAGCTCGTCCACATCGTGCACGCGAGTGAGCAGGTTGCCCTTGTAGGGCAGGCGGGCGTCGCTCAGTAGCATCGCCACCAGCGGCCGTGCCGGGCCCTGAAAGTGGGTCAGCCAGGTTTTGAGGGCATGACGCAGCAGATCCAGCAACTGGGACTCAGCCAGCAGGCCATCCTCACCAAACCGTGCGATCACCGAGAACAGCTGGTTGACCACCAGGTAGTAACAGAAGCGGTCGCGGATCATGGCATCGCGATAGAACAGCTCGGGGGTTTGGGCCAGCTCCGGGCAGAGCGCCTGGAGTTCCTCTCGCCGACTCTCTGACAGGTAGTAACCCTGGTTGTCGCGGTAGTAGTAACGGGAAGGGTAACCCGAGCTCAGGTCCAGCAGGCTGTTCTGCTGGTGGGCCTCAAGGGCGATGCCGTGGTCGTCATAGAGCCTGAGGGCGGGTTCTATGGCGCAGCTCAGATACTGGCGGAACCAGTCGCGACTGACTGCGGCGAGGCTGCGGCTCTCGTTCAGCGCCAGCCCTTCGATCAGGGTGCGCAACCGTGAGGTGTGATTGGAGAGTGGATCCTGGGTCAGGGCCGCCACCGACAGGATGCCCCGGTCCCGGCCACGATAGAACGGGTTGTCCCTCAGGATGACTTCGAAACCGCTTTCGCTCCGCCCTGGCAGGCGCACCGTCAGATAGGCGGGGTCCTGGATCATCTGGAAGCGGGGCTCATGATCGAGGAAACCGGTCTGTTCGATCAGGCGCGCCATGACCACCCCGGCGCGGAGCTCGTGGTGTTTGTTGACACGCAGGGAGTTGGTGACCTTGACCGGAATGGAGAACTTGAGCATCCAGTCGCAGTCCTCACAGTACAGCGTGCGAACCGACGAGGTGGCGGTGAACGACGGCCCCAGCGGGCCCAAAGGTTGAATATCGCCATTGGCGATGGCGGCCATGATGGCTGGTTGGCACAGCAGCCACTGCGCCTGCAGCGGGTGAGCCGGCACCAGAACCTGATCCTCGGCTAGCTTCAGCGGGGCCTGGCCACAGGCAGCGGTAGCCTCCACCATGGCCGTGGCGCTGAGGTTGCCGTGCCCAGCCTGGATCACCAAATTCCGGTGCACGGAAAAAAACTGGAGCTGGAAACGGCCCGCCAGTTCCGGTGCGTAGCTGGCGTGTTGCCACTCTGCCAGGCCCTGTCGGCTCTTGGGCGTGGGGTGGGTGGTGTGGCCGAACAGCAGGGATTGCTCACCGTCGATGAAATGGTCCGAACGCAGGCGGGGGTCGCTACGGCGGGCGCCGACGTAGCGCGCCATCACCTGATAGCTGTCCGCCAGTCGATACAGTAGCTCCAGCTCCCGTGACCGGCATAACTCCGGCACCATGCCGCCAATCAGTGCGTACAGCTCACGCACCAGCATGAACATGGCCCGTTCCGGTTCCAGCGTGCTCCAGCTGAGTCGACCGGCGTTCCAGAGTCGGATCTGACCAAAGCGATGGCGGCCGGCCATGGAAAAGTACACCACGTCCACCGCCAGTCTCGCGCGCTGGGTGTTCAGGGCCAGCAGGCAGACATGGCTTCCCTGGTAGTGGCCGGCGGGATCATCGGCCCAGTCGGCGGGATGGTACCACTGCCCGCTGTCCACTTCCTGCAGATAGCAGTGCAGAAACGCGCGGAAACTGGCGTGTTCGGCAATGGCTCTGGCCGACGGTCCCATGAAGATACCCCGTGATGATGGTTTGGGGTAAAACTAAATGAGAATTATCCGCATTAAAATCGGTTTTACAAATTTTACATTTGAACGGCCGGTTGTGCCCGGGTGATCAACCGATCGGGACGGAAACGCAGGAACAGCGTCAGGGCAAGTCCGAAGGTCAGCCATTCGGCTATGGGTAATGCCGCCAGCAGCGGCCAGTGGGGGGCGAACTGATGGATCAGTACCAGCAGCAGGGCCGGCAGTATCAGACTGCGGGACAGCGCGACCATCGCGGAGGGCAGGGGCTGGTGCATGGCGGTCAGGTAGACCGACAGCAACACGTTCAGCCCGTTGATCAGAAACAGCGGCCAGAGGATGGTCAGGAAGCGGTCCGCCAGCTGCGCCGTGGCGACGTCCTCCGTGGTGTCGAGAAACAGGCGGATCAGCCCGGAACCCTGCAGCCAGACCAACAGCACCAGGGTAACCCCCAGCCCGAGGATCACCGTGGCGCCGCAGGCCATGAACTGGCGGATGCGCTCGGCGTTACCCGCCCCCAGATTGTGGCTGACCAGCACGTGCATGGCGTCGGAAATGCCGTAAAACACCATCAGGCTCAGAAAAATCAGGTAATTGACCACGGTGAAGGCGGCCACACCGGTCACCCCCTGGCTGGACATCAGTAGCCAGTTGATCAGCAGCATCACCAGCCCCACCGACAACTCGTTGATCCACTCTGATACACCGTTGGTGAAGGCGCTCACCACTTCTTGCCATTGCCGCTGGCGCAACCGGAACTGCAACTGGCGCCGGGGCTTGAACGCGTACACCAGCAGTACCCCAAGTTGCAGCAGCTGGGCGAGGCCAGTGGCGACCGCGGCGCCCTGAAGGCCGTAGTCCAGATAACCGACCAGCAGGGCATCGAGCAGGATGTTGGCGCCGGCCCCGAGCACCAGGGCGGTGGTGGCGAGCGCCGGCAGGCCATCCACACGGATGAAGTAATACAGCACCATCGCCACCAGCTGCACCACCATGACCCAGATAATCACCAGGAAATACTCGGACATCAGCGGATAGAGCTCCGGTGAGGCACCGAGCAGGCGATACAGCGACTCGTGGAACACCACGCACAGCCCGGTGGCCGCCAGCGCCAGGGTAAAGGTGGCGATCAGGCACTTGCTGAAGACCGCCGACGCCGCCTCGGGTTTGCCCTCACCCAGGTATTTGCCCGCCCGCACCGTGCCACCGATGGCCAACGCCAGGGCCACCCCGAAGAGGAAGGTGAAGTAGGGAATCAGCAGATTCAACGCCGCCAGGGCATCGGCACCGGCAAAGTTGCCGATAAAAATGCCGTCGACAATATTGGCGGTGGTCAGCGCCAGCAACCCCGCCACCGAGGGCAGGGCATAATGGAAAAACACCGGCCAGTGGGGGCCGGTGAGTATCGGATTGGGGGACTCCTTGCCGTCCGTTACATCCATGGGAGTCTCGTCAGCCGAACAGTTCCTGCAATTTCTCACCGGGGTCGGGCGCCCGCATGAACGACTCGCCCACCAGGAAGCCGAAAATGCCCCGATCGGTCATGGCCTCCACGTCGCTTCGGGTCATGATGCCGCTCTCGGTAATCGTCAGGCGGTCCGCCGCAATCCGCTGGTGCAGATCGAAGGTGGTGTCCAGCGATACATCGAAGGTGTGCAGGTTACGGTTGTTGATGCCCACCAGCGGGGTCTTCAGCGTAAGCGCATCGTCCAGTTCCTCGCCATCGTGGACCTCTACCAACACGTCCAGGCCGATCTCGTGGGCAATGCCCTCCAGTTCCTGCATCTGGTTCCGCGTCAGGCAGGCGGCGATCAGCAGGATGCAGTCGGCACCGAGGGCCCGACTTTCGTAGACCTGATAGGGCGCCACCATGAAGTCCTTGCGGATCACGGGCAGGCTGCAGGCGTTGCGGGCCGCAACGAGGTAATCTTCGTGGCCCTGGAAAAAGTCCCTGTCAGTGAGCACTGACAGGCAGGCTGCGCCGCCTTGTTCGTAGCTTTCGGCAATCACTGCCGGCTCGAACGGATCCCGCAGGATGCCTTTGCTGGGCGAAGCTTTCTTGATTTCGGCGATGACCGCCGGCGTTTTCGCCTCAATACGCGTGCGCAAGGCGTCAGCGAAACCCCTGGCTGGCGGCTGATCTCCAGCCATGGCTTTCTGGTCTGAGACTGAAACCTGAGGCTTCCGCTCGTCGATCTCTTCCCACTTCCGGCCAACGATTTTCCGCAGAATGGTGGGGGTTTTATCCAGGTGTCTGTCGCTCATTTTCGGCCTAATGAAATCGGTGGTTTGGGCCGGTGGCAAGGCCCTTCAAGCTTTGGTATTGCCGTCGGTTAAGAGAAACTCAAAAGCATTGGGAAAAGTCAGCAAGTTCAGACATTTTGCCCGCTGCGAGGCCCGAGCCCATGGCATCCAGTGCCATTTCAACTCCAGCGGCCGGGTTTTTTGCCAGGCCCGCAACGTAAATGGCAGCGCCTGCATTCAGCGCAATTAAATCCCGTGCTTTTTCGGCCATTTCATCATGACCCCGCCCGAAGGCCGCTTTGATCAGCCTCAAGGAATCCGCGGCGGTATCCACAGTGAGTCCGACCAGTGACTGGCTCTTGATGCCGACGTCTTCCGGCGTAAGGTCGTATTCAGTCACTTCGCCGTTCTTCAGTTCCGCCACATGAGTTGCGCTGGCCAGGCTGATTTCGTCCAGGCCGTCTTTCGCGCACACCACCATGATGTGTTCCGCGCCGAGGCGATGCAGTACTTCCGCCATCGGCCGGCACAGTTCGGCGTTGAAGACGCCAACCAGCTGGCGCTTCACACCCGCCGGGTTGGTCATGGGGCCGAGAATGTTGAAAATCGTGCGACAGCCCAGTTCCTTGCGGGGGCCGATGGCGTGTTTCATGGCGCTGTGGTGAGCCGGTGCAAACATGAAGCCGACACCGATCTGTTCCACGCAGCGGGCCACCTCTTCCGGGGTCATCTGCAGGTTAATACCGAGGTTCTCCAGCAGATCGGCGCTGCCGCTTTTCGAAGAGACTGCGCGGTTGCCGTGTTTCGCCACAAAACCTCCAGCCGCGGCCACTACAAACGATGCAGCTGTAGACACGTTAAACAGATTAGCGCCGTCGCCGCCGGTACCGACGATGTCCACCAGCGGCTCGGCATTCACGGTGACCCCGGTGGCCAGCTCGCGCATGACCTCGGTGGCACCGGTGATTTCATCGATGGTTTCGCTCTTCAGGCGTAATCCCATGAGAAACGCGCCGATCTGGGCGTCAGTGGCCTCGCCGTTCATGACGATGCGCATCACGTCCTTCATTTCCTCCCGGGTCAGATCCAGGTTGGAGGCAATGCGGTTGAGAGCTTCTTTCATGTCCATGTGTCGGCCTCTTATTGTGTTCTCAGAAAGTTGCGCAGCAGCTCGTGGCCCTGTTCCGTCATAATAGACTCCGGATGGAACTGCACACCCTCGATTGCCAGGGTTTTGTGGCGCACGCCCATGATTTCCTCGATAGAGCCGTCATCGTTGCGGGTCCAGGCCGTCACTTCCAGGCACTCGGGCAGGGTGGCCTTGTCGATCACCAGGCTGTGGTAACGGGTGGCCTGCAGCGGGTTGCTGAGGCCGCGGAACACGCCGCTGTCCTCGTGGAACACCGGCGATACCTTGCCATGCATCACCCGCCCGGCGCGGATGATGTCGCCGCCGTAAACCTGACCGATGGCCTGGTGGCCGAGACAGATGCCCAGAATCGGCAGTTTGCCGGCGAAGTGGCGGATGGCGTCCATGGAAATGCCGGCCTCATTGGGCGTACAGGGGCCGGGGGAAATCACCAGCCGTTCCGGCTTCAGGGCTTCGATCTCTGCAACGGTGATTTCATCGTTGCGGTAAACCTGCACATCCGCCCCCAGCTCTGCCAGATACTGCACCACGTTATAGGTGAAGGAATCGTAGTTATCGATCATCAGCAACATAATCTTATCCTCCGCCTCAGTGGTCGAAATCGTTGTAGGTCATGGCCACCGCACGGAAAATCGCACGGCCCTTGTTCATGGTTTCCTTCCACTCGAGGCGGGGCACGGAGTCGGCCACCACGCCGGCACCGGCCTGGATGTGCAGGGTGTTGTCCTTGATCACCGCGGTGCGGATGGCGATGGCGGTGTCCATGTTGCCGTTGAAGGACAGGTAGCCCACGGCCCCGCCGTAAACCCCCCGCTTGACCGGTTCCAGCTCGTCGATGATTTCCATGGCGCGAATCTTGGGCGCGCCGCTCAGAGTGCCGGCGGGCAGGGTAGCGCGCAGCACGTCCAGGCAGCTGGTGTTGTCTTTCAGCCGGCCCGTGACGTTGGAAACAATGTGCATCACGTGGGAGTAGCGCTCCACGATCATCTTGTCGGTCAGCTTGACGGTGCCGGTTTCCGATACCCGGCCGGCGTCGTTGCGGCCCAGGTCGATCAGCATCAGGTGCTCGGCAATCTCTTTCGGGTCAGCCAGCAGTTCCGCTTCCAGTGCCTTGTCCTCGGCATCGGTGGCGCCGCGCTTGCGAGTGCCGGCGATGGGTCGCACGGTGACTTCCTCGTCTTCCACCCGCGCCAGGATTTCCGGAGACGAGCCAACGATGTGGAAGTCTTCCAGGTTCAGGAAGTACATGTACGGTGAGGGGTTCAGCACTCGCAGCGAGCGGTACAGGTTCAGTGGCGGTGCCTCGAACGGGATCGACATGCGCTGTGAGATGACGGTCTGCATCACGTCACCGTCGAGCACGTAGCCCTTGATCTTGTCCACCGCAGCTTCGAACTTGTCCTGGCTGAAGCCGGAAATGAAGTCGCTCTCGTCTACGGTTGTGCCGCGCAGGTGGTCCGGCGTGCGGGGGGCGTCGGCGGTTTGCCGGTGCAGGCGATTCTCGAGTTCATCAATGCGGGCCTGGGCCTGCTCAAAGGCGCCCTCCACGGCGGGATCCGCATGCACAATCAGATGCAGCTTGCCCCGCAGGTTGTCGAACACCACGATCTCGTTGGACACCATCAACAGAATGTCCGGAGTGCCGATGCGGTCCGGCGGGCAGCTCTTGCGCAGGCGCTTCTCGATGTAGCGTACGGTGTCGTAACCGAAGTAACCCACCAGGCCGCCGTTGAAGCGGGGCAACTCGTCCAGATCGGGGGCGTGAAAGCGATTCTGGTAGGCTTCCACAAAGGCCAGCGGGTCGTCCACTTCCTCGGCCTCTACCACCTCACCGCCGCGGCTGATCTCCACGTGGTGATCAAACACTTTCAGCACTTCGTGGCTGGGCAGGCCGATGATGGAATAACGGCCCCATTTTTCTCCACCCTGCACGGATTCGAACAGATAGGAGTAGGGCCCACTGGCCAGCTTGAGATAGGTGCTCAAGGGTGTGTCCAGGTCGGCCAGCACTTCGCGGTACACGGGGATGCGGTTAAAGCCGGCGCTGGCGAGCTCGGAGAATTGCTCGGGTGTCATGGTACGGTTTCCTGAAATCTGATCTGCGTTGTGGACGAAAGCCGTGGGCTCTCATCAGGTGCTGCGGTCTCGACAGACGCGG
Organism: Marinobacter sp. M-5; assembly: GCF_032911545.1. Lineage (NCBI taxonomy): Bacteria > Pseudomonadati > Pseudomonadota > Gammaproteobacteria > Pseudomonadales > Marinobacteraceae > Marinobacter > Marinobacter sp. M-5. The sequence goes on from NZ_JAWJEK010000001.1 coordinate 190,393, forward strand.
GTCCGTCAGCCGCCGGGCATTCTCAGCCGGCGCGCCATCGCCACCATCGTGTTGCGCGGGTCGTCAGGATGCCTCGCGCTGCCATCAGATTCAGTCCCTGCACGGCAGGAATCCCCCGTAAAGAAAGGCTCAATGTCAGTTCCTTGTGAGATTACAAAAGCTCGGCCAGCGAATCAACAACCGCGTCGGCGCCGAGGGTATCCACGGCGGGGCCGTAGTTGTAGCCGTAACGAACCGCCACGCAGGGTATGCCGGCGGCCAGGGCCGCGTTTATGTCGGCCGCCGAATCGCCCACCATCACCGTGGTGCCGCGGGTTCCGCCCAGCGATTCCATGGCATGAAGCAGGGGCGTCGGGTCCGGCTTCTTTACCGGCAGGGTGTCACCGCCGACACACAACTCGAACCAGTGCGCCAGCCCCAGCTGTTCCAGCAGCGGCGCCACGAACTGTGCCGGCTTGTTGGTCACAATACCCAGCCGGCAACCCTGATTCTTCAGATGCGTAAGGCAGGCCTCGACACCGGCGTAGACCACCGAGTGCTGTCCGTTAAGTGAGCCGTAGGCGTGATAGAAGATCGCCAGGGCGTCCTTGAACAGGGCGTCGTCTTTCGGTCGCGCCGGTTCCCAGTCCACCTGCCCGGCCAGCGCCCGGCGCACCAGAACACTGGCGCCATTGCCGACCCACTGCCTTACCCGGTCAATCCCGGCCGGGGAGCGGCCCAGGTGCTCCAGCATCTGGTCGATCGCTGCCGCCAGATCCGGTGCGCTGTCCACCAGGGTGCCATCAAGATCGAACAAGGCAACGCCGGGCCAGCGCGCACTGAACAGGCCCGCCAGACTCATTGGCTGATGACCTTGCGGGCCTGTTCCAGCTCGTCGCGCATGGCGTCGATGGTGGCCTTGTAATCGTCGGTGTTGAAGATGGCGGAGCCGGCCACGAAGGTGTCGGCGCCGGCTTCGGCGATCTCGCGAATGTTGTCGGTTTTGACGCCGCCGTCGATTTCCAGGCGGATGTTGTAGTTGCTGGCGTCAATGCGCTTGCGCGCTTCCCGCAGCTTATCGAGGGTGCCGGGAATGAATTTCTGGCCGCCGAAGCCCGGGTTCACCGACATCAGCAGCACCATGTCGAGTTTGTCCATGACATGGTCCATGTAATGCAGTGGCGTGGCCGGATTGAACACCAGGCCGGCCTGGCAACCACCTTCACGAATCAGTTGCAGCGAGCGGTCGATGTGATTGGACGCTTCCGGGTGAAAGGTGATGTAGCTGGCACCGGCGTCGATGAACATGCGGATCAGGTCGTCCACCGGTGAAACCATCAGGTGCACGTCGATGGGCGCGGTGACGCCGTGCTTGCGCAGCGCTTCACACACCATGGGTCCAATGGTGAGGTTGGGCACGTAGTGGTTGTCCATGACATCAAAATGTACAACATCGGCGCCGGCAGCCAGCACGTTATCGACTTCCTCGCCCAGGCGGGCAAAGTCGGCGGACAGGATGGATGGTGCGATCAGGTACGGGTTCATGACGGCTCTCTCTGGTGAACTCTGTAATGCGTGCTCTGGTGCATTCTCGGATACAGTGTCAGATACGTTGAAGATGGTGTGCCGGGCGGCGTGGGCTGCGCAAATCCGGTAGGCTGCAAGTCTAACAGTTTGGCGATGGTTTTTCGCATTGAAAGAGTAAGAGCCTGTGAGCAATTGGTGTAGCAAGAGGTTAGGGATTCTGGTGTGGATGATGGTGGCCTGGGGCGTTGCAGGCGCTGTGCTGGCGCAGGACGAGAACGCCGGGGAAGCGCCGCCGCCTGAGCGGCAGCGCGTCATGATCTCGTCCGGTCTGGGCTCGGCGGTGATTGCCGCCCAGCGTCCGGATGATGCGGTCTGGCTGGATCTGGAGGGCGATGATACAGCGCTGGCGCTGTTCGAGCCCGAGCAGCGTCTGCCGGTCGAGGGCGCTCTGTTGATGCTGGCGGATGAAGGGCATTCGGCGGCCTCTGAGCTGCTCGCAGGGCTGGGCAAGCGGCTCTCCTCACGCGGCTGGGCTGGTATGACGCTGGGTCTGGAGGCACCGCCCTACGAACTTCAGCAGGCCTGGAACGAGGCCAACGCTGACCCGGCCGAGGCCTCGGCCGTGCAGGATGCCGGTGAAGATGCGGAGTCCGTGATGATCGATGTGATGGATGAAGGCGAGCGGGAGGATCTGGAGAGCGATTACCGGAAGCGGGTGCAGGCAATGCTGGCGGCGGCGTCTGCGAACCTGAGGAAACGTGGCTACGATCGCGTGGTGCTGGTCAGTGTCGGTGCCGCGGCGATCCATCTGGCGCGCTATGCCCGCGAAGGCAATGCTGGCGAGCAGGTGTGGGTGACGCCGCGGTTCTATCCCCGAGATGAGCCAGGGCTGATCGAACTGCTGGCCGGGGCGGACTCCCTGGCGCTGCTACATCTGTACAGTGCTCGTGAGGACGCCGCAGGCACAACTGCCCGCGCGTGGGCGGTCCAGCTGAAGAAGGCCGGGATGAGTGACTATCGGGCACAGCCGGTTGCGGTCCCGTCACCGGCCGGGGCCCGCGACGCGGATGCCCTGGCCGGACGCATCCGGTCATGGCTAACCTCAGAGTAAGCTTGCCCGGGGCGGCCTCAGTTGTGGTGGCGCTTGATCAGTTCCCACGCCTGCTGGTAACGCAGCAGACGGTCCTTGGCGCGGGCACGCTCCGCGGCGTTGAGGGTTTGCTGCGCCAGCTTGTCCGGATGGGATTCCGACACTTTTTTGCGGTAAGCCCGCTTGATTGCATCAAAGGACTCGCGCCGGGTTACCCCGAGCAGCTGGCAGGCCTGCTCGTAACTGCTGGGTGGCGGCCGGCTTTCCGGCTGAGTGATCCACACCTTGGAGGCATAGCTTTCCAGTATGTCGTCACTGACACGGATAGGCAGTCCGATCTGGTCAATGGCGTCCTCGCAGCGATAGCGCCGGGGCTTTGCGGGCCGACCCTGGAGCTGGGCGGCATGGCACAGGCAGATGGCGACTCGCAGGGCCGGTGACGGCCACAGGTAGTGGGTCAGCTTCAGGCCCAGGGCCTTCAGGGTCGGCATGTTCTCCGCATTCTTGCCCTTCTGGAACCAGTGGATGGCCTTGCGGCGCTGGCGCATCGACAGTTTGAGGGTTTTCATCATGGCTTCGGCAAACCCGATGTCGGCCTCGGTCACCCGGCCTTCCGATTTGGCAATGTAACCCAGGAAGAAGAACAGGCTGCGGCGGCACCAGTGGGGTAGGCTGGTGCGCAGAATCAGTTCGTTGGCCTGGTGGCCGCAGGCGCTCAGTTCCTGCAGCAGGTCCGAAAATTCAGCCTCGATGCGGGCCGGCAATGTGGTGTCGCGGGTGTTGGTTGCCATCGGTTCAGCCCCGGCCTCCGCGCAACCACTGGTCCAGTTGCTGCAACCTTTCCGGTGTGCCTATGTCCATCCAGTGTCCGCGGTGTGCGATGCCTCTGACCCGGTGGCGGGCCATGGCTGCGCGCAGGATAGGGGCCAGTTTACCGTGGCCGGGCGCGTGGCCTTCGAACAGCCGGCGGTGCAGCAGGCTGATGCCACTGAAGGTCAGTTTGTTCGGGCCTTCGGCGGCGACCAGGCCGTCGTCGCCGAGGTGGAAGTCGCCCGCTGGGTTGTGATCGGGGTTGCTGGTCAGCACCAGCAGCGCGTCGGACGCCTCCGGCGGTGCCAGTTCGGCCAGATCGAGATCGCACCAGATGTCACCGTTGATGACCAGAAACCAGTCGTCCTGAGCGTCCGTTAACAGGGGCAGGGCCTTGAGAATGCCGCCGGCGGTCTCCAGTGGCGTGCCTTCCCGGGAATATTCGATGTGCAGGCCATAGTCCGTGCCATCCCCGAGGGCTCGTTCGATCTGCTCGCCGAGCCAGGCATGATTGATGACCACATGAGTCACGCCGGCCTGCCGCAAGCGCTCCAGGTGGTGGACAACCAGGGGCTTGCCACCGGCCTCCAGCAAGGGTTTCGGCGTGGTGAGTGTGAGCGGGCGCATGCGCTCACCTTTGCCGGCGGCCAGAATCATCGCTTTCAAGGGGCGTCGCCCCGGGTTGCCGGCCCGATCAGCCGCTCGATTTCCGGCATCACCGTGTCTGACAACCATTCGTACAGGTGCCGCAGCGCACCCTGCCGGCCACTGGCCTCAATCAGGTAGCGCACCGTGCGTGGTATGTCCGCCAGATAGCCGTCTTTACCGTCGCGCAGGGACAGTCGTGCAAAGATTCCCGCGGCTTTCAGGTGGCGCTGCATCCCCATCAGTTCAAACCATTGGCGGAACGTGTCGGGGTCGGCGTTGTGCAGGCCGGCTTCGGCGCTGAGCTGCCGGTAATGCTCGACCCACCGGCTGACGTCGGCGTCTGGCCAGCGGACATAACAGTCCTTCAGCAGCGAGACCAGGTCGTAGGTCACCGGGCCACGCACTGCATCCTGGAAATCGATCACGCCGGGACGCTCTGTGGTGTCGCGGACCAGCAGGTTGCGGGAATGGTAATCCCGATGCACGGTGACTTCCGGTTGTGCCAGGGCGCTCTCGCGCAGATACGCGAACGCGGTGTCCAGCATGGCCTGCTCGCCGTTGGACAGCGTCAGCCCCAGTTTTTTGGTCAACAGCCAGTCCGGAAACAGAGCCATTTCCCGGTCCAGCAAGGCGGTGTCGTAGGGCGGTAACGGGTAGTCCGGTGTTTCATTGACCTGTTGGATGCGCAACAGCTCCGTCAGAGCGCCGCGGTAGAGCGTCTCTGCGGACCGGGGCGACAGTTCGCCCAGCATCAGGCGATCACCGAAATCCTCGAGCAGCAAAAAACCCTGCGTCAGGTCATCGCCTATCACCTCCGGCACAGCCACGCCCTGGCGGTGCCAGTGTCGGGCGATGGCGACGAAGGGGCGGCAGTCCTCATGGGCGGGCGGGGCGTCCATCACGATAAAGGGCGTGTGCTCCGCGTTCGTGACCCGGAAATAACGTCGGAAGCTGGCGTCACCGGAGACCGCTGCGGGTTCGGCCTGTTCAAGACCGGGAAACTGTCGGACCCACTGGGTCAGTGTCTGCAGGCGGGTATCCATGGAACGGCTGGCTATCCTGAGCGAATGAATGTTGCGTGTGGGCTGATAGACCAGAAAGTTAGCAGATCCCCATGGAGAGGGTAAATCGGTTTCGCAGCAAACTGGGGTTTCCGTTCACAAGGTACCGAGTTTCCGTTAACAAGGTAGAAGGTGCCGTGTAAACTAGGCCGCTGTTCAATTCTCTGAACCCGAAAGTCATTGCCACAGGAACCCGATCACCGTGCCAGCGCCAGTAAGGAACCTGCAGTCACCGGCTAACCGGTTGTGGTGCCCACGGAGACGGTCCCGGGTGCCCGGGTGGCGGACGGGTGTCGTGCTCACTCTGTCTTTGTCATGGTGGCCCGCGTCTGTTGTGGTCGCGCAAGACGCGCCCACCGCCGCCGAGATGGACTGGCGGCCACGCTCGGAATTGCCGGAGTCGGTACGCAACACCTTGCCGGCGTTCTGCGACGGTGGTTATCTGCCATCGGAGATGTCCATGCCGGTGGTGGATGGAGGCAGCCGTGGTGGCCTGTTCGGTGGCACGCCGGACGCGGATCAGCCTCTGGAAGCCAGCGGCCTGAGCGCCCGCTATGAGCTGGATTCGGAACTTTTCCTGCAGGGTGACGTGCGGATGCGCCAGGGCCGGTTCACCGTAACCGGTTCCGAGGCGCGCTACGATCAGGTGGGCGGCAGGGTGGCGGTTGACGGGCCACTGGTCAGTCGGGGCGAGGCCTTTCTGTTGACCGGTGAGCAGGCGGATTACGACGTGAACAGCGGGCGATTCGACATCAACACCGCCACCTTCCTGCTTCATGATGCGGAAATGCGTGGCTCTGCCGGCCGGCTGTCGCGGATTGCCGAGGATCAGGTGCTGATCAGTGAGGGGTCACTTACCACCTGTGCGCCGGGTCAGAACGACTGGTCCATCGTGGCGTCGGACATTCATCTGGATCAGGGCGAGGGCTTTGGCACCGCCAGGCACGTCCGATTGCAGGTCAAGGACGTACCGGTGTTCTACTGGCCCTACGCCAGCTTTCCCATTGACGATCGCCGCAAGACCGGGTTTCTCTATCCCTCTTTCGGCACCTCCAATGCCGGCAGTGGCGCGTTTCTCTCGCTGCCGTATTATCTGAATCTGGCGCCCCACTACGACGCCACTCTGACGCCCCAGTACATTCACGGTCGCGGATTGTTTAACGAGGCGGAAGGCCGCTATCTGAGCCGTTGGGGCGAGTCGGTATTGCAGCTCGGTTACATCAGTAACGACCTGGAGTACCAGAACGAATTCCCCGGGGAAGACGGTGAGCGCTGGGCGCTGGACTTCACCACCCGTGCAGGGTTCGGTGGTGGCTGGTCGGCCTACGGTGATTATTCGGTGGTCAGCGATGACGATTACCTCAGTGATCTGAACCAGACGCTGGAAATCGATCGGGCCACCCATTTGCAGCGTCGCGGCGGCACCCGTTATCAGGATTCGTCCCAGTACTTCGAGGCCTATCTGAACGGCTACCAGACCATCACCGACCGCATCGCGGAACGTAATCGTCCCTACGCCCAGTTACCGGAGGTCATCTATGGCATGACCACCGATCTGGGGCCGGTGGAGGCCAATCTGGAAAGCCAGTACACCTATTTCTATCGTGATAATGCCGAGCTGACCGGACTTGACCGTGCCAACGGTCAGCGCTTGCGGGCTATCCCGGAAGTGGCGCTGCCGATGCGCGCGCTGTGGGGCTTTGCCCGCCCGTCGGTCAGCCTGGATTACACCCGCTACGAACTTGAGGACTATGACCTGGGCAGCGCCGGGTTTGATCGCTCGGTGCCGGTGTTCGAGTGGGATTCCGGATTGTATTTCGACCGTCAGGCAACGCTGTTCGACATCCCCTATAACCAGACACTGGAACCGCGACTCTACTACGCCTGGGCCGATGCCGACGCTGACCAGGAAGACATTCCGGATTTCGATTCAGCGCTGCGGTCGTTCAGCTTTGATCAGCTGTTCCGCCGTAACCGCTTCACCGGTGGTGACCGGGTCGGCGATGCCAATCAGCTGACGGTGGCCCTGACGAGCCGGTTCAACGATCTGCTCACCGGTGCCGAGCGCGCGCGCTTCAGCATTGGCCAGGTCCACTACTACGATGACCGCGAGGTAACCCTGATGGGGGTGGGCGCCGACGATCGCAGCGACTCGCCGCTGGCCGGTGAGGTGCTGTTGCGACCTCTGGAAAATCTTGAAATCCGCAGTTCCGGGCTGTGGGACCCGGACACCCAGCAAACCGAGGAAGGCCGCAGTCAGCTGATCTTCCACTCCGAGAATTACCGCTACCTGGCCACGCTCGGCCACACCTATAGCCGTAATGAACTGGAACAGTCGGATATCGGGGCAGTTTTTCCTGTCACAGACCGTGTTAGTCTGATCGGACGCTGGGTATGGGATTCACAGCTGGATCGTACCGTCGGCTCCCTGGCCGGCATCGAATACAATAACTGTTGCTGGAGCGTTCAGGTGGTTCATCAGAACGCCCTGACCGACGATCAGGAACTCGAAAGCCGTGTGCTGTTCCAGATCCAGCTCAAGGGGCTGGGTGGCAGTGGCGGCTCTTCGGACCGGATTTCCGAAGCCATATACGGATTTGATGAGCGGGAACGCCGCCGTTTTGGTGGCGCGACGAGCGGCTATGACTGAGCCGGTGCTGCCGGTGTTCCGCAGAACGAATGTTGATCTATCAGAGGTGACTATGAAGGCGAACCTTCGCCAGTGTGCAAGAACATTCCTGGTCCTGATGGCCGCGATGATGGCCTCGATGGTGCAGGCCGAACGCCAGCCGCTGGACCGGGTGGTGGCCATTGTGGATGACGACGTTATTCTGCAGACCGAGCTGGAGAACCGGATTGGCAGCATTGTGGGCCGGCTTCAGTCCCAGGGCACCGGTCTGCCGCCCCGGGAGATTCTGGAAGAGCGCGTGCTAGAGCAGCTGATTACCGAGTCGATCCAGCTGCAGATGGCCGATCGCGCAGGCATGCGCATCAGCGACAACGAGCTGAATGAGACCATGGCAGGCATTGCCCGGCGAAACAATCTGAGCCTCGAGCAATTTGAGAAAGAGTTGGTGGCCGAGGGCGTCAGTTACCGCGAGGCTCGCGAGCAGATCCGTAACGAGATGCTGGCCAGCCGGGTGCAGCAGCGTCAGGTCGGAAACCGCGTGCGGGTCACTGACCGCGAAGTTGAGAATTACCTGCAGGCGTTGGCGTCCCGGGAACCGAGCAATGAGGAATATCGGTTGTCCTACATCTACGTCGAAGTGGCCAACCCCAGTGACGACGCCTCGGTTGCCGCTGCCCGGGAAAAAGCCGAGCGCCTGCGCGCCGAGATTGCGGCGGGCCGGGATTTCCGCGAGGTGGCGGTTGCCGAGTCCGATGCCGCCAATGCCCTTGAAGGGGGCGATATGGGATGGCGTAGTCGCAGTCAGCTGCCGTCGTTGCTGGAATCGGTGGTGCCCGACCTGGAGCCCGGTGTGCCGTCCGAGGTTTTGGGCAACAACAGCGGCTTTCACCTGGTGATGGTGCAGGACCGTCGCGGCGGCGACGGTGAACAGGTTATTGAGCAATCCCGGGTTCGCCACATCCTCATCCGCGCGACCGAAACCGTGTCGGATGCCGACGCTGAAGCCACCATTCGTGATCTGACTGCAGAAATTCGTGACGGCGGTAATTTTGCCGCCATTGCAAAAGAATACTCGGACGATCCGGTCTCGGGCTCCGATGGTGGCAACCTCGGCTGGGTCAGCCCGGGTCAGATGGTGCCGGAATTTGAGCAGGCCATGCAGGAAGCCCGCGTGGGCGAGTTGAAAGGCCCCTTCCGCTCCCAGTTCGGCTGGCACATTCTGGAAGTGCAGGAGCGCCGCCAGAAAGACATCAGCGGCGAGGTCCGGGAATCCGAGGCGCGCCAGGCCATCTACCGCCGCAAGTTCGACACCGAGCTGCAGAACTGGTTGCGTGAGATCCGCGCCGAGGCCTTTGTGGAATTCAAGGGTGAATACGCGGACAACAACGAGGACGCCGGAACATCATGACCGATACGGTCACCCTGGCCCTGACGGCCGGTGAGCCTGCGGGCATCGGCCCCGAACTGTGCCTGCAGCTGGCGCTGGAGGCGCGAACAACCGGTATTGTGGTGGTAGCCAGTCAGGCCCTGTTGGCAGCCCGCTCCCGGCAGCTGGGCATGGATGTGATGTTCATGCCGTGGCAGCCCGGAGAACAGGCAGTCACGGCGCCCGGGCAGCTGTCGGTTTACAACGTGGACGGTGTGGTGAACACCGTTGCCGGGCAACTCGATGCCGGTAACAGCCCGTATGTGCTCGACACTCTGCGCATTGCCGCACAGGGCTGCCTCGACGGGCTTTTTGACGGCATGGTCACTGCCCCGGTGCACAAGGGCGTGATCAACGACGCCGGCATTGCCTTCAGCGGCCACACCGAATTTCTTCAGGCGTTGTGTGGTGTCGAGCGTGTGGTGATGATGCTGGCCACCGAGGAACTGCGGGTGGCGCTGGTGACCACTCACCTTCCGCTGAAGGACGTGTCCGCCGCCATCACGCCCCAGCGGCTGATGCAGGTCGCCCGCATTCTCAACCAGGATCTGCAGACCTACTTCGGACTCGCGAATCCGCGCATTCTGGTGGCGGGCCTCAACCCTCACGCGGGTGAAGGCGGGCATCTGGGTCGGGAAGAGCTGGAGGTGATCGAGCCGGCACTGGACGTTCTCCGGAGCGAGGGCATCACCCTGACCGGCCCACTGCCAGCAGACACCCTGTTTACGCCTCACTGGCTGGACAACGCCGATGCTGTGCTCGCCATGTACCACGATCAGGGCTTGCCGGTGCTGAAATTCCAGGGTTTCGGTCGCGCCGTGAACGTTACCCTCGGGCTGCCGATTGTGCGTACTTCGGTGGACCATGGTACGGCCCTGGATCTCGCCGGCACCGGTAAGGCGGACGCTGGCAGCCTGCATACCGCCATTCGGGTGGGTGAGCAGATGGCCCGACACAAGAGAGAGTCAGAGTGAGCAACAAACCCGGCCACCAGGCCAGAAAACGCTTCGGTCAGAATTTCCTCCAGGACCCCGGCGTGATCGAGCGCATTGTGCGTGCGATCCATCCGAAAGCCGACGACACCATCGTCGAAATTGGTCCGGGCCTTGGCGCCATCACCGAAGAAATTCTCGCGGTCAACCCGGCCCTGCAGGTGGTGGAACTGGACCGTGACCTCATTCCGGTGCTGCGCACCAAATTCTTCAACTACCCGGAATTCCGCATCCACGAGGCGGACGCGCTGAAGTTTGATTTCCGCCAACTGGTGTCGGACAAACCGCTGCGCATTATCGGTAACTTGCCCTACAACATTTCCACGCCCCTGATTTTCCACCTGCTGAGCCAGGCCGGGGTGGTGCAGGACATGCATTTCATGTTGCAGAAAGAAGTGGTGCAGCGCATGGGCGCGGTGCCGGGTGACAACAACTACGGTCGCCTGGGTATCATGACCCAGTACTTCTGCAAGGTTCAGCCGTTGTTCGAGGTGGGTCCGGGCGCGTTCCGGCCGGCACCGAAAGTGGATTCCGCCATTGTCCGGCTGGTGCCCCACCAGACCCTGCCGCACCCGGCAAAGGACCTCGAGACCTTGCAGGCGGTGGTACGCACAGCGTTCAACGCCCGCCGCAAAACCCTGCGCAAGGCCCTGGCCGGGCTGGTCACCGTGGAACAGTTGCAGCACCTGGGTATCAATGACGGTCTGCGTCCGGAGAACCTGTCACTGGCGGATTACGTGGCAATCGCCGACAGCCTGGTGGATCGCAAGTCCAGCAGCGCTGCGGCCAGCGGAGATGACCATGGCTGAGTACGCCATCGGCGATATTCAGGGCTGCTACGACCGCCTGCGGGAGGTACTCGCCAGAGTGGATTTCTCGCCCTCCCGGGATCGACTCTGGGTGGCGGGCGATCTGATCAACCGTGGGCCATCGTCCCTGGAAACGCTGCGCTATATCGAGAGCCTTGGCAGTTCGGCCGAGGTGGTGCTCGGCAACCACGACCTGCACCTGCTGGCAGTCGCGCTGGGCGGACACCAGACCCGCCGGAAGGATACCCTCGAGGGTATACTCGACGCCCCGGATCATGACCGGCTGGTGGCCTGGCTGCGTCAGCAGAAGCTCTGTGTCTATGACCCCGGTCGTCGCCTGCTGATGGCCCATGCCGGGCTGCCTCACGTGTGGAGCGTCGAGCAGGCACTGGCCAATGCCGGCGAGGTGGAGGCGGTCATTGCCGATGACCGGGCACAGGAATACTTTACACACATGTACGGCAACCAGCCGGAGCGTTGGGCGCCTGGGCTCACCGGTATGGAGCGCTGGCGGGTGATCACCAATTACTTTACCCGCATGCGTTTTATCGCCGAGGATGGCCGCCTGGAACTGACCACCAAGGAGTCGGCCGACAGCGCACCCGCCGGCTTTGCCCCCTGGTTTGAATACCCTCGCAGCGATGACGTTCGTGTGATCTTCGGGCACTGGGCGTCATTGGAGGGCAACACCGGCAGTGACCGTTTTATCGGGCTGGATACCGGCTGTGTCTGGGGTGGGGCGTTGACAATGATGAATCTCGACAGCGGAGAAAAGATCCACTGTGACTGTTAATAACGTAGAGGTGTTGCGCGCTCCGTTGGTGCTCGGCGCCTTTTTTGCAATGCTGGCGGTGATGGCGGGCGCCTTCGGTGCCCACGGCTTGCGGTCAGTGGTAAGCGCGCGGGCCCTTGAAGTTTTCCAGACCGCCGTCACCTATCAGGTATATCATGCCATCGGCCTGATTCTGATTGCCCTGCTGGCCGGGTTCGGTTTACACCGCCGGTTGCTGAAGCTGGCCGCCGGTTTTTTCCTCGCCGGTATCCTGATGTTCAGTGGTAGCCTTTACCTGCTGGTGCTGACCGAGCTGCGCTGGATCGGACCGATCACTCCGATCGGCGGTGTCTGCTTCATGGTGGGCTGGGCCCTGGTTCTGGCGGCTGGCCTGAAGTGCCCGCGCGCTGATTAGACAACGCACAGAGGTAAACATGCAGGTGCAAGTAAATGGCGATGGTGTGGAGCTGCCCGCTCAGGCAACCCTCGCCGATCTGATAGAACATATGGCGCTGACAGGCAAACGACTGGCGGTAGAGGTCAACGAAGACATTGTGCCCCGCAGCCAGCATCCGGACTTCCGCCTGAACGACGGCGACCGGGTTGAAGTGGTCCATGCCATCGGTGGCGGCTGACGCCGCCCCGAGTCGGTCCGCCCGGCCGACACCACCCTATTCATCACTCCATTCAGTCTCAGGAAGGTTATGAGCGAACAAGCGACAATCCAGCTCCCGGAAGACAAGCCACTTGAACTCGCAGGCCGTGTGTATCAGTCACGCCTGCTGGTGGGTACCGGCAAATATCGTGACCTGATGGAAACCGGCCACGCCATCGAGGCCAGCGGCGCGGAAATTGTCACCGTAGCGGTGCGGCGCACCAACCTCGGTCAGAACCCGGACGAGCCCAACCTGCTCGATGTGATCTCCCCGGACACCTACACCATTCTGCCCAACACCGCCGGCTGCTACACCGCCAAAGACGCCGTGCGCACCTGCAAGCTGGCCCGTGAGCTGCTGGACGGCCACGATCTGGTGAAACTGGAGGTTCTGGGCGAGGAGAAAACCCTTTACCCGAACATGACCGAAACGCTGGTGGCCGCCGAAGAACTCATCAAAGACGGTTTCAAGGTGATGGTGTATTGCTCCGACGACCCGCTGCTGGCCAAGCGCCTGGAAGACATGGGCTGTATCGCCATCATGCCACTGGGTGCGCCTATCGGCTCCGGTCTGGGCATCCAGAACCGCTACAACATTCGGCTGATTGTGGAAAACGCCAGGGTGCCGGTGCTGGTAGATGCCGGGGTGGGCACCGCATCGGACGCCACCATCGCTATGGAACTGGGGTGTGACGGCGTACTGATGAACACCGCCATCGCCCAGGCCCGGGATCCCATCAAGATGGCCCATGCCATGCGGTTGGGGGTGGAAGCCGGTCGCGAGGCCTATCTGGCCGGCCGTATGCCGAAGAAGCTGTACGCCAGCGCCTCGTCGCCCATTGATGGCACTTTTTTCTGATTTAGTGAACAATCCGGTACATCGCTGAAAAACCTGAGAGGGCCGGCGTTAAAGACCGGCCCCGATAATAACTCCGATACAGAGCGCTGAAGTCCTGTCATGACCGATCCGAAACCCAGTCGTCGGGAGGCCATCCTGCACGCGTTGGTGGAGCTGCTGGAAGCCGATCCCGGCGCTCGCATCACCACCGCCGGGTTGGCCAAATCCGTAGGCGTTACCGAGGCGGCGCTGTACCGCCATTTCCCCAGCAAACGCAAAATGTTCGAGGCGCTGATCGACTTCGCGGACGACGCGGTGTTCAGTCGATGTCAGGTCATTCTGCAGGATCAGGGAGACGCCCGCGTGCGGCTGCAGCAGCTGGTCAATCTGGTGCTGGTGTTCGCCGAGCGCAATCCGGGCCTCTGTTGCGTGCTTACCGGCGACGCCCTGATGGGCGAAAACGAGGCGTTGCGCAAGCGTGCGTCCCAGTTCTTCGAACGCCTGGAAACCCAGATCCGTCAGATCCTCAAGGAAGGCGAAATCCGCCAGGGCCTGCGGCCCCGCACCAGCGCCAATCGCGGCGCGGATTTCGTGCTGGTCTACCTGGAAGGGCGGATTCAGCGCTTTGTGCGCTCGTCGTTTTCCCGCAAGCCGACCACTGATTTTGAAGAAAATTGGGGGTTGGTTTCCGAGGGCGTCTGGGGCTGAGCTTCAGTCATACCCCGAAGCAGAGCGAAGAATCCTGCGCACTGGCTCCCATACCGCCGGAGCGGAAATCAGAATGTCCCGACCGTACAGGTCGGCCGGATAGCCGTCGGGCACATCGCCGAAGTGACCGGCGGTGGCGCCAGCTTCCAGGGCGATAAGCCGGGCGGCGGCAAAATCCCAGGGGCTGACGTTTTCGTAGTAGATGTCCAGCCGGCCGCAGGCCACCCAGCAAATATCGAGGGCGGCGGAGCCGATGCGGCGCAGATCACGGCACTGGTGGATCATGGCGTCCAGACGCCGGATCAGCGGTTCCAGGCTGTCTTTGGTGTAGGGGAAACCGGTGGCGAAGAGCGAATCCCGAGGCACTATGGCGTCGCTGTGCTGGATGGGCTCGCCGTTGAGGGTGGCGCCGTCACCTTTGGTGGCGCGGAAGGTTTCGCCAGTAAATGGCGCGTGCACCACGCCCACCTGGACGCAGCCTTTCTCGGCGTAGGCGATCGACACCGCCACCTGCGGGTGGCCATAGGCATAGTTTACCGTGCCGTCGATGGGGTCGATGATCCACAAGGGGGTGTCCAGCTCCTCTGCCTGACTCAGGTCCGGCGCGGTTTCTTCGGATAGGATACGGTGGTCAGGGAAACGTTTGCGAATAGCGGCGGTGATGAATTCGTCGGCCATCACATCAGCATGGGTAACCAGCTCGGTCTGCTGTTTGTAGTCGGTACGCAGAGTGTTGTGGTCACGTTCGTGACGAATCAGCTTACCGGCTTCTCGTGCAAGTTGTTCGGTGAAATCCGTGATGTCCCGTAACGATAAAGAGTCTGACATGGCGCCCCCTTGGCTGGCTCTGGAGAAGAGAGAGGGCGCCAGTCTACCACGACGGGCTTACAGGCTGTTCAGCCACTGCTCCATCTTGTCCATGGCCAGCACTAGGCGTGGGCAGGCCTGTTTGACGAAGTTGTCGTCCAGTGCCTGCCCGGCGTAATCACCGGCAGCCAGTTTCAGCGAGCCGGCGCCGTCGAAATCCACGAACGCCAGCCGCGCCGCCAGGTGATCCGGCACAAACCCGAAATCACTGGCCGGCAGTATGGCCACCCCGGTGTTTTCCAGCAGGGCCTGGCAGAGGGCCTGGCTGGTCTTGATGTCCTTGTTGGCCAGCGCGTCGCGGAAGCTGTTGAAGTCCGGGAACAAGTAGAAGGCCCCCTCCGGTTTCTGTACCACCGCGCCCATCTCCGTGAGGCGGCGGTGCATGTATTCGCCCACCACTTTCAGCACCCGGCGTGACTGCGTCAGATACTCGTCCATGTCGTCGCCGCCGTCGAAGGCGGCGATGGCAGCGTACTGGATCGGTGCGCTGGTGGCGGTGTAGGTCTCGCTGGCAATGATGGCCATGGCGTCCTGCAGCGGGCGCAACTCGGGTGGGAAGATAAAGGTGCCCAGGCGCCAGCCGCCGGCACCGGCCCATTTGCTCAGACCGGTACTGATGATGGTGCCTTCCGGGTAATAGCGGGCAATCGATTTGTGTGTGCCCTCGAAGTGCACCTCGCCATAGATTTCGTCCGACAGCAGGATCAGTTTGTACTTGCGCGCCACGTTGGCGATGGCCAGCAGCTGGTCATCGGCATAGGTGCAGCCGGTGGGGTTGGACGGGTAGTTCAGAATCAGGATACGCGGGCGTGACGGATCATCGCGGCAGATGATGTCCAGTTCTTCCGCTGTCAGCTGCCAGTTGTTCTCTGCGTGGGTGGGCAGCCAGTGCACCGAGCGGCCGATGATGCGGGCCTGGGGTGCGTAGGATACCCAGCTTGGTCGGGGAATCAGCAAATCGCCGTAGTAGGCCAGTTGCAGGATGAACAGCAGTTCTTTGGAGCCGGGGCCAATCAGCACGTCTTCCCAGGTGCAGCGCATGCGCTCGCCCCGGTTGATGTAACCGGCGATGGACTCCCGCAGGGCTTTCAGGCCCTTCACCGGCAGATAATCTTTTTCATGGGCATGCTGCTGCAGTGCCGCCACCACGCGGTCGGGAACCGGGAAGGGTGATTGCCCCAGGCCCAGCTTGATGATGTCCCGGCCCTCGGAGCGGAGCTGATTGCTGAGCTCGTTGATGCGCAGGGTGGCGGAGGGCTGTATGCCCCGCACGTTCAGGTTGATCGCGTAGCGGTGGTCCGTGTGAATGTTCATAGGTCCGATCTGTTGGTAGCGGGTGTTACCGGCAGTATAGGAGCCTCACCGGCTTCCGTGGTGGTGCGGATCATAGGTGATTGCCGAAGTTCCAGGCGGCGGTTATTCTTGAGTATTCGGGGTGGTGACCGGAAATTGCACAATTTGTTAAGTAGCAACCGGTCGGTTTCAGATCCTGGCCGTATAGTGTTGGCAACCGCATTAACAACAACAGACACGTTGCGGAGTCCGTTATGGAAACCAGACCGGTCGGGGATACAGCCCGGGCGTCTACGTCGGCCAATAGCTGCCTGCCCCTTGCGAGGGTGCTGATGGTGGATGATCATCCGTTTTTCCTGCTAGGCCTCAGCGCCATTCTGGAGCAGGACGGGCTGGTCACTGAGGTGGCTGTGGCGGGCTCGGTAGCGGAGGCCGTGGCCGATCTTCTGGCCCACCCGGAAACGTCCATGGTGCTGTTGGACCTGGCGCTGCAGGGGGAGGCTGGCCTGTCGCTGTTTGCCGAGCTGGAGCGTCTGGGTTTGCCCGTGCCGGTGGTGGTGATCTCCAGCCGCGAGGACGAGACTTCGGTGCGGGCTGCCCGAGCCGCCGGTGCCGTTGGCTTTCTGCCCAAATCCTCAGGCCGCAAAAGCCTGATGCGAATGTTGCAGTGTGTCGGAGAAGGGCTGCTGTATTACCCCACCTTGCAGGTGCCGTCCCGGGTACCGGAGCATCTGACGCCACGGCAACTGGAAGTGCTGGCGCTGTTGGCGGAAGGCCTGCCCAACAAACGCATTTGCCAGGCTCTGGACCTGACCGAGCACACGGTCAAAACCCATCTGAAAGCGATATTTGCTCACCTCGGGGTGCATAACCGCACCGAGTGCGTCACTCAGGCGCGGTCGCTGGGACTGATCTGACCGCCTCGGGGCGGTAGCGGGTGAGCTGTGAAATAGCCGCTCGCAGTCGCATGGGTAACAACGGTTTGTGCAGCACCCACAGATGGTGCTCTGCATCGTAGCCTTGCGGCAGGGCGGTATCGGCGGTCATCAGGATACCACCGACGGCGGTGCCACGTTCACTCAGTCGGCTGAGCAGGGTGCGGCCTGACATACCGGGCAGGTGCAGGTCGGTGACCAGAATGGCGCCTGTGCTCTCGCGGGTGGCCACCAGGGCATCCTCAGCCGTGGCAAAACCCCGGGTGGCATAGCCCCAATGTCTCAGGGTTTCACAGACCCAGTGCCGCGCTTCGTCATGATCCTCCACCACCACAAACGGATGGCTGCCTTCTTCGGTGGCCAGTGCCGTGCTGTCCGGAAGAGCGGCTACCCGGGGCGTCGAGGCCGCCGGCAACCTGATCCAGAAACACGAACCCTGGCCGGCCACCGAGCGGACACCACAGTGCCCGTTCATCAGCAGCGATAGCTCCCGGACAATGGCCAGACCCAGGCCCAGTCCCGGGTGGGGGGCGTTGCCGGCGTGGTGGCGGTAGAACGGATCGAAAGCGTGACTTTCACCGGCCGGATCCATGCCCCGGCCGTTATCGCGGACCTCGATCCGCACCTGACCGGCCTCGCGTCGGGTGGTCAGGTCAATACGCTCAGCGCCACTGTGCTCGAGCGCATTGACCACCAGATTCTGCAGGATGCGGTAAAGTAACTGGGGATCGGCCACCACCGCCATGGCCTCTGCGGCCGGCGACAGGTTGAGGATAACACCCAGGTGCCGCGCCTGTTCGCCGCAGGTTTCCCGGATCTGTTCCAGGGTCGGCCGGAGATCCAGTGTGCGTTTTTCCGGCGTCACCATGCCTTCCTGAATACGGGAAATATCCAGGACGGACGCCAGCAAACCGTTGAAGTGCCCGACCGATGCCTTCAGCTTCGTCACCAGACTGGCCGGTTTTGGTGGCAGACCGTCACCGTCAAGGTGCTCAAGAATCAGGCTGATCACATTCAGGGGCTGGCGAAGATCGTGGCTGGCAACGGTGATCAGCCGGGTTTTCCGCTGGCTTTCCAGCTCGGCCTGCCGTCGTGACAACTCCAGCATCTGGCGGTCGAGGAAGTGGGCCCGTTGGCGGTGTTCACTGAGCCAGGAGCCGACCATACCTATCACATTGGCGGTGGCGATGAAGAAGCCGTTGACCAGCAATTGCTGACCGGTCATCCCGGTGGCGTACTCGACCGACAGATAGGCCACCAACACCAGCAGTGACACCAGTGACACGCTGCGAAAGGGAATGCCCATCACGAAGTAACCGAACATCAGCATTAGCAAGATGCCCTCATAAGGCAGCGGATGCTGCTGTATGCGGGCGAGGGCAATGATGATCACAACGCTCAATCCACCGACCAGGTAGGCGCCAATGTAGAGTCTGGCGAACATGGCAGGGGGAATGCGGGTGTAGGACAGCCACCACACCACCGCGATCACCGGGCAGGTCACCAGCAGGCGCACCCTGACGGTGTCCTCCGCAATGCTTGCCGGCAGCATGGTGGAATCCAGCATTGCGTAGATAAGAAACAGCAACAGGGCACTGGCCGAAACCAGCCTGGCGCGGACCCGGATGCCCTCGTTTCTTACCCTGCGATAGCGCTGTTCCAGCTCCGGGCTGAAACGTAAACGCCAGAATCCGGTTTCGATCTGTTGCTGCAGCTGGGCCATGTTCATTGCGGTTCGCCTGCTGTTAACGGGGGACTCTGTGGGAGTGTACCCTTGTCAGCGCGCCGGGGTGCGGGAACACTGCACACTATGGCGAACGAGCGTCCAGTGCTCGCAGACGTGCCCAGGTGCGGGTCTGTTCATCAGCAAAGTATTCTTCCAGCAAGCGGGTTTCCTGCGTGGCCGCCTCTTTACTGGCCAGGCCGGAGGCGCGGACGCTCGCCCGTGCCCGCTGGTAATCCTGAAACCGGTCGTCAAAACGCTCCCGCTCCTCCAGGTAACCAACAACGTCGTTTATTCGGGCTTCGTCGACACCCAGGGATCGCAGACGTTCGCCGGCCTGCTTCGCAGAGCCGGCACTGGCGATGGCCTGTTGCCGTTGTTGATGACGTTCACCTTCGGCCAGCATGCGGGTCTCCGTGCGGCGAATGACCTCGGGCAGCTGTTCGCGATGCCAGACCTGCAGGTCCGCCTTGGCTTCGGCAGACAGGTCCTGGCGTTGCCGGATATCGAGGCTGGCCAGGGTGTAATCGCCGTAGGCCTCCTCCAGACCAAAAAACGCCTCATGGGTTTGCCCGGAAAAGGATTGCCTGCGCAGCGCCTTGAGGTCTGCCAGGGCGGTTTTCAGGGTTTCCAGTTGATAGGCGGGATCGTGCTGACGGGCAGGGTCCAGGTTGCGATTGCCCATGGCCATCATGTCATCCTTGTAGGCCAGGTAGCGACCCAGCAGTGCCATGGCTTGTCTGGCGGCGCGCTCGGGCAGGTGGCCGTAGGCAAGGGTCTCGATCTCGGACAGTGCTCGCTCGGCCGGGACCTCTCCGATGGTGTTGAGGAAGTAGTCAAAGAAATCCCGGGTTTCCAGTTCGACCACCAGATTGCCATCGGCATCCGCTCGCAGGCGCCCGTCAATGTCGGTACCTGCGAGCGAGGGGGCGTAAGGGTTCTCTCCGAGGCTGCGGGGTGTTGCGTGGGCCAGGGTGTTGCGGTCGTTGGCGCTGGCGGGTGGCACCGCCACCCGGGGCGACGGTGAAACGGTATTTCGGGACGCCGTGGTTTCGGTGGCATGGCTGGGTGTCGTTCCGGCGGGACGTTCGGCCTGCAGCAGCCAGATACTGGCGCCGACGATCGGGATGACCAGTGCCAGGGGTAAAAGTGCGCGCTTGAGGGTGTGTGGGGTGGTTCGTGGCATAACAACGTCCTGAATAAGCAGGTTCAGCCATCAACGAAGCCCCTTCGTGAGGGGCTCCGCAATCGTTTCGATCGTTCCGGTGAGCGTGTATCAGAGGCCCCGGTTCTTCAGGCGGTTGGCGTGGCTGCGATACAGTGAAATGGGGTCAGTGCGCCAGGAGCGGGCACCGAACAGATGGTTGATGGCGTCCACATGATTCATTTCATAGTGGGTGCCGATGACATTGCCCATCTTGGTGGAGCACTCGCCCACCAGGCCATCGTTGGCTTCGTTACCGAAGGCCAGCGTGGTGACGCCAAGGAACGGATCGGTGATGTCGGTCCAGTTGGTCCATACGGCGGTACCGGTCCAGGAGAAGAACTTGATCTTGTTGCCGTTGATCCATACGTCCTCATTCGTGCCAGCGCAGGCGTCGCGATTCACGCCTTTCCAGCCCAGCGCGTCATTCAGTTGCGTGGTGCCGCGGGTGGTCAGGGTCTCCAGTGCGGCGACGCCGTCCTGGGGATTGTCGGCATCGGACAGTGCATTCACCAGATCACCGAGGGCATTGGCGATGGCACTGACACCCCCTTCCACGTAGCTGCCCGGGGGCAGGATGCCGCGAGCCACATCAGCCACCCGGGAGCCCTTGTTGACGCCGTTGATCGAGGTGATCGACGCAACCTTGTGGGGGATCAGGGAGGCAGTCACCCGCGAGGTGGGGGCACCCTGGCTGTGAGCCATGATGTTGACCTTGGACACGCCCAGGCCGTTGATGTAGTTGGCCAGCTGCTGACCGCGCTGTTCGCTGCTGTTCACGAACGACACGCTGGCGGAATAGACCCGGGCGCCGCTGCGCTCGAGATTCCAGGGCACGGTATGGAAGTAATTGATCAGACCACCGATGGTGTTGAATCCGGTGACACCATGCACCAGCACAATGGGGTGCTTGGTCTGGGTGTAACTGGCCATACTCAGGGTGGGTGCGGCAAGCAGGACAAAGCCTGCCATCACGGCGAGCGTGAGGAACTTACGCATGGTTGACTCCTGTTGTTTTTGTCGGTCGTTAGCCATGCCTGGCTAACGTTTGTCGTCAATGCGAGGGGGATTATTGGGGATTGGCGCAGCGGTAAGAATCGCCCATTTGGGGGAGGCGGCTGTTAGGTGTCCGGGCCGAAGCGGTGGGGTTCCAGCTCCATGTGGATAATGCGCTGGCCAAGCATGATGATGCGCCCGGCGTAGCGCTCTTCGCCGGTGGAGGTGAAGTCAAACAGGAATCGACGCCACACCCGGAGCTGGCCCTGATCGTCGCGCTTGAACCACAGGCCGCGCAGATAGACAGCGTCGTCCAGCAGCATCACGTCCATTTTCTTGCAGTACTGTCGGGCCGCATGCAGCACAAAATCCTTGATGGCCTTGGCGCGCCACCAATACCAGATGAGGAAACCGGCAACAAACAGCCAGAAGAGGGTTCCTAGAGTCACAACGGTTACGGCTTTCTGTGGACAGGGAAACGAAAGCCTACAGCATTGTCGCCGGCCTTGGAATGCGGCCGGCGACAATGGCAGGGCGGGCGGTCAGGACTGATGAACGGCACTGCCGGTGTCAGCCTCTGCTGTGCCGTGATGGTCGCGGGCCAGCAGGATGTAGAACGCTGGCAGGACAAACACGGTAAACAGCGTGCCGATGCCCAGCCCGGCGCTGATGGTCAGGCCGATGGCAAAGCGGCTTTCCGCCCCGGGGCCGACGGCGATCAGCAGTGGCACCATGGCGAAGATCAGCGCCAGTGAGGTCATGATGATCGGGCGTAAGCGAATAGCGGCGGCCTCGATGACAGCGTCCCGCTTGCTGAGGCCCTTGTCCACCTGCAACGAATTGGCGAATTCCACGATCAGGATGCCGTTTTTGGACACCACACCGATCAGCGTGATCAGCCCCACCTGGGTGTAGATGTTCATGGTCGCGAAACCGAGCACAATGAACGCCATAGCGCCGGCCACCGACATGGGCACCGATACCAGGATGATGAACGGATCGCGCCAGCTTTCAAACTGCGCCGCAAGCACCAGATAGATCACCAGCAGCGACAGGAAGAAGGTCACCATCAGCGCGCTGCCCTGATTGGCGAACTGCCGTGATTCACCGGTGTAGTCGGAGGTGAAGCCCTGAGGGAACACCTCCTCGGCGGTGGACTCCATGAACGCCATGGCATCGCCCACCGTCACACCCGGCATGACCACACCCTGAAGCGTCAGTGAGTTCAGCTGGTTGAACTGGGTGCGCTGGGACGGCTCCACGTCATGCTCGAAGCTGATAACGCTGCCCAGGGGCACCAGTTCGCCGTTGTCCGCGCGAATGTAGTACTCGTTCAGGGCATCTGCAGTCAGGCGGAACTCCCGCTCCACCTGGGGGATAACCTGGTAGGAGCGGCCTTCCATGCTGAAGCGGTTGATAAAGCCGCCGCCGAGCATGCTCGACATGGCCTGGCCGATGTCCTGCATCGACAATCCCAGGTCCGCCACCCGGTCGCGGTCCACCTTGATGCGGGTAACCGGCCGGTCGAAGTCGATGGACTTCTGCAGGAACATGAAGTTACCGCTGCCCATGGCCTTGCCGAGCATTTCATCGGCTACTTCGTTGAGGCGATCGTAGTCGTTGCCGGTGGTGATCACGAACTGGAAGGGCAGGCCGCCACCGGAGCCCGGCAGCGAGGGCCGCGGGAACACCGCGGTCTGCAGCCCGGTGATCTTCTTCAGTTCAGCATCGAGCTGCGGCTGGACGTCGAACTGGCTGACCTCCCGGTCGCCCCAGGGCTTCATCTTGAAACCACCGAAGACAGCGTTGGGCGCAGTGATGCCGAGGATCATGAAGTCTTCGTTGTAACCGTCAACGGTTTCCATGCGCTCCAGCACTTCCTCGCCGTGCTCCTGCAGGTAGTCCAGAGTGGCAGTCTGTGGCGCCAGGCCCTGATAGAACAGGATGCCCTGGTCCTCGGTGGGCGCCAGTTCGTTCTGGCTCATCATCACCATGAAGTAGATGGAGGCCAGCACCACCAGCGCGAAGAAGATCACCACCGATTTGGTGTCCATCAGTGTGCTCAACGCCCGCTTGTAGCCGTTGGCCAGGCCACCGAAGGACCGCTCCACCAGTTTCTCGAAGCGGTCGGGGTTGCCGTGGGGCTTGAGAATCTTGGCGGACAGCATGGGCGACAGGGTGAGCGCGACGATGCCGGAAATCACCACGGTGCCGGCGAGGGTGAAGGCGAACTCGGTGAACAGCGAACCCACCAGTCCCCCCATAAAGCCGATGGGGGCATACACCGCCACCAGAGTGGTGGTCATGGCAATGATCGGCACTGCCATTTCTCGCGCGCCGTTGATGGCGGCATCGAACCGGGATTCCCCCTGCTCAATATGCCGATGCACGTTCTCCACCATGATAATGGCGTCATCCACCACCAGGCCGATGGCGAGCACCATGGACAGCAGCGTCAGCAGATTGAGGGAGAAACCCATCATCAGCATGAAGAAGGCGCCACCGACCAGTGACAGCGGCACCGCCACCGAGGGCACCACGGCGGCTCGCAAGGAACCCAGGCAGAGGAACACCACGACCAGAACAATCAACAGCGCTTCAACCAGCGTCTGGATGACCTCATTGATCGAGTTATCGATGAAGTCGGAGGCGTCATAGGCGAGGCGTACTTCCAGCCCCGATGGCAGTTGCTGTTCAATGCCCGGCAGCTCGTTCTTGACCAGCTCCGCGACGGTCAGCGGGTTGGCACCAGGAGACAGTTCGATGGCAACATAGGTGGCGGGCTGGCCCTTGTAGAGCGCCAATTGATCGTAGGTTTCAGAGCCCAGCTCCACCCTGGCAATGTCGTCCAGCCGGATCAGCGAGCCATTGGATTCCTTGATGACGAGGTCGCGGAACTGATCCGGATCGCCGACATCGGTGTCGCTGGTCATGCTGATCTTGGTGTACTTGCCCTCGGTGTTGCCCACTGCGGCCTGATAGTTGTTCTGCAACAACACCTGCACCACTTCCTGGGGTGTCATATCCACGGCCGATAGCCGCTCGGGGTCAAGCCAGGCACGCAGGGCAAACTTGCGCCCCAGCAGTTCCGCCTTGCCCACGCCTGAAAGCGCCTGCAGTTTGGGCTGGACCACCCGAGTCAGGTAGTCGGTGATCTGCGGTACTTCCAGGTCATTGCTGTAGAACGCAATGTACATGAGCGCGGTGGAGTCACCGGTGGTGGAGGTGATCACCGGGTCCTGGGCGTCCGCCGGCAACACGTTGCGCTGGCTGGCGACCTTGGCCTGGATTTCTGCCAGCGCGGCGTTGGCGTCGTAATTCAGTTCCATCTTGGCTTCGATGGTGGACTGGCCCTGAGAACTGGTCGAGGTCAGGTAATCAATGCCGCTGGCTTCGGCAATGGCCTGCTGCAGCGGCGTGGTGATGAAGCCTTTGACCAGATCCGAACTGGCGCCGGGGTAGGACGTGGTCACCGTAACCGTGGTGCTTTCCAGTTCGGGGTACTGACGAATTTCCATTTCCATGGCGGCGCGGGCACCGAGCAACAGGATCAGCAGGCTGACCACCGTTGCCAGCACCGGGCGCTGGATAAAAATATCAGTGAAGCGCATTATTCAGACGCCTCCACCGACTCGTCTTCGGTTTCCTGAACGGTGACCCGTTGCTCGGCGCGGAGTCTCAACAGGCCCTTGGAGACCACTTCCTCGCCTTCGCTCAGACCGTCCTCGATGGCAACACGACCGTCACGGATTTCGCCGGACTGAACCGTGCGGCGGTTGACGATCAGGTCGCCCTCGTTGTTTTCCTCCACCACAAATACGAAATCGCCGTAGGTGTTGTAGGAAATGGCGGTTTGCGGAACGGTAACCACGTCACGGTCTTCCGGTTGCAGCGTGCGAATGGTGGCAAACATGCCCGGCCGCAGTTGGTTGTCCGGGTTCGGCACGGTCGCGCGGATCCGCACCGTGCGGGTTTCCGGATTGACCGAGGTATTGATGGCGCTGACTTCACCCGTAAAGGTTTTGCCCGGAATGGCCGCAACGGTCACATCCACCTCGTACCCGGTCGCCACCCTTGGCAGCTCCTTTTCAGACAGCGTGAAATCCACGTAGATGGGGTCGAGCATGTTGATCTCGACAATCGGTGTTCCGGTCGGGATGTATTCGCCCTGATCCACCATGCGCAGGCCCAGGTTGCCGTCGAACGGGGCGCGAATCACTTTCTTGTTGAGCTGGGCCTCGGCTTCGTTGACGCGGGCCCGGGCGGCATCAAAGTTGGCCTTGGCCTCATCAAACTGAGACTGGGACACAGCGCGTTTCGGCAGCAGGTCAGACACCCGCTTGAACTCCTGCTCGGCCAGTTGTGCCTCGGCCCGGCGGGTGCGCAGCGCCGCCTCGTCGATGGCGGCATCCAGACGGATCAGGAGGTCGCCTTTCTTGACGGTATCGCCGGACTCAAACCCGATGGTTTCCACCACGCCCGGGACCTCATTGGCTACCTCGATGCCATTGATCGCTTCCACGCTGCCCACCGCTTTGGTGGCCGGTGTCCACTTTCCGGCACTGGCCCTGATGGTGGAAACTTCAGCCGGCGGCTGCGGCTGTGACATCTGCTCGCTCATCTGGCCGAACTGATAGAACTTGTAGCCAAAAATGCCACCAAGCACGACGACGAGAAAGAGAATAACGATCAGGAAACGGGAGGCAGTGCGCATAGGTCAGTCCTGAGTATTGAATTCCATCGGAAAGTCTGCCACCAGCACGACAACGGGGTCGCCGATTGGTTGTGCCTATCCGGAGAGGGAAAGAGTTTGTGATTGATTCTTAATCCGACTAATAGGGTAGCATCCTATACAAAAAACGGGTGTTTTGTCACCGGTGTGATGCCAGAATTACGGTCATTGAAACGTAAGGGATTACCCTATGCACTGGATACTTGGACTTGCCCTGACCGTTGCGGTCTTCCTCGTTCTCAAGCAGTGGGGCGGGCTGACCGCAGAGAAGAAAAAGGCGGCCGTCTGGAAGCTGTTTCTGGTGGTCGGCGGTGCCCTGTTGCTGTTTATGGTGTTGACCGGGCGGATCCACGTGCTCACGGCCGCAGTGGCCGGGCTGATTCCCCTGTTGCGCAAGCTGCCGGCGCTGCTGAAGTTCGCGCCGCTGGCCAGTCGGTTGTTCAGCCAGAGCAAGGATCAACGCGAGGATCCCGGCACGGCCGGTGGCCAATCGTCAGCGCATGGTCACCGGCGCGAGGGACGTCCGGGGCAGATGTCAGAGCGTGAGGCGTGTGAGATTCTGGGGGTGCCCACCGGCTGCAGCGAAGATGACGTCATTCTGGCGCATCGGCGTCTGATGCAGAAAATTCATCCGGACCGTGGCGGTAACGACTACCTGGCGGCCAAGGTCAATGAAGCCAAAGCGACCCTGTTGGCCGCCCGCCGTGGGGTGGCCTGAGCCGATCAGAGCAGATCAACCCTGACTTCGAAAGTCTGGTTTGCGCGCTCCTCGCCGCCGACCTGATAGGTAATGCCGGAGCGGGTTCCGGCCTGGCGGCTGCGAGTGCTGCCCAACTCCACCCATTGGCCGGGCTCCACCCGCCGGATAGTCATCAGCGCCTCGGTTTCATACCCGGGAATATCACCTTCCGGGTCTTCCTCAAAGGACACGATGTTCAATTCGATGGCGCTGTCTGACAGAGCTTGGGGGCTGACCAGAAAGCCACTGCGGGTTTCCACCTGACCAAGCACGGCCGCTGGATTGCGACCTCCGCGGATGGCGACAGGCACGGTACGAACCTGTCCTGACGTGATATGGGCGGATTGGCCGTCCTGAACCACCAGTGTGCGCTCCTGATTGCGCCGGGTTGTCGTCACTTTGCGTTCCACGCGAGCGCCAGCCTGGTTGTTGGTGATGGTGACGCCACCGCCACCACTTTTAGCGTCCAGGTTGCTGCGGGAGCGCACGGTAATGCGCATCTGAACCGGCGCGACATCCAGGGTGTCCACCAGCATACCGATTTCATCCAGCACCGCCGGCTCGCCGCGGAGGATCATCTGCTGTCCCCGCGCGGTGATCCGGACCTGATCGGAACCATAGAGGTCCCGGACCTGGGCCGCCACATCCTCCGCTGCCCGGTTATCCAGCCGATAGGTGCGGGACTCGGGGGCCGCGAGCACAGACAGCGGGCTCGCCAGCAAAATGACCAGCGCAAGCAGGGCCGGGAACCGGCGGGCAGGTTGGTTGAGCAACGTCAGGGTCATGGCAGTCACCGGGATAAAATCCACAAATATCGGGTTTGCGGGTTGCAAAGCCGAAAAGCCGGGGTATATATTGAAAATCATGAAGACAACACACGCGATCTGTCAATTGAATGTTCTGCAAGCCTTCGGTGCGCAACCGACGGGGGTGATCGCTGCTGTGTTTTTCTGGTGGTTTGGTTATGGCTATTTTAGCCAGAGCCCGGGCCGCCCATAAGATCTTCATCGACCGAATAACGAGGAAGGCAGCCCGGCAGAGACCCAAGCTGCCACCGGACTCGAAAAAGCCCCGACTGGTAGCCCAGCCGGGGCTTTTTTGATTCTGATACAGGGAAACGGACGAACGACATGAACATGCCTTTGAACATCGACGCGCTTCATGAAGCCAGAGATGATGAATCTGGAGAGTTGAGCGCAACAGCCACCACGACCGCAGCCAATCGCCGGGAAGAGATCCTGCCGACCGCCGCCGAGCTGGCCGCGAGCCTGCCGGTCACAGCAGCCACTGAGCGCCAGATTCTGCGTCACCGGGACGCCATTCGCCGGGTGTTGCGAGGTGATGACCCCCGCACCCTCATCGTGATCGGCCCCTGTTCAATTCATGACGAGGTGGCGGCGCTGGAATACGCGGCGAAGCTCAGCGCGCTGGCCCGGAGCGTCAGAGACCGTTTCCTGATCGTGATGCGCGCCTATCTGGAAAAGCCCAGAACCACCGTGGGCTGGAAAGGCCTGCTGTACGACCCCGAGCGCACCGGTGCCGGCAATCTCGCTGAGGGCCTGGTGCGCTCACGGCGGCTGCTGCTGAACCTGGCGGAGTCCGGCCTGCCGCTGGCGACGGAGGCGCTCAGCCCGTTCGCGATGGATTACCTGGGGGACCTGATCAGCTGGACGGCCATCGGTGCCCGTACCACCGAATCCCAGGTGCATCGGGAGCTGGTCAGTGGGTTGCCGATGCCGGTGGGTTTCAAAAACGGCACGGACGGTGGAGTGGCCGTTGCCATCAACGCCATGAAGTCGGCGGCGCATCCCCATCACCACATGGGCGTGTCCCGCAGCGGCGCTGCGGCGATGATCACCACCGCCGGCAATCCGGATACCCACCTGGTACTGAGGGGTGGCCGCGGTATCACCAACTACGACGCCGACAGTGTTGGCCAGGCGATCAAGGCGCTCAGCAGCGCCGGGGTGTCCAGCGCCCTCATGGTGGACTGCAGCCACGACAACGCTTGCAAGCAGGCGGAGCGTCAACTGGAAATTGCCCGGGAGGTCATGGCGCAGAGAGCTGAAGGAAACACCTGCATTCGTGGACTGATGCTGGAGAGTTTCCTGCAGCCGGGTCGTCAGAACGACGGCGCCGATCTGACCTACGGCTGTTCCATCACCGATCCGTGTATTGGCTGGGCGCAGACGGAGGCTCTGATCCGCTCACTGTAGAAAACAGCAGTTGCCCGGCGAGCAATAACAGCACGCCACCCATTAACCGGTCGAGCCAATGGCCGAAGCGGTTAAAACCGCGCCGTACCCGGGGTAGGGTGAAGAACGTGGCGACCAGGGCGAACCAAAGCCCGGTGGCCAGGGCCATGTAGACGCCGTAAGCGGTTTGCAGGGCGACCGGCGTACCCGGGCTGATGACTATGGAAAACAGCGACACGAAGAACAGCGTGGCCTTGGGGTTCAGGGTGTTGGTGAGGAAGCCCAGGCGGAACGCCGCCAGCCCCCGTTGTGCCAGCGCGGGTTCTGCTGCCACTTGCACCCCGCCTGCCCGGGCCCGCAGACACTGGATGGCAATCCAGCTCAGATACAGCGCACCCACCACCTTGAGAATATTAAACAACAGCAATGACTGTTGAATCAGCAGGCCGATCCCCAACAAAGAATAGGTGACATGCACGAGAATGCCGGCGCCAACGCCCGCTGCAGTGAGCAGTGCGTTGCGGCGGCTCTGGCAGAGCGCCTGTCGAAGAATCACGGCGAAGTCCGGGCCGGGGCTCGCCACCGCCAGCAGATGAACCAGCGCGACGGTCAGAAATTCCGCCCAATAGTTTTGCATTGAATGGTTCTCCCAAACCGATCCGGGTGTGGTCAAAACGGCAATAATCCTGTGAGCGCAAGCATATAAGTGATCGGCCAGAATATCCTGTGTCAAAGGCAATTAATTCTGGCGGACTATACTGTGCAGACTTGATGAGCAAGGTAACCAGCGGGAGAGGCAGTGATGGAGAAGCGAACGGTAGATGTGGCGATCATTGGTGCCGGCACGGCCGGCATGGGCGCCTATCGCGCCGCCAAAGCGCACACTGACAGCCTGGTGCTGATTGAAGGCGGGCATTATGGCACAACCTGTGCCCGTGTCGGCTGCATGCCCAGCAAACTGTTGATCGCCGCCGCGGAGCGCGCCCATGACATGGCCGGGGCGGCACAGTTCGGGATTCATCCGGGCGGAATCCGGATTGACGGGAAAGCGGTGATGCAGCGGGTGCGAAGCGAGCGCGACCGTTTTGTCGGCTTTGTGCTCGAAACGGTGGAAGACATGCCCGCTGAACACAAGCTGATTGGCGATGCCCGTTTCGTGGATGCGCACCGGTTGATCGTCAACGACGACGTCGAAATCACGGCCGATCGTATTGTGGTGGCCACCGGCTCACGACCCAATATTCCGGACATGCTCAAGGAAGCCAAGGATCGCCTGGTGGTCAATGACGACCTCTTTGAGTGGCAGGATCTGCCGGCATCGGTGGTGGTGTTCGGCCCCGGTATTATCGGGTTGGAGCTGGGTCAGGCCCTGAGTCGGTTGGGCGTGCGGGTGCGCATGTTCGGTCGGGGGGGATCCCTCGGCCCGATCCGGGAAGAGAAAATGCGGGACTACGCCCTCAAAACCTTCCGCCGTGAATTCCAGCTGCACCCGGAAGGCGAGGTCAAAGCGGTAGCGCGCACTGAGGAAGGGGTGGCCGTCACCTTTGTGGACGACGATCGGGGAGAGATTACCGAAACCTTCGATTACCTGCTGGCTGCCACCGGCCGACGGCCGAATGTTGATCAGCTGGACATCCAGAACACCGACATCGAGCTGGATGATCGTGGTACGCCACGATTCAATCGCTACACCCTGCAATGCGGCGACAGCGCCATTTTCATCGCCGGAGACTGCAACCACGATGCGCCGTTACTCCATGAAGCCGCTGATGAGGGGCGTATCGCCGGGGACAACGCCGGGCGCTTTCCTGACGTGCGCGCCGGGTTGCGCCGCACGCCACTGGCGGTGGTGTTTACCGATCCGCAGATTGCCACGGTCGGTCTTAACCTTGATGAGGTGGATGAACGTTGCAAGGGTTGTTACGGCGTTGGCGAGGTGTCGTTTGAGGGGCAGGGCCGCAGCCGGGTCATCGGCAAAAATCGCGGTCTGCTGCGGGTGTATGGTGAAAGGGGTAGCGGTCAGTTTCTTGGCGCAGAAATGTTCGGCCCCGCGGCCGAGCACATTGCCCATTTGCTGGCCTGGTCCGTGCAACGCCGCATGACGGTCAGCGAAATGCTCGATATGCCTTTCTACCACCCGGTTATTGAAGAGGGGGTGAGAACCGCTCTGCGGGATCTCAATCGCAACCTGAGCATTGGCCCGGAGATCGTCAAGCGCTGCATGGATTGCGGTCCCGGGACATAGGCGCCGGGCGGGCCTGTCGCTCGCGGCGGGCCCAGAATTTCTCGTGAAAGAAATAGGCCACGGTGTTGATCGCCGGTTCGACCATCGCAATCAGGCTGCCGATCAGGATGTCGCCGGTCAGCAGAAACGCCACGGTAAAGGCGACGGTGAAATGCGTCAGCGCGAAGGTGATGGTTTTCAGCAGCGAATTGTCGCCGTTGTTCTGATGATCGTGGATAAACAGTTTGAGTGCACTCATGATCAACCCCGCCTGATGAACGTCATGTGTCATCGTTTCGCAATCACTATGGGGCAAGTGATAATCATTGTTAAATAAATTGTATGAAGAAATTTGATAGGGTGGCTCTATGAGTGAAATTGGCGAACTAAACTTCACGGATTTGCACGATCTGGCTACTATCGAAGCCAGTTTTCATTGAGTAACTGTCAAGGAGACACGTTATGGGTAAGAACTTTATTGGTCTGGATACCGCCAAAACCGAACAGCTGGCCAGCGTATTGAATGATCTGCTGTCCAACTACCAGATTTTCTACATGAACGTCCGCGGCTACCACTGGAACATCAAGGGCGACAACTTCTTTGAGTTGCACGTCAAGTTCGAGGAGCTGTACGACGATCTTCTGCTCAAGATAGACGAGATTGCTGAGCGGGTGCTGACCCTGGGCCATCGGCCGGCGCATGCTTACAGCACCTACATCGAGAAATCGGAAGTGCCGGAACGAAAGGATGTGTCCGATGGCAAGGAAGCCATGGAAAACATTGTCGAGAGCTTCGCCAAGCTCATTGGCAAGCAGCGGGAGCTGTTGCACCTGGCCGGGGAGGCCGATGATGAAGGCACCGTTGCATTGATGAGCGATTACATCTCCCAGCAGGAAAAGACGGTGTGGATGTATCGGAGCTACCTGGGCCACTGATCGGATCGGGCAGTCGACGACTGAAAAAAGGCGGCCTGCGGGCCGCTTTTTTTGTGGTGTGAATCCGCGGCTGCAACGCGCTCGTCTTGAAACTGTCCTCAAAGTGACGCATGGCTGTCACATTGTCGCCCTAGGGTGTGTCGGGATTCCACACACTCATAATTCCACCGAGGCGACCATGGAACTTCGTAAATCCCTTCTGGCGGCAGCCATCCTGACATCCACGCTTGGTCTGAGCGCTTGTGACGGCGACGATGGTGACAATGGCGTTGCTGGTATTGCCGGCACCAGCCAGACCACCATTGAGCTCAACCAGCTGGGCACCTATGCCAGCGGTGTGTTCGATGAGAGTGCCGCTGAGATCGTGGCCCACGACCCTGCCAATCAGCGTCTGTTCGTAATCAACGCCAACGACGCTACCGTAGACGTGCTGGATATCCAGGACCCGAGCCAGCCCACCAAGATGGCCACGATTGACGCCACTGAAGAAGGGGCAGCGGCCAACAGCGTTGCCGTGTTCGGTGACCTGGTGGCGGTCGCGATAGAAGCGGTGGTCAAGCAGGACAACGGTAAGGTGGTGTTCTATAACGCCAGCGACCTGGGCAAGGTGGGCGAAGTGGTGGTGGGCGCGTTGCCGGACATGCTCACATTCACCCGGGATGGCCAGAAGGTTCTGGTGGCCAACGAAGGCGAACCCAGCGACGACTACAGCGTGGACCCGGAAGGCTCCGTCAGCATCATTGATCTGTCTGCCGGTGTCGCCGGTGCTTCGGTGACCACTGCGGCCTTCACCGCGTTCAACGGCCAGGAGGATCAGCTGCGGGCAGAGGGCGTGCGAATTTTCGGGCCCGGCGCCAGTACCGCCCAGGATTTCGAGCCGGAATACATTGCCGTGTCGGTCGACAACACCACCGCCTGGGTTGCGCTGCAGGAGAACAATGCCGTGGCGGAACTGGACATTGAAGCCGGTGAGATCACCCGCATCCTGCCACTGGGCTTCAAGGACCACAGCGTCATCGGTAACGAACTCGATGCCAGCAACGAGGATCTCAACGCCCTTGGTGACAGCCGCATCAATATCCGTAACTGGCCGGTGAAAGGCATGTACCAGCCGGATGCCATCACCAGCTACGGCTTTAACGGTAAGACGTACTACATCACCGCCAACGAGGGCGACTCCCGCGACTACGACGGCTTCAGCGAAGAGTTCCGCATCAAGGACCTGATGCTGGATGGAATAGCGTTTCCAGATGCGGCTGAGCTCCAGAACGATGAGAACCTGGGCCGGCTCAACGTCACCTCCACCCTGGGCGTCAGCAACGGCTGCGACCCGTCAGATCCGATGACAGACGTTGAGGCAGCATGTGAATACAGCGAATTGTATTCCTACGGCGCCCGCTCGTTTTCCATCTGGACCGCGGACGGCACCCAGGTGTTCGACAGCGGCAGTGAGTTCGAGCGCATCACCGCCCGGGTGATCCCGGACAACTTCAACAGCAACAACGATGAGAACGCCTTCGACAACCGGTCCGATGACAAGGGGCCGGAGCCCGAGGCCGTGGTGACGGGCGAGATCAATGGCCAGACCTTTGCATTCATCGGCCTCGAGCGGGTTGGTGGGCTCATGGTTTACAACGTCACCAACCCCCAGAATCCGGTCTTCGTGCAGTACCTGAACAACCGCGACTTCAGCGCCACCCAGATGGAACTGGAAGCTGGCATGGCGGGTGATCTGGGGCCGGAAGGTCTGGCGTTCATCAGCGCAGACAACAGCCCGACTGGATCGCCGATGCTGGCGGTGGGCAATGAAGTGAGTGGCACCACCACCCTGTACGGGATCGATGTGATCGAGCTCAAAGCCGACTGATCGCGCCTGCAGTGATTAAAAAGCCGGAGCCTGTCTCCGGCTTTTTTGTGGTTGCCCTAAACGGCCAACGCGAGAGGTGGTACCTGCTGGTGCAGAAACCATTTTTCGGTCACCACCCTGCGGGTGAACCAGTGGGAGCGCATCAGGGTGCTGGCCAGGGGCGACTTCACCCACTCCGGAACCTGCCAGCCCTGATCCGCCTCGGTGGCGCGGGTGCCGAACCGCTCGGCGATGGCCTCACCGTAGGTCTGGAGCGCCTGGGCGGAATTGTCTCCGGCCTCGCGGATCACCTGTGCGGCAATCAGCGCGGACTCAATGGCAGGGCGAATACCCTCGCCGCTCTGGGTATAGGCCAGCCCGGCTGAATCCCCGATCAGCATGACGCCTTCATCCACCAGCGGACGCTCGGCGTGGTTGTAAAGCAGATAGGCGTGCCCCTTGAACCGGCCCGGAAGATCGGGCGGGATGCGGCCGCTGGCTTTCATTTCCTCGACAAACTGCTCCAGATGCCCGCTCAGCTTGTGGTTGTCTTCCCGGCCCAGGCCGATGTTCAGGAAGTTGCCTTTACGGAATACCCAGGCATACCCCTTCAGGTCGCGGCAGAACCAGAGCTCTGGCATGTCTCCGCGGGCGGCGCAGACCTCGGACTGTTCCGGGGTCATCTCGAACTCCACTTCCTTGGCCGACACCACCGTTTCGTGACCACCCGGGCCGTCGCCCAGCAGGCGGGCCACCGGGCAGAAATGCCCGCCAGCGCCGACGATAAGCGGCGCCTG
Source organism: Marinobacter sp. M-5 (assembly GCF_032911545.1). Taxonomy (NCBI): domain Bacteria; kingdom Pseudomonadati; phylum Pseudomonadota; class Gammaproteobacteria; order Pseudomonadales; family Marinobacteraceae; genus Marinobacter; species Marinobacter sp. M-5. Next base: position 224,824 of record NZ_JAWJEK010000001.1, read on the forward strand.
CCAGGTGTGGTTGATGATCCAGTTACCATTCTCGCGGTCGATGGACTTTACCGGTGTGGCCAGCGCTTTGGGGGCGTTGACGCGTCTGAGCAGGTAGTCGTCAAACTCGCAGCGGCGGATGCCGTAGCTCACCACCTTGTCGTGGTTATTTTCCACCGCCGGTTGCCCCATCATGCCGATCCGGAACCGGCGAATCGGCTGCAGGGTGCGGTTCTTTTCGTAATCGGCCAGGTCGATCTCGAGGCTGTTCATCACTGCTGGCGTGACCCAGCCGGCGCAGGTCTTGTCTCGCGGGAAGGACTGCTTGTCGATCATCAGAATTTTCTTGCCGCTGCCTCGCAGCGCGTGAGCCAGGGTGGACCCGGCCGGGCCGGCGCCCACAATGATCAGATCGTAGTAGTCCATGATCAGGCCTCCGGCGCGGCGGGTGAGGTGTGCAGGTCCTGCCGGTTCTGGGGCAGCCGGTTGTTACCCCCGTGGGTGAATACCACCTGGAACAGCTGTAACGACCCTGCGCGGAAGGCGGCGATGGAACCGGCCAGATACATGCGCCAGGCACGGGCGAAGTGCTCGTCATACAGGGCGATGACTTCCGCTTCCCGCGCGGTGAAGCGCTGCATCCAGTCGCTCAGGGTGCTGGCATAGTGCAGCCGGAGGTTTTCCACATCCAGCACGGAGAAATCGCCGTGCTCACAGATTTCCATGAACTCACCAATGCTGGGCGGATAGGCGCCCGGGAAAATTCTTTTCTCGATCCAGGCGTTCATCAGCATGGGGCGGTTGCGGCCGATGCTGTGCAGCAGGGCAATGCCTTCGGGCTTGAGCGAGCGCTGGATGAGTTCCGACAGGGCCGGGTAATTGTCCTTGCCGACGTGCTCGAGCATGCCGATGGAGACAAACGCATCGTACCGGCCCTGAATGTTGCGGTAGTCGTCTTCCACATAATCGATGAGATGCGACAGCTGTTGCCGTTCCGCTTCAGCCCGGGCGTAGGCCAGCTGTTCTTTCGAGATGTTGTAGGCGTGTACTTTTACGCCATAGTGTCTGGCCATGTAGCGGGCCAGGCCGCCCCAGCCACAGCCGGCCTCCACCACCGTCATTCCGGGTTTGAGACGGAGTTTGCGGCACACGTGTTCCAGCTTGGCCAGTTGCGCGTGCTCCAGGGTGAGGTCCGGGCGCTCGTAGTAGGCGCAGGTGTACTGCATCTCGGCAGTATCGAGCCATATACGGTAGAACTCGTTGCCGAGATCGTAATGGTGGTGAATGTTCTCCCGCGCCTCGGAAATACCTGTGGGGCGAGGGTTGTGATTGCGCCAGAGCGCGTCCAGCCACCGTGGCCAGCGCTGGCGGGCCTGATGAATGCAGCGGTAGAGGGTCTCCATCAGCTCGGCCAGATCGCCCTCCACATGCAGCCGGCCGGCACTGTAGAGGTCGCCGAACGCCAGGTTCGGATTGGCCACCAGTGACCTCAGGGCTTTGGGGTCACTCAGGTGAATCGTGAAGCGGGCCTCGCCCGCCTCGGACTCGATGACTTCGTGGTTCCAGAGGCGGAACCGCACCGGGGGCGATCCCGCCATCCGCATGAGCTTGGTGATCAGCCAGACTTCGTAGGAGCGCGGTTCACGATCTACCTGAAGACCCTCGATGGGCAGTTTCAGCACATGAGCCTGTGGGCGGTCGGTTTGGCCGGAAGGTTCCGTTTTCTGGGCCGTACTCTGGTTCATGAATCCTTGCCTCCCTTATGGGTGAGGCGAATCCCGACTGCACAACTGGGAAACACCGGTTGTGTCATCAGTATAGAAAATGATCGTAATTTGTCATGGGGGCGGGCAAAAACGAAAAAAGCCGGAGCGATAGCCCCGGCATTTTTTGGCAATGCTGGATCGATGTCAGTAGGACGAGCTCATCCCGAACCATTCCGGGAAGATGACAATGAGCGCCAGCACCAGAACCTGCAGCATGATGAACGGCAACACCCCTTTGTAGATGTCGGTCGTTCGCACATTGGGTGGCGCCACCCCTTTCAGGTAGAACAGCGCGAATCCGAAGGGCGGCGTCAGGAAACTGGTCTGCAGGTTCATGGCGACCAGAATGGCGAACCAGAGCATGTTGATGCCCAGGGCCTCGGCCACCGGCGCGAGAATTGGCACGATGATGAAGGAAATCTCCACGAAGTCGATGAAGAAGCCCAGCACCAGAATGACCAGCATGGCCAGAATGATAAAGCCCCATTTCTCGCCGGGGAGCTGCAGCAGCCATTCCTCCAGAAGGTAGTCGCCGCCGGTGTAGCTGAAGACCATGGAAAAGGCCGTGGCGCCAATCAGAATCGCGAACACCATGGCAGTGACCTTGACCGTATCCTTGGACGCATCCCACACCATCTTGAATGAGAACTGGCGATAGATGATAGCCAGCAGCACGGCACCCACGCCGCCGAGGGCGGAGGATTCGGTGGGCGTGGCAATGCCGGTGAAGATGGAGCCCAGCACGATAACGATCAACGCCAGCGGCGGAATAATGGCCAGCAGCGCATCGAAAACCTCGCGCTTGCGCGAGACGCCGCTGTCGTCCGGCATGGCCGGCGCGGTTTCCGGCTTGAAGCGGGTCATGATCAGGATATAGCCAATGTACAGCCCGATGAGCACCACGCCGGGTCCGACAGCTGCCTTGAACAGATCGCCTACGGGCAGGCCGAGCACATCGCCCAGGATGATCAGGATGATGGACGGTGGCACGATCTGCCCGAGCGTACCGGAGGCGCAAATGGTGCCGGTCGCCAGGCGCTTGTCGTACTTGTGCGCCAACATGACGGGCAGGGATATCAAACCCATGGCGACAACACTGGCGCCGACCACGCCGGTAGACGCTGCCAGCAGGGCGCCCACCAGAATGGTGGAAATGGCCAGGCCGCCGGGCAAGCCTCCGAACAGTCGGCCCATGGAGGTCAGTAGCTGTTCCGCCAGCTTGGTCCGTTGCAACACCACGCCCATGAAAATGAACAGGGGCACCGCCATCAGCACGGTATTCTGCATCACGCTCATGATGCGGTAAGGCATGAAGGCAAACAGATCCATGCCCTCGGCAAACACGCCAAAAAACAGCGCAACGCCGCCAAACGTGAAGGCAACCGGGAAGCCCAGCATCAGCATGATGAGGGCGACACCGAACATTATCATGCCGATCATGCCAGTCCCCCTGCGCTGTGCTCGCCTTCGTATTCCTTCTCACCGGACATGACCCGCATCGCGAAGGTGGCCATGTTGAGGCCGGCGATGGCGGTGAGGACCGCGGTCAGGGGGATCACCGCCTTGATGATCCAGCGGTGCGGAAGGCCGCCGGGGTCGCCGCTGCCCTCGCCCATGGTGTAGGAATCGAGAGCGAATTCGTAGCCATAGATGCCGATCAGGTAGGCGAAAGGAATGACGAAAATGAACGCGCCCACGAGGTTGATCCAGGCTTTGGTCTTGTTGCTCCAGCGCGCGTAGAACACGTCCACCCGCACATGGCCATCGGTGCGCAGGGCATAGGGAATCCCGAACAGGAAAACCACGGAATAGAGATGCCACTCCATTTCCTGCATGCCGATGGAGACGTTGTTGAACGCGTAACGGGCGACAACATCATAAAAGACGTTGGCTGCCATCAGTATCATCGCGATACAGGCAATCCAGCCACAGAGAATGGACAGACGGGCCAGGCCCTCGTCCAGTTTGATAATCCACCGCATTAATATTCCTCCGCCATATCAGCCGGCGATTTTCCGTTGCTACAAATAACAAAGCCGGGATCACTGCTCGAGCGATCCCGGCTCTGATAAGGCTGCGATGTTACTCGATTTCAGCCATGGTGTTGAGGTACGCCCGTTCGGAAATGTCCGTGTAGGCGCGGCTCTGTTCAAGGTAGTTCTGTTGGGATTCGATAATTTTGGCCGCCATCTCGCTACCTTCGGCTGACTCCTTCAGTAGCTTCTTGTTGGCGCTGTACATCGCCTGGAAGATGTCATCCGGAAACTGTTTGATCTGCACGTTCGGATACTCTTCCTTGATGTTGGCCCAGGCTTTGGCGTTTTCATGCTGGGAGTGCACAAGCATGTCATAAGAGGCGGTGCGCATGGCGACACGCATAATTTCCTGAAGGTCAGCGGGGAGTTTATCCCACACCCGCTTGTTCACCAGGAACTGGAGCTCGGTGGCAGGCTCGTGCCAGCCGGTGTAGTAGTAATCGGCAATCTGCTGGAAGCCAAGGCGCAGGTCCAGCGCCGGACCGACCCACTCAACCGCATCAATGGTATTGCGCTCAAGGGCTGTGTAGAGCTCACCCGGGGCGATGTTGGTGGGGTTTACGCCCACTTCCGCAAACACTTCACCGGCAAAGCCGGGGATGCGCATCTTCAGGCCCTTGAGGTCATCCAGGGACTTGATTTCCTTGCGGAACCAGCCGCCCATCTGAACACCGGTGTTACCTCCGGGGAACGACAGCATGTTGTGGGGTTCGTACACTTCCTGCATCAGCTCCATGCCACCGCCGTGGTAGAACCAGGCGTACTGTTCCATGGCATTCATGCCGAAGGGCATGCTGGTGAAAAACAGGGTCTCCGGAACCTTGCCTTTCCAGTAGTAGGAGGCAGAGTGGCCCATGTCGTACTGACCGGCCTTGACCATGTCAAACACGCCGAGCGGGGCTTTGTGCTTGTTGGCGGAATCGATGCGGACCTTGAGGCGGCCATCGGACATGGTCTCAACGGTCTCTGCGAAGCGCTTGGTGGTATCACCGAAAATCGGGAAGTTCGGTCCCCAGGTCTCAGCGAGGCGCAGGGTAAAGGTGTCTTGGGCGAGCGCTTGTGCGGAGGCTAGGGTAGTTGCGACGGCCAGCACAGCGGCGGAAAGAACAGAACGGATCTTCATTGCTCTTCTATCCTCTGATTTGTTTTTTGTCTTTTTTGAATGATTCGGGCGTCACCCGACAGGGATTACTTGCTTGTGATTCTAGTTCAAGGTAGCAGCAATTGTTAGCAAACGGAACGCAAAACCGGCGTCTCTACGACCTAGGTCTTAGTCGTTCCGACGGCTTGTTCCGGGCCTTCAGGGCAGTGTTCTGACCGGCACTGGCGCCGGCTGTTCGGTGGCCCGATGACGGAGTTTTCGAAACCACGTCAGGGCCGGTTTTTCGATGGCGTAATGGATGGCGGCCGCGAGGGTCAGGGCCAGGGCCAGAGTGACGCCCGCCCAGCCCGGCAGGCCGGCCTGGTAGCTCCAGCCGATAACGCCGTAGCCGATGTTCTGGTGCACCAGATACAGGGCATAGGACAGGCGGCCAAGCCAGAGCAGCGGCGGGTTGGCGAGGCTGTTGAGGTGGCCGGCCACGGCCAGCGCGAACACGCCATAGCAGCCGACGACGAAGAGACTGAACGGGGCTTTATAGGCAATCAGGGCGTGCCCCACCGCCAGTGCCAGCAGCGCCAGATCCGCTGCCGCCGGGCGGCCGTACCGGTGCCAGCGAAATATCAGCATGCCGCTGACGAACAGCGGAGCATATTTCACGAACAGCAGGTCCTTGACCAGAAATTCGAGGGCACCGGGAATGTCGCGCCACCACAGCACGCCGGCATAGCTGACCACCACCCAGGCCCACAACGCCAGCCGCAATGGTTGCCACTGTTTCAGCCCGTAAAACAGCAGTGCAATCCAGCAGTAAAAAGTGGCTTCGATCACCAGGCTCCAGTAGGCGCCGTCCACATGGGGGAACTCCAGGTATTCGTGCAGCAGGGTGGCGTTCAACAGCGCACTGCCCAGGCCGACTGCACGATCGGCCGGTCCCATCAGGTGAACCGCCAGAAAGGTCAGCACAATACCGGCCCACAATGCTGGCAGCAGCCGGAAGGCCCGCGCCAGACCGAACCAGCCGGCGGTGCGTGTACGCTCCAGGGTCATGAAGATGACGAAGCCGCTGAGGATGAAAAACATATGCACGCCGTAGCGGCCATAATCCAGCACCGCCCATGGGGTAAAGGTGTGGCCGTAGAGCTGGTCGTAATAAGGCAGATAATGGAACAGCACAACGGCCAGGGCAGCGATGCCACGCAGGGCGTCCAGTGCAGAAAGGCGTTGTGAGGATTCAGCCATGATCGCGATTCCGTGCAGGTTCAGGCTATAGTAGCTTGCTTTAGGGTATTGCAGAACCGGCCAGCTATACGGTTGTCTTGCGGCCAGCTTAAGATGCGGTAACGTGCATGCGACGGGCCCATATCCGCCCGCTAACAGGAGGGAGCCATGACTGTCGAGCTTGGAATCATCGAGGGGTTCTACGGACCGTTGTGGCGCTGGCCGGAGCGAAAACAGCTGGTGCAGGCTCTGGAGCCCCATGGTTACCGGTTCTACTTGTATGCGCCCAAGGCCGACGCCTACCTGCGTCGGCGCTGGGATGAGCCTCACCCCCAGGAAACCGCGACGCAGCTGGCCGATTTTGGCCGCTTCTGCCGCAAGCACGGCGTGCGGTTCGGTGTCGGCCTGAGCCCGTTCGAGGTGTTCAACGATTTTAACGATGGGGCAAAAAAAGCGCTGGCAAAGAAGCTGGCCTTCCTCGACGAAATCGGTGTGCAGGAGCTGGCCATCCTGTTTGACGACATGCGCAGCGACACCCCGGACCTCGCCGCCCGCCAGGCGGACATCGTGCACTGGGTGCAGGAACGATCCGGTGCCGCACAGTTGTCGATCTGCCCGAGCTACTACTCCGACGACCCGGTGCTGGACCGGGTCTTCGGTGAGCGCCCCAGCGATTACCTCGCCACCCTGGGCGGCTTGCTGGATCCCGCGGTCAGGGTGTTCTGGACCGGGGAAGAGGTCTGCGCGAGGGAAGTGACTCCGGGCCACCTGAGGCGCGTCGGCAAGGCCCTCGGTCGTAAGCCGCTGCTGTGGGACAACTACCCGGTCAACGACGGTGACCGCATGTCCCGCCACCTTCACCTGCGGGGGTTCACCGGCCGGCCCGCCAACAACGCGGCCTGGTTGGCAGGCCACGCCATCAATCCGGCCTTGCAGCCAACTCTGACCGCCATACCGGCCATCACGCTGGCCGAAAGCTATCGCCAGGGTCCGGACTACCAGTACGGCCAGGCCTTCCGCCATGCTGCCCGGGAAATTCTCGGGGCGGATCTTGCCGACCAGGTGCAGGCGGATCTGCTCACGCTTCAGGACGCCGGCCTTCATCGCATCAGCGAAGACAAGAAGCAGGCGCTGTTGACCATCTATCGGGGCTACCCCCACGCCGGTGCCGGGGAAATCTGCCGTTGGCTGTGTGGTGACTATCAGGTAACCGACGAGATGGTTCAGACCCAGTGATCCGTTTTCGCGCCCTGCTGCTGACCACGGTGGCCATGATTGCCTTTGCCGGCAATTCCCTGCTGTGCCGGGCTGCGCTGCGCGATACCGACATCGATGCAGCAACGTTCACCTCGGTGCGCCTGGTGGCCGGGGCACTGACCCTCTGGCTCATTGTGGTGCTGCGGGGCAGTCGCCAACCTCTGGCCTTCGGTTCCTGGGGATCCGCTCTGGCACTGTTCGGTTACGCCGCGGCGTTTTCATTTGCCTACGGTGGTTTGTCCGCTGCCATGGGCGCCCTGCTGCTGTTCGGAGCGGTGCAGGCGACCATGATCGGCATCGGGATCTGGCGCGGCAACCGGCCGGGTACGATGCAGTGGGGTGGTTTCATGGTGGCGTTCGCCGGGCTGATCGGGCTGCTGCTGCCCGGATTGTCAGCGCCCCCGGTGGGCAGCGCCCTGCTGATGATCACCGCCGGCATGGCCTGGGGCGTGTATTCCCTGCGCGCCAGGGGGGCCGGGGAGCCGACCGCAGTGACCACCGGCAATTTCATCCGTGCGGTGCCCCTGGCGTTGGTACTGAGCCTGGTCATGCTTACGCGGGCGCAAGTGGATGCCCCCGGCCTGATTTACGCCGTGGCTTCCGGCGCGGTCACCTCAGGCATGGGGTACGCCATCTGGTACATGGCGTTACCCCTGTTGCAGGCCACCTCGGCGGCCACGGTTCAGCTCAGTGTGCCGGTGATTGCGGCCATCGGTGGTGTGCTGTTACTGGGCGAACCGCTGACCCTGCGACTGGTGGTGGCGGGTGTGGCCATTCTCGGGGGCATTGCCATCGTTATCAGGGCCGGGCAGCAGAAAACCGCCTGAGAGAGGGTTGCAGCCGAAGTCAGTCGCAGCGGACCTCGGCCGCCTTGCGGAATTGCTGCATCATGGCCTCCCGGTGGCGTTCCTGATCCTTGTACTCCTCGGGCAGCGGCTGCAGGTAATACAGAAAATCCCCTTTGCTGCGGTTGGCCCGGGCCAGCGCCTTCAGCGAGTCACCGGCCTGCCAGAACGCCGGGCTGATCACGACGACGTTCAGATTCGGTCGCCGCGTTTCCAGTACCGCCACCATGCCCAGCCGCTCTTCCGCATGAAAGGTGCCGGTCAGATGAATGACCTGATGGCCGGGGTATCGCGTCAGGGCATTGATGACCTGCGCCGCCATAGTGTTGTCCCGCAGCAGCTGGGCGCGATAGGTATTCTCCATCCGTGCGCTGAACTCTGCGCTGCCGTGACCGGCGGTCATCACCGAAAAGAATTTTTCGCGGTAGGCCGGGGTGTCGACAAAGGTGTTCTTCGGAAACCGCTCGCGTTCGGCAGTACTGAGTTGATTCATGTAATCGGCTCCCTGGCGGCCAACGCAGCGCACCGTGTCGGCGGGGGCATTGGCGGCAATCACCGGCAGACCGCGGGTTCTGGAAAATTCCACCAGCGGCCGGTAGGAGGCCTTGTAGTTTGGCCAGGCGTCGGTGTCAGCGATCAGTTCCGATTCACCGGTGTCGCCGGCGAGGTACCGATCCAGTTCGCCCTGATCATCGAGGGTGAACTGCTCCATGGTCAACACCTGTTGCGGTCGCTGTTGATAGAGGGCGGATTGCAACAGGGACTGCAGCAGGTGCGCGCCATGATGACCATGGTATTCACCGATCACCACCACGTCGGCCGCTGCCAGTTCGCCGGCGAGCTGGTTGATCGACAGCCGGGTACCACGGCTATCCGTCAGTACCGCATCGTACTGGGTCTGGGGCGGAAGCACCGCGGTCTGCGGGGCGGGGCCCCGGGTGGCGCAACCGGCGAGGGTCACGCAGGCGAGCAATACGAGCGTGTGCGAACAGGATGTCATGGCTTGTTATACGCCCCCGGCTGGAAATGGGTTGTTGGTCTCCCCGTGATGGTCCGTCAAACCGGCGGGTGGAACCGGATGCCCGTCACATGGGCCAGTGTAGCTGCAGATTGCCACCCCCGAAGCCGAATTTGTGCAGGTAAAACGTCGGATTCAGGGTGAGCACAGCGCCATCCTGTGCCGAGAGAACGGTTTTGAACGGCAGGGTCAGTTTGCCGATAAACCCGTTCTCCTGGCGGCCCCGGTTGCGCAGGTAGTGCTCGTCAATGTCCGGCTTGCTCAGGTATACGCCGGGGCTGAGGGTGGTGCGAGCAGACAGCGGCAGGGTCAGGTCGGTGTAAAGAGTGGGCTCCCGCCGGCTCACCGTCCCCACGTCGTTGAGTGCCCTGCCGAAAAAACCGTCCTCTTCCAGGCTCAGGTAGTACAGGCCAAGCCGGGGCTGAAACCGGCGGTGGCTGTCACTGACGCTGGCAGCGAATTTGACATGGTCGCGCTCGAAGTCGGCCCGCCCTGCCAGGGTCTCACCGCCGAGCTGATAGTGCCGTCGTGTGAGCTCGCCACTGATCTCGACCTGCCAGAGCCAGTTCTCAGTGGCGCGGCTGTGGCGGACGGCAGCGTTCAGGCTTTTGCTTTCGACCACCAGGTTTTCCGTGCGACTGCTGAACTCGGAGGGTGGCGAGACATTGATGGACACCAGAGTGCCAGCAGCCGGGGCGGTCGCTTCCGTGCCGAGGTGCCACTGGACGAAAAAACTCTGGGGTTCGCGGATGAACTCGTCACCGGAATCGGTCTTGCTATTGAAATAGGCGTCCGGGAGTATCCAGCTGGCGTGTATCCAGTGGTCGCGATCCAGATAGTGACGGGCACTGAAGTACACGTCAGACTGCGCTTTATCAGAGAAAACATCGCCTTGCAGCCAGAGTTCGGTATTATCCGTCAGATTGTGCCGGAACCCCACCAGTTGGCGCTGGTAGGTACCGTCCAGATCTTCGCTACGCTGAATGTCGAGCAGAAAACCCTGATGGTCATGATTGAACCCGAAGTCCTGCCGGAAGCGGAAGTCGAGGTAGAGACGGCGGCTGCTCACGCTGCCACCGGTGCCGCGAATGCCGTTGTCGGTGGGGCCGGGGAGGGCTTCGCTGTGGCGAAATGTCAGCAGGTGCAGAAAGCGCTCGGTGTTGTAGGTCTCGTCGCGACCGTCAACAACCGCCTCCTGGCGCCAGGGCTGCGGCAGGTGGGGGCTGCCGGCCCACAGGAAAGCGGGCGACAGGCCAAGCGTCAACGTAATGGCGCCCACCCGGGCGAGGTGATGCGGAGGTAGCCTGTTCATGGTGTACAGGGCCTTCATCAACGTTATTAGGCTATGCTACGGCTAATTCGTAGCGAAGCGCAAAGGGAAGTCGAATGTTGCCATTCAGGGTCATTGATCGAGTGAAATTTGTGCTGGAACGCCAGCTGGTCAAAGGGGCGGGGTTCCAGTTACTGGTGGTTGGTGTGTTCATCGGGCTGATTTCGCTGGTGGGCGGTCTGTTGGTGTTGCCCCAGGGGGATGCATTCGATGACCCCGGCTCCGCCATCTGGTGGGCTTTTCTGCGGCTGACCGACCCCGGCTACCTGGGAGATGACGTCGGCACCTGGCAGCGATTTGTGTCCACGGTGCTCACCATCAGCGGCTACGTGGTGTTCATGGGTACGCTGGTGGCGATCCTGACACGCTGGTTGATCGCCAAGATGGGCGATCTGGAGCGGGGTCTGACGCCGGTCACCCTGAAACATCATATCGTTGTGCTGGGCTGGTCGAGTCAGACCTTGCCGCTGCTGTCGGAGCTGCTCGGGTCCTCGGGCCGCATGCGCCGGTTTCTGGAAAAACACGACACCCAACGCTTGAATCTGGTGGTGCTGTCGGAGCATGCGTCTGCCGCCCAGGTGCATGAACTGCGCACCGAACCCGGGATCGGCCGCAAGGCCAGGCAGATCATTCTGCGCTCGGGCATGGCGATCCAGCCGGACGCCCTGCACCGGGTTGCCTGTCTGGATGCGGCCGCGGTGATCGTGCCCAGCGCTGCCCATGAAGCGGGCACCCTGATGACCTCGGACGTGGAAACGGTCAAGGCGTTGCTGTCCATTGCCGCCCAGGCAAGGCATCTGAACCTGCCGTTGCCGTACGTAGTGGCGGAAATACAGGATATTCGCAAGCATCCGGTGATTGAGCGAGCGTATCCCGGGGAAGTGGAAGTGGTAGGTGGCGACGCCACCATCAGCCGTTTGATGGTGCAGAACGTGCTGCATCCGGGGTTGTCGGAAATCTACAATGAACTGCTGACCGCGGGCGACGGCAATGAAATTTACATTCGAGGTGGCGAGCGTTTGGCTGGAATGACCCTGGGAGAGCTGGCAACGCAGCGGCCCTGCGCCATCGTTCTGGGCATCCTGAAACCCCGGGACAAAGGCTGGGACGTTAACCTGATTGCCCCGACCGACACGACGATCGAGAACCGGGACCGGGTGGTCATGATGGCCCGGGATTACTCGGAGACCGAAGCCAACCCGAAACTGGAGCTCTTGCCACCGAACATCCGTGGCGACATCCGAAAATACCAGCGCAAGCACGCAGAACGTCCGCAAACCATTCTGGTGCTGGGCTGGAATCGCCGTGTGCCGAGTCTGATCGCCGAATTCGGCAGTTACACGGACCAGCGCTTTCACATCGATATTGTGTCAGTCGTACCGGTGGCAGAGCGGGAGCGTGACATCACCCGGTACATTCATGAGAATCACGACGTGACCTGCCGTCACATCGAAGCGGATTACATGGTTGAGGACGAGCTGCGCAAGGTGCGCCCAGCGGATTACGACGCGGTGATCCTGCTGAGCAGCGACCGCCTGGCGTCGGGTGAGGAAGCGGATGCCCGCGCCATGGTGGGTTACCTGCAGCTTGAGGACCTGCTGGCGGAGGGCCATCGCCGGCCCCAACTGATCATGGAGCTGAGTGACCCCGACAACCGCTACCTGATGTACGGTCACCAGAGTGAAATGATGATCAGCCCGATGATCCTCAGCCATGTGCTGGCACAAGTGGCTCTGCGCCGTGAGCTGCGCGTGGTGCTGGACGAGCTGTTCACTGCCAGTGGTGCCGAAATTCAGTTCCGTGACCCCAAGGACTACCCGCTGCCTGCCAGTGCCGATTTCCGGGTGTTGGAAAAAATGTTGTCGGCGGAGGGCGAGCTGGCACTGGGCATTTTCCGCCACCAGGCCGACGAGCGGGGCCGGCACCTGATGATGAATCCGCCCCGCGATACTCATCTGGACCTGCAGGCCGGCGACCGGCTGGTGGTCATGGCCCATACCTGAACGGTCCGGGGCAGGGCTGCTGCCGGTCAGCGCCCGCCAAAGCGAGAGCGGGTTTTCGGCGGGGATTTCAGGTATTCATCAAAAAAATGCCGAGAATAGATAATATAAATTTCAATTATAAATTCAAAGGCACTAAAGTAGCACCCATCGTCGGTTATCTGAACATTTTTTGAGCGGATAGCCGGCTCGCCGGAGTAGACCTTCTGCTTCTGATGAAGAGCACCTCAAACCGTAGAACACAGGACTGAGATCATGCCATACGCAAAAGACGTTGACGCCATTGCTTCCATTCTGAAGCAAAACCCGACCTGGAACGCCATCAACCCGAAGCACGCGGCCCGCATGCGCGCCCAGAACAAGTTCAAGACCGGTCTGGACATCGCCAAGTACACCGCCAAGATCATGCGCGAAGACATGGCGAACTACGACAACGACACCGCTCAGTACACCCAGTCCCTGGGCTGCTGGCACGGCTTCATCGGCCAGCAGAAGCTGCTGTCCATCAAGAAGCACTTCGGTACCACCAAGCGTCGTTACCTGTACCTGTCTGGCTGGATGGTTGCGGCTCTGCGCTCCGAGTTCGGTCCGCTGCCGGATCAGTCCATGCACGAAAAGACCGCTGTATCTGGTCTGATCGAAGAGCTCTACACCTTCCTGCGTCAGGCGGATGCCTGGGAACTGAACCACCTGTTCCGTGCTCTGGAAGAAGCTGAGAACGCCGGCGACAACGCCAAGGCGGAAGACCTGATCAAGCAGATCGACAGCCACGAAACCCACATCGTGCCGATCATCGCCGACATCGACGCTGGTTTCGGTAACGCCGAAGCGACTTACCTGCTGGCCAAGCAGATGATCGAAGCCGGTGCTTGCTGCATCCAGATCGAAAACCAGGTGTCTGACGAGAAGCAGTGTGGTCACCAGGATGGCAAGGTTACGGTCCCCCACGCCGACTTCCTGTCCAAGATCAACGCCGTGCGTCTGGCGTTCCTTGAGCTGGGTGTTGATGATGGCGTTATCGTTGCCCGTACTGACTCCCTGGGCGCTGGCCTGACTCAGAAAATCGCCGTGACCAACGAGCCGGGCGATCTGGGTGACCAGTACAACAGCTTCATCGATGGTGAGGTGATCGAGAAAGCCGAAGACATCAACAACGGCGACGTTGTGATCAAGCAGAACGGTCAGCTGGTTCGTCCGAAGCGTCTGGCTTCTGGCCTGTTCCAGTTCAAAGCCGGCACTGGCGAAGATCGTGTTGTTCTGGACTGTATCACCAGCCTGCAGAACGGCGCAGACCTGCTGTGGATCGAAACCGAGAAGCCGCACGTTGGCCAGATCGCTGCCATGGTTAACCGCATAAAGGAAGTGGTGCCGGACGCCAAGCTGGTTTACAACAACAGCCCGTCCTTCAACTGGACTCTGAACTTCCGTCAGCAGGTATTCGACGCATGGCAGGAAGAAGGCAAGGACGTATCTGCCTACGACCGTCCCAAGCTGATGAGCGAAGAGTACGACAACACCGAGCTGGGTCAGCTGGCGGATCAGTGGACTGCCAACTTCCAGCGCGACGCCGCTCGTGAAGCAGGCGTGTTCCACCACCTGATCACGCTGCCGACATACCACACTGCGGCCCTGTCGACCGACAACCTGGCCAAGGGCTACTTCGGTGACGAAGGCATGCTGGCCTACGTGGCAGGTGTACAGCGCAAGGAAATCCGTCAGGGTATCGCCACCGTTAAGCACCAGGATATGGCTGGTTCCAACATCGGTGACGACCACAAGGAATTCTTCGCTGGTGAAGCCGCGCTGAAAGCCGGTGGTAAAGACAACACTATGAACCAGTTCGGTTAATCGAACGGCTCGTTGTCTCCGGGCAGGGCCGCTGGCCATGCCTGACACACAAAACCCCGCCTGGTGCGGGGTTTTGTGTTTTCAGCGACACGGTTATTGATGGTTGCGGTGGTGCTTGCCGCCGTGAGATCGGGTGTGGTGGGGATCGTATTTGTCCATCAGGCGATAAAAGGATACCCGTGAAATCTTGAGGATCCGCGCCGCTGCAGTCACATTCTGATGCGACAACGCCAGGCTGCACGATAATGCCTGCTGGTCTGCCCGGGCGCGGAAGGCTTCGAGAGTCAGCCCCGCCTGCCCGGGTACGGCCATGCCCAGCTCGGCGAGCCCGAGGTCCGCCGGCTCGATCATCGACGATTCGCTCAGCAACATGGCCTGACGTAAGCGGTTCTGCAACTCCCTCAGGTTGCCGGGCCAGTGGTACTGCGCCAGACTCTGCAGGGCGGGGGTGCTCAATTTGCGAGCGCCGAACGTGGTGTGGGTGTTTGCCAGTATGTGGTTGGCGATCACCGGAATGTCCTCGGGGCGGTCACGCAGTGGCGGCAATTGCACCTCCAGGCTGCCCAGGCGGTAGTAAACGTCGCTGCGAAACGCGCCGGTCTCGACAAGGTTCTTGAGTGGGCGGGCGGTGGTTGCGATCACCCTTACGTCCACTTTGTGGGGGCGTGTCGCGCCCACCCGTTCAATCTGTCCCTCCTGAAGAAATCGCAGAATGGCCGATTGCTGGTCCGGATGCAGCTCATCAATGCCAGACAGCAACAAGGTGCCACCATCGGCGGCGTCGACCCGCCCGCGGCGGGCGGTAACCGAGACGCCAAGGGGGTCTCCCTCCTGGCCAAACAGCTCGCTCTGGGTCAGCGGCAGCGGTAAAGCCGCGCAATTGACGGCGACGAACGGCTGGGTTCTGCGGGAGGAGTGGCGGTGGATGAAGCGCGCGGCCGCGTCCTTGCCGGTGCCACTTTCGCCCGAGATCAGCACCGGTTCGTGGGTTTTGGCAAAGCGCCGCAGCATGGCTCTGGCCTGGCGGATGGCCTGGGATCCTCCCTCCAGGGCGGCATCCTGATAACTGTCGTGGGGCTCGAAATCGGTGCGGGCATGCAATTGGGCCATACCCCATAGGTGTCCCAGAACGGTATTGAGCCGATCGGCATCCAGTGGCAGGTGGTGGTAATCCGTGCAGTGTCTTGAGATCAGGGTGCCGAGACGGCTGTCCTCGCTCGGGGAGGCTGGCAGCAACCCAACCCAGTAGGACAGCCGGAACGCCTCGATCCACTGATCAAGATAGGGCGTGCCTTCGTCCGGGTAGACACTGAGATCCAGAATGCCGACACGGGCTCGCCCGGCACCCGCGAGCGCAAAGGGGGGCGGTTCGGTCAAATCAAACGAATGGATGTTCCAGTGGGCTGACAGAAGAGAGTCCTGCTGGTCTCTGGCGTTAGCCGCTGACAACCAGACGAGCGGTCGTTGTTCCTTCATGACGGATCTCCCGGAGAACGCGTTCCGGAAAACATTCATACATGGAATGTGCCATCTGAACGGGCAGGCCTGTTTTCAGTGGCTTGCATCTGGCGCGACAGGCCAATTGTCAAATTCTGTAAAGTTTGTCGACAGTTGTAGGCCTGTCACGTCAGTGGCCAGGGCGAAAACGCTCGATGCGCTCGTCACCACCGGGGTGGCTGGAGAGCATATCCAGCACGGCATCCCACCGGCTGTCCCGGGTCTGTTCTTCAGACGATTCTGTGCCGGCTATGGCCATCAACCGGGTCATGATGTTGGCGAAATGGCCGGTATCGATACCGTTTTCCTGCAGGTTATTCAGGGCAAACGTGTCTGCCTCCCGCTCCATCTCCCTGGAATAGGCCAGGCTCACGAGTACGGCGGGCACCACCACTGTGGCATCGGAGAAGGCCGATAGGTCGCCGGTCATCATCACGATCAGCCAGAATGTCAGCGAGCCCTGAACCATGCCCTGCAAGCCGTGCCGATGGGCGACATGACCGATTTCATGGGCAAGAATGGCCGACAGTTCGTCGTCGTGTTGCGCCAGGTTTACCAGATCGTCGGTAAAAATCATCGTGCCGTCTGGCAGAGCCATGGCGTTGGCGCCAATGGCGGGGGAATGGCGAAACAGTACCCGCAGAGGCTCCCGGGTGTCTGCCGTCATCAACAGCGAGCGGAAATGAGCCTGTAACTCAGCTTGACGTTCAGTGGACAGGGTTGAAGGTTCCAGCCAGGTTGAGTCAAGGGTAGCCAATGTGGAGCGCCCCGCCTGTTCAGCCACGGATGCCGGCAGGGCATTGGCAACAACGTGGGCCGCCCACGGTACGCCGTACACGAAGGCCACTGCGGTGGTGGCCAGCGTCACCACCACCGCCACCAGGATCAGGCCCAGATGACTTTCCAGTCGGTGTAGAAGCTGCCGGCCACGCCCCTGGCGGGATTGCCGGTCCAGCAGGTCGACCCCATCGTTGTCTTCGGTTTCAAATACGCCGTCGTCGGGCAGGTGCAGGTAGCGGGGCGTATTGCCGATGCGGGGAGAGATCCGGACATCGGCCGGAGACAGGCGAAGCCGGCTGTCGCCGGTCTCCACCATGATGATGCCCGCTACCGATCGCAGAATGGCACTCTGGCGATTGGAGTGGCTACCGGTGTAGAAATGCCCTTCAATAGTGACTTCAGATGGCGGCGAAATCGACATCGAAGGCATCTCCCAGTTCCTGCCCGAGCGCGCTGGTGCGATTCCTTTCGGCCGCCACGAAGTGGTTCAGGTCGCCTTTCACCATCATGGCCGTGCAAGCCGCGCGGTAGCGTGCCATGCGCACCTTGGCCCAGGGTGTGAACAGACCGAGGGTCAGCACCACCAGCACCGAGTTGCTCAGGAAAATCCAGAACATCTGCAGTGGCTGCAGCCCGGACTGGAAGCCATGCTGGTCCAGCGTCACAGAATTCATGAAGAGGTTGGTGATACCGGCCATGAAGTACCCCAGCAGGGTGGCGTAGCCGACAGCGGCGACCAGGCCTGCCGTCGCAACGGCGCCGGAGCGTGCAATCAGGAGCGCAACCAGGCCGAAGCCAATAGCGATAAGCAGGCCGATTCCAAAAAATCGGTAGTACTCAGCGGTTGCGCCCTTGAATTCAAAACCGGTGGTGCCAAAGCGACTGCCGTTGGCGACGAACTCATGCGTTTTCTTGATGACCAGCGGGGTGAGCAGCAGCAACGTCAGCAGGTTCAGCAAGGGCCATACGAAAGTCACCATGAACGCCTGCCCGTACTTTCCTTCAAAGTCGAAACGGATATTGCGCCAGGCGCTGTTGATCGCCTTGAAGCGGAGTGAGCGGATCATGATCCAGGGCACCAGGGGAATGAAGGCGAGAGCAAACATCACCGCGGCCTCCACGAACAATTCCGACAGCACCACGTAAGCGACCAGTACCGCCAGTGCGATCAGGCGGCCCTTGAGAATGGTGATCGGGCTCGCCAGGTACTGGAAGCTGGCGCCGTCGAGCCGGGTATTGCCGTAGAAATATTGATTGTTCCGTACGGTCGCCCAGGCGGAGTAGATACCCAGGGTGACGATGGTCAGCAGGATGTTGACAATCCAGATGCCAAAGTACTCTTTGCCGTTGCCGGTGAACTCCAGACCTGAACGCCGGCGCTGGAGGCCGTCGGAGTCCTGATGGGGCGGCTCTTCCGGGGGCACTGCGGCGGATTTGCGCACCGTCGGGTTTGGCGTCGTGGCTGCCTGTGCCGATATCTGCACTTCCGCACCGGCCTCGGTGAGGCGGTCGTAGTACACCAGGGCGTCGGCATGGCTGAGGCCGGACCTGAGGGTCTTTCGGGTGGTGGAAAAGAGCCGTTCGGTGCGGTCGTCTGAGGTGCGGAACAGGGCTTTCATATTTTCCCTGACTTGCGCTTCGCTGAATCCTTCCAGAATCTTGCCTGCAAACGTAATCTGATAAAGGTCGGTGGTCATGCCATTCCCTGTGTCTGTGTTCCCTGTCATACGCGCTACCGTCAACGGTGTGAACGCGTCTCTCTGCCCGCTAAGAGCGTTAACCCGAGGTAAGTTAACAGAAATTCATGTTCAGTGCGTGATTCCAGCCACAACTATTGTATGTTCAACTGACAGGAATCTGACGCCTCTGTTGGCTGTTGCACTTCGGGAGACACGTTTTGACGCTTGAGCAGGGAATCGTATTTGCCGTACTGGGCACCACCCTCGGCCTGTTTGTATGGAACCGTTTGCGGTTTGATGTGGTGTCCATGCTGGCACTGCTGGCCATTGCGGTAGCGGGTCTGGTGCCCTCGGACGAGCTGTTCGCCGGCTTTGGTCATCCCGCCGTGGTGACGGTCGCGGCGGTACTGGTCATCAGTCAGGGGCTGGTGAACGGTGGCGTGGTGGATAATCTCGCCAAGCTGCTGGGCAAGGTCGGGCATCGGCCCACATTGCAGTTGCTGATGCTCACCGCGGTGGTCGCGCTGTGTTCGGGCTTTATCAACAACGTGGGGGCGCTGGCACTGCTGATGCCCGTAGCCGTGTGGATGTCCCGTGAGGCCGGTCGCTCGCCTTCACTGTTGTTGATGCCGCTGGCCTTCGGCTCGCTGCTGGGTGGCACCATGACCCTGATCGGAACACCCCCCAATATCATTATTGCCAGTTACCGTGAGGGTGACAGTTTCGGGCTGTTTGACTTTGCGCCGGTGGGCGCGGCGATTACCCTCGCGGGCATCGCTTTTATCACCCTGGTGGGCTGGCGGCTGACGCCGCGGCGGCAAGACAGCGACGATGGCGGTAAGCTGTTCAGTGTGGGTGACTACGTCACCGAGCTGAAAGTACCAGAAGACTCATCCTTTGCCGGGGGTACGCTGCACAACCTGCTGACCCGGGCAGAGAGCGAAGAAGACGTGGTGGTTCTGGCCCTGATCCGCAACGAGGAGCGGTCGCTGGCACCCTCCACCTTCAAGGTGCTGCAGGAAGGGGATGTATTGCTGGTGGAGGCCGACACCGACAGCTTGCAGGCATTTCTGGACAACACCGGCCTGGAACTGGCCAGTGCATCGGAGGAATCGGATGAGACGCCGCCGGAGATCGACGCCGGCGACATCCTGCTCACCGAGGTGGTCATCACCCCCGAGTCCAGCCTGCAGAACCAGACCGCGAACCGACTCAACCTGCGGGAACGGCACGGGCTGAACGTGGTGGCTCTGGCCCGCCAGGGGCACAGGCTGAAACGGCGTATCGGCGATGTGCGTTTCCAGGTTGGTGATATCCTGTTGGTGCAGGGGCATGAAGAGTCCCTGGGCACCGAGTTGCAGCAGTTAGGCTGCCTGCCACTGGCCGAGCGCGGTTTGCGACTGGGCCGGGATCGCCGGACCCTGCTTGCCGGTGGGTTGTTCATCGCAGCGATTGTGTCCATTGTCGCGGGCTGGCTGGCGCCGCCGGTGGCGCTGGTTGGCTGCGCCGTTGCTATGGTGCTCACCGGGTTGCTCAACCCCAGCGATGCCTACAAGGCCATCGACTGGTCGGTGATTGTACTGCTGGCTGCGATGATTCCGGTCGGCGGGGCGCTGGAGGCAACCGGCGGCGCCGAGCTGATTGCCGCCCAGATGTTGATGATCAGTGAGGGGCTTGCCCCGGCGTTGGTGTTGGGGGTGCTGCTGGTGGGCACCATGCTGCTGTCCAACGTGGTGAACAACGCCGCCGCCGCGATCCTGGTTGCGCCCATTGCACTCAGTATGGCCACGGAACTGGATATGGCTCCCGATGCGGTGCTGATGGCGGTGGCCGTGGGCGCCTCCTGTGCGTTTCTTACCCCCATTGGTCATCAGTCCAACGCCCTGGTGATGGAGCCTGGAGGTTACCGTTTCGGAGACTACTGGCGGTTGGGCTTACCGTTGTCAGTAC
The DNA here is from genome assembly GCF_032911545.1 of Marinobacter sp. M-5. Classification (NCBI taxonomy): domain Bacteria; kingdom Pseudomonadati; phylum Pseudomonadota; class Gammaproteobacteria; order Pseudomonadales; family Marinobacteraceae; genus Marinobacter; species Marinobacter sp. M-5. The sequence goes on from NZ_JAWJEK010000001.1 coordinate 245,129, forward strand.
TGGTGACGGTGGTGGCGGTGCCGGTGATACTGCTGGTGTGGAGCTAGGGCTCACAGGCGCGGGTCGTAAAGCCCCAGGCGGATCGCCAGGCCTGCATGGCTGGCGGTCCGCTGGTTTGCGGATTTACGGGTTGACCTGCATCAGGATGGTCAGGCCCAGACTGTCTGTGGTGCCGTCAGTCGGTGTGAAGTTGTTGGTGAAGATACCGATGCTGGCATCTTCGTTGAAGAAGCCGCTCAGTTCCGTGGTGCCGTCGGACTCCGTGATGGTCACTGTGGTCTGGCCATCTTCCCCGACCGTCACGCTGGCGTCGCTCTCGAACGCTGTTGCTGCGCGCTCGACCTGACTGGTGAAGCCTGCCCGATCCAGAGCTACAACCGTACCCTCTTCGGTCCCTGCGGTGTTGGAGCTCATATTGAGCAATGTGTTGAAGCGCGGACCGCCGAGTTCGATAGCTTCACCGCCGGTGAATCCGGTCGAGATACCGAACACGCGGTAGCTGTTGCCTTCAATGGTCGGGGCGCTGGCTGGCAGGCGCACCATCAGTGTTTTGCTGAATTCGGATTCGCCCGGCACTGAATCATCGGCCGAAAACAAGGCAATGAAATTGAGATCCGCGTTGATAAAGCCATCCTCCGGGTCTCCACCGATGGTGACAAAGTCGCCGTTGTCAGTCAGTTCAAAGGGGAGATCGGTTTCCTCCACGCCGGCAGGCTCGGTAAAGTATTCAACACCTGCGGGAGTCAGGGTCAGGTCCTGGAGTGTCCCGGCTGTCGCGTCCAGTGCGGTGCTCCTGAAATTAACGATATTCTGCTCGGTGGTCATGGTGATGTTGCTTGTAGCGGCCTGATCATTTTCCAAGTAAACCCGACCGAAAGCACCGTTCAGATCAATCGGGCTATCGCCCGATGGCGTTTGCGCAAAGACCTCCAGGGTCTTGGAGAGTTCATCGCCCTCTTTCGCGTTGGGATCCAGATCACCCTCCATGGTGGTGCCATACCGGATAACGGTCTCGGTGTTTGCCAGCACGAACACGTTACTGTTCAGGGCTTTTTGCAGCCGCAGCGTGGCGGGTGGGGAGCGGAAGCCGACAGCACCCTCAACTTCCTCTTCAAACGGCACTTCCAGGGTTATGGTGTTGTTGTCCTTGAAGATACCCGGGAAAGATTCCGCCTCGTCATTAATGTCGCCAGAGGTGAACAGGCTGGTATTGGCAAGACCCGGACCGCTCAACAGGCTGTCGAGGCCCTCTTCGGTGGTCAGGGTGATTTGCAGGTCGCCGTCCGTGTCCGAGGCGAAGGTAAAGTTTGCGGTAAAGATTTCCGAGGCCCAGGTGCCGCCGCTGTTGTTGTCCGAATCGTACAGCCCCAGTTCGATGGCTGAGGAGCGGTAGTCACCGGCAATGGTTGTCACATCGCCGTCTTCGGTGGTGGCCAGTTCGATCTGGCCCTCGAGATCCTCGCCCACTACCTTGTCCAGCTCCGCCAGCATGTCAGCCAGCTGGAAGTCCGGTGACGCGGTCAGGTCAAATTCCGCCACCCGGCTTTTGATCTTCACCACGTCGGTGACTTCGAGGTTTTCCAGGGAGGCGCCACTCTGCACGAACTTTTGCAGAATGAATTCCGAGGCCGGGTCGATATCCACGTCCTGCTCAACCACTTGTGAGCGGATCTGCGCGTTGTTGGTGCCGGTGATGCGCACCACCAGATTGCCCGCCAGGTTGACGCCCTGGGGCAGGGTCAGAGAGTAATCGCCGGTGATGGAGGTGCGCGCCGTGGCGAGAACCTCACCAATTTGCTCGCCGTTATCATCCACACGGATGAGTTCCACGTCGGCGCCTTCAACCGGTTGCAGGCCGCTGATGGCAGCCATGGCGCGGGGGATCAGAAAGCCGCTGGCGATCTCGAGCAGGCTTTTTTCCTGGTAATAGGCAATCTGGCCGCCCGGTGCGCTGGCGGTGCCGCTGATTGCGACGTCACCCGCTACGGGGTCGTCAGAACCGCTTGAAGAAGAATTACTACAACCAGAAAGAGCCACGCTAGCGGCAATGGCCGAAGCCAATGAGAGTTTTTTCAGGGATAACATGGATGACATCCTTTTTTTGGCTTTTGATGGTGCGAAATCACTATTGCAAAGGGACAGGGCTCTGGAATCCCCTGAATTGGGGATAGGGCGAGAGAAATAACGGAAATTCGGCCGTATCCGCACTCATCCGTCAGGCAGTTTGTTATCGTACTCATCGGTCTGTTGGTTTCGGGGAGCAAGCGCGTGGACAAGGCAATCATTCTGGCGGATCTGGAACGCACCCGGCAGCGCACGCGGGCATTGATTACCTCGTTGCCGGACGCCGCTCTGGACGTGCCTTATCATCCGGGCGTTAATCCGCCGTTGTGGGAAATGGGGCACGCGGCCTTTTTCTACGAAGTGTTTGTGTTCAACCTGCTGGACGGCACGCCCAGCTTCAACCCGGCCATGGACGACCTGTGGGACTCCTTCCATGTGGACCACCGGGACCGTTGGTGCCGGGATCTGTTTCCCGGCCGTGAAGAAACGCTGGCGTACTTCGATACCATTTACGACCGCATGGCTGATCGTATCCGCTCCCGGCCGATGACGGACCGGGATCGGTACCTCTATCGCTACGCCATCTATCACCAGAACATGCACATCGAATCGTTGATCTGGTGCCGCCAGACCGTCGGCTATCCCGCTCCGCCTGAGATGAATTCCGAGCGTCCGGCACCCGGGGAACGCATCGACGGCGATGCCGTCATCCCGGCCGGGCGCTGGCTTATCGGCATGCCAGGAGATTCCGCGGCATACGCGGATACCGATTTCGGGTTTGATAATGAAAAGCCACGTTTCGATGTGGAGTTGCCGTCGTTCGCCATATCCCGTGTTCCGGTGTCCAACCGCGAGTTTCAGGCCTTCGTGGAGGATGGGGGCTACCGCCGCCCGGAGCTGTGGTCCTTTGGCGGCCGCAAATGGCTGCAGTCCGAGACCGATGTGGCGCTGGTGCATGGGTGTGCCGAGCCGCTGATGAGCGAACCGAGACAACCGCTCTACTGGCGCTGGCACGATGAGCAGTGGCAGGAGCGCCTGTTTGACCGCTGGCAGATACTGAATCCCGATGCGCCGGTCACCCATGTTACCTACTGGGAAGCGGAAGCCTGGTGCCACTGGGCCGGGCGCCGGCTACCCACAGAGCATGAGTGGGAGGTGGCCGCTCTCGGCAACCGGCCGGGTGAGGCCTTCCGACGCTACCCCTGGGGCAATGAGCCGCCAACGCCGGCGCAGGCGGATATGGACGGCTGGGGCATGGCGCAGAACCCGGTCTGGGATTATCCTGAAAGCGACAGCCCCTTTGGTTGTCGTCAGATGATCGGCGGTGTCTGGGAGTGGACCAGCAGTCAGTTTTTCCCCTATGACGGCTTCCGTATCGACATGTATCCGTTCATGTCTACTCTGCAGTTTGGTGATCACAAGGTGACCCGGGGAGGAAGCTGTGCGACGTCGTCCAACCTGATTCGCGGGACCTATCGCCAGGCCTACCTCCCGCAGAGAAACGATGTGTATACGGGGTTCCGCACCTGCGCACTCCCCGCAACCTGATCGGACATCTTCAAAGGAACCGCCATGAACGTATACGAAACCGACGAACTGCTCAGCCAGTACCTGGGTTTTCATTTCGGCGAGCCCCATTTCGGGGTCAGTAACTATCCGGCCCGGTGCGCCGGCATCTGCCAGGAGCTGATGGCCGGCCGTGACAAGCGCAGGGCGCTCGATCTGGGCTGCGCTGTGGGCCGCACCGCGTTCGAGCTCGGACGGCTGTTTGACGAGGTTGTCGGGGTCGATCTGTCACAACGCTTTGTCGATGCCGCCGCTACCCTGAAAGAGGCCGGAGCGATTGATTATTTCCGCCGTGATGAAGGCGAGCTGGGTGAGCGCGTCACCGTCAGCCTGCAGGCGCTGGACCTGGCGCGCGCCGCCCCACGAGTGCGCTTTGCCACCGGCGACGCTTGCAATCTGGGGGTGGAACATGCCGACTACGACCTGATTTTCGCCGGCAACCTGATCGACCGGCTGCAGGACCCCGGAGCGTTCCTGGGGGACATTCACCAGCGTCTGGCGGTTGGCGGTACGCTGGTCATCAGTTCGCCTTATACACTCCTCGAAGAGTTCACGCCGCGCGCCAATTGGATCGGCGGTCTTACTCACAACGGCCAGCCCCGCACGGTGCTTGACGGAATGCGGGACGTCCTCGCAAGTCATTTCGAGCCGGTGCAGGCCCCGGTAGATGTGCCGTTTGTGATTCGCGAGACCCGCCGCAAGTTCCAGCACACCATTGCCGAGCTGTCGGCCTGGCGCCGCATTCGCTGAATCACGCCCGGCGGCTGAACAGGGCTGTCTGGGTGGGATGCCCCAGTTCCTGATGAAAGTCGCCGATACCACCAAATTCAACCCGGTAGCCGTTGCGGTCGGCCACGCCGAGGGCCCAGCGGCGGAACTTGGTGCGGTCCCACTCGAACTTGTGGTCTTCCTCGCGAAACTCCCCGGGCTCGAGATCGAACAGCGGGTTGTACTCCCGGTTGGGGGTGGTCATGAACAGCACCCGCGGTCGGTATTCCCCGAACACCGCCAGCTCCACCCGGGACAGCTCTCCCGGGTAGACGTGCTCGATGGTTTCCACCATGGCCGCGGCATCGAATCCGGCCAGCTCGGAGTTGCTCTCGGCGTAGGAGCCTCTCACCAGGCGGATGCGTTCCGGCGCCAGGGCCAGCCAGGGTTCGAGGTTGAGGCGTGCCTGCCGGATGGACAGGCCGGACTGCTCCAGCCCGACGATGTGCTCAAATTCCGGAAACGCCGCCAGGCGGTAAAGCAGAGACCCTGAGCCGCAGCCGAGGTCGAGCACGGTCTTCGCGCCGGTGCGCTGCAGCGTGCGGGCCACGAAGTCCAGACGCTCCTCATGGAGGGACGTCATCTGGGTCATGTTGCCACGGGTGGGTTCTTCAAATTCATACATGGCCCGTGCCTCTGGCGGGGTCGGCGTAGTTGCGGACAAGGTGCTCCTGAAGATGACTGGCCAGCGCAACGCCGGTTTCGCTCATGGTCAGGTAGGCCTCGTCGGCACCGGCTTCGCGGATTTTCTCGGCCTCATCCTGGTACATGGTGTGGGCGACAATACGACCGGTGAAACCCAGTTTACGGAGCATGCGGGCGGCGATCAGTTTGCCCTCGATATCGTTCATGGCAAGGATGACCGATTGCAGGTCGGGCATGTGCAGGCTTTCCCAGAATGTGTTGTCTTCCGCGTCCGCAAAAACCACATTGCGGCCCTCGGCCTGATGAGTAGACGTTTTTGCCGGGTCTGAATCCAGCCCCATGACGCGGTTGTCTTTCGCGTGCAGCCAGTCATAGGCCGCCGTGCCGGTGCGCCCCATGCCCATGACGAGTATGCGGGTATCGCCAAGAGAAATCGGCTGTTCGTCGGGGTGTCGTTTATGTCGTTCGTAACCTATCAGTGATCGGTTGTAACGTTCGTAAAGGCCGTGGGCAAAGCGGTTCAGTGGCGCGGAAATAACAAATGAGAGTGAGACGGTGATCGCCAGAGGGATCAGCCATTCCGGTAACGCCACGCTGGCCACAATCAGCCCGAATTCACTGTAGTTGGTCAGGGACAGGGCCGACAGAAAACTGCTTCGTGCCCGTAGCCGGAAGAGTATCAGCAGGAAGAAAAACAGGATGCCCTTCAGGGGTAGCACCAGGGCGGCAATTACGGCGAAGATGATGGCCTGCTGATCAGGGAGCCCGCCGATCCCGATCTGCAGGAAAAAGCCGACCAGGAAGACCTCTTTCACGCTCCACAATGATTTCGCCAGTTCCTGGGCGCGGGGGTGGTCGGCGAGCATGGCACCGAACACCAGAGCGCCAAGCTCCGAGCTCAGGCCGGCGGCTTCGAACCCCAGGCCACCCAGTACCAGGGCGAGCAGTAGTCCCAGCAGAACCAACAGCTCGTCGTGCCCGCTGGCGTCAAGCAACCGGAAGAGAAGCGGGCGGAGCAGTGGCAGCCCGAACACCAGCAGCGCCCACTGCGACGGCGTTTTACCCGCAGCTACACTCATCACCACCAGGGCAATGAGATCCTGCATGATCAGGATGCCGATGGCGACGCGGCCGTGAAAGGCCCGCAGTTCCCGTTTGCTTTCCAGAACTTTGGCCGCCAGCACCGTGCTGGAAAACGACAGGGCAATGGCGAGCAGCAGTGCAGTGGACCAATCCAGGTCCATCATCAGGTAAAGCCCGGGCGCGAATACCGCGCAGGTGATGCCGAAATGCAGCAGGCTGCCGCCAATGACCTCGGGGCTGATGATCGAGCGCAGTTTCAGTTTCAGGCCAACGGTGAACAGCAGCAACAGAACGCCGAGGTGGGCGATATGCTTGAGCGCCGCCGTCTCCTCGATCTCGATGCCGGTGGTCGCAGCGAGTCCGCTCAGGGCAAAGCCGGCGGCAAGGTAGCCGACCAGTGGGGGCAGCCCGATTGCTTTGACAATCAGGCCGAGGCCAAACGCGAAAGTGATCCAGATAGCTTCAGGCATTGAACCGCTCGGGAGACAGGGTAATCCTGCCCTGAAGCTTACTGGTTTTCAGGCGCAAACTGTAGTCGACCAGCAGGTCAGCGCTTGCTGTCGCCAATGAAATCACGGAACAGCTGGGCCGATCTTTTCGGTGCCTCAACCATGGGGGCGTGGCCGATGTCGTCCAGAATGACTTTCGTTGAGCGCGGGATGGCTTCAACGAACAGGTCGGCGTTGCGATAGTTGATGACCCGGTCCTCCTTGCCCCACACCACCAGCACCGGCACCGGGACCTCCCGGATGGCGGTGCGGAAGTCGGATTCGAAACCGGTGTCGCGGATGGCGGCAAAGATCACCTGGTTGACTTCACGGTTGGCGATGGCCTTCTCCTCCATCACGCCGAGGATCGGCCAGGGCACGAACGGGCGTTTTTCCAGGGCAAAATCCAACAGCCTGTCAAAATCACCCGATTCCTTTGGAATCAGCGGGTTGTCTCCCTCGGTGACCAGCTCCACCAGCTCGCTCTCGTACTCGAATATCCCCGCGGGGTTGAACAGCACCGCTGAGCGAACCTGCTCGGGAAAGGTCGCGGAGTAGAGCGCTGTGATGGCGCCGCCCATAGAGTTACCCATCAGGTGGGCCTGATCAATATCGAGCGCGTCAAGGATGCGGGCAACGTGCTGTACCTGATCCTCGAAGCGGTAGCCCAGATCCAGTTCCTTGCTGCTGTCACCATGACCGGGCAGGTCGATGGCGTAGACGTTGAATTCGTCGGTCAGCTCACGGGCAAGACGGGTCCAGTTGTCCTTGTTGGCACCGAAACCGTGGATCAGCACGATAGTGTCACCGTCCACCGTCTCCTTGTTGCGAAGGTAGGCGATGTCCAGTTCGCCGACAGCGATCCGGTCTGGCTCCAGGCCGGCCGCGGAACGCTCCCAGTCGATGGCGGTATCGTAAATGGCCTGACGCGAGCAGCCCGAGAGGATTGCAGTGATCAGCAGAAACAGCACAACCGGCAGGCGGCTCGTGGATGTCATGACTCGTCAGCTCCGTTCACGTGTCAGGAATTTTCCCGCGCAATCGCCCGATAGGCGATGTCATTGCGATAAAACACACCGTCCCAGCAGATGCGGGCGGCGACGTCGTAGGCCCGTTGCTGGGCCTCGGTGACCGTGTGCCCCAGGGCCGTCGCGCACAGTACGCGGCCGCCATTGGTGACCACCTGGTCCCCGTTGAGGCGGGTGCCGGCGTGGAACACCTTCTCGCCTTCGGTTTCTGATTCCGGCAGGCCGGCAATCACATCACCCTTGTTATAGCTGCCCGGGTAACCCCCGGCCGCCAACACGATGCCCACGGACGCTCGCTCGTCCCAGTCCGAGGTGCACTGGTCCAGCTTGCCGTCGATGGCAGCGCCGCACAGCTCGACCAGGTCGGATTTCATCCGCAACATGATGGGCTGGGTTTCGGGATCCCCGAAGCGGCAGTTGAACTCAATCACCTTGGGGGCACCGTTGCCGTCGATCATCAGGCCAGCGTACAGGAAGCCTTTGTAGGGGTGGCCCTCGGCTGCCATGCCACGCACGGTAGGATAGATCACTTCGTCCATGATGCGCTGGTGCACGTCCGCAGTAACCACCGGCGCGGGTGAGTAAGCGCCCATACCGCCGGTGTTGGGCCCGGTATCGCCGTCACCAACCCGCTTGTGGTCCTGGGACGTGGCCATCGGCAGCACGTGTTCGCCGTCGACCATGACAATAAAGCTGGCTTCCTCGCCGTCGAGGAACTCCTCGATCACCACGCGGCTGCCGGCTTCACCGAAGGCATTACCGGCGAGCATGTCGCGAATGGCGTCTTCGGCTTCTGCCAGGGTCATGGCGACAATCACGCCTTTGCCGGCCGCCAGGCCGTCGGCCTTGACCACGATGGGCGCACCCTGCTCACGCACGTAGGCGAGGGCTTTGTCCACCTCGGTGAAATTGCCATACCCGGCGGTAGGGATGTTCTGGCGCGCCAGGAAGTCCTTGGTAAAGGCTTTGGAGCCTTCCAGTTGCGCTGCACCGGCGCTGGGGCCGAACACCCGCAGGCCGCGCTCTTCGAACAGGTCGCAAATGCCGGCCACCAGGGGGGCTTCGGGGCCCACGATGGTCAGGCCCACATTGTTGGCGGCGGCAAAATCCGCCAGACCATTCAAATCCATTGTGTCGATGTTGATGTTTTCCAGGCCGGGCTCTGTTGCGGTGCCGGCGTTGCCGGGCGCGACAAACACCCGGTCCGCATCCGGAGACTGGGCAGCCTTCCACGCCAGCGCGTGCTCACGACCACCTGAGCCAATGACGAGAATGTTCATGGTTGTCTCCTGTTAATGTCGGAAGTGGCGCATGCCGGTGAACACCATGGCAATGCCATGCTCGTTGGCGGCATCGATCACTTCCTGGTCGCGCATGGAACCGCCGGGCTGAATCACCGCGGTGATTCCGGCCTGGGCAGCGGCGTCGATGCCGTCGCGGAACGGGAAGAAGGCATCCGATGCCATCACCGAGCCTTTCACCTCCAGGCCTTCATCGGCGGCCTTGATGCCGGCGATTCTGGCGCTGTAGACGCGGCTCATCTGGCCGGCGCCAACCCCGATGGTGCGTCCGGCCTTGGCGTAGACGATGGCATTCGATTTCACATACTTGGCCACCTCCCAGGCGAACAGCAGATCATTCAGTTCGGCCTCGGACGGCTGGCGTTCGGTGACCACTTTCACGTCTTCCATCGCCACCATGCCCAGGTCGCGATCCTGGACCAGCAGGCCGCCGGTCACGCGCTTGTAATCCAGCGATTTCGCACGTTCGCCGTTGAACTCGCCGCAGGCCAGCAGGCGTACGTTCTTCTTGGCGGCCACCAGCTCCACCGCTTCCGGCGCTATCGTGGGCGCGATAATCACTTCCACGAACTGACGGTCGATGATGGCTTTTGCGGTCTCGGCGTCCAGCTCACGGTTGAAGGCAATGATGCCGCCGAACGCCGACGTGGGGTCGGTGGCGAAGGCCAGATCGTAGGCCTGGTGGATGTCTGCGCCGATGGCCACGCCGCAGGGATTGGCGTGCTTGACGATCACGCAGGCCGGATCGGCGAAGGGCTTGACGCACTCCAGAGCGGCATCGGTGTCAGCCACGTTGTTGTAGGACAGCTCTTTGCCCTGCAACTGCCTGGCGGTGGCGACGCAGGCTTCTTTCGGGTTGCGTTCAGCGTAGAAAGCGGCCCGTTGATGGGGATTTTCGCCGTATCGCATGTCCTGCACTTTCACAAACTGGGCATTGAAGGTGCGTGGGAAGTCGGCGTTGTCGTTGTCCGGCGTGCGGCCGCCCAGGTAATTGGCGATGGCGCCGTCGTAGCCGGCAGTGTGTTCGAACGCTTTGACCGCCAGATCGAAGCGGGTGTGGTAGCTCAGTTCGCCATCGTTGGTGTCGAGCTCCTTGAGAATGCGGCGGTAATCCGCCGCGTTGACCACGATGGTTACGTCGTTGTGGTTCTTGGCGGCGGCACGCACCATGGTCGGGCCCCCGATGTCGATGTTCTCGATGGCGGTCGCCAGATCACAGTCCGGGTTGGCGACGGTGTCTTCGAAGGGGTAGAGGTTGACCACCACCATGTCGATGGGGTTGATCCCGTGCTGGCCCATGATGGCGTCGTCGGTACCGCGACGGCCGAGTATGCCGCCGTGGATTTTCGGGTGCAGGGTTTTGACCCGGCCATCCATCATTTCCGGGAAGCCGGTGTAATCACTGACTTCCGTCACCGGAACGTTGTTTTCCTTGAGCAGACGGAAGGTGCCGCCGGTTGAGAGCAGCTCGACACCGCGCTCGGTCAGGGCACGGCCGAAGTCGACAATGCCGGTTTTATCGGACACGCTGATCAGCGCGCGACGGACGGGAGTATTAGCCTGATTTGCCATGGGTCACATAATTTCTGCTGGAGATGAACGAATAAGGGCCTCGCGAATGGTGTCCGGGAGGCCCTCGTTTATTCGGGGTGTCTGAATTATAGCAGACCGTACTGCTTGAGCTTCTTGCGAAGCGTACCGCGATTCAGTCCAAGCATGGTGGACGCCTTGGTCTGATTGTTGCGAGTGTACTTCATCACCTGTTCAAGCAGGGGGGCTTCTACCTCGGAGAGTACCAGCTGATACACCTCGGTCACCGGCGCGTCATCAAGCTGCGCAAAGTAGTTCTTCAGGGCCACTTCCACGCTGTCGCGCAGGGTGACGCTGTTGCCGCTGCTGTTCACCGTTTGCAACTGATGGGTGTCATCGTTGGCCGATGTGTTGATGTTCTCATTTGCCAAAGTCTCAGCGGTCATGCTGCGAATACCTCTCCATTTCGTAAGCCTGCAAAGTACTGTTGAATGCTGTCTCTCTGCGCCATCGCCTCGTTCAGGGCGTTGAAGCATTTGCGAAACTGTTTGCTCTCATCGTGAGATTGCAGATACCACCCCACGTGTTTTCTGGCGATACGCACGCCCATGATTTCGCCATAAAAGGCGTGCAGGGCGTCAAGATGCCCGATCAGAATACGCTCCACCTCGTTCAGCGGCGGGGCACACAGCCGCTTGCCGGTCTCGAGGTAGTGCAGGATCTCCCGGAAGATCCAGGGCCGGCCCTGGGCAGCTCGGCCGATCAGCAGGCCATCCGCTCCGGTGTACTCGAGCACCCGCTTCGCTTTTTCCGGTGAGGTGATATCACCGTTAGCAAACACCGGGATACCGACCCGGGATTTCACTTCCGCAATGGTGTCGTATTCCGCGTCGCCCTTGTAGGCGTCGGCCCGAGTACGGCCATGGATGGCCAGCGCCTGGATGCCGGCATCTTCGGCCATACGGGCAATCAGCGGGGCGTTGCGATGCTCGCGATCCCACCCGGTGCGCATTTTCAGGGTTACCGGAATGTCGACCGCGGCGACCACGGCCTCGAGGATGTCGCGAACCAGCCCCTCATCTTTCATCAACGCCGAACCCGCGGCCTTATTGCATACCTTCTTGGCCGGGCAACCCATGTTGATATCGATGATCTGGGCGCCGAATTCGGCGTTCAACCGCGCTGCCTCGGCCAGCATGTCCGGATCTCCGCCGGCAATCTGTACCGATCTGGGTTCCGGCTCGCCGGTGTGGTTCATGCGGAACCGGGATTTACGGGTGTGCCAGAGCTTGCTGTCTGCGATAACCATTTCTGACACCGCCAGACCCGCGCCCATGTCCCGGCACAGCAGCCGGAAGGGTCGGTCTGTCACGCCCGCCATGGGTGCGACAATCAGCGGGTTGGGCAGGGTATAGGGCCCGATCTTCGCCGTCGGCAGCATGGTTTCAGTCCGTGTTACAGCAGAATCAGCAAGGGCCGGAGCGGAAAGGTTGCTCAATAAGTAACCGATCCAGATCCGAAAGGCGCTAATGATACCGTCGGGGGGCCGACGATTGAAGGGGCAAAGCAGTGAAAAAATTGATTATTTTTCGTTCTTTCTGGTTGACTTTTAGTCTGTTCGATGGCGGCCCGCCATGATCCATGACTAAAAAATCGCTTACTGGCTGTGGGCCCGGAACGCGATGTTGTAGTTGACCGCATCACGGCCGGGGTCGCGAATGCCGATGGCGATCCTGACCGGCGTTTCGGTGGGCATGGCGGCCAGATCGCGGCCGTCTCCGGCGATGTACTCGTCCGGCATGAACACGCTTTGGGCTACCACATCGCCATTGAGGTTCGAGAAGGTCAGCGCAATGGCCGGGAAAGGCTGCTCGAAGGCGGCGCGGTTGATGATAACCGCCTCCACCAGCAACTGGCTGCGGTTCTCGGGATCAGTGCGCACGACCAGTTTACGGCTTTGGATGGCATCCACATCGATCAGCGGCTTGAGTTCGCAGCCGGCCAGCTCACAGCCCTGCTCATAAAACGGGCGCAGCTCCGGAATAGCCGAGAGTCGGTCAAACTGGAACCAGGTCACCTGGGCCAACAGCAAGCCTGTGAGCGCCAGTACCACCAGCGTCCAGAGAATACGGCGCACGGTGCCGCCGGAACCGCCACCCACTGACACCGGTTCCCGCCGCAGATCGTGGTAAGGGAAGCGGGCGCTCAGAGGTTCATCCGGCTCGGGCTCAGGCGGTGCTGCAGGAGCCTCGGTGAAAGCCGGGGCTGTTGTGGGCTCGGCTGTTGGCTCCAGGGACAGGGGTGGCTCCTGCCGGGTGTCGGCGCTTGTCTCGTCAGACTGGGTCGCAGGCGTCGTCGGTTGTGGTCTGGCGGCCGGTGTTACGGAGGGTGCAATAGCGGGCCTGGGTTCCGGCGCCGCCTCGGATTGCTCCGTGGCAGGCGCAGCCGGTTCACTGCCCTGGGGCGTTGCAGGGTGGCTGTTATCCCTGTCGGAGTCGTCATCCGACAACATGGCCTCGGCCCAGCTCTCATCGAGCTCCTTGGTTGGGCGGCCGTCATCTTCTTGGCCGCCGGCCGGTGATTTCTCGTCAAATGAGCGAAAGCTGTCACTGAGCTCTTCGTCGGAAAAGGTCAGGTTGGTGCCGGCGTATTTGCCTTCGGCGGCGTCTTCTTCCGGATTGTCAGCGAACACAAAATCGTCATCGGCTGAAAATCCGCTGGCGGCTTCTCCCGCCTCGACGAATCTGGTGGATTCCGGTGCTGCCGGCTTTGCCTGACCGGGTGAAGCCATCTGATGATCGATGGCGTTAAACACCTCCATGCAGTTCCCGCAGCGCACCTTGCCTTTGGCAATGCTGAGTTGCTCATCCGTTACCCGGAAACGGGTATCGCATTTGGGACATCGTGTCTGCAGGCTGCTCTGGGTCATGCTTCGTTCCTGTAAGCGACTTCGCTACGAGTCACGGAGTTTAGTCGGTCACCGAGGTTTCGTCACCTGTCGTTGCGCCGTCCTGTGAGGCGTATCCACTCTTCTTTCTGCTCGGGCTCGTCCATCACGAACCAAAGCTCGTAGGCCGCCATCACGTCCCGGGCCTGGTTGGACAGAATGCCTGAAAGCACCAGGTCGCCACCGGGTTTGACTCTCGCTGCCAGGTGCGGCGCCAGACCGATGAGCGGCTGGGCCAGGATATTGGCGAGCATGATGTCTGCGCGGGTGTCCGGTTCGTTGTCCGGCAGGTACAGGTCCAGGCGGGCGGGGTCAACGCCGTTGCGCTGGGCGTTGTCGCGGCTGGCCTCCAGTGCCTGTGGGTCGGTGTCCACACCGATCACGTGATCGGCACCCAGCAGCAAAGCCGCCAGGCCGAGAATACCCGAGCCACAGCCGTAATCGATCACCTGTTTGCCCTGCACCGGTTGCCCGTCCAGCCACTGCAGACACAGCGCGGTCGTGGGGTGGGTGCCGGTGCCGAACGCCAGGCCCGGATCCAGCATCAGATTGGCGGCCTCGGGGTCCGGTGCGTCGTGCCAGCTGGGCACGATCCACAGCCGCTCCCCAAATTGCAGGGGTTTGAAGTCGTCCATCCAGGCCCGTTCCCAATCCTTGTCCTCAACCAGGGTAACCTCAATGCCTTGCAGGGATTGCTGGGTCTGCTGATGCCAGGCGTCGGTGATCGCAGAGCAGAGCTGGTCGATGTCGCGCTCGGAGTCGAACAGGCCGGTCACGCTGGTGTGGTGCCACAAGGGCGTGGTGCCGGGATCCGGCTCGTAGAGCGGTTGGTCTGCGGCGTCCTCCATGGAGACGGCCTCTGCGCCCATCTCCATGAGCAGATCCTCCAGCTGGTCCGCGTTGTCCGGATCAGCCGGGATCTGTAGTTGTATCCAGGGCATGGTTGTTTCAATCCCGTATCAGTTTTTCCAGGTAATGGATGGTGAAGTCTACCTGTTTGAAGCCACCATCGCGCACCAGTTTTCGATGCAGGGATTGATTGGTCTTGATGCCTTCAACGAGCAGCTCGTCGAGAGCGTTCTTCATGCGGCGCCGGGCGATTTCGCGATCATCGCCCCAGGTGATCAGCTTGGCCACCAGGGAATCGTAGTAGGGCGGAACCGTGTAACCACTGTACAGGTGCGAATCCACGCGGATGCCGTTACCGCCGGGGGCATGGAAGTGCTTGACCTTGCCGGGGCTGGGTACGAACGTTTTCGGATCTTCCGCGTTGATGCGACACTCCAGGGCGTGGCCGGAAATGCGGATGTCGTCCTGGGTGTACTGCAGCGGCAGGCCGCTGGCGATCCGCAGCTGCTCCCGCACGATGTCGACACCGGTGACCATCTCGGACACCGGGTGCTCAACCTGAACCCGGGTGTTCATTTCGATGAAATAGAACTCGCCGTCCTGATACAGGAACTCGAAGGTGCCGGCGCCTACGTAGCCGATTTCCTTGCAGGCATCGGTACAGGCTTTCAGGGTGCGGGCGCGGGATTCGGGGTTGATGTTCGGCGCAGGCGCTTCCTCGATGACCTTCTGGTTGCGGCGCTGCATGGAGCAGTCGCGGTCACCCAGATGAATGCAGTTGCCGTGCATGTCGGCCAGCACCTGAACTTCCACGTGACGCGGTTTTTCCAGGAACTTCTCCAGGTACACCGTGGGGTCGCCAAAGGCGTTGCGCGCCTCACTCTGGGTAATCTGTACGCCCTTGAGCAATGAGGCTTCCGAATGAATCACCTGCATACCCCGGCCACCGCCGCCGGACGCGGCCTTGATCATGACCGGATAGCCGATTTCCCGCGCGATGCGCAGTGTGCGCTCGTCGTCGTCGGTCAGCGGGCCATCGGAGCCGGGTACAGTGGGAACGCCGGCCTTGATCATGGCGTTGATGGCAGACACCTTGTTGCCCATCAGGCGAATGGTTTCGGCTCGCGGGCCGATAAAGCGGAAACCGCTCTTCTCGACCTGTTCCGCGAAGTCGGCATTTTCCGCCAGGAAACCGTAACCGGGATGGATGGCCACCGAGTCGGTGACTTCCGCTGCGCTGATGATGGTGGGGATGTTCAGGTAGCTCTCGGTCGGGCTGTTCGGACCGATGCAGACGGATTCATCCGCCAGGCGCACGTGCATCAGATCACGATCTACCTGGGAGTGGACGGCCACCGTTTTAATGCCGAGCTCTTTACAGGCTCGCAGTATGCGGAGTGCAATTTCGCCCCGGTTTGCGATCAGAACTTTTTCTAACATAGCCATGATGTGCGATCACCGAGTTCAGGAAATGACGACCAGGGGCTGGTCAAACTCTACCGGCTGGCCATTTTCAACCAGGATTTCGGTGACGGTGCCGCTCTTGTCCGCCTCGATCTGGTTCATCATCTTCATGGCTTCAACGATGCAGACAACGTCGCCCACATTGACCTTCTGGCCGACTTCCACAAACGCTTTCGCCGTGGGTGACGGTGAACGGTAGAAGGTGCCGACCATGGGTGAGTTGAGCGTGTGTCCGGTGGGCGCCGGCGGTGCTGCGCTCTCGCCCGGGTCGGTGCCGGGGTTGTCAGCGGCCGGTGCTGCCGGTTGGGGTGCCGGCGCCGGGTAATGGGCCATGTACTGGGTGCCGGCGACCTGTTCCCGACGGCGGGAGATACGAACGGAGTCATCACCTTCGTGAATCTCCAGTTCCTCGACGTCGGATTCCTCGAGCAGTTCGATCAGTTTCTTGATTTTGCGAATATCCATAGTAGGTCCGGTCCCGTGTTGATCTGGTCTATCGGTGAATTCGTTGCAGGGCAGCCGTCAGGGCCAGGTCATAGCCCTGACTGCCCAACCCGCAGATAACGCCGTCGGCGATATCGGAAAAATAGGAGTGATGGCGGAAGGCCTCCCGCGCATGCACGTTGGAAAGATGCACTTCAATAAACGGTATGCCTGAAGCCAGCATGGCATCGCGCAGCGCCACGCTGGTGTGCGTGAAGGCCGCGGGGTTCATGATGATGTAGTCGACGCCTTCGGTTCGTGCTTCATGGATGCGTTCAATCAATTCGTATTCGGCGTTTGATTGCAGGTGCAGCAGGTGGTGGCCCTGTTCGGCAGCCTTGCTGTGCAGCCGTTTGTCGATGTCCGTCAGGGTCTCGTAACCGTACACCTCGGGCTCACGGGTGCCGAGCATGTTCAGGTTGGGGCCGTGGAGGACCAGAATTGTCGACATGATTGCTTCTCTGCCTTACCGTTTTTTTACAGGATCGCCGAAATTACCGACATTTTCCAACAATGGTGCGTGCTAATTGGCCTGAGATCAACACTTTTTGACAATGCGGGCGGTCGTCAATTGGTCTAAAAAAAGCACGATCCGGGCCGGTCGCGGGGGCGCCGTTCACTGAGGGACATTGTCGTTAAGCCGGGAAGCGAGTTCTATAAGACGTTGGTTTCATAAGCCCGGCCGCAGGCGGGCCGGGCAGGTGGGCAGCTCTGTCAGTCGCTGGCGGCGGTTACGCAGTTGCGGCCGTGCTCCTTGGAGCGGTAAAGCGCCCGGTCGGCGCGTTCGCACAGGGACTGGGAATTATCGCCGTTCCAGGCGGCCACGCCGCAGCTGAAGGTAACGTTGAACTCCCGGTCGCCGGCGGGCTGCAGGAGTTCTGAAAACCGCTCACGGATTTCGTTGAGTACGTTGCGGGCATCACTTTCCCGGGTATCGGGCAGGATGATGGCGAACTCCTCTCCGCCGTAACGACCGATGTGATCGGTCTTGCGCAGCCGCTGCTTCAGGAACATCGACAGGCTGCGCAGCACCCGGTCTCCGATGGGGTGCCCGAAAGTGTCGTTAACCTTCTTGAAGTAATCAATGTCGATCATCGCGAAGCAAAGCGGGTGTTCTTTCTGTCGGGCGCGAACAATTTCCTGATCCAGCAGGTACAGGGTGTGAGTGTGATTGAACAGTCCGGTCAGGCTGTCGCGTATCATCAGCGCCAACAGCGATCGAGCGCGCCGGCCCCGGTTGTGGATGGTGGCGATCAGGTGCTTGGGGTCGATCGGTTTGGTGAGGAAGTCGTCGCCGCCCAGGCTCATGGCGTGCAGTTGCTTGCTGACATCCTCTTCCGCAGACAGGTAGATGATCGGTACGCTGTGGAAACGGTCCTGCTGGCGAATCACCCGGGCGATCTCCATGCCGGTGCAGCCGGGCATGTACATGTCGAGAATGATGATTTCCGGAGAGAACTCCTCCAGGGCATGAATGATCTGCATCGGATCGGTAATGATGTGGGCGTTCATGCCGGCTTTTTTCAGCACCGTTTCCATGAACTTCGCCTGGGCGCGGGAATCATCCAGCACCAGCACTTTGTAAGGTTCAATCGTATTGCCGTGGGTGTAGCTCTCGATCTTCTCGATCAGCTGCCCCGGATCCACCGCCGGATAGAAAAATTCCTCACCCCCGCAGCGGGACGCCCGCAGACGGGTTTCGATGGTGCCGTCTTCATCGCTCATGAAGATGATTGGTATGGGGGTGTCGTGCCGCTCCTGCAGGCGTTCAATGGCACCGATGCCGGTGTTGGTGTCGCCTCCAAAATTGACGTCCATCAGAATGGTTTCCGGCTTGTGCAGGGCACAGGCTTCGATCAGTTGCTCCGCGGTGCTGAACGCGGACGCGCGAAACCCGAAAAACTCCAGTTGCCGGATCAGTCGCGCCGCCATCTCGGCGTTGGCTAGGGCGATATAGACCGGGGTGCGGCGGAATTGCTGGGGCGCCTCGGGGGTGTCCTGGTCGGTGCGCCGCAAGGTGCTGCGGGAGAGCAGCTCAATGGTGTCCCGCAGTTGCCGCTCGAGGCCATCGGGCAGGTTCTCACCGGGCGCCCATTGATGCAGCAGATCGAGGGTTTTCTTGCCGGCATCGGCGTGACTGGCCATGTCGAAGCGCTGGGCGTAGCGAACCAGTTTGTCAGTGGCGGTGGCAAAATCATCACGAAAAGCGGCCGACTGCTGAGGGGTCTCATGAATCTTCTGCCAGGTGTCGAGCACAACCCGTGCCTGGGTGGTGACGCGACGGGCAAAGTGCTGTCTGAGCTTCTCTTTCTGGCTTTCGTCGTTCATCGTGCTCCGGCCTGCTTTTTTTCTTCGTTATGGTCCGCCCGTCTCCGCTACAGGCAGATTTTTCAACCTTAGTCCTTTTGCAGAGTCTATAGTGTTTAGTGTTGTCGGCGTAGGTGACGCTATGTAAATGTTTGTCAACTCTGCGGAGCAGATCACACCGGCACCCGCAAGCGAGCCAAATTTCCAGGGGCCAGAGGGGCCCGGAGGCCGTCAGTGATGGCACGGATGCAGACTCACACATTGCCGTTTCGCCAGAAGGGAGTGATCTCGCTTCGATCCCTGCTGTTGTTGTACACCGGCAGCCTGGTGCTCTTGCTGTTGCTGGCCAGTCTTGCCTTCAGTTTTGACCGTTTCCGGGACTATGTATCGGACCAGCTCGCCGGCCATGCGCGTGATGGCGCAACCGCTGTGGGGCTGTCACTCTCCAATGCCATCGATGGTCGCGATCCCGTGGCTTCGGCATCACTCATCGATTCGGTGTTCGACAGCGGTCGCTATCTGTCGGTGGTCTACCTGAATCATCAGGGGCAGCGGGTGGCGGGACGCGAAACGGTGGTCACTGCGGGCGGTGTGCCCACCTGGTTTGTGTCATTGGCGGATCTGTCCCTGCCGGTGGGCCGGGCCGAGGTGGTGCGCGGCTGGTCACGGCTTGGCAGTGTGGAAGTGATCAGCCATCCTGGGCGCGCGTACCAAGACCTCTGGCAGGTCGCGGTGGGTATGATCGTGGGGACGTTATTCATTGGCGGCCTGGGGCTGGGTATGTTGTTCTGGATCGTGCGCCGCACTCTGCAGCCTCTGAAAGCCATGGAAAAACAGGCCGAAGCCCTCGGCCGGCGGGATTTCCGCAAGCGCATAGACGTCCAGTCCACCCGCGACCTGAATCAGGTCACCCGGGCGATGAACCAGATGGCGGATGACCTGGGTGCGCTGTTCGAAGGGCAGGCGAAGCTGATCCAGCATCTGCGGCGGGTCAGCAATGAGGATCCGGTGACCGGGCTGGCCAGTCGCAGTGCCTTCGATCAGCGCCTGAAAGTGGAGGTGGAGTCGGAAGAGCGCGCCGCACCGGGTGTGCTGTTTCTGATCCAGCTGGAAGGGTTCTCGGTTTACAACCAGACATACGGCCGCAGCGAGGCGGACCGCCTGCTGCTGCGGATCGCCGGTGCCATGACCGTGTTCGTGCGCGCCCACACGGACGCCTTCGCCGGCCGCCGGACCGGAGCTGAATTTGCCCTGTTCCTGCCTGGCGTTACCCAGGCGGACGGCATCGTCTGGTGTCAGCAGCTGGTGGATGAGCTGGACGGCATCTATTCCGATCTTGCCGCGCCGGTGGAGGTCATGGTCCATGGCGGTGTGGCCCAGGCACTGGGAGATCGCAACGCCCGGGAGCTTATGGCAGCGGCCGATGAAGCCCTGCGGCAGGCTCAGGCCAGCTCCAATACCGGATGTCATGCCGCAGACCCGGGCCGGGATGGCCATCACAACCGCGAGACGTGGCGAGCCATCATCGCCGAAGCCATCCGCGACGACCGGGTTTCACTGTGGCTGCAACCGATGGTGCTTAACGGAGGTGGAGAGCTGGTCTATCAACAAGTGTTTTCCCGCATCACCACAGACGAGGGCGAGCTCAAGGCCAGTGTATTTGTGCCCATGGCTGAGCGCTTCGGGTTGATCGAGGACATTGACCGACGGGTTTCCCGTGAAGCAATCGAGTTGCTGCGCCGCAGGCCGGGAGGGCACCTGGCGCTGACGCTGAGTGCCTCATCGGTGGCCAGTGAGGCATTCCGGAGCGATCTGCTTCAGCGACTGGAAGCCGCGGCCGATGTGCGTGAGCGCTTGTGGATCGGGATCTCCGAGCAGACCGTGCACCACCATCGCACCGCTGTCGGGCTGCTGGTGCGGGCGCTGAATCGGCTTCGGGTCGCGGTATTGGTAGATCGTTTCGGGGTTGGCGGCGTTCCCTTCAGTTACCTGAGAAATCTGAGGTTCCAGGGGCTTCGTATCGATAATAGCTTCATTCATAGCATTGATACCCATCAGGAAAACCGGTTTTATCTGGAATCCGTGGTGGCCATCGCGCACAGTCGTGGCGTGAAGGTGTTCGCCACCGGCGTGGAAACCGCCGCGGAGCACGACGTGTTGCGTAAGTTGGGTGTTGACGGTGCAATGGGCTACCATCTGGGACGGCCATTCAAGGCTGACAACGAAAACGGACAGGGGGATCAATAACCGATGCCGGGCAGAATCAAGCAATATTTTAGGGATCGCAAAGACGATGTGCAGGATTACGCCGATGGCAGCGGTGTGGTCGGTAAATTCATTCTGATCGTTCTTGGCATCTATCTGCTGGTCGCGGTGATATTGGGAATGATCTGGAGCAGTGAGCCGGATACATTCTCGGTGCGTGAGCATACCCGCAGTGTATCCACCAGTATGGACCGTGAGCCGGTTGCCGGCTTTGCCACGACGGCAACGATGATCCGTATTGCTGAAACCCTCCTGGACAAGCCGGGCGGCTACATCACCAACGATATCTTTCCGCCCGGGCTGTGGCTGGATAACATGCCGAACTGGGAATACGGTGTACTGGTGCAGTTACGGGACCTGTCTCGCGCCATGCGAAAGGATATCAGCCGCTCCCAGAGTCAGTCGGCGGAAGATCCTGATCTGATTGTGGCGGAACCGCAGTTTCATTTTGACAGCGATAGCTGGGCCATCCCGTCCACCGAAGCCGAGTACCGTAACGGCATCAACGCGTTGCACCGTTACCTGGACCGGCTGTCACGCCGCGACCAGCCTTCTGCCCAGTTTTTCGCCCGTGCTGACAACCTGAATAACTGGCTGGCGGACCTGGAAACCCGACTCGGCAGCCTGTCGCGCACCCTCGGTGAGAGTGTCGGTAAGGCCTCGGTGTCGGATGCGGTGTCCATGATTAACCCAGACGACCCGCTGGCGGAAGAGCGGTCCGGGGAAGAAGTAAAAACGTCCTGGACCAAGATCGACGACGCGTTCTATGAAGCGCGGGGCAGTTCCTGGGCGCTGTTGCACATCTTCAGGGCTATTGAGGTGGATTTTCGCAAGGTGCTGACGGACAAGAATGCCATGGCCAGCGTCAAACAGATCATAATCGAGCTGGAAGGCGCCCAAGGCGAAATGTGGAGCCCGGTGATTCTTAACGGCAGTGGTTTCGGGGTGCTGGCCAACCACTCCCTGACCATGGCCGCTTATCTGTCGCGGGCGAATGCCGCCATCAGTGACATGCGGGACCTGCTCTCGCGGGGTTGAACGCGAGCCGGGCAACGGCTTTCCCGAGACACAAAAAAACCGGGCTGGTATGGCCCGGTTTTTTTGTACCAGAAGCGCGGGGATCAGCCTTTGTAGGCGTTTACCGCGTCCTGGATGGCCTGCTTGGCTTCGGCCGCGTTACCCCAGCCCTGAACCTTGACCCATTTGCCGGGTTCCAGGGTCTTGTAGTTCTCGAAGAAGTGACGGATCTGGTCGCGCAGCAGTTCGGGCAGATCATCGACTTCCTGGATGTTGTGGTAGGACTGGGTCAGCTTGTCATGGGGAACAGCAACCAGTTTGGCATCGCCGCCGGCCTCATCTTCCATGTTCAGAACACCCACGGGGCGGCAGCGAATCACGGAGCCGGCCTGGATCGGGTATGGAGTCACCACCAGTACGTCGATGGGGTCGCCGTCATCGGCCAGGGTATGGGGGATGAAGCCGTAGTTGGCCGGGTAGAACATCGGGGTTGCCATGAAACGGTCAACCAGCAGCGCGCCCATGTCTTTGTCCAGTTCGTACTTGACCGGTGAGCTGTTGGCCGGGATTTCGATGGCCACGTAAATGTCTTCCGGCGGATTCTTGCCTGAGGGGATGTTATCGAAGTGCATGAGCGATCCTTCCTGAGAGTGCGTTTAACTGCGGTTAAAAAGTGGGCGCAATTATACGGAAGTCTGGTGCAGTTCGAAACTAAACCTTGGTCGGCCTCGCAATTACAGTTTGAGCTGCTTGGCAATCAGCTCTTTCATGATCTCGGTGGTGCCGCCGCCAATGGACAGGATCTTGGCGTCACGGTAGAGCCGCTCAACCACCGATTCCCGCATGTAGCCCATGCCGCCATGAATCTGAACCGCTTCCCGGGTGACCTGCTCACACACGTCAACAGCGAAGTTCTTGGCCATCGCCACTTGCTTGACGGGGTTCTTGCCCGCCTGCATCAGGGCGGCGCAGCGGTAGGTGTATTCCCGCGCCACGTCGACCTGGGTCGCCATGTCCACCAGCTTGTGGCGGGTGACCTGAAAGCCGGCAATATTGCGGCCGAAGGCTTTGCGTTCGTTGGCATAGGCGAGGGAGGCTTCGAGCGCGATCTCGGCGGTCATGTAGGCCATGATGGCCAGCATCAGTCGCTCTGCCAGAAAGTTGCTCATGATGGCGATGAAGCCGGCATTTTCTGCACCGATCAGGCGGTCGGCGGGCACGCGGCAGTCCTCAAAGAACAGCTCGGCGGTATCGCTGGCCCACCAGCCCATCTTGCGCAGCTTCTTGCCGGTGGCAAATCCAGGCATGTCGCGGTCGATCAATAACAGGCTGATGCCGCTGTGACCTTCTCCTCCGGTGCGCACGGCGACGGTGTAGTGGTCGGCGCGGATGCCACTGGTGATGAAGGTCTTGCTGCCATTGACGATGTAGTGATCCCCGTCCCGCACCGCCCGGGTTCTCAGGTTCGCCACGTCCGAGCCGCCGCCGGGTTCGGTGATGGCCAGGGCGGCTATTTTCTCGCCCCGCAGCACGGGTGGAACGATCGCGTTGCGCACTTCCGGTTTCGCCCACTTGGCAACGGGTGGCAGGCCGATATCGAGGGAGCCCAGGCCGGCGACCAGGCCACCGGAGGTGGAGCGCATCAGTTCTTCGGAGACGGCTACCTTGAGGAAGATGTCGCCTTCGCCTGTGCCCCCCAGCGCCTCCGGAAAGCCGATGCCGAGCAGGCCGGCATCGCCAGCTTTGCGGTAGAGGTCACGGGGAAACTCGCCAGCCTCCTCCCAGTCGTCGATAAAGGGCAGCACGTGTGTGGCCACAAATTTGCGGGCACTCAGGCGGGCTTGGTCGTGGATGTCGTTGAAATAGTCGGACACGGCGGTTCTCCCTGGATCAAAAGGCATGGCCAGCAGTGTCGCGTAAATTCTGGCACCAAGCAAGCGCTTGGTTTGAGCTGTTTGCCAAACCACCCCTGCTGGCCTGATCTGCCAGTCAGCGCCTGTGCGCCGGCTTAACGGCCCTTGCGGGGAATGCTTTTCACACCGTCGGCAGTACCCAGCAGGAGCAGGTCCGCCGGGCGCCGCGCGAACAAGCCGTTGGTGACCACGCCGACGATCTGGTTGAGCTTTTCCTCAACCTGAATCGGGCGCGATATGTCCATGTTGTGAATGTCCAGAATGATGTTGCCATTGTCGGTGGTGAAACCGTCGCGGTAAACCGGATCGCCGCCCAGGCGAACGATCTCGCGGCCCACGTGGCTGCGGGCCATGGGGATGACTTCTACCGGCAGCGGGAAGTCACCCAGGGTGCCCACCAGCTTTGACTCGTCGGCGATGCAAATAAAGGTTTTGGCCACGGCGGCCACGATTTTCTCGCGGGTCAGTGCGCCGCCTCCACCCTTGATCAGTTCCAGGTGTTCGTTGGTTTCGTCAGCGCCGTCCACGTAGAACTCGATTTCGCCCACGCTGTTCAGGTCATACACCGGAATACCATGGCTTTTCAGGCGCTCCGCGGTGGCGTCGGAGCTGGCTACGGCGCCGTCAAACTCGTTACGGATGCCCCCGAGCAGGTCGATGAAAAAGTTCGCGGTGCTGCCGGTGCCCACACCAACGATGCTGTTGCGTTCAAGGTGAGGTGCAATGTAATCCAGCGCAGCCTTGGCAACGGCGTTTTTCAGTTCGTCCTGGGTCATGGGGAGCTCCGGTTGGGGAAATGGTCAGGTTTGTCACCATTATAGCCTCTCCGGCACAGCTGCTTATAGACGAAGCACCGCTTAAGTTTCTACACTGTGCGTTTTTCCAGCGCACTTCCCGGTTTTAACCCGACTCACATTCAATCCAATTTCCGGACGGACCCATGCCGCAACGCTATATCAAGAAAATTCTCGATGCCCGGGTTTACGACGTGGCCATCGAAACACCGCTGACCGAGGCTCGCAGCCTCTCCAAACGCTTCAATAATCAGATTTTTCTCAAGCGTGAGGACCTTCAGCCGGTATTTTCTTTCAAGATCCGCGGCGCCTACAACCGGATTGTGCAGCTCTCGGAAGAGCAGAAAGCGAAAGGCGTGATCTGTGCGTCCGCGGGCAACCACGCCCAGGGCGTGGCATTGGCGGCGAAGAATCTGGGTATCAAGGCAGTGATTGTGATGCCGCAAACCACGCCGGATATCAAGGTGCGCTCGGTGCGGGATCACGGTGCCAAGGTTGTGCTCAAGGGCGATGCCTTCGATGAGGCCGCGGCACACGCCCAGGAGCTGATTCAGAAACACGGCTACACCTACATTCCGCCCTACGACGACCCGGACGTGATTGCCGGTCAGGGCACCGTTGCTATGGAACTGATGTGGCAGTTCACCAAGCCGCTGCATGCGGTGTTTATCTGTGTGGGCGGCGGCGGTCTGATCGCCGGCATGGCTGCCTACATCAAGTATCTGCGCCCGGAAATCAAGGTCATCGGTGTGGAGCCGGATGATTCCAACTGTCTGCAAGCCGCCATGAAAGCCGGTGAGCGTGTGGTGCTGGACGAGGTGGGTATTTTTGCCGATGGCGTGGCGGTCAGGCAGATCGGTGAGCATCCGTGGGAAATCTGCAAGGATTATGTGGACGAAGTGATCACGGTCTCCACTGACGAGATCTGCGCCGCCATCAAGGACATCTTCGAGGACACCCGTTCCATCGCCGAACCGGCGGGCGCGCTCGGCGTTGCCGGAGTGAAAAAGTACATCGAGCGGGAGCAGATTGAGGGTGAGAATCTCGCGGTCACCCTGAGCGGCGCCAACATGAACTTCGACCGCTTGCGCTACATTTCCGAGCGCACCGAAATCGGTGAGAAGCGGGAGGCGATTCTGGCCGTGACCATCCCGGAAAAGCCGGGCGCGTTCAAAACGTTCATCAACGCCCTGCACAAGCGCAGCATCACCGAATTCAATTACCGCTACGCGGACAGCAAGAACGCCACCATTTTCGTGGGCATCCAGATCCAGGCGGGCGGTCTGGGCCGCGACGAGCTGGTTCAGGATCTGCGTGAATCCGGTTATTCAGTGGTGGACCTCACTGACAGCGAATTTGCCAAGCAACACGTCCGTCACATGGTGGGCGGCCACGCGCCATCCATTTCCAATGAGAAAGTGTTCCAGTTCGAATTCCCGGAGCGCCCGGGCGCGTTGCTCAAGTTCCTGATGTCTCTGGGCACCCGCTGGAACATCTCCATGTTCCACTACCGCAACCATGGCGCGGCCTACAGCCGAGTGTTGCTGGGCGCCCAGGTGGACGATGAGGACCTGACGGATTTCGAGGCGATGCTCGACAAGGTAGGCTTCCGTTACGAGAACATGACGGATAACGAGGCGTATCAGCTGTTTCTGGGTGCCGGCAACGGTCAGGCCTGATATTGCGGAGTAAGAGTGTGCGGGGCAGGCCCCGTGCGCCCCGGACGGGCGATATCATTCGCCGCAAGGTTTGGGGCTGTCCGGTTTGCCGAAGGCCAACTGGCAGATTGCCTTACAAAATTTTAATCTGTGTGGAATTGTATATATCAGGATGCGTGTTAATCTTTCGTCAAATTGTTAAAAAACTACAATAGTCCGCTGATTTATCGAGTCTTTACCCTGCTGGGATTTGGAGAAGCGCACCATGGAACACAAGCCTGACAGCATTCGGGCCATTTTGCTGGTTTTCGCGATTGGTTTGGCGATCACCGCATTTACGTCATTGCAGGCTTCTGAAGACAAGCGCAGCACGACGTCCGCAGCAGGCGTGCTGGTCAGCAGCGCGGACACAGCCCCCGTTGTGCGGCCGGAAAATCGCTAGCGGACTCGGTAGCAGCAACGGTCAGTGACCACGCTGTGCAGTGGAACATCCCAGGGCTCAACGGGCAGCGCAGACACCTTCTGAAAATCATGGGCAAGGCCGATCAGCTTGGGCGCCAGCCTCGGCCGAACCCGGGTAAAAGCAAACGTCCGGTCGTAGAAACCTCCCCCCATTCCCAGCCTTCCTCCTGATTCGTCGAACCCCACCAGCGGAAACAGCACGGCATCCAACGCCCAGGGCGGTCGTCTCAGGCCGTGGCGAAATGCAGGTTCGGGGATGCCAAAGCGGTTACTGAACAGTGCCATGCCATCGTGGTAGGGACTGAACACCAGACGGCCCGGATGAATCGGGTGAAGCACTGGCAGATAGAACTGAACGCCCTTGCGTCGGGCCACCGTCAGGTAGGTGTGCGGGTCGATTTCGCCATCGTTGGGCAGGTACACGGCAATATGTCTCGCGCGATGCAGATCCGGGTTGCCCAGCAGATTCAGAGCAAGATTTTCGGCGGCACGTTGTTGCTGTTCCGCAGTCAGCGACCGGCGTTGCTGCCTGAGTTGCCTGCGAAGGCGGGTGCGGGAAGGTTTGTCGGGGTCTGAATCGAAGGGATCGGGGGCGATAAACTGGCTCAAAATAAAGCTTCCCGGGCTGCCGTTATCGGATGTGGCCCTTGAACCCAAAGTTCAAGGTCGGTGGCCGCTGTGACATATTAGGCTTTCCCCCGCGGGGGACGTGCTCACAATGCCCTAGAGTAGCCACCTGGGTAATGCGCATCGGCTCGAGGACGTACCCGACCAGCGAACAGCCCAGGAAGTTGTTGTCATTATAAGGGTACGGGCGGGGCCCATTGCAACACCTGAATCCTGTCGGAATGTAACGAATTATTGGCCGGAGCTTTCTCCGAGGGCGTCATCAAGCTTGTCGTCCATAGCCTCGAGGATAGCGCTGGCGGCGCCTGACATGGTGTCCTGCTCGAGCAGATCATGGGTGATGTTCAGGGCGGCCATCACGGCAATGCGTTCGGTTCCGAAGACTTTGCCGCTGGCGCGGATCTCCCGCATTTTGCTGTCCAAGTGCCGGGCGGACTGCAGCAAGGCGTCCCGCGCTTCGTCCGGACAGGCGACCAGGTATTCCTTATCGAGGATTTTCACCTCAACGGTGGTGGGCTGCTGTTTGGCCATCAGTGGTGCTCCAGGGCCCGCAGGCGACCTATCATGGCTTCGATCTTGTTTTTCGCCAGATCGTTCTTGTGCATCAGTTGGGCTCGTTCCCGGTTCCAGTCATCCTGCAGCTCTCTGAGCGCGGCGTTATCGCATTCCAGTTTGCGACAGCGCTCGATGAGCTTGTCCAGTTTGTCCGCCAATGCCTGTAGTTCGGACTGTTCCATGATTAGGTCAACGCCTGTTGTGATTGGTGCTAACAACTATAAGTGTGGACTGCAAGTCGGTCAATTTACAGGGATGTCATGGCCCCGGATGCGTGACCGATGTCACCTCAGGCGGTGATTATCCGTCGCTGCCATGACTGAGTCCGTGATGGCGGCTTTGCCGCCAGGCCTGCAGCGCCGGAATCAGTCCCACCAGCGCCGCCGTGGCAGGTACGGTGGCCAGGATCAGCCACTCGGTGGGCGCGAGTGGGCGCAAACCGATCTGAATGCCATGGTTTTCCAGCAGCCAGGGGCTGATCAGGGCCAGGCCGCCAGCACTGAGCGCCAGTGCCAGCAGGCAGGCGATCGCCGCCAGGGTGACGCACTCGATTACGTGCAGTGCCGCCACCAGTGACGGTGATGCCCCGGTGGCGCGGAGGATGGCAATTTCCCTCCCGCGCTGGGCCTGCAGGGTGAGCAGCACCGCGATCAGGCCGATCAGGCTGGTCACGACGACAAAACCGGTGATCCCCAGCAGGGCCCGCTCGAACTGTCCCATGATGCGCCAGAGCTCACTGAGGGCGACGCCCGGCAACACGGCGGACAGCGGCTCGTCACGGAACTCGTTGATCTGGCGCTGAACCTGGAATGTCATCACTTTGCGCTCGATGCCCACCAGCGCTGCGGTGATGGAGGAGGGCGTCAGATCCCGTTTCCGCGCCTCCTCCCGGGTCACGGTGCGACCCGGGATGGCAACGCCGGATTGCCAGCCAATGTGCATGGCTTCCATGCCTTCCAGACTGATGTACACCGCCTGATCCACCGGTGTGCCGGTGGGCGCCAATATGCCGGTCACCGTGAACGGGGTGTCTTTATGATTGGAGAAGCTGGTGCGGCCGCCGCCATGGGACAGGATGAGCTCGTCTTCCAGTGCGTGTTGGTGCTGGCGAGCAACATCGGCACCCAGCACCACGTCGAACACGTCCCCGAACCATTCACCCTGGCTCAGGCTCAGGGCTTCCTCCCGGCCAAAGCGGAAATGCTCGACAAAGCCCCGGTCGGTGCCCACCACACGGTGCCCGCGGTAGCTGTCCCCGAGAGACAGCGGCACCACCCAGTCAATTCGCGCATCGTCGGTCAGGCCCTGATAGGTTGACCAGCGGATGTTGTTGGTGGCGTCGCCGATGTGGAACACGGTGTACAGCAGCAGGTTCAGTTGGCCACTGCGGGCGCCGACAATCAGGTCGGTTCCGGAAATGGTGTTGGAGAAGGATTGCCGCACCTCGGTGCGCAGGTATTGCACGCCGAGCAGCAGGGTAACGCTGAGGGTGAGGGTCAGGGTGACCAGCGCCAGCACCCGGCGGCGATGCCACAGGCTGGCCCATGCCAGTGACAGGGCGAGGCGAAGTCTCATGGGCATACCTCCAGCACCAGCTCCTGGTCAAAATGGCGTGCCAGGCTCCGGTCGTGACTGACAAAAATCACCGACGACGCCGACCGGTGCGCCAGAGTCAGCAGCACGTCAATGAAACGGTCACGGTTGTCTGCGTCCAGGGCGGACGTAGGCTCGTCCGCCAGAATAAGCTCCGGTTGCCCGATTAATGCTCGCGCAGCGGCAACCCGTTGTTGCTGGCCAACGCTGAGACGGCCGACCGGCTGTTGCCAGTGGCTCTCGGGAATCGCCAGATCCCGCAGCAGGGCGGTGGCCTCTGCGCGGGCACTGGGGTGGGTCCGCTGCTGGCGTTGGGGTGACAGCCGGCAGGGCAGGGTGACATTGGCCAGGGTCGAGAGGTAAGGCACCAGGTTGAACTGCTGGAAGATCACGCCCATGTGGTCGGCGCGGAAACGATCCCGCCGACCGTTGCTCAGCGGGCCAAGATCCCGGCCCAGCAGTGAAATGGAACCGGATGCCGGACGCAGCATGCCGCCGAGAAGGCTCAGCAGGGTGCTTTTGCCACTGCCGCTGGCGCCCTTGATGAACAGGTGGCTGCCGGCGTTCAGTTCCAGATCGGGAAAGTGCAGGCTGGTGTGGCTTTTGGGCCACCGATAGATCAGGTCACGGGTGCGTACCGCGGCGGAACCGTCGGGCGGCATGGATGTCTCGGACGTCATGTGCGCATGCGCTCATTCGGTGTATGATCTGCCCATTCATTCACAGGCAGGCGGTTTTTATGTTTCTGGCAATGTTGACGCTTACTTCTTCCGGTCGTGGTACTCGACTCGCGCAAGGTCTGTTGGCGATAGTGCTGGCCGGTGCCCTGGGTATCGCGAATGCGGCCGATCGTGAAATAGACTGGCTGGAACTGATGCCGGAAGAGGACCTTAATCTGCTCGAGAGTATGCCAGAAATTGAGCATGATGGAGACGGTCCGGTGACGCTGCCGGATGAAATCATGACCGGTCGCGTGGTGCCGGAAATGGACGGCGTTACCGGCCGGATTCCCGGTTTTGTGGTACCGCTGAAAACCACTGATGACATGCGCATTCTGGAGTTCTTCCTGGTGCCTTATTACGGCGCCTGTATCCATGTTCCGCCACCACCGCCCAACCAGATTATCCACGTGAAGTACAAGGAAGGTTTTACCCTCGAGGCACTCTACGATCCGGTCTGGATTGAGGGCGAACTGGTGGTGCAGAATACCGAGAACGACGTTGCCAAGTCCTCCTATTCCGTGGTTGCCAGTAAGGTCGAACGCTACCAGGAATAAGGCAGCTGGCCCCGGCTTCAGTCTCCCAGGCTAAAGCCGGTCTGACCGCCCTCCAGTCGCGCGCTGCCCTGTGCGGTTTCGCTTACCCACTGCACCGACAGCACCTCGATCTCCGGGAATCTGGCCATCACCTCGGCCGTGAATGTCTGATCTGCGCTCATGTCGCTGCAGTCGAGTTGTTGCGTTACCTCGTACTCCCGATGACCTTCCTGTCCGTGACCGTCATCGTCATGCTCGTGATGGTCGTGATGGTCGTGATGGTCTTGGTGGTGCCGGTCATGGGGGGCACCGGAAGCGTGAACCTCGGCCGCGGTCACCGTGCATGAGCCTGCGTTCACGTCCACCAGTGGCTGTGAGCTCAGCCATTCCGCGATGTCCTCGAGGCGCTGTTCTTCCTCGGGGGTTCGCGCGTCGCGCTCGAAACCGGCGAGGTTGTGAGCCGGTGAGGTGAAGATCAGGTCCACTCGATTGGCCTCAACCGCCACCTGCAGTTGAGCGTGGCCGTGGCGGTGGGCGCCGGGGTTCTCGGTCGCGAGGGCGTTGGCACCCAGTACAGCCACCGTCAGGCTGAGGCAGGCGGGCAGGGTGTGGCGCAGGGGATGCTTGGTGTTCATGGCAAGTCCGTCCGGGATATTTTGATATGTTATAACATAATTGATCGGATCGGGTCGGGAATCAAGAGGGCGAGTGCCTTCGATCCGCCCCGATGCTACGATAGTCCCCTAAATTCAGTGAAACAGGTAAGCGCCTTTCTCATGTCAGAAACCGACACAACCGGTGCCGCCCGCGCCGCCGCTTTTGAGCGTTGGGCCAATATGTTCACCGCCCACAAAGCCTTCAGTCACCCGTCCGAGTTGCACGGTGTTTTGTGTGGGCGGCTTGCCGCCGGTGCACGTATAGATGAATCAGAATGGCTCGCCATGGTGTGCGAGCACATGGGCCTGCCGGAGACCGCGACCGGGGAGTCCGACGGTCTCAAGGAATTCATGCGGGCCGCCTACGACCAGACCCTGGCGTTGCTGAAAGCCGCCGACATGAGTTTCCACCCGCTGCTGCCGGATGACGATTACGCCATCGACCAGCGTCTGGAAGCGTTAACCTCCTGGGTGCGCGGGTTTCTCGAAGGTATGGCACTGTCGGCGGGCGAGTCCCTGGGTCAGGCCCCGGACGAGATTCGTGAGCTGATCGAGGATATGGTTGCCATCAGCCAGGTGTCCGAAGACGAGGAACCGGACGACGAAAGCGAACACCAGCTGATCGAGATAGTGGAATACGTGCGCCTGGGCGCGCTGGCGGTGTTTACCGAATTCAATCCGCCAGAGAGACCGGCCGCCGATACTCCGACACTGCACTGAGCAGGTACCTGCCTGCAGGAGACATTATGCCGTCAATGATACCCGTTAAAGAATTTGCCGATCGCCGTCGCCGACTGATGGAGCGGATGGCACCGGACAGCATTGCCATCGTCCCGGCAGCGCCGGAATGCGTGCGCAACCGCGATGTACTGCATCCGTTCCGTCAGGACAGCGATTTCCAGTACCTGTCAGGGTTCGGCGAACCTGAGGCCGTGCTGGTACTGATTCCCGGCCGTGAACACGGCGAATCGGTGCTGTTCTGTAAGGAGCGCAACCCGGAGAAAGAGCTCTGGGACGGTTTCCTGGCCGGCCCGGAGGGCGCTATCGAGACGTTCGGGCTGGACGACGCCTTTCCCATTGCCGACATTGACGACATTCTGCCGGGCATGATTGAGGGTCGCAGCCGGGTCTATTACCCGCTGGGCAAGGACCACAACTTTGACGCCCGGGTGATGGACTGGGTCAAAGTGATCCGCAGCAAGGTACGGGCGGGTGCCCATCCGCCGGGGGAATTTGTGGCCCTGGAACACCTGCTCCACGACCTGCGGCTTTATAAAAGCGCGAGCGAAGTCAAAGTGATGGCGAAAGCCGGCGAAATCAGTGCCGAGGCTCATTGCCGCGCGATGCAGCGCGCCCGTAAGGGCGGTCACGAATACAACCTGGAAGCCGAACTGATCCATACGTTCATGGCGCACGGTGCCCGCACTACGGCGTACCCCTCCATCGTGGGTTCCGGCGCCAACGGCTGTATCCTGCACTACATCGAAAACAGCGCGCCGCTGAAAACGGGCGACCTGGTGCTGATTGATGCGGGCTGTGAGCTGGAATGCTATGCCTCCGACATCACCCGCACCTTCCCGGTCAGCGGGCGGTTCAGTGCGGAGCAGAAAGCGCTGTACGAAGTGGTGCTGTCGGCCCAGTACGCGGCCATTGATGCCGTGCGCCCCGGCAACCACTGGAACCACCCCCACGAGGCGGCCCTGCGGGTACTGACCCAGGGCCTGATTGATCTGGGGTTGCTGTCCGGCACCGTGGATGACGCGATTGCCAGTGAGGCGTACAAACCCTTCTTCATGCATCGCACCGGTCATTGGCTGGGGCTGGATGTTCATGATGTGGGCGACTACAAGGTGGGCGACGCCTGGCGGCAGCTGGAGCCGGGCATGGCGCTCACGGTGGAGCCGGGTCTTTACATTGCGCCGGACAACACCAGCGTGGATGAGAAGTGGCGCGGCATCGGCATTCGCATAGAAGATGATGTGGTGGTGACCAAAGACGGCTGCCGGGTTCTGACCGAGGCCGTGCCCAAGACCGTCGCCGAGATTGAAACCCTGATGGCGGACTGACCCGGTGACCCGAACCGATACCGATCTTGTCATTGCCGGGGGCGGTCTGGCCGGCGCAACCCTGGCGCTGGCCCTGGCGAAAGTGGTGCCCTCGTTGCGGGTGACCGTGGTCGAGGCGTTCCCGTTGTCGCCCGACGCCCTGCCGGAGAGCTACCAGCCCAGCTACGACGCCCGGTCCACGGCCCTGGCCTGGGGCTCGCGGCTGATCTTCGAGCAACTGGGGCTCTGGTCGAGGCTGTCGGCGCACGCCACCCCGATTGAACATATTCACGTATCTGACCGCGGTCGCTTCGGTGCCACGCGTCTGCACGCGGCGGAACACGGTCAGGCGGCGCTGGGCTATGTGGCCGACAACCGCTGGATGGGGCTGTGCCTGATGCGAGAGCTGCTGGACACCGGAGTACAGTGGGAAGCCCCTGCCGAGGTGGTGGATATGACGCCGCTGGCGGAAGGCGTCAGGGTGTCAGTGCGGTCCGGCGAGGCAACCCGGGAGCTGACCGCTCAGTGCCTGGTGGTGGCGGATGGCGGCCGCTCCGGCCTGCGCGACACCCTCGGCTTCCAGACCCGGACCCACGACTACGGCCAGCATGCGCTGATCGCTAATGTGTCCACCGCAGACAGTCATCGGTTTCATGCGTTCGAGCGCTTCACCGACGCGGGCCCGATGGCGCTGCTGCCGCACGGTTCTGCCAGCCGTCCCGGCCACCAGTCGGCCCTGGTATGGACCCTGACCAACGAAGTCCTGGACGAGCTGCTTGCTCTGCCTGACGACGACAAGTGCCGGCGGCTGCAGGAGCGCTTTGGCTGGCGGCTCGGGCGCTTTACCCGCATCGGTGCGTGCAATCATTACCCCCTGAAACTGACCACGGTCGACGAGCCGGTGCGCACCGGGGTCGCGTTGGTGGGCAATGCCGCCCATGCCCTGCACCCGGTGGCCGGGCAAGGGTTCAATCTTGCCCTGCGTGGATTGATGACTTTGGTGGAGCAGTTCCGTCTGGCCGTGGCTCAGGGTGCGTCGATCGGCGACCTGGCTGTACTCCGCCGTTACCAGACGCTGCACCAGCAGGACTGGCAGCAAACCGTTCAGTTCTCGGACTCGCTGATCCGGATTTTCGGGCAATCCCTGCCACCTCTGGCGTTGGCCCGCGATGCCGGCCTGGTGGGCCTGGATCTGGTGCCGGGCGCCAAGCGCTGGTTTGCCCGCAAGGCCATGGGCATCGGTGGCCGTCGCGCGATGATTGATCATCCTTCCGCCACTCACCGGGAACCGACGAACCATGACTGAATCACAAACCTTCGACATTCTCGTGGTCGGCGGCGGCATGGTGGGCTCGGCGCTGGCGCTGGGGCTTTCCCGCCAAGGCTGGCGGGTAGCACTGGTGGAAAGCAGTGAGGGCCAGAAGCTGTTGCAGGCGCCGGCGGCAGCACAGGGAGTTGAGGATTTCGAACCGCGGGTCAGCGCCATTTCCGCTGCCAGTCAGCGCCTGCTGGAACAGTTGGGAGTATGGGGTGAGATTACCGCGGGCCGCCATTGTCCGTACCAGACCATGACGGTGTGGGACGGTGACGGCACCGGCCGCATCCAGTTTGAGGCGGCGGAGCTGCAGGCGCGCTCCCTCGGTACCATCATCGAGAACCGCCATATTGTACGGGGCCTGTTTGCGGCCCTTGCGGACAGCGATGTCGAGCTGTTCGATGGCGTCAAGGTGACTGGCTGGTGGCAGGATGACGCGCGTGCTCAGGGTCCGCGTGGCATCACTCTGGAGGACGGCCACGTGTTGGCGGCACACCTGGTCGTGGCGGCTGATGGCGCCCACTCCCGGCTGCGGCAATGGGTGGGTCTGCCAACCCGTGAATGGGATTATGATCAGCAGGCCATCGTCTGCACGGTCCGGACTGTCCAGAGTCACCGCTTTACCGCCTGGCAGCGGTTTTCTCCCACCGGCCCTCTGGCGTTTCTGCCGCTGCTGCCTGAGAACGGCGATGAACATTACTGCTCCATCGTCTGGTCCCAGGATACCGAAGAGGCCCGCCGCCTGATGGCATTGGATGATTCGGCCTTCGCCGGTGAGCTGGAGCGGGCGATCGAGCGTGAGTTGGGTGCGGTCGAATCCGTCTCCCGACGCTTGGCTTTCCCACTACGCCAGCGCCACGCCAAGGATTACGTAGCCCCGGGGTTTGCGCTGGTAGGGGATGCGGCGCACACCATTCACCCGCTGGCAGGGCAGGGCGCCAACCTGGGTTACGGCGATGTACGGGCCTTGTTGGATGAGCTGTCGCGGGCCAGAAAGGCCGGTCTTGGGGCTGCGGATGAGTTTGTGCTGGCCCGCTACCAGCGCCGTCGCAAGGGCGAGAACCTCACCATGATGGCGGCCATGGAAGGCTTCAAACAGCTTTTCGCCCGAGACGAACTGCCACTGCGCTGGTTGCGTAACACCGGCCTGCGCTGGTTGAATCAGCTCGGGCCGGTAAAAAACCGCATTGCCGCCGACGCTATGGGGCTTGATGTCTGACCAAGGCCCCGGGTTCTGCCCTCCTGACTTGACACTACAAGGGAATGTTTTATGGCCGCAAGTAGCCTTCTCATATTGATCGATGATATTGCGACTGTGCTGGACGACGTGGCGCTGATGACCAAGGCCGCCACCAAGAAGACCGCCGGTGTTCTGGGCGACGATCTTGCTCTGAATGCCCAGCAGGTTACCGGGGTGAGGCCGGCGCGGGAGTTGCCGGTGGTCTGGGCGGTGGCAAAAGGTTCCATGATCAACAAGGCCATCCTGGTGCCGGCAGCCCTGGCCATCAGTTTCTTCGTACCCTGGCTGGTTACGCCATTGCTGATGCTGGGAGGTGCTTTTCTCTGTTTCGAAGGCTTTGAGAAGCTGGCACATCGGTTTCTGCACCGGCAAGAGGATGACGACCACAAGGCCGAACTTCATCAAGCCCTGAAGAATCCCGATGTTGATATGAGGGCGGTGGAGAAAGACAAGATAAAGGGCGCCATACGCACCGACTTCATCCTGTCTGCAGAAATCATCGCGATTACGCTGGGTACCGTCACAACACAGACATTCGGAATGCAGTTTATGGTAATGACGGTGGTGGCAATCATGATTACGGTGGGGGTTTATGGCCTGGTTGCCGGCATCGTCAAGCTGGACGATGCCGGCCTGTACCTCAGCCGCACGGGCAGCGCCGTTGCCCGGAAACTGGGAGAGAGCATTCTGTGGCTCGCGCCGTGGATGATGAAGACCCTCTCGGTGCTCGGCACCATCGCGATGTTCCTGGTCGGCGGCGGTATTCTGACCCACGGTTTGCCGCCGGTCTATGACGCGATACATCAATTTGCAGAGGGCTTCAGTGGCATCACTGCCATGCTGATCCCGACGCTCGCGGACGGTGCGTTCGGGCTGGTGGTGGGGGCCTTGCTGGTGGCGTTGGTGACGCCGCTGTTGGCATGGTGGCAGGACCGGTCTGCCTGAGTTACCGGCAGGGATCGAACAGGCGGCTGACCAGCACCGGCACCGCTGTTTCCACTCTCAGAATCCGGCGCCCGAGATGGACGCCTTCGCAGCCGGCGTCTTCCAGTTTGCCAACCTCGTACGGGGTGAATCCGCCTTCCGGGCCGACGCAGAGTGCGGCGGGCTGATCGAGATGGCTGGGGCAGGGCGCCGCCGTGCCGGGATGGGCGACCAACGCCCGCTTCCCCGCCAGCAACGCCGGCAGCTCATCTTCCACAAACGGCTTGAACAGCTTACGGATGTGAACTTCCGGCACTAATGTGTCCCGCGCCTGCTCCAGTCCCAGGGTCAGGTTTTCGCGCAGGTGCTCGGCAGACAGCCAGGGCGTCTGCCAGAAGCTTTTTTCCACCTTGTAGCTGTTGATCAGCCAGATGTCCTTGACCCCCAGAGTGGCGCAGGTCTGAAGGACGCGGCGGAACATCTTCGGCCGGGGCATGGCGAGAATCAGGGTCAGGGGCAGCGGCGGGGGCGGCGCTGCCGTCAGTTCCACCTGAATCTCGGCACGGGTGTCTGTCAGTTGCAGTACCCGCCCGCTACCGATGTTGCCGCCGGCCCGGCCTACGGGGATCAGATCGCCCTCGGCAACTTTCAGTACCTGGTGGAGGTGGGTCAGACGGCGACCGGTCAGTACCGCCCGGTCAGCGGCAACAAAGTCTTCGGTGAACAGTAAGGCCAGATTCATTCGCCGGTTGCTTCGCTCGATTCTGTGTCAGCCGGTTTGCGCACCGCCAACCGGCTGAAAATGATGCCCAGCTCAAACAGCAGCCACATGGGCACTGCCAGCAACGTCTGGGAAATGATATCCGGGGGCGTCAGCAGCATGCCGATCACAAAGCAGCCCACCACGATGTAGGGGCGCTTGGCGGCGAGATCATCCGGGGTAGTGGCGCCGGTAAGCACCAGCAGGATGGTGGCGATGGGTATCTCGAACGCCACGCCGAAGGCAAAAAACATCTTCAGCACGAAATTCAGGTAACTGGAAATGTCCGGCAACTCCACAATGCCTTCTGGTCCGATGGCCGTGAAAAACCCGAACACCAGGGGAAACACCACGAAATACGCAAACGCCGCACCGAGATAGAACAGGATCACCGACGTGAACAGCAGCGGAAATGCCAGGCGCTTTTCATGGGCGTACAGGCCCGGTGCCACAAAACTCCAGAGCTGGTAAAGAATCACCGGAATAGCGACGAATACGGCCAGCACCAGGGCCAGCTTCAGGGGGGCAAAGAAGGGTGAGGTGATGTCGGTGGCGATCATGGTCTGACCCACTGGCAGCAGCTCCCGCAGTGGCTGGGACAGCAGCAGATAGAGCTCGTTGGCAAACGGATAGATGGCGGCAAAACAGACGATGACCGCCAGCACCATTTTCAGTAACCGGTTGCGCAGTTCCAGCAAATGCTCGATCAGTGGCATTTCCGGGTGCGAGGTGGGGGCATCCGGGGTTTGGCCGTCAGTCGTCTGGGTCATGAACGGGTATCCGAGGCGTCGTTGGCCGGAGTGTCAGCCTTATCAGCTTCGTCAGCAGGCGCCCGGCTGGCCGGTGCCGGTTTTGGTCGGGTGGTCTGATCGTCCGGCAGTATCATATGCTCGTACTTCTTGGCCTCGTCAAGGGCACCGCGAACGCTCTTTTCGACATCCTCAAGCCCCACATCCCCGGCTTTGCGCAGCTCTTCCCGGATTTCCTCCGCCTTCAACTGGCGATCAAGCTCCGTGGTGAACTGCGTGACCATGCGGCGGGCAGTGCCAACCCACCGCCCGGCCGCGCGGGCGGCCGTGGGCAGACGTTCGGGGCCAAGCACAAGCAGCGCAATCACGCCGCAGATCAGGAGCTCGAGGAAGCCGATATCAAACATTCAGCTTGGTCTCAGCCAGTGGTCTTGTCCCGGGGTTTCTCTTCTGCCTCGGCCTTGTAGGCCGCGGGCTCGTCCTTGCCTTCCAGAGAATCCTGCTCGGCGGGCTTGCTGTCGTCGTCGCTCATGGACTTCTTGAAGCCACGAATGGCACCGCCGAGGTCCGTGCCAATGTTGCGGAGCTTCTTGGTTCCGAACAAGAGGATGACAATGCCGAGCACGATGAGAAGTTGCCAGATACTGATGCCCATGACGGGGTCCTCGTTTAAATGTTTCTGTCACATACCATTGTACGTTACCGGGTCAGTCTAGCGGAAATTCCCCTCGGGGGTAGCCGCTAATTATTCGCCCCGGGATGCCTTCTCTTCCAGACCGGACAGGTCGAACCGGCGGGCCAGCTCGTCCACAACGTCTTTGGGACCCAGGCCGAGGCGTGAAAGCATCACCATGGTGTGGAACCACAGGTCGGCGGTTTCATAAACCACTTCCCGGGTGTCGCCGTTGTGCTCCGCGTCTTTTGCTGCCAGCAGGGTCTCGGTGCACTCCTCGCCCACCTTCTCGAGAATCTTGTTCAGACCCTTGGCGTGCAGGCTGGCAACGTAGGACTTGTCGGGGTCTGCGTTTTTTCTGGCTTCCAGTACCTGCGCAAGCTGCTCGAGTACGTCACTCACTGTGTGTGCTCCCTTTGGTCTTTCCGTAGATGCTGTCCGGGTCCTTGATCACCGATGCGGTGGTCACCCACTGCCCGTCTTCCAGTTTGCGATAAAAGCAGCTACGCCGGCCGGTATGGCAGGCAATGCCGCCTTTCTGTTCCACCTTGAGCAGGATGACGTCT
Organism: Marinobacter sp. M-5; assembly: GCF_032911545.1. Taxonomy (NCBI): domain Bacteria; kingdom Pseudomonadati; phylum Pseudomonadota; class Gammaproteobacteria; order Pseudomonadales; family Marinobacteraceae; genus Marinobacter; species Marinobacter sp. M-5. The sequence continues at coordinate 284,719 of NZ_JAWJEK010000001.1, forward strand.
TCGTCGCAGTCGAGGCGGATCTCGGACACCACCTGCTGGTGGCCGGAGGTTTCGCCCTTGCGCCAGAGCTGGCCGCGTGAGCGCGACCAATAGACCGCCTGGCCTTCCGCCGCGGTGAGTTGCAGGGATTCGGCGTTCATCCAGGCCATCATCAGGATGTCGCCGGTGGCGGCGTCCTGGGCAATGGCAGGGACCAGGCCGTCGGCGTTCCAGCGGATGGCGTTCAACCAGTCAGGGCTATCGACTTTAGGTGATGAATCTTGCATTTCTGTGAATCCTGAAAATGTTACCGGCTGCCCCGGGCAACCAGCCCGGCGGCGACCGCAAGCATGGCCCAGCCCAGAGGCGGCATGGATTGCGCCACGGCCGGAAGTTCGTAATGGGCGCTGGCCCAGGCTCCGCTCACCAGGAGCAGGGCGATCAGGGTTCGGCGCCAGCGTTTTTCCGCCCGTTTCTGGTTTTCCCGCAGCAGCGCCAGTGTAGCGCGATTCTGTGCCTCCGTGGGGCCTGCACTGCGTAACTGGACCAGCGTGTCGTGCACCAATTGTGGCATTTCCGGCGACTGCTCCAGCCAGGCTGGCAGGTGTGTCTGCAATGACTTGATCAGACCTGCGGGACCGATGCGTTTACGCATCCAGGCCTCGAGGAATGGCTGGGCGGTGCTCCACAGATCCAGGTCAGGGTAGAGCTGGCGGCCCAGGCCCTCCACGTTCAGCAGGGTCTTCTGCAGCAGCACCAGCTGCGGCTGCACTTCCATATTGAAACGGCGGGCGGTCTGGAACAGGCGCAGCAGGAAATGACCGAACGAGATGTCTTTCAAGGGTTTCTCGAAGATGGGCTCGCACACGGTTCGAATGGCGGCCTCGAATTCGTTGACCCGGGTATCCGGTGGCACCCAACCGGACTGGATGTGCAGTTGCGCCACCTGGCGGTAGTCACGGCGGAAGAACGCCAGGAGGTTGCGGGCCAGGTAACTCTGGTCGTCCGGCGCCAGCGTGCCGACAATCCCGAAATCGATTGCAATGTACTTCGGATCCGCCGGGTTGCTGACGTCCACGAAGATATTGCCAGGGTGCATGTCGGCGTGAAAAAAGCTGTCACGGAACACCTGGGTGAAAAAGATCTCGACGCCTTTTTCCGCCAGCACCTTCATATCGACACCGGCGGCCTGCAGCGCCGGCACGTCGGCGATAGGGATGCCGTGAATGCGCTCCATCACCAGTACCGTCTTGCGGGTGTAATCCCAGTCAATGAACGGGATGTAGATCAGCGATGAGTTGTCGAAGTTGCGTCGCAGCTGGCTGGCGTTGGCGGCTTCCCGTTGCAGGTCCAGCTCGTCGTGAATGGTGGCGTCGTAGTCCTCGACCACTTCCAGGGGGTGCAGGCGTTTGCCCTCGGCCCAGTATTTCTCCAGCAGCCCCGCCATCAGGTACATCAGCGAGAGATCCTGTTTGATCACCCGCTCAATGCCCGGGCGCAGTACCTTCACCACCACGCTCTGCCCATTGGGCAGTGTGGCGGCGTGAACCTGCGCCACCGATGCCGACGCCATGGGGTCGGCGGAAAACTCGGCGAACAGCTCGGAGACCGGCGCGCCCAGAGAGCGCTCAATGATCTCCCGCGCGGACTCGCTGGGGAACGGCGGCACCCGGTCCTGCAGGTGCTTCAGTGACTCGGCCATGTCATCGGGCAGCAGGTCGCGGCGGGTGGACAGTATCTGGCCGAACTTTACAAACACCGGGCCCAGCTCCTCCATCGCCAGACGCAGGCGATCACCGCGGCTCAGTTTCGGTTGTGGAAAAAGGTGCCAGGGCGCCAGCAGGAACAACACCTTGAGGGCGACGGGCAGCTCGGCCAGTGGCAAAAATGTGTCCAGCCGATAGCGACAGAATACCCAGGCAATTCGGAACAGGCGTTGCAGGCGGGTCACGGTGTCTCCGGTGGCTCGTGTCGGGTGTCAGGGGTGGGGGCGGTATCGTGCTGAAGTTGCGCGAGGCGGGCCGCCAGGCGCTCGGTGCGCAGGCTCAGCTGGTCGATGTCCTCGAAGGTGGCCTCCAGCTCCCGCCGGCCGGGCAGGGCGCGGCTTTCCTCATGTACGTATTCTTCGATGTTGGCGTTCAGGGCGGCAAACGCCTGCCGGCTCCACTTCACTGCGCCGCGGATACGCTGGCCGACAAAGTGCGCCGGTACATCGCCTAGGTGATTGGCCAGAGCAGCTTCCCAGTCCGGCTGTAACTGGTTCAGCGCACGCTGGAACTGGTGGGCCAGGGCGGTATCGCCGCTGACCTCAAGGCGTCCCATTTTGAACACCTGGTCGTCGCCGCTGGCCAGCGCTGCAAAAGCCATGGGTTTGCCGGCCAGTTCCAGGGCCGGGTTGTCCACCGGCTGACTGCTGACCTGAACACGCTCACCGCAGGGGAACAGGGTGAGCGTCATTGGCAGCGGCGCTGTCAGAGAGAACTGGACCGGCCCGGTCAGGGCACCCAGCAGTGCTTTCCGCCCGGCGGGGTCGAGCTCGAGGGCGCGGTTCAGCGCAGCCTCGATCACCGCCGTCATGGCGGAAAGCAGAGTAGGGCCCGGAAACATCAGGGCTTGATTCCCACGTGCAGGGCAACGATGCCGCCGGTCATGTTGTAGTACTTGCAGTTCACCAGCCCGGCCTGCTCCATCATACCCTTGAGGGTATCCTGGTCCGGGTGCATGCGGATGGACTCGGCGAGGTACTTGTAGCTCTCGCTGTCGCCCGCGATCAACTGGCCCATCAACGGCAGCGCGCTGAAGGAATACATGTCGTAGGCCTTGTTCAACAGCGGATTGGTCGGCTTGGAGAATTCCAGCACCATCAGCTTGCCACCCGGCTTGAGAACACGCTCCATGTCCCGCAGGGCCTGATCCTTGTCGGTGACGTTACGCAGGCCGAAAGCGATGGAGACGGCGTTGAAGGTGTTGTCCGGAAACGGCAGGTGTTCAGCGTCGGCCTGAACGTACTCGATATTGCCGGCATAGCCGCGGTCGACCAGACGGCCACGTCCCACCGTCAGCATGGAGGCGTTGATGTCCGCCAGTACCACTTTGCCGCTGGGGCCTACCAGGTCCGAAAACTTCATGGTCAGGTCGCCGGTGCCGCCGGCGATATCCAGCACCTGGTGCCCCGGTCGCACGCCACTGAGTTCGATAGTGAAGCGCTTCCAGAGGCGGTGAATTCCCATGGACATGAGATCATTCATCATGTCGTACTTGCCGGCTACACTGTGGAAAACCTCCGCCACTTGCCCGGATTTCTGGCTTTTCGGCACATTGCGGAAGCCAAAATGGGTGACGTCGTCCTGCGGGTTGCCGGAGGCGTTGTTGACCGACGGGCTGGCCGCATTATTGGCATCGGAGCTGGCGATGTTCTCGCTGGCCGGCGTTGGTTGCTCGCTCATGGGGATGTCCTGTCAGAATCTGAACCCCGTATTCTAACGGTTAGGGGGGTAGCTACAAGTTTATTACCCCCTTAAACTATAAAACCTTTCAATTTTTCAGAGAAAGCTGATTCATGTCTGTCATCGACGTTCATCGCGCCCATTCCATGGATAAGGCACACGCTCGCCAGGCGGCTGAAACACTGGCCGAAGACCTGTCAAAACAGTTTGATGTGAACTATCAGTGGGAGGGCGACGTGCTGCGCTTCAAGCGCAGTGGCGTGAAGGGACAGCTCAATATCACCCACAACGACCTGCATATCCGGCTGGAGCTGGGGATGCTGTTGCGGCCGTTCAGATCCCGCATTGAGCAGGAGATTCATTCACAACTGGATCAGATTATTTCGGCCTGATCGGCCCGTGCCGGCCGCGCCCGGTCACAGGTGATCGGGAAGCCGGAACGGCTGCGGGTGTCCCTGCAGAATGTTCTCCATCACCTGCTGCTCACGGGTGACCAGTCGCTCGATCAGCGCCTCCACCTCATCCATCTGCCGGAATGCGGAATAGCCCCGGTGCAGGAAGCTGTGCAGATCGCTGAGATCCGCCATCTCGGCGGGCCCGCGGGTCATACTCAGAAGCCAGCCCAGCGTGCGGTTGCGCACGTAGCGATCCAGCTGGCGGCCAACATCGGCAACCAGCAGGATCTGGCGTTCACGGCGGGCCAGTTCTGCGCTGGCACAGAACGCGGCGCAGTAATCGGCATCCGACATCCCAGCGATGACAATGCCGCGCATAACGAGTTGCTCGGCCATTTCCAGGTCCAGCTGCTGGGTGATCAGATTCAGCTCCACCAACCCTGCGAAGGTCTCCAGCAGGTTGTCCGGTAGCCACTTCACCAGTTTCGGGAACACGCGATCAACGTTGTCGTCTCGTCGCGTCATGCTGGTGGGGGCGTATAGATCGGTCAGCAGGAATTCCAGACCGGTGTGATAACCGGGGTGCCGATAGAGATCGTGATGGGTGTTGCGCAGCCGCTCAGCTTGCCATTCGGCCACCCTGAAGGTGTCGGCCAGCCGGGGATGGGCGGCTTTGTGTTGCCGGAAATCGTGGTAGTCGATCAGCAGACCCTGGAGTTTGCGGGCGCTGTCGGTGCGGACGTCAGTGACGACAAGGCGCTCACGGTACATTTTGGGGGGCGCTCCGGTAAATCGGTGTTGGCAAGCTCGAAAGTTTACCGGAGCGTGAGGTTAGATGGCAGTGTCAGGCCTGGGCGGAGGCTGGCAGGGTTTCAAACCCTGGCACCCACTCCTTGCTGTCCAGAGTGATGAAGTGACTCGGCGCCTGGGTTTCCACAATGCGCATGGTCGTCGGGCTCTGTCGTGCGCTGGCCAGCATCGCGTTGCGGTCCAGAATCCGGTCCACAGCAGGAATCAGGAAGGTGCCGTGGCGCACGTTGTTGTAAACGCTGGTATCGGTGCGCTCCATCCAGTCCATGAGGTTCTCGAGGTTGCGCACAATGGTCAGGTGGTCCTTGGTGGACGAGAACAGTTTGCCCAACAATTGTTTTTTCCGCGGATTCATCCGCCCGAAAAAAGTCTGGCCGTAGGCGGAGGAGGGCGCGCTGTTGATCAGACGGATCAGCCAGGGCCACATGCCGTGGCTGACCGGCTCGAGAATCGCAGTGACCAGCGCATGCAGACGGCCCTGAGGCAGAACCGGGGCCTCCAGCACCACTTCTACGTTCTCGTACAGTTCCGGCCATTGGCGGATGGCTTCAAGAATGACCGCGCCGCCGCGGGAATGGCCGTGAACGCGAATGTTGTCCGTACCTGGCAGGTTTGAAACCGCCTGGTTCAGGATGCAGGCGTCGTACTCGATGGTGCCTTCCAGGTGTTTGATCGGCACTTCCCAGTCCGGGGCTTCCGGCGTCACGCCGTTGACCGGGATGTGGTAATTGCTGCAGGTCAGCAGGATCAATTCCGTGGTCGGCGCTTCATAGGCCTGCGTGAAGTAACAGTGATTCTCCAGGAACCCGTGAACACCGATGACCGTCTGCTCTGCCTTGCCGCTGTGGTTGCGGACAGAAACAGCGCCCTTACCGACGCGATAAACCCGGCCTGAGAACATCTCGGAATAGGCGCTCTCGATCGGTTTTATCAGTTTTCGAACGTGGCTCGCTTTCATTACCGTTCTCCTGTCAGCACCGTGAAAGACTGTTATTGGTGTTGGACTGCGCTGATAGTCACTGTTGTATCGCGTTCACCGGCCGGCGTTATTGGCACGGGCTACCCAATTTACGGTGGTCCACGGCCAATAGTCTGCTTGGTTTGCTGAAAAAACCCTTGGCCTTCAGTCATAACCATTTCACTAATCCTTATAACCAGTATAGAAGTGAAGGGTTACACGCGTGTAATTTTTTGTAATTTGGCGGGGTGGCCGGTCTTATGGAGGCGACATCGGTTGTCTGGCACAATGTGGGATTCGCCTGACACTTTTGTTCTATCCATTCACCCCGGGGACAGCCAGATTTGAACCAAGAGGACTCACATCTCCTGTTACCTGTGGACTCGGCATGGCTGGCTCTGGAGCGCCCCGAAAACCCCATGACCATTACCGTTATGATGCGGGTGGAGGGGTTGACGGAATCTCGCCTGCGGGCATTTCTGGACACCTACTGGCTCGCCTGGGCGCGGTTCCGGTATCTGCCGGTGCGGCGCGCGCCGGGTTGGTGGTGGCAGGAGGACACCGTGTTCGATCTGCGCCACCATCTCAAGGTCGCTCCAGAGCCTTTTACCAACATCGAACTTCAGCAGTGGGTGTCTGCCCGTCTGAACCAGCCATTGCCGCCCTATCGACCACTCTGGAAGTTCTGGCTTGCTCCCCACGCGGAGGGGGGCGCGGCGCTGATCCTGCGCATGCACCACTGCTACGCCGATGGTTTGTCACTGCTCAGTGTGTTCGAACGCATCTGCCCGCCATCGCCACGCCAGCTGCCAGCCATTTATGGTGGCCCCGAGCAGGCCGACCTGCAGCGTTGGACCATGGCCGCCGGCAGTTGGCTGAAAGATCTGATTGGTGAAGAAGTGGCTGCCGCGTCCGGCTCTCGCTCAGGTAACGCGGGCGGTGAGACCGAGGGCATGTCCGGCAGCCTCGAGAGCGCCGGTCGTGTGCTTGAGCGTGTGGCTCACTCCGGTTTGAAGCTGGTGAATGAAGTCAGCCAATTTCTGGTTGAGCCGGAGGATTCGCCCTCCGCCCTCAAACGCCCGTTGCTGGGGCGCCGGCAGTGTTGCTGGTCGGCTCCGGTGGCCCTGGATCGGTTCCAGCAGATCGCCACCACCACCGGTGTGACCATCAACGACGTGCTGCTCAGCTGCGTGGCCGCTGCGGTACGCAAACAGCTTGCCGCCGGTCAGAGCGACCTGGATGAGGCTGTTCTCCACGCCGCGGTGCCGGTGGACATTCGTAGCCAGTTACCGGCGGGCATCAAGCCCGATCCCGGCGCTCTGGGTAACTGTTTCGGCACCGTGTTCGTGCCCCTGCCGGTGGACGGTGCCAGCCCGCTGGAACGCTTGTACCGGATCAAGCATGAAACCCGCCGGCTCAAGAAAAGCTGGCAGCCCGGGATTGCCTGGGGCCTGACTGCCAGCGCCTCACTGGTGCCTGAGCCGTGGCGGCAGCCAGTGGCTGACGTGTTCTATCGCAAGGCCAGCGCGGTGGTGTCGAACGTGCCCGGGTCCCGGGAAGAGCGGTATCTGGCCGGTTGCCGCATCACCGAGCAGATGTTCTGGGTGCCCCAGGCCGGCGATATTGGCCTCGGGGTGAGCATTGTCAGCTACGCCGGCCAGGTCCAGTTCGGCATCGTCGCGGATGAAGCCGTGCTGGATTCCCCCTCGCAATTCCTTGCGGACTGCCTCGAAGAGCTGCACGCCTTCAGCGGGTCGTAATCCCAAAGTCCTGTTTTGCTGGCCTCCTAAAAGATCAGCAAACCTGCTCCCTTGACGCATTTCCCCTGATAGCGCCTTCGCCGACGATGAAAGTCAGGCGACAGAGCTGCGCCTGGGACCATCGGATGATTCGAGGTTCCGATCCCAGATTTCCAAAAACAACGGGGGAACTATGAACAACAAATTTCAGAAGTCCGGACTGGCAATGGCGCTTGCCGTCGCATTGGGCGCCAGTGGCGGGGCTCATGCCGCGATTGATGTCTATAACGAGGATGGCACCAGCCTTTCGGTAGACGGCTACTTCAATGCGTTTTACGTCAATCGTGATGACAAGGTGGCCGATACCCGCAACTCCGACGTCAAGATGGGTTTTCTGCCCAACACCATCGGCTTCAACTTCAGCAAAGAGATGGGCGATCTGACACTCGGCGGCCGCTCGTCCTTCTGGACCACGATCAACGACAGCCTGCAGTCACCAACGGACACGGCCATCGATGTGCGTCAGTTTTACGCAACGGTCGAAGGCAGTTTCGGTCAGGTGCTGATTGGTAAGGACTTCGGCCTGTTCTCCCGCTCCAATATCTTCCTGGACGAGATTCTGATGGGTTTCGGTTCTCCCGGCGCCGCCACCGGTGTTTCCTTCGGCAACATCCGCACCGGTTACCCTTACCCGAATCCGTCCGCCCAGATTACCTATCGCACGCCGGACCTGGGCGGTCTGAAGGTGGCTGCCGGCATCTTCGAGCCTGCCAATACCACCCCGGGTGCCGAATCCGAGCAGTCTGCCCCCCGTTTTGAGGCGGAGGTGACCTACAGTGCCGACCTCAGCGGCGTGGCTCTGACCGGCTGGCTCAATGGTCGTCACCAGAGCTCGGAGAATGCCACCACAGAAGTGGATAGCCAGGGTCTTGGCTATGGCCTGAAAGCATCGGTGGCAGGCCTGTCGCTGACGGCTTCCGGTTTTACCTCCGAGGGTGACGTGCCGGTGCTGCTGTCAGACACCGCGGCGCCTATTGCCGAAGAAGACGCCGACGGCTATCTGATCCAGGGCTCCTACACCTTGGGCGCAAACCGGTTTGTGGTGTCCTACGGTGAGACGGATTCCGACCAGGGTGATTTCGAAACCGAGAACACCTCGGTCGCTGTGTTCCATGACATCAACAGCAACTTCAAGCTGGTGGCGGAGTACAACATGTTTGAGCAGCAGATCAAGTCCACCGGTGCTGACGCCGCAGACGCCGACACGCTTGCTCTGGGCGCGGTTGTGATGTTCTGAGCAGCCACCGGCCGGATTGGCGGCAGGACGCCGCTGCGGCGGGCGGGTGCACGTAGGACTAAAGTGCCGGTTTGCCTCCGAGCAAACCGGCAGCGCCACCAGGCATTGATTCAGGGGGTAATTTAATCAATGGCTTACGACCATTTTGGCGCGCCCATCAAAAGCACTGAAGTCGCATTGGCTGCCTGCGCGAATGCCGTAGAATCGGTAGAAAGCCAATCGGTTTCGGGATCTCCGTTTATGAGGCCAGTGACCACTCTGCCTGCCGTCCGGGTTGCGAGCTCCAACGTTCGAGACCCCATGCTCGCGGCCACCAACCTGGCCAGCCAGTTGCACCATGAGCATTTGGGCTGCGTGCTGTTCTTCTGCTCCGCAGAATACGATCTGGGTCGTCTTGGTATTGCGTTGGAACATGCCTTCCAGGGCATCCGCGTGTGTGGCTGCACGTCAGCAGGGGAAATCACGCCCGACGGCTACGGCCGGGGCTGTATCACCGCCATCGGCTTCGATCAACGCTATTTTGCCATCGACTGCGCGCTGATCCGCGAGTTGGACCGGTTTACCCTGCAGAGCGCTCAGCGGGTGATCGACGGTCTGCTGGCCACCTGCCGGGACGCGAGGCTGGCCCCGGTCAAAGGCAACACGTTTGCCATTACCTTGCTGGACGGGCTTTCCAGCCGTGAGGAGCTGGTGTTGGCGACTCTCAACGCCGCACTGGGCAGCATTCCTCAATTCGGCGGTTCAGCGGGGGACGACGAGCGCCTGGCCAATACCCATGTGTTTTTTGATGGCCAGTTCCACACCAGTGCCGCTACTGTCATGCTGGTGAACACGCCTCTCGATTTCCGGGTATTTTCCACCCACCACATGGTTGAGCGCGATGACAAGTTGGTGGTCACCCGCGCCTGTGCCCAGAGCCGCACGGTGTTCGAGCTTAACGCAGAGCCCGCTGCCGATGCCTACGCCCGGGCCGTGGGTGTCGACGTGGAAGCGTTGGACCGCAAGATGTTTGCGCTGCGGCCTCTGGGGGTGAAAATCGGTGGTCATTATTTTGTGCGCTCGATCCAGCGGGTGAATGCGGATAAAAGCCTGACCTTCTACTGCGCGGTGGAGACCGGCATCGTGATGACCGCCATGGAGCCGGAATCGCTGCTGGACAGCGTGCGCATCCAGATTGAGGCGGCCGAGCGAGACGTGGGGCCACCGCTGGTCACCATCGGCTGCGACTGTTTTCTGCGGCGCCTGGAAGCCGAGCTGACCGGCGAGGTGGACGCAGTTTCGGAGTTTCTCAGGCACCACAAGGTCATTGGCTTCAACACCTACGGCGAGCAGTTTGACGGTATGCACATCAACCAGACGTTTACGGGGGTGGTCATTGGCCAGCCTGATGTCCACTCCGGACAAGACTGAGGTTACTGCGGAAGTGGATCGGGACCGGCGTGTCGCCGAACTTGAGGCCGAGAACGAGCGCCTGCGAAGGATCCGCGATGCGCTGATTGTCCGTGTGGAATCGGGCTCGTCCCACAAGCCGGAGCCGTACGCCGCGTTCGAGCATTCGGTGGTGCTGGCGGAGCAGGTGCGTGAACGCACCGATGCCCTGAACCAGACCATGGAAGAACTGAAGAGCAGTAACAAGGCACTGAACCGGGCCCGAGAGGAAGCCGAGACCACCCGCCAGCGTCTGAGTGATGCCATTGAGAGCATTGCCGATGGCTTTGTACTGTTTGACCGGCAGCACCGCCTGATCCAGAGCAACAGCCGTTTCCGCAGCTACTGGCGTTGCGCCGGACTTGAGGCACCGGAGCCGGGGACCTCCATCAGTGAGGTCAAGGCGAGGGCCGTCAACTCGGGTCTGATTGTCGAGGAGCACAGTCACGAGGAGGCCGAGGGGGTGGTGTTCCTGTTATCCAATCGTCGCTGGGTGCAGATGACCGAGCGGCCAACCCGGGAAGGTGGCCTGGTGGTGCTCTACTCCGACATCACCGACGTCAAGAACAGCGAAATGGCCCGGCGCATCAAGGCGCTGGAAGAGAGCGAGCGCTGGATCCGGGTGGTCACGGACCACGTGCCGGCGCTGATTGCTTACATCGGCGCGGACATGACCATCCAGTTCTGCAACAAGGTCTACGCGGCCTGGTATGGTCGCGAGGGAGCCTCGCCTCTGGGCAAGCGCCTGGATCGCGTTCACAGCCCGGAGCTCTATCAGCGGCTGTTACCCCAGATTCTGGAAGTCATGGCGGGTCACAATGTGACCTTCGAGTTCGAGGAAACCGGTGAGCAGGGCGGAGTGCGCCATATGCTCCGCTCCTACGTGCCGAATGTTGACGACCAGGGCGACATCGTCGGTTTCTTCGTGTTGATTCGTGACATCACCGAGCGCCGCAAGACCGCATTGGCGCTCGAGCAGGCCTATGATCACCTGGAGCGTCGGGTCAAGGAGCGTACCGCGGCCCTCACCGGCCTGAACAGCCAGTTGCGTCAGGAAATCGCCGAGCGGGCCACGGTGGAAGCCCGCTTGCGGGATGCCAAGCTCGAGGCAGAGCGGGCAAATCTCTCCAAAACCAAGTTTCTGGCGGCGGTCAGCCACGACCTGTTGCAGCCACTGAATGCGGCCCGCCTGTTCACCAGTGCGCTGCTGGAGCAATCCTTCGGGCCCAAGGCCGAGGGCCTGGTGCGCTCGGTCAGCACGTCGCTGGATGACGTCGAAAACCTGCTGGGTACGTTGGTCGATATTTCCAAGCTCGATGCTGGTGTGATCAAGCCTGACGTGACCGCCTTTGATCTGCGGGATTTGTTGAACAACATCGCCCGGGAATTCCGGCAAATGGCCGTTGCCGAGGGACTCAGCCTGGACTTCGTGCCGTGCTCGGTAACGGTGGAATCCGACTCCCAGCTGCTCGCCCGCATTCTCCGCAATTTCCTCACCAATGCCATCCGCTACACCGGCAGCGGCCGGATCCTGTTGGGCTGCCGCCGGCACAAGGATCATGTGTTGCTGCAGGTCTGGGACACGGGGCCGGGGATACCGGCCGACAAGTTGACGGAGATCTTTCAGGAATTCAAACGTATCCGGCCCACGGGTTCGCAGCCCGACAAGGGGCTGGGGCTGGGATTGGCCATCGTGGACAAGATCTCGCGCATCCTCGGGCATGAAGTCACGGTCTCCTCCGTTGAAGGCAAGGGCTCCGTATTCAGCGTGAGAGTGCCCCTCGGTCAACTGCAACCGAGGAGGCCGGTGGCGGACCAGAATCGGGTACCGGCTTGTGACGGTGGCCTTGGCGGCGCGAGGATCTGGGTGATTGATAACGATTCGTCCATCTGCGAGGGCATGAAAACATTGCTGGAAGGCTGGGACTGCCGGGTGGTCACGGCGGTGTCTCTTGACGATCTCGAGCGCCAGCTGGACCCGGCCACCGGCTTGGTGGACCTGATTCTGGCGGATTACCACCTGGACAATGATGAAAACGGCGTGGACGTGGTAGCGGAAATCAACCGCCGCCGCCATGATCCGGCATCGGTGGTGATGATCACCGCCAACTATACCAACGAGCTCAAACAGCACATTCGCGAGCTTGGCCATCTGCTGATGAACAAGCCGGTGAAGCCGCTGAAACTGCGCAGCGTGTTGAATCACCTCTTGCGGGGGTGAGGATTACCGCTTCAGGTATTGGCTGAAATCCACGTCACTGGCCGACAGAATCGCCTGCACCCGGTTGTGCACCCCCAGCTTGCGCAGGATGGCAGACACGTGGGCTTTCACTGTGGTTTCCGCGATGTTCAGGTTGTAGGCAATCTGCTTGTTGGACTCGCCCTTGGACATGCGTTCCAACACCAGCAGCTGGCGGCGGGTCAGGGAGTTCAGCAGCTCCGGGGAGATGGGGTTGTCCTCATGGCGGCTTCGGCGATTGGTGCTTTCCTTGCCGGTACGGATGATGTCCGAGGGCAGGTAGACGTTGCCATTGAGGATCTGCTGGATGGCTTCGGTCATCTGGGCCCGGGGCGACGACTTGGTAATGAAGCCGCAAGCGCCGTAGGTGATGGCCTGCAGCACAACCTGTTTGTCTTCTTCCGCAGACACAATAACCACCGGTATGGTAGGGGCCTCGTTGCGCAGCGAAATCAGGCCGTTGAGACCGTGCATTCCGGGCATGTTGAGATCCAGCAGGATCAGGTCGAGGTCATCGTTTTCACGGGTGAGGTCCAGAGCGCTGTCGAGATCTGCAGTTTCGATGATCTCGCTGCCGACAAATCCTGAGGAGATCACGCTGCTGATGGCTTCGCGAAACAGGGGGTGGTCGTCGGCAATCAGAATCTTGTAAGCCGGCTCCATGGGGGCATCTACCTGATCGTGGTCAATTTCGGGAATGGCTTCCGCTGTATCATAGCGCTTTTCGGAAGTGAGTGCGGCATTGAGCTTATCAAGCATGGCGGCCTCCTGTGCAAAGGCACTCCGGTATCGGAGTTGATCCTCTGGTTATTATTGTGATGATTTCATTACACGCGATATGCGCCGCCGGTTGAATGCGACCATCGCACCAAAAAACAGGCACCAAAGTACTATTCTTGCCTGGTAGCGGGCTTCGTATCGTGGAGGGATGAACCAACAACCGATAATAACCCCAGCGCCGGAATCCTCTTCTACCCCCGGCCGACCATTCCTGCGGGCCATGCCAGCTCTGTTGTTTGTCTTTTTGCTGGCAGGCTTCGTCCATGCGGGTGATAGAAATTCTGCACCACTGCCCGTGCTGTCCGTCAGCGTGCTGCAGTTCGGCACCGCCCACTGGGAACTGGGCCACATACTGCACCGGGAGCTGGACCAGAAGAACGGCTATCGCCTTGAACTCAAATTGGTGGCCAACCTCCCGGCCTCGCGGCTGGCAGTGACCAGTGGATCGGTAAACGGCGCTGTGGCCGACCTGCTCTGGACGCAGTCCCGGTTCGAGGCGGGAACACCCTATCTGTATGTGCCTTTCTCGTCCCGGATTGGTGACATCGTGGTGCCGGAAGATTCCGACATTCGCTCCGTGGCCGACCTGGCGGGCAAGCGCATTGGCGTTGCCGGCGGCCCGGACAGCAAAGGCTGGATCCTGCTTCAGAGAGTGGCCGGGCAACAGGACATCAGCCTCGAGGATTCCGCCGACATCCAGTTTGCGGCGCCGCCACTGCTCAGCCAGGCCCTGAAGCGGGAACAGGTGGACGTGATTGTGACCTATTGGCACTTCGCCGCCCGACTGATGGGAGAGGGCGGCTGGCGCTCCGCCTTCGGGATGGCAGACTTACTGGATGCCCTGGATATGGATCGCAATCTGCCGGTGTTGGGGTATGTGTTTCCAGCAGACTGGGCTGCGGATCACCGTTCGCTGGTCGACCGTTTTGCTGCCTCCCTGCATCAGGCGAAGACGGAACTCGCAGACGACTCACACTGGCAGCGGCTGCGGCCGATCATGGGCGATCCGGAAGCCAGAGTGTTTGAGGCCCTGCGGGACGGCTTTGTAACCGGCACACCTGCCCCCCAGACCGATAAACGGGTTGCCGACCTGCATCGGTTACTGACCCTCACCGGCGCCGATCCCGACAACCTGATGCCGGCAGACCTGTTCCACCGGAGACAGCCGTGAGCAACCGATCCGGGAGCCCTCCGGCCTGGAGCTACTGGGTGGTTCTGCCCTTGTTTGTCCTGCTCTGGGCGGTAGTTGCCTGGTTGCTCAAAACGCCCTTGCTACCCACTCCCCTCGACGTTCTCGACACCGTCATCCGGGAATCAGTCTCAGGTGAACTCTGGCACCACCTGGGCGCAACACTCGGGCGCGTCATCGTGGCCTTTGCCCTGGCAATGCTGCTGGGCACCGCAATTGGCGTCGCCATGGGCCGCTCGAAAACCACCAATGCATTGTTTGACCCCATGCTGGTGCTACTGCTCAACCTGCCGGCACTGGTCACCATCATTCTGATGTACGTCTGGTTCGGCCTGGTGGAAGTGGCTGCGGTGATGGCTGTGGTCATCAACAAAGTGCCCAATGTGGCGGTCACGGTACGCGAAGGCGCACGCAGCCTCGATTACCGGCTCGAAGAAATGGCCACCATTTACGACTTCACCCACTGGCAGCGGTTCCGTGAGGTCTGGGTACCGCAACTCTTCCCCTACCTCATGGCCGCCACCCGTGGCGGACTGGCCCTGATCTGGAAAATCGTCCTGGTGGTGGAACTGCTGGGCCGCTCGAATGGTATCGGTTTCCAGTTGCACATGGCCTTCCAGGTATTCGACGTAGCAGCCATCCTCGCCTACAGCCTGGCGTTTATTACCGTGGTCCAGCTTCTCGAACTGGCCATCCTTCAGCCCCTTGAGCGGCGTTCCAGCCGTTGGCGCCAGCCGGAGACCGCCCATGCTTGAACTGCGGATTTCCGAGCGTACTTTCGGCCAGCCTGTACTGGGGGAAATCTTCGCAAAAATTGAGCGGGGAGACCGCATCTGCCTGCTTGGGCCTTCCGGTATAGGCAAAACTACACTTTTGAACGCCATTGCCGGGCTCGATGAGACCATTCCGGCGAAGGCCATGATCGGCGCTGTGAAGCTACGGGTTGGTTATCTGTTTCAGGAGCATCGTTTGCTGCCCTGGCGGACTTTGAGCGCCAATATTCAGTTGGTTGGCGCGACATTTCAAGAAGCAGCTGGCTACCTTGCCAGTGTGGGGCTGAAGGGGTATGAGCACTACCTGCCAGACCAACTCTCGCTTGGTATGGCCAGACGGGCGGCCCTGGCGCGGTGTCTGGCGGTTAAGCCAGATTTGTTGTTGCTGGATGAACCTTTTGCATCGCTGGATCCGGTGATGGCCGGTGGGCTGAAAGTTCTGATTGCGGGGATCATGGATGCCAATCCCGGGATGGCGATGATCTGCGTGACTCACGATGGCGATGATGCGGAAATATTGGCGAATCGGTTGTGGTATCTCGACGGCAAGCCGGCTCGGTTACAGTGGGATGATCGGGTTGGTGAATCCGGTTTGATTGATGGGGTGTTGAAGCGGCTTCGTCATAAATTGGAGGATTCTTAAGATCGTTTGCCCCGTTTGCGATAGCTTTTCTCAGTGATACAGAAGATCAAAGATGTCAGCTGTATCCCGCTGCCTCCGGAGCCCCTGGTGCCTATCCTTTTAAATGAGGGAACCTAGGAAACTTTCGTAGGAAGCGCGAACGTCAACGAGTAAAGTCGCAAACCTTCGTTACGTTAGAGTCAAGGACGCCGGTATTTGTGGGTGATCGTTTGCAATCGTCTTTTAATCCCCGGAGGCTTTCATGCAACGCCAATGCGCTAGAAAATGGATGGTTATGGCCGCGAGCTTTTTGATGTTGCTTTCGCCTGCCGTGAATGGGGACGAATCGGAACAGCAAATGGGCGTGGCCCGCGAGATGGTTAAAGTGCTTGAGGCATATGCCGTATATAAGATGGGCCAATATGACCTGGCTTTCGAGCGCTACCAGGCGCTCGCAGAATCGGGTAGCCACCAGGGCATGTACAATCTGGCGAATATGTATGCGAATGGCCTGGGTGTGGAGGAGAGTGATGCCAAGGCATTCGAGTGGTATTTGAAAGGGGCAGAAGCCGGCGACAGATTAAGTATGTCTGCAGTGGCACAAGCTTATGCGCGCGGTCTGGGAACCGAAGCAGACCCGATCCAGGCCGACTTTTGGCAAGCAAAGGCGGCGGTGGAGTCTGATGAATAATGCTGCTCAGGCGGGTTTGGAGGTTGCAAGTATCTTGGTTCGTTGAGGTCTGAACCCAGCGGTCGCGAGTAGGGACAAGACCAAAGTCACCGTTGCGGTAATGCCATAAGCCATCGGGTTCCATTCCAAGTACAGAGAGAATCGGATCGCCTCTACTGCGTGGGTGAATGGATTGAACTGGCAAATCCAGTAGAGCCAGGGGCTGGCTTCGTTCATGCGCCAAAGCGGGTAAAGGGCAGATGACATGAAGAACATTGGGAAAATGACAAAATTCATCACCCCGGCAAAATTCTCCAGCTGTTTGATCCAGGTAGCGATCAGCAACCCTAACGCCCCCAGCATCAGGCTGGTCAGAATCAGCGCTGGCAAAACGACCAGATAGCCCCAGGCCGGTGGTTCGACATCCACTAACAGGGCCAACAAAAGAAAAACGTACACTTGCCCGACAGACACAATCCCCATGGCCAGCAATTTGGTCACCAGTAGAAACGGTCGCGGCAGAGGGCTCATCAACAGCACTCTCATGCTGCCAAGCTCCCGGTCATACACCATGGAAAGCGCGCCCTGCATGCTGTTGAACAGGATGATCATGCCGCACAGGCCGGGGGCAATGTAGGTCTCGTAAGTGATGTAGGTCTGATAGGGCGGAATGATGGAAATGCCCAGCACTGCACGAAAACCGGCAGCAAACACCACCAGCCACAGCAGTGGCCGCACCAGTGCGCTGGCGAAGCGGGTGCGCTGCTGCCAGAAACGTAACCATTCCCGGGTCTGGATGCCGACGAAACAGTGCCAGTAATGCGCAGCTTTCATATCATCCGGCTCCTGTCAGGGTATGGAAGGTTTCCGCCAGGTCGTGGGTGCCTTCGGCTGCGCAGATGTCATGCCCGGCGCCGTCGGCCAACAGTTTGCCTTCGTGGAGGATCAGCACCCGGTCTTCCGGGCGAACTTCCTCGATAAGGTGGGTGGCCCAGAGCACGCTCAGGCCATCGGAGTCACAGAGCGTGCGTACGTGATCGTTCAGCCCCCGGCGGCTAGCTACATCGAGCCCCACAGTGGGTTCATCCAGCAATAACAGAGAAGGTTCGTGGAGCAGGGCACGTGCGATCTCCACCCGCCGGCGGTGGCCGCCGTTGAGTTTTCGCACCGGTTCGTTCGCCCGCTCCAGTAACTGAAAACGTTCAAGCTCGCGGTCGCCCCGCACCCGGGCCTCCTTGCGTGACAGGCCATGAAGCGCAGCGTGGTAAAGAAGGTTCTGGCGCACGGTCAGATCCATGTCCAGGGCATTCTGCTGGAATACCACGCCAATTTGACGCATGGCCTCGGCCGGCTGTTTTTTCAGGGATTGCCCGGCCATCAGAATATCGCCCTGCTGCAGCGCAAACAGCCGTGTCAGCAGGCCGAACAGCGTGGACTTGCCGGCGCCGTTCGGGCCTAGCAGGGCATGAAAACCGCCAGAGGTCAGCGCGAAGCTGACCTCTTTGAGCACCGGCTTGTTGCCGTAGCGAAAGCTGAGGTTGCGGGCTTCAATGGTCATGAGGTGGGATCGATGACCACGCCCCAGGGGAAGCGGCCCACCTTGATGGATTTGATGACCTTCAGTTCTTCCACATCTATGACCGATACATCACTGGAAACGCCGTTGGTGGTGTAGAGAAAATTCTCATCCTTGTCCAGGTCCAGCTGCCAGACCCGGGCACCTACCAGCAGGTAATCCAGCACTTCGTAGGTCCGGGCATCCACCACGGCGACATGGTTTGAGGGACCGAGGGCAACGAAGGCGTACCTGCCGTCGGACGTGAGTTCGATGCCGACCGGCTGCACCCGATCCCGGGGCACACCCTTGATCTGGAAATCGATCTGCTTGATCTCCTCTATCTTGTCCACATCGAAGATATGCACGGTACCGCCGATCTCCGCCGAGGCCCAGGCAATCTTGCTGTCCTTGCTGAATTCGACGTGGCGGGGGCGCTGGCCCACCACAGTGTTCTTCTCGATCTCAAAGGTTGCGGTGTTGATCCAGTGCAGCATGCTGGAGGTTTCACTGGTGTTCACCGCCCACTTGCCGTCCGGGCTCACCGCCATGCCTTCGGGCTCCACACCCACATCGATCTGGGCCAGAACGTCTTTGGTTTCCACATCCACCACAGTCACGATGGCATCGTCTTCATTGGCGATGAACAGGTGACGGTTGTTGGGGTGCAGGGCAAACTGCTCGGGGTCCTCGCCGGAGGGAAGGGTGTCGACGATCTTGCGAGTGGCCAGGTCCAGTACCTGGACAGTATCGTCGTCACTGGCGCAGATATAGAGCTTGGTGTAGTCCTTGGACAGCAGAATGCCTCTCGGGCGGGCACCTACTTCAATGGTATCCACCACTTCGTTGGTCTCCGTGTCGATGACCGAGAGGGTGTTGTCCTTCTCGTTGGACACGTAGGCCAGGCTTGCCAGTGCCGGGGCGGAAAGCCCGATGGCTGCAGCCAGGATTGCGATTCTGAAAGCATTCTTCATGCTCAGTGTTCCTTCTTGTTCTTCAGCAGGGTCAATGGATCCGACAGTCACTCTCTGGCCTGTCATAGCCCAGGGTGTCCAGTTCGGACTCGGGATGCAGGAAACCTTCAAGTGGTGGCGTCGCAACCAATCCTCGGGGATGAACCAGAGGGATTGGCTGGCGAAGCTGCCCGTTCCAGGGCCGGTAAGTCAACTTGCGGCCCTTGAAGGCGGCGAGCTGGAAATCGTCGGAAAACAGATGCTCGCGAATGTTCGAATGGTCGGCTTCACTGATCCCGGTCACAGTGGTGCCGATGGAGCGGATGGCGGCCCAGGCGGCATAATCCTCGCTGTTCATTTCGCGTCCGGCCAGTTCCCGGAAACGGTTCTGCAGCTGCGCGGCGCCCCAGGCTTCCACTACCCCATGCCAGGCTTTCGGTCCCATGCCCTGGGTGCCAACCACCGGTCGAGGGAGCCAGGTGTTGAACGGCACGTATTCGCCGAAATCACCTCGCACGTCTGCGACCACCGTGGCATCGTAATCACGGGCCTGGGTAAACACCGGCAGCTCCTTTGAGGCTGTGCGCCGCAGGTCGGAGTCGAAGGTCCAGGGCTTGTCGGCAATGATGTCCAGGCCGAACCGTTTGCTGGCACGGCGGAACGCGTCGGCCCAGGCTTTGTCCTGTTCGGTGGGGCCGGTTATCAGGAACACTTTCTTCCAGCGCCGCATGTTCAGCCACTGGGCAAGGGCATCGGTCAGCATGGCGTATGAGGGAATGGTGTGCAGGACGTTGGGCCGGCATTGGCTGATCCGCAGGCTATCGTCCGAGGCACCGGTGTTGAACAGTAACGCTTTACCGTCAGTCTTTTTTGCCATCGCCTGGAGTGTGCCTGCGGGAACGCGGGTCACAAGCAGACCAATACCGTTCTCCACCATGCCATCGAGGGCGGCCAGGGCACCCTCCTCATCGCTGGCGATGACGGTCTCAAGAACATACATCTGGTCGAGAAACCTGCCGGTGGCATTGTTATCGGCAATCCCCAGTTCGGCCCCGCGCAGGCCGGCGTCTTCCGGTTCCGGAGTGACATTGGAGAGTACCGGCCCCTGATCAGGCACCCAGTGGATATAGCCAATCCTGACCTCAATAGCTATCGCTGCAGCTGGAGCCAGCAGCCAGCTACAGAGCAGTGATGTGACCAATAGCCTGCGGTTGGTAATCATGGTTGCGGCCTTCTCAATGTGCATTTTTTGTTCTTGCATCCAGCTTAGAGAAGACAAGTAGCCGTCGAAATATTCAGAAAGTAGGAAACGGGCGGTACTAAAGAACTATTCTTGAGCTCCACCTGCGGTAATCCCTCCTGAACCTACTACCAAGGAACTAGAACGAATGCGCCAAAGTGGCATTCTGATCGCTATGGCGTGTTCCTAGACTTGGGAGAGGTTGCTGGCAATGCATTTACAACAAACAGCCAGCGCACAGCGATTCATCATAGAGGTATAACAACATGTCAGTTTCTTTTTCATTCAAGGCCATGGTTGCCGCCGGTTTACTGGCGACAGCAGGCTTTGCCATGTCTCACGGGGATGTCACGCCCCAGGAAGTGGATACCGGAAGCCTGCCCGATCTGGGGAAGGAAGCCCTGACGGCAAACCCGTTCCGCGAAGGTAATGAGCACGGTGACAAGCTCAATGAGGCGGTCAAGGTCGGCAAGAGCGGTTACGCAGGCAACTGTGCGGTTTGCCATGGCATTGAAGCCATGTCCGGAGGTCTGACCCCTGATCTGAGAGAGCTCTCGGAGTGGGATGATGAATATTTTATCGGACGTGTAATGAACGGCACCGGGCGAGGCATGCCGTCGTTCAAGGACAACCTGGATCAGACCGCCATCTGGGCGATCAAGACCTATATTGAATCGGTCCCTGCACCGGAATGATGAGTTGCCTGTAACACATGTCCAGTGGTCTGCTAGGAGGTAAATCCATGAAGTCAGCTTTTCATGCCTTGATGCTGGTGCTGCTGATTGTGGGTATCAGCCAGGTCCAGGCCCAACAGGCCCGCAGCCTGATTCCGGACCGCACCCTGGATATCGTACAGGATACCGGCTATCTCAATGTTGGGATGTATAAAGACTTTCCACCCTATTCCTATGAGGTGGACGGTGAAGCCAGGGGGGTGGACGCAGATCTGGGCCGCCGCATTGCTGAGGGGCTGGGAGTGGAGTTTCGTCCCTATTGGATTATTCCGGATGAAAACCTGGGTGACGACCTGCGTAACCATATCTGGAAGGGGCATTACCTGGCGAAAACCCGGGTTGCCGACATCATGATGCGGGTGCCTTATGACAGTACCTTCAAGTATATGCGAGATTCCACCGGCGAGATGATCAACGAGCAGGTGGTGTTTTTCGGCCCCTACCAGCAGGAGCGCTGGCAGATTGCCTTCGACATGGGCCGCCTGGATGGTGTTGAAACCGTTGCGGTGTTCCAGTATCACCTGATCGGCGTTGAGATAGACACGCTTCCGGCCACCTACCTGACATCCGCCTTTGGCGGCCGGTTGCGCAATCAGGTCCAGCATTACCGGAATGTCGGTGAGGCTTTCAACGCTATGGGCGAAGGAAAGGTTGCTGGCGTGATGGGTATGCGGGCAGAAATTGAGCACCAGTTGGAGGCCTACCAGGGTAATGGCTTCACCAAGGCAGGAAATGGATTCCCCGGCATGACCAAACAGGTATGGGACGTGGGCTTGGCCGTTCGCCATACCCACAGGGCCCTTGGTTACGCTATTGGCGCCATTGTGGACCGGATGGTCAGGTCCGGAGAGATGGCGGAGCTTTACGCCAGCCACGGGCTTTCCTACAACCGGCCCGGATACTACGACGAAATTCTTGGCCGCGAAGAGCGTGGCGAATAAACCGTTACTGCCCTTTGAGCCCGCCAAGTGCGGGCTTTTTTATGGGGGGTCTTACTACCAAGTGATGAGAAAACCTGTTCCGGCGGTTAATTGTTGGGATTGCGTGTCAGGCAAAGAATGGTCAATAGAGGCGGGAAGACTTCCCGGTTCGCTGCACACACAGACAACAAGAGACTTTGGAGAGCGCAACCATGAGATCGAATCTGTTTGGTAAACAGTTTGCCGCCAGTGCGCTGGCGCTGGCTGTATCCCTGGGGGCCCACGCGGTCACCGATGAAGACATCCTGAACGACCAGGACACCGTTGACGATATCGTGAGCTACGGTATGGGTGTCCAGGGCCAGCGTTTCAGCCCGATGACCAGTCTGAACACAGACAACATCAAGTTCCTGCAGCCGGCATGGGCGTTCTCCTTCGGTGGTGAAAAACAGCGGGGTCAGGAATCCCAACCATTGATCAAGGATGGCGTCATGTATGTGACAGCGTCCTACTCACGGGCTTATGCAGTTGATGCGCGTACCGGTGAAGAAATCTGGCAGTACGATGCCCGTCTGCCGGATGGCATCATGCCCTGTTGCGACGTGGTCAACCGGGGCGGAGCCCTGTACGACGACCTGTTCATTTTCGGTACCCTCGACGCCAAGCTGGTCGCCCTGAACAAAGACACCGGCAAGGTGGTGTGGATCAAGAAAGTCGCCGATTACCAGGCCGGCTATTCCATGACTGCAGCCCCGCTGATCGTCAAAGGCAAGCTGATCACTGGTGTGTCCGGTGGTGAGTTCGGCATTGTTGGCAAGGTTGAAGCCCGTGACCCCAACACCGGTGACCTGCTGTGGATGCGGCCCACTGTGGAAGGTCACATGGGTTATGTTTACCGGGATGGCAAGGCCATCGAAAACGGCATCTCCGGTGGCAAAGCAGGCAAGACCTGGCCTGGCGACATGTGGAAGACCGGTGGCGCTGCGACCTGGCTGGGTGGCACCTACGACCCCGATACCGACTCGCTGTTCTTCGGCACCGGCAACCCGGCCCCGTGGAACTCCCACCTGCGCCCCGGTGACAACCTGTTCTCATCCTCCCGTGTCGCCATAGACCCGGAAGATGGCAGCATAAAGTGGCACTTCCAGACCACGCCCAATGACGGCTGGGATTACGACGGTGTCAACGAGCTGATCTCCTTTGATTACGAAGAAAACGGCAAGACCGTCAAGGCCGCCGCCACCGCGGACCGTAACGGCTTCTTCTACGTGCTGAACCGTGAGAACGGCAACTTTATCCGCGGCTTCCCGTTCGTCGACAAGATCACCTGGGCCGAGGGCCTGAACGAAGATGGCAGCCCGATCTATAACACCAAGAACGGCCGCCCAGGAAACCCGGCGGATGCCGGCGGTGAGAAAGGTGAAACGGTTGTTGCCTTCCCGGCGTTCCTGGGGGGCAAAAACTGGATGCCCATGGCTTACAGCAAAGATACCGAGTTGTTCTACGTGCCCTCGAACGAGTGGTCCATGGATATCTGGAACGAGCCGGTATCTTACAAAAAAGGGGCGGCATACCTGGGCGCCGGGTTTACCATCAAGCCAGGTAACGACGAGTTCATCGGCGTGTTGCGCGCCATGGATCCGAAAACCGGAGAAGAAGTCTGGCGCTACAACAACCCGGCTCCGCTCTGGGGTGGTGTGCTGGCGACCGCCGGTAACCTGGTTTTCACCGGCACACCGGAAGGGTTCCTGAAAGCCTTTGACGCCAAAACCGGTGAGGAGCTCTACAAGTTCAATACCGGAACCGGCGTGGTTGGTACCCCGGTAACCTGGCAGATGGACGGTGAGCAGTACGTCTCCATCTCCTCTGGTTGGGGCGGCGCCGTACCTCTGTGGGGCGGTGAAGTGGCCAAAGTGGTTAAGGACTTCAACCAGGGCGGTACGGTCTGGACCTTCAAGCTCCCGAAAGATCGGGTTGCCAGCAAGTGATGGCAGATTGACAACAACATCTTAGTTGTCAAAAAAGGGCTACCTCCAGGTGGCCCTTTTTTGTGCCCGCGGAAACCTGACCTGTCAGGCGGCCTGATGCCGGGCGGTTTCGTTGACAGACTGATTGATATCCTCCAGCAGCCGCTGATCGGTCTGGCCAATCGGCAGGTCGTAAGTGATCGTGGCACCGAAGGCGGCGGGGTCGTGAGGGTCACGGCGCACCTTGTCGAAGACCAGCAGCCGTGTGCCCAGGTAGAAGCCTTCTTTCAGGTCATGGGTCACCATGAAAATGGTGGTGCCGGTCTCCTGCCACAGCTTCAGCAGCAAATCGTGCATGTCACCGCGAATGCCGGGGTCCAGCGCACCGAAGGGTTCATCCAGTAACAACACCCGCGGGCGCATGATCAGCGACTGGGCAATGGCCAACCGTTGCTGCATGCCGCCGGACAGTTCGTGGGGCCACTTGTGAGCGGAAGGGCTGAGGCCGACCGAGTCGAGCATGGCGTCCACCCTCTCCAGCGCTGCTTTTCGAGCACTCCCGAAGAGCTTGCCGAGCCACGGTTTCTGTTCCAGTTCCAGCCCCATCAGCACGTTCTGGCGCACCGTCAGATGAGGAAAGACCGAATAGCGCTGAAACACGATGCCACGATTGCGGTCGGGCTCCCCGGGAAAGGCCTCGCCCTCCAACAATAGCCTGCCCCGACTGGCGGTTTCCTGACCCAGCAGCATTTTCAGGAAGGTGGACTTGCCGCAGCCGGATGCGCCCACCAACGTGCAGAATTCGCCCTGGCTGACTGCCAGGTTGAGATTTTCCAGCACCACCTGATCGCCGTACTCTTTCCAGAGATTGCTGACCGTAATGAAGCTCATCAGTGGCCTCCTGCGTTGTACCAAGGGAACAGCCTGCGGTTGGTAAAACGCAGGCACTGATCAATAACGATGGCGAGAACAGTAATCCAGATGACGTAGGGCAGAATGACATCCATCGCCAGATAGCGTCTGACCAGGAAAATGCGATAACCAAGACCCTCGGTGGACGCGATGGCCTCGGCCGCGATCAGAAACAGCCAGGCCGGTCCGAGGCTGAGCCGCACGGCGTCAATCAGCCGCGGTAGCACCTGAGGCAGGGCCATACGGGTGATCACCTGCCAAGAACTGGCCCCCAGGGTCTGGATCTTGATCAGCTGTTCGCCGGGCAGTTCCCGCACCCGCTGGGCCACGTCCCGCATCATGATGGGGGCGGTGCCGATGACGATCAGCATGACCTTGGAGAGTTCCCCGAGGCCGAACACGATAAACAGGATAGGCAGGATGGCCAGTGGCGGCACCATGGAGAGCGCCGACACCAGCGGTGCGAGATTGGCCCGAACCATGGGCAGCACGCCATTGACGATGCCCACCACCAGCGCCAACAGCGCCGCGATGCCCACTCCCATCGCCAGTCGCGCGAGACTGGCGGTGGTGTCCTGCCACATCAGGTAATCGCCGCTGCGGCGATCCTCCTGGAACGCCATGCGGTCGACCGCCGCCGTCATCTGCTCGAGGCCGGGCAACAGTTTGTCGTTGGGGTTGTCCGCCAGGCGCTCCTGGGAGGCCAGGCTGTAGATCAACATGATCAGCAGGAAGGGCAGCAGGCCAAGCAGCGTGGCGGACAGGCGCCCCGGATGGCGGTTGATCAATCGCATAAGGTGGTCTCCTCTGGTCATGCAGCACGGCAAGGGCATCGCGGGCAACAGCGTCCCTTGCGATTCAGTCTCCCGGGCTTTTGTCCCGCCGTGTAACCTCCCAGAGGTCGGTAACTCTCGGACCAGCCATCCAGGCGCCTCTCGTAGCGCCGCCCGGACCGGAACCCTAGTCACCCATTGTGTCCGTTGTGTTCTCCGCCTCAGGGGCGGTATTGCCATAAAACACGCTGTGAACGGATCGGGTTAATCGAAACCCGTCATCCCGGAGGGTGCAGGTGGCGTGCCAGTTTTGCCACATGAGCGCTTCCGCTGTATGGGGGGAGTGGCGGGCAACCCGGGGCGCACTAAGGCAGTGCGCTGGAGACTGGCGCGCACCCTCTTGGCTCCCTTTACGTGAGTGCTGAGCACGCCAGTAGTGAGTCGGCTGCGGCAAGGACCTGATGCTGACTCAGGGGTTCCCGGCCGGCACCGCCGGCGATGTGGCCCCAGTCCGATGGCAGCACATCAAGCTGGGCCTTCGGTATCTGTTGTGCATCGAGGGCGGCGTCGGTGGCAGTGAAATAGAGGTCTGTCGCCCCCGGCATCATCCGTGTTGGCATGGTGATCGCCGCCAGCGCCGCCCGGTAGTTGCCACAGAACACCGGATTGTCACTGATATCACCTTGCTGCCAGGTGTCCAGCACCGTCAGCAGGTTATTGGCGTCCTGGCCCTGATGGTCGTCCTCCCAGAACCGCAGCAGCGCCTCGATGGAGTCGAAGCCCAGATCCCGCCAGCGCTCGTGGCGGAAGAATGCCTGGGAGTAGGCCCAGCCGGCGTACACCCGGGCGAATGCTCGCAACCCGCGCAGCGGGGGCTTGCGGTAGTGGCCGTCCAGAAAGTTCTGGTCGCAGGTCAGGGCGGCTTTTACCCCTTCCAGAAACACCCGGTTGTGGGGGTGGCAACGGGCTGTACAGCAGGTTGCCAGCACCGACCGTACCTGATCTGGAAACAGGCTGCCCCACTGCAGTGCCTGCATGCCGCCCATGGACCAGCCCATGGCGAGGGCGATGCTGGCACCGCCATACACCTCGTCCACCAGGCGCTTCTGCAGCATCACGTTGTCGTAAAGGCTGACCCGCGGAAACGCTGCACCTGCTTGCGGACCCGGAGTGTTGGAAGGTGAGGACGATTCGCCGGCGCCGAGCAAGGCCGGGATGACAATGCAGTAGCGCGCCGGATCAAGGGGGCTGTGTTCGCCCACCCACGGATGGTTACCCGTCGCTGCACCGCCGTAGTACGTGGGCAGCAGAATCAGGTTGTCTTTTGGTGCGTTCAACTGCCCGATCTGATGGTAGTGCAGCCGGGCAGCATGCAGGGTTTCGCCGCCGGACAGGGGTAGGTCGCCGGCCTCGAAATCGTCTTTAAACCACTGGTTTTTCATTGATTAGGCCCTTTTCCCGATGCCGGATCCGGCGCTGATTGCTCACCTTAAAGTCATTATATATACATGCTGGCATGTAAGTTGAATGGTCAGAAACAAGAAAGAAACGTGCCAGAAGTGACATCGATCGCCCGCATCACCGGGCTCCGAGCGGAATCAGAGAGAGGAAGCATCATGACCGAACCGACCAACACCCAGGCCCTGAAACAGACACTGGCCGACGCCGGCGTGAAGTACGCCATTGCCAGCTACGTCGACATGCACGGCATTACCAAAGGCAAGTTTGTGCCCATTGCGCACCTCGGCCAGATGATGGAGGGCTCCGAGCTCTACACCGGTGCCGCGCTCGACGGCGTGCCCCAGGACATCTCCGATGACGAAGTGGCCGCCATGCCGGATGCCGGGGGCGTGGCCATCTGTCCCTGGAATCGCCAACTGGCGTGGTTTCCCGGCAACCTGTATCTCAATGGAGAACCCTTTGAGGCCTGCTCCCGCAACATTCTTCGTCGCCAACTGAGCGCGGCTGCCGCCATGGGCTACCGATTTAACCTGGGCATCGAAACCGAGTTCTTCCTGTTCCGCGACACTGAGGAGGGCGGCTTTGCGCCCCTGAGTGATCGCGACACCCTCGGCAAACCCTGCTACGACCCCCGCACCCTGATGGACAATCTGCCGGTTATGGACGAGCTGGTAGACGCGATGAACGAACTGGGCTGGGACGTGTATTCTTTTGACCATGAGGACGCCAACGGCCAGTTCGAAACCGACTTTAAATACGCCGATGGCCTGACCATGGCGGACCGCCTGGTGTTCTTCCGCATGATGGCCAACGAAATTGCCCGCAAGCACGGTGCTTTCGCCAGCTTCATGCCCAAACCTTTCGCCGACCGCACCGGCAGTGGCGCCCACTACAACATGTCCCTGGCGGACATCCAGACCGGCGAGAACCTGTTCGAGCCCGGGGGAGACGACCTGCACAGCTGCGGCATCAGCAAGATCGCCTACCACTTTATCGCCGGTGTGCTGAAACACGGCGCCGCCATCAGCGCGGTCATTGCCCCCACGGTCAATAGCTACAAGCGCCTGGTGCGCCAGGGCAGCATGTCCGGCTCCACCTGGGCGCCGGTGTTCATGTGCTATGGCTCGAACAACCGCACCAACATGATCCGCATCCCCGGCATGGGCGGACGCATCGAGTGCCGCGCGGCAGACATCGCCTGCAACCCTTATCTCGGCAGCGCGTTGATCCTCGCCGCTGGTCTGGAAGGCATTCGCGAAGGCCTGGATGCCGGTGCGCCGCACCATGAGAACATGTACGACTACAGCGATGCTGAAATTACCGAGCAGGGCATCGAGTATCTGCCCCGCAACCTTGGCGAGGCGGTGGAGGCTTTCGAGGCCGATCCACTGGCCAAAGAGGTGTTCGGCGAGTCGATGTTCAACAGCTTTGTGGCGTACAAAAAAGGGGAATGGGAGAGCTACCAGAACCATGTGTCTGAGTGGGAGGTGAAGCGGTACCTGAAGATGTTCTGAGGAGTCTGTTATTTCTTCCCGAGTAAGGCCCAGAATTGCCGTTGAAAAAACGGCATTTCTTTTTTCAGAGAAAACAACGTCGGAGCAAACAACCACGTCTGGGTAATACCCATCAGGTAGGTATAACTCAACAAACCCAGATCCTTCGGGTCTTCCCTCGTGGTGATCAAACCCTTGTCCGCCGCTTGCCCCGCCAGATCGCGAAACAACCCGATAATCGACTTGGTCAGCGCCCGCTCCCGTTTGAGGGTCCGGCTCATGGCATCCGTCAGTTCCGTCTTGTTCAGCAGAATCTCGAACGACTGTCGGTATTGCCTGTTATTTGCCAGCAACCCAAGCCACCGTTCAATAAAATGGTCCATGGCTTCGATTGGTGTTTCACGCATGGCGCCGCATTCCGCAACCAACGCTTCAAGTGGTTCCTGGGAATAAGCCAAAACGGCTTCGTACAAGTCGTCCTTGTTCTCAAAATGCCAGTAGATCGGCCCTCGGCTACAGCCAGCCTCTTTGGCAATACGGCTCAGCGTAGTGAGGGAATAACCATCCCTGCTGAACAGCTTCAATGCGGCTTCGAGAACCGTCTGGCGAGTCTTCTCAGCATCTTCCTTGGTACGACGCATAGTTGGTTATGTTCTCCGGCTTACTCGGAAGTTGGGGGTTGGTGTTCGGTTCGGCTCTCCAAAACTGTGCGGAGCCATGGATGGCGGAGCCCAAGCGCCCCATGGGTTCGGCCGAGCGCTTATGAAGCAAAGCTTCATGCGACAGCCGAACGACCGCAATCTATGATTGCGGGCCGGACCCCGCAGGGGGGCCGAAGGAGCGTGTTTTGGAGAGCCGAACCGAACACCAACCCTACCCAAAAGCCAACAAAAAAGGGCACGAGTAATCGTGCCCTCAGCTGCCTAACGAGGCAAGCAATGACTGCGAATCAGATCTCGCCGTCAGCCGCCATCTGCATGTAGCTGTCATCAAACCGCAGCTTCACGTTGGCCTCGTCACCCATGATGGAGCCGTCCGGAAACTCGATGCCCACAAAGTCCGGGCTCATGGCACCCTGGCCCAGCAGGCCCTTGTCGAACGAGAACTGACGAACACTGTCCATCGCCTCCCGGGCTTCTTCGCTGCGGATGAACTCCACTGAATTCTCCGGTTTCCAGAACATCTTCATGCCATCCAGCTGGGCCTCATAGCCCGCCTGGTCCGTGCCGGACAGCTCACCCAGAAACGCCCGCGCCTCGGCACCCGCTTCGGAATCGGCGGCGAGAATACTCATGGTCTCATACCAGGCACCGACCAATGCCTTGCCCAGCTTGGGGTTGTCCGCCAGGGTTTCGGTGTTCACCAGCGTCAGGTCCTTGATGTGCCCCGGAATCTGGCTGGAATCGAACAGCGGCGTCGCCCCGGGATAGTTGGTCACTTCAGTAAGCAAGGGATTCCAGGTCGCTACATGGCGAACATCGTCGGTCTGGAAGGCGGATACCAGATCCGCATCGGAGATGTTTACCACGCTGATATCGCGCTCCTCCAGTCCGACGGTGTTCAGCGCCCGAACCAGCAGGTAGTGGGAAACCGAAAGCTCGACCAGGTGAACCGTCTCACCTTCCAGCTCTTCAATGGACGTGGCGTCTTTGGACACCAGCCCGTCGTTGGCGTTGGAGTAGTCACCCACAATCAGCGCCGTGGTATCAAGGCCGGACGCTGCCGGAATCGACAGGCCGTCCATGCTGGTGGCGACCACGCCATCGAACTGGCCGGCGGTGTATTGATTGATGGATTCGATGTAGTCGTTGACCTGCACGATATCCACCTCGATGTCGTACTTGTCGGCCCACTTCTTCATGATTCCGTAGTCTTCGGCGTACTGCCAGGGCACCCAGCCAGCGTAGATGGTCCAGGCGATGCTGAAGGAATCCTTCTCTTCGGCCAGTGCGCCGACGGACAGGGATGCGGTCAGCAGGCCGGCCGCCAGACGTTTGCTCAGGTCAGATGTTTTCATGGTGTCTCTCCTCGGGCTTTGCCCGTGTTGGTCGAACGGGTGTTTGTTGACGTCAGGTTGGTTGGCATTCATTGGCTGATCTCTTCCACGATCACCACCGGCGTGCCCGGCGACACCGCCTGGCCTGCATCCCTGCGCACATCGACGACGCGGCCGGACACGGGGCTCAGCAGTTCAATTTCCATTTTCATGGATTCGATAACCGCCACCGGCCGTTGGGCCTCGATAGTGTCGCCGGGCTTGACCAGGCACTCCCAGAGGTTGCCGGCCACGTGGCTTTCCACCGCGTGCTGGCCTGCGGGCAGGTTGGCAATATCGTCACCACCGGTCTCCTCGATCGGTGCCTCGGCACTGAAGTTGATCTGGCCGGATTCGATCCAGCGCTGCAGCTCCTCATCAAAGGCCTGCTTGCGCTTGTCAGTGAAGCTCCGGATCTCGTCGGTGTTGTCGGTCAGGAACTGTTCGTAGTCCTTCAGATTGAAGCGGGTCTCTTCAACGCGGATCGGGTAATCACCGTTAGGAAAGTCCCGGCGGATCTGTTGCAGTTCTTCGGCGCTGACTTCGTAGAAGCGCACCTGATCGAAGAATCGCAGCAACCAGGGCTTGCCGGGCTCGAAGAGGTCCGTGGTGCGGTAGCGATTCCACATCTGCAGGGTACGGCCGACAAACTGATAGCCGCCGGGGCCTTCCATGCCGTAGATGCACAGATAGGCGCCACCAATGCCCACGGAATTCTCAGCGGTCCAGGTGCGGGCCGGGTTGTATTTGGTGGTGACCAACCGGTGGCGTGGGTCCAGCGGGGTGGCCACTGGTGCACCGAGGTAAACGTCGCCCAGGCCCATTACCAGGTAGCTGGCATCGAAGACGGTCTTCTTGACCTCGTCGATGCTCGCCAGCCCATTGATACGGCGGATGAATTCCAGGTTGCTGGGGCACCAGGGGGCGTCCTTACGCACCGACTGCATGTATTTGGCGATGGCGGTCTGGCAGGCCGCGTCATCCCAGGACAGGGGAAGGTGCACGATGCGTGCGGGCACGTCCCATTCCGGCTGCTTTTCCAGCTCCTTTTCGGCGCTGACAAGCAGGTCCAGCAGGGTGCGCTGATTCAGTGTCTGGCTGTCGTAATGCACCTGCAGTGACCGGATGCCCGGCGTCAGCTCCAAAATGGCGTCGTGGTTCTGTTTCCGCAGCCAGAGCATCAGGGCGTGGGCGCGGAAGCGCAGGCGGATATCCAGCTCCATGGGGCCGTATTCCACCAGCACATAGTTGTCGCCCGCGGCGCGATACACCACACCGGTTTCATGGTTGCTGGTGCTCAGCGAGTCCAGAATCGGGGTTTCCGGTTTGACAGGTGTGATGTGAGTGGTGGCTGCCGTCAGAGTGGCTACGGATTCATCCAGTGCTTCCCGCAGGGCCACCGCCTGATTCTGGCTCACCGGCACGAACTGAACCTTGTCGCCGGCCTTGAGCTGGCCCAGTTTCCAGAGATCGGCACTGATCACCGTGACCGGGCACACGAAGCCGCCGAGGCTGGGGCCATCGGGGCCCAGAATCACTGGCATGTCACCAGTGAAATCCACGGTGCCCACGGCGTAAGCGTTGTCGTGGATGTTGGAAGGGTGCATGCCGGCCTCGCCGCCGTCGCTGCGGGCCCATTCCGGTTTCGGGCCAATCAGGCGAACACCGGTGCGGCTGGAGTTGTAGTGGATTTCCCACTCGCTGGCAAACAAGGTGTCGATGTCTGGGCCGGTGAAATAGTCCGGTGCCCCGTGGGGGCCATAGGTCACGTGCAACTTCCAGGTTTTGCCGATGGCCGGCTTCAGCTCGTTCGGCAGGGTAGTGGCAGCAACCGGTTTGGCATCGCTCAACGCCAGCACATCCCCGGCCCGCAGGGCGCGGCCACAGTGGCCGCCGAACTGCCCCAGGGTAAACGTACTGCAGGAGGTGAGGTATTGCGGGCAGTCCAGGCCGCCACGGAACAGCACGTAGGCGCGGGCGCCATCGCCGGTGGTGGCGCCGAGTTTCAGGGTGTCGCCGCGAGCCACGTCGATCACCTGCCAGAAATCGACCGGCTCATCGTTCAGGGTCGCCCCCAGCGCTGCGCCGGTAAGCACAATCTGGGTGGCCCGGTTAAAGCTGAGTACCGGCCCCTTGAGGGTGATTTCCAGGCCCGGCGCTTTTTCCGGGTTGCCCAACAGCCGGTTACCGAGCCGGAACGAGTAGCTGTCGAAGGGGCCGGAAGGCGGTACACCGATTTCCCAGTAGCCGATCCGTCCGGGGTAGTCCTGAATGGTGGTCATGGTGCCGCCACTGAGCACGTCCACGGTGGCTGGCTGGTAGTCGAACTCATTGAGAGTGCGGGTGAACAGGCGGCCTTCCACAAATCGTGAGTCATGCAGCACCTGGCGCACGTACTCGAGGTTGGTCTCGATGCCGTAGAGCTGGCTGTCGTCGAGAGCCTGTATCAACCGTTGCCGGGCGGATTCCCGGTCGGGCTCGTGCACAATCAGTTTGGCCAGCATGGGATCGTAAAGAGGCGACACTTCTGTACCCGGGTGGATCCAGGTGTCGATGCGCAGGCCGTCTTCGTTCGGCCATGCCACGTTGGTCAGCAGGCCGGCTCCGGGCTGGAAGTCCTTGTTGGGATCTTCGGCATAGATCCGCGCCTGGATGGCGTGACCGGAGGCGGTGAGCTTGCTCCTCAGTCCGTCCAGGTCGGGCAGGGTGCCGGCGCCCAGTTCCACCATCCAGCGCACCAGGTCGACACCGTACACCTGCTCGGTAACGCCGTGCTCGACCTGTAAGCGGGTATTCACTTCCAGGAAGTAGAACTCGGTGGTGTCCGGGTCGTAGATAAACTCCACGGTGCCGGCGCTGCGGTAGGCAATGCGTTCGCCGAGCTGGCGGGCGGTGGCGTGCATGCGGGTGCGGACGGTGTCCGTCAGGCCAGGCGCGGGTGCTTCCTCGATCACCTTCTGGTTGCGGCGCTGGGCGGAACAATCCCGTTCGCCCAGCGCCAGCACCTGACCCCTGCCGTCGCCAAACAGTTGCACTTCAATGTGGCGCGCGTGCTCCACGAATTTTTCAAGGAACACGCCGCTGTTGCTGAAGTTGTTCTGGCTCAGGCGCTGGACCGATTCGAAGGTCTTGCCCAGATCTCCGGCGCTGTAGCAGCGGGACATGCCGATGCCACCGCCACCGGCGGTGCTTTTCAACATCACCGGGTAGCCGATGGTTTCCGCCGCCTTCAGTGCGTCTTGCAAGTCAGTCAGCAGGCCGGTGCCGGGCAACAAGGGTACGCCCGCCTCCTCGGCCAGGGCCCGGGCAGTGTGTTTGAGACCGAACTGTTCCATCTGTTCTGGCGTGGGGCCAAGAAACACCACGCCTTCGGTATCGCAGCGGCGGGCAAAAGCCGCGTTCTCACTGAGAAAGCCGTAGCCCGGATGGACAGCGCCGGCGCCACTCTTACGGACGATCTCGAACAACTTGTCCTGATCCAGGTAAGTGGCTGCAGCAGAGCCTTCGCCCAGAGGCCAGGATTCGTCGGCCTGTCGTACATGCAACGAGTCCGCGTCTGCTTCGGCGTAAACCGCTACGGATGTGATGCCCATGTCGCGCAGGGTGCGGATGACCCGGCAGGCAATGGCGCCTCGGTTGGCGATCAGGACTTTGTCGAGCGTACGGAGGGTGCCGTTCAGCGCCATACCAGCACCTCGATCGGTGTCGGGTTCCAGCCGTTGCAGGGATTGTTCAGCTGGGGGCAGTTGGAGATCATCACCAGCACGTCCATCTCCGCCTTCAGCTCAACGTATTTGCCAGCATCGGAGATGCCGTCGGCAAAGGTCAGGCCGCCGTCGGCGGTGACCGGCACGTTCATGAAGAAATTGATGTTGTGGGTGATGTCGCGCTTGGTCATGCCCAGTTCTTCATGCTCGGTCACGGCCACCAGCCAGCTGTCGCGGCAGGCGTGCATACATTTTTTCTCGAGGGCATAACGGGTGGTGTTGCTCTCCGCCGCGCAGGCACCGCCGAGGGTGTCGTGACGGCCGCAGGTATCGGCGGTGATTTCCAGCATCACGTTGTTCTCCGAGGACATCAGCTTCGAGCCGGCGGTCAGGTACACATTGTTCTGCTGGCGGATGGTGTCCACGGCGCTGTATCGCTCGGTGGGATTGTGGGCGTTGTAGAACAGAGTGTCGGCCGCCTGGTTGCCTTCGAGGTCCAGGATACGGACGGTTTCGCCGGCCTTCACGACTTTCAGGAAATACTCGCCTGCCGGTACGGTTTCACGGAAGGCGGCGTTGTCGGGGTTCAATTCGCTGTGCTTGATCATCTCCGGCCTCCGTTACTGGAACAGGTGGTAAAGGGCGTTGTTGGCGAAGGCACGGGTGGCCTCCGGTGACGACGTCTTGCAGGGATCGGCATCGGTTACCGGGGCCGCCTTGAAGAACTGGTAACGCACCGGATGGCTGGGGTACTCCCGGGCCGGATTCATCGGGTGCGGGCAGGTGTGCAGTACCACGATGGTGTCTATCTCGAAACGCAGGTCCACCGTTGCTCCGGCGTGTGAGTGATCGCGGACAAATGCTGTGTTGCCGTCGTCATCCGTCTGCACCTTACTGAACCAGTTCAGGTTGGCAGTCAGGTCTTTCTTGCCCAGACCATATTTGGCCAGCTCGTTCAGGAAACTGGTAAAGCCGTTGCGGTGGTAGTGGTTGTGGGCGTCCTGATAGGTTTTTTTGCCCCAGCGTTGCGCCACCAGATTGGCGTTACAGGTGCCGGCAACGGTGTCGTGCCAGCCCAGATCGTCGCGAATAATGGACGCAAACACCCGCCCCATATCAGAGAGCAACACATGGCCTTGAGTCAGCAGGAAGGTGTGCTGGTTCTTCAGGGTGTCAGGCATGTTGTAGCGCTCGAGGGGGTTCTCGGGGTTGTACATCAACATGCCGACGTTGGCGCTGCCGGTCTCATCGATCAGGCGCAGCACATGACCGCGGCGCATGACGAAAGACCAGTGGGATCCGCCGGGAATCAGATCGTCGTAGAGGGGGGCTGTGGTTTGCAACATGGCCTTTTCCTTCTGGTACGGGGTGCAAAGAAACGAGAGACGTCAGTCACTGAACGATCCTCCCGGGCTTTTGTCCCGCCGTGTAACCTTGGAAAAGGTCGTCAACTCTCGGACCAGTCGCCTGTTTTGTCTCGCTTTGCATCACTACGAGGAACAGGCCGGAACCCTAGTTGAACTATTTGTCAGATTGTCGCGCTTTGATGGTGGTTGCTTTAACCGACTTCTCGCTGCGTGCCTCAAACAGTGCAGACTCCATGCCAATTAATAAGCTGTTGTTTTTAGTGTTTTTATTTTTTTCTTTTGAGAGGGCGGATGCATCCGGTACGGGCATTCGCACTGGTTTGGTGCGCCCATAGGTGCGATTGAGGTGCCGTGTTTGGGGCGATCCATTGAGGTTGGAATCGGCCGGTTGCAGTCGCACAGGTCTGACGGTTATCCCAACTACTACCAAGGGAGGAGTTTTTCGCCTCCATCGCACCATTCACCTATCCGGGATTGGGGTCTACAGTGATTAAGTAAACGCGAAAGGCCGCGTTGCCCTGCGACAAACACAACAAGAGGTCGAGACCATGATCTACGCACAACCAGGAAAGGATGGCTCCGTCGTCTCCTTCAAATCCCGTTATGAAAACTATATTGGTGGCGAGTGGGTTGCCCCGGTCAAGGGCCAGTATTTCGAGAACATCACCCCGGTAACCGGTGATGCGATCTGTGACATCCCCCGCTCCACCGCCGAAGACATCGAGCTGGCTCTGGATGCAGCCCACAAAGCTGCGCCAGCCTGGGGTAAGACCTCGACCACCGAGCGTTCCAATATCCTGTTGAAAATTGCCGATCGTATCGAGCAGAACATCGAGATGCTTGCGGTGGCCGAGACCTGGGACAACGGCAAGGCGGTTCGTGAAACCATCAACGCCGATCTGCCCCTGGCGGTGGATCATTTCCGCTATTTCGCCGGCTGCATCCGCGCTCAGGAGGACACCTCCAGCGCCATCGACAACAACACCGTGGCTTACCACTACCATGAGCCTCTGGGTGTTGTGGGTCAGATCATTCCCTGGAACTTTCCGCTGCTGATGGCGGTGTGGAAGCTGGCGCCTTGCCTCGCGGCCGGCAACTGCACGGTGATGAAGCCAGCCGAGCAGACGCCCGCCAGTATTCTGGTGCTGATGGACCTGATCGGCGATCTGCTGCCACCGGGTGTGGTCAACATCGTCAACGGTTACGGCATCGAAGCCGGTCAGGCGCTGGCCACCAGCAAGCGCATCGCCAAGATCGCGTTCACCGGTTCCACCCCGGTGGGGGCTCATATCCTCAAGTGCGCGGCCGAGAACATCATCCCGTCCACCGTAGAGCTGGGTGGCAAGTCGCCCAACATCTACTTCTCGGACGTCATGCAGGCTGAGCCGGAATTCATCGACAAGTGTGTGGAAGGTCTGGTGCTGGCGTTCTTCAACCAGGGCGAAGTCTGTACTTGCCCATCCCGCGCGCTGGTGCAGGAGGATATGTACGACGAGTTCATGGCCAAGGTTATCGAGCGCACCAAGGCGATCAAGCGTGGTAACCCGCTGGATACCGATGTGCAGGTAGGCGCCCAGGCGTCCAAGGAGCAGTTCGACAAGATTATGTCCTACCTGGAAATCGGCAAGCAGGAAGGCGCGGAAGTGCTGACCGGCGGTGGCCGTGAGGAAATGGAGGGTGAGTACAACAACGGCTTCTATGTCCAGCCCACGCTGTTCAAAGGCAAGAACAATATGCGCGTGTTCCAGGAAGAGATCTTCGGCCCGGTGGTGGGCGTTACCACCTTCAAGGACGAGGAAGAAGCCCTGGCCATTGCCAATGATACCGAGTTCGGCCTGGGTGCCGGTCTCTGGACCCGTGATATCAACCGAGCCTATCGCATGGGCCGCGCCATCCAGGCTGGCCGCGTATGGACCAACTGCTACCACCAGTATCCGGCTCATGCGGCCTTTGGTGGCTACAAGAAGTCCGGCGTTGGCCGCGAGAACCACAAGATGGCGCTGGATCACTACCAGCAGACCAAGAACCTGCTGGTGAGTTACGACATCAACCCGTTGGGTTTCTTCTGATCGGGCGGTGAAAAGCGGGCCTTCCACACCGGCCCGCCATTGGGCGAGCACAACGGATGTGCGTCTTCAGGCTCCGGCTTCATCGGAGCTGTTTTGCTACGCTTCGGGCTCCTGCACAGGGGCCCTTTTTTGTGGCTGCGGGTACGGTTCGGTCTGCAACTTAGGGAGGCGGGAAAACAGTGCCAAAGTACCATATGGGATGCTTGCCAGCGCCGCTAGGATGATAGGTGAGTTATCGGTACAGCCGCTAACTCACCCTGAATGCGCTAACAATCATGACAATAGAGGTGAGCATTATGTGGACCAAACCAGCCTACGAAGACCTGCGGATCGGTTTCGAAGTCACTATGTACTTCGCCAACCGCTGAACACCTGAGCGGCCAGCCGCTTGACGCTGGCCGTTTCTGGTCCGGAGTGCCTCCATGCATATCCATGTACTCGGTTCCGCCGCCGGCGGTGGCTTTCCCCAGTGGAATTGTAACTGCGCCAACTGCGACGGTTTCCGCAAGGGCACTCTGAGCGCCCGCGCCCGCACCCAGTCCTCCATTGCGGTCAGTGAAGACGGTGAGCACTGGATCCTGTTCAATGCTTCCCCCGACATTCGTGCCCAGCTGGCGGCGTTTCCGGCCATGCAACCGGGTCGCGCGTTGCGGGATACCGGCATCAGCGCCGTGGTGCTGATTGACAGCCAGGTGGATCACACCACCGGCCTGCTGACACTGCGCGAAGGCCTGCCGCTGGATGTCTGGTGCACTGCCCAGGTGCACGAGGACCTGACCTCGGGATTTCCCCTGTTCCGAATGCTCAAGCACTGGAACGGTGGGCTGAGCTGGCGGGAGGTGCCCGCCACCGAGAGTGAGTCTTTTACTATTGCCTGTGCGCCGTCCCTGAGGCTCACCGCGATTCCTCTGTTGAGCAATGCGCCGCCCTATTCGCCGCGCCGGGACAATCCCCATCCGGGGGACAATATCGGCGTTTTCCTGGAGGACACTCGTACCGGCCAAACGCTGCTGTATGCGCCCGGGTTGGGTGCACCGGATGCCCGGATTCTGCACTGGATGCGCCGGGCTGATGTGCTGATGGTGGACGGCACCGTCTGGCACGATGACGAGATGATCCGCCAGGAAGTGGGACCCCGAACCGGGCAGGACATGGGGCATCTGGCCCAGAGCGGTCCCGGTGGCATGATCGAGGTGCTGGACACCCTGCCGGCACGCCGCAAGATCCTGATTCACATCAACAACACTAACCCGATTCTCAACGAACACTCGCCCGAGCGCGCCGAACTGGCCCGTCACGGTATCGAAGTGGCCTGGGATGGAATGCACATTGAACTGGCGGATCCCTCATGAACGCGATTGCCCGCACTGTGCTCAACCGCAAAGACTTCGAGCAGGCCCTGCGCGATAAGGGGCAGTACTACCACATTTATCACCCCTACCATAAAGCGATGTATAGCGGACACTGCACGCCGGCGCAGATCCGCGGTTGGGTGGCAAACCGCTACTACTACCAGATCAACATCCCCCGCAAGGATGCCGCCATCATGGCGAACTGTCCGGACGCCGGAGTGCGCCGGATGTGGCTGCAGCGGATTCTGGACCACGACGGCCACGACGGTGATGGGGGCGGCATCGAGGCCTGGTTGTACCTGGCCGAGGCGGTGGGCCTGACCCGGGAAGAAGTGGTCGATCAGCGCCACGTGCTGCCGGGTGTCCGGTTTGCGGTAGACGCCTACCGGAATTTCGCCCGCCGTGCCACCTGGCAGGAAGCTGCCTGCTCTTCCCTGACCGAACTGTTTGCGCCGGAGATTCATCAGTCCCGGCTGGACAGTTGGCCGCAGCACTACCCGTGGATCGAGGGCAGCGGCTACCGCTATTTCCGCAAACGGTTATCCGAAGCGCGGCGCGACGTGGAGCACGGTCTGGCCATTACCCTGGACAGTTTCACCACGGCTGAAAGCCAGACCCGTGCGCTGGAGATTCTTCAATTCAAACTGGATATCTTATGGTCGATGTTGGATGCCCTGACTATGGCTTATCTGCACCAGACGCCACCGTATCATACCGTCACCGACCAGCCCGCGTGGCATCGGGGGCTGTCGTGACCGATCGGCTGGCAAGCGTGCCCCGGCTGCGCCCGGGCTTCCGCTTCCAGTGGGAGCCGGCGCAGAATGCCCACGTATTGCTGTACCCGGAGGGTATGGTACGGCTGAACGAAAGCGCCGGTGCGGTGCTGAAAGAGATTGACGGCGAGCGAACCGTGGCCGCCATTGTGGCCGTGCTGGAACAGCAGTTTCCGGACGCCGGTTCGCTGCAGACCGACGTCAGTGATTTTCTGAGTGATGCGGAACAGAAACACTGGATACTGTTCACATGAACGACCACCACCCCATGCCCGGCGGGGACCGCCCAGGCATCGGTCCGCCGCTGTGGTTGCTGGCCGAGCTGACCTACCGTTGCCCGCTGCAGTGTCCGTACTGCTCCAATCCGCTGGATTTTGCCCAAACGGCTCAGGAACTGAGCACGGCGGAGTGGGTGCGGGTGCTGCGCCAGGGGCGTCAGATGGGGGCGGCGCAGTTGGGCTTTTCCGGCGGTGAACCGCTGGTACGTCAGGATCTGCCGGAGCTGATCGCCGAGGCGCGGCAACTGGGCTATTACACCAACCTGATCACCTCGGGGCTGGGACTCACCGAGGCTAAAGTGGGTGCCTTCCGGGATGCCGGTCTGGATCATATCCAGGTCAGTTTTCAGGCCTCGGATCCCGAGCTGAACAACGCCGTGGCCGGTTCCCGCAAGGCGTTCGACCACAAGCTGGCGATGGCACGCGCGGTCAAGGACGCCGGTTACCCGATGGTGCTCAATTTCGTGATCCACCGCCACAACATTCACCAGATGAGCGACATCATGTCCTTGTGTGAACGGCTGGGGGCGGACTATGTCGAGCTGGCGACCTGCCAGTATTACGGCTGGGCATTCGAGAACCGCGAGGGGCTGATGCCCTCCCGGGCGCAACTGGAGAAAGCCGAGACCGAGGTAAATGCCTATCGTCAGCGCCTTGCTGCGGCCGACTCGGCCATGAAGCTGATTTTTGTGACGCCGGACTATTACGAGGAGCGCCCCAAGGCCTGTATGAATGGTTGGGGAAGCCTGTTTCTGACCGTGGCGCCGGACGGCACAGCGTTGCCCTGCCACAGTGCCCGCTTGCTGCCCATCGACTTCCCGAACGTGCGTGACACGGATCTTCACCGCATCTGGTACGACAGCCCCGGCTTCAATCATTACCGCGGCGACAGCTGGATGCCGGAACCCTGTCGCTCCTGTGATGAAAAGGGCAGGGATTTTGGCGGTTGCCGCTGTCAGGCGTTTTTACTGACCGGCAACGCCGACAACGCTGACCCGGTGTGTGGCAAGTCGCCTCACCACGATCGGATTCTGGCGGCGAGGACCGCTGCTGAGCATGCCACGGCCGGCATCGACGGGCTGATCTATCGCAATGCGGATAACTCAAAACTGCTATTCCGGGGCTGAGCTGCGGTCACAGGCAATGGCGCTGCAGGCTTTGCCTGCTGGCCAGCTGAGTGCGAGTCAGGCCTGTGCCACGTTTGCGCAGCGCCTCGAGCTGGCGGTGTCCGGAACCGGCGTGTACTGGCTGGAGCCGGATCCGACCACCGGGATTCAAGCCCTGTGGCGGTTGACCGCACGGGGCGCGGAGCCGTTCGGGCCGGCGGGCCTCAGTGTGCGCAGCCGCATCAACGGTTATGGCGGCGGCAGTCTGGCCGCGCTCGACGGCGGCGTGTTTCTGGTCAGTGAAGATCAGCAGATTCACTTTCTCGCGGAAGACGGCCGGTGCCAACGGCTTACCGATGAGCCCGACGCCGCTTTTGGTGGCCTTGTGGCGGATGCCCACCGCCAGCGCGTGTTGGCAGTGCGTGAGGCCGGCGGCCGCCAGCAGCTGGTGGCTGTCAGCGCAGAGCAGGGTATTCAGGTACTCCATGGCGGGCAGGACTTTTATGGTGCGCCGGCGCTGTCCGACGACGGGCGCCAGCTGGCGTGGGTTAGCTGGCAATTGCCGGACATGCCCTGGGTACGTGCGACAATATGGACGGCGATGGTGACGGAAAGCGGCTGCTTGCGGGGGAGTGAAACCTGGCCAACCGCGGCAGAAGGAGCGGTCCAGCAACCGGTATACGCCGGATCCGAATTGTGGGTGTTGTCGGATCACGGTGGCTGGTGGCAACCGTGGCGTCTCGATCCGGATGGTGTGAACGGGGATTGGGCCAGCGGAGGCGGCCCGCCGCTCGATCACGCCAACGCCCCCTGGCAACTGGGTGAATCCCATCACGTCGCCCTGCCCGATGGCGGCTGGGCGCGGGTTCACTACCGGGGGGGCAGTGGCGAACTCTGGTGCTACCGCTCGTCTGGCGCAGAGCAACGGGTGGCCGCGGAATTCACTGATTTTCGCAGCCTGCGCGTCACTGATGGTTGGGTTGTCTGCGTTGCACGTTCCGCGACACGGCTGGATGCGATTCTGAAAGTGGATCCGCGCAGCGGCACAGCCACGGTGTTGGCCGGCGGTGAAGTACCGGAGCCGGCGCGCCCGCCGGCGTGTCCCCTGCTTTTCGAAGTGCCCGCGTGCGGAAGCGACGCCCCCGAATTCAGCGGGTTCTTTTACCGACCCACCCCGGTTGTGTCGGCTTCGCCGCCGTTGATCCTGATTGTCCATGGCGGCCCTACGTCAGCGGCATACCCGGTTTTCAATCCCCAGGTTCAGTACTGGTGCCAGCGCGGTTTTGCGGTGGCAGAAGTGAATTATCGCGGCAGCAGCGGTTTTGGCCGGGATTTTCGCCTGGCACTGGCGGGTCGTTGGGGTGAAGTGGATGTAGCTGACATGGAGCGGGCCGCTGACCACCTCACCCTGAGTGGGCTGGTGGATGGTCAGCGTATCTTTATTCAGGGGCGGAGCTCGGGTGGCTATACTGCGCTCATGGCGCTGGCCCGAAGCCGGCGATTTGCCGCCGGTGCGAGCCTGTTCGGAGTGACCGATCCGCTCCGGCTGAGGGCGGCTACCCATCGTTTCGAGTCCGGCTATCTGGACTGGTTGCTGGGCTCCCCGCAGCAACACCCGCAGCGCTGGCGCGAGCGGTCACCGCGATACCTGACCGATCGAATCCGGGCACCGGTGATTTTCTTCCAGGGCGGTCAGGATCAGGTGGTGGTTCCGGAGCAGACCCGCGCTATGGTGGAGGCCATGAAGGCGGCGGGCCGGTCGCCTGAGCTGCACTGGTTTGAGGACGAAGGTCACGGATTCCGGCGCAGAATCAATCAGGCCCGAACACTGGAGTGGCT
Organism: Marinobacter sp. M-5; assembly: GCF_032911545.1. NCBI lineage: Bacteria > Pseudomonadati > Pseudomonadota > Gammaproteobacteria > Pseudomonadales > Marinobacteraceae > Marinobacter > Marinobacter sp. M-5. Next base: position 327,578 of record NZ_JAWJEK010000001.1, read on the forward strand.
TTGCGCTTTCTATGCGCGACAGGGACCAAAGTTCGATGATCGAGGGGAGAACTTGGGTTAAACTTTCGCTGAACCCTACAATAATAAATAACTCGAGCATCGCCCTATGAATCAGGACATCTCTGCGCTTCGCAAGTTTGTCTCCCCGGAAATTGTATTTGGCGCCGGCTCCCGTAAGGCTGTGGCCAATTTCGCCAGTAATTTCGGTGCCCGCCATGTGTTTCTGGTGTCGGATCCCGGCGTTGAGAAAGCGGGCTGGGTAGCTGAAATCAGAGAGCTCCTGATCACCGCGGGCCTCAGTGTCACGGCATTTACCGGTGTGTCTCCAAACCCCAAGGTAGAGGAGGTCATGGTCGGGGCGGAGCTATACCGCAGCAACGAATGCGATGTCATTGTCGCCATCGGCGGTGGCAGTCCGATGGACTGCGCTAAGGGCATTGGCATTGTTAGCGCTCATGGCCGAAACATCCTCGAGTTCGAGGGCGTCGATACCATTACCTCGCCCTCGCCGCCGATGATCCTGATTCCTACCACCGCTGGCACCTCTGCGGATGTATCCCAGTTTGCCATCATTTCCGACCCGGACCGTCGCTTCAAATTCTCCATCATCAGCAAGGCGGTGGTGCCGGACGTTGCCCTGATTGATCCGGAAGTGACCGAAACCATGGACGGCTTCCTGACCGCTTGTACCGGGGTGGATGCCATGGTGCACGCCATCGAGGCGTTTGTGTCCACGGGCAGTGGACCTCTGACCGATACCCACGCGCTGGAAGCCATCCGGCTGATCAATCGCCACCTCGAGCCGCTGGTGGCCAATACGTCGAACCCGTACCTGCGGGAACAGGTCATGCTGGCTTCGATGCAGGCCGGGCTGGCATTTTCCAACGCGATTCTGGGCGCAGTTCACGCCATGTCCCACAGCCTCGGAGGCTATCTGGATCTGCCCCATGGTTTGTGCAATGCGTTGCTGCTCGAACACGTGGTGGCGTTCAACTTCCCGTTCGCGGAAGACCGCTTCCGCAAGGTCGCCGAAGCCATGGATATTGATACCCGCGGCATGAGCAAAATGGAGATCAAGAGGCGCCTGATGAACCGTATCATCGAGCTCAAGCGCACGGTCGGGCTGGAGTCCCGGCTGGCAGAGCTGGGCGTCAGCGTGTCGGATATCCCGTACCTTTCCGGGTTTGCGTTGCAGGATCCGTGCATTCTCACTAATCCCCGCAAGTCATCGCTGCGGGACGTCCAGGTTGTCTATGAAGAAGCCCTCTGACGAACAGGAGGGGGGATACGGGGTTGGCGACTTGCTGGGCCTCGGTAGTCAGTCTGTCCGCAAGAATTATTACCCCGCCCTGCAGGATCGGATCGAAGAACTGGAGCAGGAGCGCAACCGCTATAAATGGCTGTTCGAGAATGCCCTGCACGGTATATTCCAGGCCAACCTGCGTGGCGGTTTTCTCGCCTGCAACCCCGCCATGGCCAGAATCTGCGGTTATGAGAGCACGGATGACCTCAAAGCCGGGGTGATTCGCTTGCGGGAACAGCTGTTTTCCAGTGCGGCGGATTTCGACAAACTGCGCCAGGAGCTGCTGGACAGTGGAAGTCTGAGCGCCCGCGAAAGCCAACTGAGAAAGCGCGATGGCAAACCGGTGCATGTTGCCATCACCATGCTGCGACGCCCCGATCTGGGGCCGGAAGTGGTGGAGGCGTTTGTGGCCGACATCACCGAGCGGGTTCAGGCGCGAGAGAAACTGGTGCGGCTGAACGCCGAACTGGAGCATCGGGTGGAAGAGCGGACCGAAGCGTTGCAGAACGCCAATGTGGGCCTGCGTTACCAGATCGAGGAGCGTGAAAAGGTCGAGCACGAGCTGATGGTGGCGATGGAGGCCGCGCGGGAAGCCAATCGCAGCAAGGACAAATACCTTGCCGCCGCCAGTCACGACCTGTTGCAACCGCTGAATGCTGCCCGCCTGATGATTTCTGCGCTGCAGGACAGCCCCCTGCCGGCGCAGGAAAGCCGCATGGTGCATCAGGTGCATCGGGCCCTTGAGGGCGCCGAGGACTTGCTGGCGGATCTGCTCGACATTTCCAAGCTGGACCAGCAGGCGATGAAGCCGGATCTGGTCTACACCGACTTGGCTGCCCTGGCGGTGGGTCTGGGCGAAGAGTTCGAGGCAGTGGCGGCCAATGTGGGGCTGTCGTTCCGGGTTCGTGTGTTACCGGCGATGATCCGCACCGACCAGCGCATGCTGGCCCGAATCATCCGCAACCTGCTGAGCAACGCCTTTCGTTACACCCGGTCAGGAGGCGTGCTGTTGGCCCTGAGGGGACGTGGCAACAGGCTACGCATCGAAGTGTGGGACACCGGAGTGGGGATTGCTGAGGACAAACTCCGTGAGATTTTCACCGAATTCCACCAGCTCCTGCCCCAGGGCACCGGTGGTCGCCAGGGCGTGGGCCTTGGGCTGGCGATCGTGGAGCGCATGGTGCGGGTGCTTGGGTACGACATTGACGTGTCATCCCGCCCCGATCGGGGTTCCCGTTTTGCGGTGACCATTCCACTGGCTGAGCCCTTGGCCGTGACTTACTCGCCGGCTGGCGCTCAACCCGTTGCCTTCACCGATGGCTTTGGTGGCGCCCGCGTGATGGTCATTGACAACGAGCCTGCTGTGCTTGAAAGCATGCAGTTGCTGCTTGAGCGCTGGGGCTGTGCCGTGACCACAGCGCCTGACGAGACGCAGGCGCTGCAGGCGGTCGCCGGCCTGGATGCGCCTCTGGCGGTGATTCTGGCGGACTACCACCTCGACAACGAACGCACCGGCTGCGAGGCCATTTATGGCCTCCGCCGCCATCTTGGTCGCGATATTCCGGCCGCCATCATCACCGCCGACCGCAGTGACGACACCCGTCAGTTCCTGAAGGCGCAATACCTGCAAATCCTCAACAAACCGGTCAAACCCAACCGCTTGCGGGCATTACTGAACAGCTTGCTCGGATCTGCATCAAATTCAGGGACGGGGGACTGACCACGGTCTACACTGATGTCTGGGATCTGTTGAATTTCAGGAGAGTACACCATGACCCTATCCGACAATGCCCTGACCAACCACGAAGTGACCATCTGCCTCTCCGGCGGCGCTGTGCTCGGTCCCTTTAACGCCACCTGGTCGCGAGATAATGGCGGCGATGTGCGTGAACTGGTGCGTGAGTACGACGGTTTCCTGCAGGGCGAGAAACAGCGCCGCTTCAAGTTTCACCTTCACGACACCTACACCAACACCGTACAGACTCTGGTGCTCAATTTTGAACAGGTCACGGGTATTTGCGACCATGTGAGACTGCGGGCCCATTCCGAGAGCTGACGCAATCGGGCCCGCCTGAATACAGGGATTGTTTTAACAACAGGAGGGCGGCATGACCAAATTCAGAACGGAAAAAGACAGCCTCGGCGAGGTTCACGTTCCGGCAGATGCCCTGTGGGGCGCGCAGACCCAGCGGGCGGTGGAGAACTTTCCGGTCAGCGGTCAGCCGATGCCCGCGGCGTTTATTGCCGCGGTGGCCAGGATCAAGCAGGCGGCGGCCGAAGCCAATGCCAGCCTGGGACTGCTCGACAATGACCTGCGGGACGCCATTGTGAATGCCTGCCTGCAACTGCTGGACGGCGAGCACGGCGACCAGTTTCCGGTGGATCGCTACCAGACCGGTTCCGGCACCAGCACCAACATGAACGTCAACGAGGTGATATCGGCGCTGGCGAACCGCGCCGGGGTGGAGGTCAACGCCAACGATCACGTCAATATGAGCCAGAGCTCCAACGATGTAATCCCCACCGCTATCCATGTCAGTGCTTTCAGCGCCGTCCACACCCGGCTGCTGCCGGCGCTGTCGCACCTGTGCGGCGTGATCTACGAACGCGAAGCGATGTACGGGGATCAGGTCAAGACCGGTCGAACGCACCTGATGGACGCCATGCCGGTGACCCTTGGCCAGGAGATGCGGACCTGGCGTGAGCAGTTGCTGGCGGCTCAGGCTCGGGTGGAGAGTGCCAGTGACGACCTGCTCGCGTTACCCCAGGGCGGCACTGCCGTTGGCACCGGAGTGAATGCGCTGCACGAGTTCTCCGACCAGTTCGTGAAGTTCCTGCGCAACAACACCGGTTACCCGTTTCGCCCCCTGGAGCACAAGTTCGTGGGCCAGAGTGCGGTGGACTCCCCGGTGGCCCTGTCAGCCCAGCTCCGTGGCGTTGCCATTGTGCTGACCAAGATGGTCAATGACCTGCGCTGGATGAACAGCGGCCCCATTCATGGTCTTGCGGAAATCAGCCTGCCGGCGCTGCAACCGGGCAGCAGCATCATGCCGGGCAAGGTAAATCCGGTGATTCCCGAATCGGTCGCCATGGTCAGTGCCCAGGTGATGGGGCTGGACAGCGCCATCGCCATGGCTGGCCAGTCCGGCAATTTCCAGCTCAACGTGATGTTGCCCCTGGTCGGCGCGAATCTGCTGGATATGGTGGAACTGCTGAGCAACGCCGCCAGCCTGCTGGCGGACAAGGCCATCAAGGGTTTTACCGTCAACGTGGGCACGCTGAATGCCGGCGTGGGCAGGAACCCGGTACTGGTGACGGCGCTGAACCCGGAAATCGGCTATGCCCTGGCGGCGGACATTGCCAAAGAGGCCTACCGCACCGGGCGGCCGGTGATTGATGTCGCCGAGGAGCGCAGCGGGCTGGATCGCGACCGCCTTGAACAACTGCTGGATCCCCTGAAGCTGACCCGCGGCGGCGTGGCCTGAACCGGAGGTTGCCTGCAGTGATCCTGGCGCTGGAGCTGTTCGTCATGCTGGTACTGGCCAACGGAGCCCCGGTGGTGGCGAGAAATCTATGCGGCAGGGTCTGGTCGACGCCGCTTGACGGCGGGCGCCGGTGGCGTGATGGCCGGCCGGTACTGGGTAAAAGCAAGACCTGGCGCGGCCTGGTGAGTGGCATGCTCAGTTGCGGCCTGTTTGCGATGGTCGCGGGGCTGGGTTTCGTATTCGGTTGCCTGTTCGGCGCGCTGGGGCTGATCGGTGACATGATCAGCAGCTTTATCAAGCGCCGTCGCGGCCTGGTGCCCAGTGCCCGGGCGCTGTTGCTGGATCAGGTGCCTGAAGCGGTGTTGCCGATGATTCTGGCGCTGTTCTGGTTACCCCTCGGGCTCTGGTCGGCACTGGCTGTGGTAGTGGCGTTCACCCTGTCGAATATCCTGTTGTCCCCGCTGTTGTACCGGCTCGGTATTCGTCGTCAGCCCCATTGAGTCCGGTGGCCCGTGTGCTAGACCGCGCCGCGGGTCAGGGTGTGCAGCGTGACCTCCGGCGGGCAGTTGAGACGCACATTGATCACCGACGTTCCGGATCCCGGGGAGGTATAACCCTGCATGCCGTTCTGGCGCCAGTAGCCGCGGCCGAGAAAACGCGGGCAGTCCGAATCCAGCGTGACCGGAATCCCGCCGGGCAGGCAGATCTGGCCGCCGTGGGTGTGGCCGCACAGGAACAGGTCATAGCCGGCGTGGGCCGCCTCGCGGAAAATCTCCGGGGTATGGCTGAGCAGCAGGCTCACGGCACCGGCGGGAATATCGTCACCGGCGCGATGCAGGTTGTGCACCTTGTAGAAATGGGCGTCGTCCACGCCGGCGAGGTACACCGTATCCTCGCCCCGGGTGACGACCACGTGCTCGTTCATCAGCAGGCGATACCCCATATCTTCCAGCGCCGGCACCATGCGGATGCTGTCGTGGTTGCCGAGCACCGCGTAGGCGTCTCCGTGAATGGCCTCCCGCAGTCTCGCCATGCCATCGAGCGCCGCGTCTATCGGGCCGCGGGTCAGGCAGCGGTAATCTCCGGTCAGTACACACAGGTCGTAATCCAGCGGTGCAATCCGGTCGATGACCGCCTGCAGGTTGGCCTCGTCCATGTCCACGTGCAGATCGGTCAGGTGCAGGATGCGGAAACCCTCAAACGCTGCGGGCAGATTGGGCAACTGAAAGTGGTTGCTGGCGGTGGTCAGTTGGCGGCTGTTATTCTGTCCGCGCCGGAACAGGCCCACCGCTTGCAGGCAAAACCGGATGAACCCGGGGGCCGATGCCAGGTTCTCAAGGTGGAACCAGTCGTGGTCCTTGCCGAATACTTTAGCCTCGGCTTCCCGCTCGATACCCAGCCGCTGGCGGGCGTGAACAGGGCCGAGCCTCAGGCTCAGGCGGTACTCCAGTAACTCGTCCTGACTTTCTGGTGTATGTGCCCTGGCGGTCATGTCTGATCCTGCATTGCACGTGTTGGCAAACCCTTGCCTTCAGTATGGTTGCCTGCGGCAGTGATGCAACCGGATTGTCACGATGTTCATGTTAAGGGTCAGGGAGAATCCTGTGGCTAACCGAATCAACCAAAATACTCAGTGACTTATGAGCAGACCTCTTCCATCCGAAAAAAATGAGTCACCCTGGCAGATTTTCCTGCTGTTCCTCCGGCTGGGCCTGACATCCTTCGGCGGCCCGGCGGCCCACCTGGGCTTCTTTCACGGCGAGTTCGTCCAGCGCCGGCGCTGGCTTTCCGATGCCGCCTACGGCGAGGTGGTCGCCCTGTGCCAGCTGTTGCCGGGACCGGCGTCGAGCCAGACTGGCCTGACCCTGGGCTACTTGCGAGGCCATTACCGGGGTGCTGCGGCCGCCTGGCTGGGGTTCACCCTGCCATCGGCGCTGATCATGACGCTGTTTGCCCTGGGTCTGAATGTCTGGCCCGAGGTGGCGGCCGGGGGCTGGATCAGCGGCCTGAAACTGTTTGTGGTTGCGGTGGTTGCCCAGGCCATTTGGCAAATGGGCCGGAGCCTGTGCCCGGATGGCCCGCGACTTTCTATTGCCGTGGTGGTGGCGGTGGTGCTACTCACCGCCGGGGCCGTGTGGATGCAGGTTCTGGCGCTGGTTGCCGCGGGCGCGGTCGGTGCGGTGCTGAAGCTGTCGGGCGCGGCCGCGGTTGAGGCATTGAACGTGCCCGTGCAATCCCGCAAACCGATGCTGTTTGCGGCCGGGTTCGCGGTGCTACTGGTGCTGTCGTTTCTGCCACAGACCTCGGGATCGCTGGCGTGGATCGGCGCGGAGCTCTACCGTGCCGGTGCCCTGGTGTTTGGTGGCGGTCATGTGGTGCTGCCCTGGTTGCAGGAAGGTTTTGTGGCTTCTGGCCCGATGCCGGCGGATGCCTTTCTGGCCGGCTACGGTGTTGCCCAGGCCATGCCGGGCCCGCTGTTCTCCTTTTCGGCGTTTCTCGGTGCGACCGAGGGCGGCTGGGCTGGCGCTGCGGTGGCGGTTGGCGCGGTGTTTCTGCCGGGAACTCTGCTGGTGTTTGCCGGCCTGCCCCTGTGGTCTTGGGTACGCACCCATGGCACCGTGCGGGCGGCGCTGACTGGCGTCAACGCCGGCGTGGTTGGGCTACTGTTGGCGGCATTGTATGATCCTGTGTGGACCTCCGCCGTACAGTCTTCCGGCGGCGTGGCGCTGGTGCTGTTGTTGTGGGTGTGCCTGGCCGTGTGGCGGGTGCCGGTGTGGTTGCTGGCGCCGGCGAGCGCACTGGCGGGGCAGGTGCTGTTCTGACGCGCACACGGCGGTATTGGTAAAATCCGCCGCCGCTGGCCACACTGATAGTGAGCACAGCGATACGATTCACCGTTAACAGACAGGCAGAGGCGATTATGACGACATCATGCAATGTTCCCGGCCTTGAGGTACCGAAAAGCCGGTTTCCCGACCCGGAACACGATCCGAAAGACCCGTCCGCGTCTGCTCACATTGTTCTGGGTGGTGGCTGCTTCTGGTGTGTGGAAGCAGTTTTTCTCGCCATGGACGGGGTGTCCCACGTGGAATCCGGCTACGCCGGTGGCAGCCCGGAAACCGCCAATTACGACGCGGTGTGCAGTGGCCAGACCGGCCACGCGGAGGTGGTCGATGTGCACTATGAGCCAGCAAAACTGAGCCTGGGCCAGCTGCTGAAAGTGTTTTTCTCAGTAGCCCACGACCCGACCCAATTGAACCGGCAGGGCAACGACCGCGGCACCCAGTACCGCTCCGCGGTGTTTTTCGAGACGCCGGAACAGCAGCGTGTGGCAGAAGCCTATATCCAGCAGCTCAACGCCGCCGGGGTCTATTCCCAGCCGATCGTGACCACGCTGGAGCCGCTAGAGCGGTTTTATCCGGCGGAGGCGTATCATCAGAATTTCGCGGCGCAGAATCCCTATCAGCCCTACATCATGGCGGTGGCGGCGCCCAAAATGGAAAAGCTGGTGACCACCTACGAGGATTACCTGAAACCCGAATATCGCAATGACGACACAGCCTGAGGAGTTCGCCATGACTGTTTCTGCATCAGGATACGACCTGACCCCCCTGTCACCGACCCAGGTGGACGAGATGGCCGCGGACTTGTCCGAAGACGAGCGCCGGGTATTGCTGGATCACGGCACCGAGCCCCCGTTTTGCGGCACCCTGCTCGACAACAAGAAAACGGGGGTCTATCACTGCCGTCTCTGTGACTTGCCGCTGTTCAGCTCTGACTCGAAGTTCGACTCCGGGACAGGCTGGCCCAGTTTCTTCCAGCCGTTTGACCCTGACCACATTCGCTATCTCGAAGACAGCAGTCTGGGCATGAGCCGCACCGAAATCCGCTGTCCCCGATGTGACAGCCACCTCGGCCATGTGTTTCCGGATGGCCCACCACCGAGCGGGCAACGGTATTGCCTCAACTCCATTGCTATGGTGTTCCGGGAAACCCGCTGAGCCCTCCTTGCACCACCGCCGGTCAGTCGGTGGCGCCACCGGTCACGGTTGCCACATACAGGGCAACAGCGTTGATGTCCTCGGCTGAGAGAGTCTCCTCGAAAGCGGGCATCACGCCGACCCCGGACCGGACGGCGTCCTGAACCTGTTGCCGGGACGGCTTAAGTTCGTCCAGATCCGGGCCGATAGCCCCGGTCGCGCTGGCGTCGCTGAGGGTATGGCAGATGGAGCAGGACGGCTGCGCCTGCTCGATGAAGATCTGTTTGCCGCGGGCCAGCAGCCCGTCGTCGGCCATCGCGACAGCAGACGTCAGCAGCAGGCATAACGCGGATACCACGCAGTTTCTCATGTTCACATCCTGATGCAGATCAGGGAAGGCGGCCGCCGTGTTGGCAGCCGCCTTCCGGTTCAGCCGACCGCGACGGTCACGCCATGGTCTTTCCAGCCGTTGTGGCCATAACCGCGCTCGTTCTCCGTACGCTCCTCTGGCTGGGTGTTGCCCCCGGCGTCCGTGGCGCGGCTGACGATGCGGTGTTCTCCGGCGGTTAGGTCCGTGGCCATCACGAACGGTCGCCAGGCATAGGGCCCCAGATCTGGTCCCAGGAAGCGGGCCTCCTTCCAGTTTTTGCCGCCATCCACCGAAACTTCGACTTTGCTCAGCGCAACGGTGCCGCCAAAAGCGACGCCGTAGATCATGTTGCGTCCCTTGCGGCCGCTCTCAAGGGGCGCGGTAACCCAGGACTTGACGTTCATGTCCCACATCGAGGGTTGATCCGGCGCGCCTTTAACCCCCACATCGCGAATCCGGTAGCCGGAGGCCTGGATCTTGGCGTCGGTCTGGTTCTCGGTGAACGCCACCGTTTTTACGTACTTGACGTTGTTCACGCCGTAATAGCCCGGTACCACCATGCGCAGTGGGCCACCATGAGTGACAGGCAGGGCTTCGTCATTCATCTCCCAGGCCAGCAGGGCGGTCTCCATGGCCTTGGTTGGTACCGAGCGCTCGACCATCACCGTTTTCGGGTCGAGACCGTCTGGTAGGGTTTCACCCCCGGTACTGGTGATGTAGCGGGCACCGTCGGCTGCTCCGCCCAGCGCTTCAACCACATCTTTCAGCGCTACGCCGGTCCACAGCACGCAACCGGCCGCACCGACACTCCATTGGGTTCCGCTGGCGCCGTGGGGGAAGAACGCCCGGCCATTGCCGGAGCACTGCAGAACTGAGGCCACGGTGGTCACCCCCATACGCTTGAGGTCGCCCACCGTCAGGGTTGTCGGCTTTTTCACGCCCTCGATGCGCACTTCCCAGGCGTCAGGGTTGGTCGCGACGTCGTCGGCCGGGGCCGGCAGGTTATTGCGCACGAACAGGCGATCGCTGGGGGTGATGACCCCGCTGCCGATGGCTCCCCGCTGGGTTTCCATGGTGTTTGCGCTGTGCACGATCAGGGCGCTGCGATCTTTCCAGGCGGCAAACTCCGGCAGTGTTTTTGCTTCCTCGGCCTTCGCCAGTGGCGTAAAGCCCAGTAGACTGACGGCTGCCATGGCGCCGGCACTGCCGACAAGAATGCGTCGTCGCCCGGGATTGTCCAGGCCCGGGTCGTTCGGGCCGCACCCGATGTGAACTGTGCTGCTCATGGTCCATCTCCTTGTTGTCGGTTCCGTGGACAGGTGAGACCCGGCTCAGGATCCGGGTTATATCCTTATTACTTATAGGATCCGGTTAAAAAATGATCAAGTACGATTGAGAAGGAATCCCCATGATCCGGCTGAAAATGAATCCGTTGACTGAATCGGCCACGCTGCTGCGGCGAGCAGGCGTGGTGCTCGGTTCGGTCGGCCTGACCGCGTTGTTTTCCCTGCTGGTGCTGTTGCGGGCCCTGTTCGGGCGGTTGAACCGGCGTATCGTGGACAAATACTGCCGGGAATGGTCCGCGTCGCTGCTGCGGCTGGTGCGGGTCAGTCTGACCGTGCGTGGGGCAGTGCCGGATTTCGGTGACGGCCGGCGTTACATCATCATGTGTACCCACGCCAGCCACTACGATATTCCGGTGACCTTCGTGTCCATGCCCGGTTCGGTGAGGATGCTGGCCAAGAAGGAGTTGTTCAGCATTCCGTTACTGGGGCAGGCCATGAGAGCGGCGGAGTTTCCCTCCATCGACCGGGCCAACCGCCAGCGAGCCATGAAGGACCTGGAAAAAGCCCGCGCCATGATGGAGAGCGGCATCGTGCTGTGGGCAGCGCCCGAGGGCACGCGATCACCGGATGGCAAGCTGCTGCCCTTCAAGAAAGGGTGCTTCCACCTGGCACTGGATACCCAGGCGGTGATCGTGCCGGTGGCGGTGCGGGGTATTCATCGGGTACTGCCGGCGCGAACCTGGCAGATCAATCTGGGTCAGCTGGTGGATGTGCGGGTGGGTGCCCCCATCGATACAGCCGGAAAAACCCGGGAGGATCTGGCGCCACTGATGGCCGATGTACGCCAACGGCTCGAGGCGCTGCTGGGGGATGGGGAAGCCGGCTGAGCGGGCAGACTTCCCCGGGGCGCTTCAGCCCACGATGGTGGAGGCCAGATAACCGGTGTAGCCCACGTACACCAGAACCAGCAGGGCACCGTTGTGTCGGCTGATCAGCTTGCGCTTGCCGGTAAGCCCCAGCGCCATCAGCAGCAGACCCAGGGTCAGTGCGGCCATCAGGGTCCAGTCCCGATACAGCACTTCCGGGTCAACCGCCAGCGGTTCGATCGCAGCCGCCAGCCCCACCACTGCCAGAGTATTGAAAATACCCGACCCGACAATGTTGCCGAGGATCAGGTCGTGTTCGTTCTTCTTGACGGCGGCCAGCGCTGACGCCAGCTCCGGCAGTGATGTGCCGATGGCGACAATGGTCAGCCCGATGATCAGATCGCTGACCCCGAGGCTCTGCGCAATGGTCACCGCGCCCCAGACCAGCATTCGTGAACTGACGATCAGCAGCACCAGGCCCACCACCAACCAGATCAGCGCAAGCTTCAGTGGCATCGGGTGCGCCACCAATTCCGCGTCGGTGTCGCCCACCAGGCTGTCACCCTTGCCGCGAATACCCTGATAGATTGACCAGCCCATCACGGCGGCGAACACCGCCAGCAGAATCCAGCCGTCCAGTCGCGTCAGCTCGCCGTCGATCAGCTGGTAGCCGGCGATGGCGGTTAACACCAGCAGCAAGGGCAATTCCTTGCGGATCACCTGGGAGTGCACCGCGATGGGTGCGATCAGGGCGGTCAGGCCCACGATCAAGGCAATGTTGGTGATGTTGGAACCGTAGCCGTTGCCAAGCGCCAGCCCCGGGTTGCCATCGGCCGCCGCCATGGCTGACACAGCCAGCTCCGGCGCCGAGGTGCCGAAACCGATAATGACCATACCGATCAGCAACGATGGCATACCGAGGTGTTTGGCAGTGGCTGCCGCACCCTCGACGAAACGGTCGGCGCTCCATACCAGCAGTACAAGGCCCGCAAGAATGGCGGTAATGGCCATCAACATAGACTTACCTCAATGAATGAAACGACCCAAAAGGATTACCCCGGCGTAACCGAGGGTGTATGCCAGCAAGAGGTGGCCAAGATAACGCATATACGTAGCGAAGGTCAGCCCGGGAATTTTGCTCATGGCGACGATACCGGCTGCCGACCCTATCACCAGCAGCGAGCCTCCCACGCCAACGGCGTAGGTCAGCCCCATCCATTCCCCGGCGGTCATCTCGATACCGGACTTCAGCAGTGCTGCAGTCAAAGGAACGTTGTCGATTACTGCAGAAAAGATCCCCATCAGGTAGTTGGCGGCCACCGGGGGAAGTAAGTCATAAATCGCCACCAGTGACTGCAGCGCCTGGATTTCTTTGAGCATACCCACCAGCAGCAGGATGCCGAGGAAAAACAGCAGGGTCTCGAACTCGATAACGCGGATGTACTCCAGAATGGGGTCCAGGTCGGTGTCATCGCTCATGAACCGCGACACCAGAAACATGATCGAGAGGCCGAACAGAAAAGTCAGTACCGGTGGCGTACTGAACAGGGCATTGCCGGTAATGGTGGCCATGATGGTCAGCAGGAACAACACCCCGATCACCACGTCCACCGGCCGGACCACGCTGACAGTGGTTTTGAGAGTGACGGTGCCAGTCAGGCCCCGGGACAGGAATACCGCGAGTATGAAGACCGTGATGGACGCTGGGATGGCGAGGGTCAGCAGTGTGAGAATCTCCACCTTGTCTGCCAGGAAAATCATCAGCGTGGTGACGTCGCCGGTAATCAGGGATACGCCGCCGGAATTCACCGCAAACACCACCAGGGTGATGAACTGGATGCGTTTTTTCAGCGCCAGATCAAGGGAGAGAATCAGGGAGCATGAGACTAAAGTGGCGGTGATATTGTCTGCCAGAGACGAGAAGATGAAACAGAAAAGGCCGGTCAGAAACAGTAACTTCCGCTCACTGACCTGTTTCGGCATGATCAGGTACACCACATTCTCGATCATCCCTTTCTTGTTCAGGTAGGCGACAAACGTCATGGCCGCCACCAGGAACAACCAGAGACCGGCAATCTCCGCGATGCTCTCTGCCAGACCGGCCGAAATAGCTGAGGTTTCTTCGGGGTTGTCGCTGAACAGAAACAGCAGCATCCAGCACAGGGTGCCGAAAAACAGCGTGATCTTGGCTTTGTTGACGTGAATGGCTTCCTCGAAGATCACGCCCAGCAAGGCCAGCAGGGCCAGTATGATCAATAGGGGCTCGAGACTGAGCATAGCGAATCCTGAACTCGGGTAAGCGGGTGAGGGTGATTGCGAGCGGATTTTAGACCTTTGACCCGCTGGCGGCTAGTGTTCGTAGGTAGAGCAGTGGCCAGACAGATCCACGGCGGGGCGACAAAAACAAACCGTTGATGAACGCATTTTATTCCTGGGTCAAAACAAAGGATAATTGCGCCACACATTCGGACAGGAAGCCGCTGCCGGGCCATCACCTTATTTGCTCTGCAGGCTTCCCAAAGGCCTCTCTGCTGATCGTGGAGAGGTGACAGGCTCAAAACCAAGCAGGGTAAAGACCAATGGCCGTAAGACAGGCAGACGTAGTGCTGGTCGGCGGGGGCGTCATGAGCGCTACCCTCGGCATGATGCTCAGGCAGCTGGACCCATCACTGGACATCGTCATGGTGGAACGTCTCGATCACGTTGCCCATGAAAGCACCGATGGATGGAATAACGCAGGGACCGGTCATGCCGGATACTGCGAACTCAACTACACCCCCGAATCCGAGAACGGCGATGTCACCATTGACCGGGCCCTGCAGATCAACGCCTCGTTCGAGGTGTCGCTGCAGTTCTGGTCCTGGCTGGTGGAACAGGGCAAACTGCCGGAACCGTCCTCATTTATCAACCGCACGCCGCACCAGAGCTTTGTGTGGGGCGAGAAGGACGTGGCTTTCCTCAAGCGCCGTTTCGAGGAGCTCAGCGCCCATCACCTGTTCCGGGAGATGGAATACACCGAGTCACCGCAAGATCTGGCCGAGTGGATGCCGCTGGTGGTCAAACACCGTGATCCCATGCAACGGGTGGCGGCCACCCGCATCAAGCACGGCTCCGATGTCGACTTCGGCTCGCTCACCCGCAGCATGGTGAAGTACCTGGAAAGTACCCCCAACTTCGAGCTGATGCTCAGTAGCCCGGTTCACTACCTGGCCAAGCGGGACAACGGTCGCTGGAAGGTACGGGTCAAGGATCAGAAAACCGGCGTTACCACCAAACTGGAAGCCGGGTTTGTGTTCCTCGGGGCGGGCGGCGGTGCCTTGCCCATGCTGCAGAAATCCGATATTGACGAAGCCAAAGGCTACGGCGGCTTCCCGGTCAGCGGGCAGTGGCTGGTCTGTCAGAAACAGGAGATCGTCGAGCAGCATTACTCCAAGGTGTATGGCAAAGCGCCCATCGGAGCGCCACCCATGTCTGTGCCGCATCTGGACACACGTATTATCAACGGTGAGCCCGCCTTGCTGTTCGGGCCGTTTGCCGGCTTCACCACCCGCTTCCTGAAGCAGGGTTCGGTGTTCGACCTGTTCGGATCGGTGAACCCGAAAAACCTGCGCCCGATGCTGTCGGTGAGCAAGAGCAACATGGACCTGACCCGCTACCTGATCGGAGAGGTGTTCCAGAGCCACGCCGAGCGGGTGGAGTCACTGCGCAACTTCTTCCCGGATGCCCGGGAGGAAGACTGGCGCCTGCAAAGTGCCGGCCAGCGGGTTCAGATCATCAAACAGGTGCCCGGCGGTGGTGGCAAACTGGAGTTTGGCACCGAGATTGTGGCGGCGAAAGACGGCACCCTGGCGGCCCTGTTAGGCGCCTCGCCCGGGGCTTCCACCGCCGCCCACGCGATGATCGACGTGATTGAGCGCTGCTTCGCTGACAAGATCAAGACGCCCCAGTGGCAGGAGCGGATGAAAGAGATGGTGCCCTCGTACGGCCAGTCTCTGGTTGACGATGAACAATTGCTCAGAAATGTGCGTGCACGCACGCTGAGTACGCTCAAATTGACCTCATAGTCAAAATTGATCTAAAAAGCCTCGAACCACCTTCGAAACACCATGAATACTGGCCTTTGCGCCTGTATTTATGGTGTTTTTCTGCTTTTTACGGCTGGGAATATTTGCGATTTGCACCAAACTCTATAGGTTAGGAGACACATATCCTGAAAGGAGTTCTTCTGTGAGTGAGCAAACGTTCAATCCGGAAAAAGGCTATATCGCTCTGTTGGGGTGGAGCCTCAATGCCATTGAGGCAGCCGACAAGTTCGACCGCCGCTATGTGGTGGTTGCACCCGACTGGGCGGAAGCCTACTGCAAAGAACACGACATCCCCTACGTTCCCTGGAATTTCGAGCGCCTTAACGACCGTTCCTTCGAGATCGCCCAGACCCTGAAAGAAATGGGTGTGGATGTGTCGATTCCGCTGTTCGAGGAAACGGTGGAGTGGGCCGGTGCCATCAACTCGGTGCTGCTCGACAATCCCCGACTGTTTGGCCAGGCCATGCTGTTGCGTGACAAGGCGTTGATGAAACGCCGGGCACAGCTGGGTGGTATCCGCGTGGGTATTTTCGAAGAGGCACACGACAAAGAGGATGTGGTGCGCTTCCTCAAGCGGGTCAACCAGACCCTGCTGAAACTGGACGGCGACCCCAACGACCCGATTCACCTGAAAGCCTTCGACAAGGCCGGCTGTCTGGGCCACCGGGTGATCCGTACGCCGGATGAGGTGGACACCATTCCGGATGAGGAATTCCCGGTGCTGATGGAGTCCCACCTCGACGGTTGGGAGTTCGCGGTCGAGGCCTGGATTCACAACGGCAAGATCGCTTTCCTCAACATTTCCGAGTACGTGACCCTGGGCTATTCGGTGTTTGTGCCTGCCACACCGGACCTTGAGAAACATCGGGCGCAGATCACGGCAGAGATTGAAAAGCTGATCAAAACCTTCGACATCGACTTCGGCTTCGTACACCCGGAGTACTTCGTAACCAGTGACAACACCATGTATTTCGGTGAAGTGGCGTACCGCCCACCGGGCTTCAAGGTGTTTGAGTTGCTGGAGCGCGCTTACGGATTCAACGCCTACCAGGGCCTGATTCTGTCGTTCGATCCGAAGACCACGCCCGAGGAAGTCAAAGCGTTCTTCCCGAAAGAGGTGGTGGACGCCAAAGGCTACGCCGGCTGCTTCGGCGTGTACCCCCGTCGCCGGGTGGTCAGCAAACTGGAGATGCCCGAGGAAACCGAGAATCACGAGTATTTCGAGACCCACGAGCTTACCCCGCCGGTGGAGGAAACCGTCACCAAGCGCACGGCATTCGGCACCCACTGGGGGCTGATCTACTTTTTCGGGGACGACCCCTACGTGATGAGGGATCTCCTCAAGCACCAGGAAGAACTGGATTTCTATGTATAATTCCGCAAGGAATAACTGAAACGGGTCTGGTCCAGACCCTGAGGAAGACAGTTTGAGCGATACCGACGCTGGCAACGCCGTACCGGTTGTGAATTTCGACAAGCTGGTACAGCGGCTGGATGATGCCATAGTGGCGCTGGCGGAAAGTCGCCCGTTTGCCAAGGTGGGCAAGCTACCGCGGTTGTTTGACCTTGCCCGCCGGGTGCTGCTGCAGCCCGGCGGCTTCGCAGCCATCCAGGCGCGGGCGGAACAACTGGAGCAAGCGGGCGTGTTCACCGGCACAGATTGGGCGGAGCCCACTATCCTGTTGCCGTATCTGACCACCAGTGCCTTGCAGAGCCCGAACGCCGACACCGTGGTTATCGAAGCGATCAGCGAGTTGCGGCTGCTGGCGGTGGCCAACGGTGAATTCCTGCACCCCTCCATGGCATCGGAGCAGGCCCACCATTATCTGACCCAGGTGCTGGCCATCAACCTGAGCCTGTTGTTCGGCGAGCAAGGTGAGGCTGAGCGGGAGCAGGGCAAGCTGGCGCTGATCAGCCGGGGCGTGATTCAGCATGTGGCGCAGGAAATCGGCTACGAACACGTCATCGATCGCCTGATTGATGAAATCTGGCGAATTCTCCAGCAGCGACCGATCCAGGTCACCAGTGTGCGCCAGATGATCACTCAGATCGCCTTGTGCCGCATCGACCCGGACATTGACCTGGGTGGCGCCGGGCAGGGCGCGGAACGGCTGATCTCCAGCCTGTACGGCCCGACCCAGGCCTGCCGTGAGGATCCCGGCATTGCGGTCTATGAAGAGCGGCTGCAGTCCATGGACGAGGTCGCGCTGCAGAGCGAAGCCACCGGTTTTGCCCGGTCCATGCATGACACCGGTCTGGTGTCGCCGTATCACGCGTCATTCGTGCGCCATATTCTGGACAAACAGGACAGACTGCTGACCGAAGCCCTGGGCCTCTCCAGCACTGGCCGCGACTGCCTGTTGTGCTACAGGGAATTGGTGCATGCGCTGGTGGTTGAGGGGGTTTTCCCGGAGACCGCCCAGGGCCTGTATGGTCTGGCGCTGATGCTGGAACGGGGCATTCTGTACCAGCCGCCGGTGGCGCCGGCCTTGTGGCGGCAGGTGCTGCTGAATATTTGCCCAGCGGCAAGCGAACGTATCCATCTGGCCTATGGTCACTCCCCGCAGCCCGGTGCGTGGCTGATCCAGGGCGTGATGAACATGCTGGGCCAGCCCCTGGGCGTCGGGCAGGGCAATAACCCGACCTGTCAGTCGGCCCGGGCGTTGTCCATGTGGGCCTACAACGACCCCGACTATCTTCTGCAGATGGTGGCCTGGGCGGCGCGAGACAACGAAATCATTATGCACTTCGAGGGCAAGCCGGTGTCGTCGGTGAAGAGCGTGAGCGGTGTGGCCTCGGAAGTTACCCTCGATCTGGATCCGGTCTCGCTGGTGGTGGTGCCTCACCTGGATCGTATTTACGCGGAAATGGGGCGGCTGTGTGTGGACCGCCCGGGTGATCCGCACAAGTGGGTCAACCCGGAATTCCATGGCTGGTCGGCCGGCCGTGGATTTGCCATCAATGTGGATGTGGAAACCGGTAACCTTCAGGACCTGGGAGGTTTTCTGCGCCACTTCTACGCCAGTTATCACCCCTACTACAACGGCAACCAGCCGTTGATCCATCCGCAACCGGCGGGCGTGGCGGTGACAGACAGCGCTGCCCGCTTCATCGGCTGGCACGCCATCACCATTCTGCGGGTGGCATTGGACCCGGAGGAGGTCATGCGGGTGTACTTCTTCAACCCCAACAACGACAGCGGTCAGAATTGGGGCGACGGCGTGGTGGTCAGTACCGCCCGCCAGGGCGAGCGCTTCGGCGAAGCGTCTTTGCCGTTCGAGCAGTTTGCCTCAAGGCTTTACATCTACCACTACGATCCCCTGGAGCGCGGCGAGCCGGCGGATGTGGGGGGGGACGAACTGCAGCGCGTGATCGATCGGGTCTCCGACAGCTGGGGCCGTGATCGCGTGCCTGCTGATATCGCACTGCAGGCAGAGCCGCCACCGTCGGAGGCGTGATCCGCCCGGAACAGGAACACAGATCAGGAGAAGGTATGACCGGCACTGGCATCAGGCACCTGAACGGTGCCGAAATCTTCGTGCGTGCCTTGGAAAATGAAGGGGTTCAAACCATCTTCGCGGTACCGGGCGAGGAGAATCTCGCCTTCCTTGAAGCTCTCAGGGAGTCCAGCATCACCCTGGTGCTGAACCGCCATGAACAGGCTGCTGGCTTTATGGCGGCTACCTACGGCCGTCTGACCGGGCGTGTGGGGGTGTGTCTGTCTACTCTAGGTCCGGGCGCGACGAATCTGGTGACTGCCGCCGCTTACGCCCAGCTCGGCGCCATGCCGATGATGATGATCTCGGGGCAGAAGCCCATCAAATCCTCGAAACAGGGTTTGTTCCAGATTCTGGATGTGGTGGACCTGATGCGTCCGCTGACCAAGTACACACGCCAGATCAGCAACGCCAACACCGTTCCCGCGAAAGTGCGGGAGGCTTTCCGGCTGGCGTCAGAGGAGCGCCCGGGGGCGGTTCATCTCGAACTGCCGGAAGACATTGCCTCGGAAATGACGGCGCCGGACACCCATATTTTCGAACCCAGCGATGCCCGCCGGCCGACGGCCAGCACCAAGAGCCTGGAGAAAGCCTGTGAGATGATCCGCAGTGCCCGGCACCCGCTGATCATGATTGGCGCCGGCGCCAACCGTAAGCGGGTATCCCAAGCACTGATACAGCTGGTCAACAGCAGCAACATTCCTTTCTTTACCACCCAGATGGGCAAGGGCGTGGTAGACGAGCGCCATCCCCGATACCTGGGCAACGCAGCCCTGTCGGCCGGAGACTTCGTGCATTGTGCCATTGATCACGCCGATCTGGTGATCAATGTTGGCCACGACGTGGTCGAGAAACCGCCGTTCTTCATGACCCCCGGTGGCAAGCAGGTTATTCACGTCAATTTCAGCGGCGCCGACGTGGACCCGGTCTATTTCCCCCAGCATGAGGTGGTGGGCGACATTGCCAACAGCGTGGAATACCTGGCCGAACATTGCGGACCCTGCGGCAATCACGACTTCAGTCGCTTCATGGAGGTGAAAGCCGCGGTCGATGAGCACCTGGCCGCCCGGCGTGAGGATCCGCGGTTCCCGGTGATCCCGCAGCGCATCGTCCATGACGTACGCCAGGTGATACCGGAAGACGGCATCATTGCCCTTGATAACGGCATGTACAAACTCTGGTTTGCCCGCAACTATCCCGCCTATGACAACAACACTGTACTGCTGGATAACGCGCTGGCCTCCATGGGCGCCGGCCTGCCCAGCGCCATGATGGCGGCCATGCTGTATCCCCGCCAGAAGGTGATGGCGATCTGTGGCGACGGCGGCTTCATGATGAATAGCCAGGAGCTGGAAACCGCGGTGCGCCTGGGTCTGAACCTCGTGGTGCTGATCATCAACGACAACGCCTATGGCATGATCAAGTGGAAGCAGTCTCAGGAAGGCTTTGCGGATTATGGTCTGGATTACCGCAACCCGGACTTCGTGAAGTACGCCGAATCCTACGGCGCCAACGGGCACCGCGTGGCCCGCACCGAGGATCTCAGGCCCACACTGGAAGCTGCCCTCGGCGCCGGCGGCGTGCACCTGGTGGACGTACCGGTGGATTATAGCGAGAACCGGCGGGTGTTTGACGAGGAACTGGCTGAGCTGACCTGCAACCTGTAAGCGGTGTATGATCAACAGCCCGGTCAGTTTTCAGAGGAAGGGTTGGATGCTGCGTTGTATCTTGAAAGTGTGTGTCTGGTTGTCGGTGGCGGTGATGGTGGCCGCCTGCAGTAAACCCAATACCCCGCAAGACGTGGCCGCCGCCTTCTGGCAGGCCATGGCTGATAACGATGTCAGTGATGTGGTTGATTATTCCACGCTGATCGATGCCAAAGAATTTGACCGTTTCGAACGTGACTGGGCCGATGTGGTGCCGTCGTTCGGGCGGGTGGTGATCGACAACGCCGACGCCACGATCGTGACCCGCTTGCCGACGGAAAACGGCGGTATCAACGAGCGTCGGGAAGTGATTACCTATCTGGTGGAACGCAACGGTCAATGGCTGGTGGATTACGGTCGCACCGGCGACGCCATTATGAACCCGTCCCCACTAAGCAACCTGATGGGCCAGCTCAGCGAGATCAGCGACCGCATTACCGCCAGTTTCACCTCGTCTTCCGATGACATGCAACAGCGCCTGAACGAGATGGCGCGGGAGTTGGAAGCGTACTCGACGGACATGTCACGCCGCACGGAGGAGACCGTCAACGAATTTGGCAGGATGCTGCAGGGTGCCATGGCAGAGCTCGAGCAGTCGATGAACCGTGCGCTTGAAGAGAATCGGCAGGCACCGCAGAGCGATCGCAGGACGCTGGAGCAGGCCGCAAAAGTCCTGGAAACCAGCGGAGAAAACCTGGCCGAACCCACCCTGCAAACACTGGCTGAAGCCTCGCGTACCCTGGCGCAGACCGGCCAGCGGTTTGCCGAACTCAGCGGTGACACGTTCGAGCAACACCGGGAAGCGTGGGCGGCCACGCTGGAGGACATCCGCGCGCGTTCGGAACAGTTCTTTCGCAATCTTCAGCAGAGCCGTGAGCCCGGGTAGTCGGGCCCCTCGGAGTGATCAGAACGCCAGATTGTTGAGAATGACCCAGAAGGTCAGCCCGGTAAACGTGGTGGCCAGCAGTGCCACCAGACCGTCACGGGCTACAATCGCCAGCCCGAATGCCATCAAGGCGGCACCACCACCGTTGGCACTGAACGGCACCACCTCCATCGCCGGCATGGCCGCCGCGACCAGCATGCACAGCAGCGCCATGACATAGAGCCCGGGGCCGTTGACCAGCAGCGTCAGCCGGGGTTTGGTGACCCGGTCCAGGAACCGCGCCGGTTTACGCAGCCAGTCTGCCCCTTTGACCAGTTTCGCCCGGGGCACCTGACGCCCCGCTATCCAGTCTGGTAGCCAGATGGTGTGCCGCCGGAACAAAAGCTGCCCCAGCGTCAGCAACACCACCAGTCCCAGCAGCGTGGGCACGCCGGGAATGTCCCCGACCAGCGGCGCCAGCGTGATCAACCCCGCCAACAACACCACCGGCCCGAACGACCGCTCCCCGACGGCCTCCAGGATGTCGCGCACAGATACCTGCTCCAAGCCCTCGCTTGAATCGCGAATGCGGTCGAGAAGCTGGGTCATGGTGGTGGGGTCGTTACCGTTGCGCATCGCGAGAAATTACCATCTCTGTTCGCCGGAAAACAGCGCCAGAGGGGGGCGCCTGATACTACAGAGTAACGTAGTAGCTGAATACGAGGCCCGCTCGGTCCTCCAGCTCCTCGTCGCCCCCGGTTAGATACGGAACATCATCCTGGCGATAGAATCCACGCAAAGAAAATCCGGACTTGAAGGCTTTCTCGACCGATAGGATGTCTCGGGTCTCGCGAGCGTCGTTGACCGGATGATCCGTATCAAAGTTTGCGATGTCACGCCAGGCGATTGGATCCATCCGATCCATTTCCTCACGGGTGTAGCGAATAGAGATCCCCGCGCCGGGAAACGACAGGTTCACGGTGGCAAACCAGCCATTCTGATCGATATCGTAGGATTCTAACGGTGTCGCCTCGCCCTGACTGCCCGCTTCTGTCAGCCCACGTGTGAACTGAAAGCCCTGTGCCCCGATATCTACCGCCACTCGGTTACTCCGGTAGGGTTGGTAATCAACACCATAAACCAGGCGCATGTCGTTATGCTTCCCGGATTCGAAGGACCCCGGTGCTGATCCGGTTTTGTTGGACAAGTAACCTGCGTAGGGGCGGAGATTATCAAGAGCTTGGAACGATGTGTACACCTCAAACGCGGGGGTATTATTCCCCTTCTCATTGACGTCTAATTTGCCGTCAAGATAGTTGTTGGCACCGAGTCTTGGGTGGTCATTGCCGCCCAATATCCCTATTGAAAGGTTGATCCGCTCATCCTTCAGTCGCACCCCGGCCTGTACGCCGTTGAAGAGGCCCGTGGCCAGAAGCACGGCGTTTGGCGACTCACCCGCAGTGTCAAACCGACCACCCGGGGGCTCCCCTATCAGGTTGATGACCCTTCCTGCACGCCAAAATACCCAGCGCAGATCCTGACCGACCCAAACTTCGCGGACCGGGAAATCGCCGTAATAGTAAATATCGGTGCCGAGATTGCGATAGATGTCCTGGTAGGCCCTGTCATCGGGATCCTGGTATACCTCATCGCCAATGCCGACAAGTTCGAGGCGGGATTGCCAGCTGCTTTTCTGGAGGCCAAGGCCGAGCAAGGCGCGGGTCATCTTGATCTGATTCTCGCGCCCCGCAGTGCCTTGTTCAAGATGGTCGTTAATGAAAACTCCCCCAACTAACTCCAGGTCAGCCGATAGAATGTAGTTGTCGTTGCTGGAGTCGAATCGGGTTGGCGGGGGTTCACCAGCTGAGATCGATAGTGTGGGGAGCAGACAGAAACCAAAAACGATTGATTTTAAGTTCATCAGAACACCAACATGCCGAGGCCCGCCCATGGCGGGAAGCGTTCGGGCCAAGCAAAGCTACGCGATACCTGGCCAGGAATGCCGTCCACTGTTCACCCGGAGAGATCCCGGGTCCCGAAACAGAAGCCCATAATGCTTATCGCAGAAGTGCCAGAATGGGTGTCGCAGTGAATGTTGATGCCACTGTGGGCTTCGTTACTGTCGCTCTCTGGGCGCTCCCGCAGAAAATGTTTCAGTTACCGAACAGATGTGCATAAGTCGCTCCATAATTTGTTTTTCCCTATTTATGAGTTGCTTGCAAAACTCCCATTCGGCTTTCCCGAGAAATATGTAAAGTTTTTAGACACGATGGTGTTAACTGCGGATAACAGGGTGAACAGTTGTGCTGCTAATGAGAACTACGGGCGGGTCGGCGTTATGATGAGATAAAGACAAAAAAAAGCCCCTGAAATCAGGGGCTTTTTTCGTTTTGGTTGGTGGAGACGGCGGGAATTGAACCCGTGCAAGGTATGGCTAAGTAGAATCAGATCTAACTATTAGTGGGTTTGGCCGTCGGGGCATCTGATTTAACCATACTCTGATGTACTTGAATGGGGGCAAAATTGGGGGAGTGGAATCTGTTGCTCTCGCTAGGTAATCTGAAAATTCGGGCGTTCTGTCAGTATTCTGGTTGTCATCTGGAATGTTCGGAGCGACGCTACAATAAAGTCATGGGTCTCCATTTCGTAAACGTGCACCATCCCATTGGAATGGCTCTATTGGTGGCGAGGGGCTATCAATGTACTGTCGCTTGTCGTCAGGAACTGTAATTGGTCGCCTCGATCAACCAAAAGTTGATTTACACCAACAGTGCCATGAGGCCACTCGGTAGCGTTATCCGAAAATCCACCAAACGCCGTAAGTCGGTCTCCAGTGAAGGTGCCGCACCGGAGGTGGCGCTCTTCGCAATCAAGAAAGCCTCAAAGCAATGGGCCGTGCCAATCCGAAAATGGGGGCAAGCCTTGAGTCGGCTAACTATCGAGCTTGGTGACCGCCTGAACGGTCACCTGCGATGGAATGGGCAGCTATGAATATTTATTTACGTTTTATCGCCGCATGGTGCTCCTGGATTGGCGGAGACTGATGAATCAGATCAATCCCCCTCAAATTCAGAAGACTTAAACTTCAAAACATTGCAGTTTTCCTTGATCGTCCGCTGTAGCGATTCGTCGAATCCATCCTTCTTTCGGGCTTCAATTTCCACGGAAATGGTCACATCAACGCCAACCTGAGCAGTAAACTGCTGGATCACCTCATCCATAATAGTTGCGAAGTCCATTTTGGCTTTAACCGCATCCAGATCCACTGTGCCGTAGAAGTGTGTTTTGTTTGCAGCAGTCGACTCGTGCCCTTTGTCGCCATGTACACTCAAGGGGTCTGTCGGCGGAGTTAGTGCGTCGCCACTACCACTGGGACCAGAGGTGTTGCCTGAGCCAGTTCCACCGGTGCCTGGGTGCTCAGGTTGAGGGTCGGATTGTTGGGCCGCTCGGAGTGTCTCTGCGTAAGCCGCTGCCGTCTCTCGGTCGATCAGTAGTGAGGATTCGTCGAGTGATGCCAGTGAATTCTTTCCAAAACTGAATCCCAGGTAGCGGTCGCCTTCCTTACCAGCTGCAAATCCAAAGAAGTCCTCGGTTTCGACGCCCTCAGCGATGGCATTGCGGAATACCTGGTCGTTAACCAATCTAGGCAAGTAAAGGTAATGACAACAGTCCTGCCAAACCTTGAGGGCACTGATTTCAGTGACCCCATCTTTCAGGTACCAGTCCGCGAGGACCTTGCGCAGATGGATTGGGGACCACTCGTACACCATCCACTCTTCTTCCCGAAGCTTCTCCTCAATGCTTTGAATAAGGTTCTGTGCTGTCGGGGCGATGGCTACGACTTCCCACTTAAGTTCCGGGCGGCCTTTTACAAAGTCTTCGACTGGAGCCAAAAGCCATTTCCAGGTTTCCCTGATTAGTTGGGTTAGCGACTGTTCGGCACCATCTCGACTGCGCTTGGATTGGTTCAGGTGAGACAAATCCTGATTGAGTGTCCCGCTTTCGATATCCGCCACGATTGAACGCCAGGCGAGATAAATGCGCGCCTGTTCTTTCAGGCGGCTGACGACATCAAAATCTGGTGCCAGGAAGATTAACCGGTTTTGTTTTTGGCGAGGTTGGTCGCCACGGTTGCGCAGAATCTTTTCCGCCTCGCTGAAAGCCTGGTTAGTATCGGTGCGGCTGTAACCGGCATTTGTGGGCAGTACAACCAAGCGAGGGCCCGTGCCGTAGTCATCAGGGACGTCTGCAGAGGGCGTGAACACATGGATTCCACTAAACTGGTGATTCCGGCCAAATACCCGGCTTACCCGGTCTTTAAGTAGCGGAATCAAATCGTCCCGTTCACTGATGTTTTGCTTTCGGCTCTCCATTTCCCTACGAAGGTTGGGCTTGGTGTCGAGCCAGTAGCGATCCTGTTCTGCATAGAGGTAGTGCAAGCGATCTCTGAGGCGCTTGAGTACGTCCTCGAATACGCCAATGGTTTGTCCTGGCTGCACAGTTGCCAGCAAAATCCGCTCGGTCTGAATGCCGCGAATCATCTGTTCCTGAGATGAGGGCGCACTGCCAAGGAAAATGGCACGTGCCGTGCGACGGGCAGCTTGAACGCCGCCAAACAGCGTATGGTGGCCATCAATATCAGCCGGAACAGATCGAGGCCCATCAACTTCTTTCTCGATGACAGGCTCCCAGCCTTGAGCAAGATAATGAATGCTTTTGTGGCGAACGCTGGCATCGTCCAATGGCAATGAACCGGGCATGATGAGGGCGTCTTTATTGCCATCGTTCCAAAGCCGATGAATGACAATAGCCATGTACTGCAATACGCCCCGAGTGCGCTGGAATTTGTCGAGCGTGGACCAGTCTTCATACAGACGGTCGAATACCTCGGGGTGAATAGGGTACGAGGAGCACATGCGTTCAAAGTATTCGTTGGATTGAGTTTCCACCGGGAACTTATCCGCATGCTGGCGATAAAAATCTGAGAACTGGCGGCTGATTCCCTCTATTTCCCCGCGTTCACCAGAGCTTTCGAACAGGCGCCTCCGAACTATTTCAAAAGACTCGCTTGAGCCCACTGGCTTCCAGACCGATTCCACCCTGGCGAAGTATTTTTCCAGGGAGTTGAGAGCACGCTGGCCCATTGTGCCGCCAACCTCAAGCTCAGATTCTGGCAAAGAGGCAAGCAGGATAGCGTTAGGCACGGCCTTGAGGGCTTCGGTCAGCCCCTGAATAAAGCTGATATTGCTGTCGAAAGTGCCACCTTTGTACTGCTTGCCTAACTCCAGCTGACGTATATAGGCGACAAGCTCGTCAACCAGGATCACACACGGAGCAGCCCTGGTAAGAAGTTCTTTCAATACTTCCTTGCCGGGAGAGGTTCCGTCCGCGTCGCTGTCTGCTACTAAGGCATAGCCTTCTTGACCGAGCAGCCGCCAAGCAAGCTCACCCCAGAGCGTATTTACGGTAATCGATCCATAAGTGCTGGATTGGCTGGGAGACTGGCGGATGCCATCAAGAACAGCGATTCGGGCTCGCGGTAGTTCACTGATGCCTGCCTCGTCCAGAATTGGAGGAACGCCCATGAGTTTGTCTGTGCTGACCTCACGGTTAGCCAGGTGATAAACCGCCAGCATGGTGTGGGTTTTACCACCGCCGAATGCTGTTTGCAGCTGCACAACGGGATCACCGCCCTGACCGGCTAATCGTTGAGCCACAGAAATCAGCAGCAGCCGCATGCCCTCGGTGATGTAGGTACGTGAAAAGAACATCTCCGCGTTCTGATATTCTTCTGGTGCAGTTCCGCTGGCGACCTGCGTAATATCGGCGGCAAACTCAGACTGTTTGAAGGAGCCCTCCAGTACGTCTTTGTGTGGGCGGGCTATTTCGGTCCAGGGTTTCAAGCTCATGAATTACTCCTTAAAAATCCAGTCCGGTTTGTTCACCTTTGTGGCCGACATCATGAGATGCCGCCACAATTGCATGCCACGAAGCGATTAATTCATTGTAAGCGCGGGCCTCTTCAGCCCACTTTTTGCGCTCGCACAAGGTATACAAGTGGTAGGCCAGTTGGCGGATGGCTTCGCCTTTTTCAGGCATCTTAGCCAGCAGTTCCCCAGCAGCGGACTCGCCGCTATTGTTCAGGCGACGGATCATCTGGTGGCAGGCCTCCCAAACGGGGGTGCGATCATCCTTAGTGGGATCCCAGTCGGACTCATAATCGTTCCAGCGTAGCAGGCGGACCTTGCCGCTGCCGGACTCAGCCACGCCTGCGGCTTTTACACCATCCACGCTGGTGCCTTTGGCACGGGCGAGAGTGTCTGCTTCGCCAAACGGGCCATGGCTCCAGCCATACTGTTCAAACCAACTTGAGCAAAACTGCGTGTCCGCATCGAAACTGCCGGAATCCGGGCTTAAGTACTCAGTAATCGCACGGTTAATCAGCACCAGGGCATCGTGGACACTCATGCGGGTGCCGTCCTGGTTCAATACTGCCTCGTACTTTGAGTAGATGGCCATGCCAGGGCCAATAGCCGACTGAGCGAGATCCACTGGAGCAATTGGTGTTTGACCTGTTTGGCCGCCAATCATGGTCTCTAGGGCTTCAGGCATTTCTGCCCGCAGCTGGCGCTGGAAGTCACGACGAGAAATGGACTCTGCGGCTGATTCACGTTTCCGACAGACCAATACAATAGATGACGCAAGAGCATTTGCACCCTGGTTACGAGATCGATTTTCACGTTCTGTCCTGAGTGGCCATGTCCCCGTTATCATCAACCCAGACTCTACAATCGACTCTATAAATGTTTCCCAACCTTTGGAAGTCGTGCTTCCTGCCTTTGTTTCTGACTGTTTAAATGCATAATAAATCGTCATTGGATAAAATTCAGACGATGCATTTGCAAGATTCTTAAAGGTCCTCTTCATGCCATTCATGAAGAAGTTCTCAGACTGCTCCTTACCACCATGTCTAAATTGATTTGCAACTAGCTCTTCTTGTTTGGGAGTTAGCATCGTTGGGACAAGGCTAGGCGATATATCCTTCAAAGACCTTCGGAGCCATATATAGAAAAAGTCGGATAGATTTGAATAAGGGATGTTGTCATAATAAGGAGGGTCTGTGGATATAACGACATTTTTTACTTCTGAACAAGATGCTGCATCAGCAAAAAAGGCCTTTGAATTTGATTCTGAATTTGTGTAACAATTTTTTAATCCGTCAGCCGTGGTTGTAAGCATAGATAAAAATGAACCACTCGGGCCATACAGTATGTTTGTTTCAGAGTAGTCCCAGTTCATGGGAATCGCATGCTTAGAGAATAGATGGCCTGGGCATTCGACAGAAGGCATCCATGCAGAAATCGAGTTTGCTCTATTGGCCGTTTTTGATATCGAAAATGCTATGTAAAGGCATATTGAATTTGCATAATTCTTGGCCTCACAGGAGCTTTCAGGGTGGGTCGAATGGAAATCTTCTATTATTTCTGATTTTATATTATTCAACTCATCGCATAAATAGGTCAGCGTTTTAAGTTGCCTGTTGGTAAAAAGCTTTTCAAAACGATCCATTCCATAAACGACAGAGTTCGTACATCCTGCCCAATGGTCAATTTCACCTACGGGAAAGTCGCTAACTTCGACGTTATTCGCAATTTCCTCATGTTTCGGGTCGGCTGGATAGTACCCTCTCCCTTTCTTCTTTTTGGTCACTATTGCAATGAGTTTATGGCCTATTCTGCCATGCTTCCCCTCCTCCCTGATATATTTAAGAGGAATGTTACTCCCAGACATTAAACATGTTGCGCCTTTTCTTCCAACAATTCCTGCTTGCTCAGGCTTGTCAAATTTATTAACGATTTCAAAGCGCCAACTCCTTTCTTCTCTATTAATGACTGGTTTTAAATATACGCCGTCTCCTTTTGTTGATAGAGTAAACGACTTTACGAGTGGAACATCACAATCTGAAAAAGCAGGGCTGGGACTTTTTACAGTTCTTGCCCAAATCCAGCAAATAACGTCTTCATAGGTAGAATCTTTTTCGTTGTAATACTTTGGATAAATGTCGCCTAAAGATTTTCGTGCTTTCTCTAGTAATGACTCCCCATAAAAAATGATATCTTGTGCCAATTCTTCATAGCCATGACGGTTTTTGATTGTCATTTGGCCTTTTTGCAGCGATATTGGTGAATATTTCGAAATTTCCGCAGGTATCTGAAGACTCGCTTTGCCAAGCATAACCGGTATTGGATTTAAGTCTGAAGCGTAAACATCAAGCCCTAAGCGACTTGATTCTAAAGGAATAGCCCCTCCTCCAGAAAATGGGTCCCAAAGGGCGAGATTTAAGTCCTTGTCGTCAAATTTCAACCCGTTTAATTCGCATGTCTCGCGCCAACTCTCCACAATTAGGGACCTTGCACGGTTTAATACTTCGGAATTATTATTGTTTTTCCATTGGCAAAGTTCTTCTAGGACGCCAAAAATTTCATTCCTTTTTTCCTCGCAGATTTTTTTTGATTTTCCTTTGGCCCATCCTCGTTCACCGCCGGGATCGTTTACCATTTGGGAAAAAATAATTGCACGAGCCGCGAGAAGTGGTCGACGTGCCCACCACATGTGCAATGTTGAGGGATGCCCTTTTCTAATTGACTTTTCAGCAGATGCGGCGTGGTTTATAAAATCTAGTGGTAACGCCACTTCGATAAGCTTTTTAGGGGCCTTAATAACAGTCATGATTCTCTCTTAGGCGATATGTAGAATGTGGAGGATGGCAGTTTCAAACGGCTGGCCAGAAATAGCCTCTAGTTCCTGCTCTAGCAGGGGGCGCCATTCGTCTTCGTCAAATTCATCGGCAAGGGCCAAAAATTCTTCGGCGGTATCCTGGTATCCCATCACGTAGGTTTCTCGAATTTGGCGCAGAGACCCGTTTAGATTGAATATCCGGATGGTTTCCTCGGCTCTGTGTCGTTCTTGTTCCGTTAAATTGTCTGCAGGTGCAACCTGGCCGTCTGATAAAAAGCGCAGGTAGTATTCTGGGTCTTCCTGGTCGGCCTTGATAAGATCTTGAGGCTGATAAGCTTGCCCATCCTTATGTTTGCCGCAGCTGTCTGGGCGGTTACAGGATCCAAACAGGTTGTTCCAGTCAAATGTTCCCTGAGGATGGCGGCTTCTTTGCCGAAAATGTTCGATATGGGCGTGGTGACTGTCGGGCTCGGTACGAATATTATATTCGCAATAGGCACAACGATTACCCTGCATCATATTCAGGCTGGCCCAGATTTCAGTTTTATCTGCAGGCGTAACGCGGCCCCAATTATCGCGGCCATGCTGAAAATTGCTGAGGCAACCTGGCGCTGGTGGTCTGTCGAGCTGGTGCATATCAGTCCTTTGACCCGCTAGCGGAGGTTTTCCCTCTCAGCTTGATTTTCATTTGCTGCAAACGTTCAAGACGCTGACACTCCAGCCATTCGGGGTGCTGTTCACCGAAATGATTGAGAATCTTGGACTTGAGTTTCTGCTTATTGCTTTCGTTTTCAGGCGAACTCTGGCTTGACGTTATAAGTACTTTGTAGTCTTTGAGCCACTGCGCCTCTTCAACGCCGGGTATGGGGTCAATCCCTTGCAGCTCAGCCATTACTTCGTTGCTGGCGACGCCACGGCTCTGCACGGTTGGTATTGTCGCGTCTGATTGAATCTCTCCGGTTTCAGGGTCCTGCTCACTACGAATGAGTCGGATGGATTCAGATTTCACTGTGGACAGCACCTGGGGGCTGTGAGAAGTGACGATGAATTGCACCTGCGGAAAGGCAGCGCGGAGAGAACCAATTACCGTTTGCTGCCATTTCGGGTGTAGGTGCATGTCGACTTCGTCGATAAAAGCGATGCCTTCTGTTTTGCTGGGAGCATCTGCGCCCATCTGGGGGTTCAGTTTGGCGCAACGCCAGGCCATGTCGGCTACCAGAGAGACCATGGCGCGAACGCCGTCACTGAGCAGAGAAACTGGTAGTACACCAAGATCCTCGTGCGTCATCGCCAGCTCTTCATGGTGGACGCTGTAGTGGAATCCACTCCAACCCTCGACGCTAAGCACGGTATTAACCGTCTCTTGAATACCCTCGATTTGGTCAGCGATGTTGTAACCTTCGTAGGCCTGCATGCTTTTCTGTTGCAGTGCTGCAAAGGTGGCTTTGGTCATCCATTGCTGAACCTGAGTAAAGCTGGAAGCAGAGCTGAAGCAGTCCTCATAGCCCATGGTACGGCTCTCACTGAGCACTGACTTGCGGGTCACGTTTTTGTGCACGTTCCACAACCGTCCAGAGCCGTAATAAGCGAGCAGGGGCAGAGCAACTGGTTCAAGGTTTCGCACTTGAGTCATCATCTTCTTGCCGAGTGCCGCCAATTCAGCCGCGTCCTTTGTCGTGGTCTTGTTTTTAGCGCCGCTGAGTTTCCGCAACACTGGGTTCTTAAGACCCGAAAGCGATGCTTTTACTTCAACAGGGAACTGTTGCTCACTCTCTGGCTTGTTTTTCTCGCGCTTGTAGCGGGCGTCTCTCTGTTCAATATGTTTGGCCTTACCCAAATCGAAAGCACCTACGAAAGTGCCCAGCGCAATAGTTGCGGCATCAAGCACTGACGTTTTGCCTTGTCCGTTTCGCGCCGCCAACACAGTCAAGTTTTTATGGAAACTGATTTCCAGGTGCTTGAAGCGTCGAAAGTTAGTGAGTTGTAAAGTTTCGAGCCTCATGGGGTTAGCTCCTTAGGCTCGGCTTTGGCGAGCAGGTATTTCAATTCATAATTGACGGATGGGACGCCAAAATCTGGCTCCACCGTGAAGGGGTTTCGCACGTAGTAGGGGCCTTCATACTGATCACCGTCGACAACCACAATGGCGAGCCAGAACTTTTCGGCCTGGTTGAGTGCATAAAGAATCTCGTTGCGGCTAACTGTGATGGTGTCCTGGCCCCTGGCGCGGCCTTTGACCTCGATATGCCGGTCAGGGGGCAATGATCCATCAGAGTTTGCCGGGGGCCTCGCCGTTACGTCCCAGCCGCACTTTTCAGCAGAGACATCCTTCACTGAGTGCCCGCGAGCCCGCTCGTTATCGATAACCGCAGTCATGGCAACCTGCTCAATGCGCGCGCGTGCCTGAGCATCCGCGGTAAATGTGGTTTCGCCTTTGCGCATCGACAACAGTCCTTGAGGAATCACCAAGGCTCCACCAATCACAACAGGTGTGCTGGAGACGACGTTTTTCATGGCAGCCAGTTCCCTTTTGCGTTGGTTTAAACGCTCGGTCAGCTCATCGACTCGTCGACGTGCCATCTCTGGTTGCATACGGGGCTGTTTGCCCGCAGCCATATCGTCGGTGAGTTTGATGTATCGGTCAGACCAGTGGCTGATCTCCTTCACTAGCCGCTCGTTGACTGCCGTTAGTACTTTGTCTGCCTGCCGCTCTCGGCGGGTTTTAACTTCCTGGTAGTGCTCTGGGACCAGATGTTGGGAAGCATGACTAAGCGCCAGGCCTTCAAGATTTCCGGTGATCCAAGGGGCATTCAGGATGTCCTGAACCAGCTTGTGGTCAGATGTATCGATGGGCTGCAAATCAAGGTGAGGTGCCCAGCCAGCATGGAAAGTCTCGCCGTGCTGATCAATCTCTACAAACTGTAAGCGGCGAGAGGCGATAGTGGATTTTCCACTGTCTTTGTCGCCCCCATCATTGATGCCTTCGCGAATTGTGTGGTCGACCATGAACAGAATTTTCGGCTCAATACCGTCGTCATTCGGATCTACTAATACGGCACCCTGCTTGAGTTTGCTGCGGTGAGCCTCAAGCACTAGGTCAGTTGCAGCATGCATCAGCGGATGGCCGGGGTGAATTAGATCGGCCATGGGTTTTCCAGTCACTCGAACAAGCTGCTTCTCAAAGCAGATACGCTCGTACTTTTTCAGAACCGGGGTGCGACTCTCACCGATAATGCGATCTCGCTCGCGAATGGCTGCTGGCACATGGCGTACTTCATAGCGCCCGGCTTCTCGAGGACGCATCTCTCCTGTCAGTATCTGGAAAGCTTCTGTAAAGAAGGCGCGGATGAAGTAGGGCTGAAGCTTTCGCGCTTCTGCCTTTTCCATTTCTTCTTTCACAGCGTACAAGTCATCAAGCGACATATGCTGCTCAACGAGGGCATTGCGGCGCAGAATCTCTTTGAGGTGATCGGTATCCAGAGCACCGTCAATTACTTGATTCAGTTTGTCTTTGACCTCTGGCGATTCGCCGTAACGAATAGCTTCAATGAGTAAGTCCTTAAGGGATTTATTCTCAAATGCTTCGCCGAGAATATCGAAGACCTTGCCGCCCAATGCCTGCTTTTCAGTTTCCAGCTTGTCGAACAGTTTCTGGAATACATCGCCCTCCCGGGTTTCGTTGGCGACTAGGTTCCAGAGGTGACATACCTCAGTTTGACCAATTCGGTGGATACGGCCAAAACGCTGTTCGAGTCGGTTTGGGTTCCATGGCAAATCATAATTAACCATTAGGCTGGCGTTCTGCAGGTTTACACCTTCGCCTGCAGCATCTGTTGCGACCAGCACCAGTACATCGGGATCGTTTCGGAATTCTTCCTGTGCTCTGCGTCGAGCGTCACGGTTGGTGCCACCGTGAATGGTGATAACTGCATTAGGGTCGCCCAGGAGTCCACTGATGCGATGGACCAGGTAGTTCAGAGTGTCTTTGTGCTCGGTAAAGATGATCAGCTTACGGCGGCTGCCACCGGCGGTATACATCTCGGGCCGGTCTTGCAGTAGGTGAGAGAGCTCTTCCCATTTTTTGTCGTTGCCGGATTGAACAACTGTCATTGCCTGGTATTCCAGGTCTTTAAGGATCAGGATTTCGGCTTCCAGCTCTGGGATGGTTTCAGCAGCCGTGGCTTGGTCAACCACCTGATCGACGACCATCTCGTATTCTTCGGCACTCAGCTCTTCATCCATCTCATCGATGTTCTCGGGCACATCAACCTGTTTCGTGACCTGGTATTCGCCCAGTGTTTCGGCGACACCGTTTTGACCCGATTTCTTAATCCCTTCGCCTCGTGCCACTAGCTTCATTTCATCCAGGCGAGATT
This sequence comes from Marinobacter sp. M-5, assembly GCF_032911545.1. NCBI lineage: Bacteria > Pseudomonadati > Pseudomonadota > Gammaproteobacteria > Pseudomonadales > Marinobacteraceae > Marinobacter > Marinobacter sp. M-5. The sequence goes on from NZ_JAWJEK010000001.1 coordinate 362,136, forward strand.
CAAGGCGCTTCCGCCGGCGTTTGAGCGACTGATAAATGGCCTCTGGGCTTGAGGCTAGACGGCGCTGCAGCATGGTCAGCGCGAAACCGACCGTACCCTTACGCTTCCCATCGAGGTTGTCGGCCCGATTCATCTCGTTTCGGACGTAGTCTGTCACTTCCGCATAAAGCGCTGCTTCAGCGTCTGAGAGGCCATAATTTGCCGTGTAGGCACGTCGCTCTGGGAAAAGTGGCGTACCATCAAATTTGAGCAGTTCTTCCTTGACCATGCGCCGCATCATGTCGGAGACATCAACCTTGTGAGCCCCCTCGCGGAACTTGCCATAAAAACGGTCACCGTCCAGCAGGGAGAGCCAGATCTGAAAGTCCTCTTCCTTCCCGTTGTGTGGAGTAGCGGTCATTAGCAGGAAGTGACGGGTGATTGAGCCCAATAGCTCGCCGAGCTGGAAGCGCTTGGTCTTGTTGACCTTGTTGCCAAAGTAGTTGGCTGAAAGCTTGTGAGCTTCGTCAACGATGATCAGGTCCCACTCAGTGTTTTTAAGTTTCTCCTGGTAATCTTCGTTGCGGGAAAGTTGGTCCAGACGGCAGATAAGCTGGTTGGCTTCGTCGAAAAAATTACCGGAGGCACACTGTTCCTGCTTTTCACGGCTGAAAATCTCGAACTGAACGCCAAACTTTTCCAGCAATTCATCCTGCCATTGATCGGTAAGGCCACCTGGCGAAACAATGAGGATTCGCTTGGCATCCGCGCGCATCAGCAGTTCACGAATCAGCAGACCAGCCATAATGGTTTTACCCGAGCCGGGGTCATCGGCCAGCACAAATCGCAACGGCTGACGAGGCAGCATGGATTCATAGACTGCCGATATCTGATGTGGCAGAGGCTCTACGTTGGAGGTGTGCACCGCCATCATGGGGTCAAACAGAGCGGCCTGGGTTATACGGTAGGCTTCTAGGCCAAGCTTGAAGTCCGCACCTGGCGCATCAAATGCCCACGGGCGACCAGTCTCAGCCAGTTCCAGGCGCGATTCATCAGAACGAAACAGCATTTGCTCGTTAAGGCGACCCTGGCTGTCTTTGTAGTAAACCGTGAGAGCGTGCTCGCCGACTTGCTCTGTCTGTACGACACGGACAACTTCATCGCCCTGGATGCCACGAACTTGCGCGTCTTTCTTTATATCTTCCAACTTGAGCATGTTGCTGTTTCCCTACTTTTCGGCAGCCTTACCAGAGCGGACCCATTCATCGACCTCATCCTTCTTGAACTTCCAGAGTCGACCAATTTTGTGGGCTGGAAGCTCCTTTTGCTCTATCCACTTGTACACAGTGTCGTTGGAAACGCCCAGATACTGGGATATCTCGCTGATCGAGAGCCACCGATCTGCCATATCGACCATGTTGTTGTCCTGGGTTTTCATGGTTTCCAGCCTGCGTGTGTAAATGGAACTTCTGGTTTTGCCGGTTTTGATGGGGTTTTGCCTGATTATGTCAGAGACGCTGGTTTTGAGTCACATAAATGTGCTGTTGGACGGCTGAGCAGAATATTTAATGCCCTAAGCTGCTTGTAAGAACCGGCAAGGGACAAAGGGCTGGTTCTAAAGGCGTAACTGGCTTTTAGAAAATGAGGTGGTGTCCCGTTTAGCGGAGGCAACTACATGAGGTTACAGGTCCAAGCAAAATTAAGCCCTGAGAGAGAGGCTTTCGGGATTTAACAACATTTATCCTCAAGAAATCGAAAAAAATCTTCATTGTTGTGGACACAACAAGTCCAATTTCGTCACTTTTGATTGCGATAAATCCGCAAACGTGAGGAAAGAAAATGTCAGATTATGATTTTGAGACGAGCAAAGAATTTCCCAATGTCGATTCTGCTGAGTATAGGAACACTGAGCGGAGAGTGCGCAAAGCGGTCAGGCTATTGCTAAAAGAAGGTCACCCATTCGAACCGTCTATGTTACTTCAGCGACAAGAGGTGATTTATGCGCTTCAAGGAGTTCTTTTCCCTGATCCTATATTGAGGACCATGATTGTACCTTGGATGGACTGTCGAGATTTTATCTGGGAAGAGTATGCAGAAAAGCGCCTTTGGACGGTGGATGAGGCGGCCTCTTTGTCAGTCGGAATGGATCCGTTCATGTTTCAGTTTGAACCAGGCCAATACAACAATGACTGGAGAGAAGAACGGGAGCGCGGATTTATCAAAACGCGCGAAGCCATCCTACTGAAAGAGCTTACTGCTGTGCCCGAGGGCAATAGCTACTATGTGGAGCCGTATGAGTTTTGTTATTGGGCAGATGGTGCTGGATTACTGAAGTCTGCTCTCGCGGGACCCCTGAGAGAGTTGGCGCTTGAAGATCGCCGCAGCGGGCGCGTGCCAACCCTCGAAGAAGCAGAAGAGCGCTTCGTTACGTACGCTCAGCAGCGTCTTCTGACAGATGACCTTAGTCAAGCCGAATCACGCCGGCGCGCTCTGTATGAATATGCGATATTCATTAAGATTGACAACCCAAAGTTTAAGCGCGAAGACATCGCCAGGAGGGTATTTCAGACTCTTAGTGAGGACTGCCAAAAGATTCGCGGTTTGACTTTCAACACGATCAGGAATGACCTTTACATGCTTGATCAAAGATTAATTAGCCCTTCTGGGCAAAATCTCGAATTTCTAAATTCAGTCCTGTCAGACACTGAGCTGATGAGCACAGACCCCACTCACCCGTGGTGGAATCAGTGGCGTCCTGTTATCGAGAAGGAACTCCCTTGGCTCGTGCTTCCTGAATGATTTCAACCCCCCGCACCGTTTCGCGAAAAATACGCTATTAAGTGTATGTAATATTTATTGTTTTCTAGGATTTCAGTATGAAAGCCAGAGATGTGAGTAAGGCGGTTACGACTAGGTTTCCTATGCAAGATTATCTGCGGCTTCAACAGGAGGCGGAGCAACGAGGATGTACCATCGCAGAGGTTGTCCGCGGTGCATGGTCTCAACACGAACTACAGCAGCAGATTCAGCAACAATTATCTCGTCTGGAACAACGTCAGCGCAAAATCGTTTTTGAAATGCTGTGCGCAGTTGTTGGGCTGCAACCGAACGAACGGAAAGAAGTGCTGCAGCAACTTCAGCGGAGGGGGGTAAAGTGGTAATGGGCCAACACCTCCCACCCTCTGCTCGCCGTCAGGACTGGGGTGTGATCGCTGTGGTGGTGGCGATCACCTTCTTCTCAGTTTTGAGTCTGCTGTATTTTTTCACTTGGCATCTTGGCTCTGATTGGGGGCGCTTTTCAGATCATTGGCCATCGTTGTGGCAGTCAGTAAAACTTTTGCTCTCTAGTCACAGCGTAAAAGGCTGGGAACATTATTGGCAGCAGATTAACGACTACGGATGGACAGTTGATTTCGTCATTCATGCCGTCGCACCTCTGCTGGCAGCCTCGATTGGTGCTTATACAGCTGGTCGCCTCTTTTATTTCCCCGGAGGCAGAGACGGTCTGCAACATATAGCTGGCCCCAGACTGTATTGGCACAACTGTGCCATCCAACATGCGAAACAGCGGCTAAAACTAGAGCGCCGGGATCATCCTCAACCAGGTTTGAAACTACACCCAGAAATCGCCATTCCCCGTGTCCGTGAGAGCGGCAATATTTTCGTGGCCGGCGCACAAGGCACAGGTAAGACCATCTTTATAAAGCCGTTAATTCAGCAAGTAATTGAACGAGGCGAGCGTGCTTTCATATATGACGAGAAGCGAGAGTTTACCTCTTTGTTCTTCAACCCTCAGACCTGCATCCTCATTGCGCCCTGGGATAGGCGTAGCAAAGCATGGAGCATCAGCGCCGATGCCAGCAATGCTACTCGCGCTCAGCTGATTGCCGAACGTCTGATTCCAGATTCGGATGATCCATTATGGTCGAACGGTGCACGGATGATTTTTACCGGTGTGACAGAGATTCTTAACAACACTAGCCGCCGTTGGGGCTGGTTGGAGTTAGCCAGCACACTTTCACTCGATGAGAAGACGCTGAATAACCTGCTAGCTGAACATTTTCCGAGGGCAGCGCGATTCATTGCCGAAAACTCTAAGACGACACAGAGTTTTTTCGCCCAGCTCTTAGGCTCGCTCGGCTGGATTTATACCCTTGCCGATGCGTGGCCCCGCGCTTACCAGAACGGCTTTTCCATGACGCAGTGGGTTCAGCAGGCTGACACTGACAAGCCTGTGATCTTAGTTCAAGCCGACAAGCGTTTTAAGGACATTGGTGCCCCGGTTGCAAATGCATTGATTGCGCTCATGACTTCGAACATTCTGGCACAGACCAACACCACGACTCGTGAGCTATGGCTGTTTTTAGATGAGCTGGCCAACCTACCTCGCAACGAGTCGCTTTTGGAGTGGATGTCGCTAGGTCGCAGTAAAGGATGCAGACTGGTCGCGGGTACCCAATCCATCTCACAATTGCAGCAGCTGTACAGCGAACGCGGTGCCGATTCGTTGCTAAACATGTTCACGGTGTTTGCATCGATGCGCGTCGGTGCCGCAGGCGAGACGGCGACCTATACTGCCAAAGCTTTTGGAGAGCGAGAGGTGGAGCGACCAACCAGTAGCGCCGGGCCAGAGGGGGCGCCGATTACTAACTGGCATCATGAGACCCAAGCCTTGGTTAATCCTTCGGATTTAGTGCAGCTTCCCCAAGCCGGACGGCGTGGTGCCGAAGGCTATTTGCTCATTCCCGGCTGGCAAGCTGTTTACCGATTGCTCTGGCCTGTGCCGAACCTGTTGAAACATGCCCCAGAGCACTGCCCCGCAAGTTGGTTAACTCAGGCGCCACGACCGAGCCCATCGACTGACAAGTCTACGCCAGCGGCCAGCCGCCGTGACCAGTTACGGAGGCGACGTCATGCTGTCAATGAATTCGATTAACAACCTGGACTACTACGCCAATTTAGCCAGTGAGGACTATTACATTTCAGGCGGCGAACCTGCTGGCCGGTGGGCTGGTTTGGGCGCGCGCTTATCTGGGCTACAAGGCGAAGTCGATACCAAAGACTACCGCAGCATTTTTCGTGGCTGCGCACCGGACGGAACTGCACTTTGCGAGAATCCTGGCGATCACCATCGCGCTGGTTGGGACCTGACATTCTCAGCACCCAAGTCTTTATCGATTTTATGGGCACGATCAGACGCTGATTTACGTCAACTGATTCAGGCAGGGCAGCTAAAGGCCGTTAAACAGGCCCTCAGCTTTCTGGAGCAGCACGCGGGTGTTACAAGGCGTGGCCATGCTGGTCACGAACAGGAGGCCGTCACCGGATTGGTTGCCGCGTTATTCGAGCACTCAACCAGTCGTGCCCAAGATCCGCAACTTCATACCCATTGCCTGGTAGCCAACGCAGCGCCAAGAACAGACGGCACGTGGGGCACCCTAGAATCTCGTCAATTGTTCTTATGGCAGAAGGCCGCCGGGGCCGTTTACCGTTCAGCCTTGGCCAACCATCTGCGTGAGATTGGCTTTGGTGTTGAGAAGCGCGAAGGCAAAGCACACTTTGAAGTTCAAGGCATTCCGCAGCAGATCTGCGAGCATTTTTCTAAGCGGGCAGAAGCGATAGAAGCGGCCCTGGATGGTGGGAATGTTAGCAGCAGTGCTTCCACCATTGGCGATGCCATCAAGCTCATCACGCGAATCCACAAGCAACAAGTGGATCGTCCAGCCCTGTTTCGCCAGTGGCATCAGGAGCTGGACACACTGGGGCTAAGCGCCCGACAGGCCGAAGCCTTGCGTGTTGGCCATCCCATGTTCGAGAGCAACCCATTACCTTTAACCTCCATTGTTGAAAAGGTAGTTGAGAAGCAAGCGGTATTTCGCCTGCAAGACCTGTATTTTGCCATAGCCCTCGAGGCCCAGTGGAATCATGCGGATTTACGGGATATTGAGTGCACGGTGAAACACCTGGTCGAACAGCAGGAGGTTATTGCATTGGGTCGCGATGAAGCAAACAACCAACTCTTTTCAACACCAGAGATGATCGGCAAGGAGCAAGAACTTATTCGTCTGGCTGATCAGCTGCAACAGAAAGCACAATATCAGTTATCGGAACAGATCATTCAAGACGCCATACAAAAGCAAGCCAGGCGTCAGGGTTTCGCATTATCCGATGAACAGGCCGAGGGTGTTTTTAGTGTCTGCCAGAGTGGTTTGGATATCCTTCAGGGTGCCGCCGGGGCTGGAAAATCAACATCGATGCAAGCAGTTAAGATCGCTTATGAGGCCGCTGGCTTCAAAGTAATTGGGGCAACTGTAGCGCGCCAAGCTGCGAACCAACTGGAAGCCGAGACCGGAATTAAATCCTATACATTAGCCAAGATATTAAACGAGTTGGAACATGACCGGCTTCAACTGGATAACACCGCGCTTTTGGTTGATGAAGCTGGCCAACTCTCGAGCCTGGACTTACTGCGCCTCGTGGATGCCGTGAGGCAGGCCAGCGGTAAGCTGATTCTTGTCGGTGAACAGCAACAGATGGATGCAATTAGCCATGGTGGCAGCCTAAGCTTCTTGTCTCGACGCCAAGGCTGCGCCCGTATCGAGATTGTTCGTCGTCAGGACGAGTTATGGGCCCGTGAAACTGTGAAGCAACTCCGCGCCGGAGACGCCAAGAGTGCTTTGCATGCGTATCAGGCCCGCGGCTTGTTGAGTTTTGGGGATAACAGTGCCGATGCCCGAGAACAACTAATGCAAAGTTGGCAGAAGTTCCAGGAAACGCATCCGGATAAGCAGGCGATGATCCTGGCTCAGCGTTGGCGTGACGTACAGCCTTTAAATGAGTCCGTGCGCCGTTACTATCAGGAGCATGGCCTAGTCGGGCGAGAGAACATCGAGACCGATTGTCGGGTCAGCAAGCAAGTCATGCGTTTTCAGTTTTCTACCGGGGAACGGGTGCGCTTTACCCGAAATGATTACCCTCGAGGTTTTACCAACGGCGATCTGGGTACCATTGAACGAGTGGAAAAAAACAGTGCGGACCTGAACTTTACCGTGCGCTGTGATAATGGCCGCACAGTGTCCTTTAAGCAGTCGGATTATTGTGACGATCAAGGCCCGTTGTGCTTAGCCCAAGCGTATGCCACCACCGTTTACGCAAGCCAAGGAAGCACGGTGAAGGGAGATGTATTCGTTTATTACACTTCAGGCATGGATCGGGCCGCGTCCTATGTGGCTGGCTCCCGGCACAAAGGCAATTGCCATTGGTTTTTCAATCGTGAAGAGATCGATGCGCTAAGCGGCAACAGAGACCGAGGCCAGATTTCTAACGATAGTGAACGACTCGACGTGCTCGCGAAAAATATGTCCCGAAATAAGCGACCGTCTCTCGCGATCGAGTTTTTAGAAAGCTCTGATCTCCTTGAGATTTCAAAGGCCGAGGTTACGAAAGAGTTTGAGCTGGAGCTTGATCTCTAGAGAAAAGCCTGTCGATTAAAAATTTTGAAAAGAGGTGAGTCATGATTCAAATCGTGACATTGAAAAAGCTTTCAGAACTGACGGGCTACTCGGAGGGCGCCCTACATAAAAAAATACATGATGGTGTGCTTGTTGAGGGAATCCACTATTATCGAGGTCCCGATGGCCGAATCCATTTTGATATCGAGGAGTATCAAAAATGGGTAAAAGCCAATTACCAAAAGGCGTAAGGCTTCGCGAGTCGAGTATTGCCATACGCTTTATGTGGCGTGGGAAACGGTATGAGGAAACTTGGAAAGTTGCTCCTACGCCAGCTAATGTAAAACGGGCTGCGCGTATGCGGGAGGAAATTCTGGTACGCATTCGATCAGGCTGCTTTGAGCTGACAGAGTTTTTCCCCGACTCGCGTAATGCCACAGCCATTGCTGGTGAGTTGCCAGAAGAAGACGTTCCAACGTTTAGTGAGCTGGCTTCCAAGTATTTGAGAAGTCTGACGGTTTCGGCATCGACTCTACGAGAGTATCGAAATGGGGTTAATCGCTATTTCGTGCCCAGGTTAGGTGAAATGCCCGTTGACGCTGTTAGGTATTCGCACCTGGTCGATTTGATGAGTGACATAGCGTGGTCATCAAATAAGACGAGAAACAATGCGATTGTGCCTCTTCGTGGCATTTTCAAATATGCCATCGCAGACCGCCTCATAAGCCATGATCCGTCGGCCGGTCTTAAATTCGCCAAGGTTCAGAAGACCGAGCCGGACCCGCTCAATTTGGAAGAGATCGAGCTGGTGCTCGGTTGGCTCTCTCGCAATGAGCACGAGGTTTTCCTGAACTTCTTCGAATTCGCGTTCTTCTCTGGTTTGCGATCGTCTGAATTGCTGGCCGTTCGGTGGGATGACGTGGATTGGATTCAAGGCAAGGTTCGCGTTCAGCGAGCCCGCGTTGAGGGGAAGCTTAAGGGCACTAAGACTTATACCGTTCGGGACGTTGAATTAAACGCTCGTTCTCGTGACGCTTTAAAAAGACAGAAGAAACATTCACTCCTGAGAGGAGAAGAGATATTCATTAATCCCAATGTGGGAACCCCTTTGATTACGAATAAGCCTATTCGCATGATTTGGAATCGCTGTCTGAGGTCTTTGGGGTTGCGTCACCGAGTGTCTTATCAAACGAGGCACACGTTCTGCACGCTGAACCTTATAGCTGGAGCAAATGTAATGTGGGTCTCTAAACAAATGGGACACTCCACGACTCAGATGACGCTGACTCGATACTCAAAGTGGGTAGAGATGTCTAATCAGGCTAAAGAGAGCAGCAAATTGGATGCGTTCGTGCGTCAAAATGGGGTTAAAGTGGGGGTGACCGCCAATCTTTGAGCCTCCCAACGAAAAAAGCCCCTGAAAACAGGGGCTTTGAACGGGTTGTTTGGTGGAGACGGCGGGAATTGAACCCGCGTCCGCCAGCACTATGCCTTGAGATCTACATGTTTAGCGTCTCTCTATTGATTTAAGTTCAAGCGACCCGAGAGCCAGGGTGCAAGAACCGAGTTCTTTGAATCTTAGCCGCTAGCCAGTGAACTCTGGATAACGGAGCATCCCGTAAGCGATGACGTCCTGAGATGTAGCTCTGGGCTACGGGCGACCCAGTCAGGACGACTAGCAGCTTACGCTGCTAGTGCGTAGTTTTCGTCGTTTGCGACTATTGCGTTGCAGCTTTGGATTAACGAGATTGGCTGCCATCTCGACATGCACCCAAGGGTTCGCCACCAGCGTCGAAGCCATGTCGTCCCCTTACCGACAGTATATGTGGGCCGCTCCGGCAACTTCAAGGGCGGATTGGTGAAGTTTTATTTCACACGGCGGCCCGGTGTTCGGTTCGTTGCAGTGCGATGTCCTTGAGTTCGGCGAAGCTGTCGCGGAAATATCCCATGACGGCATCGGGATCGGCGTTGATATTGCGGTCGATGGTGATCCCGAATTGCACCGTGCCGGCGTAGCTGAAGATGCTCATACCGATACCGATGCTGCCGCTTTGCGGCACCCAGAACATGGGTTGAACCAGTTTGGCGCCAGCCAGATAGACGGCTTCCTTCGGGCCAGGCACGTTGGTAAGCACGGCGGAGGCCTTGTTGCTGAGAAGCGCCAGCGCGCGCCGCTCCAGTATATCCGGGCCGCGGCCGAACAGGTCCAGCAGACTGTAAGTGACCTGGGCCTGATAGGAGCGCTTGAGACGATTCATGTTCTCCTGTACCTGGCGGAAACGCATCACCGGGTCATTAACCTCCACTGGCAGGGACACCAGCACCAGCCCGAACTGGTTGCCCAGGGTTTCGATGGGCTGGCGCAGCGGTCGCAGATTGAAGGGCACCGCTACGCGGATGCCGCAATCCGGAATGTGTTCGCCGGTCTCCCGGAAGTGCCTTTGTAAGGCACCGGTGGCGGCGCACAGCAGCACGTCGTTGACGCTGCCCCGCAAGGCACGGCCGCAGAGTTTTACCTCTGCCAGACTGAGCGGTTCCGCCCACGCGACCTGTTTGCGACCGCACAGTGGTGAGCGCAATCCGGTGCGCGGCTCGAAAGGTGCCAGCCCCAGTTTGACCAGATCCATGGCGATGTTGCCGGCTGTGGTGGCCAGCTTGAGAGGGTAGTCCGGCTCCTGGCGCAGTGACTGGATAAACAACTGGCTCTGTTCCAGGGCGGCTTGCCCGCTATCCAGTACCCGGTTGGTGAAGCGCCTGAGGCTGCTGCCGGGGGTGACCGTTGGTAACATCGGCGGCATCGACAGCCGGCTGAGTTTGGCTTCCGGAGTTTTGTCGGTCAGTGACAGCAACACCCGCACTAGGGAAATGCCATCGGCGATGCAATGGTGAATGCGGATCAGCAGGGCGCAGCCACCGCCGTAATTGTCGATGTAGTGAATCTGCCAGAGCGGCCGGCGTAAATCGAGGGAGGTGCTGTTAAGGTCGCTGGTCAGCGCCTGTAGCTCATCCTTGCCTGCGTTGCCGGGTAGGGCGATGCGGTGAATGTGGTTGTCGATATCGAACAGCGGGTCATCCTGCCAGTACACGCGCTCGCCCTCATGAATCACGCGCTGACGAAATCGCTGAAAACACAGGAAACGTTCGTTAAGGGTGCGTTTCAGGCGGTTGATGGCGATGGGCTGATCGAACACCAGCACTGCGGAAATCATCATCGGGTTGGTGGGGCTGTCCATGCGCAACCAGGAACGATCCACGGCTGACATGGGAGTCTTACTTTGTGACATGGGGCCTCCGTTCTACGTGCAATCCTTTTGCCGAACGGACAACGTGCGCACCCTTTTTTTCCAGCTATCCAGCTATCCAGCTATCCAGCGATCCCTGTGTCTGGGATCCGGGTGGCCTGTCGGCGGTGAGACCAGAAAGTATAGGCCGATCAGAACAGGGGGGGAAGAGAATGCGGATGCGACATAACCGGATGTCGCATCCGGGATCGGAATCAGACGTTGGCTTCGCGCAGAATACGCTGCTTCTGGCGGTTCCAGTCGCGTTCTTTTTCGGTGGCGCGCTTGTCGAACAGCTTCTTGCCTTTCACCAGAGCAATCTCACATTTCACCTTGTTCTGTTTCCAGTACAGGGCCAGCGGGATGCAGGTGTAGCCGTCCTGACCCACTTTGCCGACGATCTTGGAGATTTCCTTGGCGTGCAGCAGCAGTTTGCGGGTGCGGGTCGGGTCGGCAATCACGTGGGTGGACGCTGCAATCAGCGGGGTGAAGTTTGCGCCCAGCAACCAGGCTTCCCCATCCTTGAGCAGCACGTAGGCGTCGGTCAGCTGCGCCTTGCCGGCACGCAACGATTTGACTTCCCAGCCCAGCAGGGCCATGCCCGCTTCGTAGCGCTCCTCAATGTGATATTCGTGTTTTGCCTTTTTGTTCAGCGCGATAGTACTGCTCTGAGGTGCGGGTTTTTTCTTGCTCATGAATCGGTAATCCGGCGTCGGATAAGGAATTTGCCGGGCGACACGCGCCCCGGTAAAACGCGCATTGTAGCCCAGGAGTGCCAGACCGGTCACGAATTCAGCGCGAGGGGCCTCTTCGGTGGTCGTAGCAACCGTGGCGTATCCGCTACAATGCGAGGCTCAGCTTTTCGGGAACGATGAATGCCTGCACCCTATGAAACCCCGATCGGGTCCTGGACCCGCAAGTCGACCTTCTTCTGGGCCGCCGTTGGTGCAACGGTGGGCCTTGCCAATCTGTGGCAGTTTCCCTACCTGGCGGGGCAGCACGGCGGTGGTCTGTTCATCTTGTTGTACGTCGCTTGCCTGCTGCTTGTCACCTTGCCTCTGATGGTCACCGAGGCGGCGATCGGGCGGCACTCGCGGCACGGCATCGTGCTGGCGATGGACGGTTACATTCGCAGCGCGCGGTGTTCCCGATGGTGGATGTTTGCCGGGCGTCTGAGCGTGATTGCTGCGTTCCTGGTGCTGTCTTACACCGCGGTGTTCGGCTCCATTGCGCTGGCTTATGTGTTCTATGGTGCGTTCGGGGTCTTCGCCAACGCGGGTCAGGCAGAGGCCACGGCAGTTTTGTCCGGTCTGGTGTCCGACACCCGGGACTACAAGGTGTTCATGGCGTGGCACCTGTTTTTTCTGGTGCTGGTGATCTGGGTTTCCATTCAGGGCGTGGTGCAGGGGCTGGAGCGGGTATTCCGCGCATTGGTGCCGGCCTCGCTGATTCTGCTCCTCGGCCTGTTTGCACTGGCGGCGTGGCACGACCGTCTTGGTGGCGCGATCTCGGCCATTCTACAGTTCCGGCCTGCGGACGTGGGGGCAGGCAGCGTCAAGGCGGCGTTATTCCATGCTTTCTTTACACTCGGGCTGGGCATGGGGGTGTGGGCCATTTTTGGTGCCTACACGCCTGCCGGGGTGCGCCTGAAGCGTTCGGTGCTGGCGGTTGTGTTAATGGACACACTGGTCGCCATTCTGGCCGGTGTGCTGATTTTTGCTACCGCCACCACGGACGGCAGTTTTGACGGCGAGCGCGGCTTCAGCCTGTTGTTCGTGTCGTTGCCGGTGGCGTTGGCGCCGCTGCCCGGGAGCCAGTTCATCATCGCTGCAGCGTTCCTGTTGGTGGTGCTGGTGGTGTGGACCTCTGCTCTGGCCCTGCTGGAACCGGTGGTGGGATGGTTCCGGGAGTGGACCGGTGCTCCCCGCGGTTGGTCGGTCTTCATCATGGGGGTGCTGGTGTGGCTGGCCGGCCTGATCACCCTGTTGTCGTTCAATATGTGGTCAGACATCCGTCTGGCCGGGGGCACCCTGTTCCGCTGGCTGGAGCTGATCACCGGCGGGCTGCTGATTCCGCTGGTGGCCATTCTCATCGCGTTGTTCACCGGTTGGTGTCTGACCCGTTCGTTGTCTTTCACGATCATTGGCAACACGCCCAGGTTGTTCGGCCGTATCTGGTATTGGGTGATGCGGTTGGTGCTGCCGGTGGTGGTGGCGTACATCGGCATTTCCTACACCCTGTTCTCGCTCGACAATCTGTGTGACAACAATCAGGAAGAAGTTCGCTGGTGTCGTCAGGTGGATCCGGTGGTCGCCGATCCGGGCGTCCTCCAGCCCGAGGAGGTCGAGCCGGCGCCGTCTGCTGATCATGGGGTGACGCCGACGCCCGCAGTGAAGGAGGGTAAGCCGCAGCCCGCCCGGCATGAGGAGGATGCGAAACCGGAACCGGCGCCGGAAAAAGCCCCAAAGCAGGGCGATATCCTTTATCATAGCGTCTGAAATCGGCGGGCTCCGAGTGTGTCCGCTTTCACCCTATTTCAGTGAGATTGTCAGCAGGACACCCGCTTCCAATGCCTCATCAGATCGACAAATCGGCCCTGGTCATGCACTCCGCCGAGCGCATGTTTCATCTGGTCAACGACATTGCCCGTTACCCCGAGTTTTTACCCTGGTGTGCGGGCGCCGAGATTCATGATCAGGATAACGAGCAGATTACTGCGTCGCTGGACGTGGCGAAGGGCGGTATCCGCCAACGTCTGACCACCCGCAACCAGATCCTGCTTCCCGATACCATCGAAATGAGTCTGGTGGATGGTCCGTTCCGCAACCTCAGCGGTCGCTGGCACTTTAAATCCCTCGACGACCACGCCTGCAAGGTGATTCTTACCCTCGAATTCGAATTTTCCGGGTCGCTCTCCCGCATGACTTTCGGTCCGGTATTCAGTCAGGCGGCCAATACCATGGTGGATGCGTTTTGTCGCCGTGCGGATGAGGTGTACACCGGAGGTGCGCAATGATTCAGGTCGAGGTGGCATTCGCCCGTCCGGACAAGCAAGAAATTATCGGTTTGCAGGTGCCGGAGGGAACCACCGCGCTGGAGGCGGTGAAGCGTTCGGGCATTGTTGATGTGTTCCCGGAAATTGATCCGGACAGTAATGATATGGGTATCTTTGGGAAGGTCATCAAGGCGCCGGCCAGTCACGAGTTACGCGACGGTGATCGGGTGGAACTCTACCGGCCCCTGAAGATTGATCCCAAGCAGGCCCGGTTGAACCGGGCGAAGAAGAAGGATTGAAACCGGCTTCAGTAGGCCGGGGTCTCCTCCAGCAGTTGGGCTTCGTAGTGGGAGAACAGGTCGTTGTCATAATAGACGATTACCCGTTGTTCCTCGATATCGCCGCCGCGCCGCTGGAACGTGTAAATGAAGTATTCCCGTGAGGGGTCCACGGGGTTAAGCATCAGCGGGCTTCCCAGTACCGAGTGTACCTGGCTGCGGGACATGCCTTCGGACAGGGATGTCAGCTCTTCGTCGGTCAGGATGTTGCCTTGCTGGACGTTAATTTTATAAACGCCGGGGAAGGCACAGCCAGTCATGATGAGAGTGAGAATGAGAGCTGTGAGCTTTTGCATCGCCGGGGGAAATCCTCTATCTTGAAATCGCCTGCCAAAGGCAGGTGTGACACGGTATTACCGTCAAAATGCGGCTTCATCATACCCGAAGCCGTGGGGCACACCAACGAGTGAATAGTAACATGTCATCTGAAAACGCCGAATTACGAAAAGTCGGTCTCAAGGTTACTCTGCCGAGAGTCAAGATCTTCAACATTCTCGAGAACTCCGAGGAACATCACCTCAGTGCTGAGGATGTCTACAAGAAGCTTCTGGAGCAGGGCGATGACGTGGGGCTGGCAACCGTTTACCGGGTGTTGACCCAGTTTGAGGCAGCAGGCCTGGTGCTTCGCCACAACTTCGAGGGCGGCCATGCGGTGTTCGAAATGGCTGGCGACGACCATCACGATCACATGGTCTGCACTCAGACCGGTGAGGTGGTGGAATTTGTGGATGAGGTGATCGAACAGCGTCAGCAGAAAATCGCCAGAGAGCATGGCTTCGAGATTGTCGACCACAGCCTGATTCTGTACGTCAAACCCATTAAGAAGTAAGCATTACTGCACTGGCCGGTGCTGTGTGCGGAGGTCAACGCAAAAAAAGGGGCGGGTATTAACCCGCCCCAACAACTCTCGCAATCGAGAGGGGAATGTGCTCGTTTCTCAGTGATGGGTTGCCTGGCCTTTGGTAAACATTTCCCGGGCGTGAGCAATGGTGTGTTCGGTCATGTCGACGCCCCCCAGCATTCTGGCCACTTCGCTGATCCGCCCGTGATCATCCAGCGTTTCAATTTTCGAGAAGGTCGCATCCTGTTCGGTGAATTTGCTGACGAACAGGTGCTGGTGACACTGGGCCGCCACCTGCGGCAGATGCGTGACACACAGGACCTGACCGTCGTCGCCCAGAGTCCTCAGTAGCTTGCCGACTACCTCTGCAGTGCCACCGCCGATGCCCACGTCCACCTCATCAAACACCAGGGTCGGGGTGGTGGATGTCTGCGCCACCACTACCTGGATCGCCAGGCTGATTCGCGACAGCTCGCCACCCGACGCCACTTTTGCCAGCGGCCGCGCCGGCTGTCCGGGGTTGGCGCTGACCAGAAACTCCACGTCTTCCAGTCCGCAGGGCGAAGGCTCGTTGGCACCATTCCGGTTCAGGTGGGTGACAAACTGCACTGCCGGCATGCTCAGCTGTGCCAGCTCGTCGGCAATTCGCTGATCCAGTTTCGCAGCGGCCTCTTGGCGGGCCTCGGACAGGCGGGTTGCGAGTTCGTCGAAGTGCGTGCGCTGGCTTTGCAGCTCCGCTTCCAGTTGCTCAACGCTGCCTTCGCCGTCATCCAGTGATGCCAGTTCAGCGCTCAGGCGCTGGTGAAATTCCGGCAGCTCTTCCGGTGTAATCCGGTGTTTGCGCGCCATCTGGTAGATGGCGCTCAGGCGCTCCTCCACCTCCGCCAGGCGCGCCGGGTCGGCCTCGTAATCTTCGACGAAACGGCGCAGGTTGTCGCCGGCTTCGCTGATCTGGATCTGCGCGTCATTAAGCATCTGGATGGTGTCAGCCAGCGCCGGCACTTCGGTGGGCAGGTTTTCCAGTTGCTGCAGAGCCTGGCGGACAAGATCCGCGGCGCTGTTGTCTTCCTCGGTGCACAGCAGTGCTGCCTGCTGACTGTTGAGGAGCACCGTGTCAGCGTGGCTGAGCCGGGCTTGTTCCTGCTCAAGGTTTTCCTGCTCGCCACTTTCCAGGGCCAAGCGGTCCAGTTCCTCTACCTGGTAACGCAGCAGCTGCAGGCGGGCCTCGGCTTCGTCGGCATTTTGCTGGCGCTCGGTCAGGCGCTGGCGGGTTTTGCTCCAGATTTTCCAGGCTTCGCGGGTGTCACTGGCCAGCGTTTCCACCCCGGCGTATTCGTCCAGAAGTTTGCGGTGGGTGTCCTTGTGGAGCAGCGACTGGTGCTGGTGCTGGCTGTGAATGTCCATCAGCCGGCTGCCAAGATCTTTCAGGTCTGCCAGTGGGCAGGGTTGGCCATTGATGTATGCCCGTGAGCGGCCGTCCTTGCTGATCACCCGGCGCAGGATGCAGTCATGGTCGTCATCCAGCTCATGTTGTTCCAGCCACAACCGTGCCTCGGTAATCCGCGATACATCAAAGGAGGCGGTGATGTCTGCCCGCTTTGCGCCATGGCGAACGGCGCCGGCGTCGGCCCGTCCGCCCATGGCGAGGCTGAGCGCATCCAGCACAATGGACTTGCCTGCACCGGTCTCTCCGGTCAGGGCGGTCATACCCTTGCTGAACTGGAGTTCGACTCTTTCAGCAATGGCGTAATTGGAAACGGTGAGCTGTGTGAGCATGCAGGTGACCTCCGCTCTGAAAAATACTGTGCGTACATACAGTGACTGTGAATATATACAGGGTTCTTCTGGTTTGCAAATGCGCAGGGGTGAAATTGCGCATAAATGTACTCTGCAAGGTTGAAACCGGCGTAACGGGCCCCATATCCGTTCGCAACCCTATTTGATCCGTCCCCCCTGGGGCGGGTGACATGTCGAACCGGTCGCTGCGGCGGCCGCGGATGAACGACCAGGAGTAGCCATGAGTGCTGACGACAATCGCAATGCGCAGGTAGAGGAAGAGCTGAAGGCCGCCGCTGAAAGTGAAGCGGCGGAGGCGGCCGACGAAGCGCAGGCCGGCGAGCTTTCCGAGACCGAAGCCCTGCAGGCACAGGTGCAGGAATTCCAGGAGCAGATGCTGCGGGCTCAGGCGGAGATGCAAAACGTTCGTCGCCGCGCGGAGATGGACGTAGAGAAAGCCCACAAGTTTGCTCTTGAAAAGTTCGTGAAAGAGCTGCTGCCGGTCGCTGACAGTCTTGAGAAAGCGGTCGAGAGCACCGAGGGTCACGAGTCTGCCGGCGAACTGGTTGCCTCCATCCGTGAAGGGGTGGAGATGACCCTGAGTCTGTTCATGAACAGCCTCAAGAAGTTCAACGTTGCCCAGTTGAATCCTGTTGGCGAACCCTTTGATCCGCAGCTCCACGAGGCCATGTCCATGGTGCCGGCGCCGGATGCCGAGCCCAACAGCGTGGTGGCGGTTGTTCAGAAGGGTTACACGCTGAATGAGCGCCTTGTTCGTCCTGCCATGGTGGTTGTGGCTCAGGCCAGCAACGCACCAAAAATCGACGAACAGGCTTGAAAAGTTTATTAAGGCGCCAATATAGGCAGTAAACGGACAGCGCCAGATTGCATGTCAGGCATCGCGACAGCGATGCCGCCATCGGATTGAACAAACGAATTGGAGTGACTCAATGAGCAAGATTATCGGTATTGACCTGGGAACCACCAACTCCTGCGTAGCCATTATGGATGGCGACAAGGTAAAAGTTATTGAAAACGCCGAGGGTGATCGCACCACCCCGTCCATCGTCGCCTACACCGACGACGGCGAAACCCTGGTAGGTCAGTCTGCCAAGCGTCAGGCGGTGACCAACCCGCACAACACCCTGTACGCCATCAAGCGTCTGATTGGCCGTCGTTTTGAGGACGATGTGGTCCAGAAAGACATCAAGATGGTGCCGTACAAGATCGCTAAGGCCGACAACGGTGACGCCTGGGTAGAAGTAAAGGGTGAGAAAATGGCGCCGCCGCAGGTGTCTGCAGAAATTCTCAAGAAGATGAAGAAGACCGCAGAGGACTACCTGGGCGAGAAAGTGACCGAGGCAGTCATTACCGTACCGGCCTACTTTAACGACAGCCAGCGTCAGGCCACCAAGGACGCTGGCAAGATCGCCGGTCTCGACGTCAAGCGCATCATCAACGAGCCGACGGCTGCGGCACTGGCCTATGGCCTGGACAGGAAGAGCGGCGACCGCACGGTTGCGGTTTATGACCTCGGTGGCGGTACTTTTGACCTGTCCATCATTGAAATTGCCGACGTCGACGGCGAGCACCAGTTTGAAGTGCTGGCTACCAACGGTGACACCTTCCTGGGTGGCGAAGACTTCGACCTGAAAATCATCGAATTCCTGGCCGACCAGTTCAAGAAAGACAGCGGTATCGATCTGCGTGGCGACAGCCTGGCAATGCAGCGTCTGAAGGAAGCTGGCGAAAAGGCCAAGATCGAGCTGTCCAGCAGCCAGCAGACCGACGTCAATCTGCCGTACATCACGGCGGATGCGTCCGGTCCCAAGCACATGAACGTGAAGCTGACCCGCGCCAAGCTGGAGTCGCTGGTTGAAGAGTTGGTTCAGCGCAGCCTCGAGCCCTGCAAAGTGGCGCTGCAGGATGCCGGAATGAAGGCCTCCGAGATCGACGAGGTTATCCTGGTGGGCGGTCAGACCCGTATGCCGCTGGTGCAGGAGAAGGTCAAAGAGTTCTTCGGCAAAGAAGCCCGTAAAGATGTCAACCCGGACGAAGCAGTAGCCATGGGTGCTGCCATCCAGGCGGCGGTTCTGTCTGGTGACGTGAAAGACGTGCTGCTGCTCGATGTAACCCCGCTGACCCTGGGTATCGAGACCATGGGTGGCGTGGCAACTCCGCTGATCGACAAGAACACCACCATCCCGACCAAGAAGTCGCAGACCTTCTCGACCGCGGATGACAACCAGACGGCGGTCACCATCCACGTGGTGCAGGGTGAGCGCAAGCAGGCGGCACAGAACAAGTCGCTGGGCCGTTTTGATCTGGCCGACATTCCGCCGGCTGCCCGTGGTGTTCCGCAGATCGAAGTCACCTTCGATATCGACGCCAACGGCATCCTGAACGTGTCCGCGAAAGACAAGGCGACCGGCAAGGAGCAGTCCATCGTGATCAAGGCCTCCTCCGGCCTCAACGATGACGAGATCGATAAGATGGTGCGGGACGCCGAGGCCAACGCCGAGGAAGACCGCAAGTTCGAAGAGCTGGTGCAGGTTCGCAACCAGGGCGACGCCATGGTGCACGCCGTACGCAAGACTCTGAAAGACGCTGGCGACAAGGTGAGCGAGAGTGAGAAGGATTCTATCGAAGCCTCGGTGAAAGAGCTGGAAGAAGCGCTTGCCGGTTCAGACAAGGACGTCATTGAAGCCAAGACCCAGAAGCTGACTGAGGTGTCTTCCGAGCTGGCTCAGAAGATGTACGCAGATCAGGCGGACCAGGCGCAGCCGGCCGGAGAGGGCGAGGGTGCCAGTGCCCAGTCTTCTGACGACGCCGTTGACGCCGAGTTCGAGGAAGTCAAAGACGACGAAAAGCGGTAAATTCTGACGTACATCAGGCAGTTGGAAAACGCGGGATGAGTCTCGCGTTTTCCGCGTTTTAAAAACAGGGTTTTAAAAGCATGGCCAAGCGCGATTATTACGAGACTCTCGGGTTGTCCCGGGATGCGGACGAGAAGGAAATCAAGCGGGCGTACCGCAAGCTTGCAATGAAGTATCACCCCGACCGTAACCCGGACGACGCCGACGCCGAGAACAAGTTCAAGGAGGCGAGTGAAGCCTACGAGATCCTGGCGGATCAGTCCAAGCGGGCGGCCTACGACCAGTTCGGTCATGCCGGTGTGGACGGCCAGGCCGGCGGCGGCTTTGGCGGCGGCGGGGGCGGCAGCTTCTCCGATATCTTTGGTGATGTGTTCGGTGACATCTTCGGTGGTGGCGGTGGTCGTGGTCGCAACACCCGCGGCGCGGACCTGCGATACACCCTCGAGCTGGACCTGGAAGAGGCGGTCAAAGGCAAAACCGTCCAGATTCGCATACCGGGACACAAGGAGTGCGATACCTGCGAAGGCAGTGGCGCTGAAAAGGGCTCACGTCCGGAAACCTGCGGTACCTGTAAAGGTATGGGGCAGGTGCGGATGCAGCAGGGTTTCTTTACGGTTCAGCAGGCGTGCCCGACCTGTCGGGGTTCTGGTCAGGTGATCAAAAATCCGTGTAAGGTCTGTCATGGCCAGGGCCGGGTTCAGGAAGAAAAGACTCTGTCCGTCAAGGTGCCGCCCGGCGTGGACACCGGCGATCGTATTCGCCTGTCCGGTGAGGGTGAAATGGGTATGGACGGTGGGCCGCCTGGCGACCTCTACGTGCAGGTCGCGGTTCGTGAGCATTCGCTGTTCAGCCGTGATGGCCGTAACCTTTACTGTGAAGTGCCCATCAGCATTGTCGATGCGGCTCTCGGTGGGGAGCTGGAGGTGCCGACGCTGGACGGCCGGGTCAAACTGAAGATTCCCCCTGAAACGCAAACCGGTAAACTGTTCCGCCTGCGCAACAAGGGTGTCAGCCCGGTGCGTGGTGGTCCCGCCGGGGATCTGTTGTGCCGGGTGATGGTGGAGACTCCGGTGAGCCTGACCAAGCGGCAGAAAGAGCTGTTGGAAGAGTTCCAGGAAACCCTGGATGGCACCAACGGCACGCACCATGCCCCGAAAAAAACCTCCTGGTTTGAGGGTGTGAAAAGCTTCTTTGACGAAATGAAATTCTGAGGACGGAGACCATGAGGGTAGCAATCATCGGCGCCGCCGGGCGCATGGGTAAAGTGCTGATTGAAGCCGTTGACGGCACCGAGGGTCTCGAGCTGGGCGCGGCGGTTGTTGAGCCCGGAAGTTCATTGATCGGCGCTGACGCCGGCGAAATGACCGGCCTAGGCAAAACCGGTGTTGCCATGGCCGGCAGTCTGGCCGAGGTGAAGGACGATTTCGACGTGCTCGTCGATTTCACTTTCCCGGATCTGACCCTGGAGAATGCCGAGTTCTGCAAGGCCAACGGCAAGATGATCGTTATCGGTACCACCGGCATGACCGATGCTGAGAAGGCGCAGCTGGCGGTCGCCGCGGAATCCACCCCGGTGGTGTTTGCGCCCAACATGAGTGTCGGGGTGAACGTGGTGCTGAACCTGCTACGCACGGCAGCAGCAGCGCTGGGGGATGACTACGATGTGGAAATCATCGAGGCCCATCACCGCCACAAGAAGGACGCGCCCTCCGGCACAGCGCTGCGCATGGGCGAAGTGGTGGCCGACGCCCTTGGTCGCGATCTGAAGGCCTGCGCTGTCTACGGTCGCGAAGGTTTCACCGGCGAGCGCACCCGCCAGGAAATCGGCTTCGAAACCATTCGCGCCGGGGATGTTGTGGGTGATCATACCGTACTGTTTGCCACTGAGGGCGAGCGCATAGAGGTGACTCACAAGGCCAGCAGTCGTATGACCTTCGCCAAGGGCGCGATGCGGGCTGCACTGTGGCTGCAGGGCAAGTCGGCCGGGCTCTACGACATGCAGGACGTTCTGGACTTGAAATAAGCTGTGCTACTCGTGGACATAAAGCGCCAATGTTTTTACAATAAGGCGGTTTAACTGCACCAAGCGTAGTTTTGAAAAAGTTTCAAAAAAAAGCGGGACCGGGTTACGACTCTGTCTCGCTTTTTTGCAACCTGAATTTGCGCTTGCGTTCCTGTTCGTGACGAACTTCTACGCCACTCGATGAGGATACAAGCCTTGAGCACACCTGCAATCCTTGCACTCGCAGACGGAAGCCTGTTTTACGGCACCGCCATTGGCGCTGAGGGAGAGACCAGCGGCGAAGTGGTGTTCAACACCGCCATGACCGGTTACCAGGAAATCCTGACCGATCCGTCCTATTCCCGCCAGATTGTCACCCTGACCTACCCGCACATCGGCAACACCGGTGTGAACGAGGAGGATGTGGAATCGGATCGTGTCCAGGCTGCGGGCCTGATCATTCGCGACCTGCCGCTGATTGCGAGCAACTGGCGCAGCACCGGCACCCTTGACGAGTACCTGCGCAGCAACAACATTGTAGGCATTGCAGACATCGACACCCGTCGCCTGACGCGCATCCTCCGTGACAAAGGTTCCCAGAACGGTGCCGTGGTGGCAGGCGAGGGCGCCACCGCCGAGCGGGCGCTGGAATTGGCGAACGCCTTCCCGGGCCTGAAGGGCATGGATCTGGCGAAAGAAGTCAGTTCCGACAAGGCCTGGGGCTGGAGTCAGAGCGAGTGGACCCTGGGCGAAGGGTACGGTGAGCGCAGCGAGGCTCGGTTCAAGGTGGTGGCGTGGGACTATGGCGTCAAGCTCAACATCCTGCGCATGCTGGCGGCCCGCGGCTGCGACATCACGGTGGTACCGGCACAGACGCCGGCCGCCGAGGTGCTGGCGATGAATCCCGACGGTGTGTTCCTGTCCAACGGCCCGGGCGATCCGGAGCCCTGCGATTACGCCATCACCGCCATCCGTGAAGTGCTGGAAACCGACATTCCGGTGTTCGGTATCTGTCTGGGGCACCAGTTGCTGGCGCTGGCCAGCGGTGCCAAAACGGTGAAAATGGGTCATGGCCATCACGGAGCCAACCACCCGGTGCAGGATCTCGCCGATGGCACGGTGATGATTACCAGTCAGAATCACGGGTTTGCCGTGGACGAAGCCAGTCTGCCGGACAATCTGCAGGCGACCCATAAGTCCCTGTTCGATGGTTCGCTGCAAGGCATTCGCCGTACCGACAAGCCGGCGTTCAGTTTCCAGGGGCACCCTGAAGCCAGCCCGGGCCCGCACGATGTGGCACCGTTGTTTGACCAGTTCATTCGGTTGATGGAAGCCCGCTAGGCCCGCGGAAGGGTCCAAGAGCCATACAGGCGCCGCACATTGCGATGCAAGAATTTAAAAGTTGCTGACAGGTTTACCTAGAGATGCCAAAACGTACCGACATTAAAAGCATTCTGATCCTGGGCGCCGGCCCTATCGTGATCGGTCAGGCGTGCGAGTTTGACTACTCCGGAGCCCAGGCCTGCAAGGCCCTGAGGGAAGAGGGTTACCGGGTCATCCTGGTTAACTCCAACCCGGCAACCATCATGACCGACCCGGTGATGGCCGACGCCACCTACATCGAGCCGATCACCTGGAAAACCGTCGAAAAAATCATTGAGAAAGAGCAGCCCGACGCACTGCTGCCCACTATGGGCGGCCAGACCGCGCTGAACTGCGCGCTGGATCTTGAAAAGCACGGCGTACTGGAAAAGCACGGCGTGGAAATGATCGGTGCCAACGCCGACACCATCGACAAGGCCGAGGACCGGGACCGCTTCGACAAGGCCATGAGAAAGATCGGTCTGGAATGCCCGCGTGCGACCATCGTGCACACCATGGCGGAAGCCTGGGCTGCGTCCGACGATATCGGCTTCCCGTGCATCATCCGGCCCTCGTTCACCATGGGTGGCTCCGGTGGCGGTATCGCCTACAATCGCGACGAGTTCGAGGAGATCTGTACCCGCGGTCTCGACCTGTCACCGACCAACGAGTTGCTGATCGACGAGTCCCTGATCGGCTGGAAAGAATATGAGATGGAGGTTGTCCGCGACCGCAATGACAACTGCATCATCGTCTGCGCCATCGAGAACTTCGACGCCATGGGCGTGCACACCGGTGACTCCATCACCGTGGCGCCGGCCCAGACCCTGACCGACAAGGAATACCAGATCATGCGGAATGCCTCGCTGGCGGTTCTGCGTGAAATCGGGGTGGAAACCGGCGGTTCCAACGTGCAGTTCGGTATCAATCCGGATACCGGCCGTATGGTAGTGATCGAGATGAACCCGCGGGTGTCCCGTTCCTCGGCCCTGGCTTCCAAGGCCACCGGCTTCCCGATCGCCAAGGTCGCGGCCAAGCTGGCGGTGGGCTATACCCTCGACGAGCTGCGCAACGAAATTACCGGCGGGGTCACCCCAGCGTCGTTCGAGCCCAGCATCGATTACGTGGTTACCAAGATTCCGCGTTTCACCTTCGAGAAGTTCCCCCAGGCCGATGCCCGTCTGACCACCCAGATGAAATCCGTGGGTGAGGTCATGGCCATTGGCCGTACTTTCCAGGAATCCCTGCAGAAAGCCATGCGTGGCCTGGAAGTGGGTTCCGAAGGCTTCGAGGAGAAGGTGGAGCTGGATACCACCGACGGCCAGGAAACCCTGACCCAGGAGCTCAATGTGCCCGGGGCCGAGCGCCTGTGGTACATCGGTGACGCCTTCCGTGCCGGTATGACCGTCGAGGAGGTCTTCAACAACACCCACGTTGACCCCTGGTACCTGGTGCAGATTGAGGACCTGATCCGTGAGGAGCAGGCCCTGAAGTCGGCCGGCAAGGCCGATATCGACCGCGATGCCCTGTTCCGCCTCAAGCGCAAGGGCTTCTCGGACGGCCGCCTGGCCAAGTTGCTGGGCATTTCCGAGGTCAGCCTGCGCAAGCTGCGTCACGATCTGGGCATCCGTCCAGTTTACAAACGGGTGGACACCTGCGCTGCGGAATTCGCTTCTGACACCGCGTATATGTACTCCACCTATGAAGAAGAGTGCGAGGCCGACGTCTCTGACCGCGACAAGATCGTGGTGATTGGTGGCGGTCCCAACCGCATCGGTCAGGGTATCGAGTTTGATTACTGCTGTGTTCACGCTGCCCTGGCCATGCGTGAGGACGGCTACGAAACCATCATGATCAACTGCAACCCGGAGACCGTGTCCACCGACTACGACACCTCCGATCGCCTTTACTTCGAGCCAATCACGCTGGAAGACGTGCTGGAAATCATCAACGTCGAAAAGCCCAAGGGTGTGATTGTCCAGTACGGAGGCCAGACGCCCCTGAAGCTGGCCCGGGGTCTGGAAGCGGCGGGCGTACCGATCATCGGTACCAGCCCGGACGCGATCGACCGCGCCGAGGACCGCGAGCGTTTCCAGCAGATGATCACCCGCCTGGGGCTGCTGCAGCCGGAAAATGCCACCGTACGCAGTCACGAGGAAGGCATTCTGGCGGCGCGGGAAATCGGTTATCCACTGGTGGTGCGCCCGTCTTACGTGCTGGGTGGCCGCGCCATGGAGATCGTTTACGACGAAGCCGAGCTGGTACGCTACATGCGCAACGCCGTGCTGGTATCCAACGACAGCCCGGTGCTGCTTGACCACTTCCTGAATGCCGCCATCGAGGTGGACATTGACGCCATTTCCGACGGCAAGGATGTGGTTATTGGCGGCATCATGCAGCACATCGAGCAGGCCGGCGTGCATTCCGGTGACTCTGCCTGTTCGCTGCCGCCCTACACGCTGTCGAAAGACGTGCAGGACGAGATGCGTGAAGCCGTGCGCAAGATGGCTATCGAGCTTGATGTAATTGGCCTGATGAACGTGCAGCTGGCGTGGCAGGATGGCAAGATCTACGTGATCGAGGTGAATCCGCGCGCGTCCCGTACGGTACCCTTCGTATCCAAGGCCATCGGCGTGTCGCTGGCGAAAGTGGCTGCCCGGGTCATGGCCGGCAAATCGCTCGCCGAGCAGGGTTTCACCAAAGAGATCGTGCCGACCTACTACGCAGTGAAGGAGTCGGTGTTCCCGTTCAACAAGTTCCCGGCGGTGGATCCGATCCTTGGCCCGGAAATGAAATCCACCGGTGAAGTCATGGGGCTGGGCGACAGCTTCGATGAAGCCTTTGCCAAGGCTGCGTTGGCCATTGGTGAGCGGTTGCCTGGCAAGGGTACTGCGTTCATGTCGGTGCGTGATGTGGACAAGCCCGGCGCTGCCCGGGTGGCGCAGGATCTGGTGGATGCCGGGTTCAAGCTGATTGCCACCACCGGTACCGCCAAGGCCCTGAAAGAAGCCGGCATTGAGGTTGAGCGCGTGAACAAGGTCCGTGAAGGTCGTCCGCACATTGTGGATGCCATCAAGAACGGTCAGGTTCAGCTGATTATCAACACCACCGAAGGGCGCAAGGCCATTTCTGACTCGGCGCAGATTCGCCAGTCCGCCTTGCAGACCAAAGTGACCTATACAACGACGCTGGCAGGTGGCGAAGCTTTCTGCCGGGCCATCAAATTCGGCCCGGAGCGCACGGTTCGTCGCCTCCAGGATCTACACGCAGGAAAGTAAGATTATGGCTGACAGAGTACCCATGACGAAGCTGGGTGAATCCCGTCTTCGCGCAGAACTTCAGAAGCTCAAGTCCGAGGATCGTCCGCGGGTGATTGCGGCCATTGCCGACGCCCGTGAGCATGGCGATCTGAAAGAGAACGCTGAGTACCACGCGGCGCGTGAACAGCAGAGCTTTATTGAGGGCCGCATCCAGGAGATCGAGGGCAAGCTGTCGGCAGCGCAGGTGATCGACGTCACCACGATTGAGAACACCGGCAAGGTGATCTTCGGCACCACGGTGCATTTGCTGAACATGGACACCGATGAGCAGGTGGTTTACCAGATCGTTGGTGAAGATGAGGCTGACATCAAGTCCGGCAAACTGTCCATTTCCTCACCCATTGCTCGTGCCCTGGTCGGCAAGAGTGAGGGCGACGTGGTTGCCATCCGCGTGCCGTCCGGCACGGTGGAGTATGAAATCGAGGAAGTCGAGTACGTGTGACTCGGGCCGGGGTTCGCTCCGCGCATTAAAAAAGCCGGCTGTGGTGTTCACAGCCGGCTTTTTTGTTCCCCGCCCGGGCAATCCGTCGATTTACTGCTTGTTGCGCAGCAGGTTGGAGAGCTTCGGATTGGGTTTTTTCGCCCGACGCAGGATCACCGCAATTTTGCCGATGGTCTGCACCAGTTCCGCCCCCGACGCCTTGCAAAGCTCGGTGATGGCTTCCTGGCGAACCTCGCGGTCGGTGCTGGCAACCTTGACCTTGATCAGCTCGTGGTCGTTGAGGGCACGCTCCAGTTCTTCCTGAAGTCCTTCCGACAGCCCCTTGTCGCCAACAATGATGACGGGTTTCAGGTTGTGGGCAATGCCCCGGTATTCCCGTCGCTGTTCCGGTGAAAGGCTCATGATGTAATCTCTTAATGGATGCAATTAACAAAACGTCAGCGGCGCGGCGGCCGCTGCAATCGTATAATCGGCGGATTGTAACAGATCGGCACGGCGGAGAAATGGCCAATACCACGTATCGAGGGGTTCTTTGGCAGGGTGGCTTGCGCGTGTCCTCCGGCAATAGAGAATGACAGCAAGACATTGTAATTTCGGTATGGGCGCCCAATATGAGTGGTAGGGCCAATGCGTTACTGCCTAAGACAGCAGTCCCGGCAAGCCAGATCGGTGATATCGCGCACGGAGAGCGTTGGCCGGCGCAGGCCGGTGGCAGATACGGATGGGCTGATTCTGGTGGATGGGCGTACAATTGGTGTAAGGTGTTCGAAAAGGTTTCCCTGAACACGGTCAACCTTTCAATTCACAGGTGACGATCCTTGAACGATATGGCAAAAAATCTGGTTCTCTGGCTAATCATAGCCGCCGTACTGCTGATGGTGTTTCAGAATTTCTCTCCCACCACCAGCGGTCAACAGCTCAACTACTCGCAGTTTGTCGAGATGGTGCAGGACGGACAGGTCCGTCAGGTGACCATCGACGGCCTGCAAATTCAGGGCACGCGTGGCGACGGGTCGCAGTTTCAGACCATCCGCCCGCAGATTGCTGACAACAAGCTGATGGACGATCTGCTCGCCAACCAGGTGGAAGTGATCGGCAAAGAGCCAGAACGCCAGAGCCTCTGGACCCAGTTGCTTGTTGCTGCTTTCCCGATTCTGATCATCATCGCGCTGTTCGTGTTTTTCATGCGACAGATGCAGGGCGGTGGCGGTGGCAAAGGCCCCATGTCGTTCGGCAAGAGCAAGGCTCGGCTGATGAGCGAGGATCAGATCAAGACGACATTTGCCGACGTGGCGGGTGTTGATGAGGCCAAGGAAGACGTCAAGGAGCTGGTGGATTTCCTGCGCGATCCGAGCAAGTTCCAGCGTCTCGGCGGCAGCATCCCCAAAGGTGTATTGATGGTCGGTCAGCCGGGTACCGGGAAGACGTTGCTGGCCAAGGCCATTGCCGGCGAAGCCAAAGTGCCGTTTTTCTCGATCTCCGGTTCGGACTTCGTGGAGATGTTCGTGGGCGTTGGCGCATCCCGGGTTCGCGACATGTTCGAGCAGGCCAAGAAACAGAGCCCCTGCATCATCTTTATTGACGAGATTGATGCGGTTGGCCGTCATCGTGGCGCCGGCATGGGCGGCGGTCACGACGAGCGCGAGCAGACACTGAACCAGTTGCTGGTTGAGATGGACGGCTTTGAGGGTAACGAGGGCGTTATCGTAATCGCCGCCACCAACCGTCCGGATGTTCTGGACCCCGCGCTGCTGCGCCCCGGTCGTTTTGACCGCCAGGTCGTGGTTGGCCTGCCGGACATCATCGGCCGCGAGCAGATTCTCAAGGTGCACATGAAGAAAGTGCCGCTCTCGGATGGTGTTGAGCCGGCGCTGATTGCCCGCGGCACCCCGGGTTTCTCCGGCGCTGACCTGGCCAACCTGGTGAACGAGGCCGCCCTGTTCGCGGCGCGTCGTAACCAGCGCCTGGTATCGATGGAAGAATTCGAGCTCGCCAAAGACAAGATCATGATGGGCGCCGAGCGCAAGTCCATGGTGATGAGCGAGAAAGAAAAGCGGAACACCGCGTATCACGAGTCCGGCCACGCCATTGTGGGTCGTCTGACGCCGGAGCACGACCCGGTCTACAAGGTCAGCATCATTCCCCGCGGACGGGCTCTGGGCGTGACCATGTTCCTGCCGGAAGAGGACAAGTACAGTCACAGTAAGCGGTTCCTTACCAGCTCCATTTGCAGCCTGTTCGGTGGCCGAATTGCGGAAGAACTGACCCTGGGCTTCGATGGTGTCACTACCGGAGCGTCCAACGACATTGAGCGTGCCACCAGTCTGGCCCGTAATATGGTCACCCGCTGGGGTTTGTCCGAGAAGCTGGGTCCGCTGCAGTACGACACCGACAGCGAAGAGCCGTTTCTTGGTCGTTCCGCCGGGCAAAGCCAGACGGTGTACTCGCCGGAGACGGCTCAGCGCATCGATGAAGAAGTTCGCAACATCATTGATGAGTGCTACGAGAAGGCCAAGCAGCTGCTGGTGGATAACCGTGACAAGCTGGACCTGATGGCAGATGCGTTGATGAAGTACGAAACCATCGATCGCTTCCAGATTGACGACATCATGGAAGGTCGGGTACCCCGCCCGCCGAAAGGCTGGGGTGACAGCGGGCCGACTGGTGGTGTATCAGCGGAAGAGCCAGAGGCCGCGCCGGCACCGCGAAACTCGGACGACGGCAAGCAGCCGGGCGTTGGGCGCCCAGCCGGCGAGCACTGAGTCCACGCCGCGAAGATATTAGTTTGAATTGACTGCGCCGCCCCTCCAGGGGCGGCGTTTGTATTTGTGCAGATTCACAAGGGTTGGCTATGGAGATCAACTTTGCCGGTCGGATGCTGACCATGTCCCGTTGCTACGTGATGGGCATACTCAATGTCACCCCGGACTCCTTTTCCGACGGCGGTAGGTTCAACGCGCCGGATGCCGCGCTGGCCCGTGCCCGTGAAATGGTGGCCGATGGTGCAACCTTTATCGATGTGGGTGGCGAGTCCACCCGGCCGGGAGCGCAACCGGTGTCCGTGGCCGAGGAGCTCGACCGGGTCTGCCCGGTCGTCGAGGCGATTGCCCGCGAGCTGGATACCATTATCTCAGTCGACACCAGCGCGCCTGAGGTGATGGCAGAGGCCGCGAGGTTGGGCGCCGGTATGATCAACGATGTGCGGGCGCTGCAGCGCGCCGGTGCGCCGGAGGCCGCCGCCGCAGCCGATATTCCCGTGTGTCTGATGCACATTCAGGGCGAGCCGGACTCCATGCAGGACAATCCCGCCTACCGGAACGTGCGCCGCGACGTCAGTTCTTTCCTGACCGAGCGCATGCGCGTGGTCGAAGCGGCCGGAGTTCGGTCTGAGCACATCATCCTGGATCCGGGCTTCGGGTTCGGCAAGCGCCTCGAGCACAATATCGAGTTGCTGGCGTCGCTGGAGCAGCTGCACATACTGGGTCATCCGCTGCTGGTGGGGATTTCCCGAAAAAGCATGCTGGGCCAAATCACCGGGCATGACGTGAATGAACGGTTGCCCGCAAGTCTTGCTGCCGCGACAATAGCGGCTATGAAGGGCGCATCGATTATTCGCGCCCACGACGTCAGGGAAACCGCAGACGCTGTCCGTGTGGTGGCGGCGATGAAGGAGGCAGGTCGATGACCGACAGAAAATATTTTGGCACAGACGGCATCCGAGGCCGTGTGGGTGAGCACCCTATTACCCCCGAATTCATGCTGCATCTGGGTTGGGCGGCCGGTCAGGCCTTCAAGCGTGCCGGTCAGCGCAACAGTGTGTTGATCGGCAAGGACACGCGGATCTCCGGCTACATGTTCGAATCCGCGCTGGAGGCAGGTTTATCCGCGGCGGGCGTGGATGTGAAGCTGCTCGGGCCGATGCCCACGCCGGCCATCGCCTACCTCACCCGTACGTTTCGTGCATCAGCGGGCATTGTGATCAGCGCCTCCCACAACCCCCATTATGACAACGGCATCAAGTTTTTCTCCGCCAACGGCACCAAGCTCGACGATGCCCTGGAGTCGGAGATTGAGCGCTGGTTGGACGAGCCTATCCGGGTGTGTGAGTCGTCAGATCTGGGTAAGGCGTCGCGGGTGGACGACGCGCCGGGCCGGTACGTGGAATTCTGTAAGAGTACGGTGCCCAACGAGTTCACTCTCGAGGGCCTCCATATCGTCCTTGATTGTGCTCACGGCGCCACCTACCACGTTGCCCCGAAGGTGTTTCGTGAGTTGGGTGCGAAGGTGTCGACAATTGGGGCCGACCCGGACGGGCTGAATATCAACAAGGATGTCGGGTCTACCCATCTGGACGCGCTCAAGCAAACGGTGCTGGAAAAGAAAGCCGACCTGGGTATTGCCTTTGACGGTGACGGGGATCGCGTGCTCATGGTAGATGGCGATGGTACAGAAGTGGACGGCGATGAGCTGCTCTTCGTTATTGCCACCCAGCGCCATGCCGCCGGCACTCTGAATGGTGGCGTGGTCGGCACCCTGATGACCAACCTGGGAGTGGAACTGGCTCTGCGGGAGCAGGGCATTGATTTCGAGCGCGCCAAGGTGGGGGATCGCTACGTCATGGAGCGGCTGTTGCAAAATGGCTGGTTGCTCGGCGGCGAGGGTTCTGGCCATATGGTGATCCGGGACTGCACATCTACTGGCGACGGCATTGTGTCCGCGCTGCAGGTGTTGCTCTCGGTGCGGCGCACGGGCAAGACTCTCGCCGAGGTCCGTAAGGGCATGAGCAAGTTGCCGCAGACGATGATCAATGTGCGGGTCGCCAAACGCTTCGATCCGTTGTCACGGGAAGACATTGTCAGCGCCGTGCACAAAGCGGAGTCGCACCTCGGGAAGACTGGTCGGGTGTTGCTGCGGGCCTCTGGCACGGAGCCGCTGATCCGGGTCATGACGGAAGGGCAGGATGCGTCCGAAATCAACCGCATAGCGGAAGAGCTGGCGGCAGTTGTCGAGAACTCCCGCAGCTGAGTAACTGGCGCGGGAGTGTTGTCTGGTCGGGTGGACTGCTGTATAGTGCGCCCTCCCTTGCATATGGGGGCTGTTATGCGCCGTAAGATCGTAGCCGGAAACTGGAAAATGAACGGGTCGAGAGACCTGGTGGAAAACCTGGTGGGCTATGTCCGGTCAGAGTTGCCGTCGCTTGATAATGGTGTGGAGGCTGTTATTATTCCTCCCGCCCTGTATATCGGGGATGTGACGTCTCTGGCGGGTGCGCAGATTGCAGTCGGCGTGCAGAACGTGGCCCGTTGGGATTCCGGAGCCTACACCGGTGAGGTGTCAGCGGCGATGGCCAGAGACTGCGGGTGCCGCTACGCGCTGGTAGGACACTCTGAACGCAGACAACTGTTCGCTGAAACAGACGCTGTGGTTGCGGAAAAAGTAACACAGCTGTTGTCGCAAGGGGTTGTCGCCATTGTGTGTGTCGGCGAGACGCTGGCTGAGCGTGAGGCGGGGCAGGCCGAAGAGGTTGTCGCCACGCAGGTTCGCAAGGGTTTGGGCAATGTGTCGGGTAGCGAGTGGCAGAAGATTGTGGTGGCGTATGAGCCCGTCTGGGCCATCGGCACGGGAAAAACCGCTACATCCAGTGACGCCCAGGCCATGCATCAGTCTATCCGGAGCGTTCTGAGCGACATGGGTGCGCCAGCCGAAGCCATTTCCCTGCTTTACGGCGGCAGTGTAAAAGCGGATAATGCAGCCGCGCTTTTTGCCGAGCCGGATATTGACGGCGGGTTGATCGGCGGGGCATCGTTGGTTGCAACAGATTTCATGAGTATCTGCCAGGCTATGCCGGCGGGTCCTGAACGTTAAAGGTTTGTAAAAGCCATTAGCAAGAGTCATTAGAGAGTCTTTATGGATTGGGTAGAAACACTGGTAGTCGTTGTGCACGTGGTTATCGCCGTGGCGCTGGTGGGTCTGGTGCTGATCCAGCAGGGCAAGGGCGCTGATGCCGGCGCGGCCTTTGGCGGCGGTGCCTCACAGACGGTATTCGGTAGTCAGGGTAGCGGTAGCTTCCTGACGCGCATGACCACGTTTTTGGCGGTTGTGTTTTTTGTGACGAGTTTTTCACTGGCAATCTTCGCCAAGCAGCGTGCGGAAGTCGCTGGACAGGCCGGTATTCCGGTCGTTCAGGAGTCTCCCCGTTCCTCTGCCCCTGCCGATGTTGAGCAAAGTGAAAGCGAGAGCGGGGAGCCCTCAGATGAACTTCCCGAGCTCGAGTAAGGTTGTTGCCCAAGTGGTGGAACTGGTAGACACGCTATCTTGAGGGGGTAGTGGCGAAAGCCGTGCCGGTTCGAGTCCGGCCTTGGGCACCATATTGAAGAAAAACGGCTTGGATTTCCCAGGCCGTTTTTTTTGGTCAGTCCTTGACCAGTCTTGCCGGCGTCTCTATACTCCGGCGGATATTGGGGTAGGCTTCGGGTTATCGAAGCGGCTCCAGACAGGCCAGGTGTCTGTCAGCAGGAAGCGGTCTGGATGGGTATGTTTCCTGTGAGTTCTTGCAACAAAAGGCCCCACTCGTTAGGGGCTTTTTGATTAAGGGGCCTGGCGCATCAGGTCCTGGTGCATAAAAAGGGCTGATAAACAGCCCTTTTTTTGTTTTCGGGGTTCGGAAATTTATGGGCGTCGAAACGTATTCGGGTTCTGAAAATCAAGAGATGGAGACAGCGAAACCTTGTCAGCCAAGCTAAAGCAACTGGAAGACATACTGAGGCCGGTGGTTGAAGGCCTGGGGTACGAGTTCTGGGGTATTGAATTTCGCGCCCGGGGCCATGAATCCCTGCTACGAATCTTTATCGACGATGCGGAAAACGGCATCGGCGTAGACGACTGTGAAAAGGTCAGTCGGCAAGCCAGCGGCGTGATGGATGTGGAAGACCCCATCCAGACGGAATATACCCTGGAGGTGTCATCTCCGGGCATGGACCGGCCGCTGTTTCGCCCCGAACAGTACCAGGCGTTTGCCGGGCACAAGGTTCAGTTGAAGCTGCGAATGGCTTTTGAGGGGCGTCGCAAATTTCAGGGCCTGATCAAGGGCGTGGAGGGTGACGACGTGGTGATCGTGGTTGACGACCACGAGTATCTGTTGCCGTTCGACAGTATCGAGAAAGCCAACATCGTTCCGGTTTTTGAGTAAGTCGGTGGATGCAAAGTTTATTTTTAAGGGCAGGGCAATCCAATGAGTAAAGAGATCTTGCTGGTGGTCGAATCCGTCTCGAACGAAAAAGGTGTCGAGAAAGATGTGATTTTTGAAGCAATCGAGCTGGCGCTCGCCACCGCTGCCAAAAAACGCTACGACGACGAAGAGGCTGATATCCGGGTCTCCATTGATCGTCGCACCGGCGAATACGAAACCTTCCGCCGCTGGCTGGTGGTGGACAATGATGCGGTACCGGCGCTGGGCACCGAGCTGACACTGCAGGAGGCGGAAGAAATTGACACCGCGCTGAAGCCTGGTGATATCCACGAAGAGAAAACCGAATCGGTAGCCTTCGGTCGTATCGGTGCGCAGGCCGCGAAGCAGATCATTTTCCAGAAGGTTCGCGAAGCCGAGCGCACCAAGATCGTGGACAGCTACCGTGATCGCGTGGGCGAGCTGGTATCCGGAACGGTCAAGAAAGTGACCCGTGACAACGTGATTGTGGATCTCGGCGCCAACGCCGAAGCGCTGCTACCCCGCGAGCATCTGATTGCACGCGAGACCTTCCGCATGGGCGATCGCGTTCGCTCCCTGTTGCTGGAGATCCGGACCGATCACCGTGGTCCGCAGCTGATTCTCAGCCGCACCGATGCGCAGATGCTGATCGAACTGTTCCGTATCGAAGTACCTGAAATCGCCGAGGAGCTGATCGAGATTCGTGGCGCTGCCCGGGATCCGGGCTCCCGGGCCAAGATCGCGGTGAAAACCAACGACCGCCGTATTGATCCGGTGGGCGCCTGTGTCGGTATGCGGGGCTCCCGTGTACAGGCCGTGTCCAACGAACTGGGCGGTGAACGGGTTGATATCGTGCTGTGGGACGACAATCCCGCGCAGCTGGTGATCAACGCCATGGCACCCGCCGAAGTCGCCTCCATCGTGATGGACGAAGACGGTCACACCATGGAAGTGGCCGTAGCGGAAGATAATCTCGCCCAGGCCATCGGCCGAAATGGCCAGAATGTGCGCCTGGCCACCGAGCTGACCGGCTGGACTCTGAACGTAATGACGGAAGAGGAAGCGGGTGAGCGTCAGGAGCAGGAATACAACCGCCTGCTCGAGCATTTTACCAGCAATCTGGATGTGGATGAGGAGTTTGCCGGCGTACTGATCGAAGAAGGGTTTACGTCCATTGAGGAAGTGGCGTACGTCCCCATGGAAGAAATGCTGGCCATCGACGGGTTCGACGAAGACACCGTCACCGAGTTGCGCCGCCGTGCCAAGGATGTCCTGTTGAATCAGGCCCTGGCCAGCGAAGAGGCGCTTGAAGGCTCGGAGCCCGCGGAAGATCTTCTCAGCATGGACGGTATGGACCGCAGTCTCGCCTTCAAGTTGGCGGGTATCGGTGTTCGTACCATGGAAGATCTCGCCGAGCAGTCAGTTGATGATCTGCTCGAAATTGAAGGTATGGATGAAGAGCGCGCAGGCCAATTAATTATGACTGCGCGCGCCCCCTGGTTTGAAGACCAGGCTTAATTCGGGAGGAGGACCTGTATGGCTGAAGTAACGGTAAAACAACTGGCCGCAGACGTAGGCGCTCCCGTGGATCGTTTGCTGAAGCAGATCGTTGAGGCCGGGCTGCAAGCCCGTTCCGAGAACGATGCTGTCTCTAGCGATGAGAAGCAGCAGTTGCTGGCTTATCTGAGAAAGAATCACGGTGATACAAACGCAGAGCCCAACAAGATTACTCTGAAGCGTAAAACCACCACCACTCTGAAAGCTGGCCGCGCCAAAACCGTAAACGTAGAAGTTCGTAAGCGCCGCACGTACATCAAGCGTGCTGAACTGGCCCCGGAAGCCGACGCGGCTAAAGCGGAAGAAGCAGCCGTTGAGACTCCGGCGACGCAACCGGTGGCTGAAGAAGCGCCGCAGGTGACCGCGGAGCAGGCACCGCAGGCGGAAACGCAGGCGACCTCTCCAGCAGAAGAAACGGTCGCCGACCAGGCGCCGGCGGAAGAGAAGCCCGCAGCCAAGGCCGCGAAGAAAGAGGAAGAAGTCACGATTCCGGCTCCGGAAGATATGCCGATTCCGCCGCCTGAAGAGGGCGAGGGCAAAGACCGCAAGCCGAAGAAAAAGAAAGAAAAAGTGCGTGAGCGCGGTGATGAGCCGGACGAGGGTAAGCCGAAGAAAAAGTCGGCGGGCCATCGCGGACCCCGCAGCCGCCCGGTTGACGAACCGCTGATCATCAGCGAGGACGAGGAAGACACCACGCTGCGCAAGCCGCTGCGTGCGAAGAAGAAACCGAAAGAGAAACGCCACGCCTTTGAGAGACCGACCAAACCAATGGTTAGAGAAGTACAGATTCCCGAGACCATTACGGTTGGCGACCTTGCCCAGAGAATGGCAGTCAAGTCGGCAGACGTAATCAAGACACTGATGGGTATGGGCGTCATGGCCACCATCAACCAGGCACTGGACCAGGAAACCGCCGTTCTGGTGACCGAAGAGCTGGGGCATACCCCGAAGCTGGTCAGCGAGGATGCGTTCGAGGAGGAGGTTCTGAGCGAATTCTCCTTCGAGGGCAAGGAGAAGGCCAAGCGCGCTCCGGTCGTCAGTGTGATGGGTCACGTTGACCACGGTAAAACCTCGTTGCTGGATTACATCCGTCGCACCAAGGTGGCTTCCGGTGAGTCCGGTGGCATTACCCAGCACATCGGTGCCTATCACGTGGAAACCGATCACGGCATGGTGTCGTTCCTCGATACCCCGGGCCACGCGGCATTCACCGCGATGCGCGCCCGTGGCGCCCAGTGCACCGATATTGTGGTGCTGGTGGTTGCTGCTGACGACGGCGTGATGCCGCAGACCAAGGAAGCGGTGCAACATGCCCGTTCCGCCGGTGTG
The DNA here is from genome assembly GCF_032911545.1 of Marinobacter sp. M-5. Taxonomy (NCBI): domain Bacteria; kingdom Pseudomonadati; phylum Pseudomonadota; class Gammaproteobacteria; order Pseudomonadales; family Marinobacteraceae; genus Marinobacter; species Marinobacter sp. M-5. The sequence goes on from NZ_JAWJEK010000001.1 coordinate 398,892, forward strand.
CCGATCGTGGTGGCCATCAACAAGATGGACAAGGAAGAAGCCGATCCTGACCGCATCAAGAACGAACTGGCGGCGCTGGAAGTCATTCCGGAAGACTGGGGCGGTGACGTTCAGTTCGTGCCGGTCTCCGCGCACACCGGTGAAGGTATCGACAACCTGCTGGAAGCGCTGGTGTTGCAGGCCGAAATCCTCGAGCTCGAGGCCTCTCCGGACGCCCCGGCGAAGGGTGTGGTGGTCGAGTCCAGCCTGGAACGTGGCCGTGGCTCCGTAGCCACCGTGCTGGTACAGAACGGTACCCTGCGTCAGGGTGACATGGTGGTCGCGGGTTCCTACTTCGGTAAGGTGCGCGCCATGACGGACGAAGCGGGCAAGCCCAGTAAGGAAGCTGGTCCGTCCATTCCAGTGGAGATTCTTGGCCTGAACGGCACGCCGGATGCCGGTGACGAGTTCTTCGCGGTTGCGGACGAGCGCAAGGCGAAAGAGCTGGCGGAGTTCCGTCAGACCCGTGAGCGCGAGCAGCGCTTGCAGCGTCAGCAGGCGGCCAAGCTCGAGAACCTGTTTGAGAACATGGGCAAGGACGAGGTGAAAACCCTCAACGTGGTCCTGAAAACCGATGTTCGTGGTTCCCTGGAAGCCATCATCAAGGCGCTTCAGGATCTGGGCAACGACGAGGTCCAGGTCAAGATCGTATCCTCCGGTGTCGGTGGTATTGCCGAGACGGATGTGAGCCTGGCCATGGCAACCAACGCGGTCATCTTCGGCTTCAACGTTCGTGCGGATACCGCATCGAAGCGTCTGGTGGAGCAGGAAGGTCTGGATCTTCGCTACTACAGCATCATCTACAACCTGATTGATGACGTGAAAGCGGCCCTGACCGGCATGCTGGCACCGGAATTCCGCGAAGATATCGTGGGCATTGCCGATGTGCGTGACGTGTTCCGCTCACCGAAGTTCGGTCAGGTAGCTGGCTGCATGGTGATCGAGGGCAACGTTTACCGTAACAAGCCGATCCGTGTCCTGCGTGACAACGTGGTTATCTTCGAGGGCGAGCTGGAATCCCTGCGTCGCTTCAAGGATGACGTACCGGAGGTCCGCAACGGCATGGAGTGTGGTATCGGCGTCAAGGGCTACGACGTCAAGGTCGGTGACCAGATCGAAGTGTTCGATCGCGTCAGAGTCGAGCGCAAGCTCGAGTCCACCGGCGCGTGATGCCTCTGAACCTAAAGGAAGTCTGATGCCTAGAGAGTTCAGTCGTGTTGATCGCATCGGCGATCAGATGCAGCGTGAACTGGCCCAGCTGATCCAGCGGGAGGTCAAAGACCCGCGGGTCGGCATGGTCACCGTGAATGCCGTTAAGGTGAGCCGCGATCTGGGGTATGCCGATATCTACGTGTCGCTGCTGTCGACCGAGGAGCTGACCGAGGAGTCTCCCGAGGTCAAGGCATCCCTGGGGGCGCTGAACAAAGCGTCCGGATTCCTGCGTGGCCAGGTGGGGCGGGCGATGAAGCTGCGGGTGATGCCGCAGTTGCGCTTCCATTTCGATACCCTGCAGGGCTACAGTCGCCGGATGGATAACCTGATCCGTGAAGCCGTTAACGACAAGCCGGCGGTGTCCCGGGAAGACGACGCCACGGACGATCCGGAGCGAGACGCTTGAGTCGCCGACGCAAAGGCCGTGATGTCAACGGTATCCTGGTCATCGACAAGCCGCAGGATGTTACCTCCAATGGCATTCTGCAGCAGGTAAAGCGCCTGTTCGGGGCGGCCAAGGCGGGCCACACTGGCGCGTTGGACCCGCTGGCGACCGGGGTGCTCCCGCTGTGCTTCGGGGAGGCGACCAAGTTTTCCCAGATGATGCTGGACAGTGACAAGGCCTACATCGCCACGGCCAGGTTGGGTGTGCGTACGGAGACCGGGGACAGCGAAGGCGCCGTGGTTGAGCAAAAGCCGGTTCCGGCCGGCCTCGATGCCGCGGCCCTGGAGCCGGTTCTCGACCGTTTCCGCGGAGCCATCCAGCAGGTGCCCTCGATGTACTCGGCGCTCAAGCACAAGGGGCGCCCGCTCTACGAATACGCCCGCGAGGGCATCGAGATCGAGCGTCCGGCGCGCCCGGTGACCATCTACGAACTGACCTTGTTGGATGTTCGCGAAGATGAGCTGGATATTGCCGTCAGCTGCACCAAGGGTACGTACATTCGCTCGCTGGTGGAGGACATCGGTGAAGCGCTCGGCTGCGGTGCCCATGTCATTGCCTTGCGCCGCACCATGGCATCGGGCTTTACGCTCGCGGATGCCGTGCCTGTGGACCGGCTCGAAGCCATGCGTGAGCGCGACGAGAGTCTGGACGGTTTGCTGGTGGCACCGGATGCGGCGCTTTCGATGTTCCCGGAGCGGGCACTGAGCGGGCCGGCGTTGATGTCGATTATTAACGGCCAACCAGTTAGAATATCGGACCAGTTGGATGAAGGGTTTGTTCGTCTGTATGGCGATGAACGCTTTGTCGGGCTGGCAGAAGCTTTCCCGGAAGGGGAGGTCACCAAGCTGGTGCCTCGCCGGCTGGTGAAGAACGGCTGACGCGGGCATTGCCGCGGACGTCGGTTAGCCGGGCTGTAGAGATGCGTGGTTCGGCCGTATTCAATAGCATCGCAAACCATGAGGTGAGTTATGGCATTGTCTGCCAACGAGAAAGCACAGATCGTTAAGGATTTTCAGCAAGCTGATAGCGATACCGGTTCCCCTGAAGTTCAGGTGGCACTGCTGAGCGCTAACATCAACAAGCTGCAGGATCACTTCAAGACCAACAAGCAGGATCATCATTCCCGCCGTGGTCTGATCCGGATGGTAAACCAGCGTCGTAAGCTGCTGGACTACCTCAAGCGTAAGAACGCTGACCGTTACCTGGAACTCATCCAGCGTCTTGGTCTGCGTCGCTAATCCGGTCGTCAAACGACCTGACGGCCAGTGGCCCTTTACCGGGCTGACTGGCCACCAACTGGCGGGGTGCCTTGGGTGCCCCGCCAGTTGTGCTTTTCTCAAATCAGTAAAACTGCAGCGAGTGTGTCAGTGATCAACGGGGGATTCCCTGTCGTCATGGAAAGCCGAAATTGATAGCAGGTTGTTGAAAAGCCCGGCCGGGAAATTGTCTTCGGGCAATCAGTTTCAGTCTCCGGGGTTTTGCAACAGCCTGTTAGCTTTCAGACGGGTTGCCTTCAGATCACATGTCATTGTCCTGCAGAGGTAACGGTCGGTTCGCAGGGGCGAAGTGGCCGCGTCAATTTGGACAAGATAATTTCAGGAGTTACCGTGGATCTGAATCCCGTAAGAAAAAGTTTTGAGCTCGGCGGCAAGACCGTCACCCTGGAAACCGGCCGTATTGCCCGTCAGGCAACCGGTTCTGTGCTCGTCACCATCGACGACATTTCCGTTCTGGGTACCGTGGTTGGTGCCAAGGAAGCCAAGCCGGGTCAGCCGTTCTTCCCGCTGACTGTGAACTACTTCGAGAAGACCTACGCTGTTGGTAAAATCCCCGGTGGTTTCTTCAAGCGTGAAGGTCGTCCTTCCGAGAAAGAAACCCTGACGTCCCGTCTGATCGACCGTCCGATTCGTCCGCTGTTCCCGAACGGCTTCATGAACGAAGTTCAGGTCATCACCACGGTTATGTCGTCCAGCAAGAACCAGGATCCGGATATTGCCGCGATGCTGGCGGCGTCTGCGGCCCTGTCCATCTCCGGTATTCCGTTTGACGGCCCGATCGGCGCCTCCCGCGTTGGCTACACCAACGAGCGTGGCTACTTTCTGAACCCGACCTTCGAAGAGCTGCAATCCTCACTGCTGGACATGGTGGTTGCCGGTACTGAAGACGCGGTGCTGATGGTTGAATCCGAAGCCAAGGGCCTGACCGAAGACCAGATGCTGGGTGCTGTTCTGTACGCTCACCAGGAAATGCAGGTTGCCGTTACTGCCATCAAGGAATTTGCCGCTGAAACCGGTAAGCCCCGTTGGGACTGGCAGCCGGCTGTCGAAAACACCGAGCTGATGAGCGCGGTCAAAGCGGAAGCGTCTGCGGCGATTGAAGAAGCGTATGGTATCCGCGACAAGATGGAGCGTTATGCGCGTCTGGGCGAGATCAAGTCGGCGCTGGTTGAGAAGCTGGCCGGTGAAGAAGAAGGCCAGCCTTCTGCCGATGACGTGAAAAAGTATTTCGGCAAGGTCGAGAAGTCGGTTGTGCGTCAGCAGGTGATTGACGGCAAGCCGCGTATCGATGGCCGTGACACCAAGACCGTGCGCCCGATCCAGATCGAAGTGGGTGTGTTGCCCAGCGTGCACGGTTCGGCGCTGTTCACCCGTGGTGAGACCCAGGCTATCGTGACCACTACGCTGGGTACCTCCCGCGACGTGCAGATCATTGACGCGCTGGAAGGCGAGCGCAAGGACCCGTTCCTGTTCCACTACAATTTCCCTCCGTACTCGGTTGGTGAAGCGGGCCGTGTGGGTACGCCGGGCCGTCGTGAAGTGGGCCATGGTCGCCTGGCCAAGCGTGGCGTGCTGGCAGTCATGCCGACGCTGGAAGAATTCCCGTACGCGATTCGTGCGGTGTCTGAGATCACTGAATCCAACGGCTCCAGCTCCATGGCGTCGGTTTGTGGTTCCAGTCTCGCGCTGATGGATGCCGGTGTGCCGATCAAGGCGCCGGTGGCCGGTATTGCTATGGGTCTGGTCAAGGAAGGCGACAAGTTCGCGATTCTGACCGACATCCTGGGTGATGAAGATCACCTGGGCGACATGGACTTCAAGGTTGCCGGTACCAAAGAGGGTGTGACCGCCCTGCAAATGGATATCAAGATCAACGGTATCACCGACGAGATCATGGAGCTGGCACTTGAGCAGGCCCATGCCGCGCGTCTGCACATCCTTGACGAGATGAACAAGGTGATTTCCGAGCCACGTGCCGAGCTGTCTGCCCGTGCGCCGAGCATCACCACCATCAAGATCAATCCAGAGAAGATCCGTGACGTGATCGGTAAGGGCGGCTCGATGATCCGTTCGATCTGTGACGAGACCGGTGCTTCCATTGATCTGGATGACGACGGCAACGTGAAGATCTACGCAGACAACCAGGAAGCGGCCCAGGCGGCGGTGAACCGGGTCAAGGAAATCACGGCGGAGATCGAGGTTGGCGCTATCTACAAGGGTCGCGTTGAGCGCATTGTGGACTTCGGTGCCTTTGTGAACATCCTGCCGGGCAAAGACGGTCTGGTGCACATTTCCCAGATCTCCGATCAACGCATCGAGAACGTGACTGACGTGCTGAGCGAAGGTCAGGAAGTTCTGGTCAAGGTGCTGGATGTGGACAACCGTGGTCGCGTGAAGCTGTCCATGAAAGAAATCAAGGAAGGCGATCAGCCCACTGATTTCTCTGACTAAGGTTTACCCCTTCAGGTAGGTCGGATGAACCGTAGGCGTCATCCGACAAAAAAGCCCGCCACTTTTCGGAGTCTGGCGGGCTTTTTTTGCTCTCGTGCAACCCCGTCCCCCGGTTCAGCGATGCCTACTCATGAATCCTAAAACAACCTCTTTATAAGCCGGAATCACAAACGTCGCCGCATGAGGCGTGTCCGTTGGCAGAAACTGTTTGGGCTCCTCTGCCGCCTCATACAACGCCTCGCCGTGATGAAACGGAATAATCCCGTCTCGCTGGCTGTGAATCACCATCAACGGCACCGGGCTGATGCGGCCGATATGGTCCACGCCCTCGTACTTGTCGGTGATGGTCCAGCTAAGGGGAATCTGGAACGGCCAGGTCAGCCAGAAGCTGCCCAGCTTTTCCCGGGCGATGCCGCGAAAGCCCGAGAAGGTGCCGTCGAGGATGACACCGTTGAGAGCGGGCTTCTCCTTGCGCTGTATCCATTCGCTGGCGAGGGCGATGCCCAGCGCGCCGCCCAGGCTCTGGCCAAGGAGGTAAACCGGGGCGCCGTCGGTTTGCGGCTGCGCCATCAGCCAGCGCAGGCCGGTTTCGCTGTCGTGCAGGGTGCCTTCGATGTCCGGCGCGCCGGTGGAGCGGCCGTAGCCGCGGTAGTCGATGAGGAAGACGTTGTAGCCTTTGCCGGGCAGCCAGGCGACGTTCATCAGGTGGCTGCTGATGTTCTGGGCGTTACCATGGAGAAAGTAGACGGTGCCTTTGGCGCTGTCCTCAGGGGCGTCAGCGGGCAGCCACCAGCCGTGGAGGGTTTCGCCGTCGCCGGTGTCGAGGAGGACGTCCTCATACTCCAGGTTGAGCCGGTCGGGGGTGATGTAGGTGACTCTGTCCGGGTAGAAAAACACGCTGCTGCAACCGGTTTGCAGCAGCAGGGTCAGGGCCAGAGTGATACCTGTGAGCGTCTTCAGAAGTAGGCGTGCAGTCCCAGTTGCCATGTGGTGCGGTACCTGTCGTAGTGGTCTTCCCGGGTGAATTCACCGAACAGACTGAAATCCCGTCCGAGGTGCCAGCCGGCCCGGGTGTAAAGTTGATCCTGGCGGTGCTGGTTGCCCACGATCCAGGCTTTGGTTTTTACCCCGGCCATCAGGCTGAAGCGGTTGTTCTGGTGCAGCAGTCCCAGGTCGGCGCCGGGTGCGGCGTCGTAGCCTTTGTTGAGGTCGTTGTCGATCTCCAGGTCGGCGGTGGCCAGGGCGAACGCCTGCATCTTCGCGCCCAGCATCCAGCTGCCGCCTGCACCGCCTTCCAGGTAGGGTGTGAACACGCGGTCGGTTTCGGTGTCGGTGCGGCGGCCGCCGAAGCCCACCTGCCACGACAGCGGTGAGAAGAAGGGGGTACGGGGTGACAGGGAGCGGATTTCCACGCCTACGATCTGTTCCATCTGCAACTCGTCGTTATCGGTGTAATAACGGGCGTCCAGGCGCAGGAACTGGAGTTGGGCGCCACTGCGATAGCCGGCGGGCGGGTCCAATACGTCATGATAGGCCGGACGCAGGGTCAACTGGCTGAAGTTGCGTTCACCCATGCGACCGCCGCCCACACTGAAGCGGAAGGTGTCGTGGCCCTGGTCGTCGCGCACCTCTGGTTCTGGAGGCTTGTCGGCGGCGGCAACGTCGCGGATCTGGCTGCGGGTTCGTAGCAGGGCGTGTGACAGCGGCGCGGCGTGTTCCCGGGGCCAGGCGTCGGCTTCGCTCTGGTAGCGCACATAGTCGTAGGTGGCGTCCAGCAGGTGTGCCCGCTCACGGTCGGGGAGCCGGTTGACCTCCTGCGAGTCCACCGCCACGTAGCCATTGGCCACGGCCGACGCGAGGGTCTGGTGGTCCCCCGGCAAGGTGTTCAGGGAGTGAGTCACACTGGTGGCGGCAGAGGGACGGTATTTCACTTCCTGCACCAGCTCCTTGTCGACCACCCAGCGCACGGTGTCCGAGGGAATGGCATGGGTGCTGACTTCATCCAGCAGGTCGGTGCCCGGGCGCGCCACGTCAATCAGCGCCAGCAGGCGGTAAGCGCAGTTCTCGTCAAAGAAGTAGTAGTCAAAATTGATGTCTCTCAGTTCCCATGCGTGGGCGAGCATGAAGTCCACTTCGTCCTGGGTCAGGTTGAGCTGGTATTCCCACAGGTCCCGATGCTCGATGTCCGAGTACAGCCGTACCATCTCGTAATAGGGTTTGATGGAAGTGATGCCGGGATAGCCGCCAAAGATGCCCTTGTAGGCGAACAGGATTTCGCTGTCGTGGGCCGCGGCGTCGGCAGCGTAGGAGATAGTGTTGGCCAGCAACAGGTCGGCCTCGTCGTCATCCTGGGGTGGGTCAAGGCGGATGAACGTATGACCAAACATGGACGACGGGCTGTTCAGGTAAGACGCGGCGAACACCAGTGTCACCGTTTCGGTGTTCAGGGTCGTTTTCCAGTCGTCGTATTCCGGACATTCAATGTCCGTCTCCGGCAGCGCCAGTTGCTCCCTCAGCCAGCGGTCCCGGGCCGGAAAACGGCAGCGGGCATGACCGTCGCCCTCGCCGGGCGCAGAAATCGCTGCCAGGGTTGTCCGCAGTTCCGACTCGGGTGAGTGTTTGCCGTCATCGCTGAGGAAAAAGGCGTCGTCGTCGGCCTGACTGGTGTAACCGTTGGTGTACCGGTTCTTTTGGTAGTGGAGCAGCGTCAGCCAGTCGGGGTGTTCGTGCAGTTGTCCTGTGTCGGGAAGCGGGTTGGCGTATACCGGCGTGCCTGATGCCAGCCAGATCAAGGCCAGCCCGTACTGGAGCGTAGTGCGCATGGATAGTCGGTCGAATCCGGGTTGGGCGGATGGGTTGGAGCAGGGAGGTGCACCGTCCCTGGTGCACCGGTTCCCTTGGTATTGAGCGATCAGGCTGCTACGTATTTGCTCAGGGTCTGATCTTTTTCCAGCAGCGCCACGATGGCATCGACGGCTTCACCGGAGGTGGTTTCCGAGTTGGGGAAAATGGTTGCGAAGTTGTCCTGCAGGATCTGGCGGAAGGAATCCCGATCCGCTTCGTCTACACCCAGAAGAACGGCGAGGGTATCGAGGTTTTCGCCAGAGCCGCGAGACATGTCACGGGCGACCTTGTCGATGTTGCTGTCCATGTACATCGCCATGGACTGGACAGACTGGTTGGTCTGGCAACCCAGCGTACCGGTGGTCATACCGAAGGTCTGGTTACCGAATGTGCCGTTGGTGGTTGCGGCCAGAACGTGAGGGGCAATGCCGGACTGGCCCTTCCAGATCATGGCACCCACGCCACAGCCAGGCTGTGCAAAAGCCATGGATGAAGCGCCCAGAAGAATTGCACCTGCGATCAGTTTTTTCATTATCCACTCCTTGTTGTGGTCTAGCTCTCGTCGCTTTCCGCACCGGCCACCCCCTGGTGGCGCGTGCACGGTAACGGCCCTGACTGATTTCCCGTGGAGACAGGTTGACCGTTCAAGTGAGTATAGTCCAATTCCCGGAAAGGCAAGTGTGTGATGATGTGAGTTATTGATTTGTCCCGAAAAGCGCAGAAATATGATCACGTGTTCATATTCCAAAAACGTCTTTAAGATTCTCATAAATGAAACTATTGTTATAAAAAGGGCGTTTCGGTATAGTGCGCGCGGCCATGAAGGCTTACACACAACACATGGAGTCTTATCTGTGAAAAAAGCACTTATCGTATCCAGCCTGCTGCTGTCCGGCGCAATGACCGGCTGCTCTTCCCTGAACGTCAGCTCCAGCCCGGTTCCCCTGAACGGTTCCGTGGGCACCGATATCAAGGCTGATATCGAAGTGGGCGAGAAGATCACCGGTCAGTCTTCTGCTACCAAGGTTCTGTTTTTCACCATGAGCGACGACAACCAGTTCGCCGATGGTATGGAATACGGTAACGGCGGCGGCAGCGCGTTCGGTCTGGGTGGTCTGGATCCGGTGGCTTCGGTCAAGTCCGCTGCCGCTTTCAATGCCATCTCTGCGTCTGGCGCAGACGTCATTGTGGCGCCGCGTTACACCGTCAAGAAGAACGATTACCTGGTGTACGGCACCATCGACGTGACCGTGGAAGGTTACAAGGGCACCATCAAGAGCGTTAAGTAATCGCGCTCGGATGTGCCAGAACAAAAAGCCGGAGCATGGCTGCATGCTCCGGCTTTTTGGTACCTGCGACTCCAGTTCCGGCGCGAATCAGCCGCCCAGGTAGGCATTCTGCACGTCTGGGTTTGCCAGCAGATTCTTCCCGGTATCGTGCAGGCGGATCCTGCCGGTCTCCAGCACGTAGCCGCGGTCTGCCAGGTTCAGTGCCTGGTGAGCGTTCTGCTCCACCAGAAACACCGTGATCCCCTCTTCCCGCAGCTGACCGATGATCTCGAAGATCTGTTTGATCACCAGCGGGGCAAGCCCCAGAGACGGTTCGTCCAGAATGATCATGCTGGGCTTGCTCATCAGCGCGCGGCCAATCGCCAGCATCTGCTGCTCGCCCCCGGACATGGTGCCGGCACGCTGGTGCTCCCGCTCCTTGAGTCGCGGAAACAGGTCGTACACATGATCCTGGCTTTTGCGGATCTCCGCTTTGGTGTTGAAAAATCCGCCCATGTGGAGGTTTTCTTCCACCGTCAGGCCGGAGAACACCCTCCGGCCTTCGGGCACAATGGCGATACCCGACCGCATGATGCTGGCGGTGGGATCCCGGGTAATGTCCCGTCCTTCCAGAATGACCCGGCCAGAGCTGGCCTGGGGGCTTCCGCATACGGTCATCAGCAAGGTGGTTTTGCCGGCACCGTTGGCACCAATCAGTGAAACGATCTCCCCTTTGTTGACCTCCACGGATACCCCGTGGAGCGCTTCGATCTTGCCATAGTGGGTATGGACATCCTCAAGTACTAACATTGACATGGTTCAGGCCTCACCCAGATACGCTTTGATGACGTCATCGTTGTTGCGGATTTCGTCCGGCGTGCCACTGGCCAGGGGGCGCCCCTGATTGATGACGTTGATGCGGTCGGAAATGTCCATGACCAGGCTCATGTCGTGTTCGATGAGCACCACCGAGACGTTGTAATCCTCTTTCAGGCTGACGATCAGCTGATTGAGGTCGCGGGTTTCTGATGGGTTCAGGCCCGCAGCCGGCTCATCCAGCATCAGCAGTTTCGGCTCGGTCACCATGCAGCGGGCAATCTCCAGCCGCCGTTGCTGGCCGTAAGCCAGGTTGCCGGCGTCCACGTTCGCCAGCTCCAGCAACCCCACCCGCTTCAGCCAGTATGAGGCGCGGTCCAGGGATTTTTGCTCCTGGGCACGGTAATTCGGTGTCCGCAGCAATCCGGAAACCAGGTTGGTGTTCAGATGACGGTGCTGGGCCACCAGCAGGTTCTCCACCACCGTCATGCTGTTGAACAAGCGTACGTGCTGGAACGTGCGCACCATGCCCAGCCGGGAAATCCGATAATCCGGCGTGCCCTGAATCTCCCGGTCTTCAAACAGGATTTTCCCGCCTGTGGGCTTGTAAAAACCGCTCATGCAGTTGAATACGGTGGTTTTGCCGGCCCCGTTGGGGCCGATGATAGAGACAATCTCATGTTCCTGAACGTCCAGTGAGACCTGATCCACTGCCAGGAGTCCGCCAAAGCGCATGGACAGATTCTGTACTTCTAGCATCGTCCGTTACTCCTGTGATTTCAGCTCAATATGGATTCGACGCATGGGCATCAGCCCCTGCGGTCGCCACACCATCATCAGCACCATGGCCGCACCGAAGATCAGCATCCGGTACTCGGAAAACTCCCGCGCCAGCTCCGGCAGGATGGTGACGGCGATGGCGGCGAGAATCACGCCCATCTGCGAGCCCATGCCACCGAGCACAACGATGGCCAGGATAATCGCGGATTCCAGGAACACGAACGATTCCGGGCTGATAAAGCCCTGCTTGGAGGCAAACACAGTCCCGGCAAAACCGGCGAAAAACGCTCCGATGGTGAACGCGGACAGTTTTACGGCGGTTCGGCTCAACCCCAGAGAGCGCGCGGCGATTTCGTCTTCCCGCAACGCTTCCCAGGCACGACCAACGGGCATGCGCATCAGGCGGCGAATCACCAGTGCGGTAATCACCGCAAGCACCAGCGCGATCAGGTACAGAAAGATGATCTTGTGCTCGCTGCTGTAGGCGATGCCGAAGGTTTCGTGGAACGAGGTATTGCCTTCTTCTTTCACACGACGCCCGAATTCCATACCAAACAGGGTAGGGTCGGGAATCCCGCCGATGCCGTTCGGGCCGCCGGTCAGGTTGGTCATGTTATTCAGCAGGATGCGGATTATCTCGCCGAAGCCGAGGGTGACGATCGCCAGATAGTCGCCCCTGAGCCGCAGTACCGGGAAGCCCAGTACCAGGCCGAACAGGGCCGCCAGCAAGGCGCCCAGGGGCAGGGCGAACCAGAAGGAGACGCCGTAGTACTGGGACAGTAAGGCAAAGGTGTAAGCCCCCACAGCGTAAAACGCCACATAGCCAAGGTCCAGCAGGCCGGCGAGTCCGACCACCACGTTCAGGCCCAGGGCCAGCATGACGTAGATCAGTACCAGCGTTGCCAGGTCGACCGAACCCCGGGACACGAAGAACGGCCAGAACAGTGCGCCAACGATGATCAGGGTCAGCAGGGTGGACTCGAGCTTCAGTCGTTTGCTTTGCTCCATGGGCTGACGGTTTGCCAATGGATTGAGCGCTGGCGCTTTACCCAGTAGGCCCATGATGTTGTCTCGGAACAGCTGGAACAGGAACACCGCGACGGCGGCCAGCAGAACCAGACCGATTGTGTGGGTTTTGGCGCCCTCCAGAACGATGTTGGTCCCCGAGGAAACCAGGTTGAACCCAAGAATCGGATAGGCAATGACGAGGGTGACGATTGCGCAGAACAGCGCATGTTTCAGATTATGAGCAGCCATCAGATCTTCTCGACCTCCGGTTTGCCGAGCAAGCCCGTGGGCTTGAAGAGAAGAATCAGAATCAGCAGGCCAAAGGACACCACGTCCTTGTATTCGCCGCTGAGGTAGCCCGAGGTCATACTCTCGGCCACGCCAAGAATCAGGCCGCCGAGCATGGCGCCCGGTATGCTGCCAATGCCGCCAAGCACGGCGGCAGTAAAGGCCTTGAGGCCTGCAATGAAGCCGAACAGGGGGTCAATGGAACCGTAATACATGCCCAGCAGCAGACCCGCCACCGCAGCCAGGGCGGCGCCAATAATAAAGGTGGCGGAAATGATTCGGTTGGTGTCAATGCCCAGCAGGTTCGCCATGCCCAGATCCTGAGACACGGCCCGGCAGGCGCGGCCGATGCGGGATCGTGAAATGAACAGGGACAGCAGCGTCATACAGACCAGTGTGGTGATGAAGATGGTGATCTGCATGTAGGAGATGGAGGTCTGGAACGAATCCGCACTGCCGAAACGGAAGCCGCCTTCAATCAGGGCAGGAAAACCGATGTTTCGTGAACCCTGGGCGAGGTGCACATAGTTTTGCAGGAAAATGGACATGCCGATGGCCGAGATCAACGGGATCAGCCGATGCCGGCCGCGAACAGGACGGTAGGCCACCCGCTCCACAGCCCAGCCCATGGAACTGGATACAATCATGGCGCAGACCAGCGCGACGATCAGAATAACCGGTAACCAGGCGATGCCAAGGGCAGCAAGGCCGGTAATGGCAATCAGCGCGGTGTAGGCGCCGATCATGTAGATCTCACCATGGGCAAAGTTGATCATGCCGATGATGCCGTAAACCATCGTATAACCGATGGCGATCAGGGCGTAGGTGCTCCCGATCGTGAGCCCGTTAATGAGCTGCTGGAAAAAATAAAGGAGGTCTTGCATGGTTTTGGGACTCCGAAAGCCTGCCCCCTCCACTGGCCACACAGACGCACCGGGGTAACGGCGCGGGTATGGGAAGGATCAACAGGAGCCTAGAAAAACACCTTCTCCCGGATCGCGGTGAGAAGGTGCTCTCAGTATTACCGTTTTTTAATGATTTCGGCTCAGTTTACCGGAGTTTTGCTGCCATCTGAATGCCATTCGTAGACAACGAACTCGAATGACTTCATGTCACCCTTCTCATCGTACTCAACGGTGCCGATCGGGGTGTTGAAGGAGTTGCTGCGCAGTGCGGCGGCAACGTCGAAAGGATCGGTGGATCCGGCCTGCTCAATGCCTTCGGCGATCAGCTGCACGGCGGTGTAGGAGGTCAGTACGAATGGACCGGAGGGGTCTTCGCCTTTGTCCTGGAAGGCTTTTACCAGACCCTGGTTTTCGGCTTTCTCGTCAAAGGCCGGTGGCAGGGTGACCAGCAAGCCTTCGGCGGCATCGCCGGCAATGGTGTTGATGTCCTTGTTGCCAACGCCTTCCGGGCCCATGAAGATCGCATCAAGATCCGCCTGGCGCGCCTGCCGCAGGATCAGGCCCAGCTCGGGGTGGTAGCCGCCGTAGTAGACATAATCCACATCTGCCTGCTTGAGCTTGGTGACCAGGGAGGAGAAGTCCTTGTCGCCAGCGGTAATGCCCTCGAACAGCGCCACTTCCACGCCGGCGTCCTTGAGGGTGTCACGCACCGCCGTGGCGATACCTTCACCGTACTGTTGCTTGTCGTGAACGATGGCCACGCGCTCCGGGTTCAGGCTGGCGATATGGTTGCCGGCAACCGGGCCCTGCATGCTGTCCAGACCGATGGTGCGGAACACCAGTTCATAGCCGCGCTCGGTGATATCGGGGCTGGTGGAAGCCGGCGTCACCATCAGAATGCCTTCGTCTTCGTAGATGTCAGACGCCGGCTGGGTAGAGCTGGAACAGAGGTGACCAACAACGAAGCGCACACCGTCGTTGACCAGACGGTTAGCGACGGTCACTGCCTGCTTGGGGTCACACACGTCATCCACTTCGACGGCTTCGAGCATCTCGCCGCTCACGCCGCCATCGGCGTTGATGCGTTCGATGGCCATACGGGCACCGGAGAACTGCATGTCACCATACTGGGCAACGGGGCCGGTGACCGGGCCGGCGATACCAATCTTGATTTCGGCGACGGCATGGCCGGCGCCCATCAGGGCTACAGAAGCGCTAACTGCAGTTACGAGTTTCTTTACTGACGTTTTCATTGGGTCGGTCCTGTTTTGTTCAGGGTTATTCTTATGTTCTCAGAGAGTTAAACAAACACCACACCCTGCAGCTTGTCAAGCATATCGGGCCAGTCTTCGCTCCGGAACATGATGGGTCTCTGTCGTGGTTGTTTTCGGCTGAGAGAGGGAGCAAAGACCGTGCCGGTCTGTGATCAGTCGTTCGGATTGTGGTCGTCTGTGTCAGGAAAAACCATGGCTCTGAACCGCTCGTGGTCCCGCAGTTGCTCGAAGCTCGGGTCCACCGAGGCATCATCGCGGTAGGCCTCGGAAATGTCGATGGCCTTCTGCAGGGTGGCGACGGCATCGTCCCAGCGCCCAATTTCGGCGTAGGCGCATGCCAGCTGGTAGTGCGCGTGGCCGTTCTGCGGCGCCAGTTTGAGGGCGCGCTGGCACAAGCTGATGGCCCACAGCGGCTCCTGCATTTCCAGCACGGCGTCGGCTTTATAGCTGAGCGCCTCGACGTCGTCGGGGCGCAGATCGAGAATCTGGTCGTAAGCGCCGATCTTGTTTTGCTGCGAAGTTTCCTGACTGGCTTTCAGCCACAGAGAATGCACTTCGTTGGTGCGCTCGATTTCCGCCTGGTTCTGATGGATGATGTCGGACTTCTGCTGCAGCTGCTCTTCGATGGACTTGAGACGTTTCTCGTATTCGACGACCAGCTCGTTCACCCGTTTCTCGGCCAGACTGGTGAGCTGGTTACGCATGTCACGGATGGAGTTCCAGCCAATCACCACCAGAATCGAGGTGGCACCGGCAATCAGGTAAAAGAAGTAGGTCACGGTATCGGTGGCGTAGGACATGGTCTTGTCGGCCACTGACAGCTCCTTGTCCACAACCTTCTCGATGAGCTCGGCGCGGGTGTTCTGCATTTCCTTGCGCAGGGCTTTGCTTTCCTCCAGCAGGTACAGCTCCACAAAGGGCGTGTACATGGGCTTTTCCAGGGTTTTGATGCGCTGCTCGACATCCTCGGCCGTCGGTTCATCCGCTGACGCGCCGGCCTCCTGGGCCTGCACCCCGGTGCTCAGGAGCAGGGCGAAAAGGACGCCAACCAGAAGCGGCAGGAAGCGGAAATTCGTCAGGAATGGGTATCGTATATCGTGCGTGGTCATTGAGCCTTGTCCGTGAGCGGTGAATCAAAAGGGGTGACCTTAGCATAGTGGCGGGTCAAAAAAATGCAGGATGACCGACAGGCAATTGCATCACATGGTTGTAACGTGTCGACTTGCATTTACAGGAATAACGACCTCTAATAGTTAGAGGTATAAACAAGTTGCAAAAGGCAAGTGAGGCTCAAGCCGATGGCGAGTAGCAAAGTGCTTTACTCGAAACAGCTCAATGCCTCCGATGTGAATCAGAATGCGGCCGATGGCCCGGATCGGAGTGGAATCGTGAACAATTATGAACAGGTGCTGGTGGCCCTGCGGCGTGTTATCCGCGCCACGGATCTGCATTCCAAGCGTTTGAGCAAGCATGCCGGCCTGACCGGCCCCCAGTTGCTAATCATGCGCAGCATCCGTGATCTGGGTGAGGTGACGATCGGTACCATTGCCGAGAAGGTGAGCCTGAGCCAGGCGACGGTGACCACGATTCTGGATCGTCTGGAACACCGCAAACTGGTTTACCGGGTGCGCAGCACTCAGGACAAGCGCAAGGTGCACGCCCACCTCACCGAGGATGGCGCGGACATCCTGGCCCGCGCGCCGCAGCCGTTGCAGGAGGATTTCATCAAGAAGTTTCAGAGCCTGCACGAGTGGGAGCAGACTATGATCATCGCGTCACTGCAGCGGGTGGCCAACATGATGGATGCGGATGATATCGATGCTTCGCCGGTGCTGGATGTGGGGCCGGTGTTGAAGGACGATGGCTGGAAGGAGAAGGCCTGACGTTTATGTGCCCTGACACCGATCGACTCTCAGTTGTCCTCCCCTGGGTTTTCTTGGCCTCGTAGGTCGGATTAGCAACGCGTAATCCGACACATGAATGATTAATGCACCGACGAGCCCCGCTTCGGCTTATTGCCGAAACACACTTGAAACACATCGCTGTAATGCCTGGCGAAATTCACCGTCAGGCCCTCCTTCAGATAGTCCGGTAACTCCTCGTAATCGCCCCGGTTCGCATCCGGCAGGATCAGGTTGCTGATTTTCTGCCGGCGGGCGGCGATGACTTTTTCGCGAATGCCGCCAACCGGCAATACCTGCCCAGTCAACGTCAGCTCGCCGGTCATGGCGATGTTCTGCTGAGGCGCTTCCCGCCGTGCGATGGAGAGCAGAGCGGTGGCCATGGTGACGCCGGCACTGGGTCCGTCCTTGGGGGTGGCGCCCTCCGGCACATGCAGGTGCACGAAGGATTTGTCGAAGAATGTGGGGTCGCCCTTGAAGCGCTTGAGGTTTGACGACACGTAGCTGTAGGCGATTTCCGCGGACTCTTTCATAACGTCGCCGAGCTGGCCGGTCAGCTTGAAGCCCCGTTGCGAGCTGTGGATGCGCGAGGCCTCAATACTGAGGGTGGCGCCGCCCATGGCGGTCCAGGCCAGACCGGTGACCACGCCAGTGCCCTTGAGAGACTTTTCTTTGCGGAAGGCCGGTTGGCCAAGGTAATGGGGCAGGTCAGCCACGCCCACTTTCACCGGAGTGTCCGGGGTTTCGAGCAGGCGCACGATGCCTTTGCGGATGATCTTGTGCAGCATCTTTTCCAGGTTTCGCACACCGGCTTCCCGGGCGTAGCCCTCGATGACCTGCTTGATGGCGGCGTCGGTGATGTTGAGTTGCTTTTTCAGCAGTCCGGTTCGCTTGAGCAGCCGCGGCATCAGGTAATGCTTGGCGATGGCCAGTTTTTCCTCGGCGATGTAGCCGGACAGCCGGATCACGTCCATGCGGTCGAGCAGGGGCCGTGGGATGGTGTCCAGCTGGTTGGCGGTACAGATGAACAGTACCTTTGAAAGGTCCATGCGCACGTCCAGGTAGTGATCGAGAAACTCCCGGTTCTGCTCCGGATCGAGGGTCTCCAGCAGGGCAGAAGCCGGGTCGCCCTGGTAGGAGGCCCCGATCTTGTCGATCTCGTCCAGCATGATCACCGGGTTGGACACTTTGGAGTCTTTCAGGGCCTGTACGAACTTGCCGGGCATGGCGCCGATGTAGGTGCGGCGGTGGCCCTTGATCTCGGCCTCGTCGCGCATCCCGCCGACGCTGAAGCGGAAGAACTTGCGGCCCAGCGCGTCTGCCACAGAGTGGCCGATGGAGGTTTTGCCGACGCCGGGCGGGCCTACAAGGAGCAAAATAGACCCGCTGACCTCGTTCTTGAAGGTGCCTTCGGCGAGGAACTCGACAATTCGGTCTTTAACATCCTCAAGGCCGTCGTGATCGCGGTCGAGAATGCGGCGGGCCTCGGCCAGATCAAAGTGATCGTCGGAGGTTACGCCCCAGGGCACCTGGGTGAGCCAGTCCAGGTAGTTGCGGGTTACCCCGTATTCCGGCGAGCCCTGTTCCAGGATCTGCAGTTTCTGCAGCTCGTCCTCAAAGCGCTCACGTACCTGGTCCGGCGGGTTCAGTTTCGCCATGCGCTCCTCGAAGCGCTCGACGTCGGCGGTCTTGTCGTCCTTGGCCATACCCAGCTCGCGCTGGATGACCTTCAGTTGCTCCTTGAGGAAAAACTCCCGCTGGTGCTTCTGCACCTTTTCGTTCACTTCCTCGCTGATCTCGCTCTGCAGCCGCGCCACTTCCTGCTCTTTGCGCATCAATAACAGCACTTTCTCCATGCGGCGCAACAAGGGCACGGTGTCCAGCACGTCTTGCAGCTCGCGGCCGGGGGCGCTGGTCATGGACGCGCCAAAATCCGCCAGGGGGGAACTGTCATCGGGGCCGAAGCGGGACAGGTACTGCTTCACTTCCTCGCCATACAGGGGGTTGGTACGCAGCAGATCTTTGATGGCACTGATGATGGCAAGGGTGTATGCCTTGAGTTCGTCTGCCGCTTCCTCGGGCTCATTCGGGTAGTCCACTTCCACCAGATAGGGTGGTTTGCGACGCAGCCACTGAACGATACGAAACCGCTGCAGACCCTGAGCGATGAACTGTACCTTGCCACCTTCCTGTTGGGCCTGATGCACCCGCACCGCGCATCCCGTGGTTTCCAGCTCGTCACTGGGTGGGATGCCGCCGTCCGCCGCTACGCTGTCGACAAAACAGATGCCAAGGACCTTGTGGTCGGTCTCCGCCACACGTTTGAGGGTTTCATGCCAGGGGTCCTGATTGACCACCACCGGCTGTACCTGGGCCGGGAAGAACGGCCGGTTGGATACCGGCAGCACGTACATGCGCCGCGGCATGGTCTGCTGGGGCAGCGCCAGGCTCTTGCTGTTCTCGTCCTTGCCAATGTACTCGGTGACGTCTTCCTCGAATTCTTCAAACGCGTCATTACGGTTGTCGTCGTTCATGCCGTGCAAGCTTCCATCCGCGAAGTGTGGGAACAGGGGCGCTGGCCCCGACGTTTCATTAGTACCTTATGTAACGCCGGCTGCCCGATTTTCAAGGAGCGCAGGCGAAGATGTGTACGTACCTTGAAATGTGACGGTTTGCCCCCAATACCACAGCAAATCCGATGAAAATTTACCTTCTGTTCAGGTGCTACTGATGAACCAGTCCCCTTATATCTTCGAAGCCACGATGGAGAACTTCCAGCAAAAGGTTATGGAGGCCTCCGCCACCACGCCTGTTCTCGTGGATGTCTGGGCTGAATGGTGCGCGCCCTGCAAGCAGTTGATGCCGCTGCTGGAGAAACTGGCGAACGAATACGAGGGCGGTTTTCTGCTGGCCAAGGTCAACGCGGACGAGCAGGAACAGCTGACGACATCGCTGGGGGTGCGTAGCCTGCCAACCATCATTCTGGTGAAAGACGGCCAGGCCGTGGACGGATTCAACGGTGCGCTGCCGGAAAGCGAGATCCGCAAGGTGCTCGACAAGCATGTCGAGGCGCCGGAAGAAGATCCTTACGACAAGGCCCATCGGTTGTGGGAAGCCGGCGATGCGGAGGCTGCGCTGACGATTCTGACCGAAATGAACCAGAAAGATCCGGAGAACCTCAAGGTACTGATCGACCTGGCTCAGCTAAAGGCCGAGCAGGGCGACCTTGAAACCGCGGAACAGGTGCTTGCCAGCCTGCCGCCGGAAGAGAAAATGCAGCATCAGGCCAAGCAGCTGGCGGCGCGAGTGAAGTTCCTCAAGCAGTCGGCGGAGCTGCCGCCCATCAAGGATCTGGAAATGGCGCTGGAACAGGATCCGAAAGATCCCAACGCCCTGCATCAACTGGCACTGCACCACGTGTTGGGTGAAAACAATGCCGAAGCCATGGAGCTATTGATCCGTCTGATGCGGGTGGACAGCAAGTACAAGGATGAGGTGGCCAAGACCACACTGATCGAGTTGTTCGACAAGCTGGGTAACAACAACCCGGACGTGCGGACGTATCGGCGCAAGCTCTACACCCTGATGCACTGATCCGGGCACTGGCCCTCCGCCGTACACAGGAGTGACAGAGGCTCGTTACTCCTGTGCAATCATGGTACATCTCCCCCCAAAGCCCGAACATTGCGAACTCTGCCAGCGAGCGGTATCGAAGCTGACCCGCCATCATCTGATTCCCAGGCATCTACACCGTAAGAAACGGTTTCAGAAGCTGTTCCCGAAGGAAGAGCTGATCACCCGAACGCTCTGGGTGTGCCGGCCCTGCCACAACACCATTCACAAGGCCTGTCCGGAATACGAGCTGGGGCTGTACTACAACACCCGGGAAAAGCTGTTGGAGCTGGAGGAAGTGCAGGTGTTTGTGGCGTGGCTCAGGGACAAACCCGACGATTTTGTCCCCAAGCACCGTCGCTAGCCGGCATCGCTCAGGCCGTGCGCTGCTGGCCGGCATTGGCGTGGCGATGAAAACGGTTGCCCCTCAGAAACGTTCCGTAGTCGTTGAATCGCACGCCCATATCACGCATCACCGCGTGGGCTTTCGGGGCGGTCCACTGGCGGATGTAGAACGGCTCCCGCACGGCGAAGTGGTGTATGGCGTGAGTACTGCCGAAGTTGAAGCAGAACACCTGCATCGGCAGCAGCCACCAGGGGTTGAGCACCTGGCACTGCTGCATGACGTTACGGGCTTCCACGTCGCCGTAATAGTGCATGTTGGAACTGATGAAGTGCAGGCAAAAGGTGCGCAGAAACGAGGGCAGCATGTACACCACGGCAAAGGTATTCAGGATCGACAGGGCGGAGGACAGCTCCCCGGACAGGGCGATCGGACTGCCGATGGCCTGCGCCGAAAACAGCACCACATGGGCAGCAACCCAGCCGTGGAACAGCGCGTAGTAGAGGTTGCCCAGCGGCGCATAGGCCAGCAACTGCTGGATGCGCATCTTGTGCACCTCGCCCCGGGAGGCCGGCTTCTGGGAGCGAATGTAGTCCCGCACGGCGCGCTGCATGGTCAGCGGGCGCAGGAACACGGCCAGCATGTTGTCGCCGGTCATCATCAGCCGGCGCAGGCCCCAGCGCTCACCGTTGGTGATGCCGCGCTCTTCCAGGTCGCTCTCGGTGCCGCTGAACTTGTGGTGATGCAGGTGCAGCTTGCGGCGAACAAAGGGGCTGACGGTGCTGGCGCGGGCGAGCCAGCCCACGGCCAGCATCAGGTTATTGGCCCAGGGACGGTTCTTGAAGTACATCAGATGAATCAGATCGTGTTCCAGCTCATGGATCAACGAGGCAAAGATCGCCGTAACCGGGATGCACAGCCACCAGGGGATAACGTTCATCACGTAGAGCGTACCGCTGGCAATCATGCCCAGCAGCGACACCACCATGATGCTGGCACCAATCAGATTCTGATGGGCCTCAAGCCAAGGATGACGGCGACGCAGCGCCCGGCCTTCCTCAAGGATGGTTTTGCGGATATGGTCGGTCTTCTCGGCATCGGTCATGGTGCTTGGATCTACAGACATGGTCTTGGCCCTTCTAACGGGTGGTATCGGCATCCAGGTACCTGATCCTGGTATCTTCTGCTGATATTGTGCCGGGGATGAGTCTGAAACCGGATATGTCCAGACGACAAAAAACGATCATTAGGCGACAACGACAATGACAACCGTTCCTATCGTTTCCAGTCAGCCGACGGTTCCCGGCACCTACGTTCTGCTGCTGCTCGACGTGGTTGAGCGCTGGAACGTATCGACGGATCGGCTGCTGGCGGATGAACAGCTGACGCTGGAAGACCTGCTGCGCAGCGGTTACCGCCTGCCCCGGGACCGCTTCGCCAACCTGATCCAGCGCGCGGTGACGCTGACTGGCGAGCCAGGCATCGGTTTTCTGCTGGGCCTGCAGATGAAGGTGTCCTGTCACGGGGTGATTGGCCAGGCGGCGATGGTGGCGCGCACTCTCGGCGAGGCTCTGGATATCGCCCGCGCCTACTTCAGCATGCCATCATCTGATCTTCAGCTGCGCATCGAGCGCGCCGGCGACACCGTCAGGCTGAGTCTCGACGAGCGTGACGAGCGCTTCCAGCTGGGTGAGGTAGGCGCGCAGTTCCTGTTGACCGGATTTGCCGCCATGGCCGAAGCATTGACCGGGCGTAAGCTGAAGGGCAAGGGTGTGGTGAAACTTCCGCGCCCACCCTACATGGAACGCTTCGAGCACCTGATGGCCGGTGCCCTGCAGTTTGACGGTGAGTTTAATGGGTTCGTTTTTGATGCCGCCATTCTGGACTATCCGCTGGTCATGTCAGACCCGGTGGCGGCGCGGATTGCCCGGGAGCAATGCAAGGAAGAGTTGGGGCGGCTGGGTGGTGGTCGATCGCTGGCCCGACAGGTGCGCGACCTGGTCTTCGATGAAGAGCTGGGCTTTGCCTCGATGGATGCGGTGGCGGAGAAGTTGAACGTCACGCCGCGGACATTGCAGCGTCGGCTTCAGGCCGAAGGGGTGGTCTTTCGCGAGCTGGTTGAAACCATCCGCCGACACCACGCCGAGCGGTTGTTACTGCTCAATCAGAGGAGTATCGGAGAAGTATCGGATCTGCTGGGGTACTCGGACGTCACCAATTTCAGCCGCGCCTTTCGCCGGTGGTCCGGGTGTTCACCGCGGGATTACCTCAAAAGCCGGGAGGCTGGCGGGCAGGCCTGACGGGCGCCGTATCGTTCCGGTGCTCAAGCCTGCCCGGGCAATCGTCCTGCAGGTCAGGCGTTGCCTTTTTTCATCTGCTCGAATTCGTCCTCGAAGAAGAACTTTTCCTCCCCGAACGCCGGCTCCAGTTCGTGAAGCCAGGTGGCGGTGTCGCTGTATTTGGCAAAGAACGGGCGCTGCACCCAGTCCGGGTTGCGGCCTTGCAGGAAGCGCAGCACGAACACCTTTTCGCCATGGATTTCGGTGATGCCCTGAACCTCCACCTTGCCGGGGCCGGCGCTCATGCTGGGACCGCGGGCGGTGCGCGCAAGGCCAGATACCTTCTTCATGGCTTCGCGGTAGATCTGGAACGCCTCGGCCAGCGGCACTTCAAAGTAGTTCTTGGCGCCGGTGTCCCGCTCCACGAACATGTAGTAGGGGATGATGCCCAACTGCACTTCTTTCTTCCACAACCGCGCCCAGTCCTCGGCATTGTCGTTCACGTGCTTGATCAGTGGTCCCTGCGCCCGAATCTCGGCCCCGGTGGCGCGGATGCGACGGATCGCCTCCTCCGCGATGTCGGTGGTGATTTCCTGCCAGTGATTGTAGTGGGCCATGATCGCCACGTGTTTGCCGGCATCCACCAGGCGGGCGAACAGGTCGATCAGTTCGTCGGCATCCTTGTCAGTCACAAAACGGTAGGGCCAGAAGGTCAGCGCCTTGGTGCCGATGCGGATGGTCTGGATGTGATCGAACTCCGGCTGTAGCAGCGGTTCCAGGTACTGCACCAGATTTTTGGTTTTCATCACCATGGGATCGCCGCCGGTGACCAGCAGATCCGTGACCTCAGTGTGCTCCTGCAGGTAGCCGTGGAGTTTCTCCGCTTCGGTGCTGGCCATTTTCAGGTCCTTGTCACCGACAAACTGCGCCCAACGGAAACAGAAGGTGCAGTAGGAGTGGCAGGTCTGACCCTGAGCCGGGAAAAACAGCACGGTTTCCCTGTACTTGTGCTGAACGCCGTCCAGCACCTCGCCGTCCAGTTCCGGCATGTTCATTTCCATCTGCCCGGCCGGGTGGGGGTTCAGTTCGTCACGGATTTCCTTGGCCACGGCCTGGATGTCTTTCTTGTCGGCACCGTCCCGGTGCATGGCTGCCATACGCTCGAAATGTTCATCCTTCAGCATGCCCTTTTGCGGGAACACCAGCTGGTAGATGGGGTCATTGGGAACCTTGTCCCAGTTGATCAGTTCGTTGATCACATACTCGTTGACCCGGAATGGCAGCACGCTGGCCACTACCTTCATTTCAAACAGGGTGTCTTCCGGGAGGCTCTGGATCACCTCAATCTTGTCGAGCTGGCGGTCTGTGTAGACCTTGAAGCGTCTCTCTTCGAACTCGGCCGTGGGGATGCGGTTCGGAAACGTGACGATGGAGTTCATAGATCGCCCTTTGGGTTGAATGCCAATGTCCGGAGGGTAGGGCTGGTGGGCTACCGCTCCGCTGGTTAAAAAACGGGCAGGCAGTATACATAAATCGTCTTTTATTTTCAGGTCTAATCAATAGACGTAAGCCACGGGTTGTATCGATCCTGATAAATGTTACTAAAAGCATCAAAAAGCCGTTAAAAGCAGCGATTTTTCGTCTTCTCTGGTTAGAAAATCATTTAGCGTGGCAATGAATAAAGTGAAAGATAGGATTACTACGACCTTGGTCTGAATGCGGTTGTTTGTGGCGGTAAAACGCGCCATTATTGCGTAACTAACCGAAAGAAAAGCGCGAATTTTGATTTTTTTGCAGGAATGCGCGTTTGCTCTGCGTCTAATGTAGTAATAAAACTACGTTTACAGGTGGCCAGGGCAATACTCCTGGCAAGGCCGGATGTTTTTGGCCAAAAGCCCGAGAACAAAGGCGTCCGGACAGGAAATTCGGCAGAGCTGTTCTATGCTTGATGGAGGTTGTCATCAGCAGGAACACCGAAAAACAACAGGTTCTGCAATTCACCGCAGCGAATCGACACCGCAGGCACCGGGCTGCTGATCGTGGCCGGAGCTGCCTTTTGATGCCAAGGGGAGGGTTTGATGTACCAGGACGATGATCCCGTCGAGACCAGTGAATGGCTTGATGCACTGGAATCTCTGATCGAGCAGGAAGGCGTGGACCGCGCCAAATACATTCTGGAAAGGCTCTCCGAACGTGCCAGCCGTGACGGCACCGAGCTGCCGTATTCGATT
Source organism: Marinobacter sp. M-5 (assembly GCF_032911545.1). Classification (NCBI taxonomy): domain Bacteria; kingdom Pseudomonadati; phylum Pseudomonadota; class Gammaproteobacteria; order Pseudomonadales; family Marinobacteraceae; genus Marinobacter; species Marinobacter sp. M-5. Next base: position 423,865 of record NZ_JAWJEK010000001.1, read on the forward strand.
ACTACTCCGTTCCGCAATTCTATCCCCGTGACCCAGGAAGCCCGCATGCCGGGTGACCTGTTCATGGAGCGCCGCATTCGCTCGCTGATCCGATGGAACGCCATGGCCATGGTACTGCGGGCCAACCAGCGCCCGGGTGAACTGGGCGGGCACGTGTCTTCATTCTCTTCGGCGGCCACCTTGTACGATGTCGGCTTCAACTACTTCTTCCATGGCGGCGATGAAAAGCGGGAGTCGGATCTGGTGTACTTCCAGGGCCACTCCTCACCGGGTATTTACGCCCGCTCCTATCTGGAAGGGCGTTTTGACGAAGCTCAGCTGGACAAGTACCGGGAAGAAGTGGGTGGCGACGGCCTGTCGTCCTACCCCCATCCCTGGCTAATGCCGGACTACTGGCAGTTCCCCACGGTGTCCATGGGCCTGGGCCCGATCCAGGCCATTTATCAGGCCCACGTGATGAAATATCTGCACAGCCGCGAACTGATCGACATGGGCGATCGCAAGGTTTGGTGCTTTGTCGGAGACGGCGAGTGCGACGAGCCGGAAACCCTGGGTTCCATCTCTGTGGCCGGCCGCGAGAATCTCAGCAACCTCATCTTTGTCGTTAACTGCAACCTGCAGCGTCTGGACGGCCCGGTACGGGGTAATGGCAAGATTATTCAAGAGCTGGAAGGCGTGTTCCGCGGTGCCGGCTGGAATGTGCTTAAAGTGGTCTGGGGTCGCATGTGGGATCCGTTGTTTGAGCAGGACCGGGACGGCCTCATGCAGCGCGTCATGGACGAAGCGGTGGACGGCGACCTGCAGAATTTCAAGAGCAATGGCCCCGCCTACACCCGTAAGCACTTTTTCGGAAAATACCCGGAGCTGTCCAAGATGGTGGAAAACCTCACCGACGAGGACATCAACAAGCTCAACCGCGGTGGCCACGACCCGTACAAGGTCTACGCAGCCTACCATCGCGCCATCCACAACAACGGCGGACGACCGACGGTTATCCTGGCCCATACCATCAAGGGCTATGGCTTTGGCAGCGCCGGCGAAGCCCAGAACACGGCGCATTCCCTGAAAAAGCTTGATATCGAACAGCTCAAGGCTTTCCGGGACCGCTTTGCAGTACCGCTGAAGGATGAAGAGCTCAAAGACGTGCCTTACTACCGTCCGGCGCCGGACAGCCCGGAAATCGTCTACATGAACAAGCGCCGGCAGGAACTGGGCGGTTTCTACCCCAAGCGCCGCAAAGACTGCCAGCCACTGCAGGCGCCGTCGCTGGACACTTTCAAGGCTCTGCTGGAAGGCTCCAACGGCCGTGAGATCTCCACCACCATGGCGTTTGTGCGCCTGTTGACGGCTCTGACCAAAGACAAGCGTATCGGTAAGCGTATCGTTCCCATCGTGCCGGATGAGGCCCGTACTTTCGGAATGGAAGGCATGTTCCGCCAGCTGGGTATCTACACCTCGGAAGGCCAGAAGTATGTGCCCGAAGATCGTGAACAGATCATGTACTACAAGGAAGACAAGAAGGGTCAGGTCCTTGAGGAAGGCATCAACGAGGATGGCTCCATGGCAGCCTGGATGGCCGCAGCGACCTCCTACAGCACCAACAACTTCCCGCTGATCCCCTTCTACATCTTCTATTCCATGTTCGGTTTTCAGCGCGTGGGTGACCTGGCCTGGGCGGCCGGTGACATCCAGGCACGGGGTTTCCTGATTGGTGGTACCGCCGGGCGCACTACGCTCAACGGTGAAGGCCTGCAGCACCAGGACGGCCACAGCCACATCCTCGCTCAGACCATTCCCAGCTGTAAGGCCTATGATCCGGCCTACGGCTACGAGATGGCCGTGGTGGTTCAGCATGGCATCAAGGAAATGTTTGAAGACAACCAGAATGTCTTCTACTACCTGACCATGGAGAACGAAAACTACGAACAGCCCGCCATGCCGAAAGACAGCAAGAAGGTGGAAGAGGGCATCATCAAGGGCATGTACCAGATTGAATCCGTTGAAACCGATGGCAAGAAGAAGTCCCCACGGGTTCAGTTGCTGGGTGCCGGTGCCATCCTCAACGAAGTGCGTGCAGCGGCCCAGCTGCTGAAGGACGACTTTGGCGTGGCCAGTGATGTCTGGAGTGTGACCAGCTTCAATGAGCTGGCCCGCGACGGTCTGCACATCGAGCGCTGGAATCGCTTGCACCCGGATGACACTGCGAAGAAGGCGTACGTCACCCAGTGCCTGGAGAAGCAACAGGGTCCGGTGGTGTCTTCGACTGACTATATCAAGCTGTGGTCTGAGCAGATTCGTGCCTATATCCCCAAAACCTACCTGACCCTGGGCACCGACGGCTTCGGCCGCAGTGACACCCGCGAGAAACTGCGGAGCCACTTCGAGGTCGATCGCTACTACGTCGCGGTGACCGCTCTGGTGGCGTTGTCGAGAGACGGTGAGGTCAAGAAGGACGTGGTTCTCGAAGCCATGCGGAAGTACGGAATCGATCGCAACAAAACGAACCCGGTGCTGAGCTAAGGAGACCGCCATGAGTGAACAGGAAATCAAGGTTCCGGATCTTGGCGGTGCAGACGAGGTCGAGGTCATTGAAATACTCGTCAGCCAGGGGGACTCGGTCGAAGAGGAGGATCCGATACTGACGGTAGAGTCCGACAAGGCATCGGTTGAGCTGCCATCGCCGCGCGCCGGCAAAATCACCCGGATCACCGTCAAGGTCGGTGACAAGGTCAAAGAAGGCGACGTGGTTGGCATGATGGAAGCCAGCGGCGATGCCGGTGGTTCGGATGACGACAAGGGCGCTGGTGAGGAAGCCGGCTCAGGCAAGGACGAAAAGGCTGACGACAAATCGGAAGGCAAGCCAGAAGAGAAAAAACCGGCGCCGAAAAAATCCGGCGGTTCCCGCAACGAAACCGTGAAGGTGCCAGCACTGGACGGTTTCGACAATGTACCGGTAATCGAGATCAACGTCAGCGAAGGCGATGAGATCAGAGCGGACGACCCGCTGGTCACCGTCGAGTCCGACAAGGCCACCATGGAGATTCCTTCTCCCTATGCCGGCAAGATCGGCAAGATCCTGGTGTCCGAGGGCGACAAGATCTCGGAAGGCCACGATCTGGTCGAGATGACTGTTGTTGAAGGCGCTGGTGAGGGCGCAGAAGCGAGTGGCGAGGAGGACACATCTGCCGAATCAGCAGAGTCCCCAGGTGACGACAAACCCGAAAGCAAAGGCGAGTCTGAAAGCAAGAGCGAGGAGTCCACGCCTGAGCCGTCATCGGCAACCTATGAACCGCCTACCCCGGGCGCCAAAGTCCACGCTGGCCCGGCCGTGCGCAAGCTGGCCCGCGAGTTTGGTGCGGACCTTGCCCGTATCAAAGGCTCGGGCCCGAAAAATCGCATCCTCAAGGACGACGTTCAGGCCTACGTGAAGAGCCAGCTGCAGCAGACGCAGCAGGGCAGCACCGTGGCGGGTGGCGTCGGTGCCGGTATTCCCGGCGTGAAGCTGCCGGACTTCAGCCAGTTTGGCGAGATTGAGCGTGAATCCATGTCGCGCATGATGTTTGCCACGGCCAACAACATGCAGCGCAGCTGGTTGAACGTACCCCACGTGACCCAGTTCGAGGATGCGGACATTACCGATATGGAAGACTTCCGCAAGTCGCAGAAAGCGGCCGGTGAGAAGAAGGGTGTGAAGATAACACCGCTTCCGTTCCTGCTGAAGGCCTGTGCCACGGCGCTGGCGGAATTGCCGCAGTTCAATGTGGCGCTCGATATGGACCGTAAGGAAGTGGTCCGCAAACACTACATTCACATCGGCATTGCGGTGGATACGCCCAATGGCTTGATGGTGCCGGTGATCCGGGATGTGGATCAGAAGGGGCTGTGGGAGCTGGCCGCGGAGAGCGCCGAGCTCGCCCGGAAGGCCAGGGACAAGCAGCTCAAGCCGGCGGAAATGCAGGGTGCCTGTTTTACTATCACCAGTCTCGGCGGTATCGGTGGCACGGCGTTCACGCCCATTGTGAACACGCCGGAGGTGGCGATTCTCGGGGTATCCAAGGCGGCGATGAAGCCGGTCTGGGATGGTCAGGATTTCCAGCCACGGCTGATGCTGCCGTTGTCGCTGTCCTACGATCACCGCGCGGTGAACGGGGCCGATGCGGCGCGCTTCACGTCGCTGCTGAGCCAGCTCCTTGGGGACATTCGTACGCTCTTGTTGTGATTGCGTTGTACGGGAGCCAGCCCGATGAGACGGTCCTGAACTGCCTCACCGGGCTGGCTCCCGTGCTTTTCATCGCCTTCCCGTTGTGTCATATCGGCCAATGCCTTTGGTCAGCTTCCTATCCAACATCACCTCAGGAGTTATCCCGATACCGATAAAAGAGGCCCGCCATGAAACCCGCCGAAATCCTGTCGCAACCGCTTACCCTGAAGACCGGTTCCGTGATCCCCAATCGCTTCGCCAAGTCCGCTATGAGTGAAACCCTCGGGACCATTGATAACCGGGTCACCAAGGAGTTGGTCACGCTGTATCGCACCTGGGCAGAGGGCGGCACGGGGTTGTCGATTACCGGTAACGTGATGGTGGACCGTCGGCACATCGGCGAACCCCAGAACGTGGTGCTGGAGGATGAGCGGGATCTGGTGCTGTTGCGGGCGTGGGCGGATGCCGGCAAGACGGGCGGCAACCAGATCTGGATGCAGCTGAATCATCCCGGCAAGCAGAGCCCGAAAATGCTCAACAGTGACACGGTGGCGCCCAGTGCGATTCCGTTCAAGAAGGAATTGCGCGGTATGTTTGCGACGCCGCGGGCGTTAACGGGCACGGAGATCGAGGAAATTGTTCTGCGCTTTGCCCGCAGCGCCGCGATTGCAGAGAAGGCGGGTTTTGACGGTGTGCAGATTCACGGTGCCCACGGGTATCTGGTGAGTCAGTTTTTGTCGCCGCACCACAATCAGCGTACGGATGAATGGGGTGGTTCGGCCGAGAACCGTATGCGGTTTGTGCTTGAGGTGTACCGGGCGATCCGTGCGGTCACCGGTGATGGTTTCAATGTGGGGATCAAGCTGAATTCGGCGGATTTCCAGAGAGGTGGCTTTACCGAGGAGGAGTCCCTGGGGGTGATTGATGCGCTTGCGAAAGAGGGCATTGATCTGGTGGAGATTTCCGGTGGCAATTACGAGAATCCTGCCATGGCGAAGGGAGCCGAGGGGGGAGAGGTGAAGCAGAGCACGCTGGCCCGCGAGGCGTATTTCCTGGAGTTTGCGGAGAAGGTTCGGGAGCGGGTGGAGGTGCCGTTGATGGTGACCGGTGGCTTCCGTACCGAGACCGGGATGGCTGATGCGGTGACTTCCGGAGCGACGGATCTTGTGGGCATTGCCCGTCCGCTGGCTGTGGAGCCGGATTGCCCGAAACGGATTATGGCCGGTGAGTCTTTCACCAGCGCGGTGCGGCCTATCAAGACCGGCATCCGGTTGATTGACGATATGGCACTGATGGAAGTGAGCTGGTACACCCGGCAGTTGGGTCGTATCGGCAAAGGCAAGGCACCGCGTACGCATGATCGCGGGATGTTGTCGTTACTGGAGGTGATCGGGGTGATGGCGACGCGGGGGGTGCGGACTCGGCTTCGGGCTGGCGAGTAACGCTCAAAGTCGGGAGTGGGGCGCGGGCTGGGGGTATCTGGTAAAAAACTCCGCTTAAACTCGCTGCGCTCAGACAGGCGGCGTTTTTTACCAGATACCCTCAGCCCATGCCTTTTGGCCTTGAGTGATTTTTTCAGTTTGCGAAGTACATCCAGTCGAAGTAGTCGTGGAGGTCTTGCATCACGGCGGCTTCGAAGGGGTGGGTCAGTTCGAAGAGCAGGCTGTGGTCGGTTGATTTTTTCATGGTGTCACCTCTGTTGGTTGCAAACAGTGGCGGAGTGGAGTCCGTCACTCGGCTTCATCTCTGCATCTGCATCAGCTGTGCCAAGTGATCGAAATTTAAGCAGGTGGTTGAATTTCCGATCAAAATGCGTTTGCGGGCTTTAGAACATATCGGGCGGGCGCGTTGGTTTGGTGCAGCTTTGTGGTACGGGCACCAAAAAAGAAACCCCGGCCGGGGCCGGGGTTTCTTTTGAGCTGACTTCTAACGTTGCTTAGAAGTTGTATTGAGCGGCGAACAGGATGCGGCTTGCATCGCCATCGGTGTCGTCAACGTTTTCGCGATCCAGGAACTGGTATTCAACGCCCATCATCACGTTCTTAACCGGTGTCCACTGGTAGTTGGCCATGATGGCAGAGTTGGTTTCGCTTTTATCTGCAACCTCCGCGGTGCCGAGATCGCTTTCTGCATCGTCCCAATCCACTTCGACGAGGCCATAGCCAATGTTGACGCTGCGTCCGCCGCCGAGATTAATTCCCGCGCCTACAGATCCACCATATCCAGAGATGGTCTCGACATCACCGCTTCCATCAATGTAAGCGCTTTCAGCGCCAAAGTTCTCACCAGATCGGTACAGGAAGCTGTTGGCGCCATCTGTATAGCTCAGTGTGCCCTGGATAGTGATCATGTCAGTCAGCGCCATCTTGGCGGCAACAAAGGTGGCAAAGCCGACTGCGCTTTCGTCGTTCGTGCCGTCGTCATACCCGATCTGGTGCGCAAGGACAGCGGCTGAGTATGACAAACCGCCTGCGGAATCTTCCAGTCTTGCCGTCAACGCGGGCAGGCTATCTTTCTGGGTGGACGAGGTTGAACGCCCCACAAAAACTGGATCGCCGTTGGCGTCAACTCCCACTTGGGTGCCGGCAGCCGTGACTTCTGTGGCTCCCAGAATAGATGCCTGCGGATCCTCGAGGGATACCGAGAGAGGGCCGGAAGTATAGCGCGCCTGCGCGACGCGGCCCTGCAGGCCAGCAAGCCCTGGCAGTGAATCGAAGTCCAGTGTCGCCGTGTTACCCACGAAGCTGTTGAAGTTGGACCAGGTCTGGCCCATCAGCACGCCGCTGTACTCACCGTATGCGTGGCGAAGACGCAGGGAGCCGCCGCCGCTGCCGCGGAAGTCACCTTCCACGTTGATCTTGACACCCTGCGGCGTCATGGTGGTGAGACCGATCCGGCTCTGGAACGCATCGGCGCCGAAGTGACCGTCAGCGGCATCATCGTTGCCCGCGAGGCCTGAAAAGGAGCCCGAGCGGGTGCTAAGAGCCTGGTCGCTGTCAACATCGTAGGAAGCGTTGAGACGACCGTAGCCGTAGAGATTCATCTCGTAATCACCGGCGTTGAAATTCACCGCGTTGGCCTGGCCGGCAACCCCTAAAACGGCGACTGCGGCGGTTGCCCGAATTGCCATTCTCAGTTTGTTACTTTGCATTGTTGTTGTCTCCACACATTATTGTTGTTGGACCCATTTCAAAGTAGTTACGAAATTGTGACATTTCAAACAAAATCGATCATTAATTAGACGAATGTCTATAGGTCTAAATCGTTGTGTTACATACATCTGCGATTCCAGATTCGGCGTAAAATCATCCCATGACCTCCAAAAGTACTGATCTGGAAACCTCAACGTTTGCTTTCCTCGATATCGAGACCACCGGTGGCAGTTCTGCCCGCGACCGGATCACGGAAATCGGTATCCGGTTCTGGCGGGCCGGTGAGGTGGTGGGTGAATGGCAGACGCTGCTGAATCCGCAAACGCGGATATCACCGTTCATCGAGCGGTTCACCGGCATATCCAATGAGATGGTGGCGGACGCGCCCGTGTTCGAGAACATTGCCGACGAGTTAGAAGCGCAGCTCAAGGGCACCATATTCGTTGCCCACAATGCCCGCTTCGATTACGGGTTTATCAAGGCGGAATTCCGGCGGCTGGGGCGGTTGTTCTCGGCAAAAGTGCTGTGTACGGTAAAGCTGTCGCGGCGGCTCTATCCGGCATTTCGGCGCCATAACATGGACGCCCTGATCGAGCGCCACGGCCTCGCTCAGGTGCAGCGGCACCGGGCCATGGGGGATGTGGCTGCCATGCTCGAGTTCTTTACCCATGCACTGGCAGACAAGGGCCCCGATGTGGTCGGAGCCGCGCTCAAGGCATTGCTGCAACGCCCGAGTATTCCCTCCCATTTGCCGCTGGATACTCTCGATGAGCTGCCCAGAGGGCCGGGGGTTTACCGGTTCTATGGCGAGAACGATGCGCTGTTGTATGTGGGCAAAAGCACCAATATTGCGCAGAGGGTGGCGTCGCATTTTTCCGGTGACCACAACTCCACCCGCGGGGTGCGGATGTCGGAGAGCTTGCGGCGGGTAGAGTGGACCGAAACGGCGGGCGAGCTGGGTGCGCTGTTGCTGGAGCTGAGGCAGATCAAAGCGCTGAAGCCTCTCTTCAACCGCCGGTCACGGGCTGCGAAATCTCTGGTCAGTATCGAGCTTGCCACCACCGACGCAGGCTACCTGCAGGCGCGGCTGGTCAGGGAAATCCAGCCGCACCGGCTGGGGGATTATTACGGGCTGTTTCGCAGCAAGCGCGATGCGGAAAAAGCGCTCAGCGGCATCGCCGCGAAGAACGAATTGTGCAATAGATTACTGGGGTTGGAACCGGAGCACGAGGGTCCCTGCTTTCAGCGTACGCTTGGGCGCTGTAAAGGGGCATGTGAGGGGCATGAAGACGTGGTGCGCTATAACCTGCGGGTACAGATTGCCTTCCACGCTCTGCGCCTGAATACCTGGCCATGGAAGGGGCCGGTAGGTGTGGTGGAACGCAACGAATTCAGCGGAGACACCGACATTCTGGTGGTTTATAACTGGATGCATGTGGCGACGGTGCACAGTGAGGAGGAGCTCCATGACCTCACCTTGCGTGGCCAGGCCGTCACCTTTGACCTGGATTCCTACAAGCTGCTGGTGAAGACCCTGATGGGGCGGGACGGGCGTAATCTGACCGTGCTGGAATTGCCGGCGGTGGGGGAACCGGATGTGTTGATGCCCTGAGTGGCGTATGATAAATGCTGCTTTATATTCTTTTTTAACCGTTATGCACGAACCGCTGAGAGAGCCCGATGAACAGAGATCCCGTCAGTCGCGAACTTTTTGAACACGTCATGGTGCCCAATTATGCCCCGGGTTCCATTGTCCCGGTGCGGGGTGAGGGCTCACGCATCTGGGATCAGGATGGGCGAGAGTTCGTGGATCTCCAGGGCGGTATTGCTGTGACCTGTCTCGGGCATTCTCATCCGGGCCTGGTGGGCGCGCTGATGGATCAGGCTGAGAAGATCTGGCACCTGTCCAATGTGATGACCAACGAACCTGCTCTGCGGCTGGCCAAAACCCTGTGCGACCTGACCTTTGCCGAGCGGGTGTTCTTCGCCAACTCCGGCGCGGAGGCCAACGAGGCGGCGTTCAAGCTGGCCCGCCGCTACGCGTGGGAGCATTTCGGACCGCACAAAAACGAGATTATCTCGTTCACCAATTCGTTCCATGGACGCACGCTGTTCACCGTCAGTGTCGGTGGTCAGCCCAAGTATCTGGAAGGTTTCGAGCCGGCTCCGGGCGGTATTCATCACGCCACCTTCAACGATCTTGAGTCGGTCAGGAAGCTGATCTCGAAAGACAAGACCTGTGCTGTGGTGGTGGAGCCCATCCAGGGCGAGGGTGGCGTCATGCCCGGCGACCCCGAGTTCCTGAAAGGCTTGCGCCAGCTGTGTGATGAGCACGATGCGCTGCTGGTGTTCGATGAAGTCCAGAGCGGTGTTGGTCGCACCGGGCACCTGTTTGCCTATGAGATGTACGGTGTGATCCCCGACATCCTGTCCAGCGCCAAAGGCCTGGGAGGTGGTTTCCCGGTTGCCGCCATGCTGACCACCGCCAAAGTGGCGGCCAGCCTGGGTGTGGGTACTCACGGCAGCACCTATGGCGGCAATGCCCTGGCGTGCGCGGTTGCCCAGAAGGTGGTTGATACCGTCAGCCAGCCGGACATTCTCAAGGGGGTGAAGGCTCGCTCCGAGCATCTGCGCAAAGGCATGATGGACATCGGCGAGCGCTATGGTGTGTTCAGCGAGGTTCGCGGCGCCGGTCTGTTGCTGGGTTGCGTGTTGGCTGAGGCCTGGCAGGGCAAGGCCAAGGAGTTCCTGAGTGCCGGGTTGGACGAAGGTGTCATGGTGCTGATTGCCGGCGCTAACGTGGTGCGCCTGGCGCCGTCCCTGATTATTCCGGATTCCGATATCGACGATGCCCTGGAGCGTTTCGAAGCTGCCGTGAAAAAGCTTGTTGCCACACACAGATAAGGGAGGCTCTATGTGGCTGGTTCGGCCAGTTCAAAGAGAGGATCTGCGGAGTGTGCTGGACATCTCCGGCGAGCAGGGTACGCGATTGTCGTCGACTCTGCCGAAGCAGGAAGAGGCTGTCGCGGGAAAGATTGACCATTCCATCCGCTCGTTTGCCGGCCGACCGGATGCCGGTGAATCTGCCCGCTTCCTGTTTGTGCTGGAGAATACCGACACCGCAACGATTCATGGTGTGGCGGGCATTGATGCCGGGGCGGGGAACGGGCAGCCATTCTACAACTACCGCCGCGATGCGCTGATTCATGCCTCCCACGAGCTGGGCGTGTCCCGCCGGGTCGAGGTGCTGTATCCGTCTCATGCGCTGACTGACATGACCCAGCTGTGCGCCTTTGCCATTGATCCGGCCTTGCGGGGCAAAGAGCCCTTCGAATTGCTTGCCCGCGCCCGGCTGATGTTTGTGGCGGAAAACCGCGACCGCTTCTCTAACCGCATGGTGGTGGAGATTCAGGGCGTGCAGGCCAGCGACGGCTCGGTGCCGTTCTGGGACAGCTTGGGGCGGCATTTTTTCAATATGGATTTTGACACCGCAGACAAGCACTCCGGCTTGCTGAGCAGAACCTTCATCGCCGAGTTGATGCCGCCCAACCCGATATACGTTACCTTGCTGTCCGCTGCTGCAAAAGAGGCGTTGGGGCAGCCGCATGCCTTATCGCTGCCCTCCTGGGAGCTGCTCCAACAGGAGGGTTTTCAGGCAGGCTGCTACCTGGATATTTTCGACGCCGGCCCGGTCCTGGAAGCACGCACCGACAGTCTGAGGACATTGGTCACCAGCCGCAAAACCACGCTGCATGCCTCCCAAGGTGACGAGGGCGAAACCTGCCTGATTTCCGCCGGGCGGGGCGTGGACTTCCGTTGCACCCTGACCGGTCTCGGAGAATCCCTGAAGACCGAGGTCAAGGTGCCGGTGAAAACCTGGAAGCTGCTGTCACGCAGTGCCGGTGACGAGGTAAGGATTGCACCACTATGAACGTTACACGACCTGATCATAGCGTGAGGTGCCCATGCTGGTAATCCGCCCGCTACTGGAAACGGATCTTGACGACCTGTATGTCATGGCTCAGAACGCCGGCAAGGGCCTGACCACGCTGCCTGCGGATCGGGCGCTGTTAGAGCGCAAGATCAACCACGCCCGTGAAACGTTCAATCAGCGCTGCGCGCCGGAGGCCGGTCTCTATCTGTTTGCGCTGGAGGATACCGAACTTGGTCAGTGTGTGGGCATCAGTGGCATTCAGGCACGGGTGGGGCTGGACGAGGTATTCTACAATTACCGTTTGAGTGTCACCGTCAATGCCTCGCGGGAGCTGGGAGTGCACGTACGGACACCGACCCTGCACCTGTCCAACGACATGACCGATACCACCGAAATCTGCTCGCTGCTGTTATCGGACAGCCACCGCGGTGGCGGTAATGGTTTACTGCTGTCCCGCTGCCGGTTTCTTTACCTGGACAGCTTCCGTAAGCATTTCTCGGACAAAGTGTTTGCGGAGATGCGGGGTGTTTCGGACAAGGAGGGACGTAACCCGCTGTGGGATGCCCTGGGCAGCCAGTTCTTCGACATGGAGTTCAGCGAGGCCGACATGCTGTCTGGTTTGGGCAACAAATCCTTCATCGCCGAGTTGATGCCCAAGTACCCGATTTACGTGCCTATGCTGCCGGACGCGGCTCGCGCGGTGATCGGCAGGGTTCATGACAATACGGCACCGGCACTGAAGATGCTGCAGGCCGAGGGGTTCAACTTCAACGGTCTGGTGGACATCTTTGATGGCGGTCCGGTGGTGGAGGCTTTCGTTCACAATATCCGTACCGTGCGGGAAAGTGTGCACCGGCACGTGCTGATCAGCCGCAAGGCGGTGGATCTGGATGTGGCTACCGCGGAACGGGTGATGATTTCCAATCTTTCGTTCCGCGACTTTCGGGTAACCACCATACCCGCGCATTGCATCGGGCCTGATACTGTCTCAGTGCCCAAAGAAGTGGCGCACGCTCTGCTGGTGGAATCCGGTGATCAGGTTCGCCTGGCACCATTGAGAGATGCCGGCCCGCAGATTGCCGCCGCCAAAGGCGAGGAAAAAGAGAAAGGGCGCGCCAGCCGTTTCTGAGGGATCAGGCTGATGAAACCGAATTCAAGAACCGGGAGATGCACGTTATGGCGAGTCTGACAGGCGAATTGTTTATTGATGGTCTCTGGCTGCAGGGCCACGGAGCGCCTTTCGAATCGGTGCAGCCGGTGACCGGTGATACGGTCTGGGAAGGCACCAGTGCCAGCCTGGAGGACGTGGATGCCGCCGTGCGCGAGGCTCGCAAGGGTTTTGTCGGCTGGCGCCGAAAACCCTTCACCGAGCGCAAGGCGGTGGTCGATGCTTTTGCTGACCAGCTGGAAATCCATAAGGAAGAGCTGGCGCACCAGATCGGCCTGGAAACCGGCAAACCGCTGTGGGAGTCCCGCACCGAAGTGGCGGCGATGATTGGCAAGATCGGTATTTCGGTGAATGCCTACAACGAGCGCACGGGGCATTCGGAGTCCGATGTCGCCGGTGGTCATGCGGTGCTCCGTCATCGCCCCCACGGCGTGGTGGCGGTCTTCGGCCCCTACAATTTTCCGGGGCATTTGCCGAACGGTCACATTGTGCCTGCGCTGCTTGCCGGAAACACCGTGGTGTTCAAACCCAGTGAACTGACGCCCGGCGTGGCGGAGATGACGGTGAAGCTCTGGGAGCATGCGGGGTTGCCCGATGGGGTGATCAACCTGGTGCAGGGCGCCGCCGCCACCGGCAAATCCCTGGCTCGCCATCCGGGTATTGATGGCCTGTTTTTTACCGGCAGCTCCACGGTGGGTCACCTGTTGCATGAACAGTTCGGCGGCCAGCCGGAGAAGATTCTCGCCCTGGAAATGGGGGGTAACAATCCACTGATTGTTCAGGATGTTGCCGATGTTGATGGCGCCGTCCACCACGCCCTGCAATCGGCGTTTCTGTCCGCTGGCCAGCGCTGCACCTGTGCGCGACGTCTGCTGGTGCCGAAGGGTACCAAGGGTGATCAGTTCATCGAGCGGCTGACCGAGGTCGCAGCACGCATACAGGTGGGCGAATTTGACGCCGACCCACAGCCGTTCATGGGGTCGGTCATATCCGCCGAGGCGGCGGATAAGCTGCTGGCGGCGCAGGCCCGTATGATCGAGAAGGGCGCCACTTCGGTGCTGGAAATGAAACAGCTCAGGGCGGGGACCGGGCTTCTGTCGCCGGGTATTCTGGATGCGACCGGCATGGAGCTGGACGATGAGGAGTTCTTCGGGCCGCTTCTGAGGGTGTATCGCTACAAGAGTTTCGATGATGCCCTGGAGCTGGCGAACAACACCCGCTATGGCCTGTCTGCCGGAATTCTCAGCGACGATCGCAAGCTCTACGAGCGTCTGGCGGATGAAGTGCGGGCCGGTATCGTCAACTGGAACCGGCCGCTGACCGGAGCCAGCAGTGCCGCGCCCTTTGGTGGTGTGGGTGCCAGTGGCAATCATCGCCCCAGTGCCTACTACGCTGCGGATTACTGCGCCTGGCCAATGGCATCCCTGGAAGCTACAAAGAGCGAGCGGCCGGAGAGCCTCGCACCCGGACTGAGTTTCGACTGATTACTGACCACTGACGACGGACCCACACATGCCCAAGCACGCGGTAGAAGCCAACTTCGATGGCCTGGTCGGCCCCACCCACAATTACGCCGGGCTGTCCTGGGGTAATGTGGCGTCGAAATCCAATGTCAGCGCGGTGTCCAACCCAAAGGAGGCGGCGTTGCAGGGTCTGGCCAAAATGAAACGATTGGCGGATCGGGGTTACGTTCAGGGCATCCTGCCGCCCCACGAGCGGCCTCACATTCCGAGCTTGCGGGCGTTGGGATTTACCGGTTCCGACAAAGCCATTCTGGAGGCCGCGGCCCGTCACAATCCGTCCATTCTGGCGGCGGTGTCATCGGCGTCTGCCATGTGGACGGCCAACGCCGCCACGGTGTCGCCCAGCGCCGATACTGCGGATCACCGGGTGCATTTTACCCCGGCCAATCTCAGCGCCAAGTTCCACCGCTCCATCGAGCATGTGGTGACCGGTCGGGTGCTGAAGTCGATCTTCTCGGATGACGCCTGGTTTGCGCACCACCCGGCGTTGCCGTCAGTGAGTCATTTCGGGGACGAGGGTGCGGCCAACCACACCCGTCTGTGTGGTCGCCATGGCGACCCCGGGGTGGAGTTGTTCGTGTACGGCCAGGTGGCGTTCAACGAGCAGGCGCCGGCACCCAGCCGATTCCCGGCGCGCCAGACACTTGAGGCGTCTCAGGCAGTTGCGCGTCTGCACGGGCTCAGCGACCGCCATGTGGTGTTTGCACAGCAAAATCCGGCAGCCATTGATGCTGGCGTTTTCCACAACGACGTGATTGCTGTTGGCAACGCCAACACGCTGTTCTATCACGAGATGGCGTTCCTGGACGAGGAGCGGTTGCTGGCGGATATCCGCAGCCGGCTCTCCGATGCAGAGTTGCAGGCGGTGCGGGTCAGCCAGGCCGAGGTTCCCATCGAGGACGCGGTGGCCTCCTACCTGTTCAACAGCCAGCTGCTGAATACGGCCGATGGTATGTTGCTGGCGGTACCCGGCGAATGTCGTGAAGTTGCGTCAGTCAGCCGTTATCTGGACGAACTGGTGATGGGGAATGGCCCGATCACGGGCGTTGAGGTGTTTGACGTCAAGCAGTCCATGCGGAACGGGGGCGGCCCGGCCTGCCTGCGCCTGCGAGTTGCACTCAATGACGATGAGCTCAAGGCCATGCACCATGGCGTCTTGCTGGACAACGCCCTGTACGAACGCCTGACCACCTGGGTGGAAGCCCACTATCGGGACGAGCTGGCGACAGAAGACCTGGCAGACCCGATGCTGCTGGACGAAGTTCGCAAGGCACTGGACGAGCTCACCGGCGTTCTGGGACTGGGTTCAGTGTATGACTTTCAGCTCTGAATAGACCAGGTGAGCATGTCCATGGTGTGACGGATCAGCGTGTCGGCGGAGAAGTCCGCGGCGCCCGGCATACCCAGCCGCTCGCCAATCTCGCTCTGGCATAACAGAATCACCCCGTGCAGCGCGCCGCGCAGATAGAGTGCGGTCTGCTCCGGATCGCTTATCCGCTCACGATTCAGGGTGCCATCCGTCAGCCCCAGACGAATCGCCCCCACCATCAGATCCATCAGTTCCGATTTCGAGCACAGCATGTCCTGGGCTTGTTGCTCGTCCGCCTCGGTCATGGCGGTCGAAGCCTTTGTCAGTGCCGAGAAGTAATCCGGTTCCTCCACATAGAAGCGCCAGTAGGCCACGCCCATCGCGCTGATCTGCGCCTGCCCGGTGGTGGCGGTGTCCCGTGCCTGTTCAAAGCGGCGGCACAGGCTCTGGCCGGCCCGCAGCATGATGCCCCGCTGAATGGCGGCCTTGTCTTTGAAATACACGTAGAGCAATGCCCGGCTCAGGCTTGCGGTGCGGGCGATGTCATCCATCGAGGAGCGATCGTAGCCCTTGTCCGAGAACACCCGTTCGGCGGCGTCCAGAATGGCATCGAAACGGGCCTGCTTCTCGCGCTCTCGGCGTGTTTTCAACTTCTCACTCACGGTGACTTCCCATGGTTACATCCGGTTGATAGAAACGATCGAATAATGAGACCTGATGTGGAATGAAAGCCGATTATTGACAAATTGTCAAAGGCTGACATTATGTCGATAACAACGGGTATTCGTGAAATCGACTGTTTCCAACAACCATGCTTCCGAGGACGGGGAGCCTACAACCATTACAGACACGGAAGGAAGGGCGCGCCATGACCTCGAATCGAATCCTCTTCGCACCACTGCTGCTTACTCTGGCCGTGCTGGCCCTGGTGGGCTGCAAGTCTCAGAGCGCATCGCCGCAGAGCACCCCCGATGCGGTAACCGTGCGCGCAGCAGAGGTGACCGGCGGCCAGACAGAAGGTATCTCGCTGCGGTTTTCCGGCATTGTGCGTGCGTCTCAACGGGCCACATTGACGTTTCAGGTCAGCGGCACCTTACGGGAGCGGGCCGTGGAACTCGGTCAGAAAGTGGCGACCGGTGACGTGCTCGCCCGGGTTTACAATCCGGCTCTTGAGCCGGCGCGGGATTCGGCCCGGGCACGGCTCGACGAACTGAACACCCAGTTTGATCAGGCAAAACGCGAGTGGGAACGCTCGAGCCAGCTGCACGAGCGGGGCGTGGTCTCCGAGCAGAATCTGGAACAGATTGCCGCCCGCCGCGACGGGCTGCGAGCCAGTGTTGCCACCGCGCAGGCGGCGCTGGCCGAGGCCACCCGGTTACTCGAGGAAAGTGTCCTGAAAGCCCCTTTTGCCGGCCGGGTTGAGGCCCTGTTGGTGGAGCGTGACGAGTTCGTGGCCGCCGGCCAACCGGTGATGCGACTGTCCTCGCCCAAGGGCCGGGAGGTGGAAGTTCGGGTGCCTGCCTACATGCTGGACCATGTGACCCTCGGCCAGTTGTTGCCAGTGTGGTCTGTGCAAGATCGTCGCCAACCGCCGGAAACCGGCTCCATTATTGAAATCGCACAGGCCGGCGGTATCCGGGGTGAACTGCACCCGGTGCTGGTCAGTGTGCCTGCCGACACCCTGGAACCGGGCGAGCCGGTGGAAGTCGGGATCACCCCCGCAGAGGTGGTGGCGACAACGGTTCCTCTGCTGGCGGTGATGAAATCCGCCGGTGGCGCCAGCGTTTTCCGGGTTACCGAGGGTATCGCCCGCCGTGTGCCGGTCACGGTTGAGCGCGTTATCGGTGAGCGTGTGGTGGTGGGCGCAGACGATCTGGCCCCCGGAGATCGGGTGATATACGCCGGTATGACGCGCCTCGCTGATGGCGATGCCGTGGAGGTGCAGTGATGGCCGCCCGGCTGCTGAATTATCAACGCTTGTTGGGCATGGTGGTGACTATGCTGTGCCTGCTGGGTATCGCAGCCTACAGCACCATGCCGCGTCAGGAAGATCCCTCATTTCCGTACCGGGCCGGCACAGTGACGGTCAACTATCCGGGCGCGACTGCAGATGCGGTGGAACGACTGGTGCTCAACCCGCTGACCGATGAGCTGCGACAGGTGGAGGAAGTGGATTTCACCCAGGCCACCGCCCGAACCGGGGTAGCCATTGTGCAGGTGCGGCTGAACGATACCATCTACGACACCGACTCGGCGTGGGATCGTGTGCGTCAGGCCATGGACCGGGCGCGACAGGATTTCCCCGGAGATGTGGGGCAGATGTCCCTCGACGATCGCTTGATTGATATTCCCGCCATCGTGCTGGCGGTGGGTGGTTCGTCTTCGGTCACCGAGCTGAGCAAGGTGGCCGAGCGGCTGAAAAGGAACCTGGCGAACATTCCCGGGGTGTCGCGAATCGTACTGGAAGGGGATGCCGACGAGCAGATCACCCTGGCTCTGGATGACGCCGCCATGTTCCGGCTCGGTATTTCCCCGGCACGGGTTCTCGATACCCTGTCCCAGCGCAACCAGACCATCCCCGGCGGCTTTGTCGTGGTGGATGGCCGCCGCATGTCGGTGCTGCCTAACAGCGAATTCGCCGATATCGACGCCATCCGCGCTACCCCCATTGAATTACCGGATGGCTCGCAGGTACCGCTCGCCGCCGCGGCGGAGGTGTGGCGGGGGCCACAGGAACCGCGCCAGCCGGAAACCTGGTTTGATGGCGAACGGGTGGTGCTGGTGTCCGTCATCATGGAGGAAGACACCACCGATGCCATCCGTTTTGGTGAGCGGGTCAGAACCCGGTTGTCCGATATTCAAGCGGATTTCGAACCCTACGAAGTGCGGGAGATGTTCTTCCAGCCGGACAAGGTGGAGCAGCGCCTCGACAATCTGGCTTTGAGCCTGCTGATGTCAGTGATCATCATCGTGGCGGTGGTATTTACTGGCATGGGCATCCGCATGGGACTGCTGGTCGCCTCGATCCTGCCGATGGTGGCAATGATCAGTGTCGGACTCTACGACCTCGGGGGCGGAGTACTGCACCAGATTGCGGTGATCGGAATGGTCATCTCTCTGGGCATTCTGATCGATAACGCCATTGTGATTGTCGAGAGCATCCAGGGCTATCTGGACCGGGGCATGCGCCGCCTGGATGCGTTGAAGGTGTCGGTACGGGAGCTCGCCGGTCCGCTGGGCGCCTCGACCGGCACAACGCTGGCGGCGTTCGCGCCGCTCTTGTTGTCGAAAGGCGGAACCGCCGATTTCACTCGGGGTGTGCCGGTAATGATCATGCTGACTCTGTCCGTCAGTTACCTGCTGGCAATTTCTGCGGTGCCCCTTCTGGCCGCGCGCTTTCTCAAGCCCCGTAAAACCGGTCAGAACGACCGGCTGGCCGGACTGGCTGTTTTTCTCGGCGGATTGGTCGCGCGGATGCCGGGCAAGCTGATGATTGGTGGACTTGTTCTGGTGCTGATCAGCCTTGCACTGACGCCGTTCATGAAATTGCAGTTCTTCCCCAATGCCGATCGCCCTCAGGTCATTGTGGAACTCTACATGCCGGAGGGCACAGACCAGGAGCGGACGTCATCGGTGGCCGCAGACCTGGAACGTGCCATCCGCGAGCGCCCGGAAGCGGTGCGGGTGCATCGCTTTACCGGGTTTACCGGGCCGAGTTTCTACTACAACTTGCAGCGAGCGCCGCAGGCACCAAACCGTGGCCGCATTGTGGTGTCGACATCAACCCTGGCAGAGACCACCGATCTGATCCCCTGGATCCGCGACTACGCCCAAACGCACCTGCCGGAACTGAACCTGTCCGTCGGCATTCTGGGCCAGGGACCGCCGCGGGTTGCACCGGTGGAAATCCGGGTTTTCCATGCGGATGACAATACCCGCGTTGCCGCTGCTGAACAGGTCTTTTCGGCCTTGCGCCGCATCGATGGTACCGTGGATGTGCGCCATGACCTCGACATCGGTGTGCCCAGCATTGCCATCAACGTTGATGACGCCAGCGCCGCCCGTTACGGCATCAGCCGCTCGGATGTGGCCCAGAGCCTCTATGGCCAAAGCTTCGGGGTGGTGGCTGAGCAATACCGCCAGGAGGAAGACCCGATCCCGCTGGTGCTGAGATCCCAGGAGGGCACCAGTCTATCGCTGTCCCGATTGTTGTCGGTGAACATCTACAATGCCGGCGGCGAGGCTGTGCCCTTGTCCGCCGTCGCCTCTCTGGAAACCTCATGGCAGCCGGCTGCGCGCTACCTGCGCAATGGCGTAAGAATGAACACCGTCACCGCCAACCTGCTGACCGGTTACAGTTTCAGCCAGGCATTGCAGGGGCTGGAAGCCAACCTGCAGGATAAGCCGTTGCCGCCAGGCACCCGGCTGGAGATGGGTGGTGACGCCGAGGGTTCCGATGATGCCAACAGCGCTCTGTTGACCACGGCACCCATCGGCATGCTGTTGCTGCTGTTCTTCCTGCTGATTCAGTTCAATTCCTTCCGTCGGGTCGGCGTCATTCTGCTGACCGTGCCGCTCGCTACCGTAGGCATCATTCCGGGGCTGGTGTTATCCGGATCGCCATTCGGATTCCAGCCTTTGCTGGGCGTGATTGCGCTGGTGGGCATTGTGGTGAACAACGCTATTGTGCTGCTGGATGTAATGGATCGTCAGCTGGACAGAGGGGAAGCCATCCGCGACGCCGTGCGCATTGCTGTGGAACAGCGCACCCGACCCATTTTGCTGACCACCGCGACCACCGTGGCAGGGTTGTTGCCTTTGGCCTTTTCCAGCTCCACCCTGTGGCCGCCCATGGCCTGGGCCATCATTTCCGGCCTGCTCGCGTCTACCGTGCTGACCCTGCTGGTCGTGCCCGCCGTGTGCACCCGGGTTATCCGCTGCAAAGTG
Source organism: Marinobacter sp. M-5 (assembly GCF_032911545.1). Lineage (NCBI taxonomy): Bacteria > Pseudomonadati > Pseudomonadota > Gammaproteobacteria > Pseudomonadales > Marinobacteraceae > Marinobacter > Marinobacter sp. M-5. The sequence continues at coordinate 444,099 of NZ_JAWJEK010000001.1, forward strand.
GCCGAGCCGGAAAACGCACCGGCCTGATCAACAGACCCACTCGCTGGCCAACCGGGACATCCCGGTTGGGAAACACAATCGATTCCGGCGAGTGCCCGACCCGATACTGCGTCTCCTGGTCCTCCCAGATCAGGGTGCCGGGGGCATACTCCGTGAAATTGGCCACATCATCCGGTACATGAAAGCGGAAGCTGTCACCGGTGTTGAGAATTTCATGTACCACCTCAAAGACCGCAAGCTGATCTTGGGGCGGCTGTGGCGGAATCGGCGCGCCGCCGCTCATGCGTCGCCGCAGGGCGTCGGCGATGCCCCGGAACCGGCTGAGATCGTTCTGGCCGAACGGCCGAACCTTGCCCAGCTCCACGGTAAAACTCTCGGCCCGCAGCACCGACGCCGAGAATGACGAAAAGGTGGTGCCGGCCCGATGCTGCAACAGCAGCGTCTCCACTCCGGCCTCCAGCAGGAAATCACACTGCGCCTGCGGCACCTCCCGACCCTCAACAAACGGGTACAACGCAAACTTCTCCCGTCGCGAGGGGCGAATCGCCGTGTGCAGATCATAGTGACAGAGATTGTCTGGATGCCGCGTCGCGAACTGCCGGCACGTGTCCTCCAGAAACTGCGCGCGCGCGGCCTCGGGCAATTCCTGATACGCCGCTTTGCCATGGGCACCGTGGAACAACCGGTTCATGTTCACCTCAAGGAAGCGCTCCCCGGCCACCATCGCCGGCGGATTGCCCAGAATCAGCAGCACCGGGCAAGCCAACGACCACTTCCCATTAAACAGTTCGGTCACCAGCGCGCTCAGCACCTCGATAGGCGCGGTCTCGTTGCCGTGAACACCGGCGGAAATGATCAAGGCGTCATGATTCGGAATCGGGCGATCGGAAGGGGGACTGAGTTCGAGAACCCCGACTGCACGGCGAATTACACGTGTGCCGTCGCGCAGCTGGGTTTTTAATTCGGGTAGTGGAGCGTCGGAGTTGGCAAGCGTATGAGCCAACCAGTCGACGTGATGATCAAAGAGATGTTCATAAACTTTCATGGAATCTCCGGAAAGAGTCTGGGGCCAGCCGGCAGGAGCGCCTTCCGGGAATCTTGAAGGCCAGGGACGGCCTGAAAGAAGCGAACATGGATGTGCTCGTAGCGGTTCCCGGGAGGCGCTCCTGTTGGCTGGCCTTGCACCATCAGCCTGCAGAAGAGGGTCAGGAATTCAAAGGCCGTTGATGCTTCAACAAATGATTCTCCAGCTTGCGGAACGCGAACACCAGCGCAAACGTCAGCAGCATGTACAACAACGCCACAAAAATGAACGCATCGAACGGCGCATAAAACCGTGAATAAATGTTCCGCGCCGCCCCGGTCAGGTCCACGATGGTCACCACACTGGCAATCGCGCTGGCATGCAGCATGAAGATGACCTCATTGGAGTAGGCCTGCACACCCCGCCGCGCAGCACTCGGTAGGACGATGCGGCGCATGCGCATGAACCAGTTCATGCCATAGGCTTTCGCCGCCTCTATTTCGCCATTGGGGGTCGACACAATGGCTCCGCGGATAATCTCTGTGGTGTAGGCCGCCGTGTTCAGAGTGAACGCCAACAGCGCCGGGTAAAACGGCTCCCGGAAAATCAGCCACCAGAAGGTCTCCTGGATACCCTCGATCTGAGCCAGCCCGTAATAGATGATGTAGAGCTGGATCAGCAGTGGCGTGCCCCGGAAAATGTAGGTGTAAAACCACACCGGACCGGAAATGAAAGGATTCTTCACCGTACGCAGAATCGCCAGCGGCACGGCCACCACCAGGCCAATCACCAGAGACAGGAACACCAGCTGCACAGTGGTCACCATGCCGCCCCAGTATTCCATCAGGGTCATAGCGGTAAATATGTCGTTCTTGTCGAGCCATTCGGCGATGAAATCAGGCATACCTCAACCCCCCTGAACCACGCCGACATTGGCACGCTTGTTCAGCCATTTGATAAACAGCTCCGAACCGGCCGTCAGGGCCAGATAGACAAACGCCACCGGAATGAAAAAGTGAAAGGGCATACGCTCCGCTTTGGCGGCTTCCTCGGCCACACGCACCATATCGGTGAGACCGATGATGGACACCAGCGCGGTGGTTTTGAGCAACACCTGCCAGTTGTTGCCGATGCCGGGCAGGGCATGGCGCAGCATTTGCGGCAGCATGATGCGGCGGAAGGTGTGAAAGCGGGTGAAGCCATAGGCCCGGGCGGCTTCGATCTGGCCAGTCTCCACCGCCAGAAAGGCGCCGCGGAAGGTTTCCGTCATGTAGGCGCCAAAAATCAGTCCGATGGTGACCACACCGGAAATAAAGGGGTCGAACTGAAAGAAAAAGTCGATTTCATAGGTCTCCCAGATATGGTCCGAGAGCATGTTGACCGCAACCTGTCCGCCGTAATAGAACAGCAGCATCATTACCAGGTCAGGGACACCACGAATCAGCGTGGTGTAGGTGGTGGCTGCTCCTTTGGCCAGGCGGTTGTCCGACAGCTTGGCTGAGGCGCCTATCAGCCCGAGAGTGATGGCAACAGCGAGGGAGAGGAAGGCCAGTTCTATGGTGACCACCGCTCCGTCCAACAGAGCCGGGCCATAGCCTTTCAAATCGAGCATGGGAACGTCCGGTAAGCAGGGGCGACCAACGTGATCGCCCCTTGAGCAGTTTTACATCTTGATGTCGTAAGCGAAGTACTTATCCATGATGGTGTCGTAGGTACCATCTTCTTTCAGAGTGCTCAGGGCGGCGTTGACGTCCTCAGCCAGGTCCGCGTCGCGCTTGCGCATGGCAACGCCGACACCTTCACCCAGCTTGACCGGCTCAGCCACTTCCTTGAAGCCTTCTTTGTTGAGAACAGTCTGTTCACCGACCGGGTAGTCCACGAACACCACGTCCAGGCGCTGGCCTTCCAGATCCAGAACCATGTCGTCTGCGGTGGTGTAACGCTTGATGGTCACAATGCCACCCATTTCCTCGGTCACGTAAGTGTCCATGGTGGTGCCACGCTGAACACCTACGGTCTTGCCTTTCATGGCGTCCATATCAGTGACGTCGGTGTTGAAGCTTTCCGGACCGAACCAGCCACCCGGGGTGTTGTAGTATGGCTCGGAGAACAGCACCCGCTCGGCGCGCTCAGGGGTGATCGACATCGAGGACATGATCAGATCAAACTTGCGGGCCAGCAGGCCCGGGATCATGCCGTCCCACGCCTGGATCACGAATTCGCAGTTGGCACTCATCTCTTCGCACATGGCTTCCGCCAGTTCCACCTCGAAGCCGGTCAGCTCGCCGTTTTCATCTTTGTATTCGAACGGCTCGTAGGGCACGTCGAAGGCGATCCGCAGGTTCCGTTCCTCGGCCTGTGCAACGCCAGCGGCCAGCGCCAGGGCACAACTTGCTGCAACAATCAGTTTCTTCATGTGTCACTTCTCCAGTGTTTTTGCCTTTTGGGCTTTATTTTTTATCAACGCCTTTTTCAGGCGTTTTTTACGTCCTCACCGGTTCAAGATAGCACCGAGTGTCAGAACTTGGGAGCCAGGAACTGTTTCATGCGTTCCGAGTCCGGGTTATCAAACACTTTCTGTGGTGTACCCTGTTCCTCGATAACGCCCTGATGCAAAAACAGGACCTGAGTTGACACATCCTTTGCAAATGCCATTTCGTGAGTGACCACGATCATGGTTCGGCCTTCCTCAGCCAGGCTCTGCATCACCTTCAGAACTTCACCGACCAGTTCCGGGTCCAGAGCCGATGTCGGTTCGTCAAACAGCATCACTTCCGGCTCCATGGCAAGGGCGCGGGCAATGGCCGCACGTTGCTGCTGGCCGCCGGACATCTGGGCCGGGTAGTAGTCCTTGCGCTCGTAGATGCCGACTTTGTTCAGGTAGCTCTCGGCCCGCTCGATGGCCTCCTTTTTGGGGACCTTGAGCACGTTGACCGGCGCTTCGATGATGTTTTCCAACACGGTCATGTGAGACCACAAATTGAAACTCTGGAATACCATCGACAGTTTGGCGCGGATCAGTTCCACCTGCTTGTTGTCGGCGGGAATACGCTCGCCGCGACGGTTGGTGGTGAACCGTATTGGGTCGCCGTGCACGATAATGTCGCCGGACGTGGGGGTTTCCAGCAGATTGATGCAGCGCAGGAACGTGCTCTTGCCGGAGCCGGAGCTGCCAATCAGAGACACCACGTCACCTTTGCGGGTTTCCAGTGAGATACCTTTAAGCACTTCCAGCTGATCAAAGGTTTTGTGAATATCCCTGCAGATCAAAGGCGCTTGGTCCGCCATGGGTGACTCCTGAGGCTGTCTTTCAAAGGCGCAAGTTTTACGGACTGTAGCGGCGGAAATCAAGACCCTTTACCGTCGCTTTTCCGCAGTTCTCTATCGATCCCAACACAACATTGTGTCGCACTGAATATTCAATGCAAGGTTTTTGCCGCCTCAGGGGGAGGCGCTGGTTCCGGGAGCAGCAGCTTCCGAATTCAGTGAGATGCGGATTACTTTTGCGCCCTGGCTCTCGAGGCTGCGCATGGAATCGCCGACAAAACGCACATGGGCGGTTGCGGCCTTGCGGGCCGCGGTGGGCTTGCCGGCCATGATGGCCTGATAGATCTGTTTGTGCTGCCTCATGATGGAATGTCGCATTTCCTCACGCGGGTTCAGATTGGCAACGGACGCCTGAACCGTCAGCAACATCATGTTTTTCAGACCGTTGAGAACATGCACCAGTATCGGGTTATGGGAGGCCTCGACAATCGCCTGATGGAAGCCGTGGTCGGGTTTGGCATTGCTCATCGGGTCAGTGCTCTCCAGCATGCGGAATGCTTTGGTAATGCGGTGCCTGTCCATGCTGGTGGCGCGCTGGGCGGCCAGCATGGCTGCCTGTCCTTCCAGTTGCTCCCGGACTTCCAGCAGGTCGTAGAGGGTGCGAGGGTGGCCTGCGAACAGATGCATCAGCGGGCTGCGATCATCCAGATCCACAGTGGACGGAACGATACTGGCCACGAACGAGCCCTTGCCGTGGTGGGTTTCGATCACGCCCCGGCCCTGCAGTTCGTGGAGTGCCTCGCGGAGAATGGCGCGCGATACGCCGAGGCGTGTTGCCAGCTGCCGTTCTGACGGAATTTTCTGCCCGGGGGCCAGGCCGCCGTCGAGGATCAGCCGCTCCAGCCGATAGGATATTTCCTGTGATATGCCCATCCGGTATGCCTGTCAGGTCCTGCTGGTCGGACCAGTTGCGGGTTGATGTATGCCCTGAATGTCCTTCTGTTCAAATGCGTTTCAGGCCCCTAACTATGGCTTATCGCGCCGATTCCGTCCATTTCACCCTACGAAAAAACTGGTCCGACCAGTTGGCAATTCGCTGGACTAAACCGCACCTGCCTACGAAGCTTTCAGTGATACCGGCATCGGCCGGTGTTGGCCTTACTCTGCACAACAACAAGCGAGACGGAGATGTGTCGATGAACACCAACAACAATGCTGAAAGTCGCTGTGACGCGGGTGCAACGCCACCACGCACGAGTTTCCTGAAGGCCATGGCTGTAGGCGCCGCACTGTGCGGGGCAATGTTCATGGGCGCCGGCCAGGCGCACGCTGCCACCACCTGGAAGTTGCAGTCAGTGTGGGACGCCGGCACCGTCGGTTACGATCTGTTCGAGGAGTGGTGCGAAAGCATCGAGGAGAAATCCGGTGGTGAGCTGATCTTCAAACCTTACCCGGCCAAATCGGTTGCTGCGGACAACAACGCCCTGTTCGAAGCAGTCCGTAACGGCGTGCTGCAGGGTATGAACCCGTTTACGCTGTACTGGTCCGGCAAGATCCCGGCTTCTGTGTTCCTGTCTTCCTACCCTGCCGGACCGGATCAGCCCCACCAGTGGGACATCATGTTCTACTCGCTGGGCATGCTGGAAACAACCCGCGAAATCTACAAGAAATTTGGCCTGTTCTATGTCGGCCCGATCCAGCATGACGCCAACATCATCCACTCCAAAAAGCCGATTAACAGCCTCGCAGATCTGAAAGGTATGAAGATGCGTGTGCCGGGCGGCATGGTGGCTGAAGTATTCCAGCAGTTCGGTGTTTCAACCGTCAGTCTGCCGGGTTCAGATATCTTCCCTGCTCTGGAAAAAGGCACCATCGACGCAGCGGACTACGTTGGCCCGGCGGTGAACTATGAGCTGGGCTTCTCCCAGGTAACCGACTACATCATGTTCGGACCTCCTGGCGTTATGTCGATTTACCAGCCAGTGGATCTGATGGATCTGACCGTTAACCTGCGTGCCTGGAACGCGCTGGATCCTAAACTGCAACAACTGGTTGAGGACGAAGTCCGGATATATTCCCAGAAGCACTACCTGACCATTCAGAAGCGCAACATCGAAGCCATGAAGAAGTTCAAGGCTGACGGTGACACCGTCACCCGTCTGAGCCAGGCGGATCTGGATGAATTCCGTAAAGCGGCGATTCCTATCTGGTTCAACTGGGCCAGCAAGAATAAGGATGCCAAAGCAATTCTGGATATTCAGCTGGAATACATGATGAACGACACCGTCGGCTACATCGACGAGGAAGACATTGAAGGGATGTGAGCCTTTATAACCACAATAAAACTGATCACGGGGAAGGGTAGGAAGTGCTTGGTGGCACCGCCTCCCTTCCCCGCGCTGTGATTAAGGTGATAACAACATGTCTGATCTGAGTGCTTTCGGCTTTGTGATGCCCCATTGGTTCTACTGGGGCTGGCTGGCGTTGATGCCGCTGATCATGATGGCGCTGGACCGTTGGCTCGCCCGACGCGGTGTTCAGGCCGTGGATAAGAATGCCGAGGCCAAAGAAAAGCTTCTTGAAATAGAAGCCGAACTGCAAAAACAGGTGGATTACAGCGATGCCAGCAACGGGTTCACTGACGCGGTGGACTGGATCAGCGAGAAATCCGGTGTATTTATTTCCTTCTGGACCGTGAATGCCGTGGTGTTTTACTTCTTTGAAGTGGTCATGCGCTACGTGTTCAACCAGCCCACTATCTGGGTGCATGAGGCCAGTTTCCTGCTATTCGGAATGCAATACCTGATGGCCGGTGCGTTTGCGTTGCTTCACGGCTCCCATGTGCGGGTAGACGTGGTTTATAACTTCCTTCCAGAGCGGGGGCGTGTGGGCATGGATATTTTCACATCCATGTTTTTCTTCATGTTCGCGATCGCTTTGATGATTACCTCCTGGACCTTCATGGAGAACTCCTATTCGATGGATGAACGAACCGTTGAAACCTGGGGCATTCAATACTGGCCGGTGAAGGGCGTGATGCTGCTGGGGTCGACGCTGCTCTTCCTTGCTGGCCTGTCCAAACTGATCAAGGACATCGCTATATTTATCAGGCTTGGCCGGGAGCAACACGCATGAGCTCAGATACCATGACCCGCTCCAATCCCAGCCCCAACCCCGGCAATCCCCTGATCGGCAAGCTCGGCACCTGGCTGATGATTATCGCCACGGTTCTCCTTGCTTTTGTAGTGCTGGTGGAAGTCATCAACATCCTTTTTTACGACCCCTGGAGCGATGACAAATTCCTGTTCAAGCTCTCAGGCATGTTGTCGGACGTAAAAATAGGTCCGCTGACCTATCTCATGTTTGGCTCCCTGGCAGTGCTGCTGATGATGGGGCTGCCCCTGGCCTTCGTCACCGGTGGCCTCGGTGTTGCCTTCATCTATCTGGTGGGCGATTCGATGATGCTGAACATCATCCCAAGCCGGATCTTTCCGATGATGACCAACTCGGATCTGGCAGCCATTCCGTTGTTCATCTTCATGGCCTCTATGCTGGAGCGGGCCGGCCTGATCGAGGAGATGTTCAACGTGGTCTACAAATGGATGGGCGGTCTTGGCGGCGGTCTTGCCATTGCGACCATACTCGCGTCCACGATTCTGGCGGCCATGGTCGGAGTTATCGGCGCTGCTGTCGTCACCATGGGTATCATTGCGTTGCCGGCGATGCTCAAGCGTGGCTATGACCAGAAGATCGCATTGGGATCCATCATGGCCGGGGGCACCCTGGGCATCCTGATCCCGCCCTCAATTCTCGCGATCCTCTACGCCGTGGTTGCACAGCAGTCGGTCGGTGAACTCTACCTGGGGTCGGTGATTCCCGGTCTGATTCTATCCACGTTCTACATCCTTTACGTGGGTATTCGCTCGAAAATCAATCCGGAACTCGGGCCGCCGGTCCCGGAAGAAGAGCGGATCGGACTCAAAGAAAAGCTGCTGTTGCTGAAAGACCTGATCGCGCCGCTAGTGCTGGTTTTCCTGGTACTTGGGTTGCTGTTTGGCGGTGTTGCCACTCCGGTGGAGGCGGCCGGTATTGGCTCTTTCGGGGCAATCCTGGTGGCGATGAAGCACAAGGTGTTCTCCATTGCCACACTGCGCGATGCGTCGGTAACCACCGCCAAGGCATCCGCTATGGTGTTGTGGATCATGTTCGGTGCATCAGTCTTTGTCGGATTTTATATCCTGCAGGGCGGACAGGATTTCATTACCGAGACCATTCTGGGCATTGGCCTGTCGCCTTACGCCGTCTTGCTGCTGTTGATGGTGCTGCTGGTGGTGTTGGGGATGTTCCTCGACTGGGTTGGCATCCTGCTGTTGGCGGTGCCGATTTTCATCCCGATTGTTGAAGCTCTGGAATTCCCGGGTCTGTTTGGTCTGCCGGGCGTGCCAGGGGAGGACGTGGTGCTCTGGTTCGGTGTGTTGTATCTGGTGAACATGCAGATGTCGTTCCTCAGTCCACCGTTTGGCTATGCGCTGTTCTACATCCGGGGCGTTTGCCCGCCGGACATTACCATGGGCACGATTTTCAAGTCTTCACTGGTGTTCCTGGCCATTCAGGCGTTCGGCCTGTTCATCTGCGTGCTGATACCGGGCGTGGTGACCTGGTTGCCCAATCTCGTTTATGGCTAATCGACCGTTGCTGAATCACAGGAGGACAACACTATGCTGACCATTAACCGGCTTGACCTCGCTGATGCGCGGATGCTGATCGAAGGCGCTGCCGGAAAAGCCCGCGAAATCGCAGTGCCGATGTGCATTGCGATCGTTGACGAGTCCGGTAACCTGATTGCATTCGAGCGCATGGATGGGGGCAAGATCACCAGCGTTACCATTGCGCAGGACAAGGCCTTTACCGCCGCTGCCGCCAAAAAAGCCACCCACGACTACAACAAGGTCAATGTACCCGGCAGCCTGGCATTCGGGATTCATACCGAGGTAGGCGGGCGCATCAGTTCCGTGGGTGGCGGCCTGCCGGTGCTTGTCGGCGGAGAGGTGGTTGGGGGTATCGGGATCAGCTCCGGTACCCCGCAACAGGACATGGATTGTGCCCAGGCCGGTATCGACCACTTTGAAACCAAACGCGGTTGATGACTGTCACAGCTGAAGATATTCCTAGCCAGAGATTGATATGACAACCAAACCGAAAGTCAGCAAAGCCGAGCTGGCAGAGCAGTTCCGGGCATTCATCGACCCGGACTACGTCATCACCGATGACGAAACCATGAAGCCCTACGAATGCGACGGCATGTCGATGTATTGCGAAATGCCGTTGCTGGTGGTGCTGCCGGAAACCGTTGAACAGGTACAACGGGTGATGCGGATCTGCAATGAAAATGCCGTGCCGGTGGTTGCCCGGGGCGCGGGGACGGGGCTGAGTGCCGGCGCCATGCCGAACAAGGAAGGCGTGGTGCTGTCGCTGGCCAAGTTCAACCGCATCATCCACATCGATCCGCTGGCACGTTCGGCGAGGCTACAACCGGGTGTTCGCAACCTCGCCATCAGTGAGGAAGCGGCGCAATACGGCCTCTACTACGGCCCCGACCCGTCTTCCCAGATCGCCTGCACCATCGGTGGCAACGTGGCCGAGAACTCCGGTGGCGTGCACTGCCTGAAATACGGTCTGACCGTGCACAACATCCTCAGCGTGGAAATGGTCACCGCCGAGGGCGACGTGGTCACCATCGGCAGTGACGGGCTCGACAGCTGTGGCATGGACCTGCTGGCGCTGTTGACCGGATCCGAGGGGCTGCTGGGCGTGGTCACCGAAGTGCAGGTCAAACTGCTGCCCAAGCCGGAAGTGGCGCGGGTGGTGATGGCCGGCTTCGACAGTGTGCAGAAAGGCGGTGACGCCGTGGGCGGTATCATTTCCCATGGCATTATCCCGGGAGGCCTGGAGATGATGGACGGCCACGCCATCATTGCCGCCGACGATTTTGCCCAGGCTGGCTACCCCCGTGACGCCAAGGCCCTGCTGCTGTGCGAGGTGGACGGCACCGAAGAGGAGGTGCTGGAACACATCGCTGAGGCAGAAGAGGTGTTCCGCAAGCTGGGCGCCACCTCCGTGCGCACCTCCCGGAGTGAGGAAGAGCGCGCGCTGCTATGGAAAGGACGCAAGTCCGCATTTCCGGCAGTAGGCCGCATTTCACCGGATTATTACTGCATGGACGGCACCATCCCGCGTCGTGAAATCGCCAACGTACTCACGCAGATGGAGCAGATGTCCGAACAGTTCGGCCTGCGCGTGGCCAACGTGTTTCACGCCGGCGACGGCAACCTGCACCCGCTGATCCTGTTTGACGCCAATGTGCCCGGTGAGTTCGAGCGCACCGAGGCGTTCGGCAGCAGCATTCTCGAACTCTGCGTGAAAGTAGGCGGCTGCATCACCGGTGAGCACGGCGTTGGCGTGGAGAAAGTCCGCCAGATGGCGGTGCAGTTCAACGACGAGGAACTGCAGCAGTTTCACGACGTGAAGGCCGCCTTCGACCCTGCCGGCATCCTCAACCCGGGCAAGGGCGTGCCTGCCCTGCGGTTCTGCCAGGAATACCGCTCGCTGGAACACAAACAACACAAGCACGACCATACGGAAGCGGCTCATGGCTGATCATTCCCAACAACTGAAGGAGCAGGTGCTCCAGGCCCGCAATGCCGGCTACAAACTCAACATCGTTGGCGGCGGCACCAAAGCCTTCGTGGGCCGTGCCGCCGATCCGGACGCAGGCACACTGAGTCTCGCCGAGCACAGCGGCATCGTGGACTACCACCCGGTCGAGCTGGTGCTCACCGTGCGTGCCGGCACCACCCTCACCGAAATCGAAGCCACCCTCGCCGAAGAAGGGCAGATTCTGCACTTTGAACCGCCACACTTTGGCGATGACAGCACCATCGGCGGCACCCTGGCCTGCAACCTCTCCGGCCCCGGTCGGCCCTGGGCCGGTTCCGTGCGTGACCAGATATTGGGAGTGCGATTGATCAACGGCAAGGGAGAGCATCTGCGCTTTGGCGGTCAGGTGATGAAAAACGTTGCCGGATACGACGTCTCCCGCCTCCAGGCCGGCGCCATGGGCACTCTCGGCGTGATGACCGAAATCAGCCTGAAAGTGATGCCCAGACCTGCCGCCACCCTGACTCTGGTGCAGGACATGGCGATGGACGACGTCATCCACTACATGAACAGCCGCGCCGCCGAACCCAAACCCATTACCGCCGCCTGCTGGCACGATGACAAAGTATACCTGCGCCTTTCCGGCGCCCGCTCTGCGGTGGAAGCCACGGCCGAAAAATGGACCGGCGAGGTCATGGAAAACGGTGATCCGTTCTGGCGCCAGATTCAGGATATGCAGCATGATTTCTTCACCGGCGGCGATCCGTTATGGCGCTTCTCCATCGGCTCCACCGCTGCCAACCCCGTGCTCGACGGCGCTTGGCTGATCGACTGGGCCGGTTCCCAGCGCTGGTATCGCGGTGATGCGGATCAGAAAAAGATGGAAGCCCTGGCGAAAGCGGCGGGCGGTCAGGTCAGCCTGTTCCGTGGCGGCGATCGGGCAGGGGAGGTGATGCATCACCAGCCGGATGCCCTGAAGGGGATTCAGCGTCGTGTAAAGAACTCGTTCGACCCTGACGGCATATTCAACCCTGGGCGGCTATACAGCTGGCTGTAGTCAACTGAGATGTCCGGGAAGCGCTGGGCTGGCGCTTGAGCACCGAACTTATAGGTAAACCATGCAAACGAATCTAGTACAGCAATTTGCCAACACCCCGGAAGGGCAGGAGGCCGAATCCATCCTGCGGGCCTGCGTCCATTGTGGCTTCTGCACCGCCACCTGTCCGACTTACCAGGAGCTGAACGACGAACGCGACGGCCCCCGCGGCCGCATCTACCTGATGAAAATGTTCCTCGAAGGCGCGGAAGTTACCGAAAAAACCCGCGAGCACCTGGACCGCTGCCTCACCTGCCGCAGCTGCGAGACCACCTGTCCTTCCGGCGTGCAGTACGGCCGCCTGGTGGACATCAGCCGCGGACTGATGGAGCAGGAAATGCCGCGTGCGCCCAAAGACAGGTGGATGCGCTGGGCGCTGGCCCGAGTGATCCCCAATCGCCGGCTGTTCGGACTGTTACTGCGGCTGGGCCAGCTGTTCCGCCCGGCATTGCCGGAAAAACTGCGCACCAAAGTGCCGCCGAGAAAAGCGGCCACCCCCTGGCCGGCGGCCAGCCACAGCCGCATTGTGCTGGCACTGGCCGGCTGTGTTCAGCCATCCGCCACGCCCAACACCAACGCCGCCGCCGCCCGTATACTCGACCGTCTGGGGATTACCATGGTGGAAGCCCCGGAAGCGGGCTGTTGCGGTGCGGTGAATCACCACCTGTCGGAACATGACAAGGCCCTGGAGCGCATGCGCCAGAACATCGACGCCTGGTGGCCCGCCATCGAAGCCGGCGCTGAGGCCATCATCATGACCGCGTCGGGCTGCGGTGCCATGGTGCAGGACTACGGGCACCTGCTGCAACACGACCCGGTTTACGCCGCCAAGGCGCAAAAGGTCAGCGACCTGACGGTCGATCTTGGCGCCTTCTTGCTCAGCCAGGATCTGGAGAAGCTGAAAGTGCGGCAGAACCCGGGCAAGGTCGCTTTCCATTGCCCCTGCACCCTGCAGCACGCCATGAAGCAGAACGGCGTGGTGGAGCAGGTGCTGGCGCGGGCCGGTGTGACCCTGGCGGCCACCAAGGACAAGCATCTGTGTTGCGGTTCGGCGGGCACCTACTCGGTGCTGCAGCCGGAACTGAGCCAGAAGCTGCTAGCCAACAAGCTCACGGCGCTCACCGTCGACAATCCGGACCGCATCGTGACGGCCAACATCGGCTGTCAGATGCATCTGGAAACCCGCTCCGCCTTGCCGGTTCAGCACTGGATCGAATTACTGGACCAGTAACATCTGCTATAGTCCCCGGCTCATTTGAAACCACAGGGAGTGGAATCTTATGCCAGGGACCATGGCGCTATTTCTGTTATCTGCATTATTCTCAGCACCCGCCTTTGCCGGTGTTTACTCCTGGACAGACGACCAGGGCGTAGTGCACTTCACCGATACCCAGCCCCGTAACCAGAGCCACGAGACCGTGACGCTGAAACAGCCGTCGGTGGGGTCCATGTCAGAAAACCTGGAGCAGGGCAGGCGGGTGAACACGATTCGAAAGGATATCCGCCAGAGTTTGAAGGCGTCGTCGTCACGCACCCGGTCGCGGAGTTCGACCGGGCTGGCCAGCGCCAGTAACGACAAGCAGTGTGCCGGCTACCGCAAACGCCTCGCCCGTATCCAGCGGCAGCTGCGTGCCGGCTACAGCAACGATCAGGGCAACCGTCTGCGGCGTCAGCGGCGCAGTGTCAGCCAGGCGCTCAGCCGCGAGTGTCTTCTGCAGTAAAACGTCTCGTTGCGCCTGACCTGAGAGTGCACGGCAATGGGCGAGATTATGGCGGTGATGCCGAGTATCAGCGCAATATTGGTAATGTTGGAGCCGTAAGCATTGCCCAGCGCCAGCCTGGGATTGCCCTGCGAGGCTGCCAGCGCGGAAACCACCATTTCCGGGGCCGACGTGCCAAAGCCCACCACCACCATGCCGATCAGCAGCGGCGGCATGCCGAAATGGCGCGCGGTCACCGCGGAGCCCTCGACAAAACGATCGGCACTCCAGACCAGCAGGGCCAGTCAGGCGGCAATGGCAAGCAGAGCTGGAAGCATTATGGATCCTCGCGGTGTCAGTCGGTCACGATCAGAGTGCACAGTCTGCGGTTAACCGACAGTCATTTGCAATCGGCAAGGCAGGGTCAAGAGTGTTGATTGTCACGCCCAGAACCATAGCGGGCGCTGGCACCTTGCGGAAAAGTGCTAAACTGATTGCGCACATTCTCAGCAGCGCCAACAGGAGAAATCTCATGGCCAGTAAACGGGCAAAACCCACTCAGGAAAGCGCCATCAAGCGCGACCTGAAAACACCGAAGTACCAGATGCGAGTGGTTGAGGACAAGAGCAAGTACAAGCGTCAGCGCGACAAGTGTGTGCGGGCGGAGGATTTTCGCAAGGCTGCATGACTGCGGTTTTACGAAAGTCTTTCGGGTTGGCGGCGGTCAATCGCTTTAATTCCAGGCGCAAACCGTTGGGGCAGGGTGAGGAAATAACGGCGGACCAATAACAACAAAGCCCGCAAAAGGCGGGCTTCATCAGAATTCTAAATGGTGCCCGGAGGCGGAATCGAACCACCGACACGGGGATTTTCAATCCCCTGCTCTACCAACTGAGCTATCCGGGCGTGTTGCGCGTCTGCTGTGCAACGGGGCGCTATTAAACCGGTTTCACTGTTTTGAGTCAAGGCTGTAAGCCAAATATTTCCGGATCTTTTAGCGGTTGCTCAGGCTTTAATCAATTGCGCCTATTGCTCCGGTGGCACGTAGCCTTCGGCCTTGTCGAACGGCTCGTTATTGAAGAAGCGTTCCATCTGCGCCTGCAGGTATTTGCGGGTGTTCGGGTCCATCAGGCTCAGGTGCTTTTCGTTGATCAGCATGGTTTGCTGGTTCTGCCATTCTTCCCACGCTTTCTTGGAAACGTTCTCCCAGATTTCCTGGCCTTTCTTGCCAGGCATCGGGGGGAAGTCCAGTCCTTCCAGTTCTTGCTGGTATTTGCGGCAGAAAACGGTGCGGCTCATATCGGGTCCTGTTGAATCGGGCGCCGGTTAACCCGGCGCTGTGTCTGACGTTGCGCGATGATAACAGATAAGCCGGTGGTCAGATGAGGGCCGGCTGTTCGGGGTTGGTCAGCAGGTTGCGGATCGGGGCCGGCAAGCCGAGGGTGAGGGCTTCATCCCGGTGCAGCCAGCGCTGGCCGTCGTTGTCACTCACCGTTGTGTTCGTGGAATGGACCGCCAATCTCGCGGGCTGGATGTGCAGGTGGTAATGGCTGAACGTGTGGCGGAAGCCGCCAATCAGTTCCGCATCGCCGCAGGCAAAGCCGAAAGCCTGCCCGCAGGCTTCGGGCAGCTCATCGGCACCCAGGGCCGGGTCCAGTTCCGGCAGGCTCCACAGGCCGCCCCAAATGCCACTGGGTGGGCGTCTTTCCAGCAGGATACGACCTGCATGGTCTTCGAGAATGACCATCCAGGTAATCTTTTCGGGCTTGGCTTTCTTTGGCTTGGAGCCCGGGTACAGGCGGATGTCGTCATTCTCGTAGGCGACACAGCCGCTCTGGAGCGGGCATTGCTGGCATTTCGGGCGGGAGCGGGTACAGACCATGGCGCCCAGGTCCATGATGGCCTGGGTGTAATCGCGAACCCGGCTGTGCGGTGTGTGTTGCTCGGCGTGCTGCCAGAGCGTGTTCAGTACGCTGGTTTGTCCGGGCCAACCCGGTACGGCGTGGTAGCGTGCCAGTACCCTTTTGACGTTGCCATCAAGAATGGCAGCGCGCTTGCCGAACGCCTGCGCCAGAATGGCGGCGGCGGTGGAGCGGCCGATCCCGGCCAGCGCTTCCAGTTGCTGCTGATCGTCGGGAAATTCACCGCTGAACTCGTTGACCACGGCTCTCGCCGCTTTCTGCAGGTTGCGGGCCCGGGCGTAATAGCCCAGTCCGGACCAGTGGCTGAGTACATCGTCCTCGGGGGCCGCCGCCAGCGTTTCCACATCCGGGAAGCGAGCCATGAAAGCCTCGAAGTAGGGAATGACCGTGGCGACCTGGGTCTGCTGGAGCATGATCTCCGATACCCAGACCCGGTAGGCACTACGATTGTGGTGCCACGGCAGGTCGTGCCTGCCGTGCTGGTCGTACCAGGCCAGAAGCTCCCGGGCAAACCGGTCGCTCATCGGTTGAACAGGCCTTTGACCGCATCCTTGATCTTGCCGCCTTCTTCGCCCAGCTTCTCATCGATTTTCTCGCGGGCTTTCTCTTCCGCCTTGGCTTTGGCGCGGTCGGTTTCCTCTTTCACTTTGGCGCGTGCCGCATTGGCTGCAATGTCCTTGATGGTGTCGCGGAAGCGTGAACCGTCGAAAGAGCACAGGCCTGCAGGATCCTCGGAGAAGTTGCCGCGGCATTCGACCGGAATCACCACGTTTTTTACGTACTCGGTTACGCGGCAGGCTTCGTCGCGGTGGATCTCACCCACCACTTTCAGGCCGATCTCGTAGTCCAGCTCGGTTTTTTCCAGATCCACGGTGCCATTACCCTCCAGACGCATACCGGCGAGCGCCGCCACCAGGTCGGTGTTGTTCAGTGTATTGCCATCAATCTTGAGCGTGCCCTTCATGTCATTGAATGGCGTTGTAGTACCCCAGTCGTTGGCACTCAGGGTGTCCTGGTTCGCCAGCGCAATGCCCTGGCAGGCCATGCGGGTCAGGTTCATCTGGCGGAATTCGCCCTCGGCGAGGTTGAAGCTGATATCGCCTTTGGCATTGTTCCGCAGTGCAGAGATGCGGTTGCCTGCGGTTCTGATATCCAGATTCAGGTTGGCGCCGCCTGAAAGCATGTCGACCTCTGCGAGGTCGGTCAGCAGGGGCAGCGTCTGCACGTTGACTACTTTGGAGCCGATAGCCCATGTGGGATTGTCTTTGCGGGCATCCAGCGTGACGTTGGCGTCGAAGCTGCCGTAGTAGAGCTTGCCGCTGAACTCCTCCACTTTCATCAGACCGTCTTTCGCTGTGATGGACGACTTGATTTCATTGATGTTGAGGTTGCTGATGACCAGCTCGCCCAGGCCAATGTCAATGTCCAGCAGCAGGGTGCGCAGGGTTTCCAGTGGCAGCAGGTCGGACTCTTCTGGGGCGCCTGCGGCAGCCGTGGCCTGCTCACCAGCGTCGCCGTCCTGAGCGGCGTCGGACGATTCCTCGGAAGCGGTCTCGCCTTCCTCCGCTTTCGGTGGCAGGTAGCGATCTGCGTTGATGGCATCACCCTGCAGAGCTAGCACCACTGCGCTGTTGTTGAGGGTGTAGCTGCCGCCGCCAGTGAAGGTAGTGTCGTCGAGGCTGATGGTCAATTCGCTCAGTGCCACGGTGCCGGCCGGCCCACCAATCTGAGTAGAGAAGGCAATGGCTTCGAGTACGTCCGGATCGTCGGTCTCAATGGCGGGCTGGCCAAGGGCCGCGAGCAGCTTCTTCAGCGAGAACTGGTCAATGCTCATTTCGCCCTTCAGCTCGGGCTTGTCGCCGAAGCCGTTAACCGCCAGATCGGCATTCAGTTTCAGGTCCGCGAGGCTGGCGGTGAAGCCGTTAAGCGTGGCGGTTTCGTTCTCCAGATTAGCTTCAACGGCGCCAGCCAGCTTGGCGGTAACGGATTTGCCGCCGAACGGCTCGCCGTTCATGTCGAAGGTCGCGTCCAGTTCCGAAATGCCGAACTCGTTCAGGGCCTCGTTGGCCGCAAGGCGGGCACTGAGGCGGCCGTCTACGGCAAACTGGGGCTGGTTGGTTTCGAAACGGAAGCTGATGTCCAGCGGAAAGCTGCTGCCCAGGGTGATCTCGCTGGCGTTGACCGTGAAGTCTTCCAGGGTCACGGATTGACCGGTGCTCGCGTCGTTGTAATGAATCTGAGCGTTGCTGATTTGCACATTCTCAACGTTGAAGTTCAGCGGCTCACTGTCGCCGGCCGGTGCTTCGGTGTCCGCCGGTTCAGTTGCCTGTTTATCAGCCGCTGCCTGCTCCTGTGCCGCGGTGTCCTCCCCCGTGGCGTCACCCTCAGGCATGATGCGTGTCCAGTTGCCGTTGCCGTCTTTGTCAACGTTCAGGCGGGCATCAAGCCCGTCAAGCAGGAAGGTGTTGACCCGCGGTGACATGGCAATGAGCGACCAGAAATCCACCTGGGCCACGAGTTGGTCCAGGCGCACAAAGCGCTCGCCTTCCAGCATGGCTTCCACATTGTTGAGCTCAAGGCCCAGAGGAATGAACGACCAGCCGATGTCGCCCTCCAGGATCAGATCAAGGTTGGTGGCATCTTCGGCCGCCTTCTCGATCTGGGGTTTGTAGGTGTTGGGGTCGATGACCAGAACGGCGACGGCCACGGCTGCAATAGCCAGCACGATAAGGCCGACAATGGCGAGGGCGATGTAGCGAACAGCTTTCATATTTCAGGCTTCCTTCCATTTGATGCGTTCAGGTGCCGCAAAGTGAGTAAATCTAAGGATAACGCAGGGGTAACAAAATAAAAGCGCCGATGTATGACAATACGGTATTGATAGGCCAAAATAGGCACACTGTTTTTTCATATTGTCCTGAAGACAAACCTACAACGATAAAAAGGAGTTGGCTGTGGCTATCACTGTATCGATCGAACTGAACCGGGAACTTGAAATACCGGGCGGTTACGATGAAGTATTCGATCTGTTGGCCGATGTGCCCCGCTCTGCGAGTCACTTCCCGAAAGTCGACAAGCTGGTGGATCTGGGCGACAACACGTACCGCTGGGAAATGGAAAAAGTGGGCGTGGACAAGCATGCGATCCAGTCCGTGTACGCGTGCAAGTACGCGGCAGACAAAGACGGCGGCCGCATCACCTGGGAACCGGTCAAGGGTGAGGGTAACGGGGTGGTTCGGGGCTCCTGGACCCTCAAGGCCAAGGGTGATAACACCACCGCGGTCAGGTTCCAGACCCGTGCAGAACTCACGGTGCCGCTGCCGAGCCTGCTGAAGCTGGCGATCAGCCCGGTGATCAAGCACGAGTTCAACAGCCTGGTGGATACCTACATGAACAACCTGAAGAAGGCGTTCTGAGCACCCCGGGTATCGACGCCGTCATTGTGGGACTCCGGGATCCAGAAAAGGTATAATCCGCCAATCAACATTTTCCGGCATTGTGCCCTTTATAACCTGGAGTCCCCATGGCCGAACGTAAGGCTCGGGTAGAAAGAAATACCCTCGAAACCCAGATCACTGTCGAGATCAATCTCGATGGCACCGGTACGTCTTCTTTTGATACCGGCGTGCCGTTCCTCGAGCACATGATGGACCAGATCGCCCGCCACGGGCTGGTGGATCTGAACATCGTCTCCAAGGGCGATCTCCACATCGACGATCACCACACCGTGGAAGACATCGGTATTACCCTGGGGCAGGCGTTCCGGCAGGCAGTGGGTGACAAGAAAGGTATCCGTCGTTACGGTCATGCTTACGTGCCGCTGGATGAAGCCCTGTCCCGGGTGGTAATCGACTTGTCCGGGCGTCCGGGCCTGATGATGGACGTTCCCTACACCCGCGGCTCCGTGGGCGGCTTTGATGTGGATCTGTTCGCGGAGTTCTTTCAAGGCTTTGTGAATCATTCCATGGTGACCCTGCACATCGATAACCTGAAAGGCAAGAACACCCACCACCAGATCGAAACGGTGTTCAAGGCTTTCGGCCGTGCCCTGCGCATGGCCATCGAGATGGACGAGCGTATGGCGGGTATTACCCCGTCCACCAAAGGCTCTCTGTAAACGGTCATCCAAGGACACCGCATCAACCATGAAAACCGTTGCCATCATCGACTACGGCATGGGCAACCTGCACTCTGCCAAAAAAGCGGTAGAGCACGTAGCCCCGGACACCACCGTACTGGTCACTGACAACGCCGAAACCATCCGCGAAGCCGACCGGGTGATCCTGCCCGGCGTCGGCGCTATCCGGGACTGTATGGCCGAAATCCGCCGCCTGGGTGTCGACACCCTGGTGCGCGAGGTGTCGCAGGATCGCCCGTTTCTGGGTATCTGCGTGGGCATGCAGGCACTGATGTCCCGCAGCGAAGAAAACGGCGGCGTCGACTGCATCGGGCTGTTCCCCTCGGAAGTACGCTACTTTGGCGATGACCTGAGCGGGAACGGTGAGCGCCTGAAAGTGCCTCACATGGGCTGGAACGAGGTCTACCAGACCTTCGAACATCCGCTGTGGCACAACATCCCCGACGGCGACCGTTTCTATTTTGTGCACAGCTACTACGCCGAGGCCGAGGGCAATGCCGATATGGCCGGCCGCACGCGTTACGGTGTGGATCTGGCCGCCGCGGTGGCAAAAGACAACATTTTTGCAGCGCAGTTCCACCCGGAGAAAAGCGCCCGGGCGGGGCTGCAGTTACTGAAAAACTTTACTGACTGGACCGGAACATGCTGATTATCCCCGCCATTGATCTGAAAGACGGCAAGTGCGTGCGCCTGCGCCAGGGCCGCATGGACGATTCCACTGTGTTCGGTGACGATCCCGTGGATATGGCCACCCGCTGGGTGGACGCCGGCGCCCGCCGCCTGCATCTGGTGGATCTGAACGGCGCATTTGCCGGCGAGCCGGTGAATGGCGAAATTGTTCAGGCTATTGCCCGCAAGTATCCGGACCTGCCGATCCAGATCGGCGGTGGCATCCGTTCCGCCGACACCATCGAAGCCTACCTGAAGGCCGGTGTGCAGTGGGTGATCATCGGTACCAAAGCGGTGAAAGAGCCCGAGTTTGTCACCGAGATGTGCAAAAAATTCCCGGGCCACATCATTGTGGGTCTGGACGCCAAAGACGGCCGTGTTGCCACCGACGGCTGGGCGGAAGTGTCGGAAGTGATGGCCACCGATCTGGCCAAGCGCTTTGCCAATGATGGCGTGGATTCCATCGTCTACACCGACATCAGCCGCGATGGCATGATGCAGGGCGTGAACGTGGAAGCGACAGCGGCGCTGGCGGAAGCCGGCGGTATTCCGGTGATCGCCTCCGGCGGTGTCACCAACATGGATGACCTCAAGCGTCTGGCTACCGTGGCCGACAAAGGCATCCTCGGTGCCATCACCGGCCGCGCCATCTACGAAGGCACTCTGGATGTGGCAGAGGCCCAGGCCTATTGCGACAGCCTCCAGGCATAAGGATACCGACGATGGCACTGGCCAAACGCATTATCCCCTGCCTCGACGTGGACAAGGGCCGCGTGGTAAAAGGCGTGAATTTTGTCGATATCCGTGATGCCGGAGACCCGGTGGAAGTGGCCCGTAAATACAACGAGCAGGGCGCCGACGAAATCACCTTCCTGGACATCACTGCCAGCCACGAGAGCCGCGACACCACCTATGAAACCGTGGAACGCATGGCCAGCCAGGTGTTTATCCCGCTGACTGTCGGGGGTGGCGTGCGTACCGTCGAGGACATTCGCAAGCTGCTGAATGCCGGCGCCGATAAGGTCTCGATCAACACCGCGGCGGTGTTCAATCCGGAATTTGTGCGCGAAGCGGCGGAGCGGTTCGGTCGTCAGTGCATCGTGGTGGCGATTGACGCCAAACGGGTGTCGGCAGACGGTGAAGCCCCGCGCTGGGAAATATTTACCCACGGTGGTCGCAAGCCCACCGGGCTGGATGTGGTGGCGTGGGCCCGGAAAATGACAGAGATGGGCGCTGGTGAGTTATTGCTGACCAGTATGGATCGTGACGGCACCAAGATCGGTTTTGATCTGGGTCTGACCCGCGCGGTCAGCGATGCGGTGTCGGTGCCGGTGATTGCCTCCGGTGGCGTCGGCGAGTTGCAGCATCTGGCGGACGGCGTCACCGAAGGCGGTGCGGACGCGGTGCTGGCGGCGTCGATTTTCCACTTTGGCCAGCACACTATTCCCGAAGCGAAGGCGTTTATGAAAGCCCAGGGGATTGAGGTAAGGGAATAATCTATTCTTTCCGGGCGTAAGCAGGCCTTATGGTCTGCTTTTCGCCTTCCGCAAACATCGGGCGGTTGTTGTTTCTCATCGCCCACAGACCACTCACGGTGGCCACCGCAATGCCCTGTTCATCCAGCATCGGCAGATGCTTCTCCAGATAGTCCACGGTGACCTTGTGCGGGTGGCCAATGCCCACGGCACTGCCGTTTTCCCTCGCCCGCTTGATCAATAGCTTGAATTGCCGATCCACGTACTCCTCGGTTTGCTCGTGATCCAGAAACACATCACGGGTCAGGGTGGGAATGCGATAGGCATCGGCCACCTCACCGGCGATGGACGATGCGATGGTGCGGCTGTCGACAAAGTACACCGGGTACCGGTCCAGCTCCGACATCACCCAATCCATCGCCTTGAGCTGCTGGGTCAGCAGGCTGCCCATGTGGTTGTTGACGCCTTTGACGTGGGGGATGGACTGCAGCGCCCGGCGAAGGGTGCCTTTCAGGCTCTGTGAATCCATATCCGATGTCAGCCCGCCGGGTCCGAGCCCGAAATTACGGGTGTTGGCCATGGGGGCGTGCAGCATGATTTCTTTCTGTCTCTGATGGGCCAGCTTTGCCAGTGGCACGGTGTGCCGGCGGTAGGGCAGAAAGGCCAGGGTCACCGGCTGCTCGAGATTGACCAGCCGCGTGCCTTCGTGAAGATTGTGCCCCATATCATCAATGATGATGGCGATGGTGGGCGGCATTTGCCCGGCATCGCGAGGGCCGGGGGTATCTGCCCTGACGGAGGATGCCACCAGAGTCGCGGCAACCAGAATAAGCAGTCGTTTCAAGGGCATCAATCCATGCTGGTCCGGTCAGAGCCGTTGTTGCGCTTGTCTAGAATGCGCAGCCCCTTGAGCAGGTTGAGCGCCGAGCGCAGCTGATAATCACGCTCGGCCGCGGAGGCGTTCTGAGCCTGTCCCGCCGCATTGTCCTCGCCCTCGCTCTCCAGATGACCACTCAGATCAGCCTCGGTAAAGAAGGGGCCACCCTCGATCTCCTGCAGTTCGGCGGGCTTGACCTCAATGTCGGGCCTGATGCCTTTGGCCTGAATCGAGCGGCCATCCGGCGTGTAGTAGCGGGCCGTGGTCATCTTGATGGCGTGGGTCTCATCCAGCGGAATAACGGTCTGCACGCTGCCTTTGCCGAACGATTGAGTGCCCATGACCACCGCGCGCTCGTGGTCCTGGAGGGCACCCGCAAGGATTTCGGAGGCCGAGGCCGAGCCGCCGTTGATCAGTACCACAATGGGGGTGCCTTCCATCAGGTCGCCGGCCTTGGCATTGAAACGAAGGCGGGAGCTCTGGATGCGGCCTTCGGTGTAGACGATCAGTCCCTCGTCCAGCAAGGCATCCGCGGCTTCAACTGCAGCCTGCAATATGCCGCCGGGATTGTTTCGCAAATCGATGACCAGGCCGTCGAGGTCTTTGCCGTAATCTTCCTCGAGCTTGTTCAGGGTGTCCTTGAACTGGGTGCCGGTATCGGCCTGGAACTGTGTGATCCGCACGTAGCCATAGCCGTTGTCGATCAGCCGTGACTTGATGCTGGTGACCTTGATGATGTCGCGCTCAACGTCGATTTCGATGGGTGCGCTCTCGCCTTCACGCATGATGGTGAGGGTGAGGACGGAGCCGGGCTTGCCACGCATCAGCTTGACAGCTTCCCCCAGCGACATGCCCTTGACCGGCTGGTCGCCAAGCTTGATGATCAGGTCTCCTGCCTGCACGCCGGCTTTCTGGGCCGGGGTGTCATCAATCGGGGCAATAACTTTTACGAAGCCGTCTTCCATGCCCACTTCGATGCCGAGCCCGCCAAACTCGCCGGAAGTGCTTTCTTCCAGCTGCTCATAATCTTTCGGGGCCAGGTACGTGGAATGGGGGTCGAGTTCTGACAGCATGCCCTTGATCGCGCTCTCCAGCAGTTCGCGATCGTCAACTTCTTCCACATAGGCGTCTTTGATGCGGCTGAACACCTCGGTGAATTTGCGCAGGTCGTCCAGCGGAAGCTGCTCTTCCGGATCGGGTAACTGAATCTGGACCCGTTCACCGTTCTGCACGCCCTCAAGCAGTTCATCGGTTCGGTCATCAGATGCCTGGGCGTGGCTGAGGCCGGGAAGTGCAACAAAGCAGGCAATCAGAGTCAGTGCGCGGATGGTGTTGGCATGATGTGTACTTCTGGCCCGTCTCATTCACTTATCCTGTGTTTATTCCGATGGTTGAACAGTTCCCTGCCCGTCCGGACAGTATGGCGTTACTGTCCCGGTTTGTCAGCCCTTGGCCATCCGGCCCAGGAGGGGGCTTACTTGCCAAGCCAGCCGCGGGGGTTGACCGGTTTGCCGTTGTGGCGGATTTCAAAATAGAGTGCGGGATCTTCGGTGCCGCCGGTGCGGCCGGCGGCGGCGATGGTCTGGCCGGCGTCCACCCAGTCTCCGGGACTGGTGAACAGGCTGCTGCTGTGACCATAAAGTGTCATGTAGCCGTCACCGTGGTCGACAATCGTCATCAGCCCGAAGCCCCTGAGCCAATTGGCAAACACCACCCGGCCATAATGAATGGCGCGGATGTCAGCGCCTTCTGTGGTGTTCATCATCAGGCCGTTGCGGCGCAGTTTGCCGTCGGCATAGCGCTCGCCGAAATTGCTGAACACCTTGCCTTTGGCCGGCCAGGGCAGCTTGTTGCGTAGAGATTTGAACGGCTTGGATTCGTTGGGTGACGGTATGCTGGCGATGGCTTCCTCCACCTCCCGCAGCAGCAGCTCCAGGCGCTCCCGGTCAGCCTCCAGCTCTTCCCGCTCGCCTTTGCGGTCGCTGATCTCGGAATTCAGTGAGGCGAGGGTTTTCTGGCGCTTGGACTTGTTGGCCGTCAGTTCCTGTTGGCGTTGTTCAACGTCCTTTTCCAGCTTGCCAAGGCGAACGCGGGTGACCTGAACGTCCTGACGGGTTTCACGCAACTGCCGGAGATTCTCGTTGAACACTTCCAGCCGCTGTACTGTGTCCCGGCTCAGATACTCGTAGTAGGTCATGGTGCGGGCGATCCTGTCCGGATCAATTTCATTGAGCAGAACTTTGACCGCTGGCGCGTCGCCTTCCATCCAGGCGGCGCGGATCTGCTTTTTCAGGCTTTGGCGCTGGCTTGCCAGGGTTCGGGTGAGGTCAGTTTCCTGTTTTTCGAGGTCTTTCAGGCGTTGTTGCTGTTCTTTCGTCTGCTGCCGCAGCTCCCGCCGTTCGCGGGTCAGCCGGCCGATGTCCCGCTCAAGGTCCGTCAGCTGCCGTTCCAGTGAGGAGCGGTTCTTTTCGGCTTTCGCCAGCCATTGGTCAATGTCGGCGATCTGTTCCTTCAGGGCCCTGATCTGGCCGGGGGTCACTTCTTCCTCGGCCACTGCCGGCAGGGCACTGCAGAGCAGTGCCGCTATCAGCAGCAGTCGGGTCAGCAAAGGCCGGATCAATCGATGTCTACCAGGCTGTGCCCGGTCATTTCCGCTGGTTGCTCCAGGCCCATCAGGGTCAGCAGTGATGGCGCCACATCGCTCAGACTGCCATCATCCTTCAGGTTGATCTTGCGGTGCCCGGTGTACACCAACGGCACCGGGCCGATGGTGTGCGCAGTGTGAACCTGGCCGGAGCTGGGGTCGGTCATCTGCTCGCAGTTGCCGTGATCGGCGGTGATCAGCGCCTCACCGCCAACTTCATCCAGCGCCTCGACAACGCGTTTGACGCACTGGTCCAGACATTCGGCGGCCTTGATGGCCGCATCCAGCTTGCCCGTGTGACCGACCATGTCGCCGTTGGCGTAGTTGCAGATCACCAGGTCATACTTGCCGCTCTTGATCGCCTCGACCAGTTTGTCGGTCACTTCGGGGGCGCTCATCTCCGGTTGCAAATCGTAGGTTGCCACCTTGGGGGAGGGCACCAGAATACGATCTTCACCCTCGAACGGCGTTTCCAGGCCGCCGTTAAAGAAGAAGGTCACGTGGGCGTATTTCTCGGTTTCGGAGATGCGCAGCTGGGTTTTTCCCAGCGCCGAGACGTATTCGCCCAGACCGTTGCTCAGATGCTCCGGCGGGTAGGCGCAGGCGGTTCTGATATCAGCCGCGTACTCGGTCAGCATCACAAAATCCGCCAGTTCCGGATGTTTGCGACGATCGAAACCGTCAAAATCCTTGTCCACGAAGGTGCGTGTCATTTCGCGGGCGCGGTCGGCACGGAAGTTCATGAACAGCACCGCGTCGCCGTCGTTGATGGTGCCTTCTGGCTCACCGGCACTGTGAATGCGGGTGGGTTTGACGAACTCGTCGTTTTCACCGCGCTCGTAGGCCTGCTCTAGAGCCGACATCGGGTCCGCTGCCACAAACTCGCCATCCCCCAGGGTCATCAGGTTGTAAGCCGCTTCCACGCGGTCCCAGCGGTTGTCGCGGTCCATGGCGTAGTAGCGTCCAACAATGGAGGCAACACGACCCACACCCAGGCTCTTCAGTTTGGCGGAGGCTTTTTCCAGCGACGGCTTGGCGCTGCGCGGTGGCATGTCGCGACCGTCCAGGAAGGCGTGAATATACACTTCCTTCGCGCCCCGGGCGGCGGCCATCTCGGCCGTTGCCATAATATGATCCTCGTGACTGTGCACACCGCCCGGTGACAGCAGCCCCATGAGATGAACGGCACGTCCATTACCTACGGCTTTGTCGATAGCGGCACACAGTGTCGGGTTTTTTGCGAAGGTGCCGTCTTCAACGTCTTTGTCGATGCGGGTCAGGCTCTGATACACCACGCGGCCGGCACCCAGGTTCATATGACCAACTTCGGAGTTGCCCATCTGGCCCTGGGGCAGCCCCACAAACATACCGGAGGTGTTGATCAGGGTTTTCGGCTGTTGCTGCCAGAGCTTGTCCCAGAAGGGGGTGTTGGCGTTGCTGATGGCATTGTCGTCGGCTGGGTCGCGGTGGCCCCAGCCGTCCAGAATAATCAGTGCAGTCGGCTTACGCGTCGCAGTCATCACTTGATCCGCTATGGTTTTGAAGTTTGTAAAGGGAAGTGCAGATTCTAACCGTTTTCATTCCGTCAGGCCACGTAGGTCTGCCTTCTGTCACCGGAGCCGGGTGTGTATAATCCCGCCAAACTAATTAACTGGGTGTTTTCATGGACAGGTTTATTGAATTTGCCGTCAACCACTACATTCTGGTGTCGCTGTTCGTTGCTTTCCTGCTGGCGATTCTGCTGCTGGAGTCCCGCCGTGGCGGGCAGAAGATCTCAGCGCAGGGAGCGGTAAGTCTGATCAACCGTGACGAAGCCGTGGTGGTGGATATCCGTGATCGCAAAGACTTCACGGAGGGCCGCATTACCGGTTCGGTCAATATCCCGCTGAACGCCATTAAAGGCCGCGCCAATGAACTGAAAAAGTTCAAGGACAAGCAGATTATTGTGGCCGACAAGATGGGCCAGCATTCCGCGATGGCGGTCAAGCAGCTGAAAGCTGAAGGATATGAGAACGTGGTCCGCCTCAATGGTGGCATTGCGGACTGGAAAAGCAGTAACCTTCCTCTGGTCAAGAAGTAAAACACTGAATAATACGAAAAGGATTGAACATGGCTGAGAATCAGCAAGGCGCCGCCGGCAGCGAAAACCAGAACCAGCCGCAATTCGCGCTGCAGCGTATCTATGTGAAGGACCTGTCCTTCGAATCTCCCAACTCGCCGGTGGTCTTCCAGGAGCAGTGGAAGCCGCAGGTGAACCTGGACCTGAACACCTCCCACAACAAGGTGAGCGACAACCAGTATGAAGTGGTGTTGTCCCTGACCGTCACCGCAAAAATGGGTGAGAAGGTGGCGTACATCGTCGAGATTCAGCAGGCCGGTGTGTTCCTGTTGCAGGGCATTGAAGGTCCGCAGCTGGGCCAGATGCTCGGCGCGTATTGCCCGACCATCCTGTTCCCGTATGCCCGTGAGGCGATTGACGGCGTGGTGAACAAAGGCAGCTTCCCGGCCCTGATGCTGGCACCGGTGAACTTTGACGCTATCTATGCCCAGGCGCTCAAGCGCAAGCAGGAAGAAGGCGTGGGTGAAGCCAAAGAGGAGCAGACTCACTGAGGGAATTCCCCATGAGTTGCCCATAAAAAAACCGGCGCATGCCGGTTTTTTTATGTCCGGGCTTTGCTGCCACCGCTTCTGCCGCGGTGCTCAGACGGCACCGTCAAACCCCAGTTGCCGCCATGCCTCGTACACCACCAGAGCGGCGGTATTGGACAGGTTCAGGCTGCGGCTCTGCGGGCGCATCGGCACCCGCAGACGCTGGTTGGCGGGCAGCGATTCCCGCACAGCGGCGGGCAGGCCCCGGGTTTCCGGGCCGAACATCAGGTAGTCCCCCGGCTGAAACGCCGTCTCGTGATAGGGCTGGCTGCCTTTGGTGGTCAATCCGAACAGTCTTGTTGGTTGTTCGCTATCCAGAAAAGCCTGGTAATCCTTGTGCACGGTCACCGTGGCGTATTCGCTGTAGTCCAGCCCCGCCCGCCGCATCTGCTTGTCTTCCAGGCTGAATCCCAGCGGCTCAATCAGATGCAGCCGACACCCGGTATTGGCGCACAGCCGGATGATATTCCCGGTATTGGGCGGAATTTCCGGCTCGTACAGCACCACATGCAGCATGGAATCAGCGCTCAACCGCGAGGGCCACGCCCATGCCGCCGCCAATGCAGAGAGTGGCCAGGCCCTTCTTGGCATCACGGCGCTGCATCTCGTGCAGCAGGCTGACCAGGATGCGACAGCCGGACGCGCCGATGGGGTGGCCGATGGCGATCGCACCGCCGTTGACGTTGACCTTGGTGGTGTCCCAGCCAAGCTCCCGGTTCACCGAAATGGCCTGGGCCGCGAAGGCTTCGTTGGCCTCGATCAGATCCAGATCATCCACGCTCCAGCCCGCCAGCTGCAGGCAGCGACGGCTCGCCGGAATCGGGCCGGTGCCCATGATGGTGGGATCAACGCCGGCGTTGGCGTGGGCCCTGATCGTCGCCAGCGGTGTCAGCCCCAGCTCTTTTGCCTTGTCAGCACTGCAGACGATTACCGCGGCGGCGCCATCGTTGAGGGATGACGCGTTGCCCGCCGTCACCGTGCCGTCTTTTTTGAACGCCGGGCGCAGTTTTCCGAGGCCATCGGCGGTGACGCCGTCACGGGGGTTCTCGTCTTTGTCGACCACCAGTGGATCGCCTTTACGCTGTGGAATGCTGACCGGAACAATCTGACCGTCAAAATAGCCGGCACTGCGGGCGGCCACGGCCTTCTGCTGTGAGGCAGCCGCAAATTCATCCTGTTCTTCCCGGCTGATGCCGTATTTATCGACAATGTTCTCGGCGGTCACGCCCATGTGGTAATCGTTGAAGGCATCCCACAGGCCATCCTTGATCATGGTGTCCACCATGTTCCAGTCGCCCATGCGCTGGCCGTTGCGGCTGTTCGGCAACACGTGGGGCGCCTGACTCATGCTCTCCTGGCCGCCGGCAATCATCAGCTCGGCATCGCCGGTGCGAATTGCCTGCACCGCCATATGCACGGCTTTCAGAC
Organism: Marinobacter sp. M-5; assembly: GCF_032911545.1. Classification (NCBI taxonomy): domain Bacteria; kingdom Pseudomonadati; phylum Pseudomonadota; class Gammaproteobacteria; order Pseudomonadales; family Marinobacteraceae; genus Marinobacter; species Marinobacter sp. M-5. The sequence goes on from NZ_JAWJEK010000001.1 coordinate 473,645, forward strand.
CCGAACCGCAGACTTTGTTGATGGTCATGGCGGGCACCGAAGCGGGCACGCCGGCGTTGATGGCCGCCTGGCGCGCCGGATTCTGGCCACAGCCGGCAGTGAGCACCTGGCCGAGGACGATCTCATTGATCTGCCCGGCCGGGATGCCGGTTTCCTCCACAAGGGCCTTGATCACCGCCGACCCGAGCTGGTCGGCCCGCAGGCTCGACAGTCCCCCGCCGAAACTGCCCACGGCGGTCCGTTTGGCGGCAACAATGACGACATCACGCATAGGTTTTCTCCGGTTCTGATTACGCGGGATTTGGTGTCCTCGCGCTGGGGAGTCAATGATGCATTCATTGTATCGGAAAGGTGGAGAGCGGCCAAAGCTACGAAAGTCGAGAGGTGCCCCGCCTCCGCTCACTCAGTCTTGGTGCTACATGTTCAGGCTACGACCACCATCAACCGCAATAATCTGACCAGTGATAAAAGGTGCATCACACATCAGAAAGGCAATGGTGCCGGCGATATCGTCGGGGTTGCCGGTTCTGGCCAAGGGGGTTCTGGCCAGAATCGATTGCTGGTGTGATTCATCCACCTCGCCTTCGCCTTCCGGCCAGAGGATCGCGCCCGGGGAAACGCCATTGACGCGAATCGCCGGCGCCAGATCCCTCGCCCAGGAGCGGGTGAGGGCGGCCAGACCGGCCTTGCTGCTGCAGTACAGCGGGTGGTCGGCCAGCGGCTTTTCACTGTAGATATCGATGAGGTTGATAATGGCCCCGCCGGTTTCATGCAGCGCCGTCAGGCAGGCCTGGCCGAGGAAGAACGGCGCCTGCAGGTTGGCACCCATGATGGTGTGCCAGTCGCTCAGGGTCGCGGCCTCGGTGGGGTTGGGGTAGAACACCGAGGCGTTATTCACCAGGCCATCCAACCGACCCCAGGCGGATATTGCCGCGCCGGCCAGAGCGGTCACCTGCTCGGGCTCGCTCAGATCCGCCTGCACCGTCGTTGCAGAGTCCGGACGCTCGCCGTTCAGCCGGTCGGCCAGCGCTTGCGCCTGTTCACTGCGGGAGCGGTAGTGGATCACCACGTTCCAGCCACGGCTGTGCATGACTTCGGCGGTGCGGGCGCCAAGACGATGAGCTGCGCCGGTGATGAGGACAACGGAGGGGGTAGTCATGGCTCAGGCCTGCTGCTGATGGATCAGTGTGGCGATACGTTGCAGACGCTCCTGCCGGATCGCTTCACCCAGCGCCTTGCCCTCGAATCCCTGCGCCAGCAACGCCCTGGCCTCAACGCTGGTGGCGGCCTGTTCGCTGGCCTTGAGCAGCCGGATCAGGCCATGAATCTCCGCGGGCAGTGCGCAGAACAGGGTCGTGAGCAAACGCTGGAACCGCTCCGGGCGTCGCCATGCGTCGGAGCCGTCGAGAATCTCCAACAAGGTGCTCTCATCAACGCCGGCAGTGTCCTGTTGCTGAAGGGTATGACAAAGCTGGCTGGTCAGTCTGGCCAGATCCTGGCAGTCGTTAGGGGCTTTGAGGGCGCGCGCGCGGGCCCGGGTGTCGTCCTCTGGCAGGGGAGAGAGCAGCGCCGCAAAACGGGTGTCGGTGTCATCGCTGCTGTTGCAGGCGCGGCGAAGGGCCGTCAATGCCGCCTTGAAGGTGCCTCCGGGGGCGAGCTCCGGAATCATTACTGCGAGGGCGTTGCAGTCCCGCAGTACCTCAAAGAAGGTGCCGGGCTCGTTTTCATGGAGGGCGCGCTGGATTTCCTGCCAGACCCGTTCGGCGACGAGATGTCTGACCTCGTCGTCTGCCACCATCTGCCGCATCAGCGCCATGGTGTCATCCGCCACCCGGAACCCGATCGGGGCAAGGCGAGCAGCAAAGCGCGCGGTGCGGAGTATGCGCAGCGGGTCCTCGGCAAACGCGGCGGATACGTGCCGCAGCGTCCGGGCGTCGAGATCAGCCCGACCGCTGAAGGGGTCGACCAGGGTGCCGGCTTCGGTGCGAGCCATGGCATTGATGGTCAGGTCGCGGCGGCGCAGGTCGTCTTCGAGAGTGACGTCCGGCGCGCTGTACACAGTAAAACCATGATAGCCCCGACCCGCTTTCCGCTCGGTCCGCGCCAGGGCGTACTCTTCACGGGTCTCGGGGTGCAGGAAGACCGGGAAGTCCGCACCCACCTGCTTGAAACCGCGTTTGAGCATGTCGTCCGGTGTGGCGCCCACCACCACCCAGTCCCGGTCTTTCACTTCGAGACCGAGGAGTTCATCGCGGACCGCGCCGCCCACCAGATAGATATCCATATGCCCGGGAGTGCTCCAATACGGGAAATGTCCGGTGGATTATCGGCGCTGGGCGCGGCCGAGGCAAACCGGCCGCGTTCTGTCAGAACGACGCGCCCAGTTCGATGGCGGCCCCGACCTCCGCATCGCTGAACAACACGCCGATGTCGAGACGGGCGCCAAAGGGCGACAGCCCGACACCGGCGGTGAGCTGGGTTTTCTCTTCTATGCCGTCGTTATTGTCGTTGCTGGCCAGGTTTTGCCGGATACCGGTGCGCAGCTGGGCGTAGCGGAACGCGTCGAATTCAGCGCCCAACGCCAGCCACTGGGTATCATCCTCGTAACCGAACGCCTCCCGTTTGGTCAGGTCGAGCTCGGCGGTCACCACATGGAAAGTACCCCGATGGGCGATGGCGGCCGTTACCATGGGATCCAGTTTCATCTCCCGGCCACGGACGGAGTCGAGGTCCATCGGGATCACGTTACGAACCACGGCGCCGGCATTCCACTGGTTCTGCTCGCCGAACGAATAGGCGGCACCCAGGTCGAAATTGAATCCGCTGTCTTTGGTTTCGTTCTCGTCATCGTCGAAATCGTCATCCTCGAAGTCACCGACAGTCTGAACGTACTCAAAGGTTCGCATCTGGACGTACTTGGGAGAAACGCCCACTTGCAGCTGCTGCCCGTTGGCGAGCTCGAAGCTTTTGGCGAGGCTGATGCCCACTTCCGCAACCGCAGAGGCCAGCACCGTGCCATCGGACGTCAGGTTGTCGCCAATCTCGCGCCCGCCCACCAACGCGTCGATGGTGCCATTTTCAATATCCTCCAGCCGTTGCAGGTCGTCGTTGGTCACGTTTCCGCGAACGGTGGTGCGCAGGCTGGCGCTGGTGAAGAACCCCACGGAGACCGATGACGTGGGAATCGCCACACCGACACCGAAACCGACATCTCCGCGCATGGTGTCGCGATTCAGGTCGCTGAGCTGGTTCCGCAGCGCGCCGGCGGCGTCCTGGGTCCCGGCCACGTCGGCGCGGTTGGCGCTCTGTTCCACGAGCTCAATGGTGTCCTGGATATCATCAATCTGGTCGATGGTTTCTTTGTCATCGGCAAAGCGCACGTTCACCGACGGCAGTATGAGACCGAATTCGTCCACCCACTGGTGATGGTCCGCTGCGAGCATGGCGGGGTTGGCCATGCCGGCCGCCGCCGGCTGGGCCACAGCCACGCCGGTGCCACCCATGGCAAATGAGCGCGAGGACATGAAGGCCTGCGGGCTCGCGAAGGCGGCAGAGGTGGCAATGGAGAGGCCGATGGTAATGGACAGCTTGCTCAGACGATGATCAATCATGTGGCGGTTACCTGTTTGCTCTTGTTATATGGGGGCTCGGTGACACGCCTGTCAGGTTAAAAGAGTTTCCGAGCCCACACACCGGTGAATTAGTAACGGTTTGTTTTCCGGATGTAAATGGCGGTATTTTTTTGCCGCCCGTCCCCGGCGCCTGGGGCGGAAACGGTGTGGCTCGGTGGAGGTCGTTTAGCTAATCAAGGGGTTAGGAAACATGGCGTGATTCTTTCATGGAACAGACAATTGGAGCCCTGAAACGAGACTTTGCGGAGAATGAACATGACCCTGCGCTGGATAGTGGTACCCCTGCTGGCCCTGGCAATGGCAGGCTGCGCCCCGATGGGGAGCCATCAGAAAGGTGACGACCGAGACCGGAAGCTGGATCCGATCACGGTTCGGGTGAGCGGTTTCGGCACCTATGAGGATGTGTCGGGGGATCGCCTGAACACCCGTAAGCGACTGCTGGCAAGGCGTGCCTCCCAGTTGGATGCCTATCGCAATCTGGCTGAGCGAGTGTACGGCACCGTGGTCTATGGCAGCTCTACGGTCAATGACTTTGTGTTGCGCAACGACATGTTCCGCACTTATGTCGACAGCTACATCCGTGGCGCCAAAATGGTGGCGGTGAATGAGCACAGTGATGGGGTGATTGAAACCGTGATGGAGCTGAAGCTGGAGCCGCGGTTCCGCGCCTGTGTTGCCGATGTTTCCGACCGGCAGGTTCAGGATCTGTGCCCGATCCCCATGCCCACAGACAACGACAGCACCGGTGACGTCCAGAGCCGCAGTGTTGATTCGCTGTATTACCTTGACTGACCAAATGCCTGAATGAGTGACCGAATGCCCATGAACGCTGCGCGGATTCTCCTGTTAGTAACCCTGGCAGTTAACCTGCTGGTTTACCCTGTGGCCCAGGCCGTGGTACTGGAAGGCGTGGGCCACGCCACCATCTACAACGGTGATCTGGAGGCGGCGCGGGAGCAGGCGCGCAAGGCGGCCCTGCGCGATGTGTCGCTGCAGTATGAGGCGCAGATCAGTAGTCACGACACCATGGAGAATGGCGTGGTGACCGAATCCCGGGTTCAGGTGGCGTCGTCAGCGCGGGCGAGAGACGCGCGCATCGTGGATGAATACCGCCGTGGTGATTTGCTGCGCGTCACGGTGCGGGCCGACATGTCAGAGGGTGCCAGTTGCGGTGCCGGCGACGCCGCCGACCTGAAAAAGCGGGTGGCGGTCACCGGTTTCCCGATCCTTTATCCGGATCAGGCGCGAGTTGGTCGTATCAGCGATGCCGGCGAAATCTTGCCGCAGCGGTTGCAGGCTGCCCTGCACGAGACCGGGCGCCTGCAGGTCTTCGGCGCTACCACGTCGCGTCTGTTCCAGGATCTGCTCAACGCGCCCACACAACAGGGTTTCGATAACCGCCTCACCAACGTGATCCAGGTAGCGCGTGAAATGGATGTGCAGTTTGTGGTCACCGGCGTGATCCGGGATCTCGGCGTTTCCGATCCTGCCGCGTGGGGGACATCGGTGATTGATCGCATTCAACGGGGGGTGGGTGCCGCCAACCAGAACCGGCGCTTTGTGGCGGACATGATGGTGTTTGACGGATTCAGTGGCGCGTCGATCTACCAGCAACGATTTGCCACGGAAGCGAAATGGGATGCGGGCCCGGGTGCATCAGCGGGTTTTGATTCAGCCGGCTTTGACGAGACGGCTTACGGTCAGGCAGTGGGTAAGGTGATGGCGGACATGGGTTCGGCAGTGCAGGAGGCGCTGACCTGTCAGCCATTTATTACCCGGGTTACCCGGGTCGATGGTAACCGTGTCACGCTGGCATCCGGCGCGACCGCTGGTCTGCGGCCGGGGGATGAGCTGAATCTGTATCGCAGTCAGCGTTTCTTCGACTCGCTTGGCGGGACGCCGGAGCTGTCAGACAGCCAGACCCGGGTGACGCTGCGCAACGTGCACCCGGATTTCAGCAATGGCGAGATGCCGCTGTCGGGCGGCGAGATCAATATTCAGCGAGATGATGTGGCGATTATCTGGTAATCAGGCAACTGCCACCCGGGCAGCCGTGTCGCGAATCTTGCCGACCATGGCCCGCAGGCCGTTGCCGCGGGTCGGCGAGATGTGGCGGAACAGATCCAGCTTCTCGAAGAGCTCGTCGATGTCGGTGGCCAGCAGATCCCGCGGGCTCTTGCCATTCAGGGCCACCAGGATAATAGCGGCCAGGCCGCGCACGATCATTGCGTCGGAATCGATCAACAGAAACAGCTTGCCGCTGTCTTCATCGTAATGATGAGTCAGCCACACCTGGCTCTGGCAGCCGTGCACGTAGTTTTCCTCAATGCGGGCCTGTTCCGGAAACGCGGGTAACTGCTTGCCCAGATCGATGATAAACGCGTAGCGCTCTTCCCAGTCGTCCAGAAACTCGAAGCCGTCCAGCACATCGTCCAGTGTGGTGTCTTTCCCGAGCGGGTTGTTCACGAAAGTGTCTTTGCTGGCGGTCATTTACAGCATTCCCAATTCAAGCTTGGCTTCGTCGGTGAGCATGTCGTTGCTCCAGGGCGGATCGAAGGTCAGTTCCACCGTGACCTTATCCACATTGGGCACGTGCTCGAGCTTGCGGCGGACGTCCTCGGTGATCACCGGGCCCATGCCACAACCGGCGGCCGTCAGGGTCATTCTGACGAAGATGTGGTTGCCTTCCTCGGTCCCGTTCTCGATGTTGCACTCGTAGATCAGGCCGAGATCAACCACGTTGACCGGAATTTCCGGGTCGTAGCAGTTGCGCATGGCTTCCCACACCTGGTTTTCATTGACGGTGCCGTCTTCCGGGGTATCGAAACTGCTTTCCAGCGGCTGCTTGCCGAGGGCATCGGCGTCGTGGCCCTCAATGCGGGCCAGGTTGCCGTTGACCGCCACGGTGAACGTGCCGCCCAGGGACTGGGTGATGGTCACAAAGGTATCCGACGGAATCATGATTTCCGTGCCGGAAGGCACAAGGCGCGCTTCCACCTCGCGTTTGGTCAGGACGACTTCCCGTTCTTGCATGCCTGTTCTGGCCTCGCTGTTTTCAATCTGTGGCGCCGCAGTTTACGCGACAGTAAAGCTCTCACCACAGCCGCACTCGGCCGTGGCGTTGGGATTGCGGAACTGGAACATGGAGTTCACGCCCTCGGTGACAAAGTCGATCTCGATGCCGTTCACCAGCGGCAGGTGCTCTTCCTTCACGAACACGTCCACGCCATCGATATGAAACACCTTGTCGTCAGCGGCGGTGTCTTCCACCCACTGGGTTTCATACTTGAAACCGGAGCAGCCACTCTTCTTGATGGCCAGCCGGATACCCTTGGCGTCCGGCTTTTTATCCAGTTGTTTGCGCACGTGCTTGACGGCGCTGGGGGTCATGGTGACGGCGACCGTCGGGGTGAAGATTTCGGCTGTCATAAGGTCACCTCCATCAGGCAAACAGACGCTGGACTTTCTGCAAGGCGGCGAACAGTTGCTCCACCTCGTCCAACGTATTGTAGAACGCAAAGGAGGCCCGGGCAGTACCGGGAACTCCGTAGAAATCCATCAGCGGCATGGCACAGTGGTGGCCGGTGCGTATGGCGATACCCTGCTGATCCAGCAGCGTGCCGATATCACTGGGGTGCAGGCCGGCAATCTTGAAGGATATCACCGGCACCTTGTGCTTCGCGGTGCCAATGACTTCCATGCCCGGCACGGTTTCCACCAGCTGGTTGGCGCGGTCTAGCAGGGCCTTCTCGGCTGCTTCCATGGCTGGCCGGTTCAGGCCGCCAAGGTAGTCAACCGCCGCGCCAAGGCCAACCGCCTCGGCAATAGCCGGGGTGCCGGCTTCAAATTTGTAGGGCAGGGTGTTCCAGGTGGTGCGCTCGAACGACACCCGCTCGATCATCTCGCCGCCGCCCTGGTACGGGGGCATCTCCTCCAGCAATTGTGCCTTGCCGTAAAGCACTCCGATGCCCGTGGGCCCGAACAGTTTGTGGGCCGAGAACACATAGAAATCGCAGCCCAGTGCCTGCACATCAGGCTGGTAGTGGGGCACCGCCTGGGCGCCATCCAGCAGCGTCACCACGCCGCGTGCCTTGGCCTGTTCGATCAGTGGCGCCACCGGATTGACCGTGCCCAGCACGTTGGATACGTGGGTGATGGCCAGGATGCGAGTGCGATCGTTGAGCAGGCTGTTGAACGAGTCCAGATCCAGCTCACCTTCCGGTGTGACCTGAATGGGCACCACTTTCGCGCCGGTGCGCTCGGCGATCATCTGCCAGGGCACGATGTTGGCGTGGTGCTCCATATGGCTCACCAGGATTTCGTCACCCGCCTTCAGGCGCGGGGCCAGGCCGTTGGCCACCAGGTTGATCGCCTCGGTGGTCCCGCGGGTCCAGATGATCTCTCTGGTACTTTCCGCGTTCAGGAAGCCGCGCACGGTTTCCCGGGCACCTTCAAACGCCGCCGTGGCCCGGTCGCCCAGGGTATGGGCGCCCCGGTGAACGTTGGAGTGCATTTCCCGGTAATAACGGTCCATGGCATCCAGCACCGCCGTCGGTTTCTGGGCGGAAGCACCGTTATCCAGATACACCAGCGGCTTGCCGTTCACCTGTTGTGACAGGATCGGAAAGTCACGGCGAATGGCGTCTACGTCAAACGCGGATTGGTGTGCTGTTCTTGCCACGGACAGGTCGGTCATAACCGGTTACGCCCCCTCGAAAGTCTGGTCGAAGAACTGGTTCAGCCGGGCCTGGGCGGTCTCCCGTACCTGTGCCACCGGAATCTGCTCAACCAGTTCGTTGATAAAGGCCATGGTCAGCAATACGTTGGCTTCCCGCCGGCCGATGCCACGAGACACCAGATAGAACAACGAAACCTCATCGAGCTGGCCGATGGTGGCGCCGTGAGCGCATTTGACGTCATCGGCGTAAATTTCCAGCTCCGGCTTGGTGTCGATCTCTGCGCCATTGGACAGCAGCAGGTTCTTGTTGTTCATGTCCGCATTGGACTTCTGGGCATCCTGATGGATATGGATGCGGCCATTGAACACCGCGTGGGACTGGTCCGCTGCAATATTGCGATAGGTTTCCTCGCTGTTGCAGTGGGCGGCCACATGTTCGATGGTGGTGTGGTTGTCGTAATGCTGTTTGCCCTGGGTAACCACCACGCCGTTGAGTTTGCACTCGGCGCCTTCACCTTCCAGACGAACCTGCAGGTCGTGCCGGCGCAGCGGACCGCCAAAGCCGACGCAGTGGCTCTCGAAGCGTGAGCTGCGCTGCTGACGAACACCGGTGGCACCGATGTGCTGCACGTTCTCGCCTTCCGTGTTGAGGCGAATGCTGGTGACGTTGGCGCCGTCGGCCAGGGCGAGCTCGGTGACGGTATTGACCATGACCGACTCGCTGCCACTGGAGATGTACTCCTCCACCAGGGTGATCTGGCTGTTGCGGCCGGCTTCCACGAAGATGCGCGGGTACGCCGAACCGCTGGCGTCCGCGGTGACTTCGTGAACGATGAACAGCGGTTGCTCCAGCACGGCGTCTGCTGCGAGCCGGATCAGCAGGCCATCCTCGAAGCGGGCAGAGTTCAGCCGCGCCATCTGCACAGCGTTGTTGTCGAGCGTGCTGTCCATACGCTCGGCGAGGGTGGTGGCGGTGTCGTCATCCAGGTCGCTGAAGCGCTCGATGGTGATGCCACTGAGGTCCGGGTATTCACTGGCTTCCGGCATCATCACGCCGTTCAGGAATACGACCTTGTAGCCCGGCACGGCCAGGCTGCTGCCCGATTTGCGATCCGCCGGCAGCGAAATGGCTATCTCGTCGGTCAGCTTCAGGTACTTGCTGGAGTACTTCCAGTTTTCGGTTTTTCGGGTTGGCAGAGGCATATCCACCAACGCCGTGCCCCGTTGCTTGCGCAGCGCCAGCAGCGGCTCAGGCAGCGATTGCCCGGCCGGATGGAGGAACGCGGCGGATAAGGTTGGTGCTGATTTCATTCCGCTCTCCCTCAGTTGGCTGAGTTGGCTGCTTCTTCGTCTTTGATGCCGAGCCAGCCGTAACCGCGCTCTTCCAGCTCCAGGGCCAGCTCTCGGCCGCCGGATTTGACGATCCTGCCGCCGGCCAGAACGTGCACGTAGTCCGGCACGATGTGGTTGAGCAGGCGCTGGTAATGGGTCACCATCAGGATGGCGCGGTCCTCGGCCCGCAGTGCGTTGACGCCGTTGGACACTACCTGCAGGGCGTCGATGTCGAGGCCGGAATCGGTTTCATCCAGGATCGCCAGCTTCGGCTGCAGCAGCAGGGCCTGCATGATCTCGTTGCGCTTCTTCTCGCCACCCGAGAAGCCTTCGTTCACGCCGCGCTTGAGAAACGCCGGGTCCAGGTCCACCTGTTTGGACACGTCTTTGGCCAGCTTCATGAACTCGGCGGCGTTCATTTCGCCTTCGCCCTTGTGCTGACGCATGGCGTTCACCGCAGTGCGCAGGAACTGCAGGTTGCTGACCCCGGGAATCTCCACCGGATACTGGAACGCCAGGAAGATGCCCTCGCGGGCACGCTCTTCGGTTTCCAGCTCCAGCAGATTTTCACCGTTCAGGGTGACTTCACCTTCGGTCACCTCAAATGCTTCGTTGCCTGCCAGCACCTGGGACAGGGTGCTCTTACCGGAGCCATTGGGGCCCATGATGGCGTGAACTTCCCCGGCCTTGATCTCCAGGTTGATGCCCTTGAGGATTTCTTTGCCCTCGACGGAGGCGTGCAGGTTCTTGATGCTGAGCATTTGTCGGATTCTCTCTTCTCTGAACAGTATGAATTCGTTTATCTGCCAATAAGGTGCAGCGGCCGTTAACCCACCGAGCCTTCAAGGCTCACTTCGAGCAGCTTGCCGGCTTCCACGGCGAACTCCATGGGCAGCTCCTTGAACACTTCCTTGCAGAAGCCGTTCACGATCATGGAAACCGCCTGTTCCGGTTCGATGCCGCGCTGGCGGCAGAGGAACATCTGTTCATCGCTGACCTTGGAGGTGGTGGCCTCGTGCTCGACGATGGCGGATTTATTCTTGCTCTCGATGTACGGGAAGGTGTGGGCACCACAGCGATCACCGATCAACAGTGAGTCGCACTGGGTGAAGTTGCGGGCACCCTCGGCTCCCGGGCCGAATTTCACCAGGCCACGGTAGGCGTTGGAGCTCTTTCCGGCAGAAATACCCTTGGAGATGATGGTGCTGGAGGTGTTCTTGCCCAGGTGAATCATCTTGGTGCCGGTGTCGGCCTGCTGGAAATTGTTGGTCAGCGCTACGGAATAGAACTCGCCGACGCTGTTGTCGCCCCGCAGCACGCAGCTGGGATACTTCCAGGTAACGGCCGAGCCGGTTTCCACCTGGGTCCAGGAAATCTTGGAATTCTTGCCAATGCAGGCGCCGCGCTTGGTGACAAAGTTGAAGATGCCACCCTTGCCGTTCTCGTCTCCCGGGTACCAGTTCTGCACCGTGGAATACTTGATCTGGGCATCGTCCAGTGCCACCAGTTCGACCACCGCCGCGTGCAGCTGGTTTTCGTCGCGCATCGGTGCGGTGCAACCTTCCAGGTAGCTGACGTAGCTGCTGTCTTCAGCAATGATCAAGGTGCGTTCGAACTGGCCGGTGTTGGCCGCGTTGATGCGGAAATAGGTGGACAGCTCCATCGGGCAGCGCACGCCCTTGGGCACATAGACAAAGGTGCCATCGGAGAACACCGCCGAGTTCAGGGCAGCGAAGAAGTTGTCGCCGTGGGGAACCACGGTGCCCAGGTACTTCTGCACCAGTTCCGGATAATCACGGACCGCTTCGGAGATGGAGCAGAAAATCACACCGGCTTTGGCCAGCGGCTCCTTGAAGGTGGTGGCGACGGACACGGAATCGAACACCGCATCCACGGCCACGCCTGCCAGCTTCTCGCGCTCATGCAGGGGAATGCCCAGTTTCTCGTAGGTCTTCAGCAGCTCGGGATCCACTTCATCCAGGCTCTGGGGCATATCTTCTTTGCGCTTGGGCGCGGAGTAGTAGGAGATGGAGTTGTAATCCACCTTGGGGTAGCCCACGTGCGCCCAGTCTGGCTCGTCCATTTCGAGCCAGCGACGGTAAGCTTTCAGGCGCCATTCCAGCATCCACTCCGGCTCTTTCTTGATCGCAGAAAGGCGGGCGATTACGTCTTCGTTCAGGCCGGGTTCGAACGTGTCGGATTCGATTTCAGTAATGAAACCGTGTTCGTATTCCCGTTTGATCAGCTCGTTCACCTCTTTATCGGTGGTCGCCATGATCGTCGCTCCGTATCTCTCATCGTGGGCGCAGGGCCCTTGGTGTCGCCGGCAGCATCGCTGTTGGAACTGTCGGGCGGATGTCATCAGTTCAGGTGTTGCAGTGGTCGCTCATCCTGTGAGTACGCCCTGCAATCGCTTTTTGGATGACGGATTGTGATGTGCCCGATGTCCGCAAGGGGTCATTCGACGGGCTGAATCCGTTGCTTCTGGGCAGCGATTATACAATACCAGAGTAAAATAGTCAGGTATTAAATCGTGCGTGCGCTGATTATACCTTAATCGGCCCTTGGGGCACTAAGTGCTGGCTACCAGGTCTTGTCTCCCGGGCATTCTGCAACCTTGCTGAAATGGTTGCCGGTTAATGTCAGCGGTTTGTGAGTGCAACGTTGATCGAGCGCAAAAGTCGTATTGATTGTTTTCGGCTAACATGTGTACGCTCTGTTCATTGGCTTAGTGGGCCACAGGCCCGGTTGAGGAGGTATCAGGCATGGCATCAAAGCCTCTGGCGCCAGAGGTGGTGCGGGTTTCGCTGAGTGTCCGGGTGAGTTCCCTGATCAGCGTGCAACTTGCCCGCGGCAAGGTTGGTGTGGAAGTGGTGGCGTCGCAGCTGAACATGAGTCGGTACACGCTGCACAAAAAACTGAAACGTGAGGGGCTGACCTTCGCCCGCTTGCTGGAGGACGTTCGCCGCAAGCAGGCGCTGTCTTACATGCAGGACAAAACCAAGCCGCTGGTGGAAATTGCCGAGCAGCTCGGGTTTTCGGAGTTGAGCGCATTCAGCCGGGCTTTCAAGCGCTGGATGGGAACATCCCCGGCTGAATACCGTTCGGTCAGGCTGTCCTGAGCCGCCTCAGAATTTCCTGAACACCAGGGTGGCGTTGGTGCCACCGAAACCGAAGCTGTTGCTCATCACCAGGTTCAGGTTCTGATTGTCCATGCGCTCCCGCACGATCGGGTAGCCTTCGGCGCCCTCATCCAGGGTCTGAATGTTGGCCGACGGCGCAATGAAGCCTTCCCGCAGCATGAGCAGGCTGTAAATCGCCTCGTGCACACCCGCCGCGCCGAGGGCGTGGCCGCACAGGGGTTTGGTGGAGCTCAGCGGTGGAATCCTGTCGCCGAAGGTATCCCGCAGCGCTTTCAGCTCGGTCACATCGCCGGCGGGTGTACTGGTGCCGTGCGTGTTGATGTAATCGATGTCGCCGTCCAGGCCCTTCATCGCCTGCTGCATGCAGCGCACAGCGCCTTCACCGCTTGGCGCGACCATGTCGGCGCCGTCAGAGGTGGCGCCGAATCCGACGAGCTCCGCCAGAATGTTTGCGCCCCGCGCTTCCGCGTGTTCCAGGGCTTCCAGTGCCAGCACGCCGCCACCGCCCGAGATCACAAAGCCATCCCGGTCGGCGTCGTAGGTCCTTGATGCCAGTTCCGGGGTGTCGTTGTACTTGGTAGACAACGCACCCATGGCGTCAAACAGCAGGCTCAGGGTCCAGTGAATGTCTTCACCACCGCCGGCGAACATCACGTTCTGGCGACCCAGCGCGATCTGGTCGGCGGCATGGCCGATGGAATGCGCGCTGGTGGCACAGGCCGAGGTGATGCCGTAGTTGATGCCGCGAATACCGAAACCGGTCGCGATCGAGGCGTTGATGGCGCTACCCATGGTGCGTGGCACGCGATAGGGACCAACACGGCGAATGCCGCGCTCGCGGTGGGTGTCGATGGAATCGAGCAGTTCCACGGTCGAGGCGCCGCCCTGACCGAAGATGATGCCGGTGGTGTCCGCCTTGATGTGCTCGTCGGTCAGGCCGGCCTGCTCGATGGCTTCGAGCATGGCCAGGTAGGTGTAGCCGGAGGCCGGGCACATGAAGCGCCAGAGTTTGCGATCAATCAGTTCCTTGAGATCCAGATTGATCTGGCCGCACACGTGGCTGCGAAGGCCGTTATCGCGGGCCTCCTCACTGAAGCCAATGCCGGAGCGCGACTCTTTCAGGGACTGGGAAACTTCTTTCTGGTTGGTGCCAAGGCTGGAGACAATCCCCATGCCGGTAACGACAACACGACGCATCTTGTGAGCTCCTAAAAATCATCGGTGGATGTGAACAGGCCTACCCGCAGGTCTTTGGCGGTGTAGATTTCCTTGCCATCCACTTCCATGCGGCCATCGGCGATGGCCATGGTCAGTTTACGCTTGATCAGGCGTTTGATGTCCAGGTAGTAGCGCACCTTCTTGTTGGTGGGCAGTACCTGGCCGAAGAATTTCACTTCTCCGGCACCCAGTGCCCGACCCTTGCCCTCGCCGCCGGACCAGGCCAGATAGAACCCTACCAGCTGCCACATGGCGTCGAGCCCAAGGCACCCTGGCATCACCGGATCACTCTGGAAATGGACCCGGAAGAACCACAGGTCCGGATCGATATCCAGTTCCGCCACCAGGCTGCCTTTGCCGTAGAGGCCATCGCCCGCGCCCACGTGGGTGATGCGGTCCACCATCAGCATTTCGTCAATAGGCAGTCGCATCGCGCCGGGAAACAACTGGCCGTGACCACACTTGATGAGGTCTTCTTTGTCGAAGTGGTCGGGGTACTGTTCTGGGGGCATTGTGCGGTTATCCCTGTTACAAAATGGTTTCTTATACTGTAGCGGGAAATTTGCGGATGGGTATTGACCATTAGTTGATGATTGCCGCCGCGGAGCAACGGGGTCAAGGAAATACCATACCCCAGTCTCGCCAACTGTGCGTACAATGCGGCTATCGTTTTGATCCACAACGGAAGGACCTATGAGCACATACATGATACTCAAAAGCCTGCACATGACCACGGCTTACCTCACCGTGGTACTGCTCGCACTGCGGCTGCTGCTGGATGCGGTAGGCAAACCTAACTGGCGGCAGACGCCATTGCGCTGGATTCCCCATGCCAACGACACCGTGCTGCTGGTGGCAGCTATCAGTCTGATCTTTGTGACTCCGTGGATGCCGTTTGTTCACGGCTGGGTGACGGCCAAGATCTTCCTGCTGGTGGGTTACATTGTGGCGGGTGTGTTTGCGCTGAAACAGACCAAAAGCCTGCCGGTGCGCCTGACTGCCACGGTCCTGGCGTTCATTCAGGTGATGGCGATATTCCATCTGGCCATTGCCAAGCCGTTCTGAGCACCGCCTGCGTGATCGGTCATCCGGGGGCCGGCTAGCGGTCCCCCGGTTTCTTCGCCATCTGTTCGCTCAGTATCTGCAACTGCTCCTGCACCGCTTTTAACTGACGGGCGATCTCATCTCTCTCGTCATGGGCCTCTTGCGCCTGTTTGGCGTTCTGCTCCTCGCTCATCACTTCCAGAATGGCGCCAATCATCATATTCAGGAACACGAACGCGGTCAGGAAAATAAAGGTCAGGTAGTAGATCCAGCTGAGCGGGTAGTGCTCCATGGTTGCATACATCACATCCGTCCAGTCTTCGAACGTGGCAACTCTGAACAGGGTGAGCATGGCGATGGACACATCGCCCCACAGCACTTCATCCACCCTGGCAAAAAACATCGAACCCATGGCCGCGTAGATGTAGAAAATAATAAACATCAGCAGCACGATATAGCCCATGCGCGGGATGGCCTTGAGCAGAGAGTTGATCAGGAAACGCAACTCCGGCACCACCGAGACCAGTCGCAACACCCGGAATACCCGAAGCAGGCGACCCAGCAACACCGCTTCCGAATTATCCAGCGGAATCAGACTGCCGATGACCACCAGGGTATCGAACAGATTCCAGCCATCGAGCAGGAAGCGCTTCTTGTCCTGGCATACCCCGAAGCGAAAGAGAATTTCCATCAGGAAGAAGAGCGTGATGGCGTTGTCCAGGAGGCTGAGACTCTGCTCGATCAGCGGCGGCATATCGTAGGTCTTGGCGCCGATGGTCAGGGCAGACAGGATGATAATGGCGATGACGGCGCCCTGGAACAGCTTGCTGGCTTCAATGCGGCGCAGTTGCTCAAAACCGGATACAGGACTCAATTCTGACGACATGGTGAACAAGAGCTCCAGAGATTGCGGGCGAGGGGGTAGAATTTTATCGGCCCCGGACCGGATTGGATAGATCCACCTCTGATCAGCGATCGGCCAGCAGGATGGCCCACTGATCTTCGGTGACCGGCATCACCGAGAGTCGGTTCCCCTTCTTGACCAACGGCAGTCCTTCCAGTCCCGGGCGAAGCTTTATCGAGTCAAGAGCCAGCAGGCGTGGCAGTTTGCTGACAAACGCCATATCAACCGCCTGCCAGCGAGGCTGGTCTGGTGCGCTCCTGGAATCGTAATACCGTGAGTCCGGATCAAACTGTGTCGGGTCCGTATAAGCGGGCTCCACCACCTTGACGACACCGGCAATACCGATGTGTTTGCAACTGGAGTGGTAAACCAGCACCTGGTCGCCGACCTGCATTTGCCGGAGGAAATTCCTGGCCTGATAATTGCGAACTCCATCCCATGGGATGGTTTGCCCGCTGGCATTGGCGAAATCGTCAATGCTGCACTCCGATGGTTCTGTTTTTACCAGCCATTTGGGCATGCCGGGGTCCTCGATCGAGTTCATGTCAGTTCGGGCAGGCAATGGAGTGGTGGACGGCCCAAGGCATCGATATGGCTCGGGGATTATCACTGTTTATGCGCGTCGATCAGTAATATTCATTCGCGCTATGGTGAAACCCTTTCCATAATCATCTCACGAACAATAAATCCAAAAAAAGCGAGTAACCGATCATGGCAGAAAGACCTGAGTTAGCCGGGTGGCGCTGGGGGCCATTCACTTTCCGCGTTCCGTTTTACCACACACGGCTGTGTTGGTCCGAATTTATACAGGGGCTCTTTGTGTCAGCAGCGACCGGGCTGGCACTGATCCCGGTGATGACGGCGTTTTTCGGATTGAGTTTCGAGGAAGCTGTCGCTCTGTCAATGATTCATGCCTCCCTGATCGCCTCCGCAGTCATAGTGTTCGGCGAACCCTATGCCGGGGGATGGATTACCCCGGCGCTGCCGCTGATACTGGCGTTTGTTATCGGCGGGTATGAAGACCCGATGGCCCGCTTCCAGGCCATGACGGCGTTGAGTCTGGTCTTCGCCACGCTTGTGCTTGCGCTCGGCATCACCGGGCTGGGCCGGCGTTTCGTGATCTGGCTGCCGGATACCCTCAAGGCCGGCATCATACTGGGCGCCGCTATTGCCGCACTCAAGCGGGTGTTTGTTGATGACGCCGAGCGCTTCCTGCTGGAGCAGCCCATTGCCACCGCGCTTGCCTGCGCAATCTGCCTGATTTTCACGTTCTCGGTCCCGATGCAGAAACTCAAGGCACGGAACCGGTTCTTCTTCCTGCTGGGTTCGCTGGGGTTGTTGCCGGGGTTTCTGGCGGCGGCGATGATCGGGCCGCTGGTGGGCGAGGTGAGCTTCGACATCCAGTGGGGCTTCATTGTGCCACCACTGGGTGAGGCCTTCGCCAAAGCGTCTCCGCTGGTCAATGGCTGGCCGTCGCAGGAGATGATCCTGCAGAGCATTCCTCTGGCGCTGATTGCGTACATTATTCTGTTCGGCGATCTGGTGACCGGCAATGAGGTGCTGCGTGATGGTCTGAAAGCGCGCAAAGACGAGCACATCGATATCAACCTGAACCGCACCCATTTCTCACTGTCGATTCGCAATACCATCATGGGCATTGTCGCGCCGTTCTTTCCGACACAGGGCGCGGTCTGGACCGGGGTGCACGTGATTGTGGTGCAGCGCTGGAAACAGGGGCCCAAGGCCATGGGCAGCCTGCACAGCGGGTTGGCGTCCTACTATCTGATGGGGCTGCCGTTCATCTACTTCCTGCTGCCGCTTCTGACAGGCCTGAAGCCGCTGCTGGGCATAGCGCTGTCGCTGACGCTGGTACTGACCGGCTTCGCCTGCGCCTACATTGCCATGTCGATTCCACGGGATAACGCCTCGCGGGGAACCGTAGTGCTGATTGGTGCGGCGCTGGCGTTTTTTGAACCCTGGCAAGGTCTGTTGCTCGGCGTGGTGGCAACACTGGCGTTGGTGGGCTGGGATCGCAGCCCGGACCCGATCCCTCACGACGAGTGAGCGGGTGAGCGTTCTGCCTTACAGCGCGGCGGTGTGGGGCAGAACGCCGTAGTAGATAGCGCTGAAGTGCAGGGCGCTGCCGCCAATCACGAACAGATGCCAGATCGCATGCATATAGGGAATGCGGTCTGCCAGGTAGAAAATGACGCCCGCAGTGTAGACCACGCCGCCGGCAATGGTCAGGTACAGGGCGGTCTCGCTCAGGTTGGCCACCAGATCGGACGAGGCAAAGGTGATCAGCCAGCCCATGGCGATGTAAATTCCCACCCGCGCAAGCTTGAACCGGTTTCTGAAAATCACTTTCAGCACCACGCCGGCGAACGCGAGCGACCAGATGATCGCGAACAGCGTCCAGCCCGTTGTGCCCCGCAGGTTGACCAGCAGGAACGGCGTGTAGGTGCCGGCAATCAGCAGGAAAATCGCACAATGATCGAGGGTTTTGAACAGGGATCTCAGCTCCGGGTGACGGGTGCCGTGGTAGAGCGCCGATGCCAGATAGAGCAGGATCAGCGATGCGCCGAAGATGCTGAAGCTGACGATTTTCCAGGCATCGCCCATCTGACTGGCGGCGGCAATCAGAGCCACAGTTCCGACTACACTGAGCGCGGCGCCAAGGCCGTGGGTGGCGCTGTTCAGCCACTCCTCAATGCGCTGGTGGGTGTTTTGTGTGCTGGTTTCAGAGCTTGTCATCGGGGTGGGATCTCTGTGAATCATGAGCGCTAAGGTACTTGAGCGTACACGTGTACGCAATGGCTCGCTAATGACCGCTGTACGCGTTTGTTCGAAAAAACTGAATGACTTTGCGGAAATCTTCCGGTTTTACCGTTTCCCGCTCTTGGCTAATCTGAATCCATATCACAAATGAAGACCCAGGAGGTTTCAGAAAATGGCTAAGATTCTTGTTCTGTATTATTCAATGTATGGTCACATCGAAACCATGGCGAACACCATCGCCGAGGGTGCCAAGGCTGTTTCCGGCGCTGAGGTCATCGTCAAGCGCGTGCCTGAGACCATGCCCGATCAGGCGTTTCGGAGCGCCGGCGGCAAGGAAGATCAGGGCGCACCTTTGGCGGACCCCAAAGAGTTGGCGGATTACGACGCCATCATCTTCGGCACTCCGACCCGCTTTGGCAACATGGCCGGGCAGATGCGCACCTTCCTGGACCAGACCGGTGGGCTGTGGGCCGAAGGTAAGCTGCACGGCAAGGTTGCCAGCGTGTTTACCTCAACCGGCACCGGCGGCGGCCAGGAACATACGATCAGTTCCTTCTGGATCACCCTTGCACACCACGGCATGGTGATTGTGCCGCTGGGTTACGGCATTCCCGACTTCTTCGACATCTCCGAGGTGAATGGCGGCACGCCGTACGGTGCCTCAACCATTGCCGGTGGTGACGGTTCGCGCCAGCCCAGTGAGAAGGAGTTGAACATCGCCCGGTATCAGGGCAAGCACGTGGCAGAGCTGGCGGTCAGGCTGCACGGCTGAATGTGCCGGGACAATCCGAGCAGGAGGCAGGCCAGGTAGGCCTGCCTTTTTTGTTTATGGTGCACTCCTGAGGGCGCTCTTGATCCGCGAGAACGTAGCCGGCACTACGCCCAGCCAGGACGCAAGCTGGTTATCAGGCACCCTTTTGAGCAACTCCGGGTATTCTTCCAGTAACAGGGTGTACCGTTCCTTTGCCGGCAGGGTCTGTTTGCGGAACTCCCGCATGCTGGTCAGCTCGGCCAGCTCCTCAGTCAGTGCCAGGGCAAAGTTGGCCCAGACGCCGTCTCCGTGATTCTGCAGTGCTGAGCGAAAGGCGGTGAAGTCAGCGGCCCAAAGTGTGGCGGGTGTCACCGAAGTCAGGCACAGCGTGTTGCGGGCGGTGCGGCTGCGCCCGAACACCGGCCATACCAGGTCACCCTCGGAAAAGAAGTGATGAATGGCGGTTTTGCCACTGGGTGCCTCACGGAACAGGCGCAGAATGCCGTACTGCACCAGATACACGTTACTCCAGGGTTGGTCATGCCGCTCCAACGGGTGCTCGGCGTCCACACGTTGCTGCCGGAACAGAAGTGACAGATCACTCAGAAAGCGGCAGTCCGGCGTGTTCGGGTCGCTGTTGAGGTGAATGCCGAAAACACGGCTCAAACCGTGAATCAGTGCCTGCTGCGCGGGAGCGGACGGCGTGTCGATGATGTCTGGATGGTGACTGCCCCGATAGCAGGGGGCGGATGACAGAGACGATGCGGAGGGGAGTTTCATAGCCTGCGAGCTCATATCTGGCCGGAAAGTTAACAGTATTCTACTAAGTGAAATGCATGTTAAATGACTTAAATCATTAAGCATTATAGGTCGGATCAATAACAGCGGAACCTGGCGGCTGATGATAAACTTCCTGCCCTGACCCTGATCCCGCTATTGTCGGAGCAATCATGACAGCCGCGCTGGCCCTGTTCTACAAGCTGATTCCCCTGTATGTCACCGTTGTGCTGGGGTGGCTGGCGGGGCGCTACCTGGAGGCGAGCGGCAAACACATCGCCGGCATCATGCTCTACATCATGACCCCCTCGGTGGTGTTTTCCGGTGTGATGGCGGCGCCGCTGTCGGTCGAGGTGATCCTGCTGCCGGTGCTGGTGTTCGTGTTGTGTTCGGTGATCGGTGCTGGCCACCTCTGGCTGGCGCGGCGAGTCATCACCGATGACAGCGCCAGCCTGATGCCGTTATCCGTGGGTACCGGGAACACCGGCTATTTCGGTATTCCGGTGGCGTTGCTGCTGTTCGGCCAGGAAGGACTGGCGCTGTATATTGTGTGCATGCTCGGCACCACGCTGTTCGAGAATTCCGTGGGGTTCTATCTGGCGGCGCGAGGGCGATACAGCCTGCGGGATTCCCTGCTGCGTGTGGTGAAGCTGCCCTCGGTGTACGCCTTCGCTCTGGCCGTGGCCCTGAATCTCTCCGGCGTCTCGATCCCCGAGGTATTTACCCCGCTGTTCGACAACCTGCGGGGCGCCTACAGCGTTCTCGGCATGATGATCATCGGCATGGGCATCCTCAGTTTTCGCGGGCTGGCCGGCAACCTGCAGTTCACCGGCCTGGCGTTCCTGGGCAAGTTTGTCACCTGGCCGCTGGTCGCCCTGGGGCTCTGGTGGCTGGACGCCAATCTGTTTGGTGTCTATGACCTGGCGGTCTACCAGGCCATCTTTCTGATTTCCATCACCCCCATCGCTGCCAATACTGTGGTGATTGCCACTCTGCTGGACACCGCGCCCAGGCAGGCCGCCGGCACCGCACTGCTCAGCACGCTGTTTGCGCTGGCGTTCATTCCGGTGATGGTGGCGCTGTTTATTCCCTGACGTTCCTGGGTAAGCGGTTGCTGATGCCCACGGCTATGCCGGCCGCCAGACCGGTTACTGCGCCAAGCCAATGGGATTGGGGAATCACCACACCGCCGATCAGTGAGTTCTCGCCGGTTATCGGTGACACAACCGTTTCCAGAGCCAGCTTCGCCGCAACAACACCGAGAATCATCAGGCTCCAGCGCTTCTCCTTTACGAGGTTGTGCATTGCTGTGAACACCACGAGTCCGTGAAGGCAGCCTGAAAACCCGCGATACCAGGCCAGCTCGGGAACGAAAACAAGCAGGCCTCCAGACACAACGACTGGCGACACGATCAGGAAACCAGCCCACAGGAGCAGTGGCGGATGCCGTGTAAACAGCATGCCGGTGATCAGCAATCCACCCAGATTGAGCAAAAGGTGATAGGGCCCCATGTGGACCCAGTGCCCGGTAACAAGGCGCCAGTATTCGCCACCGGCAATGGCGTTGCGGGACCATTCAAGGGGTGCCGGCGGCAACAGGAAGGCAGCGCCAAGCAACGCGGCCAGTACTGCAAAACGTCGCCAGCATGGGAGCAGGGATGAGTGGGAAACAGTCCTCATAAATACATTACGTTACGCAAAGCAGATGGTGCCCCGCGGGTGATTTGATTAACTTTCATTCTAACTCTTCGGACACCTCAGGACAGCTCAATGCCAATCAAGCTTATACAGGTTGTTGCTTCGTTCTTCACCCTCCTGCTGATTGCCGCGACATCAGTCGCCAGTGAACCGGTGGAGAAAAGTATCTGGATTGATGGCCACGGCTACACCGCCTTGTTGCAACCGAGTCGGTCGACCCATGTGGCTGGCCAGTCAGACTCGGTGAGTTCCGGTAAGCATTATCGGGGGCATTTCCCCGAAGATCCCGATAGCTGGGTGAGAATCTCTCGCCTCGACAGCGGTTGGGAGGGGCTGGCCTTCGTGTTCGGGCGCCTGCATACCCTGGGCGGATCCTTTCATTCGGATCAGGCGGCCAGCTTCAGTTTCAGTCAGATGGAGGCTCCCCAGTGCGGCCTTGACCACATCCATGGTGATTCTGTCATTACACCGGACAGCCTGACCGGCACTGCCATGGCGCAGGCGGCCTCCGCCAGTTACGCCACCTTGTGTGCTGACAGGGTAAATGGCGTCTGCCTGATGCTGGAGCTGGAACTGGCGTTCGATCGGGTGTTTCAGACCCGCTTTGCGGATGATTTCGAGGGCCGAGCGGGCGCAATCCTGAATATGGTGGAGGGGTTCTACGCGGACCAGTTCGGCATGGAGTTCGACACCCTGTCCCTGACGTTCCTCGACGAGCCGTTGTTCACTGGCAGTCAGGATGCCGGAACGCTGCTCAGTGATATCAGAGACAAGCGCGCTGCGTCTGCCATTCCCTTTCTCGAAAGCAACCGATCGATTTTCCATTTCATCAGTGGTCGTGATTTTGATGGCACCACTGCCGGGCTTGCCTACGTGGGCAGCGTTTGCAGTAGCAGCGGATACGGGACCGGTATCACCAATGCTTTCGATTCGAACGCCACCACGGCGGTTGTAGTGGCCCATGAAATCGGCCATAACCTGGGTTCGGGGCACGATGGCGATGGCAATAGCTGTGCGGCGGGTGTGGACATCATGAGCCCCTATGTGAGCAGCGCTGCCTCGTCCTTTTCGAGCTGTTCATTCGCCCAGATCAGTGATGAGATCTCCGGCCTCGCCGCCGTCGAGCAATGCTTCAACTTCCCTGCCGATGCCGGTATCGCCGCGGTTGAGGGTAATCCGGTCGACGTCATGCAGGGTGCCAGCTTTCAATCTCATTTCAACGTGACGTATCGCCAGGCCGCTGAGCCCGCCGATGGGTTGACGATCGCCGGATCCGTTGGTGAGGACGAGGGGCAGTTGCAAGGCGTCACCGTGGATGGAGCGCCCTGTGTTTTGCTCGACGATACGTCTTTTGTTTGTAATGACGTGAGCCCCGGAGCAGATCTCCAATTGAGTATCGACGCTGTGGCTGGCTCTGGTTCAACGTTCACATTGCTGAACACCGTAGCGCTGATCAGCGTGACCGGTGACGTTATAGACATCGAAATCGGGAACGATTCGCTGTTTACCGAGATTGCCGTTGCGCCGATGGAGGCCCCCGAGACACCCGCCAGCCCGGACTCGCCCGCCCCGGATGACGCCGGGCTAGCCGCCATGCCGCGGACCACTGTCGCCACCCGCTCTGAGTCCGGCAGCAGTGGGGGCGGCGGCGCCATCCACTGGATATGGTTGCTGGCAGGCATCGCCGGTGTCGGCCTGCGGCGCAGGAGGCCGGCGTGATGTGGGTGCGGCGACTGTCGGTAACCGCTCTCGGGCTGTGGCTGGTCGGTTGTGGGGCTCAGGTGTCGGACGTAATAGCGAAAAGTCCGCTGGACTCGGCACCTGAGACTCTTGAGCAGGCACAGGCGCTCTGGGATGCCCACGCCGTTTCAGGCTATCGGGTGACCGTTACTCAGACCTGTTTCTGCCCACCGGACCTGCGACAGCCGCTCGCGGTGAGCGTTGCGGGGGGCGCGGTGGTGAAGATTGAAGGCCTGGATCAACCGCTGCAGGAGCCACATCGACTGGATAGCCAACGGTTGACCGTTGCCGGGCTGTTTCAATTCATCGCCGAGTCAGCAAAGCGCGATCCCTACAAGCTCGAGGTGGAATACGACTCGCACTTCGGGTTTCCCCGCCGCATTGATTATGACGGCCACCCGATGATTGCTGACGACGAACTCCAATACGAATTAACGGACTTCAGGGTGAACGCCCCGGACTGACGCCTGTTTCGCGCTGTCTATGTCACTGCGCGCATGGCGCACCACGCTGACCCCCGACGTGACCGCCAGACCGCCCATCACCGCGGCAACGGCCAGATCCGGCCAGGCGGTACCGGTGCCGAACACCCCCAGTGCCGCCACCATGACCGCCATATTGCCGATGGCATCGTTACGGCTGCACAGCCAAACCGAGCGCATGTCGGAGTCGCCTTCACGGAATTTGAAGAGCAGGAGGGCGACCGCCACGTTGGCCACCAGCGCCAGTAAGCCAACGGCACCCATGGTCAGTGGTTCCGGGGTGGCGCCGCTCTGGGCAATCCAGACGGCGCGGCCCAATACGACCAGGCCGAATAGCGTCATGGTGATACCTTTGACCAGGGCAGCGCGGCCGCGCCACAGCATGCCCATGGAGAGCACGGACAGCGACAGCAGGTAATTGGCGCTGTCACCGAAAAAGTCGATAGCATCCGCCATCAGGGACACGGATCCGGATTGCAGGCTGGCGACGCCCTCCACCAGAAACATGGCGAGGTTGATCCACAGTGCGACCCAGAGGGCTTGGCGAAAACGGGGGTCCGGGGATTTGGGTTCGGGAACCGAGCAGCACGTCATGAATACCTCCAATGGTCAGAATGCATTCATTAAAAACCCTGTAGTTGCTACAGGGTCAACCAGCGTGTGCACTTTATTTACGCAGTGACCAACTTCAGCGCCGGCCCGGCCGATGGCTGCCCGGCACGTGATTGTGACGATCCGCCGGAGCCTCCGCGTCGGGTTCGGCGCTTAGCCCGTCGAGAATGCCGCATTCCCGCACCGTGCGACCCTCCGTGCAGGCCTGCTGGAGCTGCACCAGCGTGTCTTCCAGCCGGGCCAGTTCCCGCAGGCGTTCGCGTACATGATCCAGGTGATGAGCCAACAGGGCATCCACCTCACCGCAATCGGCTTCCGGCTGTTCGGTGAGCCGAATCAGCTCGCGGATTTCATCCTGGGCCATATCGAGATCACGGCAGCGCCTGATGAATTGCAGGCGGTCGAGGTGGGCGCTGCGGTAGGCGCGGTAGCCACTGGCATTGCGGACAGGTTCTGGCAGCAGGCCTATTTTCTCGTAGTAGCGGATGGTCTCAACGGGAATGGCCGTTGTTTTTGCGAGCTCACCGATCCTCACTGTTTTATGCCTCTGTCGACGCCGGGAAAACTGGCCATGGCTCGGAGCCCGCCGTGCGAGCTTGTAGTGAAGTTCAGGTTACCACCGTAACGCTCGGTGATCTCCCTGACGATGGCCAGGCCCAATCCATGCCCCGGGGTCTGCTGGTCCAGCCGAACGCCGCGGGTGCCCAGGTCCGGTAACGCATCCCGGTTCACTCCCGCACCGTCGTCTTCCACGGTAATCATCAACCGGTCACCGGATTCGGTCAGTTCGACCACGGCGCTGCGCTTTGCCCATTTACCGGCATTGTCCAGCAGGTTACCGAGTATCTCGTTCAGGTCGTGTTCTTCGATGGGCCAGCGGGTCTCCGGTGCCAACTCGGTATCCAGCTCGAAGTTCTTGTCAGGGTAAAGTCGGCCCAGCATCCACAGCAGCTCCCGCGCCTGATTGACGGGCTGCCCCGCCTTACCCGCCTGCGGGCCGGCAAAGCGGCTGCGGCGCATTTCACTCTCCAGCTGGCGGTCGATGTCGGACAGCCGCTGGGCCAAGTGTTGTCGCATTTCCGGGTCCAGGGCGCGGGTGTCGTCTTCCAGCACCTGGCGGATGGCCGAGACCGGGGTTTTCACGCTGTGAGACAGATTGGCCAGGGCGTCGCGGGAGCGGGTCAGCCTTTGATCCAGGGTGTCCAGCAGGTGATTGAGCTGGCGGATCAGGGGCTGGAACTCCGCCGGTGCGTTCACATCCAGCCGGTGGCTGGCGCCGGATTGCAGCGAGGTCAGCCCTTGCTGAAGCCGGCCGACCGAGCGCAGGGACAGGCGGATGGCCTGCCAGATCGCCAGTAACAGCAATGCCAGCAGAATGCCGGACACCACGGCGGTCCAGATGTGCAGTTCCTGCTGGCTATGGTGCAAGGTGGTCAGATCCTCGGCCACCACAATGACCACGGGTTCGCCATCCAGGGTCAGTGCCTTGCGGTACGCCAGGAAATCGGCAATGGCGGCGTCGGCGCCTGCGCGAGTCTCGCGCACAAATCCGCTATGCGCGTCGACCAGTAGTGGCTGCAGTGCCGGTGTCCAGAGCTCCGGAGAACTGTGCATCTGTTCCCCGATCCGCAATGCAAAGGCGTGGTGGAACACCTCCTCAAAATAATCACCGGCGGCGATGTCACGAATTTCGTCGGGCCCGGACTGCCGCAGCTGATGTTCCAGAAAAGCCACTTCGTCCTGCAGGCGGTCTTCCACAAACCCCCGGGCCATGCGCTCCAGCAGCAGGCCGTGAACGATCCAGGCGGCAACCATCAGGGCGATGGCCGCCGGCAACAGCAGCGTGAGCAGGCTCTTGCGGATGGAGCTGCGGGGGTCAATCCATAACATTGAAAATATACCCCTGGCCGCGACGGGTGGTGATGGCGTCGGTGCCGGTGATTTTCCGCAACCGGCGCACGTAGGCCTCGATGGTGTTGTCACTGGGGCTGTCGTTCAGGCTGTACAGCTGCTCAAGCAATTGCTCTTTGGAGAACAGCTGGCCGGGGCGGCTCATCAGGCAGCGTAGCAGGCGGAATTCGGTGCCGGTCAGGGAATGTTCCTGGCCATCCGGGGTCTGCAGGCATTGGCGGTATTCATCCAGCTCGAAACCGCCGGCGGTCAATTTGGCCTCCACCCGGCCTTCGCTGCGGCGGATCAGCGCGTTCAGCCGCGCTAACAGTTCTTCCGTCTGGAAGGGCTTGGCGAGGTAATCATCGGCGCCCGCCTTGAGGCCGTTGACCTTGTCTTGCCAGTCGCCCCGCGCGGTCAGAATCAGCACCGGCATGGCCAGTTTGTCCGCACGCCAGCTTTTGAGCACGTCCAGGCCGTTGCCATCCGGCAGTCCCAGGTCCAGTACTACCGCGCGATAGTCTTCCTGTTTGCCCAGTTGTTCTGCCTGTTTTGCCGTTCGGGCTTCATCCACGGTAAAACCGGCCGCCGTCAACTGGCGGTTAAGGCTGTCGGCAATCAAGGCGTCGTCTTCTACCAGAAGCAATCGCATGAAGGTTCCCGTGTTGAAGGAGTGTCTGAGTTTAGGGCCTTTTGCTGAATGTAACCTGAAAAATGGTTCATCGGAAAATTCAGCAAGAATTCAGGTTGCTGCGGCAGAGTGATTGGCATTAGCAGAATACCTATCTGTTTTCAGGAGAAAATAATGAATCCAATCCTTAAAAACGCACTTTTTCCCGCCCTTGCTCTGGCCTTCTCTTCTGGCCTGTACGCCGCCGGTGAACATGGCGGGCATCATGGCAGCAGCGCTGTCGGCGAACCGGGCAAGGCCGAAGACGTGTCCCGCACTATTGATGTCACCATGATGGACAACTACTACGAGCCGGAATCCATCTCGGTAAAGCCCGGTGAAACTATCCGCTTCCGGGTGAAGAATGAGGGCGCCCTGGTGCACGAATTCAATATCGGCACTGCCGAGATGCACGAAGCCCATCAGGAAGAAATGCAGATGATGGTGGAGCACGGCGTGATCAAGGGCGATCGGATTGATGAGGAAATGATGAACATGGATATGGGCAACGGCCATTCCATGAAACACGACGACACCAATAGCGTGCTGATGGAACCGGGAGAGACCAGGGAAATCATCTGGACCTTCACCGAAGCCACCGACCTTGAATTTGCCTGCAACGTGCCGGGCCATTACCAGTCGGGCATGTATGGCGATATTGATTTTGAATAAGCGGGCTTGTGATATGAAGAAAACAATTCTGATCGCCATGCTGGCCGGTTTTGCCTCCCTGGCGGCCAATGCCGGTGAGTACGACATTTCCGTTGACCGGGTGCAGATCGACACCGGCGATTTCGTCAAGGAAGGCATTGGTTACAACGGCGCCTCTCCGGGCCCCATACTGAGATTCAAGGAAGGAGAAGAGGTCACCATCAACGTGACCAACAATCTGGACGAGGTGACCTCTATTCACTGGCACGGGCTGATTCTGCCCTACCAGCAGGACGGCGTGCCG
Organism: Marinobacter sp. M-5; assembly: GCF_032911545.1. Classification (NCBI taxonomy): domain Bacteria; kingdom Pseudomonadati; phylum Pseudomonadota; class Gammaproteobacteria; order Pseudomonadales; family Marinobacteraceae; genus Marinobacter; species Marinobacter sp. M-5. Next base: position 501,949 of record NZ_JAWJEK010000001.1, read on the forward strand.
GGCATCAGCTTTCCCGGCATCAAGCCCGGTGAAACCTTTACCTACAACTTTCCCATTGTTCAGGCTGGTACCTACTGGTTCCACAGTCATTCCGGCTTCCAGGAACCCAACGGCGCATACGGTGCCATCGTGATCGAGCCGGAAGGCCGGGAACCCTTCCGGTATGACCGGGAATACGTGGTGCAGCTGACCGACAAACATCCCCATTCTGGCGACCGCATCATGCGTAACCTGAAAATGTCGGCGGATTACTACAACCGCCAGCAGCAGACGGTCGGGGACTTTATCGAAGAATCCGGCGATAAGGGCTTCATGGCTACCCTGATGGACAGAATGATGTGGGGCGATATGCGCATGATGAAAGCGGATATCGAAGACGTTCAGGGTTTTACCGCTTTGATCAACGGCAAGGGGCCGGAGCAGAACTGGACAGGACTTTTTGAGAAAGGAGATCGGGTTCGCCTGCGGTTCATAAACTCGTCTGCAATGACTTACTTTGATGTACGCATTCCCGGTCTGGAGATGACGGTGGTGCAGGCAGACGGCAATAACGTGCAGCCGGTGAATGTGGATGAGTTCCGTATCGGCGTGGCGGAAACCTACGACGTGATTGTGCATATCAGGGATGAGCAGGCCTATACCATTTTTGCCGAATCCATGGGCCGCTCCGGCTTTGCCCGCGGCACCCTGGCGCCGGCAGAGGGCATGGTGGCGGACGTGCCGGAAATGCGTGACGCGCCGCTGCTGACCATGGCCGATATGGCCGGACATAGGGATCATGGCAGCATGGACCACGGCAGCATGGATCAGGGTGACATGGCAGGCATGGATCATGGCGATATGAATCGCGACGACATGGCTGGCATGGACCACAGTGGCATGAACCATGGCGGCGACAGTGCGCTGCCGGAAGATCCGTTCTACGCCAAAGGCAGCGGCCTGATACCGGCAGCCAGCAACGGCGGCAAGTTCCTTTCCTACGCCGACCTGAAGGCTCAGAAGCCCTTGTACGAAGACCGCGAACCCACCCGCGAAATCGAGATGCGGCTGACCGGCAACATGGAGCGTTACGAATGGAGCATCAACGGCGTCAAATACGAAGACGCTGATCCGGTTGTGCTGCAATACGGCGAACGGGTTCGCTTCAAATTCGTCAACGAGACCATGATGACCCACCCGATGCATCTTCATGGCATGTGGTCGATTCTTGATGTGGGCGCAGACAAGTGGAACCCCATCAAGCACGTGATCAGTGTGGCACCGGCGACCACCGTTTACATGGAAACCGAGGTGGATGCACCGGGTGAGTGGGCGTTCCACTGTCACCTGTCGTACCACGCCGCCTCCGGCATGTTCCGCAAGATTGTGGTGGAGGGCGGCCCGGACAGCACCGTGGCCGACGGCAAGCAAGGCGGGCAACAGGGAGGTGAGTCATGAAGCGATTGATGCCAGCCCTGTGCGGCCTGTCACTGGCAATGGCCACGCTGACCGGCCCGGCGTTCGCTCAGGAAGATGCGGCCAAGAAAACCCAGACCGCCAAAACCTTCTGGGGCGTGTCGGCGGAAAAACTGGAGTACCGCTACAGTGACGCCGATGAAGAACTGGCGGTCATCGAGGGCGATGCCTTCTACGGCACCGACGAGCTTAAGTTCCGCTGGCTGTTCGAAGGCGAGTGGGAAGAAGCCCACAACGCCTGGGAAACCCTGGAAAACCAGTTCGTTGCCCAGGTTCCCGTGGATGACTTCTGGGACGCCAAAGCGGGTATCCGTGTGGATACCCCGGAAGGAAAGGATCGGGTATATGGGGTGCTTGGGTTCACGGGGCTGGCGCCCTACTGGTTCGAGATCGACACCAACCTGTATGTCAGTGATGAAGGCGATGCCTCGGTGGACTTCGAGGCAGAATACGAATTGCTGATCACCAACTTCTGGATAGTGTCAGCCACCTTCGAGAGTCTGGTGGCGTTTTCCGAAGACCGGGAAATTGGCGTTGGTAAGGGCCTGAACTCTACCGAGGTCGGTTTGCGCCTGAGCTACGACCTGTTCCACCGGGCATTCTCGCCTTACATCGGCGTGGTGCATGAGCGCACATTCAGCGACACCGCCGATCTGGCCAGAGATTCTGGCGGCAGTACCGAAGACTGGTTTGCGGTGGTCGGCGCAAGGGTTATGTTCTGAGAGCCGGCCACAAGGCCAGCTCCCAGCCTTCGGGCGAGGTTCGTTACAGTAGCTTTTTCAGCTCGCCATAGTCCCCACCGGTGCGCAGCACCAGGGTAATATCACTGTCATTCCGGTTGCGGAAGAACCAGCCGTGATTGCCGGTGAAAGCCGCTTTCAGCTCACCTTGGTCTTCCGGCACGCCGCGACCCTTTTCGTAGGATATCGACTGGCCACTGCCGTTGCCGTGGGTGTCGAAGTTGATGGGGCCGCCCTCGGATACCCAGGAAAATCGGGCAACGGCACCTTCTTCCATAGTGAGCTTGAATTCCGTGCCCTCGCCGGGTGTGAGTACCACGCGGACTTCATCCTGCCACTGAGGTTCCGCCGGTGCGGAGGCCGCTGCTTCCACGGGGGCCGGTTCCGGCACCGCAGCAACTTTCGGTTCGGCCACAGGCTCGGCCATCGGTTCGGTCATCGGCTCGGCAACGTCGGGCGCCGGCTGGCTGGCGGAGGACTGCACCGCAACCATCTCGGCATTCTCGTCAGCGGCGGCTTCCTCAGCCAGCTGCGTCTTGATCTCACCCATTTCGGTCAGCCCCAGAAGCTGGCCGGCGCCGGTGGGGTCGATGGCGTATTCCGCGGGCATCACCACGGTCATGAGCAGGATCAGTGCCACGATGGAGGCGATGAGGGTGGAGCGGATCAGCTTCGCGGTGCTGGGCAATTCTTCCCGGCTGGGCATATCGGTGTTGTACATAACAGATCTCCAGAATCAGGCGACAAAGTAACCCGTGAGCTGATAGCCAAAGAGCAGAAAGCCTGCACTCATCATGGCCACGTTGGTGGTGTAGGCGTGGCGAAAAAAGCCATCGGTTTTACGCCAGAAGCTCATAACAATCAGGATCATGGCCAGGGCAATCAGCTGTCCGATCTCCACGCCCACATTGAACGCGAGAAGATTCGGAATCAGCCCGTCCGGCGAGATGTCGTATTCGATGATCTTGGTGGACAGGCCAAAACCATGGAACAACCCGAAAATAAGCGTCGCAGCCCTGGTGTCGGGCTGAAAACCGAACCAGCGCTGATAGGCCCCGATGTTGTCCAGCGCCTTATACACGATGGACAGGCCGATGATGGCATCGATCAGGTAGCTGTTAATGCCCACATTGAAGTACACGCCCAGCAGCATGGTGGTGGAATGCCCCAGCGCGAACAGGCTCACATAAACGGCAATGTGCTGCATGCGATAGAGGAAGAAAATGACGCCCAGCAGAAACAGCAGGTGGTCATAACCGGTGACCATGTGCTTGGCCCCGAGATAGATAAACGCGATCAGGTTTACGCCGGTTATTTCCTGAATATACCCTTTATCGCCCTGGGCGACGGCGTGGGCCAGGGTATCGCTACTGAATCCCAATAGCCCGAGAATCAATAACAACCAGGCAAGGCGGCCCGGCGCGGCCATCGTGCTGCTGCGCCAAGGGCCGTCACAATAATTTGCTAGCATGGTGACTCCAGAATGTTTGGTAACCTGTGCGCCGTGCCGCCGCGCATGCACCCATCGGATTTACTGACGGTATTGTGCCAGAAGATGCTGCCTCAGCTATGGCGGCGGCGATTAAAAAAGATAAATGTTCCTACTCGAATCACTCTCGTCTTTCCGCGAGCTTAGGGCGGCTGACGCCCGGAGGAAATTGCAATGGCATGGCTGATTACCAAGTACGCGATTACCGCCGCTCTGGTGGTGCTGATTTCAGAAATTGCAAAACGCAGTGACAAGATCGGCGCGCTGATTGCGGCGCTGCCCATGGTCACAGTGCTGGCCATGATCTGGCTGTATATGGAGCACCAGCCGATGGAGAAAATCAGCAATCACGCCTGGTATACGTTCTGGTACGTGCTGCCGACCTTGCCGATGTTCCTGCTTTTTCCCTTCCTGCTACCGCGACTGGGTTTCTGGATGTCCCTCGGTGCCAGTGCCGTCCTTACGATGGCCTGTTTTGCTGCACTGGCGTTGGTTATGAGGCGGTTCGGCGTTTTCCTGCTCTGACCGGGGATGTTGTCTGGCGCTCGGGAGTTGCCTTGCCGTAGTGGGATCACGGGCATGACTCAGGTCAAAAATTCGCTGATTAAAAAGCCACATTCAGCCCCGATTCAGTTCTATGGTCTTTACTGAGAAGGGTGGAGACCAATACAGCTTATAAGGGGAATGTCATGAACAGATTAAGCCGTTTGATTGCGTGTTCCGTTATCGCCGCATTACCCGCCTTTGCCCTTGCACAGGGCAGTCCCGGTCAAATGGGGGGTGGTGGCATGATGAATCCGGAACAGATGCAACAGATGAATGAAAACATGTCGCGCATGCAAGGCATGATGCAGGAAATGCGCAATGCCGAGTCGGACGCAGAACGTGAGCGTATTCGGATGCAGCACATGGAGTCCATGCAGAAGCATATGGACATGATGGGAGGCGGCATGATAGGGCAGGGCATGATGGGCCACGGCCAGGGCATGATGGGCCACGGCCAGGGCATGATGGGCCACGGCCAGGGAATGATGGGCCAGAATCAGGGGATGATGAACAACCAGAGCAAAAAACAGACCGGCGCCAATCAGGAAGGTCGCGCTGGTGCGGGCATGAGCAACGACCAGCGTCTGGAGATGATGGAAAACCGAATGAACCAGATGCAGTTGATGATGGAACAGATGCTGCAGCATCAGGGCCAACAGAGCCGGTAAGCTTCTGTTTAAGGCTGTGCTCAGAACAGTGACAGCTGATCGCTCTCTTCTTTCTCCTGCTCTTTGCCCGGCACAGCGGGTCGCTTCTGAACTGGCCCCTTGCGGCTGCCGTGGCGGTCCAGCACCCGGCCGGTTTCTTCCCGGCTGACGTGTTGCTTGCGAAAATCACCCACCGCCTTGCGGGCGGCGCGGGCAGCCTGCTCATGGTCGCACACCGGCGCTATGTAGGTGTTGCCGCCAAACCGCTCTTTCTGTGCCGGCGTCATCAGCCAGGGTGTGTGGATCATCTCGGCCGGTACGCCGGCCAGCTCCGGAATCCAGCGGCGGATGAATTCCCCCTGTGGATCCAGCTTCTGGCTTTGCAGCACCGGGTTGTAGATGCGCAGCGCGTTGATGCCGGTGAGGCCTGATTGCATCTGGGTCTGGGAATAGTGAATTCCCGGTTCGAAATCGGTGAACAGGCGGGCCAGATGCAGGGCCGGATCGCGCCAGTGCAGCCATAGCTGATAACTGGCCACGGCCATCAGCATCGCCCGCATGCGGAAATTGATCCAGCCGGTGTGTTGCAGGGCACGCATGCAGGCGTCCACCAGCGGCCAGCCGGTCTGGCCTTCCTGCCAACGCTGCAGGCGTTCGGAATCGTTCGGGCCGGTTTTCATGCCTTCGAGTTCGCGATGCATGGCGCGGAATTCCAGTTCCGGCTCGTCCTCCAGTTTCTGGATGAAGTGGCAGTGCCAGTGCAGACGGGAGCGGAAGCTGGTCAGGCTTTTGTGCTTCCGGGGCAGGGTGTTGCGATGGCTGCCGGTGGCTTTGGCCTGCTGGTAGATGTCTCGCAGGCTGACGGAGCCATAGGCGATGTGCGGGCTCAGACGGGAACAGGCACGAACCGCCGTCAGTGGGCTGGAGATGTTGTATTGATAACCCACGCACCGACGATCGAGAAAGGACGCCAGCAGTTTTTCACCCCGGGCGCTGCCGCCTAACTGTCGATCGGGGCAGTGGTCCATCAGCGTAAAGTCCGTTGTTGAGGATTGACGCTCGATGCGGTTAACGCCTTCCCCACCGGGCACCAGAGGCGGGGCCGCCAGCACCGGCTGGCGCATCAGGTTGGTCCAGGCCTTGTCCCACAGATCCCGGTCTTTCAGGCGCCGCACCACGCCGAACTGGCTCCATTCCCGGAACTCCACCTGATTTTCAGAACACCAGCCGATCACGGCCCGGTCCCGCTCGAAGGTCCACTGGCCCCCGGTCTCCTCATGGCAGAAAATCCGTTGGATCGAGTGGCTGTCACGGAGCCGCCGCAATGCTTCGATCACCGAACCGCGCATGACGACCAACCGGGAGCCGGCGTTGCGGAGCTGGCGGTCAAGGTCGTTCAGTGAATCATGAACAAAGTCCCATTGGCGGCCGCTGGTGTCCGGCAACTGCCAGTAGTCGTCTTCGATGACGTACAACGGAATAACCGGTTCTCCGAGGCTGGCTGCCGCCACCAGGGGGGCGTGATCGCCCGTGCGCAGATCCCGTTTGAACCACACCACCGTGGTCATGACGATGCGCCTCGCGAGCGGCGGCAGCGTTCGCTGCAGTAGCGCACGCTGTCCCAGTCTTTCGCCCATTTCTTGCGCCAGACGAACGGGCGCTGGCAGATCGGGCAGATTTTCTCCGGCAAATGCGGTTTTTTGTGCATCAGACTCAAATGGTTTTTACTGAAGGTAGTTTTTCTACGTTTTCCAGGCTCTGAGGGATTGTTGATGGCCCGATTCAGTGACGATATCCAGTCTCCATCGGTCTTGATTTTCGACTGGCACGGCACGTTAGTGGATACCCACGACGCCATGTTCAGCGCCATGGAAGACATGCTGCCTCAGCTGGAGGAACTGGGTCTGGTGGAGCGGCTGCTGCCGGAAGACCAGTGCCGCACCGCGGACGACGCCCGGCTGGTACGCTACATACGGATTTTCCGGCGACTGCATCCGCGCATCCTGGCGGAACGCCGGGTGTCGAGGACCGACATCTTCAACGCTGTTTTTGGCGACGACAAAGACGCCAAACTGATTGCCCACCAGGCCTATAACGCGGCGTATCGCCGTTATTTTGGCCAGGTAAAGCCGTTCCAGCCGGGCGCATACGAATACCTCTCGGCGCTAAAAGCCATGGGAATGCGGCTGGCGGTATCCACCAATCGCAACCGGGAGTTTCTTGACCAGGAGCTGCTCACAGTGGATGAGGGCCGTTGGCAGCATCTGTTTGACGCCACCGTGTGCGCGGACGATGTCACCGAGTACAAGCCCGACCCGGAGGTCATTCTCAAGGTTCTCGAGACGCTGGGGCTGCCGGCAGACAATCGCGCCTGGTATGTCGGTGACAGTTACGTGGACATGCTGACGGCCAACAAGGCCGGTGTGTCCGGAATCTTCTACAACGGTGCCTGCTGGGAGCCGGGGCGCATCGACAGCTGGTTCTCCCGTCGTGACGCGCCCGCGGCGATTCTCGACAGCTTTGAAGATCTGATGGATTTACTGGCCCTGCTGGAGCGTAATGAACCCGGGACCTTTCGCCAGTCTCCGGCGGAAGTCCGGCCGCGCCCGTTTCCGCCACCTCCGCGCCCGGAGCCACGGATCGAGCCGGATTGGCACCCCGCGGTTGTGCGGCTGATCCGGCCATCGGTGATTCTGTTTGACTGGCACGCCACCCTGGTGGACACCCTGGACGCCATGTATCACGCGGTGGATGACATGCTGCCGGATTTCCACACGCTGCAGCTGATGAACCGGATGGTGGCGCCGGAAGACAGCAAGACGCCAGAAGACGTCCGGCTGGTTGCCTATGTGCGGGAGTACGCCCGGCTGCACCCAAAGGTGAAGGCGGACCGCAAGATATCCCGCACCGACATTTTCGAGGTGTTGTTCGGGGAAGATCAGGAAGCCAAGCAGGTTGCTCACAAGGCGTTCAATCATCACTACCGCAACCACTACGGCACGGTGAAGGCGTTCGAGCCGAAAGTCCGGGAGGTGCTGGAAGGCCTTGCAAGACTGGGTATTCAGGTGGGCGTGATCACCAACCGCGACCGGGAATTTTTTGAGCACGAACTGGCGGCGGTGGAGAACACCGGCTGGACCGAACTGTTCGAGGTAGATGTGTGTGGTGACGACACGCCGTTGCGCAAGCCGCACCCAGACCAGTTGTTGCTGGCGGTGCAGAAGCTGGATTACCCGCCGGACCCCAGCGTCTGGTATGTGGGTGACAGCACCACCGATGTGATTGCGGCCAAGCGCGCCGGTATGACCTCGGTGTTTTTCAATGGCGCGCAATGGGACCAGCCATGGCTCAACAAGATCTTCCCGGGCACCCACAAACACCCGGACAAGCCGGATGCTGTGGTAAATGATTTCTCGGAGTTCTGGGCCCTGGTGCTGGCCTGCGAAGTCGGGCCGCCGTGACAGTCAGTCCCGGTCCAGGCGGGACAGGGCGATCTGTTGCTTGCTCGCCGACATGCCGAGGCATCGATCGTCACGGTTACTGCTAGCAATGCCCGCTATACGTTCCGTTACAGCTTTTCAATGTTGATCAGCAGCTGTTCCCCTCGCTTCAACAGGGCCGCGCGCTGCTCCGGTTTCTGTTTGTCCCAGTTGCGATACATCATCCCCATGCGCGGGTTGTTGGCGAAATCATCGCGGTGGCGATCGATAAAATGCCAGTACAGGGCATTGAAGGGGCAGGCATCGCCTTCGGTGGATTTGTTGACCTTGTAGTGGCAGCTCTTGCAATGATCCGACATCCGGTTGATGTATTTGCCACTGGCCGCATAGGGTTTGGAGCCCAGGTAACCGCCATCGGCGTGCATCACCATGCCCAGCACATTGGGCAGTTCCACCCAGTCGTAGGCGTCGGCGTACACCGCCAGGTACCAGTCACAGATCTCTTCCGGTTTGATCCCAGCCAGCAGCGCGAAATTGCCCGTGACCATCAAGCGCTGAATGTGGTGGGCATAGGCGTTGCGGCGGGTCGCGTCGATGGCTTTGTGCATGCACCGCATTTTGGTGTCGCCGGTCCAGTAGAACCAGGGCAGGGCACGGCTGTTGCCAAGTCGGTTTTCAGCAGCATAGCCCGGCATGTTCAACCAGTAGAGGCCCCGCACGAATTCCCGCCACCCGAGAATCTGGCGAATGAAACCCTCTACCGCATTGATCGGTGCGCGTCCGCCATACCAGGCCTGGGCAGCAGCCTCACACACCGCCATTGGATCCAGCAGGCCGGAATTGATGTAAGGAGAGAGGATGGAGTGGAACAGCCAGTCCTCGTCATCGGACATGGCGTCCTGGTAGTCGCCGAAACAGGGCAGAGCAAAATCGATAAAGTAATCCAGTGCCTGCGCCGCATCATCAGCGGTCACGGCGAAATGGAAATCTTCCGTGGTGCCAAAGTGATCGGCAAAGTATTCATCCACCTGCTTGATCACCTCTGTGGTGATGGCGTCAGGCTCTACCCGGAATGGCGCCGGTGCCGGTGGCTTGCCGGTCCACTTGCGGCGGTTGTCAGCATCGAAATTCCACTGGTCACCTTCCGGCTTGCCCTCAGGGGTCATCAGTAATCCGGTTTTTTTCCGCATTTCCCGGTAAAAGAACTCCATCCGCAGCTGTTTGCGACCTTCGGCCCAGTTGGCGAACTCCTGTTTGCTGGCAATGAAGCGTGTGTCCGGGCGGATCTCAACCGGCATCCCCAGCCGCTCATGCCACTGACTTATCTGCTCGTGCAGACGCCACTCGCCGCACTCGGTCGTGATCACCCGGTCTACGCCGGCATCTCTCAGCTGGCCGGCGATGACCGCTTCCAGACTCTGTGCTTCGTTGTCCGGGTGATAGTGCTGGTAGTGCACCTGCCAGCCATCCGCCTCCAGTTGCCGCGCGAAATGGCGCATGGCGCTGAACAGCAGCACCAGCTTTTTCTTGTGGTGATTGGTGTAGCTGGCCTCGTCGTGTACCTCAGCCATCACCACCCGATCCCGCTGGCGGTCGCCGTTCTGGAGTGCGCTGATGTCGGTCGTCAGCTGATCGCCGAGGATCAGGATCAGGTTTGCCATGGCCGGGGTGCTCCTTTGCGTGCGGGTGGGCCTCAATCAGGGGTAGTGGGAATACGCCGGAGGCACAAGGGTGGTTCAGGTGACGGTGGGATTGAATGTGTCCCGGGCCAGTTTGAGGCCCGTAAGCTGATCCGTATCAAATCGGACACCCTCAGGTTGCCCTACTATGGGCGGCATTCTGATCTGACCCTTCCCCACGTTCCGAGTTTGACCATGGCTTCCAGTTCCGCACTTGCTTCCACCTGCCAGCCCTTCATCTGGGATGATGCGCTGATACAGCGCTATGATCTGAGTGGCCCGCGCTACACCTCTTACCCGACAGCCGTTGAGTTCGACCCGCATTATCCGTTGACGGACATGGTGCAGGCGGCTGCCCGCAGCGGAGCCAGTGGCCGGCCTCTGTCACTCTATACGCACCTGCCGTTCTGTGCGCACCTTTGCTACTACTGTGCCTGCAACAAGGTGATCACCAAGAAACGTGACAAGGCCATGCCCTATGTGGAGCGCTTGCTGAAAGAGGCCGCTATGCAGGCGCGGCTGTTTGGCGCCGAGCGACCCGTGCGTCAACTGCACTGGGGCGGTGGTACCCCCACCTTCCTGCCAAAAGACGTGATGGCTCATTTGATGGCGGGCTATGGCGAGCTGTTCAATCTGCAGCGCGATAAAGAGCGGGACTACAGCGTGGAGATCGACCCGAGGGAAGTGGATCAGGACACCCTGCCGACGCTCTGGGATCTGGGCTTCAACCGTATCAGCCTGGGGGTTCAGGACCTGAATCCCCAGGTGCAGAAAGCCGTCAACCGCATCCAGCCCCGGGAGATGACCGAGGCCGTGCTGAACGAAGCCCGTCGACTCGGTTTCCGATCCATCAATCTGGACCTGATCTACGGCCTGCCCCATCAGACGCCGGAGAGTTTTGCGGCAACGCTGGAGGCTGTCATCGACATGGCGCCGGACCGGCTCTCGGTGTTCAGCTACGCCCACCTGCCAGACCGCTTCTACCCGCAAACCCGCATCGTTGCGGATACCCTGCCAACACCACAGCAGAAGCTGACCATCCTCCACAACACCATCAACCGCTTGCTGGAGGCCGGCTACGAATACATTGGTATGGACCACTTCGCGAGGCCGGACGACAGCCTTGCCGTGGCCCAGAAGGAAGGGCGGCTGCACCGGAACTTCCAGGGTTACACCACCCATTCCGACTGTGATCTGGTGTCGCTGGGGGTGTCCGCTATCGGCCAGACCGACGATGCCTATTTCCAGAACAACCACGACCTGCCGGTCTGGGAAGCGGCCATAGACGCCGGGCAGCTCGCCATCACCAAAGGCGTGAACCTGACCCGGGACGATCGTATCCGCCGCTGGGTGATCGGCCAGTTGATCTGCCAGTTCCGGCTGGAGCGGCAGCGGTTTGCGGACCAATGGGGTGAGAACCCGGATCGCTACTTCGCCGACGAGTTCCGCCGGCTGCAACCGATGATGCGCGACCAACTGATTTCCGACGACGGCCGAACGCTGCAGGTGCTGCCCGCGGGGCGGTTGCTGATACGGGCAATCTGCCAGATTTTTGATCTGTACAGGAAGTCGGGGGCAAGCCAGCGATTCTCGCGGATCATCTGATGGAATCTTCGACGTCCATCTGGATGATGGATCTGAGGCAACCGACCTAAATCAACCCCCGGTCATGTTCATAAACCGCAGGATCTGCACGTCGCCATCGGTCGAGAAGTGGTGGCGTTCAGGCTTCAGGTCCATGGCATCGATGATGGCCTGACGCAGAGGCGCGTCCGACTCGGGATGGGCGCGCAGCACATGGCGCAGATCCACCGAATGCTCGTTGCCGAGGCAGAGCAACAGGCGGCCTTCCACGGTCATTCGGACACGATTGCAGGTGGCGCAGAAATTGTGGGAGTGGGGGGAGATGAAACCAACCCGGATGTCGCTGTCGGCCATCCGGTAATAGCGGGCCGGGCCGCCGGAATCCTCCGGGGTCGGCGTCAGTTCATGATGCTGGCCGATGATGCCGCGCACTTCGTCACTGGTACACAGCACCAACCCGCGATCGTGATCGGAGATCTCGCCCAGTGGCATTTCCTCGATAAAGGTAATGTCCACCTTCTTCTTGCGGGCAAACTCTACCAGCTCCGGCACTTCCTGATCGTTGCCGCCTTTCATCACCACGGTGTTGAGTTTGATGCCCTGGAACCCCGCATCTTTGGCCGCCTCAATGCCTTCCAGCACCTGGCTCAGCCGTCCGGTGCGGGTAATGCGATGAAATTTGTCTGGGTCCAGAGAGTCCAGGCTGATGTTGAGCCGGTTCAGCCCCGCCTTGCGCAAAGGTTCGGCCATGGTTGGCAGCTGGCTGCCGTTGGTGGTCATGGCAAAATCCCGCAGGCCATAACCGCCGATTTCCTTCACCAGCTCCAGGATATCCTTGCGCACCAGGGGCTCGCCTCCGGTCAGCCGGATTTTTTCAGTGCCCAGGGAGACAAACGTTCTTGCTACCCTGGCAATTTCCTCCAGGGTAAGCACCTGCTGACGCGGCAGGAATGTCATCTCTTCGGCCATACAGTACACGCAGCGGAAATCGCATCGATCAGTAACGGACAGACGCACATAATTAACGGTGCGGCCGAAGCGGTCTGTCAGCGTAGTCTGTGGCATGGAGGCGATCCTGTTACAGCACTGTTGTTCGATGTCTGAACTTCAGTAGAACAAGGATCGCCTGCCGGATCAATCCTTCTGATAGCACGCCCGGAATGATCAAGGGCCACCACCTGCCAGGTAACGCTCAAGACCTCAATGATGAGGACCACGTCGCGCGCCTGGTTTCGCTCCGGCGACTGGGAAGACCTGTGCATTAATTGCCGGTACAACTTGCGTTCTTTGTCGCGGTGCAGCGGCTTCGGGCACAGGCACGGTGAACGGGAGAACCGGATTCAAAGTTCTTGCGTATATCTTTGCCGGATTTGGGCACAGCCCCAAGTATTCACAATGTCGGCGTTCCTGAGCACCAGGCCGTCGTGTGAACCGGTTAACTGCTTCCCTGGAGTATTTGAATGCACATCACCCGTTACACAGATTATTCGATTCGCGTGCTGATCTATCTGGCAGTGCAGGGTGATCGTCTGACCACCATTCAGGAAATTGCTGATAGCTACGAGATTTCCAAGAACCACCTGATGAAAGTGGTCCACCAGCTCAACAAGAAAGGCTACATCGAAACCGTTCGCGGCAAGAAAGGGGGTATGCGCCTGCACATGGCGCCCGGTGACATCAACATGGGCATACTGGTTCGTGAAACCGAGCAGGACATGAGCATCGTTGAGTGTTTTTCCTCGAAGAATGCATGCCGCATCGCGCCGGTGTGTGGCCTGAAATCGATGTTTGCGGAAGCGCTTGACGCGTTCCTCCGTGCGCTCGACAAGTACACCCTGGCAGACATCATTCAGGAACAGCATCGGCCGCAATTACTGCGGCTCTTGCAGATAGCCTGAGACAGAAAGGTCGCCACCGGGACTGTCCGATGGCGACCAAGGCCGGGCTTAGGCCATCTGTGGGGCGATGCGCTGGCGCACACGATCCGGCAGTGAATAGCTGACAATGCGCTTGAGCACGGTGCCGTACTGCTTGGCAAAACTGCCGGTGTTGTAGTGAATGCCGTGTTTCTTGCACACCGCTTGCACTTTCTCGGAAATTTCCGGATAGCGGTGAGCTGGCAGATCCGGGAACACGTGGTGCTCCATCTGGTAGCTCAGGTGGCCACTCAGCAGGTGCACAAATTTGTTGCCGGAGAAGTTGGACGATCCGGTCAGCTGACGCAGATACCAGTGGCCTTTGCTCTCCCCCACACATTCTTCCTCGCTAAAGGTTTCCGCGTCCTGGGTGAAGTGGCCGCAGAAGATCACCGTGGATGACCACAGGTTGCGAATCAGGTTTGCGCCCAGGTTGCCCGCCAGCACGATCGGCGCCACCGGGAAGGTGAGCAGCGGGAAGAAGGCGTAATCCTTGAAGGCTTGGCGGCCGCCTTTGCGCAGGAAACCCTTCAGGAACGGGAGTTTTTCCCTGAGCGTTACTTCGCCCCGGCGCACACGCTCGAACTCCATTTCGTGCAGTGCCACACCCCACTGGAAAAATACGCTCAGCAGCACGTAGTTGACGAACTGCAGGCTGTGGGCAGGGCGCCATTTTTCATCATCGCTCAGGCGGAGCAGGGCGTAACCGTAGTCCCGGTCCTTGCCGATGATGTTGGTGTAGGTGTGGTGCTCATAGTTGTGGGTCAACCGCCAGGAGTCGCTGTCGCACGCTGTATCCCACTCATAGGACTGCGAGTGCAATGACGGGTCATTCATCCAGTCATACTGGCCGTGCATGACGTTGTGGCCAATTTCCATGTTCTCGATGATCTTGGAAATGCCCAGCGCGACCGTAGCCGCCACGAATACCGGCGGGATAAAGCCGAAAGGCATCATCACCCGGCCGCCCACTTCCAGTGCGCGGTGCAGGCGCACCACGCGGCGGATGTAGTTGGCGTCGCGTTCACCCAGGTCAGCAATGACCTCATCGCGGATGGCGTTCAGGTCCTGCTCGAGTACACTCAGTTGTGCTTCGGTCATCTGTTTCATGTTAGTGCTCCTGTTCTATTCAGTTAAAGCTCGACGGTGACGGGGCCTTGGGGGACGGATATACACAATTGGATGTTTTCCTCTCCGGGCCCGGAGCTTTTTCCGGTTAAACGATTTACAACGGTGCCGCTGGTTTTCTTGCAGCTGCATTGATGGCAGATGCCCATGCGACACCCGTAACGGGGTGACAGTTTTGCTGCCTCGGCGATGTCCAGCAGTACGGCATCGCCTTCCGACGAAACGTTCAGATCACTGCGGCTGAAGTGGACGGCGCCGCCGAGGCTGTCGGTGTCCAGCGCGGCCTTGGCCGCGGCAAAGAAGGTGCTGTGTCTGCGGTCCTGGGCAATACCCTGGCGGTCCAGCAGATCGCCGGCCAGATCCATCAGGCCCTTGGGGCCGCAGAGGTAGCAGCGCCGCGCCGTGATCTCCGGCACCTCTTCCAGATCGCTTTCACGCAGGAAACGCGGTTGTTCGCTCTCATTGGTCGCCAGCACGTTCAGAGTGAGGGCGGGCCAGTTCTGCCGCAGGCTGTAGAGCTTTTCGGCGCCGATGATGTCGGCCTGCGTGCGCACGAAGTACAGCAACGTGACTGGTGCCTGGTAATCGGCGGCTGCCAGTGTTTCCAGCTGGCTCAGCACGGGTGTGATACCGCTGCCGCCGGCGATGTACAACAAGGGTTCACTGATCTCCGGCACCAGGAACTCGCCAAAGGCCTCGCCCAGGCCGAGGGTGTCACCTGCTTCGAGGTTGTCGTGCATCCAGTTGGTGACCCGTCCGCCGGGCAGGCGTTTGATGGTCAGAGTCACGATGCCGTTGTCCTGCCATTGCGCCGGGGCACTGGACAGACTGAACGTTCGGTTACGGCGTACACCGTCAATATCAACACAGATGTTCACATGCTGACCGGCTTCGAACCCGGCCCAGCGTTTTGCCGGCTTGAGTACGAAGGTTTTGGTGTCTGCAGTCTCGTCAACAATGCGCTCCACACGGGCAGGAGTGTACTGTTGTACCCACATGGGGTTGATGCGCTCGAGCAGCGGGTCGAAAAAGGCAGCCGGGTCTTCCCGGTTAAAAAGCTGCTTGCCCAGCCACTGTAGTGCGGATGATCTTTCAATTCTGGATAACATATTGGCTCTCTCCATCTGTACCGTTGTGTACAGTTGTTCACTTATGTGTACGACTGTACACACGGAGGTGTTGGCGAGCAATCAGTGCTCTCGCTGTTGGCGCAAAATGACAAGCGTGATGTACTTTATGTTTCCGGAATGTGTACACTTGTGTACCGGATATAACTGAAACCTGCAGTACGGTGAAGGCATGGCAGAAAAGCAGCGGCGCAAGCCGGGAGAAACGCGGGAAAAACTGATGGCTGCGGCATTAACGCTGGTGGGCAAGGGCCGTCATTTTGCCAGTCTCGGCATTCGCGAGGTGACTCGCCAGGCGGGTGTGGTGCCCACGTCCTTCTATCGTCACTTCCGAAATATGGACGACCTGGGGTTACAGCTGGTGGACGAACTCGGGCTGGTGCTCAGGCGCATGATGCGGGAGGCCCGCAACAACGTACTGCAGGCCGACAAACTGATGGAAGAATCGGTGGGCATTTTTATTAACCATGTACAGGCCAACCGCAGTTTCTTCTTTTTTATGGCCCAGGGCCTGGCCGGAGAAAGCCGGGCCGTGCAGGAAGGCATTCGCAGCGAAATGCGGTTCTTTGCCAGTGAGCTGGCCAACGATCTGCGGCGGCTGCGGCTAGCTGAGCATCTGAGTGACGGCGATCTGGAAATGACCTGTGACCTGGTGGTCCGCAGCGTGGCGTTCAGCCTGACCGACCTGCTGGGGGTGTCACCGGATGATGACTACCAGATCGATCAGATCCGTAAACGCACCACCCGCTTTCTGCAGCTGATCTTTGTAGGCGCCGCCCACTGGAAGAGTGAGGGCGCCTGAACCCGCCGCCTCAGACCAGCGAAGCCACGCCGATGGCGATCAGTGTTGCCAGTACGGGTATGGCGACGGTAACCACGAAAATGTCCTTGTACGCCTCTTTATGCTTCAGGCCCATGATCGTCAGCATCGCGATCACGGCACCGCAATGTGGCAGGGAATCAATGCCGCCAGAGCCCAGCGTTGCGATACGGTGGAGCTCCTCCGGTGCGACCCCCATGGCAAGGTAGTTTTCTGCGAAGGTCTGCATGAAGATCTGTAACCCACCAGAGCCGGAGCCCACAATGGCTGACACCACACTGACCGACGCAAACACCGACAGCAGCGGTGGCAGCGGAAGATCCAGTACCCACTGAGCGAACGCACTGAAACCATCGGTCTGAGTGACCACGCTGCCGAAACCGATCACCGCCGCGGTGTTGAGCAGGGGCATGATGGCATCGTTGGCGCCGGCGCCCATGCTTTCCATGGCTTTCTGGCGAAAATCCGGGAACAGCAGTACGCAGCTTGCGGCACCGATCACCAGTGCAATGCTGGGCCAGATGATCGGCTCGCCGTTGGCAAAGCCGATCACGGCGGTATCACTGTCGGCCAGTCCCAGGGCGATCAGCAGCCGCGGTAGAATGATCGTGCCCAGTACCAGCGCCAGCGGCAGAATGCTCAGCTGCCACCTGGGCCCGTGTCTCAGAGCCGGGGCCATGCTTTCCATGTACTCGTCCTGGGCATTCACCGCATAGCCTTCACCCATCGCCCGGGCCTTGGTCCACTGGCGTTCCAGATAGACCATGCCTGCCACAAACATTACCACCGCTGCGGTGAGGCCGATCAGGGCGCCTGCGAACAGGTCTGTGCCCAGGGCAGATGCCGCAATGACGTTATGAATGGACGGGGTGCCCGGCAAGGCGGTCATCGTGAACGTGCCGGCGCCAAGCGCTATGGCCCCGCAAAACAGACGCTTGGGCAGGTTGGCCTCGCGCATCAGTGCAACACCGAGTGGGTACATGGTGAAAACCACCACAAACACCACCACGCCGCCGTAGGTGAGCAACGCGCACACCAGCATGGTGATCAGGATGGTGTGTTTGACACCCAGCCCGCGGGTAATGGCGCTGGCAATGGAGCCTGCGGCCCCGCTGGAGGCCATCATCTTGCCGAACACCGCCCCGGCCAGGAACAGCACGAAAAACTTGCCGGCAAAGCTGAACGCGCCCAGCGGCCCGAACGGGAAATGCTCCAGCAGGGTCGGTGAAATGCCCAGGCCATTGGTGACCGCCACCAGCAGGCTGGAGACCAGCGCCGCAATCAGGATATTGACGCCCCGCAGCGCCATGATAATTAACAGGACGAGACCGGCCAGAAGGCCCAGGTTGGCAAGCATGAGGATCAATCCGTTTGTTGTTGTTTGGAAGTCCGGGGGTTACATGACCCCTTCGGCGTCCTTGTACAGCGAGCGTACCGGTTGCGCGAACACCCGACGGACCATAGGCTCGAAGTAGGACAACGGCAGGCTGTCTGCGTCCGGGTCAAACGCCGGCGAGTCGTACTTGTGAACGAACTCGAGGGTCTGCTGGAAATGCGGATGGTCGCGGTACTGCTCCCGCATATCCCGGTCCATGCCCAGATAATGGAAGAAGAAATAGCCCTGGAAAATGGCGTGGTGTTTCACCATCCAGTGATTGGCCTCACTGACGAACGGCTCCAGCAGCACGGCGGCCACATCGGCGTGATTGTAGGAACCCAGGGTATCGCCAATGTCGTGCAGCAGGGCACACACCACGTACTCGTCGTCCTTGCCATCGCGATGGGCCAGCGTGGCGGTTTGCAGGCAGTGGCTCAGGCGGTCAACGGGAAAGCCGCCAAAATCGCCTTCCAGCAACTTCAGGTGTGCCAGAATGCGTTCGGGCAGTCCTCTGGCGAATTCGCCGAAGGACGAGGCGATGATTTGCCAATCCTCGGGTTTGCCGTCTTTCATGTGGGTAAACGTGGCCTGTTTTTCGGCTTGATGGTTCATGGGGATCTCCTCTCAGTGCCGGAAGCCGGGGTCGATACGGTCCAGCTTGCGCAGAAGCCCCGGCCACGCCAGCTTGCCGCCGAGACCCTTGGTGACCTGATCGGCCTGTTGTTTGATGGTGTCGACAATGCCCGTTGGAATTGGTGTCAGCGGGCGGTTGCCCGACAGGGCACGGACCTGGATTTCGCAGGATGTCTGCAGGATGTACATGGCGAGAAAGGCGTCGGCAATGCTGCTGCCGGTGGTCAGCAGGCCGTGATTGCGCAGGATCATGTAGTTGGTATTACCCAGGTCTTTCTGCAGCCGTGCTTTCTCGTCCTCCCGCAGAGCTACGCCTTCGTAGTCGTGGTACGACAGGCTGGCCAGCGCAAACAGGCTCTGTTGTGACAGCGGCATCAGGCCGTCCTGCTGGGCCGACACGGCAATGCCGTCGGTGGTATGCAGGTGCATCACGCAGGCGGCGTCGTCCCGCACGGCGTGAATGGCACTGTGGATGGTGAAGCCGGCGGGGTTGATGTCGAAGTCATCAGGGTTGATCTTGTTGGCGTCCTGATCCACGCGCACCAGGCTGGAGGCGGTGATCTCTTCGAACATCATGCCGTAGGGGTTGATCAGGAAGTGATGCTCATCGCCCGGAATCCGCGCGGAAATGTGGGTAAACACCAGGTCGTCCCAGCCATAGAGGGCAACCAGGCGGTAGGCGGCGGCAAGATCCACCCGCAACTGCCACTCTTCCTCGCTGACGGACGCTTTTTTTGACGGAATTGAAAGCTGTGCTGACATGGCGTGCCTCTCTAATCGGATTTCTTGTTGGCGTTTGTTGTGGTCGAAGCCCTGATCTACCACCGAGTGTAGGGAAGAGTGATCGGCGAACACTGTCAATTGGTTTACAATTCGGGGTATGACCGATATTCAGACTGTGCTTGCCGATTGCCCGCTGTTCTCCGGCTTTCCCCAACCGGCGTTGGACGAGCTTGCTGCGATTGCCCGCATCCGCCGGTTCGAGGCTGACGAGCTGATATACAGCAAGGGTTCGGCCACCTCCACCCTCAACGTGATTGCCTCCGGTGTGGTGCGGATCAGTTCGGTCAATCCAGCCGGGCGGGAGGCCACGCTGATCATGTTCAGTGCCGGCACCTGGTTCGGAGACTCGGTGTTTTCCCCGGGAATGCGACGGGTCTACGGGGCAACCGCTCACGAGGCGGCCACCCTGATTGAAATGCCCGGCGACACCTTTCGTCATCTGATGGCAAGGCACCCCCAGTGCTACCCGGTGATCCTCGATATGGTCAGCCGCCGTTTGTGGGCGGCGATGTCGATTATTGAGGACGATGCGCTGCGGGGCATTGCCGCGAGGATTGGTCGTCGCCTGTTGTTTCTGGCCGAAATTCAGGGCAATGGAGAGGCAGGCTCGGAGCCGGTGACCATCTGGATCACCCGCGAGCACATCGCCAACATGATGGGCATGACCCGCCAGGGTGTGCATAAATGGATCAAGGATTTCGAACGGCGGGGTTTGCTGCAACTGGGTTATGGCCGGATCAAACTGACCGATCCGGCCGCCCTGCAGCGTCATATGGAGACCGTTGACTAGCCCCGGCCCGCTGCTGGGGCCGGCGTCGTCTCAGGTCTTGGGTGTGGCTTTCTTGCGCGCGGCTTTCCGGGGTTGCGCCGCCGGCTTGGCAGCGGGCTTCGCCGCTGGGGGCAGAATCAGCCCCGCCAGTTCCTCCAGCGCCTCACCGGTGTACACCGCCAGTTTCTGCATGCTCGGCAGGGTATCGCGACAGCCGGTGAAACCGAAATTCAGTGAGCCCGCGTAACTCAGGCAGGTGATGTTGAGTGCACCGCCGTGGGCAATCAGCGACACCGGGTACATGGCTTCCAGTTTTGCGCCTTCGTAATACAGCGTCTGCTCCGGGCCCGGCACGTTGGAAATGGTCACGTTGAACACCGGTCGCATACGCCCGCCCATGCCGGACATCAGCTGCAGGATGTACGGTGACATCAGCAGCATGGTGTACTGGGTCAGCGCCTTGCGGGGCAGCTTTTGCAGGTGCTCCTTGGCGCGGCGGGTTGACTGCTTGATGTGGGCCAGCCGGGTCAGCGGGTCGGCCTGATCCGTAGCCAGCGACGCGATCATGAAGCTGATCTGGGTGCCGGTGCCCTGATCATCCGCGGGGCGGATGTTGACCGGAATCCCAGCGGTCAAAGGCGTGTCCGGAATGTGGTCCTGCTCGATCAGGAAGCGGCGCAGGGCGGTGCCGCACAGGTACAGCACGATATCGTTCAGCGAACCCTGGGCAGCGTGGGCCAAGGCCTTGAGGTTTTCCAGCTGATAATGCTGGGTGGCGAAGCGGCGCTGGCCGGTGACCCGGTGATTCAGTAGCGACACCGGCCCGGCAAACGGCGTGGTGAGGCCGCCTTCGGGGTGGCGCGCTGACTGGACCAGCCGCGACATCGCGCCCCACAGCCGTGGTGTCAGGTCCGCCTGCAGCTTCAGTGCGTCCATGGCCTGTGAAAAAGCCGCCGGAATGCTGCCCTCCCCGTCGGTCTTGCTGCCGCGCTTGCGCTCCGGACGCACCGACCAGGGCGGCAGCATGTTGGTTTCAGCGGGATCTGTGCTCAGCACCCGCTGCATCAGCCGCACGCCACTGATGCCGTCGATCATCGAATGGTGCATCTTGGTGTAGAGCGCAAACCGGTTGTTCTCCAGCCCCTCAATGATGTGGCACTCCCAGAGCGGGCGGGAGAAATCCAGCGGGTTGGAATGTAATCGCGACACCAGAATGCCCAGCTCCCGCTCGCTGCCCGGGCGGGGCAAGGCTGAGTGGCGAACGTGGTAGTCCAGATCCAGGTGTTTGTCGGTCTTCCACATGGGCGCCACCAGGCGTCCGAGAAAGCCGGAATACCCCAGTTTATAGCACCACGGGGGCGCGAGTTCACCGTCCTCTTTCATGCGTGCAAGCATGTCCCGGAGGAAAGTCTCGGGTGCGTCGTCAGGGAGTGAAAAAATTTGCAGGTTGCCCACGTGCATCGGAGTGTCTTCCGATTCCACCGCCAACCAGGATGCATCCAGTGTGCCCAGGCGTTTCATTCAGTGTCCTCTTGCTTGTCCTTGAGTCCGTTCGACTTGATTCTGTTTGTATTTTTATTAGATGAGGAGCGTAAGTATACGCAACTACAACCGTTAAACACACGCTCATCGGCTGTAAAGGTTCGGCTTTATTGTCGTTGCGGCGCTGGCCTGCAGGCACGGCTGGCGGCTGTGTTACATCTTGTTGCCAAATCCCTGTCACCAGGCATCGTTGCCTTGTGCTAACTTCGCTGGCCGACTAACTTCATTAAAACAACAATGTGGAGGCACCGTGGAGTCAAGTCCACTGATTTCTGCCGGGTTACCGATCGCCCTGTTCATCATCATGATCGGCATCGGTATGACCCTGACCGTTCGGGATTTTCGCCAGGTGGCGGTCTACCCGAAAGGCCTGATTGTGGGCACCGTGGCGCAGATTCTTGTAATGCCGACGATTGCCTTCGCACTGGCCACGCTGTTGGCCGTACCGCCGGCGATTGCGGTGGGGCTGGTGATTATCGCTGCCTGCCCCGGCGGAACCACCTCTAATCTGTTTGTATTGCTCTCCCGGGGCAACATTGCGCTGTCGATCGTGCTGACCGTCACCGCCAGTCTGATTACCATCCTGACCTTGCCGCTGTTCATCAACATGGCGCTGGACCTCTACATGGGCACCCAGGAAACCATCGTGCTGCCGGTGGGTAAAACGGTGGGCATGCTGGTTGGCATCGTGCTGTTCCCGGTGGCCATTGGCATGCTTTTCCGCACCCGCAAGCCCGCACTGGCGAGAAAAGCAGAAGGCGTGGTCAGCATATTTGGCGGCGTGGTGCTGGCGGTTCTGATTGTCGGGCTGATTGTTGGCGTGCGAGACCAGATCTGGGATCTGCTCAAGCAGGCCGGTCCCGCAACCCTGTTGCTGAACATTGCCGGTATTGCGCTGGGCCTGTTGGCCGGGCGCGTCGCGGGGCTGACCCAGCGCGAGTCGTTGGCGGTTGCGGTAGAGCTGGGCGTGAAAAACAGCACCATTGCGCTGATGGTCACACTCACCTTGCTGGAATCCAGTGCCATGTCGATTCCTGCCGCGGTCTACGGTGTGTTGATGTTCCCGATCGGGTTCCTGCTGGCGATGTACGGCCGCAGGATCATCCCCAAATCTAACGTGCAGGCACCCGTTTCCCGTCCCGCCGATTGACAAATCTGCCAGTGCCCCTCTGCCACCAGAGACAGAGGGGCATTGCTGCATCGCTGTTACCCTGAGCGCTCAGATATTCAGTTCGGGATAACAATAATGATGCCTTCTGTCTTTCAAACATCGCCATTACGCCACTGGGTCACCCAGTGCCTCTTTCTGGTTACCACCGCTGTATTGTCTTGCTTCTCGGTCCTGACCTGGGCCAGTGAGGACCTGCGGGCGACCATCTACGACCAGAGTCTGCCCCTCGAAGAGCGGGTCGAGGCCATGCAGGAACTGACCGGGCTGGAGCCCGAGCCAGACCGGATCTACCGGGTATGCGTATGGGATATCTTTGGCCGCTCCGGGCCCATTTACGGTGCGGCTCAGGATCAGCGTCGTAAAATCCTCCAGTACGGCATCAATGTGGAAATGGTGCCCTACACCAGCGAATCGGTGATGGTGGAGGAGCTCAAATCCGGCACCTGTGATGCCGCCCTGATGAGCGGGCTGCGGGCACGGTTGTTCAATCAGTACACCGGGACGCTGGATTCCATTGGCGGCTTCCCCGAGCGCGAACAGATGCGCCTCGGCCTGCAGCTGATGGCGGATCCCCGTAGTGCGGATCGCATGGTCAGCAACGGTTACGTGGTAATGGGCATTGCACCGGCGGGCGCCGCCCATGTGTTTGTTAATGACCGCAGCATCAACACCCTGGCGAAGGCGTCCGGCAAGCGCGTGGTGGTGCTGGATTACGATCCTACCCAGGCGGAAATGATTTCCGGCGTCGGTGCAACGCCAGTGGTGGCCGACATCGTCAACGCCCCCAACATGTTCAACACCGGTGTGGTCGACGTGCTGGCGGCACCGCTGGCGGCCTATGAGGTGCTGGAACTGCATAAGGGGCTGGAGCCGGATGGCGGCATTATCGACCTGCCGCTGACCCACATCACCATGCAACTGATCGGTCGCGAAGAGGTTATTCCCAATGAACTGGCGCAGTTCGTGCGGGAGGCTTTCTACCAGGGTTTCGATGAAATCATCGGCCGCATCCGCATGGAAGAGGACAAGGTGCCGGACAAGTGGTGGATCGAAATTCCTGCTGAGGATCGCCGCGAATACGACACGCTGATGCAGCAGGCGCGGCTGGAGTTGCGCGAGCAAGGCTATTACAGCGGGGACATGCTGACCCTGCAGCGCAAGATCCGGTGCCGTACGGACGGCAGCCGGGAGGAATGCAGTAACCCGGTGGAGTAAGCCATGACCACCGACTCCCGGACGTACCCTGCGGCGGGCAGCCGCACCCGGTCACTTACTCTGGCCAGTGCGCCAATGCTGGTCATTCTGGTCCTGACGCTGCTGGCGTCGGTGGGTGAAACCCTGCATTCGCGGTTGCTGGAAATCGGCGGTGACACCTGGCCGGACTACTTCAACCTGCGGGTGATCGATCAGATCAGCGCGCCGGACTGCCAGATCGTGCGCGACGAAGAGGCGGCTGTAGACCTGGCCGTCGCGGCTAAAAAAGCGGAAAAATCCGCTGACCCTTTTGCCGATGTGTTCGGAGAAAAGATCGACCGGGAGCAGATTCGTGCCTCGGTTATGGCGACATCGCGCGCCTGTGAGAACCGCCTCGCCAGGTGGGAGCGCCTGCAGTCAATCAACAGTCCCGGGGTTCAGGCTTTCGCCCTGATGGAGACCGGGCTGTCACAGGCTGTGCTGCTGGTGACCGGAAACCGCCGGGTGCTGCTGGGGTTGATGCTGTTGTTCTGCGCCGCGGCCGCCACCCTCGGGCGCCAGCACATTGCCCTGCGACCGGTGGAAAGCCGTCTCGATGACCGCGTCGCCACGGTATCGCAGCTGGTGGCCAACGGCTTGCTGACCGCGTCTACCTGGCTCTACCGTCAGCAGGAACTGGCTCAGGCGGATGCTGGTATGCCTCTGGCGCATCTGTTCATGCACGATATCTGGGTGGCAGGTTTCGGTACGCTCACCCTGATCTCTCTGTGGCAACTGTTTCAGCAACGCAACGACCTGCCTGTTGGTGGAAGCTGGTCCCGGGCTATGCTGAGTGTGCCGCTGTACAGTTTCATGTGCGTGTCCGCCTCCATCCAGTTTGCGTTTCATGGCTTCTACCACGGCATTGCCGTCTACCTCACCATGATGGCGGAGTTGTCGGCGCTGTTCCTCAATCTGGGCCTGTATGTGTGGGTGGGTATGTTGCTGGCGCGCACCCATCTTCCCCGCAAGGTGTTTGATGTTCTGCGGCCCTGGAAGTTGCCGCCGAAATGGCTCGGGGTGGTGGTGTTACTGCTCACCGCCTTGCCCACGGCCTACAGCGGTGCGTCCGGTATTTTCATTCTGGCGGCGGGCCTGACCCTGTATCGGGAGCTGCGGCGCGCCGGCACATCCGAGCAACTCGCGCTGGCGACCACCGCCATTTCCGGTTCTATGGGCACCATGCTGCGCCCCTGCCTGCTGGTGGTTATCGTTGCCACCCTCAACAACAGTGTGACCACCGATGAAATGTTCAGTGCCGGCGCCAGGGTATTGCTGCTGACCGCTTCGGTGTACGCGATTTACGTGTTCCTGATCGGCGGGCCGTCGAAAGGACGCATTGCCCCGCTGCGGGAGGCGGTGCCCGGCATGCTGCGCGCACTGCTGCCGCTGGTGCCTTACGTGGCCATTTTTGCCGGCGTGATCCTGCTGTGGAACCTACTGCTGGATCGCGGTCTGGACGAGTTCTCGGCGCCGGCCATCCTGCCGTTGATTCTGCTGCTGGTGCTTGCGTTCGAGCGTCTGGTGCTTAAGTCATCGGATCCCGACACGGACGAGCCGCCACAGAACGCCCGCGGCCCGCTGCCGACCGGATTCTCATCGTCTGTGTTGCGCGCTACCCGTGAATCCAGTGCCCTGATCGGTGCCCTGCTGATGCTGATGGCGCTGTCCGTCAGCGTGGGTGGTCTGATCGAACGCTCGGGCCTGCTGGAGTTATTCCCGGAACAGTTGGGGTCGGTGTGGCTGACGCTCACGCTACTGATGGGTTTGCTGGTGTTCATCGGCATGATCATGGATCCCTACGGTGCGGTGTTGCTGGTGAATGCCACGCTGGCGCCCATTGCCCTGAATAACGGCATTGATCCACTGCACTTCTGGGTGATGACTGTGCTGGCGTTCGAGATGGGGTATCTGACCCCGCCGGTGGCGCTGAACCATCTGCTGACACGCCAGGTGGTGGGTGTGCCCACCTCGCCGGAAAGCCTGTACGGCACGTTCTGGCAACGTAATTTCCGCTTCATTCTCCCAGTGCTGGTGATGGGGAGCACGCTGATCATGGTCACGTATCTGCCGGCCTGGTGGGACACGGCCTTCCAACTGTTGCTGGGTATCCAGCCACCGGGTTAGTGGCTATGCTCAGGCTGGTGTTGATGTAAACGAGTCGGAGTGTGGGTATGAACTTTCTTCTCAATGGTCTGACGCTGTTGTTGGTGCCTCGGCTGGAGGATACGATGCAACTGGCGTCAGGGGGCTAGAGTGAACGTACGGGGTTGCGGGTTCGCGCGGCGTGTGGTGGTGATGGCGGTTGGCGTGTCCGGTCTGCTGCCGCTGGGCGAGCTGGCGGCGCAGGCCGCGCAAGAGGATGACCAGGCCGGTGACATGGTGCTGGAGGTAACGTCGCCGCGAATGGTGCGTGATCTGTACGATACCCCCGCCGCGGTCAGCGTGGTGAACGCTCCCGAAATCCGCCGGGGGCAGCAGCGCCTGCAGTTGGATGAGTCGCTCAATACCGTGCCTGGGCTGTTTTTCCAGAACCGGTATAACTTTGCTCAGAACCTGAGATTGTCCACCCGTGGTTTCGGCGCCCGTGCGCCTTTCGGGATCCGCGGCATCCGGCTGCAGGTGGATGGCATTCCCTACACCCTGCCGGATGGCCAATCCCAGATTGATGCGGTGGATCTGGACTCGGCCCAGCGCATCGAGGTGATTCGTGGACCGTCGTCCGTGCAGTATGGCAATGCCGCCGGGGGCGTGGTGGATGTCTCCACTGCGCGCGGGGATGAGCTGCCCCCGGGGGCTCGCCTGCGTCTTGACGGCGGCAGCGACGATTACCGCAAGGCGGCGGTACAGGCTAATGCCCGCGCTGGAGACACCGCTGCTATCGCCACCCTGTCGTGGCTCAATGTGAATGGTCACCGGGAACAGAGCACCGCCGAAAAAGGCCTGTTCAATGGTCGCCTCAGCCATG
Organism: Marinobacter sp. M-5; assembly: GCF_032911545.1. Classification (NCBI taxonomy): domain Bacteria; kingdom Pseudomonadati; phylum Pseudomonadota; class Gammaproteobacteria; order Pseudomonadales; family Marinobacteraceae; genus Marinobacter; species Marinobacter sp. M-5. The sequence goes on from NZ_JAWJEK010000001.1 coordinate 528,997, forward strand.
AGCTGGTGCCCGGGCGGCGGCTGACGGCAACCCTGAACGCCCTGCACAACCCCGAATCCGAGGATCCCGGTGGACTGACCCGGGCGCAGGCCGAAGAGGACCCGCATCAGGCGACTTTCCTGGCCAGGCAGCTCGATGCCGGTCAGCGCGTCGATCAGCAGACGCTGGGCCTGCAGTATGAGGAAGCCGTCGCCGTGCCGGGGCAGCTTACCGTGAACACCTTTTTCAGTCGCCGTGACTTTGCCCAGCAGTTACCGTTCCCCGGTGCCAGCCGGGTGGCCTTCGATCGCCAGTTCTACGGCATCAGTTCCAGTTATCAGCAGGAGTCCACTCTGGCGGGTTTGCCTCTGGTCTGGCTCGTGGGGGCGGATGTGCACCGGCAACGCGACGAACGCCGCCGCTACCAAGTGTCGTTCGGGGGGCAGGTCACCGGCCAGACCCAGGACGAAACCCAGAACGCGACCAACGCCGCCCTGTTTGCCCAGGGTGATCTCGCGCTGACGAACAAGCTGAGCCTGTCTCTCGGCGCCCGTTTTGACCGCCTGCGGCTGTCAATTGATGATCACCGCCTGGTGGACGGTGACGATTCCGGCAGCCGCACGTTTCGTGAGGCCAGTGGCGTGGCCGGGCTCAGTTACCGGCTGGGGCCCCGTCACCAGATCTACGGCACCGTCGGCACCGCGTTCGAATCGCCCACCTTCACCGAGTTTGCCAATCCCGATGGCAGCGGCGGCTTCAACCCCGATATCGAACCCCAGCAAGCCCTCAACCGGGAGCTGGGCCTGCGGGGCGTGTTGGGGGGTGGCGTGAGTTACGACCTGGCGCTGTTCTCTATCCGCGTAGATGACGAGATACTGCCGTTCGAGCAGGGCGGGCGCACTTTCTTTGAAAATGCCGGGCGCACCCGCCGCGACGGTGTCGAGTTTGGGCTGGCCTGGGACATTTCCTACGCCTGGCGGCTGAGCTCGGCACTGACCCTGGCGGATTACGAACTGGACGATTTCACCGATGAGCAGGGTAACGACGCCAGCGGCAATCGCCTGCCCGGGTTACCACGGGAACACTGGGTCACCGAACTGGAGTGGCGCGGGCAGGGCCGCGGTTTTGCGGCGCTGGAGTGGCAGTATGTGGGCGATCTGTACGCGGAAAACAGCAACCAGACCCGGGTCAGTGATTACTGGCTGCTGGGCCTGCGGGCCGGGGACAGCGTGCGGCTGGCGGAGCAGAACCTGAACCTGTACGCCGGCATTCGCAATCTGCTGGATGAAGACTATTTTGCCAACGTACGAATCAACGCCAACGCCGACCGGCCGGTGGAGGAACGACGCTATTTCGAGCCGGGCCCGGGGCGTATCTTCTATGCCGGTGTGGAGTGGTCCTTCTGAGGATTACTCCTCCTCCAGCTCCTGGGGCGGGCAATGATACTCTTCTACCACCGTACCCTCGTCAACACTCTCCAGGTGCACGTCGAAACCCCACAGCCGGTGGGCGTGGCGCAGCACTTCCTCGGTTTCCTGGCCCAGCGGTACCCGGTCCACCGGAATGTGCCGCAGGGTCAGTGAGCGGTCGCCCCGCACATCCACGTTCCACACCTGAATGTTGGGTTCCCGGTAGCTGAGGTTGTACTGGCGAGCCAGCTTCTCCCGCAGCACCCGGTAGCCAGGATCGTCATGGATCGCGGTGATGCGATAGACGTCTTCCTGATCGTCGTTCTGGATCGAGAACAGCTTGAGATCCCGCATCACTTTGGGCGACAGAAACTGCTGAATGAAGCTCTCATCCTTGAAGTTCTTCATGGCGAAATGCAGGGATTCCACCCAGTCGGTGCCGGCGATATCCGGGAACCAGTGGCGGTCTTCCTCGGTCGGGTTTTCGCAGATCCGCCGCAGGTCGGTGAAAATGGAGAAACCGAGGGTGTAGGGGTTGATGCCGGAATACCAGGGGCTGTCGAACGGCGGCTGGTAGACCACGGCGGTGTGGCTCTGCAGGAACTCGAGCATGAAACCGTCGTTCACCAGGCCTTTCTCGTACATGCGGTGAATCAGGGTGTAATGCCAGAACGTGGCCCAGCCCTCGTTCATCACCTGAGTCTGGCGCTGGGGGTAAAAGTACTGGCCCAGCTTACGTACGATGCGGATGATTTCCCGTTGCCAGGTCTCCAGCAGCGGTGCATTCTTCTCGATGAAGTACAGCAGATTTTCCTGGGGCTCCTCCGGAAAACGCTTCTTGCGCCGGATCGGATCGTCGTCCTCGCCCATTTTCGGAATCGTCCGCCACAGATCGTTCAGCCGGCGTTGCTGGTATTCTTCCCGCTCTTTCTGCCGCCGCAGTTCTTCCGATGCCGAGATCGGCGCCGGGCGCTTGTAGCGATCCACGCCATAGTTCATCAGCGCATGGCAGGAGTCGAGAATCTGCTCCACCGCATCCACCCCGTGGCGCTCCTCGCACTCCGCCACGTAATGGCGGGCAAACACCAGGTAATCGATGATCGCGCTGGCGTCAGTCCAGGTGCGGAACAGGTAGTTGTTCTTGAAAAAGGAATTGTGGCCGTAGGAGGCGTGGGCAATCACCAGCGCCTGCATGGGCAGGGTGTTTTCCTCCATCAGGTAGGCGATACAGGGGTTGGAGTTGATCACAATCTCGTAGGCCAGACCCATCTGACCGCGCTGATAGCCTTTGGAGGTGCTGAGAAACTGCTTGCCGAACGACCAGTGGTTATAGCCCACCGGCATGCCGACGGAGCTGTAGGCGTCCATCATCTGTTCGGCACTGATCACTTCAATCTGGTTAGGGTAGGTGTCGAGACCGAACTCGGCGGCGCACTTGGCAATTTCGTCATCGTATTGCTGGATCAGCTCGAAGGTCCATTCCGAGCTGGTGGAAATGGGTTCTCTGGTTGCGGGCTGACCACTGTCCGGCGCGTTCGGACGGTCGACGATGTCAGTCATGCGGCTTTCCTCTCGAACAACTGGCGGAATACCGGGTAGATCTCACCGGGGTCGGCAATTTGCTGCAAGGCGAAACTCTGGGGGAATCGCTCGTGGATTTTCTCGTACTCGTACCACAGCATCTGATGATCCTGAGGAGTAATTTCCACATAGGCAAAGTACTGCACCAGCGGCAGGATGTTGTCCTCCAGTAGCTTGCCGCATACCGGTGAGTCGTCGTTCCAGTTATCGCCATCGGACGCCTGGGCGGCGTAGATGTTCCACTCCGCCGGGGAATAACGGGATTCGATGATCTTGTGCATCAGCTTCAGTGCACTGGACACAATGGTGCCGCCGGTTTCCCGGGAGTAGAAGAACTCCTCCTCGTCCACTTCCTTGGCGCTGGTGTGGTGGCGGATGAAGACCACGTCGATCTTCTTGTAGTTCTTCTTCAGGAACAGATACAGCAGGATGAAGAAGCGTTTGGCGATGTCCTTGTGCATCTGGGTCATCGAACCGGACACGTCCATCAGGCAGAACATCACCGCGCTGGTGGCGGGCTTGGGCTGCTTCAGGTGCTGACGGTAGCGCAGGTCGATCTCGTCGATGAACGGAATGCGCTTCACATTGGCCTTCAGCCGCGTGATTTCCTCCTCCAGTACCTGGATCTGATCTTCGTGGCTGAACGCCGGGTCGAGATCGTCCGGGGCGGATTTCAGGGCCGCCAGTTGTGCTTCCAGCTCATGGATCTTTTTCTTGCGGGCACCGCCAAGGCCCAGCCGTCGGGCGTGGGCACCCCGCAACGAGCGCACCACATCCAGTTTGGCCGGCACCCCTTGGGTGGAGAAACCGGAGCGCACGTACTTGAATGCCTCGGTGTCTTTGAGTTTCTTGCGAGCAAGGTTAGGCAGCTCCAGATCGTCAAACAGGAACTCGAGGAATTCTTCCTGGGTGATCTGGAAGGCGAATTCGTCCATGCCTTCGCCGTCGGGGCTGGCCTGGCCCTGGCCTTGCCCCTCGCCACCACCGCCGGGTGGTTTCGGCAGGGTGTCACCGGTGATGAATTCCTTGTTGCCGGGGTGCACCATTTCCCGCTTGCCGCCCTGGCCATGGTGAAAGATGGGTTCCTCGATGTCGCGGGACGGAATGCTGACCTTCTCGCCCCGTTCGATGTCGGTGATGGACCGGCGCTGCACCGCGTCGGCTACCGCTTTCTTGATGTGATGCCGGTACCTGCGCAGGAACCGTTCCCGGTTCACCGCGCTCTTGTTTTTACCGTTCAGCCGGCGGTCGACTATGTGGGTCATACCCATAGAGTTACTCCAGTTCAGTGAGCCATCACTGACTTAGTGAGACTTGCGGACGCGCAGATACCATTCGGCCAGAAGCCGTACCTGTTTTTCCGTGTAGCCTCGATCGACCATTCGCTCGACGAACTGCTTGTGTTTCTTCTGATCCTCGTTGCTGGCCTTCGGGTTGAAGGAAATCACCGGCAACAGGTCCTCGGTGTTAGAGAACATCTTCTTCTCGATCACACTGCGCAGCTTTTCATAGCTGAGCCAGGACGGGTTGCGGCCCTGATTGTTCGCTCGCGCCCGCAGCACGAAGTTGACTACCTCGTTGCGGAAATCCTTGGGATTACTGATGCCGGCCGGCTTCTCGATCTTCTCCAGCTCGTCGTTGATTGCCGAGCGATCGAGAATCTCGCCGGTTTCCGGATCCCGGTATTCCTGATCCTGAATCCAGAAGTCCGCATAGGTCACATAGCGGTCGAACAGGTTCTGGCCATACTCGCTGTAGCTCTCCAGGTACGCGGTCTGGATTTCCTTGCCGATAAACTGCACGTAGTGAGGTGCCAGGAACTCTTTGATAAAGCGCAGGTAGCGCTCCTGGGTCTCCGGCGGGAACTGCTCCTGTTCAATCTGCTTTTCGATCACATACAGCAGGTGCACCGGGTTGGCGGCTACTTCCGCAGTATCGAAGTTGAATACCTTGGAGAGAATCTTGAAGGCAAAGCGGGTCGACAAACCGTCCATGCCCTCGTTGACCCCCGCGGCATCGCGATACTCCTGGATGGACTTGGCCTTCGGATCGGTATCCTTGATGTTCTGGCCGTCATAAACCCGCATCTTGGAGAACACGCTGGAGTTTTCCGGCTCCTTGATCCGTGACAGCACCGAGAACTGCGCGAGCATGTCCAGGGTATCCGGGGCGCAGGGCGCACCGAACAGGGAACTGTGCTTGAGCAGTTTCTTGTAGATCTCGATCTCTTCCGATACCCGAACACAATAGGGCACCTTGACGATGTAGACCCGGTCGAGAAATGCCTCGTTGTGCTTGTTGTTGCGGAACGTCTGCCATTCCGACTCGTTGGAGTGGGCAAGAATAATGCCGTCAAACGGCACCGAACCCATGCCTTCGGTGGTGTTGTAGTTGCCTTCCTGGGTGGCGGTCAGCAACGGATGCAATACCTTGATGGGGGCCTTGAACATCTCCACGAATTCCATCAGCCCCTGGTTGGCCTTGCACAGACCGCCACTGAAGCTGTACGCATCCGGGTCATCCTGGGAATAGTCCTCCAGCATGCGAATGTTGACCTTGCCCACCAGCGCCGAAATATCCTGGTTGTTGTCATCACCGGGTTCGGTCTTGGAAACCGCGACCTGATCCAGCACCGACGGATACTTCTTCACCACCCGGAACTGGCTGATGTCACCGCCGTACTCATGCAGGCGCTTGACCGCCCAGGGCGACATGATGGACTTCAGATAGCGGGCAGGAATGCCGTACTCTTCCTCCAGAATCTTCGCGTCTTCAGCCGGATCAAACAGTCCCAACGGCGACTCGTTCACCGGGGAATCCTTGATGGCGTAGAAAGGCACTTTCTGAATCAGGAACTTGAGCTTTTCAGCGAGGGAGGACTTACCGCCCCCTACCGGGCCCAGCAAGTACAGAATCTGTTTCTTCTCTTCGAGCCCCTGGGCGGCGTGGCGATAGAAGGAAACGATGTTCTCCACGGCGTCTTCCATGCCGTAGAATTCGGAGAATTCAGGGTAACGCTTGATCACCTTGTTGGAAAAAATGCGTGACAGCCGGGAGTCACGGGAAGTATCAACAACCTCTGGCTCGCCGATAGCCAGTAACATCCTCTCCGCGGCAGTGGCATATGCCGTTGGGTCCTGTTTGCAGATCTCCAGGTATTCCTCAAGGGAGTATTCTTCCTCCTGAGTTGCTTCATACCGGTCTTTGAAGTGCTGCAGTATGCTCATAGATGGCCCCTCGCTCGCTCTTTTGTCTTGGTATAGACAGCTTTCAGTTCACGCAATTTCCCCGTTGCTGTTGGCTCCGCCAACCTGGGCGGTGTAGTTAGTTATGGGTGGAAGAAATGGATACTTCTAACCGATGTACGCTGAGCGCTTGATGTCGGTTTGGTTACTGTGAGCTTAGTTCACGCTCGGGGTCTTCGACAGTGGTATTACGGTTAAGGTTCATTAAATTCTGTTGCTGCTATCAGGGGGAGGGAGCGTGGGGGTGGTCCTTTTTTAAAAATTCCGCTTAAACTCGCTGCACTCAGACAGGCGGTGTTTTGAAAAAAGGACCACCCCCATATCCGCCGATACCCCCAACAACCAGGCTACTTCTTCAATAGCCTGAACACACTTTCGGTAGCCCCAGAAAGCCCCTTCCGCTTGGTAAACGGGTGATCTTTAGCAAGGGTGTTGGTCAAAATGTGCTCAATCTCGAAGTCACCAGAGTAAAGTTCATGAACCTCCGAGTCGCTGACATTGAACGGCGGCCCCTTGATCTCGGTGTCGTAATCGAGGGTAATCAGCAGAATGCGGGTGCCGTCGGGGATGACCGCGGTGAGGTGATCGACATAACCCTTGCGCATGTGAGGTGGTAGGGCGATGAGGGCAGCACGGTCGTAGACCAGCCGGATGTGTTTGAGGTCATCGGGCACCAGCTGGAAGAAATCGCCGCACCAGATTTCCAGGTCGTCGTGCTTGAAGCGGGTGAAGGGCTCGCCGGGGCGAACCATGGCTTTCTCGCTGGCTTCCTCGAAGAAATCCTTGCAGGCGATATCGCTGAGCTCCACACCGATGATGGGATGGCCGCGGTCGTGTAGCCACCACATATCGTGGGCCTTGCCACACAGCGGCACCAGCACCGCCTCCTTGCCATTGCCGGCCAGTTCCGGCCAGTGGTCGTGGAGGTACTGGTTGATTGTGCCCTCATGGAAGCCGATTTCCTTCTTTGCCCAGCGCTCGTGCCAGAATTCGTGTTCCATCGTCAGCCCATCCTTCTGTTGGCGGTTTGTGTCAGTCTACCCTAATCTGTCACGGTCTTGGTGAAGGAGAAACGAATGAAAGCGGTGTTCCTTGATGCGGATACGCTCGGCAGCGACGTGGATCTGTCGCCCCTTGAAAAGGTAACCGGCGATCTGGTGCTACACGACAGAACGGCGCCGGATCAGGTGGTTGAGCGTGTCCGTGGCTTCGATACGGTCATCGTCAACAAGGTGGTGCTCAAGGGAGAACATTTTCAGGCCTGCCCGGAGCTCAGTACCATTGCAGTGGTGGCGACCGGCCTCAACAACATTGATCAGGCGGCGGCGCGAGAGCACGGCATCCGGGTAATGAACGTGACCCACTATGGCCGCTCGACCGTGGCCCAGCACACCCTGGCGTTGATGCTGGCCCTGGCCACCCGGCTGCTGGATTACGACAAAGACGTGCGGGCAGGGCGCTGGGCCAGCAGTTCCATGTTTTGCCTGATGGACCACCCGATCATGGAGCTGGAGGGCCGCACCCTGGGCATCATCGGCTACGGCGATCTGGGGCAGGGGGTCGCGGAGCGGGCCCGGGCGTTCGGCATGAACATTTTGCTGGGGGCTCGTCCGGGGCAGGAGGCGGGCGAGTTGGATGGCTATGCCCGTGTGCCTCTGGAGGAATTGTTACCGCAGGTAGACGTGCTGTCGCTGCACTGCCTGCTGACCGACGAAACCCGCAACCTGATTGGTGCCAAAGAGCTGACCTTGATGAAGCGGGACGCGCTGCTGATCAACACCTCACGCGGCGGGCTGGTGGACGAACAGGCGCTGGCAGACGCATTACGGGCGGGCACCATCGGCGGTGCGGGGTTTGACGTGCTCACCGAAGAACCACCCCGCAATGGCAACCCGCTGTTGTCGCAGGACATTCCAAACCTGATCATCACCCCCCATTCGGCCTGGGCCAGCCGGGAGGCGCGCCAGCGGATTGTTGACATTACCGCGCGCAACCTCGCCGCCTGCTGAGTAAGCACAATTCAGGGGAACGTCGCGCGGCGTTATCAGAATAAATAACCCAGGCTTGCGGACAGGCCAATCTGGTACATTCGCAGCTCGATACTCTGGCCAGGGCCGAGGGGGTTGTCGCCCTTCAGGCTCTTCCCCGGTGCGTAGAAAGCCATACCTGACACTTCCAGATCGTCACTGAAGGTGTGGGTAAAGCCGCCGGTAAAGTGCCACTCCGGCACAGCTGGGGCCAAAATATTGAACAGAACCTCTTCGTCAGGGATCGGCTGGCCGCCGTAACTGACGCCTGCTCGCCAGGTTTGTGACGCGTTCTGCTGCCACTGCCATCCCAGTTTCACAATGGTCATGTCGTCCCAGCCGAAGCCGGCACCGTCATCGTCGCCCAGGCGGGCTGTCTGCACGTTAGGCAGGAACGGGTTGCCCACACTGTTGATTTCGCTGTAGCGGATATGCTGCAGGTCAAGGGCTAGCCAGTGGTCCTGAATGCCTGACCAGGCAAACCCTGCGCTGAACATCTGGGGAATGTCGAAATCGCCCTGTTCGGCAAAGAGCCCCTCGTATTTCTCGAACTCCTCCATCTCCAGGATGGTACGCCAGCTCACCCCAGCGCGAAGATTTTCGGTTACCTCTCCTTGCCAGCCAATCTGGAAACCGTAACCCCAAGCGTCGTCAGTGCCGCGGTTGCTGAGGGCATCCGGGTTCGAGGAGAACGCTCCGAAGCTGGACAGTCCTTTCGCCTCAAAGCGCTGATAGGCGATCAGTGGGGAGAAGCCGATGGCTTGGTTGTCTGTAAATTTCCAGGACCAGGTAGGCGCAATAAACAGCTGCTCAAGGTTGACCCCCGCAGAACCTGCGCCGAAAGCGCCGCCGTTGCTGCTACCGTATTCGGTGTTCAGCCCGCCGTTGGCAAACACTGAAACGCCCAAGCTGTGGTCACGGTTGAGCTGTCGGTTCGCGCCGAAGTGGGGGATGGCGAACAGATTGTTGCGGCTCTTGCGGGTGCCCGGGGCAAGGTAGAAGGTGCCCGGCGGAGGCGTCGCGTTGCCCCCTTCAACGGTGAACTTCCGGCGGGGCGAGAACAGCTCGACCCCTGCGTCTACCCGGTTGCCGATAAAGGCCATGCCCGCAGGGTTGGAGGCAGCCGCGATGCTGTCCTGGGAAAACGCCGTAGCGGCGCCTGCCATGCCGGAGCTGATGGTGCCATAGCCGTGTTTGAAATAGCCGTTGGTGGCCAGTGCCGGCGCGGAAGCAACACTGGCAACGGCCAGCGTAGTGAAAGCCAACTTCAACTGCATGATGAAGTACCTGTCTGCCTGGTTCGGTTTAAGAAGTGGGCGCTGTTATACCGTTATTCAGGCATAAGTAGAAATAAGACAATGCTATATTGATATTTCGAAGCCGTGGGCAGTCAACTCTGTTGGGAGCATTCTGGTGGTTGAATCCTGCGGCTGACTGCCCATACTCTTACAACAACTTTTTTAAACAGGATGTTATGTGGCTTCCTTCCAATTGAAAGAACGGCTTAACGCCGGCGAGAAATGGATTCTGGCAAACCCGAATCCGCCCGAGCGTTGGCCCTGGACCTGGCTCTACAAAACCGGGCGCAGCCTGTACGCGCTGGCGCGGGATGTGATCAGCGGCAACCTGACACTGCACTCCATGAGCCTGGTGTACACCACCCTGCTCAGCATCGTGCCGCTGCTGGCCCTGAGTTTCTCGGTACTCAAGGCGCTGGGGGTTCATCAGCGTATGGAACCGTTCCTGTACCAGTTTTTCGAGCCCATGGGGCCGCAAGGCATCCAGATCGCGGAGCAGATTCTGGGCTTTGTGGACAACATGAAAGTGGGGGTGCTGGGGTCTGTCGGGCTGGCGTTGCTGGTCTACACGGTGGTGTCGCTGGTGCAGAAGATCGAGCGCTCGTTCAACATGATCTGGCGGGTGCCGGACATGCGCTCCATGGCCCAGCGGTTCAGCAACTACCTGAGCGTGATCATGGTGGGACCGCTGCTGATGGTGTCCGCCATCGGCGTCAGCGCCACAATTTTCTCCTCGAGCATCGTGCAATCATTGATTGCCATAGAGCCTTTCGGGTCGCTGATCATCGTGTTGACCCGATTCACGCCCTTCATGCTGGTCGTCGGCGCCTTCACCTTCGTGTACGTGTTCATTCCCAACACCCGGGTGAAACTGCGTTACGCCTTTATCGGTGGCCTGGTGGCGGGCGTGTCCTGGCAGGCCGCGGGCATGCTGTTCGCGTCTTTCGTGGCGGGGTCGGCCAAATACGAGGCGATCTACTCCAGCTTCGCCATCGGCATCATCCTGCTGATCTGGATCTACCTGAACTGGATGATTCTGCTGCTGGGCGCCAGCCTGTCGTTCTATCTGCAGAATCCGGGATCTGTCGCCAAGCGGCACCAGGTGCAGTTGTCAGCGGAGTTGCAGGAAAAGGTCGGATTAGTATTGATGTGGATGGTGGCCAAACCGTTCAGTGAGGGGAAATCCGCCCCGCAGCAGGAGTGGCTGGAACAGCAGTTGCGGGTACCCGGCGAGGTCACCCGCGGCGTCAGCGACAAACTGATCCGCGCCGGGTTTCTCACACTGGCCGGCAGCAACGGCGACAAGCTCATTCCCGGGCGGGCGTTGAACCTGATCACGGTAGACGGTGTGCTGGATGCCATCCGCCATGATGAAGACCGGGTGGTTGACCGGTTGCCGAAGGTATTGCCAGCAGGCCTGCAGAACACCTCCCCTGGCCAGCATCCCACCACCTTTGCCGACCTGCTGAATCAGGACGAGGCGCCCGGCAAAGTTTGACGGCCAGAGCCCTGCCTCGCCTCAGGGGCGGGCTCTGTTGCTGCCTTCCAACATCTGCAGCAGAACCTGGCGTACTTGGTCGAACTGGCCATCGTCAAGGCGGATTACCGTTCTCAGGTTATCCTCGGCCATGTTGCGTTGATGGGCGTGGCGCAGCACTTCCCGACTGCCGATGATCATGCCATCGTTCAGTGGTGTGTGGGCCTGTCGCGGAGAGGGGCGCTCTGCCGCCAGCAGATAGGCATGGTATTGCGGGGGCAGGTTCCATTCGTTGGCCAGTAGCTGCGAGGTGGTCCACTGATAGCGGGCCAGCGCCTGGCGAATGACCACCGGCTCTGGCTCTGCGCCTACGGCGCGGCCGCGATAGATGCGCTGCAACTCTCGGCGCAGGGTGATATAGGACAGTGCCGGCAACAGCCCGACCATGAAGAACGCGTTGGTGTCCTGGCCCTGAAGCTTGGCGATCAGTTCCGCCGAGCGTGCGCAGGCCAGCCCCCAGCGCCAGACCCGTTGCGCAAACAGCGCCTCGCGGCTGTTGCGGGCCACCATCATAGGCCGCATTACCGCCGCTGAAATCACATTCCGGATACCATCAATGCCCAGCAAGAAAATGGCCTGGTCGACGGACTCGATGGCCTGATCGCCCGAGCGGAAATAGGGGCTGTTGGCGATTTGCAGTAACTGATCGGTCAGCGCGGGGTCGCTGAGGATAATGTGCCCCAGGCGCTGGCGGTCGGACGATTCGTCAGACAGTGCCCGCATCAGCATGGGCAAGCTCATGGGTTGGCGGGGCAATTCGTCAATGGACGATGTCGCCAGGCGCTCTCCGAGCTGGTCAAGGGTTGTCGCCATGCGCGGGACGTCCGCCCTCAGCCCTGCGGGTGGTGAATCAAGCAACCAGCAAAAGAGATGATCCTCAAGGCGCCGGACGAGGGCGATTTCCTGTTCGGAGGTGGCGGAATTGCGATTGACCGGGTTGAACAACCTTGGCTCAGCTTGCGGGGCTGACGGCCCGTTTGACGAAAAAAAATCTGATACCCAGGAAAAAAAGCCTGGCATCCATTGCCTCCGGATCTCTTCAGTCGCTAAAAGGTACGCACCCGCCTACGACCAGTATAGAGACGTCTCCGGTTTATGCACAGCAAAATGGCACGCTGATGATCAGGACAGCGCCCCGCCAAACACGAAGATCAACTGGCCGACGCCGGCCATCATGCCCAGGAATGCACCCACGAGAATGAGCTTGATCTCGTCTTCCTGGAAGCACGGGCGCAGCAGGTCCTGGAACTCCTCCGACGACAGCGCAATCATCCGCTCCACCATGATCGATTCCACCGCGCGGGCGCGATCCTGCTCGAACATGGGGCTGTTGAAGGACGATTGCGAGATGGAGATCGCCTTCTCTCCCACCTTCTGCTTCAGGCTTGCGAACCCGGTGGGCCCGAACGCCATCTGGGTGAGAGCCTTGCCCATACCGGCGGTTTCATCCACCAGCGGCTTGATGTGCTTTTTCACCATATTGCGCGCCCGGTCGCCCTTGGGACCCTCGATGATGGCGTTGATGATGTTGCCAACGGTGAGAATTTCGTGGGTGACGATGTGGCAGAACGACTCCGCCACCTCATTCTGGCGCTTGAGGAAAAGGCCCTGGAGCCGGAAAGGCCCGATTTTTTTCTCGTGTAGCGGTCGGAAGATCACGTTCAGGGCAATCCAGTTGGTGGCGTAGCCGACCAGCAGGCCGAAGAACGGCAGTACCCACCAGCTCTGATAGAAGTACCACACTGACATCTGGATCAGGCCGAACAGGAAGCCGAAGTAGAGCCCGGAATTGACGATAAAGCGGAATTCCACGTCGCCGCATTCCAGAAAAATACGGTTCAGCAGGCGCTTGTCCTTGGCGAGACGGTCGATGACCATGCCTTTGATGTCCAGCAGGTCCTCGATGTTCACGGAAATGTCGCTGACCAGGTTGTCCACCAACTGCGGCGTGGCCTTGCGGACCCGGTCATAGACCATGCGACGGGCCGAGTTGGGCAGGTTCTCCCAGAATGTGGGGTATTCCTGCAGCATCATCTCGTCCACGTACTCTTCGATGCGCGGTTCGGCGTTTTCAATGATGTGCTGGGCGAGCACCTGGGGGTCAATCTGCTGGAAAATTTCTTCCACAGTACCGATTTTCGAGATGGTGGCGTCCACGCTGATTGCGGCCATTTTGCGGGCCTTGGAGGGAATGATGCCCTGCCAGCCCAGGAGGGGAGGCTTGCCAATGAATTCCAGCGGGTAAAAGGTCATCTTGATGGCGAGCCAGTTGGTGCTCCAGCCGATCAGGGCGGCAATAACCGGGATGCTGATGTATTGCCAGAATTCAGGGTTGGTAAACAGGCTAGTCATCCAATACTCGCAATCATTCGTTATTGTTGCTGCGGAGCATGACCACCCCGACCTGGGCGCCGCTCTCATCAGTGCTTCTGTCCGACAGGGATAATGTTAGCCAGCCCGCGTCCTGTCAATGACTGATACGCCAAACAGAGGCGGCTGCGCAGTCGGTCCGGTTAGCCTCCGAAGTCACCCCAAAGCCACTGGCACAGCGCCATGGCGGCCACCGGCGCGGTTTCGGTTCGCAGTACGCGGGGCCCCAGCGCCACGGGCAGAAAGCCTGCGTGCTCGGCGGCAGCGATTTCGTCGCCGCTGAGTCCGCCTTCCGGACCGATCATCAGGGCTATCCGGACGGGTTTGTTCAGGGCGGTCAGGGACTGTTCCGTACGATGGTGTAACACCAGCCTGAGATCGCAATCTCCGGTGCGTTCGAACCATTCGTTCACTGTCATCACCGGCAGAATTTTCGGTACCCGTGCGCGGCCACATTGTTCGGCGGCGCTGATGGCGACGGACTGCCAGTGGCGCAGACGCTTGTCTTCCCGATCACCCTTGAGTCTGACCTCGCAGCGTTCGGTGGTAAGCGGAACAATGCGGGTGACCCCCATTTCCACGGCTTTCTGCACCGCGTAATCCATGCGGTCGCCCTTCGAGAGGGTCTGACCCAGAACGATCTCCAGCGGCGATTCGGTGGTGTTTGCGGTCGGGCTGCCCAGTTGCACCTCCACCTGTTTTTTGCCCGCGCTGGTGATAGTGGCGGGGAAATCCTGGCCATCGCCGTTGAACAGCAGCAGTTCCTGGCCGGGCTGCATGCGCAGTACCCGGCCAACGTGCTGGGCGGCGTTGTCGTCCAGCGCCGCGACTTGCCCCTCAGTGAGAGGGGAGTCGGTGTAGATGCGGGGGATGCGCATGGTCAGTCTCTGACCGCAATCTCGATGCCTTCGGTGGCCACCTGAGCCAGGTGGCGGATCTGATCCTCGGTGATCACGTAAGGCGGCATGAAGTACAGCACGTTACCTAATGGCCGCAGCAGTGCCTGGCGGGTCAGTGAATGCTTGTAGACCCGGATGCCGCGCCGCTCCTGCCAGGGGAACGGCGTTTTGTCGGCTTTATTCTTCACCATTTCGATAGCCAGGGTCATGCCGTGCTGGCGAATGCCCCCCACGTTGGGGTGATCCGCCAGATGCGCCACCGACTCCGCCATGCAGGCGGACAGGCGCTTGTTGTTCTCGATCACATTGTCGTCGCGGAAGATGTCCAGGGTTGCCAGGGCAACAGCGCAGCCGATGGGGTTGCCGGTGTAGCTGTGGGAGTGCAGGAACGCCCGGAGGGTCTCATAGTCGTCGTAAAAGGCGTTATAGACATCGTTGGTGGTCAGCACCGCCGACAGCGGCAGATAGCCCGCGGTCAGCCCCTTTGACAGGCACATGAAGTCCGGGGTGATGCCGGATTGTTCACAGGCGAACATGGTGCCAGTGCGGCCAAAACCGACGGCGATCTCGTCAGCAATCAGGTGTACACCATATTTGTCGCAGGCCTCGCGCAGCCTGGTATGGTAGATCGGGTGGTGCATGCGCATGCCGCCGGCGCACTGGATCAGCGGCTCGACCACCACCGCACAGATTTCGTCGTGCTTCTCGGCCAGCAGTTTGTCCATGGCCTCGAACTGGCGCAACGCGTAGTCTTCGTCGGTTTCGCCGGCTTCCTTGTACCAGGCGTCCGGAGACGGTGCGGTGAGCACCTCCATCAGTAGTGGCTGGTAGGTGTCCTTGTAAAGGGCCACATCCCCCAGCGCCAGCGCGCCCAGGGTTTCACCGTGGTAGCTGTTGCTCAGGTTGACGAAGTTCTTCTTGCCCGGCTTGCCGTGATTTTTCCAGTAGTGAAAGCTCATCTTCAGCGCCGCTTCCACCGCTGAAGAGCCGTTGTCGGCGTAGAAGCACTTGTTGAGACCCTGCGGCGTGACTTCTATCAGCCGCTCGGACAGATTCACCACCGGTTCGTGGGTAAAGCCCGCCAGAATCACATGCTCGAGCTGCCCGATCTGCTCCTGGATGGCGGCGTTGATGCGGGGGTTGGCGTGTCCGAACAGGTTAACCCACCAGGAACTGACGGCATCGATGTACCGGTTGTTCTCGAAATCCTCCAGCCAGACGCCTTCGCCCCGTTTGATCGGGACCAGCGGCAGGGATTCGTGGTCTTTCATCTGGGTGCAGGGGTGCCAGACGGATTTCAGGTCCCGTGCGACGAGATCGGCGTTGCGCATCAAAAAGTCTCCTGTCGGCCCGGTAGGGTGCTCGGTAACGGATGAAACATTAAGGGCGCCCATGATACTTGCCGGGGGTATGGACGGCTAGAGTGTGACCAAAATCACTCTGGCCACGCAGCCTTCACAACCTGACCAGCCGGCCAATGTTTGCGCAACTGCCGCCCGCAACAATTGAGTCATTGTGATTGGAGGCTACTATGGAACTCGAACTGAACCATCCCTACGAAGCAGGGCTTGACCAGGTGCTGGCAGCCTTCTTCGACGAAAACCGGATCATCGAAAAAAACCGCAAACTGGGCTCCCGTAACGTGCGCGTGGCCGAGCTTACCCGCGACGATCTGTCCGCCAAGCTGGTGGTGGAGCGGGAAATGATGACCTCCGCCGAAGTGCCCGGCGTGCTGGCCAGCTTCCACCGGGAGTGGAATCAGGTACGGCAGGAGGAACACTGGTTCCGCAAGAACGACGGTGAGTGGCATTGCGAATTCCGCGTGCGCATCGAGAATGTGCCGGCAAAGATTCACGGTGTCATGAGACTCACCGGATCGCCGGAACGCTGTACCAACCACGTCAGTCTGACTGTGCGCTGCGATGTGCCGTTTCTCGGTAAGAAAGTGGCCAAGTTCCTGGCGGAGGATTCCCGCGTGAAAATCGAGCAGGAATACAGCGTGAACCGGGAGCTGTTGTAACCGGTTGAATAATCAGTGGTGGGGCAATGCGGATGCCCCGCCGGTGATACGCTGCCGCACGCATTGCCGCGCCGCCGGCAAGGACGTCGACTCCATGGCAAACACCAGCGCCGACCACACCAACGCCAGCAGCACCGTTTGTGTGGTGACCCCGTCATCGGCCGGCAGGACCTCCGGATCCCTCAGGATGTCCTCGATCGCGTCTTTCAGCACCGGATCCGGTGATATCGAGGCGGCCGTGGCCATCAGAAGGTCCTGATCCCCGCAAGGCTCACCTGCCATGGCCGCCTCCAGAAACAGCGTGCTCGCGGCGCGGGCACATTCACTGCGGTAAGTTTCCTGCCGCGTTGCGCCGATGATCTGGTTCAGGGCATCACACAGCGCCATACCGATCTCAAGCCCCGAATAGTTGACGTCTGTTACCCCCGGCCGACGGGAAGCCGTGCGCAGATGTTCGACCCGTGCGGAAATCGCGCTGCCGTAGAGGGCGATGCGGTCGACCAGCTCAACGCCACTGTCATCGAAGGGCTTGGAAATCAGACTCATCACGGGACCCTCAAAGCCAATTGATGTTTGTGTGTCGTATGCACTGGTATCTCAGGCAAATAAAGCAGGTACTTTGACCGCGATGAAGAACGATACGAGCAATTCGGCGAACAGTTCTCTGTCGGGCCGCGTTTCCAGCGCCCTCAAAACCCAGTTTATCGCAGATGCGTTGGCGATGCCGGTGCACTGGTATTACAACCCGCTGGATATCGAGCGGGCGTTCCCCGGAGGGATTCAACGGTTTGAGTCCGCCCCGGCGTTTCACCCGTCTTCGATCATGTCGTTGCATTCCACCCGCAGCGGAGGACGTCATCATGGCCGCACCGGTTCCGGCGATCAGACGCCGGAGGTCGTGGGCGGTCTGATTCTGAAAGGCCGGGCACACCACTGGAATGTGCCCAACGTTCATTATCATCACGGAATGGGTGCCGGTGACAATACGTTGAATGCCCACTGCACACGCGTGCTGATGCGCTCGCTGGCGGCGTCTTCGGGCGGCTACGACCGTGAAGCGTTTCTTTCGGCCTACATCGGGTTTATGACGGCTGACCCGCCCGCGCACGGGGACACCTACGCCGAATCCTACCACCGCGGCTTTTTCGCCAACCTGCAGCGGGGGCTGCCACCGGAACAGTGTGCGATGATTACCCACGATACGCCGTCGGTTGGCGGGCTGGTGACTGTTGCCGCCCTGGTATTTGCCCACAGGCTGGCCGGCACTGCACTGTCCTCCATTCAGGCGGTGTGCCGTGATCACCTGGCATTGACCCATCCGGACGAAAGCCTGATGAGGGTGTGTGACCGCTATGTGAAACTACTCTGTGGGTTACTGGACGCGCCGGACGACCAAGGGATAACGACCCTTCTGTCAGAGGCCGGAAAGGGAAAACCGGGGCTCGATGTGGCCAGTCTGGTGAAGCGCAACCTGCCTGATCATCAGGTGGTGGGCCGGCTGTACTCCTCGGCCTGTTATATATCCGACTCCTGGCCAGTGGTGCTGTACCTTGCTTACAAATATCGCGAGGACCCGTGGCTGGCGCTCCGTGTGAACACCAATCTGGGCGGCGACAATGTGCACCGTGGCATGGTGCTCGGTGTACTGTTGGGACTTCTGAGTGACTCAGTCGCCACCAGCGGGTTCGAGCAGCTGGTGGCGCACGAGGCCATTGGCCAGGAAATCGATACGCTGATCAGCGCGTCAGTCGCTCCCAGATAGTCACTTCTGACAGCGTGTGCTGGAACTTGTGCTGCGTCTCCCGAATGACAAACGGTACCTTGCGGGGGGCGCTCACCAGTCTG
Source organism: Marinobacter sp. M-5 (assembly GCF_032911545.1). Classification (NCBI taxonomy): domain Bacteria; kingdom Pseudomonadati; phylum Pseudomonadota; class Gammaproteobacteria; order Pseudomonadales; family Marinobacteraceae; genus Marinobacter; species Marinobacter sp. M-5. The sequence continues at coordinate 547,207 of NZ_JAWJEK010000001.1, forward strand.
AAGTGGCTGCTGAGATGATCTTTCAGGCCGTCCAGCGTGGTGTAATTTTCGCCGTCTTTCTTGAAACCGCCGATCCACTCCTCTTTCGGCGTGTGCTCTTCCAGCCAGGTATAGGGTGAGGCGATCACCAGCAGGCCACCGTCGTTGATGCGCTCGTGAATGCTGTCCAGGAAACGTCTGGGTCGGTAGAGCCGGTCAATCAGGTTGGCCGCCAACACCAAGTCGTAACCGCTGAGCTGAGGCTTGAGGTTACAGGCGTCGCCCTGATGGAATGAAACTTTGCTGACACTGTCTTCCAATCCGAGCTCCCGGAGTGTCCGGGTGTGGTAGCTGACCAGCTCACCCTCCTCCGCCAGGGCGTAGCGCACCATGCCCTGTTCTGCCATCTCGACACCAAGGCGAATAAAGTTGGCGGAAAAGTCCACGCCCTCAACCTCGTCGAACTGACGCGCCAGTTCGAAACTGGAGCGGCCACAGGCACAGCCCAGATCCAGGGCTTTCCCGCAGGCCTTGCCGACCATGGCATCGAGCGCAATATCCGCTATCGCTTTCGGAAAATTGTCCACGCCGAACCAGCGATCGCCAAAGTGGAATTCCGCATATTCGGTCAGTAGCCGGTCGCTCTCGTAATAGCTGTTCGGCTGCACGGCATCCGCATCGGATGCGATATACCGGAACCCGGCGTGTTGGAAAAAGTGGCGGCGGAAGGCGTAACGGGCCGAGAGTCGGGCCTCGTTACCACAGGAGATCCACGACCCGCCTTTGATCAGGTTGTGCTGGCCGTCGAAGGTGGGCGTGGTGAAGTCGTCGTAGAGGGGATGAACCTTGAAGCCGTCGAAGGGATAGGTGGGCGTTTCCACCCACTGCCAGGCATTGCCAACCACGTCAAACCACTGCCCGTGCCGGAAGCGGGTCACCGGGCAGGGCGAGGCACCATGGTCCAGGTGCAAATTGGCATGGGCGGGGCGGTCATCCACTTCTTCAACCCCCGCGACTGAACATAGCCGATACCACTCATCTTCAGTGGGCAGGCGAATCAGCAGGCCGGTGTGCTCCCGCTTCCACTCGCAGAAGGCCTTGGCCTCGTGATAGTTCACTTCCACCGGCCAATCCCAGGGCATCTCGACTTCTTCGGTCATCAGCCTCAGGTGCCAGCCGTTGTGCCAACTCCAGAAGGTTGGGTGTTTGGCATCTGCGAACTGTCGCCACGCACGGCCTTCATCGCTCCAGAATGTATCCAGCTCATAACCACCGGCTTCAACAAATTCCAGAAACTCCTGATTACTCACCAGGTACTGGCTGGCTTTGAACTCTTCGACGTCCGCCCGGTGCTCGCCGTATTCGTTGTCCCAGCCGTAGTAAGCGTCGTCGTAGGACTTGCCGATCTTTACTGTGCCTGACGGGACGGTGATCAGCTCGTTCTCGGGCGCCTCCCCGGTTTCAATCACGGGCGCCCAATCGGGTTGCGGCCGGACTTTGCTCAAATCGTGCTGGCGGATCAACACCGAAGACGTTTCCAGGTGAATGCGCTCGTGCTCGATGCCCATCACAATCGGCCACCAGGGGTTCTCCCAGTTGATGGGTAAGGCCAGGGGCAGAGACTCGATCAGCTCCAGCACGGCGGCGCGCACTTTGGCGCGGTAGGCCATCACTTCAGACACCGCCGGCCAGTTGTAATGCGCGTCGTTCAGATCATCCCAGCTCATTTCGTCCACGCCCACGGCAAAAACCGACTCCATGCGTGGGTCGATACGTGCCGGTAGAAGCTTGGCGAGCACCAGTTTGTTGACGAAGAAGGTGGCGGTGTGGCCGAGATAAAAGATGAGCGGATGTCTCAGCGGAATTGATTTCTGGTAGAAGCCCTCATCACCATCCAGACAGTCGAACAGCCGCGTGTAGACGTCGAAAGTATTGGTGAAGTAAGCCGCAATTTCCCTGCGCTTGGCCTCAGGGTCGCCCTCCGCAAGATTGGGTGTTCTCAAAATCGTCGGTGAGGATTGATGAGATCTGAGCGGATCGGCCGGGGCGTTTTTTTTGTGGGCTTCTAACGTCATGGTTGAGCACGTCCTGTTGTGAGTGAACTAGAGAAGCAATACGTTGAACCACATGGAGATGGTTCAACGATCCTTCAAAACGTCAGTCACTGATCGACCTGTCAGTGTGCGAGCACTCGGGACAGGAAGGCCTGGGTACGCTCGTTCTGCGGGTTGTCGAACACATCTGCGGGTTTGCCTTCCTCGACGATCTGACCTTCATGAATGTAGATCACCCTATCGGCCACCTCGCGGGCGAAGCCCATTTCATGGGTGACCACCATCATAGTCATGCCTTCCTTGGCCAGCTCCCGCATCACGTCCAGCACCTCGCCGATCATTTCCGGGTCCAGCGCGGAGGTGGGCTCGTCGAATAGCATCAGCCGAGGTTCCATGGCCAGGGCCCGGGCGATGGCGACCCGCTGCTGCTGACCGCCGGACAGGTGGCTGGGGTACTTGTCGGCCTGACTGCCAATACCCACCCGGTTGAGCAGCCGTTCGGCGGTGGCGTTGGCGATCACTTGCGGCGCGTTCTTCACCTTCATGGGCGCCAGCATGATGTTCTTTTTTACCGTCAGGTGAGGGAACAGGTTGAATTGTTGGAACACCATGCCGACTTCCTTGCGGATTTCAGCCAGTGAGCCGGGGTTGCCGCTTTTGGGCTCGAGGGGGTGGCTGTCTACCTCAAGCGTGCCGGATTCGAACGCCTCGAGGCCGTTCACGCAGCGGATCAGGGTAGACTTGCCGGAGCCGCTGGCCCCGATAATCACCACCACCTCGCCTTGTTCAACGGACAAGTTGATGTCTTTCAGAACATGCAGTTTGCCAAAGAATTTGTTCATGCCCTGCATTTTTACAATCTGAGTCATGGCTACGATTCCTTCAGACAGATGCCAGTCCGCGCCGCTCAGCCAAGCGCAGAATCAGGGACAGGGTGAGGGTGATGGCCAGATAGAGGATGGCAACCACGAAATACACCTCGAAGGCCGTAAAGGTGTTGGCGATGTAGATCTGGCCCTGACGAACCAGCTCACCAACGCCGATGACCGAGAACAGGGAGGTGTCCTTGATACTGACAATGGCCTGATTGCCCAGCGGCGGAATCATGCGGCGAAAGGCTTGTGGCCAGATAATGGACCAGAAGGTCTGGGTGCGGGACAAGCCCAGGGAAAGCCCGGCTTCGGTCTGGCCTTTGTCGATGGACTGAACCCCACCGCGAACCACTTCCGAGATGTACGCGCCGGAGTTCAACGCAATGGCAGCAATGCCGGCCGTGAGTGGGTCGATCGGACCACCGATCAGATCCGGCAGGCCGTAGAAGATAAACAGAACCTGCACAAGTATGGGCGTGCCACGAAAAATTTCGATATAGGCGGTGGCGGGCCATTTCAGGAACCATTTCTTGTTGATGCTGAGCAGGCCGAACAGGATGCCCAAGGCGAAGCCAATCGCGAGGCCACCGAATGAGATCAGCAAGGTGTAGGGAATGCCCTTGAGCAGGAAAGGAATGGAATTGATGGCGGCTTGCCAGTCGAACTGAAACTGGAATTCCACAATTGCGCCTCCGAAGGAAGTGGACGTCAGATGCGGCCGGGGCGAGGGCCCCGGCGCAAGGAGTCAGGCCGATAAAACCGTGCGGCCTTATTCGCTTTCCGGCATTTCGCCGAACCACTTCTCGTAGATTGCCTTGTAGGTGCCATCTTCTTTCATGGCGGCGAGGGCATCATTCACGTCATCCACCCACTCACTGCCTTTTTTCAGGGCGATGCCGTATTGCTGGCCCTCGTAGAGTTTACCAACGGTTTTCACTTTGCCCTTGCCTTTGGTGCTGGCGAAGTAGCCCACGTTGGGCGCATCGTAGAACACTGCGTCGATCGCACGGGACATCAGTGCCATGTACATGTCGGAGCTGCCCGGGTAGGGCGTTACTCCGTCGTTCTCATCGAGGGATTTCATCAGGTAATCGTAGCTGGTGCTGCCGATCTTGGTGCCGATCTTCTTGCCCTCAAGATCGGGCAGCGCCTCAACGTTGTCGTTGTCGGCGCGAACCAGAACGCGGAGGCCGGAGTCGTAGTACGGATCGGAGAAATCGACGATCTGTTGGCGCTCTTCGGTGATGGTGATGCCGGCGATGGCAATATCCACATTGCCAGTCTGCAGCGCAGGAATGATGCCATTGAAATCCATGGTATTGAGGTCGACTTCGAAGCCGGCGCGGTCTGCCACCTCACGGATGATCTCCATATCGAAACCGATCATTTCACCGGTTTCCGGGTCCATCATCTCGAAGGGAACAAAGCTGGGGTCGGTGACGACTCGCAGGGTCTCCGCGCTTACGGTGCCCGCGGCCACGGTCAGGGCCAGACTGGCTCCGAGTGTTCTCATCCATTTTGTGTTCATGCTTTCTCCTTCTCTTTCTTATGAGGCTCCCTTTGCCCGGTAAGGCAAGCCGACGGGCACGGTTGGTGACAGCGCCTGTCGGAGAGCGTTAATGGGACTGCATCGAATTCACTCTAGACCATTAACGGGAGAGGTGCATAAAATCAAATGCTTGGGGGGGGGTGCGGAGAGGAGGGGCAAGCTGGGTGTGTTGGATTCCGGCCCTACGGGCCGTAATCCAACACTGAGGATAACATCAGAAAGCGATCTTCTCCCGCTCGCTGATGCCCAGATTTTTCCAGATACTGATGCTGGGTTCAACCTGGTTCAGGGTGTAGAAATGCAATCCGGGCGCACCGGCTTTGAGCAGCTTTTCGCACATTTCTGTAACCACCTCTTCACCGAACTTGCGGATGGAATCGCTGTCGTCGCCATAAGCTTCGAGCTGCTTGCGAATCCAGCGCGGAATCTCCGCCCCACACATGTCCGAGAACCGCACCAGGCTGGAAAAGTTGACGATGGGCATGATGCCCGGCACCACCGGAATGGTGACGCCCATCTTTTCCAGGCGGTCAATGAAGTAGAAGTAGCTGTCCGCATTGAAGAAGTATTGGGTGATGGCGCTGTTGGCGCCGGCTTCCACTTTGCGGGCAAAATTCTTCAGATCTTCCTCGGCACTGCGGGCCTGGGGGTGAAACTCCGGGTAGGCGGCCACTTCCAGGTTGAAATGATCGCCGCTGTGCTCGCGAATGAAGGCTACCAGCTCATTGGCGTAGCGCAGCTCACCGGCCGCACCCATGCCCGAGGGCATGTCGCCGCGAAGGGCGACAATGCGGTTGATGCCGTTGGCCTTGTACACGTCCAGTAGCTCACCGATCTCTGCGCGGGTTCCCCCCACGCAGGACAGGTGCGGCGCCGTGGAAATGCCCTGCTTGTGCAGGTTCAGCACGGTTTCAATGGTGCGCTCCCGGGTGGAGCCTCCGGCGCCGAAGGTGACCGAAAAGAAATCCGGGTTCACCTCGGCCAGCTGGTTTCGCACGTTCTGCAGTTTTTCCTTGCCCTGGTCGGTCTTGGGCGGGAAAAATTCAAAGCTGAAACGGCGCTTGAACTGTGTCTGGGATTCCATCTTGATACCCGATCAGTACTTGTAGCTTTCCGGCTTGTACGGGCCTTCGACCGGTACACCGATGTATTTAGCCTGCTCCGGGGTCATCTTGGTGATGACGCCACCAAAACCTTCCACCATGGCCAGAGCCACTTCTTCGTCCAGATGCTTGGGCAGTACCTGAACGTACACACCCTTGGCGCGAGCGTCTTCCGGCAGGTCAGCGAACTTGCGCTCGAACAGGAACATCTGCGCCAGCACCTGGTTGGCGAAGGAGCCGTCCATGATCCGTGACGGGTGACCGGTGGCGTTGCCCAGGTTCACCAGGCGGCCTTCGGACAGCAGGATCAGGTGGTCATTGGTGGCCTTGTCGCGATACACAACGTGCACCTGCGGTTTGACCTCGTCCCACTGCCAGTTCTTGCGCATGTAGGCAGTGTCGATTTCGTTGTCGAAGTGACCGATGTTGCACACCACCGCACCGCTCTTCAGAGCCTTGAGCATGTTGGCGTCACATACGTTCATGTTACCGGTGGTGGTCACCAGCAGGTCGGTGTTCTGCAGCAGTGCGCGATCCACACCCGCCTCGGTGCCGGTGTTGACACCGTCAATGTACGGAGACACCACTTCAAAACCGTCCATGCACGCCTGCATGGCGCAGATCGGATCGGCTTCGGTGATCTTCACGATCATGCCTTCCTGACGCAGGGAAGCCGCGGAGCCCTTGCCCACATCGCCGTAGCCGATCACCAGCGCTTTCTTGCCGGACATCAGGTGGTCGGTGGCGCGCTTGATGGCGTCGTTCAGGCTGTGGCGACAACCGTACTTGTTGTCGTTCTTGGCCTTGGTCACGGAGTCGTTCACATTGATGGCCGGAACCTTCAGCTTGCCGTCGCGCAGCATTTCCTGCAGGCGGTGAACGCCGGTGGTGGTCTCTTCGGTCACACCGTGGCAGTTGGCCAGGATTTCCGGATACTTCTCGTGGAGCAGGGCAGTCAGATCGCCGCCGTCGTCCAGGATCATGTTGGGCTCCCAGCCCTCGACATCGGCGCCGACGGTGCGCTCGAGGCACCAGTCGTACTCTTCGTCGGTTTCACCTTTCCAGGCGAACACGGGGATGCCTTTGGCGGCGATGGCGGCAGCGGCCTGATCCTGGGTGGAGAAGATGTTGCACGACGACCAGCGAACGTTGGCGCCCAGATCGATCAGAGTTTCGATCAGCACGGCGGTCTGGATGGTCATGTGGATGCAGCCCATGACGTTGGCGCCTTTCAGCGGCTGCTCGGCGCGGTACTTTTCGCGCAGCTTGATCAGCGCTGGCATTTCGCCTTCGGCAATGTTGATCTCCTTGCGGCCCCAGTCGGCCAGGGAGATATCGCGTACTTTGAAGTCTTCAAAAGTGTTCAGCTTTTCTGCTGGAGTGCTCATTTGGTGTTCTCCTGTCAGCTTTCTTTGGCCCCGGAGTTTGATTTCCGATGCCGCTAATTTGGGTGCGGGTCGGGATCGGGGCTTTGCTTTCGCGGAACCGCTACGAGCACATCCATGTGCGCTTCTCTCAGGCCATCCATGGCCTTCGAAATTCCGCGAAAGCAAAGCCCCGATCCCTCAGCCTCGCTTTTGGCGCATGCGGTCAGACAATACGCCGTAAATTCTCGTTCGGGCCTCCCTGTTCTGATTGCAGAGGCACAAAGCCATTCTCTGATCAGCCCTCAGCGCCGCCACCCCCACAGGCAGCGGGCCGAGCAATAACAGAGGTCCAACTCAAGAGCCGGACTCACAACCGTTAAATACCGGCAGCGTCCTTAAGAGCCGCCGCACGGTCCGTCTTCTCCCACGGGAACGAAGTGAACGTCTTGCCGCCCACGGTCATTTCCTGTGGCTCACGGCCAAAGTGGCCGTAGGCTGCCGTAGCCCGGTACATCGGGTGCAGCAGGTCGAGCATGTTGGTGATCGCGTAGGGACGCAGGTCGAAGTTCTGGCGCACCAGTTCGATGATCTTGTCGTCGCTGATCTTGCCGGTGCCGAAGGTGTTCAGTGAGATCGAGGTGGGTTGTGCCACACCGATGGCGTAGGACACCTGAATCTCGCACTTCTCGGCCAGGCCGGCGGCAACGATGTTCTTGGCGACGTAACGGCCGGCGTAGGCGGCCGAGCGGTCAACCTTCGACGGGTCTTTGCCCGAGAACGCGCCGCCACCGTGACGAGCCATGCCGCCGTAGGTATCGACGATAATCTTGCGGCCGGTCAGGCCACAGTCACCAACCGGTCCGCCGATCACGAACTTGCCGGTGGGGTTGATGTGGAACTGGGTATCTTTGTGCAGCAGTTCGGCCGGGAGGGCGTGCTCGACGATCAGCTCCATCACCGCTTCTTTCAGGTCGGCCTGGGTGACGTCTTCATCGTGCTGAGTCGACAGCACCACCGCGTCGATACCGGCCACGCGGCCGTTCTCATAGCGGCAGGTCACCTGGCTTTTCGCATCCGGGCGCAGCCATGGCAGCAGACCGCTCTTGCGGGCTTCGGCCTGGCGCTGCACCAGGCGGTGCGAGAAGGTGATCGGGGCCGGCATCAGTACATCGGTTTCGTTGCTGGCGTAGCCGAACATCAGGCCCTGGTCGCCAGCGCCCTGGTCTTCCGGCTTCTGGCGGTCAACGCCCTGGGCGATGTCGACAGACTGCTTGCCGATGATGTTGATGATGCCGCAGGTGTCGCCGTCATAGCCCACGTCGGAAGAGGTATAGCCGATGTCCTTGATCACACCACGTACCAGGTCTTCCAGATCGACCCACGCACTGGTGGTGATTTCACCGCCGACAATCGCGACGCCGGTTTTTACCATGGTTTCGCAGGCAACCCGGGCGTGGGGGTCTTCGGCGAGGATGGCGTCCAGCACCGCGTCAGAGATCTGATCGGCCAGTTTGTCAGGATGGCCTTCAGAGACCGATTCGGAGGTGAAGATATTGTAGTCAGCCATTAAGCGTGCTCCTCTGTGAGCGTTTCAAATTCAGACCGGTAAGTGACTTTCTTAAAGTACCTTCCGGCTACCGGTTTGTTGGTTCGTGTAAGCATACGTAAAACTACGTATCTGTATATCAAAATTTGTTGATATTGAGATCCGGGTCGTCAGCCCGGACTGTCGCTCTTCCAGAATTCCCGTACCTGAATCTGGAAACCGTTGCGCAATCCTATAAACAGTTGCTCGCCCGCGGTCAGGCCAGCGTCAGCGGCCCAGGCGGTGAGTTCTTCCGGTTCAAAGCCCAGCCAGAGGTCGCCGCAGTTTTCCTTGGCCCAGTCCTGGTCGTGGCTGCACAGGTCGCTGATGACCAGACAGCCGCCGTTGTTCATCAACGCTGCCGCATCCAGAAATATGTCCGCCGGGCTGGGCACGTGGTGCAGCACCATGTTGGCTACCACCAGGTCAAAGGCATCGCCCCGTGCCAGCAGGTTGTCGGTTACACCCTCGATCAGGTCGACGTTGTTCAGCCGCTGGTCAATACAGGTGCGGGTGGCCTTGGCCAGCATGTCGCGGCTGTTATCCAGCGCCACCACGTGGTCGCAGAGTCGGGACAGGGTCGGCAGGAATGCGCCTTCCCCGGGACCGATTTCCACCGCTGTGCGCCAGGGATGTTTGCTGGCACGTTTGCGCAGCAGATCCGCAACCGGCTCGGCGTAGAGGTCAAACGCGGCGATCAGTTCCTGCTGTTCGCGGAACTGCTCGGCATGGCGCGAGAAAAAGGCCTGCGACTGATCCGCCCGCTGGTTGCGGATGGCTTCGATCTTCGCTTCCAGATGCGGGGGCAGGGACACCAGATCCACGGTATCGAAAACCTGCCGGATGGTCTGGTCCGTCAGTTTGTCGCTGTCCAGGCTCAGGGGGCGGCGGTAGAAAATCGCGTTGCCTTCCCGCTGGGGCTCCAGCAACCCGGCCTTGTGCATCACCTTGAGGTGGTGGCTCATGCCGGACTGGCGCATGTCGAACAATTGGCTCAGCTCCAGCACCCCGAAAGTGTCACGGCGCAGCACGCGCAGAATCTCCAGGCGCAGCGGATCCCCGCTCGCTTTGTAGATCGGGGCCAAAGCGTCCACGGAGGACAGATCGGCGGCGTGTGCGTTCATGGATGTCATGGAGGGCAAGTTTAGGAGGGTTCGGCTGGTCAATCAATAGCCATATCAAAAAATATTGATATAGATTTGGCGTTCTCGGAAGTTGGCCTGTTTCGGGAAACCCGATTTGCCCCGGCACACAGTAATCGGCGAAAATACGCGCCTTATTTTTGCGCAGTTCTATTTTCCCGATAAAGCACTGGAGAAACGTTGATGCCCTCTCGTAAAGATCTCGCCAACGCCATTCGCGCGCTGAGCATGGATGCGGTTCAGAAAGCCAAATCCGGCCACCCGGGTGCGCCCATGGGTATGGCGGACATCGCCGAGGTACTGTGGAATGATTATCTGAGCCACAACCCGGTCAACCCGCAGTGGGCAAACCGCGACCGCTTCGTGCTGTCCAACGGGCACGGCTCCATGCTGCAGTATTCGCTGCTGCACCTGAGTGGCTATGACGTTTCCATTGAAGATCTGAAGAACTTCCGTCAGCTGCACTCCAAGACACCGGGCCACCCGGAGTACGGTTACACCCCGGGCGTTGAAACCACCACCGGTCCCCTGGGGCAGGGTTTTGCCAACTCGGTCGGTTTTGCCCTGGCAGAGAAAGCGCTGGCGGCACAGTTCAATCGTCCCGGCCACGACATCGTGGATCACTACACCTACACCTTCCTGGGTGACGGCTGCCTGATGGAAGGCATTTCCCACGAAGTGGCGTCCCTGGCCGGAACCCTGGGTCTGGGCAAGCTGATCTGCTTCTATGACGACAACGGCATCTCCATCGACGGTGAAGTGGAAGGCTGGTTCACTGACGACACCCCCAAACGTTTTGAAGCCTACGGCTGGCAGGTGATTCCCGCCGTTGACGGCCATGACGCCGACGCCGTGCGCGCCGCCATCGAAGCGGCCCGCGCCAACACCGATCAGCCCACCATGATCTGCTGCAAGACCATCATCGGTTTCGGCTCCCCCAACAAACAGGGTAAAGAAGATTGCCACGGCGCCCCGCTGGGTGACGACGAGATTAAGCTGACTCGCGAGCAGCTGGGCTGGGCCCACGGCGCGTTTGACGTACCCTCAGAGATCTATGCCGAGTGGGATGCCAAAGAGAAAGGCGCCGCTGCGGAAAATGCATGGGATGAGAAGTTTGCGGCCTACGCGAAAGCCGAGCCGGAACTGGCGGCCGAGTTCAAGCGCCGCATGGCCGGCGACCTGCCTGCCGATTTCTCCGAGAAGGCCCAGGCCTACATCCAGGAGTGTCAGGACAAGGGCGAAACCGTTGCCAGCCGTAAGGCCTCCCAGAACACCCTGAACGCCTACGGCCCGCTGCTGCCGGAACTGCTGGGCGGCTCCGCCGACCTGGCCGGTTCCAACCTCACCATCTGGGGCGGCTCCAAAGGCGTCACTAAAGAAGACGCCAGCGGCAACTACATCTATTACGGTGTGCGCGAGTTCGGCATGGCCGCCATCATGAACGGCATCGCCCTGCACGGTGGCTACGTGCCTTACGGCGCCACCTTCCTGATCTTCATGGAATACTGCCGCAACGCCGTACGCATGGCGGCACTGATGAAGCAGCGCTCCATCTATGTATTCACCCACGACTCCATCGGTCTGGGCGAAGACGGCCCCACGCACCAGCCCATCGAACAGCTGGCCAGCCTGCGCACCACCCCGAACATGAGCACCTGGCGCCCGGCCGACACCGTGGAATCCGCGGTGGCCTGGAAAGCCGCGCTGGAGCGTAAAGACGGCCCCACCGCCATGGTCTTCTCCCGCCAGGGTCTGCCGCACCAGCAGCGTGATGCCCGGCAACTGGCGGACGTTGCCAAAGGCGCATACGTTCTGTCCGACAGCGACGGCACCCCGGACCTGATCCTGATTGCCACCGGTTCCGAAGTGGGCCTCGCCCAGGACACTGCCGCCAAACTGCGGGAGCAGGGCAACAAGGTGCGTGTTGTGTCCATGCCGTCCACCGACACCTTTGACGCCCAGAGCGCCGAATACAAGCAGCAGGTGCTGCCTCTGGAAGTCACCAACCGCATCGCCATCGAAGCCGGCATTGCCGACTACTGGTATAAATATGTGGGTCTGGACGGCCGCGTTGTCGGCATGACCACCTTTGGTGAGTCTGCACCCGCCGGCGAGCTGTTCAAGGAATTCGGCTTCACCGTCGACAACATCCTGGAAGTCGCTGCGGAACTGCTGGACGCTTGATGAGCAACGCCAAGCCATTTCGCATCGCGATCAACGGGTATGGCCGTATCGGCCAGTGTGTGTTGCGCGCGCTCTACGAAAATGGCTTTCGCGACCAGTTGCAGGTGGTGGCCATCAATGAGCTATCGGACATCGATACCATTGCCCATCTGACTCGCTACGACTCCACTCACGGCCGCTTCCGGGGCGAGATCGCCGTGATGGGTCAGGACCTGATGGTCAACGGTGATGCCATCCGTGTGCTGCGACATACGGAACCCTCAGAGTTGCCCTGGCGTCTGCTGGATGTGGATCTGGTGATGGAGTGCTCCGGTGCCTATTCCGACCGCGCCACCGCGGAAAAACACATCCAGTCGGGGGCGAAACGCCTGCTGTTTTCGCAGCCGGCGGAGTCGGATGTGGACCGCACCGTGGTCTTTGGCATCAACGATCAGGATCTGGTTGGCGAAGACACCATCGTGGCGGCCGGTTCCTGCACCACCAATTGCCTGGTGCCGGTGATCAAGGTTCTGGACGAAGCCTTTGGCGTGGAGCAGGGCAGTACCACCACCATCCACGCGGCGATGAACGACCAGCCGGTGATCGACGCTTACCACCACCAGGACCTGCGCCGAACGCGCAGTGCGTTACACAACATCGTACCGGTAGACACCGGCCTGGCCAAAGGCATCGAGCGTCTTCTGCCGCACATGGAGGGCAAGTTCAGCGCGGTGGCCATGCGGGTGCCCACCTTGAACGTCTCCGCCATCGATATGGTGCTCAACGTGCGCGAGGCTACCGACGTGGCCGCGGTCAACAAACTGCTAGAAGAGGCCGCCCAAGGCCCGTTAAAAAGCATACTTGGCTACACCGATGAACTGCTGGCCAGCTCCGATTTCAACCACGACGCCCACTCCGGCATCGTGGATGGCGGCCAGACCCGGGTGACCGGGGGGACCATGGTGAAAGTGCTGTGCTGGTTCGATAACGAGTGGGGGTTTGCGAACCGGATGCTCGATGTCAGCAAAAGCTGGTTAACCAAACACTCCTAATCTGAAATTTTGTTGAAGGGACGAACGACATGGCCATTAAAAAAATGACCGACCTGGATCTCGCCGGCAAGCGGGTGCTGATCCGTGAAGACCTCAACGTGCCGGTCAGAGACGGCAAGGTCTCCAGCGACGCCCGCATCCGCGCGTCACTGCCGACCATCAAGGCCGCCAGAGACGCCGGCGCTAAAGTCATGCTGATGTCACACCTCGGCCGCCCGGAAGAAGGCGTGTACGACGAAGCTTCCTCCATGAAGCCGGTCGCCGACCACCTCAGCCAGGTGCTGGGCCAGGAAGTGCGCCTGATCAAAGACTACCTGAGCGGCGTTGAAGTGGCCGACGGCGAAGTAGTCCTGTTCGAGAACGTCCGCTTCAACAAAGGCGAAAAGAAAGACGACGAAGCCCTGGCAAGGCAGTACGCCGCCCTGTGCGACGTTTACGTTATGGACGCCTTCGGCACTGCCCACCGCGCACAGGCCTCCACCCACGGCGTTGCCAGATTCGCCGCCGAAGCCTGCGCCGGCCCGCTGCTCGCGGCTGAACTGGACGCCCTCGGCAAAGCCCTGGACAACCCGGCCAAGCCCGTGGTGGCCATCGTTGGCGGCTCCAAGGTCTCCACCAAACTGGACGTACTGAACGCCCTGGAAAACGTCTGTGACCAGATCATCGTCGGCGGCGGCATCGCCAACACCTTCCTGGCGGCCGCGGGCCACCCGGTCGGCAAATCCCTGTGCGAGCACGACTTGCTCGACACCGCCAAAGACATCGCCAGCCGCGTGGAAATCCCGCTGCCGGTGGACGTCGTGGTAGCTAGCGAATTCGCCGAAACCGCCACCGCCACCACCAAGAACATCTCCGACATCAGCGACGACGACATGATCCTCGACGTCGGCCCGGAAACCGCCGGTCAGTTCGCCGAGCTGTTGAAAAACGCCAAAACCATCCTCTGGAACGGCCCGGTCGGCGTCTTCGAATTCGACCAGTTCGGCAACGGCACCAAGGCTCTGGCGGAAGCTATCGCCGAAAGCGACGCTTTCTCACTGGCCGGGGGCGGTGATACTGTGGCGGCCGTTGACAAGTACGGCGTGGCTGACAAAATCTCCTACATTTCCACCGGTGGTGGCGCGTTCCTGGAATTCGTGGAAGGCAAAACCCTGCCGGCAGTGGCTGTACTGGAAGAGCGCGGCGCATAACGAGTTTCAGAACGCATTCAACGATTCCCAAATTCAACTGAAGGAGACGACCCATGGCCCTGATTTCGATGCGGCAAATGCTGGACCACGCCGCCGAGCATGGTTACGGTGTACCAGCCTTTAACGTCAACAACCTGGAACAGATGCGCGCCATCATGGAAGCCGCCGACAAAACCGACTCCCCGGTGATTGTCCAGGCCTCCGCCGGTGCCCGCAAATACGCCGGCGCCCCGTTCCTGCGCCACCTGATCCTCGCGGCCATCGAAGAATGGCCTCATATCCCGGTGGTCATGCACCAGGACCACGGCACCAGCCCGTCGGTGTGCCAGCGCTCCATCCAGCTGGGCTTCAGCTCGGTGATGATGGACGGCTCCCTGGGTGAAGATGGCAAAACCCCGACCGACTACGAGTACAACGTCGATGTCACCCGCCGTACCGTCGAAATGGCCCACGCTTGTGGTGTCTCGGTAGAAGGTGAGCTGGGCTGCCTGGGTTCCCTGGAAACCGGCCAGGCCGGCGAAGAAGACGGCATCGGCGCCGAAGGCACTCTGGACCACAGCCAGATGCTGACCGATCCGGAAGAAGCCGCCGACTTCGTCAAGAGAACCCACGTGGACGCCCTGGCGATCGCCATCGGTACCAGCCACGGCGCCTACAAGTTCACCCGTCCGCCGACCGGTGACATTCTGGCCATCGACCAGATCAAAGCCATCCACGCCCGCATCCCGGACACCCATCTGGTCATGCACGGCTCCAGCTCAGTGCCGCAGGAATGGCTGAAGATCATCAACCAATACGGCGGCGAAATCCCGGAAACCTACGGTGTGCCGGTTGAAGAAATCGTGGAAGGCATCAAGCACGGCGTGCGCAAGGTCAACATCGACACCGACCTGCGTCTGGCCAGCACCGGCGCCGTTCGCCGCTTCCTGGCAGAAAACCCGGCGGAATTCGACCCGCGGAAGTTCCTCAAGGAAACCATGAAGGCGATGACCGAAGTGTGCATCGCACGCTACGAAGCCTTCGGCTGTGCCGGCAACGCCAGCAAGATCAAGCCGATCAACCTCGACCGCATGTTCGAGCGTTATGCTGCTGGCGAGCTGGACCCCAAGGTCCGATAACGCCCCGGCGCCAGAAGCCTCCGGATTCTTCTGAATTTCCGGAGGCTTTTTTTATCCCTTCTTTGCCAACCGCTCCAGCGCCAACAGCGTATCCGCGTAATTCACGAACCGGTTCAGATACTCCGGCGACAACGTCTCCATGGTGGCAATCGCACGGCTAACCAACCGGTGGGCGTTTATCGGCCCGGCGTTTTCCGGCGTCTGTTCAATGGCCTGGCGAATGCGCTCATGCAGGGCCTGATGGCCCCGGTCCGCCTGGGCTCTGGTCATGGCTTTGAGCGGGCGGGGCGAACGGTTGGTTGCGGCCGACTGCGTGGCCTCCCCCGGCTCCTCACCGAAAATGAGCCTCTCCAGGGAGGAAGGGGCGTGTGTTGCGGGCGGTTCCGCTGAGTGATTCAGAGCCTCCAGCAGAAGCTGCAAGGGTGAGCGCTGCCCGGTTTGGCCAGACAGCTCCGGTTGTTCTGCGCCAGCCTGCTGTTCGGACCTCGCTTGATACTCCGCCACGGCCTGCGCCAGCTTCTGCCAGTGGCGGCTGCCCTGCAGTCCTTTTGCTCGTAGTCTGTGCTCCAGAACTTCCAGGTAACGGAAGTGGACCGGATCCACCTGATCTTTACCCGCCTGCTTCAGGTCAGCGAGGAGTTGGTCAATCGCCTCCGGCTCAGTGACGTCTGTCATTCGGTTCCGTCTCCGCTGCCGGTTTCGGCGGCCATAGCCGGCGCCCGTGGCACGGTGCTGATCTCCACCCGCCGGTTCTGGGCGCGGGAGCCAGCATCCACATTGGGCACCGCCGGGTGGTGCGGGCCAAAGGCCGCGGCAAAGACCCGGTCTGCAGGCAGGCCCAGTTCCATCAGGGTACGCGTGACCGTCAACGCCCGCTGGGCCGACAGCCCCCAGTTATCCTGATAGCGATTGCCTTGGTGCATGGGCAGGTCGTCGGTGAAGCCGCTGACCATCAGCAGCTCGTCGTGCTGGTTCAGGTAGGTCTGCAGGGGTGCAACCAGTGACCGCAGCACGGCCACGCCGTCTGCCTGCAACTGATCCGAGTTCAGCTCGAACAGCACGTTACCGCTGATACCGATGCGGCCATCGCGGAAGGTCACCAGGCCCTTGGTGAGCGGGTCTTCCAACGCCTGTTCCAGTGCCATGCGGCGCTCTTCCTCGGCCACCCGGCGCTCCGTCTCCTCCGCCAGAGACTGACTGAGCTCCAGCTGTACGCCGATCACCCACACCAGAATCAGCACCAGAATACCCACCAGCGCCGCCATCAGGTCAGAGAAGATCGCCCAGATCGGTGTGGACTGCTGTTCGTCGCCTTCCAGGTGTTCCATCAGTTGGCCCCGGCAGGCTCTGGCTGGCCCCTGCGCAGGGCGGTGACGGCATCGATAACGTCCTTCTGGGAGCTGACAGACAGATCGATGACCTCGCGGGCCTGTGCCACGTAGTAGGCCAGTTGTTCATCATGCCGGCTGCTGGCGCTGTCCATCGCCTTCTGAATGTTGGTCAGAGTTTCCTGCAGGCTGCTATTGGAGGTGCTGAATAACGCTACTGCCTGGTGGAAGGCCTCACTGAGGGCGCCCACTTCCTGACTGCTGCCGGCAATGTCGTCGCCCAGTTTGCCAAGCTGCTGGCTTTGTTCCGCAATCAGGGTGTTGAATCGTTCGCTGATCCCGGTGAGGGTGTCACCGGCGCCGCTGATCAGGGCGTCAACGGCCTGGCGCTGACTGTCAGCATTGCTGCGCTGAGAGTCCAGCAGGCTGTCCAGTTCCTCAACCAGCCGTTGGCGTTCCGCCAGCAACTGGTTTTCCCGTTCGCTGTTGCGGGCCATTTCCTGTTGCAGCTGGTTGATCACCTCGGCGGCGGCTTTCGGCGTTTCCGAAGCCGTTTCAATCAGTCGGGTCATGGGTGCTTCCAGGCCCGTGCCCAGCTGGGTCAGGTGGTCGCTTACGGTATTCTCCAGCCGTGCCAGGCGGTCAGTCGCTGCCTCGCCTCTGGCCGCTTCCTGGTCCCGGAGTGCGGTGAGCTGTTCACTGATTCCGTCGATCAGCGTAGCCAGATTCTCCTGCCAGCGCAGGGCGTTCTGTTCCGACGTCGCCTGCTGGGTCGCAAGGTTCTGCTGCCAGCGTTCCCCCGCATCCATCGTGGTTGTCCGGAAGGCTTCGGCGATCTCCGTGAGTTGCCGTTCGGCGGTATCAGACCAGCTTCGGTGCAGTTCTCCGGCTTCTTCGTTCAGGCCCGTCATCGCTTTTTCCACAATCGGTTCTACGCGCTCTGCCGCCAGGCGGGTGCTGGCGTCCAGAGCCGACTCCAGGGATTGAGCCACGGAATCCGCCAGTGTCTGATAGTGGTTTCCGACGGTGCTGTGAAATTCCTGCTGGTTGCGGGTCAGGGATTGCTCAAGGGTCTGGCCCAGCTGTTCCATGCGGGCGGTCATGGCTTCCATGGCCGACGCCATATCCGGCAGCGCCCGGGCCTGGGATTCCAATGCCTGAAACGCTTGCTGGCGCTGGTAGTCGGCGGACAGATGGTGCAGCTGCTGGCGCAGGGTGGTGTCCAGCTGGCGGGACACCTGCAGCCGCTCGCGTCGGCTGAGAGTGGAGGCCAGCCCGAGCATGGCGGAAGCGGCCACACCGGCAATGGACGTGCCGAAAGCCAGGCTGAGACCGGCAATGGGCGCGGCGAGGGCGCTGCGAATGGCGCTCAGTTCGGTACTGCCATCGAGCGCCGAGGCGGCACCGTTGAGGGTCACGATCATGCCGGCAAACGTGCCAAGCAGACCCAGCATAACCAGCAGGCCCACCAGGTAGGGCGTGAGCTGCGGGCTGGGTAAGGCGGTGGAGTGGCCGTCCAGGCGCTTCTGTATGGCGAACTGCACCGGTTCCGGCAAGCCGGACAGCCAGCGCTCAATCTGCCCGCGGTTATCCGGGGCGGAGCGCAGGCGTTCGGCCAGCTGGTGTGTCGTGCGCCGGAACCCGGTCAGCTCGGCAAAACCCAGCCCGTACACCGCAGCAATAATGACGGTCACGGTCAGCGCCAGCCGATCGGAACCGAGAAAGCTGTGGCCAATCCAGGCCGCCACGGCCAGGCCGAGGGCAAACGCGAGAAAAAAGAAAAGTCTGGTCATGGTGAATCACTCGCCTCGTTGTGGCAGGCCTCCAGCAGCCCCAGCACCGGCTCCAGCCGAACATCCAGTTCAGCGAGTAACAGAGTCTGCGCTTCCTCGCAGTAACGGTGGCGCCAGTCAGTGGGTGGGTTGCCCGCATGCAGGGCGTGCTCGGAGAGTTGCTCAGGGGGTGTTTTCAGGGTCTGGAACCGTTGTTCCAGCACCGTTGAAATTCGCGAAAAACACTGGCTGGTGTAGCCGGCCATGGTGTGGTCGAACACCGCATCCAGCTCCGCCAGCCGGGCCAGGGTCGGGCTCTGATCTTTCATCGCCTTGCGGACCTTGTCCCGCAACTGGCGGCTGCTGGCGGCGACTTTGCGTTGCAGGGTAAGCCAGGCGTTCAGATAGGGCTCGAACGCCGCCGGATCGTCCGCCTCCGTCTCGTGCCCGTAGCGCTGAATCCGCTCAACCAATGCCCGACGGGTGGTGGCCAGTTCCCGTGCCAGTTGCTCGACCGCCGCACGCGTTACTCCGGCGGGCGTGCCACCACGGAAGGACAGCGCCGAATCCAGGCTCATGGTGTCTCCCAGGCCGAACAACCGGCCCAGACGCTCGGCGACGCAGGGCAGGCTGGCATCGTCGGTCTTTATGCCAGCGGCAGAAGCCGTGAGCTGCAGCAGCCGCGACCGGGCAACACCGGGTTGTCGGAGTGGGGACTGAATCATGGAATGTGGGAGCACCGTGTGCGTTGGCCGTTGTTACAGGAAAAACCAGGGTCGTTCATTGCCGAGTGTCGGCGGCTGCCTATACTAAAGGCTAAATGCGGGAATTGATAATGACCGTAGATGAGGAAATCCATGGACTTCAAAGACTATTACGCCGTACTCGGTGTGAGCGAGTCTGCCTCCCCTGAGGACATCAAAAAGGCCTATCGCAAGCTGGCCCGCAAATACCATCCGGACGTCAGCAAGGAAGACGATGCCGACGCCAAATTCAAAGACCTCGGCGAAGCCTACGAAGTACTTAAAGACCCGGAAAAGCGGGCAGAGTATGACGAGCTCCGGAAATACGGTGCCCGGCCCGACGGCTCGTTCGAGCCGCCACCGGGCTGGCAGAGCGCGTCCGGCTTCGGCCGGGGCGGCTACACCGACGCCGATGCCCGCCAGTTCAGTGACTTCTTCGAAGAAATCTTCGGCGGGGGCCGCGGTGGCAATTCAGGCCAGGGTTTCAGCGGCGGTCGTGGTTTCCGCCAGAGTAATCGCATGCGGGGAGAAGACGTTCATGCCCGGCTGGCGCTGTTTCTGGAAGAGGTGTTCCAGGGCTGTGAAAAGCAGGTGTCGTTCCGGGTGCATGAGGCTGACGACCATGGCCGCATCGTCGCGCGCCAGAAGAACCTGAAAGTGAAAATCCCTGCCGGCATGCGCGAGGGCCAGCACCTGCGCCTGAAAGGCCAGGGCTCGCCCGGTATCGGCGGGGGCGAGGCCGGCGATCTGTTGATCGAAGTGGAGCTGGCACCGCACCCGCTGTTCAGTGTCGAGGGGCGGGATGTGGTGGTCACAGTGCCCATTGCGCCGTGGGAGGCCGCGCTGGGGGCCCAGATTACGGTGCCGACGGTGGGTTCCAGGGTGAAAGTGAAGGTGCCCAGGGGGTCATCCAGCGGACGCCGGCTTCGCCTCAAGGGCAAGGGGCTACCGGGCAAGCACCCGGGGGATCAGATCGTGTTGCTTCAGATCGTGATGCCGGAACAGCACTCCGAGCAAGCGGAAAAGCTCTATCAGGCGCTGGCTGAGGCTGAGGTGAACTTCAATCCCCGCAGCAAGCTCCATGTTTAGGTTCAGGTACAGGTTCGGTAAGAGGAGCTGGAAATGATCGCGAAAGATTCGATTCTGACCGTCGACGTGGATGAACCGCAGATGACCCTCACCCTGCGCGAAATCTGCGAGCGGGGCGAGTGCCATGCGGAGTTTGTTATCAAGCTTGTCAGCTACGGCATCATTGCCCCGGTGGAGGAGGGACCGGAAGAGCGCCAGTGGCAATTTGATCTGGCCGCCCTCGCGCGGCTGCGCAAAGCCCAACGGTTACAGCACGACCTCAATATCAACCTGCCCGGGTTGGCTATGTCTCTGGATCTGCTGGACGAGGTTCAGCAGATGCGCCGCGAGGTTGACCGGCTGAACCAGCAACTGCGGCAACTGATGGGGGAGTGGTAACTCCCCGGCTCACGCCTGCTTTTCCAGTGCCTGTATCTCCGCGTAGATTTTCTCCGCTTCTTCCATAAGCGTGCCATGACTTCGCAGATCGCCGTTACGCTGCGCATGGAGCGCTTTGGCGAGCTTGTCTTCATACGCTTTCTGCAGTTTCTTCTTCGGATCGCCTTTTAAAAATCCCAGCATGGTGTCTCTCCTTTCACATGGTGTCTGGAGAGCTTACGCGCCCGGGGGGCAAAAGTTCACAAATTCTTAATGAGCAAAAACTGGACAACCGATAAAAATGGGATTAAATTCCCAAATAGTAAATGGGAAAAATATCCCAAAAATGAAAAGCGGAAAACGAATCTGGAGAAGAACGATGAAACACAATGCCTTGGCTACAGCGATCAGATTTGCCCTCGGTGGTGCGCTCGTCAGTGCACTGGTTGCCTGCGGTGGCGGTGGAAGCGGCAGTTCCGGTGGGTCGGACGGCGTCAGTGCATCCAGCGGGTCCAGTGTCGGGCCGGTATCCGGTTTTGGCAGCGTCTACGTCAATGGAACGCGCTTCCGGACAGACGGCGCAGTGACCAGTGACGATGGGATCGAGCGGGAAACCCAGCTTGAGAAAGGCATGATCCTCAAGGTGCGCGGTAGCTGGGATGGCCGTGGTGAGGGTGAGGCTCAACGGATCGACTACGACGACACCCTGCGGGGCCCGCTGACCGCCGCCACCTGGGATGAGGTGGAAAACGTGGGTGAGCTGACCGTTGCCGGCCAGACGGTTCGCCTGGATGGTCAAACCGTATTCAAAGGGCTGAGCCCGGTTGAACTGAACGGTGTTGCGCCGGACACCTACCGGGTACGGGTCAGTGGCTGGCCGCTGGCGGACGGCTCATTCCGCGCCAGTTTTGTCGGCGTTCGGACCATCGGGGTGGATTTTGATGACGACAATGAAGTGGAAATCGCGGGCGTAGTGGAGAATCTGGATGCCGAGGCCCAGACCTTCACCCTCAACGGGTTTCCGGTCAGTTACACCAGCGCTGTTTTCGATGACGACCTGAGTGCCAGCGATCTGCAAAACGGCCTGTCCGTGGAAGCGGAGGGCAGTCTGAATGCGGAAGGCACCCTGCTGATTGCCCGGGAAATCGACGACGAAGACGATCTGTTCGACGATGACGACGACGTGGAGATTGCCGGCAGTGTTTACGACATAAACGCCACCAGCCGCACGTTCTTCATCAACGGTATTCAGGTGCAGGTTGATGGCGGCACCGAGTTCGACGATGGCCTGCGGGAAAGCGACCTGGCTGACGGTTTGCTGGTCAAAGTGGAAGGTGAATACCGCAACGGTGTGCTGATGGCGGAAGAAATCGAGCCGCGGGATGGCGACGCCGAGCTGGAGGGCGTGATCGAGTCCAGACCTGACAGCGAGACCCTGGTTGTCAGTGGGGTGCGCGTGGTTCTGACCAACGCCACGCTGATTGAGGACGACGATGATGACGATGACGACCGCATCACGCTGCGAACCCGCGACATTGAAACTCTGAATGTTGGCGATTTCGTTGAAGTCGAAGGTCGCCAGCGTTCCGATGAGGGCGGGTTTCTCGAGGCCATCACGGTCGAGCGAGAGGACGACAGCGACGATGGCTTTGAGCTGGAAGGCCGGATCACTGCAGTGACCGACATCACCGTCACTGTTCTTGGGCTGGAATTGCAGCGTGGCACTTCAGACCTCTCAGGATTGCAAGTGGGCGATGAGGTGGAAGTGGACTACACCCTTAATGCCGGTGGTGACTACGTCATTGAAGACATCGAAAAGGACGACTGACCGAAGCGTAAACCCGGTGAACACTACATCACCGGGTGTTTCTGGTTTTGATGTTGCCATGGGAATACAATCCCAAACATGAAACATTCCGACACCCCACCTCTGCATCGGGCGCTGTATCGAATTCTGCGCCCCCTTGCCCGGCTCCTGCTCCGCAACGGGATACCGTTCGGTGAGTTTGCGGACCTGGTCAAGCGGGCCTACGTGGAAGCGGCACTGGAAGATTTTGGCGACGGACGCAGGAAACCCACGGATTCCCGGGCGGCGGTGATGACCGGTCTGACCCGGAAAGAAGTCAGGCGGCACCGGGAGAACCTGGCGGGCGAGCCTGCGGGCAACGCCACCGCCAGCCAGGCCAACCGGGCCTCTCGCGTGGTCTCCGGCTGGGTGCATGACGCCGCGTTCCAGAACCGGGACGGCGAGCCCGCGCTGCTGGCGTTTGACGGCGCCATGAGCTTCAGCGAGCTGGTCAAGCGCTACAGTGGCGACATGCCGCCCAGAGCGGTGCTGGACGAACTGGTCCGGGTGGGTGTTGTGGCGGTCGACGGTGATTCCGGCCATCTGGTGCTGAAACAGCGCGCCTATGTGCCGGCGGGGGACAACGAGGAAATGCTCCAGATCTTCGGTGAAGACGTATCGGATTTAATCGTTACGATTGATCATAATCTGGTCAGTGGTGAATCAGACCGTCAGCCCCTGTTCCAGCGCACACTGACGTACAACAACGTTCCGCCGGAAATCATGGCCCGTTGGCGGCAACATGCCGCTGCCCGGTCCCAGGAACTCCTTGAGCAGTTGGACCAGTGGCTGGGCCCCCACGACCGGGACATCGCCGGTGCCGGGGGCAAGGACCAGACCGGGGAGTCGGTCAGAACCGGCGTCAGTATTTTCTATTTCGAGGAGCCGTTACAGCCGGATCCGGACATGGAGAGCAATCAATGAAATCGACATTCTCGATCCGCCACCTGACTCTGGCTGCGGTGCCACTCAGCGCCGCCTTGCTTGCCGCGTGTGGTGGCGGAGGTGGTGACGGTGGTATTGGTGTGGCCGACGGCGGTATTCGCGGCACCGGAGCCAGCGTTGGCCCGGTGTCCGGATTCGGCAGTGTGTTCGTTAACGGCATCCGCTTCGAAACTGACGGCAATGTCGCCAGCGATGACGGCATCACCACGGAAAGCCAGCTTGATAAAGGCATGATCCTGAGGGTTGATGGCCAGTGGCGCAGCGATGGCACGGGTACCGCTGAGCGGGTGGAATACGATGACACCTTCCGCGGCGAGATCGGTAATCTGGTGGCGGTCGCTGACCCGGATAACAGTTCCATACGGGAAAGTGTGACCTTCACCCTATACGGCCAGACCATCGTCGCGGACAAGCAGACCGTCTTCCGGGGTGTCTCGCTGCAAACACTGGCCGATGCGGACGTCATTCGTGTCAGCGGCTGGCGCCTCCCGAGCGGGAACTACCGGGCAAGTTACATCGGGGCGTTGAACGGGCCCGCCAGTGAGGTGGAAATTGAGGGCAGCATTGACGGTGACCCCGGCACCGTCGGGGTGAACCAGTTCCGGATCAACGGTTTCCTAGTTGAGTTCGACGAGCAGAATACAACGTTCGAAGACGGGCTGACCCCATCGGATTTGCAAACGCCGGGGTTCCGAGTGGAAGCCGAAGGTGAAATTGTCACCCTCGACGGCGAACCCGCCATTCGTGCGACGAGCCTGGAGCGGGACGAAGCCCGCCGCTATGAACGCAGCGAAGGCGATGACATCGAGTTTGCCGGGCCGGTTGCCACCGCCTACCGCGCAACTGATCGCACCTTTACCATCAATGGCCTGACCGTTGTGGTACCCGGCGACGGCGTGTTCGATGACGGCATCACCGCCAGTGACCTGCAGCCGGGCCTGCTGATTCAGGTGGAGGGTGACTTCCTGGCGGACGGCCGGGTGGAAGCAGAGGAAATCGACATCCGCGATGCCAATGCGGAAGTGGAGGGCCCTGTGGACACAGCGTCCATCGATCCCCAGGCGAGGTCCTTCCGGGTGGGCGGTGTGCTGGTGCAGGTCACCCCGCTGACGATTATCAGCGACGATGAGGATGATCGCCGCATCGGGTTCAACGACCTCAACGGCGCCTTCGAGCTGGAGGTCGAGGGCATTGAGCGGTCTGATCAGACAGGCACAGTGTTCCTGGAAGCGGTCAAGATCGAGCGGGAGTCCATCGAGGATGCCGAGTTTGAGCTGACCGGGCGCCTTACCGCCATCGATAGTACCACCATTACCGTACTGGGGGTGAGGATCGCCGCTGACGATGCGGCTTTCGAGGGTACTAGCCGGGCCTTCATTGAAGACTTGTTGAGCGAGGGCCAGCGCCCGCTGCTTGAGGTGGATTACAGCGAGCGTCCCGTTGGCAGCAATAACTACGTCGCCGATGAGGTGGAGCTGGAAGACGAGGGGGCTGACGACAGCGACGACTGACCGCTACCCGTTGCCGACCCGGGACAGACCAGTGAATGGCTCGCCCGGGTCGAGCTTCGCGTTCTAGCTGCACATTCTAGCTACACAGCCTCTGCTGTGCCTCACGGTATTCACGCTCAAGACGCTCCACCAGGGTCTGCACCGACACCACATCCCGAATCTGGCTCACGCCCTGTCCCGCCGACCACACGGTTTTCCAGGCCTTGGCCTCGTCGTCAATGGGCTTCAGCTTCTCCCCATAGTTCACATCACCGGCCTGATGCAGTTTGTCCATCGGGAAGCCCGCCGCTTCCAGGCTCTGGCGCATGAAGCTGGCGGGGACGCCGGAAACCGCCGGGGTATGAATGATGTCGCCGGACACCGCTTCGATGATCATGTTGCGATAGGCGTCGTCCGCCTGGGATTCCTCGGTGTTGATAAACCGGGTGCCCATGTAGGCAAGATCGGCCCCCATGGCCCGGGCGGCCAGAATGTCCTCACCCTGTGACAGCCCGCCGGCCAGCAGGATGGCGCCGTCAAAGACATCGCGAATTTCGTGCACCAGGACGATCGGGTTGATGGTGCCGGCATGGCCGCCAGCGCCGGCGGCCACCGCAATGATGCCGTCCACGCCGGCCTCGGCGGCTTTGCGGGCGTGTTTCTGGTTGGTCACATCGTGGAACACCAGGCCGCCGTAGCTGTGTGCCGCGTCAACCACCTGGCTGGCTGCACCCAGCGAAGTAATGATAATCGGCACCCGGTGTTTCACACACAGTTCCAGATCCGCCTGCCAGCGGGGGTTGGTGCGGTGAACAATAAGATTGACCGCATAGGGCGCCGGCGGGTGGTCGGGATCCGCGTCACGGAGCGCCTCAAGTTCGTTGTTCATCTGAATCAGCCACTGCTCGAAACCTTCGCTGGTGCGTTGGTTCAGCGCCGGAAAGCTGCCCACGATGCCTTGTTTGCAACACGCAAGGGCGAGTTCGGGGCCGGAGATCAGAAACATGGGGGCGGCCACCAGCGGCAGAGACAGGCGGTTCTTCAGAGAATCAGGCAAAGCCATGAGCATTCCTTAATTTTTGTTGGAACTTTTGTAGGATATAAAGGATCTTAGCGTGCTCACAAACCCCTGAAAACCAATAAACAACACAGCAGAGAATAACAAGGAGTTCGTATGGGTGAAGCAAAACGACGCAAGGAAACCGGCCAGCCATCACCGGAAAAAACCCAGAGCCGCAAACCTCTGGTGCTCGGCGTAACGGCTCTGGCGATCCTCGCCGCCATCATCGGAGTGTTCTTCCTGACGGCGGCGCCGGACAAAACGTCGGACGAGCTTCCGGTTGCTGCCCCCGGTGCAGACGCCTTCCCCGCAGCGCTTGATCGCTATGGCATTTCCGTCGGCGACGCTGACGCGCCAGTGGTGGTCCGCGAATTCGCCGACTACCAGTGCCCTGCCTGCGGACGCTTCTCGGACGCCAGCAAACGGCTGAAGGAGGAATACGTCGACACCGGGAAGGTCCGCTTTGTGTACTTTGACCTGCCGCTGCAACAGCACCAGAACGCCGTGCCCGCCGCCCAGGCCGCCCGCTGTGCCGGCGATCAGGGCGCCTATTGGCAAATGCACGACGAGCTGTATGGCATGCAGACCGAATGGAGCGGGTCCGGTGATCCCCTGACCACCTTCTCCCGCTACGCCAGCGACCTGGGTCTCGAGGAGCGCCGTTTCCGCCGCTGCATGACAACCGAATTGCACCGGGAAGCGGTGGAGCAGAGCCTGCAGGTTGCGATGCAGATGCGGGTGACCAGCACCCCCACGGTGCTGGTCGACAATATCCGCCTGAGCCGTCCGGGCTGGGGCCAGTTGTCTGCCGTGGTGGAGCGCGAATTGGCAAATGGTAATCAGGATTAACTTGATTGGTATGCCCGGTTAGTTAGAATTTCGGTCCCCTGTCTGCCTCCCGATCCAGCGATCGCCGGCAACAGGGGATTTTTTCACCCCATGCTCCGGATTTACGGTCCGGCCCGCAGGAGAGAGACATGAGTCAGGATGTGGTTGTCTGCGCACTGTACAAGTTCGCAGTTCTGAATGATTACAAAGCCCTTCGCCAGCCGTTGCTGGATGTGCTGCTTGCGCGAGACGTGCACGGCACCTTGTTGCTGGCGCGGGAAGGCATCAACGGCACCATCGCCGGCAGCCGTGGCGGCATTGATGCTGTCAAAGCCTGGTTGGGCAGCGATGAGCGTTTCGACGGCATTGATTACAAGGAATCTTTCGTGGATATCCAGCCGTTCAAGCGCACCAAAGTGAAGCTCAAGAAAGAAATCGTCACCATGGGTGTTGAGGGGATCGACCCCAGGCGCATCGTTGGCACCTACGTGCAGGCAAAAGACTGGAATGATCTGATCTCGGACCCGGACGTAATTCTGGTAGATACCCGCAACCAGTACGAAGTGGAGATCGGAACGTTCAAAAATGCCGTCAACCCGGCCACTGACACCTTCCGACAGTTCCCAGAGTACGTGAAGGAACATCTGGACCCTTCAAAACACAAGAAAGTCGCCATGTTTTGCACAGGCGGTATTCGTTGTGAGAAATCCACGGCGTTTCTGAAAGAGCAAGGGTTCGAAGAGGTGTATCACCTGCACGGCGGCATCCTCAAGTACCTGGAAGAGGTGCCCGAGGAACAGAGCCTATGGCAGGGCGAATGTTTCGTGTTCGATGATCGCGTGACCGTGAATCACCGGTTGGAACGTGGCGGCTATGACCAATGCCACGCCTGCCGCCGGCCAATCACCGAAGAAGACAAGCAGCGCCTGGAGTACGAGCAGGGCGTGAGTTGCCATCAGTGCGTCGAGTCACTGACGGAAGAGCAGAAAGCACGGTTTGCCGAACGGGAAAAGCAGATGCGGCTGGCGGAAGAGCGCGGCGAAGCCCATGTGGGTGGCGAAGCGGCCCGTACCATTGCCGAGCGCAAGGCCCGCAAGAAAGCGGAGCGGGAACGTCAGGCCCGAAAGAGCCTGGCGGGCGAGCAGACCGGAAAATCCGTGAACGTGTAACAAGGAGATTCCATGGGACTGAAGCAGGCAACGGCCATCACCGCGATTCTGGTGTCGCCCCTGGCGGCAGCAGACGCGCGAGACTGGGAAGGTGAGGCGGAGCTGGGTGTGCTGAAAACTACCGGCAACACCGAGGAAACCAACGTGAACGGCCGTCTTGGTCTGATTCACGAAGTGACGAAGTGGCGGAACAGCGGTGACTTCCGCTCGGTGTATTCCGAAGCAGAGGATGAAACCACCGCCGAGCGTTACCGCGCCGAGCTTGAGACCAACTACAAGTTTGATGAGCACCAGTACCTGTTCCTGCGTGGCGGTTACGAGGACGACCGGTTCTCCGGGTACGATTTCCAGTCATCGGCCACGACCGGTTACGGTAACCGCTTCCTGAACTGGAATGACCGCACGTTCCTCGACCTGTCGGCCGGTCTCGGTTACCGGTTCAATAAGCTGGAGGAGCCGGACGAGGACGGAAACCGGGAAGAGGAAGAGGCCATCGCGCGACTGGCTGCCCAGTTCGATTACGGTCTCTCCGAAACGTCTCTGTTTCGCCAGAAGTTGAGCTCCGAAATCGGCCTTGATGAGAACAACGTCATTACTGAATCGGAAACCTCGATCCAGGCCAGTATTGTTGGCAATTTGTCGATGAAAGTGGCCTACCGGGTCAAGCACGTGTCGGACGCGCCGCCGGATTCTGACGACACCGACACCGAAACCTCCATCTCAGTGCTCTACGGCTTCTGATCTCAGCCAGCCAACACGAGAACGGGCCCTGACGGGCCCGTTTTTCTTTGGCGTGACCCGGCGGTATTACACCCGGTTGCGCAGTCCCAGTTCATCGGGATAGGGCGTCAGGTAGTGCTGAGTGCTCAGATAGTCCACCGGTTCCCGGCGCTGCGCCATGCGCAGCAGGGTCATCGGGACCACTAAGGGCACCTCGCCGCGATGGTAAGCCTTAATCTGCTCGATCATCACCTTGCGGTCTTCGTCCGCCATGGAATCCCGCAGATAGCCCATCAGGTGCTGCATAGCGTTAACGTGGGAGCCACGGCTGACTCGGCGGCCCATGGCTTCCATAAAACCCTGAATGTAGCGATCCGCCAGATCCGCCAGGGGCTCGGATTTCAGGTCGCTGAGCATGGGGCCGAGCTGGCGATACAGCCGTTCCGAATGGGCCAGCAGCTGAAACTTGTGGCGGGTATGGAACTCGATCAGTGCTTTTGCCGAGAGGTTGGCTCCCGCCACGTTCTGCATCCAGTCGTCGTAGGCGAACACCCGCTCAATGAAATTTTCCCGCAGCTTGTCGTCGTTCAGGCGGCCCTCTTCCTCCACCGGCATGAGTGGGTAGGCGCGAATTAACGCGTCTGCGAACATGCCCCGGCCATCCCGGCGGGTAACCCGGCCTTCCTCATTGTGCACCTTGATACGCGCCATGCCACAGCTGGGCGACTTGGCCATCAGAATATAGCCACGAAGGTCAGCCAGCTCCGGCAGGATCCGGTCAATGAACGTCTGCATGGCGGGGGTATGGTCGGCGGCGCCCCGGGTTTCAATCAACCGCAGCCCGTTGTCGTGTTCGCGCAGGTGAATCGCGGGCCGGGGC
The DNA here is from genome assembly GCF_032911545.1 of Marinobacter sp. M-5. Classification (NCBI taxonomy): domain Bacteria; kingdom Pseudomonadati; phylum Pseudomonadota; class Gammaproteobacteria; order Pseudomonadales; family Marinobacteraceae; genus Marinobacter; species Marinobacter sp. M-5. The sequence goes on from NZ_JAWJEK010000001.1 coordinate 576,608, forward strand.
ACGCCCAGCCCGGCCTCGAGCTCGGGGCAGATGGCGCGGAATTCGAAATGTCTGGAAAGCACCTGGGTGCAGTAACGGGAATGCTTATGCCCGCCATCATGGCGAACTTCCTTGCCCAACAAGCAGGTGCTGATTCCAACGGGGATGCCGCTCACGCTGTCTCTCCGGTCGTGAATATACACAGAAAATACGTGTTTCCAGTGTAAACCGATCAGCGCCGCCGGCGAAATCGCCGCGTCAGGTTCCGGAGCGACGGCGCTTCCGTTTCTTGTCCACCAGCGCCAGCGTGGTGGCGTAAATATGCCGCACGTCGTCAGCGAAACGTTCTACTGAAAAGTCTTCGGCAAAGGCCAGCGCCTGGGTGGCCAACTCAGCGCGGAGGTCGTCATCTTCCAGCAGCTGTCTGACGCAGGCACGCCATTGATCCTGCTTTTCCGGGGTCTTGAAGCCATTTACCCCGTGGCGAACCACATCCTCGATACCGCTGGAGCGCACCGCCACCACGGGCAGTCCGGCGGCCATGGCCTCGAGAATAACCATGCCCTGGGTTTCCGATTTCGACGCAAACAGGAACGCATCCCCCAGCTTGTACCAGGTGGCCATCGCCTCGGGTGGTACCGCACCGACCAGCGTTACGTGGCCGGCGAGATCCAGTTGTTCAATTTTGCCTTGCAGGCGGTCCCGCTGGTGCCCGTCGCCAATCATCAGGAAACGGAACGGCACCCGGGTTTCCCGGCGTAACGCGCTGATGGCCTCGATCATGAAATCAATGTTCTTCTCGTTCGACAGCCGCGATACGCTGATGAAGATCTTTTCTCTGCCCAGCCCCAGCCGCTTGCGAAGATCGCTGACCTCGGCGGGGTCAACCTCCTGGAAACGCTGATACTCGATCCCGGTGGGCTGAACATAGGTCGGGGCTTTCACCCCGATCATGCGCAGATATTCTTCGGTGGAGTAGGTGGGCACGATCACGCCGTCACATTTGTTGGCGAACCGCCTGATCAGCGCGTGGGAAATAAGGTTGCGGAACAGCATCCCCGGCAGCGGCACAAAGTGGGCGTAGTGCTCCAGCCGGGTGTGGTAAGTGTAGATGGCCGGTATACCCAGCCGCCGCGCCATAAACAGGCCCAATGAACCCAGCCAGATCGGATGGTGTAAATGGATGACATCCGGGCGGAACCGGCGCACCTGCTTGCGAATGCGGGCGAGGAAGATGTTCGCCAGCCGGAATTCCCGTTTTTCACCCATGGCCAGCAGGGAAGGCACCCGCAGCACCCCGGTTTCGCCATGGGGTTCGCCACGGTATCGTGGCGCGACGATCAGCAGGGCGTCACCCAGTTGTTCCAGTCCACGCCGAAGCCGGTCGATGGAGATGGGGACGCCGCCGATAAACGGCAGGTAGTTGTTGGTGAACATGGCCACCCGCAGCGGCTTGCCCAGCCAGGGCGCGGGGTCCAGATCATAGTCCGGGTAGTAGTCCTTGCCGACAAAGATGGCGCCGTACAGCTTGATGGTGACCGCTATAAACACCGCAACAATCAGCAGGAAGTTGAGATAGCCGGTGTAGAACAACGAATAAATAAAGAACCACAGGCTTTCCAGTCGTTTGAGAATCGGATCCTGCCCCACCTCCACCCGCTGCAGGGTGTGGCTGACCTGGCCGTCTGCATCAACGTCCACCCGCACGTAGTGGTAGAAGCTGGTGTCGTCGTTCAGCACCAGCCCGCCCGCACCCCCGGTGGCAATGTATCCGGTGTTACCCCGCCCGGTTTCAGCGAATGCCGACAGATTGGCGGAGAACACCCGGTCAATCTGGTGTCTGTCAGCCATGTCCAGCAAGGCTTCGCGAAATTCCGGCGGGCTCAGGTAATCCTCGTCGCGGTCAAAGGGCAGGCTGCTTGCGGGCTTGAACGGCGGATGGCCAATAAATACGAGGCGCGCCCGGGAGGTGCCCTGGCTCAGCAGATCATCCAGCCAGCGCATCTGCCATTGCCAGGGGGTTTTGCCGGTGCTGTCGAGGAAGATCAGCCGGGCATCCCCGGCGATGACGCTGAAAAAGTGCGGGCCGTAATGATCGTAGAAGCGGAAGCTGCCGAAATCCTCGTACTCATGGGCGCCGAAGGTCAGCAGGTAGGGCATTTCGAGGTGGCTGAGGGTGCCGTGCAGGGCCCGGTATTTGTCTTCGCCGCCACCGCTGACGGCGTTGCCGGCAGACACCATGAAGTCGACGCCGGCATCGTTGAGCAGGGGAATCATGCGCTCCTCGAATACCCCCACGGAATTGTTGATGTTGCCAACTACCGCAAAGCTGAACGGCTGGCCGGGCGCCACCAGCTGCTCGATGCGTTCCACCTGGTCGGTGTGGATGCCGGCGTAATCCTCGGTGAAAACATTCAGATAGACTTTGTAGCCCACCAGCAGAATGACAATCAGCAGGCAAACGTAAAACAACCATTTCAGCGGATTACGCAGGATCATTCCGTTCCTCCCACATGTCTGCGCTGTCTGAGCAGTTCCCTTTGAAGCACCACGAGGCCGATGAGCATGCCCAGATAGATGGTCAGTAGCCGCCAGCTGACAATGACCAGAATCAGGTGGTTACCCGAGAGAATATCGCGGAAAAAGCTGCCGAACACACCCTCTGAGATGCCCGACGCACCGGGGGTGGGTGAGAAGTACATAATAAAGGTGGTGACTACCAGTAAGCCCAGTGACACCAGATAGTCCACCTCGTATCCCAGACTGACCATCAGCAGTGCCGGAAAGCTGAACAGGCTCAGCAGGAACACCGCCGTAAAAACCACCGACAACCAGACAAACAGCGGCCGACCTCGCAGGTAGTCACTGAAGCTTTTGGTGAAACGCAGCATCTCGCGGCGCGCCTTGAACTGCCAGCGTCGGTGGCGGTTTTCCCCAATCAGGTGGGCGCGATGCAGCATGCCCAGCAACCCGCTGAGTGGGCCGATGAGCCAGCGGGTGCGGAACAGCAACACCGCGAAAAATCCCAGGTAGAGCGCGATGATAACCGCCAGGGCGACACCGAGGTTTCCGCCCAGTGAGCGACCGTTGAACGCGTCCAGCGTCAGCAGGAACACCGGGGTGAGCGAGAATATGAACACCACCGCCAGCACCGTTCGGATGGTGGTGGCTGCGGTTGCCCGCCCCACGGGCACGCCATGATGATGCAGGTACCAGATCTGCGCGAAACCGCCGCCGGTGGCCATGGGTGTGACGTTGGAGAAAAACAGGTTAATGAACACCAGGCGGAAAATTGCGGGCAGGGGGAGCCGGTGCCCGAGTGCCCGCAGGGTGAAGTGCAGGCGTAGGCCGTCGGCGCTGAAGTAGACCAGTAGTAACGCGATCACCGCTGTTACCGTGGCCGGGTTGATCAGACGGCTGTCGAAGGTCAGGCTTCGCCCGGCGAACCGGTCGTACACGGCGTACAGCCCGATGCCGGTCAGGATGATGAACATCAGGCTGAACAGGGTGAGCCGCCGCCAGGATGTCTTTTTCGTGTATGTAAGGTCGGTGGAATCCGTCATGGCCTGCCCGTCAGTGAGAGACGGGCAGTTTACAGGCAGAGGTAAGGCCGCTGTCCAGTGTTGCGCTAGTGGCCATACACCATCAGGGTGGTGTCGGTGATGGCGAAGTCGGTGAACGACACACTGCCGATACTTTCGGGACCAATGCGGAACACCGGCATATCGATGTCGGCGCGGAACTCCACGTTATGGATCGACAGGCCTTCCTTGCCGGAGGCGGCGCTGGTGCCTCTGGAGAATCTGGCGGTGGCGTGGGCCATGCCGAAATGCCCGAGGGTATCGTCGCCGCGACGGTTATGAATCTGCAGCCCCTCGATGCCAACTGCCGCGAAGTTGAAGATGAAGATCAGGTCGGCCACATCCCAGTTCAGGCTGCCGTCGGTGACTTCAAAGTGGGTGTCCAGTTGCAACTCAGACCCTGACACCACCGTGCCGTTGGAGAGCGTTCGGGTGGCGTCGCCCCCGTTGCGGATGACCAGGTCCGTGGGGCCCACATAGCCTTTAAGAAGCACGTCCGAAAACATCGTGGTGCTGCCACCGCTGCCCTCGGTCTGCAGGCTGCCCACCTCCAGCTGGAAGTCGATCGCATTCAGGTAATCGTCAAGGCTGGTGGGGTCGCCGGTGTTGACGGCCCCCAGGTGAATCACCAGGTCGCCGCTGTTGAACTGCTTGCCAAATTCACCGGCCACGGAATAGCGGGCCAGGGCATCGGCTACGTCCGGGTCGCTTGCGTCCAGCAGACCGGCGTTGGCTCGGCGGGCGATCTCCGAGAAGCCATGCTCCAGCACTTCACCCTCGCCGGCGATGTCCAGTGTGATCTGCAGATTGTCCAGTACCGAACCGTCGTGGCCGGACAGGCTCAAGTCATTCACGCTCAGCGTGCCCTCGTCACGCCAGCTCAGTCTGCCGATATCCAGCTTGGTTTCCAGCTCAATGGTGACTCCGGCCTGACCGGTGATGTGCCCCATATCGCGGTCATCCAGGGGACGGAAATCCGCACTGACGGGTAAAGCCACCAGCACGGCAGCGGCGGCCACGGGCCATGAGCGCGGGTGACAGCGGGTGCATCGTTTGGCAGAGCGGGGGAGTTTGTTGGTCATGGTGGCCCCGGAATCATCTGGGCCGGCCAGGCGCCGGCCTGTTTATTGTTTTATGGCCGCAGGGGACAGCAGAACCGGTGCAGCATCCATGTGGTCTGGTTACACGTTGTTACGATAAGCGGGAATGTGGAGAAGGTCTGTGAGCTGAGTCACAACACGGCCTGGCCTGCCTGAATCCGGTGTCAGGAGGCCAGAGCTTGCAGAATCAGGGCTTTCTGATGTTCGGCAAATTCCCGGATCAGAGCCTGGGCCCGATCCGCGTCCCGCGCCAGAACAGCTTGGGGCAGCTGGGTAAAGAACTGACTGGTCTGGTCCAGGCCCTGGCGGTAGCGCTCAGCGCTCAGGTAGTAGGCGCGGCTGACCGCCGGCTTGAAATTGGACAGGGCCTCGGTGAGATACGGGTTGCCTACCACCTCGCAGCACACCTCCATCACTTCAAAGCTGGCTTCAACAATGGCAGTGACGTTGGCAGTGGGCTCGTTCATCTGCTCGATCACGTTGCGGGCGACATCCATCATCGGCTGCTTGTCCTTCTCTTGCCAGCGCTCGCTGACCCGCGCCGCGAGCATCATCAGCAAGTGCATGTAGACGTCGTACAGCTCCGAGGCGTGGGCCTGGTCCAGCTTGGAGGCCGACGCGCCCTTGCGTGGAGTGATTTCAACCAGGTGCCACCGCTCCAGGGTGTACAGCGCCTCCTTGACGGAAGCGCGGCTCACCTTCAGCTCCGTGGCCGTGGTGGCCTCATGAATGCGTTCACCAGGCCGGATCCGGCCCGTCATGATGCGCTCGGCAAGGTAATTCGCGATCTGTTCCGCGAGGGTGTTGGGAACCTGAAAATCCATAATGGCTCTCTGAACCGATTGTTTTAGCCGGCTCGCCGCAGTGGGCGAGGGGCCGCTATCCATGGGTGCGTCTTTCATGAGTTTACCACAGCCTTGCCAAAGGAGAGATTCGCAGAAGGAGTCAAAGTATTGATCCGTGTCGCAATTTTGTTTCGGTAATGAAAAAAACGATCAAATAGATTGACGACTGCTATATTGTAGGACAATAATCAGGAAAAGCATAACGGGAAATCAAGCGAGGTTCATTTTATGAGTACCCGGTCCATCGGTTTCAACAGTGAAAGCGCACGCCGCAAGGTGCTGCTTACCCTGAAAAAATACAGCTACCTCATTGCCATGGTGCCGCTGATACTGCCACCGCTGCTGCTGGCCGCCGGCCAGGCCACCGATCTGTTGAACATGTTTGCGTGGGGCGTGCCGGTGGTGGTGTTCGGCATCATTCCGGTGCTCGACATGTTGCTGGGCAAGGATTCCCTGAACCCGGATGAGAAAACCGACGTGCCGGTGATGAACGGCGAAGCCTTCTACCGCGTGATCACCCTGGGCTGGGTTGCCGGCTTTGCGGTCCTGCTGGTGTGGGGCATGGCGACGCTGGCCTCCGGTATTTTCAGCGTGGCTGGCGGTCTGGGGTGGGTGGTATCCATCGGCATCGTCGGGGGGCTGGGCATCAACGTCGCCCACGAACTGATCCATAAAGACGACCGCCTGGAAACCTGGGCCGGCGGGTTCCTGCTGTCACTGGTCTGCTACGCCGGTTTCAAGGTGGAGCACCTGCGAGGTCACCATGTGCACGTGTCTACCCCGGAAGATGCGTCGTCGTCACGTTACAACCAGTCGCTGTACCAGTTCCTGCCCCAGGCCTACGTGCGCAACTTCCTCAACGCCTGGAAGCTCGAGGCCCAGCGCCTGCAGCGCAAAGGTCACAAAGCCCTGAGCTGGCGCAACGAGCTGATCTGGTGGTACAGCATCAGTGCACTGGTAGGTATTGGCTTCACCCTGGCCTTCGGCTGGCTCGGCGCCGCCTTCTTCCTGGGTCAGAGCTTCTTCGCCTTCACCCTGCTGGAGATCGTCAACTACCTCGAGCATTACGGCCTGCATCGTCGCAAGCTGGACAACGGCCGCTATGAGCGCACCACTCCCGAGCACAGCTGGAATTCTAACTACTTCCTGACCAACGTGTTCCTGTTTCAGCTTCAGCGCCACAGCGATCACCACGCGTTCGCCAAGCGCCGCTACCAGGTGCTGCGTCACCATGACATCGCGCCCCAGCTGCCGGCCGGCTACTCCGCCATGATCGTCCTGGCTATGGTGCCGCCCCTCTGGAAGCGCGTTATGAACCCCCGGGTGGAGGCGTATTACCGGGGTGAGGAGCATCAGCTGGCTTCTTGAGCCTCTCCAGAGGCTTCAGAGCGTCTCTGAAGCGTGTGCCAGGAAACTGGCCCTTTCAGGCCCCGCAGGTTCGGTCTCTGACTGCGGGGCCTTTTTTGGTCCCCTTGAAGCACCCTTGAAATCCACCGGTAACGCACGCAGGTATATCGTTTAACCCAAGCAATTAACAAAGGGAAAAACCATGCCCAAGCACTTTGAACAGGCCGCCGGCCTGCACGAAGCACCGGTTCCGGAGACAGAAGGCTACGTTTTCAACCAGACCATGATGCGTATCAAAGACCCCGAGCGCTCTATGGATTTCTACACCCGCGTGATGGGCATGCGCCTGGTGCGGAAGCTCGATTTCCCCGAGATGAAATTCACCCTGTACTTCCTCGCCTACCTGGACGACCGCCAGGCAAGCACCGTGCCGACAGACGACGCCCACCGAACCACTTTCATCTTCGGCCGCGAGGCCATGCTGGAGCTGACCCACAACTGGGGTACCGAAAACGATGCGGATTTCAGCTACCACAACGGCAATGACGAACCCCAGGGCTTTGGCCACATCGGCGTGGCGGTGCCGGACGTCTACGCCGCGTGTGAGCGTTTTGAAACGCTCGGGGTGGAGTTTGTGAAGAAGCCGGACGACGGCAAGATGAAAGGCCTGGCCTTTATCAAGGACCCCGACGGTTACTGGATTGAGATCCTGCAGCCGAACATGCTGGAAAAGCAGCGCAAAGACGGCTGACAGGCGGGCGTCAGTCGGCCTGACGCCCGCTGATCGGGTGGTCATCTGCTCGCACTGCGCCGGGCAGGGTTCTGGCGCTGCTCTGCGAGGCCACGATGACCGCAGCGGTGAGGATCACCGCGCCAAGCACACCGATAACCCCCAGCACCTCCCCGAGAATTATCCACGCCAGCAAGGCGACGAACAGCGGTTCCAGCGTCACGATGATGCTGGACAAAGTGGCAGGTGTGGTTTTCATACCGGCAAAAAAGCTCAGATAGCCGATGCAGGTGGGTACCACGCCAATGTAGCCCACCATCAGCCAGTGCCGGATGCCCAGCGTTTCGATACCGTCAAAGCCGTCGGTGACCAGCAGCACCATCAGCAGGATCAGTGCCGCAGTGGCGAAGCAGATAAAAGCGGTGGTGAACACCGGCGTGCCGGTGGAGGTGTGGCGGCTGGTCAGGGTGAAGCCGGCGTACACCACGGCGGCAAAGACGGCCACCAGAATGCCCGCCAGGCGAAGCTCCCCGGCGGTATCCATGTCGCTGACGACCAGCATGGAGGTGCCGATAATCGCCGCCACCAATGCCAGCACGGTGATCACCCCCGGTCTTTCACCCAGCAGCGGCGCGGCCATGATGGCCACCAGCACCGGCGCCAGACACAGGGCAATCAGGGTGGCAATGCCGGCCCCGGTCAGGTCCACCGCAATCAGATAGCTGCCTTGATAGCAGGCCTGAAACAGGCCGAGGGCCGCCAGTGGCAGCAAGGCTTTCAGGGTGATCCCCGGCGGCCGCTGGCGCGCTGAGGGCTGGCCGGTTGTATCCCGGCGTTCCCGGAGCATCAGCACGAAAAAGAAAGGCAGCGCGACCGCGAGGCGTAAAAATCCGAGGGTGATGGCTTGCAGTTCGGTTCCGGTGAACAGGAACTTGGCCACGATACCGGTTGTGGCCCAGAGCAAGGCGGCGAGGGCAATAAGAAGTGCACCGTGAATCATCGGATAGCGACCTGGCTTGGTGTTGAGCAAGGGCGTGAGATTATCAGTGCGATCCGGGCAACGCCAGCGGCAGAAGGTCGCGGAGCCGGTGGCTCCGCTGGGCAATGCTTACTCGATGGCGAGGCTGTCGGCGTTCTTCGCAACGGTAGCTTCACCAATGCCTTTGACGTTGACCAGGTCGTCGGCGGACTGGAAAGGGCCGTTGGCTTCGCGGTAAGCGACAATGGCCTGGGCCTTGCTCTCACCAATGCCGTTCAGGCTGGCGAGGGTTTCCACATCGGCAGTGTTGATGTTGACGGCGGCCGGTTCGGCGTAGGCGAAGCCGGACAGCAGGCTGAAAAGAAGAACCAGTGTGGCCATCATTGGCGTGGATTTCATGGGCGTGAGCTCCTGAGTCTGAATACTTTCGTTATGGTTAGATGCCAGAACGCAGTCAGCAGGACGTTCGCTGGTCGGAAGATTGTTGCAGGTGAGCAAGAACTGGAAGGCAAAAAAGTGCACGGAACAGGACCACCTTCCCTGTGATCCCTTGTCCGTGGCTGACCCCCGCCTGATCCTTCAGGCTACACACGTCCTGTGTGCTTCATCCCTGGTGGTCGTCCCTGTCTGCCCTGATCCGTGGGCTGCTCCAAATCCCTGGAGTCATCATCCTTGACCAACGTTCCTTGCTGGCTTGTCATCCCTGACAATGAGCATTCTACAGATGGCCTGATCTGCACATATCGGACAATTGCTCCCGCTGTTGTGCGATATATCCCACAGACTCGTGAGCCGTTGGCGTGGCCCGAAAATGAACCTGAATTCAGTATTTATGCGGTCTCCGAGGCAATATTTTGCCCGCCCCGATGGGCCGCGGCCGCCTCGCGAATTCGCTCCATGGTGATCTCGCGAACGGCCTTTTGGGAGGTGCGAATATGCTGCGTGAGTTTGTCCGCGGCGGCGGTGGCTTCGCCGGAGCGGATGGCGGCCAGAATCTCCGAGTGCTCCACGTAGGTGGCATCCACCCGGTCGTCCCGGGTGAAATCCAGCCGACGAATGATTCGCAGCCGGTCGGTGATCTCCCGATGGATACGGGTCATCTCCCGGTTGCCGGCGGCTGCGACCAGGTCGCAGTGGAAGCTTTCATCCAGTGCCCGCACGGTGCTGCCGACCGCTCGTTCTGACGGATGATCCGGATTCCAGATCGCGGTTAGCGTTCGCACGGCCTGAGGCTGTTCGTCCAGAGCGCAGATCTTGTGCATGGCGGCCCGTTCCAGCGTAATCCTCAGATCATAGAGTTCCTCGACCTGCTGAAAATCAAACGGCTTGACCTGCCAGCCACTGCGGAAAAGAACCTCCACATACCCCTCTCGCTGCAAGCGATAAAGTGCTTCCCTTACAGGCGTTCGGCTGGCGCTCAGTCGGGTGCCGACATCACCTTCGCTGAACTTGTCACCAGGAATCAACCGAAACTCAAAGATGTCCTCTTTAAGGGCTTCGTATACCCGATCGGCCATACTCTCTTTGCGTTTTGCTGCGGGTTTTCTGGTCATGATGGTGCTCTTCTGATGACTATCGCACTGCACTTTGGGGGTGGCGGCGGAGCGGGGAGTCTTTTTTAAAAACGTCGCTTAAACTCGCTTTGCTCAGACAGGCGACGTTTTGAAAAAAGACTCCCCCCACCACCGCTACATACTCTGGTGCTGGAGTCCTCTAAACCTTAATGCTTAGTATTGGTTCGCCAGGGGTTACGGCCTTTCCGGGGGAAGTATGCAATGCACTGATTTCTCCGGAAAGGGTCGCGTTTATTTCGAACTCCATTTTCATAGCTTCTACGATGATTAATGGATCACCTTCGGCCACGATGTCACCGGGCTTAACGAGACATTTCCAGATGTTTCCGGCGATTTCGGCACTGATGAGCTCACCGAATTTCTCCAGGTCGGAGACATCTGCTTTTGGCGGTGCTTTCGCCAGTTTGTCGAGCTCTTCCGCCTCGCTGTCTTTCCACAGGGCCACTTCTTTGGCGTAGGCCGCCTTCTGAAGTTTCCGGAAATCGGCGATGGAGTCGGCATTGGCGTCCAGGAAAGCCTGATGGGATTTCAGATCAAAGGTTTCTTCCTCAATCTTCACTTCCAGCTGACCAGCGCGGAACTGATCGCGCATTTCGTCCAGCTCAGGCTCTGTCACCGGGTAATAGCACACCTGATCGAAGAACCTTAGCAGCCAGGGGGCGCCTTCGGCGAACTGGGGGTTCTTCAGGTATTTGTTCCAGATTGGCAGGGTGCGGCCTACCAGCTGGTAACCACCAGGGGAGTCCATGCCGTAGATGCACATGTAGACGCCGCCGATGCCAACGGTGCCTTCCGCCGTGTAGGTTCGGGCCGGATTGTATTTCGAAGTGAGCAACCGGTGCCTTGGGTCGAGCGGAACGGCGCAGGGGGCACCCAGATATACGTCGCCGAGGCCGAGCACCAGATACCGGGCGGAGAACAGCACGTCCCGCACTTCCTCTCTCGTCGGCAAGCCGTTTATCCGCTGCATGAAGTCGACGTTGTTGGGCAGCCAGGGTGCGGTGTCTCTGACGGACTGGCGGTATTTGTCCACCGCTTCGAGCGTTGCGCTGTCTTCGAAGGCCATGGGCAGGTGGATCACGCGGCTGCGTACTTTCAGCTCGTCTGTGGGCGGCAGGGTTTCTTCCAGGTCCAGCAGGTATTCCATCAATGCCTGCTGTGACAGCAAGCGGGCGTCGTAGCGCAATTGCAGCGAGCGCACGCCGGGGGAGAGTTCCAGCAGGCCGCCGGGTTGCACGTCGGCGATGGCTTCCATCAGCGCGTGAATGCGCATGCGCACGCCCAGGTCCATCACGTTGGGACCGTACTCCAGCAAAATGTACTGGTCGCCGGCCTGGCGATAGGTGACTTCCGGGCGGCCGTCTTTCTCGGGAAGGTGGGCGAGGATGGTGGCGGACAGGTCGCTCAGCGGTGCCAGTTGGGGCGCAACCAGAGCGACTTCCGGTGGCGCCATCAGGCTGGCGATGGCCAGTTCCTGGCGTTCGGACAGTTTCACCGCGGTGTCGTTATCAATGGCGACGAAGCGGATGGTGTCGCCGGGTTTGACCTGGCCGACTTTCCACAGCTCGGCCTTGGCGATGGTGACCGGGCACACGAAGCCGCCGAGGCTGGGGCCATCCTTGGTGAGGATCACCGGCATGTCGCCAGTGAAGTTGATGGAGCCGATGGCGTATTCGCAGTCGTGAATGTTGGATGGGTGCAGGCCGGCCTCGCCGCCGTCTTCCCGGGTAAATTCGGGTTTCGGGCCGTTCAGGCGGATGCCCAGGCGGTTGGAGTTGTAATGCACCTCCCAGTCTTGCTGGAAGAATTTCTCGATGGAACTTTCTGTGAAGAAGTCCGGGGCACCGTGGGGGCCATAGAGCACGCCGATTTCCCAATGATCCGGGTAGGACGGGATCAGGTCCGGGTCCGCCGGGGCGGCGTCGTGGGTTGGGGCGGTGGTGGTGCAGGCCGGCAGGTTGATCTGGCTGATGCCCAGCATGTCGCCGGGGCGCAGGGGCCGGCCGCCGTGGCCGCCGAACTGGCCGAGGGCGAAGGTGGAACGGCTGCCCAGATACACTGGTACATCAAAGCCGCCGCGGACGGAGAGGTAAGTGCGGCAGCCCTTGATGGCTTTGCCGACGGCCAGCACCTGACCGGCTTTGACAGTGATGGGTTTCCAGAATTCCACCGGTTTGTCGTCCAGCGTGGCTTCGGTCAGTGCGCCGGTCAGCGCCACTACCGAGTCCTTGTGGAACTTCAGGCTGGGGCCGATCAATGTGGCTTCCAGCCCCGCCGCTTCGTGGTGGTTACCAACGATGCGGTTGGCGATGCGGAAGGCGTAGTCGTCCATCGGGCCACTGGGTGGCACGCCGATGTTCCAGTAACCCACGCGGCCGGGGTAATCCTGCACCGTGGTGTAGGTGCCGGGTTTGACCACTTCGGCCACCGACGGTTTGAACTCGAAGGTCTCCAGCGCGCGAGTAGACACAACGCCGTCGGCAAAGCTCTTCTGGGCCACTACCTGGCGCAGGTAATCCAGGTTGGTCGCAATGCCCATCAGCCGGGTTTCCGCCAGCGCTGCCTGCAGTTTTGCCAGGGCGTCGTCGCGGTCTTTGCCGTGCACGATCAGCTTGGCGATCATCGGGTCATAGTGGGCCGACACTTCACTGCCGTTTTCTACCCAGGTGTCGACCCGCACGCCGTCCTCCGGCCAGTACACATCCGTCAGTTCGCCGGGGGAGGGCTGGAAGTCTTTCAGTGGGTCTTCGGCGTAGATGCGCACTTCCATGGACGCGCCGTTCAGTTTTGGCTGGAAACCAGCCAGGTCCGGGCTCTCGCCAGCGGCGATTTTCAGCATCCACTCGATCAGGTCCAGGCTGGTGACGGACTCGGTCACAGGGTGCTCCACCTGTAAGCGGGTATTCACTTCCAGGAAGTAGAATTCGTCCCGCTCCTCGTCGTAAATGTATTCCACGGTGCCGGCGGAGCGGTAATTGACGGACTGGCCGAGGGACACGGCGGCATCCAGCATCTTCTGGCGGGTGGCCGCCGGGAGTCTCGGGGCCGGGGTTTCTTCCACTACTTTCTGGTTGCGGCGCTGCAGGGAGCAATCCCGCTCGCCCAGGGCGACCACATTGCCTTCGCCGTCACCGAACATCTGCACTTCCACGTGGCGGGCGCGGGCGATGAAGCGCTCAAGGAACACGCCGCTGTCGTTGAAGAAGCTCTGGCCCTGGCGGCGCACGGTTTCGAAGGCTTCCCGCAGTTCGCTGTCGCTGTTGCAACGAGTAAGGCCGATGCCACCGCCGCCGGCGGTGCTTTTCAGCATCACCGGGTAGCCCAGGTTGTCTGCCACGCCCAGTGCTTCGTCCAGGCTATTCAGCAAACCGCTGCCGGGAGCCAGGGGCACGCCGGCGGCTTCCGCCAGTTCCCGCGCCCGGTGCTTCAGGCCGAATTCCCGCATCTGTGTGGGGGTGGGGCCGATAAAAGCAATGCCTTCGGCTTCGCAGGCTTCGGCGAAGTCCGCGTTCTCTGACAGGAAGCCGTAGCCGGGAATAATGGCGGTTGCGCCGGTTTGCTTGGCGGCGGCCAGAATCTGTGACTTGTCGAGGTAGGTTTCGCTGGCGCCATTGCCGGTCAGGGCCACGGCTTCGTCGGCACTGGTCACATGCAGGCTGTGGCGATCCTGATGGGAGTAAACCGCAACGCTGCCCACCCCCATGGCCTTGAGGGTGCGAATGGTGCGTACGGCGATCTCACCGCGGTTGGCAATCAATACTTTGCTGAACATGGTTGGGCTCTCCTTATGCCTGTCCGGATTTGAGGGCGGTGATGAAGGCGCGCCAGCCGCCGAATTCGGTCACGTCCCGGGCGCCTTCGAAGCCGTAGCCTTCGCAAATAAAGCCGTTGACCCAGCGGCCATCGGCCAGCTCCACGTTGCCGATGCCCAGGGGCGCCGGAATCAGGTCAACGAAGGAGCCGAACTCAGAGCTGGCCATCTGCCACACCTCCACGATCATTTCGCGGCCGTTTTCCGGGCCAACCCGTTTGAGCCCCGGTTTCGGCGGTGTGGTGTTGGGCAGGGCGTACAGGCAGTAGTTGGCTGAAGTGGTGGTCTGCTCCAGCAGCACCGCGTTGCGCTCGGTGAGCTGGGTGTTCAGGGGCATGCCGCTGAGGTGAGCACCCACCACGGCGACGGTAATGGTGTCCGCCGGCATCGGGGCGGCCGGTTCTTCGATGGGGCGGTTCAGGTCGGTAGCGCCCAGCGGGGTGGGGTGGGCGTTCAGCCACTGGCTGGCCAGCCTCTGCAGTTCGGCGTCTTTCCAGGCACCACTGATCAGGGTGACTCCGAAAGGCAGGCCGTCGTCGCGGAAACCGGCGGGCACCGCCAGGGCACAGAAATCCGCCAGGTTGACGAAATTGGTGTAAGTGCCCAGCTGACTGTTGAGAGTGACCGGGTCCGCATTCACCGCGTCAATAGTCGGGGCGGTAGGGGCCGTAGGCACCAGCAGGGCGTCGATATCCTGCAGTTGTCCATCAATGGCGCGCACCAGCTCTTCCTTGCGGTACTGGGCCTTGAAGGCATCGGTGGCGGTGAAGTTGGCGGCTTTTTCGATAATGCCTTTCACCACCGGATTCATCTCGCGGGCGTGCTCCGCGATAAACCCTTCCACTGCCGCGTGGCGTTCTGCGACCCAGGGGCCCTCGTACAGCAGTGCCGCCAGTTCCGACATCCGCGCAAAATCCAACGGCACCAGCTCCACATCCTGCTGGCGCCAGTTACTGAGGGCGGTATTCCAGGCCGCTTCCGCCTGTTGATCCCCGAACCACTGGGGCTGTTCGGGAATGGCCAGGCGTTTGATGGGGCCGTTCCGGCGAATGGCCGGTGCATCGTCGGGCAGGGTGGTAGGCGCCTGGCGGGAGAACGCATCGGTCGGCTGATAGCCGGCCATTACCTGCTGCACGGCCCCGGCGTCGCCCACCGTCAGGGCAAAGATCGACACGCAATCCAGGGACTTGCAGGCCGGCACCACGCCTTCAATGCTGAACTGACCTTTGGTGGGTTTCAGCCCCACCAGGTTGTTCAGCCCCGCCGGCACCCGGCCGGAACCGGCGGTGTCGGTCCCCAGGGCAAACGGTACCAGCCCGCGGGCCACCACCGACGCGGAACCGGAGCTGGAACCGCCGCTGACCACTTCCGGTTTGAAGGTGTTGGGCACCGCTCCGTACGGCGAGCGGGTGCCCACCAGCCCGGTGGCGAACTGATCCAGGTTGGTTTTGCCAATCAGGATGGCGCCGGCGGCCTTGAGGCGGGCGACGGTGGCGGCGTCCTGCTGGGGTGTATAGGCGTAGGCAGGGCAACCAGCGGTGGTCTCGAAACGCACAGCATCAATGTTGTCCTTCACTGCGAACGGTACACCATACAAAGGCAGCGCTGCCCGATTACCGCCGGACTGTTGCGCCAGCTGGTCCAGATCCGCCAGCGCTTTCTTCAGGCCGGCCTGATCGATCAGGGAGATCCAGGCCACGTCTTTATTAGGGGTGGTATCCAGGCTGGTCAGCAATTCGCCCAGCAGGGACTCCGGCGACTGGCCCTGACCGTAGGCGGCGCGCCAGTCATGCAGTGTCCATCCGGTTGTTGAAGGCATGGGTTGTCCTCGTGCAGTTTGTCATCTTGTATACATCCTGATTGGCAATGCCCGTGCCATTTGACAAACTTTCTTTAAAAGCGTTTAAAAACAGTTGGATAGTGTTTTTTGCGGAAATGGCGCTCCAAAAGTGAGCGCCCAAAGCCGGTGCGGGCGCACCAAAACAGAACCGTAAAACAGTGAGTTAAGGGGGGTTTGGTGCTGGCCGGGTACGAATCGATCTGCTTGTATACTAGATAAGTTGCTGTTTTTGCGGAATATATGGGCAATGTGGAACAGCAGATGCAGAGAGGGAAGTGCGTTTACGACGAACGACACTCTCTATCAGGTAAAACCCAACAAAGTAAAAGGACTCACAACATGAGCATCAAAAAACACGTGAAGCTGGGCCTCTCTGCTCTGGCGCTGTCGGTATCCTTCCACGCCATGGCCGCGGAAGATCCCATCAAGGTTGGCATCCTGCACTCTCTGTCCGGCACCATGGCGATCAGTGAAACCGCCCTGAAAGACACCATGGAAATGCTGATCGAACAGCAGAACGCCAAAGGCGGCATAGACGGCCGTCAGCTGGAAGCCGTTGTGGTCGACCCCGCCTCCAACTGGCCGCTGTTTGCCGAGAAAGCCCGTGAGCTGCTGGAAAAAGAGAAGGTAGACGTGATTTTCGGCAACTGGACGTCAGTGTCCCGCAAGTCGGTACTGCCGGTGGTGGAAGAGCTCAACGGCCTGCTGTTCTACCCGGTGCAGTATGAAGGTGAAGAGTCGTCAGAAAACGTGTTCTATACCGGTGCCGCGCCGAACCAGCAGGCCATCCCGGCGGTGGACTACCTGAAGAACGAGCTGGGCGTTGAGAGCTGGGTTCTGGCGGGCACGGACTATGTATACCCCCGCACCACCAACAAGATTCTGGAAACCTACCTGAAAGACATGGGTGTGGCCGAAGCCGACATCATGATCAATTACACGCCTTTCGGTCACTCCGACTGGCAGTCCATTGTGTCTGATATCAAGAAGTTCGGCAGCGCCGGCAAGAAGACCGCAGTGGTTTCCACCATCAACGGCGACGCCAACGTGCCGTTCTACCGTGAGCTGGGCAACCAGGGCATCGCCTCTTCCGACATCCCGGTGGTGGCTTTCTCCGTGGGCGAGCAGGAACTGGCGGGTATCGACACCGGTCCGCTGGTGGGTCACCTGGCCGCATGGAACTACTTCATGAGCGTGGACAGCGACGCCAACTACGACTTCATCGACGCCTGGGTTGAGTACAAGGGCGACGAGAAAGCCGTGACTAACGACCCCATGGAAGCTCACTACATTGGCTTCAACATGTACGTGGAAGCGGTGAAGAAAGCCGGCACCACCGATGTGGACGCGGTGAAAGACGCTATCATCGGCGTGGCCGTTCCCAACCTGACCGGCGGTTACGCCACCATGATGCCGAACCACCACATCACCAAGCCGGTGCTGATCGGCGAGATTCAGGACAACGGCCAGTTCTCCGTGGTGTGGGAAACCTCCTCCACCGTGGCGGGTGATGCCTGGTCTGACTTCCTGCCGGGTTCCCGTGACCTGATTGCCGATTGGCGTGCGCCGCTTAAGTGCGGCAACTTCAACGTCAAATCCGGCACCTGTGGCGCCTCTGCCGGCGAGCAGGCCCTGGCCGACGCTGACTGATCTGCCGATCACATCTCGCAGAATGAACCCCGGGGCCGCGTGAGCGCCCCGGGTGTTTCCCGAGTTCCGAACCCATCCTTTCTCTTCAACAACAGGACGGACACATGGGCATCTCCCGATGGCTCGCATCCCCTTGTCTCAAACGCCTGGGCCTGACCGTGCTGCTGGCACTCGCATTCATCGTCGCCAGCCCGGTAAAAGCCGACCCCGGTCAGGCGCTGCTCGCGGACCTGGCCGACGCCTCCCCACGGCAAATCGACGCCGCCATTGAAGCCATTGTCGACAGCGGTGATCCCCGCGCCCGAGACTGGCTGGATGCTTATGGCAATAACCGTCTGAGTCGCAACAAAAACACCGGGCAGGTGGTGGAAGTGCTGCGCAACGTAGGCCGCAACTGGACCATTGCCGACCCGCTTACCGGTGACAACCTGGGCGAGATCTCCCGACGGGAGCTGGACCGGGTGAACATCAATAATGCCATCCGCGGCAAACTGGAAGGCGTGCTGGCCATGCTGGACCTGTATTCGGACGACCCCGAAGTTCAGGAAAACGCCGCCGAAGCCATGATGGGCAAAGTGAACAACAGTGTGGTGAACCCACTGAACAAATTACTGGAACGGGACCTGCCGGGTCCGGTTCGCAATCGCATTGAAGAGTCCGTTGCCATTTACCAGCTGGAGCAGGGCGACTCCCAGGCCCGGGTCGAGGCCATCGACGTACTGACCGGAAGCCTCCACAGTAACGCCCGCGCCGCCCTCAATAACGCCGTGGCCGGGGATGACCCCGCAGCCGCCGCTCGCGCCAAACAGGCGCTGGTCTCTATCGAGCAGAAACTGCAAATGAACCGCGTTGCGGAGACCCTGTATTTCGGGTTGTCTCTCGGCTCGGTGCTGGTGCTGGCGGCCATTGGTCTGGCCATCACCTTTGGCGTGATGGGCGTGATCAACATGGCCCACGGCGAACTGATCATGCTGGGGGCCTACACCACCTGGGGCATGCAGCAGCTGTTACCGGGCCAGCCCGGGCTGGCGCTGATCCTGTCCATTCCCGCCGGCTTTCTGGTCGCGGCGCTGGCGGGCATCGCCATCGAACGCAGCGTGATCCAGCACCTCAAAGGCCGCCCGCTGGAAACCCTGCTGGCCACCTTCGGTGTCAGCCTGATTCTGCAGCAACTGGTGCGCACGGTGATTTCCCCCCTCAACCGTTCGGTGACCACCCCGGAGTGGATGAGCGGCTCGCTGGTGATCAACGACGCGCTGTCGCTGACCCTGAACCGCATGTACGTCATCGGTTTTGCCCTGGTGGTATTCGCCGGGCTGATGTTGATTATGCGCAAGACCCGCCTCGGCCTGGAAGTGCGGGCCGTGACCCAGAACCGCGCCATGGCCCGTTCCATGGGCATTCGTGCCACCCGCGTAGACATCCTGACTTTCGGCCTGGGTTCCGGCGTGGCCGGGCTGGCGGGCGTGGCGCTGTCACAGATCACCAACGTCGGCCCCAATCTGGGCCAGAACTACATCATCGATTCCTTCATGGTGGTGGTGTTTGGCGGCGTGGGTAACCTCTGGGGCACCCTGCTGGCGGGGCTGTCACTGGGCACCATCAACCAGATTCTGGAACCCTGGGCCGGCTCGGTACTGGCCAAGATCATGGTGCTGGTGCTGATCATTCTGTTCATTCAAAAACGGCCGAAGGGACTATTTCCCCAGAAAGGCCGGGCTGCGGAGGGCTGAGCTATGTGGTTAACAAGACCTTTGCAGGAACGTTCCACCCAGGTCTTTCTCGGGGTGCTGTTCGCGGCGGTGGCGCTGGTCACCCTGCTGCACCTGATCATGCCGGAAGGCCATGCGCTGCATGTCAGCGCCTATACCGTCACCCTGCTGGGGAAATACCTGTGCTACGCGCTGCTGGCGGTGGCGGTGGACCTGGTGTGGGGTTACCTGGGTATTCTCAGCCTCGGCCACGGCGCCTTCTTTGCCCTCGGCGGCTACGCTATGGGCATGTACCTGATGCGCCAGATCGGCGATCGCGGCACTTATGGTGACCCGGTGCTGCCGGACTTCATGGTGTTTCTGAACTGGGACTCGCTGCCCTGGTACTGGCAGGGCTTCGACATGGCATGGTTCGCCTTCATCATGGTGCTGCTGGCCCCGGGCCTGCTGGCGCTGGTGTTCGGCTTCCTGGCGTTCCGCTCGCGGGTGACCGGGGTGTACCTGTCGATCATCACCCAGGCGCTGACCTTTGCGCTGATGCTGGCGTTCTTCCGCAACGAAATGGGCTTTGGCGGCAACAACGGCCTGACCGACTTCCGCGACATCCTCGGCTTTAACCTGCGCACCGACGCCACCCGGTTGGGGCTGTTCATCGCCACCGGCATCGCGCTGGCCGTCGGCTACGTGATCTGCCGCGGCATCGTCACCAGCAAGCTGGGCCGGGTCAGCATCGCCTGCCGTGACGCCGAAGCCCGTACCCGCTTTCTGGGCTACCGGGTGGAACGGGTGCAGCTGTTCGTGTTCGTGGTGTCCGCCATGCTGGCGGGTGTGGCCGGGGCGTTGTACGTGCCCCAGGTGGGCATCATCAACCCCAGCGAATTCTCGCCGCTGTTCTCCATCGAGATCGTGGTGTGGGTTGCCTTGGGTGGTCGCGCCACCCTCTACGGTGCGGTGATCGGCGCCATCCTGGTGAACTACGCCAAAACCGTGTTCACCGGCGTGATGCCGGACGCCTGGTTGTTCGCCCTCGGCGGCCTGTTTGTGCTGGTGACCGTGTTCCTGCCCAAGGGCATTGCTGGTTTGCTGCAGAAACGCCGCAAGCAGGAGGACGATGACACGACCGAAAACGGCTCTTATAAACCCCAGTCGAAGGAGGCCAGCGCATGAGCGTATTCGAGCAACTGAGCAACCGTGACCGGGTGTTCGAATTCCTTGCGCCCGAGGCCTCCCCGGTGGACGTGCGCCATGGCCCGATCCTGTACCTCGAGGACGTCAACGTGAGCTTTGACGGCTTCCGTGCCATCAACAACCTCAATCTCACCATCGACGACGGCGAGCTGCGCTGCATCATCGGCCCCAACGGCGCGGGCAAAACCACCATGATGGACATCATCACCGGTAAAACCCGGCCGGACACCGGCTCGGTATGGTTCGGCAGCCGCCACAACCTGCTCACCATGAACGAGCCGGACATCGCCAGCCTGGGCATCGGCCGCAAGTTCCAGAAACACACCGTGTTTGAAGCCCTCACCGTTTTCGAAAACCTGGAACTGGCCATGGCCGCCGACAAGCGCATCTGGCCCACGCTGACTGCCATCATGAAAGCGGAATACCGCGACCGCATCGACGAAGTGCTGGAAATGATTGGTCTGAAACAACTGCGGGACAAGCCCGCCGGCATCCTCTCCCACGGCCAGAAACAGTGGCTGGAAATCGGCATGCTGCTGATGCAGAAACCCCGGCTGCTGCTGGTGGACGAGCCGGTAGCGGGCATGACCGAACAGGAAATGGAACGCACCGCCGAACTGCTCACCAGCCTGGCCGGTAAGCAGTCCGTGGTGGTGGTGGAGCACGACATGGGCTTCGTGCGCTCCATCGCCCGCCAGGTCACCGTGCTGCACCAGGGCAGCGTGCTGGCCGAAGGCACCATGGACCAGGTGTCCAATGACCCGGAAGTCATCAAGGTTTATCTCGGGGAGGAGGCGTAATGCTGAAGATCCAGAAGCTCAACCAATACTACGGCGAAAGCCACACCCTCTGGGATCTGGACCTGGACGTACCCCAGGGCCAGTGCACCTGCGTAATGGGCCGCAACGGCGTGGGCAAAACCACCTTGATGAAATGCATCATGGGCGAGGAAACCACTAAAACCGGCAGCATCGAATTTGCGCAGGACGTGGAGCTCACCAAAAAGAAAATCGAAGACCGCTCAAGACTGGGCATTGGTTACGTGCCCCAGGGCCGGCAGATATTCCCGCTACTGACCGTGGAAGAAAACCTGCGCACCGGCCTGGCGGTGCGTAAGGATGGCAGCAAGAAAATCCCCGAGCGGGTGTATGAGCTGTTTCCGGTGCTGAAGGAAATGAAACACCGCAGAGGTGGCGACCTGTCTGGTGGGCAGCAACAGCAACTGGCCATTGGGCGGGCGTTGGTGATTGAGCCCAGGCTGTTGATTCTGGATGAGCCGGGGGAGGGGATTCAGCCGAATATTGTGGCGCAGATTGGCGAGGTTATTCGTAGGCTGATTGAGGAGGATGGACTCACCGTTCTCCTGGTTGAGCAGAAGTTGCCGTTTGCGCGGAAGTATGCAGATCGGTTTGCGATTCTGGATCGGGGGAGGAGAGTTGCAGAAGACGAGATTGCGGGTCTGACAGATGAACTTATCAGGAAGCACCTGACGGTCTAGCCACCGGCCACGATGCCGGTTTCTAATCGATACCGGCCTCACACATTCAACGATGACATTCCGCCCGTTGCGGCCAAGGAAAATCTTAAAATACGGTCCGGGATTGATTGATCATTTCCGTTCTCTGCGAGACTTGATTCTTTGACCTGACTTTTCTCGAGGCTTCATCTACATCTCAGACCCGCCTCTGGGAATTGATGAGTGCGCCCTCATTCCTTGAGGCTGAGTAACCGCCATAACGCTAGCTTTGATGATTGAAACCGGAACTTAGGTTATTCTCGACATCAAGTATTTACGGCACAAGCGCCAGGAGTAAAACACCTATGTTGAAGCGTTCACTATCGGCCGCCATGATCCTGACCGTTCTGGCCGGCCTGGCTGCTTGCAGCAGCAGAGAAACCCTTGAAAGCGATATGGGCATATCAGGTGCCCCTGACTGGGTTAATGAAGGCACCCAGGCTGTTGACGACGATGACGGTCGCTATATTCAGGGGGTTGCCTATGCACCGCCCCTGAACAATCAGTCGTTGCAGATCTCTACAGCAGACAGCAGGGCCCGAGCAGAGGTTGCGCGGGTAGTCTCCAGCTATGTCGACAGCACCCTGAGCGACTATTCGTCCAGCACAGGAGATTCGGCCGTCAGCAGTATCGAACAGACCCTGGTCAGTTCAACCAGAACGGCGCTGAACGGCGTCAGAATCAAGGCGCGCTGGAAAGACAGCAACACTGGCAATGTCTTTTCCTTCGCGGAAATGGATATGGAGGCGCTGGACGACTCTATCCAAACGGCCAGCAAGCTGTCTGATAATTTCAAGGCGTTTTATTCTGGCAAGGCCAACGCCAACTTCGAACGATTCGTGCAAGGACAACAGTAATGAAAATCTGGGTAGTTATTTTTGCAGTCCTGCTGTTCAGCGGCTGCGGAACATCAGTTGAGCGGGTAGACAGTGACAGCACGATTGATCTGAGCGGCGCCTGGAATGACAGCGATTCACGGCTGGTGGCCCAGGAGATGATTCAGGATGTCCTGTCCCGACCCTGGATCACTGATTTTACTACCCGAAGCGGTGAGCGGCCTGCGGTGATTGTGGGCACGGTTCGTAACCTGAGCCATGAACACATCAACCTGAAAACCTTTGTCGCCGATATGGAGCGTGAACTGGTCAATTCCGGGCGCGTGGATTTTGTCGCGTCGAAAGACGAGCGTGGCGAAATACGTGATGAGCGCCTCGATCAGGATCTGAATGCCCGGGATGATACCCGCAACGCCGCAGGTCAGGAGCTGGGCGCAGATTTCATGCTGACCGGACAGATCAACACCATCATTGATGCCGAGGGCAAACAACAGGTGCGTTTCTATCAGGTCGACCTTACCCTGATCAGCATGGCCGACAACCGCAAGGTCTGGCTGGGTCAGAAGAAAATCAAGAAGCTGATTAAAAACCCGTCCATCCGCTATTAGTCTGCTTTTGGATGACAGATAGACCGTGATTGGCGAGATGCATGTGTTCCGGTTTCTGGCGAGTCCAGTGGTGTTGCTGTGCTTGTTGTATCTGCAGGGATGCACCTCCTGGCAAATCAATCAGCTTTCGGCAGAGCTGCCGGCGGTAGGCCCTGAAAAGACCCTGGCAAAACTGGAAGACATTGATCCGCCAGACCGTGACAGAAGCCAGTACCTGCTGAATCGGGGCCTGCTGAAGTTCTACACCGGAGACCTGGCCGGTAGCCGACAGGATCTTGAGCAGGCCAAGGCGATCATGATGTCTCTGAAGGCGGTCAGTCTGTCCGAAAACTTTGGTGCCCTGACGACCAACGAGACGCTTCGCAGCTATGGCGGAACGCCAAGTGAACAGGTGCTGGTGCATGCCATGCTGGCCATGGGTTATCTGTTCAGTGGCGACCGGGACGGCGCGCGGGTCGAAATGCTGCAGGCGGATGTCACCATGAGTCAGCTGGGAGACACGGAGTCTGTCAGCGGGCAACTGGCAAGCGTGCGCTTTTTAGCAGGGCTGGTTTACGAAATGAACGGTGAACTCGATGATGCCATGATCAGCTATCGCCGGGCGCACCAGATCATCAGGGCTCGTAAAGAAAAGGTTCCTGAGGCCCTGGCTACCAGCCTGTTGCATGTCAGCTTGCGCCGAAACAATGAAAACCGTAACGATGAAGAGTATCAGCGATACGTCAGTGAGTTTGGCCGCGAGGCCTCATTGCCCGGGGCTCATGAAGGCGAATGGATTGTGTTTTACCACGATGGTGTGGTTACCAATAAAACCGAAACCCGCCTTTTGGTGTTTGATCCGAATCTGGAGGCGCAGATCAGCATCGTCATGCCTCATTATCCGCCATCGCGTTACCAGACCAGGCATCTTTCGATCAAAGCCGGAGACCTCAGAAATACCGAAGTGATAGAAATGATCGAACAACGGGCGCGTGAAGACCTTGCGGAGCAGAGTGCAAAAACCATGGCTGCGGCGACCGTTCGGGCAATTACCAAATACCAGATGGTCAGGAAAGCGAGAGAAAGTGGAGAACTTGGCGGTTTCCTGGCCAATATTGCCGGTTTGCTGTCAGAGCAGGCCGATGTGCGTAGCTGGAATATGCTGCCCTCGTCTATCCAGTTGGCGCGGCTGGTGACGCCTCTGGATGCCTCGGTCGGGATCGTCGCCAAGAACGTCGAGTTACCAGCGCTGAACAAGCTTGGCTCACGCCATTACGGTGTCGTGTTGGTAACCAGTCTGAATAATCGCCTGCTCAGTTATCCGCCCTATGAGGGCCTGGAATCTATCGAAGGACAGCCTAATGAACAATAGACCTGCATTCAGTTCATCTTTGATTCAGCCAAAGACCCTGGCCGGTTTGCTGGTTGTGTTGAGTGTTCTGGCTATGACTGCCTGTAGCTCCATACCTGATAGACCGGAGTGGCTGAATAACCCTGAATCGGCCTATCCGGCGGCCACGCATCTTTCGGCGACGGGATCAGCCGATGACCGGCAAAGGGCATCGGATCGGGCGATCAGCAACCTGGCCAAGATATTTGAAGTGAGCGTCCAGGAACGCTCGACAGACTTTAGCAGTGCTCAGATGAATGCCGGGCCGGGGCAGTTGCAGATTACCAACGAACAAAGGGTTACCCGCGCGGTGAGCACTGAGACCCAACAGGTACTGCAAGGTGCGCGGGTTGTTGAGTACTGGGACGATAACAATAATCCAGGACGGGTTCACGCCCTGGCTGTGCTGGCCAAACAACCTGCCGCCAGCCGCTTCCGCCAGTCCATATTGACTTCCGACCGCGAGATCAAGGATCTGATTCGCTACGCCAGTGTTACCGCTAACAATCCGATATCCGCCCTCAACGCCTTGAAACGTGCCCGCAGCGCCCAGATTCAGCGAGATCAGCTCAACGAGAATCTGATCATTGTAGCCGACGGCCAGGGGGTTACCGGTCAGTACGACCAGGCGGCGGTGGACACCCTGATTCGCAATGCGTTGGGCACCCTGCCGATCACGGTTCAGGCCGATGATCCATCGGTGAAAGCAGAGCTACAGCGTGCCCTGACCAGGCTTGGCGTGAAGACTGTGGCGCAGTCAGATTATGTACTACGCGGGTTTTCCGATCTGGCGCCGGTCAGTGAACAGCAGGGCTGGTTCTGGTTGCGTGGCTCCTACGAGCTGATGCTGCAGTACCAGGAGACTGTGTTGGCGAAGAAACGCTGGCCGGTGAAGATATCCGCTGCCGAACCCGGTTTATTGCAACAGCGGGCCCGGGATGAACTCAACCAGACATTACCGGACCATGTGTTCGAATTGCTATCAAGCGACCCGGGTTTGCCAGGCCCCTTTGCAGGCGGAAAACTCTAGTCTGCGGAGAAACTGATACAGGCATTCGAGTGGCGTATAGGCATGCCCTGAGCCATAGTTACATAGGACAGTTCAAACGATCTGCCGTGTTTCATCCGGTTGCAATGCCGCTTTGACGCTTTGTTAAGCGACAACCGTTAAGCGATGTCCCGCGCCAGCTTATGCTGGCGATTAAATGCAATAGAATTTGGGGTCGAGGTAAAGCCGAAGCTATCAAAATAAGGTCCTTGCATGGACGAGAGCGAATTAGACGAATCCCAGAGGTTGGCCATATACCAGATCCAGCGAAAGGTTCTGGAGAGAGCTATTCGTGGCGATGGTCTGGTCTCCAGCATGGACTTGCTTTGCCGCGAGATAGAACAAGCTCTGAAGGACGACAGCGCCTTTTGCTCCATTTTGTTGCTTGATGGCCAACGACTTAAACACTGCGCCGCTCCCAGCCTGCCGGAGGCCTACTGCGAGGCTATCGATGGAGTGACGATAGGTGAAGGCATCGGCTCTTGCGGCACCGCACTTTTTCGTCGAGAGCAGGTGGTGGTAACCGATATCGCGACCGATCCGCTTTGGCAGGACTTTAGGGATCTGGCCATGTTCAACGGACTGGGCGCCTGCTGGTCAAATCCTATCATTGCTTCCGACGGCACGGTTCTCGCCAGTTTTGCCATTTACTATCCTGACCAGCGCTCTCCCTCACGCTTGCATTTGTACCTGATTCAGGCTTTTTCTGCCCTCGCACTGCTTGTCATTGATCATTACAGGCTGGCTGAACAGCAGTCCCGGCTTACTGCAGCTTTGGGAAAGATAAACGCGAGGCTGAGTGCTGTCATGCAGGTAATCCCGGATGTGGCTATCGTGCTTGATCTGTCAGGTCACTATATTGATTTTTGCGGTGATACCTTCGAGCTGATGGCACCATCAGAGACACTATGGGGCCAGTCAATAGAAAACCTGTTCGCCCCCGAACTCGCTGAAGAGGTGATGACGGTAGCGCGCGAGACCCTCGCGACCGGGGAGATGCAGATTTTCGAGTATGAAGTTGTGACGGAAGGCGAGCGCCGGGTTTTCGAGGGCAGAACCGCGATCGTCGATGATTTTTATACCGAGGGTCTTGATGACTCCTATGTCTTGTGGATGGCCCGTGAAGTCACGACCCGCAAGTGCGCCGAAGAAAACGCTGCCCGCTTGGCGTTGTTCGATGCGCTTACCGGCTTACCCAATCGCCGCCATGCTGAGGAACAGCTGGAACAGCTACTGGAAGAGGTGAATCGCGGCCACGCCAGCGGCGCAGTGATGTTCCTCGATCTTAATGATTTCAAACGCATCAACGACAGCCTGGGACACCAACAGGGTGACTTGCTGCTCCAGCAGGTTGCACGGCGGCTTGAGGATCAGACGCGCCGTTCGGAAATAGTCGCGCGTCTGGGTGGGGATGAGTTCATTGTGTTGTTGCGCGAGCCTTTAACAGGTAAGGATGAGCTGGCCGAATCCGCAACAGCAGTGGCGCATAGGATACTCGATTGCTTCAATGCACCCCTGGAAAGTCAGGGCCATGCCTACAGCGTCAGCGTCAGCGTCGGAATAGCCCTGGCCGACAAGCCCGGATTGAAAACAGAAGACCTGCTACGCAAAGCAGACGCCGCGATGTATGAAGCCAAGCGTCATGGTGGCAATCGAGTCGCGTTCTTTGAAGAATCGCTGCAACGGGAGGCTGACCGGCGCCTTGATCTGGAGCGTCGGATGGTTCACGCCATTCGGAACATGGATTTTGCGGCCTACTTTCAGCCTCAGTTGACACCAGACGGGGCCCTTTTCGGCGCAGAGGCATTGCTGCGCTGGTTTGACCCGGAAGAAGACACCATCCCCCCGGATGCGTTTATCCCGGTGGCGGAACGGGCAGGATTGATCTATCAGCTTCAGGATATCGTGTTCGAACAGAGCTGCCAGATGCTCGCAGAATTGCGCAAGAAAGATCGATTGCCGCCAGCCTTTCGGCTTGCCATCAATATCAGCCCGCTCCAGCTCCAAAACTACAAGCTCACCGAACGTCTCGATTTTTTCCTGGCAAAGTATGACCTGACGGCAGACCGCTTTACCCTGGAAATCACCGAAAGTCTTTTGATGGGCCAACAACAGGAAACCTATCAGCAGATGCAGGCTTTGCGGCAGCGGGGATTTCGGTTCGCAATTGATGATTTTGGCACTGGCTACTCGTCTCTGGCGTATCTGCACCGTTTGGACGTGGATCAGTTGAAAATCGACAAAAGCTTTATTCGCGAGCTGGGACAAACAGCCGCCGGAGAAGCCATCGTGGATTCCGTGGCTGCACTATCAAGAAGCCTCCACTTGGAAGTTATTGCAGAGGGTGTAGAAACTGAGCTCCAGGCTCGCATACTTCACGAAAAGTCTTTGACTGGTTTGCAGGGATATCTGTATGCCCGCCCCATGACCCGCGCCGATCTGATGGACTACCTGGACTCGTCGACAAGAAATCCTGCGTCAGCATAGCATCTACCGCGAGGCCGGGCGGGTGGGCCGACCGGATCACATAGTCATTGCCGTCCCCATTCATTTCCTCCCATTTCAACCAACCGAGAAGCGGCTCGTCGAAAGGAAAAGGCGAGATCATTGGCAGACGATAATTGTGCCAGCGACACGCCAATTCGACCCGTCGCCGACCACTCATAATATTCTCCCTCTTTGGTGCGAATCATGGTGGTCGCAAAGGAACTTGAGTTTCCTCCCTTTTCATTGACAATCAATTCTTCATCTCCGTCGCTGCTTTCGACTTGCGCTTCAAAATCAACAAACAACTCGTCGAGCGGGACTTGTGCCGCCAGCACCAAGCGGGTGCGAGATTCATAACACGCGTCAATGAGGGTCACGAATCGTCGTGCTTCGTTGAGGTGATTGGCGTCCAGTTGGGGGACGCGCTCCATGATGATGACCGGAAATCGGCGGCAGAGAGAAATATAATCGGCCGCCCCGAGCGGTTGGTAGCACAACTCGGAAAAGTCAAACCAGGCGCACCGGTCATTCAATCGGGTCACCTGGACGGTGCGACCAAAAAGGACGGGAATGATCTCGGCCTCAGTTCCGGATGCAGCGCTACCAAATATTTTTTCCAACTGCGCTTGCATGTTGTTTTTACTATTATTATCACTATGAACTTTCTTGTTTGACCAAAAATAGGATTGACCATCCGCTCGATTTTCAAGTCGATAATCCTTGCTGGAATCCTCCATGGAAATAATGTCGAATGTGTGTTTTAACATGTCTATGAATGGCAAAAAGAGGGAGCGGTTAATGCCTCCCTCATACAAGGCATCGGGAGAGCGATTCGAGGTAGCCACTACCACCACATTCAAATCCAATAATAATGAAAACAGTCGCTTCAAAATCATGGCATCGGCAACGTCTGTCACTTGAAATTCATCGAAACAGAGGAGTTGGGCTTCTTGTGCCAATTGTTGCGCGATGATGGGAATCGCATCGCCTCGTGGGTACTCCTGTTTGTAGGCAAAGATGCGATGATGGACGTCTAGCATGAACTCATGAAAGTGGACGCGGCGTTTGGTTATGTTTATGTGTTTGTGGCTGTCATTAGTACAGCAAGAATTATCATCAGGAACAGAAACCGACGCGTAAAAGAGATCCATTAGAAAGCTCTTGCCGACCCCGACAGGTCCATGAATGTACATGCCTCGCGGTGGTGGACCAAAAGACCACAAATGGAACTTCTTTCGAAGAAAAGACTGAGCGTGTGCCAAGGATCGCGCCAGTAACCGTAACAGTGGACTGCTGTTTTTAAAGCTGCCCTCTGTCGGTTCGTCGCTGCGTACTGGTACTGGTGGGAGCGAGGTAAGAGACTCGTGCAGGGCATCGAATTTTGCCGCCAGAGCGACCTGCGCGTCATCTCGTCGCACCTCCCCCACATCCACCATGCGTTTATACGCTGCTGTCACGGGGCCTGTCGGGAAGGACCGCCAAGCGACGCGATGTTGTGCTGTCATATTCTTCACCACAGTCTTCATCATGGAACTGATGAGTTTATTAACATGGTGGTTTGATACGCTAGATTTCTGTATGAGTATCAAATTAACCCTGACACACCTCCTCTATTCGGCAAGCCTCGGGTTCCGCCCTGTCGCTGCGAACATTCCTAAAAAAGAGGCTTAATACAGCGGGGGGAGAGTATTGCTCCAGCCGCTTGAATGTTCGCTTCGCGACCTCTGCGTCTGATTTCGCAACGAACGCGATTAGCCTTTACTGAGCCTAAGCCAACGCCCTCTCGATTTGCCCAAAGAAGCCGCTCAGTCGCCATTTTTTGAGTCTTTCACCTGAACGTGCCATTTATCGCCTGGCTGTGCAGACAGCAGTAGTTTGGCTGTTCCGCTCTTATCGACCTTTGTATGGTCCGTGGTGATTCGGATGCGGGTAAAGGGACTCGAGGGGGCCGGGTTGATCTCGGCGACAAATGGCTCGAATTCTGGATTTTTTCGTTTGGGCTTAAAGCGAAGAGCCGTCGCCTGCTCGTGCTCCAGGCACTGAATATAAAAGACGAGGTCGAGCGCTGACTCGTTTCGCTCCTCCGTATCCATCACGGTCGCAACTTCCCAGTCGCTTATATCGGGTTCCAACGCGATGCCAAAGGTTTCCGACAGCTTCTGCCACCAATGGCTGAACACGGCGGCGTCATTACGATGCAATTCGGTGGTCGGAACTCGCGGGTCCGCGCCTTGACGAAGCAGTTGTTGGGTCAGATGTTTACCAAAACCACAAAAGTCTGAGTATTGCCTGTTACCCAGAGCCAGCACCGCAAATTTTACTTGGTCCAGATTGATGCTCGACTGCTCGAGCGCCTGTGCGAAGGGACGTGCTTCGGTGGGCGCCTCTCCATCACCAAATGTCGAGACAATAAAAATGTGGCGCCCGTATTGCTCCAGCGTCTCGGGTGCAATCTCAGCCAGATTTACCAGATCGCACATGGATGAGTTGTGTTCATAAATCCGTGTTGCAAGGGCTTTTGCAGTGCCAGTCTGGCTGGCAAAGGCGAGAAGAATGCGCCCGCCGCTGTGGAAGCAGCGTTTTTCTTTGTCGATTGGGTCTGTCATTGCCACAAATATAGGGTGGAATATCGCGCTCATCCATATCCGTTTGAGCCCTTTAAACCGGGGCCCCGTAATTAACAGAACATTGGCGATCAACAGGAGTTGAGTATGCGTATTCTCAAAAACAGCGTTTTGGCTTTGGCGACTACAGTTTCATGTGTTTTTTCTGGAGTCGCGCTTGGCGCCTCCAGCGCTGACGAGGTCAGAGTCGCACTGGTCGGCAATACCTTTAAAGGCAGTATGGGCAGCGACGTCTATTCAAGCTACTTCGCGGCAGACGGCACCTACAAAGATGCTTTTGGCGGCGGAAATTATGAAATCAGAGCCGAGGGTGTCTGTTACCCGGGGACTGACTTCGGCTGTTATGCAGCACAGATAAGCGGGAATGAACTTGAATGGTTCCAGAACGGAGAGAACGTCGGCACGGGAGTGATCGAAGAAGGCGACACCATCGTCTTGCCGCCCTCCGAGTAAAGCAGTCGGATTCCATGGTTCAGGCCGCCCAGTCAGCCAGAATTTTCTAGCTCTCAGGTTTCCGGGGGCTGTCTGCAATGACTCTGCTCCCAGTTTCGGCGTTAAACAAAAGCGAACCCTCGGAGCGCCATCAATTACCCATTTTCTTCACCCTGAAATGGTAAGGAAACAAGCTTTCTTGATAACTGGTGAGCGATCAAATGGCGTCGCCAACGAAATACAAAATAATGTGTTCGATTACATTGGGCGGCTCCATGACTATAGGTAGCAAATCAGAGGTGCAGCTGAGGACCTGAACATGTCCTCCCGTAAACATTCCCGTTTCAGCGCAAGCTTGTAGGCAAAAACAATCGCACATAGCGCCTGATATTGAGTGCCCGGACTGACACATAGTCTGTCTGGTACTAAACCCCCAGAGGTAGCCTTGTGGCCAAGGTTTTCCTCGGGGAGGGCTATGAGCTGTATGTCAAAGCCGTGTAGGACGTTTTCGACGATATGATGGTGGGCACGCCTGATTCGTCCAGAGCAAGATTGTGGGGAGCTGATCTGGTGGTCGGAGGTTTCCGGGGTACGTAAAGGTTTTCATCAAGGTGGCGGGCTTGCTTAAAGGCGAGCTGCTGGTTAAAAAATCAGTCTCTGTCTAAAATTTGGAGCTCAATGATGTTTTCCCGACTGAGTTTATGCGTGCTTGCGCTGCTCCTGGTCACCAGCGCGGCCCATGGTGGTTTCCCGCCATCCTGGTACATGAGTGCTCTTGAAAAGGCTGATCCCAACATCCTGGACTACGTTGCCGGTTTTAAGGGAGATGCCTGCGTGATTACGGAGCGCGAGCTAAAAGACGCCGTGGCAAGCGTCATCAAGGGATCGGAAGTTGAGCCAAAGCCAGGGCGCCGCGGAGAAGTCCACCTGAGTGTCAGCGTCAGATGCCTCAACGTCGACCAAACTTCCGTCTTTTCCCTCGCCATTCAGTTCGGTAGCGAGGACTCCGACTCGACGGTGCTTTATGTTAAAGACTACGGCGAGATGTTTGCATCTAAGGAGGCTGACGCCGTGCTTCAAACGATAAAAACCGCAGTCGAAGCTGCGATGACGGATTACACCTTGGCCAATTTCGACCGGTGATAGGGAATCGTGCGTTTTGTCAATCCTCCTGACCCTGGGGTGCGTTATGCGTATCGGAGTAAGTCAAGCCTCTCTTTGGGAATGCCCGCAGTAACGGGGTAGAACCCTCATGATCTTGAGGTGTTAGAGGGGAGCTCTGACTAAAGCCTTGTTGCTTTTCGCGCTACGGCTGCTCGTTCAACAAAACTTTTTAATCCGTCGGACCTCCGTAAGCGTATTTTTCACCGTCTCATGCTAAATGTCTGGATCCTTTGTGTTGCCGCGCCTACAAGCGCGGCTTTTTTTGTTTTGGGGTGCGAGCGAAATCTCGCTCTATCTGAATGGTTCAAGGTATCGCTACAGCATAAATCGGTGATGCGGGGATCCTGCAGAAGTATGTCATCCATTGGCATGACGAGTGCTAACCCAGAACGGGTCATCGGTCGTAATGGTTTATACGTCAACTGCGTAAATCGTGCCAAGCAATGGATCATAGGTATCAAGCTTCTGAACGTTCCTTCCCCCGTCTGAGAGATTTCCAGGATCATCGACTGGTTCGGGCCACTGGTATGAAATGGCTAGGCGTGATGATGGGTTTAGTCGCGGTGCCTTGCGTGCTGGTGTACGCATACAGTGACGTGAACTTCTTGATTGATGCGCCGTTCGCATTTTCAGCAGCAACACTGTTGCTGTTGGCATCGGTTATCACGGTACTTTTGTCGGCACAGAGCCTGGCTGCACTTCAGAGTCTCAATATTCACGACTACGAGCGACGGCTCAGAGAGGAGACAACCGCCGACTTGCTCGACGCCTTCAATCACAGACATGCACTAAGCGAGACCGAGGTTTCTGTTGTGGTTGTTCTCTTGGATGAACGAATACCCGGATGGCGGGATTAGCCCCGCTGTCATGTTTATAAGTGGCCAGTATCGGGAGCGGTAAGTGTCAGAGTTAATGCTTGATAAAACCCAGCTAAGGCATCTCGAAACCACTGGAGTGAGTGTCCGATTTCAGCGGGAGTTGAGGTGTAGCCATGCCGGCGAGACTGGTGCCTGTTGGATTTACAGGGGCATACTGGCGACGCGCCCTAACGCAGAAATGCGTCAGTTTGCGTTGGCTCATCTGAAGTCAGAAACCGAGCACCTAAAGTTTTTCGAAGACCTACAATGTTGTTATCGTCCGAGCATGTTGCTACCACTTTGGCGATTTGCAGGATTTTTGACAGGTTGGATCCCAGCGCTCGTTGGAAATCGTGCAGTCTTCGCGACAATTGAAGCAGTTGAGACATTTGTGGATGAGCACTATCGCGAGCAGATAAAAGTGCTCAAACCTCAGGTTGTGCGCGAGTCTGAGATAAAAGTGTTGGCTGGATTTGAATATTGTCGATTGGAGGAGGTTCACCACAGAGACGATGCGAAGCAGCGATCGTTATTGAGTAAGCCACTCTATCTGCGGCTGTGGATGCATCTCGTTCGCCTCGGTTCTCAGATTGCAGTCAAATTTGCAAAGGCGGTTTAATCGGTTCTGTTTATTGAGTGTTACACACCACTGCATGAAGGTACCCATGCACTTACACGGCAACTATCGTCACACCTTCGGTAATGCAGGCACTCCTGAAACGAGCCCAAATTTCTCCAACGGAGCGCGTTAGTCTAAGCGCCTGAATGCACGCTGTGAGACCAGGTCTGGCTCAACAAACCCGAAACAAAAGCGTACACCCACATTAGTATTGCATTGACGATTGTGAAGTCAGCGGCCGGTCCGTTCTTTGACCAAGGCAAGGAAATCGAGCAGTGGTAGCGGTTTACTGAAAAAGTAGCCCTGGTAAGCAGTGCAGCCCATTTCTTTGAGCAAGTCACGCTGCCTACTCTCTTCCACTCCCTCGGCAATGACATCAAGATCCAGCGACTCTGCGAGTGCAATGACAGATCGGGCGATGGCGGTGCTGTTGGGAGCTGACAGAATATCCTGAATAAACGACCGATCTATTTTCAGTTCATCGATGGGAAGTCGTTTCAGATTGACCAGGCTCGAGAAACCGGTGCCAAAATCGTCCAGAGAGAATTTGAGGCCGATGTCCTTCAGCGCCAACATTTTTTTATGCATCGTCTCTGAATCGTGAATAATCACGCTTTCGGTGATTTCGATTTTCAACTGCGATGCTGGCGCGCCGCTTTTGATGATGTGACTCTGAATGGCTTCGACAAAGTCTTCGTCAAAGATCTGGAAGCCGCTAACGTTGACGGCCAGAACAAAGTCATCATCCACATGTTGCTGAATCTGCTCTTTCAGGTCGTGGCAAGCCGTTTTGAAAATCCAGGCCCCCAGTTCCTTTATCATTCCGGTCTCTTCGGCAACGGGTATGAACGTTGAGGGTGGGATGGTGCCTTTTTCCGGATGCTGCCAGCGCGCCAAGGCCTCGGCACCCCTGACTCTTCCACTATCATTTATCTGAATCTGATAATGAAGTTCAATCTGCCCCTCGTTGATTGCCGCGAGTAGTTCGTTTTCGATCTCTACTCGATCCAGGAAAAGCTTTTGCATTTGGGGGTCATAAAACTGAATCCGGTTCCGGTCGGACTCTTTTGCCTTGTGCATTGCCAGATCCGCCTGACGAAGGATTTCGTGGGGCGACGGTTCGTTCTTGAACAGGCTGATGCCAAAACTGACGTTGATGGTTTGCCTACCCTCCGACAACTCGAATGGGGCGCTTATGATGTCACACACCTTCTGGGCAAAATGCTCCGAAAACTTCAATGACGCTTTTATGTTCTTGTCCAGGTTGTTCAGGATGATAACGAAGGCGTCCCCCCCGAAGCGGCCGAAGGTATCGGCTTTTCGAATTTCTTTTTTGACACGATTGGCAAGGGCTTTGAGCAATTCGTCGCCAACGGCATGACCTTTCATGTCATTGATTTTTTGAAAGTTGTCGATATCGATAATCAGCAGGGAGCTATAGTTCTGGGTGCGCTCACTTAGAGCAATAGACTGGTTCAGACGGTCTTCAATCATTGACCGGTTAGGCAGGCCGGTCAAGGTGTCGAAGTAGGAAAGCACTTCAATTCGCTGTTCTGCTCGTCTGCGGTCGGAAATATCGATGTTGACCCCGATCATTTTGTCAGATTCGCCGTTACTCCCCTTTCTAAACACCGCATCGGCAAGGATGTGCTTGGTTCGGCCGGTTTCTCGATCGATAACTCGGAACTCACTCTTGAAATCGCGCTCGTTCGTGATTGAGTGTTCCATTGCCTGGGTTACTTCTTTAACGTCCTCTTGGTGCAAGGATTGTTGCCAGGTTTCAAAGGCCAGCTCCTTCGTTGAAGCCGAAAGGCCGTAAATCTGATACATACTGTCGTCCCAGACCAGCTGCCGCGAGTTGATATTGTATTCCCAGATGCCGATATGGGCGGCGCCGGTGGCGATGGCAAGTCGCTGCTGTGACTCAGTTAATGCTCTTTCTGACCTTCGGATGTATGAAACGTCGATGCCTGTGCTGATAAACAGGTCGTCGAGGGGAATGCTGGACATCTGGAGGGTCTGGTCCGTACCTTCGAAATAGGTTTCCCAGAAGTAGGGTTTACCTTCCCTGAAAATTTTTTCGACGATGGGCAGGAACATTTCGGTGGCCCCTACACCCGGAAATATCTCGTCGGTAGTTTTGCCTCGCACCTCGGCAAGTGTTTTGCCCCAGTTCCTCAGCGCGCATGGGTTAGCATCTAGCAGCCGCCAGGTTTTTATCCGGCCTGTGTCGTCTCGCACCAGCTGCCAGATGTGTACTTCATGCAGGATTTCACGAAACACCGCTTCGTACAGATAATTCTGGTTCATCGCCAAGTTGCCTTCTTGTGGGGGAGATTACACCGGCCCTTTCCACGGACTTTCCAGACCTGACGTGGACACAAACGCTGGCGACACTCAGTTAAGAGGCATCGAATAGTGCTTATATGGAAGAGTGTAGCTCTCGCACCGATCAACAGCGACACAAAGTAATCCCGAGCGCAGGTGTCAGCCTCGCAACGCCTGCTCCCCCGCAGACTCAAGCAGAGGCCATGCCATTGACATCGACCGCCTTACACGAACGTTCGCTTTGCGACCCGAGCTAAACAAAAGCGAACATTCAGTTTTGGCAACAGTGTCTGAGTTGAGGCCACGCCTGTTGATGCAACAGCAAAAATGGCTTGCATTGTCTAATGCCGTCTGCAGAGATTCGTTCGCCGTCAACAACCGGCCGCCAGGGATTCCACTACAGACACTGCAGGCTCGAGCGTGTCTATCTCACTTACGCATTCGCCAGCGTAAGCAGCCAGGGCTTCCATCAGTGGTTCGCTCATACCTGCTTCGGCAAGCATGGGCGTAAATAACGGTCGATCCACTCGCTGTGCCTGTACCAGCTTCTTGAGCACACTGGGCGGTGAGTATTTCGAGCCAAACTGCGTTAGCCAGTTCAGAATCCGTATGGCTCTCTGCGGGTCGCCATGATCGTTGCACCAACGTTTGACCGCTTCGTTTATTAAAACCCGGTGCGGATCCGGCCAGCCCAAACCAAACAATGTTGTGATTGTAGTTTCGCTCCCCGTTACGAGAAGGTTTTTGTAGGCAGCATGTGCGCCACTCTCATTAGTCATTAAAAAACGAGTGCCGCTTGCAACACCATCCGCTCCCATTGCGATTGCGTTGGACGCTGATTGACGGTCGTAAATTCCACCAGCAGCAATTACAGGAGTGTCGGGAAAACGAGCACGAACTTTGGGAAGGATAGAAGTGAGTCGCTCTTTACCTCGAACGTGGCCGCCGGCCTCTACGCCTTGAACAATCAGAGCATCGGCCCCAGCAGCAACTACACGCGCCGCCTCTTCTTCGCTGCCTATTTGATAGATAACAAGAGCACCTGAATCCTTGACTGCGCGCATGACCGAGGCATTAAACCCATAAAACATCGTGACGATCGGAACCTTGTGCTGCAACAGAGAATCAACATGTGCCCGTAACGTAAGCGGCAGCAACAAGTTTGCCGCGTAAGTCTTACCCTCAGTCTCGGCTTTAGTACGTGAAATCTCACGATCAAAATCCTGTGGTGGCGCAAAGCCTACCGTTCCCAGGCCGCCCGCATTTGTAACCGTTGCTGCCAAATCTGCACCAGCGATTCCGCCGCCCATTCCTGCCTGAAGTACGGGGTGTTCAATTAGAAAACGATCTCGTAAATCCACCGGGACTGTCCTTTTGACTGTTAACGAAGCTGCAGAGAAAAGCTACGACCGTCGATGGCCAGCCGTCTCTCGTGCGCAAAAGAGATCAAGCTGGCGAGGGCAACTACACGAGAACACCGGCCACAAGTATCGCCGTTCCCCCGATCTCGCCCAGAATAAGCATTAGCATATATGTACGGATGATGTTGCCAGAGATGGTGATTCCACCGAGGCGATGGGGACGTCGTAGTTGATTGTCAGTATCTTTTAGCCAGCCATGGACTGCATAGGTAAATACTGCTGAGGCAAACCAAAGGATCGGGATGGCGACTGCTGCTAAATTCACCCCCGCCGACCAGCTGCTATGGAGAGCAAGTTGTTGAAGCACTATGCAGGCGAAGGCATACATCAAAGCAGTGCGGTGACATATGTCCACATAAGTGGGTGCTGTGGCATCTTTGCTTCGCATCATGTGCCAGTACTTCCAAATACCTGTCAGCATTCCAACCAGTAAAAAGATGCCGGCGGAAAGCAAGGCTACATAATCTGCACTCGGTAAATTAGTCATCGTTATTATCCTGCGTTTATTTGAGGGAGTTTCTTTTAGCCGCAGCCAGTCCCAGCTGTCGGCCTTTTTTGGCGTAGACTGGTTTTGTCGCCCAGTTTTGCTGGTCCCAGTAACGACGCATTAGCCATGGCAAGCGAGGAACCCAAAAGCGGTCGTTTGTATGTCCATCAGTGAGCGAGGGCTGTTGGATTTTGATGGTGGCATACACGATGCCGGGACCTTGGTCGGTGTGACGACTGGCTAAGACGTTGCCGTCAGCGTCAACAATCTGAGTCGCGCCGACGAAATGTGTGGTGTACGGCAACGTCGTCTCTAGTCCAGGTAGGAGCTTGAAGCGGCCAGAGAACTGCCCGCAATGGCTCGCTTGGAGGACAGGCACGCCAAGGCGTTTGGCAAATTCTGATGGCGCGTTTTGGCTCAACTGAGCATTGCGTCTTGCCAGGGTACCCAAAAGCACGCTTTTGTGGCTCAATCCCGGCCAGTTGCTGGGAACTGTCCACCAGTGTGTACCGGTCATTGCGACCTGCACGCGTCCTTGCATACGCTGAATGGTTTGTTCGCGTATCAGCTCCCAGCAAACGGCGGCACCCACCACGCCGAGGTCAGACTGCATTACGCCGTCATCATTTCCACCAACGTAGAAGGCATTTTCCCACATGGTGGGTATGTCCTTGTCATGGGTATGGAGACGATGGTTAGGTTCGGCGAAGACATAGCGGTTGTATATTTCGCCGTGATCCTCCTGGAGGAGCGATCCACCTATCCAGATATCAAGCTCGCTGGCCAATCGCTGCAACAAGCTGACAGCTGTGTTGTGCGCACCCAAAACGGCGGCATAGGGGCGTTCATCGGGAGTAATTGCACTCGTAAAGAATTCAGGAAGGGCAATTAGCCGAGCGCCGCTCTTCGCTGCCTCTCGAATCATTTTTTCGGTTAGCTCTAAATTGTGACTCACATCCCCAACACGGGTTTGCATTTGAATAGCCGCGGTATCTATGTTCATGCCATTACTCCTGCCAGTGAAAGGAGCATCAAGCCCAACAACTGTCCGGCGTACAAAAGCCCCCTGGTGAATACCAATGTCGGTTGTGTGCCGATGACGTGAATTGTAGATTGCAATAGACGCATACCAACCAACCAGGATATGCATCCCCCCCAATCCAGAAGAACGTCACTATTACTTGCGATTAAAAGTGAGGCCACCAAATACAACGGAAAGGTTTCAACGCAATTTTTATGCGCATCGTGGGCTCGCTGTATCAGCAATGGCTCGGCTTTAGGCTTTGAGCGAGGCCACGAATTGGCGGCAGATCGGCGCATTAGCACCAATGCAGTCCGATACGTGAATACAACACCGACCAAGCCGGCAGTAAGAAGTGCATATATGAAAAGTGGGTTAAGTAATTGACTCTTAAGCATGGCTCATGACCTCTTAACGTTGAGTGTCGATGATGCCCTGAGTCATACATTGCTGACTTGCAAAAATCTGCTAAAAACTACTCGGTTAACGGCCAAAGCCGGAGTCTGTCGCCCGTAATGCCGGCTTCTCTCGCACTGATGCCGAACATAGTCCTGAAAGCATTGCTGAAGTGCGATGAATCACTGAAGCCCCATTCTAGTGCCGCGTCGGTCAATGAACGCATGTTTTCGATTTCCTGCATCGCACTTCGAAAGCGGACCCAGTGTTGCAGGCGTTTATAACTCAAGCCCAGATCCTGCATAAGAAGGTGCTGCACCCGACTCGAGGATAAATTCATATGGGAGGCCAATGCGTTGAGATTAAGCTCACCATGTTCCTGAAGATGAGCTCGTAACGCTTGCTGCATGCGGTTGAAATTTTTCGGAGCGGTGCCCAGACTTTTTGTGAGTGCAGCGCTTAGCTGATTTTGCAAGTCGGCATCGAGCGTTTGCGCCTGGATCAATTTCTGAAGCGAACTCTTCAGCCCATCACATTCTGCCAAACCTTTCAGCGGTGGTTGACCTGGGCAAGGCTGCATCGCCTGCCAGCGTGGCACGTGGATATCACTGTAAATAACTGCACACCAGCCCTGCTGAGGGTCCAGTTCATGGGCCGTTCCAGCGGGGATGAGGGTTGATTCGTATTCGCTCCAGTGCTGGTCGGCCCCCGCTCTCAACATAAGAGGTTTCTCGAGAGCGACCAGGGCAACATTGGCTCCATGGGAGTGCCGTCGCCCACGACCCAAAGGACCTATGAATATTTGACTATTTGCACCCACTAACAGAATGGGCGAGGTTTCGCTTGGCATCGTTCAAATACCCGCTCGCCAACAAAGCTGCTTCACTCCCATCGCTTGTGCTTACTCAGCGGACACGCTGTAACGCCTGGCAAGAACGCCAGCGAACAGAAACAGCAACCCAAACGCTAAGTCGTTTACACCGTACCCTGCGATAAAGAACGCGGTCAGGCGATCCTGCTCCAGAATAGAAGCGAATTGATCGGCGGAACTCCCCCACCACATGAACCATACACCGACATAGAACATCTTCTCGATAAAGAATACGAAGCAAAGCCATGGCACCATTCTCCATGACTGAGCAACGGAGATGTACGCCATGCCCCAAACCACAATCATTGCCTGCCCAAAAGTCGAGAATACATGGGGGTCGGCAATTGCTAGGACGTCATTGGTGAAACCACGCGAAATCACCAGCATGCCAAGAATGTTGACTGCCCCAGCAGCCAGGAATGCGAGACCAATCCAACGGCTCATGTTCTAACCTCCCGATAAAACGAACGAAATGCAGTCTGTAGAAAAACTGCCTCAGAACCAGGTGCTAGACATGGACCACTTTATTTGGCCAGGTCGATTGCTCTTGCTAATTCGCGCTTCGTTGCCCCACGTCAGCGCAGTCTGTCACCCACACCGATTCTGGCACGCCCGCCAGAATGCTCAAGCTGAATCTGTAGCTCAACAGGCCATTTAAGTAGCGCCAGAAAAAGAAGCTGACGGCAAAATTGCACAAAAAACGCCCCAGCTTAGCAATATAACCAGGGAACCAACGTACATCTGGCGTCGGCATATTCTATAAATTTCTCGAACGACCAGGCTAACCGATTGACCCAGCACTGTCGGGCGGGCGGTTGCACCCGCGGAGCAAAACTCCAACACGGCCAGTAATATGAAAACCGCGCCCGTTAAGGCGATCGTGTTTTACTTTGTTGCTGCAAACAGCCAAAAAAGGCGCTGATTTTTCGCAGTTGA
Organism: Marinobacter sp. M-5; assembly: GCF_032911545.1. Lineage (NCBI taxonomy): Bacteria > Pseudomonadati > Pseudomonadota > Gammaproteobacteria > Pseudomonadales > Marinobacteraceae > Marinobacter > Marinobacter sp. M-5. Next base: position 617,964 of record NZ_JAWJEK010000001.1, read on the forward strand.
AATCGTGACCTATCCGCATGAAAGATCGCTTTGCGACCGGGCCGAGCTTTCCAAACTCCTTAAAAAAAGAACATTTGGGAGCGGGCCAGAATGAGAGACGATTGCCGCCTGACACTAGTCGCCCGAAGAAGCGCCCTCTAGGTCTGCGTTTTCCGAGCTCACTGAGCCTTCGCCTTGCCCCTCTTCATTTGCTTTTCTTGCCTTTTCACGCATGCGTTCTCGCTGGCTGTTTTCTATCCTTGCTTCAAGCTCGTTCAGGTCGTATTGGACGTGGTCAACCTTACCGTCATCAAGAACCTGTTTAAAAACTTCCACTGATCGGTTCTCGGAGTCATCAGCATAGGAGGTCGAAGAAAGCAGAGCAACCAGCAGGCCGGCAGCTGTAATTTTTAGTAGTTTCACAGTAGGTTCCTGATCAGGGGCTTTGGGTGTCTTTGAAGTCTTAGCGGTTGTCTTCCTCGGCCAAGAGCATAGTGTATTTGCAATTCATCCAATACATTAAATCGACATTGCTGTAATGATTGAGTGGAACGATAATAAAATTTGGGGCTGCGTTACGATTTTTTCTCTGCGGCTGCAGGCGCATCTAGCTCAGCGGTACACCAAATCTCAACGTTGGCTTTGCGACTCGCTTAGACGGCGTTGGCCGTCTGCGATGTAATGGGAGTCCGAGCGACAAAAATCAGCGGTGAAGCCCTGACATTGGAGGGATATTTCGTGCAAATCTTGAATGTGAATTGTTTGAGGCACGCTAAACGGGCGATGATCTTTTTTGCGCTCGTTACGTTTTCTTCGATAGTTGCAGGAGAATCGGTATGGATAGATGTCAGGTCCAAAGCTGAATATGAAAAAGCTCATATCGACGGTGATTTTTTGATTGCTCATACCGATGTTGGAACTCGCGTAGCAGAAATGTTTCCTGATAAAGAAACAGAGATTCACCTCTATTGTGCACGCGGCGGGCGAGCAGCAGTTGCCAAAAACACCCTAGAAGCATTGGGCTACAGCAATGTCATCAATGAAGGTGGCATCGAGGATGCTCTTCAAAAACGAGATTTATCCGCAACGAGTAACTGAGAAAATTGTGTCTTGTCAGTGCCTCGCTGCAGATGTTTCAAAACATGAAGGATCGCTTTGCGACCAGGCCGAGCTTCCAAAAGTCTTGAACAAAAGCGGACATTCCTACACCCTCACCTCAGGGGCGGTTTTAGGACGCTTCTGGCACTGAAACGCGGTTGGAAGATAGAGGCACTAAGGTCGATGTCCTGAAAGATCAGCACTGCATGAAGCTCTATGCCTACTTTCGCGCAGAGAATCCCCGAGAATTGTTCTTCACGGGGATCAAACGCTCTTCTCAGTGACGCGCCTCCAGAACGATATTGAAGGGTGTTTCCGTCGCCCGGCGCACCGTCTGAAAACCGCCCGCTTTGATTACTTCTGTCAGCTTGCGCTCGCCAGCCTGGGCGCCCAAAGCAAGGCCCGTCTTTTGCGCCAGTGAGGTTGGAACGCAGATCGTGGTTGATGCGGCATAGAATAAACGTCCGACCGGGTTGAAATTTTCAGTCAGCTCGTCTCCTGCCATAGGCTCAACCACCATCCAGGTGCCATCGGACTTGAGCTTTTGGGAAATGTGAGCGGCTGTGCCCACTGGATCTCCCATGTCATGAAGGGCATCGAAGCAGGTGATCAAGTCAAAATCACCCTCCGTGAAGTCGTCGGCAGTAGCCTGTTCAAACCTCACCCGGTCAGAGTCCAGGCCGTGCTCATCACGATGGTCATTTGCCGCATTGATAGAGCCGCCGTGAAAGTCGTACCCGATGAATGTTGAGTTTGGAAACGCCGCTGCCATCAGCAGGGTGGAATGGCCATGGCCGCAGCCTATGTCCGCCACTTTTGCACCCACTTCCAGTTTCTCGACTACGCCGCTCAAAGCTGGCAGCCAGTTCTGTATCAGGTTGTGGTTATACCCGGGTCGGAAGAACTTGGCGACCGCACAGAACATGCAGTGGGCCTGATCGCCCCAGGCAACCCCTTCACCGGTACGGAACCCTTCGCTGACCTTGGGCTCGTTTTCAAGGGTGGTGAAGGCGTTTTCGAAGCCGCCAATCATATACACCGGACTGTCTTCGTCGGCGAATACCATGGCTTGTTCCGGTGACAACCGAAAACGTTTGGTTGTCCGGTCGTAGTCCAGGTAGTTGGACGCCGCGTGGTGGGAAAGCCATTCGCGCAGGTAGCGCTCAGAATAGCCGGTTCGTTCGGCCAGCTCGGTCGAGGTGGCAGGCCCGCCACTCTGTAGTTCCCGGTACAACCCCAGCCGGTCACCAATTTTGACCAACGCCGCACTGTAGGCACCGCCAAGATCGCCAAGTATCTGTCCCACAAAGGCGTTGAGTTTGTTTTCATCAAAAACCTGGATCGCTTCCATGATCGTTCTCCCATAAATCCCAGAGGTTTTGAGCTGCTGTACTGGTGCGCAGCCGACGTGTTTAGTGTGCTGGGATTACCCTTGGGACAGAATGATCATTCGTCCGACGTTTATGACTGAACTACCGGAGTTGTTGGGAGGATCGCCCATGGCGCCAGGCCGCAGGAGATTGCCCCAAGACGCGCTTGAAGGAGCGGCTAAAGGCCTCTTCTGATTCATAACCCACTTCGTGGGCAATGGTGGCTATTTTCGCGTTGCTTTCCATCAACAGGTTGGATGCCACCTGCATTCGCCAGCATCTCAGATATTGCATCGGGGGCTGACCGACCAGTTCAACAAACCGGTCCTGCAAGGCCGAACGTGAGAGACCAGCCTGGTCCGACAGCTTCGCAAGGGTCCAGGCTTCCGCCGGCTGACTGTGCATCGCTCCTAGAACTTGGCCTACATTTCGATCACGAAGGGCTGCGAGCCAACCGGTCTGACCTTGCGGCAGATTGCTGAGGTACAGGCTGATCAGGTCTACAAACATCATCTCGCTCATCCGTTCAAGGACGGCCTCGCTCCCCGACCGGCCGACGCGCGATTCGGGGTCTGCGAGCCTGGCGAGCTGGCCCGCCCAGTTGATATCTGATAATTCGCTGGCACGGGCAACAATGACTCGCGGTAAGGCCCGAAGTAGTGGATTGAAGGGGCCGCGATCACAACCCAGAAAGCCGCAAAGTAGCTTGGCAACGGGCGGAGAGGAGGTGGCTTCGGTTTGAGGAATAGCGGATTGGAAGCGTCTGTTGCCATTCAGACAAACCATGAACGGTAAATCGACCATCTGTTTCAGAGCGGCAATCAGTGAGGGTAGGTCGGGCTGGGAACGCAAGCCGGGCGCACTGGACATAACGTGAGGATCGCCGTGGGGAAAGAGAATGACGTCCCCGGCGTTCAGCTCGAAAGGTGGTTCGCCCGTGATGCCCGCCCAGCAAGTACCAGTCAGAATGACGTGGTATTCCATCAGGTGCTCGGAGGCAGGCATGACGACGCTGGCAATCAGCGCTGAGTCCGGCGCTTCAGTCACCCAGGCGCCACGACATTCAACATTGAAAAACACCGCCCCGCGAAGGCGGATGCTCCGAAGTAACCCGGAAAGCATATCCTCACTCATAGTGGTTGCCTCCTTTACCATTTCATTCAACCACAACCGAGATAGGAAAGCGCTTTAATAAAAACCGTGACAGATTCTTTGTCTGCCTATCGCAAAGATAAATCAGGAGGAAGGAGTGCCCAGTGTAGATCCAACCCGATACGCATGACACGCCCTGACTCAAACGGAGGCCTGCGTACTACGGTCAGAATGTTCGCTTTGCGACCTAACCGAACGATGAATTTTTTGTCAGTGGAGAGCAGGTTAGGTGCCCATAAGTACGACGTCTGTTGTGGTAAATCTAAACAGATTAATTCTCCCGGATCGGCGGTAAAAAAAATCATGGATGAAACAGGAAAAATAAACCTGTCCGAGTTTTGCTGAGATTACGACTCCAGATTCCTGAGTCAAAAGTGCAGACACGGAGGCAGCATGAAGTATTTTGCTTACGGCTCGAATATGTCACTCCTCAGATTAAGAGCGAGGGTTCCAAGCGCGGAGCGAATCGGTATGTTCACGCTCGTTGAGCATGCCCTTCGGTTTCATAAGTGGAGCAGGAAAGACAAATCCGCAAAATGCGACGCACTGTTTACCGGAAATCCGGAGGACTTCGTCATTGGCGCACTGTTTGAGATACCGCGCGACGAGAAAAGCCCGCTGGACAGGGCTGAGGGGTTGGGCTTCGGTTACGATGAAAAGCAGGTCACGGTGGCGGATGCTCTCGGCAATTCCGTTGACGCTCTTACGTACTGTGCAACGTCAACGGATCCATCTTTGCTGCCGCACTCCTGGTATTTGAATCACGTTATTGCTGGTGCGAAAGAAACCGGCGTGCCCGCTGACTACCTCAATGCCATTTCAGCCACGCGCAGCCAGGAAGACCCTGATCGAAAACGGGATGCGAGAGAGCGGGCCATCTACGATTGAAAGCGGCTCGCCAGGGTTTAAAAAATGGGGTCGCCCGTCGCCTTGACGGCATAGAACAGGCAATCGCTCTTCGCAATCACCGGGTTGGTGGTGATCATGAAGGCCTTGAGGGCCTGGGCGGGGTAGATTCGCCCATCCCTGATTTGCAGTACCTGTTCCATGTTTTCGGTGCGGTTGTGGCTGATCGCCGTGAGCACGTCCAGGCCTTTCTTTCCAACCCATCCGAGCGGCTCATCCGGCGATACAATCCCGAAATTGCGGTGTTCGATGTCGGGCGGAATCGTGAGGTCCGCCTGCCCACTGGGCGTTAACCGGTACTCGATCGTCGCATCGGGTGCCAGTTCTACTCGAATCGGATTGCGCAGTACCGCAACGTTCCATTCCGTTTTTTCCAGTGATAGCACGTCAGATTGTGAGGCATACCGAACAAGCCCTTCGTACGCCAGTTGGTGCGCGTAATCATCCTGAGTCCCGCCACACTCGATGGTCACGGTGGGCACCTCTTGCTCGGAATATTCCATCAGTGCACCCAGGCGAAGATCCGTCATGATCAGCCGGTCGGTAAAGAGCGACGCCAACGCTTGATGGGCGGCGTCGTTGGTGATGGACACAGCGAAGGCAGGGCCGGTGCCTGAGGTGTTGTGCACGTCCAGCAAGCACTCGGGGTTGGCGGTCTGAAGCTCGGCCAGCATGGCCTTGGCAATGGCGCCTTCCTCGCCTTCAAACGGTTCTTTGAAGCACCGGTTCAGATCACGTCCGTCTGGCAGTTGGCGCAGCGTCAACATCGGCGGTGTTTTCGCGGGGAGGACGCCGCCCAGAAGAAACAGCAGGTTGACCTCCGGGGTGTGCTGTTCCAGTAGCCATCGGTGAATCGCGAACAGCCCTGAGGGTTCGTTGCCGTGAAGCAGCGTTGCCATGGCCCGGGTCCTGGAAGGGTCGCGGCCAGTAACGCGAACCACCGTGGGCCGTTGCAGCCGGTTCAGCCACTCCAGGGGCGAGGGGCCCAAGGTCTGGGGTGAGGGGTTGTTGAGATAATCCAAGGTGTGCAAGTGGCTCACGATGACAAGGTCCATTCGTGCAGGGGTGTGTTTGTCTTCTGATTGCCCATGTAAAGAGACAGCATACTCTTGAACGCCTCGTCGGGAGTCTGGGTCCTTAAAAAAGACTCGGTAATCTGGCGCTGCCATCGGGCGCCCGTCATCCCGATTTGAATGCGGCCTTCGATGATGCCCAGCAGGCGGTGGATTTCCGCCTCGTCCACCGCGGTTCGTTGCAAGGCTTCCCGGGCGCGCGGCAGCAGGTCACGGGCAACGTTCAACAGGGGGGTATCCTGTAACTGTACCTGGTCTTTGTGGGGCCAGATGACGTCTGCGCCGATGCCGTATTTGGCGGCCCGATAGAAATTGTGTTCGGTGTAATGGAAGGGAAGTATCGACGTCAGGTGACGGATATCGTCGAGTACCGCCAACGCCGCTCCGATCACGAACAGCCCGTTCGCGCACATATCCACGGCCGTGGGTCCGGCCGGCATGGAACGAATCTCGATGCGCAGATGGCCGCCGTCGGTGTGATCAAAAATGGCCCGGTTTCAGGGCCACGTTGTGCCATGGTGCAGCCGCAGTTCGGTCAGTTCCGGTACGTCTCCCCGATCAATCACCGCCATCGGATCTTCTTCCGACATCAATGGCAGGATGGGGGGATACAGGGATGCCGAGGCGGCAAACAGCTCCCAGGCGCTGCGGGCCCAGCCGTTGCCGTAATAGACCCGTGGCGGGTGTTTCCAGGTTCTGTGGTTGGGCGACCGGCTGTCGACGGATTGTTTGAACAGGGCGATACGGGTTTCGTCCCAGAGGTGGTGGCCGAACAGGCTGGGCGAATTGCTGGCCAGCGCCAGCGCAATGGGCGTCACCAGCTGCACGGCGTTGAAATAGTCGGCAAAGCGGCGGGCGGGAACGCGCCAGTGCAATTGGAACGAGGTGGTCGCCCCTTCCAGAGTGACGTCGTCCGCTTCCAGGTCGATGACGTCGTTACCACCGATATGGATGCTGAAGGGCTCGCCCCGTTGCTGGATCAGTGCGTTGGATAGCGCATGGTAGCGGGGTTCGTCGGTCATCGCTTTCGCGCCCATATCGGACTGGCGCAACGTGGGTAGAATGCCGATGGGGACCAGTTCGCCATTCAATGGGGCGGCGTGCTGGTTGATGCGCTGCATGGCCCCGAGCAGTTCCTGCTCGGTTCTGGCAAAGGGGGCGCCCTTGAAGGCCTGGGGGCTGAGGTTGTATTCGAGGTTGAAGCGGTTGAGCTCCACCGTCAGTTGTGGATCCTGAACGCGGGCGGCAAGTTCTGTGTTGATCGGCTGAACACGCAGGTCCGGGTTTACGATGTAGAACTCGACCTCGGCACCGATGGAAGATGCTCCCTCACCAAAGCCGGGCCGATTCAGAAGGCGGGTGAGGGCGGTAAGGTCCGTTCGCACCTTGGCTGCAAACCGGTCAAATTCTTCCGTCGTAAATTCCGATTGTTTTATCGACAGTCCCATAGCGGCTGTGCCTCTAACACCGACTTACCTTGATAGTAGCGGAAATGAGGTGTACGCGAGTGCCGGCACCCTGTAGATTACCTCCAATTCGAAGTTTGAGGGTTACCCATGAGAGTCATTATTCGTTATTTTTTCCGAGCCCTGCGCCTTGTTCTGACGCCGTTCATGCTGCTCAGCGAAAAGCTCAGCACGCCCAAAGGCGTTACCCGCAGCGCTGAACAGCAGGCCCTTGTCGACGAGGCCAGCAAGGATCTCGCCCTGTACCAGTTCAAAGCCTGCCCATTCTGCATCAAGGTGCGCAAGGAAATCGCCCGGCTGGGTTTGAACATTGAAACCCGAGATGCCCAGCATGACCTGCAGCACCGTGCCGCGCTGGAGGCCGGCGGTGGTCACATCAAGGTGCCCTGCCTGAAGATGCGTCAGGATGACGGCAGTGAGCGATGGCTGTACGAGTCTGATGACATCAGGGCATGGCTGCAGGAGCGGTTTGAGCCGGGTGCTGGAAACCTGGGCAGAAACTCGTAAGCCCGGAAGGCCTGCAGCTAAAAATTAGATCTGTCCCGGTGCTCTATTTTTTCGTAAGTATTGAGATCTTATACACTTTAAAAGTCTGAGAAATTCAGCAGTTTAGTTTCCTGGCTGCACTCTCTGCCCGGTTTAGGGTTCTTTTTTGAATTTAGCCTTGCAGTTGCCGCTCATGCATAGGGTGCAGTAATGCTCGCGGTCCTCGTGTTCTTTGCCCTCGGCGATAACGAGGCCGCAGCCGTTGCACAGCAGGTTAGCGACGTCCCCGTTCATTTTTACAATGGCGTGTTCGTATTCCATAACACTATCCCTCTCTCTCTGAGTTACCCACGAACAGTAGACAGCGTCTGCAGTTAAAGTAGTAGCCCCTACCAAGAGTGACATGTATGTGTCGTGGCTGCCGTCAGCTGCAGCACTTCTTGAAGTTGGCTCCAGAGAATACAATGAAACTAATAGGTCTGTACGGAGCCCCGGATGTTTAAACCCAGTTGTTACAGTTGTCGGAAAAAGTTTGAGCCCGCTGCACTGAGGCTTTCTTACTCACAAAACTACTGTGAGGGCTGCGGCGTCGGGCTGTTTGGTGAGGATTATTTTAGTTTCCCCAGCAAGCCTAACCCAACGACCCCACGGCACTTTGCGGTTCATATTGGTGTGCTTCTTTTTGGCGTTGCCTGCGTGTTGCTGTGGCTTTATTGAAAGCCGAAACCGGAAAAGCGCAAACGCCGACCATAAGTTCGGCACCGCGAAAGGGGAATGTGCAGGGTTTTGGCCCCCCATGAGTTACATTAAGGAGAGACACGTTGATGGCCTATGGCCTAACACGCGTCGTTCATACAGAACAGGTGGCGGAAGCACTATTTGATGAATCCATGGGCTGTTTGTTGGGCGTTGGTGTTTGCAAGTGTGCTGATCTGGTCGGGCATTGAACCGAAAGATCAATGGACATGGGTCCTTGAGGCATCGCCTGGAATGGTCGGCGCTCTGGTTCTGTTAGCCACGTACCGGCGATTCCCGCTCACTCCATTGCTCTACACGCTGATACTGGCCCACTGCGTGATTCTGTTTGTGGGCGGTCATTACACCTATGCCGAGGTGCCGCTGTTTGACGGCTTGTTTGGCAGTCAGCGAAATAACTACGACAAACTGGGACACTTTTTCCAAGGCCTGGTGCCAGCGTTAATCGCGCGGGAGATTCTTGTGCGTCGCGAAGTGGTTAGGCGTGGTGGTTGGCTGGTGCTGTTTGTGGTTTCCATTGCACTGGCCTTCAGCGCCTTTTACGAACTGATCGAATGGTGGGTGGCGCTGTTGTCGGACGAGGCGGCGGAGGCGTTCCTCGGAACCCAGGGATACGTCTGGGATACCCAGTCCGACATGTTCCTGGCGCTGATAGGTGCAATCAGCGCGGTGGTGTGTTTGTCTCGCTGGCACGACGCGCAACTGTCAGGGGCGGCTGAGGATGAGCGAAGACAGTGTGGTAGGTGAGATTATTGAACTGCCGGTTTGATCCGGTACCCACATAACACGATCCGTGACAGGCCCCCAATATGCATTTGGATAAAGCAAAGAAGCGCATTGCAAAGCAGGTTAAGAAGGGCTTTCACGGCTACCCGTTGGTTTCGCTGGAGTACTTCGGTAAAGCAGGCCCCTGTAAAACACCGGATTCAGCCACCGAAGTTGTTGTTTCATTTACTGAAGAAGAGGGCGCCGATCCTCAGAAGCAAACGTTTGTAAGTGGCGGTGACGCCCGGGAAGATGAAACGATTCAATCCACCCTCGTGAAAATTATTGAGCGGGCGGACGTCAAAACAGTGACTGAGATCGACGGCATCTCCACGATATGAACTCCGCTTCAGCGGCTTATCCAATCGGTACACCCGGCACTCCCTGGGGCGCTGCGGAACGTGCTGAGTGGCTGTCACGGCAGACCCGTCGACGCAGTTACGAGTCAGACGTGTTGAGCGTCGTCGAGCGGCTGCGTTCGCGCTTCGATGTGCAAGAGTATGGTCGTCTGGCTTACGCCCCGGACGTTTATCCGCTGATGGCAATCCGCAGTCGCGACTGGCGTGCCGATCGGCCCGTAGTGCTGATAACGGGCGGAGTGCATGGCTATGAAACGAGCGGTGTTCACGGTGCGCTGCAGTTCGTTGAGCAGCAGGCAGCGGATTATGTCGGTCGAGTGAACCTGTTGGTCGCGCCTTGCGTCAGCCCCTGGGCTTACGAACGCATCCACCGCTGGAACGCGAACGCGATTGATCCCAACCGCTCGTTTAGTGATGACGGGCAGGCCGGGGAGTCAGTGGCGCTCATGCAGCTGGTCGCTTCGATAGAGGAGTCAATACTGCTGCACATCGACCTGCACGAGACCACCGATACCGACGAAACTCAATTCCGCCCGGCACTTGCGGCCCGTGAGGGCAAACCGTTTGAGCCCGGGGACATTCCGGACGGCTTCTACCTGGTGGATGACACCGAGAGCCCGAACCCGGAATTCCAACAGGCGTTGATCAAGGCGGTGGAAAAGATCACCCATATCGCGCCGGCGGATGACAACGGCGAGATCCTCGGTTCGCCAGCGGCCGATCGGGGTGTTATTCAGTATCCGCTGGCGCAGCTTGGCCTATGCACCAGCATGACCAACGCCCGCTACCGGACCACCACCGAGGTCTACCCGGACAGCGACCGGGTGACCCCCGAGCAATGCAACGCCGCGCAGGTTGCCGCGGTGTGTGCGGCGATTGACTACGCGCTTTCGTTTCTTCATGAGTAATTCCGGAGGTTTGTTTGTTGGGTTGACGGGCGCCGTCTTCCCGGCGAGTGGCTTCGGATCTCGCCAGACATGTATCCCTTTATGCTAACCGGCAACCTCCTGGCTGCCGCTCTCCTGGTTCTTTGGTGGCACAGGAAAGAGGCCTGACCGATGTCCTGGATGGTAATGCTCACACAGGTTCTTCTGCCGCTGGCGCTGCTGGCATGGGTGGCATTTTATCCGGCGTCGGGCTGGCTGGCGTGGGGGCTTCAGCTGATTTCGGTAGCGGCCGTGCTGCTGGGTATTGGCCTTGCGTTTCTGTGGGCTGTGCTGCCATTTTGGGTGCCTTACGCCTACGGCCTATTACTGATCCTTATCGGGGCGACCCATCTGCTCCGAAAAGGTGTCCCCGGCACCGGCATATGGCGGGCGTCAGCGGCGAGTTCGGTCATGATCCTGGCGGTGGCTTTACCCGGTGGTTACCTGGCATGGCACGCAATCAACGGTCGAGTGCTGCCTGCGGAAACGGTGGTGGACATAGCTCCGCCCTTTCCGCCAGGGCACTACCTCATCGCCCATGGCGGCAGCGCACCGATGATCAATGCGCACCTCAAAACCCTGGACCAGACAGTCGAACGTTTTCGCCCGTGGCGCGGCCAGAGCAAGGCCCTGGATATATTCCGTATCAGCCCTCTGGGGTTTCACAAGAAGGGCTGGCGGCCGACAGATCCCGCCAGATACACAACCTTTGGCGTGCCGGTGCTCTCGCCATGCGGGGGCGAAGTAGCCCTGGTGGTTGATGGAATAGAAGATATGCCGGTTCCTGAAATGGACCGTGACCACATGGCTGGCAACTATGTGGCTATCAATTGCGGGGATTTTTTCGCGATTCTTGCGCATTTACGCCAGCGCAGCATTGCTGTTGCGACCGGAGACAGGGTAACAACCGGTGACTTGCTGGGACAGATGGGCAACTCGGGGAACAGCTCGGAACCACACTTGCATCTGCATGCTCAGAAAGGACTGCCGGAGGAGGCGCCCCTCTCTGGCGAGCCGTTGTGGATTACCATCAATAACAGATTTCTGGTGCGCAATGACAGACTCAGTTTTTAATCGCACAGAGCGCGATCTCAGGCCGCCTGGCCTGCAGGAACGACTTCGGTAATGCTGTATTTGCGCGTGAACATGGTCCTGCGGTTCAGCCAGACGATGACAAAGGCAACCAGCGTAAAGAGATCGGTGTCGTAGGGCTGGGCATCGGGCCAGACGGGATGGCAGCGGCTTCGAGAGGAAGTTTTCCACCGAAGAATGATAGTATTCCGTTTCGTGAAGCAAGAGTTTTAAAACTTATGCGCATACGTGTAACACACCAAAGGATCACGTTGGTTCTCCAACTGATACTGGTGGGTGAAACCGTCCTGGCCATCCTCAGCCAGAATTGGTTTACCGCCTTCCTGACGTCAATGATCATCGCCATCACTTTCTTTCCGCTGCTGTTTGAGCGCCGTTTCCGCATCCATGTTCCGCCTGAGCTGCAGCTGGCTGCCATCGGGTTTGTTTTTGCGTCGCTGTTTCTCGGAGAGATCCGTGACTATTACACGCGGTTCTGGTGGTGGGATGTGGCCCTGCACACTACGTCAGGGTTCCTGCTGGGCATTCTCGGTTTTCTGCTGGTGCACGTCATGAACGAGACCGAGAAGATTCATGTGCATATGAAGCCGGGCTTCGTTGCCTTCTTTGCCTTTGTGTTTGCCCTGGGCGTGGGCGCGCTGTGGGAGATTTTTGAGTTCACCATGGATGGCGTGTTCGGCATGAATATGCAAAAGCCGATGCTTGGTGACCCGTCCGGGTTAACGGATACCATGTGGGACCTCATCGTGGATGCAACCGGCGCCCTGGTGATTTCTGTACTGGGATGGCGCTATCTGAAGAGTGCTGACAGAAAATCGTTTCTGGAGCGCTGGATTGATTCCTTTATTGAACGAAACCCAAGGTTCTTCAAAAAATGACTGGAAGCACAAACACGTCGCGTGGGCATGAATCGCCCAGGCTTGAGCCCATCGCGGTCGCCAGGACCGAAGCCCTGGCGATTCGCACTTACGGAAGCAAACCTCGCGCCTCAGTAGGCGCTACGCTCCAGCTGCTCCCGACGGTTGATTTCTACCTCTAACCAATCAACATACCTGTCTCTGGTTTCCTGCGGTCCGGCGGCCGTAGGTGGCAGGCTATCGATATCAAAGGCTGATTCCTGGTCTGCACCTCGCTCCAGCTGCGTCCGGCGGTCGGCTTCCACTTCTGACCAATCATGGCGGACAATGCTTTCGGTGCTTGAGACGTTCCGGGCGACGCCGTCGTAGCCCAGCTGCCGTTCCCACTGATCACCGTATGACGGAGAAACGGCCAGCAGTAGTGACAGGGATGCGGAATACATCAATGTATGTTTCATGATTTGCCCTCCTGTAGCGTATCCGATGACTGGCATCGGACCTTTCGCAAGGAGACAGGCGTGTCATTTTTGATCGAGCCCACCACTTGCGCGGTGCATACCCTGACGATAGACAACAAAAAGTAAGAGGCTTGAAGTGGCAAAAAGTTACAAGGGATTTGAAAAAAATCGGGGATGCTCAGAGATCAGACCTATGGTCCGGCTGTGTTCGGAAACCCCGCCCCCCCAGCGTGTCTTAAAATTTTTTAACCCATTGAAATGTAAATAAAATTTAACGGGTGGCTTCACGTATATTTTTGATATTCTCGGATGGTTCAAAAAATTGGCAAGTGCCTGATGGAACGATGGAGACAATGGTCTCCTTCCCGCCATAGTGGCTAGGCCAGACCACCTGAACAATGGGATTTAAACCAATGAAAATGAAATCACTGCTCGTTTTTTTATCTCTGAGTGCCACTTCATTGGGTGCCGTTGCTGACGATACAGCCGACGCCGCTCTGGGTGGAGGTATTGGCGGAGCGATTGGGGCTGCCATCGGCAGCGAGGTAGGTGGAAGAGATGGTGCTATTCTGGGCGGTGCCGTCGGTGCGGCAACCGGAACAGCTATTTCTACCAAAGATCATAGAGAATACGATCGCGACCATGATCGCCGCCGTCATGACTACGATGATCGCCGGTCTTACCGGAAGTCTGGTGGCCATTTCTGCCCACCGGGCCAGGCGAAAAAGGGCAACTGCTGACACGCGACAAGCCTGCAATTTGATCTGTGCGCTTCAAAAAGCCTTTCTCCAGCGGAAAGGCTTTTTTATTTTCGAACCTGAACCTCATCCCCAAGGGCAATATCCCCCGCCTCAACCACCCGCGTGGTAATGCCCCCATGCCCGCGCATGGCGTTGTAACCGCCGGGCCCGAGCGTGGTTTCCATTTTGCTGCAGGGGTGGCACAGGCCGGTGTATTCCAGCACTGCATTGCCGATGCGGAACCGTTTGCCTTTTAGGGCCAGCAAGTTCAGGCCAGACACCACAATGTTGCGCCGGAAAACTTCGGGTGCGATGGCGTCCCGCTGCAGGTAGGAGGCGATGGCGTACAGGTGCTCTTTCTGGATCAGGGTCACTTGCCGTTTGCTGGTTTCGCGGCCTTTGAACCGGTCGCCTTCCAGGCCTTTGCCGGGGGTGACCGCTACGATATCGCGCGCTTCCATGGGCTCACCCCGGGCGGGGCGGATGCCGATCCATTCCACGCGGCCGATTTGGGGGAGGGTGTCTAACAGGGTTTGCAGTGGGGTTTGTTCAGGCATTGGCCAGGGCCATCACACAGCGGTGAAACAGCTCGGTCGAAAAAAACCGGTGCTCGCCTGGCTGGTCGGCCACGAACAACTGGCCGCCGGCACCATGGATGCCGCCTTCGATCATCAGGTTGTCGCGCATCTCAAAGTCCTCAATGGTATGGCCCAGCTCGTCCAGTTCGGCGTCGCCTGCCCGCCCGCGGTAGTATCGGTTGTCCAGGGTAAACCCGAGGGCGGGCTTGCCCTGTCCGACCATATAGCCCACCTCATAGACCGTGCCCGGGTCGGCACTGATGCCGCGAAACGGCGTCAGGTTGGCGATGATGGCATCACAGCTGTCCATCAGTTCGCGATTGGCCCGGTAGATCCGATGGCCGCGCCTGAGTTTTGCCTCATGCCCTGAAAATGTCATCGCGGTATCCAGTGGGTCGACGCCCTCGAACCCGCTTTCCCGGAGCAGGCGTTTTTTCTCGGCCACGATGGCCTCGTGTTCCTCCGCGGGGAAGAAGACTTCCGGGCCGGCGAGGTAGATGCGTTTTGGCTTTGCCATAGGGGCCTCTTCAGAAAGATCGTTAATCCGGGACAGGTCTGGTTTCTGGGCTCGTGACCATCTACCACATCGAGACCGGCTCAGAGGTATGTCCAGGCCAATACCCGCGTAATCTTGTTTCCCTGCTTCATCTCGATTTCCCGTACATCAACGGCACCGAGTTTACGAATCAACTTCTTTGCCGGTTTAATATTGTCAGCTTTTGAAACCAGGCTGGTAAACCAGCGGCATTGAGTTGAATACACCCGGCTTTCTCTAATGAGCTTTTTCAGAAACAGCTGTTCACCGCCCTTGCACCAAAGCTCTGCACCCATCCCGCCAAAATTCAGGGTGGGGGATTTGGGTTTTGCTTGTTGGTCACCGCGACTACGGGCAAGGTTATTGCGCTTCAGCTGGTTACCTTTAAGGGCTTCATCGAGCGAGGCGTGGAAGGGCGGGTTGCATACGCTGACGTCAAAGAACTCCCCGGGTTGAATGATCCCTTCAAAGATGTGGTTTTTATCGGGCTGCGTGCGCAGTGTGAAGCAGTCTTTGAGGGCGGGGTTGTTGGCGATTATCGTGGCGACGTTCTCAAGCGACTGGGTGTTGATATCACTACCGACGCACTGCCAGCCGTAAATCTGGCAGGCCAGTAGCGGGTAGATGCCATTGGCTCCCGTGCCTATGTCGAGTAGCTTGATGCTGGGCTGTTCAGGCCCGGGCCCAATTCCCAGCAAGTCCGCCATGAAGTGGATATAGTCGGCTCTGCCCGGGATCGGTGGGCAAAGCGCTCCCTCGGGAATGTCCCAATCGGCAATGTGGTAGTACCGGTCTAATAACGCGGCGTTGAGGGTTTTCACGGCCACCGGGTCTGCGAAATCGATGGAAAGCTCGCCATGGGCGTTCGGTTTCACATGGGGGACGAGTGCCGGGTGGCTTTTTATGAGGGCCGGGAAGTCGTAGCCCTGGTTGTGCAGGTTTCTCGGGTGCAGGCCTTTGCGAAGGGATTTGGCACGGGTTGGTTTGCTTTGGTGGTGGGTGCTCACAATATGAACGCCTCGGTCAAAACCCGCAGGTGATGCCGAAGCGTGTCCGCAAACTCCACCTGAAACACGGTCAACGGTTCCACCTGCATGGCTTTGCGCGCTGGCTCCGGCGGGTGGGACATGTGCCAGCAGCCGATCAACGCCTGCTGGCATTGCATCAGGTAGCGCAGGCAGGTGGCTTCTTCCTGGCCGGTCGCTGCGGCGATAACGGCCGTCAGGCGGCGGGTCTGAGCCAGCAGGAACAGTTTGAATTCCCGGGCTTCTTCCTCGCTCAGGCCGGTTTCCAGGGCAATGTGCAGGATGGCGGTCAGGCCGCAAAACACGGGGTGGGCCAGAATGCGGTCAACAAACTGGTCGGGAAAACCGTCTGGGCCCACCGCTTCCACGTCTGACGCCCAGCCGGTCATGGCCCGGCGGTATACGGCAATAAACAGCAGCTCTTTGCTACGGAAATACCGATACAGCGCGGCTTTGGTGAGCCCGGTTTCACGGGCGACATCGGCCAGGGTCAGGCCGTGGAAGCGATGTTCCAGAAACAGGCCTTCCGCCGCATCGAGTATCTGTTGCTCCCGCTGCGCCTTGTCGGACTCGGACCGGGCGCGCTGTTTACCGCCGCATAATCTGTGCCTCAAAACCACCTCAATGTTCTCGCGCGTAGGCCGGCATCAGGCCTGCAGCCAGCCGGCCAGTCGTCGTGTCACGGCTCGGGGCGAGAGTTTACCAGACCACACCATCAGCAGGTTGCGCAGCCCCGGAATTACGATAGCTTTTCGGCGCTGGGCCAGGGATTTGCGGACCACCGCTTCCGCCGTCATGGTGCCGGCCTTGAACAGTTTGGTGTCGGTCATGTGGGCTTCCTGGGCAAACTCGGAATCGGTGGCGCCCGGGCACAGCGTGCTCACGGCAACGCCTGCCCCTCTCAGCTCTTCATGCAAAGCTTCGGAGAAGGAAAGCACGAAGGCCTTGGTGGCGTAGTAGATGGCCATATTCGGTCCGGCCTGAAACGCCGCGGTGGACGCCACATTAATCACAAAGCTTCCCGGCTGCTTGCGCAGGGAGGGCAGCAGTTGCCAGGTCAGGGAGACCAGGGAGGTAATGTTCACCTGAATCATCGCCAGCTGACGTTCCAGTGGAAGATCGGCAAAGGCGCCGCGGTCGCCAAAGCCGGCGTTGTTGATTAGGCCAGACAGCGCCCAGCTGCCCTCGTTAATCTGTTTTGCCAGGGCCTCTGCGCCAGCCTGATCTGCCAGATCGGCTTTCAGGACAACGGCCTCGATGCCATGCTCTTGCTTCAGTTCGTCGGCCAGTGTATTGAGGCGCTCTTCCCGGCGGGCCACCAGAATCAGGTTCTGCTTTTCACTCGCGAGTGCCCGGGCGAAACACTCGCCGATGCCGGCACTGGCGCCGGTGATAACCACATAGGACATGATCTGCTCCATTTAAGTGAACGATGGTCACTTAACATACAGGGGTGGTCAGAAATTGTAAATGACCTGTGGTTATTTATTGCATTGAGTCCCACTCGGGAGGCGGTTGTCTCTTGGGGCTGCGCGTTGGCCTTTGAAACGGTACAGTGTGAAGGACTGCTGTTTGGGCGAACGGGCAAGGGCAAGAGTGCGATGAAGTTTCTCATTATTGGATTATTTGTGGTTGTTGCGGTGTTTCTGATCCGCCGCAGCAAGCACACCGAAAACCCCGCTGAAGAAGCTTGCGCGATCGAGATTGGCGAGCTGATAAAGTCCAATCCGGAGGCCGGGTCGCAAGCGATTGCAGAGGTATTTTCGAAGCACGGCATTGCCCCATCACGCTGCTACAAGGTGGGGGCGATGGTGATGCCGCAGTTGCGCAAGCACGGGATGAAAGCGGAGGATGCGCGGCTTGTCATGACGCGGGTAAGGTCGGCGTATTCGCAGGTTTCATAAAAACCACCACAATCGGAGCAGATGCACCGGTAGAAATCACTGAATATGGAGGAAAACACGATGGGTTGGGAAGGCAAAACGGCACCCGATTTCACGCTGCACGACCAGGAAAACAAAGCGCACACGCTGTCTGATTATCAGGGGCAGAAAGTGCTGCTCTACTTTTATCCGCGTGATGCGACGCCCGGTTGCACCACCGAGGCTCAGCAGTTTCGGGATCGATTGGATGAGCTCAGCAGTCAGGGCGTGCAGGTACTCGGTGTCAGCCGCGACACAGTCAAGTCACACGAAAAGTTCGCCCGCAAAGAATCGCTGAACTTCCCGATTCTGGCAGACCCGGAGGAAGTGGTGGTGAACCAGTACGAGGTGCTCAAGGAGAAGAATATGTACGGTAAACAGGTGATGTCTGTTAACCGGGAATCGTTTCTGATCGATGAGAAGGGGCTGATTCTGCGCCATTACGGCAAGGTCAAGCCGGCCGAGCATGTGCAGGAAATACTGGATGACCTGACCTGACGATTGCTTTGCCGATGGCACTGGGGTGCCGGTGTTGCCCCCTGGGGACGCAGCTAAGGCCGAGGGGGCTATATACCGCTAGGATTCAGAGACCAGCAGGTCGGCATTGATCTCGCTGATGGATTTGGCGCCGGTAAGAACCATAGCGACCCGCATTTCTTTCTCGATCAACTCCAGTAGATTGCTGACGCCGGCCTGGCCGTCGACAGCGAGGGCGTAGATGTAGGCGCGGCCGAGCATGGTGCAATCGGCACCCAACGCCAGCATGCGCAGTACATCCAGCCCCGTTCGAATGCCGGAATCCACCAGAATTTTCAGGTCGCCTTTGACTGCATCGGCAATGGCCGGCAGTGCACGCGCGGTGGATGGAACGCCGTCAAGCTGACGGCCGCCGTGGTTGGAAACCACCACGCCGTCCGCGCCGAAGCGCACGGCATCCCGGGCATCATCCGCGTCCAGAATGCCTTTAATGAGCATTGGTCCGTCCCAGAATTCGCGAATCCACTCCAGATCCTTCCAGGAAATGGAAGAGTCAAAGTTGTTGCCGAGCCAGCCGATGTAGTCTTCCAGGCCGGTCGATTCGCCGCGGTAGGCGGAAATGTTGCCCAGGTCGTGGGGTTTGCCACGCAGGCCCACATCATAGGACCAGCGCGGATGCGTCATGGCTTGCAGGTAGCGGCGCATGGCCGCGTTGGGGCCGCTCATGCCGGAGTGCGCGTCCCGGTAGCGGGCGCCCGGCACCGGCATATCAACGGTAAACACCAGGGTTTTGACGCCGGCGGCCCTGGCCCGTTCCAGCGCGTTCTTCATAAAGCCGCGGTCCTTCAGCACGTAGAGCTGGAACCACATGGGACGGTTGATCGCCGGTGCGACTTCCTCAATCGGGCAGACCGAGACGGTGGACAGGGTAAAGGGAATGCCTTTGCTCTCTGCCGCGCGCGCTGCCTGCACCTCGCCCCGACGGGCGCACATGCCGGTCAAGCCAACGGGTGACAGAACCACCGGCATGTTCAGGGTCTCGTCAAACAGTTTGGTTTCCAGGTTCAGGTCTTCCATGTTCTTGAGGACCCGCTGGCGCAAACCGATGTCGGCGAGGTCCGCGACGTTGCGCTTGAGGGTGTGCTCGTTGTAGGCGCCGCCATCGATGTAATGAAACAGGAAGGGGGGCAGGCGGCGCTGGGCAGCAGCGCGGTAATCGGTCGAGGCGGAAATGATCATCGCGGATTCCTCAGAGGCTCTTTGATAGCCCGTGGTCTGGAGAGGTTTTAGTAAATTGGTAAGGCCAATTAATCATTTTTATCCCACTAGATTAAAAAAGCATCAATGCGGTGTCAAACCCCTAAATGGCGTTTTGGTAAAGGAAGGGGGATTTTTATTGATCATAAGTGAGTCGTTGGTTATGATTTTTGTACATTGGTAAGACCAAAGGATCGGTAATGGAAGTAGGGCAAATTCGCCAGCACCGGCTCTCTGACGACATCGTAGAGCAGTTGGAAACCCTAATACTGGAAGGCACGCTGCAGCCGGGCCAGCGCCTGCCGGCGGAGCGGGCCCTGGCCGAGCAATTTGGCGTTTCGCGGCCTTCCGTGCGCGAGGCGCTGCAAAAGCTGGCGGCCAGGGGCTTGGTGATCAGTCGCCAGGGCGGCGGGAATTACGTGTGCGACTCGCTGGGGTCGAGCTTCAGCGACCCTTTGATGAACCTGTTGGAAAGCCGGCCCGAAACCCGCCGCGATCTGTTGGAGTTTCGTCATACGCTGGAAACGGATGGCGCCTACTACGCCGCCCACCGCGCCACGGACCTTGATCGTCAGCAACTGCAGCTTGCTTTTGATGAGCTGCAGGCCTGCTATGCCCGCGAGCCCAAGGCAAGCCGGGAAGAAGAAGGCGCCGCCGATGCGCGTTTTCATCTGGCGATTGCCCAGGCCAGCCACAATCTGGTGCTGCTGCACACCATTCGCGGTTTGTTCGATCTGCTCAAACGCAGTGTGGTGACCAATATTGGCGGCATGTATGCACTGCGCAGCGATGCCCGGCACACCCTGATTTCGCAGCACCAGGCCTTGTTCGACGCGATCATGGAAGGCCGTGCCGAGGATGCCAGGCGCATTGCGGGTGAGCACATCCGTTTTGTGCAGAGCGTGCTGGACGAGCGCGAGGAAGAAATTCGTCGGCTGGCCCGCGCTCAGCGGCGTGAGCGGCCGCAAACATAAAGCCAGGGTTGTCAGCGTCGTTACCCATCAGGTGAGCGCCTTGTTGTTTGTTGCCGCTGGTGCGGCTTATGCTCTTCGCACACATATCTGTTCCGGGGTTGCTTTATGAGTCTTGCCATCGCATTGCACGTTCTCTCTGCCGTTATCTGGGTTGGCGGTATGTTTTTCGCCTACATGGCCCTGCGCCCGGCGGTCATTGAGGTGATTGATGCCTCACAGCGGGGCGCGCTCTGGTGTGCCACCCTGTCCCGGTTTTTCCGGTGGGTGTGGGCGGCGGTGATTCTGTTGCTGGTGACCGGTTACTGGATGATCTTCAGCGTGTTCGGCGGCATGGCGGGAGCTGGCTGGCACATCCACGTGATGCAGGGGCTGGGGATTGTGATGATCCTGCTGTATTTCCACGTCTATTTTGCGCCTTTCCGCCGCCTGAAGCAGGCTGTTGCCAACCAGGATCCCCAGGAAGGCGGGCGCCAGGTGGGGCAGATCCGCAAACTGGTGGGTACCAACCTGATTCTTGGGTTGATCGTAGTGGTGGTTGGTGCTGGTGGGCGGTATCTGTGAGTTCGCATAGGGCGGCAAAGGTTGGCGCCAGTGTCGCTTCGGGCGTCTGGGTGTCCGCGGCGGTTGTGCTGGTGTTTTTCGCCATTCTGGCGGGCCTGCTCCAGCGGGGTTATCTGCCGGTGTCGATCCTGGCGCTCTACAGCGGGATGAGTCTGGTGTTGTTCGTGATGTACTGGATCGATAAACGGGCGGCGCAGCGGGGTGCACAACGCACCGCTGAGAACACGCTGCACCTTTTCGAGCTTTGCTGTGGCTGGCCCGGAGCGCTTCTGGCCCAGCAGGTTTTTCGGCACAAAACGCGGAAGGGCAGCTATCAGTTTGTTTTCTGGCTGGCGGTTCTGTCCAATGTGGGTGCTCTGGGTTGGTTGCTTATGGCGCCGGAGGCGAGCGCTTTGCGGCAGCAATTGGGCTTTGATCTGTCGAGGCCTTTGCAGCCGCTTGTCTGGTAGCTGGCTGAAAATCGCGGAGGTTCTGGTTTTCTATCCCTGAAGTCTGCGTCGCTACTGGCTATAATGGCGCACTTTGAACCATCGCAGAGAACCTTATGCCAATCGAAAAAAACCAGGTGGTCCTGTTTCATTACAGCGTTCGTGATGAGCAGGGCAAGGAAGTGGAAAACTCCCGTGGTGGCGAGCCGAACGCCTATTTGCACGGCCACGGCGGCATTATCCAGGGGCTGGAAGACGCCCTCGAAGGTCGCGAAGCCGGCGATACGTTCAGCGTTACCGTCACGCCGGAAAAAGCCTATGGTCCGCGCAAAGGCGATGCGGTGCAGCGCGTGCCGGTCAAGCATTTGATGGGCGCCAAACGCTGGAAGCCGGGCATGGTCGCCCAGGTGCAAACCGAGCAGGGCCCGCGCCATGTGGTGGTCACCAAGGTCGGCCTCAAGTTTGCGGATGTCGACACCAACCATCCGATGGCGGGTAAAACCCTGACCTTCGATATTGAAGTCATCGAAGTGCGGGACGCCGATGCGGAAGAGATTGCTCACGGCCACGCCCATGGGCCGGGTGGGCATCATTGATCGATTAAACCCTGCAACATGACGGCGCCTTTCACGCTGCGGCCTTACCAGCAGGAAGCGGTTGAGGCCACGCTGAACCATTTCCGCCAGTCCGATGAATCTGCGGTCATCGTGCTGCCCACCGGTGCGGGTAAAAGTCTGGTTATTGCCGAGCTGGCCCGCCTCGCCCGGCGCAGGATTCTGGTGCTGACTCACGTCAAAGAGCTGGTGGAGCAGAACCACGCCAAATACCAGAGCTATGGGTTGACCGGCGGCATCTTCGCCGCCGGACTGAAGCGCAAGGAAAGCCGGCACCAGGTAACCTTTGCCAGTGTGCAGTCGGTATCGGCCAATCTGGATCAGTTCCGGGATGAATACTCGCTGGTGATCATCGATGAGTGCCATCGGGTCAGTGGTGAGGACACCAGCCAGTATCAGCGAATCATCGAGCTGCTGCGGCGGCAGAATGATTCCCTCAAGGTGCTGGGGCTGACCGCCACACCCTATCGACTGGCCATGGGCTGGATCTATCGCTATCACTATCGGGGCTTTGTTCGAAGTGAAGAGGACAAGCCCTTTCAGCACTGCATTTTTGAGCTGCCGCTGAGCTACATGATCAATCGCGGGTATCTCACCCGGCCTGAGTTGGTGAACGCTGCGGTGGCGCAATACGATTTCTCCGCACTGGCGCAGGACCGCTTTGGCGAATACACCGAGAGAGACGTCAACCAGCTGCTGGGCAAACACCAGCGGGTGACCCGAGCCATCATTGAGCAGGTGATGGAGCTGGCGGCTGAGCGCAAGGGGGTGATGATCTTTGCGGCCACGGTGGACCATGCGCGGGAAATCACCGGTTATCTGCCGGAAGACGAAACCGCTCTGGTGACCGGCGCGACCGATCTGAAGGATCGGGACTCGCTGATACGGCTTTTCAAACAACGGCAGTTGAAGTATCTGGTGAATGTGTCTGTGCTCACCACAGGCTTCGATGCGCCCCATGTGGACTTTATCGCCATTCTTCGGCCTACCCAGTCGGTCAGCCTGTATCAGCAGATTGTCGGCCGCGGTCTTCGCCTGGACGAAGGCAAGCCGGATTGCCTGGTGATTGATTACGCGGGCAACCCTATGAACCTGCATCACCCGGAGGTAGGGGAGCCGAAACCCAACCCGGACAGTGAGCCGGTGCAGGTGTTCTGCCCGGGCTGTGGGTTTGCCAATATCTTCTGGGGCGAAACCGACGATGACGGCCATGTGATCGAGCATTACGGGCGTCGATGTCAGGGGCTGATTGAGACTGCAGATGCCGAAAATCCTGCCGTGCAGAACGGGCGGCCGCAACAGTGCGATTACCGTTTCCGGTTCAAGGAGTGCCCCCACTGCGGTGGCGAGAACGATATTGCCGCCCGCAACTGCCACCAGTGCCGCAACGCCATCATCGACCCGGATGATCAGCTGCGGGACGCGCTGAAACTCAAGGATGCCATGGTGATCCGCTGCGCCGGGATTGCGTTAACGGTGGATGGCCGCAAGCTGAGGATCACCTATCACGGTGAAGATGGCGAGGAACTCCGCGAGTCGTTTGATTTCAGCAAGCCGGCGCAGCGTCATGTGTTTAACAAGCTGTTCGGGCGTCGTTTCGCGAACGGCCGGGCCCCGCAAACGTTCAGCAGGGTGGATGAGGTGCTGGAAAACCAGGCCCTGTTGCCGGCCCCGGATTTCGTGATTGCCCGCAAGCAGAAGCATTTCTGGCAGGTGCAGGAACGGGTGTTTGATTACCAGGGCAGTTATCGTAAGGCGAACGAAGCCTGAGGTCTTGAGCCTTCAAAGCGGTCTGCCCGTGAGCGGCGCAGACCGCCTGTGTAGTTGCACCACGTTAACCGGGGGTTAGCGCAAAGCTCAACAACCAGCGATTCCCGCGTTCAATTGTTGACACGCGGTGCTCGTAAAGATCCGGGCGAAAGAGATATAGCCTCCCGAAGAGATTAAACATAGTCTTCTCACAGATGAATTCGCCTCCGGCCCCGGGCTTGGCGAGAACCCAGTTAAGTTTGTACAGCGGGCCTTCGGAGACCATGTCGACGTGGCGTCCTACGCTGTGGCCCTCGGGATATCGCACAAGGTATATGTTCAGGCATTTGGAATGGAAGAGAACCCTGGTTTTCACTTTTTCAGGCATTGGAGGTGCGCTCACTATTTCGCCGTGTGGGAGACTCCGATATGAGTTTGTACGGTCGGACGGGTGGCCGTCAAAGGGTCTGACATGTCTTTCTGCCCGCGGCTCTCCCGATCTCTTCTAAATCTCTATAAACCGTGGGGCCAGTATCAGCCCGACACCCACCGCCAACAGTTCCCAGGTGCTGCTCGCAAGGTATGGGTACAGAATCATCGCTATGCCGCAGTAACGGGTGACGATGTTCTGCCTGCGCCGCCCGTGCATGAAGTACCCGAAACCGACACAGCCGAAGAGCAGTGCCAGGAAGATATCTGTAGTTTCCATAAGCCGAGGTCCCCCTGCCTTTCAGATTCGTGACATAGGTAGATTCGGCGAGCCGGTCATCATGTCTACCCTGCGTCAGTATCATTCAATAAAAAGTTAACAAGAAAAAGGTAGGGACAGCATACTGCGATAACCTGAGCTACACTTTTTTAAATCAACAACGGCATAGGGAGGCTCGTCATGGCTGGCCCACCGAACGTCGTTTTATTTGATGTCCTTGAGACATTGATTGATCTGCATCCACTGGCAACCCGGCTGGAAGAGGTTGGCCAGCCAGCGATACTCCTGGAGCCCTGGTTCCTGCGCTTTCAACGTGACGCCATGGCACTGACCCTCGCCGGTGATACGGCACCCTTCGATGCCGTTGCACGGGAATCACTCCGCACGGAAACAAAATATATGCTCAGTGAGCGTGATATTGAGTATGTCGTTGACGGCTTCTCTACGCTGCCCACTTTCGACGACGCCGCGCCAGCACTGAAGAAAATCTCGGAGGCGGGGGTGATCGTTGGCTGCCTGACTGTTAACAGCCCTGACAAAACACGCCGCTTTCTTGAGGGGGCAGGGCTTGCCGTGTTTGTTGATCACGTAGTTACTGCGCAGGATGCGGGTGTCTGGAAGCCTCATCCGGATATTTACCGTTTCGCCGCCAAACGCCTGGATACGCCTATCGATCGCCTGGCACTGGTTGCCGTGCATGCCTGGGATTGCCATGGCGCGAAACGGGCCGGTGCACTGTCGGGTTGGTGTGCACGCCTTGAGTGCAGGCCCGGAGATGTCTTTCTACCCGCCGACGTCACTGGCGATACGCTTGTTGAGGTGGCAGACAAACTGATGTCGCTACCGTCACCCAGAACATAGTCCCGCAGTCGTGCTTGCAGCTCGGCAAGTGGGCTCGGGGCTCGTTCAGACATGCGACCTCCGGCTCGCGAACCTGGAGTTTGGCATGACGTGCCGCGACTGCGCGCGGGTCGAAGCCATGGCCCTTACACTCGTTCTGTCCTTTGCATGCGTTTTCAGTGGTCTTGCTGATGTTTTATACGTGGCTGGACTGTTCTTCGTGGGTAGGAGGGGGGGCACAGTGCCATTGGAAAACAAACCAGTTCCGGTTTTGCGGGAGGACTGAATAGTAGGGTCAGAGTAAATGAAACAGACTAGACAGATGAAACCGTTCTTTTTGATCGTTGCTTACCTTGTTGCGGTTACATTGCCGCTGATCCTGTCCGCGTGGTTCGGCGGACCGCCACGCCAGTTCCACCAGGAACTGGCATCTGGCCTTGGCATGCTTGCCTTCTCGATGGTCCTCATTGAATTCATCCTGTCCGGCCGTTTCAAGACCATTTCAAATGGCATCGGACTGGATGTGACCATGCGGTTTCACCAGATCATGGCTCGCACGGCCCTGGTTTTTGCTCTGCTGCACCCGCTTCTTTACCAGGGCACACCGTCAGGTGGTCAACGCCCCTGGGACCCTACGCGCGAATTGACGCTCACGACCGATTTTTCCGCGCTGTCGACAGGCATTGCCGCCTATCTGCTTCTTCCAGGCCTTGTGGTACTGGCAATCGGGCGCACCCAACTGGGCTTCAAATACGAGACATGGCGCCTTTTACATGGGGTCGGCGCGCTCTTGATCGCGGTTCTGCTGTTGCATCATACGGTGTATGCCGGGCGTTACGGATCGCAGCCTGTGATGTGTTGGGTGTGGCTGGCAATGACGGGTGTGGCTGTTGGGTCACTGCTGACGGTTTACCTGCTGGCACCCCTGCTGCAGAGGGCACGCCCCTGGCGCGTGACCTCGGTAGTCCAGTTGACGCCAAAGCAATGGGAAGTGACCGTGAAACCGGACGGTCATCGTGGTCTTGATTACAAAGCCGGGCAATTCGTCTGGCTGAATGTGGGGCATAATCCCTTCTCGATGAAAGAAAACCCGTTCTCCATTTGCTCAGCGCCGGCAGCCGGACCAGAAATATCTTTCATGATTAAAGAGCTTGGCGATTTCACCCGAACCATTGGCCAGATAAAAGCTGAAACAGTCGCCTACCTTGACGGCCCTTATGGCAATCTGACTGTCGATAGCCGCGCTGAACCCGGGGTTGCTTTGATCGCAGGTGGTGTTGGCCTTGCTCCGCTGCTGGGCATACTCAGGCAAATGCGCCAGACTGGTGATTCGCGCAAGGTGAAGCTGATCTACGGAAATCGGCTCATTGAACAGATTGCCTACCGTGACGAGTTGAATGGGGGGCTGGGTGCGGAGAACGTTGTCCATGTGCTGTCAGAGCCGCCAGAGACTTGGCACGGAGAGACAGGCTTCATAGATGCAGCACTGATAGATCGCGTATTTTCAGAGCAGGAGGTCAGCGAATGGGTCTTTGTGATGTGCGGACCGGCGGTCATGATGGATATCGTTGAAGATCACCTGGTCAAAAGGGGCACGCCCTCTCACCGTATCCTGTCGGAGCGGTTCGGCTATGACTAATCCAATCAAGCGTGTGGGTCAGCGGCGACGGGTTTCTTTGATCCTCTGGGGTCTGAATATCACCTTGTGCCTGATCCTTCTCGTTTTTGTATTACGCTGATTCATGGAAAAAACCGGGGAAGATTTGTTTTAAGCCCTGTTCCAGCGCGCCGCTGGATTTGGTCACCTGTGTAATAGCCGTGATAGTGACAAGAGTGACAAGGGGTTAGAGCCCCTTGTCAGCAACCGGCTTAACGGGGAGCCATTCAGTTTCGCCCTGGATACGACTGCTGCTGTCACCGATGCGTATCGGTATTTGCCAGCGTTTAACAACACTCGACTGAGACGGATCCTCAACTTGGCCGGAATAGGATGCACGTGGTTCTATCCACCCGTAGCTGGGGCCGCCCGAAACCGAGGCCCATTCCGTTCCGGCGTTGTCCTTGCCTTCGACAAACGGGGGTGCGCCAGCAGGTGCAATTTTGGCCCAGGTCGGGCTGTGACGATTGGCCTCCACGCCCTGTGGCGAAAAACGCAGAAAGGGCTCATCTTGCTCACCCATGAGCGTCAACGCCGAGTCGCCACGGTAAGACAGGAAAAGCCCCGGGCGTGCACTGCCAGCCATCGCGCGTACCAGCGCCTGACCTTTCAACGCACCGACATCCACCACCTGTGCTTTGACGATACCGTCCACGGGGGGCACATACTCGAATCGACCGGAGATCGCGCTTGCGGTATCACCCAATCGCACCGGCACCGACCAACGGCCGACGGACGCTGGCTCACCTGCGTCAACCACTTGATGGGGGGCGTCTACAGGGTCCGTGCGCAGCCGCAGGTCGAACCAGCCCCAGTTCGGTGAGGCTTCGACGACCGTCCAGCGTGACTTGCTGGATGCGTCTGCCGGAATCGCGCCGGGCGCCATCAGGGTGTTAGTACGGTGGAACGCCGCCGCGCCCAGGTCCCCTTCGGTATGTTCCGGGCCAATGCGCAGGAAAGGCCGGCCAGCTTCGTCGTTGATCGTTAATGTTTTATCAGTGGGATTGGCCACCAGTAGCTGGGGTGCCAGCGTCTTGCGTAACTGCACTCGCAGTTCCGACAGGGCGGGCGGTAACGGATCGAGCACGGCACGTATGCTGCCTTTGTCCCGGTCCGAACCACTGCCGTGGCTGTGTGCGGTTGCCGCCCACAGCAAGGTCAGGGTGACGGTTAAGCATGAGACGAAAAACCGGCCCCGAGGGGGCCGGCTGTGGTTGAGGCAGAATCTCACCCTTCGGTGCTCTGATCGGTGAAGTCAACGATCAGGCCTTCACCGGCCTCGGGCAGGCTTGTGATGGTATCCCCAAGCACCGAGATGCCGCCTTCGAACGCAACGCCAAGTTCATTGATCAACTGAGGCGTACCATCCTCAAGCTGACCCAGAGTCGGCACGGCGCTGGTCGCACCTGAACCAATATCGAAGATCGGTTGCAGCAGCGTGCCAACATCCGCGTTGAGCAGACCGTCGATCAAGCCACCGTCGCTGTCCTCGGCCCCGGCTGGCGCCGGCTCAAGCTGCTGGGTGAGCGCGCTGTCAGACCCACTGGGATCGGCGAGCACGCGAACGGGTGTGGACTCCGAAGGTACACGCATGCCGTCATCTGCTTCATAGCTGATAAACATCATGTACTGGCCTTCTGGCAAGACTGCGCGGTTGGCGGTCATCTTGACTCTCACCTTGGCGCTATTGCGATCTACGATCGGCAACTCCACCGCGCGCTGATCGCCGTCGACCAGATGGGTGGTCGCCTTGCGGCGGATAAGCATGACCTGGTCAACATTCGGCCGATCCGTCTTGATGTCAAAAACGCCGCCATTCGTCATCAATGCAACAGGCGCTTTTTCGATCACCGGGCGGTCGTCACGCGTGGCATAGGGTGGCGTGTAGATCTCAAATGACGGGTCACGCCCGGCATAGTCCGCAAATCCCAGTTCGTCCAGGTTAATGAACGAAGCGTAGGCGGTGTTGATGGGTGAATGACCACCAATCATCACTCGTCCGTCAGGCATCAACACGGCCGTGTTGTGGTAGGTCCGTTCGCGGTTCGCTGAGGCCATTGGCTTCCAGGTTTCGGTCTCGATGTCGAAACGTTCAGACTGAATGATCGCGCCTTCCAAGCCGGTTGCTACCACGCCATCGCGTGTTCCACCGGAGAACACCATGACGCTGTTGTCTGGCATCATTACGCCAGAACCATACCAGCGCGGCTGGTTGAGGGAGCCGGTCAGACGTGACTCGTAAGCCATGTCAGCACCGTTGGTGGTGACAGTGTCGATACGCGACGAAGAGATCGGAAAGTAGCCGCCCGGGCTGCCTGCGGCGCCATAGGTTGGCACGCCGCCGGCCGTCAGAAACTCGGACTCGTGGTAACCGCCATTCGCATCCGGACGCAGCGGCAGCTGAATCGAGAAGGTCGAACCGCGCATGCCGGAGCCGATGGCCCGCTCAAGTGACTGGTCATCGACCGGCGTTTCGAGTAGCTGATTGATGGCAGCCGTCGGATCGTCAAGGGTCGCGCCAACAAGATCACCCAGAAGACGCTCCACCTGATCCGGATCGGTATTGGTCGGGTTGAGCGTGGTGCTGAGTGCACCCAGGCCGATATCATTCAGCCGCAGCGGCAGGCCGGCGTACCCGAGGTCGGTCCATTGCTTGGATTCAGGGTTGTAGGTTCCGACGATGTTCCACAGCGCCTGGTCATAGGCCTGCCCGAAGGGATTGAACGCCTGGCCGCCTGCGTTATAGAAAACGTGCCCGTTCGGCAACAGGTGCATGCGCGGGAACAGCGGCAGTGAGCGCTGAGCAGCCGTGCCGTTGTTGCTCCACGTGCCGTTCTCGGTATCATAAGTTTCGGTCTGTGCGACGTTACGACCGGACTGGATGGGATCCTCCGGGTATACCGGCTTAAGCAGTTTGGTGACGCCGCTGGCCACGAATACGTCGCTGTTGGCCAGGCTCACCAGGCTCGGATACCAGCGACCGAACTCCATGTCGCCGCTCTGGCTCCAGGTATTGGTTGCCGGATCAAAGATGCGCGAGGACTTCAGGCCCTCCAGTTCCACAACACCTACCGGTAGGCCGTCGATGCCTGGCTCGGAATAGTAGTCGGTGCCACCGACCGCCATCATTCTGCCGTCTGGCAGAAACACCACGTCGGCACAGAACAGCGCGCCGTCATTTTTGGCGGTATTGTTAGACGTATCGAGCAGACCACCGGTCAGCGTCGTGCTGTCGTTGCCATCGGGATTAGCGCCGCCGTCGATCGGTGTGGGCTTGACCCAGGTGGGCTGATCGTTCTCGTCCAGGGTCATAACCCGTGACTGGTCGTTCACAGAAATCTCGCCAAACTGGGCGATGACTGCCAGTTCTGCGTTCTCAGTACCTTCGAGCGCATTCAGATAAAGAAAGCGATCACCGCCTAATACTGCAATGGTGCCCGCTGTTGGCTTGCACTGAAGGGAGCCGTCGGCACCCTCGATGCAGCGCTCGCCGGTCGCCATTTGCTCACCGTCCACTTGAATGGTGGGCTCAGAGAAAGGCTCGCTGAAGAAGCCAACGTCGCCGGTGACGTCGGAAGGCTGGCCGTCGCCGGTGCTTTCCCCATCGCCACCCAGCAATCCGCCCAATAGGCCAGCGTATGCCGCCGGTGTCCCCGCAATGGCAAGTGCCATCGCTGATGCTAGTGCTGCTCGCTTGTAGGTTTTATCGAGTCGCATTTTGCGTTCTCCTGCGGAGGTCATTTTGTGAACGATTCCGCTTTTTGTTGTGTGTGTCGCCCGGCTGATTGGCCGGAACGTCCAATCAACGTACGCAAGGGGGGCAGGTTTAGTTTCAGAAAATGTCACTTTTTTGAGAGTTCCCCGAACGGAATATCCGTCCGCGCTGCATTGTCCAGCGTGGTCTTGATCACCAGCCAGGAAGGCTGGCACATGCACATTTATGCCACGACTCGTGTTGGCAGGACTGGTTTTTCACTGTACCTTTTTGCTACTGGTCATCACTATTCCATGTCTTGGTTGGGTAACGCGCAGTGTTTAAAAGGTCAGGGAAAGCCGTCAGTCCAGCCCTTGTGTTTTCGATTCTCATGATCGTTGCGAACTCTGGCAGCGCAAAGATTTATAAATGGGTAGATGAGAACGGGAAGGTTCACTTCAGCGACCGACAGGATCATCGCGTTGAGCAGGAAGTGGTCAACGTGAGGCCAACGGCATCGGACTGGTCGCGTTTTGATATTAAAGTTGAAACGGTGGACGTCGAACTGAGTGACGAAGAAAACCAGAGCATTGTAGACGGTGTAAATAATGTCTATGAGTTTTTCGACCGCGTGATGTCTTTTGATATGTACCGGACGGTGCCGGTCAATATATTGATTTTGAAAGATTACACTGTTTACCGTAACTACCTGGTTCGCAATGACAGAGGCTTGGGCGTGGCGTCTTACGGTCTGTATATCCCCTCTGAGCATCAAATCGTCGTTTACATGCAGGAAGACCGAGGCTTGACTTTCAGGACGATCAAGCATGAGGTGAGTCACGCGGTTGTTGATACCATCGTCCCCTATGCGCCTGCCTGGCTCAATGAGGGGCTTGCCGAGCAGATGGAGATGCTGGAGCGTGACGAATCGGGGTTGTATTTTGAACCGCACCCGGTCAATCGTTGGGTCGTCGCTCAAGCCCTTGATCAGGACCGTTTAACAGACATCGACGAATTCTTGAAACTGTCCAGTAACAAGTGGCGGCATTCCGAGATGGCAGGGCACGGAAGCCTGCGAGCGCAGTCCGGCGAGTTTGTCTTTTTTCTTCTGTCCAAACCGACCCGGCGAAACTTTTTGGTGCGGTTGATGCACAACTTCAACCGGGGTGATCGCACGCTCTCATATTATCTGGTGGATGATAATTACCTTGGTGGCCTGACCATGCTGGGTTCGGACTGGCGGCGTTGGCTGCACGCTCAGGGTAAAGGGCTCATCAGACTATAGTCTGGCGCGCGGCGACCACACCTCCCCGTGCTGCATCACCCGAAATGCCGACTCATTCAAGCCCTGCCTTTCCAGCGCCAGCCGCAGTCGCCGCGGTGGCTCGTCCATGGGTTCATCGGTGAGCACGAATGTGCCCCAGTGCATGGCGACCGACTGGCGGGCGCCAATGTCCTGGTGAATCCGCACTGCTTCCTCTGGCGCCACGTGCACCGGGGCCATGAACCAGCGCGGGTCATAGGCACCGATGGGGAGCAGCGCCAGGTCAATGGGCGCAAACAGCTCGCCGATGTGGCGAAACACCCTGCCATAACCGGTATCACCACCGAAATAGAGCCGAAAACCGTCCACCTCCAGAAGCCAGCTACACCAGAGCGAGGCGTTGGTGTCGGTGGGTGTTCGTCCACTGAAGTGCTGAGCCGGCAGGCAGAACACCTCGCTGTTGCCGGTCAGCGGCGCGGATTGCCACCAGTCCAGCTCCACCAGGTTATGAATGCCACGCTTTTCGAACCAGCGGCGCAACCCCATGGGAATGCAAAAGCGCAGGTCAGACCCGAACCGTCGGTGCAACTGGCGCACCGTTGCCTCGTCGAGATGGTCGTAGTGATTGTGGGAAATCAGTACCAGGTCGATCGGCGGCATGTCCGCCACCGTCAGGGCGGGGGGTGTGCAGCGCTTCGGCCCGATCAACCGGAAGGGGCTGGCACGGTCCGACAACACCGGGTCGGTCAGCACGTTCAGGCCCTTGTGTTGAAACAGAAACGAGGCATGCCCCAGCCACGTCAGTTGGGGGGCCTCTGGCGGACTCATCAGCAGGTGGCCATCCGGGCGCAGCAGGGTGTAGCGTTTACCCGGCGGAAAGCGGCGGCCGGGCGCCAGTTGCCAGCGCAGGAAATCCCCCAGGCCGTGCTGCTCTGAGCGTTCCAGGTTTCTGTATTTGCCCCGGTAAAAGTGGGGCTCGGCAGCAAGCGCTGCCAGGCGTTCACGGTCGATGGTCATGGGTTGGTCTCAACGCTGTTCTTGCGACTGCCACGATAGAGCCAGAAGGCCATAGCAGCGCCTGTATTGCCGGCGGAGAGCTTCGTGTGGGCACAGGCGATGGTCGATCGGATTCCTGACCGCCCAATCAGCCAGCAGGTGCCCAAAGACTTTGCAATTGGCCCAGTAACGACGAACCAACGCCCTGATCGCCCAGGAAGTCCATCACGATCGGTACAAACTGCTGGATCATGGCGCTGTCCATACCCAGCGCGGAGAAAGCCGATTGCACGCCGTCCATGGACGAGACATTGGACAGCAGACTGCTGCTCAGGCTACCACCACCGCCCATCAGACTGGACAGGCCCGACGCTTTGTTGGTCAGGGTGCCGATAGAGTCTGGGCTGAGCTGATTTTTCGCCAGTTGCAATAGCGCAGAGGTACCGCCCGTCGCCTGCGTTTTGGTAACACCTAGCTGATTCTGGAGCTGACCGACCAGTTGCTGCGTTTCACCAGTGACTTCCGTTGCCGAGGAGATCGCTTGTGTTCCGCTGGAAATAGTGTTGCTGAGGCTAAAGGCGTCAGCCGAGGGTGCTAATAGATAGATGCTGGAGACCAAAAGGAATTGCTTGAAAATAGCGTTCATTAAGACTTCCTGAAAGGTGTTCTAGTGACAATTAACAGTATAGTTGGGGCAGTGGGTGCATAATAAAAGGGTGGGGAACCCGGGCGCTTGAATTCTCTCCATGTGCCCAGATTATTCTCTCCAACAGCGACTCAGAGACCGACTCACCATGACTGACACCCGACACCTCGTGTGCCCCCATTGCCACAAAGTGAATCGCGTGCCCGCGGACAAGCTGTCATCCGGCGGCAATTGCGGTGCCTGCAAGCAGCCGTTGTGGCCGGATCAGGTTCTGGATCTGGGTGACCAGAGCTTTGCCGCCCATACCGCGCGCAGTGATGTGCCGGTGCTGGTGGATTTCTGGGCTAGCTGGTGTGGCCCCTGCAAGGTGATGGCGCCGCAGTTCGAGCAGGCGGCGAAAGCCTGGCGGGGCAAGGTGCGCTTTGCCAAGCTGAACACCGAACAGGCCCGCGGGCCGGCTGGCCAATTTGGTATTCGCAGCATCCCGACGCTGATCCTGTTTCAGAATGGCCGCGAGGTGGCCCGTCAGAGTGGTGCCATGAATCAGGCGCAGATCAGCCAGTGGCTCCAGTCGAACGGATTGGTTTGAACACCAGCAATCGGTTGTTTGCCGGCATGGCGTAATTCTCCGCCAGTGTAAGGCCCACCGTCCCCGCCAGCGCGCAGAGGTCCTCCAGATCCCTGATGCCCATGTGGGCGGCGCGGGCCCGCAGGTGCTGATCAAACTGTCGGTTGCTGTCACTGGAGAACCGGCCCTGGTGGTTGAACGGACCGTACAGGCAGAATGCGCCGTTTTTTGACAGGCGTTCATCAATACCGCGAAACATCTGTTCCACTTCCGGCCACGACATGATGTGGGCAGTGTTGGCTGAGAAGGCCCAGGTAAAGGCCTCAACAGGCCATTGGGCCGAGCCGACGTCGAGGTCGATCACTGGCAGGATGTTGGGCAACGACGCCTGCGCCAGCCGGGGGCGACAGGTTCCCGCCGCGTCGGGATGGTCGGTCGGTTGCCACTGTACGTGAGGCATGGCGGTGGCGAAATGCACGGCGTGCTGGCCGGTGCCGGTGCCCACTTCGAGAACGATGCCCGGGGTGTCGAAGATCTCACGGAGCTTCTCGAGGATCGGCGATTTGTTGTTCTCACAAGCTTGGGAAAAGGGCAGGTTGGTGACCATTACGTCATGTCTCCATGCGGAGAAGGCTTCCGATTGGTATCATCGTACATGGGACGTAAATGTTGATCCAGAAGAGGTACCCGGTTTTGATAACTCCGATGCGATTGCTGGCCAGTGCTCTGCTACTGGTCCTGATGATGCCACTGGCACAGGCCGCCAAAGATGACAGCGAAATGGCGGTGGAGTCCTTGCGCGAGCAAATGCAACAGCTCGATGAGGAGCTGGCGGATTTTAGCGCCGAACGTCGGGAACGGTTGATGACTGACATCAAGGACGTGCTCGGCGCCATTGATGACCGTATCGCGACCCTGGAAGACCGCCTGGAGACCGACTGGCAGGAGGCCGACAAGATCGCCCGCGCCCAGTCGCAGACTGCGCTGGCGTCCCTGCACCGGGAACGGGCCCGGATCACTGAATGGCACGAGCGCATGGAGGACAGCGCCGATTTCACCTGGGAGTCCATGAAGGAAGGCTTTAACGATGTCTTCGACAAACTCTCCGACGCTTTGCAGAACGCAGAGCAGAAGGTCGGCAAGGTTGTCGAGGACATTTGATCAGGGGGCCCAATCTCACTGGCTGCCGTCTTGGTGCGCCTGGTTGGTGAGGCAGGTTTCGGAGGGTCTGCTGGTTGCGACGCACCAGGGATACAAAAACGAAGCCGTATCCCTGGCTCAGGCAAGGTTTATTTAGTGAGTTTGTCCCACTCTTTCTCTGCCTCGTCTTTCTTGAGGCCGTACTTTTCCTGAATTTTGCCAATAAAGTGATCTTTGCGGCCCGCGATTTCCTCGACGTCGTCGTCGGTCAGCTTGCCCCAGTGTTCTCTTAC
This sequence comes from Marinobacter sp. M-5, assembly GCF_032911545.1. Classification (NCBI taxonomy): domain Bacteria; kingdom Pseudomonadati; phylum Pseudomonadota; class Gammaproteobacteria; order Pseudomonadales; family Marinobacteraceae; genus Marinobacter; species Marinobacter sp. M-5. The sequence goes on from NZ_JAWJEK010000001.1 coordinate 653,374, forward strand.
TTTGCCTTTGAGCTGCTTCCAGTTACCTTCCAGAGTATCGTTGTTCATCTCGGTCATCCTTTTTCCGTGAATTTGAGTCGAACTGAATACCGCAATAGCAGCAAGTCATTTCGCTATTACGTAACTGCACCTCTCAACGTGCCACACAACGAGTTGTTCGACAATTACAGTTGGTTCAGGTGAAACGTTCCAGTGGGCTCTCCTGCGTTGTTCTTGCCCTACAAAAAACCTGATCGGACCATATCGAACGTATCCAGAATCCGCGCTACGAACTGATCCTTTGGCCGAAAGCTGTTTTGGGTGCTCAGTGTCACGTCTTGCTGAAGGTGATCCAGAAGTTTGTGCAGGCGCCGGCGATGCAGACCGATCGCCGCCTGAACGGGATCGAAAATCACACCGGATAAGGCCGCAAACGCTGCCAGGGCTGCCATCACCGCGACCATAACGCTGGCGGTTGTTGCCAGTGAAGGTTCCGGTGGGAATACGCTGTAGTACCATCCGCCGATAGTTTCGCCCAGGATAAAGTCTCTGGCAGCCAGCGTCTTCGCCATCATGGAGGCAAGCACCACTCCGAGCCCAATGCCGCCGGGGGTGAATTTCTGGAACGCGAACGCGCCAAGCACGGTGCAGCCAATACTGTTGGTGATATCGGCCGCGGCCGTTCGAGTCACCCGGTACTGGCTGAGGGTGTCTGCGATCAGAGGGTGTACCAGCTCGCTGAACTTCTGGTGGTCGATTGACTCGCAATTGTGGCGGTCATAGACGGCCTCCAGGGCCTCAACCAGGTAGCGCTCAATGAGCGGGCTCTCCTGACCATTGTTCAGCAACTCCACGAGGATCAGCTGCGAGATGTGATGCTGTACCCGGGTGGTGAACCCAGCCGGCACACGATCAGCCAGGCTGTGCAGCCATATGAGACCTGTTCGTCGTGGCAGCAGAATCTTCGTCAGGCAGGCCAGGGCATATATGGGTGCCCACAGCAGATTGATCGGTGCCCGCAACATGTCCCAACCCAACGCCCTGCGGTTGGTGGTGATGGCGCCGGGGTAATGGAAGTGGCGATCGATAAACGTCGGCACCCGTGCCCGACAGTCGTCGAAGTAGCGTCTGATGCCCTCGCGGACAGCATGCTCGATCTCGGCTTCGGAGATGGTTTGCTCGGGCGATGTGACAGTGCGCATAGTGAGGGAGCATCTGCAGGCAAATGGGTGTCTGCCGCATTAAACCGCAAAATGGACCGGTGCGGCCACATACTCCAGCAATGTTTCCCGGTTTCAGCTATACTGGCCAACTGTTGTTGGCGAGCAAGCCGGCATGCAACCAGGGGACTACCATGAGCAAGAAACCCGCAAAAGCGACGTTAACAACCGCCACGATCGAAGAGCAGACCGCGGCATTTTTAAAAGCAGGCGGCGTTGTTGAGTACGTTGGCAAAGGTAAAAGTGGACAATTCGCCTCTACAGGTTCGAAGCAGATCAACCTGAAAAGCAATTGATGTAGCCGGTGCCCGGGGGCAGATAATGCCCCTGTTCTCACCGACCCACCGCCAAGCCTGAATCCCTTCTCTGAGCGCCAGCTCTCTCCCTTGCCAAACCCGCTGCTGCTGCCCATCTGCGCCCCGGCAAGCGACGATGCCAATATTCGGCAAGATCGTAAAATGTGTCCTACCCTTGTGGAACGGTTCCCTCACTCAAGGAAAGGGTCATGAATATGATCACCAACACACAACGTTTCTTCCTTTACTCCGTGCTGGCAGTTTCAATGGTTTCCGCCGCCCATGGCGCAACGCCCGCGCCTGACGGCGCAGCGGTGTATTTTGTTTCACCAATGGATGGGCAAACTGTCAGTTCGCCAGTAACGGTGAGGTTTGGTCTGGAGGGGCTGGGCGTGGCTCCGGCGGGTGTGGAGCGCGGTAGCACCGGCCATCATCACCTGCTTGTGGATGTCGACGATCTGCCCGCCATGAACCAGCCGGTGCCGGCGGATGACCGCCATATTCACTTTGGCGGTGGACAAACCCAGACCACCCTGGAATTGTCGCCCGGTGAGCATACACTGCAATTGCTGGTGGGAGACCACCTGCACGTACCCCATGAGCCGCCGGTGATGTCCGAGCAAATCACCATCACGGTGGAGTAATCGCGACGGCGCTTGTGCCCAGCACAAGCAGCTCCTGCAACATGCTGTAGCTCAGGCCCCAGATGCAGTAATCCTGGTAGCGGCAACAAGGCAGGTTCAGAGTGCCTACGGGCGTGCGCCAGGGCAGCCTGCTCTGGTTTTCTCGGGCGGCGAGGTAGTCCAGTGGAACCCACACTATTTGTTCCACTTCATGATTCAGCGTGACCGGCTGCGTGCCATGCCATTGATACACGTAGGGTGTGACGACCATGGGGCGCCAGCGGCTATGATGGCGGGTGATCAGGTCCGAGAGCCGGGCCTGAAAGCGGCCATGGCGCAGGAGATCGACGCCGGTTTCTTCGAGCGTTTCCCGCTCAGCGGCCGCACGGGGTGTGGCGTCTTCCGGTTGCATGCGCCCACCCGGAAAGCCCATGTCGCCGGACCAGGGGTCGCCTTGCCGGCGGGCCCGCTGGATAAACATCAATTCGACGCCGCCGTCATCCGCTTTGCGATAGATCAACGCCACTGAGGCTCGCGTCAGATGGCGCCGGAACGGCAGCTTTTGGGGGCGCAGGGTTCTGGCCCAGGAGTGGGTTATCACAGCGCGCTGTCCTTTGTTGTATGCTGATTGACAGTGGGCCACAGGGGCGGCTGATCCGCAACTGAACCACTGGCCGCCCATTCATTCATGATCCCATCAAGGATTCCGCCAGATCCCTATGAAACCGCTCCTGAATCAACAGTCCGAGGCAAACGAACAGGCCTTGACGGCCATTGCCCATATGCCAACCCGAAGCCTGCCCGTGCTTATGGGTGACGAATTCGCACAGGCGTTGACGGATGCAGACCGCATGCGCATCGCGGTGTTGCTGGCGCAGAAGAGCTACAACGAGGGCGGCTGCCCCATTGGTGCTGTGATTGTGGATAATGCCACCGGCAGGATTGTGGGTAAGGGGCACAACACGCTGGTTCAGGAGAACCATCCCTACAACCACGGCGAGACGTCTGCCATTCGTGACGCAGGCCGGCTTGATTTCAGCCAGACCACGCTTTACACCAGCCTTAGCCCCTGTGAGGTGTGCGCCACGCTGCTTGCAATGCGAGGATTCAGCCGCGTTGTGGTAGGTGATGTAACGAATGCCTCCGGCACCGAAGCGGCGTTGGAAGAGAGGGGCATTCGGGTGGATATTCTCGAGGATGCACGGGGTGTTGCGCTCTATGCCCGCTTTCGCTCTGAAAAACCCGAGCAGGATCTGGAGGATTGGCAGGGCGTCAGCGCCCTGCACAGGTCAAAAAACTGATGGTCGCCGTTCAGGCGAAATCGTATCTCCCGCCCTTTTCCAGCGCCTGTTGATAAGCCGGCCGGGCGTGCACGCGTTGCACCCAGGCATTGATGTGGGGCCGGTGCTCGCCGACGATGCCCCGCGCCACGGACGCTTCCAGCGGAAAACTCATCTGGATATCCGCGGCGCTGAGGTTGTCTCCGAGAAACCAGGTGTTTTTCGTCAGGTGGGCTTCAACAAAGTCCAGGTGGGTTTTGATCATCGGGCCGATGAAGATCTCATTGGTTTTGTCTGAGATGCCTTTTGCCACGGGCTTGATGAAGAACGGCATCGGGCTGGTTTTGACTTTCTCGAAAACCAGGCGCATCACCAGCGGTGGCATCAGCGAGCCTTCGGCGTAATGCAACCAGTAGGTGTAATCCAGCCACGCCTGGCCGCCACTCTCAGGCAGCATGGTGCCTTTGCCGTACGTGTGGGCCAGGTATTCAATAATGGCGCCGGATTCGGCCACCACCAAGTCACCGTCCGTGATGACCGGAGATTTCCCCAGCGGGTGGATCTTTTTGAGGCTTGCCGGTGCCAGCATGGTTTTGGGATCACGCTCGTAACGCTGGATCTTGTAAGGCACGCCCAGCTCTTCCAGCAGCCAGAGAACGCGTTGTGAGCGGGAATTGTTGAGGTGATGAACTGTAATCATGCAGAAACTCCGTTCGCATCGAAATAATGAGCAGGTTAGCAGTGTAGGCCGCAAATCGCGTTTTGGTTCACCGCCACCGTGATTTGCGTCGCTTTTCGGGATAGTTTATGCGGATTTGCTGTCGTTACCGGAGCCGTTTAAACCTGTGAATTGGGGTGTCTTTACCCTACGATTATACTATCAGTGTTGCAGCGCAGGCGGTTTCCAGAGTCTTATGTCCGATAAAGAGCTACGCCCCAGATCCGATAAGCAATCCATCGACGAGTTTATCCATCAGGTTCGCACGCTGCCGACGCACGGTGGCGGGCAGGGCCGGCTGATTTTCGCTCTGGACGCCACCGCCAGTCGTGAAGCCACCTGGGATCAGGCCTGCCATTTGCAAAGTGAACTGTTTATGGCGACTCGGGATCTGGGCGGCCTGGCCATTCAGCTTTGTTACTATCGGGGCTTTGGCGAGTTCAAGGCCACAGGCTTTGTGACGGAAACCGGTCAGTTGCTGACGCTGATGAACAGGGTGTCCTGCCTGGGTGGTCGCACCCAGATCAGCCGGGTGTTGGCCCACGCCGTCAAGGAGACCCGGGCCGAGGCGGTGAAAGCCGTGGTGTTTATTGGCGATTGTTGCGAGGAACCGGTGGACGATCTTTGCCACACAGCTGGCGAGCTGGGCATGCTGCGAACCCCGGTGTTCATGTTTCATGAGGGCAACGATGCCCATGCCCGGGCGGTGTTCAAACAGGTAAGCAAACTGTCGGGTGGCGCCTACGCACCCTTTGATCGCGCCAGCCCACAGGTTCTCAGGGATCTTATGGCGGCAGTGGCGGTCTATGCTTCCGGAGGCACCAAGGCGCTTGGGGATTTTTCCAGCCGCAGTTCCGAGGAAGTGAAGCGCCTGACCCGACAAATCCGGTAGCGCGTGCGGGCGGTTAAAAGCAGACAAACGTCAATTCATTGTTGGGCGGATCCGCCCGGGGTATCCGAGTGCCACTGACACTACTGGTGATTGGAGCGTCGATTGTTGCCTGGGCATGGCTGCGCAGCCAGCCGCCCGGTCGGCGCAAGCCGGCGGTTATCAAACTGGCGTTACTGGCGGGTATCGGACTGGTAGTTCTGCTGGCCCTGACCGGCCGTTTGCACTTCGTGTTTGCGTTGTTGGCGTTCCTGTATCCGCTGTTGCGTCGTGTGCTGCCTTCGCTGTTGACAGGGCGAGTTGGCGGTGCGGGCCATGGTGGCACGACAGCGAGTTCCGGGAATCAGTCCCAGGTGTCCAGCGACGTCCTCGCTATGACTCTGGATCATGATTCCGGCACCATGAGTGGCCGTGTCCTCAAGGGACCGATGGCGGGGCGAGAGCTGGCAGAGCTCAGCGAGAAGGAGTTTATCGAGCTGCTGCGCTATTGCCGGGAGCAGGATGAGGATTCAGGCCGGCTGCTGGAGACCTATCTGGACCGCCGGTTCGGGGATTCCTGGCGGGTGGATGACGAGCCTGAAGACCCGTGCGGCACTGACGGCGGTTCCACCAGTGCCGGTGGCCCGCTGACTGAGAGCGAGGCCTTCGACATCCTCGGGCTCGCACCCGGTGCCAGCCGCGAGGAGATCATTCAGGCCCACCGCCGTATGATGCAGAGAATGCATCCGGATCGTGGAGGCAGCAACTATCTTGCAGCGCGCGTCAATGAAGCCAAGGAGCGCCTGCTGGGCTGATTGTCCTGCACGGGCCGCGCCCTGCTATTCGGTTTCATTCCAGGAGATGGTGACGGTGCGTTTACCCCAGTCCCTCGCCGCTTTGACATCCACACCCATGTAGATGTCGATCTTGTCTTTCCAGCGTTTGTTCATCTTGTCCCGCACGATGTACGTACCCGACATGCCCTCGATAGTCACTTCGGTCCCATGAGTCAGTCCATCTTCGATCAGATCACGGGAAACGGCGATGGCTTTCATGCCCGGCTTGAGGGTGTCACCCCAGGCGGTCAGGGCCGGGTCGCCGGCCTTGGTCTGGCTGGTGACGGAGTTATAGGCGGTTGCGGTAACTTCCTGGGTTTGGCTATTTCCGCCGCTGCAGCCGATAAGAGTGGTGGCTGCCAGGGCGATGAACAAAGTGCGCATAACGAAACTTTCCTTTTATTTTCAATAACTGTACAGAGAAGGTACGTAAGAAAACCGGGAAAGATTCATCTGCGGAAAAGTCAGCGCGTTTCCGCCGCTGACGTGACCATTGGCTCAGGCTCAGTAATAATCCGTGTAGTTGAACACCAGCGCCACTTTATCTTCACTCCGAGGTTTTGTATCCATGTCTCTTTTTCCACCCAACAGCGGCGAGAACGATCTGTACATTTCACGGGCCGACCCCGACAATCCGCTGGGCACCCATGCGGCTTTCAGCTTTGAGCTGGAAGGCAAGGTCTGGCCCACGGTGGAACACTATTTTCAGGGCATGAAATTCACCGATGAAATCCGCCAGGAACAGGTGCGCATGGCAGCCACGCCCATGCAAGCAAGAAAGCTGGGCCGTAAACGCCATAAAAGCCTGCGGCCGGACTGGAAGCGGGTGCGTGAAACCATCATGACGCGAGCCGTGTACACCCGCTGCTGTACGTACCCGCATTTGGCACAGGAACTTCTCGACACCGGCGACAGGAATATCGTTGAGAACAGCAACTTCGATTACTTCTGGGGCTGTGGCCGGGACCGTCGCGGCGACAACCGGTACGGTGAGGTGCTGATGAAGGTCAGGGGTAAACTGGCTGAAGAGCGCAAGGCTTCATGAACGGCATTGCGCTTTGGGGCTGCCGTTTCTGCAAGGACGCTCACGGAGAAGCAAGGGGTGTGGCTTCGTCATCCCGGGTGATTCTGACGCAGTTGCGGCCACTGGCCTTGCCTGCGTAGAGCGCGCTGTCCGCTTTGCGCATTAATGAATCGTGGGAGGTGTCGGATTTTGAAAACGAGGCAACGCCCACGGTAATGGTGGCGTGGAAAGACGTGTCTTCGTGCCTGAGCTCCATGGCCTCGGTGCGCTGACGAATGCGTTCAGCAAACGCCGCTGCCTCCTCCAGGGACGTATTGGGCAGAATGATGGCAAACTCTTCGCCGCCGATACGGCACCCCACATCCGTTGGCCGCAATTCCCTCTGAATCATCTGTGCGACTTTGATCAGTACCATGTCGCCGCTGGCATGGCCGAACTGATCATTGATGGCCTTGAAGTGATCGAAATCGAACATGATTACGGAAGCGGGCAGGCCCGAGCGAACAAAACCGGCGTACTGGGCCTTTAGCTGGGTTTTGAAGTGTTTCCGGTTGTAGAAACCGGTCATTTCGTCCGTCAGAGATTCCAGCGTCAGCCGATCCTCCAGCGCCCTCTGATAGGTGACATCTCTGACCAGCGCCATGGCAGCCGGCGCCCCGTCCAGCGTGAGTTCGTTAATCATGATATCAACGGGCACCCCCGTGCCATCGGCGCGCAGTCCTGAGAAGCGTTTCTCTGCGCCCATGGGCCGGGCATGAGGTGTCTCGAAGTAGCCAGTCACGTTTCCGGCATGCCTTTTCCGATGGTGCGCCGGGATGATCATCTTGAGGTCAGAACCCATCATGGCGGCAATCTCGTGCCCGAACATCTCTGCGGCGCGGGTGTTGGCCAGTACGATCTGGTGACTCGCGTTGACGATGACGACGGCATCGGGCAACGACTCGATGAACGGCAACAAAGCCTGAGAGGTCGCAACGAGCTTGTCGGTATTTTGATCGGCCATGGGCAGGAACAACTCAGCAAGGGATAGTGTGACTACATGTCCATAATTATACGTGCTCGGGTGGCAAATGCCTTATGAATCTCCCTCGCGGCCCCTGTTGACTGAGGGAGTATCGCACGGTACCTATATCGTCAATTTCGGAAGCGTGTTAAAAGGTTCCGTCCAGTGACAGCCAGCCTGTGAATGCTTGACTGGTTACGCTCCCTACCTCCAGGAATTCGATATGTCAGACAAGTTTTTTTTCAAGGGCCGGCAGGATGCGCGCCAGCACCATACCGCTTACGGCGGCTTTGAGACCAACGCCAGCAAAAAAAGCGGCAGCAAGAAATTTCCGCTGACCCTGGTGGTCACTAGTGAGTCGCGCAAGCTGGAACTTGCGGCTGAGGTGGCCGAGGCCGGCCTGTATGCGAACATCAACGTAGACACCCGCGAGGGCGCTGTTGAATCCATTGCGGAACTGACTGCGATCCTGAACAAGGGGCCGACGATCACGGTGGCGAAAGCCCCTAGTCGCAATGACCCATGCAGTTGCGGCAGCGGTCTGAAGTTCAAGAAGTGTTGTGGTTGAATGGGCGCAGGGTTCGTCCAGCCAGAAGATTGAAGCGATTGAAGCGATTGAAGAGAGCAAGGCCATGATTATTTGCGGAGTGGAACTGACCGGTAGCGATGCGGTGGTGTGCTTGCTGAAGCTCGACCGGGGGCAGTTCAGCCTGCCGGAATGCAAGGTGCGCAAGCTGTCGCTGAGCAAGAACCACACCCGGCAGGACCTGAAGCAGTTCCAGGCGGCGTTCGCCGCCTTGCTGACCGAGCACGGGGTAACCGGAGTGGCGATCAAGGAGCGGATGCCCAAGGGCAAGTTTGCCGGGGGTGCCATCAGCTTCAAGCTGGAGGCGGCCATCCAACTGATCGACCAGCCCGGACTGGACGTCAGGCTGCTGCCACCGGCACTGATCAAGTCCACGCTGGCCGCCCATCCCCTGCCGATTCCGTTTGCGGATACCGGGCTGAAGGTTTTCCAGGAGACTGCCTTTACCGCCGCCTACGTGGGGCACATGGCGAAATAGCCGTGTCAGCAGGGCGAGCCTTTCAGCGTCTTTGCCCAGTCGCAGAAGGTGTCCAGTGGCATTGGCCGGGCAAACAGGTATCCCTGCAACCGGTTGCAGCCAAGCTGACTGAGTAACTCACGGGTGTTTTCGTCCTCCACGCCCTCGGCCACGGTTTCCAGCTTGATGCTGCGCGCCAGTTTCAGTGTGTTCTGGACGATGCCCAGATCATTCTGGTTGGAACACATCTGGCTGATGAAACAACGATCAATCTTCAGTTCATGGATGGGCAGGCGGCTCAGGTACGCCAACGACGAGTAACCCGTACCAAAATCATCCAGGGCGATCCGGCAGCCGCTATTGGCAATTTTCAACAGCGACCCGATCACTGCCTCCATATTGTGCATCATGGCGGTTTCTGTCACTTCGAAGATCACCCGGTTCATGGGAATGTCATGCTCCCGGATGTCGGTCAGGGCGAAGGAGACAAAGTGGCTGTTGGTGAGATTCTGAACCGACAGGTTAATGCTGCAGTTGATGTCCACCTGGCGCTCATGCAGGGTCTGCATGGTTCTGCACGCCTGGGTCATGATGTGGCGTGACAGCAGGTCCATCAGGCCGGCATTCTCCGCAATCTCGATCACCTCCCGTGCGGAAACCGAACCAAAACGCGCGCTGTGCCAGCGCAGCAGGATTTCCGCGCCCACCAGCTTGTGACCACTGCTGCTCATTTGGGGTTGCAGGTGCAGCGTCAGTTCCCCGGCCTGTATCGCCGGGGGCAGGGCGGTCACCAGATCCAGGCGTCGCCGTGCGAAATCGGATATCTCGTTGTTGTAGACCTGCACCGGAACCTTGCTCGACTCGCTGCGGTCGCGGGCCGCCGAGGCATGCTGGTACAGGATCTCGGTACTGTCACCATGCTCCGGGGCTATAGCTACGCCGCAGCACAGATTCATGAACACCGGCAGCCTGACGGCATGAACCGAGATCTCGTGATTCCCCACCACCTGTTCGATGAACGGCTCCAGCGGGCCTTCAATGTGCGCCAGGTCTATCAGGAACGCTGCAGAACCGAATTCGGGAATGGCGAGGTAGGCGCGCTGCCGGCTTTCGAGGCAGATCACACCTTGCAGACCCGCCAGCGTATGGTTGAGCTTACTCATCAACTGGCAGAACATTTCCTCCGCCAACCGGTGGCCCATGCTGGAGGCGATGTCCTTGATCTGTGGGTAATGGACCAGTGTGAGCGCGACCCGCCTGTTCGCCCGCATCATGGTGTGTAGCTGCTGATTTAGCAGCGAGGCATTGGGCATCCGGGTGGTTGAGTCGTGCATGGCCTGTTCCATCGACAGCAATTCCAGATCCCGGACCTGGCGCTCGGCCATCTGTTGTTTGCGCAGGGCCGCCAGTTTGCGTGCCCGTTCTTCCTTGATGCGGTGGGCGAGCGCGAAGGAGAGCAACAGTACCTCGGCGACGGAGCCCACTTGCATGGCATGGTTGGTAATCAGGTTCACTGGTAACAGATCAAAAACATTCAGCAGGTACAGGGAAGCCCCCACGGCGAAGGTCGTCCAGGCCAACACGAAATAGCGGGCAATAGCGACGCCGGCCTTCAGGCCCGCCAGCCCCACGGCGATCAGCAGAAAAATCACCAGCGTGGCCAGCAGCCCTGCGAACAGCGCGCCGCGTGTGGGATCAACCCAGGTGTAGACCACCAGCAGGCCGGCAAGACCTGCCGAAACCTTCATGCTGCGATCCCAGCGAGGAGAAATGTCCTGCCATTTCATGAAGCTGCGTGCGAAAAGCAGGGCAAAAAGTGACACCAGAGCGGTGCTGAGGGGCAGGGCGTAACGGGTCAGCAGCGGGTGCCCGCCCCAGATCCACGCATTGCCAACCCCGGATATACACAGCATCACCAGGCTCATCGATACGATGTACAGCACGTAGTAGCCGTAGGCTGAATCCCGGAGGGACAAAAACAGGAACAGATTGTAGATCACCAGGGCGCACAGCACCCCGAAATAGGCGCCCCAGTATAGACTGCGGAGGGAAAACTGGGTCAGCAGGCGGTCCTCGCGCCAGAGTTCCAGTGGCACTTGCAATGACGTTGCGGACCGCGCTCGCAGCACCAGTTGCAAGTCACCCTGCAGGTCGCGGGGTAAGGGCAGGGCGACCTGATAGCTACGGGGCTGTTGTCGCCGGGTTTCACTTTGTTCGCGACTGATGTGGTAGATGGGGAGTTGTTGCCGATCGCGCAGGATGTAGAGATCTACTTCCTCCAGCAGGGGATAGGGAATCACCAGGTACCACTGACGGTTCAGGGGTTCAGGGATGGTCAGGGATGCTCTGAGCCACACCGATTGATCGGTGAACCCCAGATTGAGCACGCTGTCATCGTGCTTGGCTTGCCACTGTCCCCGTTGCAGTGCCTGACCCGGGGATTGCTCATCGCCGACAAAATAGTCTATGAGGTGATTCAGGCGGTAACGACCCGTGTCGCCCTGCACCGTCAGTGCCTGGCCACTGGCGGACAGGGCGAACAGAAGCAATATCACCAGCCATCCTGCTGCCCATTGGTTGCGATTCCTCATGGCGCATCCCTGTTCACCTTACTCGTCCAGCGGGCTGATCAGCCGGCCGGTAAAGCCGAGAAACTCGGCTTCCTCACAGAAGGCGGAAAAATCACCTTTGCCAACGCCCGGCTGCCGGAGCAGAACCAGGGCTTCCACCAGGCAGCCCGGAATATCGCGGTTGTTCCAGGCCGGCATGCGCGGCCACATCAGAAATTCCTCATGGGAGAGCACCACCTTCTCCACCGCGATCTGACTTTCCTGCAGGCGTTCCCGGGCGGTAAGGCTGATGCAGGGGTGAGTGTCATCAGCAATCAGGGCGCCCGGGCTGATGTATTGCTGGAGCTCCAGTACGGCATCGCCGTGGTGGGTCAGGCCAATGAACAGCTTCTCGTCCAACAGATGGGCGAGGGAGGAGGTGTGCAGTATCGTGCCCCCGTCCGTGACGATTTCCTGGTCTTCCTCATAGCGCGGGTCAAATCCGATCACCCGGTCATACAGGTTTGTGAGGTCCCGGCACACTGCGTTGCCGATGCGCCCGGCGCCCCCGAGCACAACGATGCTGGTCTGCTTGCAATATTGAGGGCGCTCAAGCATTTGGCGCGCCACGTCCCAGATCATGTAGCGAGTTCCGAGACTGCCCTCTACCAGCGGATCCGCAATCTCGATGCCGGCTTTCATGACAAAATTGGGCAGGCGTCCGACCAGGGCGATCCGCTGCACGTTGGGGTAGTCCTGCTGCAATCGCTCCATGTACAGCCGGACCTTATCGGAATCCGCTTCCAGCTCATGCTCCAGAAACTGCGACGCCACCATCAGGCCGCGCATGTCTTCATTGCGGATGAAACCCAGCACCATATTGGAGGGCATACGCTTTGCCATGCCGGGTGTAAAATAGGCCCCGGCCTGGTCCTGATTCCCGTACACCGCAAACAGGAACTGTGGCTGGGCCAGGGCGTGAAGGGGCGCGCGCAGATAGGTGTTGGCCAGAAAAACCGCGAAGCGGCGGCTGTTCTTCCAGAGTGCCCGCTTAGTTTTGGCTGTCATACGCTGCCAGCCGGGTGCGGCGCCATAGAGCGTGGTCAGCTCACTTTCGGAAAATCGTCTGCGATAGAACTTCAAACCGATGTGAGACTTACCGCTGTGCGTGACCATTGCCGCGACCTTGGTGCCGGCCATGTTGCGAAAGTCCACGTCAACGCTTTCACCGGGGCGGATATACACCCGCTCCGGCCTTTTCAGCCGCAATCCTCCAGCCGATATATCCAGTGTGTTGGCTTCTACTGTGTGATTGGCATACGTCAGAACCACCGGGACACGAATCCCGGATCGCAAATGCCGGCGATACTCTCCATGCATCCTTATCATGGCAGGCTCCCGACGCGCTTTCGAAACGGATACTCACTTTCCTAACACAGTCTGGACCAAACCACAGAAAGCCGCCATGTTTCAGCGCTCTGAAAAGCCCTAACCGCAGTCTGAGGCATGTGCAGTGATCAATTGCCCCGGTTTCTGGCCCTACAGCCCATAGTCGGGACGGCCAGCGTGTGGACAATAGGGCCCTCATTCAGACTGGGTCAAAAGACTATGGCACGAGTAACGGCACACGACGGCGCCAGGCTAAAGGTCAGGGAGATCGGGCGCGGCCCGGTTGTTATTCTGGTGCACGGTTTCGGCATGGACAGCCGTCACTGGCTGCCCATTGTGTTGCCGCTGGCGCATCGCTTCCGGTTTGTACTCCCGGATTTGCGGGGTTTCGGCGGTTCGTCGCGGCTGGCCTGCAGTGAAGCCTGTGTTCTGACCAGCCATGCCCGCGACCTTGACGCAGTCATCCGCGAATACAGCGTGGGCGAGCCGGTGGGCCTTGGCGGTATTTCCATGGGAGCAAGCACGTCGTTGCGCTACATGGAGCTCTTCGGTTCCCGCGCAGTGCGTCATTACGTCAACATTGACCAGTCGCCGTGCATTGCTCACGGTCCGGGCTGGCCCTGGGGGATTTTTGGCGAGCACGGCCCACACCGGATCCAGTCGTGGTGGCCGCTGCTGGAGCAACTGGCGCGTATTGATCCCGAAACACCCTTTGCCCAATTGCCTATGGCCCTGCGCCACCAGTTCCAGGAGGATCTGGCCGAGTTCATGGAAGTTGCCCTCAGCCGCCGCTGGATGAAGTGGGCGGCGGGCCGGTTGATGCGAGTGCCCGGGATTGCCCGGCAGCTGGTGCCGGTGGACAACTGGTACACTCTGTACCAGCACATGCGGGCCTATGCGGAACAGGGGTACGATTTTCGGGGGTTCCTGCCGGAACTGATGGTGCCGACCACGGTGATGGCCGGCCGCCGCTCGGAAATGTACCCCTGGCCCGGTCAGGCAGTTATGGCGGATCTGATCCCCGGCGCCCGCATGGTGACCCTGGAGAAAAGCGGCCACGTGCCCCTGATTGACCAGCCCCTCGCGTGCATCCGGACGCTGGGCGAGGCGTTCGAACTTACCCCAGGGTTGCCAGCAGGTTGTTGATTGCCTGAGCAAATGGCACCGGCGAGTCTTCCTGCAGGAAGTGTCCGCCTTTGAGCGTAACGTGGGGCTGGTCCTGAGCCCCCGGGATGCGTTTCTGCATGTAGGCATCACCACCCCGGGTGATCGGGTCGCCATTGCTGAAGGTGGTCAGGAACGGCTTGTGCCATTGTTCCAGCACCCGCCAGGCCCCCCGGTTGGCTTCGCTGGCGGGGTCGTCCGGTCGCATGGGGACCAGGCGTGGAAATGCCCGGGTGCCTGCTTTGTATTTCCTGCCCGGGAAAGGAGCATCGTAGGCGCGTAGCTCATCCGGGCCCAGCTTGCGGAAAGAACCGGCGTCGATGATGCGGCCAATGGGAAACCAGGGGCTGTGCAGGGCAAAGTTCTTCCAGATCTTGAACGCCAGTGGCGCTTTCTGGTCGCCCGTTGGCAGCATGCCGTTTCCGACCACGATGGCGCGGAAGCGGTCGGGGTTTTCCGCGGCAAGTCGCAGTCCCAGCAGGGAACCCCAGTCCTGGCAGACCAGTGTGATGTTGTTCAGATCCAGTTGATCGATAAACGCCTGCATCCAGTCCATATGCTGTTGATAGCTGTAGTCGTCGATGGACGTGGGTTTGTCGGACTTGCCGAAGCCGATCAGGTCAGGCGCAACGACCCGGTGGCCGGCGGCGGCACACACGGGAATCATGTGACGATAGAGGTAGGACCAGGTAGGCTCGCCGTGCATCATCAGAATCGGGCTGGCATCGCCGGGTCCCTCATCCACGTAATGCATCCGCAGGTCTCCCAGTTCCGCATAGTGCGGCTCGAAGGGATAATCCAGCAGTCGATCGAATCGTGCATCCGGGGTTCTGACGACATTCATGGTAACAGCCTTCTTGTGGGTTGCGTGGGTTAGGAACCGGGAAATCAGCAGGAAGCTTGGCACCAGAGGTGCGGGACATCAAGATCCGCCCGGATTTCATTGGCAAGCCGGCCTATACTGAGTAATAAGAGCCGGGTTTGCTTCATGGAAACCATCAACCTCAGGGAGAAGACATGTGCGACGCTTCATACGTCATCCCACAGACTTCCCGATTCTCGTTTTCTCAGCGAAAAGCGCTCGCGGCGATGAAGCCAGCCTGTGTGATATCAGCCAGGGCGGTCTGGCCTGCAGCCTGCGCAACAAACTCCGGCGGGATGAGCCGGTGGAGTTGGGCATCCCCTCGCTGCAACAGGATTACAGAATCTCGGGCGAGGTAGTGAGGTGCCGGCGAATCGCCGACAGATATCGGGTGGCGATCCGCTTCAGCGATGAGTCGGAGTCTTTTAAGAGCAAAATGGTGGAGCAGGTTTGCCAGATCGAGCACTTCCGTCAGGCGCTCTGTAAGGACGGACGTGAACTGGACAGCCAGACGGCAGCGCGGGAGTGGATTGAGCGCTATGGTCGCCAGTTTGCAGACATCTTTTCCGGTTAGACGCCCGACGACATTGGCATCGACGTCGCATTGAGAAAGGTTGAGCAGGAATTGCCGGGACCGCCAGTGGTTGAAGCACTGCCCGGAGAGAACGATCAGAAGGTGTAAGCGGCCCCTACGGAGTAGTAATCGATATCAAAGTTGTCGAGTTCGTAGCGCTCATATTCGGCGCGAACCTGGAACGAGAACAGGGTGATCCGCGCACCGACACCATATAACGGATCAGTGCCGTCTTCGTCACCAATGTCGTCCAGGTCACCGTCCCAACTGATGAAGCCGGCTCTGCCGAATATACCGACGGGGCCGAGCTTTACGCCAGCCAGGGCGGCGGCGGTCCATCCGTCCACTTCAAAATCGGCGTCGCTGAGCGGGCCGATATCGCCTCGGAACTTGCCAAAATCCACGTAGGCGCCCTCAACGGCAAGGTCGACCAACGGGATCAACCCGAGATTGTAGCCCGCGAAAACCTTGTAGGCGGTATCTTCGTCGTCGAAATCGATGTCGACATCGATGTCATTGGCGCCTGGACGGTCATCGTCGAAGTCGAGCTGCGCCTCGCCGATGGATGCGCCCAGGTACAGGCCGCTGTCGCTCCCAGCGAGGGCGTTGCCAGAAACTGCAAGTAAGGGAACTGCAAGAATGAGAGGAATGACGGGGTTCATGATCCTAGCCTCCGTTGCCAAGATGGTGTCGGTTAAAAAGTAGTCAACTTCCTGTCGGTTGTCGAACCTTAGAACCTGAATTTCCGTTAATCCTTTCCCGCACCTTGCGCGCGGGCCGCCGGTTGGCAACGGATTCAAAGTAAAATGCCACGCAATCGGGTTGCTGCGCGGATCAACAGGGCTTCTTCAGCACTGACCGGTTGCATACTGTCGACTTTCTCCAGCAGCGGCAGCGCCGCCTTTTTGCCGTCGTCACCGTTCATTTTCAGGTGGGCCCGGGCGTATTCGTAGTAGACCCCGGGGTACTTCGGTGAGATTTTCCGGGCTTGCTCGAACAGCTCCACCACGGACGATTGCTTGGCGCCGTATGTCAGCCGCGCGACAAAGCCGCCGGCTTTCTCGATGATGCCGGCCTGAACACCGGCCAGCAGGGTGATGGCGTAGACGTTGTTGGCGTCTTCATCCAGCAGTGTTTCCAGGGTGTCCTGTATTTCCGAGGTATACCCGGTGCCAAGCGCCTCGGTCGCGGAGAGGTCTTCGAGAATCCGCGCTTTGCCATAGGCATTGCCAAAGCGGATCATCGGGTGATCCGGGGCCATGGGCATGATGTCCCGAGTGAGGTGGATCACCTCTTCCAGCAGGCTATGTCGCTTGTCCGGATCGGTTTCGATCAGCGTGGCGTAGAGCGCCTGGGCGTACAGCCCGGGGAAATAGCCGGCGGGTCCGAGCGCCAGCCCCAGATCCCGCGCTTCCTGAAAGCGGCCGTTGAACAGCAGGCTCCAGGCATTGCGCAGTTCCGCGGCATAAGCGTCGAAATGCTCGTCCAGGTTGCCTTCGGAGAGATGAGCCAGTTCTGGGTGGGTATTGGCGATAGACTGCAGGTGTGCCTGGGTGTAGCCGTACATCTCCGGCCAGCGCTCGGCATCCTCTCTCAGGCTGTCTGCCGTGGGCAGTGGGCCCCGAAGCCCATAGGTCAGCGTCTGCCAATGCTCGGCCAGATTCTGCTCGGAGTAGCTGAATGGCGCGAGTGTGTCAGGGTAATCGCTCCAGTTCTGGGCAGACAGGGGCGTGGCGCTGCATAACAGGGTAACTATCAGCAGTAGGGTACGGATCAGCATGGCGATGGCTCCTCTTTTGAACAAGGAGAACACAGCATTCCGGGGCTGCCATTGGCTCTGGTTTTCAGGTCAGCCGAAGAAATGCCAATTTCCTGGGCCAGGTCAGGTGGCGATGATGCTGGCTGATTGGATATGCTTTACGCCCTGACATCAGGCATGGAGAGTGTAATGAACGTGATGATTCTGGGAGCCTCTGGATTGACCGGTGGTCTGGTTCTTGAGGGCTTGCTGGCCACGCCGGCCGTGACGTCTGTGGTGGCACCGGTGCGCCGACCGCTTGCCCTTGAGCACTCGAAGCTGTCTCAGCATGTGGTCGATTTCGATGCGCTGGAGGCCCATGCGGCGATCTTTCACGTGGACGCAGTGGTCTGCTGTCTTGGCACGACGATCCACAAGGCCGGCTCCCGCGATGCGTTCCGTAAGGTGGATCATGACTACGCCCTGGCGGCGGCCAGACTGGCGAAGATGGCAGGCGCCCGAGCATTTATCCTGATGTCCGCTGTTGGCGCGTCGGCCACCTCGTCGGTCTTCTACAGCCGGGTTAAGGGGGAGCTCGAGGACGCCGTTCGGGCGCTGCGGTTTGCGTACCTGGCGGTTTATCATCCGAGCCTGTTGCTGGGCGATCGGGACGAGCGGCGCACGGCGGAATCCCTGGGGATGGCGGTAATGCCGCTGGCTAATTATGGCCTGATCGGACCTCTGAAAAGGTATCGCGCGATCAGTGCGGAGACGGTTGCGTCAGCGATGGTCAACGAAGTTGCTATGTTGGCTGAAAATCCCTCCGCTGCACCCTTTGAGCGCATTCTCGAATACGCTGACATTCTCCAGCAGGTGAGGCTGGGCCAGTCCCCCGGGAGAGCCGGTCACTAGGTTGGTCGTTCCTCCATTCCCATAGGCACATACCCTTAACGCTCGGATTAATCCCTGCCTCACGGGGCGGCGTAAACCTGGGGGATTGTTAGTCAACAACCAATGAGGTGAAGTCATTATGGGATTTACGTTCAAGCACATCCTGGCTGCTGTTGCGCTCACCCTGGCCTCCGGTGCGGCTCTCGCGGCCGAACATGTGATCGAGATGAAGAATTCCGGTGCGGATGGCGCCATGGTTTTCGAACCCGGGTTTCTGAAAGCTGAGCCGGGCGATACGGTGAAGTTTGTATTGGCCGACCAGGCCCATAACTCTGCATCCGTCGCAGTGCCGGAAGGCGCGGAAGGATGGCAGGGAGCGATCAATGAAGAGATCACTGTGACCCTTAACGAGGAGGGCGTTTATGTCTTCAACTGCACACCCCATGCAGTTCTGAACATGGCCGGTGTGATTCAGGTGGGTGAAGCGGTGAACTACGACAGCGCCAAAGCCGCTGTGGAGAAGCTGAGCGCTGCTGCGGTGACGAACAAAGAGCGTCTTGCCGGTTACTTCGAGCAGGTGCAGCAGTAACCCTCCAATTCATGTCAGAGCGGAGCCGCGCGTTCGCGTGGCTTCTCCCCGTCCGGGCTCATCGCGCCCATCAATGAAGCAATCAACAGCATGCGGGAAGATGGTTCGGTCGAACGTATCCTGCGTCAGGTGCCTTTCGAATATCGGTAGACGTCCGCATCGATGAACACCACGTAGTGTTTTCTATGAACGTGCAGGATCGCCAGATTTCCTGTAGCCTGCGCGGCTTTTTCATCGAGAGGCAGACTCTATGACCGTTAAATCCCAACCCCTTTCGCGGGCACGATCCGGGGCGCTCGCCGACAGTGATCCCGTTGTTCTGGTGCTGACTGTTGGCTTTATTCTGCTGTTTGTTGCGGCCTCGGTGCTCGACAGTACCTACGTTGCGGATCTGATTGGGCGGGGCTTCACCTGGACCGCCGCGTACCTTGGCTCTTTTTTCCAGGTGCTGTTATTGCTGACATTTTTTATCGCCATCGGTACCGCGCTCAGTCGGGCGGGTGCGGCAAGAATCGGTGGACTGGACCGGCCGGAAATCGGCCGTTTCCGCTGGTTGTCGATGATCATGTGTACCCTTTTGGCGGGCGGTGGTGTGTTCTTCGCTGCCGGTGAGCCGGTTTATCATTTCGTGGTGACTCCACCGGCCTTCGACACCGAAGCTGCAACCCCGGCGGCAGTGGCGCCTGCCATGGCGCAGTCCTTTACCCATTGGGGTTTTCTCGCCTGGGCGGTCTTGGGCTCCCTGACTGCTCTGGTTCTGACCCGGGCGCATTACGGCCAGGGCAAACCCCTGCAACCGAGAACCCTCTTGTACCCGGTGTTCGGCGAGAAGGTGATTCAGGGTCGCATTGGCGGTGTGATCGATGCCTTCTGCGTGATTGCGGTCGTTGCCGGCACGGTTGGCCCCATCGGGTTTCTCGCCACCCAGATGAGTTTTGGTCTGCACGAACTGTTCGGTATTACGGACGGGTTCGGCACCCAACTCACGGTGCTGGTTATCCTGGCTGGTGTTTATATGACCTCTGCCATGACCGGGCTTCACAAAGGCATTCAGCTGCTCAGTCGCTTCAACGTCCTGTTGGCACTGGTCATTGCCGCCATCATTTTCGTTTTTGGACCCACTCTGTTTCTGGTTAACACCTACACCCAGTCCATGGGCGAATACGTCACTTCCTTCTTCGCGATGGCCACCCTGACGGCTGAGACCGCACCCGGCTGGTGGATGAAGTGGTGGACCGTGTTTTTCTTTGCCTGGTTCATTGGCTACACGCCGTTAATGGCAGTCTTTGTGGCGCGGATCTCCCGTGGCCGGACGGTTCGGGAAATGATCCTCGCGGTCGCGGTACTGGCCCCCATTGCCACCACTATCTGGTTCACCCTGCTGGGTGGCTCCGGCATTTACCACCAGTTGGCAGGTACCTTTGATCTGACCGAGGCATTGAACAATTTCCGCTTTGATGTGGCAACACTCACGGTGGCCCAGGCGCTGCCGGGCGGCACCTGGATGGCGGCAGCCATCCTGTTGCTGACCACCATCTTTGTGGCCACTACCGGCGACTCCATGAGCTACTCCATTGCCATGGTCGGCGCCGGCCATGACGAACCAAACCCGTGGATTCGCGTGTTCTGGGGCGGTGCTATGGCGTTGATGGCGGCGATTCTGTTGTACATGGGTGCCGGTCAGATTGGCGTGTTGCAGCAGTTCATCGTGCTGACGGCGATACCCGTGTCGCTGATTATCCTGCCCTCGCTGTGGACCGGGCCGAAAGCGGCCATGGCGATGGCACGGGAACAGGGGCTGGTCTAGTCTTCCAGAGAGCGGGCGGCTCGCCGGATATCCGGTGTCGCCCGGCGTTTTTTACCTGAACAGGCTCACGGAGGGCGGATGCTGGAAGCATTTGAAGCCGGCTTCAAGGCGTGGTGGATGCCGGGTGTTTCGGCGGTTTTTGCCGTGGTGGCCACCTATGTGATCTATCGGCTGACGCTGGCGCTGGTTCGTCATTTCTCGGAGTCCAGAGCGGTGCCGCGGCTGTTTCTCGATGCGTCGGCCGGGGCGCTCGGCCTGGTATTCTGCCTGCTGGCGCTGGCAGGCACCCTGAAAGCGGCGTCGGACGACCTGCCCCTGATTGGGGCGATCCAGCAGGTGACCACGCTGTTGCTTATTCTCGCCATTACCTGGGCGGCGGTGCGGCTGACGTCGGCCATCGGTGAGGTGATTGTGGCGCTCAATCCGGTGCTTGAGGGGCAATGGAAACGGGCGCGCAAGGTCGAAACCCAGACCCGCTTTCTGGTCCGGGCGCTGAACATTCTCATCGTGATTATCGGTTTTGGTGCCGCGCTGATGACCTTCGAGTCAGTCCAGCACATGGGCGCCAGCCTGCTGGCGTCGGCGGGGGTGGGCGGTCTTATTCTGGGATTCGCGGCGCGGCCGGTGCTCAGCAACCTGCTGGCCGGCATGCAGATTGCGCTTACCCAGCCGTTCCGCATCGACGACGTACTGCACGTGCAGGGAGAGTGGTGCTGGGTGGAGGAGGTCACCGCCACCTATGTCGTGTTGCGGGTGTGGGACCTCCGCCGCCTCGTCGTGCCGTTGCAATGGTTTATCGAAAATCCGTTTCAGAACTGGTCCCGCAATACCGCGGATCTGCTGGGTGCCGTGTTTATCTGGGTAGACTACACCATGCCGGTGGAACCGCTGCGGCAAGAGTTCAAACGCTTGCTGGAGCAGTCGAACTTGTGGGATGGCAAACTGGCAACGGTGCAGGTCACCGATTCCAACGATCAGGCCATGCAGGTGAGGTTTCTGATGAGCGCTGCGGATTCCAGTCGGAACTGGGATTTGAGATGTGCAGTACGGGAAGGGCTGGTAACCTTCATTCAGGAACAGTATCCCGCCCAGTTGCCGCGCGTGAGAGCCAGGCTGATGGAAAGCTGAAACGCAGAGGAGAACCCGAGTTAATGTCTGAAGATCCCCTGAAAACCCTGTCTGATATGGCCAGCGATGCCCACGCCCGAGTTCAGGCCACGCACCAGCATATCAATCCGGTGATCGAAGTGCGTCGCGGTATGCGTGACTCCGGGATCCCCGCTGATGTCATGACTATCGACTGCCTGCGCACCCGCCGGCGGATAACGCTGATCCTGCATGACAGGCAACCAGGCAACCTGCTCTACCAGTTTGTCACCATTGATAACGAAGTCGGCAACGACTTCAAACAGATGCCTCTGTCCGACATGGATGCCGGCACGCTTTTCGCCTGGATTGAGGAGTATTTCGGTTAATCGCTTCGCGATATGGCCGGTGCGAACAGGCGCATGTTGTGATGTAAAACAGGTCGAACTGAAGGCTGTTCGGCGCTACGATGGGTGATACATCACAATGATAAGAGCAAGAGGAAAGCCCAATGACCAACGTTGGGGTATGCATGTGGTCGTTCTGATCCGCGTTTTGCAATGGTTGGTTGCAGTGCTTCTCTGGGGTGTCGGGTCGTTAGCGATGGCGGCCGCGCAGCCGATTACCATCACCGCGGCTTCATCCATCCCGGCTCATTTCGAAGTGTGGGAGGACCCGCAGGGGCGGGCGGACATTGCTCGGGTCACCCGGCTTGCAGACGATCAGTGGGTGTCTGTTCCCTCCGGCAGTGCCACCTATGGCATTACTTCGTCGGCTTACTGGTTGCGATTCACCCTGGAAAACCGGACAGCGGAGCCGCTGAACCTGGTGGCGGAGCTGGCCTACTCCCAACTGGATGATGTGGTTTTCCACGTGGTTTCCGGTGGCGAAGTCGTGGAGGAATTTCGAACCGGTGACACCCGGCCGTTTTACCCGCGCCAGATTGACCATCCTAATATGCTGCTGCGACTGGACCTGACGGCTGGCGGAGCGCGCACGGTGTATGTCCGGGCGCGGACCGACGGCTCAATGATTCTTCCTCTGAATCTCTGGCGGGCGAACGATTTTTTCAGCGCTGCCTCCAATGAGCAGAAGCTGAACTTCTTCTACTACGGCAGCCTCACGGTCATTATCCTGATCAATCTTGCGGTGTTTCTCACGCTGCGGGAAAAACTCTATCTGTACTATGCGCTGGCCATCGCCGGTTATCTGCTCTTTTTTGCATCCATCAAGGGCTACAGCTTCCAGCTGCTGTACCCGGACGCGCCGTCACTCCATGCCCGGGCGCTGCTGGTGTCGATGCCGATACTGGCGCTGTTTTCGGTGCTGTTCTGCCGGGAGTTACTGAAAATTCCCACCCACAGCCCGAAACTGGACATCGCCATTCGGGCGATGATCGTGTTTGAGGTGATCAATTTCATGGCCGCGCTGACACTGGGTTATAACTCGGCGATCATGCTGTCGGCGCTCTCTGCACTGGTATTCTTCTCGTTGCTGTTCGTGGCCGGCCCCATCACCTGGGCCGCCGGGGTCCGGGCCGGGGCATTCTTCACCATTGCCTGGACCCCGCTCACCATCGGTGTTCTGGCCACCGCCGGCCGATCTCTGGGGTTCTTTCCGGAAAATTTCATGACCGAGCATGCCATGCAGATCGGCTCCGGGCTGGAGGCGTTTATCCTCACCCTGGCGCTGGCGGATCGTTTGTATCGGGAGCGTGAGGAAAAGATCCTCGCCCAGGCAGACAGTCTGCGGAAGGAGAAGGCGCGCAGCGAAGCGCAGAACCGGTTGGCGGAAGCCATGACACACGATTGCGTTACCGGACTGCCCAACCGGAATCGTTTCGAGCGTATGGTCAACGAGCAACTGAAGCGCGACCCCAGTGGCCACTACATGATTGGTGTAGCCCGTATCACCCGCCTGGACGAGATCAATCGTACCCTGGGGCTCAGCCGCAGCGACCGGCTGCTACGGCGCCTGGCGGGGGAGATGACCCGGCTTGCCAACGAACTGCCGATATTGCATCGGCCGCAGCGGCAGGAGCGATCGGAGCTGGTGTATCAGCTGTCCGGCGACAGTTTCGGCGTGTTGGTCGACGCCAACAAGGTGACCGACGACTTTGCAGAACTGAACAGCGCATTGCGACGTCTGGCAGAGCCTATCTCTCTGGACAACCTCGCCATCGAACTGCACCCGAAATTCGGGGCGGCCAGCTACCCGATGCACGGTGACACCGCGGCGCTGCTGCTCCGTAATGCCCATGTGGGTATGGAGATCGCCCCCCATGGTCCGTTCGAGACCGGGTTCTACTCACCGGATCTCGACATCTACAGTGAAAGCCGGCTGACCCTGATGTCGGATCTCAGGGAAGCGTTGCAGGAAAATCGCACCGAACTCTACTACCAGCCCAAGCTGTGCCTGGAAACCGGTGCGGTGATCGGTGTTGAGGCGTTGATCCGCTGGCATCACCCGCAACGGGGCTGGGTGTTCCCGGCGGATTTTATCCCGCTGGCAGAAGAAACCGGTGTGATCACCCAGTTGACCCGGTGGGCGATAGAGAGGGGCATCCGTGATCTGGCGGACCTGTCGGCCGGGTTTCCGGGGCTGACCGTATCCATCAACATTTCCGCACGGGATCTGGGCTCCGGCGAGCTGAAGCGCCTGATTGCATCGGCACTCCGGCGCCACGATCTGGCCGCCGAACGACTGACTCTGGAGCTGACCGAAACCGCCGCCATGGAAGATCCGGAACGGGGCCTGGTTGCGCTGGCGGAACTGGCTGAAACCGGCATTCAGATTTCCATCGACGATTTTGGCAGCGGCTATTCCTCGCTCTCCTATCTGCGGCAGCTGCCGGCCAATGAGCTCAAACTGGATCGCTCCCTGGTTGAGGACGTGGACAGCAGTGAAAGTTCCCGGGTGATCGTGAGAACCGCCGTCAATATGGCTCACAGTCTCAGCTACCACGTTGTGGCGGAAGGGGTTGAGCGCGAGACCACGGCGCGTTTGCTGCGGGACCTGGGCTGTGACCGGCTGCAAGGGTTCTGGTTGTGCGGGCCGCTGCCACTCAGTGAACTCCGGGAGTGGCTGGCCCAATACCCGGTCTCACTTGGTTGCCTGACCCGCGTTAAACCTGGAAGGGGGTGAGAGGTGTCTGACCTCGATAACCTGAATTTGCGCCATCTTTACTATTTCTGGGTCATTGCCCGCGAAGGCGCCATTGTCAGGGCCGCTGAACATCTTTCGCTGACACCCCAGACCCTCAGCGGTCAGTTGGCTGCGTTTGAAGCCGCCCTCGGTAACGCGCTGTTTCGCCGTGCCAATCGGGCGCTGCAGCTGACGGATTTCGGGCATACGGTGTTCGGTTACGCCGATGACATGTTTCAGACCGCCCAGGCGTTGACCGATGTGCTTCGCCAGCCGGCGGAACATCGGCCGTTAAGCCTGTCGGTGGGAATTGCCGCATCGATCCACAAGCTCATCGCCTACTATCTGACGAAGCCCGCCCTGTCTCTGCGCCGTGAGGTACGACTCAGTTGTCGCACCGCCGACACGCCGGAATTGCTGAAGCGCCTGGGGCAACGCGAGCTTGATGTGGTGTTGACCGATCGCC
This sequence comes from Marinobacter sp. M-5, assembly GCF_032911545.1. NCBI lineage: Bacteria > Pseudomonadati > Pseudomonadota > Gammaproteobacteria > Pseudomonadales > Marinobacteraceae > Marinobacter > Marinobacter sp. M-5. Next base: position 678,523 of record NZ_JAWJEK010000001.1, read on the forward strand.
AGCCCGGTTTCGGCGAGGCCAGTCAGTTCCGCAGTTACCGCCTCGCCAGTTCCACCATGTCTCTGTACGCGGCGCCAGAGCTGGCAGACAGCCTGTCCGGCAATTTTCCGGATAGCCTGAACGGCCGCCCGTTTCTGGCGACGTCCCTCGACGCTCCCTACATCAACGCGTTGATGAACTGGTTTTCCAGCCAGGGCATTCGCGTGAATGTGGTGGCGGAGGTGGACGACAGTGCGCTGATCAAGGTGTTCGGCCGTCATGGGCTAGGGTATTTCGCCGCCCCCACCTCGATTCGCGATGAGGTGTGCCGGCAGTATCAGGTGGTGCACGTGGCCAGTATCGATGATGTCAGAGACACCCTTTACGCTGTAACCCGAGCCCGCGGCAGTCATAATGACGCCGTCACGGAGCTGTTAAAGGAACGTCGGGAGCTGATGGATTAGCTCGAAAAAACCGATCTATAAATCAGATAAAACTTTGTTCTTTTCGATCTTTTGTTGGTGGATGATGAAACCGTGTTCCATCACAGGAGAGTCGTCCATGAAAACTATCCACAAGTTCCGTCTCGAGTGCGGCAAAGAGCCCACTACCCTTAATCTGCGAGAGGGCTGCAAGATCGTGCGATGCGAATACCTGGTCGCGCAAAAAGGGGTCTATCTGTGGGTCGAGCAGCCCCTGAATGTCACCATTCCGACGGTTGAACGACAGTTCGTGGTGGTGTACTCCGGCGATCCGGTACCAGACAGCTACCAGTATCTGGATACCGCGCTGGATCCGTTTGGCCCTGAGGCGTACCACCTCTTTGAGGTTACGCCAGCGGAAGAGCGTAAATCAGTCGTCGCCGGCTACCCCCTGAGCGACGTGATCTTCAGGCCCGCGGTCCAGCGAGCGGGATCGGCGTGATGTCATTGTTCCTCTGAGGGCCCTGCGGGGCCCTTTCTTTTGCCGGAGATTTTTCTGCAATGCCCGATATTATCGTGATGTTTTTTCTGCTCGGTGTGGTGGCGGGCGCGCTGCGCTCGGATTTGACCATTCCCAAGGCCGTATACGATATTCTCAGTCTGCTGCTGATGCTGACCATCGGTCTCAAGGGCGGAATGGCGCTTCATGGCAACCTGCACTGGGGGCTGCTGTCGCAGGTGCTGGCGGTTATCGCTCTGGGCTTCGTGATTCCGCTGATCCTGTTTCCATTGCTGCGCCATCTGGTGCGTCTGAACGTGGCTGACGCCGCCAGTTTCTGTGCGCACTACGGCTCGGTCAGTGCCGGCACGTTCGCGGTGGCATTGGCCTGGGTGGAATCGAGAGGCCTGGCGACCGGCGGACAAGTGACCCTTTACCTGGTGCTGCTGGAATTGCCGGCTATTCTGACCGGGCTGTGGCTGTACCGGCGCTATCAGCAGGGCGGCGCCAGCATGAGTGGGACGGGCACGCCCCTATGGCAGGAAACTCTGACCAATCGCAGTGTGGTGTTGCTGGTGGGCGGTGTCATCATCGGCATTCTGTATGGGCCGGATAACGGAGATGGTGTCACCGCGCCGTTGACCGGGGCCTTCTCGCTGGTGTTGTCGCTGTTCCTGCTGGAAATGGGGCTGGTGGCGGCAGACACCTTGCGCAAGATCCAGCTGCGCCACTGGCGGGTGATTGCCTTCGCGCTCTGCCTGCCCCCGCTGCTCTCGATCCCCGGCCTGCTGACTGGCGTGTGGCTTGGTCTGGAACCGGGAACCATCGTGGTGCTGGGTACCCTGACGGCCAGTGCCTCCTATATCGCGGCACCGGTGGCCGTCCGGCACGGAATTCCCGACGCGGACATCGGGTTGGCCATGCTGGCGTCACTGGGTGTGACCTTTCCGTTCAACGTGATTGTCGGTATCGGGTTGTACAGCTACTTCCTGGAATTTTTGATGGCCTGAGGTGGAACAGGGTCTTCTGGGGGTGAAGCTCTTGGCGTATGCTGGGCACGCCATTTGCCTTAAACAACCGGAAACACCTCAATGAAATTCCCCAAAGCGACCGTCATACTGGTTTCAGCTGCGCTCGTTTATGTTGCCTGGGATCTGACCCGTGACAAGCCCGATGCCGGCGATCCCGCTCGTTTCGCCAATCCGGCGGCGAATCCGGTGGAGCGTGGGGAAGTGGTGGACTGGGTTGTGTCACGGATTCCCGAGCATTGCGAAGACATCACCGGTGAAGCGGCGGGAAGTCAGGCATATGCCGGGTGTGTTGAGCGCAGCGAGTCCCGCAATTCCCTGTGCCGACGCGCGATTTACGACAGTTTTCCGGAAACGATCCGCTCTGAGGCGGTCTTCCGGGATGTTGCCCTTACCATGACGGATTGCCTGGCCCAACACTGAAGGCCGGGAACAGAGAGCCAAACCATGACCAATGAAGAGCTGACTGCCATTCTCGAACTTGATGGTGAGGAGCGGTACGACTATTTCCTCAGCCAGGTTGGCGAGGAACGGGAAATCTGGATTCTGGTGAATGCCGAGAACCGGTTTCTGAAAATTGCTGCCGACGATGGCGATGTGGAATACCTGCCGGTCTGGCCCAGCGCTGATTTCGCCGCAGCGTACGCCAAGAGCGGTGACGAACTCACACCAAAGAGTCTGTCGCTGCCGGATTTTCTCAAGAAGTGGATTCCCGGTCTGGCCAAAGACGGCCTGGACATCGGCGTGTTTCCGGGGCTGGACAAAACCCTGTGGATCACCGAGCCGGATGAGCTCAGGCAGGACCTGCAGGACGAGCTGTCGAACTTCTAGAGCTCAGGCCGTGTCGAGTTCCCGGTAAAGGGCGCGGCCCAGCGCGCTGAAGTAGTGTTCGAAAGCGATGTTGATGCGTTCCCGGTGCTCACCTTGAGGATACAACCCCGCTCTGGCCTCGTCGGAGTGGCGGCTGCCACGAACCAGGAACGGGCTGGCGGGGTTGCTGTCTTCAACAAAGGCCTCGAAGGCGCGGGCACACAACTCTTCTGGCCGGGCGTAGTAAAGAACCCCCAGCTCCCGGTCGGTTTTGCTCGACTGCTCAAACAGCTCGCTGGGCAATGAGCCCTCGCGGTTCAGGATAATCACCTGAAAGCAGTTGCCCAGCAGGGCATTCAGCGGATGGGCGTCGGGTTTGGCGTGGTCAAGCCAGGCGCTGGACGCAAACTGCGCCCCCTGGGAGCCCTTGAACATACGGCTGCCCATGTAGTGATCAAAGGCATGGAACCATTCATGGGCCAGGCTGCCGGCCCCCGCGTTCTTGGCAAGAGCCAGCTGCCGCGTTGCCGGAATGTAATGGGCTGCCACGCCGGGCCTGCCGCCAATGCCGTATTGCAGCCCCAGGGTCTGCCTCAGTGAAATCAGGTGTTCCGGCCCCCGCAGTACCGACATCAGGTCATCAAGCGCTTGCTGGAACTGTGTTGCTGCGCGATCTCGCTCGGGCTCCGACACCCAGCGCCCGATCTCGATGCTGCGAAAGTCAAAGCGCCGCCGTATGGTGGCGAAGCCCGGTTGCTGCTCCGAAAACCTCATGATGAAACATTCCTTGCCGGTTACTGCAAACGGGCCATCGCTGCGGCGCCGACCGTTTATAATAACATGTATGGATATACAGTATTGTTGCTGTGTATAACGTCAAGGTCAATCATTGTGGGAAAGTCGGGCCACGATAAAAAGAGAGTGCGGTCAATTTACGGTCATATTATGAGAACCCCCGTGGCAAAGGGTTTCAGCGAGCCTTTCCCGCCGTTGCTAACACAGTTATCCACAGTTTTTGTTAGCAACTTTTTGCGCCGCGGGCGGAGTGTGACCACGGTCCCGTGTTGAGCCCGGTACGTCTGGGTGAACCGGGCGGAACCGGTTAGACTATCCCGGTTCGGGAAGGCGGGTACCTGAACGGGGAACGCACCCGAGAATCACTGACGCAGGGAGCAGGGCTTGGAAGCATTACTGATCATTGTTGTGGTTGGATTTGCGCTGTTGGTTCCGGTTGGTTCGGTGCTGGGGTTTCTGGCGTTTCGACAGCGCCATCAGCAGGCCAGACAGGTCGCGGCGCTGACGCAGGAAGTGGCGTCACTGCGGGCGCAGGTGAACCAATTCAAGGGCGCGGTGCCGCCGGCCAGCGACCCTGTGCCGGACGAGCCCCGGATAACGCCTTTGCCGCCGCTTGAGCTGGACGAGCCGGGTGAACCGGATGAGCCGGTGGCTACCGGGAGTCACCCCTCCCCGCATGTTGACCGCTTTTTCAGCGCCCTCAAGGAACACTGGATGGTCTGGCTCGGTGGCCTGAGTGTCGCGCTGGCGGGCATCTTCATGGTCAGCCATTCGATCAGTGCCGGCTACATAGGTCCGGTGCAACAACTGTTATTGGCGCTGATCAGTGGCCTGGCCCTGCACGGCGGCGCCGAATGGCTGCGGCGGCGGCACCGGGGCAGCGATGATGTCTTCGCGGCGCTGGCGGGCGGCGGCAGCATCACGCTCTATGCGGCCTTGCTGGCTGGCGTTCACCACTACGGGCTGATCGGGCCCACGGTGGGGCTGACGGGATTGGCCGCGGTTTCCCTGGGCACCATGGTGTTGGCGCTGTTGCATGGGCCGGTGTTGGCCATCATGGGGCTGAGCGGTGCCTATCTGGTGCCGCTGTTAGTGGGCGGCGACAGCGGCAACGTGGCTTTTGTGCTGGCCTACAGCTTTCTGATATCTCTCAGCTCGTTGTTGCTCATGCGCTACGTATTCCGCGACTGGCTCTGGTATGCCACAGTCACCGGTGCCGTGCTGTGGTGGCTTGTGGCCAGTTCCGCGGCCCCAGCGGAGGTTTTTATGCCCTGGTACCTGGCGGGTCTGTTTGCAACATTTGCGCTGGTGGCGGGCAGGATCCGCAGCGGAGTGCCGCGCTTGCGAGAGGTGCTGCTGGTGCTTCTGGCGCTGTGGGGTTTGTCGATTGGCGGCCAGGGCATGTCCGACCCGTTGATGCTGAGCTGGTTGCTGATTCTGCCGGTAGCGGCACTGGTGCCCCAGAGCCGCGGCGCGCTGTGGTATCTGCCCTGGGGCGCGGTGCTGGCTAGCGCCGTGGGTTGGTTGATGCTGGCAACGGTGATCAATGTTGACGGCACCTATCGGTTGGCGATGCCGGTCATGCTCCATCGGGACTTCGTGGCCTACCTGATGCTCGCTGCGGTGCTGACAGCAGGCCTGGGGCTCTGGCACTGGGTGCGGGCGCCGGAGCGTCAGCGCTGGGCGTCGTTCACCCTGCTGGCGCCGGTGGTCTGGCTGGTTCTGGGATGGCTACTGATTCAGCGTGCTGAACTGTCGCTGACCTGGGCAACGGCAACCCTGATTCTGGCGGGCCTGTATGGCGTCATCGCCGGTTGGCTGGAGCGGCGGGCCAACGGCCGCAGCGGCGTTGTCTGGGCGATTCTCGCGGCACACATCTGCTACTCATTGGCGGCGGTGATGGTATTCCGCGAGGCCTCACTGACGCTCGCGTTATCGGTTCAGTTTGTCAGTCTCACCTGGCTGGCGCGCCGCTACCGGATGCCGCAGTTGCACCTGCTGCTGAAACTGGCGCTTGCCCTGGTGGTCGCCCGCCTGACTTTCAATCCGTGGTTGGCAGGCTACGACACCGAGGCGCACTGGTCGTTGTGGACCTATGGCGGCGCCACACTGTGTGCGGGTGTGGCAACCTGGCTGGCTGCCCGCAACACCGCGATCCGCCCCTGGCTGGAAGCCGCGACCCTGCACCTGCTGGTGTTGTTTCTGGGTGCGGAACTGCGTTACTGGCTCTATGACGGCGACATTTTCACGCAGCAGTACAGCTTTACCGAGGCGGCACTGAACACACTACTGTGGGGTGCCCTGAGCCTGAGTTACGGCGTGCGGGCGCGGGTGAGTGAGTCCCTGGCCTGGCTGTACCGGTTGTTCTCGTGGGTGTTGTTGGGCCTGGCCGGTATGAGCTATCTGACGCTGCTGACCTGGCACAATCCCTGGTGGGGCTCCGAGGCCATCAGCGCCACGCCGGTGTTCAATCTGTTGTTACTGGCTTATGGCGCGCCGGTCCTGCTGGCGCTGGCCGTGTCGCGGTTCCCGCAGCTGGCACCTCGGTTCTGGGCGCTGTGTGTGGCGGCGGCGGGCTTTCTGCTGTTCACCGCCTTTGAAATCCGACAGCTCTGGCAGGGCAGTGACATGGCCCTGTCCTCCGGTGTCTCCGAAGGTGAGCTTTACAGTTATTCCGTGGTGGGGATGGCGTATGCCATCGTCGCAATCCTGTACGCCACCGGGCGTCATCACCCGGTACTGTATAAGGCGGGCATGGCGTTACTGGGTCTGGTGATTGGCAAGATTTTCCTGATTGATATGTCTGGCCTGCAGGGGCTTTGGCGTGTGGCCGCCTTCATGGGGCTCGGCCTGGCCTTGCTGGGTCTGGCCTGGCTTTACCGCCGGGCCCGCAGAACATCGTTGGCAGACGCGCCAATGGCGGGCCCGGATGGCCTTCGGGAGTAGCCATGCTGGCCGTAAGCTGGCAAAGTTCACCCCATCAATGATTCACCATCAGCAAGAGGACTGGCCCGTGACGGACCTGGTAGATTACAAACTGAACGACGGCATCGCGACCATCGTGATCAACAACGGTAAAGCCAATGCGCTCAGCCACGAGGTGTTCGAGGGGCTGAATGCCGCGCTGGATCAGGCCGAGCAGGACAAGGCCGTGGTTATCCTCACCGGTCAGCCGGGCGTGTTTTCCGCCGGTTACGATCTGAAGGAAATGCAGAAAGGTCCGAACGAAGCGGCGGCACTGGTCACCGTTGGGTCCAAGCTGACCCGCCGTCTGGCCGCGTTCCCGCTGCCGGTGATCGCCGCGTGCAGCGGCCACGCTATCGCGAAAGGCGCGTTTATCCTGCTCTCCGTGGATCACCGCATTGGCATTGAGGGGCCCTTCAAGCTGGGCCTGAATGAGGTTGCCATCGGCATGACCATGCATCACGCCGGTATCGAGATTGCCCGTCATCGACTGGCGCCGGCGCACTTCTACCGGTCCGTGGTGAACGCGGAGATCTACACTCCGGAAGGCGCCATTGCGGCCGGTTTCCTCGACGAAGTGGTGGCTCAGGACAAGCTGATCGAGCGCGCCAACGAGCTGGCCAGCCACTTCAAGACCCTGAACATGCGGGCTCACCGGGAAACCAAGGTGAAAGCGAAAGCCGATTACCTGTCATTGCTCGACCGCAGCATTGTCAAAGATGCGGAGAATCTCGGCCTCCGTGGCTGAGCCCGCAAAACTCCTCCCGAAACTGCCGGTATTGCCGCAACGTGCGATCAATACCGGCGGCTCTGAAACGCACCGTCTGCCCCGGCATGCACTGGGCCAGACGGCTGGCGGCCAGAGGCGTCAGGTTGCCGAGACGCGGGTAGCCACCAATGGTCTGGCGGTCGTTCAGCAACGCAATGGGCTGACCGTCCGGCGGCACCTGCACCGCACCCAGTGAAATGCCTTCGGAAACCAGCGAGGTGACTGAGCACTGCAGTCGCGGGCCGGTCAGGCGAACCCCCATCCGATCTGCGCGCTGATCCACCTGCCATTCGGCATTGAACGCATCGAACAGGCTCCTGCCAGTGAACGACGCTATCTGCGCGCCCGGAAGCAGGTCCAGCGTGGCCGGGAGGCGGTAATCCTGCTGTTCCGAGTGCGGTGCCATTCGCTGTGCGGGTGTGGCTAACGTGCCATACACGGTCAGCCCGTCCCCCTCACGCAACGGGGTTCCCCGGCCGTCAAAGCCTCCGATCTGTTCTCGTACCACGCACGCGGCACTGCCGAGCACGGCATCACCCCGGAATCCGCCCGCCACCGCCAGGTAAGCGCGCAAGCCGTTGATGGGTGTGCCGAAGGCCAGCGTATCACCGGCCCTGAGGTTCAGGGTTTGCCAGCGCCCAGCCGGGTGCCGATTGCAGGTGATGCTCAGGTCGGCGCCGGTCAGCGCAATGGTAAGGTCCCGGTCGGCGATAAGCACCAGGCCACCGAAGGTTATTTCCAGCGCCGCCGCGCCCCACGGATTGCCCGCCAGGTGATTGGCCCAGGCCCAGGCGTGCAGGTCGGCCGGGCCACCCTGGGTGACACCAAGGTGGCGCACGCCAAAACGGCCAGCGTCCTGCAGCAGCGCTAGCGGACCGGTGCGGGCTACACGGAATCCGTTCAGGCCACTGTCGCTCATCGGGCCTGCGCCGGGCCAGGCTGGCTGACCGCTTTGGTGTCGCCGCCCCGGGCCTCGAAGGTGGCTTGATCTACCGGCACGAAGCGTACCCGGTCGCCTACCTGAAGCAGGCTGAAGCCGTCGCGATCGCGGTCGAACAAGCGGGTGGGGGTGCGTCCGATCAGATTCCAGCCACCAGGGGTGGCCGCCGGGTAGGCGGCGGTCTGCTGGCCGGCAATAGCGACGCTGCCCGCCGGCACGTGTTGCCGGGGCGTGTCCAGGCGGGGGCAGATCAGCGCAGTGTCGAGCAAACCCATGAAGGCGAAACCGGGGGCGAAGCCCAGGGCGAACACGCGGTAATCCCGGGCGCTGTGCGCGTCAATCACGGCGTTCACCGACAGCCCGGAGAGTTCCGCCACCCGCTGCAGATCAGGACCGCTGCGCGGGTCATACCAGGTGGGCAGGCAGTGCTGTTTGCTGGTGGCTCCGGCATCCGCGGGTTCGAGCCGGGCGAGAATGGCTATCAGTTTCTGTCTCGCGTCACAGGGCGTGAGGCGGAACGGGTCAAACACCACCAGCAGCGTGGTGTAGGAGGGCACCAGATCGACGAGGGTGTCGCCGAATTCGGTTTCGCATTCCCCGGCCAGGGCCGCCAGCCACAGCAGGTTGTTTTCCTCGATGCGGTCAAACAGCCGCACCATCCAGCCATCCAGGCCGGCCCGCTCAAGACACGGCAGGCGTAACGATTTCATGCCGGTCCTTGCAACGTCGTGAGCATCTGGCGGATGGCGCGCACGGAAGCCACCGACTCTTTATTGTCTCCGTGCACGCACAGGGTATCCGCCTGCAGAATCAGGTCACTGCCGTCGCTGGCAGTCAGGGGGAGCCCGCTGGCAATTCGCCGGGCCTGCTCAAGGATCACGTCGGGGTCATGGTGCACAGCGCCGGCCTCGGCCCGGGATACGAGCCGGCCCTCGCCGTCGTAGGCGCGGTCGGCGAAGGCCTCAAACCACAGTGTGATGCCATGCTCCTGCGCCAGCGCGCGGATCTCGCGGGTATTCCGGGTGGCCAGTGTCATCAGCGGCAGGGTCGGGTCGTAGGCCTTGATGGCCCGGGCCACCGCACCGAAGATCTCCGACGTGCGGGCCATGTCGTTGTAGAGGGCACCGTGGGGTTTCACATAGCGCACCTCGGTGCCCTCGGCACGGCACATGGCGGCCAGCGCGCCCACCTGATAGAGCAACAGGTTCTCGATTTCCGCCGGTGAACAGGCCATGGCGCGCCGGCCGAAGCCCACCAGATCCGGGTAGGCCGGGTGGGCGCCGATGCCCACGGAATGTTCAGCGGCGAGGCGCACGGTGCGCCGCATCACGTCCGGGTCGGAGGCGTGAAAGCCACAGGCAATGTTCGCCAGGTCGACTTCCGGCATCACGTCATGATCCAGCCCCATCACCCAGGGGCCGAAACTTTCCCCCATGTCGGCGTTCAGCAGTAACGTTTTCATGGTGTCCTCTCTGTGTCTCTCGATTCTCGCACCGCTTCATGATATATCAGCACACCTATTGTCCCATTTTTTGTTTGGAAGCTTCAGACATGCCGAAAGCCAGTGAAATCAAGAAAAACTCCGCGGTCGAGTATGAGGGCCGAGCCTATTTCGTGAAGGACATCGAACGCTCGGTGCCCCAGGGCCGTGCCGGTGGCAGTCTGTACCGCATGCGCCTGTACGATGTCGTCACGGGGGCCAAGCTGGATGAGACCTTCAAGGACTCGGACATGCTCAGCCTGGCGGACCTGGTGCGTCGGCCGGTGTCGTTCTCTTATTCTGACGGTGACGAATACGTGTTCATGGACACCGAGGACTTCACCCAGTACAGCCTGAACCGTGAGGCCATTGCCGAGGAGCTGCTGTTCATCAGCGAGGAGACCCAGGGCCTGATGGCGGTTCTGGTCAGCGATGCACCGGTGGCGCTGGCCCTGCCGCCGACCGTGGACCTCGAGATTCTGGAAACCGACCCGTCGGTCAAGGGCGGCTCGGCCACGGCACGCACCAAACCGGCGAAAATGGCCACCGGGCTGGTGATTCAGGTGCCCGAGCATATTTCCACCGGCGATCGCATCAAGATCAACGTGGACGAGCGTCGGTTCCTGGGTCGGGCCTGATTGTCATGACCGATCGAACCTCCAGACCCGTCTCTGCCTCCGCCATCGAGAAACACGTCTACAAGGTGTTTCCCAATGACATGAATGCTCACGATACGGTGTTCGGTGGCATGATCATGGCCAAGTGTGACCGGCTTGCGCTGGTGGTGGCAGAGCGCCACTCGGCTCATGTCTGCGTCACCGCGGCGGTGGACTCCATCCATTTCCGCGCGCCCGCCAAGGGCAACGACACCCTGTTGTTCAGCCTGGCGCTGAATCGCAGCTGGGGCTCATCCATGGAAATCGGCGCGCGGGTGGAAGCGGAAAACAGCTACACCGGCGACGTGCGCCACATTTTGTCGGCCTTCTTCACCTTTGTGGCCCTCGATGAGCATGACAAGCCGGTGGATGTGCCGCAAGTGATCCCGGAAACCGACGAGCAGAAGCGCCGTTATGACAATGCCGAGATCCGTCGGGAAGGGCGCCTGGAAACCCGCAAGAAGCTCTCCAGCCGCTGAGCCCTGAACGCTGGCACGGAATCAGAGGCCAGCGTCCCGGACGTTCTCCATGACCACGAAGGTGCTGGTTTGCAGCACGTGTGGCAGGGCCGAAATCTCCTCACCGAGCACCTGCCGGTACTCCGCCATGTTGCCGGTCCGCACCTTCAGCAGGTAATCGAAATTGCCGGCAATCATATGGCACTGCTCAACAGCGGCAATCTGTTTCACCGCCTTGTTGAAGGCCGCAAGGGCACTGCTGCTGGTGTCGTTCAGAGTCACCTGGGCAAAGGCGATGTGACTGAGGCCAAGCTTGGTCTGGTTCACCAGCGCGGTATAACCCGTGATATACCCCTGATCCTCCAAACGCCGCATCCGCACCTGGCAGGGGGTCTTCGACAGGCCAACCCGGGACGCCAGTTCGGTGACGGTAATCCGCGAATTCTTCTGCAGTTCACGAATAATGGATTGATCGATTCTATCCAATTCGGCCATGTTACCGGTTCCAGGCTGGATTAACGGCTGATTCCTGCATTCAATATAATCAAAAAACCTTTTATTCGAAACACTATGGTCAAAGCGACTTTCTGGCCTTGGTTATACTGGGCTGATCACCAGACCGGAGAGTTTCGATGACCGATGCCCGCACACTACAAAAACAAACCCTGCTGGAACAACTTGCGGATGTCCTCCAGGATCAGGCTCCTGACAACGATGAGTCGCTGGAGCTGCGGGAGATTGTTGCCCGCATGGTCCAGGAATCCCGCTCCTGGGACGACGATCTGCACGGTGAGCTGGTGCGTTGTTTCGGGGCATCCATCGGTGGCAGCTACGCCCGGGTATTCAGTGGTGGTTTTCCCTCTGCCTACCGCGCCCGCTTTTCCGTTGCCGAGGCCATAGCGGATATCCAGCAGGTCCAGTCCATCGCCGTCAGCTCGGACGTGCCCATGCGCTTTTATCAGCCGCGGGATCCCGGCGAATCCGGTTGTCATTTCAAGCTTTATAGCGAGGGGCACCCGGTTGTGCTGTCGGATGTGATTCCGATCCTCGAAAACCTGGGCATGCGGGTTCTCGGAGAGCATCCGTACCGGATTCGTCGCCGTGACGGCGGGATGTTCGGTGTCAGTGATTTTACCGTGGAGGTTCACGCCCGCTGCGCCGGGACCGATCTGAACGCGGTCCAGCCGCTGATGCAGGCCGCGTTCCGTGAAATCTGGAACGGTTTTGCCGAGAACGACGATTTCAATCAGCTGATCATGATGTGCGGGCTTGGCTGGCGGGAGGTTGCCCTGCTCAGGGCGTATGCACGATACAACAAGCAGATCCGTTTCGGTTTCAGTCAGGCGTTCATCGCCGACACTCTGGCTCGTCATCCGGGCATCACATCGCGTCTGGTGTCTCTGTTCCAGGCCCGCTTCGACCCGGATTTACCGGCCCGGGAGGCGCGGGTCGAACAGGTTGAGAGCGACATCCGGGAGGCGCTTGAGGCCGTTGAGAGTCTCGATGATGATCGTATCCTGCGGCGGTTCCTCGTGCTTGTTCGGGCCACGCTCCGCACCAACTATTTTCAGCGTCACGAGGACGGCGGGTTTCTGGGTTATCTGTCACTCAAGCTGGACCCCACGTCGATCCCTGACGTACCCAAACCCCGCCCGAAATTCGAGGTGTTCGTGTATTCTCCGCGGGTAGAAGGGGTTCACCTGCGGGCCGGTCCGGTGGCCCGCGGCGGTTTGCGCTGGTCGGACCGCATCGAGGATTATCGCACCGAGATCCTGGGCCTGGTGAAGGCGCAGCAGGTCAAGAACTCGGTCATCGTGCCGGTGGGCGCAAAGGGCGGTTTTGTGGTCAAACGGCCGCCGTCGGATGCCTCACGGGAGGAGTTCCGGGCCGAGGGTGTGGCCTGTTATCAGACTTTTATCCGTGGCTTGCTGGATATCACCGACAATCTTGATGATGGCGTGGTGGTGCCCCCTGCGAATGTGGTCCGCTACGACGGCGACGACACCTACCTGGTGGTCGCGGCCGACAAGGGCACGGCGACATTCTCCGATATCGCCAACGCCCTGGCCGCCGAATACGGTTTCTGGTTGGGGGATGCCTTTGCGTCCGGCGGCAGCGAGGGTTATGACCACAAGAAAATGGGTATTACCGCCCGCGGAGCCTGGGAGTCGGTCAAACGCCATTTCCTGGAGCTGGGTATCGATACCCAGCGCGATGAATTCACCGTAGTCGGTATCGGTGACATGGCGGGCGATGTGTTTGGCAACGGCATGCTGCTGTCGGACCGGATTCAGCTGGTGGCTGCGTTCAACCATCAGCACATCTTTGTGGATCCGGCGCCGCAGGCTGCGGTCGCTTTTGCTGAGCGCAAGCGCCTGTTCAACCAGCCGGGGTCGACCTGGGCCGACTACGACACCCGCCTGATCAGCGAAGGCGGCGGTGTCTTCCCACGAACCCTGAAGTCCATTCCCGTGTCGCCGCAACTGCGGCGACTGCTGGGTATCCGGTCGCAGGCGCTGGCGCCCTCCGAGTTGATCAGTGCACTGCTGAAAGCACCCGTCGACATGTTGTGGAACGGGGGCATTGGCACCTATGTAAAAGCGGCATCCGAATCCCATGAAGATGTGGGCGATAAAGCCAACGACGCGGTGCGAGTGAATGCCGATCAGCTGCGCTGCAAGGTGCTGGGGGAGGGCGGAAACCTGGGCGTGACCCAGCGCGGCCGGATTGAATTTGCCCGGCTTGGCGGGCTGGCCAACAGCGACTTCATCGACAATGCCGGGGGCGTGGATTGCTCGGACCATGAGGTCAACATCAAGATCCTGTTGAATGACCTGGTGCATCGCCAGCGCATGCCGCTGATGCAGCGTAACCGCATGCTGCGGGCCATGACCCCGGAGGTGGCCACTCTCGTGATTGCCAACAACTACCGCCAGGCCTTGGCCCTGAGCATGGCGCAGGCCAGCGCTGTGGTAGCGGCGGATCAGAATGAGCGGCTGATGCGCCGCCTGGAGTCCGAGGGCAAGCTGGATCGGGCGCTGGAATGCCTGCCGTCGGATGATGAGCTGCGGGCTCGGCGGGCACTCGGCGCCGGGCTGACGCGTCCGGAGCTCGCGGTGCTGGTGTCCTACGCCAAGATCGAGTTGAAACAGGCCCTGGTGGCATCCCCCATCGTGCACGATCCGCGATTCAATGCCGCCCTTCATTCGGCTTTTCCCGCGTCATTGCTGGCCACGTTTCCGGAGGCGGTGAACGGGCACCCGCTGCGAGCGGAGATCGCGGCAACGCAGATTGCCAATGATCTGGTGAATCGCATGGGCATCACCTGGTTCGACCGGGTTCGCAGCGCCACGGGCGTGGAGGCGGGCCAGATTGTGGCGGCCTACCTGATCTCCCTGCGGATACACGACGTAGACGCCCAATGGATAGCTATAGAATCGCTTGATAAGGATATCCATGCCGAAATGCAGGCGGGGCTTCTTGCCGACGCGGTGCGGCTGGTCACACGCAGCACCATCTGGTTGCTGCAAAACCACCGGCAGGGACTGGACCCGGTGTCCTGTGTGGATCAGTACCGCGAGCCTCTCGCGGACGTCCTGGTATCCGGGGAGCGACTTGCCTCGGTGATCCCTGCAAGTCGGTGGCAGGAACGCTATGATGAGTATGTGAGGAACAATGTACCGGAAGGCCTGGCGGCCTGGTGCGCCTCGGCAGAAAGCCGTTACTGGTTGATGGACATGATCGAGATCAGCCGACACGCGGGCGAAGCACTGGAAACCGTGGCCTGGGTGTATTTCAGGTTGGGGGAGAGCCTGAATCTGATCTGGCTGGACAGACAGATGCGGGGGTTTCGCGCCCAGGGACACTGGCAGGTACTGGCAACCCTTCACTACCGCGATGAGCTGGATCATCAGTTGCGGAACCTGACATCCGGTGTGTTGTCACGGCGGGAGTCGGACAACGATTCGGCGGAACAGTGTCTGGCGGCGTGGTTTGACGACAAGCAGGTGGTGCTCGGCCGGTGGGAGAAGATGCTCAATGATATGCAGTCCGCCAACGATGTGGATTGCGCCGTGTTCTCGGTAGCGCACGGAGTGCTGAGGGAGCTGGCCCTGCAGGCAGGTTGAAAGAGGAGGCAGGTAAAGCGTCTGAATATTACCGGTACATGAGAATTAGTTTAGTTTTTTCCCCGGCGAAAAAAGACGCAATGGCATGCTAGTCTGGATTTTACAGGCAAATTGTCTTTGTTGATCTCGGTAGAATGCCGGAGAGACAAACAACCAAGAGGGTACAACTATGAGACCGCAGCAATCCGTGACGCCGGAGCTCGTTGATAGCCGGCAGTCGATTCGTGAGTATTATCTCGCTGACGAGTACACCGTCATTCAGGAGATGATTGCTGGCGCTCAGTTGTCCCAGGCCGAGCGTGAGGCCATTTCTGCCCGCGCCGCCGACCTGGTGCGCAGCGTCCGCAAGAACGCCAGATCCACCATCATGGAAAAGTTCCTGGCGGAATACGGCCTCACCACCAAAGAGGGCGTTGCGCTGATGTGTCTGGCCGAAGCGTTGCTGCGAGTGCCTGACAACACCACCATCCACGAGCTGATCGAAGACAAGATTACCTCCGGCGCCTGGGGTGCCCACGTAGGCAAGGCGTCCTCGCCGCTGATCAACACCGCTACCGTTGCGCTGCTGATGACCAGTAACCTGTTGAAGGACTCCGAGCGCAATACCATTGGCGACACCCTGCGGAAACTGCTTAAACGCTTCGGTGAGCCGGTGGTGCGCACAGTGGCGGGTCAGGCGATGAAGGAAATGGGGCGTCAGTTCGTGCTTGGTCGCGACATCGGGGAAGCCCAGGACGAAGCCAAAGAGTACATGGCCAAGGGCTACACCTACTCCTACGACATGTTGGGGGAGGCCGCTCGCACCGACGACGACGCCAAGCGCTATTACGAATCCTACTCCAACGCCATCGACAGCATTGCCAAGAGCTGTGAGGGCGACGTTCGCAAGAATCCGGGGATTTCCGTCAAACTGTCCGCGCTGCTGGCGCGCTACGAGTACGGCAGTAAAGAGCGGGTGATGAACGAGCTGCTGCCCCGTGCCCGCGAGCTGGTGAGAAAGGCTGCCGCCGCCAACATGGGGTTTAATATCGACGCCGAAGAACAGGATCGTCTTGATCTGTCGCTGGATGTAATAGAGGCCCTGGTGGCCGATCCCGAGCTGGAGGGTTGGGACGGATTTGGCGTGGTGGTACAGGCCTATGGCAAGCGCGCCTCGTTCGCACTGGACTGGCTCTACGGTCTGGCGGAGAAGCACAATCGCCGGTTCATGGTGCGCCTGGTCAAAGGCGCCTATTGGGATGCGGAAATCAAACGTGCCCAGGTGATGGGGCTGGATGGCTTCCCGGTGTTCACCCGCAAGGCCTGCAGCGACGTGTCGTTTGTCTCCTGTGCCACCAAGCTGCTGAACATGGCAGACCGGATTTACCCGCAATTTGCGACCCACAACGCCCACTCAGTGTCGTCGATCCTTGAGCTTGCAAAAGCTCGCGGCGTGAAAAACTATGAGTTTCAGCGTCTGCATGGCATGGGTGAGTCCCTGCACGACGAAGTGCTGAAAGTGAGTGGTGTGCCTTGTCGTATTTATGCCCCGGTCGGCCCGCACAAGGATCTGCTGGCCTACCTGGT
The DNA here is from genome assembly GCF_032911545.1 of Marinobacter sp. M-5. NCBI lineage: Bacteria > Pseudomonadati > Pseudomonadota > Gammaproteobacteria > Pseudomonadales > Marinobacteraceae > Marinobacter > Marinobacter sp. M-5. The sequence goes on from NZ_JAWJEK010000001.1 coordinate 695,016, forward strand.
GCGTCGTCTGCTGGAGAACGGGGCCAACAGCTCGTTCGTTAACCAGATTGTGGACACCCGCATCACGCCGGAGGACATTGCCAAGGACCCCATCGACAGTGTGGAGGAAATGGGCAGCAAGATCTCCAGCAAGGCGATTGTGCACCCGTTCAAGCTGTTCGGGGAGCAGCGCCGCAATTCCAAGGGTTGGGACATTACCGATCCGGTGACGGTGAAAGAGATTGATGACGGTCGTAACGCATTCCGGGATTACCGTTGGAAGGGTGGCCCGGTGATGTCGGGTGACGTCGCCGGCACGGAGGTGCAGGTGGTGCGTAATCCGGCCAATCCGGAGGATCTGGTCGGTCATGTTACCCAGGCGAACGATGCCGACGTGAGCACTGCGATCGGTGCTGCGGTTGCCGGTTTCCGCAGCTGGTCTGCGACCCCGGCGGAAGAGCGCGCCGCCTGCGTGCGCAAGGTGGGTCTGCTCTTCGAGGAACACGCCCATGAATTGTTCGCGCTGGCCACCCGCGAGGCGGGTAAATCCCTGCTTGATGCCATTGCCGAGATTCGCGAAGCGGTGGATTTTGCCGAGTTCTACGCCAACGAGGCGGTGCGTTACAAAGACAGCGGCGAGGCGCGGGGCGTGATCTGTTGTATCTCGCCCTGGAACTTCCCGCTGGCGATCTTCTCCGGGCAGATCCTGGCGAACCTGGCAGCCGGCAATACCGTGGTGGCCAAGCCTGCGGAGCAGACATCCCTGATTGCCGTGCGCGCGGTGGAACTGATGCACCAGGCCGGTATCCCCACCGATGCCATCCAGCTGGTGCCGGGTACCGGCGCAACCGTGGGTGCAGCGATGACATCCGATTCACGGGTGGCCGGCGTGTGCTTCACCGGGTCCACCGCAACGGCCCAGCGTATCGACAAGGTTATGGCCGACAACATGACGCCGGACGCGCCGCTGGTGGCGGAAACCGGCGGTCTGAACGCCATGATTGTGGACTCCACCGCGCTGCCGGAGCAGGTGGTGCGGGATGTGCTGGCGTCTTCGTTCCAGAGCGCCGGCCAGCGCTGTTCGGCCCTGCGTATGCTGTATGTCCAGAAGGACATCGCCGAGAACCTGCTGGAGATGCTGTACGGCGCCATGGAAGAACTGGGCATCGGCGATCCCTGGCGGCTGTCCACCGATGTGGGGCCAGTGATCGATGAGAATGCCCGCAAGAAGATTGTTGACCATTGCGACCAGTTCGAGCGCAAGGGCCGTTTGCTGAAGAAACTGAACGTGCCGGAGAAGGGGCTGTTTGTCTCGCCGGCGGTGCTCAGCGTGAGCGGCATAGAAGAACTGGAAGAGGAAATCTTTGGCCCCGTTCTCCACGTGGCGACGTTCGAAGCCAAAAACATCGACAAGGTGGTGGATGCCATCAACGCAAAGGGCTATGGCCTGACGTTCGGTATCCACAGCCGCGTTGACCGCCGTGTCGAGCGCATTTCCAGCCGCATCAAGGTGGGCAATACCTACGTCAATCGTAACCAGATCGGTGCCATTGTGGGTTCTCAGCCGTTCGGCGGTGAAGGGCTGTCTGGTACCGGTCCGAAGGCGGGTGGGCCGCAGTATGTGCGTCGCTTCCTCAAGGGCAGTGCGGTTGAACGCGCGGCCGGGTCGGGTGCCAAAGCCATCGATATCAAGAAGCTGGAAAGCCTGATCGGCAGCGTCAAGGACGTGAAGCCCCTGAAACCGGAGGCTCGGATCGAAGCTCTGACGCCGATTTTCGGCCAGGTGCCTGCACCGCTGGACGCCCATGCCGAGGAACTGCCGGGACCGACCGGTGAATTGAACCGATTGAGCAATCACGCCCGTGGTGTTGTGGTGTGCCTGGGGCCAGACCAGCAAACGGCACTGGAACAGGCAGCCACGGCGTTGTCCCAGGGCAACCAGGTGGTGGTGATCGCGCCGGATGTGGAAGACACCGTCGCCCGGGCTGCGAAAGCCGGCCTGCCCATAGCGGGTGTGAATGGCTTGCTGGAGCCCTTGGCGCTGGAGCAGGCGCGGGGATTCACTGCGGTTGTCAGCTGTGCGGAAGCGTCGCTGTTGCGGGAATATCGCCAGGCACTGGCGAAGCGGGACGGTGCCCTGCTGCCGTTGATCACTGAGCACACCCTTGACCAGCGCTTTGTGATCGAGCGCCACCTGTGCGTCGACACCACAGCGGCCGGCGGTAACGCCAGTCTGATTGCGGCGTCGGAGTAAAGTCTGACCGGCGGGAACCTGTGCCCCAGGGATCGGGGCAAAGCGCCCCGCAATCCTTTCCCGAGCGGCGCTGCGCTCTAGTTCGCGGCGTAGCGTTCGTGCAGTATGCCCACCCGTTCAACGTAGGCCTTGGTTTCGGCGTAGGGCGGTATGCCCCCGTGGCGCCCGACCGCACCCGGACCGGCGTTATAGGCCGCGGTAGCCAGCCGGGTATCCCCATTGAAACGCTTGAGCATCCGGGCCAGGTAATCGGCGCCGCCACGAATATTTTCAGCCGCGTTCATCGCATTCGTCACTGCCAGCTCCCTCGCCGTGCCGGGCATCAGTTGCATCAGTCCCTGCGCGCCCTTGGGCGAAACCGCTGCGGCATTGAACGCAGATTCGGCATGAATGACGGCCCGGACCAGGGCGGGGTCGAGGTCAAACTGGCGGGCCGCCGTCTCGATTTCATCCCGGTAGGGCTTCAGGAAAAGGGGGGTGGTGCGCCAGTCGACCCGTGATTCGGGATCGCAGGCGTAGCAGTGAAAGCGGATCACATCAAAGTTGGCATCGGCCGGCCGGCTGCTGCTGTAGGCCACCACGCCGTTGCTGTCGCGGTAGCGATAGACCACTTCGTTTTTGCTGGAGGCGCGGGGGCTGCCCGCGTTGCTGTTGACGTTGGTGTATTCCACCGACCCGTCGGGGTGAACCACGCGTTTCACAGTGTCGCCCAGCGTCGGGGCGCTTATCAGCGTCAGCCACGCCGCTACAATCAGTGAGCCCGGGATTCGTTTACTGCTGGTCATTGCGCACTCACATCTGCCCTGAACGAAGTCTTTCTTATCAACGGCAAGTATACGTCCTTGTGTCGCGTATGAAACGTAACGGTTCGTGTACTTATCCGCAAATGTGATGGCGGTTCCGGTCATTGTAATCCCGCGGGAGCGGCTCTACTCTGCAAAATCAACAACAACGACAGGGCAGGGAACATGAGGCTAGCGGGAAAAACCGTGGTGATTACCGGGTCATCCAGCGGTATCGGTGCGGTGGCGGCCAGGCAGTTGGCCGGTCTGGGGGCAAAGGTGTGCCTGGTGGCGCGTCGGGAAGAGGAACTTGCCGAGGTGCAACGGGCCATCGTGGAAACGGGTGGGCAGGCCTGGATTTACCCGGCCGATCTGACCGACGAGGCATCGCTGGATCAGTGCGCCCTGCGCATTCTTGACGATCATCCGCAGGTCGATGTGCTGGTGAACAATGCGGCGCACTCGATTCGCCGGCCTATCACCGGTGCACTGGATCGTCTCCACGATTACCAACGTACCATCAACATCAATTACATTGCCGCGGTCGGCCTGACCCTGAAGCTGCTGCCACGGATGCTGGAGCAGGGCAGTGGGCAGGTGGTGAACATATCCACCCTGTCCTCCCAGGTGCCGATTCCGCTGTTCTCCGCCTACCTTGCCAGCAAGGCTGCACTGGAGTCTTTTTCCCGGTCGCTGCTGGCGGAACTGGGTGACAGGGGCATTGATGTGACGGTGGTGTATTTTCCGATGGTGCGCACACCGATGTCGTCGAGAACCAGCATCTATCGCCACATGCCGATGATGGATGTGGAAAAAGCCGCGGGGTGGATCGTGAAGGCGGTCCGGAAGAAACCGGCCCGTGTTGGCAGTCCGCTTGGCACCGTGGGCAGTCTGGCGCTGGCGGCTTTGCCCGGTCCGGTCACGCGGCTGACTCAGCCAGCGTTCCGCCAGATGGACCGCTTGCTGAAGCAGAAAATGGGTCGCGATTAATACAGTGAGCTAGGGACACTGCCAACTGCTCGTCGGTTGTGGCGTGAGCAGTTGGCAGCCTGCGGACCTGCTGAAGCGGTGGCTATATTTTCGGGCCCTTGCCCCGCATGGCGTTGGCCACCAGAGAAATCACCAGCAGGATCAGAAAGATGAAAAACAGAATTTTCGCAATGCCTGCTGCTGTGCCGGCAATGCCGCCAAAGCCCAGCACGCCCGCAATGATTGCGATCACAAGACACACGACAGCCCAATAGAGCATATCCTTTCCTCCTTTAATGGCTTCGCTTATCAACGTGGCACAGCTTTCTGTTTTGCACAAACGGCGACACTCGGCCGGCCATGGGTCAGACCTTTCTGCCGTTTTTAACGCTCTGTTTCTGAAAGATATATACTGTTTATTGGCGCACTATTACGCTTTCATAAGTTACGGTGTTCGCGGTCGACATGCGGACGTGGTGGGTTATTCCGGAACGCAAAGTGTCTCTTCACGGAGTAGAGACCGGTAGTCACCCGGAGCCAGCGCCGGATCCAGGCGAATGTCGCCCATCTGCTCCCGGTGCAAGGCGGTGACGCGGTTACCGATGGCGTGGAACATGCGCTTGATCTGGTGGTAACGGCCCTCGTAGATGGTGACCCGGGCTTCGTTGCCACCCAGAATCTCCAGGCTGGCCGGGGAGGTGCGAAGCTGCTCGTAGTCGAACCAGATGCCCTCGGCAAAACAGCGGGATGTGTCCGCTGTAATCGGATGGGCGGTCGTCACCCGATATACCTTGGGCAGCTTGACGCGGGGCTCGGTCAGGCGGCGCGACCAGTTGCCGTCGTTGGTCAGAATCAGCAGACCGGTCGAGGCGCGGTCCAGGCGCCCGGCGATGTGCAGGTCAGTGTGGAGCTCCGGGGGCACCAGTGCCAGCACGGTGGGGTGGAGATCGTCCCGGGTGGCGCTGAGGTAGCCTGCGGGTTTGTGCAGCATCAGATAAAGGGCGGATTGCCCGGGCTGGATTACCCGGCCATCCACCCTGACTGTTTCGAACCGGTTCACGTCCCGTGCGGCGTCACTGCATACCCGGTCATCGATGGTGGCGCGGCCAGCGGCAATCAGCGCGTTGGCGCGCTGGCGACTGACACCGTTCTGGTTGCTGAGGATGCGTGAGAGTTTCATGGCGCAGATGATAGCCGTTTGCCACCCCGGGTCCCAGCACAGCTGGTGGCCAACCTGTGTTGGTTCTAAAGGTGGCATTCTGTATCTGTAATGATTGCCTGCTGACAACTACAGTAGATAGATCCTGAACGTTGTTCATTCCGGTGAGTTCCATGCGATCCCTGTTCTTTACCTATCTTGTTCCGGCTCTGTTTGTGTGGCTGTGGAGTACCGGTTTTATCGGTGCCAAGTACGGGCTGCCCTATGCCGAGCCTTTCACATTGCTGCTGATCCGCATGCTGTTGACGCTCGCGCTGCTGGCGGGGCTGGCCTGGGTGATGAAAACGCGCTGGCCGGGTTGGCGCAGTGCCGGGCATCTGGCGGTGACCGGGTTGCTGGTGCACGGCTGTTACCTGGGCGGCGTTTACTATGCCATTCAGGGTGGCATGCCATCGGGCATTGTGTCGTTGATTGTCGGGCTACAGCCGCTGGTGACCGCGGCGGCCGCTGTGGTGATTCTCAAGGAGGGCGTATCGGGTCGGCAGTGGCTAGGGCTGGGGCTGGGGCTGATCGGGGTGACTCTGGTGTTGCTGGAGAAGTTCGCCGGCGACCGGGTCGGCAGTGCCGGCTTTCCGCTCTGGACGCTGGTATGGGCGGGCTTCTCGCTCACCGGTATCTCGCTCGGCACGGTTTACCAGAAGCGCCACGGCACCCAGGCCGACCTGGTCGCTGGCACCCTGATTCAGTACAGCGCCGCGGCGGCGTTCTTTGCCCTCGGTGCCTTCACCCTGGAAACCCGGGAAGTGACCTGGTCACTGCAGTTGCAATTGTCCATGGCGTGGCTGATTCTCGGGGTATCCATTGGCGCTATTCTGTTGCTGATGTGGTTGATTCGCCAGGGCGCCGCGTCCCAGGTGGCGAGTCTGTTCTACCTGGTGCCGCCGGTCACCGCGCTGGAGGCATTCTGGCTGTTTGATGAGCGTCTGGGCGTGCTGGCGATGACCGGCGGCGCCATATCGATTGCCGGCGTTGCACTGGTAGTGACCCGGACAGCGACAAAAAGGACCTGAACGCAATGATCGGGAACCGCGGTGTGCGTTTGTGCCTCGAGCGGGAAGCCACCCTCGCCGTGCTGGCGGCCCCGCTCACTCCGGGTCATCGGCCGGTCGGTGATAACCAGTGCCGGATCAGCCTGACAGCAGCGGTATGATCAGTCCGGTGGTGATGGCCAGCAGAACGATAAGGAAAACCAGTTGCTTCCAGGGAAAGCTCGGCGCGGGCGGGGTCTGCAGTTCCTTCTCCAGGTATTCCCGCAGGATACGGGTGTTGCGGGTGTTGGCCTTGTAGACGATGTCGAAGGCGTCACCCACCACCGGCACCATGCCACCAAACGTCTCGATCAGCATGTTTTTCACCATGTGCGCTTTGATCCGTTTGCTGGCTCCGGCCCGTTGGGCTTCCAGTAGCACATACAGCGACAGCACCAGCCCGATGATGTCGCCGATCACCGGCACCAGACCGATGATCGGGTCCAGCCCCAGACGGATGCCGGTGAAAGGGATACGGAATGCCGTGTCGGTGATGCGGGAAAACCTGTCCAGACGGGCAAGGGTCGCTCGCTGTCTTGATTCGAGATCCGAGCTGCCTGTGGCGGTTTCCCCATTGTCCATGTGTCCCTCTCCTGATCATTTATTCGCCAGAATCCACGCTGCGGCTTTTTCCGCGATCATCAGCGTGGGCGAGTTGGTGTTGCCACTGGTGATGGTGGGCATGATACCGGCATCGACCACCCGCAGGCCATGAACACCCCTGACACGGAGGTGAGAGTCCACCACGGCCATCGGGTCGTCCGCACGCCCCATACGGGTCGTGCCCACAGGATGGAAGATGGTGGTGCCGATGTCACCGGCCAGGCGGGCCAGTTCGTCATCGGTCTGGAACTGAACGCCGGGTTTGTATTCTTCGGGCCGGTAGCGCGCGAAAGCCGCTTGCCGGGCGATCCGACGGGTGACCCGCAAGGAGTCGGCCGCCACTTTACGGTCCTCTTCAGTACTTAGATAGTTGGGAGCGATGGCCGGTGCCGCGCGGGGGTCAGCGCTGCGGATGCGCACCGTGCCGCGGCTGGCGGGATTCAGATTGCACACGCTGGCGGTGATGGCGGCGAAGCCATGCAGGGGCTGACCAAAGGCATCCAGGCTGAGGGGCTGCACATGGTATTGAATGTTGGCGAAATCAAACTCCGGGGAGCTGCGGGTGAAGATGCAGAGCTGGGAGGGTGCCATGCTCATGGGGCCGGAGCGTTTGAGCAGATACTCGAGACCGATCCTGGCCTTACCAAGCAGCGAGCTGGCCATGGTGTTGAGGGTGTTGGCACCGTGCACCTTGTACACCGAGCGGATTTGCAGGTGATCCTGCAGGTTTTCGCCCACCCCGGGCAGATCCGCCACGACCGGAATCCCGTGCTGGCCCAGCAATTCGGCTGGGCCAAGCCCGGACAACTGCAGCAACTGGGGTGAACCGATGGCGCCTGCGGACAGAATCACCTCGCGGGTCGCTCGTACCCGTATCTCTGCGGCATTCGGTGCCGACAGTCGCACGCCGCTGCAGCGGGGTGCGTCACCGTTGTGGGTGTCCATTTCAAGTCCCAGCACCTGAGTGGAATGACGAACGGTCAGGTTGCGGCGTTTGGCGGCCGGTCGTAAAAACGCTTTCGAAGTATTCCAGCGCCAGCCGGCCCGCTGATTGACCTCGAAGTAGTCCACGCCCTCGTTATCGCCCCGGTTGAAATCCCGGGTCCGCGGCACGCCGGCCTGCACCGCAGCCTCGGCGAAATCCTCCAGCACCTGCCAGTGCAGGCGTTGATGCTCCACCCGCCACTCACCACCGTGGCCATGGAACTGTCCATGGTGGCCGTCTGCATCACCGCCGTCGTCCAGACGGTAGTGATCTTCATGACGCCTGAAATCCGGCAGGCAGTGCTCCCAACGCCAGGCGTCGTCACCAGTCACCTCGGCCCAGTGGTCGTAGTCTCGTTGCTGGCCGCGGATGTAGAGCATGCCGTTGATGCTGGAGCAGCCCCCGAGGGTCTTGCCGCGGGGATAGATCAGCGAGCGGCCATTCAATCCCGCTGCCGGCTCGGTACGGAAGCGCCAGTCGGTGCGTGGGTTGTCGATGCAGTACAGGTAGCCAACGGGAATATGGATCCAGTGGTAGTTGTCCCGGCCACCGGCTTCGACCAGCAGCACCCGGTTCTCCGGGTTGGCGCTGAGGCGATTGGCCAGCAGACAACCCGCGGTTCCGGCACCCACAATGATGAAATCGAAGGTTTCCGATTCCGCTTGTGTGTTATCCGTCATAGAAGAAGCCTGTTCGTTATTGTTGTGCAGTACCGGATGTTTTAACTGAAAACGTCGCGCATTACATTACGGCGTTGGTTGAATCCTTGTGTGAACTGAGCGCCATTCCCGGCGTAAACGTTAACTGTGGCCTCGCCGGAGCCCGGATACGTTTTGTGACTGACATTCGATCCGTATCAGGTAATGATGTCGGGATGGCATAAACGATCAGAAGCGCTGACAATTTATGCCAGTGCATTACTTATGCACCTATTCCATAACAGACAAACCCGCTTCGTCAAAAGGGATAAAAGAATGTCTTACCCAATGACACCGTCCATGACCGGAGTCCGCAGCGCCCTGCTGTGTGTCCTGGCCTGCCTGCTGATACTGGCCGGCCGTGCCAGCGCCTCCGAACGGCTGTACATTTTCACAGAGAATTACCCTCCGTATAACGAGACCAGAACGGGCAAGGGATTTGCGCACAGTGAGGAGGACATCACCGGTATCTGCAGCGAAATGGTGAAAGCCATGCTGGCCAGGGTGGACTACGACTACGTGATCAAGATGCGTGACTGGAGTTATGCCTACAGCTGGGTCCAGGGGCGGGAAAACCACGGATTGTTCTGCACCGCGCGCACCGATGAGCGGGAGGAACAGTTCCAGTGGGTGGGCCCGCTGGCCCCGATCAAGTGGACCCTGTTCGCTGCCCCGGGCTCTGACATCACGCTGACGTCTCTGGAAGACGCCAAGGATTACCGGATTGCCGGTTACAAGGGCGATGTCATGTCCGACTACCTGGTCAGTCAGGGGTTTGAGGTGGTGATGAGCGTGTCCGGTGACGTGAACCCCCGTCGCCTGACGCTGGGCGAGGCGGATCTGTGGGTGACCGACGGTCTGGTCGGGCCCCAGGTGGCGCAGGATGAGCATGGAATCTCCGATCTGCTGCCGGTGCTGACCTTCCGGGAGACTCCCATGTATCTGGCATTCAGCAACGAAACCGATCCTGCGGTGGTCGAGGAACTGCAGGCGGCACTGGATGCTGCGCGTCGAGACGGCGAGCTGGACGGCCTGGTCAGTCAGACCGCTCCGGCCGCGGAGTGAGGCAACAGCCTGCGGGCTGACAATCAGGGGTGAAAAGACGTTGTAGAAAGCACGATCCTCGTATAGAACTTAAAGGGAAACTCCCAATGTTAACGAGGATCGTCCATGGCTTTTTCGCCTGATCATCTTGCTGAACTTAACCTGCTGGCCCTGTTCCATTCCACGTCCGCGCTGGAGGGCATCAAGGTGCACCAGCACTCCGCATCCGAAGAATCGGTGAGAGCGGCGCAGCGGTTGTATGACAAAGGACTGATATCCCAGAACGACGGTGGCTATCTCACCGCACTCGGCAGCGAGGCGGTCGAACTCACCCAGAAACTGCAATCGATCCTCACCAGTCCCTGACCGTCCGGTTGCCGGACATCAGAACCAGAAGCTCACGTTCGGTGACGGTGTCTGGCGATCCAGCGTCACGCCTTTTCCCTCCAGAATCCGTAGCAGAATCTGGGTATCTTCCACATTCAGGAATGGGCCGAGCGCGATCGTCTGATTCCGGTGCGTGAGGAACAGCTTGGGTGGTGCAAAGGGGTGGCGGGGCAAGCGGACTCTTACCCGGGTGTATTGGCCGGGGAAGTGCCACTCGCTGTGTTTCGTGGTGCGCCCCTTTTCGAGGGTAATGCCGCCGGGGCCAATCATCAGCACCTCGCGGGCCTGACAGTTCCGGGACGTGACATAAATGCCGGCAGCCAACGCCACCAGCTCCAGGCCGGCAAACGGCACAATGACCCATGCCCCGGCAATCGCCATACCCATGGAAATCACCAGAGACATCACAAACAGTACCAGCCAGATCCGCACGTTGCCTTGCCAGCCCAGCGAGCGATTGGGCGTCAGTAACAGGCGCACGCCCTGATCGCATTCCAGATGCTCTACCATTGACCTGATCCCGAAGCGGGTAGTGTAGATCTATACGCCGACAGTGCGGGTACCGATGAATGCACGCTGCCTGACGGAGCCGTAATTCAAACGGGGTAGAATTAACGACATACTACTCACCTCTGAGCATAGTTGCAGGCATGTGGGAGTTCCTGTTTGGCCAAGAAATCCGTATTCCGACGGTTTACCCGTCATGTTGCCTGGTTCCTGGCGGGCATTGCTGTGTTGCTGGTAACGACACTGCTGGTGCTGAGGTTCCTGAATCCGCCGACCACGGCCTTCATGCTGGCTCACAGTCTGGGCAAGGCGGACGGCAAGGTACATCATCAATGGATCGATTATGGGCGGATTTCACCGTGGATGCCGCTGGCGGTGGTTGCCAGTGAGGACCAGCGCTTCCCGGAGCATTGGGGGGTCGATTTTGCCGCGATCCGCAAAGCGCTTGATGAATACCGGGCCGGCGAAGGTCTCCGTGGGGCCAGCACCATCACCCAGCAAACCGCCAAGAACCTGTTCCTGTGGAATGGCCGGAGCTTTATCCGCAAAGCCCTGGAGGCGGGTCTGGCATTGGGGCTGGAGGCATTCTGGACCAAGCAGCGTATACTGGAGGTGTACCTCAACATCGCCGAATTCGGTCCCGGCATCTACGGCGTCGAGGCCGCCAGCCTGGCCTATTTCGGTGTCAGTGCCCGCGACCTCTCACGTTCCCAGGCGGCGCGGTTGGCGGCAGTGTTGCCCAATCCGAAAGTGCTCAGTGCGGGCGATCCGTCACCCTACGTGTGGGAGCGCGCTGCCTGGGTTCAGCGGCAAATGCAGCAGTTGAACGGGCCGGGTTACCTTCGCGGACTGTAGATTACTGATACCCTTCCGCGTGACGGCTCTGCTAGAGTATTTATGTTGTTTCACGCTGCCGAAGGATTCGCACCCTAAATGCCCAGACAAACCGCCCACGCCCAGAAGTTACTCCTGTTCAGCCTCACCGGTCAGAAACTGTTCGCCATCGGCACGCTGAAAATCCGCGAGATCCTGCCGTTTGCACGCCTGACACGATTGCCACACAGCCACGCTGCGGTGCTGGGGACCATGTCGTTCCGTGGGGCAGCCGTGCCGGTCATCGATATGGCTGCGGCCGTCGGTGGCCAAGCGTTGACGACGGACGAGCTGACGTCGGCATCGATCATCGTGACCGATATCCAGCGCCAGGAAATCGGTTTCGTGGTGCGAAGCGTGAACAAGATTATTGAAGCGGACTGGAAAAACGTGAAGTCGCCCCCGGCAGCGCTGGGCGATCAGGCCTTCCTGACTGGCTTGATTGACCTTGAGGGTGATTTGATTCAGTTGCTGGACGTGGAGCTGCTGCTTTCCAAAGTCTATCCCGCTGCAGTGGACGCCGAAGCCGCGGCGTTGACCGATAGGGAGAGCGAAACCCTGCGTGCCCAGCGCATTCTGCTGGTTGACGATTCCCAGGTGGCCCGCAAGCAGCTGTCGGACGTTCTCGACAACAAGGGCATTTCCTACGAAGTGACCACCAACGGACAGAACGCGTTGACGATGTTGCTGGAAGCGGACAGCAACGGGCGCCCGGTGGACATACTGGTCAGCGATATCGAGATGCCGGGGCTGGATGGCTACGAGCTGGCATTCACCATTCGTGACAACACCGCGCTCAAGCAGCCTTACATCATCCTGCACACCTCACTGAACAGTGAGATGAGCCTGAGCTATGCCAATCAGGTCGGCGCCAACGAGGCACTGACCAAATTCGATGCCAATGAACTGATGCAGGCGATGTTGCGGGGCGCAGCCAGTTAAAATGGCTGATAAGGACGCTCAGTTGGCACTGGCCTGATGAATTCGGCCATCATAGTCCAGTGAGGTTTCCAACGCGGCTGTGACCGGGCCGTTGCGTTCATAAATGTCGTCGCGCAAGTTCAGTGTGCCGGCGTCGTCTACCCATGCCGTCCAGTATTCCAGGTGCACCGGTACCGGGTTTTCAAGATAGACCTTGGTCAGCTCGCGGGAGTCGAGCACGCGATTCAGCCGGTTGCCGGACCATCCGTTCTGGCTTTCCAGCAACAGGCGGGCGAGTTCCAGGGAGTTTTCCACGCGGATGCAGCCGGAGCTGAACGAGCGTTGACTGCTGGCGAACAGGTGCCGGGCCGGGGTGTCGTGCAGATACACATCGAATTCGTTCGGGAACATGAACTTCACCTGCCCCAGGGCATTGCTCGGGCCGGGTTCCTGAATCAGCTGAAACGGAAAGTAGTTTTCAGACAGCGCCCACCAGTCAACGGTATCCGGGTCGACCGGTATGCGGTCGGGTCCCCAGCCGCGATACAACGAAAAGCCCAGGTTGCTCAGATAGTCCGGATTCTGGCGAATAACCGGTAACTGGTCCTCGATCATGATGCTACGGGGTACCGTCCAGCTGGGGTTGATAACCAGGTGACGAATGCTGTCGCTGAACAGCGGCGTCTGACGGTAGGGGCGGCCCACAATCACCCGGGTGCGCATAACCTCCTCACCCTTGCGAATCATGGTGAGCTCGAATCCGGCCACGTTGACAACGATGTAGGTGTCTCCGGGTTGCTCTGGCAGCCAGCGCCAGCGCTCCAGGTTGGCGTCAATCTGGGTGAGGCGCTTTGCCGGTGTGAGGTTTATCGCGGCCAGGGTATCCCGGCCAATCAGGCCGTCGTCATCCAGCCCGTGCCGTGCCTGAAATCGTTGCACAGCGGCCACCAGGGCACGGTCGTGCCGGGTGGCAATCGCTTCTGGGGCGTCGCTGTCCGGGTGGGGGTGGTCACCCAGAGCCCTCAGCCGTTGCCGGACGTGCGGCACGCGTTCATCGCTGTTTCCCGGCCGGATGGTCTCGCCCTCCGGGATGCGTTCCCAGGGCTCACGCATCAGCGCAGCCACGGCCGCCCGGGCGCTCAGCAATTGCTGATAGCCCGGCGTGGCGGGGGCCAGGCGTTTCAACCCTTGCTCAACGTTGTCGGCCGCCAGGGCCTCCGCCAGAAGGTCGTCGATGCCGCGGTCCGGGTGGCTGGCGTCCGGCTCCGGACGCAGATCTTCCGGGTTCACCTTGCCGTAGCGCAAATGAGACGCCAGCAGCAGGGCGCTGTCGGTCAGTAGCAGATCGATGTCGGCCTGGGCTTCGGCGTCCAGGTGCCGGGTATCGCCGGCAGCCACGCGCGTGAGTTGCGCCAGGTTGTAGTCGTTGGGGGACAGGCCATGGTGTTGTGCTGCCGCTACGGCATCGAGCAAAGCCCGGCGATCCGCTGCCTCGCTCCAGGCGAGGGTATAATCCCGCTCCCGATAGAAGCTTGAGAGGGTCTTGTCGCTGGTGAGAATCTTGCCAAGGGCGCTGACGGGGAAGTCCAGATCTATGGCGCCCATGCGGGTGCGGATGGTGTCGTTGGCCACGCTGCCCATGGAGCACAGGCACAAGGCTGACAGAAGCATCCCTCTTACTGCCATGGAACCTGAGGTCATTCTGCCTCTCCGCCCAGAAAACATGAATTGGTTCACACAATCCTAGTCCTTTCCAGCTCGAGACAAAAGCAGAAGCTTTGCCTGCGGCCCCGGGTGACATGCAATGTGACAGCCCGGGGTGAAGCCTTCGGTCGGCGGATCGGTCTGGATATTGACCGGCGTCAAGGGGAGCGCGTCAGGGCAGGGGTAGGCTGGAATTTCACCCCTTTGCATCAGGTGCACAGAATGGACGCGCCCGATTTTACCGCCCGCCGGGCGTCGATGGTGGATTACCAGGTCCGCGGTCGGGGCCAGTTCTCGCCCGCGGTTCTGGCTGCAATGCGTCGGGTCAGGCGGGAGCAGTTTGTGCCGGACGAGCTGCGCGAGCAGGCCTACGACGACGGCCCGTTGCCCATCGGCCATGGCCAGACCGTGTCCCAGCCCTACATCGTGGCACTGATGGCGGAGGCCCTGTCGATGCAGGGCGGAGAGAAGGTGCTGGATATCGGAACCGGCTCAGGTTATGGCGCGGCAGTGCTGGCTTGCATTGCCGGGGAGGTGTTCGGTATCGAGCGGCTTCCGCAACTGGCGCAGCAGGCGTGCCGCGTGCTGCTGGCTGAGGGCTTCCTGAATGTCCATGTGCGCTGCGGTGACGGTACACTGGGGTGGCAGGAGGTAGCCCCGTTTGACGGCATTGTGGTGGCGGCGGGCGGCCCGGGGATTCCCGAAACCCTCAAGAATCAGCTTGTCATCGGGGGTCGGCTGGTGATGCCGGTCGGCTCGGAATTCGGAGGTCAGGAGCTGGTGCTCATCACCCGGGTGTCCCGCTCCGGGTTCGAGCGTGAAAGCCTGGGAGAAGTGCGCTTCGTTCCTCTGTTAGGTGCCGAGGGCTGGCCCGCAGAGAACCGCTAGCCCATCAGCCCGTTGTGTTGGTGCTCTCGAAGATCTTGTCGGCCGACGCGGCGACAAAGCCCGGATACAGCTGGCCGCTGGCGTCGGGATAGCGCAGCGCAAATTCATAGAAACAGCTGGGTATGGTTGCCGTCCTGTCAGAGAACTGCACCGGAATGCGGTCGGCCATGGTCGACGACTGCTCAAGCAGCTCTGCAGGCGACCCCTTGATCTCGCCGCCAGAGCTGTTGACCCGATAGCCCTTGTCTTTCAACAGCTGGTTGATGCCTGAGACACTGTGAAACTGCCCGAGCTGGTTGATGCTGACCGTGAAGTGATTGGCACGGAAGCCCCAGGCAGCCAGCCATCCGGCGTATTCGCTTTCCTGCAACAAGGTCTGGTAGGTGGCGTAATCGAGATCCCAGTGGCGGCCGGAATACAGAAAATTGTCGGCGGACACGCTGGCGGGCGACACCTGGGCCACCAGGTTACGGACAACAGCCTGCAGATCAGGCGAGCATTGCTCGGTTAACAATTCGGAGATGAAGACTTTCGGGGCCAGTGGGTCCGGGTGTTCATAATGGCGGGCATAGAGCTTTTTGGCGCCGAACCGGTACTCACCACCGGCGTAATAGCCCAGCGAGGTGAAGTGTTCCGCGAGGGCGTCCAGCCCTACCGGGGCCAGGTTGAAGGTGCGCAGGGCGATGTGGTCGTTGACAATGCCCTGGCCCTCCTCGGCGCCCAGAATGCGGTGAAGGCCTTCGGCCGAAGGGGTCACTCTGCGGTAGTCTTCCCACAAGTGGTGGAACAGCGATTCCCGATCAGTGTGCATAGCGGGCCTCCAGTAACGGTGAGTGCCTGCGTGGCTGTTTCTGGTCTGCGGTTGGAGCCAGTGCAAGACAGCGGGCGACCGAACCGGTTTCCAGCATCAGTTTGCCGGCCAGAGAGCGGGGAACACTCAGCAAACGGTGGTGCGGCAGCCAGGTTGCCCCATGGGTGATCGTAGCGCGAAAATCGCGGACACCGCCATTGGTCAGTAACAGGGCCTGGTTAAGGTGGCCCGGCCGGTTGCGAGTGATCGCGGGTACGTTGTCATCCACCACCTGAACCCGGCAGGCCTCAGAACCCTGAATGCTGGCAATGCCGGCAAGCGGTGACTCGACGGTAGGGCCAGCATCAAACAGGTCCACATAGCCGGTGTAGCGGAAACCCTCGTCCGTCAGCATTTTCAGGGCGGGCCGGGTGCGCTCGTGAACCTCACCGATCACCCGGCGAGCCTGCTCACCGATGGAAGCGGTGCACAGGGACCCGCCAGGTAGCAGCTTGTCGAGCAGGCGGGTGTCGCCGGTGCCGGCCAGGCGCGTAACCGTGGCAAAATCGAGGTTGCCCGCCTGCGCCCGTAACCCGTTCCAGAAAGGCGACTGGCCGTGCTCGTCTGATACTCCCCGCATTTCGGCGATCACCGTGTCCTCAAAGCGTTGTGGGTGCTGGGCCATGAACAGGAAGCGTACTTTTGACAACAGTTTGCCCGCCTGCGGTCGCCGATCACCTGGCCGCAGATACAGGCTGCAGATTTCGCTGCAACCGGTGTAGTGGTTGCAACGGATCAACTGGTCTGGTTCATCCGCCGTTCCCAGAGCGCCAGCGCTGTGTCGAAAATGAAACAGCGGGCGATCCTGCCCGGCGCGGGCTTCGATGGCCGTAGTGCCCATGACACGTCCGCTGTTTTCATCCACCAGCACGAACAGATAATGCTCATCGTCAGGGGTCCGGGGTGATCGGGCAAAGCTGTCGATACTGAGAGCGATCTTGCGCCTCAGAAAGTCCGGGTCATCCACCAGTGAGGTAAACCCCGGGCCGGATTCCCGGGCGATGGCACGCAGTGCTTCCAGGTCCTGATGCTGGATCGGGCGAATAATCATGGTGTAACCCCGCGGCGGATCGGTTCTGATTGTTTGTATTGGGGCAGTATGTAAGGGAGCAATGCCGGTTTGTAGTGGCAAAATTAACGGAATAATGAAATCATTTATCAAAATGACGAAATGAGTGGGCATTATGCTTGGAACACAGGATCAGAGGCTGTTGTTGCTGCTGCGGCAGAACGCCAGAACCAGTGTGTCGGACCTTGCGCGTGCGCTTAACCTGTCCCGCTCGACGGTGCAGCATCGGCTGGCGCGCCTTGAAAGCAGCGGTGTGATCAAGGGCTATTCGGTGCAGCTGGGGGACCGATTCGAAGCCAGCCAGGTGGAGGCTCACGTCTCCATCAAGGTGATTCAGAAGCTGACGTCGCGCACCAACGTGGCACTGGAAAACATCAGTCAGGTGTCACAGCTGTTTTCGGTAAGCGGTGAGTACGACCTGATCGCGATTGTTCAGGCCCAGTCTCTGGAGGAGTTGAGTTCGGTTCTGGATGACATCGGCAATCTGGAGGGGGTGGAACGCACCAACTCGTCGGTGGTGCTGGAAACGCGCTTCCGGCGCTGAGGCTGTGCGCTCCTCCCTGAGCGCGGACGCCGCTGTTACTCGGTCAGCGCCGTCTGGTTCAGCAACGACGGCTTTTTCAGTGCACGGCCGAACAAGTCTTTTTCCTCGGCGATGGCCAGCGCCGCTTTTTCCGCCAGGGCCTCGTCCATGCCCTCAACCCGAGCCTGCAGGAACTGGGTGATTTCTTCCGCGAGTTCCAGCACCTTGTCTCGTGCATCGGCGTCCGCTTTGGATGAAAACAGCAGTGTATCCGGGTTTTTCAGCGCCATCTCCAGTCCATCCCTTTCCGAGTAGTACAGTGCTTGTACAGCCATGAATCTCTCCAATGGGGTCCCCCGCCGGCAGGGCGCGGCGCGGGAGAGTCGTTACGAATGGAAAGCAGTGTAGCGCACCGAAGCTGTATATGTATACAGTTGTCAGTGCGTGCTTCCGGGCGTTGGCTCAGGCAGCGGTTATGGCAAAACCCTGCGCCGGGAAGTGCACGTGCACGGTCCCGGTTCTGGGGTGTTCCCGCTTCAGGATGGTGGTGTGCTCATTGCCGAACAGGAGCAGGCCCTGCACAGGGTCACGGCCGTAATCGTCTGGCGCCACGGTCACAGCCTGCCCGGTGAGGGGGTGTTCAGAGGCTGCCTCCAGTGCTCTGGGGTCGGCGGTTCTGGCGATATCCAGAGCCTGTTCATCCGTGATTTCTGCACGCTGGCCATGGCCGAAGGATCGCATCCGTTGAAGCCAGCCTTCAACTCGCGGGTAATCCCGGAGCCAGGGCTTGCCCGCCAGGTCACACGCGAACCAGAGTCCGTGGTAGGCAGAAAAATCTGCGACGCAGGGTGTGTCTCCGAACAGGAAGTCCTGTTCCAGCATGCCTTCCATCTGCGCCATGTGCGCCAGCACCCGAGCCTTGGCTTCAGGCCCCTTGAGCGCCTTTACCCGGGCCTTGCGCCCCATATTGATCCGGTCTTTCAGGAAGCGGAAGGTGTTGTACAGAGAGGTTTCACGGATCAGCTTTTTCAGCATACGGCCGTCACTGGCGGCGATCACGCAGGCCAGGAATACCTCGAGATCGGCTTCCCGCACAAAGTCCTGCACCGCCTGTGGCTGCTGTTCCAGAATCAACTCGGGCTTGCCACTGAGCCGCGCAATTTCCCGCGCGACAGAGCGGGTATCACAGAATACGTCCGCCCCCAGTTGCGCCACCGGGATTTTCCGGTAGCCGCCGGCGAGCTTGTCCAGCACGGGTCGCGGCGGCATCTCTTTCACGATGACAGACTGCCAGCTGAGGCCGGCATAGCCGAGCATGGCCCGCGTCTTCTCACCGAAAGGTGACATGGCATAGTGATACAGAATAAGTTCTTGCATGGATGTGGTCCCTGGCTTTTGTGAGTGCTCAGAGCATACACGGATCAGGGGGCATCATGCGATGACTGCCGGTGGGATTGACCTAGGAAACCAAAAGCCCGGCCGAGGCACAATAGATAAAGGCCGCAGAACCCATCAGGATGAAGCCCCAGGCAGGGAAGATCAGGTAAGAGCGATTTGTTGTTTTCATGGGCATCTCCGGAAGTGACCCTGTTTAGTACGCTGAGCCACCAACTGTAGACCATCCTGCGCAACTGTCACGATTCGATTGCGCGCTGGCCTGCAATAAAGTAACAATCAGTCAGTTTTTGAGGCACCAGCGGCTATTGAGTAAGGGTGAAATGCCGGTAGTATGCAGATGACCTGAAACAAAGAGTCAGTCCGTGTCTGACAATAACAACAAGGAGCCCAAGATGGCTGTAGACCTTGAGAAGCAATCCTCCCTTCATTGCCTGTACTACTGGGCAAACAAGAATCCGGACAACGTATACCTGACCCAGCCATTTCCGGACGGGCGGGTCGAAGACATCACCTGGAGCCAGGCTGCGGACCAGGTGTCGCGCATGGCGGCTCACCTGAACAGCCTGGCGTTACCCGAACGCAGCAACATCGGCATTCTTGGCAAAAACAGTGCCCACTGGATCCTCGCGGATCTGGCCATCTGGGCGGCCGGTCATGTGTCTGTTCCCCTATACCCGACCCTCAACGGTGACACCGCGGCCTACATCCTTGAACACAGCGAGGCAAAACTGCTGTTTCTGGGCAAGCTCGATGGCACCGCCGATGGCTGGAATGACATCAAAGGCCACATACCGCCGGAACTGCCGATGATCTCATTGCCCATGTCGCCGCGGGACGACACGCCGAAGTGGCTGGACATCATTGCCGGATGCGAGCCGGCTGAACCGAAACTGCCCGACCCGGACGCGTTGGCGACCATTGTCTACACCTCCGGCAGCACCGGTCGCCCGAAAGGCGTGATGCACAGTTTCCGCACTATGATTTCAGTGGCCGATGGTTTGCAGCAGCTGTTCCCGGTGTCATCGGATGAGCGCATGCTGTCCTACCTGCCGCTGGCCCACGTTGCCGAGCGCGCGGCGGTGGAAACCCAGTCGCTGTATTACGGCTTCCACCTGTATTTCGCCAACTCGCTGGATACCTTCCAGGAGGATTT
The DNA here is from genome assembly GCF_032911545.1 of Marinobacter sp. M-5. NCBI lineage: Bacteria > Pseudomonadati > Pseudomonadota > Gammaproteobacteria > Pseudomonadales > Marinobacteraceae > Marinobacter > Marinobacter sp. M-5. The sequence goes on from NZ_JAWJEK010000001.1 coordinate 714,850, forward strand.
GCAGCGGGCCCGACCGACGCTGTTCTTCTCGGTGCCGCGGTTGTGGATGAAGTTTTACCTGGGCGTTAACGCCAAGCTGCCGCCGAAAAAGCAGAAAGTGCTGTTCAACATTCCGATTCTCAAATCGGTGGTGAAGAAAAAAGTGCTCAAGCAATTGGGGCTGGATCACTGCCGCGCGGCTCTCACCGGCGCTGCGCCGCTGTCCGGCGAAATCATTGCCTGGTATCGCGGCCTGGGGCTCGAGCTGCTGGAGGTCTACGGGATGTCCGAGAACTTCGGTTATTCCCACGCCAACCGCCCCGGCCAGGCCAAGGTCGGCACCGTGGGTATGGCCAATCCGGGGGTCGAGCACCGCCTGGGTGAGGGTGATGAGGTCGAGGTGAAGAGCCCCGGCCAGATGCTCGGGTACTACAAGAACGAAGAGAAAACCCGGGAAGATGTAACCGATGACGGCTTCCTGAAAACCGGTGATATGGGCGAAATTGATGGTGATGGCTGCCTGCGGATCACCGGCCGGGTCAAGGATCTGTTCAAGACCTCGAAAGGCAAGTACGTGGTGCCGGTTCCTATCGAGAACCGGTTCAACCATCCGAAAGCCGAGGTGGTGTGTGTGGCCGGTGCCAATCAGCCGCAGCCATGCCTGATGGTGCTGTTGTCGGATGAGGCAAGGGAGGCGCTGGAAACCGGTGGTAGTCGTGCGGAGCTCGAGCAGGAGCTGGCGCAGGAGCTGGAAGCGGTGAATGCCGAATGCGAAGCCCATGAAAAGCTCGCGTTCGTGGTAGTGGTCAAGGACCCCTGGACCATGGAAAACGGCATGTTGACGCCTACCATGAAGATCAAACGCAACGTGATTGAGGACTACTACAACCGGAAGATGGACGAGTGGTTCGGTCAGAAGACCAAAGTGGTCTGGGAGTTCTGAGTCTACAACGAAAAACACCGGTGGACCGTGCCTGCGGCGCCACCGGTGTTCCTGACATCCTTTTTCACATCTTTGCGCAAACCCTTCCCTGCTCCTGACGCCCGCTTCGGGTTCAGTGGCCGCCTTGCATTGCCTGGGGCATGTCCGTAGTTGCAGCCTGGGCGCGACGACCTGCAATGCGCAGCTTCCTGCCGATGAACTGAACCGCCTGCCTGGTGGCAGCGCGGGTATACTGGCGCCTGACCTCAACACTGTTGTGGAGGATGCTGGACGGCAGCGGGTGAACGGTTGCGATATGCTTCTGAGTCATAGCGCCTTCCTCCTTGTAGGGGGTGGGTTAGTTAGGGATCTATCTTTAATTTACAAACAATTCTAAGGGTTCTTATTTGCAGCATAAATACGTTAAAATCCGTACTCACGTTGCAAATATGCAGTAACTATGGACTGGGATTATCTTCGATATATTCACGCACTGGCAATAGGCGGAACACTCGCCAGGGCCGGCGACATTCTGGGTGTTCACCAGACCACGGTGTTGCGGCGGCTCGACCAGATGGAAGAGGCTCTGGGAGTGCAGTTTTTCGAGCGTTCCCGGGACGGTTTGCAGCTCACACCGGTGGGCGAAACCGCGTTCAGGGAAGCCCAGCGGCTGACCGTCGAGATGGACAATCTCGAGCGCAAGCTGGTCGGCCAGGACTCCGCACCGGTAGGCAAGGTTCGCCTGGCGGCGGAGGATGCCATGATGGCGCCGTTGCTCAGCCCGATACTGTCCGATCTGGTGCGGGAGTTTCCGGATATCGAGCTGGAAGTGCTGACCGATAACGACGTGGCCAACCTCAGTCATCGGGAGGCGGATCTGACCCTGCGCCCCGAGAACAAGCCCCAGGCAACTCTGGAGGGTGAGCGCGTCGCCGCCGTTGAGTCTGCGGTGTATGGCTCGGCGCAGTACTGCCGGCGACATCGCAATATGGACGTCGAGAGTCACCCGGAGGGCTGCGTATGGATCATTCCGGATGAGACCTTCAGCCACCTGGCGACCGGGCGCTGGTACCGCAAGCATCTGAAAAATGTGCCATCGGTGATTCGCTGCAACAGCCTGCAGTCGATGCACGCATTGGCCATCGCAGGCGCCGGCCTGGCGGTGCTGCCGTGTTACCTGGGGGAAAGCGCGAGAGAGCTGCGGCGGCTGTCGGAGCCTCTGGAAGGCGAGAGCGTTGATTTGTGGCTGCACGTCAACCACGACACCCAGCAAATGGCGAGGGTGAGGATCGTCATGGAGTATCTGGTGGAGCGATTACAGTCACTGCAGACGCTGATCGAACCCCGGCGCCAGGCCTAGCCACAGATCGGCCAGAACTGATACCAGCGCCAGCACTGGAACTCTTTCTCGCAGCTTTTCAACTGGTTGTCGTAGCGATAGGCGCGGGTTTGCACCCGTGAGGCGAGCTCGACGATGCGCGGTTTGGCCTCATAGCTTCGTCGGGCATAGCCGGTGCGGCCTTCGTGGTAGGCGAGGTACAGGTTGCGCGGGCTGTGAAAGGGAATGCCGAGCTGGCGGTTGGTCAGATAATTGTACCAGCCGACAAAATCCAGGGCATGTTCCATATGGGTCCGCACCACAAAGGGCCCGTCACCGTTCGCTTCCAGGTACTCGCCCCAGGCCGGGTCCAGCGCCTGCGCGTAGCCATACGCCGAGGTTGGTCTGGTCCAGGGTATGAATCCCCAGAGCGTGCGTCGCGGGGGGCGCGCGTGGCTCCGAAAGGACGATTCGTAATACACGAAGGCCATCTGTGTAGCGATGGGCGTGCCCCATTTCTCCTCGGACTGTCTGGCGTAGTCATACCACACCGGTTGTTCGCGGAAGATCTCACACACGTTCTCCTGCTGCAGGGGCGGCTCAGGCTCAAGCAGGCTGAACCTCAGGGTTGCCCAGCTGGCGATCACCAGGCCGAGCACCGGCAGCCCGTACCACTTCAGTCGAGACTTCCAAACATTAAGACGTTTGCTGAGCTTACTCATGGGCTGGAAAACCAGAACCCTCCGTTACCCTACCAATTTGTCATCAAACCACACCCGGTATCGCTTGCAGGGGGTGCTTTTACCGTGGCATAAACCGCCCATCAATCTTCTCGGATGATAGGCCATGAAAGCATTTTCCCAAATTAAACCGGTTTTAGTTTCCGTCGCTCTTTTGTGGGGGACGGCTCAGGCCGCTCCATCTGCCGATGCAGTGCTGGCGGCATCACCCATTGATGACATCGTTGCCCAGTACCCGGCGATGATGAGCCAGGGTATCCGCGACGGGCTCAAGCAAAGTGGCCGGGTGCCGCCGTTCGCGGCAGACACCATTGGCCACATGGTCAGCAACAGCTTTAACGCGCAGAAGATTCAGGCGGAGATCACCGCTGACCTGGAATCCACGCTCAGCGATGCGCAATTGCAGTCGGTGATGGACTGGTACGACACCCCGCTGGCGCAGAAAATTGCCGCTGCGGAAATCGCCGCGTCGCGGCCGGAAGCCTGGGCGGAAATCCAGACCCGCGCAGCGGAACTCAACAGGCGCTTCCGCGGCAGCGAGCGTGTCGACATGTTTGACCGTTTCGACAAGGCCTCGCGCGCAACCGAGAGCGCGGTCGACACCTCCATTGCCGTGCAGCTGGGCCTGGCGACCGCGTTATCCGCTCTGAAAGGCAGCGATGCGGCGTCCTTCGAGCAGATTCAGTCGCAGATCGAGAGCCAGCGCGGCATGCTTGAGGGTATGGTGAACCAGCAGGTTTTCGACAGCTACCTGTTTACCTATCGCGACATCAGCGCGCAGGAACTGGCGCTGTACATTGCATTTCTGGAGAGTGACGCGGGCTCCGGTTTCTCCCGCGTGGTCACTAACAGCATTCAACGCGCCATTACTGCCCCGATTGAGTCCATTGGCAGCCAGATGGTGCGCTTTCTCAATCCCGGGAGCTGATTCCCGGGCCGAGAGTTGATCAACGGAAGTTTTGGGTCCACCCTTCTGAAAGGAAGCGTTTGCGGGAGGATGCCCCATGGACTTCAATGCCTACCAGACTGCACTGTCCAGTGTCGCACGGGGCGCGGAGTGTCCGTTCCCACCCGCAGAATTCGAGTCCCGGCTGGCCAGGGTGCGGGCGGGTATGGCCCGAGACGACATCAGTGCGCTTCTGCTCACTGACCCTTCCGATATCTTTTACCTGACCGGCTACAGCACCTTCGAGGTGTCGGTGCACGTGGCGCTGGTGGTGACGCCTGCCAGCCTCCTGTTGCAGGTGCCCTCCATCGAGATGGGGCCGGCCATGGTCACCACCCGGGTGGAACAGGTGGTGGGGTATCGCTGGGAAGGCATCGGCGAGGTGCTGGAGCCACTGGTCGAAGCGCTGTCGGGGTTCGAGGAGCGGGTCGGCGTTGATTTCTGGCACGGCTCCCTGCGGCACGGTGTGATCGAGGGTGTCCGGACCCGCCTGCCGGATATCCGGTTTGTCGACAGCGCCTTGCTCCTCAAGCGCGTGCGTATCGTGAAATCCCCGGCGGAACTGGCCTGTCTGCGGCGCAGCGCGCACACAACCGGCCTGGGCCTGAAGGCAGCAGTGGCGGCAGTCAGGCACGGCGTCACCGACAACGAGATCGCCGCGGTTGGCGCCGAGGCGCTGCTGGCCGCTGGCAGTGAGTTCATGAGTATGCAGCCCATTGTCACGGTCGGTCACCGCAGCAGCATTATCCACACCAACCACAAACGCTTTGCCATTGAGCCGGGCGACCCGGTGTTTCTGGAATTCGGCGCAGCCTGGAAACGGTATACCGCCCCGATGATGCAGACAGTGGTCGCCGGAGTGCCGACCCGATCAATGCAGCGGGTGTTTGACGGCTGCCGTCGGGTGGTGGAGGCCTTGCTCGAGACAATAAGGCCGGACGTCAGTTTCGATGCCGCAGCCCGCGCCGGAGAAAAAGCGCTGGCACCGCTGGCGGGTGAGGTGTTTTTCTCCGGGGTGTTCGGCTACACCGTGGGTGCGCAGTTTCCGCCTTCCTGGGTGGAAGGGTCCGGGTTCATCGCCCGGGGGCAATCCTCACGTTTCCAACCGGGCATGGTGTTTCATCTGCCGCTGTGTCTGCGAATACCGGGCCAGTGGGGGATCGGTTGCAGCGAGACTCTGCTGGTCACGGACGCCGGCACCGAAGCCCTGACTACGAATCCCTGGTCGCTGGCTCAGTCCAGCCTCAGCTCTGTCAGGTAGACGGTGCGCGGCTGGGGGAGCCGGATCACAAAAAGCCCCAGTCTGCGGATGTCGGACATGTCCATGGTGCGGGTTCCCGGCGCGTTCTTAACGTCGTCCAGGTTCAAGGTGAAACGGTTGATCCCCGGCTTCAGTTCCAGTTGGGTGTTGAAGCGATCGCCGTAGGTGTTGGCCTCGCGCTCGTGGGCGACGTCGTTGATTCTCAGATTCATAATGAAGCTGTCGCTGTGGGGATTGAACAGCGACAGCCTGAGCTGGTCGTAGCCGCGCCAATCCGGTGCCAGGTTGTCCAGAGACGCGCCGGAGTATAGTTTGGTGTTCAGTGAGATCTCCAGGCTTTTCCCGTCAGTCCGCTCGCTGGCCCCGGCATGCAGGGATGAGGGCGTCACCGGTCCGCGCCAGAAACGTGTGGGCTGTTCGTGGGAAAAGTTGTACAGCAGCGGGAGCTGGCTGTTGATCTCGAACTGCCTCGAGGCCACCACGCCGGCGGCACCCAGTTCAAAAATAACCAGTGCCAGCGACGCTAGCGCCAGTGCGCGCGTGGAGCCCGGGGTGCGGGTTTTGGACGTAAGCAGGGGGTGCCAGGCAAGCACCAGCCAGGTGCCCATCTGATTGCGCAGTACGTCGCGCCAGTCTTCCTGCCGCGCCAGTCCGGACTGCAGCAATTCGATGGCGATACCGATCGCCAGTACCACCAGAGTGACGGTCAGCCACAAACGCCAGCCCTGCAGCCAGCGCCACGGCTGGACCGCGTAGGTGGCCAGCGCGAAAAAGATGAGATGGCCAAGATCCCACAAAGCCCTGTCCAGGGGCGTCGACGACCAGTCCGGCCCACCGACAAAAAACAGGGGAACGATCAGAACAACCCCCACCGCAGCCAGTATTTGTAGAAGCTGGCCGCTGCAGAGGTTTTGCAGGATGGATCCGGTTCTCATCAGCCCCGGCTGGTCACTTCCAGCAGGTGGTAGCCGAACTGGGTCTTGACCGGGCCGATCACGGTGTTCAGCTCGCTGTTGAACACCGCCTTATCAAACTCCGGCACCATCTGGCCCGGGCCGAACGAGCCCAGATCACCGCCGTTGCGGCCGGAAGGGCAGGAGGAGTGCTGTTTCGCCGCGTCGGCGAAATCCTGGCCGCCTTCGATGGCTTTTTTGAGCTCTTCGCATTTTGCTTCGCTGTCGACCAGGATGTGGCGTGCGGTTGCCTGTGTCATGGATAGTGTCCTGTAGGTTTTGGTGAATGAATACTTCAGGGTAGGAATGCTGCCCGCCCTGCCGGCCGGAGGCAAGTGCTTTTTATCCGTGTTTCTGCGGCCTCACGGTTCCGGCCGCAAACCTGTACAATGCCGCCTTTTCTTTGCCGGCGCATCCGGCCCTCACACAGACAGGTCAGTTTCTTGATTTCCACCGCCAATATCACCATGCAGTTCGGGGCCCGGCCCCTGTTCGAAAACGTATCCGTCAAATTCGGCAATGGCAACCGCTACGGCCTGATCGGCGCCAACGGTTGCGGTAAATCCACGTTCATGAAAATTCTCGGTGGCGACCTGGAACCGTCCTCCGGGCAGGTCATGCTGGAGCCCAACATTCGACTGGGTAAGCTGCGGCAGGATCAGTTCGCCTATGAAGAGTGCTCGGTCATGGACACGGTGATCATGGGTCACGAAGAGCTCTGGCAGGTCAAGAAAGAGCGCGACCGCATCTATTCCCTCGCGGAAATGAGTGAGGAAGATGGCATGGCCGTGGCCGATCTGGAAGTGCAGTTCGCCGAAATGGACGGTTATACGGCGGAGTCCCGCGCCGGCGAACTGTTGCTGGGCCTGGACATTCCCCTGGAACAGCACGACGGCCCCATGAGCGCCCTCGCACCGGGCTGGAAGTTGCGGGTTCTGCTGGCCCAGGCGCTGTTCTCCGACCCGGACGTGCTGCTGCTGGACGAGCCCACCAACCACCTGGATATCAACACCATCCGTTGGCTGGAAAACATCCTGGTGGCCCGCAACAGCACCATGATCATCATCTCCCACGACCGCCACTTCCTGAACAGCGTGTGCACTCACATGGCGGATCTGGACTATGGCGAGCTGCGCCTGTTTCCGGGCAATTACGACGAATACATGACAGCCGCTACCCAGGCCCGCGAGCGCATGTTGTCGGACAACGCCAAGAAAAAGGCGCAGATTGCTGAGCTGCAGCAGTTCGTCAGCCGTTTCTCCGCCAACGCCTCCAAGGCCAAGCAGGCCACCTCCCGCGCCCGTCAGATCGACAAGATCCAGCTGGAAGAGGTGAAGCCCTCAAGCCGGGTGAGCCCGTTTATCCGTTTCGAACAGGGCAAGAAGCTGCATCGCCAGGCAGTCACCCTCGACAAGATGAGCAAGGGGTTTGATGAGAAGCCTCTGTTCAGGAACCTGAGCCTGCAGGTAGAAGCCGGCGAGCGGGTGGCCATCATCGGCCCCAACGGTATTGGTAAAACCACGCTCCTGCAGTGCATGGCCGGCGCCTATACCCCGGACAGCGGCGAGGTGAAGTGGACCGACAGCGCCGAGGTGGGCTATTTCGCCCAGGACCATACTGCGGACTTCGCCAGCGACGATACGCTGTCGGACTGGATGGCCCAATGGACCACCGGTGGTGAGCAACTGGTGCGCGGTACGCTGGGGCGGATGCTGTTCTCCGGCGATGATATCGGTAAGTCCGTGCGGGTGATTTCCGGTGGTGAGCAGGGGCGTATGCTGTTCGGCAAGCTGATTCTGCAGAAGCCCAACGTGATGCTGATGGATGAGCCGACGAACCACCTGGATATGGAGTCCATCGAGGCGCTGAACCTGGCGCTGGAGAACTACCCGGGTACGCTGATTTTCGTCAGCCACGATCGGGAGTTTGTTTCTTCTTTGGCTACTCGGATTATTGAACTCAAGGCCGACGGGATTACTGACTTCAGCGGGTCTTACGATGATTATCTGAGGAGTCAGGGGTACCTGTAGGGGCCTTTGACTGAATCAAGGAAACGGCAAGCGCATGGGTGAGAACAAAGTTATTAATGCGACTCGAAAGTGGGTCGAAGACGTGGTCGTGGGATATAACCTGTGTCCGTTCGCCAAACGGGAACTGGTCCGGAATCGGGTTCGGTTTGTCGTATCGGAGGCAGTGACGGAAGATGAGTTACTGCAGGCGCTGCACGCCGAGCTTCAACGGTTGGATGACGAACCCGAGATCGAAACCGCTCTGTTGATCCATCCGGGTGTGCTTCGGGACTTTGGTCTCTACAATGAATTCCTGGACGCGGCAGATGGTCTGTTAGCCTACCTGGATATGGAAGGCGTCTACCAGATCGCCAGCTTTCATCCAGATTATCAGTTCGCTGAAACGGAACCTGACGCGGCGGAGAACTACACCAACCGTTCCCCGTTCCCGATGCTTCACCTGTTGCGGGAAGCCAGCCTGGAAGCAGCGATTGACAGTTATCCGGATGTGGATGAAATCCCCCAACGAAACATTGAGCTGATGGAAAAATTGGGCGAAGACAAAATGCGTAATACTCTTGCAGCATGCTTCAGTAACGCTTTACCAGAGCGGACAGGGGAGTAGAACAAAGAGCCGGTGGGTCGGGCCGTCCAAAACTGTGCGGAGCCAGGGATGGCGGAGCCCAAGCGCCCCATGGATGGGCTTGAGCGTGTTTTGGACGGCCCGACCCACCGGTGACTGCACGGACTATCAGGCTGGTAGAGGCAACTCCCAAGTAAAACCAGCCCCCACACCAGAAGAGTCGTAAGAAATGGGACTGCTTTTCGAACAAATAGACAGCCAGCCCTCGGTGATCGGTGAGATCACCCTGCGCCGAAGACGCATCCCGGCCATTGGCGATCGCGACATCTATGAGGTGAAGCTGGGCGAGGAATTCCTCATGTCCAGCATGTTTGTGGACGCCGAGGTCGCGCTGTCTGATATCGGGCTGGGCGAGACCGAAGGGGATAGCCTCAGTGTGGTGGTGGGCGGTCTTGGGCTGGGGTATACGGCCGTGGCGGCTCTCAAGCACCCGCGTGTCAGTGAGCTGCTGGTGGTGGAGTACCTGCAACCGGTGATCGGCTGGCATCAGCAGGAGCTGGTGCCGTTGGGCAAAGACCTCAATGCCGATGCACGGAACCGCTACATCCATGGCAGCTTTTTTGAGCTGGCCATCGCCGATCCGGACACCGGAGGCTTTGATCCCGCGTTACCGGGTAAGCGGTTTGATGCCATTCTGCTGGACATCGACCACTCGCCGCGGGCGCTGCTGCATAACTCCAGCGCGAGTTTCTACACCACCAACAACCTGCGCCTGATGGCACGTCAGCTCAAGCCCCGGGGCGTGTTTGCCATGTGGTCCAACGAGGGCGAGGATGAGGCATTCATGGCGGTGTTGCGGGAGGTGTTCATCGATGTGGACTGCCACGTCGTAAGTTTCTACAACCCGTTCCAGAACAGGGAATCGTTCAATACTGTTTATGTGGCCCGCAAGCCGGGCTGAAAGCCGGAGTCTGTGTGCCTGTGACCACCCATCGAAGCCGACCGTTCCGCTCCAGCCAGCGTCTGCCCGATCCGGCGCAGCCGCCGGTGTTGCACGAGCCGGACGAGGCGGGGGCGCTGCTGGCAGAGTTTATTCACCGCTACCCGAAGCTGATGGTTCTGACCGGTGCCGGGGTCAGCACCGATTCCGGCATTCCGGATTACCGGGACGGTGACGGCGCCTGGAAGCGCAAGCAGCCGGTTCAGCACAACGCGTTTATGGAAGACATTCACACCCGCCGCCGCTACTGGGGCCGCAGCCTGATCGGCTGGCCGGTGATGCGGAATGCCCGGCCGAACCCCTCCCATCATTGCATCTCCGAACTGGAACGACTCAACCACAGCCACCGGGTGGTAACCCAGAATGTGGACCGGTTGCACCAGCAAGCCGGTACCCACGCGGTGACCGATCTCCATGGTCGCGCCGATGAGGTGCTGTGCATGAGCTGTGGTTATCGCTGCCCGCGGGATGAGGTGCACGACCGCTGTGCCGATCTCAATCCCGGATTCCGGCAGTACACCGCCGACACCGCGCCGGACGGGGATGCGGATCTGAATGTGGATTTCGCGGATTTCCGTCTGGTGGATTGTCCGAAGTGTGGGGGTATTCTGAAGCCGGATGTGGTGTTTTTCGGGGATTTTGTGCCCAAAGAGCGGGTGGTTTCTGCGCTGGATGCCCTCAAGGCCTGCGATAGTCTGCTGGTGATCGGCTCATCGCTGATGGTGTATTCGGGGTTTCGCTTCTGCCGCTACGCGTCCGAATGGGACAAACCCATTGCCACGTTGAATCTTGGGCGCACCCGGGCTGATGAGCTGGTGTCGCTGAAACTGAATGCCCGCATCGGCGAGACCCTCAGGGCCTCGCTCGAGCGGTTGTAAGGGGGCCTGGATGGGGCGAACCCTCAGGCGAGATTGAGCTGCTTACGCCACTTGCGTAGCAGAAATTCGGTGTCGTGCTGCCAGGGGTGGAAGTTCGGCTTGAAGTAATCCAGGTACTCCGGAACGATCGCCGTGAACAGGCCTTTGGGGCCCCACACGCGGTTCAGACCCTTGGCCCAGGAGCGCAGGTTCAGCAGCTGCTTGTCTTCGCGCATCAGCTCCACGATAAAAGAGTGGATCGCCACCATGATCAGCGCGGTGATCAGTGCCATGCTACCCATGCGAATCGCGTAGTCCGCCACGCCCTTGTCGTAGAGCTTCTCATAGGTGTCGAAGGCAACAGCTTTGTGCTCGTTTTCTTCCACGCAGTGCCAGGCCCACAGGGTGCGCATGGAAGGATCGATGGAGTTGACCAGATCCTCACGCTTCAGCAGCTGGGCTGAGAGAATACCGGTGAAGTGCTCCAGGGCCACAGTGGCGGCCAGATGCACGCGCTTGTTGTTCAGCAGCGGCAGGTTCTTCGCCGACAGAAAGCCCCGGGTCCAGCCTTCCAGCTTCTTGATGTCAAAACCCTGATTGATAGCGCCTTCGTTGAAGTGGCCATGCTCTTTCGCGTGCATGGCTTCCTGTCCGATAAAGGCACCGATGTCCTTTTGCAGCTGCGGATCATTGATCTGGTCGCGTACCGCGCGGACGCTGTCCACAAAGAAACGCTCGCCATCCGGAAACAGCGCGGACAGGGCATTGAACAGGTGTGTCATGAACGGGTCACTGTCGACCCAGTGCCGTGGCACTTCCTCAAAACCGAAGTCCTGACGGCGTACGGGAAACGATGCGGTTACTGCTGACATGGTGTGACCTCTCTGATCCATTGTTCTATGCCGTTCACTTTACGGGACGCCCATCCGCTTTGGCCGGTTAGAAAGGGACAGAATGTGGTCACAGCTGTAAAACGGTGTGAAAAGACGTAAAGCATTGGGGCAGGAAGTACAGTCGGGGCAAGGGGGCAAAAGGCGGTAAGGGGGGGCAGGGAGACGGCAAACACCGCCTCCCTGGCGCCTTACAGCAGGTTGTAGATAAACACCACCGCTACCGCCACCGGTGTAACGAAGCGAACGGTCACCAACCACAGGTTGAACATCGCCGGCGACAGCGACAGCTCGTTTTCCATGGCCTGGCGGGACATCACCCAGCCGGCGAACAGCGCCACCAGCAACCCACCCAGCGGCAGCAGGATGTTGGCGGTGAAGAAGTCGAGCAGGTCGAAGATGGTCTTGCCTTCCAGCATCGGGATAAAGCCCAGTGGGGCCACATCCGCCCACAGGTTCAGGGACAGGATCGAGGCAATACCGAGTGCCCAGCAGACAATGCCGGCCGCCAGGGTGCTGACCGCTCGGTTCATGCCCTTTTGCTCCTCCAGCCATTCCACAATCGGTTCCAGCAGGGAAATTCCCGACGTCCAGGCCGCGAAGATCAGCAGTACAAAGAACAGGGTGCCAAACACGGTGCCCATGGGCATCTGGCCGAAGGCCAGGGGCAGGGTCTGGAAAATCAGACCGGGCCCGGCGCCTGGCTCGAGGCCATTGGCAAACACAATCGGGAAGATGGCCAGGCCCGCCAGCAGCGCCACGCCGGTGTCGATGACAGAGACTGTGATCGAGGTTTTGGCGATGGAGATGTTTTTCGGCAGGTAAGAGCCGTAGGCCATCATCACCGCCATGCCGAGGCTAAGAGTGAAGAAGGCATGGCCCAGCGCCACCAGAATGCCTGCGGTGGTGAGTTTGGAAAAGTCGGGCTGGAACAGGAAAGCTGCGGCCTCGCCAAAGTGGCCGGTGGTCATGGCGTAGCCCACCACCACCAGCAACAACACGAACAGGGCCGGCATCAGGATGCTGACGGCCCGCTCCAAGCCGGCGCGCACGCCGCGTGCGACCACCACCATGACCATCGCCATGAACAGGGTATGCCAGGCCAGCAGGGTCGTGGGGTTGCTGAGCAGCCCCGAGAAAATGGCACCAACCGCGTCGGCAGACTGGCCGGTGAGCTGGCCGCTGGCGGTGGTGCCGACATAGGAAATGGCCCAGCCGCCGATGACGGAATAGAACGAAAGAATCAGGAAGCCCGCCAGAACGCCGACGGCGCCCACCAGTTTCCAGGCCGGTTTCAACCGGTCGCGCTCGGCAATCAGGCGCAAACTGTTGACCGGGCTGCGCCCGCCGCGCCGGCCGATCATGACTTCTGCCATCATGATGGGGATGCCGACAATGGCAATGCAGAGCAGGTACACCAGAACGAAGGCGCCGCCGCCGTTCTCGCCGGTAACGTAGGGAAATTTCCAGATATTACCGAGGCCGACGGCGGAGCCGGTGGCAGCAAGGATAAAGGCGAGGCGCGACGACCAGAGGCCGCGTCTGGCGTTGGCGCCTTCCAGTGCCCCCGGATAGGTGGCCGAACCTGATGAAGTGACAGACATGACGATCTCCTGCGGTACTTGTTTTTGTCAGGGATTAAAAAAGAGGAACTGCAGAAGCCTGCAGCTCCCAAGGGGGGTGCACCGGTGTCAGGTTACCCGGTGCAAGCCAACCGCTCAGGCGCCAGCCCGGCACCCGCGGTATGTTTGTGAAACCGCTCTTCCGCCAGTTCGTTAGCGGTGGCCCCGGTGGGGCGGCCTGAACGGCTGGAACGGTTGAAAATTTCGGTCAGGGTGTCGCCGATGGTGTCCACATGGGCGCGCACGGTGCCCGGCGTGGCGCCGGTGCGCTCATAGAACACATCGATGATACCGCCGGCGTTGATGGCGAAGTCCGGGGCATAGAGAATGTCCCGATCCCGCAGCATGGCGTCGTGTTCCGGGCGCGCCAGCAGGTTGTTGGCGGCACCGGCAACGATCGGAGCCTGCAGCCGCGGGATGCTGTCGCCGTTCAGCACCGCGCCCATGGCGCAGGGAGCCACCACATCCACCGGCAGGAACAGAATGTCCTCAGCAGACGCCGGTCTGGCGCCCAGCTGATCCACTGCCCGCTGCATGTTGTCCTCGTGGATGTCGTAGACCCACAGCTCCGCGCCCGCCTCTTTCAGGTGCCTGGCGAGCCGGAAACCGACGTTGCCAATGCCCTGAATGGCGACTTTCAGACCAGTCAGATCGGTGCGATCCAGCTTGTGCTTTACAGCGGCCTGCAGGCCAATGAACGTGCCATAGGCCGTGGCCGGCGAGGGGTCGCCGTTGCTGGGGTTGCCGTCAAAACCGGTGCGGTCGGCAATACCGGCGACGTGCCGGGTGTGACGCCCCATCGCCTTGAGGTCCGGTACGCTGGTACCCGAGTCCTCCGCGGCAATGTACTGGCCGCCCAGGCTTTCCAGATGGCGGCCGAGGGCTTCCATGAGTGCCTCGGTTTTGTCTTTGCGGGGATCGCCAATGATCACCGACTTGCCGCCGCCCAGATCCAGGTTGGCCAGGGCAGACTTGTAGGTCATGCCCCGGGACAGCCGCAGCACATCACGCAGGGCTTCTTCGTCTGTGGCGTAGGGGAACATGCGGCATCCGCCCAGGGCCGGGCCGCGGGAGGTGTTGTGGATGGCCACAATGGCTTTCAGTCCGGTTTCCGGGTCACAGAAAAAGGACAGGTGTTCGTGGTTGTCGAACTCGGGATGGCTGAATACGTTCATGGCGTTTTGCCTCTCGTCCGTGGCCGCCGCTGCCCTTGTGAGGCCTGCGGAAGCGACTTGATGGAGCGGGCAGTCGGCCCGGCCCCAAGGTAGAGGCCGGCCGCCCTGTTTACAGTTTAGACCGCCGCGTTGGCGATTTGCTGATGTTCCCGCGCCTGCGGGTTGAGCTCGGCCCGCCACTGGTTGCGTTCCTTGCGGGTGGCCTGGTAAGCGTGCTCTTTCACCGGGCCGTAACCGCGGATTTTGGCCGGCAGGCTAGCCAGGTTGCGGGCCGCCACGGCGTGATCCGAGCTCAGATGCCGGAGCAGGAAGGCCACGTCGGCCTCGTATTCCCGGATGATCCTGCGTTCCAGCCGGCGGTCGGCGGTGTAGCCGAACGGGTCCAGCGGGGTGCCGCGCAGACCCCGGGCTTTGGCCAGCAGCGCGAACACGGTTTCCATCCACATTCCGAATTTGAGCTTTTTCGGCCGTTCCCCGTTCTTGCTGCGACTCAGAAGCGGGGGCGCCAGATTGAATTCCAGCTCCACTTCGCCCTCGAACTCTTCGGCAAGTTGCTTGCGCAGGCTGCCATTGCTGAACAGGCGGGCCACTTCGTACTCGTCCTTGTACGCGAGCACCTTCGCGTAGTTCTCGGCAATGGCGCGGAACAGCATCGGGTCGCGGCCCAGCCTGCCAGCAATGGCTTTCTCGGCAGCGCGCACCAGTTTCTCGTATCGTCTGGCCAGTGCGACGCTTTGATAGTCGGTCAGGTGCGCCTTGTTGCGTTCGATCAACTGATCGGTGGTTTCCATCACCTGAACCGTCTGTGCGCCGGCAGCTTTCGGTGCCGGGAACGCCAGCGCCCTGACCTTTTCCAGATCATGGGCAGCGCGGCGGCCCCACAGGAAGGCCTGCTTGTTTTTCTCGACGGACACGTTGTTCAGCTCGATGGCACGTTCGATGGACTGGGCACTCAGGGGCAGCAGGCCCTGCTGATAGGCGAAGCCCACAGTGAACAGGTTCACCGCCATGCCATCGGCCATCAGCGCCTTGGCAAGACCACCGGCATCGAGGAACCAGCTGCCGTTGGCGCGGCAGGCCTCCCGCACACTCTGCTCCATGGATTCGCCGGGGAACTGGATATCCGGATCGCGGGTGAACGCTGCGGGCATCGCCGGCTCGGCATTGACCACCGCGCGGGAAAAACGGGTGTCCAGTTTCGCCAGGGCGTCGTCGGTGGCCGCCACCATCAGGTCAAACGCCAGCATCAGGTCCGCTTCGCCGGCGGGAATCCGCACCGCGTGAATGTTTTCCTGGCGGTCGCTAATGCGTATGTGGCTGACCACGGCGCCGAACTTCTGCGCCAGGCCGGTCTGATCCAGCACCGACACTCCTTTGCCTTCGATGTGAGCCGCCATGCCCAGCAGGGCGCTGACGGTCACCACCCCGGTGCCACCCACGCCGGTGAGCAGAATGCCGTAGGGGGCGTTGCCGGACACCGGTGTTGGCTCGGGCAGGGCAGGGAAGTCGACGTCGGCGCTGACGCCGGCAGGCTTCTTTAGCTTGCCGCCCTTGACGGTGACAAAGCTGGGGCAGAAGCCACGCACGCAGGAGAAATCCTTGTTGCAGCCAGACTGGTCGATGGTGCGCTTGCGGCCCGCGTCGGTTTCCTTGGGCAGGATCGACAGGCAGTTGGACTGGATGCCGCAATCGCCACAGCCCTCGCACACGTCGGAGTGAATCATCACCCGCTGGTCGGGATCGGCCATGGTGCCGCGTTTACGACGGCGACGTTTTTCGGCGGCGCAGGTCTGATCGTAGATGATCACCGAGCAGCCCTCGAGCTCCCGCAGTTCCCGCTGAACCGCGTCCAGGTCGTTGCGGTCATGGAAGGTGGTGCGGTCGGCAAAGTCCGCGCGGGACGGGTACTTGTCAATGTCGTCACTGACCACGGCAATGCGACGAACGCCCTCGCCGTAGAGCTGGTGGCTGATCTGCTGCACGCTGAGGGTGCCATCTACCGGCTGGCCGCCGGTCATGGCCACGGCGTCGTTGTAGAGAATTTTGTAGGTGATGTTGGCGCCGGAGGCAATGGCCGCGCGAATGGCCAGCACGCCGGAATGGAAATAGGTGCCATCGCCGAGATTCTGGAACACGTGCTTCTGGCTGGTAAAGGGCGCCTGGCCAAGCCAGGTCACGCCCTCGCCACCCATCTGGGTGAAGGTGTCGGTGCCCCGATCCATCCAGGTGGCCATGTAATGGCAACCGATGCCGCCCAGGGCACGACTGCCCTCCGGCACCTGGGTGGAGGTGTTGTGGGGGCAGCCGGAACAGAAGTGCGGGGTGCGCTCCAGACGCTCCCGCGGGTTGGCGAGGCTGTGTTCTTTTTCGGTGAGGAAGTCCAGGCGTTTCTGCAGGGTGTCGTTGCAGTAGCGGCCGTCGAGCCGAGAAGCGATGGCGCGGGCCACCATGGCGGGGGTCAGTTCGGCAATGGTCGGCAGCAGATCGTGACCGTGGTCGTCCCGTTTGCCGATGACATTGGGCCGTTGGCCATCCTGCCAGCTGTAGAGCTGGGTTTTGAGCTGATCCTCGATCAGCCCCCGCTTTTCCTCCACTACCAGGATTTCTTCCAGGCCCGTGGCAAATTCGTAGATGCCCTCCGGCTCCAGCGGCCAGGGCATGGCGACCTTGTAGACGGTCAGGCCGATGGTTTCGCGTTCTTCCTGGCCCAGCCCGAGGTCGGCCAGGGCCTGAATCACGTCCAGATAGGCTTTGCCGGTGGTGACAATGCCAAATCTCGGCTGGCGGGCGGAATACACGGTGTGGTCGAGCCGGTTGGCGCGGCAGAAGGCTTTGGCGGCCTCCAGCTTATAGCGGTGCAGGCGTTCCTCCTGCGCCATGGGTTTGTCCGGCCAGCGGGAATTGAGCCCGCCTTCGGGCATCGGGAACTCGCGTGGCAGGCGAATGTCGATGCGGCTGAGATCAATGTTGGCGGAAATGGACGAATCCATGTTTTCTGCCAGGGCCTTGAAGCCCACCCAGCAGCCGCTGAAGCGGGACATGGCCCAGCCATACAGGCCCATGTCCAGAATGTCCTGGATGCCCGCCGGGTTCAGTACCGGCATCCCGGCATCGAGAAAGGCGTAGTCGCTCTGATGGGGCAGCGTGGAGGACTTGCAGGCATGGTCGTCGCCGGCCACGGCCAGCACACCACCGAAACGGGAGGTGCCGGCTGCGTTGGCGTGTTTGAAGACATCGCCGGTGCGGTCGACACCGGGACCCTTGCCGTACCACAGGCTGAACACGCCATCGTATTGGGCGCCCTCGAAGATATTGACCTGCTGGGCGCCCCAGACCGCCGTCGCACCCAGGTCCTCATTGATGCCCGGGAGAAAGTGGATGTTCTGTTTTTTCAGATAATCGCGAGCTTTCCACAGCACCTTGTCGAAACCGCCAAGGGGCGAGCCGCGGTAGCCGGAAATAAAGCCGGCGGTATTGAGGCTGTTGGCGCGATCAAGCTGGGCTTGCAGCAGGGGAAGGCGGGCCAGGGCCTGGCTGCCGTTCATGTAGACAGTGCCGGAATTTTTTTCCCAGACATCGTCAAGGCTGACGGGACGCAGCCCGTCGGGGGTGCGTGAAACATGTGGCATGTGTGAAATCCTCTCCCACCTGGCCGGATCTCGGCATGAGCGGGTATCTTGTTCTTGTCGTCCGGCTTTTGGCCGGCGGTTCGATTTCAGGTGTCCCGGTGCTCCGTTCTGGAGTGCCCTTTTGGGGCGGAACGAAAAACAAATTAGCTGCAATTGACGTTAACGTCAACGCTGAAACCGGAATCTTTAGATGCAGTCGCCATATCCCGGTTTTGCTTATCGTAAAACGATTTGAACAATCATCAGGTTAGCTGTGTTGGTTGTTTTATAATCAAGTCACATCATCTGACTCAGGGCATCTGAGTGGAGGACGATTATGAAACGGCTCTTCTATCTGGTGGACACTATCGACAGTGTCGAGAGTATTTCCGAGGATCTGCACGAGCGTGGCATTACCGACTGGCGGTTCCACATCTTCAGCAAGGATGAGGCAGGGCTCTATACCCACAGGCTGCACACCGCCAGCGTGCTTGATAAGACCGATCTGCCCCGGTTTGTGGAACGGGGAATGATCATCGGTGGCCTGTTCGCACTGTTTTTCGTGGTGCCCATTGCCACGTGGGGCGGCTTTGGCTGGCCGCTCTCTGCATATGTTGCGATGGGCGTGTTCGCGGTCATTGCCGGCGGCTGGCTCGGCGGCTTTGGCGGTATCGGCACGGAGAACTACCGCATCCGGAAATTCCACGGTGACATCGAATCCGGACGGCACCTGGTCATGGTGGATGTGCCCAAGGCCGATGCAGAGCAAATGAAGGAAGTGATGGCAAGGAATCACCCTGAAGCGAAATTGCAGGGCGAGGGCAGCAGCTTCAACAACCCGTTTGCTGCGGCAGACGGTCGGGTGCACATCGTGCATTAGGCCGTGTCTGCGGGTAACTACCTATACGCTGATTGAGGATTCTGACTTAGTTTTCTCTGATGTCTGTCGCTTCCTATCCTTATCAGCTTCAGCCGGCCAAGGTGCGCCTTGAGTTTGTCCGGCTGCTTCCCATCTCCTTGTTTGTGGTGGCGTTTGGTGCTGCCTTTGGCCTGGCCGCCATCCAGAAGGGGTTGGAGCCGCTGCAGGCGTTGCTGATGAGCGCAACCGTGTTTGCCGGCGCGTCCCAGTTTGCGGCCGTCGATATGTGGGGCGCCCAGGTTTCGGTGTTACCGTTGATCGCCGTGGTGTTCGCTATTAACTCCCGCCATCTGTTGATGGGGGCGTCACTGTACCCGATGCTCAAAGAGTTACCGCCCCGTCAGCGCTATGGCGTGTTGCTGCTGTTGACCGACGCCAACTGGGCGGTGTCGGCCCAGGAATATCAGAGTGGCCGGCGTAATCTGGAAGTGATTCTTGGCGGCGGGCTGGCATTGTGGCTGGCCTGGATGATCGGCACCCTGATGGGCGTTTACTTCGGTCGCCTGCTGCAAGACCCCCAGAGCCTGGGCGTGGACATGGTGCTCGGTTGCTTCCTGCTCGCTATGGCTCTGGGTGGCAAAAAATCCCCTCGCATTCTGGTTGCCTGGGCTGTCGCCGCGGCCGCCTCGCTGGCCGCCTACTGGTATCTGCCCCCTCACACACACGTTGTGGTCGGCGCTCTGGCGGGTGGCGTGGTCGGGTTGTTCTGGCTGGAGAAAAAACCGGTATGACCATCGAGACCAGCACCTCCGGCATATTGCTGCTCATCGCCATCATGACGGTGGTGACGCTGGCAACCCGCTATGGCGGCGTGTTCGCCATGTCGTTCGTGCGGATCAGCCCGCGCGTCGAAAGCTTTATCAACACCATGGCCAGCTCGGTGCTGATCGCCATTGTTGTGCCCATGGCCTTTGACGGCGATGCCGGCGCCCGAGCGGCTCTGCTGGTCACCGCAGTGACCATGCTGGTGTTGCGCAAACCGCTGCCGTCGATCGCTGCCGGGATTGCCGCCGCTGCGGCGGTGCGTTATCTGTTCTGAGCTTCGGGCAGGCCACCGTCGTCTTGACATTACTCTCCAGATTCGGAGGCCATCGGATTGGTATTCCTCAGTGCCAGCTCACCAATGCCCGGTAGCTTGATACCCAGACCCAGCGGGTTTATGCCCAGCGACAAGCCCAGCACGTTCAGCTCCAGCCCCTCCCGAACGCCGGCCAGCAAACCGAAATAGCCCCCCAGTGAGAGCTGATAGCCCGAGCCGCCGGGGACCGATGCGCCCACGCGATCTCCCAGATAGTCCTTGCCGATGGCATGGTTCGGCAGAGCCACGTCCAGGCCCTCGGTTTCGCGAATCACCCAGGCCACGAAGGTGTTGCTGTTGGGCCCGGGCCAGGCTTCATATTCGTCTGGATAGGGGTAGGTCTGCACCGCCTCGTAAATGCCGGGAATGAGGGCTTCGGCTTCCTCGCCACGAATGTCGGCGTACAGCACCGGTTCGGCCCCATACCAGCGGCGGTCCGGGTCTCCGGGGCGTGAATTTACCACGTACTGACGCCAGCCAGTCACCTCATGCACGTAATACTGCTCCGCTGCTTTTTCTTTCGTACTGATCCACGTATGCACGGCAAAATAGCCGCGCCAGCTCCAGGCCCGGGCACCGTACACCTGAATGATGGCTTCTTCGGTTTCCGCCGCCAGCGGGGCGATTCCGGCGCTGTCCCTGGACGCGGTCTGCCAGCTTTCGGCGCTGTGCAGGGTGCCGCTGGTGGCCAGCAGCAGAGGGCCGGCCAACATCATGAACAAACCACCGAAGAACCAGGTGGTTACTTTCAAAAATCGTCTCATTCAGCTTGTCCTGAGGGTGCGTCGTCGGATAATGGAAACCACCTGATTCATCAGTTCCCGCGCCTCCCCATCGTACAGCAGGTGGAATTTCTCCCGCTGGATATTGCGGTCGTGGGTGGTGTCGGAGGTGGCGGTATCTTTCAGCAGATCCATGTACTGGCAGGCGGCGAGATGTGCCTTGATCTCCGTATCAATCACCCTGGTGACCAGCGTGTCTACTTCCTCATGGCAGTAGGGGCGATGACGATTCAACGCATTCCTCGCTTCCAGTGCGGCGTTACGCGCTTCCAGCCGGAGTTCACCGGCCGGCTCGCCGGATTCCACTGTGCGCAGGAACATGTCCAGCCGGTCGTGCAGCAACCACAGTTGCGGCCAGATAATGTCGTACGCGGCCTTCTCGGCAGAGAATTGGGCCGATTCGGGAGCACCGCCTGCGGCACCGAGCAGGGGCGGCGGGGTGCCATTGAACTGGTTGATGCGAAGTTCGTCCATATCGCGCCAGAGGGTTTCCGTGCGTTGCTTGAGCTGGGCATCCAGGTAAGCCTGGTTTCGCCGGGCGCTGGACGAATATACGAGAGTGCCCACCGCCACGATCAGCGCGACCGCTGATATCACGAGGGCAATGCTGTTCTGGTCCATGAGGCTGATGATCTGATCCGTATCCATGGTGTGTGACCTGTCCCGATGCCTGAAGGAGGGGTTCTGAAATTATCAGGAAACCCACGCTCAGGTTATTACAAGATCGTATAAAAATTAACCAGTATTCTCCTGTCGGAACGGCAGGGCCTCCCTGGCATCATCAACATAGCGCCGGACGTGTTCCGCCTCCTCGGCGGTAAATCGTTCAATGGCCTCGTGAAATCCCGGATGGACTATGCCGTGCCAGGAGTGGGTGACCACCGGCTCGAAGCCACGGATCAGCTTGTGCTCGCCCTGGGCGCCGGCGTCAAAAGTGGACAGGCCGAGATCTATGGCCAGCTCGATGCCCTGGTAGTAGCAGGTTTCAAAATGCAGAAAGTCGTACTCTTCCAGACAGCCCCAGTAGCGGCCGTAAAGTGTGTCATCACCGGTCAGGAAAAGAGAGCCTGCGATCATGTCGTCGTCCCTGATCGCCATCACCAGGTACAGCTGTTCGGGCATGGCCGTGCGCAGCTGGCGGAAGAAAGCCTCATTCAGGTAAGGGCGTTGGCCCCGCTTGAGATAGGTTGCCTGATAGAACACATAGAAGGCCGACAGCACCTGCGCCGGCATGTCTGTGCCGGAAAAACGCCGGAAAGATACGCCGGACTCGCTGACCTGTCGGCGTTCCTTACGAAGGGACTTGCGCTTGCGTGAAGTGAGCGCGCCGAGGAAATCGTCGAATCCCCGGTATCCATGGTTGCGCCAATGGAACTGGCACCCGAGACGGTGCAGCTCCCCGGTCTTTTCAAGCAGTTGCTGATCATCGGCGTTGGGAAACAGTACGTGCCAGGAGTGGGCGCCCAGGGCATCACAGGCGCTGTCCAGCAGTTTGTGAAGCAGCTCGGGCGTCAAACCCTTGCGCAGGGTCTCACCCAGCAGCAGGCGCGGCCCCTGGCAGGGGGTGAACGGCACGGCGATCAACAGTTTGGGGTAGTACTCTTCGCCGTAGCGCCGGTAGGCATCGGCCCAGGCCCAGTCAAACACATACTCGCCCATGGAGTGGGCTTTCAGCCACGCGGGCGCCACGCCGGCCAGATCGCCGTCCAGCCAGAAAGTCAGGTGTGCGGGTGTCCAGCCGGATTCACTGGTGGTGCAGCCATTGGCCTCCAGTGCCCGCAGAAAGCGGTGCTTGAGAAACGGGTACGAGCCGGGGCAGAATGCATCCCAGTCCGGTTCTGCAATGTCTTCGATGGATGTGCAGAAACGAACGAGCGGAATTGGGGAGCCGGGTTCGGCCATGGTCGGGCAACCTCCTTGGTGATACCCGATACCATACGCCAGAACCCCGCAACTGATCACTGGCTGGCGCAGTGTTCCTGCATTTTCGCCTGCCATTTCTCCATCTTAGCGGCGCGTTTCTCTTGCTTCTCCTGATGGATCTCGTCCCAGATCTCGCGCTGCTCGTCGGTCAGCTTGAGGCGGTCGGCCATCCTGGCGTGGCGCTGCTCCATTTTGGCCTGGTATTCCTGCATCCGCGCCTCGCGGTTCTCGGGGCTGAATTTGCCGGTGCCGTTGCGCATCTGCTGACACATTTCGGCGTTGTTGTACTTGCCGTGGTGGCCGTGATGTTTGTCTCCGTGATTGCCGGCGAGCGCCAGCGGGCTGGCCAATAGCGCTGCGGACAGAAAGACGCTGGCGAGAAACCGGGGGGATGGGTGTTTGATCATCGTTGGACCCTCTTGCTCATTGGTAGAGCCGCCGAAGCAGCCCCGTGACAGTGAGGATTATGCTAACGGACAAACCTGTCAGCCGGTGTCAGTGCCGTGTAAAGGTTGTGCAAAGGAAAATCGCCAGAAAAAGACACCGCAGGCCAGCGTGTTAGACTGAATCGTGTCAATCGGGAGGAGAGTCATGCAGAACAGGGTATTGCTGGTTGAGGACGACGATGAGCTACGGCAATTGCTGGCCCGCTACCTGACCAATCAGGGTTTCAGTGTGCGCGAGGCGGCGACCGGCAACGACGGGCTGTCGCTGGCCCGTGGCCAGAACTGCGACATTGTAGTCCTGGATATCATGTTGCCGGACATCAGCGGACTCGACGTGTTGCGGGCCCTGCGTGCCGAAACCCACCTCCCGGTGGTGCTGCTCACGGCCCGGGGTGATGAGACCGACCGCATTGTCGGCTTCGAGGTGGGGGCCGACGATTACATCCCCAAGCCCTGTAACCCGCGGGAACTGGTGGCGCGGCTGCAGGCCCTGCTGCGCCGCATCGCCTGGGATCAGGCGGTTGATCTGGACGCTTCCCGCACCTATGGCGACCTGCGGGTGGAGCCTGCCCATCGCCGGATCTATCAGGATGACAACCCGCTCGAACTCACCGCCACGGAATATGAGGTGCTTCAGGTGTTGCTCGCCCATGCCGGCAGCGTGGTCCGTAAAACCGACCTGATGCAGTGGGCGCTGGGACGACGGCTCGAAGCCCATGACCGGACCCTGGACATGCACATCAGCAACCTGCGCAAGAAGCTGGGTAACGACGATCCGCCACGGATCGAGACCGTACGAGGGCTGGGCTACAGCTATCGGGTGCCGGCATGACGCGGCGCGTGGTGTTTCCGCTGTTCTGGCGAATTTTCCTGTCTATCTGGCTGGCCATGGCGATCACCATGCTGATCAGCAACGTTGCCACACGGGCGCTTATGGATCGTGAGCGCGCGTCCATCGAGCGTCAGGTCGGCCTGAGGGAGTTGGGCCTGGAGGCATTAACGGTGCGCCGGAGTGAGGGCCGGGGGCCGGCCTGGCGCTTTCTGAGAGCGCAGGGCGAACGCCTGGAACTGCACCTCATTCTGGTGGAGAACGATGAGCAGGATGGCCGCTTGCCCTCGGCCATCCGTGAGCGCCTGAAGTCAGGCTGGTACCGGCAGCGCCCCGCGGTGATTGAGGTTGGTGAGGGGTACCGGTTGGTGGCCTGGCCACGGATGGACGGTGAGGGTTGGCTCGACCCGCGCTTTTTCCGTGTGCTGGAGATGGCGCTTGCTTTTGTGTTGATTACACTGGCTTGCTGGTGGATTGCCCGGTTGGTCTCGCGACCGCTCCGACATATGGAAACCACTGCCCGGGACATCGCTGGCGGTAACACCCAGTTGCGGGTCAGTGACCAGATTGCCGGCCGGCGGGACGAAGTCGGGCAGCTGGCGGCTGCTTTCAACGCCATGACCGAGCAGCTTTGCAGTCTGCTTGATCGGCAGAAACATCTGCTGCGGGACATTTCCCACGACCTGAGAACGCCGCTGACCCGGCAGCGGATCGCCATCGAACTGGCCAGTGAAAGCGGAACGGACGAAGACCTGCTGGCGAGCATTCTCCGCCAGAACGAGCGCCTGGAAGCCATGACCTCGCAGATTCTCACGCTCTATCGGGTGTCGGAAGAGGGGCGCGACATTCCCCGCGAGGCGGTTCAGCCGGTGATCGTGATCAACGATGTGCTGCAGGACGCAGCCGACTATGCCGAGCATCGGGGGGTGGACTGCCAGTTAACGATCAGTCCGGATTGTCCGGGGGTATCCGTGCTGGGAGATCAGGGATTGTTGCAACGGGCTTTCGATAACATCGTACAGAACGCCCTCGATCACACCAGCCCGCGTCATGCGGTTCACGTCTGCATGAACAAGGTGGATGGCGCTCTGGTCACGGTGATCGAGGACGAAGGCCCGGGGGTGCCCCCGGAGATGCTGCCCCATCTGTTCGAGCCGTTCTACCGGGCTGACAAATCCCGTGGAGGTAAGGGTTGGGGCCTCGGGCTGGCCATTGCGCGGGATATTGTGGCGGCCCATGATGGTGACATTCGGGCAGACCTTGCTGTTTCAGGCGGGCTTCGGGTGACCGTCATCCTGCCGGTCTTTACCGATGTCAGCTGACACATCGGTAGCCGGGGCGTCAGGTTTGAGTTCCGCTGCGCGAGAGAAATCGATGCCCTCAATTTCGCCTTCGTCATAGCGGATGCCGCAGCCGGCTTTTCGGATTTTCGCAGGCGGTGCGGTGCCAGCTGAGACGGGATCGTCTTCATTTTCCACGTTGGATTTCCTCGGTGTGCGCGGAGCGCGAGTAGATGAACAAGAACTACCCTGTTCCCGCAGGATACCTTGAGCGGGAAACGGAGATAAAGAAAAGCCGGTTTATCGCCCGTATTGCTCACGTGAGCAGCCGTGACGAGGTGCGCGCGTGGCTTGATCAGGCCCACCGGGATCATCCGGACGCCCGCCACATCTGCTGGGCCTACCAGTTGGGGCGCCCGGGATCGGCGGCGGAAGCGGCGATGAACGACGATGGCGAGCCGTCGGGCACCGCGGGTAAGCCGATTCTCGGGGTGATCCAGCACAAGGATATGGGGGACGTGCTGGTGATGGTGATTCGCTATTTTGGCGGCATCAAACTGGGTGCTGGCGGCCTGGTCCGCGCCTACGCCGGAGCTGCCGAGAGCGTGTTGTCTGCAGTGGAACGGTCGGTGCAGCAGGCCATGGACGCGGTTGATGTGACCATGGGGTTTGCCGATGAGCAGCCCTTGCGGCACTGGTGCGAAACTCACGAGGCGTTGTTGGTCGCGGTGGAGTACGGTGCCAGCGTCAACGCGCGGGTGCAGGTGCCGGCGGATCATAGCGAGGCCTTTGCCGCTTTTTGTGAGGCCCACAAACTCGATTACCGTTTCGAAAGGTAGGGAACCCTCGCTACATCTCTGACCGTTCGGAGTGCGTATACTTTACACAAGGAAATCAGACATGAGGTGTACTATGACGATTCGCGCGGTTGTGGCATCCCTGACGATGCTGTTGCTGGCCGGTTGTGCCAGCAACGTGGTGACCGATTACGACTCGGCCGCCGTTTTCGGTAACTACTCATCCTGGGCATTCCCCGAGCGCGGTGGCGACAGTGCGTCTTTCGAATCGCTGGATGATAGCCGGATTCGCGCTGCGGTTGAGCGCGAGCTGAACCGGAAGGGGCTCGACAAGGCCGGGGCAGATGTCGCGGATTTGCTGGTGACCTGGCAAATTGTCGAGGAGGAACGGCTCGAACGTTCCGGCCTGGGGTTCGGTCTCGGCATCGGTCGTGGTAACTTTGGCTGGGGGCTGTCTACGGCACCGCCGATTCGTGAAGTGCAGGAAGGCAAGCTGGTGGTCGAGCTTGTTGATGCGCAGAGCGAGCGTGTGGTGTGGCGTGCGGCAAGCCGGCGTTACCTCAACGAGGACCAATCGCCGGAATACCGCCGCGAGCTGATCGACGAAGTAGTCGCGGACATGTTTACCGAGTACCCCCCGGGACTGAAGTAGGGCGTGAAACACTGTAATCGGAGTACCAATGAAGTCGAGATCCGCTGGTGGCCTGGTTTTTTCCACTGAGCAGGGCCGCATGTGCCCGGACTGCCGCCATCCCGTTGCTGACTGTTGCTGCGGCCAGCCGTCCCGGCCGGCCGGTGACGGGGTGGTGCGGGTCAGTCGCGAAACTAAGGGTCGCAAGGGCAAGGGCGTCACCCTTGTGACCGGAATCCCCCTGGACGATAAAGAACTCAAGGCCCTTGCGAAGGTACTGAAAGCCCGGTGTGGGACCGGCGGCACCGTCAAGGACGGTGTCGTTGAAATCCAGGGGGACCAGCGGGACATCCTCGTGCCGCTGCTTCAGGCCAAAGGCTGGACCGTCAAACGGGCCGGCGGCTGATGATCTAACACCCAATGCCGGCCCCGGACGCTAGACTGGGGCCCGGTCCATGGTGTCCCGCACGGGACTCACGCTTAGCGGAGGATAAGGATGCACGTAATGGTGCTGGGTGCAGGTGTTGTTGGTGTTACCACCGCCTGGTTTTTGCGCAAACAAGGCCATGAGGTCACCGTTATTGACCGGCAGAGCAAAGCCGGCCTGGAGACCAGTTATGCCAACGGTGGGCAGATATCGGTGTCTCACGCCGAGCCCTGGGCCAATCCCTCGGCGCCGTTGAAAGTACTCAAGTGGCTGACCCAACCGGACGCGCCGCTGTTGTTCCGGCCCCGTTTTGACCTGGCCCAGTGGCGCTGGGCGCTGTCTTTCCTCAAGGAGTGCACGTCGGCGCGTGCGGCCTATAACATTCGCCAGATGGTGAACCTGGGTACCTACAGCCGATCGCAGTTGCAGGCCCTGCGCCAGGAGGCCGGGCTGGAGTACGATCACCTCGAGAAGGGCATACTGCACTTCTACACCAGTCAGCAGGAATTCGATGCCGCTCTTGAGCCCACACGGCTGATGCGGGATCTCGGTTGCGACCGCCAGGTGATCGATGCTGCCCGCGCCGTTGAGCTGGAGCCGGCGCTGGCGCCGATCCGCGATCGCATCGCCGGGGCCACTTACACCTCCGAGGACGAATCCGGCGACGCCCGGAAGTTCACCCAGGCACTGGCGCGCAAGGCAGAGGAAGCCGGCGTGCACTTTCTGTACGGCACCGACATCCTCGGTTTCGACAAGACCCGGGAGCGGGTTCTTGGTGTGCAGACCCTCTGTGAGGGCCGCCACGAAACCCAGCGTGCCGATGCCTATGTGCTTAGCCTGGGCAGCTTCAGTGCGATACTGGCGCGGCAACTGGGTCTGTTCCTGAATATCTACCCCGCCAAGGGGTATTCCATCACCGTACCGGTCAGGAACGAGGCCGCGGCGTTCAAGGTCAGCCTGACTGACGACGAGTACAAACTGGTGTACTCACGCCTCGGGGATCGCATCCGTGTTGCCGGCACCGCCGAGCTCAACGGCTATAACCGGGATCTGGATTACACCCGGTGCCGGGCGATCGTCCGCCGCACCGCGGAAGTGATGCCTGAGGCCGCGTACTGGGACCAGGCTGAATTCTGGACCGGACTGCGCCCGGCAACGCCATCCAATGTGCCCTACATCGGTAAAAGTCATTTCGGCAATCTGTATCTAAATACGGGCCACGGCACCCTGGGCTGGACCCATTCCTGCGGTTCTGCCGCGGCCATAGCGGACATCATTGACGGTCGCACGCCGGATGTGGATTTCGCGTTTTGCGGTTTGTAGATCCGTAACCGGTTAATTTGGCCCAATGTGCGGGGTGCCTGTCATTCGCGAGTAATAGACTGTTTTCAATCTGTGATCTCCATCACAACAAGTGATCGACGACCGTCGGCTCACAATCAAGAATCCGGAGAGCAGAATGAACAAGCAACGCCGTTTGGTGCTCAAGGGCCTCGCCGCCACATCTCTCGGCGCGTTGACGGCCTGTGGGGGCGGTGGTTCGGGCAGCGGGGCCGCGGCCAGAGTCTCCGGGCCGGGTAACGTCGCCGGTGACAGCAACAGTCAGCGCGCTCCTGCGGTCGCATTCAACCACGGCGTTGCCTCAGGCGATCCTCTCGCCGACCGCGTCGTGCTGTGGACCCGTGTCACTCCGGCAGACGCGCTTGCCCGGGACGCAGGTGTCATACCGGTCAGGGTAACCGTTGCCCGGGATCGGGACATGCAGGAACGCGTCGGTCAGATCCAGACAACCACCGGACAGGCTCAGGATTTTTGCGTCAAGGTGGATGCGGCGGGATTGCAGGCGGACACCTGGTATTACTATCAGTTTTCTGTCGGTGATCAGACTTCCCCGGTGGGCCGAACCCGCACCTTCCCAGCTTCGGGTATGCCGGCTGAACGTGCCCGATTCGCCGTGGTGTCCTGCTCGAATTATGCCTTTGGTCTTTTTTCCGTTTATAAAGCCGTGAGTGACCAGAGCGACCTGGACTTTATCCTGCACCTCGGTGACTACATCTACGAATACGGTCCGGGTGAGTACGGTGACTTTCCCGACCGCGACCCGCTGCCTGCCCATGAGATTCTCGAACTGTCGGATTACCGGCAGCGCCACGCCCAGTACAAGACCGACAGCAACTTGCAAGCGGTACATCAGCAGTTTCCGATGATCTGCATCTGGGATGACCACGAGTCTGCCAACGACAGTCATCGGGACGGCGCGGAGAACCACGATGAAGCGACCGAGGGCGCCTGGACCAATCGCTGTGAGGCCGCGATCCAGGCCTATTTCGAGTGGTTGCCGATTCGCGAGGTGGTCGCAGACAGCGGTCGGATCTGGCGACGCTTCGAGTTCGGCCGGTTGATTGACCTCTTTATGCTGGACACCCGCCTTGAGGGTCGGGATGCGCAGGTGTCTTCGCCTGCCGATCCCGCCCGCTTTGACGACCAGCGCCGCATCATGAGTGAGCAGCAGATGAGCTGGCTCAGGGAGGGTCTGATGACGTCCGACGCCCACTGGCGGATGATTGGTCAGCAGGTCATGTTTTCCGAGCTGAACATTGTCCGGACGCTGGACGCGGCCCGCACCCTGGGGCTGGAGGATATCTCCGCCTTCAACGGTCAGTTGCTGTCACTGAACATGGACCAGTGGGACGGTTATGTGGCTGACCGGGAGGCGATACTCCAGACCCTGTCCGGGCAGGGCATCGATAACACGGTATTTTTCACCGGGGACATCCACACCTCCTGGGCAAACGAAGTCTACGCGGATCCCGGCAGTCTGCTGGAGAACGCGCTGACGGATCCCCTTGCCGCCGAGTTCGTGACGCCCTCGGTTACCTCTCCGGGTTTTCCCGAGCAAATCGCCGGTCTTGCGGGTGTCGCTGTCCAGCTGGCCAATCCGCACATGAAGTACGTGGAGCTCAAATCGCCGGGCTTCATGCTGGTGGATGTGACAGCCCAGCGTACCCAGGCCGAGTTTCTGTATGTCAGGAGCATCTCCAGTGTCGATCAGCTCGGCGAGATTGATCTGGCCATGAGCAAGGTGGTGGGTGTCGACAGCGGCAGCAGCCGCATTTACCAGGATCGGCCCCGGTCCACGCCTCGCGCCGTCCGCACGGCGCTGTTGCATCCGCCCGTGCGTGAAACTGTCAGCTAAGGAGTACACGATGTCCCGATTCATTATCCCCCAGGGTCCCCACTGGTCGCGCCGAGACGTTCTGAGAACCCTGTTTTTTACCGCAGGTGCCGTGGGTTCTGCCTCGTGGTTGTCGGGGTGTGGCGGTTCCGGTTCCGGCGCCTCAGGCGCCACCCTGCCGCCACCGCCGGGCATGGGAGAGGCTCCGGACGGAGAAGTACTGCCCGAAACCGTTGAAAAGCTTCTCGGGCGTTTCAGGAATATCGGTCCTTTGCGGGCACCCGACGTTCATGGCGTTCGCACGCCCGAGGGGTTTGCCACCCGGATTGTGGCGATCAACGGAGAGTTGCCACAGCCCCAAGGGATGGCTGTGATGGGTCCCCGCACCGGGGGTATCGGGAACCGGCCGTGGCATATTTTCCCGGATGGCGGTGGGGTGGTGCCCCGTGATAACGGCGGTTGGATCTACATCAGCAACAGCGAAGTGCCCGGCGTCGGCAGCATCGGCTTCACCTTCCCCCAGTTGGCGGATCTTACCAATGTGCTTGAGGAGTTCACTCCGGGCCTGGCTCAGGTGGGCACGCTGGTTTTCGATCCGGACGGGACGCTGGTGGACTCGTACACCATCCTCACTGGCACGACCTTCAACTGCGCCGGTTGCGTGACCCCCTGGAAATCCTGGCTGTCCTGTGAGGAATTCCCCAACGGCCAGGTCTGGGAGTGTGACCCGTATCAGCCCGGTGATGGTGTGCCGCGACCGACACTCGGCTTTTTCTCCCATGAAGCCACTGCCATCGATCCGGACGAGCGCCTGTTCTACCTCACAGAGGACATGCCGGACGGACGCTTTTACCGATGGATTCCGGATCCTTCTGATTGGCCGGAAGGCAGCGACAGAGCCGCCTTGCAGGCTGGCCGGTTGCA
Organism: Marinobacter sp. M-5; assembly: GCF_032911545.1. Taxonomy (NCBI): domain Bacteria; kingdom Pseudomonadati; phylum Pseudomonadota; class Gammaproteobacteria; order Pseudomonadales; family Marinobacteraceae; genus Marinobacter; species Marinobacter sp. M-5. Next base: position 745,924 of record NZ_JAWJEK010000001.1, read on the forward strand.
AATGCTGGCTGTGGGCGGAAATGGCGTGCAAGCTGCCGTGGATGGGCCCCAGGCGATCACCTGGGTGGATGTCCAGAACCCCCACGAACCGCAGCACCAGAACCGGTTACCGGAATCGACCGTTTTCGATGGCGGCGAAGGTGTCTGGTTCTTCCGCGGCGTTGTCTACTTCGCCACCAAGGGCGATGACCGGATCTGGGCCGTCGATACGCTGGCCCAGACCATTGAAGTGATCTATGACCGCGCCACGGCGGTTGCGCCAAACGACATTCTCTCCGGTGTGGACAACCTGTTTGTCACCTCGCAGGGGGACATTCTGGTGGCGGAGGACGGGGGTGACATGCAGGTCGTAGTGATCCTTCCGGATGGCAACCTGAAACCGCTGTTACAGATAGTCGGGCAGGACGCCTCGGAAATTGCAGGGATCGCGTTCTCGCCGGATGGTGGACGAATGTATTTCACGTCGGACCGGGGCGGCCGAAACGGTCTGGGCGGGTTTACCAACGGGCTCGGGATGGTCTACGAACTGATCCTGCCCGAGGATATTTAAGGCCGTTAAACGGGGGGCGGATGATCATGGCCATCCGTCCCCTGTTTCGGCGTTACTTCAGCTGATCCCGTATCAGCTTCTTGTTGATCTTGCCGACGCTGGTCTTGGGGATATCATCAACAAAATCAATCTGTGCCGGAATGGCCCATTTGTTGATCTCGCCGGCTTCCACAAACTGTTTCAGGTGCGACTGGATGTCTTCCAGGCTGGCCTGTTCGCCCGGTTTGAGCGTAACCAGCGCGTGTGGGCGTTCTCCCCATTTCTCGTCCGGAATACCCACCACCGCCGCACCGGCCACTGCCGGGTGCTGGCTGATCAGGTTCTCCAGATCCAGTGAGGACAGCCATTCGCCACCGGTCTTGATGACGTCTTTGATGCGGTCCTTGATCACCAGGGTGTTGTCCGGTTCCATGCTGGCGACATCACCGGTATGCAGCCAGCCGCCTTCCCAGAGCTCCTGGCCTTTTTCCGGTTCTTTGAAGTAGCTCTGGGTCAGCCATGGGGCCCGGGCCACCACCTCGCCTTTGGCGTCGCCGTCATGGGCCACCGGATGACCGGTCGGATCCACAATTTCCAGTTCGGCCATGGGCACGGCGATCCCGGTTTTCACCCGCTTGGCGGTCTGCTGGGCCAACGGCAGTTCCAGATCTTCCGGCTTGAGGTGAGTGACGCTCAGCAGCGGGCAGGTCTCAGACATGCCGTAACCGGTGTACATGCGGATGCCAAGCTTCGCACCCGCGTCGCACAATCCCCGGGTCAGGGCGCTGCCACCAATCAACACGTGCCAGTTGCTGAGGTCCGCGGTCTTGATGGATTCGGTACCCATCATCATCTGCATGATGGTCGGTACGCAGTGTGAGAAAGACACCTTGTGTTCCTTGAGCAGGTCCACCAGCAGTTCGGGTTCATAACGACCCGGATAGACCTGCTTGATACCCAGCATGGTGGCTGCGTAGGGCACGCCCCAGGCGTGCACGTGGAACATCGGTGTGACCGGCATGTAAACCGTTGAGGATCTCAGCAGAGGCATCTCGTCGTAGGCTGAGAGCGACCCGGTCATGGCCAGGGTGTGGAGCACCAACTGACGATGGCTGAAGAACACACCTTTGGGATTGCCGGTGGTGCCGGTGGTATAAAACGTGGTGGCAACGCTGTTTTCGTCGAAATCGGGGAAATCAAACTCGGTTCCGGCCCTCGCCAGCAGGGCTTCGTACTCGCCGGCCGTCTCCAGGTTGGTGGCCTTGGCGGTGCTCTCGTCGGTCAGCTGAATGTAGCTTTTGACGGTTTTGATCTCGCCGCTGACGCCTTCCAGAATGGGCAGGAAGTCATCATGCACCAGAACCACGTCGTCTTCTGCGTGATTCATGGTGTACACGATTTGTTCCGGAGACAGGCGCACGTTGATGGTGTGCAGCACGGCGCCGATCATCGGTACGGCAAAAAAGCACTCGAGGTAACGTGGCGTGTCCCAGTCCATCACCGCGACGGTGTCGCCGGGCTTTACGCCGGCATCGGTGAGGGCATTGGCCAGGCGATGAATCCGCTCGACTAGATCGGTGTAGGTGTACTTGCTGCGATTGGCGTAAACGATTTCCTGATCCGGCGAATACCTGGGACCGGAAAGCAGCAGTTGTTTGATCAGCAACGGGTATTGATGGGCATTGTCCGCTGGCGGAAGAATTCGGGTCTGTGCCATTACTCGGTACCTCTTTCTCAGTTATTGATGTTATGCGAGAAACAGGGGTAAATCTGACACATTTTTCGGCAAACGAAAACCTTGAAAAGAGGAAAAAAGCCAGAGCGAATCAGGTGTTAGGAATACTGCATTTCGCTCTGGGATGTCGCTCAGGTGACAGTGAGCTGACGGTTACTCGTAAGTGCAGAGGTAGGCGGTATCGATATCGGTTTTTGCTTTGAAGCTGGCCTGACCGGCCACGTCGAAGCTTTCGCCGGCACCGTAGGTCATCCACTCTTCCATGCCTGGCAGCAGCACGGTCAGGGCCCCACTGACGACAGTCATGGTTTCCTTCTTGCTGGTGCCAAACTCATAGTCACCCGGGCTGATAACACCCACGGTGGCGGGGAGAGTGGAGGTCTGGAACGCGATGGATTTGGCCTTGCCGTCGAAGTACTCGTTCACTTTCAGCATGTGCTGGGCTCCTGGAAAAAATTTGGAGGCCTACTATACGGGATTTTCTTGCACTTCCAATGACAAAATCATCAATCTGAATCGTCCCGCTTCCTGGATGAGGCAGCCTGCTCCGATTTGTTCTCAAGTCCGCTGTAGAGCTTGTGACTGTCCGGATCGTAACGCTCACGCAGTTCGTCTTTGGTGGTGCCGCTCCACAGCGTTATTCCAGTGAAGTATCCCGCTCTGCCGATGACGTGGGCCGCTATCGGAGCCGTTAAAAGAATAAACACGATGAAGGCGATCGCCCGTGCCGCGACAGCGCTGTCGGAGAAATGCAGCGCCACCCCGGCCATCGTCAGTATGGCGCCCATCGCACCCGCTTTGGTGGATGCATGCATGCGTGTTGGCAGGTCCGGCAACCTCACGATGCCGATGGCTGCAAGCACCATGAACGAGGCCCCTGCCAGCAAGAGGATGGAAACGAAAATTTCACTCATCCGTGACGCCTCCGCGCTCCAGGAACCTGGCGAACCCGATTGCCGCGAGGAAAGCGGTGAGGGATATCACGATAGCCACGTCAAGAAAACTGGAAACACCGGTATCAATGGCATGAACACCAACATAGCCAACCACCACGGATGCAATCAGCTCAAGCGCAACCACTCGGTCTGCCAGGGAAGGGCCCCGGGTTAACCGGATGAAGGCAAAAAGTAACGCCAGGGACAGCATGAGATAAACAATATTAATGGCGATTCCGAGCACGGTGGCCTCCTAGCGCATAACCTTGAGGATTCGGTGTTCCAGTTCTCTCAGGTCATTTCTGAGCTGCTCCTCGTCCTGAAGAAACATGGCGTGGATAAACAGCACCCGTCGATCATCGGACACATCCAGGCTGAGAGTCCCTGGTGTCAGGGAGATCACACTACTGACAAACATGATCTCCATGTCGGTATTTGCCTGTAGCGGGAATGCGATGACACCGGGCTTCATGTGCCAAACCGGCGTGGCGACATCGTAAGCAACCCGCAGGTTCGATTTCACCAGCTCCTTAAGGAAAAAGGCCAGGAAGGCGATGAGTCTCGGAATTCTCCGGGAGTAGCCCTTCAAAGCCGGCACCTGGTTTTGTAGAACCATGAGCGCAATGTAGCCAAAACAGAAACCGGCCAGCAGGTTCATGGCAGTGACGCTGCCACTGAGAACCACCCAGGCGATTGCAAGTAGCAGGTTCCAGAACAGACCGATCATTTCGGCATCCCTCCAAGAACCGCCTCTATGTATAGCTGCGGGTTCATCAACTGGTCTGCGGCCGTCTCGGCCAGAACGTAAATGGGCTGCCCGTAAAGACCAATAATGAGCGTACAAGCCGCAAGCCCGACCACCGGCACATAGTAGGCCCAGTTGTGCGCGTCCTTTATCTCGCCGTTGAGCCTGCGGACATCGGTCACATGGTCGGGAACCTTTTTCCAGAACACTTCCGCCCAGATCTTGATCATTGAATACAGAGTCAGCAAGCCAACCAGCAGAGCGATGGCCGAGACCACATATTCACCGGCCTCCAGGCTTGCTCTCACCACAATAAACTTGGCGAAAAAGCCGGACAAAGGCGGAATACCGGCGAGCGACAGCGCCGGGATCAAAAACAACAGAGCCAGGTACGGGCGCTGACGGTAAACTCCGCCCAGGTTCTTCAGCTCATAGCTCCCAAGGAGACGGTAGGTGATGCCGCTTACCAGGAACAGATTCGTCTTCACAATGATGTGGTGCATGATGTAGAACACGCCACCAATCAGGGCCAGAGGCGTGAATAGCGCCAGCCCCAGTAGCATGTAGCCGATCTGGCTGACTATGTGGAAAGACAGGATTCGCCGGAATTCAAACTGCGCCGCGGCGCCGAGCACGCCGGTCAGCATTGTCAGGGCAGCGGCCCAAAGCAGTATGGTGTGGGTGTAGGCGACATCTTGCGTGAAGATCAGCGTAAATACCCGATAGAGCGCGTAAACCCCGACCTTGGTCAGCAGCCCTGCAAACAGTGCTGAGACGGCGACTTGTGGCGTGTGATAGGAGGCAGGGAGCCAGAAAAACAGCGGGAACGCTGCCGCCTTGATGCCAAACGATACCATGAACAGCAAGGAGACCACCGTCACCATGCCCGGGTCTTCCACGCTGTTCAGTTTTTGGGCGATGTCCGCCATGTTCAGGGTGCCCACCATCCCGTAAAGCAGGCCGACGGCGGAGAGAAAAATAGCCGACGAGAACAGGTTCAGGGTCACGTACTTGATGGCGCCTTCCATCTGGGCTCGTTCTCCGCCCAGGGTCAGAAGAGCAAACGATGCGAGCAGCATCACCTCGAACCAGACGAACAGGTTGAAAATATCGCCAGTCAGAAAGGCTCCGGCCACGCCGGCAAGCAGCAGGTGCATCAGGGGGTAATAACCGAATTTTTCATGACCTTTCGGCGTTGATGCCAGCGAATAGATTGCGATGGCAAGGCCGATAATGCCGGTTAGCACAATCATGATGGCGCCAAGAACATCGGACACCAGCACAATGCTGAAGGGCGCAGGCCAACTGCCCATTTCCACCACCAGGAAGCCCTGCTCAATGGTTGAGCGCATGAGCCAGATGCCGGCCGCCAGCAACAGCCCGGTGGCAATAACGGCAAGGATCCGCTGAAGCTTGATGGAGCGCCAGAATGCCAGGGACAGAGCTCCGGCTGTCAGGGGTATCAGGATCGGGAGAACGAGTTCCGGGTTCAAGTATCCGTATCCTTCATCTTGTCCAGGTCATCGGTTCCGACCACTTCGTAGGCACGACGGATCAGAACCACGGCGAACGCCAGGACGCTGAAAGCAATCACAATGGCGGTGAGAATAAGGGCCTGTGGCAATGGGTCGGCCACTGCGCCAACGACTTCGCTCGCCCCATCAGGAATCAGAGGTGGCGCGCCCCGGGTCAAACCCGCGACGACGAAAATCAGAAGGTTGGCCGCATTGCTCAGAATGATCAGGCCAATGACGAGTTTGACGATAGAGCGGCGCAGCATCATGTATATGCTGGCTGTAAAAAGCAGCCCGACGACATAGGCCATCAAGGTTTCCATAACTGAGCCACCTCCCTGTCAATGAATGCACGATTCATTCTTCCGACTCCATCAGGCTGATCACAAAGGTCATCAGCGTGCCCAGGACGGCCAGGTACACGCCAACGTCAAAAATCAGAACGGTTGATAGTTTCAGATAGCCTTCACCGGGGAGTGGAACCTCCCACCAGAGTGCGGTAAGCATGGCCTGGCCAGTCCAGAAGGCAGGGATTGTTGAGGCGAGACCGAAGAGCAAACCGGCCGCCAGAATATCCCGCGGGCTGACACGCAGCAGCTTGCGGGTTGATTCAGCCCCAAAGGCAAAGGCGTAGAGCACGAAAGCACTTGCCGCCACCAGTCCACCGATAAAACCGCCGCCGGGTTCGTCGTGCCCGCGCAGAAGCAGGAACACCGAAAACATCAGTTGTAGCGGCATAATGGCAAGCGCGGCGGTGTGGAGAATGAGCGTGTTGGTTTTCATGGCTTATGCTGGTCCTCCGCCCTGAGTTTGACCATCGAGTAGACACCCATCGCCGCAAGGCCCAGAACAAAGATTTCTCCAAGGGTGTCCAGCTGCCTGAAATCCACCAGAATTACATTGACGATGTTTTTGCCGAAGGCCAGGCCATAACTGTTTTCAATGTAATAACTGGAGATACTGTCGAAGTACTGGATATCCAGCACCGCAAGCATCAGCAGGGTCATGATCGCGCCGGCAAAAACCGCCACCGCCAGGTCCCGATAACGTTCCCATGGCGATGAGAGGTTGACGAAAGGCGGCAGTTTGAAGAGCACCAGAACCAGCAATATCACAGTCAGCGTCTCCACCAGGAGCTGCGTGATGCCAAGATCCGGAGCGCTGAAGTGGATGAATATCAGGGCCACCCCGAAACCCAGCACACCGACCGAGGCAACGGAGCCCAGCCGGGACCGGGTGACGCTGGCAAAGACGGTTGCCGCGACAATAAGAAGAGCGATGCCAAACTCGTAGAAGTAGCCGTTGCTGAAATCGAAATCCAGCTGAAAGCCGTGGCGGGTGAACAGCGTATAGCCCGTCAGACCGAAGGTGACCAGAACGAGGATCAGCAGATAGATGCCGAGAACCCCGTTCTGCAGGACTCGGGTTTGCCAGCTTGCAACCTGGGTGATCCCGAGCATGAATCGGAAAAAGCCCGCCTCAGGACCAAAGCGGCTGGTGGCCGTGTTGACGGCGTAAAGCGTTGGATGAAGCCGCTGCCAGGTTACGAAAAGCAGGGAGCCCGCCAGCAGGCTGGCGCCAGACAGCATCAACGGAACATTTACTCCGTGCCAAAGGGCCAGAGCCGACTTTACCCCACTGCCATAGACGGATGAGACTGTGGCATCCAGCACGAAGGTTGCGGGCACAAACGGCGCCACGCCAAAAATCAGCGCCAGCAGGGTCAATACGGCCGGGCCAATCAACATGGCGGCGGGGGCGTCGTGGGGCTGTTTCGGAGTGATGCGAACGGGACCGAAAAACGGCTTCAGGAAAACCAGTCCCGCTACGGCCACGACCAGAATCGAAGAAGCGACAGCCGCGGTCAGGAGCGCCCAGGGCCACACCGGCGAGTTGATAACCGACTCGAACATCAATTCCTTGGCAACGAAACCGAAGAGTGGCGGAAGACCTGCCAGCGACAATGCAGCCAGCCCGGTAATTACCGCAGTCCTGGGCATGCTGCGCCAGAGCCCGCCCATTTTCGTGATGTCTTTGGTGCCGGTTTCGTGGTCCAGCGCGCCCGCAAGCATGAACAAGGCGCCCTTATACAGCGAGTGCGCCACCAGAACGCAGACGAAAGCGATGATCGCCTTTTCTGTGCCGATCCCGATGAGCATGGTGAGGGTGCCCAGCGCCATGACCGTCGAGTAGGCCAGCACCTTCTTGATGCCGGTGCTACTGAAGGCCAGGTAGGCGCCAGTGAGCATGGTTGCAGCGCCAAAAAACATCAGGGAGTTGCTCCACAGCGCATCCCCGTCCATGGATGAATTCAGGCGCGCCAGCAGATAGACGCCGGCTTTGACCATGGTCGCCGAGTGCAGGTAGGCAGAAACGGGGGTAGGCGCAGCCATGGCATTGGGTAACCAGAAGTGAAATGGTACCTGCGCAGATTTGGTGAAGGCTCCGATGAGTATGCAAACCGCCGCTGCGGTGTAGAAACCATGGTCGTGAATGGCCAGGTCGGATGCCAGTATCTCGGAGAACGAATAGCTCCCGGTGATGAAGATCAGGAGAATCAGGCCGGCCATCAGTACCAGGCCGCCTCCCGCTGTGACGAAGAGCCCCTGCAGGGCGCATTTCCTGGCTTCTGCATCTTCATGGTTGAAGCCGATCAGCATGTAGGACGTGATGCTGGTCAGTTCCCAGAACACGAAAAAAGTGATGAGGTTATCGGATAACACCAGCCCAAGCATCGACGCCATGAACGACAGCATGATGACGTAGAATCGGCCGAGATCCTTGTGGCCCTGGAGGTAGGAGCCGGCATAGATCAGGATAAACGTTCCGATACCGCTGATCAGAAGCGCGAAGACCAGAGCCAGGCCATCAACCATGAAGTCCAGCGAGACGCCGAGGCCGGGCATCCACTGGTTACGAATCAGAAGAGTTTCACCGCCGCTGACCGCCGGGATGAGGCTGACAAAATAGGCCGTGAGCAATGCGGGGAGAATGGCCAGCACCCAGCCAATGTGTTTGCCTGCCACGCGATAGAGCGCGGGAACCGCCACCGCCAGCAAAAATCCCGAAAGCACAGCCAGTAACATCATGCAAGGGTGCTCCTTTACGACCCAAGTTAAAACGTCCTGCGGTTAACGGCGTTTTTTTAAAACCAGTATTTAATACGACTCCTTGGTGAAAAAGGTTCTCAGAAAATGGTCGGTAGACTCATTGGTCCCAGGGTTGGCCCCGGGTGTTTTCTGTGGTTTTAACCTTCAGATGCATGGCTGATTTTGCGAGGAAGTTGGCGCTTACGGGGGCAGTCATAAACAGAAAGGCCGTAATCAGGAACTCCTCAATACCAATGCCCTGTCCAACTGTACTGAAGTAGATCACCGAGCTGATCACGATAGCACCTACTCCGACCGTGGTAGCCTTGGTGGGCCCATGCAGGCGGGTAAAAAAATCCGGAAGGCGAGCGAGTCCAATGGCGCCTATCAGGGTAAACGCCCCCCCGATCAATAGCAGCAGGGCGATGGCGTATTCAGCGTACGGGTTCATCCGATTTGTCCTCCCAAAAACAGGGTTTTGTCTGGCGCGGGCTCACTCAATGACGCTGCCCCGTTTCAGATATTTGGCCATGGCAACGGTTCCGACAAAGCCCATAACGGCAATGAGCAGGGCCGCTTCGAGGTACATACGTGTACCCAGTGTGATGCCCAACAGGATGATCAGAGCGATGGCATTAATATAGAGCGTATCGAGGGCCAGGACTCTGTCCGGTGCGTCCGGGCCTTTGATCAGGCGGTAAACGTTCAAAAGCACCGCCAGCGTGACCATGGCAATGGTGATGTAGAGAGCGAAAATCATCATCGGAACATCTCCAGCAGAGGCTTCTCATAACGGTTGCGGATTGTGTCGATGACTTCCTGATCATTTTCCGCGTCGAGGGCATGAATCAACAGCAGCTTGTTGTCATCACTGACATCGGCGCTGACGGTACCCGGCGTCAGGGAAATCGTGCTGGCCAAAATCGTTATGGCAAGAGGGTGCTCCAGCTCCAGGGGATAGCAGACGAATGCAGGGCGCACCGGACGCGGGCTGAGAATGAGTCTTGCTACCTCGAAGCTGGCTGCCACAATGTCACGGACAACTCGCATGAGATATGCGGGCATTCTCCAGGCGTTGATGAATGCTGGAGGGTCAGGCCAAAAACCCTGAGTCATCTGCGGTATACCCCACGCCAGGATAAGACCGAGGACAAGACTGCCGCCGCTGATTCCGTCACTCAGAAATTGCCAGGTGACAAAAAGGATCAGACTCAGCCAGGGCTGAGGGAAACTGAGGCGATCAAGCATTAGTTATCCTCCCTGACCATAGGGGTTTGTAGGATTTCGATGTAGGCATCCTGATTGTGCAGTTGCGCTGCTGTTGCATCGGTGTATCGGGTAATCGGGCCAGCAAGTATGACCATAATCACCGCCAGTGCAGTCAGTGCGCCGGCTGCAACAGAAATTCTGGCGTTGAGTGGGGCTGTTTTTTCCACGTGGCCCTCTACTGTTCGCCAAAAAACAATGCTGCCTGCGCGGCTGTAGGCGATAACGGTCAGGAAGCTGCCGACCAGAAGGACTGACCAGAGCCAGGCCATTTCGGTTCCCGGCTCAACGGATTTCAGGATCAGTACCTTGCCGAAGAAGCCGCTCAGTGGCGGCAGGCCTGCCGCAGCCACAGCCCCAACCAGGAAAAGCACGCTGAGAAAGGTTCGGTTGTGCATTCTGGGAGCCGTGATGATGCGGTCCCCGGCCGAGCCTCGCTGATTGGCCACCAGCTCCGACACAAGGAACAGACCACCTACTGTCCAGGTCGTGCTGAGTAGATAAAAGAGCGCAGCAGACAGGCCGGCTTCGGAGCCAAGTGCAATTGGCGCCAGCAATGTACCCACCGAAATGATGACCTGCCAGGCGACCAACGTTTTCAGGCTGCCGGATCCCAGCGCGCCGATAACGCCCATCGCGAGGGTGGCAAGGGCAATGGGGAACAGCCAGTCCATGCCGAGATTCGATAGTTCGCCCGCATCGTCGCCGAAAATCAGCAGATACACCCTCAAAATGGCATAGATACCAACCTTTGTCATCACGGCAAACAGTGCAGCGACCGGTGCGGTGGCTTTTGAGTAGGCTCTGGGTAGCCAGAAGCACAGGGGCAGAATGGCTGCCTTCAGACCGAAGACCACCAGTAACATCATGCCACCGGCCTTGACGATATTCAGGCTCTCTCCGGAAACTTCGGGGATTTTGACCGCCAGATCTGCCATGTTCAGAGTGCCGGTGACGCTGTAGATCATGCCGACACTGATCAGGAAGACCGCAGAGCCAATCAGATTCAGCACAACATAATGCAGGCCTGGAACGGTTCTTACAGTCCCGCCGCCATGCATCAACAAGCCGTAGGAGGCAATCAGGAGAACTTCGAAAGCCACGAACAGGTTGAACAGGTCTCCGGTGAGGAAGGCAATGTTCAGGCCCATCAGTTGGAACAGAAACAGCGCATGGAATTGGCGATTGCCCTCATCTGCGCCACCGATCGAATAGATGTGACAGAACAGGGCAAGAACGGCTGTCAGGATCAGCATGAGGGCTGCGAGCCGGTCCAGCACGAGGACTATCCCGAATGGTGGTTGCCAGTTACCGAACGCATAGATCCGGTAAGTGCCGTCGTCCGCCAGTGCCAGAAGGATAATGGCGGATACCAGCATAAGGACAGATGTAGCCAGCGCCAGCGTCCGCCGAAGGCTGATCGGTGCATAGCCCATGAAGGCCTGAAGAATGCCACCTAGTAGGGGAATCAGAACGGGTGCGGTAAGCCAGTGGTTCATTTACCGGTTACCTCCACGTCTTCTTTCTCCGGTGCCGGTGATTTATAGGGTTGTTTGCCGTCCACATGGTCGTCCTCGTTGTCGGCCAGATTGCGCAGAGACAACACAACAACAAATGCCGTCATGGCAAAGCCGATAACGATGGCCGTCAGTACCAGTGCCTGTGGCAGAGGGTCAGAGTAGCTGGTTGCGGTACCAAGGATGGGCTGTTTACCTGTTGCCAGGCGCCCGCTGGAAAACAGGAAAAGGTTCACTCCGTAAGACAAAAGGGTCAGTCCGACGACTACCGGAAAGGTGCGAGCGCGCAGGATAAGATAAATTCCTGATGCCGTGAGTGCGCCAATGACAAGCGCGAAAACCAGCTCCATTACGCAGCCTCCTTTTTGCTATTGATGGCGGAGTGGGGAGACAGCCGACCGATACTGACCAACGCAAGCAGGGTAGCGCCAATAACTGTCAGATAGACGCCCAGATCAAATACCAGGGCAGACGCAACCTCAAATTTGCCAACGACGGGCCAGGTTATGTAATCGAATGTGGAAGTCAGGAATGGATAGCCGAAAGCGAGGCTCCCGGCGCCCGCGACGGTTGCGAACAACAGGCCTAAACCGATGACGTTATGGTAACGGAAAGAAATCCGGTCTTCGGTCCAGTTCATGCCAGCGGCAATATACTGAAGGATCAGGGCAACCGAGGTGATCAGACCGGCGATGAATCCACCGCCTGGAAGATTATGGCCGCGCAGGAAAATGAACGCGGACACCATCAGAGCCAATGGAAGCATGGGCCGGGCAATCAACTGCAGCATCAGCGGGTGAGAGTCCCTTGTCCAGGCGTGGCCCTCCCCGTCGCTCGGCGGTGGCGTCAGGGGTGTGTTCTTGAGCATGGCGTAAATGCCAAGGGCCGCAATGGCCAGGACAGTGATTTCGCCCAGCGTATCAAATCCGCGGAAGTCCACCAGAATTACGTTGACCACATTGGTCCCTCCGCCGCCGGTTTTGCTGTTCTCCAGGAAGAAATCAGAAATCGAACTGAACGGTTGGGTCAGCATAGCGAGGGTCAGCAATGCCATGCCCAAGCCGGCGGTCGCCGCGATGGCAATGTCCCTGAGCCGACGTTTCAGTGGCGTTTCAATCGGCGTCCAGCTAGGCATGTAGAAGATCGCCAGCATGAGGAGAACGATGGTCACCACTTCAACGGAAAGCTGGGTCATGGCCAGGTCTGGTGCCGAGAATCGGGCGAAGGCCAGCGCCACAACCAGACCCACAACGCTCAGAAGCACCAGGGCATAGAACCGTTGCCGGTGGAGGGCTGCTGTGGTCAGGGCGCAGAGAATCAGCAACCCGGCCGCGATCGCCGTTGGCAAATCCACTGGGCTGAGGCCGTTCGCGCCAACAAAAATACCGAGATCAAGAATCGGCAGGGCTGCGACTGCAATGACGCTCACGAAAAGAAGCATGGCGTACCTCTGAAGCGAGCCATTCTCCAACCGAGAAGTCAGTCTGTTCGCCAGATCGACTATGCGTAGCACGGCCGCTTCGAATACCGCTTTCTCATCAATCTCCTTGAACCGCGCGTGGAAGTCGAAAAAGCGCTGACGCTGACTGTACATAAGCAACCCACCGAAAAGGGCCAAAAAGCTCATGAACAACGGGAGGTTGAAGCCATGGTAAATCGCAAGGGTGTACTCTGGCACATCACCGCCAAGCGTTGCCGAAGCTGCCATGAACAGCAGTGGCCCCACAGAAACCGCGGGAAACAGGCCCACCATGATGCAGGCGAACACGAGGATTTCTACCGGAAATTTCATATAGCGCGGTGGCTCGTGGGGCGGGTAAATTGGCAAGTCGACCGGTTTGCCGTTGAAAAAAACGTCGTGGATAAAGCGGGCTGAGTAGGCCACCGCGAACACCCCGGCGAGGGTCGCGACGATCGGTGGCAGCCAGGCCCAGAGCCCCGGGAGATTCAGTGCCAGTGATTCGGCGAAGAACATCTCCTTGCTCAGGAACCCGTTCAGCAGAGGAATGCCTGCCATGGACGAGGCCGCCACCATCGCCAGGGTGGCGGTGTGGGGCATGTAGCGCCAGAGCCCGTTGATACGCCGCATGTCACGGGTGCCGGTCTCGTGGTCAATAATGCCCGCCGCCATGAACAGCGACGCTTTGAAGATGGCGTGGTTGATCACGTGGAACACCGCCGCCACCGCGGCCAGCTGAGTCCCCATGCCAAACAGCAGGGTAATCAGGCCCAGGTGGCTGACCGTGGAGTGCGCCAGCAGGCCCTTCAGGTCATGTTTGAACATGGCGACATAGGCGCCAATGAGCAGCGTGGCCATGCCGGTAAAGCTGACCATGTAAAACCACTGCTCGGTGCCTGCCAGGGCAGGGTAGAGGCGGGCCATAAGAAATATGCCCGCTTTGACCATGGTGGCGGAATGCAGGTAGGCGGAAACCGGTGTGGGTGCCTGCATGGCGTGGGGCAGCCAGAAATGAAACGGGAACTGCGCCGACTTGGTAAAGGCCCCGAGCAGCACCAGGGTCAAGGCAACGGGGTAGAGGCTGTGAGCCTTGATCTGGTCGCCGGCGGCCAGCACAGCGTCAAGCTCGAAGCTGCCGACAATATTGCCGATGATCAGAATGCCGGCAAGCAGTGCCAGACCACCACCACCGGTCACTGCCAGCGCCATCCGGGCGCCCCGGCGCGCGTCCTGTTTGTGGGTCCAGAAACTGATCAGCAGGAACGAGGTCAGACTGGTCAGCTCCCAGAAAATCATCATGAGGAGCAGGTTGCTGGACAGCACGATGCCGAGCATGGAGCCCTTGAAACACAGCAACAGCGCGTAGAATTTACCGACGTTTTCTTGGGGCTTCAGATAGTAGCGGGCATAAAGAATAATCAGTAGGCCGATCAACAGAATCAGCAGCGCAAAGAGTAACGACAGGCCGTCCAGCCGGAAACTGAACGACAGTCCGAGCTGTGGCAGCCATGGGTAGCTGTGCAGCACCACGCCGCCGTCAGCCAGGGTCTGCCAGTGCGGATACAGCGCTGCCAGGGCTATGAGAGCTGGCACCGATGCGGCTATGGCAATGGCCGTACGCCCGCCTTGGGCGAACAGCGGCGCGGCTAAAGCACCTAAAAAGGGCAGTAAAACAACCAGCGGTAGCGACATCGCAACCTCTTTATTGGTTTCTTGTATTTCATGGATGGAGGTTTAATCGTTGTCTGAGCTTAGTCTCCGGCCACCTGTTCTGCACCGGTCGATGCATTACCGCGTGCAATCGCGGTCAGCGGCGGACACTCAGTCTGAACGCGGTGGGTCTGGAAAATACGGAAGACGGCCCCGGTGAAGATGCACCTCGGCTGTAGCCGGAAAATAACCGGGTTGGTGTGACACGTCGGACCTCTCGGTCATGGGTGCTCCGCTCGTCTGATACGAGCACCGATGATACGTGGCCGGTCCCGCAGGTCAAGTCGACTGGCCATTAATCCGGTTTATAGGCCCTTTGGGTGTCATACATTAGTCGTAGTTAGCTGTGCTACCATGTTGGCTTCCCAGAAAACACCAAGAGATACCCCATGACCCAAGCCTACCCGCACCTGTTGAAGCCTCTCGATCTCGGATTCACGGAACTCAAGAACCGGGTGTTGATGGGGTCCATGCATACCGGTCTCGAGGACCGCTTCTGGAACATCCATAAGTTCGCCCGGTATTTTGCGGAGCGGGCTGAAGGCGGGGTCGGGCTCATGGTCACCGGCGGATACTCACCCAACCTGGTCGGGCAGTTGGCGCCCCTGTCGTCCACCATGAACAATCGAGCCACAGCGCTGTTGCACCGGCATGTCACCGGCGCCGTGCACGAGGCCGGCGGTAAGATCTGCCTGCAGTTACTGCACGCTGGCCGTTACGGGTACCAGCCGCTGATTGTGTCTGCGTCCGCCACCAAGGCGCCGATCAGTCCGTTCAAGGCCCGGGCGCTCTCTACCAAGGGTGTGGAACGTCAGATCAACGATTTCGTCGATGCCGCGAAGCTGGCGAAGTTTGCCGGCTATGACGGCGTCGAGGTGATGGGTTCCGAGGGGTACTTCATTAACCAGTTCCTGTGCGAGCGAACCAACAAACGCACCGATAAATGGGGCGGCCCCTACGAGAACCGCATGCGGTTGCCGGTCGAGATTGTGCGCCGCATGCGCGAAGCGGTGGGGCCCGAGTTCATCATTATCTATCGACTGTCGATGCTGGATCTGGTCGAGGGCGGCCAGACCTGGGATCAGATCGTGACGCTGGGCAAGGCCATTGAGCAGGCCGGCGCCACCATCATCAATACCGGGATTGGCTGGCACGAGGCGCGGGTGCCCACCATCGTAACGTCAGTGCCCCGCGGCGGTTTCGCCGATGTGACGGCCAAGTTCTATGGCGAAGTGGACATCCCGATCTGCACCACCAACCGCATCAATACCCCGGAAAAGGGCGAGGACATCCTCGCGGCCGGCAAGGCCGATATGGTGTCCATGGCGAGACCGCTGCTGGCTGATAGTGAATTTGTCCGCAAGGCCGAGCAGGGCCGTGCCGATGAGATCAACACCTGCATCGCTTGCAACCAGGCCTGTCTGGACCATGTTTTTCAGGCCAAGCGTGCGTCGTGCCTGGTGAACCCCCGAGCGTGTCATGAAACCGAACTGGTGTTGACCGTTGCGCCGGTTGTTCGCCGCGTAGCAGTGGTTGGCGCCGGGCCTGCCGGGCTCGCAGCGGCCACCACGGCGGCCAAGCGGGGGCACAACGTGACGCTGTTCGAAGCAGACGACAAGATCGGTGGTCAGTTTAACTACGCCAAGCGGATTCCCGGCAAGGAAGAGTTTTACGAGACCCTGCGGTATTTCCAGCGCCAGATCGAGCTGCTGGAGATTGATCTCAGGCTCAACACCCGCGTTGACGCGCAACAACTGACCGAAGACGGTTTTGACGACGTGATCATCGCAACCGGTGTCAAGCCCCGTACGCCGAACATCGACGGCATCGATCACCCCAAGGTGTTGGGGTATCTGGATGTGCTGCGACACAACAAGCCGGTTGGCCAGAGTGTGGCGGTTATCGGTGCCGGTGGTATCGGCTTCGACGTCAGTGAATTTCTCACCCACGATTTCAGCCACCACCCGGAAGGCGAGCAGGTCAGCGTGGCGGACTGGCAGGCGGAGTGGGGCGTGAATCCGGAGTTTGAGGGCCCGGGTGGGCTGGCGGAGCGCAAGCCGACGTCGTCTCCCCGCAAGATCTACCTGATGCAGCGCAAGTCTGGCAAGGTCGGCGGCGGTCTGGGCAAAACTTCGGGCTGGGTGCACCGCAACAGCCTCAAGCACCGCGACGTGGACATGTTGCGCGGTTGCAGTTACGAGCGCATTGACGATGAAGGCCTGCACATTTCCATCAAGGACAAGGACGGCAAGCTGACAGAGAGCAAGGTGCTGAACGTGGATAACGTGATTATCTGTGCCGGCCAGGAGCCGTTCCGCGCACTGTACGACCAGCTCGCCGGAGCCGGCGTTCGCGCCCACCTGATTGGTGGTGCCGATGTGGCGGAGGAGCTGGACGCCAAACGCGCAATCCGACAGGGAACAGAAGTGGCAGCGGGGCTCTGAGCCCCGCCAGACCACGAGCCTGATGGGTGTGAAATCCAGGCTAAAAACATAGCGAATCCTGTGGTCGTTCGTTAAAATTTCGATATCTTCCTGTCCACAAGGTCTCTATGACGCTCCTGGTTGCATTCGCCGTTCTGTCGATCGGCTTTTCGTTTCTGTGCTCCATACTTGAAGCCTCGCTATTGTCTGTGACGCCTAGTTATATCGCGTCTCTCAAGAAAGATAGCCCGAAACTGTTTGCCAAACTCCGCAAACTCAAGGACAACGTTGACGATCCACTGTCAGCAATCCTGACTCTCAACACGGTGGCTCACACAGTAGGGGCCACCGGCGTGGGTGCCCAAGTTGCGGTGGTGTTCGGGGAAGCCTGGTTGGGGGCGGCCTCGGCCATCATGACTCTGGCGATCCTGATCTTCTCTGAGATCATCCCCAAAACCATTGGTGCGAAATACTGGCGCACCATTGCGCCGCGCCTGCCTGCCATTCTCGGGTTCATGATCAAGTCGCTGCTGCCATTCATCTGGCTGTCCAAGCAGATCACCCGCCGCATCGGTTCCGGTGAGGTCGATGTGGATATCCGCGCCGAAATCAGCGCCCTGGCGGAGATCGGTCGCGATCAGCAGGCGCTGGACGAAGATGAACGGAGAATGATTCAGAACGTGCTGAGGTTCCATGAAATCAAGGCCAGCGCGGTAATGACGCCCAGAACCGTGTGCAAGGTGATTCCACCGGCGATCACCATGACGGAGTTCCGGGAGATGGTGAAGAAGTCGCCTTTCTCACGCTATCCGGTGATTGATGAAGACGGTGAGGCGCTTGGCTACCTCCACCGGGCCGATCTGATCACCCTGGACGAAGATGTGAAACTGCTCGATCACATGCGGAAGATCAAGCGGGTGAAAGGAAACACTAATATTGAGTTTCTGTTTTCGGACATGTTGCGGGAGCGCCAGCATCTGGCGGTGGTGTATGACGAACTGGGTACCTGGCTGGGAATAGTGACGCTGGAGGACATATTGGAGACGCTTTTGGGCACCGAGATCATGGACGAAACCGACAATGTTTCCAACCTGCGCCGCTACGCCAAGCAACGCTGGAGCCGCCGCCTGAAGAAATACGGCTCCTGAATGCCGCGCTGTGGGTTGCCGGAGCGGGCGGCCGGAAAGGGGGTCAGCGGACCGCTTTCAGGGCATTGAAAATGGCCTCGGCTTCGGCCTCAAGTACCTGATTGCGAAAGCTGTTTCCCTGTTGCGCGGCCTGGGCAATCTGCTTCTGTTTCATGTCGTACAGCTTGCTCAGGATGTCTGCCTGGCTTTGTCTGATCGGTGCGGTCATGGCGAACCTCCCCATTTTTACACCTGTGTCGGTATTCTTTACGTTACCGGCCATGGCATGGCCTTCAATGACTAACGATGCATAACGCGGGCCAGTGGGTGGTGTCTGAACATTACCGTCCGAACCGCGCTCGGTAGGCCCCCGGCGCCAGGCCGGTGTGTTTGCGGAACAGGCGGCTGAAAGAACTGACGTCTTCATAACCAACCCGCCGTGTCACTTCTTCAACCGCCATTCTGGAATATTCCAACTGCTGGCGGGCCGCCTCAATGCGCAGAACCTGCAGATAGCCCGTGGGCGTATCGCCGGTGGCCGCCTTGAAGCGGCGAATCAACGACCGCTCCGTCAGGCCGCTTAATAAGGCCAGACCGGCCAAAGTGACTGCCCCACTGAAGTGACGGTCCAGCCAGTCCTGAAGTTTCAGAATTGCCGCGTCTGAGTGATAACGGCGTGCCTGCATGGCGCTGTAGGGCGCCTGACTGGTGCGCCCCACATCAATCACGAACGCCTTGGCCAGTTCTCGCGCCACCTGCGCCCCGGCAAACCGTTCCACCAGATAAATCCCCAGATCCCACCACGCCATCCCGCCGCCGGCGCAGGCAATGTGGTTGTCCACCGTCACCAGCTTGTCCGGGTGCAGATCCACCGCGGGATATCGTTGCCGGAACTGATTACTGAAACCCCAGTGGGTGGTTGCCTGCCGTCCGTTCAACAAACCCGCCTCGGCCAGCATGAACGCCCCGGTGCAGTTACTGGCCACCTGAACCTGCCCTGTGCCGGAAGACTGAAATCCACCCAGCCACGCAATCAGTTCCGGGTTTTGGCTCAACACCGGCTCGATTGGCCCGCCGATGGTGGGAATGATGACCAGATCGGCGTTGCTCTGTGCCGGGCTTCGATCATTCCAGGCGCCGTCTGGCAGGATGGTAAGCCCGTTGATGCAACGGCAGGGCGCTCCGTCCCGGGTCAACAGGCGAGTGGCGAAGTGCGGCTCCGGCGCTTCTCCGTTAATCCGTGCCCAGGTGACTCCGGCCAGCCGGAAAAGATCGATGATGCCGGTAATGGCACTGGCAAGCGCTCCATCAAATCCGATGACAGAAACCGTTCGCATGCTTGCTCCCTTTCACGCCCGATCGCCGGACTCTTGTTCACCGGTTGCTCAGAGTCGATTGGCGATATTCACCATGATTATGTCATAAATGCCGGTTCCCCGAAAAACGGAGGTATGAGAGGCTATCGGCAACTAACAGGAGACCAAGCATGACCGACACCCTGATCGACCGCCGCGACCTGGCGTTCCAGCTCTACGAAGTCCTCGATACCGACAGCCTGATCACTCGCGAGCGCTTCAGCGAACACAACCGCGATACCTTCGAGGCCGTCATCGAAACCGCCGACAAAATGGCCAGGGAAAAATTTGCCACCCACAACAGCGCTGCGGATAAAGACGAGCCCAAATTCGTCAACGGCGAAGTCGACATGCTGCCCCAGGTCAAAGAAGCGTTCGACGCCTACGCCGAAGCCGGCTTTATCGCCGGTCGCTACGATTACGAGCTCGGCGGCATGCAGCTGCCGGAATCGGTCATGGCCGCCTGCAATGGTTTCTTCACCGCCGCCAATCCCGGCACGGCTGGCTACCCGTTTCTGACCACGGCTGCCGCCAACCTCATCCGGGTGTTCGGCAACGAGCAGCAGCAGACCACCTTCCTGCCGCACATGCTCAGCGGCCGCTTCAGTGGCACCATGGCGCTTACCGAGCCCCACGCCGGCTCCTCCCTGGCAGACATCCGCACCTCGGCGTCACCCACCGAGGATGGCCACTACCTGATCAAAGGCGCCAAGATCTACATCTCCGGTGGAGAGCAGTCCATCACCGAGAATATCGTTCATATGGTACTGGCTAAAATCAAAGGCGCACCGGCGGGGGTGAAAGGCATTTCCCTGTTTGTCGTGCCCAAGTTTCTGGTGGACGAGGAGGGCAACCCCACGGAGCGCAACGGCGTAAGCCTTGCCGGTCTTATTCACAAGCTGGGCTATCGCGGCACCACCTCTACCGCCCTGAGTTTCGGTGACGATGCGCCCTGCCACGGTTACCTGGTCGGCGAGCCCCACCAGGGCCTGAAGTACATGTTTCAGATGATGAACGAAGCCCGTGTCGGCGTCGGTTTCGGCGCGGCCGTGATCGGCTATCGTGGTTACATGCACAGCCTGGAATACGCCAAAGACCGTTTGCAGGGCCGCAAGGCCAGTGAAAAGAACCCGGAATCCCCACAGGTGCCGATCATCGACCACGCCGATGTTCGCCGCATGCTGCTGGCCCAGAAGGCCTACAGCGAAGGCGGACTGGCCCTGTGCCTGTTCGGCGCCCGCCTGATGGACGACCAGCACACCCATCCCGACGAACAGAAGCGCATGGAAGCCGGCAAACTGCTGGATTTACTGACCCCCGTGATCAAGGCCTGGCCCTCCGAGTACGGCCCCAAGGCCAACGACCTGGCCATTCAGGTCTACGGTGGTGCCGGCTACACTCGCGAATACCCGGTGGAGCAGTGCTGGCGCGACAACCGCCTGAACCCCATCCACGAGGGCACCAACGGCATCCAGGCACTGGACCTGCTGGGCCGCAAGATCTGGCAGGACCAGAGCCACGGCCTGCAGCTGTTGATGCAGGAAATGCAGGTGGACCTGGAAGCGGCCACCACCGACCGCTGTCAGCAATGGGCGCTGTCTTTGAGTGAAACCCTGCAGCAGGCGGTGAAAGTCACCCAGAGTCTGGGTAAATCGCTGATGGGCGGTGAAGTGGACAAAACTCTGGCGAACGCGTCCTGCTACCTGCATCTGTTCGGTCACATCATCGTGGCCTGGATGTGGCTTCGTCAGGCTAACGCAGCGGCTAAGGCGTTGGCGTCAGCCAACACGGACGATGAGCGTAACTTCTATCAGGGCAAACTGCAGGCGGCCCAGTATTTCTTCCACTGGGAATTGCCGACGGTGGCGCAGGATCTGGTGTTGTTGCGGAATCAGGATGATACCTGTCTGAACATGAAGTCCGAATGGTTCTAAGTCTGGAGTAAGCACAAACGGTTGGTATGGCTTCCCGGGACACGCCGCAAGTGCGTCCATGCAGGCTCTGATGCGGCCATCCCTGGCCACAGCCGGTCCCGGGAAGCCGCATCAACCGTATGCGCCCGGAAAGATCAGCCCGTTGACCGGGCCTTCTCCGTTAAATCAGGCAGCTTCTTCAGAGGAAGAGGAATCCTTCTGGTTTTTGGCCTCAGCCGCTACCGCCGCCGCATAGTCGGCGTACTTGTTCATCAGCTCTTCCTTGCGATCGGGATCCCAATTGATCTTGCTCAGATCGCCCTCGTAGTGATCGATCACCCGCTTGTCCATCATCTCGTACCACCAGGACGGCAGATACGCCGGCAGCAGCATCGAGGCATAACCGCCCGGCAACTGCGGAGCGTGCTCGAAGTGACGCAGTGCCTGGAAGCTGCGGGTCGGGTGGGCGTGGTGGTCCGAGTGGCGCTGCAGCTGGTACAGGAACAGGTTGGTTACAATGTGATTGCTGTTCCAGCTGTGTTCTGGCTGGGTGCGCTGGTACTTGCCTTTGCTGTCTTTCTGACGCAGCAGGCCGTAGTGTTCGACGTAGTTGACCGTCTCCAACAGGCTGGCACCGTATACCGCCTGGGCCGCCAGGAAGGGCACTGCGCGCGGGCCGCAGATCAGCGTGGTGGCGCCGAAGAAGCCGGCACTCATGGCCCAGCCCTGGAGCAATTCGTTGTCCAGTGTCCAGAAACCCTTGCCCTTGCGTGCCAGCCGCGCTTTTTCAATCTTGACGGCGGACTTGATACCACCGACCACGGTGCGGGGCAGGAATTTCCAGAAACTCTCACCCATGCGGCTGCTGGCCGGGTCTTCCGGTGTGGCGACGCGCTTGTGGTGGCCGAAATTGTGCTCTACCACAAAGTGGGTGTAGCCAGTGGGCGCCAGCGCGGCCATGGCCATCAGTTTGTTGAGCTTGTTGGACTTGTGCCCCAGTTCATGGGCGGTGTTGATGCCAACGCCGTTGATGGCGCCGACCGTCAGTGTGATGCCGATCTTGTCAGCCAGCGGCGTATTCTTGCGGCTGGCCAGCCAGGCGCCCATGAAGGTCATGGCGTACTGAGTGGGGATGAAGGCCTTCACGATGCGGTCGTAGTACTTGTCCTGCTCCAGGGTTTTCACCGCGGACTCCGGCGGGTTGCTCTTGTCCTCACCAATGGCGCGATCCAGTGCCGGAATGACGCCGTGCACCAGGGCGGGACCGGTCCAGGCCAGTGACCGCAGTTTTTTCGGGGCCACGGCGTAGCCGGCCAGGGCGGCAAGGCCGATGCCGGGTAATGCCGGCCCCATCAGCCACAGGTAGCGTTTCGGGTCTTTCCAGTCCTTGCCGGGCTTTGACGAGGCGGCAGGGGCGTTGACGCTCTCAACGGCGGTCTGTGTCGCCTGGCTGTGCATATTGTCGCGGGTTTTTGCGTTCATTGTTGGGCTCCAGTCATCAGGATGTGCCTTAACTTTATGTCGGACAATCTGACAGTGCAACATGGAGTGTGAAAACTGGTCGTTTGGGGCCATGGTTATGGTGTCAAAAATTGGAAACTGGCGAGGTGTCCGGTTTTGGGCCAGACTGATGATCGCCGGTCAAACACAGGGAAGCGCCAGCCATGGCTACAGGGAATTTCTCCAACGCGACGTCCTCAACGCACTGTTCTGTTCATCACTTGCTTCGCGAGTACCTGTCATCTGCGCGGTTGCTGGAGATTGTATATCGGGATGATGCGGGGCAGGTGCAGATCGTTCACGACAGTATCCGCGACCTGTTCAACCGTGCCGGTCGGGAGTTCGTGTTGATCGGTCGCGGTCAGCTGTTGCGGCTGGACCACATCGTGATGCTTGACGGGCTGGAGATATCAGGCGGGATCGGTTGAATGGCCATGGAGTGCTGCTAACTTGCTGTGAGAGTTAACAAAAGGGTAATGCCGGTGTAATTGCTTACCCCGGCCGTCGGCCATAAACTTGTCTCTGTTATATACATTCGCCAACGAAAGGACATGGTATGAACAAGCTAACTTTGAGTGCACTGGCTCTGATGATGACATTGGGTCTTGCCGCTTGCAGTCAGGAAGACGAAGGTGCCGATTTTGAGGAAGCCGCGGAAAACGCGGGCGAAATGATGGATGACGCAGGCGATTCCATCGAGGAAGGCGCTGAGGAAATGACTGGCCAGGATGAAAGCGCCATGGGTGAGCTGCAGGAAGGTGCAGAGAACGCGGGCGAAGAAATGGGTGAGGCGGCGGACGAAGCCGGTGATTCCATGGAAGAGGGCTGGGACGAGGTGACCGAAGACGATAAATAAGCCTTCGGACCTCAGCAAAAAAGCCGACCACTGCTGTGGTCGGCTTTTTTTATGCCTGCCAGGTCAGATAGCGATTTCGCCGCCGTCTTCCCGATAGATCACAATGGTTGCTGAGCGTGGGCGATTGTCGGCTTCACCGACCGCTGTTGCGTCGCCGGAGGTTGCCGGCCAGGTGCTGACGTCGCGGTTGAACTCCGCCGCCGATCCGCCTTCGCCCGGGTGCTGGACATTGATGAACAGCGAACGGGCATCGGCGGTCATCGTAATGCCGGTGATTTCACAGCCCCGGGGGCCTACCAGGAACCGCTTCAACTGCACCGCTTCGGCACTCTGTCCCACAAAGGTGGGGGTGGAAGCCTGATCACTGCTGTCGGAGGTGGTCACCGTGACGCTCTCACCGTCACCGACCGTGCCGGGAATGGCCACCAGCATCTGGTTGTTGGTGGTGCTGCGGATACCGCTGGAGCCGTCGTCTGTCTGAATCCAGAGCACGCCTCGAGGATCAATGAACAGGCCATCCGGACTGGAGAATTCGTTGTCTGCGGTCAGGCCGGACACATTGAAGTCGGTGCTTGCGTCGGCTGACGCTCCGAACAGGAAGATATCCCATTCGAACGCCGTGGCGGCATGATTGGCGTTGTCCTCTTTCCAGCGAATAATGTGCCCGTTGGCATTGATCGCGCGTGGGTTGGCGCCATCCAGCTGGTCTGCCGGCCGGTTGCTTGCGTTGCCGTTGGTGAGGGTGAGATAGACATCGCCATTGAGCGGGTTGACGGCGGCCCATTCTGGTCGATCCATTGGAGTGGCGCCGAGCACGTCGGCAGCGAGGCGGGCGCTGGCCAGAACCTCGGCCTGATTCTGGAAGTCAAAATCCAGACTGGTGGTGTCATCCAGTTGATAAGTCTGGGTACCGGCCAGTTCCGGGTTGTCGATGCTCAGCGCCTTCCAGGATCCGGAGCCATCCTCATTGAAGACTGCCACGTAGAGCGTGCCCTCATCGAGATACTTGTCGCCAGCGACCAGCCCCGCATTGGCGTCGGCCGGATCCCAGGCCACCGCAGAAACATACTTGTACATGTATTCGCGGCGGGAATCGTCGCCAGAATAGATCACCACCGGCTGGCCAGCTTTTACCGGTGCGACCCAGGCACCTTCGTGAGAGAAGCGGCCGAACGCGGTACGCACCCGTGGCTTCTGGGCTGGCCGGAAAGGATCAACCTCGGTGATATAGCCGTGAGCATTGGCTTCGTTGCGGAAGTCATCAGTGGCAGAGGCGCCCATGGCGGAAATGTCGAAGCGGGCGTACTGGTCGCCAGAGACCAGGTCCCACTGGCGGTAGGCCCAGGCGGCGCCGATCCCGTAGCGCGCCACCCAGGCCTTTTCCTTGTCGGACAGGGCGTCGAGTTCGGCCGTCTCCAGCGTAGCAAAATACGCGTACCAGTTTTCCTCGGCCGCCAGGTAGGTGCCCCAGGGGGTGTAGCCATTAGCACAGTTGTTCATCGTGCCGAAGCGCTTGCTGCCGTCTGGAGACAGCCGGGTTCTGACGAAATCGGCACCGGCGACAGGGCCCTTCATGTCCATTTCTGTAAAAATGGTGAGCCGGCGGTTGTAGGGGGAGTCGAGCACCACAGACCATTTACCGTCGGTTTTTCTGACCTCGACGCAGGACACGCCATGCCCGCCCATTTCGCGGTCGACGATTTTCTTCAGGGTAGCCGCGTCACTGGCGTCGATAGCGTCCTGTTTTGCAGTGGTGGTCTCGTGGAGCGTCGTGTCCTCAAGGTTTTCATGATTCAGTACCAGAATGCCGCGGTCCGAAACAGTGGCGTCGTACTGGCCGTTGCTGTTCAGTCCGAAGAAGTGCATGCCGTCGTGTTCATCGCCAGAGCGATTGTCATAGTCCACGTCTGTGCCGTCATTGCGGAATGGGGCCAGCCCGCTGATCAGCGGATCACCCTTGGCGTAGAGCACGTCAGCACGGTAACCCTCGGGCACAATCACCCTGTCCTCGAGGCTGGTGGGCACGGCGCGGAACCCGAGCTTGTTCGGGGCGACGGTGAGACCGCCCGTATCTGCCGGCGTACCGGCACTGCCACTGTTGCTGCTGCGGCTGCCGCCACAGGCGGCCAGGCCAAAGGCGCCGAGAACGCTGACGGTGGCCGCCGATGCCGTTCCGGTCAGCATTCTGCGGCGGGAAAGCCTGGCGTTGATGATCTCCTCAAACGGACGGTTATTGCTGTTGTTGCTGTCCTCAACCGGATGGTGCCCCATCTCTCTCCTTGGTCTCTGATTAAAAAATGATGCGGTAAAAGAGTTCGCCCCTTTGGCCGATTTATATGGATATGAGGGGGCTCATCGGAGAGCATCCGTGAGTTTTGTGACACCCGGGGTTCAGGCCGGTGACAGAACGGTAAAAGATTTTTGACAGGATTCTGCCGGGTCGTGGCTGCCCTTTCGTGCTGCCTGGCCGGCGGTAAAATCAACTAAAGTCTCAGTTATTAAAACGGTTCGATTGGTTACTCTCGAGAGGGGCCTTCAGTGGCATGCAGTATTCATTGATAACGATAAAAACGAGGTTGCCATGGGATTACTTGCGCGTCCTGTGCTGTTGGTTGGGCTGGCTATCGGCTTGTGTGTTGCCGTTGGCGCCGCATTGATATCGCCGTTGATGGGACTGGAGTTCGTGTCAATGCTGGTGGGTGTGATCGTGGGGCTGGTCGCCGCTTCGGTTTACCTAGTGTTGCGGGTGCTGGAACCGGTTGAGCTCGGGCTGAAAGCACTGGATTCCGAAGAGCTGCCGGCCAAGAGCCCGCTGCATGGCCACTGTGAGCGCCTGCTTGCAGATGCGCGGGCGGGGAGGGCGCTGGTGAGCACGCTCTCAGGCAGCGCCGACAAGAACGCCATTTCCGCCGCCCAGGTGTCGTTTGCGGCCGATCAGCTCAAGCTGCGCCTGGACAGACAGGTCGAAGAAACCGCACAGATGGCCGATTACACGGGCCAGATCACCGAGACCGTGCGGGAGTCGGCGCGCCAGGCAACCGATGCTGCCGCTATGGCGCGGCAAGCCAGCGAGATCAGCGCAGAGGGCCGGCAGTCACTGACCGATGCCATCGAAAGCGTGCGTATGGTGCATCAGCAATCCGGTGAGAATCTCACGCTGATTCAGGAGCTGAATGAGAAATCCAATCGCATTCAGGGCGTGACCTCCACTATCCAAGGCATTGCTGAACAGACCAACCTGCTGGCACTGAATGCAGCCATAGAGGCTGCTCGGGCCGGTGATCAGGGGCGGGGATTTGCGGTCGTCGCAGATGAGGTGCGACAACTGGCGGGGCGCACCGCGCAGGCGACCAGCGAAGTGGCAGAAACCCTGCAGGAAATCCGCACGGACACCACCCTCATCGTATCCCGAATCGAAGATCTGGCGCGCAGTGTTGAGGTGGGGCTCACGTCTGTTGAGAGTGTTGGTGAGCAACTGGATCAGATCCGCGACCAGTCCGACCAGTTGCGGCAGCGGGTTGTCAGCATCGCGGAAAGCGATCAGCACAACGAGCAAAGTCTGGAGCGCGTGTACGGCGCGATCGAGACCGTGCGCGACCAGATTTCCGAGAGTGATCAGAGTGTCGTCTCGCTGGCGGAGCAGGCCGCAACGCTGATGGAACTGGCGGAGCAGGCAAACGCGGCCTTTGCCCTGAACAGTGACGCCAGTTACCACCGTTACTTTTACGAGCAGGCGCGGGCCGGGGCAGACCGGATCGGAAAACTCCTTGAAGCGGCCATTGGCGAGGGAAAGATCCGAGAAGGTGCGTTGTTCGACAGAACTCGCACGCCGATTCCAGACACCTGGCCACCAAAGTTTTCCAGCGCGTTCGACCAGTTTACCGACCAGCAATTGCCACCTGTACAGGAGCAGGTCAAGGACTCACATGATTCGGTGGTATTCGCCATCGCCACGGCACCAGACGGTTATGTGCCCACTCATAATCGGGATTTTGCCCACGCTCCAACAGGTAACCCGGAGGCGGATCTGGTGAAGAGCCGCAGCAAGCGTATGTTCAACGATCGCACCGGAGCCCGTTGCGGCAACCACACCCAGGACATGCTGCTGCAGACCTACCGCCGCGACACCGGCGAAATCATGCACGACCTTTCCGTACCAGTGTTCGTGAACGGCCGCCACTGGGGTGGGTTCCGGGTCGGCTACCGTCCGGACAATCACTGAGGTTTAGACGTTCCGTGGCTGCCAGCCCGGTGGTAGACTCGCGGTAATGACCCGATAGGAGCACCCAGTGGCTGACCACGACTTCATTCCCGCCGATTCCGACCCCGTTGCACGCCGCACCGATCCTGCTCGCAACCTGGCCGTGCTGGTTTATATTCTCCAGGGCTTGTTCTTCTTCATCGGGATCACCGCGTTGATCGGGGTGATCATCAATTACGTTAAGATGGACGACGTCGCCGGCACCTGGATTGAGTCCCACTTTCGCTGGCAGATCCGCAGTTTCTGGATCGGGCTGTTGTGGCTGGTCATCGGCACGCTGACCGCACCGCTGATCATTGGCTGGTTCTTTCTGCTCGGCATCGCCATCTGGTTCATTTACCGGATCGTCAAGGGGGCCCTGGCGCTCAACGATGGCAAGTCGTTGTGAGGGTGTCAGGGGTGTCTTTATGGGCCAGCTCCGTTGATCCAGGTCAATTTTTGATAACATTCCAGAATTAGTTTTGATAATTCAGCAGTCGCTGAGATGAATGATTCAGTGACGAAATAATGACGTTTGTCCTCCGTCCTCGTTTGCCTCTGTCCAAGAGAGAGCGTCGCGTTTTTTAAAATTCATGCAATTCAATTGCATGGGAAGATCACTCTTTTTTCCTTTCAGTCATCCTTTTGATCAACGCTCACTCCGGAATCCGTCACTCAAAAGTGTCATTGCTTTGTTGACGCCATTTTTCGGCGTCCGGACCAAGCTTTTACTAATTTCTCTCCTATACTTTTAAAGGTTTTGTTCAGAGTGACGACATGTCAGCTTCCACGGTATCGTGAGATGGAGAACATCAGGAATGCGGAATCCAACGAAAATCCCTGCCCTATGGGCTACTGGCTTATGTATAACCCTTGTCCCCGGTATGGGTCTGGCTGCAGACAGCATCCAGCACACCCGTGAGTTATCCGTGATGGGCGTCTACATCGATCCCGACAGCGACCGAACCGATGAGTACGGCTCTGCGGTCAGAGCCATCTACGGCGTCCGTCTGGATAAGCACTGGTGGTTCGAGCCCCAGGGTTTTGGCGGCGTGATTGAAACCGGTGAATCCGGGTTTACCGACTATTACCAACAGGGATTGGGCGCGGACATCAGCTATCGCTTTTTCGGCGACAACGAGTTCTCGCCTTATGCGCTGATCGGTGGAGGCGTTTCCCGCAATGACGTGGCCAATAATTCCTCCAGTGAGTTTGGTGGGTTTGCCAATGCCGGCCTTGGCTTGCTGACATCTCCGCTGACTCAGTCCGGGCTCCGTATCCGCGGTGATGCCCGCTACTTTTACGACTCCTTTGACAGTGGGCAATCTGATATTCACTTCAGTCTGGGGCTGACTGTGCCAATTGGCGCGGTTCGCCGGCAGATCATTGAGAAAACCACCATTGTCGAGCGCGAGGTGTTGGTCGAGAAGGACTTCGCCGATTCCGATTCCGACGGCGTTGTTGATGGCGTGGATCAGTGTCCGAATACCCTGCAAGGACTGGAAGTGGACTCCGTGGGTTGCGTTAAGACCGACAGGGCGCAATCCGTGGTCCTGCTGGGTGTGACCTTCGATTTCAATTCCGACCGCTTGACCGCCAATGCCCGGGATTTGCTGGTTCGCACGGCGGATGCGCTCAAAGGGCAGGCCGATCTCCGGGTGGAGCTGGCTGGTCATACCGACAGTGTGGGCGCCGAGGAATACAACCGTGAGCTCTCCCAGCGCCGCGCCGATTCGGTGCGCGATTATCTGATCGATCTTGGTGTCTCTCCGGACCAGATGCGTGCCAACGGTTATGGTGAGTCACAGCCGGTGCGCGGCAACGATACCGAAGAAGGACGCGAACGGAATCGTCGCGTCGAATTCAACGTGATTTCCCGCGGAGCTGGCACAGGAGCGACACAATGAACATGAACGGATTCAAGTGGTATTTGGCTTTGTTGTTCGCCGCAACTCTGGCGCTGGGCGGCTGCAAGTCGGACAGTACTGGTGGCTCGGACGGTGCCGTCGGCGGAGATCTGAGTGCGGCAGACAGCGATGGCGATGGCACCCCGGACGTGACGGACAACTGCCCACTGGTGCCGAACGCCAATCAGGCAGACCAGGACGGTGACGGCGTGGGCGATGCCTGTGATGTGGATATTGATGGCGACGGCACAGACAATCCGTTTGACCCTTGTCCGCAGGACCCGGACGACCTGTGTGATCCCGCTGACGATCCCCGTGACACTGACGAGGACGGTGTTCCCGACTCGACGGACAACTGCCCTACCGTTGCCAATCCGGGTCAGGAAGATACCAATACCGATGGCGTCGGCGACGCCTGTACCCTGGCAGACGGCGAAGACGAGTACGCCTGCGGATTGGGCGTTGATGACCCCTTCAAGCCTTTGGTGAATGGGCCGGACAACGTCGTTGTCGCCAATGGAACGATCGGCGGCCTCTGTTTGGCCTGTGCCGTTCAGAATCCCGATAACGCAGTTGACCAGATTCTGACAAACTCAACGTCGTTGATTCTGACGGCGAACGTGGGTGGCAGCGTTACGTTGAATATCGAGGATTCGTTTACCTACCCGGCGCCGAACCGGCTCGGCATTGCCCTTAGCGGTTCGGGGGGAAGTTTGGTGAGTCTGGCTTTGCTGGAGGACGTCACCATCCGCACCAGGCTTAATGGCGTCGTGCAGGAGACTTTCTCCGGAACGGAGGTGTTGACTCTGGACTTGCTGGGCTTGTTAGGAGACGCGGCGGCTGCCTTTACGCTGGCGGATACCACGCTGGCGTTCAACGCTGTGGATATTCAGTATGGCGGATTGCTCAATGTCGTTGGCGAGCTGAATGTGATCGGCGCCTGTGCCAGTACCACCGCGCTGTAGGCGCGCAGGTACGGCGCGTTTGCAGTCAGAGTAAAAAACTGAAAAACCCGCATCACGATGCGGGTTTTTTTCAGGGCGCTGAAAACCCTCCGGCGCCATCAGGCAATCCGGCTCTGGTTTAGAATGTAAGCTTCGGCACACAGGGCACCGGTCATAGTGTTCGCGCGTCATCGCGTACCAGCCAAAGGCCGTATGGATCAGCCTACTGGTTTGCACGTCCACCACACCGGGCATGGAGTTCTGCTCGTGGTTGAATGTTACTGGACCGGGGCAGCAAAACATTGATCCTGGTGATTCAGTTCATGGTTTTCTTGGTCAATCGTTGGTGACTTCCCGCAGGCGCATGGCACTGAGTGCCCCCGCCAGGCCCATCAGCCCCAGGGTCACAACGACGGCAATGTCTGAAGCCAGTGAAACAAGTGCTGTGAAGCCGCCGATGACGAGCAGCAGAACACCGATGACCGTGTTACTCACCGCGGTGTAGTCGGTGCGTTTGTTGCCCCCGGCCATGTCAATCAGATAGGTTTTGCGGCCCAGGCGAACGCCGGCATGGGCTATGCTCAGAATAAAAAAAGCCGCTGGATAGAACCAGGTCGTGCCGGTTCGTTCGCCTGCAAACAGGGCAATCACGCCCACCAGAAGGCACACAGCGCTGGCCATCGAGGCACCGCGGATCATCACCCGTCGGCTGGAAGTGTCCGCCATCCAGCCCCAGAAGCTGGCACTCACGGAACTGGCCAGGCTGCTTGCCAACAGGAAAACACCCAACAACCAATCGTTGTCGGCCTCTTTCTGCGCCAGTACCACGAAATAAGGGGCGCCCAGGGCCGAACACAGCAGCAGGGCCCGGGTGATAACGAAATGCCGGAAGGGCGCGTCGTCTCTCAGCAAGTACAGACTGTTGAAGGCCTCACGGATGGCGTTGTCACCGCCGTCGGTTTCGCCTTCATGTTCCTGAATATTGGCAAACAGTATGCCGGCGATGATCCAGAGGCCGGCGGCGAGCAACAGCAGCACGGTATAGAATCCGACGCCAGGGTCGCCCCGGTCCCAGAACAGTAGCGCTGTCAGTACCACTGTTGCGGTGCCGCCGATGGTTGTGGCCAGCCCGGACAACCGTCCGCGGCGGGTTTTCGGAATGCATTTGCCCTGGATATCTTTCATGGAGACGGAGCAAAAGCCCCGGGCGAGGGAAAACGCGACCAGCGCGGCGATCAGGCCGCCGCCGGCCACATAACCCTCGAAAAACCAGATGCTGCCGGCCATAGCCACAACGCTGATGGCCTGGCCGACACTGCCAAGGGTCCAGAACCATTTGCGTACGGGCTTGCGTCGCACCCATGCCGCGATGACCATCTGTGGCACCATGGATCCGGACTCCCGGATCGGAACCAGCCAGGCCACCAGCGCCGGCGCGCCCACGGCGCTCAGCAACCAGGCCAGCACGGTCTTTGGGCTGATCAGCAGATCACCGAGTTTGGTCAGTACGTTGCTGGCCAGAATAAGAAAGAAATTACGGGGCACTTCCCGACACGCTTCCTCGGGAATGTCTTTGCAGACTCTTGCGTCTTCCTCGTTGGCGATCAGTGCGTAGAGCTGCTCTGTGGCATTGCCGGATCTGGCTGACGTAGCTTTCGCGGACAAGGTTGTCTCCAATGAATGCGGGGTTGCTGGCATCATAACAGGGCCAACGCCTGGGCCCCAGTTGGCTTGCCCCCCTGAGGATGTTCGGGCCTAATGCGTGCTAACGATGATGAACGGCCACAGGATGCTCCATGCTCAGTTACCTACACGGCTTTCACGCCGGCAATTTTGCGGATGTCCAGAAGCACGCCGCCCAGGTGCTGGCGTTGCGCATGATGCAGGCCAAGCCGGGCGGGATTGCATGTTTTGATACCCACGCCGGCAGTGCCCTTTACGATCTGAGCAGTGAACGCTCCCGTAAGACTGCCGAGGCGGACCAGGGCGTGCAGAAGCTCTGGGCGGCTGGATTGTCTCTGGGTGATGACTGGCAGCCGCTGCTGGCCGTGTTGACGAAGATGAACCCGCCCGGCTTGCCCTTGCGTAAGTATCCGGGTTCACCGGAGTGGTTCCGGCGTTTCCAGCGTGCCCAGGACGCGTTCACCGCCTTCGAACTTCATCCCACTGAGGGCGAGCAGCTGTCGGACTGGGCCGGGCGTGGTCAGGTCCGCGTCTTCCGTGAGGATGGTCTGCGGGGGTTGTTGCGGCAGTTGCCACCGCCGGCGCCGCGGCTGTTGGTGTTGATGGACCCGTCCTACGAAATCAAATCCGACTATCAGCAGGTGGCCGATACTCTGGGGAGGGCCTGGTGCAAATGCCGCCATGGCGTCTATCTTGTCTGGTATCCGATATTGACGACAGGCCATGAGCAGGTGCTGAAACGTGCGGTGGTGGACGGTCCGGTAAAGCCGGTGCTGTGCAGTGAAGTGCACCTTAAGCGCCCACCCACCAGAGGGATGGTCGGCTCCGGGATGTTGGTGGTGAATGCGCCATGGGGTTTTGAAGAGCGCCTGGCGGCGATGTTGGCCGAGGTGTCGGGTGAGGAAGCGCTCGACGTATCGACCTCGATGAACTGGCTGGTGCCGGAATAAAACCCGTTTTGCTGTATGGGAGTGCTCCGCTTGGCGAATGATGCCTTACACCAAACGATCCTTCCGGAGTTGCCCGGTGGGTTGATGCCCATTGAAGAGTGGCGGCTCCCTGAAACCTCCGTGCACCGGTCCATCAAGGGCGCTGTTCGGAACGTCTGGGGCCAGCTTCGCGCCGGTATCGCGCCGGATAATGAGGCCTTCGACAGCCTTGATGACCTGCCCGTGCTGTCGCAACTTCAGTTAGAGCGGTTTGCGCCGGATCGGGATTACGCGCGGATGGCCATGCTGTTACTGGCGTCTGCCGAGGAAAGTGCGGCGGACAACCCGGTGACGTTTCTGGTGGCGCCGCCGTTCTCGGGCATACACAAGGCGTTGCAGGTGCTGGCGGACGATACGCATGGCGCCTCCCGTCGACTCATTACGCCCCCGGATAACCTGCTGTTGTCTGCGGGAGACGCCCGGGCCTGGTGGGACGCCTGCGATCTGACGCAGCCCTGGGTGATTCCGGAACTCTCGGCATTCTGGCTCCGCCATCGCTCGGGCCTCGAACTGATCCGGGAGCTGCTGAAGCGTGTCGCCGCCGGCCGTGCCGGCGAGGGTTTGGTGGGCTGTACCAGCTGGTGTTGGCAGTTCTGGAGTCATTGCCTGCCGGACGCCCGTTTTAAGGCACTGACACCGGCTCCCATGCACGGGGAGCTGCTTGGGCACTGGCTCAATGACCTGGCATCCCGGCGCAATCGGCAGGGCGTGGTGGCGCGTATGTCGGACAGCGGGCTGTGGGTTCTGCCCGCTGCCGCGGATCAGCTCGATGAAGGTCAGAAGTCTGCCAGTTTCCTTCGTGATCTGGCCGCACTTTCCCGGGGTATTCCCGGTGTGGCCCTGGCAATCTGGCAAAAGGCCTTGCGGGCTCGCCCGGACGAGGAGCAGCAGGCACGCGACAGGCAGGATGATCATCATCCGGCGACCCGGCCGGCGTGCTGGGTCGCGCCGCTGGAAAAACTCAGCCTGCCTTCGATGCCGGTCACGGTGGGGCGGGGGGCGGCACTGACCCTGCACGCGTTGCTGCTGCACGACGCGCTCAATGAAGACCGCCTTGAACTGGTCACCGGGTTGACCGGGCATGAAGTGGCTCTGGTGTTGAATCGGTTGCGGCGGGCCGATCTGGTGGCTTTCCAGGAGGAGGGGGCCAGGTGGCGGATCACCCCGCTCGGTTACCCGGCTATTCGGCGGCAATTGCAGAGCGACGGTTTCCCCGTCGATCCGTTTTGACAGGAGTACAGCATGGGTGACCTTGGTCTGAGCGCGGCCTTTTCCGATATAACTGTCGATGCACTACTGGAGGCCCTGTTTCTGGTGGTGCTGGCGTCCGCCGTGATCATGGTGGTGCAGAACCTTGTGCCGCGGGTGGCTCATCAGCTCGGTGGCAAGGCACGATTGTATCTGCTGGCGTCGGTGCCACTGGTTCGGCTGCTGGTGATCATTGTCACCATCGTGCTGGTGGTTCCGGTTCTGGTGGAGCCGTCGTTCGAAAACATGATTGCGATTTTCGGCGCCCTGGCGCTGGCCCTCGGGTTTGCCTTCAAGGACTACGCCAACAGCCTGATTGCCGGCATTGTGACACTTTATGAGATGCCTTATCGTCCCGGAGACTGGATCGACGTAAATGGCAAATATGGCGAGGTAAAGTCCATCGGTACCCGTTCTGCGGAGATCGTGACACCCGACGACGACGTGGTGATCATCCCCCACAGCACGTTGTGGACGGCGTTGATTGCCAACGGAAACGACGGCTCCGATAACCTGATGTGCGTCACCGAGTTCCACGCTGAACCCCATCATGACGTCCGCGCGATTCTGGATACACTGCGAGACGTTGCCTTCACCAGCCCCCTGGTCAAAACGCAGCAGCCGGTCAGGGTGTCGGTGCAGAACAAGCCTTACGGGATGCAGTACAAAATCAAGGCCTACCCGCTCGACCCCCGGGATCAGTTCCGTTTCAAGACGGACCTCACCATGCGCGGGTCGGAAGCGCTCGCTGCGGAAGGGGTGCGGCTGGTATCGGTACCCGTTGCAACGGTCTGACCGGGCACAAAAAAATCCCCGCCGGAGCGGGGCTCTGGGCTGACGCTGATGGCAGGTGGACGGCTTACATCAGTGCGTCTACGCGGTTACGCACTCTCGGCTCGCTGTTGTAAGCCGTGGCGATCGCGTTGTAGGTCGGAATGTCGAGGCCGGAATCCTCGATCACGCTAACCATCTCATCGTTGGCTTCCATCTGTAGTTCCTGAGCCTGCTCCTGAGACTCTGAATCCTCGATTTTCGCCATATACTCGTCACGGATGCTGTTGATGCCGGCTTGTGCCTCAACAAATTTCTTCAGCTCCGCGTCGTTATAGTTGGTGCTCTGGCTGCCCGCCGCGGCCGGATCGCTGTAGCCTTCCTGGCCGGTCTGGGCCGGCTCCTGTTGCTGGCTTTGCTGTGCCAGCGCAGGACCGGCTGCGAGCAGTGCCATGGAAACCGTCAGTGATGTGAGTAGTTTGTTCATAGCGATACTCCTTTCCTTTGGTTGAGGGCTGTCTACCCGACCCGTGCCGGGCTCAGCCACTGGTATTCATCGTTGCCGTTTCAGCGAATGGCTCTTCGTGCTCTGAGTCTCTTCACATGGCGTGCCAATCTCTTTTAAAAAAATATAACCGCATTTAAAACAATAGTTTATAGGTTTTTCAGTGGTTAATTTTGTGTAAAGGAGGTTGTGGCTAAATGCCACATGTGGCAAAAATGTGTGACATTTTGTCGGAGTGACCGTTATGCAACGCCCGGTACTCAAGGCGGGGAGAATGTTCCGTTCTCTGCGCCTGACGCTGGTTCTCAGTATCGTGGTGCCGCTCATGCTGTTCAGTGGCCTGGCGATATACTTCGGCCTGACTGCGGTTGAGCGGAACCTGAATGAGCGTCTCCGTGAGGACCTTGAGCTGGTGTCCAGAGCGGTCAGTGGCCCGCTCTCCAGAGCTATGTCGGAAGGTGACGAGATCGTGATGGGTGAATCACTGGAGTCCATCTTCCGGATCGGTCGTGTGTACGGTGCCTCGGTTTTTGATGACGCGGGCAACCAGGTGGCCAGCCTGGGCGTTGCCGACAGTGACGTCCGTAGCAGCGAGAGTGCAGAGCGGGTGATTGCCAGCGGTGAACTGGGCGGGGCATTCCGCCGGGTGGATGGTGAATCCGTATTTTCCCAGTTCACCCCGTTGGTGGCTGAGGATGGCCGCATTCAGGGCCTCTTGCAGATTACCCGCAAGCGCAGTGATTTCCACAAACGGGTGGCTTCGAGCCGGCTGTGGGCCGTTATCATCTGGTCCGCCCTGTCGCTGTCGGTGATTCTGGTGGTCGTGCTTGGCCATTACGGCGCGGTGGGTCGTCACGTCAGTCGCTTGCTGGAAATCATGTATGGCATGGAGCCGGGCAACTGGCGTGTGGATGAACCGGCCGGCGGTCCCCGCGAGCTGCGACAGATACACGAAGGCTTGCAGGATATGGGCGAGCGTATGACCTCGGCAGAGCAGGAAATCAGTGAGCGGGTCATTCGCGAGCGGGAACTGGCGGAGCGGCTGGAGTACCAGGAAAAGGTCGCAATGATCGGCCGGGTGGCCGGCGGTGTGGCCCACGAACTGGGTGCCCCTCTGAGTGTTGTGCAGGGGCGCGCCAATATCCTGCGACGTGAAGGCCTGCAGGCTGGTCAGGATCGCCACTTGGGTGATATCGAACATCAGGTGGAGCGGATGACGCTGATCATCCAGCAGTTGCTGGACTGTTTTCGCCATGTGCCGGATTCAAGGCGCACCACGGACCTGGCGGCGGTACTACGGGACGTCACACGGCGACTCGGGGATGACCCCAAATGCAGCGCCACCTGCGTGAAGACCCATGGGCTGGACCAGCTGGCAGAGATCAAGGCAGAGCCCACTCGGCTGGAGCTGGCCTGTCTGAATGTCATTCGCAATGCCTGCCAGGCGAGTCAAACCCTCGTCGAGGTGTCGCTGCTGCGCAGGGACAAGCAGTGGGAAGTGCGAGTGGAAGATGACGGTCCGGGCATCGCCCCGGAGGTACGGGAGCGTGTTTTCGAACCTTTCTACAGCACCCGCCCTGCCGGTCAGGGCACCGGCCTGGGTCTGGCAGTCGTGGGTAGCGTTCTGAAAGAACACGGTGGCTACGCGGAGGTTGGCGAAAGCCAATACGGTGGTTGCTGCATGAGTCTGCTCTGGACGGAGGTAAATGCCGATGAACTCTGACCTGTCTTCGGTCCATCAACCCACCATTCTGCTGGTGGAGGACGATGCCAGCCTGCGCGCGCTGCTGGCGGAAGAGCTGGAACTGGATGGCTACCGGGTGGAAGTCGCGGCCACGGCAGAGGAGGCTCAAACCAAGGCGCGGGCCAGCATGCCGGATCTGATCGTATCGGATCTGCGACTTCCCGATGACGACGGTCTGTCGGTGCTGCGGGAGCTCCAGGCGGCGGGACGTTCGGTGCCCTTCATTATCATCACCGCGTTCGGTACGGTCGATCAGGCGGTGGATGCCCTGAAGGCCGGTGCAGATGATTTCCTTACCAAACCGCTGTCGACCGATCACCTGCGGCTGAAAATCAGACGTTTGTTGTCCCAGGCGGCAATCACCAGTGAGCTCGCCCGATACAAATCCCGCAGCGACGACGACGCGTCAATGGGGTTGGTGGGTAACAGCGCGGCCATGCGCCGCTTGCGCACGGAAATCCGCCAGGTGGCACGAAGCGGTGCCGCGGTTTTGATCAATGGCGAGAGTGGCACCGGTAAGGAGCTGGTGGCCCATGCCATTCATGATGAGAGCGATCGGAAAGCCCGGCCCTTTCTGCCGGTCAACTGTGCAGGCATTCCCCAGGAATTGATGGAAAGCGAGTTTTTTGGTCACGAGGCAGGCGCGTTTACTGGTGCCAAACAGGCGCGTAAGGGGCTGTTTGCGGAGGCGAACGGTGGCACGCTGCTGCTGGATGAGATCGGTGAAATGCCGCTGGCCTTGCAGGCAAAGCTGTTGCGCGTGCTGCAGGAAGGCACGATCAAACCTGTGGGTGCTGATCACGAGGAGTCAGTGGATGTGCGCATCATCGCGGCGACCCACGTCAATCTGCTCAAGGCCGTCGAGGAGGGCGCGTTCAGGGAGGATCTGTATTACCGGCTGGAAACACTCGCCTTGTTGGTCCCGCCGTTAAGAGACCGGGACGACGACGTCGACCTGTTGTCGATGCATTTTCTCCGTGAGGCGGCCCGCCGCCATAACCGCGGGTTCATGCGCTTGAGTGAGGTGACATCACAAACCCTGACGGATTACCCATTTCCCGGTAATGTGCGGGAATTGGGCAGTGCCATCGAGCGGGCTGTGACCTTCTGTGACGGTGATGTCATCCAGCCCGAGCACCTGCCGGCACGGATCCGGAAGCGCCAGGCGGAACCGCCGTCCGGAGAAACCGATACCCGTTCCGGCAACCTGGCCGAGTGGCCAACCCTGGAGACGGTGCAACAGGGTTACGTCAGCAAAGTCATCAAAGCGGTGGATGGTAACAAGCGCAGGGCGGCCCAGATACTCGGGGTCAATCGCCGCACGCTTTACCGCTGGCTCGACGCCGAGTCGGGAGAGAGCAATGCCTGATCAGAAGCAGGCCATGCTTTACGGGTTGGCCACGGTTTTGCTGTGGTCGACGGTGGCCACCGCGTTCAAGCTCTCGTTGCGGGACCTGTCGCCGGTCCAGATGCTGGCGATCGCCTGTTCGGCATCGGTGCTGGTCATGGCGCTGATTCTGGTGGCTCAGAGGCGATGGCATCGGGTGTTCGAACTGTCCGGCAGGCAGTATCTGCAATCTGTGGGAATGGGGCTGATCAATCCCTGTCTCTACTATTTTGTGTTGTTCGGAGCCTTTGACCGCCTGCCCGCCCAGGAGGCGCAGCCACTGAACTACACCTGGGCACTGGTGCTGGCTTACCTGTCGGTGCCCTTTCTCGGTCAGCGCCTGCGACGACTGGACGTGGTGGCGGGCCTGGTCTGTTATGCCGGGGTGGTGGTCATTGCCACCCGTGGTGATGTGCTGTCGCTGACGTTTTCCGATCCGCTCGGCGTCGGGCTGGCCATCGGCAGCACGGTGATCTGGGCGTCTTACTGGATTATCGCCACCCGGGATACCCGAGATCCGGTGGTGGGGCTGTTTCTCAACTTTCTTTGCGGGCTGCCGGTGATCGTCGCTGTCTGTGCGCTGACCGACGGCTTTGATGTTGCGCCGGGCACCGCGATGGCGGCGGCGGTTTATGTCGGGGTGTTCGAGATGGGCATCGCCTTTGTGCTGTGGTCCTACGCCATGAAAAAAGCCGAGAACACTTCCCGTGTGAGCAATCTGATTTTCATCTCGCCGTTTCTGTCTCTGGTGTTTATTTCGATGATTCTGGGCGAGGTGATCCTGCCATCAACTTACGTGGGGCTGGTGCTCATTGTCGCCGGGCTTTGGGTCCAGCAGCACAAAACCCGGGCAAAGCTGGCCGGAGTGAGCGGTTCATGAGCCGCTGGCATCTTTACATGGTGCGGACGGCACGGGGTGCGTTGTACACCGGTATTACCACCGATGTGGCGCGACGGTTTGCCGAGCATCAGGCCGGAGCGCCGAGGGGCGCCCGCAGCCTGAGGGGCAAGGGACCGCTGGAACTGGTGTTCTCGGTAACGGTGAACGATCGCAGTGTTGCCTCCCGGCTGGAGTGGCACCTCAAAC
This sequence comes from Marinobacter sp. M-5, assembly GCF_032911545.1. Lineage (NCBI taxonomy): Bacteria > Pseudomonadati > Pseudomonadota > Gammaproteobacteria > Pseudomonadales > Marinobacteraceae > Marinobacter > Marinobacter sp. M-5. Next base: position 786,102 of record NZ_JAWJEK010000001.1, read on the forward strand.
AGTGGCCACGAGCCCGCAAGGAGGCGCTGGTGCGGGGTGAGATTACCTTGCCTGAGATTGGCTGATGTGGCTGGCGATGACCTTAATGGCGTCGGTTGCGCGGTCAAGCTGACCGGCGTGCACCTGGAACACGTGCCAGAGGCTGTTGTAGATCTCGAGATTTGTGTCGACACCCTGTTGCGCGGCGCGATCCGCGAGACGCCGGGCATCGTTGAGCAGAATCTCTTCGCTTCCCGCCTGGATCAGCAGCGGTGGCAGGCCGTTGAGATCGCCAAAAATCGGTGAAATGAACGGATGGGTGCGCAACTCCTGCCCGCAATACAGGCGCGCAGCCTTGTCGATCCAGCGGGGCTGCAGCACCGGTTCGCGTTCCGGCGAGTACAGGTGCTCGTGCGTGAGGTCGACCCAGGGCGACAACACCGCGAGTGAACCCGGCAGTGGCCTGCCCTTGTCTCGCAGCCTCATGGCCAGCGCAATAGTCAGGCCGCCACCGGCTGAATCGCCGGCGATGGCGATGGACGCGGGATCATGACCCTCCGTCAGAAGAGCTTCATAGGCTGCCTCGGCATCCTCCAGTGCGGCGGGAAACGGGTGCTCCGGAGCCAGTCGGTAATCGGGCGTAATGACGGCGCGTTCGCTCGCTTTGGCGAGATGGCCGGTCAGGCCGCGATGGGTCGAAGACGAACCGATGATGTAGCCGCCGCCGTGCAGGTAAAGCACGATGCCTGTTCCGGGCTGCCCGTGCTCGGTACGAGTGGCCGGTATCCCGCCGATACTGACGCTGGTGAACCTGCTGGCCCGGGGTGGAACCGAACTGCGGTAAGCCTGGGCAATCAGGGAACGTTGCAGGGAGACTGGCAATGCCGGGTGAAGCCATGGGCGGATGATTCGGCACATGGTCTGGCGCAGGCTGGCTTCAAGCACATTTTGCAGCATGGATTTCTCCGTGAGAATGATCAGGTTCTGCCCGTGATGAGACGGTGGTGTGCTAACCTAGTGCCGAACGCTCATGTGAGCAAGGGGCTTCAGGGCCATCAATACGACACATTCATGACAAGCGTGTAACTCTACGTGTACTGGAAAACAGATACCATAGAAATCCCGGACTGGCACCGTAGCTCGCTACTGGCGCGCCTGGAGCCGTTCGACCCTGCAGGAAACCGGGAACTGAGCGATGAAATGGTCGCCTACTGCCGGTTTTATGGGCTGGATCTCTGGGTGGAGCACCCCGATGTGCAGTACCATCAGGGGTATGTCAGCGCAGGGCGTCATCAAGTGATGGTGCATTACTTTCGTTCACCGGACGGTGCTGTGAGCAAAGGGACCGTGTTTATTCTGCATGGCTACTTTGACCACGTGGGGCTGTACAGCCAGCTGATAGATCGTTGTCTGGGTGCCGGGTTCGATGTGCTGGCTTATGATCAGCCGGGCCACGGCCTGTCCAGCGGGACGCCTGCAGCCATTGGCAGCTTCCTCGAGTATCAGGCGGTGCTGTCGGAAGTGATCGCGGGGGTAAAAGGTAAGGTGAGAGAGCCCTGGTACGCCGTGGGCCAGAGCACCGGCGGAGCGATTCTGATTGATTATCTGCTGTCCAATCACCATGACCAGCAGAGCTCTGATTTCCGCCGCGTTGTTTTACTGGCCCCCCTGGTCAGACCCGCAGGCTGGCTGGGCGCCAAGATGTTGCACAGTATCGCCAAGCCGTTTTTGACACGCTGGCGACGGGTATTCTCGCAGAACAGCGGCAACACCCGCTTTCTGCAGTTCCTTCGGGAGCACGATCCGCTTCAGGCACGGGCGGTTCACGTGGATTGGGTCAGTGCCCTGAGGCAGTGGGTGCCGCATATCGAATCCGCCAGACCGGTCAAATACCCGATTACTGTGGTTCAGGGTGAAAAAGACCTGACCGTAGACTGGCAACACAATTTGCGGATTATCAGAAACAAATTTTCCTCGGTTGAGGAACTGCGAATACCGGACGGTCGTCATCATCTGGTGAATGAAGCGCAAGACTTGCAAGCAACGGTATTCAATACCATCATTGATACCTTTCTGAACGACCACGCAAGGCCCCTTTCCGAGGCCTGCTAGTAAAACAATCTCAGGAGAATGCTGTGAAGAAAACTATTCTCGCTTTCGCGGTTGCCACAGTTGGTCTGGGCGGCTGTATGACGTATGACCCCTACACCGGCGAAGAGAAAACCTCCAGCGCCACCAAGGGCAGCATCATTGGTGCCATCGGGGGTGCAGCCGTGGGTGCGGCGACCTCCAGCAAGAGTGATCGGGGTAAGGGCGCGCTGATCGGTGCCGCTGGCGGAGCGGCCATTGGCGGTGGCATCGGCTACTACATGGATAAGCAGGAAGCCCAGCTGCGTCGCCAGCTGGAAGGTTCCGGTGTTCGAGTGGTGCGTAACGGTGACGAGATCGAGCTGATCATGCCGGGCAACATCACGTTCGATACCAGCGAGTCGACCATTAAGCCGACCTTCAGCAATACGCTGGAGTCGGTCGGCCTGGTGCTGCAGGAATTTGACAAGACCATCATTCAGATCGAAGGCCACACGGACAGCACCGGTTCCCAGAGTTACAACCAGTTGCTCAGCGAGCGGCGTGCCGGTTCTGTCCGGGATTTTCTGCTGAACCAGGGCATTGAACCGAAGCGCACCCGCGCTGTGGGTTACGGTCCGCGTTACCCCATTGCCTCCAACGATTCAGCGTCCGGCCGGGAACAGAACCGTCGGGTTGAACTGACATTGGTGCCGATGCAGTAAGCGCGTCCAGCCAAAAAAAACCCCGCCGCTTTGGTGCGCCGGGGTTTTTTCATGCCCTCAGTTGGTGTTGCTGGGGAGCCACTCCTCGATTCGGTCTTTCAGATTCTTGAGTTGGTCCTCGCCGGAATCACGGATCTCTCCGAGTTTTTGGCGGGCACCCTCAATCCGGTCCTCCAGTTGCTGCACCTTCTCAGAGAATTGTCGCTGAATTTCGGCCTCGGCCTGGTCATCTTTCGCCTTGGCCATTCTGTGTTCAGCGTCAGCCCTCAGGCTGTCGATTTGCTTACTCCAGCGCTCTGTCTGGGTTTCCAGCTTGCGTAACAGGGACTCCTTCATCGACATATCACTGCTCCTGTTGGTGAACGTGTGTGTTGATAAAACGCCTGTACTGCCATAAGCATGGTCGTTTTCCGGGGATTCTCAAGTCAAGGCGTTAGAGCGGCGTCTTAAAAGCGGTTCGGATACCGGGATTTGGCCCTCGTTGACATGGGTCTGCTGCCGGCTCTGTGCCAGATTACGGCTCAACTATCAGAAGCGAACAACCACAACCAAGGATCGCCTCCATGACCCGCAGACTCATACCTTCAATGTGCCTAGGCCTCGCTCTGGCCGCCTCCGCCCCCATGCTTCACGGCAGTTTGCTGGGCGGACTGGGCCTTCTCGGGATTGGCGAGCCCGAGCCCAGTGTCGATGAGTCGCTGAAGCCCGGAGACCTGTTGCCGGGCCGGTACATCATCACGCTCGACAGCCGGATTCCGGAGTTGCTGGGGCTACCCTCCCTGCAAGCCAGTGTCGAGTCACTGCTGAGTGCGGTGGGGGGCGGCGAAGTACTCCACCTGTACGGCGCAGCGCTCACCGGAGCTGCGGTCACCCTGACCGAGGGGCAGGCCAGCCTGCTGTCGGCACTGCCGGGCGTGTTGGCGGTAGAACCTGACCGTGTCGTGACCGTCAGCCTGCAGGAGCAGCAAAACGCCACCTGGGGGCTGGATCGGGTTGATCAGAGTTTCCTGCCGCTCGACAGCCTGTATCGTTATCCCGTCGTTGGTGGTGCGGGCAGCAATGTCTACATTATCGACACCGGCATACGGCCCAGTCACGCCGAATTCTCCGGCCGGGTCATTGAAGGACGGAACTTCGCCGCCAACCAAGCCGGGCTCCTGAGCTTCGGTAGCTTGCCTCTGCTCGGGCCCCTGCTGAACCTGGGTGGCGAAGCCGACCCCACCGATGTGACCGATTGCAATGGCCACGGCACTCACGTGGCCAGCACCGCGGTGGGTACGCAATACGGTGTCGCCAAGTCGGCGTCGGTGGCGGCGGTGCGGGTGCTGGACTGCTCTGGTGCCGGTGCTAACGCGGATGTGATTGCGGGCGTAGACTGGGTAGCCGCGAACCATCAGGCCCCCGCCATTGCCAATATGTCTCTCGGTGGCGGCAATTCCGTGGCACTGGATAATGCGGTGCGTGGTGCGATTGCGGCGGGCGTGACTTTTGTTGTTGCCGCCGGTAACAATAACACCGATGCTTGCTCCGGATCGCCTAACCGCGTGGAACGCGCGATCACGGTGGGCAGCACCACCCGTAACGATCAGCGCTCGTCTTTCTCCAACTTTGGCTCCTGCGTCGATGTCTTCGCGCCTGGCTCCAACATCACAGCCGCCTGGTTCCAGTCAGACACGGAAACCAATACCATCAGTGGCACCTCGATGGCCTCCCCGCACGTTGCGGGCATGGCTGCGCTGATTCTCGGCGAGCAGGCAAATCTTTCGCCGGATCAGGTCGCGGCGACTGTCCTGGATTTGTCCACCAGCAACGTCCTTAGTGGTCTCGGTGCAGGCTCCCCGAACTTGCTGATGCGGGTGCCGCAGTAAGCATCAGATTGTGATGTAGCCGGAACAAAAAAACGGGAGCCAATGGCTCCCGTTTTTTTAGGTCCGTCCTGTTCGTTGTATCAGAACAGTACGCGGCAGCGGATCGTGCCTTTCACTCCAAGCAGCTTCTTCAGCGCCAGCTCGCCATAGGCCTTGTCCACGTCGACCACCACATATCCGATGTCTTCCTTGGTCTGCAGGTACTGACCACAGATGTTGATGCCGTTCTCGGAAAACACCTGGTTGATCTCGGTCATCACGCCCGGCACGTTCTCGTGAATGTGCAGCAAGCGGTGCTGGTTCGGGTGGGAGGGCAGAGCCACCTCGGGGAAGTTCACCGACGACACGGAGGTGCCGTTGTCGCTGTACATGGCCAGCTTTTCTGCCACTTCGCGGCCGATGTTTTCCTGGGCCTCAATGGTGGACCCGCCCACGTGGGGCGTCAGAATGACATTGTCGAACTCGCGCAACGGAGAGATGAACTCCTCGTCGTTGGACTTTGGCTCCACCGGGAATACGTCGATGGCTGCGCCCAACAGCTTGCCGCTCTTGAGGGCATCGGCCAGGGCATCAATGTCCACCACGGTGCCGCGGGAGGCGTTCATCAGGATGGAGCCGGGCTTCATCTGGGCGAACTGCTCCGCCTTGAACATGTATTTGGTGGCCGGTGTTTCCGGAACGTGCAGGCTGACCACGTCAGAGATGTTCAGCAGCTCCTGCAGGGTGCCCACCTGGGTCGCGTTGCCGATCGACAGCTTCGAAACCACATCATAAAAGTAGACATCCATGCCCAGCCCCTCGGCCAGCACGCTGAACTGGGTGCCGATGTTGCCGTAGCCGATGATGCCCAGCTTTTTGCCACGGATTTCGTAGCTGTTCTTGGCGGACTTCAGCCACTCACCACGGTGCGCCATGGCGTTTTTCTCCGGCACGCCACGCAGCAGGAGAATCGCTTGTGCCAGCACCAGTTCTGCCACACTGCGGGTGTTTGAGAAGGGCGCATTGAACACCGCAACGCCACGGCGGGTCGCGGCCTGCAGATCCACCTGGTTGGTGCCGATACAGAAACAGCCCACGGCCACCAGTTTCCTGGCGGCATCAAATACTTTCTCGGTCAGCTGGGTGCGCGAGCGGATCCCGACGAAGTGCGCATCGGCAATCTTCTCAATCAGGTCTTCCTCGGCCAGCGAGTGAGTCAGATACTCGATGTTGGTATAGCCTGCGGCATTCAGGGTATCAATAGCAGATTGATGCACGCCTTCCAGCAGCAGGATCCGGATTTTGCTCTTTTCGAGAGACGTATTTGACATGGGCTTGCTTCCGAACCTTTCGTCACGTGAAATGACCTGGAACCAGTGATCGTCAGGCTGGCTCACAGAACAGGGGCGGTATGATACCATAAACGCAGATTTTCACAGCGCGTCGGATTGCCTGAATTAACTGTTTGGCGATTGCCCAGCGATCAGGCTCGAAATGACCGGCCGTCGAACCCTTACGAGACCTTTAGCCTCATGAATTCTGAACAGATTATCGACTCTCTCAGAGATCTGATTGCCACCGGCGATGCCCAGGGCAAGGTGCTGACCGACCCCGCGGACCTGGAAAACTACGGCAAGGACTGGACTAAAATCTATCCGCCGAAGCCGCTGGCCATTGTGTTGCCGAAAACCACCGAGCAGGTGCAGGCGCTGGTTCGGTTTGCCAACGACAATCAGGTCGCCCTGGTGCCGTCTGGCGGTCGCACAGGCCTGAGTGCCGGCGCGGTGGCCGCCAACGGCGAAGTGGTGGTGGCGTTCGATAACATGAACCAGATTCTGGATTTCAGCGCCAGCGACCGCACAGTCAAATGCCAGGCCGGCGTGGTGACGGAGCAGCTGCAAACCTTCGCGGAAGAGAACGGTCTCTATTACCCGGTAGACTTTGCCTCCGCCGGCTCCAGCCAGCTGGGTGGCAATTTGTCCACCAACGCCGGTGGTATCAAGGTTATCCGCTACGGTATGAGCCGGGACTGGGTGGCCGGCCTGAAAGTGGTGACCGGCAAGGGCGACGTGCTGGATCTCAACAAAGATCTGGAGAAGAACAACACCGGTTACGATCTGCGGCACCTGTTTATCGGGGCCGAGGGCACCCTGGGCTTCATCACCGAAGCCACCATGAAGCTTGCCCGCAAGCCGGACAACCTGACCGTACTGGTGCTGGGCCTGAACGATCTGACCAACACCATGGATGTGTTGCAGACCTTCCAGAAGCAGATTGATCTGACCGCCTACGAGTTCTTCTCCCATCAGGCCATGGGCCATGTGCTGGCCCACGGTCAGGTGCAGGCGCCGTTCGAAACCGAAGCGCCGTATTACGCCTTGCTGGAATTCGAGGCGGTGTCCGACCAAGTGATGGACGACGCCATGAGCCTGTTCGAGCAGTGTGTGGAGAACGGCTGGGTGCTGGATGGCGTGATCAGCCAGAGCGAGACTCAGGCCCAGAATCTGTGGCAGCTGCGTGAGCGGATTTCCGAATCCATCGCGCCGCGCACGCCCTACAAGAACGACATCTCTGTGGTGGTGTCCAAAGTGCCCGGTTTCCTGCAGGAAATCGACGCGGTAGTGACCGAGCATTATCCGGATTTCGAGATCATCTGGTTCGGTCATATCGGCGATGGCAACCTGCACCTGAATATCCTCAAACCGGAAGACATGGCAAAAGAAGACTTCTTCGAGAAGTGCCAGCAGGTCAACAAGTGGGTATTCGAGATCGTCGAGCGCTACCAGGGCAGTGTGTCCGCCGAGCACGGCGTGGGCATGACCAAGAAGCCCTACCTGCAATACACTCGCAGTGAGGCCGAAATTGCCTATCTGCGCGGTATCAAGCAGGTGTTCGACCCCAACAGTGTGATGAACCCGGGCAAGATCTTCGACTGATGCAGGATCACATCGTGGTACTGACCGGCGCTGGTATCAGTGCCGAAAGCGGGCTCTCTACCTTCCGTGATAACGGGGGGCTGTGGGAGCAGCACAGTGTGTACGACGTGGCCACGCCGGAAGCCTTTGCCCGCAATCAGGAGCTGGTGCTGCGGTTCTATAATGAACGCCGCCGCCAGCTTCAATCTGCACTGCCGAACCGGGCCCACCGGCTGCTGGCCGAGCTGGAACAGCGCTATCGCGTTACCGTGGTCACCCAGAACGTGGATGATCTGCATGAGCGCGGCGGCTCCTCCAGCGTGATCCATCTGCACGGTGAGCTCACCAAGGCCCGCAGTTCCCGCTTTCCTGAGCTGGTGTATGACATCGGCTATCGCGATATCAGCATGGGGGACACCTGCGATCAGGGCGCCCAGCTTCGCCCTCACATTGTCTGGTTCGGCGAGGAAGTTCCGATGCTGGAAAAGGCGGCGGAGGTCGTCCGTACCGCCGACCACCTGCTGATCGTGGGGACCTCGCTACAGGTGTATCCCGCTGCTGGCCTGGTATACGAAACCGATTTCGACGTACCTATCACTGTGATTGATCCAGGCGAACCCGCCTCTGTGTCCCGTGCCCGGATTATCCGCAAAGGCGCCTGCGAGGGCGTCGCCGAATGGATGGCCGCACTGGGCTGACCGTTCGCAATCGCAGCGTTAGCCTTTGGAAGTTTGCTGCAGGTATTTCTCCAACTCGTTGCGGAAGGCCGCCTGCACACCGAGACGTTTCAGCATCCAGTAGTGCCCGGCGATCATCCGGTCAATAAAGATACTTTCCACCGGCGGCTTGAAATAGTCCAGGTACTTGAACACCGTGGTTGTTTTGGCGGCTACCCGTTGGTGGATGTCCGATTCGGCAAAATCGTAGGGCTCGTCCTGATCGAACGGCACGATGAGGATGTCCCGCCACATGGCGTAGTACGCCTCATCCACCGCTGGCTGCGATTCGACCCGCGCGCCCAGGTCGATCAGGTGTCGATCCAGCGCTGCGTAATCTTCTGCCAGTGCCGATACCAGTGTCTTGCGGTAGGCCTCGACAATTTCCGGTTTGAGTTTCTTCACGCAGCCGAAGTCATACAGAATTACGGAGCCGTCCGGGCGATAGGCAAAATTACCGGCATGGGGATCACCGTGGATGCACTGAAACCCGAACAGCTGGTCCGCCATCATGGTGAAAATCCGGTGGCCGATCAGGTTGATCGTGTCCTGGCTGTACTTGCTGGGTGTGATGGCGCTGATGTGATCGCCCTCGACCAGTTCCATGGTCAGTACCCGCCGTGATGAGTGGCTGTCGAACACCTGCGGGATGATGATCCAGTCGTCCTTGGCGTGGAACCGGCGGAACGCCTCCAGGTTGCGGGCCTCGTTTTCGTAGTCCAGCTCCTCTTTCAGACGCACGCGGATTTCGCCAAACAGCTGGTCCACATGTTCTTTCGGCATCTTCAGCAAACCGCCAAGCTTGAGCGCCAGGCGAAGCTGCTTCAGGTCGCTGTCACAGGATTCATCGACCCCCGGGTACTGAACCTTGACGATCACATCGGTGCCATCACGCAGGCGGGCCCGGTGAACCTGGCCGATGGATGCGGCGGCGTAGGGCGTTTCCTGGAGGTACTCGAACAGGTCGGAGACCGGTTGGCCCAGCTCAGACTCCACCTGCGCGACAATGACCTCGAACGGCATCGGCGGCGCTTCTTTCTGCAGTCTCTGCAGGGCGTCAGAGAATTCCTTAGGCAGGAAATCCTGGGTCTGCGAGGCGATCTGCCCCACTTTCATCACGGCGCCTTTGAGTTCACCCAGGGTATCGGCAATCTGGTCCGCCATACGGGTATAACTCTCGGTGCGGGCACCCTCGTTGTCCTCCTCACTGCGAAACAGCCTGCGCGCCCGTTGCCCGGCGTACTGCCCGGCCACGGAGGCGGTCATGCCTGCGAGCTTGAAGAATCGTCCACTGCGTGAAGTAACCGGTTTCTTTGCCATGCCTGATATACGTCCTGACGGGCGGTTGGACCAGAGTACAGGAACCGGCGTCAGAGCACAGTGGTCTCGACAAACAGCACGTCGTCCAGTTCCAGCGAGAGCGTCTGGCCTGAGACCAGTGGGCCTACGCCTTTTGGCGTGCCGGTGAGCACCACATCGCCCGGTAACAGCGTGAACTGGCTGCTCATGTGAGCAATCAACGGCACAGTGGCGTTCAGCATCTCGCGGGTATCGCCGGTCTGCTGGCGCTGGCCATCGATGTCCAGGGTAAAGGTGAGGTGATCCCTGCGGAGCTTGTCGACACTGACAAACGGCGACAGTGGGCAGGCGCCGTCAAAAGCTTTGGCCCGTTCCCAGGGCTGGCCTTTTTCTTTCAGCTTGCTCTGGACGTCCCTCAGCGTCAGATCCAGCGCCAGACCATAGCCGAGAATGGCCGCCTCCGCCTCGGTGGCCGAGGCATTGGCCAGTGGCCGGCCAATCAATACCGCCAGTTCGGTCTCGAAGTGAACGTCGCCTCGATCCCGGGGGAAATCCAGCGGCCGAGTGATGTGCACCGCCGCGGTGGACGGTTTGATAAACAACAACGGCTCGTCCGGAACCGGGTTGTTCAGTTCCCGGGCGTGTTCCGCGTAATTGCGGCCAATACAGACAATCTTGCCAAGGGGCAGATGAACGGGGGTGCCGTCCTTCCAGTGGTGTTGATAGTCGGGCATGACCGCCTCCTGATTGCGCTTGGTGTTACTCGCCCTCGAACGAACACACAGTATAGACCGTCAGCCCTTCGTCCTGCAGCTTGCGGGAACCGCCCAGATCCGGCAGATCGATCATCGCGGCTACTTCCACAATCTCCGCGCCAATACGGCGGATCAGCCGCGAGGCGGCCAGCATGGTGCCACCGGTGGCAATCAGATCGTCCACCAGCACGATCTTGTCGCCGGGCTTGAAGGCGTCTTTGTGGAGCTCGACGGACGCGGTGCCGTACTCCAGCTCGTAATCTTCCACCAGCGTGTCAAACGGCAGCTTGCCTTTCTTGCGCACCAGCACCAGCGAGGCGTTGAGCTCATAGGCCAGCGCCGAGCCGATGATGAAGCCGCGGGCGTCCACGGCGGCCACAGCGTCGATGGCCTGGCCGTGGTAACGGTGCACAAAGGCATCGATCAGTTTGCGAAACGCCGTGCGGTCCTGCAGAACCGTCGTGATGTCACGAAACGCTACGCCGGGCTTGGGCCAGTCGGGCACGGTGCGGATGGCTTTCTTGATGCTCTCTGAGAAGTAATCCATAAGTCGTCCGATATGCGCTGGAGGCAGCTTACGCCGCGTCCAGGAACATGAATTTCAACACGAATATGACAGCAATAATCACCACGCTGATGTTCAATTGAGACCAGCGGCCGGCGAGTGCCTTCAGTACGGCGTAGGTAATGAAGCCCAGGGCAATGCCGTTGGCGATGGAAAAGGTCAGCGGCATTATCAGCGCGGTCACCACGGCCGGGGCGGCATCGGTAACATCGTCCCAGTCGATCAGCTTGAGCCCGGAGGTCATCAGCACGGCGACAAACAGCAATGCCGGTGCGGTGGCGTAGGGGGGAATCACGCTGGCGATGGGCGACAGGAACAGGCACGCCAGGAACAGCGCGGCAACCACCACCGCGGTCAGCCCGGTGCGACCACCGGCAGAAATGCCGGCGGTGGATTCAATGTAGCTGGTGGTGGTGGACGTGCCCATGGCTGCACCGGACATGGTGGCCACGGAATCAGACATTAGCGCGCGGCCAAGTCGGGGCAGTTTGCCGTCCTTGTCCAGCAGCCCGCCGCGCTGGGCGGCGCCGATCAGGGTGCCGGACGTGTCGAACAGGTCCACGAACAGGAACGCGAAGATCACGCTGATCATGCCCACGTTGAAGGCGCCGGCCAGATCCAGCTGCATGAAGGTCGGTGCCATGCTGGGTGGGGCGGACACAAAGCCGTTGTACTCCACCAGGCCCAGCATCATTGCGATCACGGTAACGGCAATGATGCCGATCATCACGGCGCCGGTGACCTGGCGAAACGCCAGGGCACAGATCAGCGCAAATCCACCGAAGAACAGCAGTGCCTCGGGAACTCTGACGTCCCCCATGCCGACCAGTGTGGCGGGGTTATCCACCACCACGCCGGCATTCTTGAAGGCGATCAGCGCCAGAAAGAAGCCGATACCGGCGGAAATGCCGAAACGCAGGGACAGTGGAATGCTGTTGATGATCCACTCCCGGACCTTGAAAATGCTCAGCAGGAAAAACAGGAAACCGGAGATGAACACCGCACCGAGGGCCACCTGCCAGCTGCAGCCCATGCTGCCAACCACGGTGAATGAGAAAAACGCGTTAAGGCCCATGCCCGGGGCCAGGGCAATCGGGTAGTTGGCCCACAGGCCCATGATCAGGGTGCCAATGACGGCCGCGAGACAGGTGGCCACAAACACCGCACCGTAATCCATGCCCGCTGCCTGAAGCATGCCCGGGTTGACCACGATGATGTAGGCCATGGTCAGGAAGGTGGTTATGCCAGCCACCACTTCTCTTTGAACGTTGGTGCCATGGGCTTTTAACTGAAATAGTCGCTCAAGCATGACGGGTGTCTGCCTCACTGCGTGCTGGGTAGGGTTACGGTTCGGAACTGGATCGGTGAAACTGAATTGGGTGAAAAAAACGGCAATGTTACCGGCTGAGACGGCTCAGGCCAAGGGATGATTTCCGGTTCATCCTGCCGGTTCGTGCTCAACGCTGTTGATGGGCGTCCCGCTGCAGGCGGATATCAAAACGGACGGCAAGCATCCGGACAAACACGATAAACAGCAGGCCAACCGTCAGGGCGATGGTTTCGCTTTCCAACAACCACTGACACACGAAATAGAGCCAGCAACCGGCAAAGGAAATCGAGGCGTAGATCTGGTCCTTGCGGAAAATGTAGGGCACCTCGTTACACAGGGTGTCCCGTAATAAGCCACCGAAGGTGCCGGTCATCACCCCGAGGAGGGAGGCGATGAACCAGGAGTGCCCGAGATCCAGAGCCAGCTGCGCGCCCAGTATCGAGAAAATGCCCAGCCCGATGGCATCGGGGAACACAATCCCGGATTCACGAATCCGCTCCGCCCGGCGCCAATAGCTGAACACGATTGCGATGGCGAGAATCAGGATCGGCTGCTCCTGGTGCTTGATCCAGTACAGTGGGTGATTGTCCATCATCAGGTCCCGCAGGGTACCGCCACCCAGTGCGGTAATGAACCCGATGGTAAACACGCCCACAGGATCCATATTCTTGGAGCGGGCAACAATCATTCCTGAAACGGCAAATGCAACGATGCCAATCATTTCAAGAAGATAGATTATGTCGAACATAGCAGACCCTGAAAGGCGGGAAACAGTGGCGGACCGGCCGGTTTGAGTGCGCGAAGGATAGCTTAAATCGCCGGTGGATTCACCCCCGGCTCTCGGTCCGGGGTGATCCCCGAGCCGGTTGCAAACGTATTTCAGGTTCACCTTACCGATTGCCAGCAGTACGGAGTCCTACATGGCATTGATGCGCTTGGCCTACGCCAGTGAAGCCACATTCGAAGCCCAACCTGTGGAAAAAGGGGTTGAGCCCCACGTTGCGCGAATCCTGATGGCCTCCCGGCGTAACAACGGTAAAAGTCAGTTGGTGGGCGGTCTTTATTACGGCGACGATCATTTCTTTCAGTATCTGGAGGGTGAAGAAGAAGCGCTCCGGCGGACCTACGAGCGTATCGCTTGCGATGACCGGCACTGCAACGTGCGCACGCTTCTCGAGGAGCCTCTGGCCGAACACACCTTCACCAACTGGTCGATGAAATACGTGCCCACGTCGGCCGATGTCCGACGCCTCCTGGGAAAGCATGGCATGCAGCGTTTCAACCCGACCGACTTCTCACGGGAGCAGTGCGAAGAGATGATCGGGCTGATCCGCCGGTCGAGCCAGGATCAGAAGCTGGTCAACCACGATGGGCCGGTCCGGACAGAGGCGACACCCGGGGCACTCTCGCCGGTCATTCGTACCGGACTGATTGTTGCGGCCGTCTGCCTGATCGGTGCTTTGGCATTCACCGCCACGCTGCTGTGACGGTGCTTCCCTATAAGCGTTGCTAATGCGGTGAGATAAGAGATCTTTATTTGCTTCATGCAGTGACTCTGTTTAGCTTGATGGGCATAAGACAAGGTATTCCCCTATGCCTACAACCATGGAGTCATTGAATGAAAGCCATCCTCTGCAAGGAGTACGGTCCGGCTGACAAGCTGGTGATCGAAGACATCGAGAGCCCTGTGGTCAAGGGCTATGGTGTCAAAATCCGCGTCAAAGCTGCGGGCCTTAACTTCCCCGACACCCTGATCATCGAGAACAAATACCAGCTCAAGCCGGCACTGCCGTTTTCACCCGGCGGTGAAATGGCCGGTGAAGTCCTTGAAGTGGGTGAGAAGGTGACTCGCTTCAAGCCTGGTGACAGGGTGGCCGGACTCACCGGCTACGGCGCCTTCGCCGAAGAAATCGTCGCGCCGGAGCAGAATCTGCTGCCGATACCCGACGCCATGCCTGATGAAAAGGCCGCCGCGTTCTCCATGGTCTACGGCACCTCCTACTATGCCCTGAAACAGCGCGCCAACATCCAGCCCGGAGAAACTCTGCTGGTGCTTGGTGCCAGCGGCGGTGTGGGTCTGGCCACGGTCGAGCTGGGCAAGGCCATGGGCGCCCATGTGATTGCCGCGGCCAGTTCCGCGGAAAAGCTGGCGGTCGCGAAAGCCGCGGGCGCTGACGACCTGATCAACTACACCGAAGAACCCCTGAAAGAGGCGGTGAAGAAGCTGACCAAGAGCAAGGGCGTAGATGTGATCTACGATCCGGTTGGCGGCGAATTCACCGAGCAGGCCCTGCGCGCCATGGCCTGGAACGGCCGCCACCTGATCATCGGTTTCGCTGCTGGCGACATCCCCAAGATTCCCGCTAACCTGACGCTGCTCAAGGGCTGTTCCGTGGTCGGCGTGTTCTGGGGCAGCTTTACCCAGCGCGAGCCGCAGGCCAGCGCCCAGAACATGATGGAGCTGATGAAGCTTTACGCCGAGGGCAAAATCGATCCGAAGATCAGCGAAGTGTTCGAATTCGAGGACTATGCCAAGGCTCTGGGTGCACTGACCGAACGCCGTGCTACCGGGAAGGTGGTGCTCAAGGTCGGCTAGGGTCAAAGCTTGGGAGTTCGGTTATCGTAGCCTGCTTGATGTGGTGGTGACGCCATGTCGGGCAGGCCTGCCCGACACGGCTCATCAGCCTCTCAGATAGATCCAAAGCTCAGGGGCATGGGTTCATTCAAAGTCAGAAACTAACCTTCCCGTCGTCAATCTCCGATACCAGCTTCTTATCGAGCTTGGTGTATCCATCGGTGCGTGGCAGCCGGGCATACACCTCCTCACCGGTTTTGCCGAGGGAATAGCCGGCTTTCTGGATATCCACTTTACGGTACTTGAACGTACCGGTTTTCTCGATGGCCTTAGTCACGCGGACGAACACTGGAATGGCGTAAGCCGGCAGGTTCTCCTTCAGGTAGGCGAACAGCTTGTTGATGTCGAATTCGCTGCCGTTGCTCTGGGGCACCAGCGTCACCATGCCGGCCTTGCCGTTGGTTTTTGGGATTTCCACGCCGTAGACGATGGCCTCTTCCACCATGCCGGAGCCGTCGAGAATGTTTTCCACCTCGGTGGTTGAGACGTTCTCGCCTTTCCAGCGGAAGGTATCCCCCATGCGGTCCACGAACTGCAGGTGGCCGCAGCCAATCTCCTTGAGCACGTCGCCGGTGTTGAACCAGGCATCGCCTTTCTTGAAGGCGTCGCGGAGGATGGATTTCTCGGTGGCGTCTTTCTGGGTATAACCCTCGAACGACCATTTCTTGGTGATCTCGCCGATCAGCAGGCCGGGCTCGCCCTTGCGGACGGTTTCCATGTAGCCCTTCTTGTTGCGGATCGGATCGCGGGTGCCTTCGTGGAATTTGACCAGCTTGTAGGGGGCGGTAGAGAAGCCGACCGTGTTGTCCATGTTGAAGAAGTTGGAGAAGCCGATGTTGCCCTCACTGGAGGCATAGAGCTCCGCCACGGTTTCGATGCCGAAACGTTGCTTGAACTCCTTCCAGATGGACGGCCGCAAGCCGTTGCCGATCATCTTGGTCAGGTTGTGGTTACGGTCTTGCTCGCTCGCCGGCTGGTTCAGCAGGTAACGGCAGAGTTCGCCCACGTAGCCGAAGGTGGTGGCCTTGTAGCGGCGTACATCGTCCCAGAAGGCGCTGGCGGAGAACTTGCGGCGCAGTGCGATGGACGAACCTCCGGCCAGCACTGAGCCCCAGCACACCAGCAGGGCGGTACCGTGGTACAACGGCAGCGTGCAGTACAGTACATCTTCCGGCTCCATGGCCAGCGACATCAACCCGAAGCCGCCGTACGCTTTCACGAACTTGCGATGGCTGCCGGGCGCGGCCTTGGGCAAGCCGGTGGTGCCGGAGGTGAACAGGTAGATGGCGGTGTCACCCATTCTGGGCGGGTTGCTCAGCACCGGGTTGGTGCCACTGTAGGCGCTCACTTTTTCCGCCATGTTGACGTAGCCTTCCGGCGCGTCGCCGAACATGCTCTGGGTATTGGCGTCCGCCAGGTACAGAAAGGGGGTGCCATGGCGGGTCTGCAGGTCGTCTCTCACCGCATCAAACGGCTCGATCAGTTCCTCGCCGACCACCACCATGCGCGGTTTGATCAGGTTGACGCTGTGTTCCAGCACCTTGCCTTTCTGGGAGGTGTTGAGCATGGCGCAGGAAACGCCAATCTTGGCAGCGCCGGCGACCACGGCCAGCAACTCCGGTCGGTTTTCCAGGAAGACGGCAATGGCATCACCCTTGACCAGCCCCTGGGCCAACAGAAAATTGGCGATTCGGTTGGCCCAGTTATTGAGTTCGGACCAGCTAATGCTACGGTCTTCGTAGGCGATGGCCGGGCGGGACGGGTATTTCTCGGCGTTACGCTCCACCAGAACGCCGAGGGTCAGCTCCTTCTTCTCGTTCTTGACCGAGTAGTAATAGTAGCCCTTGGCGATGGCCGGGAAGCGGCGAACGATGCCGGGAATGCTGCGGACGATGTCACGGGCTGAAACGTTGTCTTGACTCATGGTGCTTTCCGTAAGGGTGTTGAATTGTGGTCTTGTTATCGCCCCGGGACACCATCCGCCGCCGGGGCTAATCCAGGAACAGATCCGGTAGCAGCGGCTTGTCGCCGTCTGCGTAACGGTACTGTTCGAAATCGGTCACGCCGCCTTCTCTCAGGACGTCTTCGTCGATCAGTGCCTGTCCGGTCAGGCTGGTGCCGGGCCGGTTGAGAATACTGACGGCGGCATCGGCCATGATCTCGGGCTTGCGACCCTGGGCCATCATCTGCGGGCCACCCACTTCAAACTCAATGGCGGCCGTTGCAATCAGGGTTTTCGGCCACAGACAGTTAACGGCAATGTCGTAACGCCTGAATTCCTCTGCCATCCCCATGCTGAGCATAGTCATGGCGTACTTGGTCGTCGTGTAAGGTCCGTACTGGGCGAACCATTTGGTGTCCAGATTCAACGGCGGCGAAAGGCTCAGAATGTGAGCGTTGTTCGACGCCTTCAGCCAGGGCAGTGCTGCCTGACTGCAAAGAAATACCGCACGGGCGTTAACCTGGTGCATCAGGTCATAACGGCTGGCCTTGAGGTTCTCCACGCCGGTCAGACGAATCGCGCCAGCGTTATTGACCAGTACGTCGATGCCGCCAAAATGCTCGGCCGCCTCGTTCACCCGCTGCCGCACCAGTTCCTCATCGCGAACGTCCAGCACCAGCGGCAGCGCCTGCCCGCCGGCGGCACGAATTTCCTCAGCCACACTGTGAATAGTGCCGGGCAGTTTCGGGTGCGGGGTGTCGGATTTGGCTCCGATCACCACGTTTGCCCCCTGTCGTGCGCAGGCGAGGGCAATGGCGCGGCCAATGCCCCGGCTGCCGCCGGTGATGAACACGGTTCGTCTGTTCAGGCTGCTCATGCGCTGGCCTCCTGTTCGGCCGCCTCGCCTGCGGCGATGTTCACCAGCAACTGGCTGCGTTTGACCTGATCACCATTGCTGACCAGCACCTCGCCGACCACACCGTCGCGATCAGCCTTGACCGGATGCTCCATTTTCATGGCCTCCAGTATAACCAGTGTCTGGCCTTGCTGGACGGTTTCTCCGGGCGCCACCAGCACATCGATAATGGCGCCATCCATGGAGGCCTGAATCTTGCCGCTGCCGGCGCCATTAGCGCCTGCCGCCGGCTGGTGGGTCACATCCCGCACCGCCCAGGCTTGCCCGAACGCCTGCAAATATAGGGAATCGCCTTCGCGGTGATATTGGCAACGGTGACGTACGCCGTTGTCGATGATGCATAACAGGCCATCGCCAAGGCTTTCCAAGACGAGTTGGTGGTGACTGTCGCCTTGGCTGACAGACACGGTATGGCCGGTCTTGCGAACCAGAAGTTCCGCAGTTCCGTCGCCGGTGTCCAGCTTCATCGGGGTCATAGTGGACGGGGCATTGCTCCAGCCGCTCTGGCCCGAAATGCCATGATCGAGCACGCAGGCGGCCAGAGCCAGTTCGCGGGTGCCGGGGGAAAAGGGCGCCAATGATGGATCGTCACGGAAGGCCTGCTGCAGGAATGCCGTGGTAGCTCCGCCCGCGCCGAAGGTGTCGTTGGCGATGATGCGGCTGAGGAAATAACGGTTGGTGGTCACCCCGAACACGGTGGTGTCTTCCAGCGCCCTGATCAGCCGGCGGCGGGCCTCGTCACGGTTCTGGCCCCAGGCAATGACTTTGGCCAGCATGGGATCATAATGCGGCGTGATGGTGTCGCCGGAGCGCACGCCGGTGTCGTACCGAAGGCCTTCGCCCAGTGCCGGCTGGAAGGAGTACAGTGGGCCGGTCTGCGGGGTGAACTCGTGTGCCGGATCCTCCGCGTACAGGCGCACCTCGATGGCGTGGCCATTGAGCTGGATATCCTGCTGTTGCAGAGGCAGAGGCTGTCCTTCCGCGACGGCCAATTGCCACGCCACCAGATCCTGTCCGGTGATCAATTCGGTGACCGGATGTTCTACCTGCAGGCGAGTGTTCATTTCCAGGAAGTAGAAGTTGCGATCCTTGTCCACCAGGAACTCGACGGTGCCGGCGCCCTCGTAGGAGCAGGCCAGCGCGGCTTTCACGGCCGCCTCGCCCATGGCCTGGCGCAGTTCCGGCGTGACAAACGGGGAGGGTGCTTCTTCCACCACTTTCTGGTGGCGCCGCTGCACCGAGCAGTCCCGTTCGCCGAGGTAGACGGCGTTGCCGTGGCGGTCGGCAAAGACCTGGATTTCCACGTGGCGGGGTTCGATTACGGCTTTTTCGAGGATCAGTTCGCCGTCACCGAAGGCCTGTTTGGCTTCGGAACGGGCACGTTTGATGTTGTCTGCCAGTTCGCCTTCTTCCTGCACCAGACGCATGCCGCGGCCACCGCCACCGGCGGACGCCTTGATCATCAACGGGTAGCCGATGTCAGCCGCGGCGCTGATGAGTTCGTTATCGCTGGCGGTGTTACCTTCGACAGGGCCCTCGTAGCCGGGAACCACGGGAACGCCGGCCTGCTGCATGGCGATCTTGGAGCGGCGTTTGCTACCCATCAGTTCGATGGCGCTGGCCGGTGGCCCGACGAAGACCAGGCCCGCGTCTTTGCAGGCGTTGGCGAAGCCCGCGTTCTCGGAGAGGAAGCCGTAGCCGGGATGGATGCAGTCGGCGCCGGTTTTGCTGGCGGCCTCGAGGATGGCGTCCACATTCAGGTAGGAAGCGCCCACCTGAGCCGGGCCGACACAAACGGCCTCGTCGGCCTCGTGCACGTGCAGTGCACGGGCGTCAGCTTCGGAGTAGATCGCTACGGTGCGGTATCCCAGGGCTTTGGCAGTGCGGATGACCCGGACGGCTATTTCGCCTCTGTTGGCTATCAGGAGCTTCTTTAGCATGGTGCTCTTCTCTTTGTTTTGGTGCCTGTCCGCGCCTGTGTGTGGGAGGCTTTCCAGAAAACCGCTACAAGCACATCCGTGTGCGCTTCTCTCCGGCCATCCATGGCCTCCGAAATTTTCTGGAAAGCCTCCCGCACACATGCGCTCCCGCTATCAATCAGCGTCGCCTGCCCACTTTGGCGGACGTTTTTGCATGAACGCCATGGTGCCCTCAGAGCCTTCATCACTCCGGATCGCGGCGGCGAATTTTTCGGCAGCGCTGTCCAGCAGGCCACCCATGGATTCATGACCGACGCGGTGGAGCAACGCCTTGGTTTCCGCGGTGGCCTTTGGTGCGCACAGGCGGACACGCTCAAGAGCCTGGCCCAGCATGTCTTCGATCTGCTCCTCCGACGGGGCAACCTGGTGAACAATGCCCAGAGCACAGGCCTCGTCGGCACCGATCCTCAGACCGAGCAACGCCAGCCGGCGGGCCTGGGTCAGGCCGATGCGTTCAACCACAAACGGCGCGATCTGCGCCGGGATAACCCCGAGGGAGGTTTCAGGCATGCCGAATTTGGCGGTGGGGCCAGCGATGGCGACGTCCGATACGCAGGCCAGTCCGAAACCCCCGCCCATGACTGCACCTTCGGTGATGGCGATGACGACCTTGGAGGATTCGTTGACCTGCTGGATCATCTGGCCGAACGCCCGGTTCAGGCGGTAGAACGGATCGGCCTCGTCACTGGCGGCTTTCTGCCCCCGCGCTCCGGCCATATCTTTGATGTCACCGCCGGCGCAAAAATGGCCCCCGGCGCCGCGGATGACCACGGCGCGGATGCTGAGGTCGGTTTCAACTTGCGTGAACAGTGCGGACAGTTCCGCCACCATTTCCAGGCTCATGGCGTTGCGTGCGTCCGGGCGGTTGATGGTGACGTGCAGGGCGGGGCCCTGCTTTTCCAGACGCAGTGTTTCGCAGTGTGGTAGCTGGCTCATATCAAGACTCCACCTGATCAGTCTTTGCGCTTGCCCGGCAGGGTTCCCATCATCTTGCAGATGATGCCCAACATGATTTCATCGGCGCCGCCGCCGATGGACACCAGCCGCACATCCCGGAACGCGCGTGACAGCGGGTTGTCCCACATGTAGCCCATACCGCCCCAATACTGCAGGCAGCTGTCGGTTACTTCGCGACCGAGGCGTCCGGCTTTGAGCTTGGCCATGGACGCCAGGCGGGTTACGTCTTTGCCCTCAATGTGCAATTCACAGGCCTGATAGGTGAGGGCGCGCAGGGCCTCGACTTCGGTTTGCAGCTCGGCCAGGCGGAAGTGAATTACCTGGTTGTTGATCAGCGGTTGGCCGAAAGTCTTGCGCTCGCGGCAGTAATCGATGGTCATGTTGATGCAGTTCTCCAGCGCCTTGATCACGTTGGCGGCACCCCACAGGCGCTCCTCCTGGAACTGCAGCATCTGCATCATGAAGCCGGTGCCTTCGGCGCCGATGCGGTTGCTCTGGGGCACGCGCACGTCGTCAAAGAAAATCTGGGCGGTTTCGGATGAGCGCATGCCCAACTTGTTCAGGTGCGGGCTGAAGGAAATGCCCGGAGTTTTCATGGGCACGATGATCAGCGATTTGTTCTTATGGGGCTTGTCGTCGGACGTGTTGGCCAGCAGGCAGATGAAGTCGGCCTTCGGGCTGTTGGTGATCCACATCTTGGAGCCGTTGATGATGTAGTCGTCGCCGTCTTTTTTGGCGGTGGTTTTCATGCCGGCAACGTCGGAGCCTGCCCCCACTTCGCTCACACCGATACAGCCGACCATGTCGCCGGCGATGGCGGGTGTCAGGAAGTCCCGTTTGAGTTCATGGGATCCGAAACGGGCGATGGCAGGAGTGCACATGTCGGTCTGCACGCCCACCGCCAGCGGTACGCCGCCGCAGTGGGCCATGCCCAGCTCTTCCGCAACGACCAGGTTGTAGCTGTAATCCAGCCCCATGCCGCCGTACTCTTCCGGCTTCTGGACACCGAGCAGGCCGAGGTTGCCGAGTTTCTTGAACAGGTCATGAATCGGGAACTCGCCGGCTTCTTCCCAGGCGTCGCAATGGGGGTTAATTTCCTTCTCCACGAAGTCGCGGACGGTTTTTCTCAGGGCTTCGTGTTCGGCTGTGAATTTCATGTTCTTGTTCTCCTACTGATGATCGAGTTCGTGCCTGCTTGTGTCGGTGCAGGTCCTCAAGCTTGGGTGGCGGGTGTGGGGGACCGATTCCAGAAAACCAGAATCAAAGCCGAGCCACCCCAAATGTATTAGGCCGCAACTGCCGCGCCTCGGCCTCCCGGCACACGTCCAGAACCAAAGCCACGACCCGCCGCGTGTCCCGCGGGTCGATCAGGCCGTCGTCCCAGAGCCGGGCAGTGCCGAACAGGGCCGTGGAGCCGTCCTCCAGTTTCTTGGCCGTGGCCTGCTCCAGAAAATCCAGGGTCTTCGGATCCGGCTCCATGCCGCTGCGGCGCTGTTTGTCCTCCGCCACGATGCGCATCACTTTGCCGGCCTGGGCCGGACCCATGACGGCGGTGCGGCTGTTGGGCCAGGCGAAGATGAATCGCGGATCCAGACCGCGACCACACATCGCGTAGTTACCTGCACCATAGGAACCGCCGATCACAATTGCGACCTTTGGCACCCTGCAATTGGCCACGGCCTGAATCATTTTCGAGCCGTGTTTGATGATGCCGTTCTGTTCCGAGTGCGTGCCCACCATGAAACCGGTGGTGTTGTGCAGGAACAGCAGAGGGGTTCCAGCCTGGTCACAGAGCTGGATGAACTGCGCCGCTTTGGCGGAGCCGGCCGGGGTGATCGGGCCGTTGTTGCCGATAATGCCAACGGAATGACCCTCGATGCGGATGGTGCCGCACACAGTCTGGTCGTCGAATTCGTTCTTGAAGTCCATGAACTTCGAACCGTCGGCGATGCGCGCCAGAATCTCGCGCACGTCATAGGGCTTTTTGGAATCTGCCGGGATCGCGCCCAGCAGCTCCTCCGCCGGATGCAGTGGCTCTTCCCACTGCAGTTCCCGTTTCGGTGGCAGCTGTTCGTTCCAGGACAGGGCCTCAAGAATGTTGCGGGCCTGGCGGATGCCGTCGGCGTCGTCTTCCGCCAGGTATTCGGCGGTGCCGGCAACCTGGGCGTGCATTTCGGCGCCGCCAAGTTCCTCGTCTGTGGCCACTTCACCGGTGGCGGCTTTCAAAAGCGGTGGGCCGGCCAGAAACATCTTGGCCTGGTCGCGCACGGCGATGACGTAATCCGACAGGCCCGGCTGATAAGCACCGCCGGCGGTGGCGTTGCCGTGCACCACCGTCACCTGGGGAATGCCGGCGGCCGACATGCGGGCCTGGTTGGCAAAGCCGCGGGCGCCGAGCACGAAAATATCCGTGGCGTAATTCAGGTTGGCGCCGCCGCTCTCGGATAGCGACACCACCGGGAGTTTGTTCTCCATGGCGATCTGCTGCAGGCGCAGGGTCTTGTCCAGGCCAGCCGGGGTGATGGTGCCGCCCTTGATGGCGCTGTTGCTGGCGACCACCAGGCAGCGAATGCCACTGACGTAGCCGATGCCGGCGATAATGCCGCCACCGGCCATGCTGCCGTCCTTGTCATCGTGCATCTTGTAGCCGGCCAGTGAGCAGAGTTCCAGGAACGGCGCCCCCCGGTCCAGCAGTCGGTTGATCCGGTCCCGCGGCAGCAGTTTGCGCCGCTTGGTGAACTTTTCCCGGGCCGCCTCGGCCAGATCCAGCACTTTCTGTTCCACCTCACGGAAGGTGGTGATGTGGGCTTCCATGGCCTCAGCGTTGGCACGGAAGTCGTCCGACTGGGGGCTTACGGTGGATTCGATGACCTGCATTATGTGCTCCTCAGTCTTCGCTCAACACTTTCGGGGTGATGGCGCGGTGGAAGCCGTTGTAGGGTTCGTTGTTCTTGGCTTTAGGCAGTGGCCAGACCCGGCCGCCCTGGGAGGCGCCGCCGTCGATACGCAGGCAGTCACCGCTGATGAAGGCGGCGCCCTCGCTCAGCAGGAAGCAGATGGCGGAGCTGACTTCCGATTCGGTGCCCATGCGCTTGATGGGCACGTTGTCGCCCAGGCTGCGAATCCACTGGCGCATGTGTTCGGGATAGTTGTCCATGCCGCTGGAGGCTATCCAGCCCGGGGCCACCGCGTTGACACGCACACCGGATGCGCCCCATTCAACCGCGGCGGTCTGAGTAAAGTTGACCATGCCCGCGCGGGCCGCGCCGGAATGACCCATGCCGGGCATGCCGCCCCACATGTCAGCGACGATGTTGACGATGGAGCCGCCGGTTTTGGACAACGCCTGAGTGTATGCTTCCCGCGCCATCAGGAAGCCGCCGGTCAGATTGGTGCGCACGACGGTTTCCCAGCCTTTCTGGCTGATGCCGGTCAGTGGGGCCTGGAACTGGCCGCCGGCGTTGTTGACCACGCCCTGCAGCCCGCCGTGCTCGGCGATGATGGCCTTCACCGTAGCTTTGACCGACTCTTCCTCGCGGATATCGCAGGCGTGGGCAGAGGCAATGCCGCCGTCTTCAATGATTTCCGCTTTCACCGCTTCGACCTTTTCCGCCTTGCGACCGACCAGCGCTACCCGGGCACCCAGCGCGGCCAGCTCATGGGCGGTGCAGCGGCCGATGCCGGAACCACCGCCGGTGACGATAAAGGTCTGGCCCTTGAACAGGTCAGGGTGAAAAATGGATTGATAGCTCATGAACGTTGTCCTTTTTCCAGAGCGGCCCGGGTAACGGGCACAGGGAATTCCAGTAATTGCTGGGCGAAGGCCTTGCCTTGCGGATCAATGCGCAGGCTGGCAACGCCACCGCCGCCAAGGCTGTGTTCCAGCAGGAAGTTGAAAGCGTGGAAGCCGGGCAGGGCCCACCGGGTGACTCTGCCGGTTTCCGGGTTCAGCGTGTGGGCCATCCACTCGGCCACGGCCGATTCGGTCAGTGCCTCTGCTATAAAGGGCACATAATCCGGGTGGCGGGCAATCACGCCGATATTGCTGTGGTCGCCCTTGTCGCCACTGCGGGCCCAGGCCAGATCCACCAGGCGAACGGTGGTGTCCGTTGCCGGTGATGCCTCGGTGGGCGCCTGTTCGGCCACGGCGGTGGCATCGAAGCCACCGGCGGTGTCCACTGTGACGGTCTGTTTCTCACCGCCCAGATCAACCGCCACGGTGACCTCGGACTTCGGCACCAGGCAGGAATAAAGGCGTATCTTCGGCCACACCGTGGGGCGGCCGCCGACAATGCCGGTGATGCCCGGAGCCATGCCGGTAGCGGCCTGGGCGATCTCGCGGGAGAACAACACGAGGGCCTCTTTCTTGGGGTGCGCGGTACTTATTTTTACCACCACTTCCCGGCAATCCTGGCGCTGGCCGTGGGCGCCATAGGTGGCTTCTGTGCCCAGTAATTCAACGCTGGTTTCGGTGTAATCCGGCAGGCCGCGTTCACTGAACATGCGGGCGGTTTTCGCCAGAATGGCCTCGGCGACGGCTTGCGCCTTGGCTTTCGCGTCGAGGCCGGCAAGCAGGAAAGTGACGGTGCACTTGAAGCCGTCGGGCCAGGTACCGGACACCTTGTAGCTGTCGGTGGGCGGCAGGCCGCGGGCACCGCTTACAGTGACCTGATTCTTCCCGGTTTCGGTCAGCTCCACACCGGTGAAATCGCAGGTGACGTCCGGCAGCAGGTAGGCACGGGGATCACCGATTTCATAGACCAGCTGCTCTGCCACCGTGCCGCGGCTGACCATTCCGCCCGTGCCGTCTGCCTTGGTCATCAGGAAGTCGCCATTGGCGCGGATTTCTGCAATGGGGAAACCCATGTCAGCGTAGCCGTCGGCGACCTGCTGCCAGTCAGTGAAGTTGCCGCCGGTGGATTGCGCGCCGCATTCCAGAAGGTGGCCGGCCAGACTGCCCTGGGCGAGCTTGTCGTAATCGCTCCAGCTCCAGCCGAATTCGTGAACCAGGGGCGCCAGTACCAATGCGCTATCTGCCACGCGGCCCGTAATAACTATGTCCGCGCCCTGTTCCAGAGCGGCTACAAGACCGGGTGCGCCCAGGTAAGCGTTGAGGCTGACCATCATCGGCGGCATCCGTTGGCCGGTGGTCATCTCGGTGATGCCCGATTCTGCCAGCGGTTTCTTTTTCATCAGCAGGTCATCGCCCAGCACCAGTGCGATATTCAGTTCCACGCCGGCCTTTTCGCACAACGCCTGCAGGGCATCGCGACAGGCCACCGGATTCACACCGCCGGCATTGGCCAGCACACGAATACCTTTCCTCTTTATATCACCCAGAAGCGGTGCCATCACGGTCTGGACAAAATCCCGGGCATAGCCCTGAGTGGGGTCTTTCATCTTCTGGCCGGCCATTATCGACATGGTGATTTCCGCCAGGTAGTCGGCCACCAGATAGTCGATATTGCCTTTGTGAACGAGCTGGGCCGCCGCGGTTTCGGTGTCGCCCCAGAAGGCTGCAGAGCAGCCGATACGAACGGTTTTTTGAGAATCTGCCATGGTTGTTGCCTTGTGACCGGTGGCCGTTCAGGAGCAGAGTGCGCGTCACTGACGGAGGTTGGCTTAGGATAAAAACGACAATACCAAGCAAGCGCTTGGTTTGTAAACAGGCAAATTGCGGGTAGAATTACAAAATCGTTTCGCCGCCTGGACTAGCCCGTGACTCAAGACGCCATTCTCCGTTCCCTGATTGCAGAAAACCTGGTTTCCGATCCTGCTGGCGCTCGCGGGCGCCTGTTAAAGGAAGCGGCCCGGTTGTTCCGGGACAAAGGGTACGAGCGCACCACAGTGCGTGATCTGGCAGCAGCCGTTGGCATTCAGTCCGGCAGCCTGTTTCACCATTTCCGCACCAAGGAAGACATTCTCAAGGCGGTGATGGTTGAAACCATTCGTCTTAACACCGCATTGATGCAAGCCGCGATGGACGCCGTGGATGCCCCGCGGGACAAACTTCGGGCGCTGATCCGTGCCGAGCTTGAATCGATCAACGGGCAGACCGGGGAGGCGATGGCAGTGCTGGTGTTTGAATGGCGCAGCCTCTCGGAGGACGCCCAGGCCGCCGTGCTGGAGTTGCGGGATATTTATGAGCAGCTGTGGCTGGATGTGCTGGACGCGGTCAAAGCGGCAGGCCACCTGCGGGCCGAGCCGTTTGTGGTGCGCCGTTTGTTGACCGGTGCCCTGAGCTGGACCGTGACCTGGTACCGCCCGGATGGCGGGCTGGGTCTTGACGGTCTGACGGATCAGGTGGTCGCGATGATGGGGTTGGTTGACTAGCCCGCCCGGAACACAGTGGCAAAATGTTTCATTAATGGTACAAATGTACTGTGAATGTGTCCTTTCTGAAGTTATTGATTTGAATCAAAATAAATTCAGGAATCTCCTCTCTTGCCGGGCCATTGGCCTGATCGGCATGACCCGGTCGGCATTCGAGCCATTTTTGTAAGACAAGAATCGCCGCATTCTTTCAGGCGTCGAAGGTGCATGGGGTGTAAAGACACCCCGAACTTATAAAAACAACTTAGAACACAAGGCGAATTATGATCTCTTCACTGGATAAAACCGTCGGGTGCATGGTTGCCATGCGCAACAAGCTGTTTGCCCTCGCTGCACTGGTCCTCCTGGCTGGCTGTTCGGCAAATCCCATCTACACCACAACAGGCGTTGTGCTCTCCAACTACGCTGAGGGAGAGGCGACACCTTATGTGTTGCAAATGTCTGACACGGAAATGGCCTGTTCGCTGGGGGAGGGGCTCGATCCGCTGCTGTATTCTTTTTCACGGGTGACCGCGCCACCCGATATCCCCGGCTCACTGATCATGCTGCTCGCAGCCAATTGCTCGGAGAAACGTGCCTGGGAAGCGGAGCTGGAGTACCTTCGTGAGGATTACGCGGGCAACGTGCCGGCGGCCAAAGACGCCCGCGAACGCGCCAAACGCCTCAATGCTGAAACAGCACAGCGTCGCTACATGGCCTTTCAGCGTGCCATAGCGGCCTACGATTTTGACCCGGGAGCCGAGACACTCGAGTGCCCATTCCTGTTCTCCGACCAGGACGAGCTCACCTTCCTGGTCGGCGTTCTGACGGGTATGCAGGCGATCGTCAACGACGCCAACTCCGGTGCCATGGCGGGTGTGCCCCGTAACATCGCGCCCCAGGCTGAGCGTGCTGCCACCTGTATTGACAATGAAAAGTGGGGCGGGCTCCCGAATGCGGTTCGTAGCCTGGTATGGCTGTTGTTGCCCGACACCCGCCCGGCACTGTCACCAGATCCCTGGGCTGTTCTCGAGAACAGTTCTGAGCTGGCCGTTGCCAAGGGCTTCCGGGTTGCCATGGCACTTGAGGCGGTTGCCGCAGAAACTTTCGGTCGTCCGGACGTTCTGGAAGACGTCATCGCACGGTTCGCGGAGGCCGAGAACACCATCGTCGTCAACGACGACTACCGGTTAATCGACGAGATCGCTCGCGACATTATCCAGTTCTCTTCCGACAAACACTGGACCGCGAATTACGGTTACCGTACGCCCCAGAGCTTCTTCGGCAAGATGAGCCCTGAACGTGCCGAAGAAGTCGAGACTATGAACCTGGACGACCTGCTGTAAGCAGGCGTCCACAGGCGTTGAAAGAAAACTCTTACAAACACAAGAATGACCCGGAGGTCAGTTATGATCCGCAAATCCCTTGCTGCCTTGTCCCTGGTTGCTGCTGCACCCTTTGCCGCGGCTGAACCGATCAAGATGTGTGTGTTCGACGTCATCGGCGCTAACGGTGACATGTTCAATATGGTCAAGGACTACGCCCTTGAAATGAAAGCCCACGGCGTCGATTTTGACTTGCGCCCCTACACCGACGAGGGCGTTGCGGTGGGCGACTTCAACTCCGGCCAGTGTGATGCCGTTGCTGCTACCGACCTGCGCACCCGTCCGTTCAACAAGTTCGCCGGTAGTATCAGTGCGGTTGGGGCGATTCCGAGCTATGACGACCTGAAGACCGTGCTGGCCACGCTGGCGCAGCCCAAGGCGGCGCCGCTGATGCAGCAGGGTGGCTACGAAGTGCTGGGGATCGTGCCCATCGGCGCCGGATACCTGTTTGTAAATGATCGTAGCATCGACACGGCGGGTGAGCTGGCCGGTAAGCGCATGGCAACCCTGGATTACCAGAAAGACGCCATTCACATGGTCAACCACGTCAAGGCCACCGTTGTGCCCTCCGACATCACCAACTTTGCCGGTAAGTTCAATAACGGCTCCGTGGACACCGCCTATGCCCCGGCCTTCGCCTACGAGGCGCTGGAACTGTACAAGGGCGTTGGCGACAACGGCGGTATTGTTGATTACCCACTGGCACAGCTCACCATCCAGGTGATTGCTCGTGAAGGCGCGCTGGATGCCGAGACCGCACAGAAGTCCCGTGAAGTGGCCTGGGGCATGTACGGCCAGGCCATGAACCTGATCCGTGGCCAGGAAGAAGCAATCCCGGAAAAACAGTGGATCCAGATTTCAGAGACTGATATTGAAGGTTACCAGGAGATGTTCCGCGACAACCGCCTCCAGCTTCGGGATGGCACTGACGGTGCAGACAAGGTATACCACCCGAAGATGATGAGCCTGCTCAGCAAGATCCGCTGCTCCAGCAACCCGTCTGCGTCTGAATGCACCGCAAGCGATCGCGAATAATAACTTCAAGGCTGATCCTTCATGAACTGGCGAGCCCTCTCAGCGGCAGGTTCTAAAACCCTTTACCCCGTGCATCGTTCGCACGGGGTAATCCTCCTGCTGCTTCTGCTGTTTACCCTCCTGCTTGGCATGGGCAATTCCCTCCACTCCAGAATGCTCTGGGTGGGGGAACAGACCTGGCCGAATTACTACCTGCTTGATCCGGACGCGACTGAGCCTACCTGTGAGCTCTCGATAGATATCGATGCACGGGTGCAGGCGCGGTTAGATGCCTACGAGCCCGATCCCGACGATCTGTTCAGCTCACCACCGGATGCCGACGCTATCCGTAAATCGCTGGAACGCAATGTGGCGTTGTGCGAACAGAAACATGTCATGTTCGAGGAAAATCAGAAACATGCCACCGCTGCTCTGGCGGTGTTCAAGTCGGTAGAGCAGGGGTTTGCGTCTTTCCTGCTGGATAACATCGAGCTGACCAAGTTCCTGTTCATTGCGATGTTTGCCATGGCGGCAGCGATTTCGGCGCTGGATGCCGATCACATCGCGCTGCGCTTGCCTCGCAACCGCGCCGAGTGGCGCCTGAGCCAGGGTACGCAGCTGGCCGTGAACGGGCTGATGGTGTTCTCGCTGATGTCATACGCCGGGAGGTTATCGACATCGCCGGGGTCGGAAGGGACGATGACGCTGCAGTATGCCTGGGCCGCGGTGTTCGGACTGTTCATCGTCATCAACCTGGTGCGTCTCTTCAGTATTCCTGAGCGCATGAAGCCCGGCAATCTTAATGCATCCTCCGGCCTGGTCATTCCGTTGTATTGCGGCATGGGCCTGATCGCCATGAGCTACTTCTTCTTCGTGGACGGGTATTCCTCGGGGCTGGCGATCTACTTCGGCATGATGGCGAACCTGTCGTCCATGTTCATCAACATCGGGCTCTACGTTCTGGTGGGTATGGCGCTCAAGCAGACGCGGATACCGGAGTTGCTGCTGAACATCATCAAGCCCTACCAGCTGCCAGCCCCCATGCTGGCGTCGGTGATGATCTTTGCTACAGCGTTCCCGACCGCCTTTACCGGGGCCTCCGGTATCTTCATCCTGGCCGTGGGCGGCGTCGTCTACGATGAGTTGCGTCGTGCCGGCGCCGGGCGTCAGCTGTCGCTGGCAACCACCGCCATGTCGGGCAGTCTGGGTGTGGTGCTCAATCCGTGCCTGCTGATTGTGGTTGTGGCGGCGTTGAACAAGGAGGTGACCACTACCGAGCTTTACGGCTGGGGTTTCTGGGTCTTCATGTTCTCGGCCACGCTGTTCTCGATCATTGTCTGCAAGACTCAGGGTAACTGGCGTCCGCGCCCGGCTCCGGGTGCGTTCCGTGAATCCCTGCAACAGTTCAAGCCGCTGGCTCCTTACGCAGCCGTTGCCCTGGCCGTGATTCTCGGTATCTGGATTATTCTGGGGCTGGGCTTCAACGAGTACAGTGCGCCGATGATTCTGCCGCTGGTGATGTTGGGTCTGGTTTATCTGGATGCCGGCAGAGACAGCCGGGACGAGGGCCAAAGCCGTGCAAAGGCCTTCTGGGTGCGAAGCACAGCGGCCGCCAGTGATTCTGCGGTTCACATCGGTGCCCTGCTGGCATTGATCGGCTTCTCGATCTGTCTCGGCGGTATTCTCGAGCGCTCGGACATTGTCCATGCCCTGTTCCCCGAGAGCCTGACCAGCCCATGGATCGCCATGATGGTGATCGTAGTGATGCTGACAGTGATCGGCATGGTGATGGATCCGTTCGGCGCGGTCATCCTGGTGTCTGCCACCATCGCGCAACCGGCAATTCAGTTGGGTATCGACCCGCTGCACTTCTGGATCGTGTGTCTGGTTGCCTTCGAGCTGGGCTATCTGAGCCCGCCGGTGGCACTGAACCACCTGCTTACCCGGCAGGTCGTTGGCGAAACCGAAGTGTTGGCTGCGGAGCGTACCGGTTCCTTCTGGCATCGCTATGAGCGCCTACTGCTGCCGCTGGCCGTGATGGGTCCGACCCTGTTGCTGACAGCGTTCGTGCCAATGTTGTTCTACGCTCTGTAATCAGAAGGGCGTAAAGCACCTGAAACCGCCGATTGGGTAACCTGTCGGCGGTTTTTTGCATCCGGAAAAAGTTCGGGAACGTAAGCACAACAGAAAGCGTCAACTACTAAGTCATGCAGTGTTGTATCCTTGAGCACTGGGCAAGCAATCGCGACTGGAATCGGGTAGATGCAAACAATAAGAGCAGGATGGTGTGCAGGTATTCTCTTGATCGCGGGCACCGTGGTGTCCGGATGCGGCGGAGGCGGTGGCGGATCATCGTCCGACGCTCAACCTGTGCCTGATCTATCCGGTGTCATTGCCATGGAGAGCCGCACCCGTGTGGATGTGGATACCGCTGATGATATTCGCCTGGGTGTCAGCGGCACCAACAACGACCGCGGATCTGCGCAGGTTTTACCGAACACGGCCGTGATCGGTGGTTATCTGAGCGCGACTTCGGGGCGTTACAACACGGAAACGTCCGATACCTTCCAATACCCCGAGGACCGGGTGGATACCTACGCGGCCAATCTGTCTGACGGTGATCGCATCAGTCTTCAGGTTTTCGGCTCGCCCGATGCGTTTTTCCTGAGTTCTTTATTGAGTCCTCGATATAAGGTCAGAATTATTGATGCGGACACCGGTCAAGAGTCTCCGTTTAGCCCTCCCGATTCTTCGGGATTTGGCTCGATTTCGGCCGTTCTGCCGTCAGACTTTGAAGCGGGTGAGTACCTGATTGAGGTCAGCACCTCTGGAGGGTCGCCATTTCGTTATGTGCTGACGCTTGCGACTGAAGGCGCCCAAAGTGTGATGAGCACACGATACGTTGAGCCGGATTTCCTGCTCGATGAAGCGGTTGTTACTTTGCGGCCGGCACTGATGTCAGCCGAAGATGCCGGCGCGGTGGCGCAGGCTATGTCGGCCAACAATGCCCGCCGGCTGGGCGGCAATTCCTGGCATCTCCGCCGGACCACCGCGCAACCCTTGTCGGCCCTGTCGGCACAGGCATCGAAACAGGCCCGCGAAGACACCGTGGCCTGGATCCGGGATTTGCAGCAGCGCCCGGACATTGCTCATGCGGAACCGAACTACCTGTACAGCGCTCAGGTGGTCGAGCCGGATAACGATCCCCTCTACAGCCGCCAGTGGAACTATCCGTTGATTAATCTGCCGCTGGCCTGGCAGGTGGCCCCGGATGTCGGCGTGGGGGTAGGTATCGCTGTTATGGACACCGGGCTGTTCCGCAACACGCCGGCTGCCGGGGGCGCCTGGCACCCGGACCTGGTGGCGAACGTGGTGACACTGCCGGGCCAGATTATGGACTATGTATCCGCAGAGCTGGACATTGACAACCGTTTCCGTGATCCCCTGGGGCGCGATACCAACCCGGCCGATCCCGGTGATGGTAAGGCCCAGAGCAGTAATTTCCATGGTACTCATGTGGCCGGTATTGCCGGTGCGGTCGATAACACTCAGGGTGTGATTGGTGTGGCGCCGGAGGCAGACATTCTCCCTGTGCGGGTGTTGGGCGAGGATGGGGTGGGCAACTCGGCCGACCTCATAGCGGCCATTAATTGGGCCGCCACCCGTAGCGAAATTGACGTGATTAACCTCAGTCTCGGCGGGTTGGGGCCCAGCCAGAGCCTGCAGGACGCCATTGACCGGGCCTGGGCCGGCGGCAACGGCAAGCTTGTGGTTGCGGCAGCGGGCAACCAGAGCACCGACGAACCCACATTCCCGGCTGCCTTCTCCAATGTAGTCGGCGTCGGAGCGGTTGACGGGGCAGGTGTCCGAGCCTCCTATTCCAATGTTGGCGCTTCGGTGAATCTGGTGGCGCCGGGCGGCGATGCCAGTCGTGACGCCAATCAGGATGGGGTTGCTGATGTCATCCCCAGTGCCTGGGGAAGTGACGACGGCGGCGTGTTCGTGCCGGGATACGCGGGATTGCAGGGTACTTCCATGGCCGCGCCTCATGTATCGGGAATATATGCGTTAATGAAATCCGCCCAGCCCGGCATGACACCGGACATGTTTTTCACCCTGTTGGTTAATGGTGAGTTGACCAATTCTCCGCCCAACTCTACGGAATATGGCGCGGGTATGATTGATGCGCTCAAATCGGTAGATGCGGCTTTGGATGGAGACTTTTCCACGGTGCTTGCCTCAAGTCCGTCGACGCTGCAATTCAACGGAGTCGTTAACTCGCAGAGCCTGGAATTGTTGAAGTACCCCTCTGATCCGGGTATCGCTATCAATATTCTGAGCGTTTCAGAGCCACCAGCGTGGCTTAGTACAAGTCTCCAGACCGGTGTTCTCAATTTGGAAGAGCCCGTGAGCGTATCTGTGAACACTGAAGGTCTCGACCAGACGGAATCCTACAGGTTCACTCTGGAGGCCAGGTACACCAGCACGGACAGTTCTACTGAAAGGACCTTAACCGTGCCGATCACCCTGCAGTTCGGTGGCTCTTCGGAAGACCTGAACGCCGGCCGTCATTATGTGTTGCTGGTCAGCACCGATGATGACCGCGACACCATGGCCCAGAGCGTGGTCGAGGCGGCCGATGGGCAGTATCGCTATGGCTTTGACGATGTGCCACCCGGTGAGTATTTCCTGGTGGCCGGCACAGACATGGACAACAACGGGCTGATCTGTGAAAACGGCGAAGCCTGCGCCGAGTACCCGGTAAACGGGCTGCCTGAAAAAATTGTCATTGGCGAGTCACCGCTGGCGGATGTCACACTGAGTACCAGCTTCAGGCGCCCGACCATCACTTCCATGGGCATGCCCCGCTATGGATTCGAGGGGTATCGTCTGAAATCTGTTGAAACGGCACCAAACGAGCCGGTGAGAGCTGTGGAGACCAACCGTTGAACCCATTGCAGGGCCGCCCCGCTACCCGATACGTCAGTTTGCTGGTGACCGCAGGATTGCTGGTGGGGTGCGCTGTTAACCGCGGGGAGACCGCAGAAGGAGCTCCGCTGGCGCGCCAGCTAACCCAGTCAGACCACTGCGGTCTCGCCGCTCCAGGGCTGGTGTATCTGGACAGCGCCGGTCAGATCGAACGGCTGTCTGGCCTGCCGACCCGCAATCTGCCGCTGGATACCTTGAGGGCCGTGGATTTCGAGCGTGAGCATCTGGTTCTGGTCAGTCTTGGCCAGAAACCCACCGGGGGCTATGGTGTCACGCTTGATCAGTCCGAGATCCGCGACGGTACGCTGGAGGTGACCATGACGGTCCGGCAGCCCGCAGCAGACACCCTGGTGGCTCAGGTACTGACCACCCCCTGCGCGGTGCTTGCGATAACACCTGAGGGTTGGGATCGCCTGAAAGTGTCCGGTGCCGGCATGGATACCCTGACCCGCGAGCGTTGACGCGAAAACAACCGTTGATCTTTCTCCGCGAATCCCTAAGCTATGGGCCAGTTTTATAACAAATCCGCGGAGTCTGTTCCTTCCTATGAGCCAGCAAGACTATAACGCCGACGCCATTGAAGTCCTGAGCGGCCTGGACCCGGTTCGCAAACGCCCCGGCATGTACACCGACACCAGCCGCCCCAACCACCTGGCGCAGGAAGTCATCGATAACAGTGTCGACGAAGCGCTTGCCGGCCACGCCCGCCGGATCGATGTGGTGTTGTACAGTGATGGATCCCTGAGCGTTGAGGATGACGGCCGCGGTATGCCCGTGGATCTACACAAAGAGGAAGGCCTGCCGGGTGTCGAGCTGATCCTGACCCGGCTGCACGCCGGCGGCAAGTTCTCTCAGGGCAATTACAACTTTTCCGGTGGTTTGCACGGAGTGGGGGTGTCGGTGGTCAACGCACTGTCGACCCACCTTGAGGTGACCATCAAGCGGGACGGTCAGCTGCATCGCATGACTTTCGCCAACGGCGACAAAGCCTCCGAGCTGGCGGTGATCGATACGGTGGGCAAGCGCAACACCGGTACCCGGCTGAAGTTCACCCCGGATGCGTCCTACTTTGACAGCCCCAATTTCTCGGTCAGCCGTCTGCGTCATAACCTGCGGGCCAAAGCGGTGCTGTGCCCGGGGTTGACGGTCACCTTTCTGCAGGAGAAAACCGGCGAGAAGGACGAATGGTGCTACGAGGACGGACTGCGGGATTATCTGCGCACGGCGCTGGCGGATATCGAGGCGGTGCCACTGGACCCATTTACCGGCAGCTTCTCCGGCAACAAGGAAGCGGTGGACTGGGCGATCCAGTGGCTTCCGGAAGGGGGCGAAGCGGTCATGGAAAGCTACGTGAACCTGATTCCCACCGCCCAGGGCGGGACTCACGTGAACGGATTGCGGACCGGTCTGCTGGAAGCCATGCGGGAATTCTGCGAGTTCCGTAATCTGATGCCCCGCGGCGTCAAGTTGTCTCCGGAGGATATCTGGGAACGCTGTGCTTACGTGTTGTCGTTCAAAATGCAGGAACCACAGTTCTCCGGCCAGACCAAGGAGCGGTTGTCCTCACGCGAGGCCGCAGCCTTTATTTCCGGTGTGGTCAAGGACGCCTTCAGCCTGTGGCTGAATCAGCACACCGATGTGGCGGAGATTCTGGCGGAGCTGTTTATCAACAACGCGCAACGCCGGCTGCGGGCATCCAAGAAGGTTGCCCGCAAGAAAGTCACCTCCGGTCCGGCGCTGCCCGGTAAGCTGGCCGATTGTTCGGGCAGTGATACCAACCGCTCCGAGCTGTTTCTGGTGGAGGGGGATTCCGCTGGGGGTTCTGCCAAGCAGGCGCGGGATCGCGAATTCCAGGCGGTGATGCCGCTGCGCGGCAAAATCCTCAACACCTGGGAAGTGGATTCCGGTGAGATTCTGGCCTCCCAGGAGGTGCATGACATTGCCGTGGCCATCGGCGTTGACCCCGGCTCTGACGATCTTGCCGGGTTGCGCTACAACAAGATCTGCATCCTGGCGGATGCGGATTCCGATGGCTTGCACATCGCCACCTTGCTGTGTGCGCTGTTCCTCAAACATTTCCGCCCGCTGGTGGCCGCTGGGCACGTGTTCGTGGCGATGCCTCCGCTGTATCGGGTGGATCTGGGCAAGGAAACTTTTTACGCGCTGGACGAGCATGAGAAGCAGGGCATTCTCGACCGCCTGGCGGCGGAAAATCGCCGTGGCAAGATCCAGACCACCCGCTTCAAGGGCTTGGGTGAGATGAATCCGCTTCAGCTCCGTGAGACCACCATGGCCCCGGATACCCGCCGGCTGGTGATGCTTACCATCGAGGACGGCGACGACACCGACAGCCGCATGGACATGCTACTGGGCAAGAAGCGGGCGTCTGATCGGCGGGTGTGGCTGGAAACTTACGGCAATATGGCGGACATCGAAGTCTGATATTGCTGAAAGTGCTTTAAAAAGCATCCTTTATTCTTTCTAAGTATTCGGCAAAGCCGTTATCCTGCGTCCTTTATTCTCAGGATGCAGGATCTATGGACTGGCAGGGCTGGTTTGCGCTGAGCCTGGCGGGCGTTGCGTTGTTACTGATGAGCGTTGGGCGATTCGGCCCCCATCTGGTTATGATGGGCGTGCTGGTGGTGCTCAGCGCCAGTGGTATCATCACCGCCGATCAGGCCCTGGCGGGCTTCAGTAACAGTGGGCTGATCACTGTGGTGGCCATGTTCGTGGTGGCGGCGGGCATCCACCATTCCGGTGGCGTAGACCTGATCGTTAACCACTTGCTGCGTTCCCCCCGCTCGGTGCGCTCGGCCCAGGCCCGTATCGCGTTGCCGGTGGCCCTGCTGAGCGGCTTTCTGAACAACACCCCTGTTGTGGCCACGATGATCCCCGCGATTCACGCCTGGTCCCGGAAAATCGGCATTGCCCCGTCCAAACTGATGATCCCCCTGAGCTACTCCGCCATCCTCGGCGGCACCCTGACGCTCATCGGAACCAGCACCAACCTGGTGGTCAACGGCCAGTATCAGCAGCTGACGGGGGAAGCGGGGTTTTCCATTTTCTCCATTACCGCCGTGGGTTTGCCGGTGGCGGTCATCGGCCTGGCGGTGATGCTGCTGCTGTTGCCCCGCTTTCTGCCGGACCGTAAGGATCAGCAGAGATTCGGCTCCATGCGGGAGTTCACTCTGGAGGTGGCAGTTGCCTTTGATGGCCCACTGGTGGGCAAGAGCGTGGGTGAGGCCGGCCTGCGAGAGCTCGAACGACTGTACCTGGTGGAGATCGAGCGGGACGGCAGCGTGGTCACCGCGGTGCCCTCCGAGGAGCGGCTGCAAGGCGGCGATCGGCTGGTGTTTGCCGGCGATACCCAGGCCATTTCCGATCTGCTGCGCATTAACGGCATCGTGCCGTCGGTACACGATGATGAGCCCAGCCTGAGCAAAGACCGGGCGGAGCGCCGGCTGGTTGAGGCGGCGCTGTCGCCGCAGTCGGAAGTGCTGGGGCTGACCATCCGCGATGCTCGTTTCCGTGACCGCTACGGTGCCGTTGTGTTGGCCGTAGCCAGGGGAGGTGAGCGGGTCTCCGGCAATCTCGGCAACATCCGCCTGAAGCCGGGCGACGTGCTGCTGCTGGAAGCCCGCCCGGCGTTCGTGACGCGCCAGCGCTACAACAAGGATTTCCTGCTGATCAACGATCTGGAAACCGAGACGCCCCGGCATGACCGTGCCTGGTTGTCATGGGCGATCCTGCTGGTACTGGTGGGAGCCGCCGCCGGTGGTCTGCTGAGCATGCTGAACGCTGCACTGATGGGCGCTGCGCTGATGATTCTCAGTGGTTGCTGCTCGGTGGGACAGGCCCAGAAGGCCGTTGACGTGCCCGTGATGCTGACCATAGCCGCCGCTTTCGCCCTTGGCGCCGCGCTCGAGCAAACCGGAGCGGCCGGGTACGTGGCGGAAGGCATCCTCGGGATCAGTAGCGGCCATCCGTTACTGACCATTCTGCTGGTTTATTTCGCGGTGTCGGTGCTCACGGAAGTGATCACCAACAATGCCGCCGCTGTGCTGGTAATCCCGGTGGTGCTGTCCATGACCACATCTCTTGGTGTGCCGGCGGAGCCGTTCGTGATTGCGGTCATGATGGCGGCATCGGCCAGTTTCGCCACGCCATTGGGGTACCAGACCAACATGATGGTGTTTGGCCCCGGCGGTTACCGGTTCTCGGATTTCGTCAAGGTAGGGGTGCCGATGAATCTGTTCATCGGCCTGCTGACCGTGGCGGTCATCAGCGTGGTCTACGGTATCAGTCCAGTCGCCTGATGCCGTCCGTGGGATTGGCGAGAATGTCGCAGCACAATACCCTCAGCTCGTCCTGCCGCGGGTTCTGGTGATAATAGCCCAGTGATAGCGTCACGCACATGTAGGCGCCGGTGATGCACAGGTAGGGCGCTGTCACCTGCAGCCGTTTGGGCTGAGCCAGCGCCTGCCTCAGGTATTGCTGCCGGTACCAATCCGCCTCGGTGGTGCTCTCCAGTGGTCGGAAGCGGGGGTCCAGGCTGCCTGCCATGGCGTCCGACACCAGTGTGTCGCCGATCTGAACTCCCCGATCATCCACCAGATAACACCGCGACACCGCCGGGTGCCCCAGCAGCAGGGCGCACGCCTGTGACAGACTGGCGCCGCTATTGAGTTTTTCCACGGTGTTCTGAAAATACCCCGAGAAAAAACGGATCAGCTGCTGGGTCGGGTCCCGGGTGACCAAACTCTGGCTTTTGTACTCGTTGAGCAGATGATCGAAGTCGGCGGCTTCGGTTGGTATGTCGGCCAACAGGATACTGGGCTTTCTGAAATAAAAACCCTGGACAAAGTCCACACCGGCGTCGATCGCTATCAGCGCCTGGTCCCGTGTCTCCACACCCTCCAGCAACACCAGGCAGCCGGACTGGTGGAGCAGGGACACGATCCCGTTGAGTATCTGTCTGGCCTTGTGGTCGTCAGTGGCCCGGGTCAGCAATTTGCGATCCAGCTTTACGATGTCCGGAGACAGGTTCCAGATACGCTCGAAATTGGAGTGGCCCGCGCCGAAATCATCGATCGCTGTCAGGCAGCCCAGGTTCTGGTAATAGGCAACCGTTTCCCGCAGCCGGTCGGCATCGTCCGTGGGCTGTTCCACGATTTCCATGACGATTCGATGTGGGGGCAATCCGGTTTTCTCTAGCAATTGGCCGAAAAACGCGTCTGCCCGGCTGCCGCTGGTGACCACTTGCGGCGATACGTTCAGGAACAGCCAGTTGAGTTGATCGTGGAAGCCGGAGTAATTGCGAATGTGCAGGTATCGGCACAGCCGGTCGAGCAGCAGGTTCTCCGCGTTGGAGGCTGGCAGTCCGAAAAGGTGGATCGGCAATACCGCCGAATTATCCGTGTCGAAGGCGCGAATCAGTGCCTCATACCCCACCACCCGTTTATGGGAGATGCTGTAAATCGGTTGCAGTGCCGTTCGAAGGGTCAGGCCCTGGTAGTCTGCTGTCCATGAATCACCTTCCTTGTTGAGCATGGGGGACAGCAGATCAATATCCGGTGCTGCCATCGTATCAGGAAGGGTTCGCGACATAGGCTCTTCAGGGTCTAAAAACGAAGACATCGACATCAGCGCGGGCCGGTCGAACTGTAGATAAATATTGCAGATGCCTGTTCAGGGACGAGGTGTCAGCAATGCAGTTGCGAAAGATTGCCAAAAACTACGCGGTATTGCCACCCGTTAATGTAAAAAACCGGGAAAAGAGTGAGGTGAGTGTGATCGATGCCGCCGGGGCGGACAATGCAGCGGCCCTGTTCAGGCCGCCAGAGCATCAGTTGTTGCTGGGTACGACAACGCTTTCGTCGAATTCAATTTCCATCTTCAAGCCTCTCGGTCAATGAGTCACCCAACCGGGTTTCAAGTATGGGTAAAGTCTATCGCATTGATCATTTCCAACAATCCGTATTACCCGTATCAGACCTTTGATATAGCGGTTAACCGAAGTGAAGGTCGGCAGGGCTGGTCCGGTGGAAGCGCCCATAATGGGAATCTGAACTTTCCGGGTGGGGTTCGGTCAGAAATTCTGATGTTGGTATCCAAAACATTTTGGTTGGTTTTGGCCGCCTGCCTTACTAGACTTGACCATCGAGAATGTAAATCAATCAGGGAGCGAGGTTTTTCTCTTCATGCAAATCCGCAATTCGTCCAGCCAGTTTGGCGTGGTCAGTATCGTGGCGCACTGGCTGGTGGCGATCGCCGTATTTGGTCTGTTTGGCCTTGGCTATTACATGGTGGGTCTCTCGTATTACGACGAGTGGTACCGGCTTGGTCCGGACATTCACCGAAGCATCGGGATCCTGCTGTTCATCGCTGTGGTGTTGCGGGTGGTCTGGCGCCTGATGAATCCGACGCCCCGCCCGTTGCCGAGCCACCAGCGTTGGGAAGTGCTCGCGGCGCACGTTGCCCACGGGCTTTTGTATGTGCTGCTGTTCGTCGCCATGGTCAGCGGCTACCTCATTTCCACCGCTGACGGCTCCGCGATCAGCGTATTCAACTGGTTTGATGTACCGTCCGTAACCGGGCGGGTGAAAGGTATGGAGGACATCGCCGGAGAGGTGCACTACTGGGCCACCTGGGCAATTGTCGTGTTGGCTGTGATTCACGCCCTGGCGGCGATCAAACACCATGTGCTGGACAAAGACGACACCCTGCGCCGGATGCTGGGTATTTACCGATAGTGTTTGCAATCCCTGAATCGAATATCGACTCGCCCCTGATCGGGCTGTTTCATCAAAGGAGAGTGTTATGAAAAAACTGTTGCTGGCTTCTGCCGTATCCCTGTCGCTTGTCGGGGCTGTTCAGGCTTCGGAACACACTGGCACCTACGCGTTCGACAAGAAAGGCGCTCACCAGTTTGTCACCTTCAAGATTTCCCACCTGGGCTATAGCTGGCTCTATGGTCGTTTCAACGATTTCGATGGCCAGTTCGTGTATGACGCGGAGAACCCGGAAAACAGCTCAGTGGAGGTCAGCATTGACACCAGCAGCGTGGATTCCAACCACGCCGAACGCGACAAGCATTTGCGCAACGAGGATTTCCTCTACGTGGATGAGTACCCGCAAGCCACTTTCAAAAGCACCCGGATCGTGCTGGACGACGATGGCGACGAGGCCGATATCATCGGTGACTTCACACTCCGGGGTGTTACCCGGGAAATTACTCTGGAAGCGGAACTGCTGGGCCATGGCGAAGACCCCTGGGGCGGCTACCGCATGGGGTTCGAAGCGGAAACCGAGCTGAAGCTGGCGGATTTCGGCATTCCCATGGATCTCGGTAAAGCCTCTGAGACCGTCCACATCGAGATTTCGGTAGAGGGCATTCGCCAATAAGCTGGCCTGCAGGTCAGGGGTGCCGGTTCCGGATCAGACCCGGAACCGGCCAGTCTGACCTTTGAGATCATCCGCATAACCCGCAAGGGATTTGCTGATGGAATCGATTCCCTCCGAACGACGCGCGCTCTCCGCCGCAAGATCGTTGATCTCAGTCACGCTGCGATTGATTTCATCCACCACCTGGGTTTGCTCTTCAGTGGCCGATGCCACGCTGATGTTCATGTCGCTGATGTCCGCCATGGCCGCCAGAATGCCGCTCAGTTCACTTTCGGCTTCGGTGGCCAGCTTCTCGGTTTCCACCGCTTCGTGGCTGCCCGTTTCCATTACCGCGACGATATCCGATACGCCCGTTTGCAGCGTGGATATCATGGCCTGGATGTCTTCTGTAGATTGCTGGGTTCGCTGAGCAAGGGTGCGTACCTCATCGGCAACGACCGCGAACCCTCGCCCCTGCTCGCCGGCCCGCGCCGCTTCGATCGCGGCATTGAGTGCCAGCAGGTTGGTCTGGTCAGCTACGCCGCGGATGACATCCAGCACCGAGGTGATGTTCTCCGAATTCTGTGCGAGCTTGCGGATAACGTCCACGGCCTTGTTGATCTGAGACGCCAGGCGCCGTACCTGCTCTGACGAGCTGCGAATGATGGTGGCGCTGTTGTTGCCCTTCTCCTGCGCTGAACGCGTAATTTCCGCCGCCCGGGAGGCATTGCCCGCCACCTCCTCAATGGCGCTCTGCATTTCATTGACGGCGGTGGCCACCATGGAAATGGAGTCGGTTTGTTTGCTTATGCCGTTGTTGTTGTCCCGTGCTGCGGTGGCCAGTTCCTGCGCACCATCATCCAGTTTGTTGCTGAGCTGCTGAATGGCGCCGATCATTGTCTGAAGGTTGGCGAGCACCTGATTGAAGCTGGTGGCCAGTTGGCCGAGATCGTCATTGGTCTCCACCGGGATGCGGCGCGTCAGATCGCCTTCTCCCTGGGCGATGTTGTCCAGCTGTCTGCGCAGCACGGCAATGGATCCAATGATCATCCTGATGAAGGCCAGGAAGAGAATCACGCCGAGCAAGACCGCCACGGCGGTGGTGGCGAGAATCACCACCGAGCTGTTCTGACCCTCTGACGATGCTTCCCGGGCTCTCCCGTGGGCGAGTTCGTCGGCGTGAAGGCCAACTGTGTCAAAATAATCCCGAAGGGTGGAAAACTTAGGGGCTCCCTCGGTCTGCATCAGGGCGCGGGCGCCCCGGCTGTCACCGGCGGTGGCCATCGCCATCGCGTTCCTTGCCGATTGTTCCCAGCGCTCAAATGCGGCATCAAAACCTGTCAGTATCGAGGCAACGCCGGTCCCGGACAGTCGCCTCGATGCCTGGCCCATGCGGTCTTTGGCTTGCTGGACGTTCTCGTCGAAGTCACCGGTAAAACCCTTGG
This sequence comes from Marinobacter sp. M-5, assembly GCF_032911545.1. NCBI lineage: Bacteria > Pseudomonadati > Pseudomonadota > Gammaproteobacteria > Pseudomonadales > Marinobacteraceae > Marinobacter > Marinobacter sp. M-5. Next base: position 829,257 of record NZ_JAWJEK010000001.1, read on the forward strand.
TGGGTTCACCGGCACGGGCTGCATCAATCAGTGCCATCTGAGCCACCAGCGCCTGGTAGAGGTCGCGATCGCCGTTGAGCACCTCACTGACTGCGGGCAGGAACTGGTCAGCAATGGCGTCTGCATCCGAGACCAGATTCTGCACGGTTCTGACGCTGAACAGGCCTATGATTATCAGGGCAATGGCTGTGATGGCGAAGGGCAGGGCTATTTTGGTGCGCAGGCCGATGGAGGTGCTCAAGTTCATGAAAATGCCTACCTGTCAGGAGATCGAGGTTGATTCCCTTTACATTAGCAGCATTTGCGATTTAATCACGAAACTTCGCCGGCGGGCCCGGGCAACCGGGCCGGGGCGCGGGAAGGTCAGGGCAGGTCGGTGGTTTTTGCGGGGTGTTTGATGAATTGTTGGTCGTCTGATCGGCAAAGATGGCGCTGGCGCCAGAACTGGGCCACGAAGATCACCAGCCAGATTAACAGGCCGGCCCAGAGATAGGGCTCCGCGACCTGGAAGGTGCCGCTGATGGCAAACTCCACCAGCAGCATCAGCGCCAGAGCGAGTATCGCATTGACCATGGCGGTTACCATGGCTTGCCCGCAGGCTTTGATGTTCGGTTTCATAGTGTTCCGCTTGCTCAGGGTGAAAAACGGTCATCTATTCACTGCAGGCGAGCATACGGGCAGCATTACCGACTCTCCATGCGGGAATTCCGCTATTGGAAATGGCTATTGACGGTATTCGAAATTTACGGGGTCTCAACTATTGCGTGGCGGTTGTTGGTGTATCAGCGCCCGCGTCCATATAATGTGGCCTCCGATTCAGTACCGGGCGACTCCGGTGAACGGACACAAAAGCCGGCAGAATTCACAACAGGTAAAAAGAGGCATCCATGCCAGAGTTTCAGACGACGGACGAAGGCTTTGAGCGGGTTTCGCTGAGGGACTACACGGAAAAGGCCTACCTCGATTATTCCATGTACGTCATCCTTGATCGTGCGCTCCCGAACGTGGGTGACGGTCTCAAGCCGGTTCAGCGGCGCATTGTTTACGCCATGTCGGAACTGGGTCTCAAGTCTACCTCCAAGTACAAGAAGTCTGCCCGCACCGTGGGTGATGTACTGGGTAAGTTTCACCCGCACGGTGACAGCGCCTGCTATGAGGCCATGGTGCTCATGGCCCAGCCGTTCTCCTATCGCTATCCGCTGGTGGATGGTCAGGGTAACTGGGGCTCTCCGGACGATCCCAAGTCCTTCGCCGCAATGCGGTATACAGAATCCCGGCTGGCGGCCTTTGCCGATGTGCTGCTGAGCGAGTTGGGCCAGGGTACCGTCGACTGGGTGCCGAACTTTGATGGCACCATGGATGAGCCGTCGGTGTTGCCGGCGCGGTTGCCTCACGTTCTGCTTAATGGCACCACCGGCATCGCGGTGGGTATGGCCACCGACATCCCGCCCCACAACGTGCGTGAAGTGACGGCGGCCTGTATTCGCCTGCTCGATGAGCCCGAGGCCACCGTTGACGACCTGTGTGAACACGTTAAAGGTCCGGATTTTCCCACCGAGGCGGAAATCATTACGCCGCGAAAAGACATCCGCCAGATGTATGAGACCGGTCGCGGCTCCCTGCGCATGCGCGCCAAATGGATGCGGGACAGCGGTGAGATTGTGATTACTGATCTGCCTCACCACGTGTCCGGTGCCCGGGTGCTGGAACAGATTGCCCAGCAGATGCAGGCGAAGAAGCTGCCGATGGTGGCGGATCTGCGGGATGAGTCAGATCATGAAAACCCGACTCGCCTGGTGATTGTGCCGCGCTCCAATCGGGTGGATCTGGATGGGCTGATGGCGCACATGTTTGCCAGCACCGATCTGGAGAAAACCTACCGGGTTAACATCAACGTCATCGGCAACGATGGCCGGCCCGCCGTCAAGGGCCTGAAAACGATGCTGACGGAGTGGTTGAGCTTCCGCCGCACTACCGTGACCCGCCGCCTGCAATACCGCCTCGACAAGGTGCTGGCGCGGCTGCACCTGTTGGAAGGTTTGCTGATTGCCTATCTGAACATCGATGAGGTGATCGAAATCATCCGCAACGAGGACAAGCCCAAGGCCGAGCTGATGTCGCGCTTCGGGCTGTCGCCGGATCAGGCGGAGGCCATTCTGGAGCTGAAGCTGCGCCACCTGGCCAAGCTTGAGGAAATGAAGATCCGCGGTGAGCAGGACGAACTGTCCGCCGAGCGTGACGAGCTGCAGTCCATTCTCGGATCAGAAACGCGTTTGCGCGAACTGATCAAATCCGAATTGCTGGCCGATGCGCAAACCTACGGCGATGACCGTCGCTCCCCGATCGTTGAGCGTGAGGAGGCCCGCGCCTTCAGTGATCTGGACCTGGTGTCCAACGACCCCGTCACGGTGGTGCTGTCGGACAAGGGCTGGGTGCGGGCAGCCAAGGGGCATGACATCGAGCCGGAGGGATTGAGTTACAAGTCCGGCGACCGTTTCGCCATGGCCGCCAGAGGGCGTAACAACCAGCAGGCGATTTTCCTCGACTCGACCGGACGGGCCTATTCATTGATGGCGCACAGTCTGCCGTCGGCCCGTGGGCAGGGCGAGCCGTTGACCGGGCGCATCAATCCGCCTTCGGGTGCAACCTTCTCGGGCCTGTTGATGGGCGATCCCTCCCGCAAGGTTCTGCTGGTGACTGACGGCGGGTACGGATTCGTCACTTCGCTGGAGGACATGATCAGCAAGAACCGCAACGGCAAGGCCGTGGTCAGTGTGCCCAAAGGCGCCAGGATTATGCCGCCAGTGGTGGTGCCCGCGACCGACAAGCCGTTGTTCCTCGGTGCGATTTCCAACGAGGGGCGGATGCTGGTGTTCCCGCTCAATGAACTGCCTGAACTGGCCAAAGGCAAGGGCAACAAACTCATCAGTATTCCCTCGGCGAGGGTTCAGAACCGTGAGGAGTACGTGGTTGCGGTAGTGGTGTTCGCCGAGGATGACAACCTTGAGATTCGCGCCGGCAAGCGCAAGATGGGACTGCAGTTCCGTGACCTGGAGCACTATCTGGGCGAGCGTGGCCGCCGGGGCCACAAACTCCCCCGCGGGTTGCAGCGGGTGGACGGCATTGACGTGATTCCGGCTGCCGGAACGGTCACCGAAGAGGAGTTCACCGACAGTGAGTGAATTGGTCCTGATCAACGTGTCCGGGCGTGACAAACCCGGGCTCACCTCGGAAATCACTGGCATTATGGGGCAATACGATGTCCGCATTCTGGATATCGGCCAGGCGGTGATTCACGATCACCTCACCTGGGGCATCCTGATCGAGATTCCAGATGCGTCCAAATCCTCTCCGGTGATTCGTGACCTGCTGTTCCGCCTTCATGCGCTGGATCTTCAGGTACGCTTTGCCCCGATCACCGAGCAGGAATACCAGACCTGGGCCGCCGCCAGAAATCGCGCCTGTTACATCGTGACGTTGTTGTCCAGGGACATCAAGGCTGAGCAGATCGCCAGAGTGTCGGCGATCACTGCCCGCCACGGGCTGAACATCGACAACATCAGCCGCCTGTCCGCGCGACCGTCGCTGAATCCGGCGGAGAACCGCATCGCCTGTGTCGAGTTCTCGGTGCGCGGCACCCCATCGGATCTCGAGCAGCTGCGGGCAGATTTTCTGCATATCGCCGGTGAAATGAACGTCGACATTGCCTTTCAGGAGGATTCCATCTTTCGTCGCAATCGCCGGCTTGTGGTTTTCGATATGGACTCCACCCTGATTGAAGCCGAAGTGATTGACGAGCTTGCCCGCGAGGCCGGCGTGGGCGACCAAGTAGCCGAGATCACCGAGCGTGCCATGCAGGGCGAGCTGGATTTCAGCCAGAGCTTTGCCGAGCGACTGGCGTTGCTCAAGGGCCTGGACGAGTCGGTACTGGAAGGAATCGCCGCCCGGTTGAAGATGACCGAGGGCGCTGAGCATCTGATCCGCCGCCTCAAGTCCCTGGGCTATCGCACCGCGATCCTGTCAGGAGGCTTTACCTATTTTGCCCGCCACCTGCAGCGTAACCTCGGTATTGACTACATCCACGCCAACGAGCTCGAAATCGAGAACGGCAAGGTAACCGGCCGCGTATCCGGCCAGATTGTGGACGGCAAACGCAAGGCGGAACTGCTGCTGGAAATCGCGGAGCGGGAGCACATTTCCCGTGAGCAGGTGATTGCGGTGGGAGATGGCGCCAACGACCTGCCCATGCTCAGCCAGGCCGGGCTGGGAGTGGCGTTTCGTGCCAAACCGGTGGTCAAGGAATCAGCCCGACACTCGATATCCACGCTCGGTCTGGACGCCATTCTCTATCTGATCGGATACCGCGAAAGCGAGGATCAGTAACGGATCATTGACGGGAGGGGATCCTGCGCGTCAGTGATCCCCGAAGTCATAGTTCATTTCCGGAACCGGTGCCTGCAGATAGTAACCCTGAATGTAGTTCACGCCCGCCTGCCACAGGGTGGCGAGCACACCCGCGTTTTCCACCAGCGGAATGATGGTCAGTTTGTCCGAGCTTTGCAGGCTCTTGACCATTTCCTTGACCTCTGTTTTGGCTTCCTCGCTTTTCTGGATCTCTTCGGTGAACGAGCCGTCGATCTTCACGTAGTCCACTTCAATGTGCTTGAGGGTGTTGAACGGGTTCAGTGCACATCCGAACTGGCTGATCGACACCTTGCAATGCAGCTCGTGAACCGCCTTGGCAAACTCCTTGGCCTGTTTCATGAAGTTGTTGGCATCGCTCTCACGGATCTGGAAAATCAGCGAGTCACCAGGAAGTCTCGCAGCCTTTAGAGCGACACTGAGCCAGGGCGTGAAGGTTTTGTCTTCCAGGGTTTCGCCGGTGATGTTGAGGAACAGCCGGGTGTCGTGCCCCCGTGAGCGGTGGCTGGACAATTGCTTGATGGTTTGCAGGATGACCCAGCGATCGATCTTGATGGACATGTCCGTGGGACCCGCGGGCGGCAGGAAGTCGTACGGAGAGACCTCTTCGCCATCCTTGTCCAGCATTCGAACCAGAGCCTCGTAGTGTTCTTCGCCCTCACCACGCAGATTGATGATTGGCTGGAACAGCAGGCGGAAGCGGTTTTCATCCAGTGCTTGCTGGATGGCCTCTGCTGAGTTGCCTTCATCCAGCGTTTCGTAGTCAGCAGGGTTGTAAATCAGCACGCCGTTGCCATTGGCGTGGCCCTCTGTCTTCTTGAGCTCTGACGAGGCCGTGTGGGCACGCCCCATGACATCGGGTGCCTTGGGCGAATTCTCGGTAATGGCGGCAACGCCGATGCTGAGGGTAAGTTGCACCGTGCGCCCGTTGATTTCAAACAGGTGATCCTCAACGGCCTTGCAGAGGCGCTTGCACTCGGCTGCCAGCGCCTTGTCATCGCCGGGCTGGCAGAGCAGGCAGAAGGCGTCATCGCTCAGGCGCGCCAGAATAGCGTTGTCTGGTGCGTGTTCGCGAAGAATGTTAGCCAGGTCGCCCAGCAGCAGATCCGCGCCGGCAATGCCTACCTGACCTTTCAGGCTCATGAAATTGTCCAGCGCGATGTACGCCAGCGCGCCAGTCTCATTGTCCCTGCCGGCTTTGGCCACCGCTTGGCCTAGCGCATCCATCAGATGCTGGCGATTGTACAGACCGGTCAGCAAATCCTGGCTACTGATCTGGCGCAGCTTCTCTTCCAGTTCCGCATCACTGTGCTCCGGTTGCAATACGATCTGGGTGCAGAGCTCACCGTCGTAGGTCGCGGCGGACACCGACATGACCACGTTCAGTTCGTGGTCATCGCTGCGACGGGCAACACAGTTAAGGGTCATGCCGTCTTCACCGCTCTCGGTGAACGCCTTCATAAATTCCCGGTATTTGTCCTGACTTTCGGGGTTGAGGGTGTCGAGCACCGGAATGCAGATCAGGTCATCGATATCGTCGTAGCCGAGGAATTCCATGTACGACTGGTTGGCGTAGATGTGCATGCCATCGTTAATGTAGGCAATGGCGTCTTTCGAGCTTTCCAACAGCAGCTGGCAGCGCTGCTCTGCTTCTCGCAGATGAGATTCCAGTGTCCGCCTCCGGCGGCGCCCCTCGAGAGCGGCCAATTCGCGGTTAACCACCAGCACCAGTTGGTCGGTGTAATCGAACGGCACGGTGTCCTGGCCGCCAGCCCGCATCACCGCGACGGTTCGTTCGCGGCTGTACTCATCGGTCAGCAGAACGAAAGGAATGTCCTTGTCGAGGCGATGGATCATCGCGAGGGCATCGTCAGCGCTGAATTCCTGCTCGATGTCGCGGGCCAGGAGCAGATCCCAGCTTCCGCTCTTCAGCGTTTCTTCCAGGTCTTCTTCGGACGTAATGCGATGGGCCCGCGTGGCTTTTCCGGAATTCCTCAGCAGACTGACCAGCGACTCGGCGTCGTTCTGTGATGGATCCAGGATCAGAAGGTGTACGGTCGTGTTCTTTTTCTGCATTCGTCAGACGTCTCGTGATAGGCGTGGACAGTGCCTCCCCGACGACGGCACCGGAGGTGCTGAAGCTACAGCGAGGGCCACAGAGAGTCAAATTCATCCCCGCTGGAGCCGGCCGCCGGAGGCGCGGTACTGCTGCCGGTGGTGCCGGAATTCATCAGTTTGAGCTCAAACTGGCTGACGCTGCCGGTGGCCGACAGCTTCTGCAACAACTGGCCGTTGTCTTCGCGGCCATCATGAAGCAGAGAGATCCGGCTACCGGACTGAAAAGGGAGCCTCGGTGTTATCAGTGTAGCAGCCTGGTTAGCCACACTGATCTCCGGTAGCAACAGACCTCGCAGAAACTCGCTGCTGTTGCCGATTTTCTGGATCAGTCGCACGCCACAGGGGGAGGCGCTGGGTGCCAGCAGCTCGATGCCGATCTGCGTGCCCTGGCTGCGGACCTGTCGTATCCAGCGAACAACTGCCACGCTCCAGGGATGGGTGGACTGCTCCCGCACTCCGAGAATCTCTCCGGTCTGCAATGACGATGGTACATTGCTTTCCCAGGCTACGCAGTAGCCCCCGGGGCTGGTGTTAACCAGCAGTGCCCGGTGGGACCGGGGAGCCGCCTTGTCGGATCCGGTCTGGGGCACCTGACCGTGGCTGCCACGGAAATTGATGGGGGCGTCGGAAGCGTGCATGCGATCATCCGCCGGTGCCGCATCGTGCGCTCCGGCCCAGGCGTCATCCGCGTGGGAAGAGCGCATGAACAGATTGCTCTCGCGGTTACCGCCGTTGTCGTGGCCACTGACAAATTCACTGAAATGTTTCTTGCCGGCGATGAAATAGTGCGCAGCGGTCAGGCCGACACAGAGTTCGAGCGTGCCCTGGCTGGAAATACGGTTGAAATTGCGTTTGGCCAAAATGCCGAGGGCCTGACACAGGTGGGTGAGCAGAGTCTCGCTGGCGCGGGGCGGCAACTGCAGCGCCGTGGCGGCGCTTTTGGCATCGGTTCCGGCGTGGAGCCCTTCTGCCAGCATGCGGGACAACTTCCGAGTATCAAAGCCGAAGGTGTCTGCGCCGGGTTTCTGCTCAAGCAGGCTGCGGTAAACCGGTGGTGCATCACGTTCCATGTTGACGGCAAACAGGCTGTCGTCGAGATCCGGGCCGCACTGGGTGTGCTCGGTCCAGGTTTCGAACAGCTCGTAGGTTTGCAGCAGCTCGTTCTGTCGCAGCTGGTTAGCCCGGGCGCAGCCCAGCAACAGGATCCGCTTGTAGCTGTCTTCAACCGTGCTGCTGCGGCGGTGCACAAGGGTTGCGTCGTCCACCGTCACCGTGGCCAGCTTGTTGCGGTGGGCGAACCGGAACAGCCGGTGGCACTCCAGCCAGCTGTGCGACGGGCTGGGACAGTAGAGCTGATGTGCCCTGACAATGGTGGCGGCCAGTTCCGAGATGGCCCGGTGCACCGACGTGGCGACGCCTTTGCGGTTTTTGTCGAGGCCGCCGTTATCGAGAAACTCCAGTACGCACAGCTTGTAACCGCTGGCGCAGTGCAGTTGCAGGGCCTGGGACAGATTGGCGATTTTTTTATGTTTCTCTGGCAGTGCTACCGCCATGCCGAGGTAGTGACGGGACAGCTCCGCACAGACAAAGTGGATTTTAGGGCGGATCAGCTCCAGAAACTGCAGGCGCTGCTGAGCCGGGACAAACAGGTGGTTCAGCTCGATGATGGCGTGATAGAGCTGGCGGGACGACTCGCCGATGTTGGCCATTGGTAGCTGGTTGATCCAGTCCCGGAACGCTTTTGGAGACGTCTCGCAAAATGAGAGACTTGCCGTTTTCTGATCAGGAACCCGGAGATCCGGTTTCAGAGTCATTCCTTCCATGAGTACGCGCCAATTGTATGGGCCACAACCGGGACCCTGAGTGTTGTCATATACGGCTGCCGAGGGTTTTGCCCGTTAAATCGGAAAACGCCGTGAATACAGGTTTTTATCGTAGGACAATTTGAACTTTAAAATAGCAAAGGCAGAACAAAAAGCGAGAAAATCACGAGTTCACAAAGTTTCACAAGTGATTCTGGGCCAGCTTTGCCAAAAAAGGTCACGCAAACAGGTCGATGGGGGTCTTGCCGGCTTTGCCGGGAATCTCGCGGACCAGCTTTGGCACCAGAAAGCCCGGCAGACTGGCAAGCATTGTGCGCACCAGGGCCCGGGCGGCGTCATCACTCACATCAAAATGATGCGCGCCTGCAACCGGATCGAAGGCATGGAGGTAATACGGCATAACCCCCGCCTCAAACAGCGCCTCGCTGAGCTCGGTCAGAACCTCGGCGTTGTCATTGACGCCCCGGAGAATGACGCTCTGGTTCAGCAGAGTGGCCCCTGCGGCCCGCAGCCTCGCCAACGCCAATCGTGTGGCCAGATCCAGCTCCGCCGGGTGATTGATGTGCAGCACAATCACGGTCTGAAGACGGGTTTCGGACAGCCAGGCCAATAATGAATCGCAAACCCGTTGCGGAATGACCACCGGCAGGCGCGTGTGGATCCGCAAGCGGCGGATATGGGGAATCTCGCCGATGGCCGCCGTCCAGGCTGCCAGCAGCCGGTCACTGGCTACCAGGGGGTCGCCACCGCTGAAGATCACCTCATTGATCCGGGTATCCTGCCGCAGGGTATCGATCACGCGATCGCGGTCAAGCGGTGACAATCGATGTTCATCATAAGGGAAATGGCGGCGAAAGCAGTAGCGGCAATTGATGGCGCACTGACCGGTCACCATGAGCAGTGCGCGGCTCTGATATTTTCGGATCAGGCCGGTGGTTTCCGAGGCGCCCACTTCCTGCAACGGATCCGAGACATAGCCGTCTGCCAGAACGCCTTCTTCACTGAGGGGCAGCACCTGGCGTAACAGAGGGTCTTGAGGGTTTCCCCGTGTTATCCGGCTCAGGTAGGGCTCCGGAACCCGTATGGCAAACAGGCGATGACCCTCCTCTGCGCCCTGCAGCCACAGTCGGGGGTCCAGGTCCAGCCGTTCCAGCAGCGCCGTCGGTGAGGTGATGGCCCCGGATAACAACTGCTGCCAGCTGGCGGAGTCGTTATCGGCCGGGCGGGCTTCTATACGGGTGGGGGTTCGCTGTATCATAGCGACCTTTGAAATTTTAATTGCATCTTTTCAGGTGGACATTTCATGGCTTCATATTCTACCAACGAATTCCGCGGCGGTCTTAAGGTTTTGCTGGATGGCGACCCCTGCGTGATTCTTGAGAACGAATTCGTCAAACCGGGCAAAGGCCAGGCCTTTAACCGGGTACGACTGCGTAACCTGATGAGCAACCGGGTGTGGGAGCGCACGTTCAAATCGGGCGAAAGTCTGGAATCCGCCGATGTAATCGAGCAGGACATGGAATACCTGTATACCGATGGCGAGTTCTGGCATTTCATGCTGACGGATGGCTCGTTCGAGCAATACCCGGCAGACGCCAAAGCGGTGGGTGATACCGTAAAGTGGCTGAAAGAGCAGGACGTTTACACGGTGACCCTTTATAACGGTGCGCCGCTCACCGTGAGCCCTCCCAACTTTGTGGAGCTGGAAGTGGTTGATACCGATCCGGGCATGAAAGGCGATACCGCCCAGGGCGGTTCCAAGCCGGCCACGCTGTCTACCGGTGCTGTTGTTAACGTCCCGCTGTTCATCACCATCGGCGAAGTGCTGAAGGTGGATACCCGTTCCGGTGAGTATGTTAACCGCGTCAAGAGCAGCTAGGTTGATCCCGTGACTGATGCACCGGAGTGGCAGCCACGTGCCTCGCTGGGTGCCCTGAAAAGCCGCGCAAGCCAGTTAGCCTGGTTGCGCGGCTTTTTTGCGCAACGGGGCGTGCTGGAAGTGGAAACGCCGGTGCTGGGGCGCCACGGCGTAACCGACCCCAACCTCGATGGTATTGCGGCCAACGCGGCACCGGTGGCTGGAGCCAGCGGCGGTGGCTGGCTACAGACGTCCCCGGAATACCACATGAAGCGGTTGCTGGCTGCCGGGTCAGGCCCTATCTATCAGGTTGCCCGGGTGTTCCGCGACGGTGAGCGGGGTTCCCGTCATAATCCGGAGTTCTCCCTGCTGGAATGGTACCGACCCGGGTTTACAGATACCGACCTGATGGCGGAGGTCAGCGACCTGGTGGTGGGCTGGCTCGGCTGCGAGCGCCCGAGGGTTCTGAGCTATCGCGACGCCCTTGAGCGGTTCGCCGGTGTCGATCCGTTCCGGGTTGCGGACACCGAACTGAGGCGGCGTTGCGAGCAGTGGCTGGCGCCGGAGCAAACCCTGACACTCGGGCGCGACGGTTGCCTGGATCTGCTGATGAGTTATCTGGTGGAACCCGCGCTGGCGGGATTCGGACCGGTGTTTATCACCGCTTACCCGGAATCCCAGGCGGCCCTGGCGAAAGTCAGCGAGCTTGATGGTGTCCGTCAGGCCCACCGGTTCGAGCTCTACGTGGGTGGGGTCGAGCTATGCAACGGCTATTGGGAGCTCACCGATGCCATCGAGCAGCGTCGGCGGTTTGACGAAGACAACCGGGTTCGCCGATTGGCCGGCAAACCGGAAATGGCAGTGGATTCTGCGTTGCTGGCGGCTCTTGAGGCCGGTGTTCCCGACTGTGCCGGTGTGGCTCTGGGACTGGACAGGCTGCTGATGCTGAAATTGGGCAGCAACAACATTGCTGACGTGGTGGCCTTTCCGCTGGAAATCGCCTGACTCCGGCCGCAACCGGAGTCGATGTCGAGGGGGCTGGGCGGGTGGAAGGATTCAGGATCCGGTGGTGCCAAAGGCTTCGCCCATGCGCACCGTTTTACCCGGTGCCTCGTCGTCATTCCATGCAACCGCGCCTTTGGGCATGACCAGTACCACGGTGGAGCCCAGCCGGAATCGGCCCATTTCCTCGCCTTTCTCGAATTGAATGGCAGGCTGGTCATCGTCGTAACGGGTACTGGTGACCAGGCCGGTTCCCGGCGCCACCACGCCACCCCAGATGGTTTCAACGCTGCCCACGATCATCGCCCCGACCAGCACCAGCGCCATCGGGCCGGCATCGGTGTCAAAAATGCAGGCCACCCGCTCGTTACGGGCGAACAGGTTGGGAACGTTTTCCGCCGTCACCGGGTTCACCGAGAACAGCTTGCCGGGCACGTAGACCATCTCCCGTAGCCGGCCGGCCAGGGGCATGTGGATGCGGTGGTAGTCCTTAGGCGATAGGTAAATAGTGGCAAATTCCCCTTCGGTAAACGCTTCCGCGCGCGCATCGTCACCGCCCAGCAACTCGGTGAGACTGAACGACTGGCCTTTGGCCTGAAAAACGCGGTCACCGGTAACCCGGCCGAGCTGGCTGATGGCGCCATCCACCGGGCTGACCAGAACCGAACTGCCGCTGTCCACTGGTCTCAGGCCCGGTTTGAGGGCGCGGGTGAAGAAGGCGTTGAAGCTGGGGTAGGCTTCCGGCTCCGATTCCAGCGCTTCGCTCATGTTTACGCCGTAGCGGCCGATAAACCATCGAATGACGCGGTTCTTGAGCGCCGGCGACCGGTCATTGTCCGCGAGGCGGCCGGCAAGCCGGGAAAGCGCCAGTTGCGGGGTGACGTACTGGCTCAGAACAAAAAGCTTGTCGAACATGAAACGGGTTCCTTTGCGCTCAAAGGCGCGAAGTTTACCAAATACAGCGGCGTGTATAGAAATTGTTTCACCGCTTCTCGGTTGGACCCGGTGCTTGCTATGATCGGGTCAGGTAAAACCACTACATAAGGCGTGTGCTCCCCCCATGTTGCTGATTATCGGTGCGGTTGTAGTCATTGCGAGTGTTCTTGGCGGTTACGTGCTTCACGGCGGAAACCTTGCGGTGTTGTGGCAGCCCACTGAAATTCTGATCATCGGGGGTGCGGCGGTCGGCTCCTTCATCATCTCCAACCCGCTGCACACGGTGAAAGAGGTGTTTCAGGCCTGTCTGCGGCTGCTGACAGGGTCGCCCTACAACAAAGCATTCTATGTGGACCTGCTCAGCCTGCTATACGACATCTTTGATAAGTCCCGCAAGCAGGGTGTGATGGCCATCGAGGAGGATATCGACGACCCCGAATCCAGCCAGATCTTTTCACGATACCCGGCCATCATGAAATCCAAGCACCTGTTGTCGTTCATCACTGACTATCTGCGCATTATCAGCTCCGGCAACATGGCGACCCATGAGCTGGAGGGCATGATGGAAAACGAGATCGACAGCCGCCAGCATGAGCTGGAAGAGCCTGCCCATGCGGTTAACAAGATTGCCGACGCCCTGCCGGGGCTGGGTATCGTAGCCGCGGTGCTGGGTATCGTGATCACCATGAACTTTCTGACCGAAGGCCCGGAAAAGATCGGCCTGAGCGTCGCAGCGGCGCTGGTCGGTACCTTTCTCGGTATCTGGATGGGCTACGGGTTTGTGGGGCCGACGTCGATTGCCCTGGAACATGCCGCAAAGTACGAATTGAAAGCCTACGAATGTGTGAAAGCCTCGGTTGTCGCCACCGTGTCCGGACAGGCGCCGCAGATGGCCATCGAGTTCGGGCGCAAGGCATTGCCCACCGACAAGCGGCCCGGGTTCCAGGAGCTCAACGACCACGTGCGCTCGAAATAACGTAGCTGACGTAACGAAGCCGACGTAACGACCCCCGGGCTGTTGGAGCAGGTTAGTGGAAGAACAACCGATCATCGTCAAACGCAAGAAGAAGGTTGTCGGGGGCCATCACGGCGGCTCCTGGAAAGTGGCTTTTGCCGACTTTGCCACCGCCATGATGGCGTTCTTTCTGGTGTTATGGCTGACAGCGACCGCAACGCCGGAGCAGAAGCTTGCGGTGGAAGGGTATTTCAAGGATCCGATCGGGTTCACCGAGGGAGGATCGCCCAACCCGGTGGATCTAGAAGGCAGTGCCTCTGTGATCAACGAAAGCACCCAGGATGTCGAGCGGAGCGACATCCAGATTGAGGATCAGGTGGTCGAAGAGCTGGCGGAAACGCTCGAGCAGCGGCAGATGGAGGAGCTGTTCCAGGACCTCAAGGAAAGCATCGAACAGAGTGACACCCTGCAGGAGTTCAAGGATCAGCTGCTGATTGACGTGACTAGCGAAGGCCTGCGTGTCCAGATCGTCGATCGCTCCCAGCGACCGATGTTCGACAGTGGCCGGGCCGAGCTCAAATATTATTCTCAGGACATCCTGTTTGAGCTCGCCAAGCCGCTGGGGGCGGTCAACAATAAGCTCAGCATTACCGGCCATACGGATTCAACACCGTTCAACGGTCGTCCCGGGTACACCAACTGGGAGCTGTCTGCCGATCGCGCCAACACGGCACGCCGGGCGCTGGTGGCCGGTGGTGTGCGCTCGCAGCAGATTGCCCGGGTTGTGGGTTTGAGTGATTCGGTGCTGTTTGATAAGGACGACGCCACCGCGCCGGTGAATCGTCGGATCTCGATTATCGTGCTCAACAAGAAAACGGCGGATGGTATTCAGAACGCCGCCGGTCAATCCGATGAGCCATTGATTGACCTGACGCTCCCCACCGAGGCGGAGCAGGACGCAGCGATGAAAAGCCTGGAGCAGGGTGACTGGCTGCAGGAGCGCGAGGCACCGGCTGAGGGTGAGCTGAACTGGTAATCACCCGAGCGGTGTTCAGTCCAGCTTGAGCCCGCGGGCCTGTTGCTCGGTCATGTCTTTGAGAATGCGGTGAAAGCTCTTCAGGCGCGGATAGCTGATGCGCCCCTCTTCCGCGGCCGCATCAATGGCGCAGCCCGGATCCCCCAGATGGCGACAGTTGCGGAACTTGCACTGGCCGATCAGGTCGCGAATTTCCCGAAAGCCATATTCCAGCTCCTGGGGTGTCATGTGCCACAGGCCGAATTCCCGGATCCCGGGAGAGTCAATCAGATCACCGCCAATCGCCAGATGGAAGAGTTTCGCGGTGGTGGTGGTGTGTGTGCCTTTGCCCGTGCTCTCGGAGAGGGCGCCAACCCGCAGCAACTCATCCGGCAGCAAGGTCTGGATGATCGACGACTTACCGACGCCGGACTGGCCCACGAACACACTGGTCTGGTTCCGCACCAGATCCTCCACCTGTGGGGAAGGCGTGCTGCCTGAGTCCATTGCGGAGGTGCGCACCACGTCATAGCCCAATGTCTCGTAGCGCTCCAGCAGCTCATCAATGGCCTGTTGGTTTCGGTCTGTCAGCAAATCGGTCTTGTTCAGCAGGATCACCACGGGGATGTCGGTGCTTTCGGCCGCCACCAGATAGCGGTCAATCAGGTTGTCGTGGGGCTCCGGTTCCGGCGCAATCACCAGAATGATATGGTCGATGTTCGCGGCTACGGGTTTCAGTGCGCCGAAGTTGTCCGGGCGCTGCAGCAGGTTGGTGCGCTCACAACGGGCAACAATGACCCCGGTCTCGCTTTTGCCGGGCCGCCAGATCACCTTGTCGCCGGTCACCAGGCCATCAATGTTGGCCCGTACAAAACAGCGTACCACCTGGCCCCGATGTTCACCTTCCAGCCCTTCTACGTCCAGCTGCTGGCCATAATGAGCAATAATGAGCCCCTGCTGTTCGGGCCCCAGCTCGCCGGCTTCCGTCAGTTCCCCAATGGCCTTTTCCTTCCGCGAAACCCGTGCGGTGCGTTCCGCCTGAATTTTCTGGATACGCCATTGTTGCTGTTTGTTCAGTCGCCGCTTTGCCATAGAGAAGTTGCTGAAATCCTGATGAAGGGTAGGTTTTGCTGTGCCATCATACGCTAACCTGAGGATCGCAGCCCGCACGATCGGCATCAACCTCTGAGAATGTATCTGACTTTACGGGCACTGGCGGGTGCCCTGCACCAACCCGACAGTTTCGAGGAATTACGCATGGTGGACGAGAACAACCTGGTATGGATCGACCTGGAGATGACCGGTCTGGATCCGGAAAAAGAAAAAATCATCGAGATGGCGACTATCGTCACCGACTCGGAACTGAACCTGGTGGCCGAGGGGCCGGTGATCGCTATCCATCAACCGGACAGCCTGTTGGACGCCATGGACGAGTGGTGCACCCGGACCCATGGCCAGAGCGGTCTGACCCAGCGGGTGAAAGACAGCAAAATCTCGGAGCGGGAAGCCGAACTGGCAACCATCGAGTTCCTGAAACAGTATGTGGCGCCGGGTAAATCACCGCTATGCGGCAACAGCATCGGCCAGGATCGGCGTTTTCTGGTGAAGTACATGCCGGAACTGGAAGACTTTTTTCATTACCGTAATCTCGACGTCAGCACCATCAAGGAGCTGGCGCGACGGTGGCGGCCGGATGTGCTGGCGGGTGTGAAAAAGAAAGGCAGTCACCTGGCACTGGACGACATTCGCGACTCCATCGACGAGCTGCGCCACTACCGGGCCACCTTCTTCAAACTATAAACCGTGCCGTCTCAGGGCCCATTGCACATGTTCCCGTACCATCTCCGAAGGGTGATCGGCTCGCTGTTTCAGGGCTTCGATCACCGGTATGGTGGAGGGAGCGTTACCAAGGCCGACGGCCAGGTTGCGTAGCCAGCCCTCGTAACCGGTGCGGCGAATGGCAGAGCCTTCGGTGCGCTTGAGGAACTGTTCCTCGGTCCACAGGAACAGCTCGGCCAGCTCGCTGTTGTTCAGGCCGTGGCGTGGCTGGAAGTCCGGCTCCCGGCTGGGTTTGCTGAATTTGTTCCAGGGACACACCAGCTGGCAGTCGTCGCAGCCGAAGACACGGTTGCCCATCAGGGGGCGGAATTCTTCCGGAATGCTGCCTTTCAGCTCAATGGTCAGGTAGCTGATGCAGCGGCGGGCATCCAGCTGGTGTGGTCCGGCGAAGGCGTCCGTGGGGCATAAATCCAGGCAAGCGCTGCAACTGCCGCAGTGATCGGTTTCGAACGGCTCGTCCACTGGCAGCGGCGCGCTGGTGAAAATTTCACCGAGGAAGAAAAACGAGCCGGCCTTGGGATGAATCAGCATGTTGTTCTTGCCGATCCAGCCCAGGCCTGCGCGCTGGGCCAGCGCGCGTTCCAGAACCGGCGCACTGTCCACGAACGCACGGTGATCGTGGCCACTGACGGCTTCGTCAATGCGTTTGGCCAGAGTCGCCAGGCGCTTGCGGATCAGTTTGTGGTAGTCCCGGCCGAGGGCATAGCGAGTGACATAGGCCCGTTCCCGGTCAGTGAGTGCTTGTTTCGGGTTGTCCGGCGCGGCCAGGTAATCCATGCGAACCGAGATCACCCGCAGGGTGCCCGGTACCAGCGAAGTGGGCGTGTAGCGTTTGTCGCCATGGTCACCCATGTACGCCATCTCGCCGTGATAGCCTTTTGCCAGCCAGCTTTTGAGGCGCTCACCATGCACACCGGTGTCCGGGTGGGTGATGCCCACGTCATTGAAGCCCAGTTCCCGCGCCCAGGTGCGTACGGAATCTGGCAGGTTTTCAATGGCTTCGGCGGATTTCTCGGTCATGTTTGTGCAAACAGCGTGAGCGTACGGAATTTTAATCTGATTAAGTTATGACCTTTTTCTGTGTTTTGCTATGCTTTACAGGTATCTGGCCAATTTTCTTAAACTGATTTCTTTAGCTGGAGCGCGGTTGTATGCGCCTGACTGATCGCCACAGTCTACCAGAAGACCTGTACTCCGCAGACGCTGTGCGGGAGATTGATCGCTATGTGATTGATCAGCAGGGGGTTGATGGATTCGGGCTGATGCAGTCGGCAGCGGCCGCCGTGTTCCGCCGGTTGATGCAGCGGTGGCCCGAGCCAGGCCGGCTTATGGTGCTCTGTGGCGCCGGTAATAACGGCGGTGACGGGTATCTGGTGGCAGCGGCCGCCCAGCGCCACGGTATACCGGTTGATTGCCTGGCCGTTGCACCGGTGGAGAAACTGTCTGGCGATGCCCGCCGGGCCTGGCAGAAAGCCTGCGGTGACAGTGTCGAGGTCAAGGACCTGCAAACGCTGTCCGCCTCGGAGCGTGATCAGCACTTCGCGTCCGCGTCGCTGATTGTGGACGCCATGCTGGGTACGGGTGTGGCCGGCGTGCCCCGGGAACCGTTCGCAGAGATGATCCGGCGATGCCAGCACTCGCCCGCCCCCGTGGTGGCGGTGGATCTGCCGTCCGGGTTGAATGCCACCACCGGTGCGGCGCCGGGTGATGTGGTTCGTGCCGATCTTACCGTGACCTTTATCGGCCTGAAGGCGGGCCTGTTCACGGGTCAGGGGCCGGAAGTGTGTGGGGCTCTCTGTTTTGAGCCTCTGGGAACGGAGCCATGGTTGGCGCATTCTGGCCAGGTGCCAATAGCCCATCGCATTGACTGGCCGATACTGCAGGCGAGCCTGCCCCGCCGGCCACTGACCGCCCACAAGGGGCGGTTCGGGCACGTGCTGGTGGTGGCCGGTGATCGGGGTTTCGGCGGAGCAGGGATCCTGGCGGCTGAGGCGGCGGCCCGCAGCGGCGCCGGCCTGGTTACCCTGGCCACCCGACCCGAGCATGCGGCGCCGGCGTTGGCGCGGTGCCCCTCCATCATGGTGCAGGGGCTGATCCATGGGTCGGAATTGCCCGCCCTGGCGGAGGCGGCGGACGTGATTGTCTGCGGTCCGGGTATTGGCCAGAGCGCCTGGGGCCAGCAAATGTTGCAGCAGGTGGTGGCCAGTGGAAAGCCCCGGGTTCTGGATGCCGATGCGTTGAATCTGATGGCTTCGCGAGTGGCGATTCGGGAGAACGACCACATTCTCACCCCCCATCCCGGGGAGGCGGCGCGGTTGCTGGGTTGCCCGGTGGCGGAAATTGAAGCTGACCGGCTCAAGGCGACGGCGAAACTTTGCGAGGTATACGGTGGCGCGGTGCTGCTGAAAGGCGCCGGTACCGTGGTCGGTTGTGAGGAAGCGCTGCCAGCCATTGTCAGTGGGAGTAATCCGGGTATGGCAACCGGCGGCATGGGGGATGTGCTGGCCGGTATCGTCGGTGCTCTGTACGGCCAGTTCGGGAATCCCTCCACGGCTGCCAGAATGGGCGCAGCCCTGCATCTGGCAGCGGCGCAGCGGGCAACTCTGAGCAAGGGGTACATGGGCCTGCTGCCGACCGATGTGATTGACGCTTTGCCGTCGGTGCTGGCCGAGGCGGAGCAGCTCAACATCTACGAGGGAACACTGGAACCATGATGGCTATGCAATCAACTGAGTCCGGGACCCGGGTTTTTCTCGCCGACGAGGCGGAAACCGAGGCGTTGGGGCAACGGCTTGCGGGCCTGATCAGAGCGGCAGGCCGGGGCGTGACGATCTTTCTCGAGGGTAACCTCGGCATGGGCAAGACCACTCTGAGTCGCGGGCTGATCCGCGGCCTGGGGCATGTGGGGGCGGTCAAAAGCCCCACTTACACGCTGGTGGAGCCCTACGAACACTTGTGCCCTGCGGCCTATCATTTTGACCTGTACCGATTGGGTGATCCGGAAGAACTGGAGTACATGGGCATTCGCGATTACTTCGAGAGCGGCGCCTTGTGCCTGATCGAGTGGCCGGAGCGGGGGCAGGGGGTTCTGCCGACGGCAGATCTTACGGTTGCCCTGGTGCAGGAGGGCAAGGGGCGTCTTGCGCATATCGTGGCTGGAACGGATGTTGGAGCCAGGTTGGTGGTAGCTTTTAGTAGTGCTGAAACAGGATAATCCGCCTCGATGCGGAACAGGATAAAAAAGCGGGTACGCAGTATGAAAGACATCAAGGCAATGGGAAAATCGCTGGCGTCTGTAGCGCTGATGACATTGCTGGCCTGGCCGGCCGTGCTTTCGGCCGCTACGGGCGTTGAGGGCGTGCGGCTATGGCCTGCTCCCGATCACACGCGGCTGGTGCTGGACACTGCCGCCAAGGTGGACCACAACGTCTTTTCGCTGACCGGCCCAGCGCGGCTGGTGATCGACATGAAGAATGTCGACCTGAGAACCGATTTCTCCGGGCTCGATCTGTCGGGCAGTCCGATCAAGCGAATCCGCAGTGCCCGCCGCAATGGCAATGATCTGCGGGTGGTGCTGGACCTCAAGGACGACATCAAGCCGCGGAGCTTTCAGCTTGAGCCTAATCAACAATACGGCCATCGCCTTGTGGTTGATCTGATTGATGAGGGTGGCCTGAAAACCCAGAAGCCTGCCACGCCAACCGTGGCGCAGAACCCGAATGGCAAGCGCGACATTGTCGTGGTGATCGATGCCGGTCACGGTGGTGAAGATCCCGGCGCCATCGGCCCGAGAGGAACCCGCGAGAAAGACGTGGTGTTTTCCATGGCCAAGACCTTGCAGCGTCTGATCAACGAGAATCCGGGATTCACCGCCAAGCTGACCCGTACTGGCGATTACTACATCGACCTGCGCAGCCGCACCTTGCTGGCAAGAAAGCACAATGCGGATCTGTTCGTGTCCGTTCATGCGGACGCATTCCGCACGCCGCAACCCAGCGGCGCGTCGGTGTTCGCCCTGTCAGAGCGGGGGGCAACCAGTGAGTCCGCACGTTGGCTGGCGCAGAGCGAAAACCGCTCGGACCTGATCGGTGGCGCCGGTGGCGTCTCCCTCAATGGGCGCGATGAGATGCTTGCGGGCGTGCTGCTGGATCTCTCCATGACCGCCAGCATCAACTCCAGCCTCGGTGTGGGCAGCTCGATTCTGGGCAAGCTCGGAAACGTGACCAAGCTGCACAAGCGGGGCGTGGAACAGGCGGCCTTCGTGGTATTGAAGTCACCGGATATTCCCTCGTTGCTGGTGGAAGCCGGTTTCATCTCCAATCCGCAGGAGGAGCGAAACCTGGCCAGCTCTGCCTACCAACGCAAGCTGGCCAACGCCGTGTTTGATGGTATTTACGATTACTTTGCCAAGACACCGCCCCCTGGCACCTTGCTGGCCCACCAGAAAGCCAGCGGCAAGATTGGCGGCAGTATCAGTCAGTACCGAATACGCCGCGGAGACACGCTGTCCACGCTGGCGCGGGAGTACCAGACATCCGTCAGCGAGCTGATGCGGTTTAACGGCCTGAACAACGACCGTGTTATGGTAGGGCAAACCATTCGCATTCCCGCATCCTGATCAAGAGGTTCGCCCGTACTATGCCCGCCATACGATTGCTGTCACCACGGCTTGCCAACCAGATTGCGGCCGGCGAAGTGGTGGAGCGCCCGGCCTCCGTAGTCAAGGAACTGGTGGAAAACGCCCTGGATGCCGGCGCCAGCCGTGTCGATATCGATATTGAGCAGGGTGGTGTGAAACTGATTCGGGTGCGGGATGACGGTTTCGGAATCGGAGAAGCCGATCTGCCGCTGGCACTCAGCCGCCACGCCACCAGCAAGATCGAGAGTCTCGACGATCTGGAGGCGGTGGCATCGCTGGGCTTTCGTGGTGAGGCGCTGGCCAGTATCAGTTCCGTATCCAGGCTGGCGCTGACGTCCCGTACCGAAGATCAGGAGGCGGCCTCCCGCGTCGAGGTTGAGGGGCGTGACATGGACGCCCGAATATCCCCGGCGGCGCACCCGATCGGCACCACCGTCGAGGTGCGGGACCTGTTTTTCAATACACCGGCCCGCCGCAAGTTCCTACGCACCGAAAAGACCGAATTCAACCACGTTGACGAGTGCGTGCGCCGGCAGGCTTTGAGCCGTTTCGATGCGGGTTTCACCCTGCGCCACAACCAGCGGGTGATCCAGAGCCTGCGCCCGGCCGCGAATCCGCTGGATAAAGAGCGGCGCATCGGCGCCCTGTGTGGGCAACAGTTTATCGACAACGCCGTGGTCATTGACGCCGAGGCCACGGGCCTGCGACTCTGGGGGTGGGTGGCATTGCCCACCTTCTCCCGCAGTCAGGCCGATCTGCAGTATTTCTTCGTCAATGGCCGCGTAATCCGTGACCGCCTGGTGGCTCATGCAGTGCGCCAGGCCTATCGCGATGTGCTGTACAACAATCGCCACCCGGCATTTGTGCTCTATCTGGAAGTGGATCCGGCCACGGTGGATGTCAACGTGCACCCTACCAAGCACGAGGTGCGATTCCGCGACGGCCGTCTGGTGCACGATTTCATCTTCCGGACGCTGCACAAAGCTCTGGCGGATGTGCGGCCAGACGACCATTTGCGGGGCGCCGTTGCCCAATCTGCGGTGCGCGAAGGTTCGGAGTCAGCTGTTGTAGCGGGCCCGCAATCAGCCTACCCTGGTGTCGCTGGCCAGGCCGAGCGGCCTGCCAGTCGAAGCTGGGGGGAAACGGCATCGGTGTTTGACGCGCCTTCGGGCAGTACACAGTCTCAGCCGCCGCAGCACCAGTGGCAGGCGCGGGACCAGATGGGCTTCTATCAATCCCTCAATCAGAGCGGGGGGCTGGTGAATGCTCCCCAGGACGCGCCGGCTCGTGACTTCGCGGCCGGGCAGCCAACACCGCCGGTAGACAGTGAAGCAGAGCCGCCCCTCGGTTATGCGATTGCCCAGCTCCACGGTATCTATATTCTTGCCCAGAGCCGTCAGGGCATGATTGTGGTGGATATGCACGCAGCTCATGAGCGCATCACGTACGAGCGCATGAAGCGGGCACTGGAGGCGCAGGACCTAAAGAGTCAGCCCCTGCTGGTGCCGGTATCACTTGCGGTCAGCCAGAAAGAGGCGGCGCTGGCGGAAACCCACGCCAGCGAGCTTCAGCAACTGGGGCTGCAGGTGGAGCGGATCGGGCCGGAAACCCTGGCCATTCGCCAGGTGCCTGCCCTGTTGCGCGGTGCCGACACCGAGCAGCTTGTTCGGGACGTGTTGGCGGACCTTATCGAGAACGGTCAGAGCGATCGTGTCGAGGCGGTGACCCATGAATTGCTGGGTACAATGGCCTGCCACGGCTCTGTGCGGGCGAACCGTCAGTTGACCATTCCGGAAATGAACACCTTGCTGCGGGATATGGAAGCCACCGAGCGCAGTGGCCAGTGCAATCACGGTCGCCCGACCTGGACGGTGGTGACCTTGTCCGAGCTGGACAAGCTGTTCCTGCGGGGGCGTTGACGTGTGAGGAACGAAATCCCGACCGGAGCACCGTCATTGCCACCGGCCATTTTTCTGATGGGGCCAACCGCGTCTGGTAAGACCGACCTGGCAATGGCGCTGTGTGAGCAGTTGCCCTGTGACATAATCAGCGTCGATTCAGCGATGATATACCGTGGCATGGACATCGGTACCGCCAAGCCCACCGCCTCTGAGCTGGCCCGCGCGCCCCACCGGTTGATCGATATCTGTGATCCGACAGAGCGCTACTCCGCCGCGGATTTCCGCCGTGACGCCCTGAGGGAAATGGCGGAAATCAGCCAGCGAGGCCGTATTCCCCTGTTGGTTGGCGGTACCATGATGTATTTCAAGGCGCTGCTCCATGGCATGTCTGATCTGCCCTCTGCCGACCCGGAGCTGCGGCGGACGCTGGAGCAGGAGGCGGAAGCCCTGGGGTGGGCAGCCCTGCACGATGAGCTCAGGGCCCGCGATCCGGTTGCGGCGGATCTGATCCATCAGAATAACCGGCAGCGTTTGATGCGGGCGCTGGAGGTGATCCGCTTGACCGGCAGGCCCATTTCCGAGCTCTGGCGGGCGCAGGCTGCAGGGGCAGGGAATCTCGGGCCGGTTGGCGCAAATGTCGAGGATTACACCTATTTTACGCAATGGCAGGCAGACGAAACCTCGTCGCTTCCGTATACTGTTGTCCAACTTGCTGTCGCTCCACCTGACAGAAAGGTACTTCACGAACGTATTTCCCGGCGATTTCAGAACATGCTGGATGCGGGCTTCCTTGAGGAAGTCCGCGGATTGATGGGTCGTGAGGATCTGAATGTCAGTCTGCCTTCCATGCGCTGCGTCGGATATCGACAGGCATGGCACTACCTGGCCGGTGATGACGATTACAACACCATGGTCAGCAAGGGAGTGGCAGCAACCCGCCAGCTCGCCAAACGGCAGTTGACCTGGTTGCGAAAGTGGTCCGATGTGACCTGGCTTGCCAGTGATGACGAACATATCATTGAGGCAGCCTTGAAAAATATCAGACTTCGCGCCACATTTAATTCTGAAAAATGACGATCTGCACTTACATATAAACAGGAGAAAACACATGTCAAAAGGGCATTCTTTACAAGACCCTTACCTCAATGCCTTGCGCAAGGAACGCATTCCGGTTTCTATCTTTCTGGTCAATGGCATCAAGCTGCAGGGCCAGATTGAATCCTTTGACCAGTTCGTGATTCTGCTGAAAAACACGGTCAGCCAGATGGTCTACAAACACGCGATTTCGACTGTGGTGCCGGCCCGGAATGTGCGCATTCCCCAGCAGGCTCCTGGCGGAGAGGGTGAGGCTGAAGACTGAGTTGCCCGGTTCTCCGGCATTGCCACCCGCGTTTCCGATGAGCCCGCAAGGGTTCTGAGGATCGCGGGTGTTTGTTTTTATGCACCAGACACTTTTTTGATGACCCAGGAGTTGCTGCCAATTGTTTGAGCGTCCCGACGTTGGTGAACGGGCGATCCTCGTCCACATTGATTTTACCTCTCACGAGGAGTCTGAAGATCCCGATGAGTTCCGCGAGCTGGTCACTTCTGCGGGTGTTGAACCCGTGGGTCTGGTTACGGGCTCGCGAAAACAGCCGAGTCCCAGGCTCTTCGTTGGGGAAGGCAAGCTTGAGGAGATTCGCGACGCGGTCAATGCCAACGAGGCAGACGTGGTGCTGTTCAATCACTCGCTCAGCCCCTCCCAGGAACGCAACATCGAGCGCGAGCTCCAGTGCCGGGTCCTTGACCGGACCGGGGTAATCCTCGATATCTTTGCGCAGCGCGCGCGCACTCACGAAGGCAAACTCCAGGTCGAGCTGGCTCAGCTTGAGCACATGTCGACACGGTTGATCCGTGGCTGGACCCACCTGGAGCGCCAGAAGGGCGGCATCGGCCTGCGCGGGCCGGGTGAAACCCAGCTGGAAACCGACCGGCGGCTGCTGCGTGAGCGGATCAAATCCATTCACAAACGCCTTGAGAAAGTGCGCCGGCAGCGCAACCAGGGTCGCCGTGCCCGCAAGCGTGCGGACATTCCCACGGTATCGTTGGTGGGATATACCAACGCAGGCAAGTCCACATTGTTCAACCGTATTACCACTTCGACCGTATATGCTGCAGATCAGCTGTTCGCTACCCTGGACCCGACGCTGCGTCGTCTGGAACTTCCCGATATCGGAGCGGTCGTAATGGCGGACACGGTGGGCTTCATTCGCCATCTGCCTCACAAGCTGGTGGAGGCGTTCCGTGCGACGTTGGAGGAGACCACCCAGGCAACCCTGTTGCTGCACATCATCGACTGTCATGACAGCCGTCGGGATGAAAACATGGAGCAGGTTGAGGAAGTGTTGGCGGAAATCGGAGCAGACGAAATTCCCATGCTTCAGGTGTTCAACAAGATCGATTTGCTGGACGACTTTACCCCCCGTGTGGAACGTAACGAGGATGGACTGCCGGTGAGGGTGTGGCTTTCGGCGGTCAGCGGGCAGGGCATTCAGGGGCTGTTCGACGCGGTTGTCGAGCGCCTCGCAGAGGATGTGGTCCACCACCATGTCCTGCTGGGGCCGCAAGATGGAAAGTTGCGGGCCCTGCTGCATGAGGCCGGGTCGGTGGTGACTGAAGAGCACCGCGACAGCGGTGACACGGCTCTGGAAGTGCGACTGCAGAATCGCGACTGGCTTCAGTTATTGAGCCGCGCGGATGTGCGTGAACAGGATCTGAGAATTGACGCAGGAACAGAGTAAACGGTATCGCTATTGCCGGGGCGCTTATAAATCCCTAGTATTTGCAGCCATTCTATTAGTCAGGAACGGAGAGCACTATGGCCTGGAATGAACCGGGTGGTAACCGTAACGACAACGATCCCTGGGGAACCGGTGGTGGTCGTCGCGGCAATGATCAGGGTCCGCCAGACCTGGATGAGGCACTGAAAAAAGGCCTCGACAAACTCAACAAGCTGCTGGGCGGCAAGGGCAACCGCTCCGGTGGGTCCGGCGGTGGTTCGTCATCCGGAAACAGCGGTGGGTTCGGCGCCATTCTGGCTTTGGCCGGCATCCTCGTTGTGGGTTATGTCATCTTCCAGTCGTTTTACACGGTAGACGAGCAGGAGCGCGCTGTTGTGCTGCGTTTCGGTGAATTCAGTCGCACCGAGAGCCCGGGTCTGCGTTTCAAGGTTCCGTTGATTGACGACGTCACCAAGGTGCGCGTCACCAACGTGCGCACGGCAGAATCAAGCGGTCAGATGCTGACCCAGGATGAGAACCTGGTGACGGTTGATCTGCAGGTTCAATACCGGGTTGGCGACGCCAAGGCTTACGTCCTCAACATACGTGACTCCAACGAAGCACTGGCGTTTGCCACAGACAGCGCCCTGCGCCATGAAGTCGGCAGCTCCACGTTGGATCAGGTGCTCACCGAGGGGCGTGCCGAGCTGGCGGTTCGTGTCGAGCAACGTCTGCAGACGTTCCTGAGGGATTACGGCGCCGGGCTTGAGATTGTTCGGGTCAACGTTGAAAGCACGCAGCCGCCGGATGCGGTTCAGGATGCGTTCCGTGAGGTTCAGCGTGCCCGCGAAGACGAACAGCGCGTGAAAGAAGAAGCCGAGACCTACCGCAACAAGGTGGTTCCGGAAGCTCGGGGTCAGGCTCAGCGCATGATCGAAGAAGCTCAGGCCTACAAACAGGAGGTCATTGAGCGAGCAAACGGTGAAACCGCCCGTTTCCTTGCAATGCTGGAGGTGTACCGGACGGCCCCTGAGGTAACGCGAGAGCGCATGTATCTGCAGGCTCTTGAGGGTGTGCTTTCCAGCACCAGCAAGGTGCTGGTCGACACCGAGAGCAGTGGCAATATGATGTATCTGCCACTGGATCGGCTGACCCAGAACCGAATGGGAAGCGGCAACAGCAGTTCATCGGGCGGCTCTGACGGTGAGGTCAATATCCAGACATTGACAGATCAGGTCATTCAGGAGCTGCGCGGACGGCAGGATACTGGCATTCGGAGGAGCAGATAATTATGGGACCCAAAGGTGTAGTGGGCCTCGCAGGGGCCCTCATTGTAGTCCTGCTGGTTTTGTCGAGCGTGTACATCATTCCGGAGACCCACCGTGGCGTGAAGCTTCGTTTCGGTGAGTTGGTACAGACCGATCTGCAGGCAGGCCTGCACTTCAAGGTGCCGGTGATTGATCAGATCCGCGAGTTCGATATTCGAGTTCTGACCATGGACCTCCCGTCACGTCAGTACCTGACCATTGAGAAAAAACCGCTGGATGTAGATTCGTACATCGCCTGGAAAATTCTCAACGTCGATCAGTTCTATCGTGCCACCGGTGGTGATGAGTTCCGTGCACAGTCACTGTTGCAGTCGCGGGTAGACAACGGGCTCCGCGACGAATTCGGTGTTCGCACCATGGTCGAGGTGGTATCGGGGCAGCGCGACGAACTGATGCACACCCTGCGCGATCGGGCGAATGAAACCGCGATTAAGGAATTCGGCATCGAAATTCTGGACATCCGGGTCAAGGCGATCGAGTTCCCGGGCGAGGTCAGCGAGAACGTTTATCGCCGGATGGCGACCGAGCGTGAAAAGCTGGCGCAGGAATTTCGCTCCCGCGGCCGCGAGCTGGCAGAGGGTATTCGCGCTGACGCCGATCGTCAGCGTACGGTGGTGCTGGCAGAGGCGTTCTCCCAGGCAGAGGAGACGCGCGGTGAGGGCGACGGTGAAGCGTCGCGCATCTACGCCGATGCCTATGGCTCTAACCAGGAGTTTTATAGCTTCTATCGCAGTTTGCAGGCCTACCAGAACACGTTCTCAAGCAAGGACGATATCATGGTGATCGACTCTGACAGCGATTTCCTGCGGTACCTCAAGGATCCTCAGGGCGCCCGCTAAGAGGCATTGCCTGAATCCAAAACCGGAATACCTCGGTATTCCGGTTTTTTTGTGTCTGGCAACAGTGTAAAATTCGGCCGGTTTTGGTTCGGGTTTTCTCCTGCTCCCGACTTCGCCCTAAATCCTGTGCACTCCCGCCGCCTCTGGTCGACGCGGGGCAGAACGGACAACGGAATCTCATGACAGTATCAGATCGCTGGTTGCTGCCCGATGGCGTGGAAGACATTCTGCCGCCTCTTGCAGGACAGATAGAATCCCTGCGCCGCGACGTAATGGACACCTGCCAGCGCTGGGGGTACCAACTGGTCATCCCGCCGCTGATTGAATACCTCGAAAGCCTGTTTACCGGGACCGGTCACGATCTGGAGCTGCAAACCTTCAAGCTGACCGATCAGCTTACCGGCAGGATGATGGGCGTGCGCGCCGATATGACGCCGCAGGCCGCACGCATTGATGCCCATACCCTCGGCCAGGACGGGATTACCCGCCTGTGCTACGCCGGGCATGTGCTCCACACCCGCCCGCGCCATATGCTGACGGGTCGCACGCCGATTCAGGCCGGTTGTGAGCTGTTTGGCAGTGCTTCCGAGTCTGCCGATCTGGAAGTGATCAGCCTCATGCTGGAAACCCTGCGGGTGGCGGGATTGCCTCGAATCCACCTGGATCTGGCGCATGTTTCAATCTATGAAACGCTGATGGGTGAGGCCCGGTTCGATCGCGATACCTCAGCTGCGATCTTCGACGCCATGGCGCGGAAGTCGGTGCCGGAGCTGGATGAGTTGCTGGGAGACTGTGCCGCGGACTCTGCAGGTGGCCGCCTGCGCGCGCTGGCGCGGGTCAGCGGCGGTCCGGAAGCGCTGGCCGATGCGCGACAGATCCTGGCCGGCGGTCCGGAAGCGCTGACCGCCGCCCTGGATCAGTTGGGGCGTGTCGCGGATCTGCTGACACGGGATTTTCCGGAAATCAGTTTCGGTTTCGATTTCTGTGAGTTGCGGGGTTACAACTACCATACCGGGCTCGTCTTCGCCGCGTATGTGGCGGGTCATGGCGATGCCGTAGCCAAAGGCGGTCGATACGACTCAATTGGCAGCGATTTTGGCCGTGCCCGGCCGGCCACGGGCTTCAGCCTTGATATTCGCGCACTGGTGTCGCTGGGCGAGCGAGTCTCGCGGCGAGCCGGTGCGATCTGGGCGCCGGCCGATGCCGACCCGGCGCTGGAAAGTGTGATTGCCGGTTTGCGGATGACGGAAAGCGTTGTACGGGCATTGCCCGAGGATGCAGACACAGATCCCGCAAAGCGTGGCTGTGACAGAATTTTGGTAAACCGTGACGGCCAGTGGGTCGTGGATCAACTGGGCTGAATTGAGAGAGAATCATGGGTAAAAATGTAGTTGTGCTGGGCACCCAGTGGGGTGACGAGGGAAAAGGTAAAATCGTTGATCTGCTGACGGACAAGGTTTCAGCCGTTGTTCGCTTTCAGGGCGGACACAACGCCGGTCACACGCTGGTGATCGAAGGCAAGAAGACGGCGCTGCACCTGATTCCCTCCGGCATTCTGCGCAAGAACGTCCACTGCATGATCGGTAACGGTGTGGTGCTCTCCCCGGAAGCGCTGCTGAAGGAAGTGCGCGAGCTGGAAGCCAACGGCGTGGCGGTGCGTGACCGCCTGCGTATCAGCCTGGCTTGCCCGATCATTCTGCGTACCCATGTTCGCATCGACCAGGCCCGCGAGCGCGCCAAGGGAAACGACAAGATCGGTACCACTGGCCGTGGTATCGGCCCTGCCTACGAGGACAAAGTGTCCCGCCGCGGTGTCCGGTTGGGTGATCTTTTCAATCCTGTGTCGTTCGAGGAAAAGCTGCGGGAGATCATGTCGTACCACAATTTCGTGCTCACCGAGTATTTCAAGGAAGAGGCCGAAGACATCGATGCCGCGCTGGCCGAGCTGAAACAGATGGGCGAGGAAATTCTGCCCATGGCGGCCGACGTTACCGACATGCTCCACGACTACCGCAAGCGCGGCGAGCATATTCTGTTCGAGGGCGCGCAAGGCTCGCTGCTGGACATCGACCTGGGTACCTATCCGTATGTCACGTCGTCGAACACCACCGCCGGCGGCACCGCAACCGGCTCTGGTTTTGGCCCGCTGTTCCTCGATTACGTGCTGGGTATTACCAAAGCTTACACCACCCGTGTCGGCTCCGGCCCGTTCCCGACCGAGCTGTTCGATGATATGGGCCAGCACCTGGCGGTCAAGGGTAATGAGATCGGCACCACCACTGGCCGTTCCCGGCGTTGTGGCTGGTTCGATGCCGTGGCTCTGCGCCATGCCATCCAGATCAACAGTGTGTCCGGCATCTGCCTGACCAAGCTCGATGTGCTGGACGGCATGGATACGGTGAAAATATGTGTCGGCTACAAGACCCCGAACGGCGAAATCTTCCGCCCGCCCATTGGTTGCGACACCTACGATGATATCGAACCGGTCTATGCCGAGCTTCCCGGCTGGAAAGAGAGCACTGTGGGTCTGACCACCCTGGAGCAGCTGCCGGAAAATGCCCGCGCCTACATCCGTTTCCTGGAGGAGCAGATCGAGGCGCCGATCGACATCATCTCGACCGGTCCGGATCGGGTGGAAACCATTACCCTGCGACACCCCTTCGGCGAGTAAGGCCGACGCTATGAAAAACCCGCTTACGAGCGGGTTTTTCTGTTCTTGCAGGGTGAAAACGGCTGCGGTCAGGGTTTTTCGGCAATGACGGTGGCCCGTTTGGGGCCAGGGTAGCCTTCGATGGTTTTGCCGGAATCGTCTGGATCGAGAAAATCTTCAAGCGAATTGAAACGCATCCAGTCGGTGCGCCGCTGCTCGTCGATGGTGGTGTCGGTAACATCCACCACCCGGGCATTGCGGAACCCGGTGCGGCCAAGCCAGCGCAGCAGCGTGTCACAGCTGGGCAGGAACCACACGTTACGCATTTGGCCGTAGCGGTCCTCCGGCATCAGGCTGTAGCCCTCGGGGCCATCCACCACCAGCGTTTCCAGAACCAGTTGACCGCCGCGACGAAGAGTGTCCTTCAGTTCCAGCAGGTGATCCAGCGGCGAGCGGCGGTGATAAAGCACTCCCATGGAGAACGTGGTGTCAAAGGCTTCAAGCCCCGACGGCAGATCCTCCATGCGTATTGGTAGCAGGTCCACCGGTGCGTCCGGGGTGTAGTGTTTAACGCTGAGAAACTGGAACAGGAACAACAGGCCCGGATCAATGCCGATCACCCGGGCGGCGTCGTCCCCCAGCATGCGCCAGCAGTGATAACCCGAGCCGCAACCGACATCGAGAATGCGGCGGCCGCGGAGGTCTGCCAGGTAGGGGGCGACGCGGTCCCACTTCCAGTCGGAGCGCCATTCGGTGTCCACATAGGTGCCGAAAAAGTCGAACGGCCCTTTGCGCCAGGGCATCAGACCCCGCAGACCGCTTTGCAGTTGCGCATGTTGGGTCTGGGTGAGCGGCGCATCGCTGCCCAGAGTGATGGCGGACGCGTCGAGGCGAACGGTCGGGTGATCGATGTCCGGGAGCTGGTCCAGCGCACCCATCCAGCGGGCAATATCGCCGTGGGGGTTCTCATCAAACCGGCGCCGGAGCTGGCCCCTGAGGGTGTCTGCCCAGTGATTCTGCCCGTCGTTCGCGAGTTCCTCAAGAAGTGGCTGGTAGCAGTGCTGCCAGTCGAACGTTGCCATGGTGACTCCTCAAACGCCGGATTTGACGGCAAGCATGGACACGAAATTGAAGCACTGGTACCAGACGATAACCTGGTCAAAGCCCGCCTCCAGCAATCGGTGCCGGTGCTCCTCAAGGCTTTCCGGAATCAGCACCTGTTCGATCGCTGAGCGCTTCTGACTGATCTCAAGGTCGGAATAGCCATTGGCGCGCTTGAATTCGTGATGAAGCCGGGTCTGGATGCCCTGATCCTGCGGTGATTCGAAACGGATCTTTTCCGACAGGATCAGTGCGCCACCGGGGCGGGTGGCATCCGCGATGCGCGCCAGCAGTCTGGCCCGCTCACCGGGCGGCACGAACTGCAGCGTAAAGTTCAGCGTGGTTACGGAGGCGTTCTCAAGGGGGGTTCTGAGAATGTCCTCGCAGCGCAATTGCACCGGCAGAGGGTGGTCATCCAAAGCAATGTAGTGCTCGCAACGCTCGATCATGGCATCGGAATTGTCGACACCGGTCAGGATGCAGTCCGCAAACGGAATGCCGTGGCGCATGGCCAGGGTGGACGCCCCCAGCGAACAGCCGAGGTCGTAACAGTTGCTGCCGGCCTGGGCATATTGCTCGGTGATCACTTCGATCATCGGAATGATGGTGGTGTAGCCCGGTACCGAGCGCCGGATCATGTCCGGAAACACCCGCGCCACCGACGCATCAAAGCGGAAGTCCTCTGGATTGCGTTCGGTGGCAAACAGGCGGTCGGTTTCCTGCACCGGCGGTTTTTGGGGCTTGTCAGTCATTGCCGGATGCGTCCTCTGCTGCCTCCGGCGCCGGCCCGCGGCTACAACGCACGCCACGGTTCTTGTGGTCCACCACAATACCGCGGAAGTCCGGATCAATATCCGCTGCGATGGCCAGGTAGCCCTGCTCGCAGGCGGCGTGGAGTTCCGACGATTTGGGTGACATGCGGAACTCTTCCCCGGGGGTGACGTGAATGGCCTGGAACTCGCCCACCGGAATGTTGTCTTTGTTGTTGTCGTGATCAATGCGGCCGCTGACTTCCAGTACGACAACGGTGGCGATCACGGCACCGATGGCCGTGGCGATCAGACTGCGGACCGTGAATGTGGCCTCTTTCTCGCTCATCAGAACATCTCCGGGTTAGTCGGTTCGGCCGTTATCAGTACTGGCCGGGAATATTGATGGGGGGTGCCTGCAGGGCAGCGAGTTGCTCCCGCATGGACAGAATCTGATCTGACCAGAACCTTGGCTGCACGAACCAAGGAAAGAACCTTGGGAATGCCGGGTCGTCCCAGCGGTTGGCCAGCCAGGCGCAGTGGGCAATCTGGCGATGACAACGCAGTGGCTCGATAAGATGCCTCTCGCGGCGATTGAAGTCACGGAACATCTCATAACCCTCGAGCAGTTCGCCAAACTGCGCGCCACGCTCGGCATCGTCGCCGTTAAGCAATAGCCACAGATCCTGCACCGCGGGCCCGCTGCGGCAATCGTCCAGATCGACAAACAGCATCTGTTCCTCCCGACACAGGATATTGCCCGCGTGGCAGTCGCCGTGCAGGCGCAGGCTGCCCACGTCGCCAGCGTCGTCAATGCGGCGGGCACAGGCGTCCTGCAGGTCGGGAATCAGGCTGTCCCAGGCCGGGCGGAGATCCGCGGGAATCCAGTTGCCCTCAATCAGCAGTCGGTTCTTGCTGGTGATGCCGTCAAGAATGGCCACGGCCGGGCGGTGCTCGAACGGTGTCGTGGCCCCCACATTGTGCAGCTGTCCGAGCCAGGATCCGAGGCGGTAGAGCGTATCGGTGACGCTGGTGTCCGGTGCCTGACCACCCCGTTGAGGGAATACGGCGAACAGGAATTCGTGCCATCGGCCGAGGGTGTCACCCGTGGGCAGCGTCACTGGAGCGACTGCCGGAATCTGTGCCTCGATCAGTTCGGCAGTAAACCGGTGTTCCTCACGGATCTGCGCCTCGGACCAGCGGCCGGGCCGGTAGAATTTGACGATGACCGGCGAGGAGTCCTCGATGCCGATCTGGTAAACGCGGTTTTCATAACTGTTTAGCGCGAACAGCCGCCCGTTGATGACAAAGCCCGCGTTTTCCATGGCATCGAGAATGGTATCCGGCGTGAGGGCGTCGTAGGGATGGCTGGAGGTTTCGGTCATAGAGTCGTTTTCAGTGCCTTGATTCCTGCCGGGCCAGCATGCTGCGGACCTGCATGTTGTTGAGGTGGTACCAGTTCTCGTCGAGCTCCCAGCGAACGCGCGTGATGCCCGACGCGCTAAGCACCAGATTGCCGGCACGCGCCTGTACCCGGGCCAGTTCCCGCTCTGCCATTTGCCAGCCGCGGTCGCCTTCCCTGAGGTTGCGCATGACGGGAAATATGGTGGTGAGCGCGTAGCGGGTGGAGGTGTCGTGGGATCGCAGTGAGCTCATGATGGCAGTGGAGCCTTCCACCCGCAGCACGCGGTGCTGGTAAGGGTAATTCGCCACCATCTCATCGGCCTTGAGCGTCTGGTTAAGGCTGATCACCTCAAACCCGCGCCAACCGAGCCAGCTCACGAAAAGGGCGGCAACCAGCATCACCGTTAAAAACTGCTTCCTGTCTGACATCTCACACCTGCTTCCTGCATGTACGTGAGCTTGAAGTATACCGTTTCCTCGCCAGCATCGTCATGCGAATGCAGCGCTGCTGCAGGCTTTTTCCTTCGGTCTGCGTTCTGCGATACTCTCATCCTCTCAATTCTGGCCGGATTCAATCGGGTGGACATGGAAAAGCGGGCAAAGCCGGACATGCTGGAAGGTTCTCGGTTGGAACGTTTTCAGATGGATGCCGTGGTCATCGGTGCCGGTGTGGTGGGTCTGGCTATCGCGCGGGAAATGGCGCTGCGGGGTCGGGACGTGCTGGTTGTGGAGCAGGGTGCATCGATCGGTGAGGGCATTTCCTCCCGCAACAGTGAGGTTATCCACGCCGGCATCTATTACCCGCCACAGTCGTTGAAAGCGCAGCTGTGCGTGCAGGGTCGGCGGATGTTGTACAACTACTGCCAGCGAAGACAGATCGATCACCGGAAAACCGGCAAGTGGATTGTGGCGACTCATCCGGACCAGAGGGCGGAGTTGCAGCGCCTGCAGCATCAGGCCGGTCGCAACGGCGTCGACCTGGCGCTTATTGAAGCAGAGGCGATCAGGGCCGCCCTGCCAGGTTTGAAGGTTGTTGGGGCGCTGTATTCCCTGGAGACCGGCATCGTTGACAGCCACGGCCTGATGCTGGCTTTGCTGGCGGATCTGGAAGCCGCCGGTGGTCAACTGGTGACCCGCGCGTCGGTGGAGGCTGCCTGCTCTCGGGCGGGCGAGCATCACCTGACCATCGGCGGCGCCGCGCCCTGCCGGGTGACAGCCCGCACCGTGGTGAATGCGGCCGGGCTGGGTGCGATACCGTTGGCCCGACAGTGGCAGGGACTGCAGCCCTCGGCGGTCCCGCAGCAATGGTTGGCACGCGGCGTGTATTTTGCCTACAGCGGGCGCCATTCTTTTAACACCCTGGTTTATCCGTTACCGGAGCCTGGTGGCCTCGGCGTTCACCTGACGCTCGATCTTGCCGGGCAGGCCCGTTTCGGGCCCGACGTCGAGTGGATAACACGGCAGGATTACACCGTGGATCCGCAGCGGGTGAGTGTGTTCGCTCGGGGTATCCAGCAGTGGTGGCCCGCGCTGGACGTCAATCGACTTCAACCGGCGTATGCCGGTATCCGGCCCAAGCTGGCAGGGCCGGGCAGCGGCTTCGTGGATTTCAGAATTGACGGACCGGATGTCCATGGGGTACCGGGGCTGGTGAATCTGTTCGGCATTGAGTCCCCGGGGCTCACCGCGAGCCTTGCGATTGCCGGGTATGTTGCTGACCGGCTCTAGCCCGGGGTTCTGGCCAGAGCCCACACCTGAACATCCTCAGCACCGGCATCCCGTAACGCATCGGTCAGGCTGCGCACTGTGGCCCCAGTGGTAATGACATCATCCACAATGGCGATTCGGAGAGGCAGCGGGCGCGTGACGGTGAATACCCCCTGGAGGTTGGCCAACCGTTGCGCCCGGCCGAGATCCCGCTGGGGCCGGGCGTGCCGGCTCCGCCTGACAGTGCGGGCGCACCAGGGAATGGCAAGACGGCAGGATAATGCCTCGGCAATGTCATCAGCCTGGTTGAAGCCCCTTTTCCGCCGGCGACGGCGGTGCATGGGCGCAGGAATGATCAGCTCCGGAACGGACTCGGGGCAGGTACGCAGGTGGTTTTCCAGATAGTCCCCCAATCCCGCTACCAACGGCCGCGCGAATTTGCGCTGGCCGCGATATTTGTAGCGACCGATCATGGCATCAACCGGATACTGATAGCGCCAGGGGGCCAGTGTGCGGGTGAACGTTGGCGGCGTGCGCATGCATTCGCCACAGGTGAGGGTGCCTGAGGGTATGGCCAGAGGAAGGGCGCAGCGTTGGCAGCGCCAGCGGTTCACCGGCAGGTCGGCGCGGCAACCGTCGCATAAGCCATTGATGGCGCGGTGATCCAGGCAGGCCACGCAATGTCCTGCCCGCATTTCGCTGTTAACCTTTCGTCCAATCAAGGTTGACAGCAGTTCCAGTCCCTTTATCATTCGCTTATCCGTAAACCAGTAGACCTCGAAAGGTTAACAGGGCCCGATTATGACCGCTACCACACTCCGCCACGACTGGACGCTGCAGGAAGCCCGCGAGCTGTTCCAATTACCGTTCAACGATTTGCTGTTCCGCGCCCAGAGCGTGCACCGGGAGTTTTTCGATCCCAACGAAGTGCAGGTGAGCACCCTGTTGTCCATCAAGACCGGTGCCTGCCCCGAGGATTGTAAGTACTGCCCCCAGAGTGGTCACTACAACACCGGCCTGGAAAAAGAAAAGCTTCTGGAAATTGAGAAAGTGGTCGCAGAAGCGAAAGCGGCCCGCGAGAAAGGCGCGTCGCGGTTCTGCATGGGCGCAGCCTGGCGCAGCCCGACCAAGAAGGATATGCCCTACGTGCTCGACATGGTCCGACAGGTCAAATCTCTGGGCCTGGAAACCTGTATGACGCTGGGCATGCTCGAGGAAAATCAGGCGACGGAGCTGGCGGAAGCCGGTCTGGATTACTATAACCACAATCTGGACACCTCCGAGAAGTACTACAGTCACATCATCACCACCCGTACCTACCAGGACCGCCTGGACACCCTGGATAACGTGCGCAAGGCCGGCATGAAAGTGTGCTGCGGCGGCATCATGGGCATGGGTGAAGACGAGGATGACCGGGTCGGCCTGCTGATGCAGCTGGCGAATCTGCCTCATCACCCGGAAAGCGTGCCGGTGAACATGCTGGTTAAGGTCAAGGGCACGCCCATGGAAAACGTGGAGGATCTGGACCCGTTCGATTTCGTGCGCATCATCGCGGTCGCCCGCATCATGATGCCGGCCTCTCATGTGCGGCTGTCCGCCGGCCGCGAGAACATGAATGAGCAGATGCAGGCCCTGTGCTTCATGGCCGGCGCTAACTCCATCTTTTACGGCGAAAAGCTGCTGACCACGTCCAACCCGGAAGCGGATGCCGACATGGCGCTGTTTCGTCGCCTGGGCATTCGTCCCGAGCAGCGTGAGCAGTGTGCAAGCGAGGAGCAGGAGGAGGAGACCATTGCCGAGGCGGTGGAATACGAGGCGACTCGCCACATGTTTTACGACGCCACGCGGGAATCCGCGTAAACCGGCCATGGCCGGGCTCATTGCCAAGGAACTGACCCGTGCGTGATTTTGCGGCAGAACTCGAGCAGCGTAAACAGGCGGGTCTGTACCGGACCCGTCGGCTGATTTCAGGTCCCCAGCAGCCCGAGCTGACTGCGGGAGGCCGGCCCCTGCTGTCGTTCTGCAGTAACGATTATCTGGGGCTAGCGAATCATCCCGCCAATATTGCAGCGCTCCGCGATGCCCTGCCGGAAACCGGGCTGGGCGGTGCTGCGTCCCACCTGATCTGTGGTCATCACGACGCCCATCACCGGCTTGAGGAGCGCCTGGCGACTTATACCCAGCGCAGCTCGGCGTTGTTTTTCTCCACCGGCTACATGGCCAACATGGGGGCCATTTCGGCGCTGGCGGGGCGTGGCGACACCATCTTCTCGGATCGCCTCAACCATGCCTCAATTATTGACGGGTGTATTCTCAGTCGCGCCAGGGTGCGGCGCTATCCCCACGGTGATGTGGCGGCTCTTGAGGGCATGCTGGCGCAGACGCCCGGCCACAAACTCGTCGTCACTGACGGGGTGTTCAGCATGGACGGCGATGTCGCCCCACTGAAGGCGCTGGCCGCCGTGTGTCGCGCTCACGATGCGCTACTGGTGGTTGATGACGCCCACGGTCTGGGTGTTCTTGGACCCGAGGGGCGTGGCAGTGTCGCAGCTCAGGGGCTGTCAGAAGACGATGTGCCGGTTCTGATTGGCACCCTGGGCAAGGCCGTTGGCACCAGCGGTGCCTTTGTGGCCGGCCCCCGGGTGCTCACGGATTATCTGGTCCAGAAGGCCCGTACCTACATCTACACCACGGCGATGCCGCCAGCGCTGGCGGCGGCCACTTGTGCCAGTCTCGATCTGATTGAGCAGGCGAATGACCGTCGAGCGCATCTTGACCTGTTGGTAAACAGGTTCCGCAGCGGTGCCACGGCACTGGGTTATCAGTTGATGCCTTCGGCTACCCCGATCCAGCCCATCATGGTCGGCGACAACTGGGCGGCGCTGGCGCTCAGCGAGGCGCTTGAGGCCAGGGGGTTGTTGGTGACCGCCATACGGCCACCGACGGTGCCGGAGGGAGAAGCGCGGCTGAGAGTGACATTCAGCGCCTCGCACACTCTGGACGACGTTGACCGGCTGCTGCACGGGTTGGCGGAGTGTTATCCGGAAGAGGCGGCCGGCCCTGGCCCCGCGGTGGAACAAACTGCATGAGTGAAGTGTCCGCCGGCACGCTGGTTGTTGTAGGCGGTTGGGGTGTGCGCTGCGAGATGCTCTCAGGGTTGTATGACGGCTGGCCCGGCAAGACGGTGCTGATCAGCCTGGACGACGCGCTCATGACCGCCTGCGATTCCGTGGCGGACGTCGCCGACACCCTGTTGGCCCGGCATCCGGAGCCGGCGGTCTGGCTGGGGTGGTCGCTCGGCGCCCAGGTTGCGATGGCTGCGGCAGCCCGACGGTCCGGTGCGGTGACCGCCGTGATCACGGTCGGTGGATTTCCTCGTTTCACTGCCGCCGGGGGCTGGCGTTCCGGTATGCCGGCCGGCGACTTCAATCATTTTGCCACGGGCATTGCCCGGGATCCGGCGCGCCAGTGGTCGCATTTTTTATGGCTTTTGGTCAACGGCGATAAAGGCGAGCGGCGACTCAGACAACAGCTGAGGCCCTGGCTCGAAGCGGGTTCGCCGGTGTCTGGCGCGAATCTCGACAAAGGGTTGGAGTGGCTTCGCCTGGCGGACCAGCGGGCACTGTGGGCGGAATCGACCACGCCCGCGTTGCACTTGCTGGGCGAGAGGGATGCCGTGGTCAGGCCCTGGGCGGGCTGGTCGGGCATAGCCGGGCGTCATCAGGCGCGTGTGGTCAGCGGCATGGCGCACTGGCCGGCAGGACAGGCGGCTGAGCGTTGCTGGCAGATGATGGCAGCATTTCTTGAGGAAGCAGGCGGGAAGGTTTGATGGGTATGCCGATGAAGCCCGGTTCGCTGGCCGCGCCGGTTGAAAAGGTCAAGATTGCGACGGATTTCGGCGCGGCAACAGCGACGTACGAGATGGCTTCGCGTCTGCAGCAACGGATGGGAGCCTTCATGATCGCGCGGCTGCCGCCGTTCGAGCCAGGCCGCGCGCCCCTGCGCATCCTGGACCTGGGGTGTGGTACCGGTTATTTCACCCGCCAACTGGCCCGGCGTTACCCCGGGGCTCACGTGACTGCCGTCGATCTGTCCGGCGGTATGATTGACCACGCGCGCAGGAACAGTCCGGAAGGCATCCGCTGGGTGGTCTCCGACGCCGAACAGTTGCCGTTTGCAGACGGCAGCTTTGATGTGGTGTTCAGTAATCTGATGGTGCAATGGTGTGAGCATCCTGATCGGGTGTTTGCAGAATGCCGCCGGGTGCTGAACAGAGGGGGCGTGCTGCAATGTTCCACGCTGCTCGAAGGCAGCCTGCGGGAACTCGCGCAGGCGTGGGCGCAGGCGGATCCCGGCCATCGCCATGTCAATGCGTTCGATACCGCGGCGGCGGTGGCAAAGCAGGTTCATCATCAGCTACCGGGTGCCGGGCTGGACACACAAACGATAGAGCTCGATTACGCTTCGCCGCTTACGCTGGGGCGTGAGCTCAAACACCTGGGTGCGGTCTACAAAGGAGCGGATCGGCGCAACACGCTGACCGCTCCGGGCCGCGTCCGGGCGATGTGTGAGCATTATCCGAAACGATCATGCGGGTCCATTTCCGCATCCTACGAAGCATGCTGGATTGCATACGGTAAGTGAGTCATGGCCAAAAAAACCTTTTTTGTTACCGGAACAGACACCGGTGTGGGAAAAACCATCGCCTCAGCGGCTATCCTTGAGGCCGCCAAAGGCCTGGGCAAACGCACCCTTGCGATGAAGCCCATTGCCTCCGGATGCGATGAATCGCCTTACGGATTGCGGAACGAGGATGCGCTCATTCTGCAGTCGGCGATGACCGAGTCGTTGCCTTATGATCAGGTCAACCCCATTGCCCTGAAGCCTGCCATTGCGCCTCATGTGGCGGCGGAAATCGCGGGGCGGCAGTTGACGGCGCAGCGCCTGGTGGGTTTCTGCCGGGGCATGCAGGTCCGGCCAGCGGATCTGTTGCTGATCGAGGGGGCAGGGGGTTGGCGGGTGCCGCTCAACGATCGGGAAACCTATTCGGCAGTACCCGGAGAAATGGGCATACCGGTGATACTGGTTGTGCCCCTCCGGCTCGGGTGTATCAATCATGCCCTGCTGAGTGCCGAGGCTATTCGCAATGACGGCCTGACCCTCGCAGGCTGGGTGGCGAACCGGCCTGATCAGGAGGTGATGAGCTGTGAGCAGGAAACCCTGAACTACCTGCTGATGGGGCTCGGAGCGCCCTGCCTGGGAGTGATTCCCTGGCAAGTGCAGCCGGACCCCGCCGAACTGGCGCGGCACCTGACTGTGGATGTTTTGTTTGAAAATTGACCAGGTTTGTGGCTTACTGGAGTCAATATTCGGTCATCTGGTGGTCTGGTCATGATCAATAACGCACTGGGAATTGGCATTCAGGGTATCCAGGACGGCATGATGGGCATGGAGAACGCTGCCCGGAAAATCGCCCGCGGTGGCGCCGACGGTCCTCAGGGTACGGCCGACGGCGGCAACTCCCTGATCGAGCCGATCGTTGATCTCAAGCTATACGAGCGCAGCGTCGAGGCGTCCGCCCAAGTGGTCAAAACCGCCGACGAAACTCTTGGCACTCTGCTGGACATCAAGGCCTGAGCGGGCCTGATGTTTGCCTGACACCCGTTGATCCCGGTCGCCTGACTCGATGATATCCGGACCCTCTCCCTCCCTGTATTCAGGAATGTCTCCTGTCCTTCCGCCGGACGGAAACACTGCGGCCTATGGACGCACTAAACCTTCTGGCGCCAGCCCGCGTGGTGGTGAGAATCCGGATCAGGTTGAGCGCGTCAGGGAATCCGCGGCCAGAAATGCGGCGGCCAACGGTCAGAATCTGGACGAGGCGCAGCTGAAGGAGCTGTCAGAACTCAAGGCCCGCGATCGTGAAGTCAGGGCCCACGAGACCGCGCATCAGGCCGTTGGCGGCCAATACGCCGGCGCTATTTCCTACGTCTTCCAACGTGGACCGGATGGCGCTCAGTATGCTGTGGGCGGTGAAGTCTCCATCGATGTCGCTCCGGTTGAGGGGGACCCGCAGGCCACCATCGAGAAAATGCGCGTGGTTCGGGCGGCGGCCATGGCCCCGGCGGAACCCTCGGCGCAGGATCGGTCCGTTGCGGCACAGGCAATGCAGACTATGCTGCAGGCTCAGGTGGAGGTGTCGCGGGAGATGTCGGAGGAGCGTGGCGATGAGCGCCCCGGACTGTCCCGTCAGGCCAGCGAAACCTATCAGGCTGTATCTCGCATCAGTGAACCGGAGCTCGGTGGTAACCGATCGGTAACCGCCTGATTCCATAAGTTTTCTCCCTGTCTTTTTTCGGTTGCAAGCCTTTTGCCCTGGCTGTCCTGGCCACAAAACGCAACACAAATTTCAGAAGCGGCTATTGACAATTCTGTGCCTCTAAACGTATGTTTCAAACAAGTGTTTAATTAAGGCTGTGATGCGATAGCGTCGCAGTGTCTGAGCAAACCCCAAGGCCGAGAGCTGCAACCTGTGTTGCGGACAGGACCGAACATCTGAGGTGGATTCCATGCCTGATTACAAAGCGCCCCTGCGTGACATCAAATTCGTAATGACCGAGCTGCTGGACAGCGAGCAGCACTACGCCAATCTGGAAGGTGCCGAGGATGCAACTCCGGATATGGTTGACGCCATTATCCAGGAAGGTGCCAAGTTCTGTGAGCAGGTTCTGTCTCCGCTCAACCAGGTTGGTGATCGCGAAGGTTGCACCTGGAGCGAAGACGGTGTGAAAACGCCGACCGGCTTCAAGGAAGCCTATCAGCAGTACGTAGAAGGTGGCTGGCCGTCCATGACTGCCGATCCCAACTACGGCGGTCAGGGGCTGCCAAGCTCCCTCGGCCTGGTCATGAGCGAGATGGTCGGCACCTGTAACTGGTCGTTCGGTATGTACCCGGGCCTGAGCCACGGCGCCACCAACACCATCGAAGAGCACGGCACCGAAGAGCAGAAACAGACCTACCTCACCAAACTGATCAGTGGTGAGTGGACCGGTACCATGTGTCTGACCGAGCCGCACTGCGGTTCCGACCTGGGCACCCTGCGTACCAAGGCTGAGCCGAATGCGGACGGCACGTACGCCATTACCGGCACCAAGATCTTTATCTCTGCCGGTGAGCACGACATGGCGGAGAACATTGTGCACATCGTTCTGGCCCGCCTGCCGGGCGCGCCGGAAGGCACCAAGGGTATTTCCCTGTTCATCGTACCCAAGAGCCTGCCGAACGA
The DNA here is from genome assembly GCF_032911545.1 of Marinobacter sp. M-5. Classification (NCBI taxonomy): domain Bacteria; kingdom Pseudomonadati; phylum Pseudomonadota; class Gammaproteobacteria; order Pseudomonadales; family Marinobacteraceae; genus Marinobacter; species Marinobacter sp. M-5. The sequence continues at coordinate 871,587 of NZ_JAWJEK010000001.1, forward strand.
AGACGGATCTGCTGGTGAGCGTAATGCGGTTTCCTGTGGCTCTATCGAGCACAAGATGGGTATCCACGGCAACGCCACCTGTGTGATGAACTTCGACGGCGCCAAGGGCTGGCTGATCGGGCCGGAGAACAAGGGCCTGAACTGCATGTTCACCTTCATGAACGTTGCCCGTATCGGTACAGCGATTCAGGGTCTGGGCGCTGCGGAACTGGGTTTCCAGGGCTCCCTGACCTACGCCAAGGATCGTCTGGCGATGCGCTCCCTGAGCGGCCCGAAGAACCCGGAAGGTATTGCGGATCCGATCATCGTTCACCCGGACGTGCGTCGTATGCTGCTGACCCAGAAAGCCGTGGCCGAAGGCGCCCGTGCGCTGATTTACCTGACCGCACAGCAGGCTGACGTCGTTCAGCGTGGCAAGACCGAGGAAGAGCGCAAGGCGGCTGACGAAGCGCTGGGCTTCCTGACACCGATTGCCAAGGCGTTCCTGACCGAAATCGGTTATGAAGCTGCCAACCTGGGCATGCAGGTGTTCGGTGGTCACGGTTTCATCGCCGAGTGGGGCATGGAGCAGAACGTACGTGACGCCCGCATCGGCATGATCTACGAGGGTACCACCGGTATCCAGGCGCTGGACCTGCTGGGCCGTAAGGTTCTGATGACCCAGGGCGAGTCTCTGAAAGGGTTCACCAAGCAGGTACATGTGTTCTGCAAGGAAAATGCTGACAACGACCAGCTGAAGGAATTCCTTGAGCCGCTGGCGGCGATGAACAAAGAGTGGGGCGATCTGACCATGAAGATCGGCATGACTGCGATGAAGAACCGCGAGGAAGTCGGTGCTGCATCCGTGGACTACCTGATGTATTCCGGTTACGCCGTATTCGCGTACCTCTGGGCCCGCATGGCCAAGGTTGCGCTGGACAAGATGGCCGACGGAACCACGGAAGAAATGTTCTACAACGCCAAGGTTCAGACTGCGCGCTTCTACTTCAAGCGTATGCTGCCCCGTGCCAAGGCTCACGCCGAGAGCATGCTGGCCGGTGCTGACAGCCTGATGGATATGCCGGAAGAAGCCTTCGCCCTCTGAGGCGCGGGCAGGTAATCCAGAAAAAGCCCGCTCTCCCCGGAGGCGGGCTTTTTTCATGAGTTAGCGACGCCAATAGGGTAGAATACTGCCCGATAAAAATAACCTTGAGCGGACACATAGCCGAGCGGCACGTTAAAGCCCATCATAGCGGGCGTGCCGACAGACTGACTGCAATTTGGAGAGTTTTTGATGGCTGATTATCAGGCCCCTTTACGTGACATGCGCTTTGTTCTGAACGAAGTTTTCGATGCCCCGGCACTCTGGGCTTCGCTGCCAAAAGTAGCGGAGAACGTGGATCCGGACACCGCTGACGCCATTCTGGAAGAAGCCGGGAAAATCACCAGTGGCGTGCTTGCGCCGCTGAACCGGGAGGGTGACGAGCAGGGCACCCAGTGGAACAACGGTGAGGTGACCTCCCCTGAAGGCTTCAAGGAAGCCTATCAGACCATCGTGGAAGGTGGCTGGAACGGCCTGGGTGGTAACCCGGAATTCGGCGGTATGGGCATGCCCAAAACCCTGGTCGCCCAGTTCGAAGAAATGATGCAAGGCGCTAACATGGCGTTCGGCCTGGCACCGATGCTGACTGCCGGTGCCTGCCTGGCGCTTGATGCCCACGGCAGCCAGGAGCTGAAAGAAAAGTACCTGCCCAACATGTATTCCGGTGTCTGGTCCGGCGCCATGGATCTGACCGAGCCTCATGCCGGTACCGATCTGGGTATTATCCGCACCAAAGCCGAGCCGAACAGCGACGGCTCCTTCAACGTCACAGGTACCAAGATCTTCATTACCTGGGGCGAGCACGACATGGCGGAGAATATTATCCACCTGGTGCTGGCCAAGCTGCCCGACGCCCCGAAAGGCCCGAAGGGCATCTCCCTGCTTCTGGTGCCGAAGTTCCTGGTCAATGAAGACGGTTCCCTGGGCGAGCGTAACAGCTTTAGCTGCGGCTCCATCGAGAAGAAAATGGGCATCAAGGGCTCAGCCACCTGCGTGATGAACTTTGACGGCGCCAAGGGTTGGCTCGTAGGTGAGGAGAACAAGGGCCTGGCGGCTATGTTCACCATGATGAACTACGAGCGTCTGGGTGTTGGCATCCAGGGCATTGGTGCCGCTGAGGCCTCACTGCAAAGCGCCCGTGAGTACGCGCTTGATCGTACCCAGAGCCGTGCCCCGACCGGTGCCCAACAGCCGGAGAAAGCGGCCGACCCGATTCTGGTGCACCCGGACGTTCGCCGCATGCTATTGACCATGAAGAGCTATGTGGAAGGCGGCCGTACGTTCTCGACCTACGTTGCCCAGTGGTTGGACATCTCCAAGTACGCCGAAGACGACGAGCGTCGCAAGCACGCCGAAGGCATGGTGGCGTTGCTGACACCGGTCGCCAAGGCGTTCCTGACCGACCGTGGTCTGGATGCCTGTATCATGGGTCAGCAGGTCTTTGGTGGTCACGGCTTCATCCGCGAATGGGGTCAGGAGCAGTTGGTCCGGGACTGCCGTATCACCCAGATCTATGAGGGCACCAACGGCATTCAGGCGCTGGATCTCATGGGCCGAAAGGTGGTGGGCAGCCAGGGTAAACTCTATGAGCTGTTCGCAAACGACGTGGCTGCGTTTATCGAAGAAAACAGCGGCGATCAGAACCTGCGCCCCTACCTCGAGCCTCTGGCGGCTGCGTTCGAGCGCCTGTCCGATGTTACCGAGCACGTGATCAAGCAGGCGGGTGACAACCCCAATGCTGTCGGTGCTGCCTCCGTGGACTATCTGGACCTGTTCGGTCTGACCGCGCTGGGTTACATGTGGGCGAAAGTCGTCAAGGCCGCGGCTCCAAAAGCCGAGGGCGACACGTCCGGCTTTTATACCGGCAAGCTGAAGACCGCACGTTTCTACTTCGACCGCCTGCTGCCCAAGACAGTGTCACTGGCGGAAGGCATCCGCAGTGGCAGTGAATCGATGATGGCGTTAACTGCAGAGGAATTCTGATCGCTCGCGTTCAGAAGATATTGCGGACATGAAAAAGGCAGATCCCGGAAGGGATCTGCCTTTTTTGTCCGTAGACATAACCCGGGAAGAGCTACAGATTTGCCATCCGGTCGGGATTGGTGACAAACGGGTTGTCATTGCCCTGAAGCTCGCTGATCTCACGGTGTCGGGTCAGCTCCCGGTCATCCGGAGGATCCACCCTGTTCCAGCCTTTGAATACGGTGGAGGTTCCCACCCAGGGCAGATCGTAGGTATCGACCATGTAGGCGACGGTCCGTGCCACGTCGCCTTTGACCGGGGCCGGGGGCTCGAAGAACTGCGCGCTTTCGCGATTGCCGCATTCGTCCTCCCGGGCGCCGGCTCCCAGTTGCTCATAGCGGGCGTTGCGGCGACGTATTTCCACGCGGGTAGCTACCGGTACCATGTTATGAAGATCGGAAGCGATCTGCCGATAGCGATCGTCATTGCTGCATTGGTTTGATGTGCCGCAGCCCAGTGAGCTGCGCACGACCGCCAGTGGGTAGACGTGACCTTCGGTCATGATGAAGCCCTTGCTGGTAAAAGGCGTTTCACAAAAGAAGGATGTGCCACCGTCAGCGTAAAGAGTGCCCCAGAACTGGTCTCGCGCAACCGTATCGGGATCACTGAATCGGGTGTTCTGACCAATAACTAGCGGGGGTAACAGAAGGAGAGAGAGTGTCAGTAAGGTTAGTCTTTTTTTATTCATATCGGTTTATACCTCGCAGTGTCTGCAAACGCCTTTGCTATTCAGGCCACCCTTGGTTGAATGTTAACCCGTGATGGACAAGAAAATGACGCTTGGTTCACTAAACACTGTGAAGTATGGCACAGAGGCTCGGTGAATCAGAGCCTCTGGTGTCTTGTTTTGTATTATTGTGTTAACTCGTTGCGTCGTTATTTCAAGCGGTCGCGGATGCGTTCATAGCCGGCCCGCACTTCTTCGCCCAATCGTTGCGCCGTCTGTTTGGCATCGTGGGTTGCATCCTCGGCATCGTGCAGCACGAGATCGAGCTTGTTGCGGAACTTCTCCCAGTCTTTTTCGAGATCATCCCACTCGTCTTTCACGTCCTCCCGTGCCAGATGCAGCTGAACCCGGGCCTCGTCACGATACTGCCTGATTTTTTCCGACAGCTTTTTGAGTTCTTCCTGAAGATTCATATCAGTCACCTCCTTTGAGTGATGGTGCTTCTACAATGCTCCGGAATTCGAAAAGCTGCAAGGGTGCCGTTCACAGGGGCGGTGCGGGATGGATCTGGATCAGGTGCGGCGGTGGAGATGGGTCGCCATATCCTCGAGGAAATGCCAGGGCGAGCCGGGATCGAAACCCTTGGTGGCGCGATCAATGCTGCTGCACAGTTCCAGCGCTTTGTGCAGCTGCGGTCGGGAGAGGCGGCGCGCGGCGTGCTCAATGATGCGTGCCCGTTGAGGCTGAAACACGCCGCGCTGTTTGAGGAAGCCGGCGGGGGCCTCTCTGCGCCCGAGGGCCGCGCTCAGTTCCAGTGTCAGATTCAGGTCACGGGTCAGAACCGCGAGCAGTCCCAGCGGGTTCTCGCCCTCCTGCCGAAGCACACCGATCATCTTGCGGGCATGCGCAGCGCGACCGGCAAGCAGCTCGGTAACCAGCTCAAAGCCGTTGAAGCGGGAGCTGTCCTGCACCGCCTGTTCTATGGCCTCCTCATCAATGGTTTTTGCGTCGCCAAACAGTGCCAGACGATCGAGCTCCTGACTGGCGGCAAGCAGATTCCCCTCGAGCCGTTCCGCGAGCATGGCGAGCGCACCGCGGGTAAGCTGCAACCCGCGGGCGGTGGCTCGCTGCTGCAGCCAGCCGGCAAACTTGTCCCCGTCCACCGGCCAGACCGGCACGTGAACACCTTTGTTCTGGAGCTCCTTGTACCATTTACGCCGTGTTTCGGCGGCATCGAGCCGGGCGCTGATCAATATCAGGATGATGTCTTCCGGGGGATTCTGGAGCACACGCTCCAGCACGGCGCGGCCGTCGCCGAGTTTGCCGGTGGGCAGATGTATCTCGATGCGGCGTTTTTCCGCGAACAAGGACAGCGCGCTGAACTCCTCGCCTACGGCGTTCCAGTCCAACTGGTGATCGGCATGATAAGTCATGCGGTCGTGAAATCCGGCTGCGCGCGCGGCGGCTCGAACCTGATCGCAACTTTCCTGAACCAGCAGCGGCTCATCCCCGGAGATCAGATATACCGGTGCGAGGGACTTTTTCAGTAGCTGCGGAAGTTGCGCCGGTTGGGTTTTCATAATCAGCGGCTATCCTGGCTGCTATCCTCTTCCGCCGCTCTCCGTATTTCGGCAATGCGGGCGTCGGTCAGCGGCGCGAGGCGAAAGATGATCTGCTGTGCCAGGCGGTCGAACAGTTGCTGGCGAAGCTCCTGCTCCTCCCGCTGTTTGGCCAGTACGTTGGTTTCGTCGAACCGGTAGGTCTCGCTGCTGTTGAGCCGGGTTTCGGCAATCAGCGGCAGTTCCTCGCGGGTCAGCACCTCGATAGTAACAATCTGTCGCAGCGTGTATTCGGCGGCTGCGGCCTGCGCGGTAATGGCATTGGCGCGCCGGTCCTGTTCGAAGCTCTGCAGGCGCAGGAGGAAATCGGCTTCATCGGGCGAGCGTACGTCGATGTCGCCAAGCTCCAGTTGTTCTTTTACTGCCTGGCAGAGCTCGGCTGGAATCTGCTCAACGCAGGACACTGCTAGCGGCTGAAGACCCGCCGGCACCGGAGGGGCACCGCGCAATTGAAAACCGCATCCTGCCAGGGCAAGGCACAGTGTTGCGACGCCGCTAAGGCGGGCAATCCTGGCGGTGTGGGCTCTCAGGGTCATATCAGTTGGCCACCACGTTGACGAGTTTGCCGGGCACCACGATCACCTTGCGGACCGTCTGGCCTTCGGTGAAACGAACCACGTTCTCGTTCTCCAGGGCGAGCTTTTCCAGCCCCGCCTTGTCGATGTCCGCCGGCACATCCGCCTTTGCACGAACCTTGCCGTTCACCTGCAGAACGACCTGGATCTGGCTGCGCACCATGGCGCTTTCGTCTGCCCTTGGCCAGGTGGCATCCACCACCGGGGTGTCATGACCCAGCGCCAGCCAGAGGCGGTGGCAGATGTGGGGTACGATCGGCGACAGCATCAGTACGGCCACTTCCAGCGCTTCCTGACGCACGGCGCGGCTCTGGGGTTCATTGTCGCCGAGGCGGCTGACCTCGTTCAGTAGCTCCATCACCGCCGCAATGGCGGTGTTGAAGGTCAACCGGCGGCTGATGTCGTCGCTGACCTTGGCGATGGTTTCATGGGTTTTGCGGCGCAGATCTTTCTGGGCATCGTTCAGGGCATCAACGTCCAGCGGCGGAACAGCGCCGCCGTCACTCAATTCGCCCACCAGACGCCAGAGGCGCTTGAGGAAGCGATGTGCGCCTTCGACACCGCTGTCAGACCATTCCAGGGACTGTTCCGGGGGCGCTGCAAACATCATGAACAGGCGCACGGTGTCGGCGCCGTGCTGATCAATGATGGCCTGGGGATCAATGCCGTTGTTCTTGGACTTGGACATCTTGGTGACGCCGCCCACTTCCACCGGTTGCCCGTCCTGCTTGTGGACCGCACCGGTAACATGACCTTTGGCGTCTCGCTCCACGGTTACGTCGGCGGGGGAAATCCAGGTCTTGCCACCGTTGGCGTCGTCCCGGTAGTAGGTTTCCGCCAGCACCATGCCCTGGCAGAGCAGGCGGTTAAACGGCTCGGAACTGGTGACCAGGCCTACGTCCCGCAACAGTTTGTGGAAAAAACGGGCATACAGCAGGTGCAGGATCGCGTGCTCGATCCCGCCAATGTATTGGTCTACCGGCAGCCAGTAGTTGGCCGCGGCCGGGTCCAGCATGCCCTGGTCGTAGTTGGGGCTGCAGAAGCGGGCGTAGTACCAGGAAGACTCCATGAAGGTGTCAAAAGTGTCGGTTTCCAGGGTAGCAGGCTGGCCGTTGTAAGAGGTTTTCGCCCAGTCAGGGTCGGCTTTGATGGGCGACTGAACGCCGTCCATTTCCACGTTTTCCGGCAGCGTTACCGGCAGCTGGTCATCCGGAACCGGGCGCTCGGTGCCGTCCGCCAGAGTCATCATCGGAATGGGTGCCCCCCAGTAACGCTGTCGGGACACGCCCCAGTCGCGCAACCGGTAATTAACGGTGCGGCGGCCAATGTCCTGGTCTTCCAGATAGCTTGCGATCTCATCAAAGGCTTCATCGCTGGTCAGGCCGCTGTACTTGCCGGAAGACACCAGGGTGCCCTTCTCGGTAAATGCCTTTTCCTGTACATCAATTTCGCGGCCATCCAGCGCGGCGATCACCTGCTTGATCGGCAGGCGGTATTTCAGCGCGAATTCGTGGTCCCGTTCGTCGTGCCCGGGTACCGCCATCAGGGCGCCGGTGCCGTAGTCTGTCAGCACGAAGTTGGCGATCCAGACAGGAATTTCTTCCTGGGTCAGCGGATGGATGGCCTTGAACCCGGTGTCGATGCCTTTCTTTTCCATGGTGGCGAGCTCGGCTTCGGCCACTTTGCTGTTGCGGCATTCGTCCACAAACTCGGCGACATCCCGGTGACGCTCGGCAGCGGCCCGGGCCAGCGGATGCTCTGCAGCCACCGCCATGTAACTGACCCCCATCAGGGTATCCGGTCGGGTGGTGTAGACCGTCAGGCCCTCATCACTGCCTTTCAGCGGGAAGGTCAGTTCGGTGCCCACAGATTTGCCGATCCAGTTGCGCTGCATGGTCTTGACCTGCTCGGGCCAGTCTTCCAACTGATCCAGGTCGTTGAGCAGTTCTTCGGCATAATCGGTGATGCGGATAAACCACTGGGGAATCTTTTTCTGCTCGACCAGCGCGCCAGAGCGCCAGCCGCGACCATCCACCACCTGTTCGTTGGCCAGAACCGTCTGATCAACCGGGTCCCAGTTGACGGTGGACATCTTTTTGTACACCAGGCCCTTCTCGTAGAGGCGCGCGAAGAACCACTGTTCCCAGCGGTAATAGTCCGGCTTGCAGGTGGCCAGTTCGCGGTCCCAGTCGTACCCGAAGCCGAGCTGCTTGAGCTGATTCTTCATGTATTCGATGTTGGCGTAGGTCCACTTGGCAGGCGCCGTTCGGTTGGCAATGGCGGCGTTTTCCGCCGGCAATCCGAACGCGTCCCAGCCCATGGGCTGCATGACGTTCTTGCCCTGCATGCGCTGATATCGGGAGATGACATCGCCGATGGTGTAATTGCGGACGTGCCCCATGTGCAGCTTGCCGCTCGGATAGGGGAACATGGACAGGCAGTAGTACTTCGGTTTGCCGGGCTCTTCCCTGACGGTGAAGGTTTTGTTCTCTTCCCAGAAAGTGCGTGCACTCTGTTCTACGTCACGTGGATTGTATTGCTCGTCCATTCCTGCCATTACCGAAATTACCTTGTGTGGAAAATAAAACCCTGTATCAAAACGATGTCCGGAGCGGGCCGGACATTCTAACGCACACAAGGACTAACAGGTAGTCTGCCAATTTGCGGAACCTGTGCCAGACTTAGAGCAGTGGCGCAGGTCGCCCTGGCTGCCAACGCCCCCCACGTTCAAAAGGAGTCACCGATGACCGAGACTGAGCGTAACCACCTGTCCGGGAAAGCACTGGAAGTTTATGACCGTATGCTGGCAAGGGTGCAAGCAGGCCTTAACGAGTTACAGGAGAAGTCGCTACAGACCCTGGACGAGGAGGTCCGCAAAGCCGTTGAGGTGGAGTACGAACTGGATGAGATGACACGGGAAGAGGCCGACCTGCTCGGTGATTACCTGCAGCGGGACTTGCAGCACTTGTTACACTTTGTCGATGAAACCGGCGAAGGGTTGAAGGAATGGCTGCAGCTGGACATCGCGCTGCTGGAGCACGAGCTGTCGGACCGGTTGCTGTCGGTGGCTGACCAGACCCTGGTGGATACCCTGGAGCTGAAACAGAAACTGGAAAATCAGGAGGTGGGCCACTACATCTCCGGGGAGGTGGCGACGGCCGGCATGTTCCAGTGCCTGAACTGCAACCACATGCGCTGCCTGACCGCGACCAGTCACCTGGAGCCCTGCGAGGCCTGTGGCTCCCACTACTACGAGCGGGTAACCAGTCGCTGGCCCCGCAACCAGCCAGACTGATCGTGGGTCGGAGCACGCGTCGCTAATCCAACCTACGGCTTGGGAATGATGCGCTCACGGACGAACACAATCAGGATGAGTGCCAGGGTCAGGACTGGCCAGGAGCCCGTTAGCATATAGGGCGTGTTACCGCTGGCGGCAAACACTTCACCCCGCAGCGTGCCGCGGGTGAACTGGGGGATCGACTCGCTGATCTGGCCATGCTGGTCAATCACCACCGTCATGCCGTTGTTGGTGCCCCGCAACATGTAGCGACCGGTTTCCAGCGCCCGCATGCGGGCAATCTGCAGATGTTGCAGCGGGCCGATGGAGTCGCCGAACCAGCCATCGTTGCTGATGGTCAGCAGCATGTCGGTGTTGCGGGCGTTACGGGCGACGAAGTCCGGATACGCCACCTCATAGCAGATGAAGGGCATGATGCGGTGGCCGTTGGCGATCAACGGGGGTTGGTTGGCAGGCCCCCGGCTGAAACTGGACATGGGTAGATCAAAGAAACCAATCAGCCCCCGCAGCCATTGTTGCAGCGGAACATACTCGCCGAACGGCACCAGTTTCTGCTTGTGGTACATGCCCTCGCCGTTGCCGATGGCCATGATGCTGTTATGGAACGTGAAATCCTCGATGCGATCGCTGAAGCCGTACCAGGGAATGCCGGTGATCAGCGTGCTGCGCTCGCCCAGTTCCTCGTCGATGTGGTCAATAATCTTGCCGGCGCTGTCCTGGGGAATGGGGATGGCGGTTTCCGGCCAGAGGATCAGATCGGTGTTCCAGTCCTCTTCAGTCAGGCCCAGATACACGATGATCTGATCCCGCAGGAAGTCCGGATCCCACTTGATTTGCTGGGGAATGTTGCCCTGCATGGAAGCGTAGGTGATGGGTTCATCACTGACCTGAGTCCACTCCACTTTGGAAAGAGCAGGCCCGGTAACCCAGGGCAGCAGGACGACCACAACAACCATTGCGGCGCTGGCGGTGCGCCGGTTCAGATACAGCCACCAGCACGCGAAGAATGCCACGCCGGTGATGGTGACCCAGAGCGTCACCCCATGCACGCCCACCAGGGGGGCGAAGGCGCCGAGCGGTCCGTCCACGTGGGCGGTGCCGAGGTAGAGCCATGGGAAGCCGGTCAGCAGCCAGCCCCGTACCCAGTCCCCAAGAATCCAGATGGCCGGGAACAGCAGCAGCCGCCGCACATAGCTTTCTTTCGCGAGTTTGCCCCAGCCCCAGAACGCCAGCCCGTGAAACAGGGCCAGCCCGGCAACAAAGACGACGGTCAGGAGAAGGGACACCGGAATGGAGGTGTTGCCATGTTCGCTGATGCTGATGTAGACCCAGCTGGCGCCACTGCCGAACAGCCCGAGGCCGGTAAGCCAGCCAGCGCGGAAGAGTTTCTGTGGCGCCAGCGGCACACAGGCCAGCAGAATCAGTGTCACCGATACCGGGCCGAGCCACCACCAGTGGAAGGGCGAGAACGTCAGGGTTTGCAGCCCGCCGGCCACCACCAGGGTGGCAATCAGCAGCCCGCGGTTCTCGGACAGGCGGGTATCGGGAATTCGGGCCTGGGTGTCGTTATTGCTCACTTCGGGTTACCTGCAGCAGACGGATGACTCGGTTATCAGCGTTCGCAATAGTAAATTGCAGCCCGCCAAATGCAACCGATTCGCCCCGTCTGGGCAGGTGACCGAATTCCTTCAGCACAACGCCACCAATGGTGTCGAACTCTTCTTCATCCAGTTCGGTCTTGAAAAACTCGTTGAAATCGTCAACCGGCGTGACGGCTTTGACGGCGTAGGTGCCATCACCGCGGGCCTTGATGTGCGTTTCCTCGTCGAAATCGTGCTCGTCCTCGATCTCGCCGACGATCTGCTCCAGCACGTCCTCGATGGTGATCAGGCCCGCTGTGCCACCGTATTCATCCACCACAATGGCCATGTGGTTGCGGTTTTCCTTGAACTCTTTCAGCAGCTGGTTCAAGCGCTTGCTTTCGGGCACGAATGTGGGTGGCCGGAGGATTTCGCGGGTGTGGTTCCAGTCCAGCTCATTGTTCAGAGCCAGCGGCAGCAGGTCTTTGGCGAGCAACACGCCGATAACATCGTCCTGGCTGTCGCCAATCACCGGAAATCGGCTGTGGGCGGATGACATGATTTCGCCGAGGAATTCTTTGGGGTCCTGAGCCGCCTTGACAGTGACCATCTGCGAGCGGGGGATCATGATCTCGTCCACCCGCATGTCGATGACCTGCATGGCGCCTTCGATGATGCTCATGGCATCGGCGTCGATAATCTCCTGGGATTCGGCATCCCGCAGGATTTCCAGCACGTCCTCTACGGACTCAGGCCCACTGGAAAAGGCCTGTGATATACGCTCCAGCCAGGACCTGTTGCCCTGACTGCGACTCGACTGATCGTCGCTCATGAGTCTTTTTCCGTTTCCTCTGATTCGTAAGGATTGCCATGTCCAAGCTGCTCCAGCAGCCGGATTTCGAGGGCTTCCATGACCTCGGCATCGTTGTCTTCAATGTGATCGTAACCCTGGAGATGCAGCATGCCATGCACCACCATGTGAGCCCAATGGGCCGCCAACGTTTTGTGCTGATCTTTGGCTTCTTTTTCAACGACTGGCGCGCAAATGACGAGATCACCGGCCAACGGAACTGTTATACCCGCTGGCGCCTCAAATGGGAAGGACAGCACATTGGTCGGGCCGCTTTTTCCCCGGTACTGGCTGTTCAGCTCGGCGCTCTCGTCAACGTCCACAATACGGATGGTCACTTCAGACGGATCGTCTCCCAGCCACGCCTTCCGGGCCCATTGCCCGAACGCCTCGTCCGCAGGGATTCCATCCGCGTCAGTCATACGCTGCAAATCTACTGTCAGCTCGCTCACTGGCCGCTTGAACTCCCGTCGTCAAAGGAGTCGTAGGCTTCAACAATGCGCTGCACCAACGGGTGACGAACCACATCTTTGGATTCAAACCGGGTAAAGCCGATCCCGGAGACCTCGCTGAGCACGCCAGCGGCGTGAATCAGGCCGGAGTTCTGTCCACGGGGCAGGTCCACCTGGGTGGTGTCACCGGTGATCACGGCGGTTGACCCGAAGCCGATGCGGGTCAGAAACATTTTCATCTGCTCGCGGGTGGTATTCTGGCTTTCGTCGAGGATGATGAACGAGTTGTTCAGCGTGCGCCCACGCATGAAGGCCAGCGGTGCAATCTCGATCACGCTTTTTTCGATCAATCGGGTAACCTGTTCGAAGCCCAGCATTTCATACAGGGCGTCATAGAGTGGCCGGAGGTAGGGGTCCACTTTCTGGGCCAGGTCGCCGGGCAGGAAGCCGAGCTTTTCGCCTGCCTCTACAGCCGGTCGAACCAGCAGGATGCGTTTGACCTGCTCATCTTTCAGCGCCTCCACCGCACAGGCCACCGCCAGCCAGGTCTTGCCGGTACCCGCCGGGCCAATCCCGAAGTTGATGTCGTGGGTGCGTATGCTGTGCACGTACTTCTGCTGGTTGGCACCACGGGGCTTGGCCTGCAGCTTCGGTGTCTTGATCACGGTGACCGAGCCATCGTAGGGAACGTCTTCGGGCAGCCGTTCGAAGCCGGTTTCGCGGATGAACAGGTGCACGGTGTCGGGCGAGATGTCTTCCGTGGCTTCGGTCTCGCGATACAGATGGCGGATAACTTCCACCGCCGCAGCAACATGCTCGGTCTCGCCTTCGACCCGGAAATGGTGGTTGCGCCGACCGATGTTGACCCGCATACGCCGCTCAATGTGCTTGATGTGCTCATCAAACTGGCCGCAAAGTGTGGTCAGCCGCCGCTGATCAACCGGGTGCAGGTCAAACTGTCTGGAATCGTTTTCTTTCAAAGGTGCTCCATTTTGTTTACTCCCCTGGTTTTTTACGGGAGCAGGTAGTTCGGGTGTTGGGGTAGGGCTGGTGCCTGGTGTTGTCTCCGCAACCCGGACGAATCCGACCGAGTCTTTAAAACAGTTCAGCGCCCACAGGAATGCCCCGAAGCGAGTTGGGATAAGCCTCAACAATCTCGACGTCGATAAAGTGCCCTACAATGCCCGGATTCTCATGCCGGAAATTCACGATCCGGTTGTTCTCGGTGCGGCCAGCGTAATCACCGGGGTCCTTTTTGGACAGGCCCGTCACCAGAATCCGCTGTGTTGACCCCACCATCTTGCGGCTGATATCCATCACATTCTGGTTCAGCCGGTCCTGCAGAATACTCAGGCGCTGTTTCTTCACCTCCATCGGCGTGTCATCCGGCAAGTCTGATGCTGGAGTTCCCGGGCGGGCGCTGTAGATGAAGCTGAAGGACATGTCGAAGCCAATGTCATTGATCAGCTTCATGGTGTCCTCGAAGTCTTTCTCGGTTTCCCCCGGGAACCCGATGATGAAATCCGAGGAGAAGCTGATGTCCGGGCGAATCTTGCGCAGGCGGCGGAGTTTGGACTTGTATTCCAGCGCGGTGTGGCCGCGTTTCATGGCCGCCAGGATGCGATCGGAACCGCTCTGAACCGGCAGATGCAGGTGGCTGACCAGTTCCGGTACCTGTTCGTACACGTCAATCATGGCGTCCGTGAACTCCACCGGATGCGAGGTGGTGTAGCGGATACGATCAATGCCATCGATGGCGGCGATCAGGGTGATCAGCTCGGCCAGGTCCATGGTGTCGCCATCGTGGGTTTCACCACGGAAGGCGTTCACATTCTGGCCCAACAGATTGACCTCGCGCACGCCCTGGCTTGCCAGGTGGGCCACTTCGGCCACCACATCATCGGCCGGGCGACTGACTTCTTCGCCCCGGGTGTAGGGCACAACGCAGAACGTACAGTATTTACTGCAGCCTTCCATGATAGAGACAAACGCGGAGGGGCCGTCCGCACCCGGTTCCGGCAGGTTGTCGAATTTCTCGATCTCCGGGAAGCTGACATCCACCACGCCAACGCCGTTTCCCTTGGCGCGCACCTCGGTAATCATATCCGGCAGGCGGTGCAGAGTCTGGGGGCCGAATACCATGTCCACGTAGGGCGCCCGGTCCAGAATTGCCTGGCCCTCCTGGCTGGCTACGCAGCCGCCCACCCCGATGATCATGTCCGGCTTTTTGCTTTTGAGCTTTTTCCAGCGGCCAAGCTGGTGAAACACCTTCTCCTGGGCTTTCTCGCGAATGGAGCAGGTGTTCAGCAGCAGGATGTCGGCGTCGTCGGGCGTGTCCGTCATTTCAACGGTGTCGCCAGTCTTGAGCAGGTCTGCCATGCGGGCGGAGTCATACTCGTTCATCTGGCAGCCGTGGGTTTTGATGTACAGCTTCTTGGCCATGGTTCTCACGTAATCTGATGGATGGTGCGCCGGGCCTGGACAGGTAATCAGAGGCGCTAGCAAAAAAGGAACTGGTCATTATAACGGGGTGATCAATCTGCAACCACCATTGTCTCGGCTTGTTGCTAGATGGGCTGTGGTATTATGCGGTTTTTTGACCAATTCGATACAGCTCATGACTCCCGAACGCCTTGCCCGAATCAAGCAAACCCTGAACACCCGTCAACCGGATCTCCGTGTTCTCACCGATCAGGTCCACAAGCCCAGAAACCTGTCGGCGATCATCCGCTCCTGCGATGCCTTCGGCCTCGCCAACATGCACACCGTCTGGCCCCGGGAAGGCTTCCGAGCCTTCCGCAAGACCGCAGGCGGAAGCTACACCTGGGTGACTACCCATACTCACCGGACCATGGACGACGCGGTCACAGCGCTGAAAGGGCAGGGCCACAAGCTCTATGCCGCGCAACTTTCTGACCGCGCCATCGATTACCGGGAGGCGGACTTTACGGTTCCGTGCACCATTATTCTCGGCAACGAAGTGGACGGCGTCAGCGCCGATGCAGCGGACCAGGCGGACGAGCACATCGTGATTCCGATGATGGGCATGGTCGAGTCCCTGAATGTCTCCGCCGCCTGCGCGATTATCCTGGCCGAGGCCCAGCGCCAGCGCAAAGCGGCAGGGCTCTATAATGAGCGTCGCCTACCGGACGATGAATATAACCGCCTGCTGTTCTGCTGGTGCCAGCCCACTGTGAAACGCTACTGCGATGATCGCAACCTGCCGTACCCACCGATAGACCCGGACACCGGCGAGCTCGTTGATGGGGTCGGCTGGATGCAGGGCGTGCGCGAACTGCGCAAGAACCGCCCCCGCTGGGATGATCATCGGAAAGCCGCGGCCGAGGAAATGGATCAGGACTGATCCGATTCCTTGGGGCTCTCGGTTTACCACTTGTCCAGTTGTAGGCCGTTTTCTTTGAGGTAGTCACCGTGAGCTTTCAAGTATTGCTCGGTTCCCACTTTAAAATCGTCAGGATTTCCGGCGATTTCAGATGCCTGAGTTCGCAAGACCTCTATCTCATTGCCGCGCTGATTGAGAATCCATCCGACCACCTTACCACCGGGCGCGAGCCCAAGGATCAGCGTGTGTCGGACATCTTCAAAGCTTCCCTCTGAGCCATAAACCACAGTCTTGGCTCGCATCCGTTCCAACAGGTCGGGTGACAGCGTTATGAGTTTTGCAAAGTGCTTTTGCTCCGCAAAAGAGAACCAGGTTAAGAAAATTATCTCCGGAAACGGATCGACCTTTGATCCTTTTCCTCGGGGCCCTACGTCACCTTTCCAGCAGCATTCAACGCTCCCAACGGGTTGCCGCCAACTTCTTTCTCCCGGCTTTTCCATCTGCAATTCCGTCACCCAAACGGGGTAATTCTCAGGGGCGCCAACGGCTACTCTCCAGTATTCTTCTTTGCTAGTTGCTGCGCATCCTGTAAGCGTACGGAGCGTCATGATACAAACGATGAATTGAACTAATGCGTGCATTTAACCTCCATGTTTGAATACATCAGAAGCCCCCGGCTCACCATCTGTCCAGTTGTAAGCCGTTTTCTTTGAGGTAGTCACCGTGCTGTTCGAGATACTCCTCAGTTCTCTTCTCGAAGTGCGAGGGGTCCCCTTCAACAGTCCCGGATTGCATGCGCATCACTTCGATCTCATTGCCACCTTGATTGAGAATCCACATAACGATGGTTCCACCGGGCGCCAGCCCGATCGTCAGTGTGTGTCTCGGCACCAAGCGAGTATCAACGTTTGTGATCTGCGGAGCTGGTTCACGCATGCGCTCGGACAAGTTTTCCGGAACATGAATCATATGGGCGTAAAATTTTTGCTCGGCAAAAGAAAACCAATGCAAAAAGATCAGTTCTGGGAATGGGTCAGCCATCGAACCCGTTCCACTGGGGCCCGACGGTCCTTGCCAGCAGCACCCAACACTTCCAATCGGCTGTCGCCAGCCTCGCTCGCCGCTTTTTTCAAGGAACATGTCCAGTACCCAAACGTTGTAGTGCTTGGGCGCTCCCACTGTAACGAGCCTGAAATCGTCTTGATTGTAATAGGGGACGGATGCGCAGCCTTGAGCTGTGAGTAAAAAAATAAAAAGTGAGATTCTCATACAGAAAAAGTGCATTAAACTGACCCCGAGTTCGGATGTACCAATCTGTCTCTGTCAGACGAGGGAATGTTTGGTCGCATATTGCGGAAAAGCTCTAGTCTCGCCGGGCGGCCAGCGATGAGAGTCTCCAGGCTATTGTAGTGGGCAGAGAAATGAACGTACTTTTGCTTGATTAATTGCATCTGGTCCCCGTGAAGTGTTGGCTGGTCCTTACCCTCTGAAATTTGCGAATCAAGCGATTTGTGGATGGGGTTAAGCTCTTTTGGAATGCTGAGAGCTGGATCTGCCTGATCAATCGCATTTAGTGGCACGTCAGCTTTTGAAGCCAGTGCGTGCATGATGCGCAATGTAACTCGTGAGTATTCGGCGTTGATTTCCCTGACCATTTCTAACGCAATCTCAGTATGACCGTCGGGAGATGGGTGGGCACGATGTCTCAGAATAATTTCCAATAAAGGTTCAACACCCTGGCTCGCCGTGCGGGAGTCGCCTGTTCTGTGCGCGGAACTATACTTCCCTATCCAGCCCTCCTCTTCGATCTTCTTTCTCAAGGATTCGAGGTTATCCCACTGAACTGTTTGTTCCGGCCATTTATGACGGTTTCGCGGGATCGGGTAAAACGGACTGATAAGAACTTTTTCCTGCATGATGTCGGGGTATCCGCCCCCTATATCTGAGTGAGCTCCGGGAAGTTCGATCTCGCGAAAGTTATCTGGCATAGACCTATCGATATTTTGGAGGCTGTTCAGAGCAAACAGTTTTCGGTGTTCATGGCGTGCAGTTAAGTGAATCGCACGCGTAACTTTCTTCGGATCCAAAAATAACTCAACCGGATGATTTTTGTTGTTGCTTGCAGAAAGGTCGCCGGCGATTGGATTGACAATCGCCGCAACGCAATCAAATAAACCGACAAATCGAGTCTCAATTTGCTCGGGGGGATTTGCGCCGCCTCTTTTTAGTAGTTTTACGAATAACCCGTTTTGCCCCAGGCTTATCTCGTGGGCAGCATGCCTCGCTGCTGCCGCTCCTCTGCTGAATCCGAATATATCGACGCTCAACGAACTGATTGTCTTGCCTCGTAAGCGCGCCAGCAGGAGGTTAGAGGCAACTTTAAATGCTCGCTCTACTTGCATGATGACTCCAGTGTCACCTATTCCGGTTGCCGCACCGAAAACAGAGTCACTATCACCCGTTTTCGAGCCTGGGCCCGGCGCATAGGCCCTGACGCGGATCGTTTTGCCATTGTGATGCGAGGTCTCGCCCTCTGCGTACAGATTGGAGAGTTTTGCGATATTGCTTGGCGCGTTGGCGTAGCTTGTCCCCATCAGCAACCCCAAGCGTCGCTCACACTCTTCCTGATCAATCTCATTGTTCTCGAACGGAGTCAGGCATTCCCTGTCGACGATGTCTTCCATCTGCTGACTGTTAAACGCATTATTCAACGTCCCATCAGTAAAGATGCCCACCTCAACATGAATCTCCGGCTCTTCCGCTTTCTCCGGCACCCGACCGGACTCGTTGGCGAGTTTTATGCCGGCCAGGGTGGTGGCCATGACAGAGGCGGAAGTGGCGCTGGTTTCGGTTCGGGCTGGGCTCGGGTCACGTGAGGGCGCGCGTTCGGCGGCTGGGCTGCTAGCGCCCGGAAGGGGGCCGCGCCTGACGTCGTCCGGTGTCAGTTGTCGATGGTTCAGTTCCTGCAGGGCATAGCCAAGGCCGAAGGGCAGTGGTGACGACGGTTTCCATTCGCCGCCGGCCGGCAGTTCCGGGTTGTCACGCCAGTCAATCACCGGGGATAGCGGCCCCGGATCGAACGGGCCGTGGACCAGGAACAGATCGCCGTCCGCGACTTGCCTGGTGGCCAGGGTTGGCAGTGGCTCCCGACTGTCTGGGCGAACTCGCAGAAGGGCTCTCAGTTCCACGCCGGAGAGGCGTCCGGAGCTGATGAGCTGACCGACTTCCGCGGCGGCGAGGAAAGGGTTTTCTATTCGGGGGAGATCATACGGGGTCAATTCCATTGACCGTTTCAATTGCATCGTCACCGCTCCTTGCTGACGTTTCTTGATTTGTTCGGGCCCGGCAAGCATAGCGGAATCCCGCGAAACGTGACTTGTCCCTGTCACATTTCAGGATCGAATTCTAGCTGCGATCTTCCAGGTAGCGCTGCAACTGCTCGCGCAGGGCTTTGGGAAGCCTGGTGATGGTCAGTGCGTCTTTGTCCTTGTCGTAATAGATGGCCTGGTTCACCAGGTCGGAAGAGAAGGACACGCTCATGCCGCCACCGGATCCCGCAATGCGGACCAGCTTCTTCACCTTGCGATGATCCGGGTGCAGTACGCCGCTTTCTGGAAGCTCGGCGGTCTGGGACGCGAAATCCTTGAAGCGCTGGGGCTGGTTCTCGTCCAGATAACCGGAGAGCGCCTCAATGGCGACCGGTTCGCCCAGTGCGTGCTGTTCCTTGCAGAATTCGTAGGCGCGGGCACGTACCTTGCCGGCTTCTTCCGGCTCAGAGGATTTCGCGAAAGCTTCCACCGCGTCCAGAAACGTGAGGGTTTCCTTTTCCACGTCAACCTGGTTGGTGAAGCCGCACAACTTGATGAACAGGTCGCCGCCTTCACCGGTGCCGCGGGAATGAACCAGGGTCAGGTAGTTCTCACCGGGATTTTCTCCACGCCAGTCGTCCAGTTCGATGCGCACCGCCAGGTTCAGGCGTGACAGGCTGAGGATATCGGTAGCGTCGAGGGTCTGTTTGGCGTCAAAGCGCATGGCGCTGTCGTTTTCCATCACCAGCAGGTAGACCACTTCGGAGTCCGCCAGGGCTTCGTGCACGATCATCAGATGCCCCTCGAATTCCTCCTGGGCGCCGTTCAGAAGTTCCTGCCATTGCCCGAACAGGCGGTCGGTGAGGGCGGTAAAGGACTGTTTGTCCTCGAGGTAATCCTTCAGCCAGCTGCTGAACGGACTTTCGCCGATATCGTCGGAAAAGCGGCCGTATTTCTTGCCCGGCTTGGTGTTGAACAGGCGCTTCATCTGCTTGTGAAGACCCTCATAGTCGCCACCTGGCTCAGACAGGACCTCGCCGGGGCGAATCCGTGCCGGTTGTCCGGGCTGATACTGGCTGGCGAAAAGAGTGCGAAGCTGCTTGATGGCCATGAAATCGCTTTTCCCTGGTTAATAAAAAAACAAAGCCCTGAGGGCTGACCTTCAGGGCTTGGCATTGTACCGATTTTCGGGGCGCTGAGCCCAGACGTTATATCCGCTTGCTGCGAACCAGATCCTGCACCAACTCATTTACGGCAGCGGGGATGTCCTGATCGCTGTCAGCGAATACCGCGGCGTTCGCCACATCGGTGCCCAGATTCACTGCAATGGCGATCAGGCCGTTGGCAGAGAGCAACTGGGCGGTACGGCGCCGGTCATCCGGGCCACCGGCGTTGTCCTCGCTGAGCACCACGGTGGTCTTGCCCTGATCAAACAGTGCGCGTTCCACCGCCAGCGCGAGGGCCTGGGCCTGCTTGCCGCTGCAGGCAATGATGGCCGGTTTCTGAGCCAGGCGGCGTGCCCGCTCATCCATGCTGACCGGTTCGAGAGATTCCACGTCACTGGCGGTACCGGCGATCATGCCCGCGCCCACCGTGACGTTGCTCAAACGGTCAATGACGATAAAACTGCCCGTAGCATGATTGCGCGGGTAGGCATCGAAGGCCACCGGCTGGCTCAGGGTCAGTTCGCACAGGCCGATCTCATTCAGTTCCAGAGCCGCCGGGTTGGCGTTCTGATCCAGCGTGTTTACGTCGGTCTGGTGGTGGATCTTCTTGACCGTACCGGAGGTGAACGTCGGGCCCAGCTTGATGTCGTAAAGGCGTCCGGTTTCCAGCGGTGCATCGGTCATCCACACGATGTTGGCGTTGAAGCGGTTGCCCACTTCCGGCTCGTCTTCGGCCTTGACCAGCATGTCACCACGACTGACGTCGATCTCATCGGTCAGCGTCAGGGTGACGGCCTGGTCGATGTAGGCCTCTTCAACGTTGCCTTCAAAGGTGACGATTTCCTTCACGGTACTGGTGCGACGCGAGGGCAGGGCCATCACTTTGTCACCCGGGCGGACAACGCCGGAGGCAACGGTACCGCAGAATCCCCGGAAATCGAGGTTGGGACGATTAACAAACTGCACCGGGAAGCGGAAATGCTCCAGATCCTTGTCGCGGGAGACTTCCACTGTTTCCAGAATTTCCATCAGCGGTTGGCCAGTGAACCAAGGCGTGCTTTCACTCCGGTTGACCACGTTGTCGCCTTCCAGGGCCGAGATCGGCACGAAACGGATATCCTTCAGGCCGAGCTTGGTGGCAAAGGCCAGGTATTCGTCCTTGATTTCGTTGAAACGCTCCTCGCTGAAATCCACCAGGTCCATCTTGTTGACGGCCACGACAATGTGGCGAATGCCCAGCAGCGAGGCGATGAAGGAGTGCCTGCGGGTCTGGGTCAGCACACCGTGACGGGCATCGATCATCAGGATCGCTACTTGCGCGGTCGAGGCGCCGGTGGCCATGTTGCGGGTGTACTGCTCATGACCCGGTGTATCGGCAATGATGAACTTGCGCTTGTCGGTGGAGAAATAGCGGTAGGCTACATCAATGGTGATGCCCTGCTCGCGTTCTGCCTGCAGGCCGTCCACCAGCAGCGCCAGGTCGAGCTTCTCACCGGTGGTGCCCATCTTCGCACTGTCGGTTTTCAGGCTGGCCATATGATCTTCATAGATCATCTTGGTGTCGTGGAGCAGGCGACCGATCAGGGTGCTCTTGCCATCATCAACACTGCCGCAGGTCAGTAGACGCAGCAGTTCCTTGTTCTCGTGTTGCTTCAGGTAGGCCTGAATGTCTTCGGCGATCAGATCAGACTGGTGTGACATCTTAGAAGTACCCTTCCCGCTTTTTCTGTTCCATGGAGCCGGCTGAATCGTGGTCGATCACGCGACCCTGACGCTCGGAGCTGGTGGCCAGCAGCATTTCCTGAATGATGTCAGGCAGCGTGGTGGCCTCAGACTCGATCGCGCCGGTGAGGGGATAGCAGCCCAGGGTGCGGAAGCGGATGGATTTCATCATCGGCTTTTCGCCTTCCTTCAGAGGCATGCGATCGTCGTCCACCATGATCAGCGTGCCGTCCCGTTCAACCACGGGGCGCACAGCGGAGTAGTACAGGGGAACAATCTCGATGTTTTCAAGGTAGATGTACTGCCAGATATCCAGCTCGGTCCAGTTGGAGAGCGGGAATACGCGGATGCTTTCGCCCTTGTTGATCTTGCCGTTGTAGGTGTTCCAGAGTTCCGGCCGCTGGTTCTTGGGATCCCAGCGATGGTATTCGTCACGGAAGGAGTACACGCGCTCTTTGGCGCGGGATTTCTCTTCGTCCCGACGGGCGCCACCGAAGGCGGCATCGAATTTATACTTGTCCAGGGCCTGCTTCAGGGACTGGGTTTTCATCACATCGGTATGCTTGGCGCTGCCGTGGGTGAACGGACCGATACCCTGTTTGATGCCATCCTCGTTCTTATGAACGATCAGGTCCAGACCGTATTCCTTCACCTTGCGGTCGCGGAAGTCGATCATGTCCCGGAACTTCCAGGTGGTGTCCACGTGCATCAGGGGAAACGGTGGCGTGCCGGGGTAGAACGCCTTCCTCGCCAGATGCAGCATGACCGCGGAGTCCTTGCCGATGGAGTAGAGCATCACCGGGTTGTCGAACTCAGCCGCGACCTCCCGAATGATGTGGATGCTTTCAGCTTCCAGCTGCTTGAGATGGGTCAGGTTGTATGTGGTCATTATACTCTGTTGCCGCCTTGCGAACCGAATGGGCTTTGCGTGTGAATAGCGCAATCATACCAGAGGCGATTAGGGTATAAGAAGGTGTCCAACTAGAGTTTGGTGCTATAAGAATATATCGGGAGCATGTTCGCGGTTCTATGCAACCAGAGCCGGGACCTCAGGACAGGGACGCGGCGGACGACAGCAGGGTACTGACGTACCGATCCACGTAATCGTACCCGTTACCCTCGAATTCGGCGAACTGGATGCCCACCTGATACTCGTCGCGCGCAATGCGGCGCATGTGAACGATGTTGCCGTCAGCGATCACCGCCACAGGCTGAGTCGCCACTACGGGCACGGAGAACCGCGCTTTTACCGGAATCCAGCTGCCTGGGACCGGGGCTTTCTGGCCGGGCACCAGCTCTTTCACCAGCTCCTGGCTGCACGAAATCATCAGGCCAGTGCGAGAGAGGTTTGAAATCGTGCAGTCGAGACAGCAGCCGTCGTGTCTCTCGATCGTGACTTGAGTCGAGACATCGACGCGTTGTTGATTGCGTAGATTCGATTTTACGGCAACTGTTTTCATTCTGGCTCTTCTGATTCGGTCGTTTTCAGCTATAACCAACTGAAAGTCTAGTTGTTTAATTAGTGATCAGCAAGATGCCTGTCGCCGTTAGTGGCAGTTTTATGAAGAATTTGTGAACGTTCCGTCAAAAATCAAAGTTCACTGCAGGCGAGTTCGCAAGCGCTGATGGCGCTTTTCCCCTGGTTTTGCTTCAGGCCCCGGGCGGGCTGGGGTAAACTGTCTACCTTAATTCATCGGTGGGCATCACGCCCCAGGACTCCGAACGCGTTTATGACAGATCACCCCCAAACCCCAGTCACCGGCAACGGCAAAGTCGGCTTCATCAGCCTTGGATGTCCCAAGGCCCTGGTCGATTCCGAGCGTATCCTCACCCAGCTCAGGCTCGACGGCTACGACGTTGTTCCAACCTACAACGACGCCGACATTGTGGTGGTTAACACCTGCGGGTTCATAGACGCGGCCAAGCAGGAATCCCTCGACGCCATCGGCGAGGCTATCAACGAAAACGGCAAAGTGATCGTCACCGGGTGCATGGGTGTTGAGGCAGACAAGATCCGCGAGACCCATCCCGGGGTTCTGGCGGTGTCCGGCCCCCATGCTTATGAAGAGGTAGTTGGTGCGGTTCACCAGTTCGTGCCGCCCAGGCGCGAGCACGACCCGTTCACTGATCTGGTCCCGCCCCAGGGCGTGAAACTGACCCCGCGGCACTATGCCTACCTCAAGATTTCCGAGGGCTGCAATCACCGTTGCACCTTCTGCATCATCCCGTCCATGCGCGGCGATCTGGTGAGCCGCCCCATCGGTGATGTCATGGACGAGGCCCAGCGCCTGGTGGATGCCGGGGTCAAAGAGCTGCTGGTGATCTCCCAGGACACCTCAGCCTACGGCGTGGACACCAAATACCGCACCGGTTTCTGGCAGGGCCGGCCGCTGAAAACCAAAATGCAGTCGCTGTGTGAAGCGCTGGGTGAGATGGGTGTGTGGGTGCGTTTGCACTATGTTTACCCGTATCCCCACGTGGATGATGTGATTCCGCTGATGGCAGAAGGCAAGATCCTGCCGTACCTGGACATCCCGTTCCAGCACGCCAGCCCGAAAGTGCTCAAGGCCATGAAGCGCCCGGCCCATGACAGCAAGACTCTGGACCGCATCCGCAAGTGGCGTGAGATCTGCCCCGAGCTGACCATCCGCTCCACCTTCATTGTCGGCTTCCCGGGCGAAACCGAGGAAGACTTCCAGTATTTGCTGGACTGGTTGGACGAGGCGCAACTGGACCGCGTGGGGGCGTTCAAATACAGCCCGGTGGAAGGTGCCAAGGCCAACGAGATCGAAGGTGCAGTGCCTGAGGAAGTAAAAGAAGAGCGCCTGGCCCGGTTCATGGAGAAGCAGGCCGAGATTTCAGCCGCTCGCCTGCAGGCCAAGATTGGCAAGACCATTGATGTGCTGATTGACGAGGTGGACGAAGAAGGTGCCATTGGCCGTTCGAAGGCGGATGCGCCGGAGATTGACGGCATGGTTTACCTCAACGACGAGACCGATCTGGTGCCTGGGCAGATGGTTCAGGTGGTTGTTGAGCATGCGGATGAGCATGATCTATGGGGTCGGCTTGTCGGGTAGCTTCTGACCTGGGCTCCTGGCCTGTTTGCTTCGGGGAGGGGCAGCAAACACACCCTTCGGTCTTCGCAGTTATAGTCCAGCCAAGGCCCTCCCGCAAAACAAACAGGCTGGGTCCGTGCCGTGAACGCAAGACCCAGGCCGAACCACTTACCCCCCGAGCTTCTTAACCAGAATCTCGTTAAACAGCTTCGGATTCCCCTGTCCCTTGGACGCCTTCATCAGTGGGCCCATAAACCCGCCGAGCATCTTCTTGCGCTTCTTGGGATCGTCCTCGTTCTGGTATTGAGCCACCTGATCCGGCATGCCAGCGAGCACTTCATCGACCATCGACTCCAGCGCGCCGGTGTCGGATACCTGCTTCAGTCCCTTGGCATCGATGATGGCGTCAACGTTGTCATTTTCACCGGACCAGAGGGCTTCAAACACCTTCTTCGCGCCGGCGGAGGAAATCGTGTTGTCGGCAATGCGCACCACCAGGTCGCCGAGCTGAGCGCCGGTAATGGGGGATTCGGCGACCGATTTCTCCTCGGCATTCAGCCGTGCGGAGAATTCACCCTGAATCCAGTTGGATGTCAGTTTGGCGTCTTTACCGTGGCTGACCGCTTCCTCGAAGAACGCCGCAAGTTTCGAATCGCCGGCGAGCAGGCCTGCGTCGTAGTCGTTGAGGCCGTAATGCTCCATGAAGCGCGCCTTGCGTGCGTCCGGCAGTTCCGGAAGGCTGTTGCGGGCCTCCTCAATGAACGATTCGTCGATTTCCACCGGCAACAGGTCGGGGCAGGGGAAATAGCGGTAATCGTTGGCTTCTTCCTTGGTCCGCATGGAGCGGGATTCGTCCCGGTCCCCGTTGTACAGGCGGGTTTCCTGAATAATCGTGCCGCCGTCCTCGAGGATGTCCATCTGCCGTTCCACTTCATGGGCGATGGCCTGCTCCATGAAGCGGAAGGAGTTCAGGTTCTTGGTTTCGGTGCGGGTGCCCAGAGTGTCGGAGCCTTTGGGCTTGAGTGAAATGTTCACATCAAAACGCATGGAGCCCTGGGACATGTCGCCGTCGCAGATGCCCAGCGAGGTCACGATGCCGTGCAGCTTTTTAGCAAATGCTACCGCTTCTTCCGCGTTGGTCATGTCCGGTTCTGTGACCACCTCGATCAGCGGAGTGCCGGCGCGGTTCAGGTCGATACCGGTCATGCCGTGGAAGTCTTCGTGCAGGGATTTTCCCGCGTCCTCTTCCAGGTGGGCGTGGTGAATGCGCACCCGCTTGGTTTTGCCGCCGGCCAGGTCCAGGTCGACGTAGCCCGGGCCGACAATGGGGCGCTCCAGCTGGGTGGTCTGGTAGCCCTTGGGCAGGTCCGGATAAAAGTAATTCTTGCGCTCGAACACCGAGCGCCGTTCGATGTCGGCGTTGACCGCCAGACCGAACATCACCGCGTAGCGGAATGCCTGCTCGTTCGGAACCGGTAAGGTGCCCGGCATGGCCAGGTCAACGGCGCTGGCCTGGGTGTTGGGCTCGGCGCCGTAGGCGGTGCTCGAGCCGGAAAAGATCTTGGTCTTGGTGGCGAGCTGAACGTGGATTTCCAGCCCGATCACAATGTCCCACTGCATACTCATTCTCCTGTCTCGGGCTTATTGCGCTTCACGCTGGTGCCAGTCGGTTGCCTGCTGGAATAGGTGGGCGGCGTTCAGCAAGCGGGCTTCGGAGAAATAATCCCCGATCATCTGCAGTCCCACCGGCAGGCCGTCTACAAAGCCGGCCGGCACCGACATGGCCGGTACGCCCGCCAGGTTGACGGCGATGGTGAACACATCTTCCAGGTACATGGTGACCGGATCGTTGGTCTTCTCACCCTGAATGAACGCCGGAGATGGCGTGGTCGGGCTCATCAGTACGTCCACGTCCTTGAAGGCGTTGACGAAATCCTGCTGGATCAGGCGGCGAACCTTCTGTGCCTTGAGGTAATAAGCATCGAAGTAACCGGCGGACAGGGCGTAGGTGCCCACCAGAATCCGTCGCTTCACCTCGGCGCCAAAGCCCTCGGCCCGGGTGCGGGTGTACATATCCATGAGGTCTTTCGGATCGGCACAGCGGTAGCCATAGCGGGCGCCGTCAAACCGCGACAGGTTGGCGGAGGCTTCCGCCGGCGCGATCACGTAATAGGCGGCAATCGCCAGTCGGGCGTTCGGCAACGACACTTCTTTAACTGTCGCGCCGAGCTTTTCGTATTCCTTCACCGCGTTGCGAACCTGTTGTTCCATCGCCGGGCTCAGCTGGTCACTGAAATACTCTTTCGGCAGCCCGATGCGCAGGCCTTTCAAAGGCTCGTTCAGGGTGGCGGTGTAATCCGGCACCTCACGGTCCACCGAGGTGGAATCCTTCGGGTCATAGCCGGCCATCACATTCAGCATCAGCGCGTTGTCTTCAGCGGTGCGCGCCATGGTGCCGCCCTGGTCCAGGCTGGAGGCGAAGGCGATCATGCCGTAGCGGGAAACGCGGCCATAGGTGGGCTTCAGGCCGGTAATGCCACACAGTGCCGCCGGCTGGCGGATGGAACCGCCGGTGTCTGTTGCCGTCGCCGCTGGCACCAGCCGCGCCGCCACCGCCGCGGCAGAACCGCCAGAAGAGCCGCCCGGAACCCGTTTATCGCCCTGGCTCAGCCCCCAGGGGTTGGTGGTTGCGCCAAAGTAGCTGGACTCGGTGGACGACCCCATGGCGAATTCGTCCATATTGGTCTTGCCCAGGCAAACGGCACCGGCGTTGCGGAAGTTTTCCGTGACCGTGGCGTCGTAGGGCGGAACGAAGTTCTCGAGCATCTTTGAGCCGCAGGTGGTGCGCACGCCGGTGGTGCAGAAAATGTCCTTGTGGGCAAACGGCACCCCGGTCCAGAGAGTGGCATTGCCCGCCGCCCGTTGCTCGTCCGCCGCTTTGGCGTCCGCCAGGGCCTGCTCTTCAGTGACCGTAATAAAACTGTTGAACTGACCGTCTTCGCGCTTGATGCGGTCAAGAAACTGCTGGGTGAGCTCTACACTGGAAATCTTGCCGCTTTCCAGTTCCCGGGAGAGCTCTGCTACCGATTTGTTATGCATGTTACGTCCTGCTTGAGTCGCTGTTCGTCCGATCACTCAGTTGTCTTTGCTTACTCGATGACCCGAGGCACAAGGTACAGGCCGTTCTCGGTCGCCGGCGCTATGGCCTGGAAGGCCTCCCGTTGGTTGGACTCCGTCACCTCATCTGCGCGCAGGCGCTGCACTGCATCCAGGGGGTGAGCCAGGGGCTCCACGTTGGCAGTGTCCGCTGCTGCCAGCTGGTCAACCAGGTCCAGGATATTACCCAGATCTTTCTCAAGCGCCGACACCTGCTCTTCGTCCACGCGAATGCGGGCGAGCACGGCGACTTTCTCAATGTCCTTGCGGGAAATGGTCACATTGCCTCCCAGGGTAGGTGAAATTTCAGTAACTTAAGTTGAGCGCAACTCAGAGTTTGGGAGCTGCCGGTAATCACCTTTCCGAAACTGTGCGGAGCCAGGGATGGCGGAGCCCAAGCGCACAGGGACGTATTCACAGCGTGTTTCGGAAAGGTGATTCCCGGCGGCTCGTGCGCCGACAGTCAAAATAAAGGCGATATGGTAACAGATTCCGACATCAGCGGGAGGGTGTAGGTTTTTGTGGCAAAGTGTTAACTGACAGGCTCAGGGCCCGATCGTGCCTTGCCTGCAGGGGTGCTCACTGCTAAAGTTGCCGCATCTTTTCTGCGACTGCAACTCTCAGGTTGAAACTACACGAATGTTGATCAAAAGACTCCGAGGCTTATTCTCAAGCGACCTGTCCATCGACCTGGGCACCGCCAACACCCTTATTTACGTGCGCGAGCGCGGAATTGTGCTGAATGAGCCTTCTGTTGTGGCCATTCGCACCAGTGGTTCCCAGAAGATGGTGGCTGCAGTCGGCGCCGAAGCCAAGCGCATGCTGGGACGCACCCCGGGGAACATTACCGCCATCCGCCCGATGAAAGACGGCGTGATCGCCGACTTCGTGGTCACCGAGAAAATGCTCCAGCACTTTATTCACAAAGTGCACGAGAACAGCTTTATTACACCGAGCCCACGAGTACTGGTGTGCGTGCCGAGTAAGTCCACTCAGGTAGAGCGCAAGGCCATCCGCGAGTCAGCTCTTGGTGCCGGCGCCCGTGAAGTGTTCCTCATCGAAGAGCCTATGGCCGCCGCTATTGGCGCTGGCCTGCCGGTCGAGGAAGCCAGCGGCTCCATGATCGTCGACATTGGCGGTGGCACCACCGAAATCGCCATTATCTCCCTGAACGGCATTGTTTACGCTGAATCCGTGCGGGTAGGGGGTGACAAGTTTGACGAAGCCATCGTGACCTATGTGCGTCGCAATTATGGCAGTCTGATCGGCGATTCCACCGCCGAGCGCATCAAGCACGAGATCGGCTGCGCCTACGAAGGCCTCGAAATCCGTGAAATCGACGTGCGCGGCCGCAACCTGGCGGAAGGTGTTCCCCGAGCCTTCACCCTGAACAGTGAGGAAATCCTCGACGCCCTGCAGGAATCCCTGGCTCAGATCGTTCAGACGGTAAAGAGCGCGCTGGAACAGTCCCCACCGGAACTCGCTTCCGACATCGCCGAGCGCGGCATTGTGCTGACCGGTGGTGGCGCCTTGCTCCGCGGGCTGGACAAGCTGATCAGCGAGGAAACCGGGCTACCGGTGATCATTGCTGAAGATCCGCTGACCTGCGTCGCCCGCGGCGGCGGCAAGGCTCTGGAAGTGATCGATCGTGGCGGAATCGGAATGTTCTCCCAGGAGGGGTAAAACCGTGGTACTGGCATTACGCCTGACGTTACTCCGGCCAGGGCCCCTCCGCCCCCGACCGCCGCAAGTGGACCTCCGCTGCGGCGGTCGTCGTATCTGCCTGGTCAATAATGGCGGGGGTAGCAGCCATTAAAACCATCTTCGTTCAAGGCCCCGTACCCGGCTTGCGTCTGTTGCTGGTGATCCTGCTCTCGGCGGTGCTGATCGTGGCGGATGCCCGCTTCGACAAACTGACCTCCGTTCGCAGCGTGATTGGTACCGGGCTGGCGCCGGTGCACTGGTTTGGCAATGCCCCCTACGAGTTGCAGAACTGGATCGAAGGCCTGTTTACCACCCGGGACGATCTGCTCGCCGAAAACGAAGACCTCAACGCGCGGCTGCTGATTCTTGAACGGCGGGCGCTGAAATACGCCGCGCTGGCCTCGGAAAACAATGAACTCCGCCGTCTGATGAATTCCTCGGAAGTTCTCGATGACCGCGTTATTGTCGGTGAGATCGTTGGTGTGTCGCCCGACCCGTTTTCTCATGAAGTCATTATCAATAAAGGCAGCCGGGACGGTGTCACCGTCGGTCAGGCCATCCTGGATGCCCACGGGCTGATGGGGCAGGTACAGCAAACCAGCAGCTTCACGTCGCGGGTCTTGCTGGTATCCGACAGCAGCCACGCCGTACCGGTTGAGGTGGTTCGCAACGGCCTGCGCGCGATTCTCCTGGGCAACGGCGATATCAACGCGCTTGAGCTGGTTCACGTGCCGGACACCGCCGACATCCGCGAGGGGGATCTGCTGGTCAGTTCCGGTCTCGGCGGGCGATTCCCGAAAGGCTACCCGGTGGCGGAAGTGGAAAACATCACCAAGGAATCCGGCGAACCGTTCGTGAATATTGAAGCCACGCCGAAAGCGCGGCTCAATCAGAGCCGACTGGTGCTGGTGGTTTTTTCCCCGGAAGGCGAGGTAGACGAAGACGGCAATGAGCATGGTCAGGGCCAGCCTGCCGTCGGCATTGAAACCGACCCGGACGAGGTGCGCTGATGTTATCGGTAATCAGTTATCCGGTCTTTGCCCTGAGTGTCGTTCTCTCGCTGGTGCTGAGCATTTCACTGTTCCCCATTGGCTGGTTCGAGTTCCGCCCGGAATGGCTGGGGCTGATGGTGTTTTACTGGACCTTCCGGGCACCCGCCCAGTTCGGCATTCTGCTGGCCTGGTGCGTTGGTCTGTCGCTGGATGTGCTGGAGGCAACGCCATTGGGCGTCAACGGTTTGGCGATGGCCCTCGTTGCCTTTCTGGTACTGACGATTCATCAGCGGCTGCGCATGTACCCGATGCCTCAGCAATGCCTGATGGTGTTTCTGCTGCTGGGTATCAACCAGATGTTGGTGCACTTCATCAAGCAGATGCTGGGCGGGGAAGACGCCGGATTCAGCTATTTATGGCCGGCTCTGACCAGTGCCCTGGTATGGCCCGTGGTCTGCGTTCTGCTGGATAACCTCAATCGCAAGCTGGGGTAGGACCATTACATGCAGACCCTCGTTCTGGCATCCGCCTCCCCAAGACGCGCTGAGCTGCTGACGCAGATTGGCCTGTCCTTTGTGTCCCGGCCGGTCGGTATTGATGAGACGGTGCGGGCCGGTGAGCGCCCACTTGCCTATGTTGAGCGCCTGGCCCGCGAGAAAGCGTTAGCCGGTATCGCGGGTTCTAACCAGTTAGTTCTCGGCTCTGATACCACGGTGGTGCTGGATGGTGAGGTTCTTGGCAAGCCTGTGGACGCGACCGAGGCGGTTGCAACGCTGACGCGGCTGTCTGCGCAGACGCATCAGGTGATGACCGCTGTTGCGTTGGCGTCGGCCAGAGGCTGTGAGGCCCGCGTGGTCACCACCGATGTGACCTTTCGCGCACTCTCTGATGAGGAAATTCGCGCCTATGTGGCCAGCGGTGAACCAATGGACAAGGCGGGAAGTTATGGAATTCAGGGACTTGGTGGTATTTTTGTGAAGGAGATTCGCGGCAGTTACAGTTCCGTAGTGGGGTTGCCGCTCCAGGAAACGGCCGAGCTGCTGTCACGGGCAGGATACCCGGTCTGGAAAGCCTGGCACTGACGAGCCCACAGGGTCTGGCTCGCATCAATTGCAAAGGAACCACAATGAGCGAAGAGATACTGATCAACGTAACCCCGGTCGAAACGCGGGTGGCGCTTGTCGAAAACGGCATGTTGCAGGAAGCCTACATCGAGCGAACCAGCCGCAAGGGTATCGTTGGCAACATCTACAAGGGCAAAGTGGTCAGGGTGTTGCCCGGCATGGAAGCGGCGTTCGTGGATATCGGCCTGGAGCGGGCAGCCTTCATTCACGCGTCTGACGTGGTCAACGGGCAGTCCTCCGAAGATGGTAACGACACCCCCAAAGTGGTTCCTGACATCCGCACCCTGCTGCGCGAAGGCCAGTCCCTGGTGGTGCAGGTCACCAAGGATCCGATCGGAACCAAAGGCGCCCGACTGACGACCCAGCTGTCGATCCCGTCGCGTTATCTGGTGTTCATGCCCGGTACCAGCCATATTGGTATCTCCCAGCGGATTGAAGACGAAAACGAGCGGGCGCGGTTGAAATCCGTCGTCGAGACGGCCGCGGCCGCAGAGTCCGACGTGCAGGGTGGCTATATCATTCGCACCGCCGCCGAAGCCGCAGCCTCCGATGACCTCATCGGCGACATGAACTACCTGCACCGGTTGAGCCATTCGATCCACGAACGGATTTCCCGGGTACAGGCGCCCGCGGTGGTGTATCAGGACCTGCCGCTGTTTATCCGCACCATCCGTGATCTGATACGTCCCCAGACCGAGAAAGTCCGCATCGACAGCCGCGAGAGCTATCAGCGGGTTATGGGCTTCGTTGAGGAGTTTGTTACCGAGTTCTCGGAAAAGGTGGAGTATTACCCGGGTGAACGCCCGATTTTTGATCTTTATTCCGTTGAAGACGAGATTCAGAAGGCATTGAGCCGCAAAGTGCAGCTGAAATCCGGCGGCTACGTGATCATTGACCAGACCGAAGCGATGACCACCATTGATATCAACACCGGGGCGTTTGTCGGGCATCGCAATCTTGAAGAGACCATCTTCAAGACCAACCTTGAAGCGGCCCGGTCGATCAGCCGGCAACTGAGATTGCGCAACCTCGGTGGCATCATCATTATCGATTTTATCGACATGGATGATCCGGAGCACCAGCGCCAGGTGCACCGCATGCTCGAGAAAATGCTGGAGCGGGACCACGCCAAGACCAAGATCACCGGCGTGTCGGAACTGGGATTGGTGGAGATGACGCGCAAGCGCACCACCGAGAGCCTGGGCCAGGTGTTGTGTGAGCCCTGTCCTATTTGCGATGGTCGTGGCTTCCTCAAAACCAGCGAGACCGTCTGCTATGAGGTGTTTCGGGAGATCTTGCGGGTAAATCGCGCCTATGACGCCGAGAGTTATCTGGTGATGGCCTCCCAGAGTGTGGTGGACCGGCTGCTGGATGAGGAATCCGACAACGTCGCGGACCTGGAAACCTTCATAGAGAAAACCATCCGCTTTCAGGTAGAACCCTTCTACAGTCAGGAACAGTATGACGTGGTGCTTTTGTAGACAGTCATGAGTAACGAACAGGATCCGGAGAGCACTTCGGTCCGGCTGTTATCCAGACTGGCCGGCCTGGTGTGGTGGCTGTTGCTGGCGGCTCTGGTGCTGCTGGCACTGTATGCCGGCATTGGCCGACAGCTGACCCAGAACATCGATAACTTCCGCACTGATATCGAGAACCGGCTATCTGCCGAGCTGGGGCACGAGATCTCCATCGGCGCCCTCCGCTCCAGCTGGAACTGGCTCGACCCATCGATTGAAGCCCGCAATCTGAGTGTCCGCAGCGAGCCGGAAGGAGAGGTGGTGGGAACCCTCCAGCACCTGCGCATCCGCCTGGATACCCTGGCCTCGCTCTTCCGACTGCGCATCGTATTCGCGGATTTCGAGGCGGACGGTCTCGAAGTCACGCTGAACCAGACTGTGGCGGGTGATGTGTCGGTCGAGGGCGCGGACCTGCCGGAGCCGGTGACCGACGATCTGAAAAAGTGGCTGGATCTGGCTGGTGCCTGGCTGTCAGACCCCAGTGTGCGAATCACCCGGGTGAACCTGGGGATTCGGGACAACAACGGCAAAATCCGCTATGTCGACATACCACAGCTGAATCTGGTCTATCGCCGCGGGCTCTTCCAGGCCTCAGGCCGTGCCATGCAGGCCGGTACCACGCAGCAACTCGCCAGCTTCAGCCTGCTTGGTCAGCGTTTTTTCCGAGGGGGGTTTAACGGCCAGCTGTACGTGAATGTGAATTCTGGCCGGCTGTTCGATGGGCTGATTGACGAATACGCCTGGCGTGATATCCGTGTCGAGGGTTTTGATCTGGGCGGCGAGGCGTGGCTGACCTTCCGCAATGGCCGTCTGGAGCAGGCGACGGGCACCGTGGAAACGCCCTACCTGCAACTCGGCGTGGGCAGGCAATCGCTGGCGCCGCTGGAAACCATTCGTACCCGTTTCGGCTGGCGGCGCAGTGAGACGGCGTTGACGGAAGCGAGTCCGGCGGATCTGGAGAGCCTGGCCGGCGCCGGTGAAATCCACCTGACCAACCTCGAGTGGACCTGGGATGGTGTCCAGGTTTCCCCGTTCAGTCTCCGGATTCTGCAGCTGGAAGGCGGTATAGATATTATCGCCGATGACGTTCCCCTGAGTCCCATCAGCCAGGTGTTTACCGGTGTTGGGCTATTGCCGGCTGTCGCCCGTGACGCCCTGGAAAATTATCAGCCGGGTGGGGAGCTTGACGATCTCCGGTTCCGTCTGGCTGACGACACGGATGACGGCTTCCATCTATCAGCATTGCTGGATGATGTCAGTGTGGCGGCCCATGGCGGTGCGCCGGGCGTTCGCGGTCTGAACGGACAACTGGTGATGACAGCGCGCCATGGGTACGTCGACGCCGACAGCCGGGACGTGACGCTGGGTTTTCCGAAACTGTTCGGTCGAGACTGGCTGCTGTCCCGTTTTCAGGGCAAAGTGGATTGGCAACTTGATGGCGACATCACCCGGGTCTGGTCCGACAGCCTGGAAATGGCCTATGGCGAGCAGACTTCCCTGGGTGGCGCTTTCGATCTGCGCTTGGATCGTGGGGGCGAGGATAACCTCAGCTTGCGGGTGGGGGTTCGGGATGGCAGGGCCGACATGCTCGGGGATTTCGTGCCGGTCAAAGTGGTCAATCCGGAGCTTTACCAGTGGCTGACCACGGCCATTACCCAGGCGGATATTACCGAGGGCGTCTATTACGGCCACGGCCAGATTGATCGTGATGCCCCCAAGGGCTCGTTTGTATCATCCATGCGTTACCGCTTCGACAACGCCAGTGTGCGCTATGATGAGCGTTGGCCCGCAGTGGACAATGCCCGTGGTGAGGTGTTCATACACGGTGGCCGCACTCGCGTCAGCCTGGAGGAAGGCCGCACCGGTCAGTTGACGCTGTCGCCCAGCGAGGTCCGGGTTAACCCGGTCAATGATCGCCTGACTCTGGAAGTGGATGCCAAAGCCGGTATGCCAGGCTCCGCCGTGGCTTACTGGCTGCAGAACAGTCCGCTGGGGGAAATGGCCGGTGGCGTGGGAGGCAGTGTCGGTATTGATGGGGATTATACTCTGGATCTGGCTCTGGCGTTGCCGCTTGGAACAGCGCCGGCCGATACGCAACCGCAGGTAGAGGTCACCGTTGGTACAGACAACGGGAAGGTCACTTATGCTGCCGCAGGGCTGGTCTGGGAGCAGGTTGCAGGACAGCTTCGTTACAGCACTCGTACAGGCTTTGCCGGTGACCCCTTGCGGGCACAGTTCCTCGGTGGCCCGGTGAGGGTGTCGTTCCGGCAAGGTGGCGCCGACGACGCCCTGACGATCCAGCAGCGGGGGCAAGTCAGTTTCCCCGGTCTGTTCCGTCGCAGTGGCTACGACGGCGTGGAAAACCTCGGCATTGAGGGGGTTACCGATTACACCGCCTCGCTGGACGTAGCCAAGCATCGTGCCCCGATCGTCACCCTGCGCTCCAATCTGAAAGGCGCATCGGTAAACTGGCCTGAGCCCCTGGCCAAAACCGCCGAAGAGGAAGCACCGCTGAGCATTGCTATCGACCCGGCACGCGAGACTGGTGTCGGTATTGCTGTGACGTGGGAAAACCGTCTGGCGCTGGATATGTTGCGAAGTGACAGCGGTCTCGCTATCAGTATCAGCCGGCTCTGGCTGGGCCGCCAGTTGCTGACCGACATCGACATATCCGCCAGTGATCTGGGTGACCGGTGGGTGATCAATACCCAGTCGGACAGGGCGGTCGCCAGGGTGGTGTTGCCTGAGGGTGACGAGGCGATCACGGCAGACTTCGAGAGCCTGCACCTGTTCAGTGATGGCGGCGACCCCGGCGATCCGGAACCTGAACAACTGAGCATTGACGAGCAATTGGAAGCCTTCCGCAACCTCGAGATCGGCGAGTGGCCGGATATCGATGTGCGCATCGCGCAATTGACGCTGAACGACGAGGCACTGGGTGCCTGGTCATTCCTTCTGCGCCCGCAACCCTATCGCTTGCAGGTTGAGAGCATCGAAGGTGAACTCAATTCCCTGAGTCTCGCCGGCGAAATGATCTGGAGCATTGCCGGCGACCGTGAAACTACCCGCTTTGTCGGGGAGATCAGCGGCGGAACACTCGCGGACCTTGGCAACCTGTTTGGCTCTGAAATTCCACTTCGCAATGATAAAACCGCCATGCAACTGGATCTGGATTGGCCCGGGCGCCCCAATGGTTTCATGCTTGAAGAGTTGAGCGGTTCAGTGAGTCTGCGACTGGACGACGGTGTGATTCTGGAGCGCAACAACACCGCCCAGGTTTTCCGGGTGTTCAATCTTCTGAACTCGGATACGCTGTGGCGCCGCTTGCAGCTGGATTTCTCGGATCTGTATGAAGCGGGCGTGGCATTCGATGCCATCTCCGGCAAAGCAGTGATGACCCGGGGATTGCTGACCTGGGACCCTGAGTTGCAGGTGGTCGGTCCCTCGGGCGCTTTCCGCCTGTCCGGCACCACCAGCATGGTTGAAGAGACCCTCGACATGCAGCTGGTGGTGGTGCTGCCGCTGACGCAGAACCTGCCACTGGCCGCGTTGCTGATGGGGGCCAGTGCGCCGATCGGTGGGGCCTTGTTCGTGCTGGACAAAATCCTCGGTGACCCGTTGAGCAAACTGACCAGTGCATCTTATAGTGTAACCGGCAGCTGGGACGAACCCGAGGTGAACCTGCGTCGGGTTTTCGGTGGTGGTGAGTGACCTCGGGCCGGTGGAACAAACTAGGGGAGTCTGCTGATGACGAATCCATCCGATCAGATCGTAGCCGCGATACAGATGGTGAGTACGCACGACCTGCAGGCGAATCTCGCCGAGGCAGGGCGACTGTTGTCGGAAGCGGCGAAGATGGGTGCCCGGGTGGCGGTGTTGCCGGAGAACTTTGCGGTGCTGGCGACCTCGCAGATGGTGGCGTGCGGCCAGCAGGAAGTCTCGGCCGAGCCGGTGATCCGTCGCTTCCTGGCGGAGCAGGCACGCCAACTGGGCTTGTGGATTGTGGGGGGCTCTTTGCCGCTGGCAAACCGTCCTGACGGTTCCATGATCGAGGGGCGGGCAAGAGCCAGTTGCCTGGTGTTTGACGATCAGGGGCGGGAAGTGGCTCGCTACGACAAGATCCACCTGTTTGATGCCACGGTGGAAGACGCTCATGGGCAGTATCGCGAGTCCGACACGTTCGAGCCCGGTGACGCGCTGGTGACCGTGCCGACACCGGCCGGGCTTCTGGGACTGGCGGTCTGCTACGACCTGAGGTTCCCGGAGCTGTTCAGGGCCCTGCGAGAGCTGGGCGTTGACTGGGTGTGTCTACCCAGCGCATTCACCTGGCAAACCGGCGACGCCCACTGGCATGCACTGATCCGCGCCCGTGCCATCGAGAATCAGATCTGGGTGGTTGCCCCCGGGCAGGGCGGGCAGAACAGCGAGCGCCGTCGCACCTATGGTCACAGTCTGATCTGCGACCCCTGGGGAAAAGTGGTTTCAGAAATTGATGAGGGGCCGGGGGTGATCACCGCCGGGCTCGACACGGATCACCTCAACAACGTGCGCAGCCGCATGCCGGTGTGGGAACATCGGCGCCTGACCCGCGGCTGATGCTGGTCTGGCGAGTTAGGCGATGTCGTCAATGCATTCCCGCAGATAGCGAAAAAGCTTCTTCGCCTGTCCGGTGTTTTTTTGCTTCTCCACATCTTTCCGGGCATTACGGGCAAGGTTGCGGAGGTGCTGCACGTCGGCGCCAGGACAGTAATCGAGAAATTCACCCACCGCCGGGTCACCCTCGCTGATCATCCGGTCGCGCCATCGTTCTGCCAGGTGATGACGGCGAGTGTGCTCTTCGCTGCCGGCGTCAAAGGCATCGATGGCACGCCTCAGACCCTCGGGGTCGTCTTCCTGACGAATGACCTTGCCAATGTACTGCAGGTGCCGGCGCTTCGCCTCGTTCTGGCGTATCCGCCGGGACTCCTCGATGGCCGCCCGCAACGTGTCGCTGATGCTCAGCGTATCAAGTTGATCGTTGCTCAGTTCCAGCATCCGCTTGCCGATGTCCTGGAGCGCATGGGATTCCCGCTTGAGCTGGGATTTGCTGGGCCCGAGGTATTCGGGGCTGTCGTTGTCGTGATCAGTCATGGTATTGCCTATGCGTAAAACAGGGTGGCCAGGCCGAGGAAAGACATGAAGCCTACCACATCGGTTACCGTGGTCAGGATCACGCTGCCTGCCAGGGCAGGGTCGATGTTGCGTGACTTGAGAAACAGCGGCAGCACGGTGCCTACCAGCGCGGCTGCGACCAGGTTGATGACCAGAGCCGCCGCAATGATGGCGCCGATCAGATAATCCTGGAACCAGAGGGTAGCGGCGGTCGCCACCACAACGGCCCACAACAGACCATTGAGAATGCCCGCTACAAACTCCCGGTTGAGCAGCCAGCCGACGTTCGCGCCGCTGATCTGCCCCACGGCCATGCCGCGGATGACCAGGGTCAGGGTCTGGCTGCCTGCAATGCCGCCCATGCTGGCAACAATCGGCATCAACACGGCCAGCGCCACCACCTTGGCGATGGTTTCCTCAAACAGACCAATAACCGCGGAGGCGGTGAATGCGGTGAGCAAGTTGATGCCCAGCCACACCGCGCGGCGCCGCGTGGTTTTCAGAATAGGCGCGAAGGTGTCTTCGTCTTCGTCCAGACCGGCCATGCTCATCAGGGAGTGGTCGGCGTCTTCACGGATAACATCCACCACGTCATCGATGGTGATGCGCCCGAGCAGGTGGCCCTCGTCGTTGACCACCGGTGCGGAGATCAGGTCGTAACGCTCAAACAGGGTCGCCACCTTGGTGTCGGACAGGGTGACCGGAATCGGCTCGATATCGGTATCCATCACCTCCCGGACCGTTGACGCCGGGTTCGACACCAGCATCTTGGTGATCGGCAGCATGCCGATGAATTCATCCCGCCGGCTGACCACGATCAGGCTGTCAGTCATTGGTGGCAGGTTACGGTGGCGGCGAAGATAACGAAGTACCACGTCGATGCTGATGTCGGGCCGCACCGTGATGGTGTCGGTGTTCATCAGGCCGCCGGCGGTGTCCTCCGGGTAAGCGAGTACTTCCTCTACCCGTTGCCGGTCCTGCTCGTCCATGGTATCCAGCACTTCTTGGATAACCGTGTCCGGCAGCTGCTGCAGTAAGTCGGCGAGATCGTCGGATTCGAAATCCTCGATGATGTCGGCCAGTTCCTGGGCGTTCAGCTGACTGAGAAAGTAGCCCCGGATGTCGTCATTGAGGTACTGGAGAACCTCGCCTTCCAGTTGCTTGTCGACCAGATTCCACAGCAGTGCACGCTGGCGAGGTGGCGATGATTCCAGCAGGTGGGCGATATCGCTGGGGCTCAGGCCGCCATTCAGGATGCGGGCAACCTGTTTCAGCGCACCACTGTCCAGCGCTTCGCTGAGAGAGCGAAGGCGCTGGCGGGCCTGGCTTTTTTCCAGAATATCGGTCATGAATCACCCACAGTCAGAAAACCTTCGCATTATAGCGGAGTTAGGCGTCACAGGTGAGAAAGAGTTGTAGGTGAATGTCGCAGGTGACTGAGCGCTACTCACCCTCGCCAAAGTAGTCGTTAATGAGTTCGATCAGTGCGTCGATGGCAGCCTCTTCGTCCGGGCCCTCTGCCACCAGCTCCACTTCGGTCCCCTTGCTCGCCGCCAGCATCATCACCTGCATGATGTTCTTGGCGTCCACCTCCCGGCCCTTGCTGCTGATTCTCACAGTGCTCCGGTAGGTCGACGCGGTGGCGACCAGCTTGGCGGTGGCCCGCGCATGCAGGCCCAGTTTATTGATGATGGTGACGGTGCGGCGGATCATGATGGATCAGGTTAGCTCGCGGTTCTGCAGGTGAGGCAGCTCGCTGTGTCGAACCTGGACGTTGTTGTACCGGGTGCGGAAATACCGGCCGATCTGCTCGCATACGTACACTGAACGATGCTGGCCCCCGGTGCAACCGATGGAGATGGTCATGTAGCTGCGGTTGCTGTCTGCGAATGAGGGTAGCCAGTTCTCAAGAAAACCGGTGAGGTCGTCCACCATTTTGCGGGTCAGCGGTTCTTTCTCGAGAAAATCAATAACCGGTTGGTCAGTGCCCACAAACTGCCGCAGGCTTGTATCCCAGTAGGGATTCGGCAGGCAGCGCACGTCAAAGACATAATCCGAGTCCAGTGGCACGCCGTGCTTGAACCCGAACGACTGGAACAGCAGTGCCAGTTCCTGATCCTTGCGGCCAACAATACGTTGCTTGACCATATCCCTGAGTTCGTACATGGACAGGCCGGTGGTGTCGACGTAGAGATCGGCCAGTTTCGATAGCGGCTCCAGCAGCTTTTTCTCGTTGCCAATCGCTTCCCGCAGCGATGTTTTGTCATCACTCAACGGATGCTTGCGTCGGGTGGCATGAAAGCGCTGAAGCAGGGATTGTTCGTCGGCGTCGAGGTAGATAATCTCAACGGTCACGCCTGTTTCCTGAAGCTGGCGGTAGATGGTCTCGAAATTCGACAGCTCACCGGCAAGATTGCGCGCGTCGATACTGACGGCCATTTTTCGCAACCGCCCCGGTGACGTACTGTGGCTGGTGGCCTCTGTGGTCAGTGGAAACAGCAGGCCGATGGGCAGGTTGTCGATGCAGTAAAAGCTCAGGTCCTCAAGGACATGTAACGCCGTGCTCTTCCCGGAGCCGGATCTGCCACTGACTATGATCAGTTTCATTGCCTGTTGCCTCTGCTGGAATGCGGTCAGTCGCTGCTTTGAGTCATTCGGCTGAAGAGCGCCGGGGCATCGCTGCACTGCCGCAGTTGATCACAGAAATTCCGGTCATTGAACTTCTCCGCCAGCTGGCTGAGCAGTTCGAGGTGTTCGCTGGTGGCCTCCTTGGGAACGATGAGGGCA
This sequence comes from Marinobacter sp. M-5, assembly GCF_032911545.1. NCBI lineage: Bacteria > Pseudomonadati > Pseudomonadota > Gammaproteobacteria > Pseudomonadales > Marinobacteraceae > Marinobacter > Marinobacter sp. M-5. Next base: position 912,757 of record NZ_JAWJEK010000001.1, read on the forward strand.
AACACCAGGTCTACCGGCTGATTGTCGATGGCGTCAAAACTCACCCCGTCTTCCAGGGTCAGGAGCACACCGATCACCCGGTCAAGCCCTTCCAGGCGACAGTGAGGGATGGCAATGCCCTCGCCGATACCAGTGCTGCCAAGCCTTTCCCGGGAAATCAGATTGTTGAAGATCTGCGTTTCGCTGAGTGTGGCGTCCTGCTGGTTCACAAGCTCTGCAATAAATTCCAGAACCCGCTTCTTGCTGGACGCGGCCACCCGGCAAAGGGTCAGCTCCGGGGAAAGAATGGTTTCGATAGTCAGGGACGTGTCGCTCATGGATCGACTTTAGTTCCGTGAAGGTTTCCGTAAAAAAAAGGCTGCGGCACGTGTGTCATGCCGCAGCTCGATCAGGTTGAGTGCTGGTAAAGCAGTGCCCTAGCGAGCGCCGTTACCGTGCATGCGATCAACGTTCTTTTCCTTGTGCTTGAGGATCTGACGGTCCAGCTTATCGACCAATGCATCAATAGCGGCGTACATATCCTCACTCTCTGCCTTTGCGTGAATCTCACCACCGATGACATGGAGAGTTGCCTCCGCAAGCTGGCGCACCTTCTCAACTTCCAGTGTGACCTGGCAGTTGCTGATGTGATCGAAGTGGCGCTCGAGCTTTTCAAATTTGCCTGACACGTATTCTTTCAGGGAGGGAGTCAATTCTACATGGTGGCCTGAAATGTTGAGTTGCATAGGCGTCTCCTGTTGTCATCGTGCCCGCCCCGGATGAGGGGCTGACGGTGTGCCGGCGAATGTCCCACCGGCGGATCCTGTCGGGTCAAACCAGCCGCTTTCTCTCGTTGGATGGCGGAATGTGCATCGCCTCACGATATTTGGCTACTGTCCGTCTGGCTACCTTGATGCCCTGTTCTCCTAGCATGGCTGCAATTTTACTATCGCTCAATGGCTTTTTCGGAGTTTCTGCCGCAATCAGCTTCTTGATCATGGCACGGATTGCGGTGGAGGAACACTCTCCGCCCTCGTCGGTGCTGACGTGGCTGGAGAAAAAGTATTTCAGCTCGAAGATGCCGCGGGGGGTATGCATGTACTTCTGGGTGGTGACCCGCGAGATGGTGGACTCATGCATCTCCACCGCCTGGGCGATGTCGGACAGAATCAGCGGCTTCATGAATTCCTCGCCCTGATCGAGGAAGCCCTGTTGGTGCTCCACAATCCGCGTGGCGACTTTCAGCAGCGTCTCGTTGCGGCTTTGCAGACTCTTGATGAACCACTTGGCTTCCTGCAGCTGGTCGCGCAGGTAGGTGTTGTCGGCGCTGCTGTCAGCGCGCTTGATCAGCGAGGCGTAACTGGCGTTCACGCGGATGCGTGGCGCGATTTCCGGGTTCAGCTCGACGCGCCAGCGCTCATTGTGCTTGCGGACGATCACATCGGGGATGACGTAATCCGGCTCTGCCCGATCCACGGAATCTCCCGGGCGCGGGTTCAGACTGGTGATCAGTGTCAGGACATCCCGCAGCTGGTCTTCCTTGAGGCGGCTGCGGCGCAGCAGTTGCGCGTAGTCACGATTGCCCAGCAGGTTAATGTAATGGGTGATCACCAGGCGCGCCTGCGACAGCCAGGGTGTCTCGGGCGGCAGCTGGTTGAGCTGAATCAGCAGGCACTCCTGCAGATCACGGGCAAATACGCCGGGTGGGTCAAAGTGCTGCAGGCGATGCAGTACCGCTTCGACTTCGTCGAGCTCCAGCGGGTCGTCTTCGGTTTCGTCCAGCAGCCCGGAGTGAATCTCTTCAATGGGCGAGGTCAGATACCCACGCTCATCTACCGCATCCATCAGGGCATGGGCAATGGCCCGGTCCCGCTCGTTCAGAGGCGTGAGATTCAGTTGCCAATCCAGGTGATCCTGGAGGGTTTCCGCAGGAGAATTGCGGGTTTCGAAATCGCTGTCATTCTCGTCGTCGTTACGAGAGGCCGGAGCCGGGGCAGACTGGTAGATGTCGTCCCAGGCGGTGTCGACAGGCAGGTCGTCCGGAATGTTGTCGGGAATGTCGTTCTCGGATGCCCAGTCGGGACCGTTCTCGGATTCGTCCCAGTCACTGGCGGATTCGGCTGCAGCCGCAGTCTCCTCTACCTGGACCTGCTCGGCCTCGGTATCCCGTGCATCGTCATTCGCCTCCGGGGTGTCGTCGTCCTCCGGAGTCTCGAGCATGGGGTTGGAGTCCAGTGCCTGCTGGATCTCCTGTTGGAGGTCCAGCGTTGACAGCTGCAGAAGCCTGATCGCCTGCTGCAATTGCGGCGTCATGGTCAGGCTCTGACCCATTTTCAGCTGTAATGACGCTTTCATAACCATGGTTCAGAATCCGTCACCCGATCGCACCGGCCTTTTGTCTGGTTGCAAAAAATTCTATGTATGCTGGTCACTTGCCCGAACAAGCAAGTTCTTTGCCGAGTGTACTTGCTTGTCTTGTTCATGACAATTGGGGCCAGTATGACATCAGAGCCGGAACTCATTGCCGAGGTACACTTCTTTCACCTGTTGATTAGCGAGAATCTCGCTGGAATTGCCTGAGGCGATGATGTGGCCGCCGGAAACAATGTAGGCATTTTCGCAGATGTCGAGGGTTTCCCGCACGTTGTGATCGGTAATCAGCACGCCGATACCCTTGTCGCGCAGGTGGCGGATGATCTGCTTGATGTCGCTGACCGAGATCGGGTCGACCCCGGCAAAGGGCTCGTCCAGCAGAATGAACGCCGGCTCCATGGCCAGCGCGCGGGCGATTTCCACCCGACGCCGCTCGCCGCCGGACAGCGCCATGCCGACGCTGTCACGAATGTGGGTAATGTGGAACTCTTCCAGCAGTTCCTCCAGCTTGGCATCGCGGTCGGCCTTGCTGAGGTCCTTGCGGGTTTCCAGAATCGCCATGATGTTGTCGCGCACGGTCAGCTTGCGGAAAACCGACGCTTCCTGGGGCAAATAGCCGATACCCTTGCGGGCCCGGCCGTGCATGGGCAGGGGTGTGATGTCCTGGCTGTCGATGGTGATGCGGCCGTGGTCCGCCGGAACCAGCCCGACAATCATGTAGAAGCAGGTGGTTTTTCCGGCGCCGTTGGGGCCCAGCAATCCAACGATCTCGCCGCTGCGGATCTCCAGGGAGACGTCAATGACCACTTTCTTCTGCTTGTAACTTTTCGCCAGGTTACTGGCCCTGAGAACTGCCATCCGGATCCTGTGTGTTCTGGCGGCTGCGCGGCTGAATTACCATTTCCACTCGGCCGCTGCCATTGTTGTCGTTTGCGGCACCTTCGGCGGTGACCACTCGCTGGACGCTATCATAATGAATGATGTCGCCCCGGAACAGGTTGCCGTTCTGCTCGATGACCGCTTCTTTTTCAAACGTCAGCAGGCTTTCGGGTGCCGAATAGGTGATGTTCAGTGCTTTCGCATCGGTCTTGCCCTGGCCCTCTGTGGCAGCCTGCCGGTAGTGCGCAGGCTGGCCGGAGGCTTCGATGCGCTGCAGGCCGGTCTCATCCCGGTAGAGCACCACCCGGTCTGCGGTCAGTTCGGTCTCGCCCTGGGTCATCACCACATCGCCGGTGTAGGTGGCAATGCCCTTGCCGTCGTCGAGCCTGGCGTTATCCGCGTTGACGGTAATGGGTACATTGGAGTCCAGATTGAACGCCGCGGCGGAGCCGGCAAACAGCAGCGCTGCCAGCGTGGCGATGAGTTTACGGTTTGGCTTGTTGGCCAGGCTCATAGCGTCCTTCCACTTGTGAGTCGAGTTCGAGTATGCGGTCATCCAGCCAGCCCTTCATGCCGATTGCCCGGGTAACGCTGAAGGCATCGGTCAGCTCCACCGGTGCGTCGGTAAAGACCGTGCGGCTGCCGTTATCCAGCGTCAGTCGCGTGGTGGTCAGCGTCACCTGGCGGCCGCCTTCGGTGTTGCGAATGACATGAACGTTCCCCTCCAGCTCCAGCAGGTCGTTGTTGTCCTGCAGAACGCCTGAATTCGCGCTCAGTCGCCAGGGTTCGGTCTCGCCTTCGGTGAACAGTTGCGCCCGTGGCGACTCCATGGTGGCCAGATTGTCGGCTTCAAACTGTTCAATTCGCGGGCTTTCGAAGCGCGCGGTCAGCTTGCCGGTATCGTCGAATGACAGGTATCGGCCGTTGACCACGAAGCCGTCGGGTTCAGACTGGCCACGAAGGGCTGCCGCATCGATCGGTTGAACGGGTTCGTCACTCTGCCACATCAGTGCAATCAGGGCCACAACCGTACAGGCAAGCGCAACTCCCCGCAGCAGTGGATGATTGGCAAGCATCATGGTGGAGACGAGATTGCGGTTCATGCCAGCGTTATCCTCAGTGGGCCCGGGTGTAGGGCGCAAGGGTGCTGTCAAGCTCGCCGATGGCTGTCAGCAGCAGGTCACAGGCTTCCCTTACCGCGCCGCTGCCGCCGGCGGCCAGGGTGCACACATCGGCCTGCTCCCGTACCAGCCAGTAACCGTTGGGAACGGTAATGCCCAGGCCTGCGAAGCGAATGGCGGGCAGGTCGGGCAGGTCGTCTCCCATATACGCAATGGCCTCCGCTTCGATGCCCAGGGTGTCCGCCAGTTCCTGCAGTGCGATCTGCTTGTCTTCGCGCCCCTGCATCAGGTGCGGGATGCCCAGGTCGGTCATCCGCTTCAGGGTCAGGGGGGACGAGCGCCCGGTGATCACCGCCACGGTAATGCCGGCGGCCATCACCTGTTTGAGGCCGAGGCCGTCCAGGATATTGAAGCCCTTGAGCTCATCGCCGTTGGCACTGAAAAACAGCTTGCCGTCGGTCATGATGCCGTCGACGTCGAGTGCCAGCAGACGAATGTTGGCCGCTTTCTTCAGAAGTCTTGCCGGCCATTGTGGACGCAGGGATTCGGACATGCCAGGCACCTCAGATGACGCCTGCGCGCAGCAGGTCGTGCATATTGATGGCGCCGACCAGGTGGCCGTCTGCATCGGTGACCGGCAGCGCGTTGATTTTCAGCTCTTCCATGATGTTCAGGGCTTCCGCGGCCAGGTGATCGGCCTGAATGGTTTTGCCGTTGTGGGTCATCACGTCGCTGATGGGGGTGGTGTGCACGTCGATGGATTTATCCAGCGTCCGGCGCAGATCGCCGTCGGTAAATACTCCGGTCAGTTCACCGGCTTCATCCACAATGGTGGTCATGCCCAGCCCTTTGCGGGAAATCTCGAGCAGGGCGCCGCTGAGGGTTGTGTCGCCGGTAACCCGTGGAATCCGGTCGCCGGTGTGCATGATGTCGGAAACCCGCAGTAACAATCGCCGGCCGAGGCTGCCGCCGGGGTGTGAGAAGGCGAAGTCCTCGGCGCTGAAGCCTCGCGCTTCCAGCAGCGCCACGGCCAGGGCATCGCCCATGACCAGGGTGGCGGTGGTGCTGGAGGTGGGCGCCAGGCCGAGCGGGCAAGCTTCCAGTGCAACACTGACATCGAGATTGGCTACGGCCTCTTTGGCCAAAGTGGAATCCGCGTTGCCGGTCATGCTGATCAGCGGTGCGCCCATGCGGCGCAGTAACGGCAGGATGGTCACTACTTCACTGGTGTTGCCGCTGTTGGAGATGGCCAAGACCACGTCCTGACCGGTAATCATGCCCAGGTCGCCGTGGCTGGCTTCGCCCGGGTGTACAAAGAAAGACGGTGTGCCCGTACTGGCGAGGGTAGCGGCAATCTTGTTGCCGATGTGGCCGGACTTACCCATGCCGGTCACCACCACACGACCCTTACAGGCCATGATAACCTCGCAGGCCCGCACGAATTCGTCGTCGATGCGATCCGAAAGCGCGGCGATGGCGTCTTTTTCAATGTCGATGGCGCGGATGGCTGCGTCCCGGTATTTCTGCTCGATGTCGGCTGTGGGCTTGTTGCTGTTGCTCATGCTGGTTCCGGCTTGCACTCTGTCATCGTTGGGTTTCGTCGTGTTAGGGCCTTGTCGCCACAGGGGCTTGGTCATGTGGCGGGAGTATATCACTTCCCGTCGCTACGGGGCTTTTGTTCAGGGAATCTGATTGTTGCCATCAGGACATTTTATCTTGTGCAGATTGAGCTTCACCGCGGCTTCGCATAATGTTAGCCCACACTGAAAGGGACTGTTTATGGATTCAGGCGCCTACATAACCCTGAGGGACGTGGTTTTCAGCCGCTCGGGCCGACGCATTTTCGATGGTGTCAGTCTGGACATCCCCCGTGGCAAAATCACCGCCATCATGGGGCCCAGCGGCACCGGCAAGACCACGTTGCTGCGGCTGATCGGCGGCCAGCTCCGGCCGGATTCCGGCTCCATCGTGGTGGCCGGGCAGCCGGTTCCTCAGCTCAAGCGTAAGGCGTTGTACACGCTGCGGGAAAAAATGGGCATGCTGTTTCAGAGCGGCGCGCTGTTTACCGACCTGAGCGTTTTCGAGAACGTTGCCTTCCCGTTGCGCGTGCACACGGCGCTGCCGGAGGACATGATCCGCGACATCGTGCTGATGAAGCTCGAGGCGGTGGGGCTGCGCGGTGCGCGGCGTCTGATGCCGGCAGAGCTTTCCGGTGGCATGACCCGCCGGGTGGCCCTGGCCCGCAGTATCGCGCTGGATCCGGAGCTGATCATGTACGACGAGCCGTTCGCCGGCCAGGATCCCATCGCCATGGGCGTTCTGGTCAAGCTGATCCGGGACCTGAACCTGTCGATGGGGCTGACCAGTGTTCTGGTGTCACACGATGTGCCTGAGTCTCTCAGTATCTGCCACTACGCCTGCATTGTTGCCGACGGCCAGATCATCGGAGAGGGCACCCCCGAGGAACTCAGGCAGCACCCCTCCGAGCGGGTGCAGCAGTTTCTCAACGGCCACCCGGACGGCCCGGTGCCATTCCACTACCCGGCCGATGACGCCGGAGCGGACTGGGGACTCGGTGGAGGTTCGGCATGATGGATCGTATTGCTTCGCTCGGCCGCGTGGGCCTCGATGTGGTTGCCACTGTGGGCCGGGCAGGGCGTTTCCTCGCTGGTGTATTGACCGGTGTGCCACGTCCTTCTGTGGGTTTCCCGCTGCTCGTTCGTCAGCTGTATTCGGTGGGTGTGCTGTCGTTGGCCATCATCGTGGTATCCGGCCTGTTCATTGGCATGGTACTTGGGCTTCAGGGCTACACCATTCTCAGTGACTACGGCTCAGAGGCGGCGATCGGACAAATGATAGCGCTGACGCTCGTGCGCGAGCTGGGGCCGGTGGTGACCGCCCTGCTGTTTGCCGGGCGCGCAGGATCGGCGCTGACGGCCGAAATTGGTCTGATGAAAGCTACTGAACAGTTGTCCAGCATGGAAATGATGGGCGTGGATCCATTGCGGCGGGTGATCGCGCCCCGGCTCTGGGCCGGTTTTATTGCCATGCCGATATTGGCGGCCATCTTCTCGGTGGTCGGGATCTGGGGTGGCATGTTGGTGGGTGTTGAATGGTTGGGGGTCTTTGAAGGGTCGTTCTGGGGTAATATGCAGTCTTCGGTGAGCTTCACCCAGGATGTGCTCAACGGGGTGATCAAAACCGTTGTGTTCGGCTTCGTGTGCTCCTGGATTGCGGTGTTCCAGGGCTATGACTGCGTGCCCACGTCAGCGGGGATCAGTTCGGCCACCACCAAAACCGTCGTTTATTCGTCTCTGGCCGTGTTGGGCCTGGACTTCGTGCTGACGGCTGTCATGTTCGGGGACTTCTGAGCAGTATGAGCAGTCGGATCGGTTGTGGAATTCAACAGCGTTTAGCAGGAGCAGGAAATGGCCCAGAGAACTACTGAAATCGTCACCGGTCTGTTTATCATTGCAGGGCTGGCTGCGCTGATGTTTCTGGCGCTACAGGTCAGTGGCCTGTCGCCGAAAAGCGACGCTGACACGTATACCCTGTATGCGAACTTCAATGACGTGGGGGGTATTACTCCGCGGGGTAAAGTGGCCATGGCCGGGGTCACCGTGGGCTCGGTGAAAAGCGTCACCCTGGACAGAGACACCTTTCAGGCGAGAGTGGAACTGACGATAGATGCGGATGTGGACAACATTCCCGCAGACAGTTCCGCAGTAATACGTACATCCGGTCTGCTTGGGGAGCAGTACATTGATATCTCGATTGGCGGAGATATGGACTCTCTCAACGCGGGCGACACGTTTTATTCAACCCAGTCGGCGATGAATCTCGAGCGCCTGATTACCAACTTTGCATCGGGCAAATAGTTCGGTAGATGCGGGATAAAGGGACAAAAGGAACGGACATGTTACAGGAGAAAATCATGGTTTTGATCAGACGCAGTATGCTGCTCATCGCCTTTGTGATGGCGGCGCTGGCGCTTCCGGTACAGGCGCAGCAGGAGCAGGAGCTGATCCAGTACGTCGATGAAAACACCCAGCGGCTGGTCGACAAGCTTAATGAAGAAAAAGGTCTGTATGAGCGCGATCCCGAAGCGTTCTACGTCAGCATGGATAAGGAACTGCGGGAGTTCGTCGATTTCCGCCGGATCGCGGCGCGTGTGATGGGGCGCTATGCCCGCCAGACCTCGCCGGAACAGAGGGATGAATTTGTCGTCAAGTTCAAACGCAGCATGTTCGACAGCTATGCCCAGGCACTGGTCAGTGCCGATGACTTCAGCATCAAGGTCAAGGGTGCGGAAATCAATGCCAGCAACAGTGATCGTGCCACGGTTGAAATGGAAGTGCAGACCGCAAGCGGTAATCGCTACCCCGTAACCTATTCCATGTACAAAACCAGCGAAGGCCGCTGGATGATGGAAAACGTCATCGTGGAAGGTATCAATATCGGTCTCGCGTTCCGTGATCGCTTTGCTCAGGAGATGGAGCAGAATCGTGGTCAGGTGCAGGCGGTGATCGACGGTTGGAGTGATGCCGTCGAATCACTGAAGCTTGAAGACGAAGTCGACAAGTCATGACCCAAGCCCCGGCCCGGGCAACTCTGGCGGGGAGTACCCTGACGGTGAGCGGGGCCATCGATCCGCTCAATGTGCTCGCCGTTCGCAAGGAGGGCGAGGCACTGATCGCTTCTGCCGCGGGCAACCTGACGGTGGATCTCTCGGCGATGGGGTCCGCCCACAGCGTTGTGTTGTCGCTGTTACTCTGCTGGCAGCGCCACGCTGCTGCCCGGGGCCACGCCCTGGTCTTCGCCGGTGTCAGTGACCGGCTTGTCTCGCTTGCTTCCCTCAGCAACCTCGATGATCAGCTCCCGGGTTTTCATGACAAAACGTCCGGCTGACCCGGCCCGCAGAATTGGGTACAATCTCGCCTCTGATTTATCAACACCCGAGGATTTTTTATGGAAGCCGCCGAAGTTACCGAGCTGGTGAAGCAGGCCCTGCCGGACTGTGAGGTTCAGGTTCAGGTCGATGGCACCCATTACATGGTGGTAGTGGTCGGGGAGGTCTTCGAGGGCCTGCCGACCATCAAGCGGCAGCAACTGATCAACAAGGCGCTGTTCCAGCAGGTTATGGACGGCACCATTCACGCTCTGCACCCGAAAGCATTCACACCGGCTGAGTGGGCCGCGCGCCAGGGCTGATCACGGCCCGCCAATAACAGGAAGACTATTGTGGACAAACTTCTGATCAGGGGTCGCAAGCCCCTGAACGGCGAAATCCGGATTTCCGGCGCCAAAAACGCCGCACTGCCCATTCTGGCGGCCACGCTGCTGGCGGACGAACCCGTCACCGTGGGCAATCTGCCGCACCTCAATGACGTGACCACCATGATCGAGCTGCTGGGGCGCATGGGTGTGGAGTTGCTGATTGATGAGAAAATGAGCGTGGAAGTGCACGCCAACACCATCAAGCATTTCCATGCGCCATACGAACTGGTCAAAACCATGCGTGCTTCAATTCTGGTGTTGGGGCCGCTGGTGGCGCACTTCGGAGAGGCGGAAGTGTCGCTCCCGGGTGGCTGCGCCATTGGCAGCCGGCCGGTGAATCTGCACATCCACGGTCTGGAAATGATGGGCGCGGAAGTGAAGGTGGAGAACGGCTACATCAAGGCGAAGACCAACGGTCGCCTGAAAGGTGCCCACATTTTCCTCGACACGGTGACGGTGACGGGTACGGAAAACCTGATGATGGCCGCTGCGCTGGCGGACGGTAAAACCATTCTTGAAAACGCCGCGCGCGAGCCGGAAGTAGTGGATCTGGCGGAATGCCTGATTGCCATGGGCGCCGACATCAAAGGTCACGGCACCGCGACCATTGAAATCAACGGTGTGGAACGCCTGCACGGCTGTCACTACAACGTACTGCCTGACCGTGTCGAAACCGGAACCTATCTGGTGGCTGCCGCCGCAACCGGCGGCAGGGTGAAGCTGAAAGACACCCGTGAAGACCTGCTGGAGGCCGTGTTGCTGAAGCTGGAAGAGGCCGGCGCTCACATCACCACGGGGCCGGACTGGATCGAGCTGGACATGAAGGGCAACCGCCCGAAAGCTGTCAACATCCGCACTGCACCGTATCCGGCCTTTCCTACCGATATGCAGGCGCAGTTTGCGGCCATGAACGCGGTGGCTGAAGGTACCGGAACCATCGTGGAAACGGTGTTTGAGAATCGCTTCATGCATCTGCAGGAGCTGATCCGTATGGGTGCGGACATTACCCTCGAAGGTAACGCGGCCATCATCAAGGGGGTGGATCACCTCACCGGCGCCCCGGTCATGGCAACCGATCTGCGGGCCTCCGCCAGCCTGGTAATCGCCGGCCTGGTGGCAGAAGGCGACACCATTGTGGACCGCATCTACCACATTGACCGCGGCTACGAATGTATTGAAGAGAAGCTGCAGCTGCTGGGCGGAACCATTCGCCGCCTGCCAGCATGATTGAAACGGCCCAGCAACCGGAAGGACCAATGACCGATTCCATCACCATCGCGCTGTCGAAGGGACGTATTCTCGATGAAACCCTGCCGTTGCTCGCAGAGGCGGGCATTGAGCTGGTCGACGACATCAAGAAATCCCGCAAGCTGGTGTTCCCCACCACGGATCCCAATGTGCGGGTGCTGATCATCCGTGCCACGGATGTGCCGACCTATGTGCAGTACGGCGGTGCGGACCTGGGGGTGACCGGCAAGGACGTGCTGATGGAGCACGGCGGTGATGGGCTGTACGAGCCGCTGGATCTTAATATCTCGCGCTGCCGCCTGATGACGGCGGGCCCCAAGGATAAGCCGGCGCCGGCTGGTCGAATTCGCGTGGCCACCAAGTTTGTGAATCTGGCGCGCCGTTACTACTCGGCCCAGGGCCGGCAGGCGGACATCATCAAGCTGTACGGCGCGATGGAGCTGGCACCGATTCTCGATCTGGCTGATGAGATTGTCGATATTGTCGATACCGGAAACACTCTGAGGGCCAACGGTCTGGAGTCGCGGGACCTGATTGAACACATCAGCAGCCGGCTGGTGGTGAATCGTGCGTCCATGAAGATGAAACACGGGCAGATTAACCCCATAATCGAAAAGATGTCCGCTGCCGTAGAAAAGCGGAGAGAAAGTTAAGGCTTTGCACACTCTTATCGGGGTTAACCAAGTCAGACTCAGGAACTCAAGATGACCGATATCAATATCACCAGATTAAACGCCTCCCAAAGTGACTTCGACAGTGTACTGGCCAAACTGCTGGCCTGGGACGACAGCGTGGATCATCAGGTGAACGAGTCGGTGCGTCATATCCTGCATGAGGTGAAAACCCGCGGTGACCAGGCGGTGCTGGAATTTACCGAGAAGTTTGATCGCCTGACAGTTGGCAGTGTCTCCGAGCTGGAGATGGATCAGACGCGGCTGCAAGCGGCGCTGGAGGTGATCCCGCAGGATCAGCGGGTGGCACTGGAGAGTGCGGCGGCGCGGATTCGGGACTATCACCAGCGACAGAACCAGAAGTCCTGGCAGTATGAGGATGAAGACGGCACGGTTCTGGGCCAGAGGGTGACGCCGCTGGATCGCGCCGGTCTCTACGTTCCGGGTGGTAAGGCAGCGTATCCGTCGTCTGTGTTGATGAACGCGATTCCCGCGAAAGTGGCCGGGGTGAGCGAAGTGATTATGGTGGTGCCAACGCCCGATGGCGTGGTGAATGACATGGTGCTGGCGTCTGCAGCGATTGCGGGCGTTGATCGTGTTTTTACAGTGGGTGGCGCGCAGGCGGTGGGTGCGCTGGCTTATGGCACTGAAACCATTCCCGCTGTCGACAAGATCGTGGGCCCCGGTAATATTTTTGTCGCCACCGCCAAGCGGGAGGTGTTCGGCACCGTTGGTATCGATATGATCGCCGGACCATCGGAGATTCTGGTGATTTGTGACGGCAAAACCGACCCGGACTGGATCGCCATGGACCTGTTTTCCCAGGCCGAGCACGATGAGCAGGCGCAATCGATTCTGATCAGCCCCGACGCAGGGTTTCTGGATGCGGTGGAAGCCAGTATTAACAAGCTGCTGCCCACCATGGAGCGTGCCGAGATCATCCGCACCTCCATGACCGGCCGCGCGGCGCTGATCCAGGTGGCCGATCTTAGCGAAGCGGCAGTGGTTTCCAACCGCATTGCGCCGGAGCACCTGGAGCTTTCCGTTGAAAACCCCGAAGCCCTGGTTGACGAGATCCGTCACGCCGGTGCTATTTTCATGGGCCGTTACACCGCCGAAGCCCTGGGCGATTACTGCGCCGGGCCCAACCACGTGCTGCCCACCAGCGGTACGGCACGGTTCTCCTCGCCGTTGGGGGTTTACGACTTCCAGAAGCGTTCGTCGATCATCGGTTTCAGTGCTGGCGGCGCGGACCGGATGGGGCGTGTTGCTTCTGTGTTGGCCCGGGGCGAAGGCCTGACCGCCCACGCCCGTTCGGCGGAGTATCGGATTAAGGGTGAACAATGAGTAAATTCTGGAGCCCGCTGGTCAAGGACCTGGTGCCTTACGTGCCGGGCGAGCAGCCGAAAATGGCGAATTTGGTGAAGCTGAACACCAACGAAAACCCGTTTGGCCCGTCACCCAAAGTGATCGAAGCGATCAAAGCGGAGCTGAACGACAACCTCCGGTTGTACCCGGACCCGGAAGGCGACAGCCTGCGCCAGGCCATTGCCGACTACCATCAGGTCAGCCCTGGTCAGGTCTTTCTCGGCAACGGCTCGGACGAAGTCCTGGCGCACATCTTTTACGGCCTGTTCCAGCACGGTGAGCCCGTGCTGTTTCCGGATGTCACCTACAGCTTTTACCCGGTGTACTGCGGCCTTTACAACATCGAAGGCAAGACCGTGCCGCTCACGGACACTTTCGAGATCAACCCGGCCGATTACCAGCAGCCTAACGGCGGCGTGATTTTTCCGAATCCGAACGCCCCGACCGGTCGCTATCTCGGCCTGCCGCACGTAGAAGAGATTCTGCAGGCGAACCCGGACCGTGTGGTGGTGGTTGATGAAGCCTACATCGACTTCGGCGGCGAGAGTGCGATTACACTGGTGGATCACTACCCGAACCTGCTGGTCTCGCAGACGCTCTCCAAAGCACGCTCACTGGCCGGTCTGCGCGTCGGCTTTGCCGTGGGTCATCCGGATCTGATCGAAGCGCTGAATCGCGTCAAAAACAGCTTCAACAGCTACCCTCTGGACCGACTGGCACTGGCGGGCGCAAAGGCCGCCTATGAAGACGAAGTCTGGTTCCGGAAATGCTGCGATGGCGTGATCTCTGAGCGCGAGCGTGTCACCAGCGCACTGGAAAGTCTCGGCTTTGAAGTGCTGCCGTCCAAAGCCAACTTCATCTTTACCCGCCACGAAACCACTGCGGGCGAAACGTTGGCTAAAGGCCTGCGAGAGCAGGGCATTATCGTTCGTCACTTTAACAAACCCAGAATCAATGAGTTCCTGAGAATCACGATTGGAACGCCAGAGCAGAATAATGCTTTGATTGAGGGTATTAGAGCTCTGTAAACCCCCGAGGCCGATAACTCCAAGGTCTGAAGAAAGGCGGAGACTGCATGGCAAACCGCAACGACATTCTCAACACGATCGAGCAGTGGCTTCAGCCAGAAAATTTCCAGGATTATTGCCCCAACGGCCTCCAGGTCGAAGGCAAAGACGAGATCAAAACCATCGTCACTGGCGTCACTGCCTCCAAAGCCCTGATCGATGCCGCCATCGAAGCCAGAGCCGACATGATCATCGTCCACCACGGTTACTTCTGGAAAGGCGAAGACCAGCGTATTCAGGGCATGAAACGCCAGCGCATCAAGCAACTGCTTGACCACGACATCAACCTGGTCGCATATCACCTGCCGCTAGACGACCACCCGGACTACGGAAACAATCGCCAACTCGCCGACGTTCTCGGTATCCAGAATCCCCGCCCACTCGGCGGGCTGGTCTGGGAGGGCGAGCTGCCGCAGGCGATCAGCCCGGAGGCGTTCGGCCAACAGATTTCCGAGCGGCTCCACCGGGAACCGCTGTGGGTTGGCGAGGGAAAATCAGAGATCAAACGGGTAGGGTGGTGCACCGGTGCCGCGCAGGGCTTCATTACTACGGCGCTGGAGGCCGGGCTGGACGCCTATATCAGCGGCGAAATTTCAGAGCCGACCACTCACACCGCCAGGGAATGCGGTATCCACTACTATGCGGCGGGCCACCATGCCACGGAACGCTACGGTGTGAAGGCGTTGGGTAAGGCGCTTGAGCAAGCGTTTGATGTGGATCACCGGTTTATCGATTGCGATAACCCGGTCTGATCACTGCACTGCACGATCAGACCTTTGAAGTAGGCGGCTTGTCGCCCTTCTTGAGCCCGAAGTCTTCGGCGAGGGTTCCGGTATCTTCCGGTCCTGCCTTGGGCGCGTAATCCCGCGGCGGTTCCACGCCATCATCGCGGCCGCCTTCAAGCCGGGCGCGAGAGGCTTCCTGTTCCAGCTCCTGCATCCAGTCCTCATCATTACACAAACGATTCGCCCCACGCGCCATGTGCTGATTCACATCGCGGTAGGCGTCGTTGAAGCGGCGCAAAAGATGGGCGGATTCCATAAAGTGCTCATTCACCTGAGCCTGGTAGCGAGTGTACTCACTACGCAGTTCTTCAATCTGTTGCTCGACACGGCGCTGGCGCAAATTCGTAGTCTGCCCGGAGCGACCGACCAGTACGCCAATGATCACACCAACAACCAATGCGGCAACGGCTGCCAGAATCAGGTTCGTCATAAGATATGTCGTCCTTTAACAATATGAAGAGCTCAGCCCAATGTCGAAGTATAACGTTCAAGATCGCCCGCGCCCATCCGCAATGCTTGCGCCAATCGTCGTATTGCGTCGTACTCCCTTGCCTTCTCTGCTCACCGTGTCCCTCCGGGCCGGGCGAACATGGCGAAAAAACCCAAAATCGGCCACAATACGCCGCCGTAAATGAACGACCACTCTTCGGGAACAGGCTTGATGACCGCTAACATGACCCCTTGGCAACGCTACCAGCAGGATCTTGAACGCCCGGATTTCCAGAAAGATCCGGCCCAGGCCGATGCGGTTCAGCGATTGCAGTCACTTTACGACAAACTGGTGGCCGCCGAAAGCCAGCGTCAGAAAGGTTTGGCAAAACTCCGCATCAAACTGAAAAAAGGCAGGCAGGAGCCGGTCAAAGGGTTGTACTTCTGGGGCGGTGTCGGCCGCGGAAAAACCTACCTGATGGATACGTTTTATGAGGCCCTGCCGTTCGATCGGAAAATGCGGGTGCACTTTCACCGGTTCATGCAGCGTGTTCACAACGAGCTCAAAGCCCTGAAGGGTGAGAAGAACCCGCTGGAACTGGTGGCGAAAAAATTCGCCGATGAAACCCGGGTCATTTGCTTCGACGAATTCTTTGTTTCCGACATTGGCGACGCGATGATTCTGGCGACGCTGATGGACGGGCTCTTCAGCCGTGGCGTCACCCTGGTTTGTACCTCCAATATTGTGCCTGACGGACTGTATAAGGATGGGCTTCAGCGCGCCCGCTTTCTGCCTGCGATCGAGCTGGTTAAAAAACACACCGATGTGGTCAACGTCGACGGGGGCGTGGATTACCGCCTGCGTACCCTGGAGCAGGCGGAGCTGTACCATTTCCCGCTGGATGCCGAGGCCGATGTCAGTTTGCGCAGCAGTTACGATGCGCTGGCGGTGGAAGCGGCGAAACACAGCAAGTCCATGGAGATCAACGGCCGCAAGATTCCGGCCATCGCCCACGCCGACGACGTGGTGTGGTTTGATTTCAAGGATGTGTGCGACGGGCCCCGCAGCCAGAACGACTACATTGAGCTCGCGCGCCAGTTTCACGCCATCATTATCAGTAACGTGCCCGTACTGGGCGGCGACAAGGACGATCAGGCGCGGCGGTTCGTGAACATGATCGACGAGTTTTACGACCGCAACGTCAAGGTCATCCTGTCCGCGGCGGCGCCTATTACCGATCTCTACGCCGGTGGCCGGCTGAGTTTCGAATTTGAGCGCACCGAGTCCCGACTGCTGGAAATGCAGTCACAGGAATACCTCGAAGCGGCTCACAAACCCTAAAACCAACAGAGAGATTCAAGCTATGAGCACAGATAATGTAGTGATCGTCAGCGGCGTACGCACCCCGATGGGCGGCTTTCAGGGCAGCCTGGCCGACGTCACCGCCCCTGAGCTGGGTGCCATCACCATCGCCGAGGCGGTAAAGCGCGCCGGTCTGCAGCCTGCGGATGTCCAGGAAGTGATCATGGGCAACGTCCTGCCCGCCGGCCTGAAGCAGGGCCCGGCCCGTCAGGCCATGCGCAAGGCGGGTCTGCCGGACAACACTGGCGCCACCACCATCAACAAGCTCTGCGGCTCCGGCATGAAGGCCGCAATGTTCGCCCACGACCTGATCAAGGCCGGTACCAATGACATCATGGTGGCTGGCGGTATGGAGAGCATGTCCAACGCCCCCTATGTGCTTCAAGGCGTGCGTAAGGGCTTCCGCATGGGGCCGGGTCAGGCGCCCCAGGACCACATGTTCCTGGACGGCTTGGAAGACGCAGAAACCGGTCGCCTGATGGGCGCCTTTGCCCAGGAAATGGCGGACAAGAAAGGGTATACCCGTGAAGAAATGGACGAGTACGCCATCACCTCACTGACCCGTGCCAAGAAAGCCATCGAGGAAGGCCTGCTGAAAGACGAAATCATTCCGGTCACGGTCAAAACCCGCAAAGGCGATGTGGTCGTGGAAGACGATGAGCAGCCCCATAATGCCAACATCGAGAAGATTCCGAGCCTGCGCCCGGCGTTTGCCAAAGACGGCACCGTGACGGCCGCCAACGCGTCTTCCATTTCGGACGGTGCCTCGGCACTGGTGCTCATGCGCGAATCCGAAGCCGAGAAGCGCGGCCTCAAGCCGTTGGCTCGTATTGTTGGTCACAGCACCCAGTCTCAGCATCCGTCTGAATTTACCTGTGCCCCGGTCGGCGCCATCGAGACGCTGTTCGCAAAAACCGGCTGGAGCAAGGGCGACGTTGATCTGTACGAAATCAACGAAGCGTTTGCAATGGTCGCCATGATGCCGATCCGCGAGCTGGGTCTGGATCCGGAAAAGGTGAACATCCATGGTGGCGCCTGCGCCCAGGGCCATCCTGTTGGCTCTACCGGCTCCCGGCTGCTGGTCACCCTGATGTACGCACTGCGGCGCTATGGCAAGAAAAAGGGCGTGGCTGCATTGTGCATCGGTGGCGGCGAAGCCACGGCGATGGCCATCGAATTGCTCTGATCACGCCAGCACCAACCGGGGGGAGGAACGGTTCTCTCCCTGGTTTTGAAGATCCGACCTGACCTCTTATCCTTTCTCTGTTTTTAAAGTGCATCTCTATCCTTGTTTGCTTCGTACCTCCTCGGTGGTTGCATCTGTTTTTGTTGTCTATAGTGATTCAGTGCGAGGTGACCGGGCCGGGACCGGTTGTGTGTCAAAATCATACTTTTGACTGATCAAAGCGCCCGAAGCCGTTAGCTATAGTGCCAGTATCACGAGTAGTGTGCATGGAGCGCCTCCTGACATCGTGAATACCAACAAGCAGAGCAGCGACTCAAAACAACAATGGAGTAGTCTTCCAATGACAAAAAAAACTCAACACTTGCGACAGTGGAGCAAACTGCCGCTGGCCGTGGCGGTTGCGGCCGGCATGTCCGGGCAGACAATGGCTTATTCCTTTTACGTGGGCGACGTAGAAGCCCAGTTCAACACCACGCTGTCCTACGGTGCGACCTGGAGAACTCAGGAGCGTGACCGTCGTCTGATCGCTCAGGGTAACCTGGGGCCGCAATTCGCGCCGGGCCAGCCATTGGCCAACATTGGTGCCTCCACCAATAACTACGACGACGGCAACCTCAACTTCGACAAGGGTGATCTGGTTTCCCACGTTGTGAAGGGCAACAGTGAGCTGTTCCTGAACTACGATGTGAACGGCACCTATCTGACCCGCGTCGGCGGTCTGCTGCGTGGTCGTTATTTCTACGATTTCGAACTGAAAGACGGGGATCGCGCGGTTGACGACGTGGGTCAGCAACGTGAGCTGAATGACGACGTCAAAGACAACGCCTCCGGCGGTGAAATTCTTGACGCCTACGTTTTCTCAGACTGGTACTTTGGTAACGTACCGGTGAGCTTGCGCTACGGCAAACAGGTTGTGAGCTGGGGTGAGAGTACGTTCATCCCGGGCGGCATCAACGTCATCAACCCGATCGACGTGCCGGCTTTCCGTGCCCCGGGCTCGGAGCTCAAAGACGCTCTCTTGCCTGTGGAGCTGTTCTACGCGTCCGCGGGCCTGACAGAGAACGTTACCGTTGAGGCTTTCGTCCAGGCTGACTGGGAGCCGGTTCGTCCGGATGATTGCGGCACCTTCTTCTCGACCAACGACTTCGCCGGTGATGGCTGTGGCCCTGTTCTCCTTGCCGGACAGTTGCCCGACTCCCAGGCGTTTGCTCAAGGATTCATCGCGCCGCGTCTGGGTGACCAGGATGCTGACTCCAAGGATCAGTTCGGCGTGGCTTTGCGCTGGTATGTTCCCGAACTGAACGATTCGGAGATTGGCTTTTTCTACATTAAGTACAACAGCCGTCTGCCTTACGTGAGTGGTCTGGTAAACAACCCGGCCAGCCCGGTGGGCACGCAGACCAACAATCCGAATGAACCAACGGCTGCGTTCCCGAGCTACTTCATCGAGTACCCGGAGAACATCAACCTGTACGGCATCAGCATCAATACCACGACGCCAGGTGGCTGGTCGCTGGGTGCTGAGTACAGCTTCCGTGACAATGTCCCGCTTCAGTGGAACGCGTTTGAACTGCTGCTCGGCGGCATTCAGGCCCGGACCGCAGCTGATGGCAACCAGACTCCTTTGAGTCTGTTGGAACGTCAGCGCGTGGCAGAGGCCGGTGGTGCATCGCTTGCCGGACAACCGGTAGACGGTTTCGATCGCTTCAACGTGTCGCAGGCTCAGTTCACCCTGATCAAGTTCTTCGACCAGGTCATGGGCGCAAGCCGTATGTCTCTGATCACGGAATTCGGGGCAACCTACGTTCATGATCTGCCAGACTATGACGAGGCCCGGTATGGCCGCTCCGGTACCTTCGGGGTCGGTGAAATTCCGCTGGCAACTCTCGGCGGTGCGGATATTTGTGCCGGTGGCGCAAACATCAACACCAACTACTGCAACAACGAAGGCTTCACTACAGACTTCTCGTGGGGCTATCGCGCGCGTCTGGTCTGGGATTATCCGAACGCCATCGCTGGCATCAACCTGTCTCCGCAGCTGGCCTGGAGTCATGACGTAGAAGGCTACAGCCCGCAACCGGGCGGTGCTTTCAACGAGGGCAACAAAGCCGTGGGCATATCCCTGCAGGGCGTATATCAGAACAGAATCACCGGCAACATCGGCTACACAAACTTTTTCGGTGGCAAACCGTTCAATGAGCGGACCGACCGTGATTTCGTGAGTGCGAGCGTTTCCTACTCATTCTGAACCGGAACGAATTCGTTTAACGAGGTAATTTAAATGAAACTGAACAAGAAACTACTGGCCTCCGGCGTATTGGCTGCAACTCTGGTTGCCGGCAACGCCTTCGGCGCGGTGTCCTCTGAGGAAGCCGCCAAACTGGGTGCCTCTCTGACTCCCGTTGGCGCTGAAAAAGCCGGCAACGGCGGTGAGATCCCAGCTTGGGACGGTGGTCTGAAACAAGCACCGGCAGGCTACAACAACGACGGTATCTATCTGGATCCGTTCGCGAGCGATGAGGTCAAGTTCACTATTGATCAAAGCAACGTTGACGAATACGCGGATAAGTTGTCCGCGGGCCAGGTCGCGATGATCAAGAAGTACGACACCTACAAGATCCCGGTCTATCAGACTCGCCGTACCGCGACTTACCCTGAGGCCATTATGGATCAGACCGTGGAAAACGCGACGACGTCTGAACTGGTCGCAGGGGGCAACGGGATCGAGAACTACCAGGAAGGTGTTCCGTTCCCGCTTCCTAAAGAGGGTGTGGAAGCCATCTGGAACCACATCACCCGCTACCGCGGTGGATCCGTTCAGCGAAACGTTGGGCAGGTGACACCGACTGAAAACGGCGCTTACAGCGTGGTGAAATTCCAGGACGAGTTCACATGGCGTGCCAGCCTCGAAGACTTCGATCCTGCCAAGGATCCCAACGTCTTGTTCTACTTCAAGCAGGCAATCACTGCACCTGCTCGACTCGCAGGCAACGTCTTGCTGGTTCACGACACGCTGAACCAGGTGGCTGAAGCCCGTCGTGCCTGGGTATACAACGCCGGCCAGCGCCGCGTCCGTCGCGCGCCTCAGGTGGCTTATGACGGACCGGGTACCGCAGCAGACGGTATGCGTACCACCGACAACTTTGACTTGTTCAACGGCGCTCCTGACCGTTATAACTGGGAGATCGTCGGCAAGAAAGAGATGTACATCCCGTACAACTCCTACAAGCTGGTTGATCGCAGCGTGAGCTACGACGACATCGTCAAAGCCGGTCATATCAATCAGGACCTGGCGCGCTATGAGCTGCACCGTGTCTGGCACGTGCGTGCAACTCTGAAAGAGGGTGAACGTCACATCTATGGCCAGCGTGACTTCTTCATTGATGAAGATACCTGGCAGGCCGCTGTGATCGATCACTACGATGGTCGCGGTGAACTGTGGCGCGTTGCCGAGGCGCACGCCATGCAGTTCTATGATGTGCAAGTCCCGTGGTATGCCATTGAGACGCTGTACGATTTGCTCTCAGGTCGTTACCTGGCCCTTGGCCTGACCAACGAAGAGAACGATCCGTACACCTTCGGTGTCAGCCGCAGCTCCCGTGACTACACGCCGGCCGCTCTGCGCCGCGCCGGTACGCGGTAAGACAGAACATTTGTCTGAGAACGGCGGGCCTCGGCCCGCCGTTTTTTTGCCTGCCATAATGTTCTGATACTTCGGCGTTATTTATTTGCCACGAAAATAACCGTCAGCAAGTCAAAGTTTTGCAGCTAACCCCCCCTTTGGTTTAACCTCTCACTCATACTAAAGGCGTACCCGACGATGGTCGCCGCATAAACATGCATCGAATGCATATTCCGGAAATGATGGGGCATTTCGCGTGCCCGTCTGCCGGACTTGAACGGGGCGAAGTGTGAAACCATTTGACGATGGCAGTGCCGCCAACGACGAGTTCCAGTCGGTTGCGGCAGGAGGTTATCGCGGTGAACTGGTCAGGGATCTGCTCAAGCAGCGGGTCCGGATACCGTCTCCACCTTCCGGGGATCTCAAACGACCGGCGCTCACCGCCAGGATTCAGGCTGCGCTTGAACCCGGCGCGGTAGTGTATCTTGAGGGACCCTGCGGTTACGGTAAATCTCACGCCTTGCTATCCGCTTTGCATGCGGCCAACTGTCGGTCGGAGCGGGTCAAATGGATCGGCGTCACCGTTCAGGATAACGAGCCGTCCCGCCTGCTGACCTTGTTATCCATTGCTCTGGACCCCCAGGCTTCTGCGGATACCTCCCTGATTCACTCATCGGCCAACCTCAGCGAGGCGCTGTCATTGATGCTGGCCAATGAGTATTGGCAGCAGGCTGATCGTAATGGCGTGCTGGTGCTGGATAACCTTGGCGCTCTGAGCCATCCGGTGGTTATTGAGCTGCTCGAGCAGTTGCTGGTCGAGTTGCCGAAAGGTCTGTCACTGGCAATGGTATCCCGCAAGCCGTTGCCCTTTGAAACCCATAAGTCGGAACTGGAGGGCCGGTTCACTCGTTTTGGACCGGAATCCCTTGAGCTGACCCGCCGGGAAACCTTTGAGTTCTATGACCATGCGCTGGCCACCAGCCAGCTGACCACGGTGGCTGTGGATCACCTTTATTCCATCACTGATGGCTGGGTGACGCCTCTGGCACTGTATCAACGCGAGCTCTCGGTGTTGGCGGAATCACGGGTGCCGATCCAGGAAACCATCAGCGTTGAACGGTTTCTGCGGGACTCTGTGCTTGCCCGTCTGACTCCGCCACAACAACGGTCTTTGCGAATCATGGCCGAGATGGACCTGGTGTCGGACGACCTGTTCGGGTGCCTGACGGATCCTGCCTGCGATCCGGGATTCCGGCCTTCGGTGGCGGCGGAAGCGGGGCTCCCGCTGCGTTCGCTGTCCGGGCGTGGACGCTGGTTTCGTTTCAATCCGTTGCTGCACGAATGGCTGCGAAGTTCTGTTCTTGATGGCGCTTGCGAGCGCGCGCTGGCGGCCAGCCGCTGGTTCAGCCAGCGCGGTCAGCTGCCGGAAGCCCTCCGGTATGCGTTGTTGTCGGAGAACAGTGATGAGGCGGTGCGCATTGCGTCTGAAGGCTCAGAAGCGCTGCTGATCGGACAGGATACGGCGTCGCTTCTGCGTCTGCGCCGCACGCTGCCTATGGGGTTGCTGGAGCAAAGCGCGCGTCTGCGTGTGGTGTACAGCTGGGTCCATGCCATCGGCGGCCAGTTCGGGCAGGCTAGAGCGTTGATGGATGGCCTTGGGGCGCAGGACAACGACGCCATGGCGGGCCGCGTCAACGCGCTCAAGGCGTTTATCCTGCGGGGTGAAGGTCACGTTGAGGAGGCGCTGGAAGCCGCTGACCTTGCGCTGTCGGCCGAGACACTGTCCACCCAGGGGCAGTTGGTAACGCAAATGGTGCGATCCAGTGCGCTTTGCGCCGCCGGTCGATTTGCCGAAGCCCGTGAGGCGAACCGCGCTACGACCCGTTTGGCGCGGGAAGCCGGAGACATGGGGGCGGAGGTACTGGCGGTGTACACCCACGCGCGGATTGAGCTCGGTAAGGGCGCCTTGCGCCATGCAGAGCAACTGCTGCGTACCGGGCTCGATACCATCATGAATGAGACCCTGCGCCCGACACGGGTCGGCGAGACACGCCTGCAGCTCAACCTGGTACTGGTGCTCTGGCACCAAGGGCGCCAGGCGGAAGCGGATCGACTGCTGGTCTCCTGTGGCCGGCACGCAGAACAGACCCATGACCTGGGCTTGTTGCTGGCCATGGCCTTGCGGGTGCTGATCTGCCGTACTCAAGGGCGACTTGGGGACGCGTTTGTGTGGATCGGCAGGGCAGAGCGTACGATGCATGCCTGGCAGGTGGACGAATCGGCCTATCTGCCTGTCCTGGAGGCGCTAAAAGCCAGTTGCTGGCTGGCGACGGGCAATATCGAGAGCGCAAGCCATGCCATGGAGCGCCTGCAGCCCTACCGGGCCAGCCGTCGGGTACCCGAGTTGATCCCCATGATGCCCGGTTTGCTGGATGCATTGCAGGTGCGTATCGCACTGGCCCGTGGTGATGATGTGAAAGCCGCAGATTCGCTCAGGAGCATCCGGCTCAACAGTGGGCGGGTGACACCGTTTGCGGTAGATCTGCATCTGCGGTTGCTGGAAAGCGTGGTGGTCCTGCGGGAGAAGGGTGTCGGCGCGGCCCAGAAACTGCTGTCCCAGGCGGTCAATGTGGCCGCGCGCGAGCATTTCATCAGCCCTTTCGCAGAGTTGCGAGCAGAAATGAGCGAGCTGATGGAGAAAACCTACCCGCAATTGCCGGAGGGCGAGTTTACCCGCGCGCTGGGGCAGCTTTATGGTTTGTCAGCCGCCAAGGTCAACGCCGTACCGCTGGCCGAGCCTATCAGTGACCGGGAGCAGGGGGTGCTGGAGCTGATCGCCAACGGTCTCTCCAACCAGGAGATTGCCGACCGCCTGCACATCTCTTTGCACACGGTGAAAACCCATGCCCGGCGCATCAACGCCAAGCTGGAGGTGAAATCCCGCACCCAGGCCATCGTTCGGGCGCGGGAGCTGGGGCTTCTGTGAGCGGGTGCCGAGTGTCGGATGTCAGGTTACGCTTCGCTGACCCGACCTACGTTTTCCGGGTTGCCTTCGGTTTCGTTCTTGAGGGCTTCGATCCGCGCGTCTTTTTCCGCCCATAACTGACTGACCCAGCGCTGGAAATCGGTTCTCACCTCGCGGCTGCCCTCATAATCCATGCCCAGGAAACGCTGGGGAATTTCCCGCACCTGAACGTCGATAACGATGCGGCGGGTGCGTCCACACAAAAAATCCCAGAAGCCGGAGTTGCCATCCGGGTACACAATGCTCACATCCAGCATGGTGTGCAGCATCTCACCCATGGCGCCCAGCACGAAGGCCGTGCCACCGGCCCGTGGCTTGAGGAGATGCTTGTACGGAGACTTCTGGCCCGCGTGCTTGGCGGGGGTCAGGCGCGTGCCTTCCATGAAGTTGAAGATGGTAACCGGCGTGTAGCGGAATTTCTCGCACGCGGCCTGGGTGGCGGCAATGTCTTTGCCCTTGAGCTCAGGCCGGCGGGCGATTTGTTCTTTGGTGTGCCGGTGCATGAACGGAAAATCCAGTGCCCACCAGGCCACGCCGAGAAAAGGCACCCAGATCAGTTCTTTTTTCAGAAAGAATTTCAGCAGGGGAATGCGGCTGTTGAGCACATACTGAATGGCGGGGATATCGGCCCAGCTCTGGTGGTTGCAGGTCACGAAGTACCAGTGCTCCCGGCTCAGATTCCCGGCGCCGCGCACGTCCCAGTCGATCCGGTGAAGCAGATCCAGGAACCGGTTATTGAAGCCGATCCAGATAAACGCGATGGTGTTGAGGGCAACGGTACAAAGCTTGCGAACGGACGTCACCGGGATGATTAGTTTCAGCAGCGCAAACACAATCAGCACCGGAAACAGGATCAGGGTGTTCAGCAGTATCAGCAGCGCCGCCAGTGTGCCTTTCAGCGGCGCAGGTAAAAAGTCTAGCATCGTTGGAAATCCCCCGGTAATGCGTCAATCCGCGGTTTTGTGGTCAGGCATGAGGCTGTTCTCTCGGCTGGCCGAGGCCAACTGCTTCAGCTTTATGCTGGTGCTGCCGTCCACCGAGTCGCTGAACGCCAGGTCAAAGTAGTTGAGGTTGTTGTAGCGGATCATGCTGCGAATCTCTTTTACATAGTCTTCGCCGCGTTCGGAATAGCCGATCAGGCCGGCAGCCAGTGCCGACCCCGACGCCAGCTTGCCGTTGGCCCGTTGTTCCAGACGCACATCCCGTAATACCTGATAGGTCGGGTGGCGGTTCAGGTTCTGGATATAAGCCCGCACCGAGCGATAGGGAGAGGTAAATTTCTCCACTTCGTGGGTGGCCCCCTCGGCACGTCCGAGGGGCACCAGCCCGCAGCCCTTGGAGAAACACCACTGGCCGAACAAGTTGTTACCCCGGGTGGCAAAGCGTGAGGTGCCCCAGGCGGACTCATTGGCGGCCTGGGCGAGCACCAGCGACGGTGATATAACATCCAGCCGTTTGCGCAGCAGATCGAACAGCTCGGGGCTTCCGGGTTCCTCGTCAACCCTCAGCCGCTGCGCCTGATTTGCCAGCCAGGTGCGCTCGGTGCTGCTGAGCTGGTCTTTTCGGGAGAGCGCCTCCAGATAATCCCGTTCAATCAGGATGCGGGAATTGGCCAGCACAATGCGGGGATAGAGGAATGAGAAAAAAGCCGCCTTGCGTTCGGTGGCATCCCGGTACTGGTTGAAATCCGGCAGCGCGTCGCCTGCCCAGGAGGGCAGAGGGGGAAGGGACGAGAGAGCGACGTCATCGTCTTCGCCCGGGACGGGATCCGGTGTGTGAATACTGCCCCAGATGACCGCAGCCACCAGAGGAAGAACCAGCAAAAGCGCCCGGAGTCCAGCAGACATAAAACCTCGCGATAGATTCGACATACCTCGAATTATAACAGGTTATACGCCGGTTTTACGCCAGGTTGAGACGGGCGTCGGGTTACGCTGCGCTAACCCGACAATCAGTCCGGAAGGCGGGTGGCCATTAACAAACCGAGGCTCTGCTCGCCGGCGGCGCTGTCCCGCAATTGCAGGAAAAACTGGTCCTGGTCGGCAGTCACAAAGCCTTCCAGCGTGAGATCCCCCGCCGCAAAGGTCACCTGGCCGCCCATACCCGCAGTGTAGGCGAGCGCCACGTTGTCTCCGTCATCCAGCACCGGTGTGGAGACACTCTCCGTTGCTACGGAATGCACAATGTCGATGGTGCGTTGCGCCAGGGTTGCGTCGCTGGACGAGTTGATGGTGAGCAGGGCATTGTCAAAATGGCGGAGCCGGTTCTCGCCGAAAGCCAGCCCCATGCTGAATCCCTGAAGCCGAAAGCGTCCGGATGCGGGCGCGCTGGCGGCCTGCTCGGCAGCCACCAGCATGCCGTCGCCGGTCACGCCGTTGTCCAGATTGAACGCCAGGAGCGAGCCATCCGGGTTACTGGCGCCTGCACCCAGCTGCGGGGTGCCGAATTGACCGGCGGAATTGCTGATGTCCAGGTTGAGCCGGCCAATCTCCCGGTCTCCGACGCTGAGTCGTGAGGGCCGTGTACTGATGGTCTGGTTTCCATCGCGAATGCCAGCCACCGGACCGCTCACGGTGCCGTCACTGGCCCGCGCCATGGTAAGGGTGGGCATGACCTGCGCCACCGTGTTGCCACTGATACCCCATGTCCCTGCGCCGGATTCAATCTGTATGGGTTCGCTGCCCTCGCTGAAACGGCTGGCGAGGTACACCACGTTGTAGTCTTTGCCATTCAATGACTCGAGGCTGAACCCCTGATCGCGCAGGAGATTGACCTCAAGCACCGAAACGTAATGATCTTCCAGGGTGCGGCGGCGTTTCAGTTCACCGGCGCTGGATTCCAGCTCAATGGCTTTGCCGGCACTGAAGTAGCCGCTCAACACCCGGTCCGGAGCGTCATTGTCGCCACCGGTGGCGCTGACAAAGGCATCCAGATAGTAGGGGTTTCGGGTCCAGCCGATGATTTCGGAACTGCCCTCGCCGGTAATGCTCTGGTACAACGCGCGCCCGGCCAGCAGGCGAGTTTCGTCCACCAGCGTGGCAGCGCCCGGTGAGGAGGCGTGGGTGTTGAGATCCCACTGGTCGGAGCCGCGTTCGAAGAAGTTATTGCCGGCCTGATGGATGAGTGCCTCGCGATCGTAGGGAATGTCGTTGGCCAGAGACGTCACCCGAATGTTGAAAGCGTCGAAACTGGTCAGGGTCAGGGCCGGGTAGACGTAGCCGGTGCCGTTGTTGTCGGTCACGCTTTCTTCCTGGGCGGTGCGAACACCCCACTGGCCGGAACCGGCAATACTGGGTTCCCGGAATGTCTGGCCCAGCTCCATGCCCACGAACACCGAATTGTAATCGGCGGAGCTGGCACTGATCCGCCCGGAAGACTGCTCATCCAGCAGTGCATACTCCGCCATGCTGGCGACGTAGCCGGCGAAATCGCCACGATTGCCCAGCAGGTCCAGCGCTTCACCGAGATCCCGGTTGTCCGGAATGTCAATTTCGAAATCGTGTACCTGATCTGCCAGAGTGGACCACACATACTTGTTCAGGCACAGCTCGCCGCTGGCGTCGTCCACGCAGTCCAGAATCTCGCGGAACTGGGTGTTGGAATAGCCAGCCAGGGTGTTGGTCACCAGGTACTCGGAGAACGGATTCACCTTCACGTCCCGATCCGAATCCGCCGCCAGGGCCCGCATGCGGGTGTTGCCGTAAACCGCCTCGATGATGACATCCGGCGCCAGAGGCAGGCCGTCTTCAAATGCTATGACCTCGCGGCCATTATCCTCGGTGCGCCGGGATATATTCACAGAGCCCAGAGGGCGCAGACTGGGGCCGGTGCGATACACCTCGAGCCGGTCCGGCGCCACGATACGCAGGTTCCGACGGGTGGGCTCGCCGTTTGGTGCCACCGCTGCGGGCACCTCCACGGTGACACGGACCTCGTTCTGCGCCAGTCCGTTGGTGTTGTTGGAATCACCGGTGCTGCCGGAGCTGAAATCATCCAGTGCATTCTTGGCCGGCGGGAAGCTGTTGCCCCGGGATCCCGCTTCGTCTGTCGCGCTGCTGCCCCCGCAGGCGCTGAGGAGGGCGGCGGTCAGGATCAGCGTCAGCAGGCGAAGCCCGGGACGTCCGAGCAGGTGAGGGGATTCGTGATGACCAGAGAAAGCGTGCGAAACCATGCCAGTGATAGTCCATTCCCGAAACATGAGCGGGCAGTCTAGCAAGGGCGCCGGTTGCAAAGAGTGAGGCAGGGCACGAAACGAAAACGGGCGCCCGATGGGGCGCCCGCTGACTCAATCGAAGGAACAGTCAGGTTCAGAAGAAGATCTTCATGCCTGCCATCACGCCTTCGTCCAGATTCACGTCGCCGCGCAGCGGGGAATCCAGATCGGTGTTCAGGTACCGGTATCCGGCGAACACTTCGGCGTTGCGAATCACGCGGTAACTGGCGCGCAGTTCCAGGCTGGTCATGTCCTCGGAGTCACCGAACGACAGGATGCTCGGTGCATAGTGCAGGCCACCGGTCACAGACAGGCCAGGCACGTCGGGAATGTTGACGGTGGCGAAACCACCGAGGGCCACGGCGCCGCCGTCCAGATCGTCATCGTCCCAGCCGATGGCACGCAGGCCGATGCCGGCGGTGGTGGGCAGATTGCCCAGTGCGGTGCGGCCCTGGGCGTGGAAATCCACGTTGCCGATGTGGCGGCTGCCCTCATGGTAGGTGTAGCCGGTACCCAACTGCAGGTCGGAGTTCACGCCGAAGAAGTTCACCTGGCCCTTCACGGAATCGTTGGTGAGGCTCAGGTCGAGATCAGCTGCCATGGCCGGTGCAGCGGCCAGAGACAGGGCAAGAACGGACATACGGGTCAATTTCATTCTTCTACCTTTTATGGGTCAGTGAATTCGTAAAATGGTACCGAGCTGACGCGGGAGGCTCAACTTAAAACGGGGTAAGGGCTTGTTAATAAGGCTTTAGTGACGGGTATTTCCGTCCTGGGGGTCAATGGTGTCGAGCTGGTCAAGATCGTCCGGCGACACATTCTGGGCCGGCACCCGGTATTCTTCGTTGGCCCAGGCACCCAGGTCGATCAGTTTACAGCGTTCGCAGCAAAACGGGCGAAAGGGATTTTTTTCGCTCCATTCCACGGATTTTTTGCAGTTGGGGCACTCTACGTTCATAACAACCTTCAGGATGGTGTGGACATACTGCAGTATTGTTCCAGTACTGCCCGCAACATTTCAATATTGACAGGCTTGGCAACAAAGGAATCCATTCCGGCCACGCGGCATTTTTCCTCGTCCTCTTCCATGGCGCTGGCGGTCAGTGCCACCACCGGTACACGGCTACGGCTTTTCTCGCTTTCCCACTGGCGCAAGCGGCGGGTGGCTTCAAACCCGTCTACCCGCGGCATCACGCAATCCATGAACACCAGATCGAACGGGTGCCATTGTAATAAACTGGCCGCTGCCTCGCCGTCATTGGCGGTCATCACATCGCAGCCCAATTTTTCCAGCAGGCGCCGGGTCAGGGTGCGGTTGACCGGGTTGTCTTCCACCAGCAGCACCCGCATGCGACCACAGGGTAACTCGCGACGGCGGGAGGTGTCGCTGACTGCCTGCAGGGAAAAGCGAGTCAGGAACCGCCGGTCACCGGCGGCGCGGTCGGCAAAAAGCTGATGCAGGATGGGGGTCAGGCAGGACTCCCGCAGGGATTTGCTCAGGAACGCGTCGGCACCGGCCTGGCGGAAATGCTCGGCATCGCCCCGCTGGGGGTTGGATGACAACACCAGCAGGCGGGTGCCGGTCCACTGCGGGTTGCTGCGGATCTGGCGGCACAGCAGATCGCTGTCCATATCCGGTACAAAACCGTCCAGCACAATCGCGTCGTAGGGTTGCTGGTTATCGGAAGCCAGCCGCACGGAGGTCAGGGCCTCACCAGCGGCCTTCACGGCCTCGATCTGCAATTCAAAGCGGGACAGCATTTCCAGGGTAATCTTGCGGGACAGCTCGTAGGAGTCCACCACCAGAATGCGCTTGCCACGGATCATGCGGGTATCAGGACGGACGCGGGTGGTGCTCTCCGGCGCCACCGGCAGCGACACCTCCACCCAGAAGGTGGAGCCTTCGCCGGGCCGGCTTTCCAGGTCCAGGGAGCCGTCCATCAGTTTGACCAGCTGGCGGCAGATGGTCAGACCCAGGCCGGCACCGGGGAGCTGGCGCTGGAAGCTCTGGCCCAGTTGCATGTAGGGCTCGTACACCAGCGGAGTGTCTTCCGGGTTGATGCCGACCCCGGTGTCTTCCACCGCCAGGCGCAGGCGTACCCGGTTGTCCTTGCGGCCCAGCACTTCAATGCTGATCAGCACATGGCCGGAATCGGTAAACTTGATGGCGTTGGAGGTCAGATTCAGCAGGATCTGGCGCAGGCGCACGGGGTCACCACGAAGCGCCCAGGGCAGGTTTTCATCCACCCGCAGTTCCAGCGCCAGCCCTTTTTCCCGCGCGCGGGTACCCAGCATGTGCACCAGATCGTTCAGGGTTTCCCGCAGGTCGAAGGGCAGGTCGTCCAGCACCAGTTTGCCGGCCTCCATGCTGGAGATGTCCAGCAGGTCGTTGATGATGGCGGACAGGCTCTCGGACGCGCTCAGCAGAGTCTGTACGAACTCCCGCTGTTCCTGATCCAGCGGTGTGTCGCCCAAGAGGGTGGCGTAGCCCAGCACCGATTGCAGCGGTATGCGTAATTCGTGGCTGACGTTGGCCAGAAACTGGTTCTTGGCGTGGTTGGCGCGCACCGCCTCATCACGTTCGCCCTGGGATTGCAGAGTGGTCTGGCGCAGGGAGCGGGTGTCCTCCAGCAATTGCAGGCGCATGGTGTTCAGGGCCTGCTCAAGCTCACTCAGCTCATCGGCTGACCGGGGAGCCTTGCGGCGCAGTTTCAGCGGCTCGATGAGGGCGTCCAGATTCAGGCGGGCGGCGTAATCCGCCATGGTTTCCAGATGTCGTGACAGGGTCAGTCGCACGATCAGCAGTAGCCCCAGGGTGCCCAGCGTAACGATCAGGGACTGGAACAGCAGGGTAAACAGCGCCCGGTCCATGAGTTCGTCGTGCACCTGCTCAACAGAAGAGGTCACGGTCAGCGTGCCCAGGTTGCGGGGGCCGGTGTACTGGGGGCGGTTGAGTATCAGCGGGAACGACTGGGAAATCACCCGCCCCTCGGGATAGGTGCCGGTACTGAACGCCTCACCGTTGGAGGTGACCACCCGGGCGTGCTGGATCACGGGCATGGCGCGCATGTCATCGAGGCTGTTGGCCACCTCGCTGAAGTTCATCAGCCAGATGTTGTTGCTCATCGAGCCGGAAATCAGATCCGCGGCCCGCTGCTGGGTGTAGCGCAGGTCTTCGGTGCGGCGATCGTATTCGCCGATCATCTGCAGGCCGGTTGCCGCCAGAGACAGCACCACGCTGAACAGCAATACGTAGACCAGCAACCGGGCTGCCAATGGCCGTACACCTATTCGTTTGAATAACCGGATCAAAGGCAAGACACGCATTCCCTGTGACTGATGAACATTTGTCCAAACAGCCGCCAGTTTAACAGACAGTTAGCACTTCGACACGTTCTCCGGCGTTGTCATAAACAAAGCGGAAACGCACGTTCAGATCATACAGGTGCGCCCCGTAAACGCGATCTTCGTCCCGGCCCCGGCGGAACGAGGGGCGGGGGTCGTAGCTGACCACATCCTCGATCAGCTCCCGTAATTGCGGATAGCGATCCGCCGGCAGGTTCTGCAGCTGGGTTGTGGCCTCATCGAGAAACACCACCGCCATGCGGTCGGTGGGGGGCGTGTCCGCCCAGCCCAGAGTGGCCCCGGGGACCGAGTCGGAAAACGGCAGGTAGGGTTTGATGTCCAGAATCGGGGTGCCGTCGATCAGATCGTGATCGCTGATTTGCAGGACCAGCTGGCCGTTTCTGCGGCACAGGCCCTCATTGCGCACCACCGACAACCCCAGGCTGTTGGGGCGGAACGGCGAGCGGCTGGCAAAGACCCCCATTTTGCGATTGCCGCCGAGCCGCGGCGGGCGCACGACCGGCCGCCAGTCCTCGCGTACCGCCTCATGAAACTGAAAGGTCAGCCACAGATGGCTGGCGGTTTCCAGTCCGCGGAAGGCCTCTTCGCGATCAAAGGGCGCCTCAATCAACAGGTCTGCGCGGGCGAACCGGGTCAGTCCCGGCTGCCGGGGCACGCCGAACTTGTCGCTGAAACAGGAGCGGGTGTAGGCGATGGGCGTCAGGGTCAGGGCATTTTGCGGGGTGTAGGTCATCGTCGGTCAATTTGGCCAGAGAAAAACAATTCGATTCGCAGAATCAGAGAAGCCCGATCTTTAAAGCTCTCGTCACGGGGGAATTCCAGCGCCGGAATGATCTCTCCGAACAACCAGTCACTGTGCAACCGGTAACGGTAGGTCAGGTCAGCGAAGAGGGAGGTTTGTCGCCAGGTGGGCTGGCTTTCGCCAAGGATACCGAAGCGGGGGTTCAGCGTGGAGCGGTTATTCAGGCGCTTGTAGAAGTTGAAGGTTTGCGCCACGTCGAACATGCGGTCGTCATGGACCCATTCCAGCTCGCTGGCGGACAGGAAATCCCAACCATTGCCAAGATCGCGGCCGACCGCTACCGAACTGCGGGCACCCCAGCCATCCTGGTGGAAATAATACAGTCGTTGTTGGGCTTTCAGACTCCAATCTTCATCCAGTTGCCAGCGCTTGTCGGCCGTGGCGCGCCAGAAGGCGTCGGTGGGGAATCTCAGCCGCACACCCACGTCGTTGCTGAGGTTGATGGCGTCGCCCACCTCCGACAGGTAGCGCAGGGCCCCGGTGGCCTCGGTTTCCGAGCGCTCATCTTCGGTGAGCGCGCGGTCACGGCGCCGTTCCGAGAGGGGGATCAGCTCGTCGCTCTCACTCTCGATCACCAGCCGCAGTTTTTCTTCCACGGTGGGTACGTCCAGCCGGAACCGGGCTTCCGGCTCGAACTGGGCCGGGTCGCCGTATTCGGACTCGGTCGCAAAGCCCAGCCTCAGATAGCTCTGGTTGTTGGGCAGCCCGGCGTCTTCCCCGGAAAAGGTGCGATCCGCCCATTCGCCGAGGGCCTGGATGCGCTCGCTCTGGGTGCGCTCCTGGCGCAGTACCCAGTTACTGAAATTCATCCAGTAGGAATCCCTGGGCTCAAGCCAGTACTCGTCGGGGGAGAAGTCGAAGAAATCCGGGGGCAGCGATGCGGGGGAAAGCACATCGCCAACGGCGGGGTCCTGCACAACAAACACCGGCTCAGCGGCGCTAACCTTGGCCGTGGCCAACAAACAGCCCATTCCGAGGACAGCCCATGTTCGCTTTATTAAAGGCTTACCCAAAGGCCACCTTAAACTGTGTGTGTAGCTCACTGACCTGACGTTCCACGTCGCTTATCAGCTTCGTATTATCAACCACTTCGTCCGCTTTGTGCAGGCGTTTTTCGCGGGGCATCTGGGCGGCAATGATCCGCTCCACCTGATCACGGGGATTGGCGTCGCGCGCCATGGTGCGTTCAATCTGAACGTCCTCGGGCACGTCGACCACAATCACCTTGTTCACGAGTTCATGCTGGTCGGTTTCCAGCAGCAAGGGCGACACCAGTAGCACGTAGGGCAGGGTGTAGGCCGGGTCCGTATCCCGGGAATGCAGCTGGCGAATCAGCTCATCGCGGATCACCGGGTGCAGCAGTGCTTCCAGCCACGCCCTCTCTTCTGTGTGCTCGAAGACGACCGTGCGCAGCCGCGCGCGGTCCAGATGGCCGTCCTGCAGGAGGATGTCTGGCCCGAAATGCTCAGCAATGTGGGCAAGCGCAGGGGTGCCCGGCTCAACCACTTCCCGCGCGACGATGTCCGCATCCACCCAATGCACCCCAAGATCCCCGAACAGCCGGGCCACTGTGGACTTGCCAGAGCCAATGCCGCCGGTCAAACCGATCACTACCACCGTCAAACCCCCAGGAACCCGAACCACCATGCCTGAATATCGGCACCAAACCACAAGGATAA
Source organism: Marinobacter sp. M-5 (assembly GCF_032911545.1). NCBI lineage: Bacteria > Pseudomonadati > Pseudomonadota > Gammaproteobacteria > Pseudomonadales > Marinobacteraceae > Marinobacter > Marinobacter sp. M-5. The sequence continues at coordinate 947,210 of NZ_JAWJEK010000001.1, forward strand.
CAACCCGGCCGCCGCCAGATAGGGCCCGAAAGGAATCGGCACCTCACGTCCCCGATTACGGAACACAATCAGGCAAATACCTACCACGGCCCCCACCACCGATGACAGCAGAATCACCGCCGGCAGCAACTGCCAGCCTAGCCAGGCGCCCAGCGCCGCCAGCAACTTGAAATCGCCGTGGCCCATGCCTTCTTTACCGGTCACCAGCTTGAACAGCCAGTACACCGACCACAACGACAGATAACCGGCCACCGCGCCCCAGAACGCACTGTGAAAGTCCGTCAGCACGCCGAAATAGTTCAGCACCAGGCCCAGCCACATCAGTGGCAGCGTGATGCTGTCTGGCAGCAGCTGGGTATCGAAATCGATCATCGTCAGCGCAACCAGCGACCACACCAGCAGCAACGCCCACAACGCCGCTTCCGTCGGCCCCAGAATGGCCAGGGTAATCACGGAGAATGCTGCCGTGATCGCCTCAATCATCGGATAGCGCGGTGAGATCCGCGTTTTGCAGGCGGAGCACTGACCCCGCAACAACAGATAACTGATGACCGGAATGTTCTCCCAGGCGCGGATGCGGTGGCCGCACGACGGGCAGGTGGAGGCTGGCGAGGAGAGGGTGATGGGTGTTTCCGGCTTGCGCTGGCCCTCCGGCAACTCCAGAAACTCCTCACACTGGCAGCGCCAGTCCTGCTGCATCATCTTTGGTAAGCGCAGGATCACCACGTTGAGGAAACTGCCGATGCAGAGGGAGATTAAGATGACGGTGAAGTAGATGAGCCAGGGTGTGGATAGCAGAGCATCAAGGAATTGCATGAATTTTCCGGACAAGCAAAAAATGAAGGAAGGGTGGGTCGGATTAGTGGAGTGTAACCCGACGCCACAGAGGAAACGTTAGCCGACGACCATGCCCATCTGGAAGATCGGCAGGTACATGGCAACGATCAAACCGCCTACTAGCACGCCAAGAACCGCCATAATCATTGGCTCCATTAGGGCGGTCAGATTATCGACCATATCATCAACTACTGCTTCGTAATGCTCCGCCACCTTCGACAGCATTTCGTCCAGATTGCCGGATTCTTCGCCAATGGCTGTAAGCTGAACCGCCATCGTAGGAAAAACGTCAACTCGGCGCATTGATGCCTGCAGTTGAGTGCCACTGGAGACATCGTTCTTTATTGTCCGGATTGCGTCGCGATATACAGCGTTGCCTGTCGCTCCAGATACTGATTCAAGCGCATCTACCAGCGGCACACCTGCTGCGAAGGTGGTTGATAGAACGCGGCCGAATTTCGCTACTGCAGATTTATCCAATATTTCGCCGACAATCGGGATTCTGAGACTAAACTTGTCCACAGCGTCAGAAAACTTTTGCGATCGGCGTTTAGTTTCCTTAAAGACGAATACAGTACCCATGATTCCTAGAAGCACCGCGAACCACCACTGCTGCATCCATTCTGATAATCCGACAACCATCTGAGTGAAAACAGGAAGGTCTGCACCAAATCCCTGAAACAGGGCTTCAAACTGAGGAACCACTTTCACCAACAAAATTGCAGTCACAACAATGGCAACCACCACCACGGCAATAGGATACGTCATCGCCTTCTTGACCTTTTTTTTCAGGATTTCTGTTTTTTCAAGGTAAGTAGCGATTCGGTCAAGCATCTGTTCCAGCGCGCCCGCCTTTTCACCCGAGTCAACGAGGTTGCAGTACAAATCGTCAAAGTACTTTGGATGTCTACTGAGGGCGCCAGCAAAACTGGTGCCGGACGCAATATCGTTGCGAATGCTCATTACGAGATCTTGCAGCCCCTTGTTCTCGAGGCCATCCGCAACTATGTCGAAGCTTTGTACAAGCGGAACGCCTGCTTTCATCATTGTAGCGAGCTGCCGAGTCAACATGGCAATGTCGAAAGGAGTAATCTTCTTGCTGCTGCCGAACAACGGTTTGGGCTTCTTTTTTACCTTGTCAGGCACTATGCCCTGTTTGCGAAGCTGAGCTTTGACAAGCGCAAGATTAGATCCAAGCAACTCGCCCTTCGACTTATTGCCTTTCCGGTCTTTGCCTTCCCAGATAAACGATTCCAGTTTCTGTGCTTTCTCTGCCATGCTTAATCCTTCGTCACGCGGTTAGCTTCTTCTAGACTGGTCACGCCCTCAATCACTTTTCGGAGGGCCGACTGGCGTAGATTCCTGAAGCCGTCTGCCTGCGCCTGTTTTGCAATTTGAATGGAGCTGGCCTCTTCCATAATCATGTTTGCCAGCTCGTCGGTAATCTTGACCACTTCATAGATACCGACGCGGCCTTTATATCCTCCATTGCATTTATCACAGCCCTTGGGGCGGTACAACGTGAAGCCTGTATCAATTTGTTCCTGTGTGAACCCTTCCTCCAAAAGGATGTCGGTGGGCACTTTCAAGGGTTCTTTACAGGCCACGCACAGGCGCCGCCCAAGTCGTTGGGCAATGATAAGACTGACAGACGTCGCAATGTTGAAAGCAGGCACGCCCATGTTCATCATCCGGGTCAGCGTCTCTGCCGCACTGTTAGTGTGGAGTGTGGAGAGAACCATATGGCCCGTTTGCGCGGCCTTGATGGCAATGTTGGCGGTTTCGAGGTCCCGGATCTCACCCACCATGATGACGTCCGGGTCCTGACGCAGAAACGCCCGCAACGCTTCTGCAAACCCCAGACCCACGCGATTGTTCACGTTTACCTGATTTATGCCTTCAAGATTGATTTCCGCAGGGTCTTCCGCGGTGGAAATGTTGATCTCAGCGGTGTTGAGGATGTTCAAACCGGTGTACAGCGATACCGTTTTACCAGAGCCAGTGGGTCCCGTGACCAGAATCATGCCCTGGGGTTGCTTCAGGGCGTCCAGGTAAAGTTGTTTCTGGTCTTCTTCATACCCGAGCGCATCGATACCCAGCTTAGCCTGGCTCGGATCCAGAATCCGCAGAACAATCTTTTCACCCCAAAGGGTGGGCAGCGTATTCACCCGGAAATCGATGGCTTTGGTTTTGGAAAGCTTCATCTTGATCCGCCCGTCCTGAGGAACCCGGCGCTCAGAGATGTCCAGCTGCGCCATGATTTTTACACGTGCGGAAATTTTCGGTGCGAGTTTTATAGACGGGCGGGAAATCTCCTTGAGCATCCCGTCAGTTCGGTATCGAACGCGGTAGATTTTTTCATAGGGCTCGAAATGAACGTCCGAGGCACCGCCACGAATGGCGTCAAGCAACATCTTATTGACGTATTTGACAATGGGTGCGTCGTCGATTTCGGTTAGGGCAACGCTGCCATCATCATCCTGATCGCCGGCTTCGGTTTCGACGCCCTCAAGGTCGGCATCGTCTAGATCACCCATCGATGTATCTTGTGACTCCAAATATTTGTCGATGGCCTCTCGGAGCTTGGCGTCATCGACCAATACTGCATCTGTGCTCAGTCCGGTATTAAATTTGATTTCATCAAGGGCCTGGATGTTCGTGGGGTCGGAGACCGCAATGAAAAGTCGATTACCCCTTTTATACAGCGGAAGCGCGTTGTGCTTGCGTACGAGTTTCTCGTCGACCACTTTCTCAGGAAGCATGTCTGGCAGAAAGGCGCTGAGGTCCAACACCGATACGCCGAACTCCATGGCAGCGGAAAACGCCAGCCCACGGCTATTCGCTAAATTGTTCTGTACCAGGTAAGTGATCAGAGGTATGCGATTCTGAGATGCTTGGAGAAATGCATCCTTTGCTGTGGCTTCGTCAAGTAGGCCATCTTCGACAAATCGGCGCGCGAGACCTGTGAGCGTGACATTGCTTTTATTGGTAGCCATAAAAAATATAAGGACTGCTGCCTAAGTTGCTGAAAATTTGGTTAGTGTGAGTTAACCTGAGTTTAGTTGGCTGGGATTGGTTTTGGAAGTCACCAACTGTAACGCCGGCCTCAATTCGGTGAGAGTTTGATTTTAGGCCGCATTATGGTGCTCTGGGGTGCCCATTTTTGTCACCGACTGACGCAAATTGACATTTTTTTACAATTGGTCGGCGATTCCGCCATGGTAGGTACTCGACTGAGTGACTGAAACCAAAGAGTTCGCGCGTTGACTAACGAACTTGGCATGCGACCTGCTTGAATGATGCAGGGCTCAAGACGGTTGGGGTAAATAGTCGCCAACTGTGGGGTCATTTTGAGACTAAAACTGAATTACGCAGAGGTTTAATAATGAAAAATATCGAGATCAACCGGGCGCAACAGGGCTTCACGCTTATCGAATTGATGATCGTGGTAGCAATCATCGGTATACTCGCAGCGGTAGCGATTCCTGCCTACCAGGACTACACTACTCGCGCAAAGATTACTGAAGGCATCGCAGCTGCTAATGCTGCGAGAACTACTGTGTCTGAATACCGAATTTCTACGTCAAACTGGCCGAACAACGCTACTAGTGCAGGTTACACCTCCCCCAATTCCCAGTACGTAAGCAACGTTGCGATTAACAATACGACTATTTCTGTTGTGTTCAAGGCAGCAGCAGGCGTGACTGCAGGTTCAAACATCGTTTATCGTGGTTCTGTAACTGCAGGTAGCGTCGAATGGACGTGTAATGGCGGTGACGTGGAAGCTAAATATCGTCCGGCTAACTGCCGCTAACTGAGGCTGAGCGCTTACCGTTCATACTCTTGAAAGTGTTTGAAATAGCCGGCCTACAAGCCGGCTATTTTTTTGGATTAATTATGCGTGCAGATTGGAAATACATACTTTCACTACTTTTGCCCTTTGCTCTATTGACGGTAGTTATTCTTCTGTACAAGCCCGGGATTACCGGTCCATTCCTTCTGGATGATCCAATTCATTTCCAGAAACTGGCAGGTAACGATGGAGAAATCGATACTGCTGCCGAAGTTCTTGATCTCATTAGTAGCGGATCAAGTGCAACCGGACGACCCTTAAGCTTTCTAGCGCTACTAATAGATGATAATGCATGGCCTGCGCCCGCGTTAGAATTTAAATTTACCAATGTCTTAATTCATACTTTAAATGCTTTACTGGTGTTCTGGCTTGTTTACCGTATTTTATTAATAGTAAAAAAAGATTCGAAAAAAGAGTCTGTATTTTTGGGTTTCGTAATTGCGCTAATTTGGGCAATTTCACCGATCCAGGTCTCAGCAGTATTTATGACAATTCAGCGGATGACACTCTTGTCAGGAACAATGTCCGTTTTAGCTCTTATATTGTTGACATATGCATGGAGTGAAGATAATAGGCTGAAAGCAACAGCTTTTATTTTTTTATCGGGCATAGTTACGTTGATCGGGCTGTTGTTCAAAGAGACTGCCGTTTCTGTCGTATTTTATGCAGCTTGTATGGGATTCCTGGTTAAGCAGTCAAAAAATGAGAGCCCTCATTTATACAAAACAGCAATCTTATTTTCGGCTGTTTTAGTGCTGATGCTCGTGTCGTATTATGGTATTAACGCTTCACGAATGCATGAGCTATATGCCAAGCGTGATTTTACGATGATCGAGAGGTTAATGACGCAAGGCCGGGTGATTTTAGATTATTTGGTGCAAATATTTATTCCTAGAATGTCAGCGACAGGCGCATTTCACGATGATTATGAGGTGTCAAGAGAACTGTTTCAGCCGATTTCTACATTTCTCAGCTGGTGCTTTTTGCTTGGAACTCTTGCATTCAGTACATTGTTTCGCCGGAAAATACCGTTGGCGTTCTTCGGTATTGGGTGGTTTTTGTTCGGTCATATATTAGAGTCAACATTTTTACCGTTAGAACTATATTTTGAGCATAGGAATTATCTACCATTGCTCGGACTTTGGATTGCAATTGTTGTTGGCACATACACCTTTTTAGCAAAAAAAATAACGGTTCTCATTTTTATACCATATATTCTTATTTTGGCTTTTGTAACACATAGCTCAGCATCGACGTGGGGTCAATCCGGGGTTTTGTTTCATGTTTGGCTACAGGATAAACCTGAATCACTCAGAGCGAGGTTGGAGGTCGTCCGACATGAGCTTGAGCAGGGCCGTTTTATTCAAGCAAAAAAAGTTTTCAGAGATGGTCAGGCCAACACGACAAACGATGCCGGGTACTATTTGTATGGTTTTATTGTGGACAGGTGCAACCACTTTAATGGAAGTTTTATTGAATACGATCTTGAAGAACTTCTGCATGTGATCGAGAGAGCAAAATTTGAACATGCAAGTCTTGAGGGCTTGAACTGGCTAACTGAGCGAGCTGGTACTGATCGTTGTGATCTGGATTTGAATGATCTGGAGACGATCATTTCAGCATACTTGGAGTCCAGCTCTTTTCACCAGGTTACCGGTGCTAGAATCAGTATCGAAAACAACATGGCAAGGCTCGCGAAAATACAGGGCGATCTTGGGAAGTCAATCTATTATCTGGAGTCTAATTATGACCTTTCAAACGATGTTGGTTACTTACTCAATGCTGCATATTTGCTCGGTTCAGCTGGCCTATTTGAAGATGCAGAAGAATTTCTTCAAAGAAGCGAAAATCATATAAACTCTTCTATAAATCCGCTTGAGAAGAAAAAGAACAGTATTGAGTTGAACGATGTGAAAGAGGTAATTGAGGCATTTAAGGTTCAACGATCAGAACGCAAGGGTGTGAATTAGGATGAAAGTATCTGGATCTATTGACGTTATTCTTCCTGCGAAAAACGAGGCAGGCACAATACAGCAGGTCGTGAGCGAACTGGTCAAGATTGGCTTTGTGAACGAGGTTTTGGTGATCGATGATGGGTCATCAGATGACACTGCAACAAAAGCCAAGCTAGCTGGTGCTAGGGTGATCTGTCATCCGTATTCAAAGGGCAACGGAGCGGCAATCAAGACTGGAATCCTGAGTGCGAGATCAGAGCTAATAGTCATGATGGATGCAGATGGGCAACATAGTCCTTCCGATATCAAGACGCTTTTCAGTCATTTGGAGTCCGGTGGTTACGACATGGTTGTCGGTGCGCGCTCGAAATCAGGACAGGCAAATTACCATAGGCATCTTGCAAATGAGATATATAACTTTCTTGCGTCCAAAATCACTGAGCAGAAAATTCTCGATTTGACATCTGGTTTTCGCATTGTCAAGCGTCTGAAGGCTCTAGAGTTTCTTGAACTCTTGCCAAATAAGTTTTCCTATCCGACAACCCTTACTATGGCGTTTTTTCGAGCTGGTTACTCGGTAGGCTACTACCCGATATCAGTTAAAAAGCGAACTGGAAAGAGTCACTTAAATCCGATCAAAGATGGCATTCGTTTTCTGTTAATCATTTTTAAGGTCGCGACTTTATATAGTCCGCTCAAGGTTTTTTTTCCGATCTCAATCTCTTTCTTATTGATGGGTTCAGTCTACGCCATATATACCCTTATAGAGATGGGCAGGTTTACGAACATGTCTGCGTTGCTCTTAACAACCGGTGTCATTATATTTCTTATTGGACTAATTTCCGAGCAAGTTACTAGCCTGATTTATATTTCGTTGGGGAGGAAGCGTGAATGAGATGTAGCTTCATTGTGTCAACGGGTAGGACTGGTACACAGTCCCTGGCTAAAGTACTGCATCAAGTCAGCGGAGACACAATTTCAGCTTATCATGAGCCGAGCCCGAGCAGGATTTTCAGGATCATTTCGACTCTTCGTGCTTCTGGATTATTATCAGATCGATGGTCGTTGTTTTTTATTAGGTTCTTCAGAGGCGGTCTGATTCAAAGGCAGGCGCATGAAATATATGTCGAGTCCAACAATTTCATGTTTGGATTGTGCGATCTGCTCGTGGATCAGTTTGAAGGGGTGCGAATTTTACATATTGTTCGAGATCCAAAAACATATGCTGAATCACATCTCAGACATGGTGTTTTTAGAGGCTTCAAGGGTTTGGTGAGTCGCTTCTTTCCTTATTGGTTGATTAAGCCGAGACATCTTGGGATTAAAACCGCGCGCCTTTGGCTGAAAATGTCCCAGCATGTGCGATTGTTTTGGTTCTGGACGCTCGTCAATCGAGTGATTGAGAATGATTGTCGCGACTTGGGTGAAAGATATCGGGTAGTGAGGTTTGAAGATCTTTTCTCAGATCAAGAGTTGTTTCTCGATACGTTGATATGGCTCGGAATGTCGAATGATAAAGCTGGCGCTGCAACGGAATTAATTTCCGAACGGTATAACATAGGCGCACAGCCTTACAAAGGCGCTTCAGCTGATGAAGATGAAATGCTGGCGGATATTTGCGGCGACCTCTTAGAACAATATGGTTATCAGCGGTGAGTCGTTCATTTATTATTAGGGTGGTTGCTTCAACGATATTCAGTCTGCTCATATTGGGGGGTGTTCTCTGGCATTCTGGTTTGAACTTTGTGAATCCTTTTACCTACTCAATAGACTGGTTTTTTTTCTGTGTTTCGTTCGCTCTGTTCATGATTAATTATGTGTTTCGCTCAGTTAGGTTTTGTGAATTACTAGTATCGAATGTTTCGCCTTATATATTATACGGCGTCTCATTAGTTCACGGTGCGTCAAATTATTTTTTCCCGCTCAAACTAGGTGAACTGTCTTTTCCTTTGTTGTGCAAATATTTCCTTAATCAATCGTTAAGTGAGTCGGGTGCGGCGCTTTTCTTATGTCGTATACTGGACTTTTTATTTATTTTAACGCTTACTGTGATAGTGGTCTTTTTGTGGGCTGAAGCATATAAAATTTTTGAAGATCTAGGGATAAATCAAAGCACATATACTTTTTTCACTATCACAGTGATTTTCTTTTTATTATTGTTGATATTTTTCCTTGCTAAATGCTCCGGAGTGTTTCGTCAAATATGGAATAAAGTATTAGATATTGATCGGTTCAGGCCGTTAGTTTTCATAAAGATGATCGTTCTAACTAGCTTGATTTGGTTTTGTATACTGGGAAATTTTTATTTTTTGTCGATGTCTTTGGGCTACGATGTTAAACCCGCGTCAATGGTAATTGTTTCAGTGATTATGGTTCCTTTGTCCTTAATGCCAGTTCAAGGCTTTGCTAATGTAGGAACATTTGAGCTTGCTTGGGTTAGCGGTCTTATTATGTTTGGTTTTTCGCAAGGCGAAGCCTTGGAAATTGCTGTCAAAGTACATGTTTTACTTACTGTTCAGGTGGCGTTGATGCTTGCAATTGGCGGCGCTTTTCTCGCTATTAGAAAGTTTGGTGGTAACCATGCACAATAAACGGTTTTTTGACTTTGTGAACTTTTTACTTGACGTGTGTTTTTCGAAAATACGGGTTCTATTTTTCCCATTTTATGTTACTAGCAAATTTCTGATTATGCTCAGATCGGTATACTACATTGGTGTGAATGAGTTTCAAAAGGGAAAATTTTCTGAGTGCGGTCGAGGCGTGAGATTAAATGGTCGCGTTTCAGTTTCTGGTGCGTTTCAAATGGTTGTAGGGAATAATGTTCATATAAATGATCGTGCATTTATTCGGGCCGAAGGTGGCGTTGTTATTGGTGATAATGTTCACATTTCCCGAAATTTTACGCTTTATTCGAGAAATCATCGTTATGAGGGTGATCTATTGCCTTATGACTCTGTAAATATCGCTAAGCCCGTTACTATTGGCCACAATGTGTGGATTGGAATTAACGTAAGCATTGCGCCAGGGGTAAATGTGGGTGAGGGCGCTATTATCGGCATGGGAGTGGTTCTTACCACTGACGTGGAGCCATTTGAAATAGTCGTTCCGGTCAAGCCGATAGCGATTGGGAAAAGGGATGAAATTCATTATTCAAGCCTGGTTGAAAAAGCGCAGTTTGGCGGTGCTTCTGGATATATAAACAGATCTTTGTGAGTCACTCAGGGATGGGTGTTCTGACCACAATGCTCGTCATGCCCGTGGCCGAAGTGCCTCGGTGAGCTAAAGGCTTAAGCGGCTGGTTCTAAACCCCCACCTCATCAAACAACTCCGCCACCTCAACCTCCCACCCAAACCGCTCCGCAATCCGCTTACGCATTACATCACTAGCCACCATCTCCCCATGGGTCACATAAACCTTCTCCGGCTCCAGAGAACCTTGCCCCAGCCACTCAAGAATCTCATTGTAATCCCCATGAGCAGACAAAGAATCCAGGTTGTAAATCTCGGCTTTCACCGGCCAATACTCCCCGTAGATCTTCACGGATTCTGCTCCGTTCACCAGGGCATCCCCGCGAGTACCCGGCGCCTGAAAGCCCGCAAACACCACGCTGTTCCTGGGGTTGGGTAATAGCGTCTTGAGGTGATGCAGCACCCGCCCGCCACTGGCCATGCCGCTGGCGGAAATAATCACACAGGGATAACGTGCGGAATCCAGCTCAATGGATTCCTCAACGGTGCGGACGAAATGGGTCTGGTCATCCATCATTTCGCATTCGGCGGCGCTGAGTTTGTGCTCTTTATGGTGCTTGCAGAAGATTTCGGTGGCTTTGATGGCCATGGGGCTGTTCAGGTACACCGGCAACTTGGGTATGCGTTGCTGGCCCATAATCTTGTGTATCAGGTACAGCAGCATCTGCGCGCGGCCCACCGCAAAGGCTGGCATCAGCACGATGCCGCCGCGGCCAGCAGTTCGGGTGATGATCTGCGCCAGCTCTTCCTCCGGGTCCGTCACGGCATGGGCGCGATCACCATAGGTGGACTCACAAATGAGAACGTCCGCTTTGGCGATCGGCTCGGGTGGCCGCATGATGACGTCATCCTGCCGCCCGACATCACCGCTGAACACCACAGTTCGGTTACTGGCTTTATGGGTCACGTGTACGCAGGAAGACCCAAGAATGTGGCCCGCGGGTGTGAATATCACTTCCATGCCTTTCACCGGCTCAAAGGCCTCGTGGTAGTGCAGAGACTCGAAGTGTTTGAGTGCCTCCCACGCATCTTTCTCGGTGAACAGCGGTTCTGGATGCTCGTGCTTGGAGAATTTTTTGCGGAAGGCATACTTTGCGTCTTCCTCCTGCAGAAAACCGGCGTCAGGCAGCAGTACCTTGCACAGCGCATGGGTGGCTTTCGTGCAGTAGATCTTGCCTTTGAACCCGTTTTTCACCAGGGCAGGCAGGTAGCCGCTGTGGTCAATATGGGCATGGGTAAGCACGACTGCGTCGATCGTCGATGGGTCGACGGGGAAGGGGGCCCAGTTTCGCTTGCGTAGGGTTTTTACGCCCTGATACATGCCGCAGTCCACCAGCAATCGGTGTTTATCGTCCGAGAGCAGGTAGCGAGACCCGGTAACGGTGCCTGCGCCACCAAGGAAGCGTAGTTTCATGAGTGAGTCCTTTCAGTGCGAACTCTCCATAGCGTAGCTCAAAGCCCGGAAGGTGGAATTGATGTGGGTCGGTTAACGAAGAGATCGCGGCGCCTGATTCCATACCCAAGCCTGACACTGCCCACTGCTCTCCGTTAGACTACATAGCCTTTTCCTAGCAGGACGCTCCCGATGCACCACAGCAATTTTTTGCCCGCCGTGATCCACATTGCCGATGAGGCCGGCGAGCGGGTACTTCACATCTATCAGTCGGACTTCAAGGTTCAGTTCAAGGAAGATAAATCCCCCATCACCGCGGCGGATGTGGCCAGCCACGACGTAATTGTCAAAGGATTGCGGGCGCTAACGCCGGATACTCCGATCCTCTCGGAAGAGGGTGCAACCATTCCCTGGGAAGAGCGGCAACACTGGCAAACCTTCTGGCTGATTGACCCCATCGATGGCACCCGGGAATTCACCCAGCGCTCTGGCGAGTTCACGGTGAACATTGCGCTGATCGAAAACGGCGAGCCCGTGCTGGGCGTGGTTACCGCCCCGGCGTTGAAAGAGGCGTTCTGGGGGGTGAAAGGTGAGGGCGCTCACAAGCGTGACCGGGCGGGCAAAGTGCACCGCATGGATGGGGCACAACCCCATACCGTAAAGCGGGTAGTGGCCAGTAAAAACCATCTGAATGACGGTACCCGGGCGTTCATCGAAACGCTGGGTGAGCATGAACTGGTGCAGGCGGGCAGTTCCCTGAAGTTCTGCCGCATCGCCGAAGGCCGTGCCGACGTGTACCCCCGGCTGGGACCTACCTGCGAATGGGACACCGCCGCCGCCCACGCGGTGTTGGTTGCCGCCGGTGGGCGCGTGGAGACGCTTGACGGAGCGCCGCTCACCTACGGCAAGGAAGACCTGCTCAATCCCTTTTTTATTGCCCACGGAAGGTAAGCCGCATGACCTGGTACGCACTGCAACACAAGCCCGCCCAAGGCGATCGTGCGCTGGACAACCTGCAGAACCAGGGCATCACCTGCTTCTACCCGAAAATCACCGTGGAAAAAATCAAAGCGGGCAAGCGCTCCAAAAAATTGGAGGCGCTGTTTCCGGGGTACCTGTTCGTCCATCTGGAACAAACCGACCCCATGTGGGCCAAGCTGCGCTCCACGCGGGGCGTGCTGCGAGTGGTGGGGTTTGCGGGCAAGCCGGCCGCCATCGGGGATGAGGTAATCCAGCACATCGAAGACAGTCTGCATGCGGTGGCAGACGTGGGGGGCATCAAGCCCGGGCAGCCCGTTGAGCTCAGCGACGGACCGTTTCAGGGCATCGACGCTATTTTCAAAGCTTACGACGGCGAGGAGCGCGCGATTGTGTTGATACAGTTCATGCAAAAGCAGCAGGCAATCAGCGTGTCTGTCGGGGCGATCAGGGGAAAATAGTTGCAAATGCGAACGTATGACAAGGTTTTGCAGATCAGGCCGATTAACAGGCGGGTATCGTCTAATTTTAACTTGTTTGTATTATACGATAACGTAGAATCGAGTGCGCTCTTACACATACGTAATAATCCTGACAGGGATACAGTCGGGGGAATGATTCTCCCTCCGTGCCTGCCTCCCTGCCAACTACAGACAGAACATTTATGACCTCAAAACGCTGGACCCTGGTCGGTGGGGCGGTAGCGTGCCTGATCGCTGCTATCCATGCCTCCTCGCTGCACGCTGCGCCCTGGCTTGAGCCGGGCGATGTGCGGGCCCGCCACGCCCTGCAAAAGCTGGCTGACCGTGGTCACTTCGATCGCACCACATCGACCTGGCCGATCATGTGGAGCTCCGTTGCGAAAGACATCAACCCCAGCGTTACCACCGATGCGGCGGCCACGGCTGGCGCTATGGCGTATCTCCGTAGCGAGCAGCGCGAACAGTTCCAGGACGGTGGGCGAGCGGAACTCACCCTGGCTGGCAGTTCCGAGCAGCCGCTGGTGCAGGGCTTCGGCAGTGGCCGGCAGGAGGAAGGCCAGGTCAGGCTGGACCTGCAATGGCAGGGCGCGCACTGGGCGGTGGGCCTGTCACCCTCTGTGGTGGCCAACCCGACCGACGACGAGCCCTATCGTTATGACGGCAGTTACCTTGCCGGCACTTTGGGAAATTGGGTGTTGGGAGCCGGGGCGATCGACCGCTGGTGGGGGCCGGGGTGGCAATCCAGCCTGATTCTCTCGAACAACGCGCGGCCGGTGCCGGCGATCTGGATTAACCGCAAGCGTGATCTGGCCCCCGCCACACCCTGGCTGAGCTGGATTGGTCCGTGGAACCTCACGGTGTTCGGTGGCGAATTTCAGGATGAGCGCGCCATCACCGATCCCTCCCTGTTCGGCATGCGCTTTACCTTCCGCCCGGTTCAGGGCCTGGACATCGGCATTTCCCGCGCCATCATGTTCGGCGGAGACGGGCGCCCGAAAGACGGCTCATCGTTTCTGGATGCGCTGATCGGCCGGGACAACAGCCAGGATGGTGGCGACAACGATCCCGGTAATCAGCTGGGCAGCATCGATGTACGCTACGGTTTCGCCATCGGCGAACAATCCATGGGCTTCTACACCCAAATGATGGGTGAAGACGAAGCCGGGGCCTTTCCGGCCCGCAAATCCTGGTTGATCGGTTCAGACTGGACCACCGGCTTGTTCGAGTCAGACCAACAGTGGTTCCTCGAATACACCAACACCATTGCCGATGATTTTCTCGGCAATGCCAGACCCAAAATCACCTTCGAGCATTTCAATTACCGCACCGGCTATCGCCATCATGGTCGCAATATAGCCAGCACCTTTGAGGGTGATGCCGAAGCGCTCACATTGGGTGCCCACCAGTTTTTTGATAGCGGCAGTAACCTGTCTGTCACCGTCAGCTACGCCGAGCTGAACAGCACGGGCCAGGTGCGTGCCGTGACCCCGGATCCGAACGTGCGCTACTTTATCCCCGGGGCCAGCCAGACTGTTGGCATTGTTAACCTGGGCTATGGTATGGCCTTTCTCAAGGGCCAACTGGAGTTGAACCTGCGCGGCACCGACAAGAAAATCAAACTGATTGGTGAGGAGCTGGATCAGTGGTCCGCAGGCGCCAGCTGGCGCTATCGGTTCTGATTACAAATCAACAACACATGACCTACGGGCCATAGCCGTTGATTACTGCAACAACCCACGAATCAGGCTATGATCATCAGCCTAACAACCGACAGACAGTTCTGGCATTACACATGGTATTAAGGATTTTGCTCCCCCTGGCTCTGCTCACACTGCAGGGCTGTGCCTTTGCGCCCGGCTCCCACATTGAAACCAGTGGCTGGAACCCGGATTACGAGGCCCCGCCGGAAGAGGATTTCAGCCACCTGGTGAACGTCAGCCGTATCGGGCCGGCTAATTTGCGCCAGGCGATCGTGGCTGAAATACCGAGCCCCCCGGAAGAGATTCTTCTGGAAGACAGCGATTTCCAGTATCGCATTGGCATCGGCGATGTGTTGCAGGTAACCGTGTGGGATCACCCGGAACTGACCATACCCGCCGGTTCTGAGCGCAGCTCGCAGGAATCGGGCAACGTGGTCAATGAGAACGGCGACATTTATTACCCGTACATCGGTTACGTCAACGTGGCCGGCAAGACCACTCAGCAAGTGCGGGAAGAGGTTGCAGACCGGTTATCCGATTTCCTGGAAGCGCCCCAGGTAGACGTGTCTGTCGCTGCCTTCCGCAGCCAGCGCATCTACGTGAGCGGCGCGGTAGAAACTCCGGGCGTCTACCCGCTGACCAACATCCCCACCCGGCTGGTGGACGCCATCAGTCAGGCCGGCGGCCTCGATGAGAACGGCGACTGGCGCCATGTGGTGCTGACCCGGGATGGCCGCGATTACAGCCTATCGTTGAAAGACGTGTTAGAGAAAGGCAATAAACAGCACAACGTACTGCTGCAAAGTGGCGATGTAATCAATGTCCCCTTGGGCAACGATCGAAAGGTTTTCGTGCTGGGTGAGGTAGCCTCAACGCAAACCCTGCCCATGGGCCGTAACGGTTTGACGCTGGCAGAAGCCATCTCCAATGTGGGCGGTCTGAACGAGCGCCAGTCTGACGCCACCGGCGTGTTTGTGGTGCGCCGATCAGAGCAGGCAGGGCCAGACAGCGAGCATCTGATCGACCTGTACCAACTGAACCTGAAAGACGCCACCGCAATGGTGGTGGCTGACAGCTTCACTCTGAACAATCGGGACCTGGTGTACGTAACCGCAGCGCCTCTTGCGCGTTGGAATCGTGTTATCTCGTTGCTGGTTCCGTCGTTCAGTGCATTATTCCTGGGTGACAGCGCAGTGAATCTTACGGAGTAAGCTGATACACCATGTTTGGTCACATTCTGGTATTGTGCATTGGCAACATCTGCCGCAGCCCGGTAGCCGAGGCTTTGCTGAAAGCCAACCTGCCGGGCAAAATCGTGGAATCCGCCGGGCTGGGCGCGCTGGTAGGCCATGGCGCCGACCCGACGGCTGCCGGTCTGGCCGAACAGGCCGGGCTGGACGTCAGGGCACATAAGGCGAGGCAAGTAGATACGGAGCACCTGCGCCGGGCTGACCTGATTCTGGTGATGAGCGAGAGCCAGCGAGCCCAGGTACGGTCACAAGACCCGGCAGCGGCTGGCAAGACCATGCTGCTCAGCCATTGGCTGCCCGGCAAGCCGGATATTCCCGACCCGTACAAGAAAAGCCCAGAGGCGTTTGAACACGTCCATGACATGATCCAGAACGCCGTCCAGGCCTGGCTGCCCAAGCTAAAATAACGAGCAAGAGCAAAGAATGAGCGAACCCGTTTCAACTGCACCCGGCAAACAAAGCCGCCAGAACGACGATGAAATCGACATTGGCTTCCTGTTAGGCAGCCTCTGGGATCATAGAATTTTTATTGCTGCGCTCACGGTAATCCTGGCGCTGGTGGGGTTTGCCCACGCCACTTTATCAACTCCCATTTACCAAGCCGATGCGCTGGTGCAGATAGAGAAGAAGTCCGGCACTATCCCGGGCGCGGATATGGCGGAGATGTTAGGCGGTGGACAAAGCAGCGATACTAGTACCGAAATCGAGATTCTTCGTTCCCGCTTGATTCTGGGCCAAGTGGTCGACCAGACCGATCTCGACGTCGAAGTGCAACCAGTCAGTCTGCCGATTGTGGGCGACTGGCTCCGCCGCAAAGGCATTTCCCGCCCGGGCTTTATGGAAGGCAGTGCCTCGGTTTGGGCGGGTGAGAGTCTGACTATCAAGGAACTGGTGGCAAGCTACGAGAGCAGCACGCTGGCGTTCCTGCTGGAATCCCTGGGTGGCGGCCGTTTCCAATTGATTAATACTGAAGGCGAGGTGCTGGGCCAAGGAAGGGAAGGCCAGAAGCTTGTCATAGAAGAGCCCTGGTTGGAGCTGACTGTGGCGGAACTGAACGCCCCTGCAGGTGCAACGTTCAACATCATCAAAAAGAGCCGCCTTGCCGCTACTAAAGGATTGAAAAACCGTTTGGAAATTCTCGGACAAGGAGGAGATACCGGGATTCTCAGCCTTGTGCTTCGGGGAACGGATCCGGAAGAGCTGGTAAGTAGCCTGAACGCGACCACCCAGGTTTTCCTCACCCAGAACATAGCCCGGCAAGCAGCGGAAGCGGAAAAGAGCCTGGAATTTCTGGAAGAGCAGGTGCCCAGTGTTCGCCAGCAGCTCACAGAAGCTGAAAACCGGCTGAACGAGTACCGCTTGCAGAGTGACAGTATCGATCTCAGTTTTGAAACTGAAAACGCCCTCAGTAGTCTGGTGAACATAGAAGCCAGCCTGAACGAGATGGAACTGCAGGAATCCGAGCTGGCACGGCGCTTCACCCCGAATCACCCTGTATACCGCTCACTGTTGGAAAAAAAGGAGCAGCTCCAGCGGGAAAAAGATCGACTTGAAGATCGCACGGGCGATCTCCCCGAAACTCAGCAACAGGTCTTGCGCCTGAGCCGAGACGTGCAAGTGACCCAAGAAATATACGTGCAGTTGCTGAACCGTATGCAGGAGCTGCGCCTGGTGCGCGCCGGCACAGTGGGCAACGTGCGCATCCTTGACGACGCAGTCACCCAGGGCCAGGTGGCGCCGCGCCGGAATCTGATCGTTGCTGTGGCAGCCATGACCGGCTTGCTACTCGCCATGGTGATCGTTCTGCTCCGTGCCGCCTTCAACCGGGGCATTGTTTCACCAGAGCAGCTGGAAGAGCTCGACTTGCCCGTCTACGCCACGGTGCCGCTGTCTGAAGAAGAGAAGCGCCGCGAAAAAAAGGGCAGCTCAGCGAATCGGCGGCGCCGTAAGGGGGCACCCAAGCAGGGTTTGTTAGCCACGCGCAATCCCGCCGACCTCTCCATAGAAGCCATTCGCGGCCTGCGCACCTCGCTGCATTTCGCCATGATGGAGGGCAGCGACAACCGCCTGGTCATCACCGGCCCCAGCCCCGGCATTGGTAAAAGCTTTATGTCTGCCAACCTGGCAGCTGTCTGTGCCCAAGCCGGCCAGAAAGTGGTGGTGATCGACGGCGATATGCGCAAAGGGCACGTGCATGAAGTCTTTAACCAGGACTCCGCCAATGGCCTTTCCGACTTGCTTTCCGGCAAGCTGAGCTTTGAAGAGGCTGTGCGAGCGTCGGACCTGGATGGCCTGAGCTGGGTCAGCCGCGGCAGTGCGCCACCCAATCCCTCCGAGTTGTTGATGCAGGCCCGGTTTACCGAGTTCCTGGATTACCTCAGTCAGAATTTCGATCTGGTGATCGTGGATACCCCACCGATCCTCGCGGTAACGGACGCGGCCATCATTGGTAAGCAGTGCGGCACCACCTTGATGGTTGTTCGTTTCGGTATGAACACGCCAAAGGAAATCCAGATTGCCGAAACCCGGCTGGCGAATGGCGGTGTCACCCTCAAGGGCACCATTCTCAACGCCATGGAAAAGAAAGCGGCGACCGCTTACGGCTATTACGGTTACTACAATTACGCCTACAAATCCGATTAGAGTCAGCCCATTCCCATCATGAAACTTCTTGTTACCGGCGGCGCGGGCTTCATCGGCTCCGCTGTAATCCGCCATATTTTGCAGAATACTCAGGATGAGGTTATCAACCTCGACAAGCTCACCTACGCAGGCAACCTGGAGTCCCTCGGCCAGGTGAGTAACAGCCCCCGCTACACCTTCGAACAAGTCGACATCTGCAACCGCACCGAGGTGGACCGCGTGCTGGCCAAACACCGGCCAGATGCCATCATGCACCTGGCCGCGGAAAGCCACGTGGATCGCTCAATAGACGGCCCGGCGGAATTTATCGAGACCAACATCGTAGGCACCTACACTTTGCTGGAGGCCGCCCGCCAATACTGGCAGGCCCTGGATAACGCAGAGCGCAAAGCCAATTTTCGCTTTCATCACATCAGTACAGACGAAGTTTACGGCGATCTGCCACATCCTGCTGAAACAGCGAATGCGGACGAACACCTCTTTACTGAGCAAACGGCTTACGCGCCTAGCAGCCCTTACTCGGCAAGCAAGGCAAGTTCCGATCACCTGGTGAGGGCCTGGCAACGCACCTACGGTTTACCGGTGTTGGTCACCAACTGCTCGAATAATTACGGCCCCTATCATTTTCCGGAAAAACTGGTGCCGTTGATGATTCTGAATGCCCTTGAAGGCAAGCCGTTACCGGTCTATGGCAACGGCGACCAGATCCGCGACTGGTTGTATGTGGAAGATCATGCCCGCGCGCTTTATAAAGTGGTCACCGAAGGCAAACCCGGTGAGACATACAACATCGGCGGCCATAACGAAAAACAGAACATCGAAGTTGTGCACACCATCTGCGACATCCTCCAGGAACTCCGCCCGCAGGAGCGGAGTTATCGAGACTTGATCACCAACGTCAAAGACCGCCCCGGTCACGACAGGCGCTACGCCATCGACGCCAGCAAAATCCAGCAACAGCTGGGCTGGGCTCCAGAGGAAACCTTCGAAACCGGCATTCGCAAAACGGTGCAGTGGTATCTGGATAATCTGGGCTGGTGCCGGCGGGTGCAGGACGGCAGCTACCAACGGGAACGTCTGGGTGAGGGAGCAGGAGCATGAATATATTACTGCTCGGAAAAACCGGGCAGGTAGGTTTTGAATTACACCGAACCCTCTCCCCGCTAGGCACGCTGATCGCCCCGGGCCGGAGCGCAGTAAATCTGTTGGACAACGAGGCAGTGGCTCAGTGCCTGGCTGAAACCCGGCCAGACCTGATCATAAACGCCGCAGCCTGGACGGCCGTAGACGCCGCCGAAGCGCAGCAGGCCGAAGCAGAGCGTTTGAATGCCGGTTTGCCTGAACAACTGGCGGCATACGCGGCCGCCAACAGTATTCGGTTGGTGCACTACAGCAGTGACTATGTCTACCCGGGCGCCGGTGAGACACCTTGGCAGGAAACCAGCGCTACCGGCTCCCTGAGCCACTACGGGACAACCAAATTACAGGGTGATCAGGCCATTGCACAGAGCGGCGCGGACTACCTCATTTTTCGGACCAGTTGGGTTTACAGCGCCCGCGGCAACAACTTCATGAAAACCATGCTGCGCCTGGCCCAAAGTAAAACCGAGCTCAGTATCGTCGCAGATCAGATCGGTGCGCCGACGCCAGCCAGGCTGATTGCCCAGATCACGACGCTGGCTATCCACAGTCAACTTGCGAAAGGCCTGTACCACCTGGCTCCCAATGGTAATACCAGCTGGCACGGCTTTGCCCGGGAAATCTTCCGGCAGGCAAGAGAATTTGGGTTGGAGCTGACACTGGATACTGAAAACGCACAAGCGATTCCAACCAGTGCCTACCCAACACCAGCCACCCGCCCGCTGAATTCGCGACTGAGTGTGACCAAGCTGGAAAAAGCCTTGAATATTCAACTCCCCAACTGGCAAAGCCAGCTGACACTCACCCTCGGTGAATACCTGGAGCAGTAAATGAAAGGGATCATCCTCGCCGGCGGCTCTGGCAGCCGCCTTTACCCCATCACTCGTGGTATCTCCAAACAACTTCTTCCGGTGTATGACAAGCCGATGATCTACTACCCGCTTTCGGTACTGATGCTGGCGGGCATTCGGGACATCCTGGTGATCACCACCCCTGAGGATCAGGACGGCTTCAAACGCCTGCTGCAAGATGGCAGCCAGTGGGGCATCAACCTCAGTTATGCAGCACAGCCAAGCCCAGACGGCCTTGCGCAGGCGTTTATTATTGGTGAGGATTTCATTGGCCAAGACAGCGTATGCCTGGTGTTGGGTGACAACATCTACTACGGCCAGGGCCTGAGCAAATTGCTGCAAGCCGCCGCTGCAAGGGGCAAGGGGGCCACGGTCTTTGGCTACCAGGTAACCGATCCGGAACGCTTTGGCGTGGTGGAGTTTGACGACAACCAGCGAGCCGTCTCCATCGAAGAAAAGCCAGCCCACCCGAAATCCGACTACGCAGTGACCGGCCTCTATTTCTACGACAACGATGTGGTCGAGATTGCCAAGTCGGTGAGGCCCTCCGCCCGGGGCGAGCTTGAAATCACCACTGTAAACCAGGTCTACCTCGAGCGAGGCGATCTCAACGTTGAGTTGTTAGGCCGCGGCTTCGCCTGGCTGGACACGGGTACCTTTGATTCTCTGCACGATGCCGCTGGCTTTATTGAAACCCTCGAAAAACGCCAAGGCCTTAAAATAGCTTGCCTAGAAGAGGTAGCTTATCGAATGGGCTTTATTGGGGAAGAAGAGCTCCACGCCGAGGCGGAAGCCCTCAAAAAGAACAGCTACGGCGCATACCTGAAAAAATTGATAAAAACGGCTAAGTAGACGAAGGCTATGAAAATCACTGAAACGAGAATACCAGATGTTAAACTCATCGAACCCAAAGTGTTTGGGGACGAACGCGGCTTCTTTATGGAGACTTGGAACGATAAAGTTTTCAAAAAAGCGGGTATAAACGCAACCTTCGTGCAGGACAACCACAGCCGCTCAGTCCAAAACACATTACGCGGCTTGCATTACCAGATCAAACAGCCCCAGGGCAAACTGGTACGGGTCACTCTTGGCGCGGTGTTCGATGTCGCCGTGGACCTTCGTATCAACTCACCTAACTTCGGCCATTGGGTGGGCGAGTACCTCTCAGAAGAGAACAGCCGCATGTTGTGGGTGCCACCAGGATTCGCACATGGTTTTCTGGTGATCAGTGACACAGCTGATTTCCAGTACAAATGCACGGACTTCTATGCGCCTGAGTACGAACGCTCCATCCGTTGGAACGACCCAGTCCTGAAGGTGAACTGGGGCGTAATTAAACCGGAAGCCCTGTTGTTATCCGTCAAAGATAAAGAAGCCCAAGGCTTCGAAAAGGCCATTGATGAATTGCGAAAAACAGCTGTTGCAAATAGTTGAGAAGTAAAGTGGCGGGCTGACGAGAGAAGGAACGGTTTTGATACTTCATGTCACACAGTTAGATAAATTTATTCCCCCTTTTTTTAATCTTGTTAGGGAGGAATTTCAGGAAGAAGTTCATAAATTCTGGCTCATTGGGTCGATACAACAATATCCAGTTAAGTTGGACAAAACGACATATCATTGTAAACCTGGCCGATGGTGCAAGCTCAAGGGATACCTCAGGTTACTTAAGCAGATGCATCAAGCTAGAAAAGTCATGCTTCACGGGCTTTTTGATATCAACACAGTAAGACTATTAGTTTTATGTCCGTGGTTACTGCCCAAATGCTATTGGCTAATCTGGGGCGGAGATTTATATCAGTACAACAATTTAAAAACTTACTGGCGATCACATATAAATGAACTTCTGCGTCGTTTTGTTATCAGCAGGGTTGGGCATTTAGTAACCTATATAAAAGGTGACCTGGAACGGGCTCAAGAATGGTATGGAGCTACAGGCACCTATCACGAATGTATCATGTACCTGAGTAATGTGGTTGAACCCAAAATGATTCGTGAACTAGGCACTACACCGGAACGTCAAGAATTGCACATACTCCTGGGCAACTCGGCAGACCCAAGCAATAATCACATCGAAGCATTGGGGCGGCTGCTGCCGTTCAAGAGACAAGCCATTAAAATTTTTGCGCCCCTATCTTATGGTGATCAAAAACACGCCAAGAAAGTAATTAGTTCGGGTAAAGAGTGGTTCGGAGATAAGTTTGTACCCATGACAGACTTCATGCCGTTTGAAAAGTATGTCGAGTTCTTGCAAAGCCTTGATATTGTGATTTTCAATCATCAGAGGCAGCAGGCCATGGGGAATACCATTACGCTTTTGAGTATTGGGAAAACAGTGTTTATGCGGAAGAACCTGAGCCATTGGCACTTTCTCACCAATTTAGGGGTTAAGCTGAATGACGTCGAAAATATAGAGCTTTGCCGTATAGCGCCAAAAGAAGCGGAAGAGAATTCGCGTGCAATTTGCTTATACTTTTCGAGGGCTACGCTGGTTAAGCAACTGACGGATATTTTTGAGGGATAAAATGGCCTATCTGAGTAAAAAAAAGTTAAAGGCGATGGGGTTCAAGGCTGTAGGTGAAAATGTAAAAGTGAGCGACAAAGCGAGTATATACAACCCAGAATCTATTGTATTAGGAGACTATTCACGAATTGATGACTTCAGTGTTCTATCGGGCAAAGTATCAATTGGTAAATATTGTCACGTTACCACTATGTGTTTAGTGGCTGGGGGGGCTCCAGGAATAACATTGTCTGATTTCTGCACTTTAGCTTACGGCGTTAAGATTTTTGCTCAGTCTGATGATTATAGCGGTAGCACAATGGTGAATTCTTTAGTGCCTAAGAAATTCAAAGATGAATATCTGGCCGAAGTGATCCTTGAAAGACAGGTTATCGTGGGTGCCGGGTCAATTATCTTTCCCGGAGTGACAATTGGAGAAGGATGCTCCGTTGGTGCAATGACGCTGGTGAATAAGGGCACTGATCCCTGGGGCATCTATGTAGGCAACCCTGCCCGCAGAATCAAGAATCGTAAGCAGGATTTGTTGGAACTCGAAGCGGAATTTCTGAAAGAGCTGAAAAATGATTCCATTTAATAAGCCACCTTTCACGGGCTTTGAAGAAACGTATATAAAACAGGCGCTTGAAAGTAAAAAAATGTCCGGCGACGGTCCATTCGGTAAGAAATGTCAGAGCTGGTTCGAAACTAATTTGCCAGCTAAGAAAACTTTGATCACCCCTTCTTGTACTGCTGCACTGGAGTTGGCAGCTATTTTGATCGGAATAGGGCCTGGTGATGAAGTAATTATGCCGAGCTATACCTTCGTTAGTACAGCAAACGCGTTCGTACTGCGTGGTGCAAAAATTGTGTTCGTGGATATCCGCCCCGACACCATGAATATTGATGAAAAACTAATTGAAGCGGCAATCACGACCAGCACCCGAGCCATAGTACCCGTCCATTACGCCGGCGTTGCCTGCGAAATGCTAGCTATTATGGATATTGCTGAGCGCTACAACCTGTTTGTAGTTGAAGACGCTGCTCAAGGCATGATGAGCAGTTATAAAGGGCGAGCGCTCGGAACTATTGGTCATTTTGGTGCTTATAGCTTCCACGAAACCAAAAACTACACTAGCGGTGGCGAAGGTGGCCTGCTGATTATAAACGAAGAACGATTTTTAGACCGTGCCGATGTCGTCCGAGAGAAAGGCACAAACCGTAGCCAGTTTTTTCGGGGCATGGTAGACAAGTATCAATGGGTGGATATTGGAAGCAGTTACTTGCCCAGCGAATTGCAGGCAGCCTGCCTGTGGGCACAGTTGGAGTGCGCAACCGAAATCAATGAATCGCGTTTAGATGCTTGGCAGATCTACTGGCAACGACTTCAACCGCTGGTCAAAGAAGGTCTGATCGAGCTTGCAACTATTCCAGACAGTTGCACCCACAATGCCCACATGTTTTACCTGAAAACATGTGGGTTGGAGGAGCGCACGGCATTCCTTAAATATTTCAAAACGCGGGATGTTCTTGCGGTATTTCACTATGTTCCGCTACATACCTCCAAAGCCGGAACAGTCTTCGGTCATTTTGTTGGAGAAGACCGTTATACTACTAGAGAGAGTGAGCGGCTAGTTCGCTTGCCCTTATGGTTTGGTCTTGATGAAGCTAGTCAAAATAGCGTGATCGAAGTAGTCAATGATTTTTATCGAAAAGTACGATGAACGCAACATGGAAATTTTATGATCAGTATATATCACAAGAATCGGCTACCGCATAATTGGCTAGTTTATAATATAACTGACCGCTTTCTCGAAAAAAACTCTTCCAAGTTCCACGGACATATTTTCGATCTAGGGTGCGGGGAGGCTCCCTATAGAGAGTTCTTCCTTAAGTACGCAAAACAATATACTGGCGTAGACTGGGCTGGTAGCTTGCATGAAACTAAAGCCGATATTGCTGCAGATTTAAATAAAATAATTCCAGTAGAATCAGATGTGGCGGATAGCGTTGTTTCAATCTCGGTTATTGAACACCTCTATGATCCAGAGACAATGCTAAGTGAAGCATACAGAATACTTAAACCGGGTGGGGATTTAGTAGTTCAAGTACCTTGGCAGTGGCATATCCATGAATTTCCCCATGACTATTTCCGATATACTCCTTCTGGGCTGTCATATCTCTTACAAGAAGCGGGGTTTTCTGATATCAGAATAGAAGCTCAGTCAGGTTTCTTTACAACAATGGTCCTGAAATTTAACTATTTCAGTACAAGATTCATTGCTGGGCGAGAACCAATGCGATTAATGCTTAAGTGGGCCCTGACTCCCTTATGGTATATATGTCAGTCTATTGCTCCGATTCTCGATAAAGCGGACAAGGATTGGGATCTTGAGAGCTTTGGGTACTTTATTACTGCGGTCAAACCACATCAAAGCACCATTGATAAAGAGGTATAAAGTGAACTTTGTTGATTTGATACGTCGAATTTGCGGTCGGTTTCGAGGTGGGCATTTCCTTTATTACTGGCTGATAAGAATGATTCCGACGAATCGAGAGCGTGTGTTAAAAGAGTTAAATAATAGTTTTTTTCTAGTGACCAGTACGGGGAGAACTGGCACGGCATTATTCACAAATTTATTGAATGAATGTATCGGTGTACAAGTCGAGCATGAGCCAATTCATAGAGAGCAATATTGGCATCGGTTAGCACTTGAGAATCCTGTGAATTCGCATGCTTATATTTCGAGGTTTCGTATAAAAGAAATTTTTCTTCGAAAAAAAAGAGGTTTGCGATACGGAGAAGTAAATGGTGCTCTTCGGAGACATGTTAAAGATATTCGCTGTCTTGTACCTGATGCACCGGTCATTCATTTGGTTCGAAACGGGTATGATGTAGTTTCATCAATTATGAACCGAGCGACATTTACAAAGTTAGATTGGGCATATAGGGATATGATTCCTCACTCCTCAATCGTTAATAAGGATCAATGGGTAAAATTTTCGAGATTCGAGAAAATTTGCTTTATGTGGTCGGAAGAGAACAGGTGGTTAAACGAATGTTGTGAAACCACTGTAAATTTTGAGGACTTAATAAATGATTATACATACTTTAATGAAAAATTTGCGTCTGTTTTAGGTATGGAAATAGAAGAGAGCCATTGGCGAAAGCATGTTGAGAGAAAGATAAACGCTAACAGGGTTTGTGAATCGGCGAATACGCCTGAAAATTGGACCGAAGAACAGCATGAAGCTTTTCAACGGATTTGCGGCAACGAAATGCGAAAATATGGATATACTCAGTAGCTTTGGTGAAACATGTCCGAAATTATAAGTGGCGCAAAATGGGTTGCATTTGAAACTATTTTTTCTCGCGTACTGCAGTTAATTTCAGCATTGTTTGTAGCTAGAATACTTGGTCCTGAGGTCATGGGAACAGTCGCTATTATTTGGGTGGCTCTGGAGATTTTCAGGTTGTTTTCAGAGATGGGGATCACACAGGCGCTTGTTCATTACAAACATCCCACGAGCGAACAGCTGGCAACACTTTACTCCTTTAACTGGATTCTTGCTGCAGCGAGCTATTTCCTGATTTGTTTGTCGGCGCCGTTAGTTGCAACTTTTTTCGAACGCGAGCAACTGGTTGACCTGATTTCTGTAGCCGGGCTAACGGTTTTGATCAGCGCAGTAGGCCAGCAA
The DNA here is from genome assembly GCF_032911545.1 of Marinobacter sp. M-5. Lineage (NCBI taxonomy): Bacteria > Pseudomonadati > Pseudomonadota > Gammaproteobacteria > Pseudomonadales > Marinobacteraceae > Marinobacter > Marinobacter sp. M-5. The sequence continues at coordinate 973,737 of NZ_JAWJEK010000001.1, forward strand.
GTATTTGCTCTTTTGCAAAAAGAGCTTAAATTCAAGGTAATGTCATTAATATCAATGGTTTCAGCAGCGATTAATGTGTTTGTGGCGATCTCTCTTGTTAGTTTGGGCTGGGGCATTTGGTCAATCGTGATAAGCCAGCTGGCAGCTGTCATTATTCGGAATGGTTTAGCATTTATTTATGGCCTTCAAAAAAATCTGTTAAATGGATTTGGCCTTTCTTTCAAATCTGTAATACCAATGTTGTCCTTCGGACTGTATCAGACAGCAGCGATGTCGATGAATTTGATTAACTCACGTGCGGATCAGATAATAATAGGTAAGACAATGGGCACCACTGCTCTAGGTGTTTACAGTATTGGAAGTCAGATAACTTTGCAAACTATGCAGCAGATAAACAGTGTCGCAACTAGAGTGGCATTTCCAGCAGTATCAAAGAGACAGAACGATTTGGATGAAGTCAAGGACATTTACTTGACTATGATTGCAAATGTACTTTTGGTTTCAGCTCCTCTCTTTATAGGGTTAGCTGCCGTTTCTCCTGTATTTGTTAATGTGTTATTGGGAGATAAATGGACGAATCTTAGCTCAGTCCTCAGTATTCTTTGTGGCTACGTGCTCCTTCGCTCTTTGGGTAATATGAATAGTCCCTTGGTAATGGGTTTGGGTAAAGCGAATTGGTCGTTTTATTGGAACTTTTTCCTGTTGTTCATAATTCCGGCAGTGGTATTTTTTAGTAGTTTAGCGGGTAGTATTGAAATGGTCGCATTTGCGATGCTATTAACGCAATTCGTGCTGCTAATAGTTGCTTACTTTTTTTGGGTGCGTCGGTTGATTGGCCCTTGTGCAAAAGAGTATTTCGGGACTATAGTCAAGCCCCTCCTGTCTTCGGGCGTAATGGGGGTTGGGGTTGCTGCGATCTATGAGTTTTTCACTTGGGAGCAAAATATACTAACATTAATTATACTAGTTGTATCGGGTATATTTTTTTATTTTATAGTTTCTTTTGTTTTAAATGGAAAGAATCTTCGTAATTTTATCCGTAACTTTATTGTTTCAGTGGGGAGCAAGGCATAAAATAAGCTGGATAAAAATATAATAGCACTATTATCTGACTGTGTTAAGAGGATCAGCCCGATTGACAGGCTAATTTGGTCCTAGTGGCCAATTTACTGGATATATAGTTAAATCATCTCAGCCTGATATGGGCAAACGCTTTACGATCGAACCATTAATTAGTATTTAAGTTTCACAGAAACTCATCTAAGAGTGAGTTCCCATGTGAGCTTGATGAATTTTAACTCACGTTAAAATATGACTTTGCCAACTCAGTTCATGAAACGTTCTTATGACTACTATTCTCATTATTTCACCCGAAGCCTGGGACGGCCACTTTGTAAGCAAACATCATTATGCGATGGAGCTAGCTCGAAGGGGGCATGATATAATTTTTTATGGCCCTCCTTCTCTGGATAAAAAGATATGTCTAGAGGATATTTGTGAAATTCAGGGTCGGCTTCGAATATTACGTGCGCCTCGAGTGGCAATCGGCCTACGGCGGTTTCCTGCGACAATAAGGCGTATATTTGAAAGGCGGTGGCTTCATCGACTTGAACGGCGCATAGGGCAGAGAATTGATGTTATCTGGAATTTTGAAAATTCACGGTTTTTCGATTTCAGGTTCGCGGGCGACCGGCTAAAAATATATCAGCAGGTAGACCTAAACCAAAACTTCCAACCTGATGTAGCTGCGTCGACGGCTAATCTCTCCATAGCCGTTTCTGCTCCGATAGAGCAGCTTATCGCACCATTTGCTAATCAACTTGTTCGAATTACTCATGGCTATGCGCCTATAGGGAACAGAGTCTCACTGCCAAATGGTTTGGAACCTGAGTTTGCTAAGAAGGGTGTGAATGCTGTTCTAACGGGAAATCTCGATATTTCCTATCTCGACGTAGACCTAGTGGCCCGGCTAGTCAATATTCACCCTGACGTGCAGTTTCACTTTGTTGGTTCTTTTACCGCCGGTAAAGGCCTGCATGCGTTAACTGGCTCCGTGCCTAATGTAAAATTCTGGGGTAGGCGACCCGCTGCTGAGTTAGGCCACTTTCTTCGACTTGCGGATGTTTTACTCGTAGCGTACCAAGCTGATGAGCATCTCGCGCAACTAGCCAATCCCCACAAAATAATGGAATACCTTGCGTCTGGTAGGTGCGTCCTAGCTACACGAACCCTTGAGTATGAGGGGCGTTCAGATCTCTTAGAGATGCGGATAAGCCGTGATGCGTATGTTCAAGCCTTTACCGAGATTGTTAAGAATCCGTCTGATTGGAACACTCCCGAACTTATTGCTCACAGGCAAAATTTTGCTGTGAAAAACACATATTCCGAGCATGTCAATCGAATTGCGCAGGAGATTGGTCCCCTTGGACTCCTGCTTATTTAAATCAATATTGTGATTCCAAAGGCAGTCAATTTGAAATTTACTCACCTTTTGGTATATCGACAGTTCTAATTGAAGCGTTAAAAATTATGATCTCAATCATCACACCTGTTTATAATGGAGAACGTTTTATACGCGAGGCCGTATCGTCGGTAGAAGCGCAGACCTGTGAAAATTGGGAATGGATCATCGTAAATGATGGTAGCACGGATGGTACAGCCGAAATTCTAGAGTGCCTAGATGACCCTCGGATCCAGGTTGTGCATCAACAGAATTTGGGTGTTAGTGCTGCGAGAAACGTTGGCTTGGATTTGGCTAAGGGAAAATATATTACGTTTTTGGATGCTGATGATCTATTGCCTGCGAACGCTCTCAGCGCACGTGCTGATTTCCTTGATGCGTTTCCAGATGTGGATATTGTTAATGCTGGCGTACATGTTACGTCTGACGGAAAGTTGCTGCGTCGGTACAAACCAGACCTAAAAAAAGGGCCACTCTTGGAAAGACTTGCTCGACTCGAGCCCGGCGTTTTCTTCGGTGTTTTGTACATGATTCGACGCGAAAAACTTGGAGACCACCGGTTTTCAAGAGACCTCAGCCACTCTGAGGATTTGGTGTTCTTCCTCACGTTAGCACATGACGCGGGATTGAATTACGGGGCTATTAGGGACACTGTATATGAATACCGGCTGCAAGAGAATTCGGCTATGTCTGACGTGGATGGGCTTGAATCGGGTTATCTTGGGCTTATACGTTTAAGCGTAAATATGCCGAGAATTAGTGATTCTTGTTTGACGACCCAGCGGCAACGCGTGCAACGTATTTTATTTCGGTCATGGCTGCGAATATTTAGACCTGACCGAGCGTTGTTAGCGCTTTACAAAATACGGAGAGCGTGCGTGAATCAGGGATGATCATGTAAAACATTACATAGATGTTTTTGCTGGCACTTATCGTAAAATCAAAACACTTAACAGTGAAACGCTCATTTCGGGCGTGATACTTTTTCAATTCTCGATAGGCATGATTTTTCACCGACGTGCGGAATAGGTAAATTTATAGGATCGTTTCTTTGTCGCCCGTGCCGATATTTATAGAATCTTTTGGAAGGATATTAGATCGATATGAAGGTATTGTTCGTTACATGGGACGGTCCACAGGTGTCTTACTTAGAGAGTTTGTTTCTACCGATATTTCGTAGCCTAAACCAGTATGGCTGGGAGTTTCACGTTATTCAGTTTACCTGGGGCTCAACTCAGCAACTCATACAAACACGCCAAGCATGTATGAACGCCGGAGTTCCGTATCGCTCAGTTCATGTGTGGCGGAAACCAGTGTCGGTTGGCTCATATGCCTCTGCCATAAAGGGGGCGAGGGACATCCGGCGAGCAGTTCACGATTGGGAGATTGATGTCCTAATGCCTCGGAGCACATTGCCTTTGTTCTCCTCTATGCGAGCGTTGAAGCATATCTCCCTTCCCCTGGTTTTCGATGCTGATGGTTTGCCAATCGATGAACGCGTTGACTTCGCTGGTTTATCATCGAGGGGATTCGTTTACCGTGTTTTACGAGATATTGAAGCTCTGGGGATCCGCAAATCAAGTGTTGTGTTGACTCGTACGGACAAGGCTTCTCAAATTCTCTATGCTCGTGCGGGCGCTGGGACCTCTGAGTCAATATTTTTCCGAGTTAACAATGGGAGAGATTCAGAGAAATTCGCTTTAACAGATGGTAGTGAAAGGGCCCGTATTCGCCGAGAGTTGCGAGTTGACCCCGAAGCCCCTCTTATTATTTATTCCGGATCCCTCGGAGAGCAGTATTGTTTGCCTGAAATGCTTGCATTTTTCAGACATGTGCTTGCCTATCGATCCGATACTCGTCTTCTATTTCTTACTGGTTCCCCGGAGATTGCTGCCCGTGAAATTGACAATCATGATGACTTGAAGTTGAAAATTGAAATCAAGTCTGTTGAGCCCGATAAGGTACCTTCAATCGTTGCAAGTGCGGATCTCGGTTTAGGTCTGCGGCGGACATCATTCTCCATGCAGGGTGTGTCGCCCGTTAAAGTTGGCGAGTATCTTTTATGTGGCGTTCCGCTCGTTGCAACGAAAGGAATTGGTGATACTGACGGCATAACTGAAGAAATTGGATATTTGATGAAGGAGCACACCCAAGAAGCGCTGGAGGATGCTGCCTGTTGGTTCGTTGAGAGCGTGTTGGCGGACCGTGAAGGCTTTCGAACACGCGCAAGAGAATTAGGAGCGGCACAGTACTCATTGCAGGCAAGCGTGGATTCTTATCGGCGGGCGCTTGAAGCGGTCGAAACTTACAGCTCGGTCAGTCATCAGTCACTGGTCGGTTGAGAATTTTTGTGCTCTTCTTAATTTCGGCATCCACCTGCGGGTAACCTGATATTTTTTCCACACTCTGGCAAGCCCCCGATACAGTAGACGCCTGATAGCGTTACACTAAACGCAAATCTACAGGCGTTGGCAATGAGCGGAAAGCGTTACTCCGAGGAATTCAAGATTGAGGCGGTCAAACAGGTCACGGAGCGTGGCTACAAAGTGACTGATGTGTGTCGGAGGCTGGGGATTACCTCGGCCAGTCTGCACAAATGGATCAAGCTGTACGGTGATGCTGGCAGTCAACATCAACAGATCAGTGAGCAGCAGGATGAGCTACGCAAACTGAGAGCGGAGTTGCGGCGGGTCAGTGAGGAGCGCGACATACTAAAAAAGGCCGCAGCGTTCTTTGCCAAAGAGTCCAAGTAAAGTATCGCTTCATCAGGGCTCACCAGAGTGAATTTCAAGTCCGTGTGATGTGCCGAGTGCTGGGAGTCCACTTCAGTGGTTTTTATGCCTGGCTGCATGAACCGGAAAGTCCTCGCGCCAAGGCCAACCGTCGCTTGGTGGGATTGATTAAGCAGGCCTGGCTCGAAAGTGGTGGCGTTTACGGTTACCGAAATATCACCCTGGATCTCAAAGACCTCGGCGAGAGATGCAGTAAAAATCGGGTGTACCGATTGATGAAGACGGAAGGTATTCGTGCTCAGCGCGGCTACAAACGCCACAAAGGCTATTACGGCGGAGAGTCCGCTCATGTCGCGCCCAATCATCTGGATCGCGATTTTGAGGCTCAGAAGCCAAACGAGCGATGGGTGACTGATATTACCTACATTCGGACTCACGAGGGCTTCTTGTATCTCGCCACAGTTCTAGACCTGTTCTCCCGGCAAATTGTGGGCTGGTCTATGAAGCCACGGATGTCGACGGACCTGATTATGGACGCCTTGCTGATGGCTTCCTGGAGGCGCAGACCGAAACAGGAGGTCCTGATTCACTCAGACCAAGGCTCGCAGTACACCAGTCGTGAATGGAGAGACTTCCTGAAAGACCACCAATTGAAACCCAGCATGAGCCGTCGCGGAAACTGTCACGACAATGCGGTTGCCGAAAGCTTCTTCTCGTTGCTCAAGAGTGAACGAGTGAAACGGAAAATATACAAGGATCGGGAAACAGCCCGGCAGGATATCTTCGATTACATTGAGATGTTCTATAACCCGGTTCGCCGGCATGGAAATAACGGTGGGCTGTCCCCCGTGGACTTCGAAAAGCAGTATTTCACAAAGCTGTCAGGTGTCTAGGATATCGGGGGCTTGCCACTCGAACTGAGTGTTTCTTTAATTATTTTGGCTATAAGGTAATGACTTCCCAGAATGATGGTCTCGTTTGGTCTTTAATTTTCAGTCACATTTCATTCGTTAGGCTCAATGATGATTAAGTTCGAAAAGTTACCTTATTCAGTACGGGCAATTTTGGCAGCTGGTATGGGGTTAAAACTCTCAGCAGGGCGATACGGAACGGAGTTTGCTCGGTTCTCGGCATTCCTTGCAGATTCAATACAGTACGGGCTTGCTGAACAAACTGCATGGCAAAAGACTGAATTGTTGAGTTTAGTAGAGTCTGCTAAAACTGGCACCGCTCACTACAATAGTTTAGCGCTTGATAGAGAGTTGGACTTCGAATCTCTCGTGCGTTCATTGCCGGTGCTTGAAAAACATGAGCTGCGTCGGGCACCCGAACAGTTTTTCAACCGCAACGTCAAAAAATGGCTGGTTAGTGCAACAAGCGGCACATCTGGCTCGCCCATGAAGGTGGAGCATTGTAAGTCTTCTATGCAACGTCGTTTTGCGTTACTCAAGCAGCACCTGGAATTCGCTGGTGTGAGCAAGAATTCGCCATCTGTTCGCCTCTCTGGCAGGATCATTGCGGATCCCTCCAAAGAAATTTCCCGCCCCTGGTTATATGTTCCAACTGAAAACCAGCTGCTTGTATCCAGTTACCATCTTAATGCAGATCACCAGCAGACAATTAGCCAGAAGCTTTCCCGGTTTGCTCCGGAAGTAATGGACGGTTATTCATCTGGAGTTTTGGAGACGTTGAGGTTAATGGACCGAGCTGGAGTGAAACTTAGCTCCTTAAAAGCGATTGTGACAACGGCTGAAACTTTGTCACCTGCCGTGCGCGAGGAGCTGGAATCTCTCTCAGGTGCAAAAGTTCTGGATTACTACGCTGCCAGCGAGGGTGTTCCTATTATCCAGCAGTGCAAGTACGGAACCTATCACGTACGATGGGAGTCCGGCATCTTCGAGGTTGTAGTTGACGGTAATACCGCATTCGAGGGCGATGGTGAGCTTGTCGTGACTAGCTTTATCCAGGATAGAACGCCCCTGATTCGTTATCGCACTGGCGATTATGTGAAGGGGTTGAGCCACCAGAATCAGAACCAGTGCGGGTGTGGTATGAGAACACCAACGATCGCGTCAGTGGAAGGTCGCATTGAGGATATGGTGTTGGTACGCGGCGGCAAGCGGATGGGGATGTTTACCTATCGAACCTTGAAAGAAGTTAGCGGCCTTCATGAGGCACAGGTGGTACAAAGAGATTATGACGATTTTTGTGTGCGGGCGGTTTTGGCAGATGGGGCTGAGTCCACGGAAGTTAGCGCTGCCGTTAAAGATAAGTTTGAGCGTGCACTTGGATACCCAATCACTCTCGAATTTCAGGAATTGAGTGAGATTCCGAAAGGAGCAAACGGCAAGCTTCGATTGGTTGTTAATGAAATGCTTAGAAAAGGTGGTGTTCAAGGATGACTAAGCCGGTCACTTTTTTCTGTGGTGGTAAGGATGTGCCGGCGTCTCGGTTTCGGGTAGAGCCAGTAGCAGAATACCTGTCAGCGCAGGGTTGGCGTGTTAATACCGTGTACGGGTACGGGCAGTTGGACCACAAATTAGGAAATGGAGTAGCTCGAAGGGCTTATCGTGCAGGTTGCCGTATTTCCAGATATGCAAGAACAGCCATGTACAAGCCTGAGGGGCCAGTGATGGTTCAGCGACTCGCCTGGCCTTGGAACTCGCGAGCGGAAAGGGCGCTTGCCATGAAAACGCAAGGGTTTGTTTTTGACTTTGACGATGCGGTTTTTCTTGGAGGTAATGGAGGGCTGTCAGGCTCCCGTAATGGTGCCCTGAAGAAGGTTTTTCGGGCTAGCGATAAGGTAGTTGCGGGCAACTCCTGGCTTGCGGAGTATGTACGTGATTCTGCGGATGTTGAGGTGATCCCCACCTGCATTGATACCCAAAAGTATTTGCCTAAAGAATCTGGACAGCGTTTGGATGGTGTGCCGGTGGTTGGCTGGATTGGTACGAGTGGTAACTTTCCCTACTTGTCGCAGCTGATAGAGCCAGTAAAACGGCTCAGGGCCGATGGGGTTAACTTCCGGTTTGTGATTTGTAGTGATGCTGTGAATGAGCGCCTGTTCGGTGAGCTGGGAGCTGAGTTCGTGAAATGGAGTGCGAATGATGAGCTTTCGATCTTGCAGAGTTTCGATATCGGGTTGATGCCCCTATTTGACAATGACTGGTGCAAGGGTAAGTGCTCGTTCAAAATCATCCAGTATAAAGCTGTCGGTATCCCCTCCGTCGGCAGCGCCGTTGGCTTCAACAACGATGTTATTGAGCATGGCCAAACTGGTTACCTTGTAGATACTGACGGGTGGTATGAATCGATCAAGGCCCTTTTGGCTGACCCTGATTTGAGGATAACCATGGGTAGAAGAGCTCGAGAGGCCGCAATCACCAAATACGATATTGGCATCGCTGGGTCAATGTATCAGCGTATTTTTGAAGATTTTTGAATTGTATTTTTCAGACACTCCTGTGCCCTACCTTAAAGCGCCCATTTAATGCTGCCATATTGGTTTTTTTTCTCCATACCGTTTTTCACCCTTTTGTCTTCTGCACGGCTCAATGAGCGGGCGTCAGCAATGGCTTGGGGGTTGGTGTGGTTGTTCTTTTCAACCGTGATCGGGTATAGGCTGGAGGTTGGCGGAGATTGGATTACGTACCTGATGCATTTCGAGCATTTGAAAACGTATACCTTCGCAGAAGTATTCAACAGAGGTGATCCTGGCTATTACTTGGTTAACTGGATTGTTGGGCAGATTGGCGGCGACATTTATTTGGTCAATTTTTTTTGCGGTGCAGTGGTGATGGCTGGGGTCGTCAACTTCTCCAGAAGTCAGCCATTGCCGTGGTTGGCTTTACTGGTGGCGGTGCCGTACCTGATCATTGTTGTCGCAATGGGGTACACACGGCAATCGGCTGCCCTCGGTTTTTTGTTGTTGGGTTTAGCTGCCCTCGGTTCGGGAAAGAATGTATGGTTTGTTGTGTGGGTATTGCTGGGGGCAACGTTCCATAAATCGGCAGTGCTTATGCTTCCGATAGCTGCTCTGTCCTCCACGACTAACCGGTTTTGGAGCCTTTTTTGGGTCGGAATCATTACCGCTGTTGGCGGGTATCTGTTTCTTTTTGATTCCATAGATAGGTTTTGGACGAATTATGTTGAGGCAGATTACCATTCCCGGGGGGGCGTAATACGAGTATTGATGAATGTAGTGCCTGCTCTTCTTTTTATGGTGTTTTCGCGATCTCTGCGGCTAAACGAAAAAGAGCGAAGGCTTTGGACATGGATGGCGATTTTCTCGTTAGCCTGCATACCCCTCGTGTTTCTCTCTTCAACTGCTACCGATAGGGTTGCCCTTTATCTGATTCCCATTCAATTGTTTGTTTTTTCGAGGCTCCCTTTCATTGCCAAAGACCCAAAGGGGCGTGGCGTGGTCATGCTTGCTGTGATGGCTTATTACACATTGGCGCTTGCTGCGTGGTTAACTCTCGCAAATCATGCTTTCGCCTGGCTGCCATATAGGTTTGCTCCTTTTCATTGAGTCGATTTTCTAGCTTGGCAAAATAAAAAGTCAGGGTGACTGGACCTAAACCTTTTGGCAGATATTACCGGCATTCGGTTTCTGTATCCATTTGCGTTCTTTTAGACACTGCTTTTGCCTGCTTTTTTGTGCTCGAAGGAATGCCGTTTGCTTCAATCTTCAAAGAGAGACCATGTGAAAAAGTATCTGTGGCTAGAAGTGATGAGGGGGGGGGCAGCCGTCTGGGTGCTTCTGCACCATGCCGAATTAACGGCCAGTGCTTTCTTTGGCGGCGTGAACTATCCGTTTTTTGCCCGAGGTTTCCTGGGCGTGGACTTCTTCTTTATTCTTTCGGGTTTTATCATTGCTTTTTCCTCTTCAAGAATGCTCGAGGCGGGTAAAACACTTGGAGAGTACTTTTCCCACAGACTCGTCAGAATTTATGTGCCGTACTTGCCCGTTGGGGTTGCACTTTATTTTGCGTACCAACTCTTGCCAAATATGAGTGCAGGAGATCGAGAAATTGGATTGCTGACCAGCTTCACATTGATACCGACAGTGCAGGCTACTGCACTCAGCGTTGCTTGGACGCTTAAGCATGAATTGCTTTTTTATCTTCTGTTTGCGTCGTTTTTTGTTTCCAGGGTGCTGTTCATTGGGGTGATGGGGACTTGGCTGGTTGCAATTGTATTCGTGCGGCAGCTGCTTGAAGTACCTGAATCAGGCTTTCTTCAGATTTTCTTGAACCCTTTGAATCTTTGGTTTTATGTTGGGATGTCAGTATATTTGTGTCCGCAAATCCGCCTGAGCCGCTTTGGATATTGGGCGGGATTTCTGGTTTTGGCGAGCGCGTTATATGTGCTGGTGATCAACGGTTTCAGCCGGATATACATAGGGCTGGTGTTTGCCGTGATGATTGTACTGTTCACGAAAGTCGAAAACCTGGAGGTGCCGGCTCCTCGGTTTCTTCTGTATCTCGGTGCGGCTTCGTACTCTGTATATCTGGTGCACAGCCCCGTGCAGTCTGTTCTGGCACGAGTTCTGCCGACCATTTCTGAATCTTGGTCTCCAATTTTGGCTTTTTGGGCTATTACTGGCGTTTCTCTGGTCGTTGGAATTATCTATTTTGCCTTGTATGAAAAGCATGCCATTACTTGGTGCAAATCGAAAACTAACCAGTATTTTCGTGCTAAGACAAAGAATTTCGAGATTGAATCAGCCAGAGACTGATTGACGAATAAATCATTTTCGTAGTTTCCAAGTTTGCTAGAGCTCTGATATTGCCTTTGGGCGTGGCACTATTTGGTGGTTTGCTTGGGCTTTTCTTTATATTGGCGGACCGCAAGCGGCTGGCTTTATGGTTTGGTGTCATAGCGCTGCCTTGGTCCTGGTCCTTACCTGTGGCTAGCGACTAGGTGCTCGGCTATCTGGAATACCAACAACCATCTATAGCAGTTCAAGGCGTTTCTCACGCAAAAGTAATAGTGGTGGTGGGGGGGCGCCTGCTGGCCATAGTGAATTGTATCTGAATCTGGAATCCGGTGCTGATCGTTTGTGGCATGCGGCCCGTTTGTTCCATGCCTCTAAAGCACCGTTTGCGTCACTGACTGCTGGCGGCGACCCTGAGCTTGGCGCCACCTCCGAGGCAGAGGGCGTGCATTAGTTTCAGGCGGATCTCGGCGTGCCGGGAAATGCCATGGTTCTGGAAAACCGGAGTCGTAACACGAGCCAGAACGCAGAGTTTCCGGCGGAGATACTGGCAGAGCAGGGCGTTAGCAGAGTTCTCCTAGTCACTTGTGCCCACCATACGCCAAGGGCAACGAGGTTGCTCGATACTCATGGCTTAGAGGTTGTTCCGGTGGCAACCGACCACGAGGTGTTGTCTCGGCCCAAGTGGCGCAATTTGCTCCCTGAGACCAGTGCGCTGGATGGCGGCAGTCGGGCCATTAAGGAAGTTGTCAGGCGCCTGGTGGGGCGGTAGGAACCCATCTTTCGATCTCACTCAAAGCGGCATACTTGAGTTTTTTCATATCTACAACAGGTAATTCGGAATGCAGTACAGAAGGGAAATAGATGGTTTACGAGCAATGGCCGTCTTGCCGGTTATTCTTTTCCATGCCGGCTTCTCATGGTTCTCTGGTGGCTATGTAGGCGTTGATGTCTTTTTCGTGATTAGCGGATATCTGATCACAAATATCCTCATCAGTGAGATGAGTGAAGGGAATTTCTCTATCGCCAAGTTTTACGAACGGCGCGCTCGCCGAATATTGCCGGCACTATTCTTCGTAATGATTTGCTGCGTTCCATTCGCCTGGCTCTGGATGGTTCCGCAAGAACTCAAGAACTTTTACCAAAGTTTCGTGGCGATTTCATTTTTCGCATCAAACGTCTTGTTCTGGCGAAAATCAGGATACTTTGCACCTGCTGCCGAAGAAAACCCGCTGCTGCATACCTGGAGTCTTGCAGTGGAAGAACAGTTTTATATCTTCTTTCCGCTCCTGCTATTGATGCTATGGCGGTTTGGAAAGAAGCCGATCTTCTACGTAATTATCGGCCTCTCATTTCTGAGCTTTCTGTTGTCTGAATATGGATGGAGAAACCATCCAACTGCAAACTTTTACTTGTTACCAACCCGTGCCTGGGAACTGGGAGTCGGCGCAATTTGTGCGTTCCTTATGTTCCAGCGGTCACCCAAACCAAATTCTATGGCAGCAAGCACAGGCTTGGCCCTGATTGCATATTCAATTTTCTTCTTCGACGAAACCACTCCGTTTCCATCGGTGTATGCTCTCGCACCAGTCTTGGGAACTGCACTCATCATTCTGTATAGCCATGAACAGAATCTGGTAAACCGTATCCTTGCGAGCCGTATTTTGGTTGGGATCGGCCTGATCAGCTTCAGTGCCTACCTCTGGCACCAGCCACTTCTGGCCTTTGCCAGGATTCGAAGTGCCTCCGAGCCCGGCTGGGTACTGATGTTTGGGCTTTCCATCGCATCTCTTACACTGGCTCTCATCACCTGGAAGTACATTGAGCAGCCTTTCCGGACCAGAGAGCTGTCCTTCACCCGTTCTAGAAAGCAGATCTTCAGTTACGCCGCTATTGGGACTGTTATTTTTACTACCTCAGGGCTATACGGACATTTCAACAGCGGATTACCTGACAGAGTCGCCCCATCCGGCGTTCCCTTTTCAGAAATCAACATTGCTGAACGCATTAAGGTTAATCACGGCCTCGACTCTGAATGTGAGGGCACATTCACAACATCCGAAAAATGCCGAACGGGGCCTGACCCGAGAGTTATGCTTTGGGGGGACAGCTTTGCCATGCATCTGGCCCAAGCAGTTCTTGCAAGCCCCAGTCTAGAAGGCAAAAACCTGATCCAATTCACGAAATCGGTCTGTTCACCAATTCTTGGAGTAGCGCTTACAAATCGAAAATACCCTGAGGCTTGGTCTCGAAGTTGTGTCTCATTCAATGACCAGGTTCGAGACTGGCTAAAAAATGATAACGACATCGAGTACGTCATCATGTCTTCACCTTTGGGCATTCTATTTAATGAGATTTATGACGCTACAGGTGCTCGCCGACCAGCATCAGAAGAAGTTGTTTTGGCAGCCATGAACGAGACCGCCGCTTTCGTAGAAAGCCTCGGAAAGAAACCCGTTTTTGTCTCCCCCCCCCCCCGAACCGGCGAGAACCTCTCGAAATGTTCAACTTACAATTTGATATTTGAAGGCAATGAAGTATTTGATTGTGCTTTCACTGTCGCAGAACTTTCAGAGCAGCACATCGCTGTCATGACATTCCTTGCGCGGCCAGACTTGGCATTGCCTGTTCTGGATCTGGGGCAGTACATCTGTGATAGGGGAAAATGCCCTACGCTCGTTGATGGAATCAATATCTATCGGGATGTCGGACACCTTTCTGATCAAGGTTCAGAGCTCATTGGGTTGAGATATGATTTACTTGGATCGGTACAGCAATTAGCAGACCAATCACAAGATGTACCGAATGCTGGTTCTGGATTAGCTGGCGCGGGCCCCTGAAGCGAAACCTGCTGTTAGCGCCCAGAAATTCTCAAAGGTTTTTGAATGCACTCTGCTGATAGGTTCCACTACCCGCAACTTCTCGACCAACTCCCCAAACAACCCAAAACCTGGCTAATTACTGGCGTAGCCGGATTCATCGGATCCAACCTGTTGGAGCATCTGCTGAAGCTGAACCAGCGCGTAGTAGGCTTGGACAACTTCGCCACCGGCTACCAGCGCAATCTGGATGAGGTTCGTAGCCTGGTGTCTGCAGAACAGTGGGCGAAGTTTCAGTTTATCGAGGGCGATATCCGTAATCCGGAAGACTGTGCACGCGCCTGCGAGGGTGTGGATTATGTGTTGCACCAGGCGGCGCTGGGTTCGGTGCCCCGGTCGTTGAATGATCCCATCACCACCAATGCGGCCAATATTACCGGCTTTCTGAATATGCTGGTGGCGGCTCGGGATGCGGGGGTAAAGAGCTTCACTTATGCGGCGTCCAGCTCCACCTATGGCGATCACCCGGCGTTGCCGAAGGTGGAAGAGAACATCGGCAAGCCGTTGTCGCCGTATGCAGTCACCAAGTATGTGAATGAGCTGTATGCCGAGGTGTTCGCCCGCAGTTATGGCTTCAAGGCCATAGGCCTGCGCTACTTCAATGTGTTTGGCAAGCGCCAGGACCCGGACGGCGCTTATGCAGCGGTGATTCCAAAATGGACCGCCGCCATGGTGCGGGGTGACGATGTGTTCATCAACGGCGATGGCGATACCAGCCGGGATTTCTGTTTCATTGAAAATGCAGTGCAAGCGAACGTGCTGGCGGCCACGGCGGAGGAATCTGCCAAAAATGAGGTTTACAACGTGGCGGTGGGTGACCGCACCACACTGAATGATCTGTTTGCCGCACTGAAGAGTGCCCTGGCGGGAAATGGCGTGGTGTATGAGAAGGCGCCGGTGTACCGGGATTTCCGGCCGGGGGACGTTCGGCATTCTCAGGCGGATATTGGCAAGGCGGCCAGTAAGCTGGGGTATGCGCCGGAGTTCCGGATTGTTGAGGGGATTGCCAGGGCTATGCCTTGGTATCTGGAGCATTGAACGCGCAGGTGGTAAGCAGTTGAAGCCGATAGTTTTTCTTACGTCTAATACCTCCTGGTATTTGTATAACTTCCGCGCCAGTACCATTCGCGCATTGTGCGAGCAGGGCAACCGGGTGATATGTCTGTCGCCGCAGGATGATTTCAGCCAACGGTTGATGGATGAGCTGGGGGCGGAGCACATTGCCTTGCCGCTGGATGGCAAGAGCACGGGCGCACTGCAGGAGCTGCAAAGCCTGAGGTTTATCTGGGCGGTGATGCGCCGTTACCGGCCGGACTTCGTGTTCAACTTCACGGTGAAGATGAACATCTATTGCGGGCTGGTGTGCGCGCTGCAGAAAATTCCGTTTGCCAATAATATTTCCGGCCTGGGTACGGCGTTTATTCACGATTCCTGGCTGTTTCGGCGGGTGCGGCAGGTGTATGGCCTGGTGAACCGCCGTGCGCGAAAACTGTTCTTCCAGAACGAGGAAGACCTGGGCGTGTTCCGAGGCAAGGCATTGTTGGGGGATACACCCTATACCCTGTTGCCCGGTTCCGGAGTGGATTTACTGCGGTTTCAGACTTCGCCTCTCCCGAAAAGTGGGCCCTTCACCTTCATTATGATTGCCCGCTTGCTGGGTGATAAGGGTGTGCGGGAATATGCTGAAGCCTGCCGGCAGCTGAATGCCGAAGGGTTGGAGGTGCGCTGTCTGTTGGTGGGTCCGTTGGGGGTAAGCAACCGCACAGCGATTTCGGAAGCCGAAGTTCATCAGTGGCAGGCTGAGGGCATTGTGGAATACCTGGGCGCTACAGACGACGTTCGTCCGTTGATCGAGCAGGCCCACGTGTTGGTGTTGCCTTCCTACCGTGAAGGCATGCCACGCACAGTATTGGAGGCCGCCGCCATGGGCCGCCCTGCCATAGTGACCGACGTGCCTGGCTGCCGCCATGCCATTGAGCCAGAGGTGACCGGGTGGTTGTGTGACGTGCGCGATGCGGACTCTTTGGCCCGGCAGATGCGACGGGCTATGGGCGTGGGTGTTGAGGCATTGCAGAAGTCGGGGGATGCCGCCCGGGGTCGCATGGAGCGAGAGTTCAGTGAAGAACGGGTGGTGCAGGCGTATATGGAGTGTTTATGAAGGTGTATGACGTATTCAACGGCGACGCAGACGGCATCTGCGCGCTGATTCAACTTCGCCTGGCAGAGCCTTGCGAAGCC
Organism: Marinobacter sp. M-5; assembly: GCF_032911545.1. Classification (NCBI taxonomy): domain Bacteria; kingdom Pseudomonadati; phylum Pseudomonadota; class Gammaproteobacteria; order Pseudomonadales; family Marinobacteraceae; genus Marinobacter; species Marinobacter sp. M-5. The sequence continues at coordinate 989,766 of NZ_JAWJEK010000001.1, forward strand.
ACCCTGATCACCGGCGTAAAACGGGACATTGCCCTGGCGCAACAGGTGCCAGCGGAAACGCCGGCCCGGGTCACTATTCTCGATGTCAGCCTCGACAAAAACCGGGCGGCGGTGGACAAGCTGTTGGCTGCGGGCTGCTCGGTGTTCTATGTGGACCACCACTTCCCCGGTGACACGCTGCCGAGCTCCAACAACTTTACTGCCCTGATTGATACGCAGCCGACCACGTGCACCAGTTTGCTGGTGGACCAGCACCTGGGTGGCCGCTTCCATCACTGGGCAATTGCCGCGGCTTTCGGAGACAACCTGAATGCGGTGGCGGAATCGCTGGCAGAAAAAGCCGGTTTGTCGCCGGAGCAAGCTGAGGCCTTGAAGGCGCTTGGGGTGTGTATCAATTACAACGGCTACGGCGCCACGGTGGCGGATTTACACTTTCATCCGGCCGATCTGTACCGGGAGTTCGTGATGTTCGCTGACCCCCTGGAGTTGATTGCCGCGGCACCGGTGGCCTGGCAACAGCTGCGCGACGGGTATCAGGCGGATATGGCGAAGGGCCTGGCGGCGCCGGTGCTGGCGGAAACTGCCACGTCTTTGGTGGTGAAGCTGCCGGATGAAGCCTGGGCACGGCGGGTGAGCGGTGTGCTGGGCAACGAGCTGGCCAATCGGCACCCGGATCAGGCTTGTGCCATAGTGACAGAGAACCCCGGTGGCGATTATCTGGTGAGTATTCGCGCGCCGCTGAATAACCGGTCCGGGGCGGATGAGATGGCTCGCCGTTTTCCTACGGGTGGGGGGCGGAAGGCCGCTGCCGGCATAAATGAATTGCCTGCGGTGCAGTTGGAAGAGTTTTTAGCCGTGATGGCGGAATTTTGGGCCTGAGCATTTATCGTCGGATTAGCCTTAGGCGTAATCCGACAAACCCACAAACCCACCTGAGACCAGAAGGAATGGTACTTTGGCGTCAAACATTGTCTGGCATGACCACAAAATCACCCGCGCCGAGCGCTCCGCCAACAAAAACCAGAAGCCCTGCCTGCTTTGGTTTACGGGGCTGAGCGGCAGCGGCAAGTCCACCATCGCCAATGCTCTGGATGTGGCCCTGCATGAGCGTGGTTACCATACCTTTTTGCTGGACGGTGACAACGTGCGCCACGGTCTGTGCAATGATCTGGGGTTTTCCGATGAAGACCGGGTGGAGAACATTCGTCGCGTGGGCGAGGTGTGCAAGCTGTTCGCGGACGCCGGGCTGATTGTGATGAGTGCATTCATTTCGCCGTTCACCAGTGACCGACGCATGGTGCGTAAGCTGTTCCCGGCGGGTGAGTTCATTGAAGTGTTCATGGACGCGCCACTGGAAACCTGTGAATCGCGGGATCCGAAGGGGCTCTACAAAAAAGCCCGCGCGGGCGAGATCAGGCACTTTACCGGCATCGACTCCCCCTACGAAGTGCCGGCGCATCCGGAAATCCGCCTGGACACGTCTTGCCATTCGGTGGATGACTGTGTTGAGTCGGTGATTGCCTATCTGCTGGAGCGCGAATTGATTGCCCGCAATGCCTGAATGTCCACATTGCTTTAATTATCAGGGAAGCTCATAGCCATATGGAATGGCAGGCCGTTTTCACGCTGATTACTCTTGCGGGCGTGCTCGCGACACTGACGCTGACCCGGATCTCTGCGGACCTGGTGTTGATGGCGGCGTTGGCGCTGTTGCTGATCAGTGGCGTGCTTGAGCCCATTGGTGCGCTGGTGGGGTTTGGCAATCCGGGGGTGATTACCATTGCCACGCTGTATGTGGTGGCCGCGGGGTTGAAGGAAACCGGTGCGGTGCAGTGGATTGCCCGCTTGTTGTTAGGCCACCCGAAAAGCCAGCGTGGCGCGCAGCTGCGCATGATTGCACCGACTGGCGTGCTGAGTGGTTTTATGAACAACACCGCGGTGGTCGCGATGTTTATTCCCGCCATTCAGGACTGGGCCCAACGTCTGGGTATTCCGGCTTCCAAATTGTTACTGCCGCTGAGCTACGCCGCCATTCTTGGGGGCACCTGCACGTTGATCGGCACCAGTACCAATCTGGTGGTAGACGGGTTGCTGCAAAGCCAGGTAGGCATCCAGCTGGGGCTGTTTGAGCTGGCCTGGGTGGGGGTGCCGTTGCTGGTGGTGGGCGGTGGGTTTCTGGTGCTGTTTGCCGGTCGCTTGCTACCGGACCGAGGGGGTGTCACCGAGGAGCTGGCGGAGGTGCGCCAGTACGGCGTGGAGGTGGAAGTGGTCAGCCCCGGGCCGCTGGTTGGCCGCACCATTGCTGAGGCCGGGTTGCGGGCGCTGAACCACGGCTACCTCACCGAGATTGATCGGGGTGGCCGGTTGATTACCGCCGTGGAGCCAGACCGCACCCTGCAACCTGGCGACAAACTCTATTTCGTCGGGGCGCCGGAGTGCGCCAGTGAGCTTCGGCGCATTCATGGCCTCAAGCCGGCCAGCGGAAATGTGCACAAATTGGATGTGGCGAACCATCAGCGTTGCCTGGTGGAGGTGGTGTTGGGCCCGGAGTTTCCCGCTATCGGCATGACCATTCGCGACAGCCGTTTCCGTACCCGCTTCAGCGCGGTGATTCTGTCGCTGTCCCGGGAGGGCCGACGGGTGCCCGGTAAGCTGGGGGATATTACCTTCAAGATTGGCGACACCCTGCTGCTGGAAGCCAGCCATCAGTTTGCCGAGCAGTACCGCTTCCGGCGGGATTTTCTGCTGGTCAGCGCCCTGAACGATTCCACGCCCCCGGATTTCCGGAAAGCGCCCCGTGCCCTGGTGATCCTGTTGTTGATGGTAGTGGCCAGTGCCTCGGGTTTGTTCAGTATCATGGAGGCGGCGTTTCTGGCAGCGGGCGGCATGATAGTGTCGCGCTGCATTACCGCCAGCCGGGCGCGGCGCAGTGTGGACTTGCCGGTACTGGTGGTCATTGCGGCCTCCTTCGCACTGGGAAATGCCATGACCGAAACCGGCGCAGCCCAATGGGTGGCCGGTGGCCTGCTCGGATCTGGCGAGTGGCCCCCTTGGGTGATGCTGGCCCTGGTGTACCTGTTGACGGCCGTGTTCACCGAAGTGATTACCAATAATGCGGCTGCGGTGTTGATGTTTCCGATTGCCATGGCGGTATCGGAGCAGTTGGGTGTGAATTTCCTGCCGTTTGCCGTGGCGGTGATGTTTGCCGCATCGGCGTCGTTCATAACGCCACTGGGTTACCAGACCAACCTGATGGTTTTCGGCCCCGGCCGGTACCGATTCAGCGATTACGCCAGGGTAGGGCTGCCCTTGAGCTGCCTGGTGGCGTCGGTCGCAATTCTGCTTATCCCCAATGTGTGGCGTTTTTAGAAGACGACTCGCACATCCCTCCCTAACACTATTCCCTGTCATAGATTGTAAAATAATGCTGTGTTTCTTATCTCAAATTGCAACTATGAGGTAACCTCGCCGCGTACTAGAAGGAACAGTCCCAAAAACACAGGGAAGTATATGGAAGTTGTAGGTTCTGTCGGCCTTTCCTCGGGTTTCTTCGCGTTTGTGTCTTTGTTGCTTCTCCGGCCTTTCGCTATGTGCTTCCGCCTTTTGGACATCCCGGATCATCGCAAGGTGCATACGGGAGCCGTTCCGCTGATTGGTGGCCTGAGTGCATTCATTGGCCTGTTCGCCGCGTGGATGATTTCCATGCCGCTGGCAGGCGGCTACGGGATTTACCTGCTCGCGTCGCTGCTATTGGTTGTTTTGGGTACCGTCGATGATGCTTGCGATTTGCCCCCGCAGTTCCGGTTGTGGTCGCAGGTGGCGCTGGGCGCGTTACTGACGTATGGCTCGGGCATATCGCTGGTGCATTTTGGTGATCTGTTCGGTCTGGGTGTGATCGAGCTCGGTTGGCTGGGGCCGCTGGTGACCATTGCCGCAGTGATTGGCGCCACCAACGCCTTCAATATGATGGATGGCATCGATGGCCTCGCCGGCACCATGAGTCTGATCGCGCTGTTCTCTCTGTCACTGCTGTTCCTGTTGGGTCCTGGCAACCTTTCGGAACTGGTACTGGCTTTTGCGATCGCGATCGCGCTGCTGCCCTACCTGGCCGCGAACCTGAAAATGCCTCCGTTTCGTAAGCGCATTTTCATGGGAGACGCGGGCTCCATGTTTATCGGTTTCTCCATCGTCTGGCTGCTGGTCAAGGGCACCCAGCCCGAGGCCCAGGCGTTTCGCCCGGTCACCGCGCTCTGGCTGATTGCGTTGCCGCTGATGGACATGGTAGCCATCATGGTGCGCCGCGCCCGTAAGGGGCAATCGGTGATGAAGCCCGACAGGGAGCATCTGCATCATATCTTCATGCGGGCTGGGTTTACTGATCGCCAGGCGTTGGTGGCGATCACGACGGTGGCGCTGTTTTTGGCACTGATTGGGCTGGCGGGGGAGTACTTTCAGGTGCCGGAGTGGCTGATGTTCACGCTGTTTGTGGGCGTGTTCGCGGCGTATGACTGGGCTTTGAGTCATGCGTGGCGGTTGTTGGTTTTGTTTCGAAACCGAGTCAAGACGTGAGTTATTGTTGAAATCTGTGGTGATTAACTGACCCCCAGCTCATTCCGGTATCTAAAAACAGGTACTCACTCAACTTTCGGAAATAGTACTAGCTTCTCTGTGGGTGCGCTCTTCCGGTAGTTGTCTCCTCAGCCCCAGCTCATTTACCAGTTGCCGAGCCGTGAAACGATTGATTATCCAGTTTGCCTGATTGAGCAGGTCAGTTACCATGCCCGCTTAGCACCTTTAATGATCCCCAGAGTCACGCTCGCGTGTCAGACGGTGTAGCTTTGACTAAGTCACTGGGCTAAACCACCGCAATCCGATGTTATCCGGAGATAAAGCAACACGATGACAAAGCTTGAGATTTCAATTGTTGTTCACGACTGGTCGCCAGCAGTGCTATTCGAATGTTTGAGAACCTTGTCCCGGAGTCTGGATCAAGCGCGCTTGGATGGGCAGCTCTCTGCGGCAACACTCTGGCTGGCTTATAACGGACCTGAAAACCTCAACTCAGACCGAGTCGAGAGTGAGATACTTGAGTGTTTTGAGTGGCCCTTTCAGTTATTGCTGAAGCAGCCGAATTTGGGTTATGGCGGCACAAACAACCTAACTATAAACCATCATATTCTTGCAGAATGTTTGAGTAACGGTGCCAAGCGGTGCATCTTGATAATGAATCCCGATGTTGCACCTGAGAAAAAAGCTATTTCTAATGCATTGTCAAGGTTGTGTGAAAATTCTTGTTGGGGGTTTGTCTGCCCTCGGATTTTTGATTGGACTGGGCACCAAGAGAGCCCTGGGCACAAACGATATCCCTCGCTGGCTGTATTAGGGTTTAGGCTTTTAAGGACGCTGGATCGAATTCCAGCGCTGGTGCGGTTGAATGATCGATATGAGTATGGGGATTGTTCTACTAACAGATTTCTGCCGGGAGTGGAGCTGTGTAGCGGGTGTTTTCTGATTGCTCGAGATGAATTGTGGCGCGATGTCGGTGGATTCGATGAGCGATATTTTATGTACTTTGAGGATTTCGATCTTGCGCTGCGGTCTCGTAAGTCAGGCTGGCTTCATGTGTATGATCCTTCGGTGTGTGTTCGGCACGCGGGAGGTAACGCAGGGGGGAAAAGCAGTTTACATCGCAAGATGTTCATTAAATCAGCCTGGAGCTTTTTTCGAAGCCATGGCTGGCGTATCTGGAGTATTCCCATGCACGACGGCACCTTACGTGAGTAGAGGGTTAACGCTTGATCTTGGTGATTGAAGAGTTGGCTAGAACGAGATAGGATCCACCTCGCTCGTGAAAGGATCGAGTAGCGCGCTAAATGGAAATCAGGAATAGATGAATTAATGAAGATTCTGACAGTTTTTGGAACACGTCCTGAGGCCATCAAAATGGCCCCTCTGGTTATACAGCTCAGCGAAGACCCGCGATTTGATGCCCGGCTGTGTGTTACGGCTCAGCACCGGGAGATGCTCGATCAAGTTATTGAGTTGTTCGGGCTTGCTCCTGATTATGATCTGAACGTAATGAAACCCGGCCAAGACTTGACGGATGTTACAGCCAGCATTCTTGTCGGGATGAAGGCAGTTTTGTCCGAGTTCAGGCCCGATATGGTTCTAGTCCATGGCGACACCGCTACTACTTTTGCAGCCAGCCTTGCAGCTTATTACCAGCAAATTCCGGTGGGTCACATAGAGGCCGGCTTGAGAACAGGGAATTTGTACTCGCCGTGGCCGGAGGAGGGGAATCGTAAGCTTACGGGCGTGTTGGCAGAGAAACATTTTGCTCCGACAGAAACCTCTCGTCAAAACCTAGTGAATGAGGGTGTCGCGGCGGGAAGTGTTTTTGTAACGGGCAATACGGTTATCGACGCACTGTTAGAGGTTGTGCACAAACTGGAGTCTGATCAAGGTTTGGCGCGGGAGCAACAAGAGAAATTCGAATTTTTGAGTAATGACAAAAAGCTGATTCTTGTGACGGGGCATCGTCGAGAAAGTTTTGGTGGAGGGTTCGAGCGAATCTGTCAGGCGCTCGCCGAGACATCAAAATGCCATCCGGATGTACAGATTGTTTACCCGGTTCATCTTAATCCAAATGTGCAAGAGCCGGTTAAGCGATTACTCGGAGAAAGCCCTAACATCCACCTTATTGAGCCGCTTGAGTATCTTCCGTTTGTGTATTTAATGAACCGAGCTTACATCATTCTTACTGATTCGGGCGGTATACAGGAGGAAGCGCCGTCGTTGGGTAAGCCGGTGTTGGTCATGCGCGATACAACCGAGCGTCCAGAGGCTGTAGAGGCGGGTACTGTGAAGCTTGTTGGCACTGAAGTTGGCGCTATCACGGGCGCAATTGATTCTTTGCTTTCCTGTGAACGTGCATACCAGTCGATGAGTTATGCTCACAATCCATATGGAGATGGAAAGGCTTGCGCGCGTATCCGTGATGCTTTAGCTCGTACATAACCACTCGTATTACGGTACCCTCAATGAATCCGCATGCCTCGCAACGTGCCTCGGTTTTTCAGTTCTTCAGCTCTGCCAAGCATCACAGCCGTTTAGTCAGACAAATGACGAAAAGGGACGTCGTAGGCCGTTATCGCGGCTCTGTGATAGGAATTGGTTGGTCCTTTCTACATCCGCTGCTGATGTTGGCGGTGTTCACGTTTGTGTTTTCAGTTGTATTTAAAACCAAGTGGGGAGTACCCATCGAAGGCCAGGAGGAGGGGAAAGGAGTATTTGCGGTTGTCCTCTTCGTCGGGCTTATAATGCATAGTTTTCTTTCTGAGGTTTTAACCCGCTCTCCAACCCTAATTTTGAGTAACGTTAACTACGTCAAGAAGGTTATTTTCCCTCTGGAGCTTATGCCCTGGATCGCGGTGCTAAGTGCGCTGATTCATGCTTGCATCAGTTTAACGGTTTGGTGTGTGGCGTACCTGGTTCTCATAGGCATCCCTGGATGGCAGATAATCTACATGCCTCTTGTAATGTTGCCTCTCGTGACTCTTGCGCTTGGCGTGGCTTATCTTCTAGCCTCTCTCGGTGTGTTTCTGCGAGATATCGCTCAAACAATGGGGGTTCTGTCTAGCGTTTTGCTTTTTCTCTCGCCGGTATTTTTTCCGATAGAAAGACTCCCGGAGGTCTATCAGAAGCTTTTTTTGGCGAATCCTTTGACGTTTATTATTCAGCAGGCGCGGGATGTTCTGATCTGGCGCACACCACCTGACTTTGAAGGCTTGTTTGTGTATATGTCGGCCGCTACGATTGTCTTTTGTATTGGTTTTGGCTGGTTTCAGAAGACGAGACAAGGATTCGCAGATGTCCTCTGATATTGCAATCTCTGTGGACGGCTTAAGCAAGCGATATGAGGTTTTCAGTCAGCCGAAGGACCGCCTTAAGCAAATGATTATGCCCAAGCTCAAAAAATTGATTGGGCTTGAGCCACCCCAGTATTTTAGAGAGTTTTGGGCTGTTAGGGATGTTTCGTTCTCGATAAAGAAGGGTGAGACGGTTGGTATAATCGGTCGAAACGGGAGCGGAAAATCCACGCTGTTGCAAATGGTTTGCGGGACTGTCACTCCAACTGCGGGTCTTGTGACGACTAATGGTCGTGTAGCGGCCCTACTAGAGCTTGGCGCCGGCTTCAATGTGGAATTTACTGGTAGAGAAAATGTTCTGCTCAACGCCGCAATTCTCGGGTTCCCTCAGGAAGAGATGGAGCAACGCATGGGCGATGTGTTGGCATTTTCAGAGCTAGCGGAGTTCATTGACCAACCTGTCAAAACCTATTCAAGCGGTATGTACGCTCGGTTGGCCTTCTCGATCGCAATTCACGTTGATCCGGACATCTTGATTATCGATGAGGCGTTGGCGGTCGGGGATTCGCGCTTCGTAGCGAAGTGCATGCGCAGGATCAAAGAGATCCAACAGAGGGGTACGACCATTTTATTTGTGAGTCATGATGTGTCCTCAGTGCGCACTCTCTGTGATCGAGCGATCTGGCTGAGTAATGGGAATCTCGTGGAAGACGGCGATGTATTTCCTGTAACGGGACGCTATATGGAGTTTATGTTCAGGGATGAAGACGGCTCTGATTTAAGTGGAGCAGACCAAGCAGCGAAATCCGAACTGAATGCTGGCGATGGGATACGCGACGACGTTGCTGTAGCCGGAGCTGGTTTGGATAGTCGACCGGTAACTCACTGGGGCTCTCACAAAGGTACAATACTCAGCGCTTCGGTTTGCAATTCAGAGGGCATTCGCAAGGATATCCACGAATGGGGCTGTCTTCTAAATATAGTAATCGGCGTGAAAATACCGGACGACATTCCGAGACAGCACCTAGGGATAGCTTTTGCGATTAAGGATCTCCAAGGCACTGACTTAATCGTTTCCACCACTCATGATCTCGATCGCTTGTCTCTCCCCGAAGAGGCGGAATTTGAAGTGTGTTTCAGACTCACAAACCCTTTGGTTAGCGGAAAATATTTGTTGGTTGCCGCAGTCGAAAACCGTCAACACCAAGATATTCATTACTACGAGTATTTTGAGGGCGCACATTATTTCTCTACTCTTTCCGAGGCGCGTTTTTTCGGGATCTTTCAGCCCCCCATTGACAAAAGTGTGAAGGTAGAACCATGCCGAACAACTTAAATCCACGACCAATCAATTCTAAGTCTTATTGGGATGACCGTTTCTCAAATGATTGGGACGAAAATGATGGTCCTGCTCAGTCTCGATTCTTTGCCAGGCTCGCGCTGCAAAATACCCCTGCATGGCTGTTACGTGAAATTCGTCGAGAAAAATTGTCAGTAGTAGACTGGGGGTGTGCTGAGGGTGATGGTACGGACGCACTTGCTGAATCGATTGACCGATCTCAATTAACCGGTTTGGATTTTTCAGAAGTCGCTATCAGTGCTGCTAGAGGGCGATATAAAGCCATCAATTTCCAGGCCAAAAACTGGCTTGACGAAAATATCGAAGTAGGAAGTGATCGGTCCAATTCTTGCTTCGATGTTGTATTTTCCTCGAACACTCTTGAGCATTTTCATGCGCCTTACCGAGTTCTGGAGAGGCTCGCTGAGAGGTCGCGAAAAGCGATAGTTTTGGCCCTCCCATTTCGGGAGCTGGATCGAATTGACGAGCATCACGCATCCTTTCTGCCAGAGAATATACCATCTGAGGTCAACACGTGTTTCCAGCTTTGTCACTCTAAAGTCGTTGATTGTCGTAGTCTGCCGGATACTCAATGGTCTGGCGAGCAGATTCTTTTGGTGTATGGTCATAAAGATTGGCTGTCGTCGTTGAACCTCGTTCTTAACGATATTTCGATAGAGCAGCACGATACTGAGACCAAACTCAATGAATTGCAAGAGTCCGTGGAAGTACAGGGCGCGCGTTTATCGGAGCTCTTGAGCGAACTCGAGCGTGGCCAAAAAGCGCTGTTTGAGAAAGATCGGCTTTTATCCGAAAACGACGTAAAGCTTGCGGAACTTGAACCTCTTCACAACTATGTCAAAGAGCTTGAAGTACTCATTGATGAAATCGAGGCATCAAGTTCGTGGCGGCTAACGAAGCCGTTGAGGATTGGCGGTCAATTTGTAAAATCTCCATTAGTCAGCATTTATCGTTTGGGGAAGTATATTTTTTGGAGTCTTCCCCCGTTTATGCGGAGAGCGCTTCAGGGGCCTCGCCACAGACTAGTAAGATATTTTAGAGGGTTACCTGTCGAAAGCAGCTCAAGTGGTCCATCATTAAGTCACAACGACTTGTCTTGGCTTAAATTTAAAGAGCTGATTCTCTCGAAAAGAGACTCTTACAAAGGAATATTCATACAGGAATTAGTTATTGATTGGAATGTTCCTCTATATCAGCGGCCTCAGCATATTAGCGCAGCAATGGGGCGTCTGGGCTTCTTGGTCATTTACCGCACAGACAACTGGGCTGGTGATGATGTGAATGGATTTCGCGAGGTGGCTGATAATGTTTGGATTACTAACCGACATGAGGTCGATCAGATAAAAGGCGCGGTACGTTCCCTGTACTCTACCGCCTACGCTCACACTCCTGAAAGTGTGAAGAAGAGAGACGAAAGCGGTGTGTTGCTCTATGAATATATCGACCACATAGACCCAGAGATTAGTGGTGACGAGCAGAATATCAAAAGACTTTTAGCTTTGAAAAATTTTGCTTTTAATGGCGGAGCAGATTTCATTGTGGCCTCTGCCGGCCAGTTATATGATGAGGCTGTCAAGTTTGTTGGAGAAGAGCGCGTAATACTGGCACAAAATGGTGTCGATACTCGGCACTATCGCAATCCGGGTCACGCCGATACATCTATTCCCAAGAAACTTGAGTCTTTTAGTGATCGTTATGAAACTGTTGTGGGTTATTTTGGAGCGCTTGCCCCATGGCTCTGGTATGAGGCTCTTTCGGAACTGATACGGCAAAGACCGGACCTTGGCTTTGTATTCATCGGCCCGGATTACTATGGCGGAGCCCAGAAACTCCCTTCAGCCGATAATGTTCTCTACCTTGGTGCGGTGGATTACAAAATCCTACCGGCTTACGCAAGACGTTTTGATGTTTGTTTTATTCCGTTTAAGCCTGGCGAAATAGCTCGCACAACTTCTCCGCTAAAGCTATTTGAGTATTTTGCGCTTGAGAAGCCGGTCATTGTGACGTCTGAGATGCGGGAGTGCGTTCAATATCCAGAGGTTTTCAGGGGAGGCTCAGTACAAGAGCTGAGCAAGGCATTGGACGACGCAACCGCAAAAAAGAACGACGCGTCTTTTCGAGAGCGTCTTGCGCAGCTCGCTGATGAAAATGATTGGGACCAGAGGGCAAAGGCGATCAGCGTTTGTTTTGATAAGTTTGAGGAACTAAGTGAATAGTTGCCGGAAGTGCAAGAACCTCTTTAAGCGACCGAAAGATGCTCGTTTATGAAACTGATCTACTTATCTCCGGTGCCGTGGTCGAGTTTTGCTCAACGTCCTCACAAGTTTGTACAGTGGTTTCACGAGCGCACTGGTGGAGAGGTCCTTTGGATTGAACCGTATCCCACGCGCTTTCCAGTCTTAGCGGATTTTGGGAGATTGAGGGCAGATAGCGTTACGCAGTGCAGCGAACTCCCGCAATGGATTCAGAGAGTTTGCCCGCGATCTCTTCCTATTGAGCCACTGCCGGGTTCAGGTGTAGTAAATAGGTTATTTTGGTCTGATGTATTAGAGCAGGCTAAAGAGTTCGGGCGAGAAAAAAACGTTTTGATAGGTGTTGGTAAGCCCTCGGTTTTGGCTCTGCAGGTGTTGTCACAGTTGTCTGGCGTTCGTTCGTTTTACGACGCGATGGATGACTTTCCGGCCTTTTACTACGGCCTCTCGCGAATTGCTATGTGTAAACGCGAGCGCTGTGTTGTTGAGCGAACTGGCGAATTATTTGTATCGAGCTCGGCACTCCGGGAGCGTTGGAGTGGGGCCGGCAAAAGGATGACACTGGTACCTAATGGCCTGGATAAAAATATGATGCCTGACGAGTTCAGGGCAGGGCGGAGGGGAGGTGGCAGAGTCGTATTCGGATACGTTGGGACTATTGGCTCTTGGTTCGACTGGGAGTGGATCGATACTCTAGCGATGTGTCGACCTAACGACGAAATCCGGCTGATTGGCCCCGTGTGTCAGAGCCCTCCGGACAACCTTCCTGAAAATATTACATTCTGCCCGCCTTGTAGCCATAGGGAAGCAATGGAGGCGATGAATTCCTTCGATGTTGGATTAATCCCATTTAAACGAAATCAGCTAACGAGCTCGGTAGATCCTATTAAGTTCTATGAATACCGGGCTCTGCAACTGCCGATCTTATCTACGAAATTTGGTGAGATGGGCTTTCGCGAGTGTGAACCGGGGACATTTCTTACCGAAACTAGGCAAGATATCGAAATTATGGCTGAAGCCGCACTCAAGCACACTTACGGAGAGGACTCAGGATTGTTTTTGCGTGACAATTGTTGGGAGGCAAGGTTTGAGGCCTCAGGATTACTGGGTGGCCTATCAGAGCAAAGCGCTTAAGGGTATTGCCAAGTCATTATGCCCTTGAAATTCCGCAAATTACTGCTTGTGTGTTTAAGTTCTAGTTCCTCGGCAATTCGCTTGGTTAGGCAGGTGGGTCACCTACCAGTGGCTAGTGAACTGGAGTAAACCCTTTCAGAATTTCATGATGCTCGTGGTGATCTGAGCGACCCCTGTGGCCAGTACGGCCCCGATGTATTCAGTAGCGGCGTTACAGCAGGTTAAGTTCAGCTCCCGGGTGAGACTGCCTCTTCTGTTCCGGAGATCTTAAATACTCAGGGGGGGGCCTATACCCTGCCTGTGGTCAATGACAACATCGATTCGGTTGGAAAAGAGAGAAATGGCTGACAAAATGGAGGTTCTAGTTTCGGGCGCCAGTGGGTTTGTCGGGCAGGCTCTCGTCAAAAATTTGAGGGATCTTCCTGAGCTCAGGGTCAGCGGCTCGGTGAGATCGGCACAGAGAAATCCGATTGACGGCATGTTGGAGATAGGTGACATACACTCGAAGACAGATTGGTCAGCCCTGTTACGCAACAAAAAAGTGGTTATTCATACCGCAGCGCTGCTAAATTCGACGCACGATGAAGTCGCAGATCGTCTTGCGGCTTTCAGGGAGGTGAACACTGCCGGCACACTGAATTTTGCAAGGCAAGCCGCAGCAGCAGGCGTTCGCCGTTTCGTGTTTATTAGTTCTATCAAAGTGAACGGAGAGCAAACCTTGCGGGGTGTACCGTTCAAAGAGGGCGATGCTCCGGATCCCTCGGATGCTTATGCCATCTCAAAGCTTGAGGCAGAGCAGGGGCTATGGGAGATTGGGCGGGATACCGATATGGAGATTGTCGTGATCCGGCCTCCGCTCGTTTATGGTCCGGGGGTAAAAGGCAATTTTGCGAGTTTGGTAGCTTTGGTTTGTAGGGGGTTGCCATTGCCGCTGGGGGCAGTGGAGAACAAACGCTCTTTTGTGTCGCTGAAGAACCTAGTGGACCTGGTCACGGTGTGTATGGTCCACCCAAAGGCTGCGAACCAGCTATTTCTGGTTAGTGACGGTGATGATCTGTCAACCCCTGAACTCCTTCGTCGGGTAGCGACCGCCGTTGAAAAAACGGCCATATTAATTCCGGTGCCTAATCGTTTTCTTGAGTTCGCTGCGTTTGTACTTGGAAGAAAGATGCAGGCACAACGACTTCTGGGTTCGCTGCAGGTGGATATTACCAAGGTTCGTGATTTGCTGAATTGGGAGCCGCCAATTTCCGTTGATGAGGGGTTACGACGATGTTGCGAAGCGAAACGGGACTATTGACGTGATTCGTGCATGCGATGTTCTGTTATCGCTGATTGGGCTCATATTGACGACACCAGTATTGGTTGTGATCTACGGGATAGCTTTTCTCGACACAGGATCACCAATTTTCCGTCAGGAACGGGTAGGTCGCTGGAAAAAGCCTTTCACGTTGATAAAGTTCCGTACGATGGCAGTTGACACCGCTTCTGTGGCGAGCCACCTCGCTAGCAGCGCCTCTGTGACGCGGTTTGGTCGGTTTCTCCGCCGCACCAAGTTGGATGAGTTGCCCCAACTATGGAACGTTTTCAAGGGCGAAATGAGTTTAGTTGGGCCGAGGCCCTGCCTATTTAGCCAACATGAGCTAATTGCAGAGCGTGATTCGCGCGGGGTGCTCGATGCCCGCCCTGGTATTACCGGCTTAGCGCAAATTAATGATATAGACATGTCTACGCCACGTTTGCTGGCTGAAACTGATAAGGCGATGTTGGTGAAACTGAACATCCTCCAGTATTTCAGGTACATTGCTTTGACGGTGCTGGGAAAGGGTGCCGGCGATCGTTTAAGGGACTGAAAGTGATCACAACGTTTTTGAACCTACCTAGATACCAGAAGCGGGTTATCTCTGTCGCATCAGACGTGGTCATGCTTTTTCTTTCAATTTGGGCCGCTTTTGCGCTGAGATTAGAGCAACATCTTTGGGTGCCAAACCAGGATCAGGTGATTGCAGCGTCGATAACAGTTATATTCACGATAGCGGTGTTCATTAGGCTGGGTCTCTATAGGGCTGTCATCCGGTTTCTCGGTGACAAAGCTTTTCTGACCATTATTTACGGAGTGATCCTGTCCAGCCTGTCGCTGATGGTGTTGGGCTACCTGCTACAGGCCTTCATACCACGTTCGGTGCCGGTTATTTATGGCGCGTTGGCTTTTCTTTTCGTCAGCGGCACTCGGCTCGGTGTCCGCATCATTGTCAACCACCCCCGTCAGCGTGCCAAAGAAGCGGTGGCTATTGTTGGCACGGGGGAAACGGGCATGCAGCTGGCGTCCGCCCTGCAGCAAGGCACTGAGTACCGTCCGGTAATGTTCGTGTCGCTTCTGCGCTCTAACCACAAAGCCATGATTAATGGCTTGCCGGTTGCCAGTATCGAACATATTGCCAAGCACGCTCAGAAGCACGGTGTGCGACGGATACTGTTAGCGTTGGACGCTGAATCGACGGTAGATCGGAAAGATCTGCTTAAACGCCTGGAACCCTTGACCATTCCCGTTCAGACCGTGCCTTCCATGTCCGAATTGGTGGCGGGTCAGGCGAGGATCAACGATATTCGGGACCTGGATATCGCGGATTTGCTTGGGCGTGATCCTGTGCGCCCGGATACGGCAATGGTTGCCGATAGTCTTTATCAGAAAGCCGTGATGGTGACCGGCGCAGGTGGATCTATCGGTTCAGAGCTTTGCCGCCAGATTTTGCGCTACAAACCCCGGGCGCTGGTATTGTTTGAGCAGTCCGAGTTCTCCCTTTATGCCATCGAGAGAGAGCTGCAATCAATCAACCAGATTGAGGGGCTGGGCGTTATGCTCCATCCTGTGTTGGGCAGCGCAACTCACCGTCGCCGTTGTGAGGTGGTCATGAGGGCATTCGGTATTCAGACCTTATACCACGCAGCGGCTTATAAACACGTGCCACTAGTTGAACAGAATGTCATTGAAGGTGTACAGAACAATGTGTTCGGCACTTGGCACGCAGCGGAAGCCGCACTGGCGACCGGTGTGGAGCGATTTGTTCTGATTTCAACAGACAAGGCAGTTCGACCTACCAATGTGATGGGGGCGAGCAAACGTCTGGCGGAACTTGTTTTACAAGGTTTGGCGCAACGCCAGAGTGATACCGTGTTTTCCATGGTGCGTTTCGGGAACGTTTTGGGGTCGTCAGGATCCGTGGTTCCTCTGTTCCGTGATCAGATTCGTGATGGCGGGCCGGTTACCGTCACTCATCCCGATATCATTCGTTACTTCATGACGATTCCAGAGGCCAGTCAGCTTGTGTTGCAAGCTGGAAGCATGGGCAGTGGCGGTGAAGTGTTTGTGCTCGATATGGGCGAACCCGTTAAAATTGCTGACCTTGCGCGAAAGATGATTCATCTGATGGGACTGGATGAAAGGACCACAGGAGAGCCTGACGGGGATATTGAGATAGTATTCACGGGGTTGCGTCCGGGAGAGAAGCTTTATGAGGAGCTTCTGGTTGGAGATGATCCGCAAGGCACCGCGCACCCCAGGATTATGATGGCGCGAGAGGCGTCGATGCCGTGGGTAAGCGTCGAGACGACGCTGGATAAGCTGAGACGCGCCAGTCAGAATTTTGACTGCCGTGCGGTAACAGAGATTCTGAAGGATGCTCCCACAGGGTACGCACCGAACAGTGATGTAGCGGATCTGGTTTGGCGCGCTGGTATCGAAGCGCCACGGGATGAGACAAACGAAGGTAATGTGCGGCGGCTTCCCATTTAGGTTTGGTCGCGTTATTGCTATACCTGACCTACCGGAGTGTCTGGAAAAGCACTCATTTTCTGAAACACGGACGTTTTCATGATTGACATCCAACACCACGGCGCCACCAACGGCGTCACCGGTTCCTGTCATCAACTCAATGTTGGTAGCGCTGCCGTTCTGATTGACTGCGGCTTATTCCAGGGCAATGATCAGAGCTTGGGCGCAGATGCTAACAGCCTGACGATTGATTTCCCGATCGACGACATTCGCGCCTTGATTGTTACCCACGTTCATATCGACCACGTTGGTCGCATCCCCTATTTGCTCTCCGCCGGGTTTGACGGACCGATCATCTGCTCTGAGCCTTCGGCCATCATGCTTCCGGAAATCCTCGAAGATGCACTGAAGATCGGCTTTACACGAGATCGGTCCCTGATTGAGCGGGTATTGGGTTTGATTCGCTCTCGAATCGTGCCGCTGCCTTATGAGCAATGGCACTCTGTTTTCGATGAGAGTGATGGTTCGCTGCAGGTGAGGTTGCAGCGAGCGGGCCACATTCTGGGTTCAGCGTATGTGGAATGCGATGCCCGCATCGGTGGGACGCAAGAGCGTGTTGTGTTCAGTGGAGACCTGGGCGCACCGCACGCGCCGCTGTTGCCGGAGCCGCAGTCGCCGGAAAAAGCGGACCGTCTCGTTATTGAGAGCACCTACGGTGACAGGGACCACGAGGATCGGGAAACCCGGCGCTATCGTTTGAAAGCGGTTCTGGAGCATGCACTGGAAGATGGCGGCACGGTACTGGTGCCCGCGTTCAGTATTGGACGCACCCAGGAACTGTTGTATGAAATTGAAAGCCTGATTGCGGAGTTTGGCGACACGCCGGTCAGTGACCCGAAGCTCACCTGGAACGATCTTGAAATCGTTGTCGATTCACCACTGGCGGCCGAGTTTACCCGCATTTACGATCGCCTTCGGCCTTTCTGGGATGATGAGGCAACGGAATTGGTTCGTGACGGACGCCATCCGTTGTCTTTCGAGCAACTCACGGTCATAGGCGATCACCGTGACCATCTCGAAGCAGTTGATTATCTTGCCAGAACCAATAGGCCCTGCGTCGTGCTCGCGGGCTCTGGGATGTGCGCCGGGGGCCGGGTAGTCAATTACCTGAAAACGATGCTCGGGGACAGTCGCAACGATGTGCTTTTTGTGGGCTACCAGGCTGCGGGCACTCCGGGACGAGATATCCTTACTTATGGCCCTCAAGGCGGTTGGGTGGAACTTGACGGCGAGCGTTACGAGATTCGGGCGCAGGTTCACAAGGTGGGAGGGTATTCAGCCCACGCCGGGCAGTCCGATCTGATTCGGTTTGTTGAGGGTATCGCGCAGGCGCCGTCCGAGATTCGAATTGTGCATGGTGATCCCGGCGCCAAGCGTGCACTGAAATACAGGTTTCATGACTTGGGTCACACAGGGATAATGATTCCGTGAGTGCCTCGGGTAACGCTCTTATAAAAAGGATTGACTGTCTATGAAGAAGATAGCCGTTGTCGGCCTGGGTTACGTCGGCTTGCCTTTGGCTGCTGCGTTTGGTGAAAAGCGGGAGATCGTTGGCTTTGATGTCAACTCAAAGCGCATTGCTGATTTGAGGGACGGCGTAGATTTCACCCGTGAGGTTTCCTCAGAGGAGTTGGCAGCCTCTTCTGGGTTGTCATTTACGGACTCCGTGGATGGCATTCGCGACTGTCAGATTTATATCGTGACCGTCCCAACGCCGATCGATGAATTCAAATCGCCCGATCTTACTCCGCTGCTCAAGGCCAGCGAGAGCGTGGGCAAAGTGCTTAAAGCCGGCGATATTGTGATCTATGAATCGACGGTGTATCCGGGGGCAACCGAAGAAGTCTGTGTTCCTGTGTTGGAGAAAGTCTCGGGCCTGACGTTCAATCAGGACTTTTATGCAGGTTATAGCCCCGAGCGCATCAATCCCGGCGACAAAGAGCATCGCGTCACTACTATTATGAAGGTGACCTCAGGCTCCACGCCGGAAATCGCGGAGGAAGTGGATGCGCTTTATGCCGATATAATTACCGCAGGTACCCATAAAGCGAGCTCTATCAAAGTCGCCGAAGCCGCGAAAGTCATTGAAAACACCCAGCGGGATCTGAACATTGCGTTAATCAACGAGCTGTCGATGATCTTTTCTCGTTTGAAGATTGATACCCATGAGGTGCTGGCCGCGGCGGGAACCAAATGGAACTTCCTGCCGTTCAAGCCGGGTTTGGTCGGCGGCCATTGTATCGGTGTGGATCCGTATTATCTCACCCATAAAGCGCAGGCTACTGGCTATCATCCTGAGATTATCCTGGCCGGTCGCCGGGTAAACGACAACATGGGGCCCTATGCGGCCGCCGAACTGGTCAAGGCCATGATCAAGGCCGGGCATACGATTGCCAGGGCCCGCGTGTTGGTGATGGGCTTTGCCTTCAAGGAAAACTGTCCGGATTTACGAAATACCCGCGTTATTGATGTGGTTAACGAATTGCAGGATTTTGGCTGCACCGTCGACATCACCGATTGCTGGGCAGACAACGAAGAAGCCCGCCACGAATACGGCATCGAATTATTGGATAACCCACATCAAGGTGAATATGATGCCGTTATGTTGGCCGTGCCCCATCGGGAGTACGCCGCACTTTCCTCACACGAACTGCGCGCATTTTTGAAAGATAACGGTGTATTGTTTGACCTGAAAGGTGTGCTGCCATTAGGCGAAGCCGACTTACGATTGTAATATGTTTTCAGTTCATCATTATTTAAACCAGCCTATGGCTGGTTTTTTTATTACTGATCAGTAAATAAAGTGCTTTGCCTTGATGGCGTATTTAACCTATTATTTGCGGTGATTTTTGGTCATACATCATAAGGGTTTTTATTCATGGCAAAGATTAACGATTACTACCAGAAGAAACAGCTTATGGAAAAGCTTTCTGCAGAATTGGCGCAGCTGGAGCAGGATCAGGCTCTCAAAGGTGAGTTGGAATTCGAGAACAAAGTTCGCGCGTTGATGAAAGAGTACAACAAGTCGCCGAAAGACGTGCTGCAGATTCTTGGTGCGATTGACCCCGCCATTGCCGGCGGCAAAGCGGATGCGCCGGCTGGCACCCGTGCCAAGCGCCCCCTGAAGACCTACAAGAACCCGCACACCGGTGAAGTGGTCAAGACCCGTGGTGGCAATCACAAGACGCTGAACGAGTGGCGTGAGAAGCACGGAAAAGATGCTGTGCAGAGCTGGCAGCAGGACTGATTCCGTTCGCGCCCTCTCTCCTGAGAGGGCGCAGCCGCTCCCCCCCCATCTGTGACACAACTCATACTCCCCCTTTCCTTAACGCATTGTCATCTCTGCGTGTGACAGCGCTCACTCTATTGGCTTCAACGCCTGGGCTATACTGCTTCCACGGCCAATCGACTACATAACATTACAATTAAGGCCGAAACACGATTCAGAGACGCAAAACGATGACAAAGAACGCGTACGGACACGCTGTTCTTGCACTGGCTTGCCTGGGTATTGCGCCCGTTGCCCAGGCTGAGCTGGAACCCATTTCCGAACAGGAGATGAGCGAAGTGCAGGGGCAGGGCTTCATGGCCATCGAAAACCTGACGGACGGCGTGCATCAGTTCACCCGCATGTCACTCACCATGGATGCGGAAACCCGTGTGAATGCCGACAGCATGACGCTGGGCAGCATAGACGGTGGCGCCGATTTCCTGGCAGCAGACGTGGCGTTGGGCCACATTGCCCGCGAAGACGGCGTTCAGCGCATTGACGGCCAGACCTACCGCGCTGGCGACACAGTGCCATTTGTGGGGCTGAAGCCGTACATTGAGCTGGCGGAGGTGGACAACCAACTGGCCGGCTTCCGCATGGGCTTCCGCGAGGCCCGCGGCACTTTCTCTTCGGACATGGAATCCTTCAGTGGCAACATTGGGTTGCAGATCGAGCAGGCGGACGGCACCACCGCACCGGTCACGCTGTTTGATGCCAACACCAATGCCACCCATTTCCGCGCCAGTCATTTCGGGATCGCCGGTGAGGCAACCGATTGCAGCGTAAGCGGTGGAGGCAACTGCGCACCGCTGAGCTACCTGCGTACCCTGGACATTGGCGATGCCCCGGACGTAGAGGGCGCGCCCGCCAAATTCACCAACGACTTCTTTCTCTCGTTTCAGCGCGAGGGTGTGAGCTGGCAGAGCCCGGAGGGCGGCAACGTGATAGAGGCCGCGAAAGGGGTGTTTCTCAACCTGCCCACCAGCATGACACTGAATGCCGAAACGGTGTTTCAGAACGGTATTCCGCGGGAGCAGACCCATTACATCGACCGCGGTAACGGGATGTTTTGATGGGCGTATTCCACTACACTGCGTTTGGTTTATAACCTGACGCAGGAGTCTTCCCGGTGATCCGCTCTTTTTACTGGCACGATTATGAAACCTTCGGCGTGGACCCGGTTCATGACCGGCCTTCGCAGTTTGCCGGCGTGCGGACCGATGCGGATCTGAACATCATCGAAGACCCGCTGGTGATTTACTGCAAACCTGCGGACGATTACCTGCCCTCTCCGGAAGCCTGCCTGATTACCGGTATCACGCCTCAGAAAGCCCTTCAGGACGGCTTCCCGGAGGCGGAGTTTATTGCCCAGATCAACGAGGCCTTCAGTCAGCCAGGCACCTGCGTGGTGGGCTACAACAGCCTGCGGTTCGATGACGAAGTAAGCCGCCACACCCTGTACCGCAATCTCCGCGATCCCTACGCCCGGGAATGGCAGAACGGCAATTCCCGCTGGGACATTATTGATATGGTGCGGCTGACCTACGCATTGCGCCCGGAGGGGATCGAGTGGCCCCGCAAGGAAGATGGCAGCCCAAGCTTTCGCCTTGAGGAACTGACCGTTGCCAACGGCATTGCTCACGAGGCCGCCCACGATGCCATGTCGGATGTGGAAGCCACCATTGCCGTGGCCAGGCTGATCAAGGAAAAGCAGCCCAAGCTGTTCGATTTTGTGTTGAACAACAAAGACAAGCACTCCGCCCGCGCCATGCTGGATACCGCTACCCTGAAGCCGGTCTTCCATGTGTCGGCCAAGTACCCGGCATCCAGAGGCTGCTGTGCATTGGTGGCTCCGGTGGCCGAGCACCCGACCAACAAGAACCTGGTGATCGTTTACGATCTGCGGGAAGACCCCAGTGCGCTGATTCACGCCGGTGTTGACGAGATTCGTCAGCGGGTATTCACTTCCCAGGCGGAACTGGGGGAGGGCGTCAGCCGGTTTCCCCTGAAGGGCGTGCAGTTGAACAAGTGCCCGGTGCTGGCGCCGGCGAACATGTTGTCTACCTTGTCACCGGAGCGGCTGGGCGAGCTGGCGCTGGACGGTGACCAGCTGCGCGCCAATCTCGCCCTGTTGCGCAAGGCCACGGATCTGCCCGCGCGGATTGCCCAGGCGTTTGACCGGGAGTTCGAGGGCAGTGATCTGAGCGATCCGGATGAGCAACTCTACGCCGGGGGCTTTATCAGCAAAACCGATCGGGAAAAGCTCAACTGGGTGATTCAGCAACCGGTGGAGACTCTGGGGGAACTGGATGTCCGCTTTGAGGACGAGCGATTGCAGGAATTGCTGTTTCGCTACCGTGCCCGCAATTACCCGGGGAGCCTGATTGGTGAGGAAATGGAACGCTGGG
Organism: Marinobacter sp. M-5; assembly: GCF_032911545.1. Taxonomy (NCBI): domain Bacteria; kingdom Pseudomonadati; phylum Pseudomonadota; class Gammaproteobacteria; order Pseudomonadales; family Marinobacteraceae; genus Marinobacter; species Marinobacter sp. M-5. The sequence continues at coordinate 1,011,891 of NZ_JAWJEK010000001.1, forward strand.
AGACGTTTCGCAGCCAGCGTTTGATGCAGCCGAAGAAGGGGTGGTGGTCGCTGGAGGCGTATGGGAAGGAGCTGCAGCGGCTGGCGGCGGACCCGACGTTAGCGCCTGAGAAAATGCAGATCCTGGAGGATCTGCATTTGTATGGGGAATCGTTGATTCCTTATATGTGACGCCCAATCACCGCCGCTTGGCGAAGTACACACTCAGCCCCTGTCCCATCAGGCTCTGAACCTCACTGCCCAGCGCTTCGGCCTGCACCTGCTTCTGTACCGGTGCGGTCGCCAGGGTGTGGCCGTCGGTGTCTCGCGCCTTGACCAGTTTCCACTCCACTTCGTTGCTGACCAGTGCCATCAGCTCTTGCAACTGGTGGACGTCCTGGGGGCGGAACCAGCGGTCGCGGCAGCCGCCGAGGGAGTAGAAGTCCGCTTCGTTGAGCAGGCTTTGCCAATGGTTGTCGTGCTTGTTGGTCAGCACCATGCGCCTGAGCTGGCGGAGCGCTGTGCGCGTGGGTTGCAGCTTGTGGTGGCTGATCAGTTTGCGAATCTGTCGGTCGCCTTCGGTTTGCTCGGCAACGGCGGTGTGCATATGCACCACGGCGCCGTTCTGGGTCGCGGAGCTCACCAGCGCAGCCAGAGATACGTCGGTCATGGCGGTGGACGGCAAGCGACCCACCTCTACCCAATGCACTTTGTGCCCATCGGCAACGAAGCGCTGAGCAATCGACCAGGGCCAGAACACGATGTTGTCCATGCCCATGTCGTCCGCCATGCGAGTAGCCTTGGCAATGTTGGCCAGGGACTCGTCAACCGCAATCACTTCCACATCATCCAGGTAGTGGGCCAGTTCCATCGCTCGCTGGCCGGATTCCGCACCGCACACCAGAATGCGCAGGGTGGCCGGAAGGCTGTCTGTGGGCAGCTGTAATTCCTCTGCCATCAGCGTTTTCAGGCTGCTCCCGACGTGATAGGCCAGTTGTGACCAGCTCGGCCAGGCCTGGGGGACGTCCGCCTTGTCCAGGCACAGCTCGTCGGCTTTTTCGTCAAAATTCTGTTTGATGGCTTCTTCGGTGGCGCGCTCGTAATAACTCGCCGCCAGCACCGGCTGCATGGCCAGCGGCCAGTCCACCAGATTCCATTGGCCCAGGTGAACGGCGAACGTTTGGTGAAAGAGGGCGCCGTATAGGGCGCTGAGTATCAGTGAGGCGGTCATGGCGTCCTGGGATTCGCCCATGGCGATCTGGGCGCAGAGGCTGTTGTTGAGGGTGTCGACAAGGCGCTCTTCGTCTTCGTCGGCACACAGCGCATAGCCGGTGCGGTCGGCGTAGCGGGCCAGCGCCAGGGTCAGCGGCTGCAGGCTTTCCCGCAGTTCTGCTGTGTGCGCCACTTCCGCAATGACCGCGCGGCGAAGCATAGCGGCCAGTTCTTCCACCGCCGGGTCGGGCATCAGGGTTTTCTCCAGCGCCAGAATCAACAGTTCGTCCTCGCTGGCAGCATCCAGAAAGATCTGCGCCTGCGGGTTGTCCAGGTCATATTGCTGGCGAATGATCGCCGCCACGAAGCGGCCCAGTTCCTGGTGGGGCAGGCCGCTCTTGTTCAGCAGGGCGATGGCATCCTGTGCCAGGGCGGCGTCGGCCTTGGTAATGTCCAGGTGCGTCGCGCAGGTGACCATGCCGCTGTAGACGGAATCCCAGTGGGCACCGCTCTCCAGCAGTTTGCGATAGTGCAGATACGCCACATCAAACTGCCCCTGAAGCCGCTTGGCGTGGGCTACTCCGCAGAACGAGGCGGCCGATTGCCGGTCGAATTCCAGGGCTTGCAGGAAATACTGCTCCGCCAGTGCCGGGCGCTCACTCTTCATCGCCCAGTAACCGAGGTTGGCGTATTGCTGCGCCTGGCCCGGTTGCAGGTTCAGGCTGGCATTGAACAGGGTGTGGGCTTTCTCAAGCTGGCCATCATCCAGTTCTACCCGCCCGAGCAGCCCCAGTGCAGCGGCGTGGTCCGGCTCCTGTGCCAGCGCTTCATCGAGGTAGCTGCGGCATTCATGTCTCGCCTTGAGACGCTGAACAAACGAGGCTGTCCCGTTGTTGGACTCGCCATAAGCCAGGTTCGCCTGCAACACCAGCCGCGCCACGTGCGCCTGTGGGGATTCTGAAGCCTGAATGTGATGCTGTGCTTGCATGGGACACCTCGTACAACCTGCCGCAGCAGTATTCCGATCTTGAAAGTAGGTCGGATTAGCCTGAGGCATAATCCGACATCAGCCTGTCTTTCTTATTAACCCTGCAGCAACTGCAGCACCTGCTGCGGTCGGGCATTGGCCTGGGCCAGAACCGAGAGACCGGCCTGTTGCAGTACCTGGGTCCGGGCCAGCTCCGCCGATTCCTTGGCGAAGTCAGCGTCCCGTATCCGGCTGTTGGAAGCCGAGAGGTTTTCGGACGTGGTACTCAGATTGGCAATGGTGGACTCGAAACGGTTCTGGACCGCACCCAGCTCGGCCCGCAGACCGTTGATCTGTTCGATGGCATAGTCCAGGGAAATCATGGCCAGGTCGGCGCCAGCCTGAGTAGAGACATCCGTGTTATTCACGGTGACCAGGTCATCCGGCACTGTCGTGGCGACCGAGAAGGTCGTCCCACTGGCGACGGTAACATCGACCGTAAAGGGCTGATCGAACGCCGAGGAGAAAATGATCTCGTCGTTGTTCTTGTTCAGGTAGGCGGTAATGCCGGTCTGGGGTGTTTGTGCGTTCACCTGACCGAGGATGTCCTGCAGTGAGCTGGCATCTGTAATGTTCAGGGTGGTGGTGCCTGACCCGTCCAGCAGCGGCAGGTCCACGGTGAAATCGACGGTTTCGCCATTCTCGAAGCGCTCAGCCACAGTCAGGCCGCTTACGTCGGCGTTTAATAGGCCGGACGTGTCGCCGATGACGGAGCCGAGCTGGCTGCCGCGGGCATCAAGGCCGTTAACCTGAATGGTTTCGCCGGTGTTGGCGCCCACCTGGAAGGTCTGTGTCGGCAGGGAGCCGTCCAGCACGCGCAGGCCATTGAAGGAGGTCTGGCCGGCAATGCGGTTGATCTCGGCCACCCGCTGCTGCACTTCCTGATTCAGTGCCTCACGGTCGGAGTTGCTGTTGGAACCGTTGGCGGACTGCACCGCCAGTTCGCGGATACGTTGCAGGTTGGCGGTGATTTCGTCCAGCGCGCCTTCTGCGGTCTGTGCCAGAGAGATGCCGTCGTTGGCGTTACGCTGAGCCATGTTCAGGCCAGTGATCTGGGATTGAAAACGCTCTGAGATGGCCAGGCCGGCAGCGTCGTCTTTGGCTGAGTTGATTCTCAGGCCGGAGGACAGACGTTGCAGAGCCGTGTTGGCATCGGTTTGTGACGCATTCAGGTTACGCTGGGCATTCAGCGACGCGATGTTGGTATTAATGATCTGAGGCATGGTGTGTCTCCTGGACAGAAGTGCCGGTTAGAGGACCCTGTTGCGTTGTGCCCCTGCCGGCCATTATTCGTTGTGTTGCCGATTTACGGGAGACAAAGCGAAGTTCATGCCAATATCTTATTAGCGGTCCAGCCTGATGATTTTTAGGCTTTTTTAAGATGGCACCAAAAGAGGTTGGCGGTTTGCTGCCACATTGCTGACGGCGCTTGGCGGCAGCGACTTGCCGCCCGCCCGGTTCAGACTGAATGCCCCGCTGGGCGGTTTCGTTTACAGAGGGCTACCAATTTCCTCTTGCATAAAACCTGTATCTTTAACATGTTATTGTGTCGAATTCGGGCTGAAAAAGTGAGCGATTGAGCATGGTTAGGCGAGTTGGGGGCAGGCGGGTGTGAGCGCATCGATTATTCCGGTCATCTTTGCCAGGCTGGATTCCCGGCGACTCCCCGGTAAGGTCCTTGAGCCGTTGCTCGGGGGACAATGTGTTATTGATGAGCTGTTGGTTCAACTGGGGCGGATGGCTGAGCAGGTGCCAGGCGTCATCGAGCCGATTATCGCAACGACGTCGCGCGCGGTAGACGAGCCTCTGGTCCACAAGGCCAGGCTGGCGGGCGTCGCTGCCGTCACCGATCATTTCGCGCCGTTGAAACGGCTCTCCGCCATTGCGGCTGCCCACCCCCAGTGTTGGCTCTGGCGTGTCAACGCCGACAGCCCGCTTCTCCTCCAGCCCCTGATCGAATTTGCGGCGGCGCAGTTACAGGGAATGGATGATCAGGTGCACGTCATCACGAATCTGGTTGATCGAAGCTTTCCTTATGGGGTGTCACTCGAAATGTTCCGGGCGGCCATGATCAACGCCGTCAATCTGGATCAGGCCACACCCGAGCAGCTCGAACACATAACACCGGTTACCCAGCAACTTCCGTCGCGCGCGGTGTTCGGGGTTACCGCCGGCGACCTGGATCTGGCCCGCTTTGATCCTGGCGTTCGGCTAACCATTGATGATGCGACAGATGCCGGATTTTTTCGCGCGCTCTGGACCGATCCCGATTTTCAGAGAACCCGCCCCGGAAGTGTGGAGCGTGTAAACTATGCTTATAACAGGAGGCGCTCTGGTGCGACTTAATATCTACCACATCTGTCCGTTTGGTCCGGGCTTCAATATCGGCAATTTCATGATCCAGCAGTCGGTCCGGCGGATGGTGGCCAGTCTGTCGGGTTGCGGTATCAATTTTATCACTGTGCCGGCGTCAGGTTTTGGCTCCAAGGCGGGGCTGACCAAACAGATTGTGTACGACATCAATCAGACCGCAGACGGTGTGATTGTGGGTGGCGGTAACCTGTTTGAAAACGGCGAGATTTCGATAGACCGGACTGCACTGCAGGCGTTGCGCCGTCCGATGCTGATTTACTCTTCCTCCTACGGGCGCATCTACGGCCCCGATTTGTCCTACGTTCGACGCACCGATGCCATCAGCGATGCGGACCTGCGGGCGCTGCTTGAGCGGGCCGATGTCGTTCTCTCACGGGATGAGGCGACCAGAAGGCACATTGACTCCCTGACGCAACATTCTGACCATCAGGTGGGCGGCTGTCCCTCGGTGTACATCTCGGAACTGGCAGCGGCGGAGTTCGAAGCGAGTCCATCGGCGGAGACCCGGTACCCGATGCTGGCGGTGCGGAACCCAGAGCAGATGAACGTACCCTTGTCACAGAAAATTCGTGTCCACACGCTTTCCGAGCAATGCCTCGAAATCCTTGAGCGCAGGCAGGGCAAGCCGGCTATGGTGCTATGCAACGATCAGAGGGATATTGAGTACGCCATGTCGTTTGGCAGGGAGATTCTCTACACGAGCGACGTTTATGAATATTTTCAGATTCTGGACGGCGTCAGCGAGGCTATTTCCTTTCGCGTCCATACCAGTCTGCCCCTCTGGTCTCTGGGGCGGCCCGCGCTGAACCTGTCCTACGATGAGCGTTCGGAAAGCCTGATCGATGCCCTGGGGATGAGTCAGTATGATCTCAACATTGTGGAAGATCGTGATTCGACACTCGGGAAAATTGAGTCCCGGTTGGACTCATTTCCTGTTTCCGTGGAGCCTCCCGCGCGCTGGCAGCAATTGCGGGAGACGCAGGAAGCGGGTATCCGGCGGTTTCTGAAGCTTTTGGAGGTGTAATGTGAAGATCATTTCTGAAGCCGCCATGAATCACTTTGGGTCCGTGCCCTTGCTGTGGCGATGCGTGGCATCGTCGCTTGAGGCGGGAGCCGATTATGTGAAGTTCCAGCTGATTCGTGATGAGGAAATCTATGCGGACGGTCAGTATGAATACGGTACTTACGATATCGATGAGGTGCGCTGGCTGAGGCGTCATTCCCGCATACCCCATGAGCAGTATCGGCAGACCGCAGACCGGGCGGCCAGCCTTGCCGGCTATCGGTGTATGACAGCAACCCCCTTTGATCTGCGCTCGCTGGATGAGCTGATCGAAACCGACCCGCCGTTCGTCAAAGTCGCCAGTGGCGACAACAATTACATGGAGTTGCTGGATGCGGTTGGCCGTTCCGGTCGAACGGTGATCATTTCAACCGGAATGTCCACGACGGAACAGATTGATCAGGCCGTTGAACGGCTGATGAGACATACCTCCGATATTGTGCTGATGCACTGCGTTGCGGCGTACCCCCACGGGTGTGATGAGTCAATGCTGGGCTCCATCCCCTGGTTGCAGAATCGCTACCAGGTTCCGATTGGTTATTCGGATCACTCGCTTGGCTATGGTGCAGCCATGCTGGCTGCATCGCTCGGCGTGGAATGGTTTGAAAAGCATTTTACGCTTTCCGCGGACAACGGTGGGCTTGATGCCAAACACTCGGTCACGCCGGCCGGGCTGGCCGAATACTGCCGCATGGTTCGCAGCGTGAAACCGGCGCTGGAAACGGTGCGCACAGAGCCGACGGATGCTGAACAATACACCGCTCGTCGCGCCCGCCGCGGTCTTTACTTCAGCCGGGACCTTCCTGCCGGGCATGTCTTGCGCACGGAGGATTTTGTCCCCTTGCGCCCGGAGCGGGATTTTTCGGTTGGAGAGCTTGAGGGCGTTGTAGGCCAGACACTCAATTCAGCCGTGGAAAAGCGAACTCCGCTCTGCAAAGAGCATCTTCAATGATCAACCGGCCAAAGGTGGTGCTCATCGCAGAGATCGGCCACCGTGTTGGCTGGGGGCATGTGTCCCGCTGCCTGATTCTGCGGCGCATACTGTCGCCATCCTTCGATGTGGAACTGAAAATCGTCAACAGGGAGGGCTGGGCGAATCCCGAGCTCGAACAGGCGTTTGCTCTCCAGCACCCGGTCCGGGCGGATATTGCGTTCGTTGATGGCCTGGAGTTGCGTGAGGAACTTGGCCTGAAGGTGCGGGCAGGTGCGGTGGCGTCCTTGTCGTATATGTCAGACGTCAATGATGTGGTCGATCTGGTGGTTGCCCCTGCGCTTAATGGAATGCATGTGCCGGGTCATTTTCTCACCGATCTGTCTGCCATTCTCTGTAATCGCCCGAAAGCCATCGTGGGGCCGCATGATCGGAACAGTGGCGCGTTGACGATCGGCATCTCGATGGGCGGCGCGGATGTTGAGGGTCTTACCCCGGTTCTTGAGCGCGCTTTGGGCCAATCCGGCCATCAAATCCTGACGATGGCCAATGAGGCGGGCCGTCATCCCACGCTTTCGCACTTTCTCGAGCACAAACTGTACGACCATCCCGCTGATCCGTTTCCGTATTACGTGTTTTCTGAGTGTGATCTGGTGGTCTGTCAGGGTGGGTTGAGTGCTATTGAAATCGCGTTGCTCGGCATCCCGACGGTTATTCGGAGCCGTTCCGATTTTACCCCGGCATACCGCTTTCTGGAGTTGTCCGGTTGTTCCCGGCGATCAACCGGCAGCAGCATTGCTGAACTGGAGAATACGATCAATTTCGTTTGCGACAATGGCGGCCAGCGGGCAGAGATGGCGCGGGCATGCCGTGGCCTGGAGGCGGAAATAGATGAGTCCTTCTGGCAAGTGCTTATCTATCAACTGATCAAGAAGGAAGCGCACCATGAAGCAATGCCGTTTTTGCGGGGGCACTGACCTTAAGCCCTGGACCGGGCGATACCAGCGCTGCAATGACTGCCTGTACATCTGTTCGGTGCCGGCACCGACACCGGAAGAGATCGATCAGCATTACAGCCGGTACCATGAAAACAATCATCAGAAGTCTGAAGCCAAGAATCTTGCTCGTGCGGTGTCTTACCGCCAGGAGATTCGCTGGCTGGAGGGTCGGCTGGGTGACCCACTCCTTGCGCCGGTATTTGATTATGGCGCCTCTGGCGGCTATTTTCTGGATGCGCTGGTTTCCGACGGCAATGTGCCGGCCAGTGCCGCATACGGCGACGATCTGTCACCCGGGGCTGTTGAGCAGTTAGTAGAGAAGGGTTACCGCAAAACGGTGGCCTCTTGTGAGCCCGGGTCGATGCAGCTGGTAACGCTCAGGGGGGTTCTGGAGCACCTGCTGGATTTTCGGGGTATCGTAGCGGACCTGACCGACCTGGTGGCTGAGGGGGGCGCTTTCTTTATTACCGCGACGCCGGATGCCTCGTCAACGGTTGCGAACCTCTATCGGGACCGCTGGGTGCAACATCATTATCCCAGCCACTTTCAGCACTTTACCTCGGCGCTGGTTGACCAGTTGCTGGCCGAACGGGGTTTTGTGCTGATCGATCATGTGGATCTGTACCGGGAATCTGTATATCGCTCGGACGCGGATGATCATCACTGGTTGCGCGCGGTGCAGGGCTCGCTGCCGGACGTGCATCACGCCTACTGGGGCTCGATGATGACCCGGCTGTACCGACGCGGCCCCCGGCCCTGAACAGATAAATGAATTCGATGCCAGACACGGCGAGGTTTAGATGAGCAACAACCCGGATACCGCCGCACAGGTTTATCTGAGGCGCAAACAAAAGAACCTGGACTTCTTCAAAGTGAGCTTGCCGAAGATTTATCAGATTCTTGAGAACCAAATGCTGACCCGCGCCGAACTGGTGGTGACGCCCGGGGCCAAAGATCTGGACATGACGATTGATGGTCAGTCGTGTTACCGGGGGCTGGCGAAGGAATATTCAGAAGACGAAGCGCTGCAGTTTCTCAAGGAGAATCCGCCGGAGAAACCGCTGAAAACCTTTGCGCCGGAGTGGCCGTCTTCATACCCCGCTGATCGCTTCGCGTCAGTCAGGGTGCGCCACTTGCTTGAGGCCAGCCCGGTTACCCCCGAGAACTTTGAAGGGTACCTGCGCGGCAACAATTTTTTTCCTTCCATTGTCTTTCTCGGGTGCGGTCTGGGCTTTCATATTCAGGCCGTGCTGGAGAGAACCACGGTGGTGAGCGCGTTCATCGTTGAGCGAGAGCCGGAGAAGTTCGCTCTCAGCCTGTTTACAGTGGACTGGGCGGCGATCTGCGCGAAGTTCAAGCGGCGCGGGCATTCCATCAATTTTGCCATCGGTCTTGGCAATGGCAGCGAAAATATCCAGAGCATTCTGGCGCGGCATCTCAAGGGCGCGGTGCCGTTCTACCCCTTCATGACGACTTACTACAATCACCTGGCGGACATTGAGCTGGCCGAGGCGGCCATGGAGGTGTCCAAGGACGTTGCAACGATTGCGGCCCACTGGTCCAACTACGATGATCAGCTGATTCGTTTGCGAAACACCGCCTTCAACGTCAGCAAGGGCATCTGTTACCTGAAGAAGAAAAACCTGCCCGCCAGCGAGTATCCGCTGGTCGTGGTGGGCAGTGGGCCCTCCATTGACCATCGCATCGACAGCCTGAAATCGGTCCGGGATCGCGTTCTGATCGTCAGTGCGGGTACGGGCCTGCGCCCTCTGCTGATGGCGGGAATAAAGCCGGATCTGCACGTTGAGCTTGACCCCGGCTACTCAATCTATGAGATCCACGCGGACCTGGGCGCTGACACGCTGAAGGATATTCCGCTGTTGGCGGTGAATGAGATCAACCCCCACGTGCCCGAGCTGTTCGGCCGTACCCGATACTACTTCAAATCGGACAACGCGGTGCCGGCCCTGCTGGGCATTCCCGGTGATGGGTTCCCCGGGTGCAACCCGACCTGCACCAACGCGGCCTTGTCGATCAGCTACAGCCTGGGCTTCCGCAAGCTGTTCCTGTTTGGCACCGACTACGGCTTCGAGAGCAAGGATAAGGATCACGCCAGCACCTCCATTCACGGCGATAAGGCGGACACCGATTTTGCCTTGCAGTTCCGCGCCAAAGTGGCAAAGCGGAAGCGCCCCGTCTTTGAGGTGCCCGGGGTGGGGGGCGGCAGGATTTACACCCGTAGCGACTATTACAGCGCCAAACGCAGCGTGGAGCAGTTGTTGCTGGACCTGGAAAGCGCGGCGTCATCCATGGAGGTGTTCAACTGCGCGGACGGTGCCGAGATCGAGGGTACCGTCTGGCTCGCGGAGGAGGATTTCGTCAAACGGATTGAGGGTCTCAGTGCTGCGGACTTGCCCAGCCTGGATGAGCGTTTTCAGTCAATAGAGGCAGACCTGGGCCGCGACACCATGGACGAAGCGCTACCGGATCTGGTGGCGGAAATCCGCCGGGAAACCGGTGCGCTCGCCAGGCTGGTGAAGAAAACCAAGCTGGGTGGGGCCCGGGATCTTGCGCTTCTTGCCAATGAGCTGAAGACATCAATTACCAGAATAAAGCCCAAACCGGGCGGCGTAGGGGTGACCGGAGCGCAACTGGCGATGAATCAGGTATTGCAGGGTGGCGTGCTGCGACTGGTGCATGTCGGCCTCTCTCATGGGCTGGCGTGTCACGATGGCAAAGGGCGCGACCAGTTCATCCGGTTATGGCGGGATCAGGTGGTGGATCTGCTGGAGGCGCTGCCGGATCATTTTCAGCGTGTGATGTCCGATGCCCGCCCGATGGCAGACAACCCCTGGTCTCGAACCGGTATTCGATTCCCCGAGCCAGAGCTCTACGAACAGGGGGGTTCCTAGGCCTTACAATCCGTAACAAACAAACCGTCTTTTTTCCTAAAGGATGTCGACAGGGCGCCGTTAAGCAACTCAGTAGGGCGGCTACCCCAAACAAACGAGACGGGAGCCAGACCTCTTTCAAATGAAACAAAATCGTTTTTAGGAGAAGCATTATGGCTCTCGGCATCAACACCAACGTCGCATCACTGAACGCACAAAACCAGCTGAACCGTTCACAGGGTTTGTCTGACCAGGCACTTCAGCGTCTGTCCTCTGGCCTGCGCATCAACTCGGCCAAAGACGACGCCGCTGGCCTGGCGATCTCCACCCGCTTTGACACCCAGATTCGTGGCTTGAGCGTTGCTCAGCGTAACGCTAACGACGCAATCTCCATGGTGCAAACGGCCGAGGGCGGCCTGAATGAGACCGTGGGTAACCTGCAGCGGATCCGCGAGCTGGCCGTGCAGGCTGCCAACGGTTCCAACACCGACGAAGACCGTGCTCTGCTTCAAGCCGAAGTGTCACAGCGTCTGGACGAGATCACCCGTATCTCTACAGATACCCAGTTCAACGGCCAGAGTGTGCTCGACGGCCAGCTGAACAGTGGTAACGCGGTTTCTTTCCAGGTGGGCGCCAACGCCGGCCAGACCATTGACGTGTCTTTCGATCAGGACATGTCTGCCTCGGGTCTGTCGGTGGCTGCCCTCGATATCAGCACCGCCAGCGGCGCTTCTGCGGCCCTGGACACTCTGGACACCGCGTTGGACACCGTAAACTCGTTCCGGTCCGATCTGGGTGCGGTGCAGAACCGGTTTGAAAGCACCATCAACAACCTGGCGACCAACATCGAGAACCTGAGCGCATCCAACAGCCGGATCGTGGATGCAGACTTCGCGGCAGAAACCGCCAAGCTCTCCAAGGCGAACGTGTTGCAGCAGGCTGGTATCTCGGTACTGGCACAGGCGAACGCCCGGCCGAACCAGGTTCTGTCCCTCCTGCAGTAATTGGGACAACGCGGCAAAGCTACCCCACTCCCGGGGTAGCTTCTCGCCGTTAGAAGATAGCGGGGTGAGCTATGAATGACGTGAACCTTATTAGCCCGGATCTGAAGCTGGTCCGCTCCAGTGAGCAAGCTCCGGCTCGGGCGTCCGCGTCACCTCAGGTCGAAGGCAGCAATGCCTCCGCTCAGTCGTTCGTGTCCTCTGCTGGTCGGCCAGTACCCATCCAATCCATCAGTGTCCAGGATCCCTCGAAAGCGGAAAGGCTTGAGAGTCGGAACGAGGCGCAGCGGGAAGCATTGGATGAAGCGGTCTCCCGTCTGAACGATTATGTCCAGACGGTCCAGCGGGATCTGCAGTTCGAAGTGAACAACGACATCGGCCAGACCATCGTGCGTGTGGTGGATCAGGAAACCCGAGAAGTTGTGCGACAGATCCCTGACGAGGTAGCGTTGAGGTTGGCAGAAAACTTGCAGCAGGATGAACCGCTGACGTTATTCAATGCAAAAGTGTAAAACCTTGCCGGTTTGAGCTTGGCTTGAATAATGGCATTTCAGCACCGCCGCCCCCTGACAGGGCCGGCGGTGTTCTGCATTGAGCGCCCGGGGTTTACGTCCTGTTACAAAAACAGGGTCTGATAGGGCAAAGTTTTGCCGCTCGGTGCCGATAAACAGGTACTTGGTTAATTCAGCCTTTCAGGAGGCACGGTCATGGCATCAATCACATCGTTAGGCGCGGGTTCCGGCATTTTCAGTGCCGACCTGCTCGACCAGCTGGTCAATGCTGAGCGACGGCCCACGGAACTTCGCCTTGACCAGCGCCAGCAGCGCACAGAGACCCGCATTTCTGCCTATGGCGCCATTCGCAGTGCCATGGAGGAGATGCGAGCCTCTATGGAAAAGCTCAGCAGCCCCGAGGGCATGAAGGCGTTCTCATCCAGCTCCTCCAACGAGAGTGTGGCGGGAGTTTCGGTGGATGCGCTCAGTGCCAGCCGCGGTTCGTACAGTCTGAATGTGACTCAGCTTGCCCAGTCTCAATCATTGGCGTCCGGCGTGTTTGCGGATCGTGACACCACCACGGTTGGAACGGGCACGCTGACCTTCGATGTGGGCGGGGTTACCACGAACATCACCGTGGACGGCAGTAACAACACCCTGGAAGGCCTGGCGGCATCCATAAACGACGCGAATGCCGGGGTCTCCGCGGGTGTGGTAGACACCGGTTCCGGTTTCCGCCTGGTATTGTCGGCTGAGGAATCCGGCCTTGAGAATGCCGTGCAGGTATCGGTAACCGACAGCGATGGTAACAACACAGACGCCGGTGGCCTCAGCCAGTTCGCGTTCAACGGCACGGCCAGTAATCTTGAAGAAACAGTGGCCGCCAAAGATGCGCAACTCGAGATTAACGGTATCGCGGTCAGCCGGCCCACCAACTCGGTGGAGGGGGTGATTGATGGTGTCACATTCGACCTGAAGTCAGTGGGTACCTCTGCGGTCACGATCCAGCGGGATGCAGAGGCCGTTGCCAGCAATGTTCAGGCTTTCGTGGACAAGTTCAACGCGTTCCAGGACGTGGTCAAGAAAGTCTCCGGCTTCGACGCCGAATCTGGTCGTGGCGCGGTTCTTACGGGTGACTCCACGGTGCGCAACATTCAGAGTGACTTGCGCCGAATGCTGACAGAGATTCCCCCGGGGCTGGAAGAGTCCCCGATCCGGATGCTGGCGGATGTCGGTATCAAGACGGATCCGAGTACCGGCAAACTGGAATTTGATCAGGCGCGTTTTACGGAACAACTTGAGGCGTTTCCGGAGGCCATGACCTCACTGTTTGCGGAGAAAGATGGTGTAGAGGGCATCGCTGAGCGCACGGTGAATGTGGTGACCAATTTCCTGGCCAGCGATGGTGCGCTGGCCGCAAGAACCGAAGGACTGAACGACGACCTGGAAAAAATCCAGGACCAACGGGATCGCCTGGAGCTGCGGTTGCAGTCACTGGAGGAGCGCCTGTTCAACCAGTTCTCTGCCGCGGATTCACTCATTGCACGACTGAACAGCACGGGTGACTTTGTCAGCCAGCAATTGGCAGCGCTGGCGCCCAGGAGCAATGAGCGCTAGTCTGAACAGGACAGTTAAGGGGTTATAGCATGAACGGTCTTCAGCAATATCAGAGAATCAATACCCAGACCAGCATCACCGATGCTGATCCGCACAAGCTGATTCAGCTGTTGTACAACGGTGCGCTGGAGCGCATCAATATGGCCAAGGCAAAAATGCAGGCCAACGACCATCAGGCCAAGGGCGCGCTGATTGTTAAGGTGATCGACATTGTGGCCGGCCTTCGCAGTTTCCTCGATAAAGAGCAGGGCGGCGAACTGGCCGAGCGGTTGGATGCGCTCTATGACTACATGGAACGCACGTTGTGGGAGGCCAATGTCCACAATGATCCGTCCAAACTCGACGAAGTCGCCAACCTCCTGCGCGCCATCAAGGAAGGCTGGGACGGCATCCGCGAGGAAGTCGTCAACCAGCAGCAGGCCGTTTAAGCCTAGTTCCCGATAACAATGGCCCGATATACGGGCCATTGTTCCATCCTGCCAGCTATACTTTCTATCCGTTTCTGAACTCGAGCAAGGCCCTGTTACACATGTCTCGTTATTGGCTCTCGTGGGTTGCCGGGTGTTTAGGCGCGTTGCTTGTCACAGTCACTTTCTCTGCCCGCGCGGAACCCACCTACGCGACCTTTTCTATCCCCGATGTCTGGCCCTGGGCGTATGAAGCCGAGAGCGGGGAACAGCGCGGTAGCCTGATCAGGCTGGCAAATCGCCTGTCGGACATCTCGGGCATTCCGATCCGCGCCGAGCTGCGACCGCTGCGACGGGTTATCCGCGAAATTACGGCCGGTGATGTTGGCTTCACCTTTCTGTTTCAGAGCCCGGAGCTGGATGAAAAAGCGGTTCCGGTACACAAGGTTATGAATGTTAACCTGTTGCTCCTGGCCGCGGCGGATACGGATTACCCGCTGGACCTCCAATCGTTGGCAGACCAGCGCGTGGCCTACATTCGCGGAACCTACCTGGGCGAAGCGTTCAAGAACAACGCTGACATTGTCAAAGTGCCGGTCAACAGTGTGGGCCAGGCCATGGAGTTGTTAATGATGGGCCGCGTCGCCGCCATCCTTGCCAGCGATCACAATATTCTCCGAACCATCGAGTCGCGGGATGTGACATTCCGCCAGTTCCGCTATCAGCGGCATGTGCAGGGCCAGCCGGCCATGCTGTACCGCTCCCGAAGCGGTCGCTCCCGAAGCGGTAGCGAGGACCATGCGGATAAGTTCACCCGCGCCCTCGAGGCCATGGCCGAGAGTGGCGAGCTGCAAAGCATTTTTTTCGGCCAGGCTGAGTAAGCGTCGGGTTCCCGACTTTTTGCCCAATAGCCATTACTCCCGCGCTCCCGTACAATATGCGCCTTATTTTACTGACCCCGATTTCAGGATTTGGAGCAAGGGTATGTCTGATATCAACAAGGTGGTGCTGGCTTATTCCGGTGGCCTGGATACGTCTGTGATTGTTCGTTGGCTGCAGGACACCTACAACTGTGAGGTGGTCACCTTTACCGCCGACATCGGCCAGGGTGAGGAAGTTGAGCCGGCCCGTGCCAAAGCGGAAGCACTGGGTGTAAAAGAGATCTACATCGAGGACCTGCGCGAGGAGTTCGTGCGGGATTACGTATTCCCGATGTTCCGTGCCAACACCATCTACGAGGGCGAGTACCTGCTGGGTACCTCCATCGCTCGCCCGCTGATTGCCAAGCGTCTGATCGACATTGCCAACGAAACCGGTGCAGACGCGATCTCCCACGGCGCCACTGGCAAAGGGAACGATCAGGTGCGCTTCGAGCTGGGTGCCTATGCGCTCAAGCCGGGCGTCAAGGTGATTGCGCCCTGGCGCGAGTGGGATCTGAACTCCCGTGAGAAACTGCTGCAATACTGTGAAGAGCGCAACATTCCGGTAGAAATGAAGAAGGGTAAGTCCCCGTACTCCATGGATGCCAATCTGCTGCACATTTCCTATGAGGGCATGAACCTTGAGGATCCCTGGGCGGAAGCCGAGGAAGACATGTGGCGCTGGAGCGTGTCTCCGGAAGCCGCGCCGGACCAGCCCACGTATGTGGAGCTGACCTACCGCAAGGGTGACGTCGTCGCCATCGACGGTGAGGAAATGAAGCCTCACGTGGTACTGGAAACCCTGAACAAGATTGCCGGTGCCAACGGTATCGGTCGTCTGGATATTGTCGAGAACCGCTACGTGGGCATGAAGTCCCGCGGCTGCTACGAGACTCCGGGTGGCACCATTCTGCTGCGTGGGCACCGTGCCATCGAGTCCATCACTCTGGATCGGGAAGTGGCTCACCTGAAGGACAGCATCATGCCGCGCTACGCGGAAGTGATCTACAACGGTTACTGGTGGTCGCCGGAGCGGGAAGCGCTGCAGGCGTTGATCGACCAGACTCAGCATTACGTCAACGGCACCGTTCGCCTGAAGCTCTACAAGGGCAATGTGGACGTGGTGGGACGTAAGTCTGACGACTCCCTGTTTGACGAGAAGATCGCCACCTTTGAGGAAGATCAGGGTGCCTACGATCAGAAGGACGCAGAGGGCTTCATCAAGCTCAACGCCCTGCGCCTGCGCATTGCCGCTGGCAAAGGCCGCAAGCTCTGATCTGAGCGGGTTCTGTCAGAACCGCCTGCAAACGCCCGGAACGTTCCGGGCGTTTTTTTGCCTTGAGTTTTGTTTGCCCAATAAAAAAGCCAGCTCGTGTGAGCTGGCTTGAAAACAAATCTCGAGGAAAAAACGAAAGTGCCTGAAAAATTCGCTAGTCCGGTGGACTCGTTTCCCATACGGCGGCGGAGGTACTGCACGGCTCCTCCGCCAATGGGCGGATACTGCTTGAATCCACCCTTGCAGAATAGGGCTTCCGCGCCGGGGAGTCTGTTTGTGAAGTGTGTGCAGGTGTTACGGAATGTGTTGTCGGATGAGCAAAGCGTAATCCGACAGGCCAATCAGGCGCTGGCCTTCAACTCCGGCACGGTTTCGGTGAAACGCCGGGTTTCATACGCGTCCACCAACCCCTGAACAGCCGCGCGCTCCACGTCCTGCACGCCAGGGGTGCCATTCTGGGCGTCGGATTTGCACAGCACCATGCCCGCTTCCACAGAAATATAGCCGGCGGTGGTTTTCAGGGCTTTGTGGTTAATGCCGTCAAACACCCTCCGGAATGCAGTGGTGGTGCAGTTATCGCTGGTGGGGAAATGGGCGACGATAGCGAACTGATTGTCGCCCACCCGGCACAGCGCGTCCATCGGTCGGATCAGGTGGCTCAGGCGGCGGGCGATACCGATTGCCAGCTCACTCATCACGGACGGAGGATGCTTGCGCTTCAGTTCCTGCCAGTTACGGATGCCGCACAACACATAGGCGGTAGCGCCATTGCGGGATTCGGCGTGGCGCAGGGTTTTGCCCAGGCGCTCGCGGGCGTACTTGTTGTTGCACAGCCCGGTTTCCAGGTCGATGATGTTGGTCGCTTCCAGCTCGCGGTTGTTCTCGATCAGCAGGGAATTGGCTCGCAGCAGGGTGTTTTGCCGGTCCGCCATACGGTCGGCGGCGAAAATACGGGGAATCAGCTGCTTGGTCATGTCGGACTTGTAGATGAAATCGTCCACGCCCCGATCGAAGGCTTCGGACAGCGCCTCCACACTCTCGCGGGCGGTCAGCAGAATAACGTAGGTGTAGTGGTTGTCCTGCTCGTCCTGCTGACGCACCTGGTCGGTCAGCTCCAGCCCGTCCATTTCCGGCATCAGCCAGTCCGCAATCAGCACGCTCACCGGGCGCTGTTCAATCAGTGCCAGGGCCGCCGGCGCGTTGTTGGCAATGCGCACATCGCGATAGCCGGCGTTCTTCAGGGTGCGGCCAACCACCATGCTGCTGAACTTTGCGTCGTCTACTACGAGGATGGGGAGATCCAGATTTGGCATTGTTATCTACTTTTAACCAGTCCATTGTCAGATGCGGTAAGGTGCGGGTCTTGCTATGCTTTGCCCTTATTTTCTAGGTCAGAGTATACCCCTAACGGAATTCGGAGAATAACGACCATGCCCTCTTTTGACATAGTTTCAGAAATCGATATGCACGAAGTGACCAATGCCGTGGACCAGGCCAAAAAAGATCTCGCGACTCGCTGGGATTTCAAGAATGTCGAGGCGACTATCGAGCATGATGACAAGGGCATTACCATCAGC
The DNA here is from genome assembly GCF_032911545.1 of Marinobacter sp. M-5. NCBI lineage: Bacteria > Pseudomonadati > Pseudomonadota > Gammaproteobacteria > Pseudomonadales > Marinobacteraceae > Marinobacter > Marinobacter sp. M-5. Next base: position 1,029,656 of record NZ_JAWJEK010000001.1, read on the forward strand.
GCCGAGCAGGAATTTCAGCTGGAGCAGCTAATGGACATGCTGCGGATGGCCTTCGCTAAGCGCAAGATTGACGGCCGCGCGCTGTCAGAGGACGGCGAAAGCAAGTCCGGCAAGCTGGTCAAGCAACATTTGCTGCTGAAGCAGGGCATCGAAACCGATATGGCCAAGAAGATCGTCAAGCTGATCAAGGAAGCCAAGCTGAAGGTCCAGGCCAGCATTCAGGGCGATAAGGTGCGGGTAACTGGCAAGAAGCGCGACGACCTGCAAACCGCCATCGCCCTGCTGAAAGAAACCGAGCTGGAGATTCCTCTGCAGTTCAATAATTTCCGCGACTGATCCGGAGGCTGCACCATCGAATCCGGAACCCGCCTGGCCTTGTTCAGGGACGCACTCCACACCTACACCCGCTGGCAGGTAATTGCGCTGCTGTTTCTCGGATTCTCCGCAGGCCTGCCGTTTCTGCTGGTGTTTTCCACGCTGAATGCGCGGCTGGCGGATGTGGGGGTAGAGACCGCCACCATCGGTTTTTTCAGTTGGCTGGGCATTACCTATTCCATCAAGGTGTTCTGGGCACCGGTGGTGGACCGGCTCAAGCTGCCGCTGCTCGACCGGCTGTTGGGTAAGCGCCGTAGCTGGATTCTGTTGGCCCAGGCAGGGATCGCGACCGGGCTGTATCTGATGGCCCACGTGGATGCGATCACGGCCCCGGAAATGATGGCCCTGTGCGGCCTGCTGGTGGCGTTTTCCTCCGCCACTCAGGATGTGGCCATTGATGCCTACCGCATCGAGATTGCCGAGGAGCGCCTGCAGGCAGCCCTGGCGGCAACCTACATCTTCGGTTATCGGCTGGCACTGCTGGTGGCCGGGGCCGGTGCGCTTTACCTGGCGGAATTCTGGTCCTGGCAGGTGTCCTATGAGGTGATGGCGTTGTTGGTGGGCGTTGGCGCTATTACTGTTCTGGTGGTGCGTGAGCCTCGGGTAAACCATTTCGCAGCCGCCCAGGACATCGCCCACAAGATCGAGCACGAAGCCAGCAAGCGCGCCCACCTGAACCCCCGCGTGGCGCGCATGATCGGCTGGTTCTACGCCGCCGTCGCCGGCCCGTTCCTGGATTTTTTCCGCCGCTACAAGGAGTTGGCGATCCTGATTCTGGTGATGGTGGCGGTCTACCGGATATCCGACATCGCCATGGGGGTGATGGCCAATCCGTTCTACCTGGACTTTATGGGGTTCAGCAAAACCCAGGTGGCGGATGTAACCAAAATCTTCGGCTTCTTCATGACCATCGCCGGCTCGCTGTTAGGCGGGGTGATGGTCGTGCGATACGGTGTTCGCAATATTCTTCTGCTGGGCGCGATCATGACGGCGGCCACCAATTTGTTGTTCGTGGTCCTGGCGCAGTATCCGCCAAACATTTATACCCTGGCGGCGGTGGTCAGCGCCGATAACCTCAGTGGCGGTATCGCCAACGTGGCCCTGATCGCCTGGCTCTCCAGCATGACCAGTGCCTCCTTCACCGCCACCCAGTACGCGTTGTTCAGCTCTCTGATGACTCTGCCGGGCAAATTCCTCGGCGGCTTCTCGGGCATCGTGGTGGCGGACTTCGGCTACGCCCAGTTCTTCCTCGTCGCGGGCTTTATGGGGGTGCCCGCCATCCTGCTGGCCATCTTTATGATCCGCCAGGGGGCTCGGCTGGATGCTTTGGCGCCCCGAAAAGAGGAAGCGGAGCCCGTTCCAGAACGCTATGCCTGAACCCACCAAAGAGCAAAAAATCTGGCAGGTAGTCGCTGCAATACCATCCGGCTCCGTCGCCAGCTACGGCCAGGTCGCTGCCATGGCCGGTCTGGGCCGACAGGCACGCTTCGTGGGCCGCGCCTTGGGTAAATTGCCAGCGGGCCACTCAATCCCCTGGTTCCGGGTGATTCGCAGCAACGGCCAGATTGCGTTTCCACAAGGCTCCGATCCTTACGAAACTCAGGTGTACCGATTGCGAGAAGAGGGCGTGGAAGTCCTAAACGGTCGGGTTGCCATGCGGAAGTTTCAATGGCAGCCGTGAGGTGGTAGGGCCGGGACCAGCCCTCACACCAAAAGCCAGCCCCCGGTTCAAGAGGGCCGGCCAGGGAGTCAAAACGACTAGAGCCGCAAAGCCCCATCAACCTCGATCATCCGCCCGGACACATAATCGTTCTCGAAGATAAACGCCGCCGCGGACGCAATCTCCTCCGGCTTGCCCATGCGCTTGAGCGGGATACCGGCGGTCATTTTTTCCAGTGCTTCCGGCTTCATGGAGGCCGTCATCTCGGTTTCGATAAAACCCGGGGCAATGCCCATGCAGCGGATGCCGTAGCGGGCCAGCTCTTTGGCCCAGACCGGAACCAGTGCAGAAACCCCGGCCTTGGCGGCGGAGTAATTGCTCTGGCCCATGTTGCCGGCGCGAGAGATGGAGGCGATGTTGATGATCGCACCCTGGTCGCCGTTCTTGATCATCTGGGTGGCGGCTTCGCGGCCGCACAGGAACACGCCGGTCAGGTTTACATCGATCACCGCCTGCCACTGGGCCAGCTCCATGCGCTTCTCGACCTGGCCGTCTTTTACCTTGACCATCAAGCCGTCGCGCAGAATGCCGGCGTTGTTGACCAGGCCGTTGAGGTGGCCGAAGTCGTTCACAATGGCTTCGAAGGTTTTCTCAACGTCTTCTTCTTTGGCGACGTTGCAGACATAGCTTCTGGCGTCCACACCGGCGGCTTTACAGGCAGCGACGGCTTCGTCCAGCTTTTCCGGCATCAGGTCGATCAGTGCCAGTTTGGCGCCCTTGCCAGCGAAGTATTCGGCCATGGCGCGGCCCAGGCCCTGGCCGCCGCCGGTGATTGCAATCACGGAATCTTGAAGTTTCATGTTTTGCCCTAATTGAGTTCTCAGGTGGTTTTACGTTTTCTGTGCGTCTGCGTGGTTTTTATGAGGAGGCATTTTGCCCGTTTTCCTGTTTCTTTTCATTATTATGCCCATCGCCGAAATGGCGGTGCTGATCAAGGTCGGTGGTGTCATCGGCGTGTTGAACACCGTCGGCCTGGTATTGCTGACGGCGGTGGTGGGTGCCTGGCTGCTTCGTCAGCAAGGGCTGGCGACGCTGTTGCGGGCGAACCAGCGGCTGAACAGCGGTGAGCTGCCGGCGAAGGAAGTCGCCGAAGGGTTGATTCTGGCGGTGGGCGGCGCTTTGTTGCTGACCCCGGGCTTTATCACCGACACCATCGGCTTCCTTTGCCTGCTGCCCGGTACCCGTCACTGGTTTGTCGCCCAGGCGATGAAGCGCATGGTGATGTCGGGGCAGGGCCGCAGCTTTCACTTCCGCGCCGGAGGAGGCCAGGGGCCGTTCGGGCCGGATCCGTTCGGCGGGCAGGAGAGCCCCTTCGAACGCCAGCGGCCGTTTGGCCGGGACGCCAACGGCGACATCATTGAAGGCGAGTACCGGGATGAGACCGAGAGTGACCGGGATCGCATCGAAAAAAAGTGAAAAATTTTTAGCACCGGGTGTTGAAAACACCTTCAGGCTACCCCAAATAGGACTCACAAGTTCGCTGCGGGTCTTTAACCTCCGAAAAACAGGCGGTTAACGGCCGGGCAATTTGTCGGATTACGCTTCGCTAATCCGACCTAAATCAACAATGTCATTGCCACATTAATCTGACTATTGGAGAAACCGAGCAATGAAAATTCGTCCGCTACACGATCGTGTCGTCGTACGCCGAAAGGAAGAAGAAGAGAAAACTGCAGGTGGCATCGTGCTGCCGGGTAATGCCAAGGAAAAGCCGTCCCAGGGTGAGGTTCTTGCCGTGGGCAATGGCCGTATCCTCGACAACGGCGAGACCCGTGCACTGGCGGTCAAGGTAGGTGACACCGTGGTTTTCGGTCAGTACGCCGGTAACACCGTCAAGGTCGATGGCGAAGAGCTCCTGATCATGAGCGAGAACGACATCTACGGCGTGCTTGAGTGATCGCTGAAGCGACCGGCACGAACTCTCATTAATCCGATTGATTCAACGATTTCGGTTTAACGAACAGGAATTGAAGACATGGCAGCAAAAGACGTTAGATTCGGCGACAGCGCGCGTAAGCGCATGGTTGAAGGCGTTAATATCCTGGCAGACGCCGTCAAGGTAACCCTCGGCCCGAAAGGCCGTAACGTGGTTCTGGAGAAGTCCTTCGGCTCCCCCACCGTGACCAAAGACGGTGTGTCTGTGGCCAAGGAAATCGAGCTGAAAGACAAGTTCGAGAACATGGGCGCTCAAATGGTCAAGGAAGTGGCTTCCCAGACCAACGACACCGCCGGTGACGGCACCACCACCGCGACCGTTCTGGCTCAGGCCATCGTTCGCGAAGGTATCAAGGCGGTCACCGCCGGCATGAACCCGATGGACCTCAAGCGTGGTATCGACAAAGCCACCATCGCCGCGGTTCAGGCGATCCGTGACCTGTCCAAGCCCTGCGACGACAATCGCAACATCGCCCAGGTGGGCACCATCTCTGCCAACGGCGACGAGAGCATCGGCAAGATCATTGCCGACGCCATGGAGCGTGTGGGCAAGGAAGGCGTGATCACCGTTGAAGAAGGCCGTGGCCTGGAAGATGAGCTCGACGTGGTTGAAGGTATGCAGTTCGACCGCGGCTACCTGAGCCCATACTTCATCAACAACCAGGACAACATGTCCGCCGAGCTGGATGACCCGTACATCCTGCTGGTCGACAAGAAGATCTCCAACATCCGTGAGCTGTTGCCGGTGCTGGAAGCGGTAGCCAAAGCTGGCAAACCGCTGCAGATCATCGCTGAAGACATCGAAGGCGAGGCCCTGGCCACGCTGGTGGTGAATAACATGCGCGGCATCGTCAAAGTCAACGCCGTTAAGGCGCCCGGCTTTGGCGACCGTCGTAAGGAAATGTTGCAGGATATCGCCATCCTGAGCGGTGGTACTGTGATTTCCGAGGAAGTGGGCCTGACCCTGGAGAACACCACGCTGGACGACCTGGGTACCGCCAAGCGTGTCAACGTGACCAAGGAAAACACCACCCTGATCGGCGGTGCTGGCGCCCAGGGCGATATCGAAGCCCGCGTTGAGCAGATCCGCAAGCAGATCGAAGACAGCAGCTCCGATTACGACAAAGAGAAGCTGCAGGAGCGTGTGGCCAAACTGGCTGGCGGCGTCGCCGTCATCAAGATTGGTGCCGGTTCTGAAGTGGAAATGAAAGAGAAGAAAGCCCGCGTTGAAGACGCGCTGCACTCTACCCGCGCCGCGGTGGAAGAGGGCATTGTACCGGGTGGCGGTGTGACCCTGATCCGTGCCATTGCCGCGCTGGACAAGGTTGACGTCATTAACGAAGAGCAGAAAGCCGGTGTGAACATCCTGCGCCGCGCCATGGAAGCTCCGCTGCGTCAGATCGTGACCAACGCCGGTGGCGAAGCCTCCGTTGTGGTAAACAACATCCGCGCCGGTGAAGGCAGTTACGGTTACAACGCAGCGACCGAAGAATACGGCGACATGCTGGAAATGGGTATCCTGGATCCTGCCAAGGTGACCCGTTCCGCGCTGCAGGCCGCTGCTTCCGTGGCGTCTCTGATCATTACCACAGAGGCGATGATTGCTGACGAACCGGAAGACGAGAAAGCCGGTGGCGGCATGCCCGACATGGGCGGCATGGGTGGAATGGGAGGCATGGGCGGCATGATGTAAGCCCCCTTGCGTACTCCGCTCCGCTGGTGAGGAAACTCTGCCATCGGAGCCCCGAAGAACCCGCACGGTAACGTGCGGGTTTTTTTATGCCCGCGTGTCGGCGTGATCTGACAAGAAAAACCGTCACCTTTGTGCATTTCCTTCATGACCTGCCATATTCCCTTTGCTAGACTCGGCAACCAGCCTTTTTTGAACGTGTCGCCGAATGACTGAATCCGCACCCAAAGCTTTCCTCCGCCCCGGCAAGGTACTTCTGCTGGTTCTGGCGGGTGTGCTTGTCTATCTGGTTGCGTTGGTTATCTGGGTGCCCGCAGGCTGGGTGTGGCATCAGGCGTCGGCGTATGTCACTTTGCCGCCTCAGATTCAGGTCCGCCAGGTGTCCGGTACGGTCTGGAGCGGGGCGGCCGGTGTGACGGCTGCCGGCTATCCGGTACGGGTCAACTGGGCTCTGGGCTGGCCATCGCTGGCCTCTCTGCAACTGCCGGTATCGCTGACCATCGCGTCATCGCAATCGTCGCTCAACGGTGACGTCACCGTGGGCTGGCCGGCCACGGTCAATCTGGCAGCCACTGGCCGCATTGCTGTGGCCGAGTTCGAGAATCTGATCCGCCAGAGCGGTGGCGCGATGATTGAAGGTGATGTGTTGGTTGATCGCCTGCAGTTGAGTCTGAAAGACAACCGTCTCGCGAATGCCAGTGGCTATGGCCGCTGGGGCGGAGGTCTGGTGACCTGGCCCATGGGCAATCAGACCGGGCAGGCCGTGTTTCCGGCTATGGAAGCGGATCTGTCCACCTCCGACGGCGGGTTGGCGCTGGTTGTGAGTGAGCAGGGGGGCGAAGGCCCCGCTGCGGATGCGAACATACTTTGGAACGGCACCCTGGAGCTGCGCGTCTTCAAGCGCATGGTGGACCTCGCTGATCAGCCCTGGTCCGGGTCGGCTCAGCCCGGCGACGTTATTTTCCGGGTTCGGCAACCACTGTTGCCGGGGGGCCTGTGATGGCAACGCTTCCGGTGCGCGCCCAGGCCCGAGTGGCCCGCTCCCTGGCCAATATTCTGTTGGTGGCGCTGACGCTCTATCTGGGCATGACCCTGGCCAAAATGACCTGGTTAATGGCCTGGAACGAGCAGCCCGTGGCTGCCAGCCCGGTTGCACAGGGCTTGAATGGTGGTAAGGGCAGGGCGTCGTCCACCGCGATTGCCAATTACGAACTGTTCGGCAGGCTGGAAGGCGAGTCGCGGGTTGCGGACGTGGTGCGCCGCTCGGCCCCGGAGACTGGCCTGCGATTAAGGCTGGAAGGCGTGTTGCTGGCGGAGCGTCCGGAGGACTCTGGTGCTATAGTTGCTGGAAGTAACGGTGAGACAGCGCACTATCGTGTGGGTGACACACTGCCGGGCAACGCTGAGCTCGCGGAAGTCGAAACTGGGCGCATTCTGATTCGCCGCAACGGTCGTTACGAATCTCTTGCCTTTGACGAGCAAACCGGGGATGACACTCTGGTTGCGGACGGGTCTCCGGGACCGGCGGACACGTCGCCCGACGAGTTTCTGGCCAGCGCGCGGGAACAGCTCGACAGTCAGGGCGCCGCGGCTCTTGCCGCCTACGGCTTGAGCCCGGCGGACGACGGCGGCAGCGCCGGATATGTCTACGATGGTTCCAATGCCATGCTCAATGCGGTTAACCTCAGAGCCGGGGATGTGATCACCGCGATCAATGGGCAGCAACTGGGTGATCTCGAGCAGGACAAGTCGTTACTGGAAAGCTGGCGGTCGCAATCCCAGCTGGACATTGAAATTGAACGGGACGGAACTCTCCTGACCGTGAGCTATGCCATACCCGAGCAGTGGCGCTGACCGGGTTCATCAATAACAGGACGAAATCGCCAGATGTATAACCATAAGACGAATCTGTTGCGGGCCATAGCGTTGGTCCTTTTGATGCCACTGATGTCGGTCGCTCATGGGCAGGACCAGACCTGGAGACTGAACCTGAAGGACGCCGATATCCGGGCCTTTGTCACCCAGGTGGCTGATATTACCGGGTACAGTTTTGTGGTGGATCCCCGGGTCAAGGGTAAGGTAACCGTGCTTTCCAGCGCCCCGATGAACAAAGACGAAATCTACGACCTGTTTCTGGCGGTGCTGCAGGTGCATGGCTTTACAGCGATTCCGGGACAGGAAGTGATCAAGGTAGTCCAGCAGGTAGACGCCAAACAATCCGCCGAATCGCTGGACCGGTTTTCCGAGGTGCCCTCTGAACAGCTGGTCACCCGGGTGATCCAGATTGACAACGCCAACGCCCTGGAGATGGTGCCGATTCTTCGACCATTGGTGGCAAAATACGGCCATCTGGCCGGCGTTGCGGCGGCCAACGCGCTGATCATCAGCGACCATGCCTCGAACATCCGCCGGATCGAGCAGATTGTTCGTGAACTCGACAGCCCCTCCAAGTACGAAGTGGAGGTGATTCAGCTGGATGAGGCCTGGGTAGGCGACATGGTCGAACTGTTGCAGGAGCTGGCGCCGGACGAGCTGGGCAAGTCCGGGGGTGAAAACGCTGCCCGCAAATACAGTGTGACTGCGGATGAGCGCAGTAATCGCCTGATCCTGCGGGGCGATCAGACCTTCCGCGACAAGATGCGCGGGCTGATTCGCAAGCTTGACCAGCCCGCCGCCAGCGGTGGCACCACTAAGGTCATTCGTCTGAAACACGCTAATGCCAAAGACCTGACGGAACTGCTCAGTGGCGTGATGGGCGAGCTGGTCGAGGAAGCGAGCGGGAGCAATGGCTCCGGCTCGGGATCCTCCGGTCGGCGCAACACCAGCTTCTCTGTGTTTGCAGATGAGGGCCTGAACGCGCTGGTTGTGCGCGGTGAGCCGTCGCTGATGCAGGAGGCGGAAATGATCGTGACTCAGCTGGACGTTCGTCGGGCACAGGTGTTGATCGAGGCCGCCATCGTTGAAATCAGCGATGAGCTGGGCCAAGACCTGGGGGTTCAGGTTGCCATAGCCGATGAGTCCGGCGAGTCAACACCGATCATCGGTTCCAACTTCGGCAACGTCGGTCGCAGCCTTGGGGATGTGCTCAGCGCCATCCTGACCGAATCCGCGATTACGCCAGCCACCGGGGGTATTACCGTGGGTGCCGGTCAGCGAGACGAGAACGGTCTGAGCTGGGGCGTTCTGCTGCAGGCGTTGTCTACCTCTGCCGCCGCGAACCTGCTGTCCACGCCGAGTATCCTGACGCTGGATAACCAGGAATCGGAAATCATCGTGGGTCAGAACGTGCCGTTCCGAACCGGTCAGTCCACTGTGACCGGCGACGGCACCACCAATCCATTCACCACCATCGAGCGCCGGGATATTGGTTTGACTCTCAAGGTTACTCCCACTATCAGTGCGGACGGTCTGGTGCGGTTGGTGGTCGAGCAGACGACCGAGAACATCGCAGACAGCGTTGAAGATGCGTCAGACATCATCACCAGCAAGCGCGAGATCAAGACCACGGTACTGGCCGATGACGGCGAAACCATTGTGCTGGGTGGTCTGATCCGGGATGACCTGATGATCAACCGCAGCAAGGTGCCGCTGCTGGGCGACATTCCGGTACTCGGGCGGCTGTTTTCCTCAGAATCGGAGCGCCGCGTAAAGCGCAACTTGTTGGTGTTCCTGCGTCCCAAAATCATGCTTGATAAGGCCGACGCGGTGGCAATGACCAGCGAGAAATACAACAGTTTGTGGGAAATCAATCTGGGCGTGCGTAAGAAACTTGGCCTTCCCGAGGTGGATGAACGCCCGGAAATTGAAACGCTGTTTAATCCGGGAACCGAGCGAATTCAGTAACAGAGCATCAGGCGGCCAGTGGCGGCATCGGGCAATCCAGCTGATCCGCCACCAGCCTCATCAGTTCGTACTCGGCAGTATCCACACGGCCATCGTGGGTGACACAATGCCCGCACGCGTCGATAACCGCCGGTTTCAGCAGAGGGGATAGCCGGTTCAGCGTGTGCAGGGCCTCCTGCAGTTCCTTCAGAGAGACTCTGGGCGCCAGCTGGCTTTCCCCCTCCGATGACGCGAAACCCGCCATGGCCTGCTGGTAAAGGGCCTCTGCGCCGTGTCTGTTCTCAGCTCCGGCGCGCGCCAGCAGACTCATCAATACCCGCAAAGCCGGCAATACCGCTTTATAGTTCCGGTGCGTCACGGGCACCACCCGCTGAGAGTCGGCCGCCAGGTGGCGATTCAGAAAGCTGCTCATGGCCAGTTCAAACAGTGAGACTTTACGGTCAGCGCGGATCAGGTCACCAACCGCAGCTTGCAGCCCCGCCCGCTCATCCGAATCCAGTTTGCGCAGTGCCGGCATTGCCAATTCCAGCGCCGGGAAGCGAAGTCGTTCGCCCTGGCGCTCCAGAGTCGGAAGAAACTTGTCCAGCAGGTCTCGTTGCGGGCCGAGCAAAGGATGTGCGTCAATCCGCGCCAGGGCCGCGTCCTGTTCGGAGCGAGGCAGGGAGTAGAGCAGCAGGGCATAACAGAGCTGGACCGCTCCGGACCGGGTATAGAGCAGGCTGCGAAAAGTAGCCGGTAGGTTGGCCAGCAGATCAACAGCGTAGTACTCACCGGCGGCCGATGCCGACCCCACCTGACGAGAGAAACCGCTGGCAGGGGTGCCGGCAAAGCCCGATGCCTGGGCGGGGCGTTCCGCCGACGCTGAGGGTTGCCGGGTGTGTGATGGTCCTGGTGCGGCTTCTGTGTCGCGGAGGCGACTGCGCAAGCGGGCCAGCATGCCCGGTTGAATCGCATGGATGCGCTTTTCGATGGGCGGATGGGAGGCCAGCAGCGATGACAGCTTCATCCGGGCGCTTTCACCGAAGCACATGTGGTTCATGTCACTAGCGTGGCTGGTGGTGTCCAGGTAGCCGCCCTTGAGGCCGATCTTGAACAAGGCGCCGGCAATGCCCTCCGGATTGCGGGTGAACTGCACCGAGGACGCGTCCGCGAGCGTCTCCCGTTGCCGCGATACCGCGGCCTGAATTAGCCGGCCAAAAAACACGCCGATGTAGCCAATGATCAACAGGGCCAGGCCGATCAATCCGATGGCGGCCTGGCCGCGGCCATCTCTGGATGATCTCGAGGATCGGAATGACCCAGCCCGCAGCAGAAAACCGCCGATCTGGCCGAGCATGAGAATGCCAGCGAGAATGGCGATCAACCGCACGTTAAGCCGCATGTCGCCGTTGAAGATGTGGCTGAATTCGTGGGCAACTACGCCCTGAAGCTCGTCACGGGTGAGTTGGGTCAGCGCTCCGTGGGTCACCACCATCACCGCTTGACCGGGGCTGTAGCCGGCGACAAAGGCATTGATGCCGGTTTCCTGATCCATCACGTACAGGGTGGGGACGGTGACGCCGCTGGCGATCGCCATTTCCTCGACAATGTTGCGCAGTTTGCGTTCGTCAGCGTCTCGGGTGTCCGGGTCGATTTCCCGGGCACCGACCATCTTCGCCACCCGTTCACCGCCGCCGGCCAGGTCCACCCAGCGCACCAGCGACCCGCCACCAATCAGCAGCACGACGGCCGCGGCGGTCAGGAGGCCGTGCTGGCTGAGCAGCCAGTGGTGGAAGGCCAGCCCGGAGCTTTCGCTGCGGGTGACAAAATATCCGACCACGCACACTGCCAGGGTAATCAGTGTGACGGCCACCAGGAACAGGGCAACCAGTGCCGAAGTGTTGCGCCGGGCACTGGCCTGGCGCTGGAAGAAACCGGGATGAGCCATGAGAGCCTGCTTCAGAAGGCGACTTTGGGCGCCTGGCGGGCCTCAGGCGATTCCAGCTCGAGCTGGGCGGTCGGTTTGAAGGCCAGCAGGCCGGCCACGACGTTGTTGGGGAACTGCTCGCGAAAAATGTTGTAGCCCATCACGCCATCGTTGTAAGCCTGGCGTGCGAAGGACACACGATTTTCGGTACTGGACAGCTCTTCCATCAACTGTTGTACGGTCTCGTTGGCCTTCAGCTCCGGGTAGTTCTCAGAGACCGCGTAGAAGTTTGCCAGTGCCTTGGTCAGCAGGTTTTCAGCGGAGCCCAGGCGTTGCATCTTGGTGCCTTCTCCGGGGTCCCGGGCGGCGTCCTTTTGGGCGCTTACGGCGTTATTCCGTGCTTCCATGACCGCGGTAAGGGTATTGCTCTCATGGGCCATGTAGGCCTTGGTGGACTCCACCAGATTAGGAATCAGGTCGTGACGGCGCTGAAGCTGCACGTCGATCTGGGCAAAGCCGTTCTTGAACTGGTTGCGCAATGACACCAGGCGGTTGTAGATGTAGACAACGTAGAAAACGGCAACCGCGATAACGGCAATGCCAATGATGGTGGTTCCCATGGCGACTCCTCAAACGGAATGGGGTGGCTCAGGCGGCGGCGCCCGATGCCTTGTGTGATCAGACGTTATTTTCCATTAATTTCTGGTGAAAACCAGCTACAAAGGTCTCAAAATCTCGGGGCAACAGGGGTTTACTGAAGAAATAGCCCTGCGCCAGTTTGCAGCCACGCTGGGTCAGGTAATACTCCTGTTCGGCCGTTTCCACCCCCTCGGCGACCACCGAGAGATTCAGGCTCTTGCCCAGATCAATAATCGTGTTGGCGATGCGGGTGTCTTCCTCGTTCACCAGAAGGTCACGAATGAACTGCTTGTCGATCTTGAGGTGCTGCACGGGCATCCGCTTCAGATAGGTGAGGGAAGAATAGCCGGTGCCGAAGTCATCCACGGCGATGCTGATGCCGGCTTTGTGCAGCCGGTGCAGCTTGGCCACGGCGTCTTCCAGGTTGGTCATGAAGCTGGTTTCGGTCACCTCCAGTTCCAGTCGACCGGCGGGAATGTTGTGGCGCTTCAGAGTGTTCAGAACATCATCTACAATGCTGGGCTGGCGCAGCTGAACGGCGGAGAGGTTCACCGCAATCCGCAGTGGCATGCTTTCTTCGGCCCACCGTGCCGCCTGCCAGCACGCCTGATCCAGCACCCACTGACCAATCTCGACAATGGAGCCATTCACCTCGGCAATGGGTATGAAGTGATCGGGTGGTACCAGGCCTTTCTCCGGGTGCTCCCAGCGGATCAACGCCTCGGCGCCGATGATGCGACGGGTCTCGAGGTTGATCTGGGGCTGGTAGACCAGGTGGAACTGGTGACCGGCCAGCGCTTGCGAGAGATCTTTTTCCAGCTGCTTCCGCTCGCGGATTTCCTTGTCGATACTGGCAACGTAGAACTGGAAATGGTTGTGGCCGTGCTGTTTTGCCAGTGCCATGGTCTGCTCCGCACTCTGGAGGAGCCTGTCGGGTTCGCGGGCGTCTGCCGGGAACATAGCAATGCCAAGGGTAGCCGTCATAGAAATGGCCTGGCCCTCGAAGACCATTGTTTCACTGATGCTTGCGAGTATCTGATCGGCGGTCTTTGCCGCCTGATATCCGTCATGCAGGCCTTTCTCGACGATACCGAACTGATCGCTTCCAAGTCGTGCGAGGGTGAACCGACTTGCCCCGAGGCGTTGGGTCAGCCGATCGGCCACGGTCTGCAACAGCAGATCCCCGGTACGGAAACCGCATTGCTCATTTATCGACTTGAAATCATCAATACCACAGACCACCAGAGCGAGCACACGACGCTGTTGCTGGGCTTCGTCAAGGTCTGCCTGCAGCAATTCCATAAAGGTCTCACGGCTCGGCAACCCGGTTAACTGGTCATATCGGGCAAGGCGATTGACCCGGTCCTCTGCTTCCCAATGGCGCCTCTGAGTCTCCCCGATAGCGATGAGCAGGTCGTTCGTGGCGTTGACCCAGAGGCCGAGTTCGTCTGATCGGTGTCCACCTGGGAGCACGATAAGGCGGTCTTCGGGCTGTGCTGGATCAACCAAAGTAACGGACTGGACAATACGCATCAGCGGGCGGGTGAGGAGAAGGTAAAAAACAACAAATAAGGCCAGACCGAGGACGATGGCAATGGCGATGCCCGATGCGAAAGTGACCGATGCGCGCTCCAGCCAGGTGCGGGCAGCATGGGCGGTGTCGTAGTGGATGTCGAGATGGCCGTAGACCGTGCCGGGACTTCCATGCCGTGACAGCGCCTCGCGATACTGACGCTCTGGCGCAAAAATGGGATCGGTTATCGGTCGGAAGGCACTCATTTGCAGCGGTCGCGTCCCCTTACCGAGCGGCTCACCATCGGGGTGGGTAATGCGGGCCATGTGAATGGCTTCCTGCGCAAACAGGCCGTCGACCACTTGCTGGGCTAATTCATCATCGATACTGAAAACGGATTGCGTCGCGGCATCGCGGACAAGGGCAATGGTTTGCTGCGCTTGCTCATCCAGAGAGCGGGATACTCTGCCAGCGTCCAGCGTCACTTGAATCGCGCTGACGACCACGCCAGTCACCAGTGCAACGCCCAATACCCAGCGCAGGACTCGATAACTCAGGTGATTTTCAACCACGAATGCTTTCCGCATGGAGGCTCGATGTGATCCATTGCCCCTGTCTCGACCCGAAGAGCGAAAACGCTATTCGCGGACCTGAGGCTGGTTGTTGTTTTAAAGTATGGTTCAGTTTCGGATTGCTGCCTTCAGTATCGACAATTTTTTTAGAAGTTTGCACGGGGCAGGTGTATCAATTTGTAAGGTTTTTGTACGCCGGACACAGAAACGCCCGCGATGACGCGGGCGTTTCTGTCAGCAGGGCGAGCCCTGCCTGGTGCTGCAAGCCGGATCAGGCGAGGTTTTCGTTTACGAAATCCCAGTTGACCAGCTTCCAGAATGCCTCGAGGTAGTTCGGGCGGGAGTTGCGGTAATCGATGTAATACGCGTGTTCCCAGACGTCAACGGTCAGCACCGGCTTGTCGGCGCCGGTCAGCGGCGTTTCGGCATTGCTGGTGTTGGCGATAGCAACGCTGCCGTCGGCCTTCTTCACCAGCCAGGTCCAGCCGGAGCCGAAGTTGTTGGCGGCCTTGTCGTTGAACTCCTTCTGGAAGTCCTCGAAGGAACCGAACGCTTTCTCGATCGCGTCTTTAGCGGCGCCGGTCGGCTCACCGCCACCGTTCGGGCTCAGGCAATGCCAGTAGAAGGTGTGGTTCCAGACCTGTGCGGCGTTGTTGAACAACGGGCCACTGGCGCTCTTGATGATGTCTTCGAGCGATTTGTTGGCGTTGTCGGTACCTTCAACCAGGCCGTTGAGCTTGGTGACGTAGGTGTTGTGGTGCTTGCCGTAATGGTACTCAAGCGTTTCCTGAGAAATATGCGGTTCCAGTGCGTTTTTTTCGTACGGCAGTGCGGGAAGTTCAAATGCCATGAGGTCGTTCTCCCTGTCTCTCTGTTTATGTGGATGTACGTAAGTTCAATATAAGGGCGATCTGGGTCAGATCAACCCCTTGGTGTTAAAGAACTTTTAAACTCGGGACTGCCGGGAAGAAACTGTGCGCAATTCTTGACCCGCCAAACCAGTTCGTCGTAGCTGTCTGCCAGAATATTCACATGTCCGAGCTTGCGGCCCGGACGCTCCCCTTTGTTGTAGAGGTGAACATGAGCGTAGGGCAGTTCCAGCATGCGTTCAACGTCGCCGTGCTCGCCAATGATGTTGATCATGCAGCTGAAGCCCCGCGGCGCCACATTACCCAGCGGATGGCCGCTCACCGCACGGATGTGGTTTTCGAACTGGCTGGTCATGGCCCCGTCGATGGTCCAGTGTCCCGAGTTATGAACCCGCGGGGCCATTTCGTTGGCGACCAGGCCATCCGCGGTTTCAAACAGCTCAAGAGTCAATACGCCCACGTAGTTCAATTCGTTCAGTAGCGATTTGACGTACCGCTCGGCGTCTTCCTGTACGTGGTTCTCGAGCTTCGGCGCAGGGGCAATGGAATAGCGCAGGATGCCCTCATGGTGGGTGTTCTCGGCCATCGGGTAAAAGGCGAGGGCGCCGTCTTCACCGCGCACGGCGATGATCGACACTTCCCGATGGAAGTCGACAAACTTTTCCACGATCAGTCGCGGGTGGCCGATGCTGTTCCAGGCGGCTTCGGCGTCTTCCGGGGTTCTGAGCACGGCCTGGCCCTTGCCGTCATAACCTTCGGTATTGGACTTGGCCACCACCGGGCAGCCGAGGGCTTCGGCTGCCGCTCTCAGGGATTCCGCGCTGTCGGCAATCTTCCACTCCGGCGTCGGGATGCCCAGTTGACCGAACAGGGTTTTCTCGGCTTCCCGATTCTGGCAGACCTGCAATGCGCGGGGGCAGGGGTGCACCGGCTTGCAGGTGGCGATTTTCTCTGCCACCTCGACCGGGAGGTGTTCGAATTCGTAGGTGACGCGATCAACCCGGGACAGGAAATCGTCCAGATACTGGCCGTCCCGGTCGATGATGACTTCGCCCAGCCCGGCGCTGGGGCTGCCGGACATGTCATAGAAAACAAAAGTCTTGGCCAGCGGGTATCCGGCCAGTGCCAGCATTCGTCCCAGTTGGCCGGCGCCCAGTACACCAATTCTCATCTGTGTTCTCCTGCCTTTCAGCTCGGTTGATCCGGTTTACTGATCGCTGGGGTCGGGATTGTCCAGAATCGTCTGCGTCTGGGTGTCCCGGAACTCATCAACGGCTTTGCGCACGTCATCGCTGAACGTGCCGATTATCTGCGCGGCCAAAAGGCCGGCGTTGGTGGCGCCTGCTTTGCCGATCGCCAGTGTGCCCACCGCAATGCCCCCTGGCATCTGTACGATGGACAGCAGGGAATCGAGACCGTTCAGGGCCTTGGACTGAACCGGAACGCCGAGCACCGGCAACGAGGTTTGTGATGCCACCATGCCGGGCAGGTGAGCCGCGCCACCGGCGCCGGCGATGATCACTTTCAGGCCGCGGTCCGAGGCGGTTTTCGCGTAGTCGAACAGCAAATCCGGCGTGCGGTGGGCAGACACCACTTTGGTTTCAAAGGGCACGCCAAGCTTATCGAGCATATTGGCGGCGTGTTCCATGGTGGGCCAGTCCGATTTGGAGCCCATGATCAGACCTACAAGCGGCTGCATATGCCACAGTCCTGTGTATGTTGGAAAGCCGGCCATTGTATGTTTTGGCTAATTACCATGCAAACCATGCTTTGTTGACGGGCTGTCATTTCAATGAATCGTTGAGAGCGGGTATTATCGGGCGTTGTTACCTGAACCGTCCATATTCCGGGAGCTGTAATGGAACCAATCCGTCCAGATGACGATGAACTGCGCGCCGATCCGCCTATCGGCGGCGCCAGGAAGAACCCTGAGCCTGCTAAAAAGCACGCCGGGCAGTCGAAAAAAACAGGCGGAGGCATGGGTAACGACGGCGGACCCCGCGCGCCGCAATCCGGCAGCGGTGGCAATGGCGGCGGCCAGCTGGGCGTCTGGCTGGCGCTGGTGCTGGTAGCGGCGGTTGCCGGAGGCGGCTGGTTCACTCAGGCGCAGCAGATTGAGGCGCTGGAAGGCCAGCTGGAAGAGGCGGATTACTGGGCGCGGCAAAGCAAGTTGGCGCTGGCACGGTTTGAGGGGGATCTGTCTGAAACCGGCGAGAATCTGGAGGAGCGGGGGCAGTCGATCGAGCAGAAACTGAGCAATCAGAACGATCGTCTGGATACCGCCGACAGTGAAATCCGTAAGTTGTGGGCCATCGCTAATGAGCGCAACAAGAAGCGGTTGGACGATCATCAGGCACGTCTGGAGACGTTGACCGGGGAGTTGGCACAGGAGGGTGATGCCCGCGAGGCGCTGGCCGCCTCCATAGACAGCCTGGAGTCCTCGCTGACCGGTGAGCTGGCGTCGCTGAAGACAGAGCTGGAACAGCAGATCGTAGCGTTGAAAGAGTCGACCGAACAGGCAGATAAGCGCCTGACGGAGCTGAATTCGGCCCTCGATGGTGTGGACCAGCTGGTGGATGATCGTATTCAGCGATTCGAGCGGGAGCAGAAACTGGGTCTCGATGGCATGGAAGGGCGTATCAGTGCTCTTGAACGCACCGTGGAGAATGTCGCCGATGGTTCTGCAGTGAACTCGGTGCGCACCGAGTTGAACCGCCTGAAGGAAACCGTCGAGTCGATTGATGCTTCGCGGTCGCAACTGACGTCGCGCCTCGTGCGCCTCTCCGAACAGGTGGATAACCTGCGGAATCAGTCCGCCAGCCAGTAGCCTAAGGCGGCCCGGTTTCCGGGCCGCTGGGTTTGTAACAGTTTGTATTCATCTCTTGCGGTAGCTCTCAGTTCTGCCGTTTTGCAGTTGTTATGATCGGGCAACTCGCAAAAGGATGAAGAGTGAACAACAATGCAAACCCGATTGCCTTTCGCCCAGCGCCGTGTCACCGCGGCGTTCATTCCACGAGCCTGTCGCTCGCTGCGGTTCCCCGTCGCCGTTCTCGCCCTGGTGGTTCTGACGTCCGGTTGTACGGTCTATCAGTCCATTGGCAAGAGCGTCGGGTCGTTCCTGCATCCGGTGTCCGGGCACGATTTTGTCCATATCGATAACGATCAGTGGAACCAGAAAAATGCCCTGATCTATTTTTACCGGACCCATTCCCAATGGGCGGCGGATGAGATTGAAGCCCCGAGCGTGTACGTGGACGACAAGCACTATTTCAACATCCGCAACGACAGTTTCACTTGGCTTGAGGTCAGCCCTGGTGAGCGCCACATCGCCATGCGCCGCCCGCTGCTGGGGCTTGAAGGGCTCAATTCCTTCAGCCTGAGCCTGATTGCCGACGCTACCTTGCAGGTCGAGGCCGGGCGCGTCTATTACCTGCGATACAACGAGTTGATCGCCCCGGAGCAACCCCATCCGGATCTTGATCCCGAGCACCCGCTGGCCCAGGGTGATCTACAGTTGGTACCGCGGCAATACGCCATGCAGGCAGAGGAGCTGGTGTCCACGCGCTTTCTGAACAGTGACCTGCTGGCGCCGAACCACGCTGCGGTTTCCATCGCCAAGGTCAATGAGGATTTTGACTACGCCCGCAAAATGGAGTTGCTGGAGGAGGAGCGAGAGCTGGAAATCGAGCGGCTGAAGAAGGAGGGCAAATACGATTCGCCCTCCTGGCTCTGGCCATTCGGTGGTGGCCCAACAGTGCCCCTTGAGGCAGACGGTAAAATCCGCCAGTTGGAGAGCGAGTATGCGGCCATTGAGAATGAGCGGCAGCGACGGGCCGAAGCGGAGAGTTCTGGCGGTTGGTGGGTCTTCTGACGGGGTGATTGACTGAAGCGACATCAGGTGTGAGCAAAGTCACAATTGTCGAAATTCGATAGCGTTACTACACTGTGGCTAGTTACACACACAAGGTAAAAGGATATGTCGTTTAAGGATTCGTTGCGGCAGCGGTTGGAGACGTTTCGGCGTCGCCTGGATCAAGTCAATCGCTCGCTTGCCGAAAAGGCTTTGCCGGGTGACCGCAAGTTCAGGGTCAGCGAGTTGTCGCTGCGAAAGAAAGCACAGGACGCGGGCCAGAATGGCCCGGTGCTGAAAGTGGTGGAGAGCGATAAGCGGCGTGGCCCGTCTTCCTGACGATCTGGTCAAAAAGTGCCCGCTTTTTAATCGGTTGCCGCTTTATCCAGAAAATTTCCGGAAAATATTTGACACCGTCGGACAAATGCTTAAAATGCGCGTCTCACTTGATTGAGACAGCAGCGCTGACTCAGGAGATCGCGAAAGCGATGAGTGAGAGCAAAGCATGAAAGCTGGGTGGTTAGCTCAGCTGGGAGAGCATCGCCCTTACAAGGCGAGGGTCACTGGTTCGATCCCAGTACCACCCACCATCTTTCATGTGGCATCACCGGGCTACCCCGTCCGGTTTCAGGTTTCAGCTTGCCAGGCTTCACGGCCCCAAAAGGTTGAAACTGATGCGGAGCGGTAGTTCAGTTGGTTAGAATACCGGCCTGTCACGCCGGGGGTCGCGGGTTCGAGTCCCGTCCGCTCCGCCAACTCTTTTATTCCCGGGTGGTTAGCTCAGCTGGGAGAGCATCGCCCTTACAAGGCGAGGGTCACTGGTTCGATCCCAGTACCACCCACCATTTTCTCCTCGAAGATTTTTCGCTCACCGTGCTGCATGGCTGTCGGTGCTTTTGCGTGTCTGAGCGGTTGGTTTGTTGGATTACGCCTTCGGCTAATCCAACCTACATCAGGACCAACGCCAACACCCGTAGGTCGGATTAGCCGAAGGCGTAATCCGACACCACGATAAGACTATCGCCTTACTTGCCAATCAACGATTGTCCGCATACCCGTACCACGTTGCCATTGACGCCGCTTGAGCCTGGGTTGCAGTACCAGGCGATGGCTTCGGCCACGTCCACCGGTTGGCCACCCTGGGACAGGCTGTTCATCCGCCGTCCGGCTTCACGAATGGTCATGGGCATGGCGGCGGTCATCTGGGTCTCGATGAAACCGGGCGCAATGGCGTTGATGGTGATGCCATTCTTCAGCTGCTTGGCCATGGCTTCCACGTACCCGATCACACCGGATTTCGCGCAGGAGTAGTTGGTCTGGCCAAAGTTGCCGGCGATACCGCTGATGGATGAAATGCACACGATGCGGCCATTTTCCCGCAGCAGTTCCCGGTGCATCAGTTCTTCATCGATCAGTTCTTCTGCCGTCAGGTTCACCGCGATGGTCATATCCCAGAAATGCTCCGGCATGTTGCCGAGGGTTTTGTCGCGGGTGATGCCGGCGTTGTGGATCACCAGATCGATGCCACCGAAATGCTCTTCCACAAAGTCCGCAATCAGCTTGGGGGCCGCCGCATCAGTGATGTCGCAGGCCAGGGCCTTGCCCTTGATGGCATCGGTCACTTTCTGCAGTTCTTCCATCGCCGGCGGGATGTCGAGGCCAATCACCGTTGCGCCATCGCGGGACAGGGTCTCGGCAATGGAGGCGCCGATACCGCGGGAGGCACCGGTGACCAGCGCGACCTTGCCAGACAGCGGCGCAACCGGATTGGTGGCCGGCGACGCCACGCCTTTACCGACACGGGCAACCTGACCGGACACGTAGGTTGAACGCGCAGACAGGAAGAAGCGGATGCTGGAGTCCAGCTGCTTGTCGGCACCGGGTGCCATCCACAGCAGATTGGCGGTGGCGCCTTTCTTGCCGATTTCCTTGCCGACGGCACGAACAAACCCTTCCAGCGCCTGTTGGGACGCCGCCTGGGCCGGCTTGCGGCAGGTTGCAGGATCCTGTCCGATCACCAGTACCCGGGCGTTGCCGCCGAGCTTTTTGATGGTCGGGCGAAAGAAATCATAGATCGCCCGCAGCTCGGTGGTGTCTTTCATGCCGGTGGCATCGAACACCAGGGCCGAAAATTTCTGGCTGATGTCGTCGCCCAGGGTCAGTGGCTGGGCCTTGTTGCCAGCCTTCGCTGAATCCTTCAGAGTATCTATACCGTCCGCGTGATGCACCTTGGCGGCGCTGGCTCCGAGAACGCTGCCAATGGCGGCGATGGCCTTGGCGCCAGACGCCGCCCCGACCAGAACATCACCCTCGATAAAGGGCTGGTCAGACCGCTTCCAACGGGCCAGCTGAACCGGGGAGGGCAAGCCCAGGGTCTGGGCGGTGGTTTTGCCCACCGGCGTGTTGACGAATTTCAGATAGAGGTCAGACATAAGAGCTTCCTTTTACACTTAAGCGTTTAACGGTTGTGAATTGCCGTACAGATTAAGGATTCAGGCCGCATTTGGATTGACTCAATGCTCTGACCGGGATGTCAGGCATGCCAATGAGCCAGAACCCGTTGGCGCTAGACTGCTTCGCAATGGATACACACGTTAATACAGGATCTCATCATGGCACAGGCTCAGAAAACCACACAAAAGAAAACGACCGCGTCACGGGCGAAAACCAAAGCGTCCGCCCAGGGCATTCGCCGGGTGGCCATCATTGGTGGTAACCGGGTTCCCTTTGCGCGCTCCAATACCGCGTACAGCAAGATCAGTAACCAGGAGTTGCTGACGTCTGCGCTGCGGGGACTGGTGGATCGTTTTGGCCTGCAGGGCCAACGTATGGGCGATGTGGTTGCCGGTGCCGTGATCAAGCACTCCCGTGACTTCAACCTGACCCGCGAGTCGGTTCTGAGCTCGGGCCTGGCGCCCGAAACACCCGCGTATGACATTCAACAGGCCTGTGGGACCGGGCTGGAAGCGGCCATTCTGGTGGCCAACAAGATTGCATTGGGTCAGATTGAATGCGGCATTGCCGGTGGTACCGATACCACGTCAGATGCGCCGATTGGCGTCGGCGAGGGCCTGCGCGAAATTCTGCTGGACCTCAATCGTGCCAAGACCGCCGGTGAGCGCCTGAAAATTATCGGCCGTTTCCGCCCCAGCCACCTGGCGCCGGAAATCCCGGAGAACGGCGAGCCCCGCACCGGCCTGTCCATGGGCGACCACTGCCAGGTGACGGCCCATGAATGGAGCATCCCGCGGGATGAGCAGGACCAGTTGGCATTTGAGAGCCACCAGAAACTGGCCAAAGCCTATGACGAAGGGTTCTTCAATAACCTGATCACCCCGCTGGCGGGGCTGGACAAGGATAATATCCTGCGCCCGGATACCACACTGGAAAAACTGGCGAGCCTGAAGCCCTGCTTCGATCGGGATAACGGCACCATGACCGCCGCCAACAGCACGGCACTGACCGATGGCGCCTCCTGCGTTCTGATGGCCAGCGAAGAATGGGCGAAAGAGCACAACTTTGAAGTGCAGGCCTACCTGACCTTCTCGGAAGTGGCCGCCGTGGATTTTGTGGAAAAGAAAGAAGGCCTGCTGATGGCGCCGGCCTACGCCGTGCCGCGGATGCTGGCCAAAGCCGGTCTGACCCTGCAGGATTTCGACTTCTATGAGATTCACGAGGCGTTCGCCGCTCAGGTGCTGTCTACCCTGAAGGCCTGGGAAGATCCTGCCTTCTGCAAGGAGCGTCTGGGTCTGGACAAGCCGCTGGGTAGCATTGATCGCAGCAAGATGAACGTTAAGGGCAGCAGCCTGGCCACCGGGCACCCGTTTGCCGCCACCGGCGGGCGTATCGTCGCGACTCTGGCCAAGCTGCTGGAGCAGAAAGGCAGCGGCCGCGGCCTGATTTCTATTTGCGCCGCTGGCGGCCAGGGGGTAACAGCCATCCTGGAACGGTAAGTTTTTAAAAAACTTCCTGTTTCCTTTGACACACACGGGCCTGCCCCTTATCATGCGCACCTTGTTGATCGGGGCATCCCCGAGAAACAACCAGTTTGATGCGGGGTGGAGCAGTCTGGTAGCTCGTCGGGCTCATAACCCGAAGGTCGTAGGTTCGAATCCTGCCCCCGCTACCATATTCGAGAAAGGCAGATCAGTATATTACTGATCTGCCTTTTTTGCGTTCTGGGGTCAAAAAAATCAGAACCGAAAAGGTTAGGCGTGTGCAAGCGAATCCGGGTTCCGATTGTTCTCGTATATTGTAAAGGGTCAGTTGCAACTTGTGATAACGTCTCGTTCCCTTTGCCAGACGGGCGCCATCAAAAATAACTGAAAAGAACAGTCTTTCGGAACGCCAATACGCCATGAACAGTGAACAGAGCTTCAGCACGGATAAAGACATATCTCTGGAAGATTTGCGCACCCATTTCGAGGAAGCGGCAACAAATCTCCGAGGCGCTGCTCTCGGGCAGTTCCAGCGTAATGCTAAGCAAGCCTTCTGTCAGGCCTGCTACGAAGGGGATATGGAAAAAATTGTGTACTTCCTTGATGAGCTCCCGCCCTATTTTGAGTGGCTTTCGAGGGACTGTCTGAATGACTACAAGGGAATATCGTGGGCCTGCTTTGGTAAGCAGTTCGATGTCATTCAACTATTGGCAACGCGGCAGGGGCCTGACGTCTTTCTGGGCTTCGACTTTGATGTAGCGCTGGAAGTGCTGAATCAGGCGCGAGATGAGAATGCGCCTTTGCACCACATAGCCTTTGACGAATGGCATGGCAGATCCACGGTCGAGGCTGTTCATAAAGTGGCGGTTCGCGAAAACGACAGGCGACTAATTGTTACGATCGCGGATGTCATCGAGGACAATCTGGACCGGTTGTTCGAGCAAATCGGAGTATCCGGTTGAGTATTCCGAGCGAACAGGCGGCAGAGGGTCGAATCGATAAGGTTTTATGTTAGTCTGACCGCGAAAATTTGTCATATAACCTACAATAAACAAGACATATGGGCTCATCGGAAAAGTTTCCTGCCAGTAGAACGTGCCGTCCTGGCGTTCGTCAGACATTGCTGCCTTTTTTGTTGCTTGTGGTTTTCTCCAGAGCGATTGTGCCCCCGGGTTATATGCCTGCGCCACTTCACTCAGGCGCAACCCTGTCGATCTTTATGCTGTGTGGCGGAGACGCTCAGTCGGTGCAGCTCCTTGGGGCGTGGCAGGACGTTGGCTCTTCCGAGCATGCCCATAATGCCAGTTCTGCAAGCCTTGGGTTTGAGCTGTGCGAATTCGACGCGCTTTCGTTCGTTTTTGCTGATCTCTCAGCCAGCAGTTTTTCCCCCTTCATCGCAGCCACTGAGATCCATGGTATTCCGCTGGTCTCGATGGTCGCAGCAAGGCCGCATCTCCGTAACAATCTCCCGCGGGCTCCACCACTCGCCGTTTTAAGCAGCTAATCAGTCTTAAATCAAACTCAGTGCCCTCATTCCGCCTGAAACAGGGTTTGGGAGGGACGCGTGGAGATATTCTATGTTGATTCCAGTGAAACCGGCCGGCACAGCCGCCGTGCTGTTATGTGCCACAGTTTTTTCAACCGGCGTTTACGCGCATGAGGCGGGTCCTACCCCGGATAGTCACGCGCCAATGGGCGTAATGGGTGACCACACCCATAACGCCGGCGAGTGGATGTTTTCATACCGGTTCATGAACATGTCCATGAAGGATAACAAGAAAGGCAGAGACAGCATTTCCCCCGAGCAGATTGTGTCCACTGTCAGCAATCCTTTTGCGGGCCAGCCCATGCAGCCCCAAACACTCAGGGTGGTGCCGCTTGAGATGACGACGCAAATGCACATGCTGGGTCTGATGTACGCGCCGAGTGATAAAGTGACGCTTATGCTTATGGCCAACTACATCGAGAAAGAGATGGACCATCTGACCTTTCAGGGCGGTTCTGGCACAACGCGGCTCGGGAAGTTCACTACGGATAACCGGGGTTGGGGCGATACCAAAATCGGAGCGTTAATTCCGGTTTACGAACAGGGGAAACACAGCGTTCATCTCAATGCGGGCCTCAGTTTGCCAACAGGCTCGATTGACGAGGAGGACGATGTGCTGACGCCTATGAACACGCGCCCCACACTGCGTATGCCTTATGCCATGCAGTTAGGTTCCGGCACTTATGATCTCGAGCCTGGTGTAACTTACAACGGACGGGATGGACTGGTGAGTTGGGGCGGGCAGTACAAAGCCGTTGTTCGTCTTGGTGAGAATGACGAAGACTACACTCTGGGCGATAAGCATGAGCTGACCGGTTGGGGGGCTTATCGTGTTCTGCCATGGATGAGCACATCGCTGCGTCTTACTGCCCGTACTGAGGACGCCATTGACGGGGATGACTCGCGAATTCGTGCGCCGATTCAGACAGCGAATCCGGAGAATTACGGCGGTGATTTTGTCGACGTGGCCATCGGTGCCAATCTGGTGGGCCAGAGCGGGGCCATTCGCGGTCAGCGTCTGGGAGCAGAGCTCTCGCTGCCGCTTCATCAGGACTACAATGGCGTTCAAATGGAGATGGACTGGATGTTCACACTGGCATACCAGTACAGCTGGTGATCTGACCAGGGCAACTGTCCATCGGTAAGAATAGAGCCCGCAGGTTGTGGGCTCTACTTCGTCAAATACACAGGATAACCCGATGCATCAATCACCTTTAGCGCAACCCCTCGAACTCCCCTGCGGCGCCGTTTTACCCAATCGCATTGCCAAGGCGGCCATGACCGAGGGCCTGTCAGACGACCGTTTGAGCGCCACCGAACGGCATGAAACCCTGTATCGGCGCTGGTCCGATGGCGGGGCAGGGCTGCTGATTACCGGCAACGTAATGATTGATCGGCGAGTGCTGGAACGGCCGGGTAACGTGGCGATTGATCCTGCGCCAACAGAGGGCGAGCCGGAGAACATGGCGCAATTGCGCGCCTGGGCAGAAGCGGGCACGCGGAACGGTAACCACTTGTGGATGCAGATCTCCCACGCGGGTCGGCAATCGCCGCGGTACGTCACCAACCGTCCTATGGGTCCGTCTGCCGTTCAGCTTTCGTTGCTGGGTAACTATGCCCGTCCGCGGGCGCTGACGGAAGCTGAGATCCTCGACTTTATCCAGCGGTTCGCCCACGTTGCCCGGGTTGCCAAGAATGCGGGTTTCACCGGCGTTCAGGTGCATGGCGCCCACGGCTATCTGTTGTCGTCGTTTCTGTCTCCGGTGACCAACCAGCGGACCGATCGCTGGGGCGGTTCGCTGGAAAATCGCGCCCGCTTCCTTTTGGAGGCGGTTCGCGCCACGCGGGCAGCCGTGGGGCCGGACTTTCCGGTGGCGGTCAAGCTCAACTCGGACGATTTCCGCAAGGGCGGGTTCACGCTTGAGGACAGTGTGCAGGTGGTGCGCTGGCTGAACGAAGAAAGAATCGATCTGCTTGAAGTCTCTGGCGGCACCTACGAACAGCCCCGGCTACTCGGGTACAGCGGCGATGCGGACACCGCGAGTGAGGGGCCGGCCATGCGGGAGAGTACCCGTAAGCGCGAGGCCTATTTCCTGGATTACGCCCAGAAGATCCGCGAAGTCTGCGATTGCCCATTGATGGTGACCGGTGGTTTCCGCACGCGGGCCTTCATGGAGGAAGTGGTCGCCACTGGTGAAACCGATGTGATTGGCCTTGGCCGGCCGCTCTGCACAGACCCGGACACGCCCGGGGATCTGCTTGAGGGGCGTATCGACAAAACCGTCTGCCACGAGGATCACGTCAAGCTTGCCCAGAAGGGCTTCTTTTCACCGGCCAGTCCGCTGATGCCGATCAAGGTCCTTAACGTGCTGGGTGGCCAGGCATGGTACTACCAGCAAATCTTCCGGCTTGCGGACAACGAGGCGGCGGATCCCCGCATGGGCATCCTCAGGGCGATTGGCGCCTACCTTATGGATGAGCTCGGTCAGGCCCGGCGGGTGAAAAAGCGTTCTCGGTGACACCCTTTCTGAGGGTTTGCCCGAGTAGTGCGAGAGCAACCGGGGACCCGGTTGCTCTGCGGTGACTCCCTATCCCGGTTGCGTCGTGCAGGGCGAATAGGGTGCGGGGGCCTCAGTGGCTCTGGAAGCCCATGCGCTTGCGGTAGCGCTTGAGGAGGAACTCCGTGTCGTGATCCCAGGGATGGAAGCCCGGTTTAAAGTAGTCGAAGAACTCGGGGATGATCTGCTTGAACATGCCCGTGCGCCCCCACAACTGGGTCAGCCCGCTTCTCCATTCCTTGCCGCTGAAGAGCTTGCCGTCTTGACGCAACAGTTCGGCAACGAACGCATGGATGGCCACCATGATCAGCAGTGTTGCCAGCATCATCGTGCCCATACGAATGGCATAGTTGAGTGCGCCCTCACCGTACGCGACTTTATAGGTATCGAAGGCCACGGCCTTGTGCTCGTTCTCCTCTACGCAGTGCCACATCCACAGGTTGCGCATGGATTCATCAATTGATTCAACGATGTCGTCCCGGCGCAGCAGCTGTGCGGAGAGTATGCCGGTGAAATGCTCGAGAGCCACCGTTGCCGCGAGGCGGACTTTTTTGTTGCTGAGCCCCGGCAGGTCGGCAACTGACAGGAATTTACGCGTCCATCCCTCGAGCGCTTCCAGGTTATAGCCGTTGTCGACGGCACCACGGTTGAATTTCTCGTGCTCTTTTGCGTGCATCGCCTCCTGGCCGATGAAGGCGCCGATGTCCTTCTGCAGTTGCGGGTCATTAACTGCCTCGCGAACGGCCCGCACGCTGGCGACAAAGAATCGTTCGCCATCGGGGAACAAGGCTGACATGCCGTTAAATACATGGGTCATGAAGGCGTCGCCGTTTACCCAGTATCTCGGAACTTCTCCGAATTCAAAATCCTGCCGGCGAACTGGGAATGCTGAAACTGCTTTCGTTGTAGCCACAACAGGCTCCTCTCTTGTCGATCTTGGAACCGAGTTATAGTGGCGTGACGGGTGAACGGACTTGCCCTTTTGGGACAACTGGTTATCCGATTGGGCGGCGTTACTCAATACTACTAAAAGGTTCAAGAGGTGACAGTTCATTACAAATGACAATCACAGCTCGCCGCGATTTGGGGTATAAAACTTATTAGTGCTTGAGAATTGCAATTAATCGGAAAGCTATTCGGTTATTTCTCATCAACGTGTTCTCTGCCGCTTCCGGACTGCCCGGGTTTGCCCGGCGGTCCGGTATCTGAGGGATGAAAATGTTCGGTAAAAAATCGAAAAATACGGACAGCTCTCAAAAGCTGGACATGTGCATGGCCGAAAATGAGGAACTCCTCAGTACCTTGCAGGCCATTCAGGGAGCGGTTGCCTTCATCACGTTCAGCCCTGAGGGCATCATTCAATCCGTCAACGATACGCTGCTTGAGCTGCTGGGTTACGACGAGAGCCAACTGATTGGCAAGCACCATCGGATGCTGTGCGAGCAAGCCTATGCGAGCAGCCAGGAGTACAAGGATTTCTGGCGCGAGCTGGCGGGTGGGAGTTACCGCCAGGGACGACTTCCACGAATTGATGCGAAAGGAAAAAAGCTCTGGCTTGAGGGGAGTTATTTTCCGGTCAGAGATCGTGAAGGTCAGGTAGTAAAAATCATAAAAATTGCCGCAGACGTGACCAGGACCCATACAGAAAACGCGGATAAAGAGGCCTTGCTGGCGGCTCTTGATACGTACATGGCGGTCATTAAATTCAAGCCCGAGGGGATCGTACTGGATGCGAATCAGAACTTTCTGAGCGCCATGGGCTATGGGCTGAACGAGATTGTGGGTCAGCACCACAAAATGTTTTGTTTTGACGCTTTTTACCGCGAAAACCCGAATTTCTGGCAAAAGTTGGCATCAGGTGAAAGTTTTTCCGGTCGGTTCGAGCGTAAAGACCGGCAAGGTCGCTCGATCTGGCTTGAGGCGACCTACAGCCCGGTGTTCGATGAGCTGGGGCGCGTCAGTAAAATTGTAAAGTTTGCCATGGACATAACCCCACAGGTGAGTCGGGCACAGGAGGCCAGGGAATCCGCTGCGGCTACTTCGGAAGAGGCGTCGCAGATCGCCAATCAGTCAACGCACGCCATCGAGGAGGCCGTTAGGGTGTCAGATCGGGTCGCTGCGGAGATCGAGGGTGCCCTGAAACTGAGCGAGAGTCTGGAGGGGCAGGCCGCCCAGATCCACAGTATTGTTACCACGATCCAGGCAGTGGCCGATCAGACCAACCTGCTCGCCTTGAACGCTGCTATTGAGGCCGCACGGGCAGGCGAGGTTGGGCGTGGGTTTGCGGTAGTAGCCGATGAAGTTCGCACACTGGCTGCAAGGACTGCCGAATCTCTTGCAAAAATCTCAGATGTCGTAGCGGCGAACAATGCCATGATTGCGGAGCTCAGGGGCACAATGGATAACGTGAGTGGGCTATCAAAAAATAGTGCGGAGCGCATCGGTTCGGTTGCCGAGGGTATCACTGAAGTGGATCGGGGTATTAGTGAGCTGGCTGCGATGATGTCCAGTTCGGGGTAATGAAAGAGTCATTGCGATTGTTTTTTTGTTAGATCGGTACTGAAGATTCTCGATCCCTTGCCGATAAAGAATCTATGTAGGAGTTGCATACATAACCGGATGATTTGAGGACTTAACGTGCGCAAAAATTTACCAATAACAAACAATGAAAAAACCTTTCCGCAGTCGCAGAAATTGATATCGGCGACGGATCTCAAAGGCAAGATCCTCCATTGCAACGACGCGTTTGTCGAGGTGAGCGGGTTTACCCGTGACGAGCTTATTGGCCAACCTCACAACATTGTTCGGCATCCGGATATGCCCCCGGCCGCCTACGAGAACATGTGGTCTCACCTGAAATCCGGTAGCCCCTGGATGGGTCTGGTGAAGAATCGCCGCAAGAACGGTGACTTCTATTGGGTCAGTGCCTACGTCACGCCGGTCACGCAAAACGGGGACGTTGTCGGCTATGAATCTGTGCGATCCTGCCCGGCTCGGGAAGACGTGGCGAGAGCTGAAAAGTTGTACGCGGATATGCGGCGCGGCAAAACCGGAACCCCGTGGTGGAAACGGATTGCGGTGAGCACTCTCTTCCTCGTGGCGGTGCTGGTGATTTCTGCCGGATTGTTCTTCTACCAGCAGGAAGTTGTTTCAGAGATTGTGCTGTCTGTTGGCGTTATTGCCTACGCGATCTGGATGAAGCTGTCCAAGGACGCCCTCATTCGGTCGGTCACACAACTGATGAGTAAGGTTTTCACTGACGATCTTGCTGCCAGTAGCTACACGGACGACGACCGACAGCTGGGCCGGGTAAAGGTCGCGGTGCTTTCCCAGCAGGCGCACCTGGATGCCGTTCTGACCCGGATCGAAGACGCGGCTGGCAGTGTAAAGATTGGCGCTGTGCAGGGGCTGGAAATCACCTACGAAGCTCAGGAAACGTTGAAAAAGCAGCAGGCCGAGACTGAGCAAGTGGCGGCGGCCGTCCATGAGATGTCGCAAACCATCGGTGAGGTGTCTGCCAACGTTCAGCAAACGGCGGAGAAAGCTGAGGGCGCGCGGGAATACGCGGACCGGGGCGCATCGGTGGTCATCTCGACCCGCGAATCGATTCAGAAGCTCAAAGAGAAGGTGCATGGGATATCGGAGTCGGTCACTGAGCTGGCCACGGAGAGCGGAAAAATTGCCGGCGCCGCCAAAATTATCGAGGAAATTGCGGACCAGACCAACCTGCTTGCCTTGAACGCTGCCATCGAGGCGGCCAGAGCGGGTGAGCATGGGCGAGGGTTTGCGGTGGTAGCCGATGAGGTGCGTGGACTGGCAAAACGGACCCAGGATTCAACCCGGGAAATCCACGGCATCATTGACACATTGCTGGCCAGATCGTCTGCGTCGGTCAAGGTGGCTGACGAAGGGAATCGGGCAGCTGATGAAGGGCTGGCGCGCATGCTGGAGGCTGAGGACGCGCTGGGGCAGATTACCGAGTCTGTCGGCACCATCGCGGAAATGGCGACCCAGATGGCCGCGGCCGTCGAGGAGCAGGCTCAGGTGTCTGACCAGATCAATGAGCAGGTTGAGCAGATTTCCGTGCTGGCGGCAGATAACCTGGATAAAGGCGAGCAATCAACCGCCAGCGTCCAGAAAATGGAGAAGATCGCCGGTGACCTTCACGAGCTGGTGGTGAGATTCAAATAAGTGACTGGCTCAACGAATTCGTTGAGCCACGTTCGTTTTTCAGTGAGTGAGCGTTTCTGAGGAGCGCTCTCTTACAAGACGCCCTCCTGCAAACCGTCTTCAAGAGTCAGTGTCCTGCCATCGCTGAACGTGATGGAGGCATCTCCGTCACTTTCGATCCGGTAGTAAATCGGCATGTCAGCCAAGCAGGTATCGTCAACATCGATAGTCGCACTGCCGACATTCTCCAGTGTTCCGGTCAGTCTGCTCGTCGCAGGACCTTGCTGTTCGGCTACCTCGTTGCGGGTTCCGCTCCAGGGCACGGGATCCAGTCCCCCGGTGAGTTCGGTGGACGCCTCTTCTGTCAGCGATCGGCACCCGGAGCTGTTAAGTTCAACCCGGGCTGCCGTGGACTCACGGGCGACCAGGTTGCTGATCCAGTAGGCCGAATCATGCTTGATGTCGAATTCCGGGTAATCAAACGTAGGGTCGAAGGTATAAACCACATTGACAGGATTCTCTTCCAGCACCCAACCGGCTGAAACCAGGGCTTCTTTACGCCAGTCATCCAGCACCAGGAACGTCAGATGCTCCGCCACAGGATGCAGGTAAAAGTTGTATTCCAGATTGTCTGCCGCTGACAGCCGTTGGGCGATGGCCAGGGCTTCACTCACATGAACAAGCTCGTCTGCCGCCGCATACAAATGAGCGCTGGGGATGTGGCGAAGATTTCCGACGTAATCCACTACATTGGCAAACCCTTCTGCCGGAGTTGTGATGCTGCCCAGTATTTCGCCGAGGATCGGGCGCAGCACAAGTTCTGTTCCCTGTTCCAGCAGTTCATCGACGACAGGGGTAAATTCGGGGATATTGAGAAGGTCACCGGTGTAGCCCACCCAGTTGACCATGCCAGCATAGCGGTCCGGGTAATGGGTTGCGAAATGCAAGGCGCCGTAACCCCCCATGGAGTATCCGGAGGCGAACACTTGTTTCGGATTAACCGGGTAGGTGTCCTGAACATCGTCCATCACATCCAGCACATCGCGTTCGGAGGGGCCTGTATAGAACCCGTAAGGTCCGCGTCCCAGAGGGGAAACCAGGATGCGATTGAGCGCGTCGCCGAATCGCTGCTGCATGTTTGGCTGATTGATCTGGCTGGCGTGATTGGCCTCACAGCCATGCATAACGACCATCATGCCCGGCTTGGACTCAGGCTGGACAGCCGATTCGGGGACGTAAATGCCATAAGGCTGATACTTGCCCAGATAGTTGAAGGACTGACCGCAGAAGGTACCGCCGCCGTCTCGACCGTTAACCCCCGGTATGGCAACGCCTTCGCCCAACGGGTAATCCGACGTGTACACCCGCTGATAAAAGCCGCTGGGTAAGTCGATATCATCAGATCGCCGGATTTCAAAATCCTGACGCTCTATCGTCAGCCCGAATTCGCTGATGTCACCACGCCCCAGTGCCTCGGCCTGATGGTCATCCCACCAGTTACCGGCAGCGGGCAACACCTGGTTCACACCGCCATCGGCGGATGCGCCTTCATGGATGCCGCGGAACGCAACATTCATAACGGTACCATCGGCCTGGGCAACGACGGCCTGGAGTCGGTAGTTGTCAGCTGCGGGAGCGGGAATCGTCAGCACCAGTTCATTGGAGTCGGGGTCGCCGTTGTCCTGAAAATGGACCTGATCCCAACCCTCGCTGGCAACATCGACCCGACCCCAGTCGCCTCCGCCGTTGGACTGGCCAGGATCCAGGTCCAACGCCACGCCGAGGATTGCATCGCCCGGGTTGAACAGGGTGTTCAGCTCCGCGGTAATCCTGAGGGTACCATCGAGATTTTCGACGTGAAGTTTGACCAGGTCTGCGGTATTCAGAAGCCCCTCGGGATACCGCTCGTCACCGGCGGTTGGCGACAACAAACCGGGGTTATTCGCAACCGGCGAGCCCAGTTGCCCGCCTCTGTTCAGCACATTGAGCAGAGTAGGCGCCGGGGAAATCAGGCCGCGGTCGGCACCGTAATCGTCATACACATAATCGTAGTAGGTGAGTTTGCCTTCGCACCACTCGACCGAGCCGGCTATCCAGCTGTTTTTCGAGCAGTCCGCCGCCTGCTCCTGAGCAACCTGGGGAGCCGCGGCTTCGGCGGCAGGTACCGTGCCGTTTGAAGCAGTGGATTCTCCTGACTCGCTTCCACAACCAAGCAGAAGTCCCACCGGAATGGCCAAGCCAAGTTTATGCAGCTGTTTCATTGATTCGCCTGTTGTTGTTTATTTTGGAAAAGACTAACAACAAAGCCACTGCAAAGTGCGTGTCTCGGGCAATCAGTTGGAGCGTCAATCTGGTCAATATTCAGCGGAATCTCTCGGGAACCTCGAGCTCATAGGTGATGCCAAGCCCCGGGATGCCGCTACCCAACGCGTTCCCCCGCTGGGAGCTGAAATAGAGATACTGTCCATTTCTCGTAAAGGCCGGACCCGTCAGCTCACTGCCTCCGCCGGGCACCTGCAGCAATATCTTGGATGGACCGTTCGGGTTCATGACCATCAGCCGCATGGCATCGCCATCTTCCGAGACGATGATGTCGCCCATGGGCGATACGGTGAGGTTGTCGACATCGTCAAAGGGGATGTCCGGCGCCATCAGTTGGTCATTATCGAAGACCACTTCGATCAGGTCGTTATCCACATCCAGGGCGTAAACCCGGTTATCGCCCTTACAGGCGAAGTAAACCACCGCTCGCAGCGGATGTTGTGTGGCGCTGACGCGTTGCTGTTGCTCGCGGGGGATTTCCTGAATCCAGATGCCTTCGCCGCCTTTGAAAATAGTGCCGGGTGCGCCCATGCCTGTAGCCATCTGGATTTCTGAACGAACCTCGGACTGAGCCCTTTCGGGCGATACCACGGGCACCCACGTCACGCGCGCGACTTTGCGGGCTTCGTTAAGGTCTTCCTGATAGTTGCCGGACTCGAAACCCTGAATTTCCAGCACTTCCAGAGTGCCATTTTGCATATCCAGGCCCGGCTCTCCGTTGATGGAAGGCGCCATGCCGCTGGAGCGGAAACGATACAGCCGACCGTCACCGGCATCCTCGGTCAGAAAGAGCGTACGGGTCTCGAGGTCCACCGCGACAGCTTCGTGGTTGAATATGCCAAGGGCCGGCAGTTCTTGCGCCGTATCCGGTGTGCCCAGCGGGTCGCACTCGTAAACTTTGCCATCGTCGACCTCTTCACAGGACAGCCAGGTTTGCCAGGGCGTTGGGCCACCTGCGCAATTCCGTCGGGTGCCCGACAGGATGGGGTAGGAGTCGGTAATCGCTCCGTCACGGTCGAAACGGAGCGCTCCGACGCCACCGGTCAACATGGTTTCACTGTTGGAAACGTAGATCCAACCGCCGTCGTCGAGATCGAATACGGCGCCGCCGTCCGGAAAGGTGTGCCAGGGATAGGTAATCAGTCCCAGTGAGGGCAGAGGTAGGAAGGTGGAGGCGGTGAGCCCGGAGATCGCCACTCTGCGAATGTCAAATTCAGGGGGTATCAGCACACCGTCAACGCCGCTGTCCTGCAGTGCGCCAATGCCCATCAGGGGGCCCTGCTGCAAGGGCAGCTGTATGGCCAACGCCTCTGGGCTCGCAGGCGTTGGCGGGGTATTCGTCGGGGGCGTGGTCGCGGTCTGCTCCGGCGTACCCGGGGTCCGCGTACTGCCACCGCAGGCGCCCAGCGCCATCGCCGAACCGCCGACGAACAACATCTGTAATAAACGACGTCTTTGATTGTCCATGACCACTGCCTCGCACCGAATAAGCTCACTCTTCTGACGGAGGATAGTAACGAAGTGTTACGTTTCGGTGACTGTTATCCTGTCGGTGGGCAGTCCAATGGTGGTTTCGCTGACAAACAGATGTTCTTCTCGTGCGGGTTTTCATCGAGTCCCTCAGATACAACGTATAGACTTCTCGGATTGGCCTCGAGGTCGAGAGACTGGTGTTCGGATGGGATGGTCATAGTGGTGATGTTTGGTAAAACGAAGAGAGAACTTCAGGCCGCCCTCGACAAACTGGCGGCAGCAGAGGAGAAGCTCAGAGAGCTGGAAGCGGACTTCGCGGTCATCGAGGACCACCAGGCGGTGCTGGTGATGTCTCCCGATGGGCTGATTGAACGCACCAACCCCCTGTTTCGGGAAGCGGTGGGCTATCAGGAGCATGAATTGGTGGGCCAACACCACCGGGTTCTGTGCGATACACAATACACTGGCAGCGAGGCGTACATCACGTTCTGGCGTGAGCTGGTCACAGGCCATGCGCACCGGGGGCTTTTCACCCACGTTCATGCCGACGGGCACAGAATTCAGCTGGCATCCCGTTATCTGCCGGTGATGAGCGAAAAGGGTTTCCTCAAGCGCATCATCACCCTCGTGGAGCGTGATGTTCCGGCTGGATGTCAATAAGTGCAAAGTGGCCCGGATTCACCTTCAGGTTTGGTGTCACTTCGCCCACTCTCTCATCAAAGGTAGGCTGCGACGTTCTTCTCCATAACAAGAATTCAAAGGGTATTCAGTAATGCAGACAGTGGACTATGTAATTGTGGGCGGTGGCTCCAGCGGATGCGCGCTGGCCGGGCGTTTGAGCGAAGACGCCAACACCACCGTGGCGCTGATCGAAGCCGGTTCCCGTAAAGGTGCCAGCTGGTTGGTGCAAACCCCCGCCGCGGTGGTCGCCATGGTGCCTAAAAACATCAATAACTGGGCCTTTGAAACCGTACCTCAGCCTGGGCTGAACGGGCGCCGGGGCTATCAGCCCAGGGGTAAGGTGCTGGGTGGTTCCTCGGCCATCAACGCCATGGCCTACATTCGTGGTCACGCCAGTGACTACGATCACTGGGCTGAGCAGGGCAATGAGGGTTGGTCCTTCAAGGACGTGCTGCCATACTTTCGCAAATCCGAGGGTAATCAGACCCTCAATGATGAGTGGCACGGCACCGATGGCCCGCTCAAAGTCAGTGATCTGCAGAGCGACAACCCGTTCCAGCAGCACTATCTTGAGGCTGCCCGCCAGGTCGGCTACCCGCTGACCCCGGACTTCAACGGTCCCCAGCAGGAGGGGATCGGTCTCTATCAGGTTACCCAGCTCAACGGCGAGCGCTGGAGTACCTACCGCGGTTATTTGATGCCCCACCTCGAACGCCCGAACCTGTCCATTGAAACCGATGCTCTAGCGCAACGAATCGTGTTCGAGGGCAAGCGAGCTGTGGGTGTGGAGATTCTGCAGAATGGCCAGCTACGGCAGATTCGTGCTCGTAAGGAAGTGGTACTGAGTGCCGGTGCCTTCCAGTCGCCGCAGCTGCTGATGCTGTCCGGCGTCGGTGATGCCGATGAGTTGACCGCGGTCGGTGTGCCGGTGTTGCATCACCTTCCCGGCGTGGGCAAGAACCTGCACGACCACCCCGATTTCATCTTCGGCTACAAGTCCAGCGATGCCAATCTGTTGGGTCTGTCACTGAAAGGCGGGCTGCACGGCATCCGCCAGTTCCTGCGTTACCGCAAGGAGCGTCGCGGCCTGCTGGCCTCCAATTTCGCCGAGGGCGGCGGCTTTCTCAAGACCGGTCCCGAGCAGGCGGCACCGGATATCCAGCTACACTTTGTGGTTGCGCTGGTGGATGATCATGCCCGCACGCTGCACAGCGGGCACGGCTTCTCCTGCCATGTGTGCCTGCTCAGGCCGAAGAGCCGCGGTACAGTGTCTCTGAAAGATGCC
Source organism: Marinobacter sp. M-5 (assembly GCF_032911545.1). Lineage (NCBI taxonomy): Bacteria > Pseudomonadati > Pseudomonadota > Gammaproteobacteria > Pseudomonadales > Marinobacteraceae > Marinobacter > Marinobacter sp. M-5. The sequence goes on from NZ_JAWJEK010000001.1 coordinate 1,066,541, forward strand.
TCCGCGCAGACGCCGCCGGTGATCGATCCGAAGTTCTTTGACCATCCGGACGATATTGAAGCCATGGTCAAGGGCTACAAGATGACTGACAAACTGATGAAAGCCCCGGCGCTGTCGCGGTTTATCACCAGTGACCCGTTTACCGGCAACGTCAGCACCGACGACGATATCCGCAACGTGCTCCGTTCCCGCACCGACACGGTCTATCACCCGGTGGGCAGCTGCAAAATGGGTATCGATGATATGGCGGTGGTTGATCCACAGCTTCGGGTTCATGGCCTGGAAGGCCTGCGGGTGGTGGATGCGTCCATCATGCCCAGCATCATCGGCGGCAACACCAATGCCCCGGCGGTAATGATCGCTGAAAAAGCGGCGGACATGATGCGGGCTAGCGATGAGCCGGGAACCACACGCTGACGCACAGCCCCGGCTGACCGTCTCGCCGCTCCATCAAGGCCAACCGCCCGCCGTGCATTTCCGCAATGTGGCGGGCGATGGCCAGGCCCAGACCTGCGCCAGATCCCATGCGCTGATCGAGGCGGGTGAAGCGGTTCAGGGCTTGCTCGCGGGCATCCTCGGGAATGCCCGGGCCCTGGTCACAGATCAGCACCCGATAACCGTCATCCGCTGTTTCCAGATGGGTCTCCACACACGTGCCCGGTGGGCTGTACTGGATAGCGTTGGCCAGCAACGATCGCATCAGTGAAGTCACCAGCGGCGCCTGGCAACGAATAATCGATTGCCCGGCCTGATCATCCAGAGATGGCTCGATCCGCTTCTGCAGTGCCAGTGGGGCCACGTCGGCAATGCTCTGGGCAATAATGTCTGACAGATTCTGGCGCTCGGGGCTGAAGCCGGCACCGGATTCTACCCGACTCAGCAGCAGCATCTGTTCCACCAGGTGCACCATGCGATCCACCGATGCGGTCAGATCGCTGAATTCGCCCGGATACTGTTCATCGATTCGCTCCAGATTCAGCCGCAACGCCGTCAGTGGTGTGCGCAGTTCGTGCGCTGCGTCGGCGGAAAACCGGCGTTCCCGTTCCAGGGCATCATCCAGCCGTTTCAGCAGTCCGTTGACCGCGCCCACCAGACCACTGACTTCTTTGGGGGCGTGGCGGGTGTCCAGTGGGTGAATGCGCTCGGGGTCCATGTGACGGATGGGTTTTTCCAGCTTGCGCAGCGGCCGGAATCCCATCTGAATGGTAAAGGCGACGGCAATAACCAGCAGGGGCAACGCGGCAAGCAATGGCAGGATGTTGCTCAGCGCCAGTTCCTGGCTGAGCTCCTGGCGAATGTCCTCGCGTTGGGCCGTGCGTATCCAGTAGCCGGTTTGGGGATCTTGCAGGGTGAAGGTGCGCCACTGGAATCCGGTTGCCTCTGACCAGGCGTAACCGGAATTCAGGAGCTGATCATCATTCGCTGCGAGCGTGTCGAGCACCGGTTCACCAGCCGCTGTCCAGACCTCGAACGCCAGTTTCTTCTCGTACTTGTGACCGGTGCCATCGGGAAGAATCTCGTCGTAGTCGTCCTCGTTCAGCGCACCCTGCGGCAGTTGCAGGGTTTGTTTGAGCGCACCTGCCAGCTCCTCGTACGATTGCGTTGCCGCGAGGTGCTGCACCAGCCCCTGTACTATGCGTGTGCTCTGGGCCAGTTCCGCATCGAACAGTTCCTCCAGTTCGTGGTTACTTTCAAGGTAGCTCCAGGTGGCGGCCGCCACAGCAATCAGCATGACAATGGAGGCCACCAGCAAAATCAGCGTGCGGGTCAGGGACATGCCGGCGCTCCACATCGGGTCGCCTGCTGGCTGTCGAGCAGGTAGCCCACGCCGCGGATGGTGCGAATCACCGTTTTGCCAACCCGTCGGCGCAGGTGGTGGATATGAACCTCCAGGGCATTGCTCTCGGCACCATGGTCCCAGCCATAAAGCTGCTCTTCCAGCCGCCGGCGGGTGGCCACCTGATCCGGGTTGCGCATCAGATAGTGCAGTATCTGGACCTCGCTGCGGGGCAGGCTGACGGTCTGTTCGCCGATAGTGAGCCGGCCGGAGTCCGGATTCAGATTGAGGTTGCCCAGGCTCAGGCCAATACTGGCAGCCTGGTTGCCGTTAGTGCCACGGCGGGTGACCGCGCGGATGCGGGCCTTGAGTTCCGCCATGGCAAAGGGTTTGGTGAGGTAATCGTCGGCACCGGCGTCCAGCCCCTGCAGTTTTTCTTCCAGTCCCGCGCGTGCGGTCAGGATAATAACCGGCGTGTTCGTTCCCCGACTGCGGGCACGAGCCAGCACCTCCAGACCGTCCAGCCTGGGCAACGTCAGGTCGAGGACGGCCAGATCAAAGTGCTCGCCCGTCAGTGCATTGAGCGCCTGCTGGCCGTCGTCGAGCCAGTCTACGGTGTGCTGATCATCTCGCAACATAGTGAGCATGGTGTTTGCCAGCATGTGATCGTCTTCCACAAGCAGAATGCGCATTCGGTCAGTTCCGTCACCAGAGTGGATATCACCTGATTCTGGCACAGAAACCTTAACACCGGCTTAAGAAATCGATCCTGCTCCGTTAAGCCAGCCTTAAGTCTTTCCCCTTAGTCTGGAGGCCAGTCGAGGGGGATTCTTATGACCGAATGTTTGACCATGCCCACCAGTATTGATCCTGCATCAGCGGAAGCCGAACCGGTGGTGCGTTGTGGCCATCGCCATTTGTGCGAGCTGCGCCCGCGCACCGCCAGTGAGCAGCGAGCCGCCGCGTTCATTCGCCGGCGCTTCGAGCAGGCATACGGGGCACGCCCGACCCTGCACATGCCGCCACTCATGGCGTTGGTGTCCGAACATGGCACCTTGCTGGCTGCAGTCGGCGTGCGCAACGCCGCCGTGGAGCGACTGTTCCTGGAAGATTACCTGGACCGGCCCATTGAGGCCTGCCTCCCGTGCGCAGGCGCTGAGCGGGCGTCCGTCGTGGAAATCGCCCACCTGGCCGGTGTCGAAACCGGCATCAGCCGGCCCCTGTTTGCTGCGCTGGCGGTTCGGCTGAATCAGAGGGGGCTGACGTGGGTCGTGTGTACCGGTACCGCCCAGCTGCGAAACAGCTTTCAGCACCTGGGCATTGACGTGGTGGATCTGGGGGGCGCTGACCCCGATCGCCTTGCGGGCGCCGGCCAGACCTGGGGGCGGTACTATGAATGCCAGCCGCGGGTGCTGGCAATCAATGTCCGCCAGGGCCTCGAAAGCCTTCGAGCGCGCGGCCTGCTTCGGCACGTGCAGAGTATTGATGCCAGCGCGACGATGGTCACAAGCGCCGCTTGGGCAACGGGAGGTGGTTATGGCCACACTGGCTGATCTGTTCCGGAGCGTGGTCGACGCGCGGCCGAACGCGACCGCTCTGGTGTCCGGCGATCTGACGTATTCCTACATGTCACTGTTTCAGGCCGTGAAGGCGCTGGCCGATCAACTGCAGGCCCGCGGTATCCAACGCCTGGGGTTATGCGGCGATAACACACCCGGCTGGGTGATCGCCGATCTGGCCTGCCTGAGTGCCAACGTGGTGTGTGTGCCTGTGCCGCCGTTCTTCTCGGCCGAGCAGAAAGCGCACCTGATCCGCGCGGCGGGCCTGCAGGCCTTGCTCTGGTCGAACGCAACGGTCGGGCAGGAGGCGTTGAGTGATGGCGTGTCGTTAAGCCGGCTGGATGCGTCGACCGAGGTGGTTGACCTGCCCACCGGCACCGCGAAAATCACCTTTACCTCAGGCAGTACCGGCCTGCCCAGAGGCGTGTGCCTCTCGCGGGCGCATCTGGCCGCGACCGCCTGCGCATTGAAAGACCGTCTTCGCGCCCACGCCGGCCGCTCTCACCTCTGCATCTTGCCCCTGGCGACTCTTCTGGAAAATGTCGCCGGTCTCTATCTGCCCTTGTTGCTGGGGTCGACGGTGCGTGTGGAGCCGCTGGCTGCGCTCGGTATGAGTGGCAGCAGCGGTGTCGATGCAAGCCGGCTGGCGGCTGCCGTGAACCATTGGCGACCGGAGTCACTGATACTGGTGCCGGAGCTCGCCAGGCTGCTGGTGCAGCAGGCAGAGCGCGGGGCACTGCAAACCGACCGCTTCCGGTTTCTTGCGGTCGGCGGTGGCAAAGTGGCCAGCGCGCTTCTGGCCAGGGCACACGCACTGGGACTTCCGCTGTTCGAAGGCTACGGACTGTCGGAGTGTGGCTCCGTAGTGGCACTGAACACGCCGGCCGACAATCGCCCGGGCACCGCCGGACGCTCTCTGGATCATGTTGAGGTTCGTGTCGATGAGCAGCGCCGCATCCTGATCCGCGGTAATACCTTCCTCGGGTATCTGGGTGCCGCCGTGCCCCAGAGCTCCTGGCTCGATACCGGGGATCTGGGGAGTCTGTCGGACGATGGCTTCCTGACGGTGGACGGCCGCTCCAAGAACCTGCTGATCACCAGTTTTGGTCGCAACATCAGCCCGGAATGGCTGGAGAGCGAACTGATTCAGACTCTGGGCGCACAGCAGGCGCTGGTATTCGGTGACGGTGAGGCCCGGCCGCGTGCGCTGATCTATGGGCTCCACACCGACTCCCCCGAAGCGCTGCAACGATTGGCCGCCGTCTGTCATCAGCTTAACGACCGGCTGCCGGATTACGCCCGGTTGTCACACATCTACCGGCTGGTGGCGCCGCTGTCTGCCGCCGGTGGCCATCTCACCGCCAATGGCCGGCTGATGCGGCACCGCATTCACACTGATCTGCCCCGTCTGATCGCCAACAGCGACCCGATGAGCTTGATACTCCCGATCACTCCGATCAACCCGATCACGCCAAGAGGAACGACCATGGCATTTTTTGACCGACTCCAAACCGAAACCGCCCAGGCCCGCACCCACGTCACCGGAGCACCGGTAGTGCAGGCTGTCCAGCAGGGGCGGATGACGCTACAAGGTTATACCTGGTTCCTGACCCAGGCTTTTCACCACGTCAAACACACCGTGCCACTGATGATGGCCTGCGGTGGCCGCTTGCCGGAGCGTCTTGAAGGCGTCCGTAAGGCGCTGGTGGAATACATTGAAGAAGAGTACGGCCACCACGAGTGGATTCTTGACGACCTGCAAGCCTGCGGCGAGGACCGCGAGGAGCGCCGCGCCAGCCAGCCGGATCTGTCGATCGAACTGATGGTGGCCTACCTGTACCACCAGATTGACCGCGGCAATCCTGCGGCCTTCTTCGGCATGGTGCAGGTGTTGGAAGGTACGTCCATTGAGCTGGCAACCCCGCTGGCGCAACAGATTCAGCAACAGTTGCAGCTGCCGGACAAGGCGTTTAGCTATCTGTACTCCCACGGCGAGCTCGATCAGGGGCATTTCGAGTTCTTTCGCGACCTGATGAACAGCATCACCGACCCCGACGACCAGCAGGCGATCATTGACTCTGCCCGGGTGGTGTATCGCCTGTACGGCGATATGCTGCACCGCATTCCGTTGCCGGCCAGCGAGGCAGCCCAGCAGAAGGAGACGGACCATGCAGCTGCGTGAACGTCGTTTTTTGTTGCTGGGCGGCACTGGCGGTATTGGTCAGGCGCTGATGACCATGCTGCTGGCAGAGGGGGCGAGAGTGCTGGTGGCGTCGCGGCAGTCTGAGGGTTTGCGGCTTCCTGCCGGCGCTGCCGCGGTTCAGCTGGATCTGGCAGCGGGGGATCTGGAGGAGCAGCTTCAGACCATCACGGATAACTGGCCGGAGATTTACGGCGTGATTCACTGTGCCGGCCAGAACCAGTTTTCCGCGTTGTCGCAGACGCCGGTCTCTGCCATCGACAGCCAGTTGGCGGTCAATCTGCGCAGCCCCATGCTGGTGGCCCGTCATTTTGCCCCACGATTCAGCGCGGTCGGTGAGGGCGCACTGGTGTTCGTCGGCTCCACCTTCGGCAGCATCGGTTTCCCGGGCTATACCGCCTACTGTGCCACCAAGTTCGGGCTGCGGGGGTTCACCGAAGCCCTGCGCAGGGAGCTGGCCGACACCCCGGTCAAAGTGCTCTACGCCGCCCCCCGCGCTACCGCAACGGCAATGAACCCGGAAGCGGTTAACCGCTTGAACCAGGCACTTGGCAATTCGGTGGACTCACCCGAGCGGGTCGCCCGCAACATCGTTCAGGCCATGACCCGGGATCAGCGCCGCTGTTTTATGGGCTGGCCAGAACGGCTGTTCGTGGTGATCAACAGTGTGCTGCCGCGGTTGGTGGACAGGGCGATGTTCAAACAACTGCCGGTCATCCGGCGATTTCTCCAATCAGGAGCCTCATCATGAAAATGCTTTGCGTGTTGTTCACGTTATTGTGGGCTGTACCGACCTTGGCAGACAGCGTCGAAGCGGACCTTGCCCGCGTTCAGCAACGCTGGGCCGAAATTCAGTATCAGCTGCCCGGAAAGGAGAAAGCCAAGGCGTTTGAGGCCCTGGCCAGAGACGCCGAGGGGTTCGTAGCGACTTACCCGGACCGTGCCGAGCCTCGCATCTGGCAGGCCATTGTGCTGAGCACATGGGCAGGCGAGAAGGGGGGCTTGGGTGCGCTCGGGTTGGTAAAGGATGCCCGCCGCCAGCTTGAAAAAGCGCTGGAGATTGACGATACGGCGCTGGAAGGTTCGGCGTATACCTCACTCGGCTCGCTTTACTATCAGGTACCGGGATGGCCACTGGGGTTCGGTGACGATGACAAGGCGCGTCGGTATTTGCAGAGAGCGCTGGCAATCAACCCCGACGGCATTGATCCGAACTTTTTCTTCGGGGATTACCTGCTCGAACAGGGGGAAAAGGCCCGCGCCAGACAGTACCTGGAACGTGCCCTCGCCGCGCCGGATCGCAGTGGGCGCGAGGTTGCAGATCAGGGCCGGCGACGGGAAATCCGTGAACGACTGGCACGCCTGGCCAATTCCTGAAACCGGCTCCGTTCCCCTGGGGCTCAGAAACCCGCGGGTGGCGTGAACCCGGCAAGCCCCGCCTGCTCCAACAGTTCCGCAAAGCGCAGGGTGGTCAGGTCTTTGCCGGGGGCACCGATCACCTGTACGTTGAACGGCAGCCCGTCTTTGCTCCGCCCCACCGGCACCGACGTGGCCGGCAAGCCCAGCAGGGTGGCGAAGGCAATCCAGCAGAACTGATCCATGTAAGCCCGCGGCTGGCCGGCAACGGCGATGCGGCGCTTGAACACCGGCTGGCTGTGATCGTGGCGTATGGCGGTGGTGGGCGTGACCGGCGTCAGCAGCACATCGAACTCCTCGAACAGGCTGGCGATCTCTGCGCGCATCTTCTCCCGCGTTTCGCTGACTGCGATCCACTGATGCACCGGCTGGTTCACACCGCGTCCGTATTCGCCGATAAAGGCGGTTAGCGGGCCCAGTAATTTCAGCCACTTTTCCAGCCGCGCGACCCAGAGCATCTGCCGCCGCTGGGCGGGTTTGAGAGAAGTGCTCAACAGGCTGCCCAGCAAATTGAAATAGGGCGGCAGAATGTGTTCGAGATCCAGCAACGGGTGTTGTGCGTTGGCCACCAGGGCGCCGCGCTGCTCCAGTTCCCGCCCCAGGGCGCGGTAGCCGTCGGTCAGTTCCTGTTCTATCGGGCACAGCGGATCTTCCAGCCACAGGCCCACGCGGGCCTGATCCAGGGAGGAAACGGTGGCAGGCGCCATGCTGATGGTCCAGGTACGGGCGTCCAGCGGCGTGGGGCCGGCAATGACGTCCAGCAGCAGTTGCAGGTCTTTCGCGTTGCGCGCCAGCGGTCCCCCTTCGGCCAGATCCGGCCGTGACTGGGTGCCGGGCGGTCCGGGGATGTGGCCGCGGAACGACACCAGGGCGCGAGACGGCTTGTGCCCGAACACACCGCAGAAATGGGCCGGGGTGCGGATCGAGCCGGCCAGGTCACTGCCCACCTCCAATGGCGTCATGCCGGCGGCCAGCGCGGCGGCGGCGCCACCGGATGATCCGCCGGGGGTGTGGTCGGTGTTGAACGGGTTGTTGGAGACGCCGAACAGCTTGTTGTAACTCTGCAGATCGGTGGCGTAAATCGGCACATTGGTCTTACCGACGACAATCGCCCCCGCGTCTTCCAGACGCTGCACCACATCGGCGTGGTGACGGGGTGTGTAATCCCTCAGGGCCCGGGCGCCGGCGGTGCAGGTCATGCCGGCCACTTCCCAGGTGTCTTTCAGAGTGAGCGGCAGCCCATGGAGCGGTCCCAGGTTGGCGCCGCCAGCCCGTTTCTCATCCGCTGCGCGGGCTTTTTTCAGTGCCTGTTCCTCGTCCACCGTAACCACGGCATTGATGCTGCCGTTGTGACGGCGAATCTGGTCCAGAAAGTGTTGGGTGACGGCTTCGCTGGTGAGCGTGCCGTCACTGAGCTCCCGAACCAGCTCATGAGCGGGCCGGTAGTGCAGTGCCGGTTGTGATGAAGGCATGAGTCTTGACTCTTTGGGTTGTTATGGCAGGTCTTCGCGCCAGTGTTTGACTTGCACCTGGGTTTTCACGGCATCCAGGATTTCCAGGATCAGGTTGATCACGGCCTGATTCTCCGGGGTCTCCTCCGCGCTGTCGTCCGGCGTCGGGATGAAGACGTTGACGATGTCCTCGATGAACGCATGGTTGGAGGCCGACGCCAGGTCTTCCAGAATCTGATGGATGACATTGGCAACGATATCGCCCACCGCTTCTTCCAGGGTCTCCTGTATCTGCGGGCCGACCACCGGCAGGTATTTCAGCCGCGACAGCTCCAGATTCTGCTTGAGGGCGTGATCTACCCGGTCCTCCAGGTAGCTGCGCAGGGCGCCCCGGTTGGGGACATAGCCTTCCTGCGCGGCCTGGGCCACGCGCCCGGAAATCCAGTCGGTCAGCATGCTCCTGCGCGGGTAGACAATGTCGTTCTGGATCCGCTCGAACAGCGGCGAGCCCCGTTTGACTTCCTGCTGTACTCCCGACAGCACCTTGAGCACGATGCGGTCCGACAACTCCTCCATGAACGCCTCAAAGTAGAAGTTCACGAACTTGTAGACGCGCATGCTGGTGACATCAATGATCTTGTACTGATGCAGCCGGTAAATGATGGAGATAACGCGAAGAATCCGCAGGAAGCGGAAGCTGCCCACCGGGATACAGCCCACCAGGTCGTACCAGTGGATAAACGGGTAAAAATACCAGCGGTCGTACACGCTGGCTTTTACCGCATAGCCCCAGCGCACGAAGAACTCGGTAAGAAAGATGCCCACGAAGATCAGGTCATAGAACAGGAAATTCTCGTGGATCGGGTCGTAGAACGCCTGAAAACCGGGTACATGGTCGGCCAAAAAGCCTTCGATGGCGCTGAAGGCATAGATGGAATCGAAAATGATCAGGGACAGGTTGAGAATAAGCAGGCCCAGCATCAGGAAGTCGATGGTGAGCCAGATCGTCTGATGGCTTTTCTTGAGATTTGCGCGGTTGATCTTCAGCATTCAGGTGCCTGAATTTCTGTGAATTTTCTCACAGGTTAGCTCATTTGAGCTCGGCCGACGACTTCCCGAGTAGGCGCCGGGCAATGATCAGCAACTGAATCTGCTGGGTGCCCTCGAAAATATCCAGAATTTTGGAATCCCGCGCCCACTTCTCGATCAGCTCGGTTTCGCCGTAGCCCAGGCTGCCGCACAGCTCCACGCAGCGCAGGGTAATGGTGTTACCCACCCGCCCGGCCTTGGCCTTGGCCATGGAGGCCTCTTTCGAGTTGGGCAGGCCGTTGTCAGCCATCCACGCGGCTTTCAGGGTCAGCAGCCTGGCGGCCTCGAGCTCCGCCTCCAGCAGTTGCAGCTCCCGGCTGACCGCCGGCTGGGTCCAGGTCTGGGTGTGATAGTCCAGATCAATTCCGGACTCCGCGATGATCTGGCGGGTGCGTTCCAGCGCTGCGCGGGCCACCCCGATGGCCATGCCAGCGACCACCGGGCGGGTGTTGTCGAACGTTTGCATGGCCCCCGCGAAGCCCTTGTTGACGCTGATCTCCGGATCCCCCAGCAGATTCTCCTTGGGCACCCGGCAGTTCTCGAAGCGGATGGCGGCGGTGTCGGAGGCGCGGATGCCGAGTTTTTTCTCGAGTCGCTCCAGGGTCATGCCCGGTGTGCCTTTCTCCACCACGAAGGACTTGATGGCGGCCTTACCCTTGTTGCGGTCCAGACTGGCCCACACCACCACGGCGTTGGCACGCTCGCCGGCTGTGACGTAGATTTTCTCGCCGTTGATCACGTAATGGTCGCCGTCTTCTCTTGCGGTGGTGTGAATGGCCGCGGAGTCGGAACCGGCCCCTGGCTCGGTAATGGCCATCGCGGCCCAGGTGTCTCCCAGGCGCGCCAGCTGTTCTTCGTTGGCCACTGCCGCGATGGCGGAATTGCCGAGCCCCTGACGGGGGATGGACAGGGCGAGACCGACATCGCCCCAGCACAGTTCGGTCAGCCCCAGCACGGTTTTCATGTTGGTGCCGTTACGATTGCCCGGGGCGCCATTGCCGCCGGAGCGGGCGAGCTTGCCGGCGCCGGCACCGCCGTCGGGTGCACCGTCGTTCATGCCGTCCATGATGGAGGCAAACATATCCAGTTCTTTGGGATAGGCGTGTTCCGCGCGGTCGTATTTGCGGGAGATGGGGCGGAAGACTTCCTGCGCCACCTGGCGTGCCTGATTCACAATGGGGGAAAATTTTTTCGGTATTTCCAGATACATGGGGTGCTCCAGATTTGCTCAGGCTCAGGCGTGGACGCCGCCGGTGTGAGTGGCCACAGACCGCAGATCGCGGTACCAGCGTTCAACCGGATGTTCTTTTACAAAGCCATGGCCACCCAGCAGCTGAACTCCGTTGGTACCAATTTCCATGGCCTTCTCATTGCACAGTAGCCTGGCGAGGCAGGCTTCCCGGTGAAAGGTCTGGTTCGTCTCTGCCCGGCTGGCCGCGCGCCAGGTCAGCATGCGCATGCTCTCGGTTTCGATGGCCAGATTGCTGATCATGAACGCCACGGATTGTCGATGGCTGATGGGCTCTCCAAAGGCTTCCCGCTCATTGCAGTAGGGGATGACGTAATCCACTACCGCCTGGGCGGTGCCGATTGCCAGCCCGCAGCGCAGCAGGGCTCCCATGTCCAGAAAGGCCTGGTAATCGAAGTCGTCGTCACCCAGCAGGGCATCGGTGAGCACGTTGACATCTTTCAGGGTAATGGTGGCCGGTTGCGCGGCCCGCAGGCCCATGGCGGGATCCGCCTCGCAGATCAGTCCCGGGGTGCCGCTTTCGATGATAAACAGTCGTGGGCGGCCATTCAGGCTGGCGGAGACCAGCATCAGATCGCTCTGGGCGCCCAGGATCACGCCGTTTTTCTGGCCATTGAGTCGATAGCCATTGGGCGTGGTGTCGGCGCGAGTGCTCAGCGTCAGGGGATCAAACAGCGCCCTTGGCTCGTCCATGGCAATGGTGGCTACCGGGGGTTCGGGTTCGCAGAACGCGGGCAGGTACCGGGACTGCTGTTCACCGGTGCCCCAGCGGGTGATGGCCTGGGCCACGCTGAACGGCGCCAGCAACGCCACGGCCAGGCCCATATCGCCCCACGCCAGTTGTTCGGCGATCAGCACGCTGGTCACCGGTGATTGTGTTTCGGCCACGCCCCCGAACTCCGCGGGCACGGCGTACAGGGCCAGGCCAAGCTCGGTGGTGGTGTCAAACACATCCGCCGGCATGGCGCCGGCTTCGTCAGCCCCTGCGGCGGCCGGGCGCAGGGTGTCCCGCGCCAGTCGCTGGAGGCTGTCCACGATCATCTGTTGGTCTTCATCCAGCGTAAGGTCAAACAGTATCGGTGCGGGTTTTCCGGGTAATCTTTTGCGGGGCAGCCAGTTCGACACCCGCTTGAACTCCCGCCCGGCCAGCGCCAGAGTGCGAAATCCGATGCGGGTACCGTGGTAGGCTGTTTTTTCAGTGGCTGTGCGCAGCCCGAAACGGTCCAGTAAGGGGTTGGCGGCAAGGCGATTCATCATGGCCAGTGCCATACCGATGGGATCCCTGGTCATTGTGGGTCTCCTTTGAAGGCGGCGGGAACCCGGCGCGCCTGTTACTATCAGACTGGTTGTTGTTGAAATTGATCAGGGTTGATCATGGGCGCGTTGCGTCTGTCAGCCATTGGCATAAGGAGCGTGGGTAGTGGTCGGTCTGGTCAATCCGGTAAACTCCCGCGCAGCCTTGAATTCTCCCTATAACAAAGACGATTCATATTCGGATGCTACTCCTCTCCAGACACCGCCTCCCTCCCGGCATTCATGTGTTGATCACCCTGCTTTTGATGGTGCCATGCCAGCTGTGGGCCAATCAGGTGAGCGTGGAAGTGGAGGGTGATTACCCGCAGCTCCAGGAAAACGCCGAGGTGTTTCTGGGGGTGGTCGAAGACCGCAGCGCGGATAACCTGAGGCGCTACGCACGCACGGCAGAGAAACAGGTAAAGCAGGCACTCAAAGCTTTGGGCTATTACAGCCCGGTCGTTGATTGGACGGTGTCCGAAGGTGACAGCGACGAGCCTGCGTTACTGACGCTCAAGGTGATTCCGGGTGAGCCGGTGCGCGTCCGTTCAAGGGTCGTACGGATTGAAGGGCCAGCATCGGCGGACGACAGCTTCCTGAGCGCCATTCCAGACACCCCCACGGAAGGCGATGTGCTGGATCACGGCCAGTACAGCAGCCTGCGTCAGTCCATTCAGAACCGAGCCCGCCGGCTGGGCTACTTTGACGGTGAGTTTGTCAGTCGTACACTCGAGGTCAATCCCGAGCAGCGCAGCGCCGATATCATCATTAACTTTCGTAGCGGGGAGCGATACCGCTTCGGAAAAGTGACCTTCGAGGAGGGGCACGGGTTCGAAAACAGCCTGCTTGAACAGTTTGTCACCATCGAGCCCGGGCAACTGTTCCATGCAGATGAGGTCGCAAAGCTGAACCGGGACCTGTCTGACAGCGGCTATTTTTCCGGCGTGGATATTGATGCGTCCCCAACCAATGCAGACAACGGTGTGATTCCCGTTGACGTTGGTTTGACCACGCGCCCACCGAGGTCGGTCGCGACCGGCGTCGGTTTCTCGACCGATGTGGGGCCTCGCTTCAGTGCTAACTGGCGGGAGCACTGGATCAATCGGATGGGGCACCGTCGTGGGGCGGACATGGAGGTGTCCGAACCACGCCAGAACCTCAGTACCTACTATGAGTTGCCACTCGACCCACCCATGACGGACTCTATTCGCTTCGGTGCGGGATATCAGCGAGAAGACATCGAGGATGTGGAGTCCGAATTATTGACACTGGGACAGCAGTGGAAGCATCAGCTCGACTCCGGATGGCTTCAAGTGGCCTCCCTGGGTTGGGAAGGTGAGCGCTTCCGCATCGGTGAGGATGATCGTAAAACCAGCAGTCTCTTGCTGCCAGGGCTGGGGTATTCCAAACTCCACGCTAATTCGCCCCTCGATCCGTCCCGGGGGTATCGGGTGCAGGCGGACGTCAGGGGCTCTCATCGAGCAGCGCTCTCCGATGTGGACATCCTGCACGTGAATTTTCTTGCGCGCGGGCTGTATACCCTCGCGGACCGACATCGGTTTCTGACGCGTTTCCAGTTCGGTGGCGTTGCGACCAACCAGTTTGACGATGTGCCGCCCTCCCTGCGATTTTTCGCCGGCGGCGACCAGAGCGTGCGTGGCTACGGGTACGAAACTCTGTCGCCGAAGGACGAAAATGGTGCGGCGATTGGTGGACGCTATCTGTTGGTGGGCAGCGTCGAGTACCAGTATGAATTTGTCACGAATTGGCGCATGGCGGCATTTTATGATGAAGGCAACGCCATGAACGACTTGCTGGACCCCCGTGCCAGCGGCGCGGGTATCGGGATCCGCTGGGTGAGTCCGGTCGGCCCAATCCGCTTCGACATTGCCCATGGGCTGGATGACGAGTTTGGTGGCGACTGGCGAATTCACTTTTCCATGGGGCCAGAGCTGTGACGGACGACAACCGCGACAAGGCAACGGCCGCTCCCGCTGAGCCGACCGCGCACGCCGGCACGCCACGCCGGAGCTGGCGGTTCTGGCTGTTGGTGATTCTGCTGCTGGCGCTGCTGTTGCCGCTGGCACTGGTGGCTGCGCTATTGTTGGTGCTGCGTTCGGAAACCGGCACCGCCTGGGCCATTGACCAGGTGCCTGGCCTGACCGTTGAGGGCGACCGCGGTTCATTGTTCGGCTACTGGCAGGCCGAGTCGGTGATCTGGCAGGGATACGGCACCGGGGTGCGATTGCAAGCAGTGGTGGTGGACTGGTCGCCCGGATGTCTGCTGAGTAAGGAGCTGTGCCTCGACACGCTGCATGCGCAAACCATCGATCTGACACTGCAGCCCTCTGGCGAGCCGGAGGAGCCGGGCGGGGATATCAGCCTGCCCGTCGTCAATCTGCCTGTGGGCGTGCGCATTGGTGATGTCCAGCTGGGCCGCTTCACGCTGGATGGCAGCAAGGTGTGGGACAGTTTGGAACTCAAAGCCGGAGGATCCGGGGCGGACTGGACTCTGGAGCACGCCCGTTACCGCCTCGACGAGATTGCGGTGGGTGCGTCCGGGCGTCTGGAAACCCGGGGCGGCTGGCCACTTGACCTCGATGTGGACGTGTCTCTGCCGCCACCCCGGGGCGACGCCTGGCAGATTGCGTTGAATCTCACCGGCAGTGCCGAGGACCTCAGGCTTTCGGCTCGCAGCCGTGGGTACCTGGAGGCGTCGTTGCGGGGCCGGGCTGCGCCGCTGGACAAGCGTTTGCCCCTGCAGCTTGAACTGGAATCCCCGTCGTTCCTGGCGCTGGACGCCTTGCCACCGACACTCACTCTGAAAGACTGGCGGTTGGCGCTGGACGGCAGCCTGGAAAAGGGCTTCGCAACCCGTTCAAACGCGGTACTCCCGGGCACCGCCGGTCCGGTCACGGTGTCACTGCAGGGGCTTGTGACCACCGCTGGCGCATCGGATGTCAGCCTGCAACTGACCGGCCCGCAGGACGGCCCACAACCGGGCACGCTGGCGCTGACCGGCGATGTGAGCTGGCAGGAGGCTCTGAACGCTGAGCTGTCGGTCGCCCTGGCAGCTTTCCCCTGGCACACGCTGCTGCCCGACATGGCGCAGCCTCCGGTCACTCTGCGCCAACTGCAGGGCGATCTCGAATACCGGGACGGTCGTTACAATGCGCAGCTTGAGGCCGCAGTGACCGGGCCCTATGGCGATGCAGAACTGGATACCGCGCTGGCCGGCGACCTGGAATCGGTTTCCCTGACCGAGCTGCTGGTCAGTACCGGGGCCGGCGAGCTTCGCGGCAAGGCGGAGATCGGTTTCGCCGATCAGTTGAGTTGGGACGCCGGTATCACGCTCGACGAGTTCAATCCCGGCTACTGGGTGCCGGCACTGGAGGCCCGACTTGACGGGAAAGTCAGCAGCCAGGGGCGTCTGAGCGCGGAGGGTCAGCCGGACATGACCGCCGACTGGGATATCGTCGGGCAATGGCAGAACGAGCCAGCGAAAACCCGGGGGCAGCTGGAGTTGGCCGCCGGCACCTGGATTGTCTCGGAGCTGGTCGGCGAGCTGGGGGACAACCGCGTCAACGGCAGCGGGCGCTGGGGCGAAACGCTGGCGGGGGATCTGCAGATCAACCTGCCGGATCCGGGTATTCTGGTGCCGGGCCTGGCGGGGGAGCTGGCCGCCACGTTGACGGTGACCGGCGGCACCCCTGATGATCCCGAGGGAACCCTGAGCCTGCGCGGCTCGGATCTGGTCTGGCAGGATGCGGCGGCGGTGTCACAGGTGGCGGTGGATGCCAGTCTCCCGGGTGGACGCCGGATTGCGGCGTCGGCGCGAGCGCAGGAGATTCGCTCTGGTGAGCAGAGCCTCGCTGGGCTGGAGCTGGAATTGAACGGAACTCGACAGAGCCACCGGTTAACGTTGTCCGCATTGCATGACGAAGCAGAGCTGACCATGGCGCTGGCCGGCGTTGCCGGGGACGCGTGGAAGAGCTGGCAGGGCGCGATCGAGCAGGGGAGGATTGACTTGCCCGGCGCGTCCCAGACCTGGTCGCTGGATCAGCCGGCGGAGATGGCGTACCGGGAAAATGGAACCCTGACCCTGGGTAGCCAGTGCTGGCGTTGGCAGGACAGTTCCATCTGTGCCGAGGATCAGACTCTGCTTCCGGAGCCGGCGCTGGCCTACCGCATTGATAACTTCCCGACATCGGCGTTGGCGCCGTTGCTGCCGGACACCCTGCGCTGGGATGCCGCCCTGAACGCAACCCTTGATCTCACCATGACTGATCAGGGGCCGGACGGCACTTTCTCCGTGGATGCCGGTGCCGGTGATTTCGAGGTTCGGGTACTGGAGGAGTGGGAGACGCTCCGGCACGACACGTTCACCGTAAACGTCGCCATGAAACCTGAAGTGGCGGATGTCACCGTGAATCTCGCGGGCCCCGAACTCGGCCAGTTTGATCTGGACCTTTCCGTGGATCCGACGACCGAAGCGCGGCCGGTGACCGGCCGCTTTTCCCTCGCCGGTCTCGACATTGCCCTTGCCGGAGTGATTGCCGGGCTGGAAGAATTCGAGGGGGAACTCAATGGTGAAGGCCGGTTATCCGGGCCCCTGCTGAGGCCGGCGGTTAACGGCGAAGTGGCGCTTACTGGCGGGCGCTTCGTTGACCCGTCCATTCCGCTCCCTCTGAACGATGTGGTGATTGCCCTGCAGCTGAACGGCTACTCGGCCGACCTCAGCGGACGCTGGAACAGCAGTGACCGGGCGAAGGGGAGGCTCACCGGCGCCTTTGACTGGGAGAACCAGCCCTCGGCTGAAGTCACCGTTACCGGCGACCGCCTGCCGATCACTTACGATCCTTACGCACAGGTAGAGGTGGCGCCCGACATCACCATCGCCTTCCGGGAAGGCGCGCTGTCAGTGACGGGGCGGGTGGATGTCCCCCGCGGCGAAATTGAGGTGCAGGCATTGCCGCCGCAGGCGGTGTCGGTGTCCGAAGACGAAGTGATCGTGGGCGTCGAACCGGAGGAACGGGCGATTGAGGCTCTGAACATGGACATCACCGTTGTGGTTGGTGATGACAAGGTGACGTTCGATGCCTTCGGTGTGACCGGTGACCTGAAAGGCACGCTGCGAATTGGCAATGACATGGACACCCGCGGCTCGCTGAAACTGGTCGATGGCCGATACGAAGCCTATGGCCAAGAGTTGGACCTGCGCCGGGCGCGGGTTGTTTTCGTCGGATCCCTGACTGAACCCTACCTCGACATCGAAGCCGTTCGTCGGGTGGATTCGGTCGTGGCGGGTATCCGCCTGAGTGGGCCAGTTAGCGAGCCGGAAACCGAGGTGTTTTCCGAGCCATCCATGCCCCAGAGCGACGCGTTGTCTTATGTGATTCTGGGGAGAGCGCCGCAGAGCCAGGGCGAAGAGGGGCAGATGAGTCAGGCGGCTATTTCGTTGGGGCTGACTCAGGCCAACAAGCTCACCCAGGGTATCGGGGACGAATTGGGCATCCGAAACCTGATGCTCGAAACAGAGGGGGCTGGCGACGAGGCTTCAGTAGTGGCCAGCGGCTATATCACCGATAAATTGAGCCTGCGCTACGGCGTGGGGATATTTGAACCCATCACCACTGTCGCCTTGCGCTATGATCTGGGCCGCTACTTCTATCTGGAAGCGGCCAGTGGCCTGGCCGCATCGCTGGACATTTTCTACACCCGGGACTTCTAATCGAGCTTGAAGGTGGCGTTGACGCTGGCGCGAAGTTCCCGGTCGCTGATGCTGGATACTGCATCGCCAGCGGACATTGCTTCCGCCCGCATCATCGGAATCGGGTGATGTCCGCCGTTGATGTTGAGGGTGACCACCTCCCCACAGGACATGTCCAGCTCTTCGGCCACGAAGTCGCAGCGAGATCGGGCATCGGCAATGGCCCTTGCCAGCGCCTGCTTCTGCAGGCCGTTCTCATCCGAGTGATAGAAGTTGCCGGCACCCAGGTGGTAATCCATGCCCAGCTTCTGGGCTTCGGCCAGCAACGGGTTCAGCAGCGCCAGATCGTCAATGGTGAAACTGACGGCCTGCGATGCCACCGCCCGTTTCTCCGGCTCCTGGTCCCGCTCCTGCATCGGGATCATCCGGGTGTACATATTCAGGTCGGCATCGTTGTACTCGTCGAGCTGGTCGCGATAGGCGTCGATGGCACTGCGCCACTGGGCCATCATCCGGTTGACCTCGTCAGACGCGTTGGCCGGCAGGTTGTCCTCCGCGGAGGCGGTAAACCGCACTCGGGCACTGTCAGGGGTGTATTTGACAGCGCCTTCTCCGGTCAGGGTCACTTCGCCGGCCTGGGCGGCGAGGGGGAGTAAAACCACCGCAAGGCCGGGCACCAGGTGTTTCTTCAGGGCATCAAGCATCGTCAGATCTCCGTTCTGTGTTGGGTCTTGGTCTTCGTGTCCCGGAGCCGGGCTTTATGCCTGGGTCCGGGCATCCGCCTCGTTCAGCCTCATCAGCTTGCGCTCTCGGGCGGCGTGAACAAAGTGGCTGAAAATGCGCCGGTGTCCGGCATGGTAGAGCAGGTATTCCGGGTGCCACTGAACGCCCATCAGCCACTGGTCACCGGTATTTTCAATAGCCTGGACAAACCAGTCGTTGTCTACCGCCACGACCCGCAAGCCTTTGCCGAGCCGCATGATGGCCTGGCTATGGATACGATTGGCGCCAATTGCGGGGCTGTGCATCAACCGGCCGAGACGGCTGTTCCGGACCAGTCTGACCCTTTGCATGGGCAGTAGCAGTGGCCGATGCCGGGTGTGAACCCGCAGCGGTGTCACGTTCTGGCACAGCGAGCCGCCATGGAAAACGTTGATCAACTGGGCGCCCCGGCAAATCCCCAGCACGGGCAGTTTCAGCTGGCGGGCGTCGGCCAGAAGCCGCTGGTCGGTCTGGTCCCGGCGGGTATCATAGCGGGCGGTTACCGTTGACTGTTGGCCGAACAGTTCCGGGGCCACATGGGTGCCGCCAGACAGCACCAGGCCGTCGAGCATCGAGACATCCACCGTTGAGCCCGGGCGGATGTAATGGGTTCTCGCGCCATGCAGTTTCAGCCCCAGGTTAATCAGCCGGTGGGCGAGACTGCGCCTCGCCGGCCCGCTGATTCCTATGGTCAGGCCCGGGAAATCCGGGCTGTCGACGGCGTTATCGGACATAGCCCCGGTCGTGCAGCCACTGGTTGCAGGTGTCTGGCCAGCTTTGGGTCAGGTTGCGCAGGCTCAGTTTGCGGCTGTTTCGAAACGCTTCCCTGAGTTCCGCCAGCTCTGCGGCATTGTTGGCCAGCTGCTCCAGCACCACCCAGTCATTCCATACCGTAGAAAAATGCCACTGCGGGTTGTCGATGTCGCAATCGGGCAGGCGGTAGTGCAGGGTCGGCCGGCTCTTGATGCGTTCGTCTTCAACGAATTCCGCCAACAAGCGGCTGTCGAGGTGCGCGAACAATGGCAGCAGATCCAGAGCCTTGTTGCGGGTCGGGTTGTATTTCAGGTAGTCCCGCATCAGCTGTTCGACGTCTGGAGCGTAATCGTCCTCAAGCAGTTTGTCAGTGTAGGTGCTGCTCCAGGGTTCAATGTAGCTGGTGAATTTGCGGCTGATGTCCACCTGATGACGACCTTTGAGCCACTCGTAGAGCACGGCAAATGCCTGCAGGTAACGCACCAGAGTGGGCGCCTCCAGGTCCGGCAGCTCCGGGTTCAGTTGCAGCCCGAAGGCATAGTACAGCGCTTCCCGGCTGCCCAGGGCGCCGGCTTTTCTCAGTTCGTCACACAGGGTCTCGATGCGCTCGAGCGTCGAAAACGGCAGCGGTGGGCTGACGATCTCCAGGGGCACGATCTTCTCCGCGGCCGCATCGATCACGTCCATGGCCTGGCCACCGAGTTCGCGCACGGACTCCGGCAGGCGCTCATCCTGGAGATCCAGATCCTTGATCGGATCGGAGTCCAGTTCGATGGTGAATTTGCCCAAGTCGGTTTCCAGCTCGGCGACATACCGGGATGCAGCATGTGCGTCGCCGGACAGCAGTTTCTCCGAGAGTCTGACCAGGTCCTCGTAACTCAGTCCGGACAGTTCGATTTCGACGCCGACACGCCGCTCTTCGCCGGATGCGGTTCGCAGTATGTCCGGCATCCTGCACGCCTGTGATTCGCTCATTCCTGTGCCTCCACAATAGGTTGCCGTTACCTTAACACAGACCCCAACAGGGTGAGCCCGGGGCTTGCTGACAAAAAATACAGGAAGCAGTCTTTACACTGGATAAAACACTGTATATAGTCAATTCACTGTATATAAAAACAGGATAAACGGGGCAACCTCATGAAGCTGACAGCAAGGCAAAGCCAGGTACTGGATATTATCCGGCGCTACGTGGATGAAACCGGATACCCGCCGACCCGCGCGGAAATCGCCGCGGAACTTGGGTTCCGCTCAGCCAACGCCGCCGAGGAGCATCTGAGGGCGCTGGCGCGCAAAGGCGCGATTGAGATGGTTCCGGGCGCAAGCCGCGGTATCCGGTTGCCTGAGGCGGAAGCCGACCTGGGCCTGCCGGTGATTGGTCAGGTGGCGGCCGGTAGCCCGATCCTGGCTCAGGAGCACATCGAAGACCATTGCACCCTGAAGCCGGACTTTTTCTCGCCCTCAGCGGACTATCTGTTGCGGGTAAGAGGCATGAGCATGAAAGACATCGGCATTCTGGATGGCGATCTGCTCGCGGTTCATCGCACGCAGGACGTTCACAACGGTCAGGTGGTGGTGGCTCGTGTTGGCGAAGAGGTCACGGTGAAACGCTTCAGGAAAGAGGGCAACAAGGTATTCCTGATTGCGGAAAACGAAGAATTCGTCCCGATTGAAGTCGATCTGCGGGAGCAGGAGATCTTTATCGAAGGGCTTGGCGTAGGTGTTATCCGTCGTTCGGATATGCACTGATCTCCAACGGTCAACCAGAAGACGAGGCGCATCATGGAACAACTCAGCTTTAATCAGAATATGGCGTATTCCGGCTCAGCATTCGGCTTTCAGGCGCCGGCCAGCCATCTGTCGGGAAAGTCAGCCGTTGTTCGGGCCGGTTCCGCCAGAGCTAAGCGAGCCGACCCTGCTGCGCCGGTCACAGGTAACGTCACTGAGATTATTCTGCCGGAGGGTCAGGTAGAGAATTTTCAGCTGCTGTTGCCCATGCTGACCCAGTTGAACCAGGAGAAGCGCTGGCTGGCATGGATCGATCCGCCTCAGGCGCTGGTCAGCAAGTGGCAGAAGATGCATGGCATCGTAGCAGGTGAGCTGCTGGTGTTGCGCTCAACGCCGGATTACCCGGCGCGGGATCTTGCGGAACGGGCGCTCAGCGCCGGAACCTGTCATGCGGTCGTGATGTGGACCCGCAAGCTGGGCCGGGAAGGTCTGGAAGCGCTACAGAAGGCGTCCGCTCAGGGCAACAGTCATGGGGTGGTTTTGCGCCAGCGCTGAGAGCGCTGGCGGATCTCACTCAGTGGAGGGTGTAGGACGGTTGCGCGTCCTGTGCTTCCGCGTCGTCGTCTTCCCAGTCAATATCGTGCGCAACATTGCCTACCGCTTCAATGCCAGCCGCAATCATGGCTTTGGCAACTGCCATTTCGCGATCTTCCATCATGTCGCGGGCCTCTGACGAAAACGAAATGCGGACCAGTGGTGCGGCATCGTCGTCAATGCGACGCAACGCATAATCGCCATCGCTCAGTTGTACAATTTCGAAAAAAGATGGTGACATTCACATAACCTTTCAGTTGTATTCGACCCTGTGGTGCCTCGCGATTTACCACTCGCTGTGGCGTTCTTCCAGGGTATCGGCGAATTGTTTCAACGCGTCGAGCACTTTACCCAGAGCAGCCGCAGAACGGTCAGGACCGGAATCCGCGGATATCGCAATGATATTCTCCGCACTGACCGTTTTTCGAGTTGCCGGTGGCTTGGCCTGCGCGGCCTCCAGTTGATCCAGGTGGTTCCACCAACTGCCGCCTTTGCGCGCCAGAGTCAGCAACTCAGCGGTTTCCGGGTTGTCCTCTCCAAGCAAAGTGACCAGTGCCTCCAGCGTTTCGGGATCGCTTTGCTTCTGTTGGTACAGCTTCGCAACCATGATCAGTAACAGGCGCCTTGCCCGCAGCGTCAGCTCAATGCTGCCCTGTAGACCTGCTTCCCGCTGCAAGGCGTCACTGGCGTCCTCCCCGCTGGAGGGGGTGTCAGCCTGCCGTAACAGCACCCGGGCCATGAACAGCTTTTGGGAAACCAGTGAATACCACTGTGACGCCATGATTACCTGCCAAAAAAGATGGACGGCCGAGTCGGGAATAAGCGCCCATTAAATTAATTCATCAGCTTATCATATTTACAGTTGCATTTCCTCCCCTGTGTTGGTCGTCACGGGTTTAACAAGAAACTACAAACATTCACTTGAAACGCCCGTTTGAATTTGGCAAAAAGGCCGCCCGCTGAACGAGATTTGAGCGATTTCAGCGGTTCGCAATCGCGAGCGGAGAGCACTGTTTTTTTGCGGCAGGGCGGTCAACGGCATAAGGGAGGTACGTTAAATATGCGTAAGCATGTGGTCACAGGTGTAGCGTTAGCATGGTTGGGAATGTCCGGCACTGCGACGGCCGCCGTCACGCAGTCGGAAGCTCAGAGGTTGGGCAACGAACTCACTCCGGTCGGTGCCGAGAGAGCAGGGAATGCATCCGGTAGTATCCCCGAGTGGACCGGAGGGCTGACAACGCCGCCTGCTGACTGGAAGTCGGGGCAGGTGGAAACCGACCCGTTCCCCGAAGACTCGCCGCTGTTCATCATCACTGCAGAGAACCTTGATCTTTATCGCGACAGGCTGACGGCCGGGCATATCAAGATGCTTGAGCAGTACGGCCCTGACTTCTTAATGCCGGTTTATGAGACACGTCGTACCGCGGCCTTCCCTGAGCATGTGTATGACAAGTTTCGGGAAAATGCAGTGTCCGCTGAGCTGCTGGATAACGGCAACGGTGTCCGCGACACCATCATGACCAGCCCGTTCCCGATTCCCGGAAGCGGTCTGGAGGTGATCTGGAACCACATTCTTCGTTATCGTGGCGAGGAGCTGTCGTTTCGCAGCGCATCTGCCACTCCGCAGGTAAATGGCTCCTACAACCCGGTGGTTAACGAGTACAATTATTACTTCGCGTACAGCCGCCGTGGGGCCGATCTGGACGATATTGATAACAAGATCTTTTACCTGAAGACCGACACCATTGCGCCATCAAATCTGGCCGGTACCATTACCCTGGTCCACGAAACCCTCGATCAGATCCGTTCCCCCCGGTTGGCCTGGCGTTACGATGCCGGCTCACGCCGTCTGCGTCGCTCGCCGAATTTGGCTTACGAAACCGACCTGCCGAATTCTTCTTCTCTGCGGTCGGTGGATCAGAAGGATATGTACAATGGCGCGCCGAACCAGTACGACTGGGAGCTCAAGGGCAAGCGCGAAGTGTTTGTGCCCTATAATGCGTACCGCCTGCACGAGAAAGAGGTTCGTCCTGATGATGTGATCCGCCCGGGTCACATCAACCAGGAACTGGCCCGTTACGAACTGCATCGCGCGTGGGTTGTGGAGGCAAGGCTGCGTACAGGCATCAGCCACATCTACTCCCGCCGGGTCTTCTATGTCGATGAGGACAGCTGGCAGATTCTCGCGTCAGAGGCATACGACGCAGAGGGTAACCTGTGGCGCGTATCGGAAGCCCATAACATCAGTTTCTACAGCGAACCGGTGTTCTGGACTACCATGGAAATGACATACGATCTGAAATCGGGTCGTTATTACATCGACGGTCTTGATGACGGATTCTCGGCATACAATTTCGCGCCGGGTTTCCGTGGCAACCAGTTTACGGCCTCCGCAGCCCGCCGGGCGGCGCGTCGTTAACAGGCAAGAAGGGCAGGGGCGAGGCGCCTGCCCGGCTCATCTGGCCCTACGTCAGGCGCAGGAGATACACCCCATGGCTGAGACTTCGACGCACATGCAAGCACTGGACCGGTTGATCGAGGGCCTGGAGCAATCGCTTGAGGATCAGGAATGGGATCGTCTCACCGAGCTGAACAGCCGCGTGCGCGTGACCGTTGAGCCGATTATGGCACAACTGGAGGCCGGCGAGCTGGAAGCCGAGCCGGTCCGCGAACGTCTGGCCAGGCTGCAAACTTTTTGCGACGCTGCCAGTGCGGGAGCCTCGGAAGCCCGCGATGAAGCCCGTCAGGCGCTGAAGGGCGTCAACCGTAACCGTACCGCAGCACGCGCGTATCAAAACGTTTCAACGAACCGCACCAAATAGCGTCATAAAATTGACTCTCACGCTTTTAAAGTCTTAAATATCGCTCAAATCCTCTCAGAGATGTAACGGGATGCCGAAGAATAACAAAATGCTGGTGCTGAGCGAGGACGACACTCGCCGCCGCGACATGGTCACCATTCTGGAGTTCATCGGAGAAGAGCAGGTTATTGCCGGTGATGAAGCCAGAGCGCTGCTCGCCACGGGTGATGAGACCGAGTTGGCATCGGTATCGGTCGCGATGCTGGACGGCGAGGACGCGAGTGTCCAGCAAACCGTCTCCGAGGTTTGCAGCAAACTGCAGGGCGTGCCGGTGCTGATGGTGGGCGACCCTTCGCTGAAAGGCGTTGCCGATGATGTTCTGGCCCGTATCATCGCCCGTATGACCTGGCCATTGAGTTACACCAAGTTCGTGGATTCACTCTACCGGGCGCAGATTTTCCGGGATCAGTTCATCCATTCCAAAGAGCGAGGCCAGCAACGAGGTCTGCAGCTATTCCGCAGCCTTGTCGGCACCAGCCGTCGGGTACAGTCGGTTCGCCAACTGATGCAGCAGGTGGCTGACAAGGAAGTGAGTGTGTTGATCACCGGCGAATCGGGCACCGGCAAGGAGGTGGTGGCCAGAAACCTGCATTACCACTCCACCCGTCGGGACAAACCTTTCGTTCCGGTGAACTGCGGCGCCATCCCGGGGGAGCTGCTGGAAAGCGAGCTGTTCGGCCACGAAAAAGGCGCCTTCACCGGGGCCATTACCGCCCGGGTGGGTCGTTTCGAGATGGCAGAGGGCGGCACCCTGTTTCTCGACGAAATCGGGGACATGCCCCTGAACATGCAGGTCAAAATACTGCGGGTCCTGCAGGAGCGCACGTTCGAGCGAGTCGGCAGCAACCGGACCCTGTCCGCCGACGTGCGCATCATCGCGGCCACTCACAAACATCTGGAAGACATGATCGGCAGTGGTGATTTCCGCGAGGATCTCTACTACCGCCTGAACGTGTTCCCCATCGAAATGCCGGCTTTGCGGGAGCGGGTGGAAGACATTCCCCTGCTGATCAACGAACTGATCTCCCGTATGGAAAAAGAGAAGCGCGGCTCCCTGCGAATGAATTCCGCTGCGATCATGAGTCTGTGCCGCCATGACTGGCCCGGAAACGTCCGTGAGCTGGCAAATCTGGTGGAGCGCCTGGCGATCATGCATCCCTATGGTGTGATCGGGGTTCAGGAGCTTCCGAAAAAATTCCGCTACGTGGATGATTACGACGAAAACCGTCCGGTCGAAGATTCCGGCATGCCATCCGGCGTGCCCGGTCTTGTCGGGTTGGATGCACCGGCGTTGTTGCCGGTGAACGGTCTGGATCTCAAGGATTATCTGTCCAACCTCGAAAAGCAGTTGATTCAACAGGCCCTTGATGAGGCCGGTGGCGTCGTTGCCCGTGCCGCCGAGAAATTGCGGATCCGCCGCACCACGCTGGTGGAGAAGGTGCGCAAGTATGGGCTCCGGGAGGAAGAGGAGTCCGAAGACTCCTGACCCTGTTCCCGTAACATAACGACCCATCGCCTACGTCAAACCTTCGTAACCACCTCCGCTTCCGACCGGGGAAACCGACATAAAACCGTCGTTTCCCCAGCGCCATGTTTTCCTGACCTCTGAAAAATATAGAAAAACCCGAGTTGGCATGATGCTGGCTTAAGTCCCTGCAAACAAACCATCCGAAGAGTTTGACCCGTTGGTCGGGTGAGTCAGGGGACGCGTTTATGAGTCAGCTACATTTTGTTGTGCAGTCATCCGCCAAGCAGGCCCAGGCCAATGCGGCGGCGGATGTGAACGACAAGGTTACCGCTCTGTTTCCACAGCAGGACGACGAAGCCGTGGATACGGCACTGGAGCTCTTCAACCAGATGTCGCGGCAGATCACCGACTCCTACCGCACCCTTGAATCCCGCGTGAATCAGCTTTCCGGTGAACTGACGGCAGAATCGCTGCAGCGCCAGCAGGAGCTGGAAGAAAAAGAGCAGCTGGCGGACCGACTCTCAACACTGCTGAACGCGCTGCCGGCCGGCGTTGTCGTACTGGACAAACAGGGCGTGGTGACTCAGACCAACCCCGCCGCGATCGGTCTGCTCGGCGAGCCCCTCGACAACGAGCGCTGGGTGGACGTCATTCGTCGCTGTTTCGCGCCACGTCGGGACGACGGTCACGAGGTGTCCCTGAAAGACGGGCGCCGGGTCAGCATTGAAATCCGCACCATGGAAAACCAGCCGGGCCAGTTGATCCTGCTCACCGATTTGACAGAAACCCGTCACCTTCAGGCGCAGCTGGCCCATGCCCAGCGTCTGTCCGCCATGGGCAAGATGGTGGCATCACTGGCCCATCAGATTCGCACACCGTTGTCTGCGGCGATTCTCTACGGTGGCCACCTCAGCCAGGACGACCTGGATGAAGAAATGCGCCAGCGCTGCGTATCACGGCTGATGTCACGGCTGACCCATCTTGAGCAGCAGGTGCGAGACATGCTGATTTTCGCCCGCGGGGAAACCCGCCTGGCGGAGGAGCTTTCCGCGGAGACCCTGGCCAGCGCCGTGGGTTCCGCTCTGGACGGCCTCAAACTGGCGCCGGAGGTTGAGGTCCGGCTGGACAGCCATGTCAGTGACAGTCGGCTGATGTGCAATCGGGACGCCCTCGTGGGCGCCTGTACCAATCTGGTGAACAACAGCCTTGAAGCCGGCGCCACCCGGGTGGTGGTCCAGCTATTCCCCGCCGGCAACGAGTTGGTGATCCGTGTCGTGGACAACGGCCCGGGGTTCGACGCAGCGCAGTCCGGTCAGCTGATGGAAGCGTTTTACACCACCAAGTCTCACGGTACCGGGCTGGGGCTCGCCGTGGTGCAGGCTGTGGTGAAAGCCCATCAGGGGCGGTTTGCCATTGAATCTTCGCAGCAGGGGGGGGCAGTGGCGACACTGACCCTGCCGCTGGTTGGAAAATAACGAACAGTCATTGGAGGCAACCATGGCCAAAGCCCGGATTCTGATAGTTGAGGATGATCATGATCTGCGCGAAGCGCTGGTGACAACGCTGGAACTGGCAAAGTTCCGGGTGTGTGAAGCGGCGAACGCGCAGCAGGCCCTCGCCCGCCTGGCGGAGTCTTCCGTGGATATGGTGGTCAGCGATGTCAACATGCCGGGCCTGTCGGGTCACGAGCTGCTGGCGGAAGTTCAGCGCCTGTACCCTGGGCTACCAATGATGCTGATTACCGCTTATGGCCAGATCAGCCACGCGGTGTCTGCCATGCAATCCGGTGCCATTGATTATCTGGTCAAGCCGTTCGAGCCCCAGGTTTTGGTGGAGGCGGTCACCAAAGTGGTGGGCGGTGTCCGCACAAAACTGAGCGATGAGCCGGTGGCGGAAGACCCCATCAGCAAACGTATGTTCCAGCTGGCCGCGAAAGTGGCGGGGAGTGATTCCACTGTGATGATCTCGGGGGAAAGTGGCACCGGGAAGGAAGTGCTCGCCCGCTACATTCATCAGCAGTCGCCACGGGCCGACCAACCTTTTGTGGCCATCAACTGCGCCGCGATCCCCGAAAACATGCTGGAAGCGATTCTCTTCGGTCATGAAAAAGGCGCCTTCACCGGTGCGGTGGCGTCATCGCCGGGCAAGTTCGAGCAGGCCAATGGCGGGACCATTTTGCTGGATGAAATCTCCGAGATGGACCTGGGTCTGCAGTCGAAGTTGCTGCGGGTGTTGCAGGAACGTGAGGTGGAGCGCGTCGGTGGGCGCAAAACCATTTCCCTGGATGTGCGCGTGGTGGCCACCACCAACCGGGATCTCGGGGATTATGTCCGCGAAGGCAAGTTCCGCGAGGATCTCTACTATCGGCTGACGGTGTTTCCCATGCACTGGCAGCCATTGCGGGAGCGGGTGCTGGACATCATGCCGTTGGCCAGCTATTTGCTGAAAAAGCACTGTCGCAAGATGAAGTTGACCGGCATCAGCTTTGCGCCAGACGCTCGCACCGCGTTGATGAGTCACGGCTGGCCGGGCAACGTGCGCGAATTGGATAACGCCATTCAGCGGGCATTGGTGCTGCACCAGGGCAACGTGATACATGACGCCGACCTGTGCCTCGAGCTCGGGATTACCGGGCGGGTGGATCGCGGCCCTGCCTCGTTCCCGGCCGCGCCGGTGCCTGATCGTAACGCGCTTTCCGAGATGCCGGAGTCCCGGGCGGGCATGCCGGAGCCGGATGCCACCGGGCAATCCCCGCTCGTCGCCGACAGTGCCGCGTCACTGGGGGATGATCTTAGGCAACAGGAGTTCCGTATTATTATCAGTACGCTCAGGAAGGAGCGCGGCCGCCGTAACCGGGCAGCCGAGCAACTCGGTATCAGTCCCCGGACCCTTCGTTACAAGCTTGCCCAGATGCGGGATGCCGGTATTGACCTGGATTCCGAACTGGCCATGGCTTGACCCCACTGCTTCACACAGAATGCAAAGGCACGATTCAGGGCACCCCAAGGTGCCCTTTTTTTCTGTCAAATCCCCGTCACCAGCGGATCCCTCCCTTCCTGAATCCCTCGTAATGCAATGAAAGAAAAGACTATTCCCTCGTTGGCCTGGTGTTTGCTTTATAGCCACTAACAGAATCAGAGTTCAATGGATGGTTGTCAGTCAGACCACTCCGGGGAGTCAGTTATGGTCGAGCGTGCAGATATCAACAGTGTTTTGTCGGAAATCCGCAACATGCGTTCGCAGATGATGCAGAATCAGCGTGTTGAGCAGGATAACAACATCCGTGGTCGGATCGACGGCCCCGAGCGAGTCGACAAGAGCCCCGAAACCCCGAGCTTTGGGGATATGCTCAGCCGCGCAGTGGGCAATGTGAACGAACTTCAGCAGACCTCTGGCGATCTGAGAACGGCCTACGACATGGGCGATCCCAATGTCGATATCACTCGGGTGATGATCGCCGCGCAAAAGGCGTCAGTCTCCTTCGAAGCCCTGACCCAGGTTCGTAACCGGGTGGTTCAGGCCTACGAAGACATCATGAACATGCCGGTGTAATAGCGGAGTAACCCAATGGCCAGCGTACCTGCAGAAACCGCCAAAATGCCGGCAACCGCCGATAACGACAACACGGAAAGCCGCAGCGATCTGCTGTTCGGTTTCAATCGGCTTAATCTGCTGCGCCAGGTTGGTCTGATGGTGGGCCTGGCGGCCAGCGTTGCACTGGGTGTGGCGGTCGTGCTCTGGGCGCAGGAACCGAACTATCAGCCCGTGGTGGGGGACATGTCCGGT
Source organism: Marinobacter sp. M-5 (assembly GCF_032911545.1). Lineage (NCBI taxonomy): Bacteria > Pseudomonadati > Pseudomonadota > Gammaproteobacteria > Pseudomonadales > Marinobacteraceae > Marinobacter > Marinobacter sp. M-5. The sequence goes on from NZ_JAWJEK010000001.1 coordinate 1,096,234, forward strand.
TACAACCCGCAAGACATTACCTCGATCCTCGATCAGAACGGTATCACCTACCGCATGGACCCTCGCTCCGGGGCCCTGCTCGTCCCATCGGATGAAGTCTACAACGCCCGTCTGAAACTGGCTGCTGAGGGCGTCACCGATGAGAAGACCATGGGCTACGAGCTGCTGGACCAGGATCGCGGGCTGGGCACGTCCCAATTCATGGAAACGATCAGTTTCCGCCGTGGTCTCGAGGGCGAACTGGCGCGAACCATTGCGGCTATGCGTGGTGTCAGATCGGCGCGCGTTCACCTGGCCATTCCGGAGCGTTCGGTGTTTGTCCGCGATGCCCGCACGCCCACCGCATCTGTGTTTCTTGATGTTTTCGCCGGGCGCAAGCCTGAGAAAGAACACATTGCCGCCATCGTGAATCTGGTGGCCGGCAGCATTCCCGGCATGAGTAAAGACAACGTGACGGTAGTGGACCAGAATGGCAGCCTGCTGACCGGCCGCGAGGGCAACAGTAACAGCCAGCAGATCAAAGATCAGTACGACTATACCAGCCGCGTTGAAGAGCGCCTGACCGGACGAGTCGCGTCGCTGGTCGGTCCGATTGTCGGTGACGGTCGCTATCGTGCGGAAGTGACAGCCGATCTGGACTTCTCGTCGGTTGAACAGGCGGAAGAGCTGTTCAACCCAGAACAACAGGCTATCCGCAGTGAGCGTGAAATGAGCGAAGAGCGCACCGGGGGCGGGGTAGGGGGCATTCCTGGCGCTTTGGCGAATCAGCCGCCGGCTGCGGCTCAGGTGCCGGAAAACGTCGAAGGCGAGGATGGCCAGCCAGCGCCACAACCGGTCAATGTGCGCCGTGAATCCACCCGTAATTACGAAATGGATCGCACGGTCAGTTACATCCGCCAGGAGCTGGGCCGGGTGAAACGCCTGACCGTGGCACTGGCGGTCGATGACATGAAGGTGGTTGACCCGCAAACCGGCGCAGTCAGCTATGAGCCCTGGCCCGAGCAGGAGCTGCAGCGCCTCAATATGCTGGTGCGGGATGCCGTGGGCTATTCTGCCGCCCGGGGCGACAGCGTGACAGTGATGAACACGGCTTTTGCTGCCCAGGAGCAGATTGAATTCGAGAGTCCGGGTTTCTGGACGCAGCCCTGGTTCTGGGACCTGATGAAGCAGGTGCTGGCGGGGCTGGTCATTCTGGTGCTGGTGCTGGGCCTGCTGCGCCCGACGCTCAAGAGCCTGTCCGGTGGTGGCCGTAACGAGCGTCGCGACAGCAGTGACGAGGAAAACTATGGAGGCCTGAACCAGATCGAAGGCGGCGACGCACTGCGCCAGGCCATGTCCTCCCAGGACGAACTGCTGTTGCCGGGGGCAACGGACAGCTATGATAGACAGTTGAATGCACTGAAAGGCCTGATTGCCGAGGACCCGGCCCGGGTGGCTCAGGTCATGCGCCAGTGGGTGAATGTCGATGACTGAAGAAACCAATCGTCCGGCGGAGGTTGCCCAGACGGCACCGCAAAAACCGCAACGCAAGATTCCCCGGGTGGAGCAGGCAGCCATACTGCTGATGTCGCTGGGTGAAACCGATGCGGCGGAAGTGCTCAAGCACATGGGTCCCAAAGAGGTGCAGCGCGTCGGCGTGGCCATGGCCCAGATGCGTGACGTCAGCAAAGACGACGTCAACTTCGTGCTCAACCAGTTTGTGGAAGCCGTCGGTGGCCAGACCGGCCTCGGCGTCGGCAACGACGACTACATACGCAGCATGCTGACCCAGGCGCTGGGCGACGACAAGGCGTCCAGCCTCATCGACCGTATTCTGATTGGCGGCAACACCACCGGTCTCGATACTCTGAAATGGATGGAGCCCCGCGCGGTCGGCGATATCATTCGGTACGAACACCCGCAGATTCAGGCCATTGTCATCTCGTATCTGGATCCGGATCAGGCGGCGGAGATCCTCGCCACTCTGGATGACAAGGTGCGTCTGGATGTCATGATGCGTGTGGCGTCTCTGGAGAGTATCCAGCCGCAAGCGCTGCAGGAACTCAACAACATCCTCGAGAAGCAGTTCTCCGGCGGCTCGGCCGCCCAGACCAGCCGGATTGGTGGTGTCAAACGAGCAGCGGATATCATGAACTTCATGGATCGCAGTGTTGAAGGCGGGCTGATGGACTCCATCAAGGACATGGATCCGGATCTGGCGTCCACCATCGAGGATCTGATGTTCGTCTTCGATAACCTGAGGGATATCGACGATCGGGGTATCCAGGCGCTGCTGCGCGAAGTGTCTTCGGAAGTGCTGGTTGTTGCGTTGAAAGGCGCCGACGAAGGTGTACAGGACAAGATCTTCAAGAACATGTCGAAACGAGCGGCCGAACTGCTGCAGGACGACCTGGAAGCCAAGGGGCCGGTCCGGGTCAGTGAAGTGGAGTCTGCCCAGAAAGACATTATTACCATTGCCCGCCGTATGGCCGAAGCCGGTGAAATCACCCTCGGTGGCGCTGGCGAAGAAATGATGTGATGAAAGACAGCGAGAAAAGCCTCAACCGCATCCCCAAAGAGCAGCTCACCGCTTACGAGCGTTGGGAGTTGCCGCTGCTGGATGCCCGTGGCAACGAAGTGGCACGGGAGGAGGAGCGGGACGTCAAACCACTGACCGCGCAGGATATTGAGGATATCCGCCAGGCCGCCCGGGAAGATGGCCACGCCGAGGGTCGTGATGCCGGTTATCAGGCCGGGTTCAATGAAGGTCGGGAGCAGGGCCACAAGGACGGCCATGAGGCCGGTTTTGCCGAGGGCCGCGCGGTAGGCGAGGCGGCCGGCCTGGAAGAAACCCGCAAGGAAACCGAATCCCGCATGGACCGCCTTGAGCACCTGATGGGCGAGCTGTTGATACCGATCCGCCGCCACGAAGACGAACTGGAAACGGCGTTGATCAACCTCACCACAGTGCTGGCGCGCACCGTGGTTTACCGTGAGCTTTCCATCGATTCCTCCCAGATTCAGCAGGTGGTGCGCAAGGCCATGGCCGCACTGCCATCTACCAGTGACAATGTACGCATCCACGTTCACCCGGATGATGCCCAGTGGGTCAGGCAAGTGGCGGAGCGATTCGAAGCCGCCAGCGCGGTGGTCGAGGACGACACCCTTCTTCCCGGTGGCTGTAAGCTGGAAACCCGCCATAGCCTGGTGGATTTCACCGTGGAAAAACGCTTCCAGAAAGCCGTGCAAAGCATGCTGGATCAGCAGTTGAACACCGAAGAGATTTCTGACGGAGAGGGCCTCAACGTCATGATGGATGACCTTACGGATTTCCATCGGGATGTGCTCGGCAACAGCGTTAGCGATTCCAGTACCAAGGACGAGGGCGAGGACGATGATCGGCAACCTGGCTGATCGCCTCGACCGGTTGCAGGGTTCCCTGAACAAGGAACCCGAGCCAGAGCTGTCCGGACGGCTGACCCGCATGGTGGGTCTGACCCTGGAATGTGTGGGGTGCCCCATGGTGGTGGGCGATCGCTGTGTGATACAGGGCCAGGGCACCGGCAGCGTGGAAGCCGAAGTGGTCGGCTTCGAGGACGATCGGGTCTACCTCATGCCTTTGACAGCCATCGAAGGCTTGCGTCCGGGTGCGAGGGTGGTGCCCCTTTCCGCCGCCAGCCGCGTGCCGGTGGGGCCGCAGATGCTGGGCCGTGTGGTCGACGGCAGTGGCGAGCCGCTGGACGGCAAGGGCCCGCTGCAAACCGAGGCTCGGGTCTCCATTCACGGTGATATTATCAACCCGTTGGACCGGGCGCCGGTGCGGCAGTCCATGGACGTGGGCATTCGCGCTATCAATGCACTGATGACCGTGGGTCAGGGCCAGCGCCTCGGCCTGTTTGCCGGCAGTGGTGTGGGTAAAAGTATGCTGCTGGGCATGATGACCCGGTTTACCGACGCCGATGTCACCGTGGTCGGGTTGATTGGTGAGCGGGGCCGTGAGGTCAAAGAATTTATCGAGGATATTCTGGGCGACGAGGGGCTGGCCCGTTCCGTGGTGGTGGCAGCGCCCGCGGACGACTCGCCGCTGATGCGCCTGCGTGCGGCGATGCTGACCACCCGTATCGCGGAATATTACCGCGATCAGGGCAAACGCGTGCTGCTGTTGATGGATTCCCTGACCCGCTATGCCCAGGCTCAGCGGGAGATTGCGCTGGCGGTGGGCGAACCGCCGGCCACCAAGGGTTACCCACCCTCGGTGTTTGCCAAACTGCCGCAGTTGGTCGAGCGCACGGGGAACGGCCGCCCCGGGGGTGGCTCGATCACGGCATTCTACACCGTGTTGACCGAAGGCGATGACCAGCAGGACCCTATCGCTGACGCTGCTCGAGCCATCCTCGATGGGCACATTGTGTTGTCCCGCCGACTAGCCGAGGAGGGGCATTATCCGGCCATCGATGTGGAAGCGTCCATCAGCCGGGTCATGCCCCAGGTGACCGAGCTGGAGCATTTCTCGCGGGCACAGCGGTTCAAACAGGTTTACTCCCGTTATCAGCAGGCCCGGGATCTGATCAGCGTGGGCGCCTATGTAAAAGGGTCGGATTCGGAAACCGATTTCGCCATGACCCACATCAGCAACATGCGGCAGTTCCTCCAGCAGGGGCTCAATGAGAGTTCGCCACTGGCGGAGAGCATTGAACAGTTGCTGGCGGTGGTGCCAGAGCGCCGCTCTCTTGAGCGCCTGAAAGCCGGTGTGCCAAAAGTTACCGGAGAATCTGAGTAATGCTGCGTTCCCGGCGGCTTGCCGTGGTGTTAACGCTTGAGGAGCGCAAGGAGCAGGAAGCCCTGGAAAAACTCGGGGAAGCCCGCCAGCAGGTTGAAGCCCAGCAGCAGCAGATCGACGACCTGAACCGTTACCAACAGGAGTATCGCGACCAGATCCGCAGCAACCAGCAGGGCGTGGTATCGGTGACCCGTCTGCAGGCCTGGCAGGCGTTTATCTCGCAATTGGATCAGGTGCTGCGGCAACAGCACAAACAGCTGGATATGCTCCAGCAAAAGTTTGATGAAGCGCGCCGGCAGTGGCAGATGGCCTGGGAGCGCCGCCGCGGCATGGAAAAGTACATCGAGACCTGTCGCCAGCAGGAGCAGCGCGAGCAGGACCTGAAAGAGCAGAAACTGTCCGATGAAGCCGCCGGGCGCGCGTTCGCCCGTCGCCGCCGCTAATTTCCCGTGAATTGCCGGCTTGAGCCGGGTGCAAATCATCGGCACTGAGCTATTCTTATCGGTGTAAAGCCTTTTCGGTCAATTCCCACGGAGGATCAGGAATGCCTATTCAGACGCGTCGCAGCGAAGACGGTCGCACCCTGACCATCAAAATTGAGGGGCGGTTCGATTTCAGCACCCACCAGGCCTTCCGTGACGCCTACGAACATGGTGATCAGGAGGTGAAGGCGTTTGTGGTGGACCTCACTGACACCACCTATCTGGACAGCTCAGCCCTGGGCATGTTGTTGCTGTTGCGCGATTACGCCGGCGGCGACAACGCCAGCATCCGTATTGAAAACTGCAACAGTGACGTTCGTCGTATTCTGGCCATATCCAATTTCGAGCAGTTGTTTGCCATCCACTGACCGGCAGTAAAACCCTCGACAGACACCTGGGGAGGCCCGTTGTGGAGGATGCACCATCCGATAATCAGCCACTTAGAATCCTGATTGCCGACGACAGCGACAGCGATCGCCTCATTCTGAAGACTCTGTTACGTCGCCTCGGCCATAAGGTGCTCGACGCCGCTAACGGCGCCGAGGCGGTGGAACTGTTCCGTCAGGCCTCGCCACAGATTGTTTTGCTGGACGCGCTGATGCCCCGCATGGACGGAATGGAAGCGGCGAGGCAGATCAAGACGTTGGCCGGCGAGCGCCTGGTGCCGCTGATCTTCCTCACTTCCCTGTCCGATGCCGATGCGCTCGCCCGATGCCTGGAGGCCGGCGGTGACGATTTTCTGACCAAGCCCTATAACCGGGTCATTATCGAGGCCAAGATCAACGCGTTTAACCGCATGCGCCTGATGCATGAAACGCTGAGCGATCAGCGGGATCTGATCCACGAACAGAATCGCAAACTCACCGAAGAACAGGAAATCGCCAAGCGGGTGTTCGAGAACGTGGCCCACACCGGATGCCTGGATGCCGCCAGCATTCGCCACCATGCCTCGCCCATGTCGATCTTCAACGGCGATATCCTGTTTGCCTGCCCACGGCCCGACGGTGGTATACAGCTCCTCATCGGTGATTTCACCGGGCATGGCTTGCCGGCGGCCATTGGCGCCATGCCGGTTGCCGAGATTTTCTACGGGATGACCAGCAAGGGGTTCAGCGCCAGTGACGTGCTGAGGGAGATCAATCAGAAACTCAAGCGTATTCTGCCGTCGGGCATGTTCTGCTGCGCCGCGCTGATTCAGGCGGATTTTGCCCTGAATCAGATTCAGGTGTGGAACGGTGGGCTTCCTGATGGCTGGGTTATTCGCACGGCCGCAGAGCCCGTCCAGCTGCCCTCCGCGCATTTGCCGCTGGGGGTGCTGGATGCGACCCGCTTCAATGCGGCAATGACCATCCTGAAGACCTGCCCCGGCGATACCCTACTGTTCATGACCGATGGTGTTATGGAAACCAGAAACGCCGGGGGCGACATGTTCGGCGACAACGGCGTGGCCGCCGCCCTGCGCGGTATCAAGGATGGCGAAACGCCGTTTGATGCAGTAATGGGCCGGTTACACGAGTTCTCCGGTGGCCTGCTTGAGCAGGACGACCTGACCCTGGTGACCCTTGAAATGGCCGACGGTGCCGCGCTGGAGGGCCTCTCTGACCGTTTGCAGCTGTCTGCGCTGGAAGGGCCGGCAGAATGGCGTTGCACCTATCAGATCCGCGACCGCACGTTGGGCCAGTTCAGCCCGCTGCCGCTGTTGCTGCATATCTGCATGGAAGTCCCGGGGCTGCGGCGTCGCAGTGGGGAAATCTACACTCTGCTGTCGGAGCTTTACACCAATGCCCTCGAGCATGGCATCCTGGGGTTACCGTCGGAGTGGAAATCAACCGCAGAAGGCTTCGGGCGTTACTATGAAGAGCGAGAAAAGCGGCTTAATGAAATTGAGGAGCACTTCATCAAATTCAGCCTCACCCATTCCATGACCGATTACGGTGGTCGGCTGGTGGTGGTCTGTGAGGATAGCGGCCGGGGTTTCGACTTCCACAAACACGGTCAGCCACCGGAGGCCGGGCGGGGTTATGCCGGGCGCGGTTTGATGTTGCTGCACCGTCTGGCAGGGCCGCTGACCTTCAGAGAGCGCGGAAATCATGTTGAAATCGTATATGATTGGCACTTTTCAGAGGCCGGAAAGTCAGAAAATCCGGCCGTCACCAAATCGGGGGTTAGTCATGAATGACAGACCGCACCTGGATGAAGAGGCTCTGGCTGAGCTTCAGGATGTGATGGAAAACGAGTTCGATGTGTTGATCCAAACCTACATCAGTGATTCGGCCGAGCGTGTGTCTGCGTTGCGGACGGCGTTGGAAGCCGGAGACGCCGACGCGCTCGCCAAAACCGCCCACAGCTTCAAGGGCAGTTCCATCAATATCGGTGCGCCACGTTTGGGGGCGCTGTGCATGGACGTGGAGGACGCCGGTCGGGCAGGACGTCTGGCTGACGCCGGGCCGATGCTGGACAGGGTCGAGTCAGAATTCCGCCAGGTTCAGGAGATGCTGGAAAGTTTCATGGTCGATTGAACCCGGGCTCAAACGAGAGTGGCATTGCTTTTGCTGTAACTCAGGAAACGAGGATGTTTCTTACTCCTAACCTGTAAAAGCGGCAAGAGGTTGCCATGTCCCAGATGGTTCTTCCACAAACCCCGGCCCCCGGGGCACAGCCCGACACTGGCGGCAAGAAGCCGCCAACCGGTTCTGAAAAATCCGCAGACAGTCGTTTCGATTCCGTGTCCCGCGCGGAGCAGAAGCGGCTTGACCAGAAACAGGCGGATCGCCGGGACGATGCCAGGGCCCTTGAAAAGGCCCGTCAGAAACCGGACGAGCGCACCGAGCCCCCGGCCGAGAGCGACAGGCGCGCGGACACCAGCGAGTCTGCCCGCAAAGCGTCAACAACCGCCACCGATGACACGCCGACCGAAGCCGGCCAGACCTCCGCCACGGAGGAAGAGGTCGCGCAAAACGGGGCAGCCACTGCCGACCTTGAGCCCCAGACCGATGCGGTAGCGCTGACCTTTGCCGAACTGCAGGCACTGGTGGTGCCAGCAACAGGCGCCGCGAACCCGGGGATGAGCGGTACCAACGCCATGAGTGCCAATTCAGGGGGTATGCCCGGTAGCATGGGGCAGCCTCCGGGTATGCAGGGTCTTGCCGGCGTGCTGGCCGGGCTACCTGGTATGAAAGGCATGATTCCGGGTAATCAGGCGGACAGCGGCGGCAAGGGCGCCAGCCAGTCTGCAGGCTTTCAGTTTTCTGAAGCGCTGACCGCGCTTGGTGCGGAATCCGGACGCGCCCAGGACAACACTTCGCTGCTGGCTTCCGGGCGGGTACAGTCCCTGGCGGACGTGTCTGGCCAGCAGTTGGCCAGCGCGACCGCCAGGCTGCCTGCTGAGGGCGCCGGTCTAAGGGGCTATGCCACGTCGGTGGACGTGCCGGTCGGACACGCCGAATGGGGCGACAAGTTGATCGGGAAGCTGGCCTGGCTGACGGCCAACAAACTGTCGGTGGCAGAGATTCATCTCACACCGCCGGATATGGGGCCCATGGAGGTTCGGGTGCAGGTCCAGCATGAGCAGGCTAACATCACCGTTCACTCAGCTAACCCCGCGGTGCGAGACCAGCTTGAACTGCACAGCCACCGGTTAAGGGACATGCTCAGTGAGCACGGATTGTCTCTCGAGCAGTTTGATGTTGCCGATTCGCCGCAGCAACAGGCGGGTGGCCAGGATGCGGGTGGTGAATCCGGTAACGCCGGCAACACCCCGGATTCCGACCTGGCGGGATCCGCTCAGGATGAACTGGGCGTTGCGTCCGGCGGCCTGGATCTTACCTGGAAAGGTGAAATCGATATTTTTGCCTGACCTGCCTGACCTGCCTGACCTGTCTGACGGGGCCCTCGGGCCCCGTGCTTTATTCTCCTTTGCCCATCCCTCCCCACAACGCTAAACTGCTGTTCTGAATCGGGCAATTTGGTCTTTTGGCCCATCCTTTGCTTGATGACTCTGAAAGGACCCAATACACCATCCGGATGACGGATTTCTGGCGAATCGCAATTTATGGCTGAAAACACGACCCCCGCGGCTCCGCCCGCAAAAAAAGGCAAGCTCAAACAGATCATCCTGTTGGCACTGGTGATCGTGCTTGCGGTGGCGCTGTCTGTTGTTGGCACTCTGTGGTTTCTCGGCGGCGGATTGCCGGGCATGTCCGAGGGTGAGGCGGCCCCGCAGGAAGCCGCGGAGTTGTTCGCACCGAGCGTCTACATCGATATCGAGAAAGCGCTGGTTACTACCGTTCAGTCCGAGGGTGGCGGACGTCAGCGGTACGCCCAGGTGTTCGTCTCGCTCGAGGCCGACAACCCTCAGACCCTGTCTGCGGCTGAGCTGCATATGCCGTTGATTCGCAGTCAGTTGGTCAGTCTGCTGGGTAGCAGTCAATTCCTGGAATTGCAGACCCCGGAGGGCAGGGCGGCACTGGCCGACAGCATGCTGACCACCATCAACCGGGTGCTTGAGCAGGAGGGTGAATCCCCCCTGAAACGGGTATTGTTCCGGAATTTTGTTGTTCAATGAAAAGTATTATGAGGCCCCGGTAACGGGCGGCTTGTCAGGGCAGGAAAACGTATGCAGGACTTACTGTCACAGGATGAAATCGATGCCCTTCTCCACGGTGTGGATGACGGGGACATCGATACCTATGAGGAAACCGACGAGGCCGGGATAAAGTCCTACGATCTGGCCAGCCAGGACCGGATCGTTCGTGGCCGCATGCCCACCCTGGAGATGATCAACGAGCGGTTTGCCCGTTACACCCGAATCAGCCTGTTCAATCTGCTTCGCCGCAACGCCGATGTGTCCACCGGCGGGGTGCAGATCATGAAATTCGGCGAATACATTCATACTCTGTACGTGCCCACCAGTCTCAATCTCTGCAAGATCCGGCCGCTGCGCGGCACATCGCTGTTCGTGCTGGATGCCAAACTGGTTTTCAAGTTGGTCGACAACTTCTTCGGCGGCGAGGGCCGTCACGCCAAGATTGAAGGGCGTGAGTTCACCCCCACCGAAACCCGGATTGTGCAGATGGTGCTTAACCAGGTCTTTCACGACATGAAAGAAGCCTGGCACGCCGTGCTGAAAGTCGATTTCGAGTACCTCAGCTCGGAAGTGAACCCGGCCATGGCCAACATCGTCAGTCCCAGTGAAGTGGTGGTGGTCAGCACCTTCCACATCGAGCTTGATGGCGGCGGTGGTGAGCTGCACATGGCACTGCCTTACTCCATGATCGAGCCCATCCGCGAAGTGCTGGACGCCGGGGTTCAGAGTGACATAGACGACGTCGACGAACGCTGGGTGAATGCTTTGCAGGAAGACATCAAGGACGTGAGTGTCCCGGTCAATTCGATGGTCTGCCGGCGAAGGATCTCGCTTCGTGACATCGCAAAATTGAAGACCGGTGACATCATCCCGGTGGAGATTCCCGATTTTCTGACGGTGACCGCTAACGGGATACCGGTGTACAAAGCCACCATGGGTACCCGTGACGGGAAACTGGCGCTGAGAATTCACGAGCGGGCCACGGGGCCCAAGGTCAAGAAACAACTGAAGGTGGGACGCAATGGCTGACGACAACAAGAAAGACGACCAGGAACTCAGCGAAGACGAAAAGCTCGCCGCCGAGTGGGAGGCCGCCATGGAGGAGACCGGTGACGACGAGGACTCCAGCGAGGACGATTGGGCCGCGGCAATGGCGGAAGCCGAATCGGCTGATGCGGGCGATGGCGACGGCGACGGCAAGGGCAGTGGTTCCAGCGTTCGTGCCGCACCCATGGAGGAGTTCGAGGAATCGTCCAAAATTTCCCAGGGCAGCGGCCCGGCACCGGATCTGGATGTCATTCTCGATATTCCGGTCACCATCTCCATGGAAGTGGGCAACACCCAGATTCCCATCCGCAACCTGCTGCAACTGAACCAGGGCTCGGTGATCGAACTGGACCGCCTGGCCGGTGAGCCGCTGGATGTCCTGGTCAACGGTACTCTGATCGCCCATGGCGAGGTGGTGATGGTGAACGAGAAGTTCGGTATCCGTCTCACCGACGTGATCAGCCCGGGCGAACGCATCAAACGGTTGCAGAAGTAAGATGGGCTGGCAGCCACGCGTCCTCAGGTCCCGGTTACTGCGCACGGTCTCGGCTCTGAGTGTCAGCCTGCTTCCCGTGCTGGCCATAGCGGAAGAAGCCCCGGCCCGGGAAGAGACGGCCAGCGCGCCAGACACCCTGGCCACCATGTTGAGTCTCGGCGGCGGCCTGCTGGCTGTCATCGCCATTATTTACGGGTGCGCCTGGATCATCCGCCGCATGAACGGCATGACCGGCATGAACAATCAGGCCATCAAGGTGGTCTCGGTGATGGCGTTGGGCGCACGGGAACGGATCGCCCTGATTGAGGTGGGCGGCCAGCAGATTCTGGTCGGTATTACGCCCTCAACGATCCGCACCCTGCAGGTATTCGATGAGCCGGTGGTGACGCCCGATCAGACCGGGTCCACCGAGTTTGCCCGCCGGCTTCAGGGCATGATCGGCAAGTCGTGGACATCCCGGTCCACAAAGGGAGACTGACCGATGAGCCCGCTTCTCCTGAAACGCGCCCTGGCGCTGCTGCCGCTGATCCTGTTGTGTGGCTGGAGCCCGGCGGTCCTGGCCGACCTGCCTGGCATCCCCGCCTTCACCATGACCCCGGGAGAAGAGCAGGGGGTCGAGGAGTATTCGGTCACCCTGCAGATCCTGGCATTGATGACGGCGCTGACGTTCCTGCCGGCGATGCTGATGATGATGACCTCATTCACCCGCATCATCATCGTGTTTTCCATCCTGCGTCAGGCATTGGGGTTGCAGGCGACACCGTCCAACCAGATCCTGCTGGGCCTGGCGTTGTTTCTCAGTATTTTCATTATGAAGCCGGTGCTGGAAGAAGCCAATCGAGTGGGCCTGCAACCGTACCTTGCGGAAGAGGTCACTTCGCTGGAGGCGGTGGAACGGGCCAGCCTGCCGTTCCGGGAGTTCATGCTGGCACAGACCCGGGAGAGCGATCTCGGGTTGTTCATGCGCTTGGCTGATGAACAGTACGATTCACCGGAGGATGTTTCATTCTGGGTGCTGCTGCCGGCGTTTGTCACCAGCGAGCTGAAGACAGCATTCCAGATCGGGTTTATTCTGTTTATACCCTTTCTGATCATCGACATGGTGGTGGCCAGCGTGCTGATGGCGATGGGTATGATGATGCTCTCGCCCATTATTATCTCGCTGCCGTTCAAGATCATGCTGTTTGTACTGGTGGATGGCTGGGCGCTGATCATGGGTACGCTGGCCGCCAGTTACGGCCTCTAGGGAGTCGCTTATGACACCGGGAACCGTTATTGACATTCTGCGCGAAGCGCTGTGGATGATTGTGCTGTTGTCTTCGGTGATTATCGGCCCGGGCCTGGTGATCGGTCTTGTAGTCAGCACCTTCCAGGCCGCCACGCAGATCAACGAACAGACCCTGAGCTTTCTGCCGCGGCTGCTGGTGACCCTGATTGTCATCATCGTGGCCGGGCCGTGGATGCTGACCAAGCTGCTTGATCATGCACAACGCCTGATATCCAGTATTCCCTACATCATTGGCTAACCCATGATGCCGACTGAACTCAGTGCTGATCTGATCGGCCAGTGGGCTGGCCAGCATCTGTGGCCGCTGTTCCGGCTGGCCAGCTTCATGATGGTAATTCCCATCTTCGGCACCCAGCTGGTGCCCACCCGGGTCCGTCTCGGGCTGGCCATTCTGATGACCATACTGATCGTGCCCATGATTCCCCCCGTGCCGCAGGTTGACGCCCTGAGCGCGGATGCCGTGGTGATCACCCTGCAGCAAATTCTGATCGGCATCGGTATGGGCTTTGCCATGACCGCACTCTGGCAACTCTTCGTGGTGGCCGGGCAGATGATCGCGATGCAAATGGGCCTGGGCTTCGCCTCGATGGTGGATCCCGCCAACGGCGTCAACGTGCCGGTGCTCTCGCAAATCTACACCATCACTATCACGTTGTTGTTTCTGGCGATGAACGGCCACCTGGTGATGTTCGAGGTCTTTATTGAAAGTTTCCGCACTCTGCCCATCGGTTTTGGTGGCTTGGGGCAGGAGGGCGTCTGGGAGCTGGCGCACCGGATCAGCTGGATGTTTGTCTCCGCCATGTTGCTGGCCCTGCCGGCAGTGTCCGCGGTGCTGATCGTTAGCATCGCCTTCGGCGTTATGACCCGGGCGGCACCGCAGATGAATATTTTTGCGCTTGGTTTCCCGATTGGCCTGATTTTTGGACTCTTCTCCATCTGGGTGCTGCACGCCAACTTTCTGCCGCACTTCGACCAGTACACCCGGGAAACGTTTGAGTTCATGAGAAACCTGCAGGGGCAGCCCTGATGGCTGAAGAAAACGACAACAGTCAGGAGAAAACCGAAGAGGCCACGCCCCGAAGGCTTGAAAAAGCCCGGGAGGATGGCCAGACAGCGCGCTCCAAGGAGCTGGCCACCATGGCCGTGCTGATGGCTGGCGCCGGTGGTCTGCTGATGTTTGGCAGCAGCCTGGGCGCGTCGCTGGAGGGCATCATGCGGGACAGCTTTGTGCTGGAACGCTCCGCCATCTTCGACACCCGCCATATGAGCGTCCAGCTGATCGGCTCGGCCAAAGAGGCGGCCCTTGCGCTGTCTCCCATTTTGCTTGTGCTGCTGATTGCCGCCATTGCCGGCTCCATCGGCATCGGCGGGCTGCTGTTCAGTGGCAAAGCCATTGCCCCCAAACTCAACCGCATGGACCCGATCAAAGGTTTGAAGCGGATGTTTTCCCTGCGCTCCCTGATCGAGCTGGTCAAGGCCATCCTGAAAGTAGGCCTGGTGCTGGCGGTCGCGATCCTGATACTCAACCTGCGCACCGACGACCTGTTGAGCATTGCCGAGGAACCGACGGTCCCGGCTATGGAGCACGTACTGTGGACTCTGGGTTGGAGTTTCTTTGTGCTGTCGACCGCCACCATCATCATCGCGGCCGTCGACGTGCCTTTCCAGATCTTTGATCACCAGAAGAAGCTGCGGATGACGAAGCAGGAGGTCAAGGACGAGTACAAGGACACCGAAGGTAAACCGGAGGTCAAAGGCCGAATTCGCCAGTTGCAGCGGGAAACGGCTCAGCGCCGGATGATGCAGGATGTACCGGGCGCAGATGTGGTTATCACCAACCCGACCCATTACGCCGTGGCGCTGAAGTACGACCAGAAATCCATGGCGGCGCCCATTGTAGTGGCAAAAGGCGCCGATCAGGTGGCCTTCAAGATCATGGAGATTGCCCGCGAGAACAAGGTGGAAATCCTGCGGACACCGCCGCTGACACGGGCGGTGTATCACAATACCGACATCGGCGGCGAGATTCCGGATGGCCTTTACATGGCCATTGCCCAGGTTCTGGCCTACGTGTTCCAGCTACGCCAGTTCCGTAAGGGACGGGGTGATCGGCCTGGCATGCCGGACTTTCCTATTCCGCCGGATATGCGGCGCGACGTTTGATCCTGGTTATTTTCGATAGCTCAGACCGAAGCCCCAACAACCCGAACCATCGGATCATGCCGGCTTTCAGGAATCGGCAGCAGCCCGTAAAACTCCGTCGGGTTATACACCCTCACCGAGGGAAACCCGCAATCGCGGAAGTGGTGGTGGGCCTGCTGGTCATTGTCGAAATGGAAGCTGACCTGGCTGCGGGTCATGGTGCCCAGCATGCCGCCCAGGGCTTTCAGGGATGAGCGCAGGAGCGGTTGCCGCGGCATCAGGTAGCTTTCGGAGAGATACAGCGAGCCGGGGCGGATGGCCAGAGTGCGGGCCAGTCGTTGCCAGAAGCCGGTGATCACCTCAAGGGAAAAATAGCTGGTCAGGCCCTCGGTGATCACCACAATGGGTTTGGTGTTGTCGAAGGCGCGGGCAATGACCGCTTCCAGGGTGTGGTCGCCGGAATCCGCGAGGATATCAATGGGGGTCACCTTATGATGCTCGCCAAGACGGCCCGCCGCCAGGAGTCTGGCGGCCTTGCGGGAGGCCATGTCCGGCAGGTCTGCCTCCACCATAGTCAGGGTGGGGTGCTTTTCCCGCAGGCGGATGCCCCGTGGGGACATGCCACAGGCAATTTCCAGCACCTGGTCAACGCCATTTTCAACGATAGCCCGGTCGATCAGATGGTCGATAATCAGGTGTCGTTGCAGCAGAAAGGTGCGGAGATTCCCGCCGATGGCAGCTTTGCTGGCGGTCTCGAAAGGGCTCATCAAATGATAAAGCCAGCGGCCCTGTTCGGTACTCAGAACGTCATCGGACAACCCGTTCCGGTGCCAGACGGCACCGGTGTAAAGGGCGGTGAAGCTGATGCCGGAACTGTCAGTCTGCTTTTTGCTCATAGATGGCCTTTCCCCAGGCTTCGCGCGTGCCGGGCAGTATCAGGTTGAGGG
The DNA here is from genome assembly GCF_032911545.1 of Marinobacter sp. M-5. Taxonomy (NCBI): domain Bacteria; kingdom Pseudomonadati; phylum Pseudomonadota; class Gammaproteobacteria; order Pseudomonadales; family Marinobacteraceae; genus Marinobacter; species Marinobacter sp. M-5. The sequence goes on from NZ_JAWJEK010000001.1 coordinate 1,111,980, forward strand.
CAATCGCCACCACGGCACACAGGGCAATGCCCTCGAACTGACCGATGGCCATGCCGCCGATGCCGAATACCAGCGTGATCGCGACGATCACCAGATTGCGGGCCTGGGACAGGTCCACCTGATGGCGGATCAGGGTGTTCAGGCCGACCACGGCAATGGAGCCGAACAGCAGGCACAGGATGCCGCCCATAACCGGAACCGGGATGGTCTGCAACGCTGCACCAAACTTGCCGACGAACGCCAGCACGATGGCAATGATCGCCGCCCACCACATCACTTTCGGATTGAAGTTGCGGGTCAGTACCACCGCGCCGGTTACCTCGGAGTAGGTTGTGTTGGGCGGCCCGCCAAGCAGCGAGGCGGCGCTGGTGGCCAGACCGTCACCCAGCAGGGTGCGGTGCAGGCCGGGTTTTTCGAGGTAATTCTTGCGGGTGACGTTGCCGATGGCCAGGATGTCGCCGATATGCTCGATGGCGGGCGCAATGGCGACTGGGATCATGAACAGGATGGCGCTCCAGCTGAAGGCCGGGGCGACGAAATCAGGAATTGCCAGCCAGGCGGCCTCGCGGATCGGCGTCAGATCCACAATGCCAGCAAAGGCCGAGAGGAGGTAGCCGACGATCACCCCGAACATGATCGGAATCAGGCGAAAAATGCCTTTCGCCCACACCGCCATGATCACCGTCACCAGCAGGGAGGTCATCGCAATCCAGATCGCGGTGTCGTAAGGCACCAGCTGCGCGGATCCGTCACCGGCACGGCCCGAGGCCATGTGCACGGCCACCGGCGCCAGCCCCAGACCAATCACCATGATCACCGGGCCGATCACGACCGGTGGCAACAGGCGGGTAATGAATCCTGTGCCGCGCAGTTTCACGGCGCCACTGAGAATGATGTACAGCACGCCCGCGGCCATCAGGCCGCCGAGGGTCTCTTCCAGGCCGAACTTGCTCTTGGCAGCAATAACCGGAGCGATGAAGGCAAAGGAAGACGCCAGGAAAATCGGAATCTGACCACCGGTCACAATGTGGAAAATCAGCGTGCCCAGGCCAGCGGTGAACAGGGCCACATTGGGATCGAGGCCGGTTATCAGCGGCATAAGCACCAGTGCGCCAAACGCCACCAGCAGCATTTGTGAGCCTGCGACGGCCTGCTTCCAGGTCGGGTCGTTGGTGTGGTCCTGCATGATCAGACGTCCTTCTGCTTGGTGCCGAAAATTTTGTCGCCGGCGTCACCAAGTCCGGGAAGGATATAGCCTTTTTCGTTCAGGCGCTCGTCAATTGAGGCCGTATAAATCGACACGTCCGGGTGTTTCTCCAGCACCTTCTCTACGCCTTCCGGGGCCGCCACCAGAATCAGCGCGCGGATTTCGGTGCTGCCGGCCTTTTTGAGGAGATCGATGGTGGAGATCAGTGAGCCGCCGGTGGCGAGCATGGGGTCGATGATCATCGCCATGCGCTGATCAAGCTCGCCCACCAGCTTTTCCAGGTAGGTGCTGGCTTCCAGCGTTTCCTCGTTACGGATCTGTCCAACCACGCTGACCCGTGCGCCCGGGATCAGACTCAATACGCCATCCAGCATGCCCATGCCGGCGCGCAGGATGGGAACGATGGTGACTTTCTTGCCCTGGATCTGCTCGATCTTAACCGGCCCGGCCCAGCCCTGGATGGTTTTTTCCTGCAGGGAGAAGTCCTTGGTGGCTTCGTAGGTCAGTAGCGCACCCACTTCTTGTGCCAGTTCACGAAAATTCTTGGTGCTGATGTCCGCGCGGCGCATCAGGCCGAGTTTGTGGCGGATCAGTGGGTGTTTAACCTCGTGGATTGGCATGTCGTCACCTCTGGGTCTGAGACCGGGTATAAGCCGGCTGTGTCGGAGTAAATGGCGCAAGGATACCGTATCTGACAGGTCGCGTCAGGCACTGAAAAAGGAAAACCCGTAAGGGCTGGTACGGATCTTGCGATCACCTTTTCAAACGGCGCATCAGCGTCAGAAATCCGACCCCTTGAATGCCGGCAGGCACGGCCACGCGGAGAGTTTCCAGGTATGGACAGAGCTTTAGTCCTGAATAACGTCAAATCCCTGACGCGGGGAAACCTGGGCGTGCCCCTCATGCTGATGGGCTTGCTGGGCATGATGATTCTGCCCATGCCGGCGTTCATGCTGGACGTGTTCTTCACGTTCAACATCACTCTTTCCATCGTGATCTTGCTGGTGTGTGTCTATGCGCTGCGGCCGATGGAGTTTGCGTCTTTTCCCACCGTGCTGCTGGTGGCCACATTGTTGCGTCTGGCGCTGAACGTGGCGTCTACCCGCATTGTTCTGCTCGAGGGGCACGAAGGCGGGGATGCCGCCGGTAAGGTCATCGAATCCTTCGGCGCGGTGCTGATTGGCGGCAATTACGCCGTCGGCCTGGTGGTGTTTGCCATTCTGATGATCATCAACTTCCTGGTGGTCACCAAGGGCGCCGGCCGGGTGTCCGAGGTCAGTGCGCGTTTTACCCTGGACGCCATGCCGGGCAAGCAGATGGCCATCGACGCTGACCTCAACGCCGGCCTGATCAATCAGGACGAAGCGAAATTCCGGCGCGCAGAAATCGCCCAGGAGGCGGATTTCTACGGCTCCATGGACGGTGCCAGCAAATTCGTCAAAGGCGATGCCGTTGCCGGCCTGCTGATTCTGGCGATCAACATCATCGGTGGTGTCGCCATTGGTATGGTGCAGCATGGTCTGGATTTCGGCACGGCGATGCAGAATTACGCACTGCTGACCATCGGTGATGGTCTGGTGGCCCAGATTCCGTCGCTGCTGCTGTCCACGTCCGCCGCCATCATGGTCACCCGTGTGACCTCCAGTCAGGACATGGGCGGGCAGATTCTTCATCAGATGTTCAACGCCCCCAAAGCGCTGGGCATTGCTGCCGCGATCCTGATCATCCTTGGTCTGATCCCCGGTATGCCCCACGTGGCGTTCCTGGGTCTCGGCAGTATCGCCGCGGCTGCTGCCTACTTTATTTGGAAGCGGGAGCAGCAGACCATCGAGGAAGAGCAAGCCTTTCCGGTGCGGGGTGGCGGTGCCCGGCCTGCAGGCCGCGATCTGGTTGCGGGTGCCGACGGCGGCGATCACGGGCAGGCTCTGCCGGCACCCGGGGAAACCCGGGAACTGGGCTGGGATGATGTGGCAACCGTCGACATTGTGGGGCTGGAAGTGGGCTACCGGCTGATTCCGTTGGTAGACAAGTCCCAGGGCGGGCAACTGCTGAGTCGCATCAAGGGCGTGCGCAAAAAGCTGTCCCAGGATTTGGGTTTTCTGATGCCCTCGGTGCACATTCGCGACAACCTCGACCTGATGCCCAACGTGTATCGCATCACCCTGATGGGGGTCACGCTGGCCGAGGCGGACATTCATCCGGATCGGGAGCTGGCGATCGACCCGGGCCAGGTTTTTGGCAAAATTGAAGGTATTGAGGGCAAAGACCCGGCCTTTGGTCTGGATGCCTGCTGGATTGAACCGGAAAAGAAAGACCAGGCCCAGACGCTGGGGTACACCGTGGTGGATGCCAGTACTGTGGTGGCCACACACTTGAACCAGGTGCTGCAGAAACACGCCCACGAGCTGCTCGGTCACGAAGAAACCCAGAAGTGGCTGGACCAGCTGGAAAAAGTGTCTCCCAAACTGGCGGAAGAGCTGGTACCCACCACCGTGTCCATCAGCCTGTTGCTGAAGGTGCTGCAGAATCTGCTCAAGGAAGAGGTGCCGATCCGCGACATGCGCTCCATCGCCGAGGCCATTGTCAATGTTCACCCCAGAAGTCAGGACCCCAAGCTGCTCACGACGGTAGCCCGTCAGTCGCTGCGCCGGATGATTGTGCAAAGCATCTGCGGTAACGAGCAGGAAATACCGGTGATCACCCTTGATCCGGACTTGGAACAGTTATTGCTGAAGTCTATGCAACAGAGTCAACAATCCGGCGGTCAGGAAGACATCGGGCTGGTACTGGAGCCAAACATGGTCGAGAAGCTGCAGCGTTCATTGCAGGAGAGTGTTCAGCGCCAGGAGATGCTTGGCAAACCGGCAATCCTGCTGGTGTCGGGCCCGCTCAGGCCGGTGCTGGCGAAGTTCGCCAGTTACGGGGTGGAAAGGCTGCACGTGCTTTCCTACCAGGAAATTCCGGACAACAAACAGATCACCATTGTGGCTTCCGTCGGCCAGTAACGGCCGCGGACGGCAAAGCGGACAACGCAGGCACGGCGTTGCCGGTGGAGGATGAGGCATCATGAAAGTAAAACGTTTTTTTGCTCAGAGCATGGCCGAAGCTTTAAAGCAGGTGCGGGAACAGATGGGCCCGGACGCCGTGATTCTCTCCAATCGCCGGGTGGACGGTGGCGTCGAGATTGTGACGGCGTTGGATTACGACGAAAACATGGCGCGTCAGCGTCTCGGTGATCGGGCCCGCGAAGCCACCAACGGATCGAAACTGGCGGAGATGCAGGCGGAACAACATCGCCGGCTGGAACAGGAGCTTGGTCGTTCCCGAGATCGCATTCGCGAGGTGCGGGAAAAACGTGCAAGTCTCGGGTCAGGCTACGCCGGCGCCGCCGGTCTTCTTGATGAGGCCACTCTGGAACTCGAGCCCGAAGCCGCTGCATCTGCCGCGCCTGCCACTGCGGCGGCACAGGCCAGTGGCCGCTATTCCGATGAACTGGCACAGATGCGCGCCGAGATCAGCTCCCTGCGTGACCTGATGGGCGCCCCGAATCCGAAGGTGGAGCCCGCGAGCCCCGCCTCCAACGCGGTGCAGCAACGGTTGTCCGAGCGCTTGCAGGAATTTGGTCTCGGACTGGAGCTTGCCAACTCACTGTCACGTCGTCATAAGGGTGGCCGCCTCGAGGATGGCTGGAAGCAGTCGCTGAAGATGCTGGCCACCGGTGTTAAAACTGCCCGTCAGGAATGGTTGGACGAGGGCGGTGTGTACGCGCTGGTCGGACCGACCGGCTCTGGCAAAACCACCACCATCGGTAAACTGGCGGCCCGGCATGTGCTGCGGCACGGCGCCGATTCCCTGGCGCTGGTGACCACTGACCGTTACCGTGTTGCGGCCCACGAGCAACTGTTCGTGTTCGGTCGTATTCTCAACGTGCCGGTGCGGGTGGTGGATGAAAGCCATTCCCTGGACGATATTCTCGACGAGCTTTCAGATCGCCACCTGGTGTTGATCGACACTGCCGGCCTGACCAGCTCCGATAAAGGGTACCAGCAGCAGCTGTCTGAACTCGCCCGCAGCCACCACCGCATCCGTACCCATCTGGTGGTTTCAGCCACCAGCCAGCCGCGCATTATGAAATCCGTGTTGCATTGCTATAAGATGGCAAATCTTGCAGGTTGCGTCATGACCAAAATTGACGAAGCCCTTACACTGGGTGAGTCATTGGGGTTTGTCATGGAGTCCGGTTTGCCAGTGGCCTATTACACCGATGGCCAGAAGATTCCGGAAGACCTGCATCACGCCGAGGCGGTTCCACTAATCCGCCTGGCGGTGGAGCGGCTGAGAACACTCCAGCAACAGCAGGCGGTGGCAGAGGGGGCCTGAACAAAACCCTGCCGTACCGGATGACGAACGATCCGGCGCGCAGACCGCGCCGTTGAACAACAACAGAGCCTTCGGTCAAACGTGGCGAGAGACGAACCAAGTATGAGCAAACCACATCCGGTACAGGTGATTGCGGTGTCCGGCGGCAAAGGCGGCGTTGGCAAGAGCAACGTTTCGGTTAACCTCGGTATTGCCCTGGCGCAGAAGGGCCGACGGGTCGTGCTGCTGGATGCAGATCTCGGCCTGGCGAACATTGATGTGCTGCTGGGCATCACCGCTAACCGCAACATGGCGGATGTGCTCGCCGGCGACTGCGACCTGCGGGATATTCTGGTAAACGGCCCCGGTGGCATCCGCATCGTGCCCGCCTCGTCGGGCACTCAGCGCATGACGCAGCTCAGCGCCATGGAGCACGCCGGCCTGATCAACGCGTTCAGCGAACTGGGCGACCAGATTGACGTGCTCATCGTCGATACCGCAGCCGGCATTTCCGAATCCGTGGTCAGTTTTCTGCGCGCCTCCCAGGAGCTCCTGCTGGTGGTGTGTGACGAGCCCACTTCCATTACCGACTGCTACGCGCTGATCAAACTGATGAACCGTGATTACGGAACCAACCGGTTCCGGATTCTGGCCAATCAGGTGCGCAACGAGCAGGAAGGTCGGCATCTTTTTGAAAAACTCACCCGTGTGACCGAGCGGTTTCTCGATGTGGCACTACAATATGTAGGGATGGTGCCTTACGACGAGGCCGTCAAGAAAGCGGTGCAGAGGCAGAAGGCCGTGCTGGAAGCCTACCCGCGAGCGAAGGCATCGCTGGCCATCAAGGCGCTGGCTGAAAAAGTCGACAGCTGGCCATTGCCGTCGTCTCCCCGTGGCCATCTGGAGTTTTTCGTGGAGCGGCTCGTCGAAGTCTGAAATTGATCCTGTCACCAAGAAGCTGGATACATGGCATTGGCGAAAAACCTGGGAATGTACCAAAAAGCCGTTGAAAGCAGCGGCTCCCGACTGGTGGAGGAACACGCCCCACTGGTCAAGAAGATCGCGTTGCACCTGATGGCTCGATTGCCGGCATCGGTTCAACTCGACGACCTCATGCAGGCCGGCATGATCGGCCTGCTGGAAGCGGCCCAACGATACAGTTCCGCCAAGGGCGCTACCTTCGAAACCTACGCCGGCATCCGCATTCGCGGGGCCATGGTGGATGAGATCCGCAAAGGCGACTGGGTTCCCCGTTCTGTTCACCGTAATGCCCGCCGGATTTCCCAGGCCATCAAGGCCGTGGAGGACCGTCGTGGTCGGGAAGCCCAGGATCAGGAAGTGGCGGAAGAGCTGGGCGTCAGCCTGCAGGAGTACCATTCCAGCCTGAGCGATGCCAACAGTGGTCGTCTTTTTAGTCTCGATGAGCTCAATGAATCCGGCGAGCTGCCGATAGAAGAAGTAGACGCCAGTGATAACCCGCTGGACGGCATCACCTCCGATGCCTTCCGGAGGAGTCTGGCAGAGGCCATTGAGGAATTGCCGGAACGCGAAAAACTGGTACTCAGCCTGTATTACCAGGAGGAGTTGAACCTCAAGGAAATCGGTGCGGTTCTAGGGGTCAGTGAAAGTCGGGTCAGCCAGATTCACAGCCAGGCTGCCCTGCGACTGAAAGGGCGTCTGTCAGGCTGGCAGCAGGAGAGTGGCGCTCTGTAGCTTTTGGTAACCGGCGCTTTACAACCGGGCCAAACACCACACAATAAGCGGCTAATCCGCTGGCCTGCCGAAACACCGGCAGAACGATAAAATGCATTCCGGGTGTCACAAACTGGAGGTCCCTTTGGACAAGAACATGAAAATCCTCATTGTGGATGATTTTTCTACAATGCGACGGATCATCAAGAATCTCTTGCGCGATCTTGGCTTTACCAACACCGACGAAGCGGACGACGGCAACACCGCGTTGCCCATGCTGCGCAGCGGTAAATACGATTTTCTGGTCACCGACTGGAATATGCCGGGTATGTCCGGGTTTGATCTGCTCAAAGCCGTCAGGGCGGACGACAACCTCAAGACCCTGCCGGTGTTGATGGTAACCGCCGAAGCGAAGCGGGATCAGATCGTGGCGGCGGCGCAGGCCGGGGTAAACGGCTATGTGGTCAAACCGTTCACGGCTGCGGTTCTCAAGGAGAAGATTGAGAAAATCTTCGAACGAATCCAGTAACCAGAGGTCGGATGGGCTCTCATGAGCGATAGCAAAAAGAATCCGCAGGACCTCGACCCGGAGGTAACTGAAAAGCTCCGCGAGCAGGCCAACGCCCTGGCGGAACAGGTGAACGCCGGTAATTATGCCGGTGCCATGACCCTGATCAATGACCTCAGCGAGGTTCGGGATCAGAGTCTGTATCGGGAGGTGGGGCGACTGACGCGCAGCCTCCACGAGGCCATTCGTAATTTCCAGATTGACCCTCGTAACGCCGAGCAGCAGGAAGCGCTGTCGAAAATGACCGACGCATCCGACCGCCTGGAATACGTGGTCAAAATGACCGGCCAGGCCGCCAACCGCACCATGGACCTGGTGGAAGACGCTATGCCAAAGGCGCACGCCATGCGAGATGAAGCGGCCCGTCTGCGGGATGAATGGCAACGCTTGCGGCGGCGGGAGATGCAGCCGGCGGAGTTCCGCGATCTGTATGGCCGGATAGACACCTTTTTCATCACCCTGAACCGGGATGCCGACACGATTTACGGCAATCTGTCCGAAATTCTGCTGGCCCAGGATTTCCAGGACCTCACCGGACAGGTGATCCAGAAAGTCACTGCCCTGGTCAAGGAAGTGGAAGAACACCTGTTGAGCCTGGTGGTCATGGCCAGCCATGTGGACCAGCTGACGGGCACCGTGCACGAGATCGAGTCAAAGGAAGTATCGGCAGAGCAGGGCGTTGGCCCGCAGGTGAAAGCCGAGGAACGCGAAGATGTGGTATCGGGTCAGGATGATGTTGATGACCTACTGTCCAGTCTCGGATTCTGAATCAAGAGGGTAACCCATGGCGTTTGATGCCGATGAAGAGATCCTGCAGGACTTCCTGGTTGAAGCTGGCGAGATACTCGAGAAACTGTCCGAGCAGTTGGTCGATCTGGAGCAGAATCCCGACGACAGCGATCTCCTCAACGCCATTTTCCGCGGTTTCCACACCGTAAAGGGCGGTGCCGGTTTCCTCCAGTTGGACGCCCTGGTCAATTGCTGCCACTCCGCTGAAAACGTGTTCGATATTCTCCGCAATCACAAACGCAAAGTGGACTCGGAGCTGATGGACGTGGTGCTGGAAGCGCTGGACAACGTTAACGCCATGTTCGAGCAGGTCCGCAATCACGAGGAGCTGACCCCGGCCCCGGCGGCTCTGATCGCCCGACTGGACGCCTTTGCTGAACCGGCGACCACCGCTGCCGCCACGCCAGCCGCTGCTGAGCCGGCAGGCGACGACCACGGCGACATCACCGATGACGAGTTCGAACAGCTGCTGGACGCGTTGAGCGATGATCCTGCCCAAGCCTCGCCGGATGAGGCAGCCGCCGCCGAGACCGGACTGGCTTCCGATGGCGGTAACCACGGTAGCAACGGTGGCGACGACATCACCGACGACGAATTCGAGGCCTTACTGGACCAGCTCCACGGCAAGGGGCAATTCGCCGGCGCGCCAGCGGATGAAGAAGTACCTGCGCCGGAAGCGGCGGCCGGTGGGGATGATCTGATTTCCGACGACGAGTTCGAGAACTTGTTGGATCAGCTTCACGGTAAGGGTGGAAGTCCGACCGCGGATGCAGCGGACAAGTCTGCCGGCGCTGCTGCGGCGGTGCCCGCCGAGGCCAGTAAACCGGCGCCGGCGCCCGCCCGGGCCGAGGTCAAAGCTCCCGCTGCGACGCCCGCCAAGGATAACGCACCGGTGGCTGAAACCACCGTGCGGGTCGACACCAAGCGTCTCGACGACATCATGAACATGGTGGGCGAGTTGGTGCTGGTGCGTAATCGCCTCCAGCGCCTGGGTGCCGAGAGCGAAGACGAGCACATGCACAAGGCGGTCTCCAATCTCGATGTGGTCACCACCGACCTGCAAGCGGCCGTGATGCAGACCCGCATGCAGCCCATCAAGAAAGTCTTCGGCCGTTTCCCTCGGGTGGTCCGTGATCTGGCCCGTAGTCTCAAGAAAGAAGTGAACCTGGTGATGCACGGTGAGGAGACCGACCTCGACAAGAATCTGGTCGAGGCCCTGTCGGACCCGCTGGTTCACCTGGTCCGCAACTCCGTGGATCACGGCATTGAAGCGCCCGACGTTCGCGAGAAAGCCGGCAAGCCCCGGGTCGGCACCGTCACGCTGAACGCGGAGCAGGAGGGTGACCATATTCTGTTGTCCATTGAGGACGACGGTGCTGGCATGAACCCGGATGTGCTGCGTCGAAAGGCCGTGGAAAAGGGGCTTTACGATCAGGATGCGGCAGATCGGCTGACCAACACCGAATGCTATAATCTGATTTTTGCCGCCGGCTTTTCCACCAAGGATCAGATTTCGGATGTGTCCGGCCGCGGTGTCGGCATGGACGTGGTCAAGACCAAGATCAGCCAGCTGAACGGCCAGCTCGGCGTGGAGTCGGAACTTGGCAAAGGCTCACGCATCGTGATCAAGGTGCCCCTGACGCTTGCGATCATGCCCACGTTGATGATCAACCTGGGGGATCAGTCTTTTGCCCTGCCGCTGGTGAATGTGGTGGAGATTTTCCACCTGAATCTGAGCAAGACCAACGTGGTGGACGGCCGTGAGTGTATTGTGGTCCGTGACAAGGTGTTCCCGCTGTTTCATATCAAGCGCTGGCTGGTGAAAGGCGCGCGCGCACAACAGGAGCCAGAAAACGCCCATGTGGTGATTGTAGCCATGGGAACACGGCAGGTCGGGTTCGTGGTGGACCAGCTGGTGGGTCAGGAAGAGGTGGTGATCAAACCTCTGGGCCGTGCCCTGCAGGGCACGCCGGGCATGTCTGGTGCCACCATTACCGGCGATGGTCGCATTGCCCTGATTATTGATGTTCCCAGCCTGCTGCAGCACTACGGTTGAGGCGCAGGGAGTGGACAAGGTTTAGGAGAAATGGATGACAGTTTCTGTCCTGGTTGTTGATGACTCAGGATTTTTCCGCAAGCGCCTGACGGAAATCCTGACCGCATCCGGTCAGATCAAGGTGGTGGGGGTAGCCACCAACGGCCGCGAAGGTGTGGAACTGGCAGAGAAGCTGCGCCCTGACGTCATCACTATGGACTATGAGATGCCGATTCTGGACGGCATTTCGGCGGTGCGGGAGATCATGAAAAAGCACCCGACGCCGGTGCTGATGTTTTCCTCACTGACTTACGAGGGTGCCCGGGTCACGCTGGACGCCCTTGAGGCCGGGGCGGTTGATTTCCTGCCCAAGAATTTTGAGGACATCGCGCGGGATTCCAGCCAGTTGCAGAGAATCCTCATTGACCGGGTGCTGGATGTGGCCGGCAGCCGGCCAGGCGGCAAAGCCTCGCCCTTGCCCAGGCCGGCGCCGGCTCCCGCTCCCGCTACGCGAGAAACTCCGGCTAACCGTGCCCGCATTGAGCGCTCTGCGCCGACAACCCGGGTGCCTCCTCCGGCTCCGCAGCCGCAGACTGCGCAACGGCCGCCCCGGCGCGGGCCAGCGCGGCACTTCGCGGTCGTGGCGATCGGTACCTCCACGGGTGGCCCGGTGGCGCTGCAGCGGGTGCTGACCGCGTTGCCCGGGAATTTCCCTGCCCCCATCGTGCTGGTGCAACACATGCCCGCCAGTTTCACGCCGGCGTTTGCCGAACGTCTCAATAAATTGTGTCAGATCGAGGTCCGCCAGGCGGAAGACGGCGACATCCTGCGCCCGGGGCTGGCGCTGCTTGCCCCCGGCGGTAAACAGATGATGATCGAGAACCGCAACGGCCAGGCGCGGGTGCGTATCCTGCCCGGAGACGACCGCCTTAATTACAAGCCCTGCGTGGATGTGACCTTCGGATCCCTGGCCCGGAGCTTCCCCGGCAAGACCCTCGGGGTCATCCTCACCGGCATGGGAGCCGATGGCAAGGAAGGTTGTCGGTTGATGAAGCAGAGCGGCTCGCTGATCTGGTCCCAGGATGAAAAAACCTCGGTAATCTACGGCATGCCCATGGCCGTCGCCAAGGCCGGCCTGAGCGACGAGGTGCTTCCGCTCAACGACATCGGCCCGCGGCTGATAGAGGGGGTGAGCTGATGGATATTCTCAGCCTGCTCGGCATCATTCTGGCCTTCGCGGCCATTCTGGGCGGCAATCTGCTCGAGGGCGGAGCCATCAGTTCCCTGTTCAACGGCCCGGCGGCGCTGATCGTTATCGGCGGCACCCTGGCGGCCACCATCCTGCAAACGTCCTGGCCCCTGCTGAAACGCGCCTTTGTTCAGGTGCGCTGGGTGTTTGTGCCGCCCTACGTCAGTCTCGAAGATGGCATTGGCAAGGTGATCGACTGGAGCGTGAAGGCCCGTAAACAGGGCCTTCTGGGTCTTGAAGGCCTGGCGGAAAAAGAGCCGGAACGCTTCGCCCGCAAGGGGTTGCAGTTACTGGTGGATGGTGCTGAAACCGAAACTATCCGCAGCATCATGGAAGTGGATCTGGATTGCCGCGAGCAGCGGGATCTTGAGTCTGCCAAGGTGTTTGAGGCCATGGGCGGCTACTCGCCCACCATTGGCATCATTGGCGCGGTGATGGGCCTGATTCAGGTCATGACCAACCTTGAGGATCCCCAGTCCCTGGGCAGCGGTATCGCGACCGCCTTTGTGGCGACCATTTACGGGGTGGCGCTGGCCAACCTGCTGTTCTTTCCGGTGGCGAACAAGATGCGTGGCATAGTCCGTGAGCGCACTCGTTACGAAGACATGATGATCGACGGCATCATTGCCATCGCCGAGGGTGAAAACCCCAAATCCATAGAGCTGCGTTTGCGGGGTTTCCTGCAGTGAGGGTGGGGTAACCGTATGCGGCGACGCAGGCAGACCGAGGAAGATCTCCACAACAAAGAGCGTTGGCTGATCTCGTACGCCGATTTCATCACCCTGTTGTTCGCGTTTTTTGTGGTGATGTATTCGGTATCGTCGGTGAACGAAGGCAAGTACAAGGTACTCTCCGAGACCCTGACCGGTGTGTTCAATGTGCCCCAGCGCTCCTTCGAGCCCATTGCCGTGGGCAACCAGCCGCGTCAGGGAGACGCCGCTTCCGCCGATGACGTGATCATTCCGGAAGTCACCGAAGCACCGCGCAATCCGGACGTCAGTGAGGAGGGCAGAACCGAGGCCCTGCGGGCCATGGCCGATCAGCTGGCGCTGGAGTTTGACGAACTGATCACCCAGGGCGTTGTGACGCTGGAGACCAATGAGCGCTGGCTGGAGCTCAACCTGCCCGACAGCCTGCTGTTCAGCAGTGGCGCTGCCGAACCCCATTACGATGGCTTTGACGTGGTGGCGAAGATCGCCGGGGTGCTGCGCAATCGTGACAACGCAGTCAAGGTGGAGGGATTCACCGACAACCGCCCCATCCGCACCAATGCGTTTCCCTCCAACTGGGAACTGTCGACGGCCCGTGCTGCCGCGGTGGTGCGTATCCTGACCATGGAAGGCGTCGAGGCGGAGCGGCTGGCGGCCGTCGGTTACGGCCAGCATCAACCGGTTGCCCGTAACGATACCGAAGAAGGCCGGCGCCGCAACCGGCGTGTGGTGCTGATGATCTCCCGCGATGCCAGCGTCCGCGGCGCCATGCGCTGAACGGCCGGACCTCGTCTGACAGTTTTTGCCGCAAGCACGTCAGCGTCACGGTGGCATATGCGTACAGGAAGGTTGGCACAGTTTCTGTATTTACTCTCCCGGATAATCCGTTTCGGCAAAACCTTGCCGGAGTTGTTCAAGTTGTCCCTTGTATGGCCGATACTTTGAGGTAGGGCCGGGGCTTTGTGTGTCAGCATGACCGGGAAAGGTTGAGTGGAGAGCGTAACGTGCGAATCTGGGCGGTAGCCAATCAGAAAGGCGGTGTCGGAAAAACCACTTCGGTGGTGGCGCTGGCCGGGTTGCTGGCCGGGCGAGGAAAGCGTGTGCTGGTGGTGGATCTGGACCCCCATGGCTCACTGACCAGCTGGTTCGGATACGACCCTGACACCCTCGCCCACAGTGTGTTCGATCTGTTTCAACATCAGGGCAAAGTGCCCGAAGGCCTGCCGGCCCAGCTGGTCACCGAAACCAGTTGCTCAGGAGTCTCGTTGCTGCCAGCCAGCACTGCGCTGGCAACATTGGAGCGGCGCATGGTCGGCGTTGAGGGTATGGGGCTGATTATCTCCCGGGCGCTGGCCCAGCTGTGGGACGATTTCGACTACGTGATCCTCGATAACACCCCGTCACTGGGGGTGCTGATGGTGAACGCCCTGGCCGCCGCGCAGTATCTGGTCATTCCGGTGCAAACGGAATTTCTGGCGATCAAGGGCCTGGAGCGTATGCTGCATACCCTTCAAATGGTGATGCGCTCTCAGAAGAACGAGCTGGCCTACACCATTGTGCCCACCATGTTTGATCGCCGCACCCAGGCTTCCGTCAAAAGCCTGAACCTGCTTCGCAAGACCTACCCGGACACCCTGTGGCGATTCGCCATCCCGGTTGACACCAAATTCCGCGATGCCAGCCAGGCCGGTGTGGTGCCGTCGTCGCTGGACGCCGGTACCCATGGCGTGCGGGCTTACAGTCACCTGTTGGATGATCTGCTGGCGACAACCGGAGCTGGGCGGGAGCATAAACATGGCTGACGATAATTTGACGAAGCTGGCGGATCCCGCCAGCGCCATTGCCAGTTATCTGGACGAGTTGCTGCACACCGCAACCGATACGGCACGCGAGGCGGACGTCGAAGAGATTCGGGAAATCCAGACAGTCGCAGATTCTCAAGAGGTGCAGGAGGTACAGGAGGCGCAGGAGGCGCAGGCGGTCGAGATCGAGCCTGTGGCGGTATCCCCGGCACCTGAGCCTGCTGCCAGAAAAGTGGCAGAACCTGTGCCCAGGGCCGAGCCTTTGCCGCAGCAACCGGAGGAGCCGGCAGTGCCGCCGTCGCGCCCGGAATGGTCGGGGCAGCCGTTCGAGTGCCTGATATTTACCGTGGCGGGCTTGCAGTTGGCGGTACCACTGATTCTGCTGGGTGCCATCCACCGTATTGAAGAGAACATTAAACCGATTCCGGGCAGCCCCCGCTGGTACATGGGGATCCGTGCCGATCGGGATCAGAACCTGAGGGTGGTGGACACCGCCGAGTGGATCATGGCCGGCCGTGTGCCGCCGAATGCGCGGGAGAACTACCGCTTTGTGATCCGGTTGGACAACAGTGAGTGGGGTCTGGCCTGTGACGATGTGGCCCAGTCGTTCACCCTGAAGCCGGACGAAGTGCGCTGGCGCACCGCCCGCAGCAAACGCCCCTGGCTGGCGGGTACCGTTGTCAATCACATGTGCGCGTTGATTGATGTGCGCACCATGGCCGATCTGCTGGTGCGCGCCGAGCGCGAACACCACCTGGATCTGAGCTGACAAGACGTTACGGATTGATACCGTGCTGTGCTGGCACGGTTTGTGCCCTTAACTATAGTATTGGGCACTGATGATGATTTTTTGACGATCAGGTTGCCCGCCGGGCAGCCACAGAGGAGACATAACGCTATGGCATCCCCGAGCGGACAACAACATCAGGCCCAGGACGATCAGGTACTCCAGTACGTGACCTTCCGCCTGGATGACGAGACCTACGGCCTGAACGTCATGCAGATTCAGGAAGTACTGAGATACACGGAAATTGCCCCGGTACCGGGTGCGCCGGATTACGTGCTCGGCATCATCAACCTGCGGGGCAACGTGGTCACCGTCATCGATACCCGTCGCCGCTTCGGCCTGGCGGATTCGGAAGTGACCGACGCCACCCGGATCGTGGTGATGGAATCGGCCAACCAGGTGATGGGCATCCTGGTGGATTCCGTGGCCGAGGTGGTGTACCTGAAGTCCAGTGATATTGAAACCGCACCGAACGTGGGTAACGAGGAAAGCGCCAAGTTTATTCAGGGCGTGTGCAATAAAGATGGCGAACTGATCATTCTGGTCGAGTTCGACAAGATGTTGTCAGACCACGAGTGGGCTGAAATCGCGTCACTGTAACCTCCGAACCTTTTTCGGAGCAGGCCGGCATGATGAACGCTCCCGTGGCTTAACCTAGCTGAGGACGTTCATCATGTTTGCAGAATACGCTTCCCTGATCCCCTGGATTATGACCACCGTCGTTATTGCGCTGCTGGCCGCTCAGGGTATCCTGTCGCGCCGTGAGCTTCGCCGCCTGCGCAGTCAGCTCAAGCAGCGGTGCGACACCCTCGGTCGCGAACTCCACGCGACCACCAGCGGCAGCATGGGCGTGGGCCAGCGCCTGGTGACCTGTGAGCGTCAGCTGCACGAACTGCGCGGCGCGCTGGACGAGATGCGCCAGAACGATCCCCTGAGAATTTCTTACGACGAAGCATCACGCCTGGTTGATCTCGGCGCGGATATCGACGATCTTATGAACACGTGCGGTATTTCCCGTCCCGAAGCCGAGCTGGTCTCTGCGTTGCGAAAACGGCAGGCCGCGTGACCTGATGACGTTACGGATGTCGCTGCATGAAACACTTATACCCCAGGGCCCTCGAGGCCCTCGCTGCTGTTCGCCGCCCTGAATTTGTCGCCGGTGCCGATCTGGTTCATTCCATAACCGGCCACTCCATCCCCCGCGAAGAAACTGTCCGCCACATTCTGGCGCTTATTCCTGAAGTCGAGCCCGATCAGCAGGTCATGCATGTGGGGGGTGGCTCCGGCTATCTCGCCGCTGTGCTGGCCGCGCTGGCACGGCGGGTGTTTTATGTCGACCGGAATGTGCTGGTGGCTGATGCGGCGAAAGCGCGGTTCCAACGACTCGGATTACACAACATCGAGGTCATTGCGTCACCGCTGGAGGACGGTCTTGAGCTCGATACCCCCTGCGATACCATCATCTGTACCACCTTTTCGGTGAGTCGCGAGGCAATGGTGAACTACCTGGTGGATGGGGGGCACCTGATCTGTCTTGAAGGCCGCGCAGGGCCGGTACCCAGTCTCGCCATGTTCGTGCGGAAGGCGGGCAAGCTGGAGCGGGCACGTACTCTCGGTTGGGTGGACTTCAATCGGAACTCGGAACAGGTGCTGATTGATCTCGGTATGGTCGATGAGAAAACCCTGGCGTCGGCCAAAATCGAGGCAGCAGCCGAGAACCGCCGTTTGCTGGATGTGCTCAGAAACAGGCTGAACCTGGAAGAGTCCGGTTTGTACCGCTCACTGGCGCAGCAACGGGGCATGACCCTGATGGATGCCGATCAGCTGCTGCCAAAGCTGGAGCCGGAGCTGTTCCGCCGTTTTTCCCGAACGTTTCTCGACCTGTCACGGCTGATTCCGGTGGCATCAAACGAGGGCAAGCTAACGTTGGTCACTGACGATCCCGATGCACGCACCGATCAGCTGGAACGCATGAGCCCCGATCAGGAAATCGAGTGCCAGCTGGTGACACCGACGGATTTCCGCCGCTTGTGGACGTCACTGGACCTGACGACCCGGGGCAACCGCTTCGTGGCCGATCACGCATCATCGGATTCAGGCGCTGACACCACAGGGGCCCGCACCGCGAACGACCTCATCGGCACGGGCGATGACAGCATCAGTCCCTATCTGGTCTCTGTTTACGAAGCCATTCTTCTGGACGCGGTGAGTGCGCGGGCCAGCGATATCCACATTGAACAATATGACAATCGCGTTCGCATCCGCCTGCGAACGGACGGTGATTTGCACGATTTGTCCCAGTATCAACTGTCGCCCCGGGAAATAAAGGGGGTCATCAACGTCATCAAGCTCCGAGCCGAGCTCAATATTGCCGAGCATCGGTTACCCCAGGGCGGACGCTCCCGGTTGCAGCTGGGTGATGCGCAATACGATCTGCGAATCCAGACCCAGCCGTCACTTCATGGCGAGCATGCCATCATCCGGCTGCTGCCCCAGACCGGCAGAGCCATGACCATTGCAGATTTGGGGATATCGTCAGTGATCGGCGCGCGCTATCAGCGCCTGCTGAATAACCCGGCGGGCCTGCTGCTTGTGGTCGGGCCCACCGGGTCCGGCAAGTCCACAACACTTTACGCCGGCCTGCAGAACCTCGCTGACGACGGTCGCCGCAAAGTGATCACGGTGGAGGATCCCATCGAATACGCCATCGATAATGTCCAGCAGACCCGCGTGCGGGCGGATATCGGCTTCAGCTTCGCCGATGCCATGCGGGCGTTCGTGCGGGAAGACCCGGATGTGATTCTGGTGGGCGAAATTCGTGACCAGGAAACCGCACTGGAGGCGATTCGTGCGTCCCAGACCGGTCATGTGGTGCTTTCCACGCTGCATTGTAACGATGCCGTAGACTCACTCCAGCGACTGTATGACCTGGGTGTGCATCCGAATTCTATGGCCGGTGAGCTGATGGCGGTGATTGCTCAGCGCCTGGCCAAGCGCATCTGTACCCATTGCCGGCAGCCTGCGGAAGCGGATCCGGCCATTCTGGCCGAGTTGTTTCCGGAGGGCACACCGGCCAACTTCCGGTGTTTCGCCGGTACCGGCTGCGGCCACTGCAACGGAGCCGGCACGCACGGACGGGTGGCCGTTGTCGAGTATATGGAGGTGGATGCAGATATCCGCAACGCGATTTCCAGTCAGCCTCCCATTGGCGAGTTGCGCTGGCGGGCGCTTGATGCGGGACTGATCACCATGCGTGACAGTGCGCTTGATCATGTCATTGAAGGTGTCATCCCGTTGTCCGAGGTGCCGCGTATTCTCCCGCGGGAACGCATGGCTCCGGAGCTTCGTGGCGGCAGGAGGGTCGTGTGATGGGTGATAACATTACATCAGTAAGAGCCGCCCAGAGGGATCCGGCGGAGGTCAGTTATGCCGGGGAGCTGGGCCGACTGATTGCGCAGGATGATGGCCCGGTACCGCCGGGCTGGCAGATGTCGCCCCGATCGGTGGAGCGCTTTGTGCTCGGCGACGACAAGCTCGGTATTGAACGAAAATTTGTGGCGGACCCGGCAATCGTTCGTCGTATTGTGGTCTCGCTTTGCACCAGCCGGGGTTGCTTGCTGGTGGGTGAGCCGGGTACGGCCAAGTCCTGGTTGTCGGAATTGATTGCGGCCGCAGTCTCCGGCAGCTCCACCCTGACCCTGCAGGGCGGGGCAGTGAGCCAGGTTGGCCAGCTGTTGTATGGCTGGAATGAGGCCATCCTGCAAAGCGAGGGCCCGTGCCTCAAAGCCCTGGTGCCGAGCCCGCTGTTACGGGGCATGATTGAGGGACGTCTGGTCCGGTTTGAGGAAATAGCGCGATGCCCGCAAGCGCTGCAGGATGCACTGTTGTCGGTGTTGTCGGACCGCGTTGTGGTTATCCCGGAATTGCCTGGTGACGACGGCGTGGTGTTCGCTCGTGAGGGGTTTAACCTGCTGGCAACCTCCAACAGCATTGATGAGGGCGTACACACCATGAGTGCGGCCCTCAAGCGGCGTATGGATTTTGAGGAGATCCGGCCGATCCGCCGGGTGGACGACGAGATGGAGGTTGTGCTTCGGGAGATTCGTAAGCAAAACCTGAAGGCGGGTGTCACCGTTGAGGTGGACCCGCAGGTGATCGAGGTGCTGGTGACCATGTTCCATGAGTTACGCAATGGCCAGTCGGTAGACGGGCGCAGCACGGATCGCCTTGCCGGCTCGGCACTGTCCACCGCAGAAGCTGTGTCGGTCGGGCACGCCGCCTGTCTGAACGCCTGGTATTTCGGCGGCGGCGCCATGACGATGGAGCACCTGATGCACCACATCGTGGGCTCCGCTCTCAAGGACCAGCCCGACGATCGCCGCCGACTTCGCCACTATTTCGAGACCGCTGTGTCACCTCGCAAAGCAGACAACTGGCGGCAGGCGTGGTCGTTACGGTCCGTGATTCAGGGCTAAGGTGTCTGGCTGCCGGGCGCGGGAGCTTTGCCGGCGTCCTCGGGCGTCTTACCCTGCAGGTTGAAGGCAAAGGCCAGAATTTCCGCGATGATCTGGTACAGGGTTTCCGGTATCTCCTCGTTCAGGTCGAGGCGCGCCAGAATGCTGGCCAGTTCAGGGTTTTCGTAGAGCGGCACGTTGTGTTCCCGGGCAATCCGGATGATTTCCTCGGCCAGCTCATGGGTGCCGGTGGCGGCAATAGTGGGTGCGGTCTTGCCGTCATACTTCAGCGCTACCGCCGCATTGGCGGCCTGTTTGTGCTTGTCTTCTGTCATGCTCGGGTATCCACTAAACGGTGTTCCAGTCGCGTGGTAGCGCCCTTGGGGTTGCCCCGGCGGCACTCCAGGTCGGTGACCTCCAGGCCCAGTTCCGACAGGCTCTGGCGTAACGAGGGTAGCGACTGTTGCACGTGGGCCAGAGTGGCCTGCTTCTCGGCCCACACTCTGGCAGACACCTGTTGCTGGCGCAGTGCCACATCAAAGTGAACCGGGCCCGCATCGTCCAGATCCATGGCCAGAGACAGCCGCCACTCGGCAATGCCGGCGGCGCGTTTGGTGCCAGCACTGCCTTCATCCTGGCGTTCGTGTTCGATTCGCAACTGGGCAAGCCGGGGCTCGTTCTGTGGTGTTACCCAGGGCAGCTCCAGCAACAGCGTTGTCGTCGGCGCCGGTGCGTCTGCCGTGGTGCGAGTGGACAATACCTGGCTGTGCAACTGGTTTACTGTGATCCGGTTCAGCATGCCGGCCAGCAGGCGCAGCATCTGGCCCACCGTTGCCGGCTCGGTGGCGCTCTGTGGCGGCGGCGGGGCCAGTGCGTTGGGAAATTGCAGCGGGGCCTGAATCAGCGCGGGAGTTGCGAGGGCTGTCAGCCGGTTGAACTGTTCCGGGCCATTGCCCTGTTGCGTCAGAAGGGTGGTGATGATGCGGGCCAGGGCCAGCTTCAGGTCCGGAAGTGCAGGATCGCGGGACTGGGCCAGTCGCGCTTCTGCGAACAGCCCACTTTCGGCGATCCACTGGCGCACCTGCTGGCCGGCTTCGTTGCTGGTACCCGGGGTGGCGAGATTGGTGCTGACCGGCAGGCGACTGAGCAGTTGCTCAATCGCCTGGCGCACCGGGGCGGGCAGGGGTTGTGGCTTTAGCGCCGAGGGCGGCGCGCTGCCGCCGGCGTCCGGGCGCATGCCCTGTGCCAGACTGGCGAGGATTCGCACCAGCCCGGCGTCGATGCTTTGCTGCCAGGGCAGCCGTTGCGCAAGCGCGCGGGCGATGCCGGCTTCCTGGGCCGGTGCCAGTTTGCCCAGCAACTGCAGCTCATTTCCGGCCCGCATGATCTTCACCCAGTCACCGGGCTCCAGCGCGGTCTCCCCCACCGCCGCCTGTACGGGTAGGGTACGCCCTCGTACCTCCAGCAACAGTTGCGCCCCGGCACCAGGCTGGCGGTTTATCACCTCGGCAACACGGGCAAGCAGTGTTTCCCGGTTCGCCACCTTCAACTGGTCCAGCTGCTGGCGTGCAGACACAGCCGTCGTCGTTTGTTGGGGCTCACGGCCAGCGGTCGACGCCAGCGGTCGGGGCTGGTCGCCGGTTGGCGGTGGTGTGGGGTTACCGTTTGGTAATTTCATCTGTATCGATTTGATTCCGGACAAGAGTATTCAAGGCACGGTTTCGTTATAATACGCCGCGCCGGTAACCATTGCCTGCCTGAAACCTCTGTTTTCCCTCAACCCGTTGATGATGAGGAAGCAGAATCGAATGTTTGCAACGACGGATCTCCGCGACCCGTGTTGTGCAAAATCTGGGGCCCTGATGTCTGAGCCGTTGTTACAGGCCATGAATCTGCAGTGTGAGCGTGACGACCGGATACTGTTCCGGGATCTCTGTTTCTCCATACTGCCCGGTACCCTGACCCGTGTCGAGGGCCCCAACGGTTCCGGTAAAACGACCCTGTTGCGGATTTTGGCGGGCCTGAACGACGCCTGGTCCGGAGGCCTGCACTGGCTCGGCGAGCCCCGTGCACACCGGCGTGAAGAATTTCTCCATAACATGCTCTACATCGGCCACCGGCCGGGCATCAAGCCGCTGTTGACACCGCTCGAGAACCTGCGGGCGCTGATGGCCGGACGAAAAACCGTGAGTGACGTCGTGCTGATGCAGGCACTGGCCGGTACCGGCCTGTACGGCTTTGAGGATGTGCCCTGTCGCCGGCTGTCGGCCGGCCAGCAACGCCGGGTAGCGCTGGCGCGGCT
The DNA here is from genome assembly GCF_032911545.1 of Marinobacter sp. M-5. Taxonomy (NCBI): domain Bacteria; kingdom Pseudomonadati; phylum Pseudomonadota; class Gammaproteobacteria; order Pseudomonadales; family Marinobacteraceae; genus Marinobacter; species Marinobacter sp. M-5. The sequence goes on from NZ_JAWJEK010000001.1 coordinate 1,133,934, forward strand.
GCTGATTGCCGACGAGCCATTGTGGATTCTCGATGAAGTGTTCACAGCGATTGATATGGACGGCGTGGAAGCGCTTGAGAGCCTGCTGGTGCAACGGGCTCAAGAGGGCGGCGCAATCGTGGTGACCACGCACCATGACCTCCGGTTGCCCTCGATGCAGCGGATATCCCTGGGGGGTGGCGATGGCTTCTGATGCTCGCGTGCGCCTGCGTCTGGCCCATGAGGCGATCGGCGTGCTCCCCGCGATGAAAGCCGTTTTCCTGAGGGATCTCAAGACCGCTTTCCGTCAGCGCCAGGATCTGCTGAATCCGCTGCTGTTTTTTGTCATGGTCGTGTCGCTGTTTCCGCTCGGGGTCAGTCCGGAAGTGTCATTTCTCCAGCAGGCCGGTAGCGGTATCCTGTGGGTGGCAGCGTTACTCTCGGTGTTGCTGTCTCTGGATCACCTGTTCCGCCACGATTTTGACGACGGCACGCTGGAGCAACTGGTATTGCAGCCGCAGCCACTGTTCCTGTTGGTGCTGGCTAAAACTCTGGCGCACTGGGTGCTGACCGGACTGCCGCTGGTGTTGCTGGCGCCTCTTCTCGGGGTGATGGTACATCTGGACGGGAACTCTATTGCGGTTTTATGTCTAACGCTGCTGATCGGTACGCCGGTGCTGAGCCTGATCGGCGCCATTGGTGCCGCGCTCACCCTGGGTTTGAGGTCGGCCGGCGTGCTCTTGTCTCTGCTGATTATTCCGCTGTACATTCCCGTGCTTATTTTCGGCACTGGCACGGTGGCAGCGGCGACGGACGGTGCGCCGGTGGGCGGTTACATGGCGCTGCTGGGAGCATTTCTGGTGCTCGCTCTGACGCTGGCTCCGTTCGCGTCGGCGGCGGCATTGCGAATCAGTCTGTCAAACAGTTAAAAAAGGTATCACCGGATGTGGCAATTCTTTCACAAGCTGGGCTCGCCAAAGTGGTTCTTCGGTATTGCGACCAGGCTGATGCCCTGGCTGCTGTGGGGCGGGGCGTTGCTGTTGTTTGCCGGCCTGGTGTGGGGGCTGGCGTTTGCCCCTAAGGATTACCTGCAGGGGAACAGCTACCGGATTATCTTCATCCACGTGCCATCCGCCTTTCTGGCCCAATCCGTATACGTCATGATGGCGTCGGCGGCGCTGGTCACTCTGGTCTGGCGGATGAAGCTGGCGGACGTGTTTGTCAAAGCGGCGGCGCCGGTCGGTGCGGTGCTCACGTTCCTGGCTCTGTTTACCGGAGCGGTCTGGGGCAAGCCCACCTGGGGCACCTGGTGGATCTGGGACGCACGGTTGACGTCAATGCTGATTCTGTTGTTTCTGTATTTCGGTGTCATCGCCCTGGGCGCGGCGATTTCCGATGAGAAATCCTCGGCGCGGGCGGTGGCGGTTCTGGTGCTGGTGGGGGTGGTGAATATACCTATCATCAAGTATTCCGTTGAGTGGTGGAATACGCTGCACCAGCCCGCCACGTTCAAGCTGACGGAAAAGCCCTCCATGCCCATGGAAATGTGGGTGCCTCTTTTACTGTCGGTGCTGGGGCTTTATCTGATTTTTGGCTGGTTTGCCTGCCTGCGCATGCAAACGGAAATACTCATTCGCGAACGCCGTACCCGCTGGGTTAAAGAGCTGGTGCAGGCGGAGGGTAACTGATCACATGGCGTTTGATTCTCTGACTGCGCTTATCGTCATGGAAGGCCACGGTCCCTATGTCTGGACCTGTTATGGTGTGTTCTTTTTGTTGCTGGGGGCGCTGGTTTACTGGTCACTGCTGCAGCGCCGCCGGGTGGTGTCTGCCCAGCGCCGCGACATGGCCCGCGCTGCGGCTGGTCAGTCTGCTACCCCCCAGGCCGCGGTTGGCGCAAGCTTCAACCGGGTTCACGAATCTCAAGACTGAACGGCAGGAAACCGATGCATCCGATTCGAAGAAAACGACTGACCATTGTGCTGTTTCTACTGGCAGGGATTGCCGTTGCTGTCGGGCTGACGACCTATGCCCTGCGCCAGAATATCAACCTGTTCTACGACCCCAGCCAGATCGCGGCCGGTGAAGCGCCGCTGGATGTCAGAATCCGAGCCGGCGGTATGGTCGAGGAAGGATCGGTACTGCGGGACCCGGAGAGCCTGAAGGTGGAGTTCAAGGTCACCGATTTCAATGCGTCCGTGCTGGTGGAATACACCGGCATTCTGCCGGACTTGTTTGCCGAAGGGCAGGGAGTCGTCGCCATGGGCCGGATGGCCGACAATGGCCGGTTTGTGGCCGATCAGGTGCTGGCGAAACACGACGAGAATTACATGCCACCGGAAGTGGCCGAAGCCCTGGAAAGAGCTTCGGCGGCAAAGCTCAAGGCCGGTGACAGCAGTAGCGCAGACACGGCCTACTGAGACGATTTCTATTTGCTGACGTTGGGAGAGGTCTGATGTATCCGGAACTCGGACAGTTTGCGCTGATACTTGCGCTACTACTTGCTGTGCTTCTTTCTGTGGTCCCGCTGGCGGGCTCGGTAACCGGCCGGGATAATCTGCAGGCGTTTGCACGCCCGCTCTCGGCCGGCTTGTTCGTGTTCGTCGCCATTGCCTTCGCGATTCTCACCTACGCCTTCCTGATTGATGACTTCTCCGTGGCCTATGTCGCCAATAACAGCAACAGTATGCTGCCCTGGTACTATAAGTTCAGTGCGGTCTGGGGCGGCCATGAAGGCTCACTGTTGCTGTGGATTCTGATGCTGGCAGGCTGGACGCTTGCCGTCGCGGTGTTCAGCCGCCGCTTGCCGTCGGTGATGATTGCCCAGGTACTGGCGGTGATGGGCATGATCACCGTGGGTTTCCTGCTGTTCACCATCCTGACGTCCAACCCGTTTGACCGGATGCTGCCGAACGTGCCGGCAGACGGCAACGATCTGAATCCGCTGCTGCAGGATTTCGGGCTGATCGTCCACCCGCCGATGCTGTACATGGGGTATGTGGGCTTCTCGGTTGCCTTTGCATTCGCCATCGCCGCGCTGATCAATGGCAAGCTGGATGCGGCCTGGGCTCGCTGGTCGCGCCCCTGGACCACGGTGGCCTGGGCCTTTCTGTCGCTGGGCATTGCTCTCGGCAGCTGGTGGGCTTATTACGAGCTTGGCTGGGGCGGCTGGTGGTTCTGGGATCCGGTTGAAAACGCCTCGTTGCTGCCCTGGCTGTCGGGCACTGCACTGATGCATTCGCTTGCAGTGACGGAAAAACGCGGTGTGTTCAAGAGCTGGACGGTACTGCTGGCCATCGTCACCTTCTCGCTGAGCCTGCTGGGCACCTTCCTGGTCCGCTCCGGTGTACTGACCTCGGTGCATGCGTTTGCTTCCGACCCTGAGCGCGGTACTTTCCTGCTGGCGCTGCTGGCCATCACCATTGTATCGAGCCTGATACTTTACGCGGTTCGTGCCCCGGTCGTGCATGTCCGTTCCCGCTACGGCTCGATGTCGCGGGAGATTTTCCTGCTGTTGAACAACGTGCTGCTGGTGGCTGCCACACTGCTGGTTCTGATCGGAACCCTGTACCCGCTGGTGCTGGATTACCTGGACATGGGGCGGTTGTCCATCGGTGAGCCATTCTTCAATCTCACCTTCAGCCCGCTGGCCGTGGCGACCGGATTGCTGATGGGCGCCGGAGTGTTCTCGCGCTGGAAGAAAACCGACGGGGGCTGGCTGGGTCGTAAATTGTTGTGGCCGCTGGCGGTCAGCCTGCTGGTAACCACCGTTTTGATGGTGGTCTATGGTGGATTCAAGCCCTGGGCCTTCATGGGCTGTTTCGCAGCGGTGTGGGTATCGGTCGCGACCCTCTGGGATCTGTGGGACAAATCGGCGTCCAGAAAAGGGCGGCTGTATGGCCTCAAGCGCCAGTCCCGGAGCTATTACGGCATGGTGCTGGGGCATCTGGGCATGGCCATCACCATGGCCGGTGCCACCGTGGTTTCCAATTACGGGATCGAACGTGATGTGCGCATGAGTCCGGGTGACACCGCGATGGTGGGGGATTACCAGGTCGAGTTTATCGAGATCGGGGATCGCCAGGGCCGCAATTTTTCCGCCCAGTATGGCACTTTTGTAGTGTCGCTGGACGGAGATGCTGTCTCGATCCTGCATCCGGAAAAACGCCAGTACCTCGTGCAGCGCAGCGTCATGACCGAGGCAGGCATTGACGCCGGACTGTTCCGCGATGTGTTTGTCGCGGTCGGTGAGCGCATCAGCGACGACGCCTGGGCGATCCGGCTGCAATACAAGCCGCTGGTGCGCTGGCTGTGGTTGGGTTCGATTTTCATGGCCGCCGGCGGCTTCCTGGCCATCGCGGACCGGCGCTATCGTGTCCGCGACAAGGCTACTGAGAAGCGCGCCGCCACTACGCCCGAGCCCCGGGGCGACGCGGCGGAGGCGCTGTCATGAAGCGCCTGTTCCTGTTTTTGCCGGTGATTCTGGTCATCGTGCTTGGCGTGGTGCTTTTCGCAGGTATCGGCAAAGATCCCAATCGGCTGGAATCTGCGTTGATTGGCAAACCCGTGCCAGCTTTTAACCTGTCCGATCTCGCTGACGCTGAGCGGCAACTGGACGGTGAGGTTTTCAGGGGCGAGGTGTCTCTGTTGAACGTGTGGGGCACCTGGTGCCCCGCCTGCCGCGACGAGCACGACGACCTGTTGTGGCTGGCGGAGGACAAGGGCGTGCGTATTATCGGCCTAAACTACAAGGACAATCGCGAAGATGCGCTGGTCTGGCTGGAGCGCCTGGGTGACCCCTATGCGGTGACCCTTTACGACCCCCGGGGTACGCTGGGCTTTGATCTGGGCGTCTACGGCGCGCCGGAAACCTACGTGATTGACGCCGAGGGCATTGTGCGGCACCGCCATGTCGGGGTGGTGAATGAAAAGGTCTGGAAAGAAGACCTGGAACCGCTGGTGACTCGATACCGGGAGGGCGCGTGATGGCCCGGTGGTTTGCCATGTGTCTGCTGCTGGCGATGCTGCCACAGACGGTGTCCGCCGACGAGGCGAACGTCCAGGGCTTTGATAACCTGGCGGAGGAGCAGCGCTACCGCGAGTTGATATCCGAGCTGCGTTGCCCGAAGTGTCAGAATCAGAACATTGCCGACTCCAATGCACCGATCTCAAAGGACATGCGGGATGCGGTCTACCTGATGATGCAGGATGGCGCGTCAGACGACGCCATTGTCGGTGCCCTGGTGGATCGCTTCGGCGAGTTTGTGCGCTACAACCCGGAGGTGGACCGTCGTACCTTTTTACTGTGGGCGACACCCGCCATTACCGTGGGTATCGGCCTGCTGGTGGTCGGCGGCATTGTGATACGGTCGCGCCGCCGCGGTGAGCAGGGCGCCAGCCTTACTTCCGAGGAGCAGGCCCGGGTCAGCCGGTTGCTGGCCGGCGAAGACCGGAACAGCCACTCCTGATCTGATGTTTCCACTCCCTTCCAACACGTTACGAAACTCCTATGACTGATACTTTATTCTGGATACTCGCCGCAGCGCTGATATGCCTGTCGCTGGCTTTCATTATCTGGCCGCTGTTTTCGCACCGCGCGGATCGTCGCGCCCAACTGGATCTGCGTAATCAGAATCTGATGGCCTATCGTTCCCGCATGGAGGAGCTCGACAGCGAATACCAGGCCGGCATTCTCGATGAAGAGAATTACCGGCAACTGCGCGAAGAGCTGGCGGGCAGCATGCTGGACGATGTCCCTGACGCTGACAATGGCTCGGCGGGTGGGGTTACGCCGGGGCGGGGACGCCGCAGCGCCCTGGTCATTGCCCTGCTGAGTTTTTTGGCGGTGCCTGCGGCTGCGGTGTACATGTACCAGCAGTGGGGCGCCATGGAGGACGTTGCGCAGTACCGTGCGATGCAGGAAATGACGGCCTCCTCTGGCGACCGTGTTCAGCAGATGACCCGGCTCACCGAACAATTGCGGGAACGCCTGGCAGCCAAGCCTGACAATACCGAGGGCTGGGCCATGCTCGGGCGCAGCTACATGCGTCTGGAGCAATACGAGGATGCAGCCTGGGCGTTTGAACAGCTGGCCGGCCAGGTGCAGGATGACCAACAGTCCGAAGCCACGGCCTGGGGGCTGTCTGCCCAGGCGCTGTTCTTTAACAGTCAGGGCGCACTGAACGATGACGTCACCCGAGCGATCGGCAAGGCGCGAGCGCTGAATCCGGACGAGGTCAATGCACTGGGTCTGCTGGGCATCTCCGCGTTCAGCGGGGAAAACTACGAACAGGCTGTAGGCTATTGGGAACGCATTGTCGACGTGGCACCAGATCATCCGCAGATCGCGTCCATTCGCGAGGGCATCCGCGAGGCCTATCAACGACTCGGCCGGGATGCGCCAGAACAGGAGGTCGCAGAGGCCAACGGACCCGGTGTGACGGTACGGGTTGAGTTGACGGAAGCCTTCGAAGGACAGATCCCCGATGACACCACGCTGTTTGTGTTTGCCCGCAGCACGGATCGGGAGAATCGCGTTCCGCTAGCGGTGGCGCGTCTGACCGCAGGGGATCTGCCAGCGGACATCCGACTTGACGACCGCTACACCATGTCGCCGGAAAACCGCGTGTCGGAAGCCGCCGAAGTCTTGCTGGTGGCTCGCCTGTCGCCGTCCGGTACGGCGAAGGCCCAGGAAGGCGACTGGCAGGGTGTAGTGACGGATCCGGTTGCCGTGACCGATAACCGGGAGGTCGCTGCAACCCTGGTGATTGACCACCAGCTGCGGGACTGAAGCCGGCCGTCAGGCCCGGGCTCACGAGTGACCGGTCAGCCCTTCCGGGTACAGCGGAGGCAGGCTGTCTGCCTGGCTGGCGAGGGAAGCACGATCGCCGCGAACCCGCCTGAGGGCGGCGACCAGCGCTGAACCGTGCCACGGTTCCTGTTCTTGCCCGGGCTTGCCAAACAGGTGGCGCTGCAGGGCCTCAAGCTGTTCACTCAGGCGCGCATCGCCCACATGGGCTGTGACCTCGGCAACGCTGTCAAACGGGTGGTCGATACCACTGCGGTGGGAAAAATGCCGGTTCGCCCATTGCGGCAGCAGCCTGAGGGTGTTCGAGGATCCGGTGGTGGCCGCTTTGCACAGCTGCTCGAACAGGACTTTCTCGCCTTCGTCGGTGGCCAACGGCTGGCCGCGCTGCCCCGCATCCTTTTTGCCCCTTGTGCGCCACCACAAGCCCGCTGTTACCAGCCAGGCCAGGGCCAGAATCAGACTGAGCCACGGCCAGAAACCGGAACTCCCCGGCATGGCCGGGGCAGCTTGCTGGGCGGTGTCGGCGCCTGTATCCGGCTTTTTGTCCTGGCGGGGTGACGGCGCCGGTGCCTGACCCGGTGGTGCCTTCACGGCCAGGGTTCGAGCAGGAATCACGGCGTATTTTTCCTCATCCGCCTCGGTGTCCCACCACGCAATGCGTATCTCCGGCACAATCAGGTTGCCTGGCTGCACGGGCACCATGGCCGTGGTCTGTGTCAGGCTAGAGGTGAGGCCGTCGCCGGTGGCGTCGGTGTTCCGTTCGGGGGTTTCCGGGTAGGTGCGGATGCCCGGCACGTCCATTTCCGTAAACGGTGGCAGCGTTTCTGCGGGCAATCCCTCCGCCTTCAGTGCCAGTGTGCGGGTCAGATTCTGGCCGGTGGTCAGTGTCTGGTTTTCGGGCAGCCCGGACTCTGTCAGCTCCAGGCTGCGCGCCGGCAACCAGGTATCACCGCTGAAACTGGCGGGTATGGCTTTCACCGGGATATCGAACAGGTCCTCGCTGTCACGCAGGAACTTGAGTTGGCCGTCCGGGGTGCGTGCCCGCCCCTCGAAGCGGATAGTATTGAGGGTGAATTCCCCGGGCTGCTGGGGATAGATCGCGTAACGCCGCTCCACCACGCGAAAGCGTGCGCCGTCGCGGTAGCGGCTGTACTCCCGCTGTTTGCCCAGAGTTTCAATGATCGCGTTCGGGTGCTCGGGTTCGGACAATTCGCCACGGATCAAATTGCCGCTGAAAAACAGCTTGATGGTCAGCACCAGCTGTTCCTGAACGAACACCTCGTCTTTGTCAGTGGACAGCTCAATGAAACTGTCCCGCGGTTCCTCGCTGTCCTGCTGCGGTGGACTTCCGCTCATCACATTGATATCCACCGGTTCTGATTGGGCGTCCTGGAAGGTCAGGGCCGGGATGGTCAGCCTGCCGGTGGTCTTAGGCGCCAGCTCGAAGGTCCAAGTGATTTCGCCCACCATTTCATTGTTGACGGTGCGGATGCTATAGCGCTGGTTGCGCCCGAGAATCTCGAAGTCTTCCTCGACTTTTTCGATGTCCGGTGACGGCAGGTTGGAAATGTCCAGATCGAACAGGTTGCCGAGGTTGATGTCGATCTTCATGCTGCCCCGCACATTGAGCGTGAGCACCTCGCCCTCGTAGAGTTGTGCTCTGTCCGGCTCTACCGTGAGTTCATTCTCGGCCCAGGCGGGCCACGCCAGGCAGAACAGCATGGCGGTCAGGAAGAAGGGGGTCGCAAGCCGGTTTACCATGGGGTATCACCCTCGTCGGATTGAGTATCTCGTTGCTGGTACTGCTGCAGGAATTTCCGCCGTAACAGTCCGCCCGGATCGTCCGGAATCCGCCTCAGCCACTGCTCCTGGCCCTGAGTCAGGGGCGCTTCGGTCAATTCTGCCGGCGCCGGTTGCTGCTGGCCGTTGGCGTCATTCGCCGTGGCAGACTTTTCGGTGCCAGAGGGCTGCTGTGGTGGCTCGTTGCCATTCTCCTGGTCTGACGGCGCACCACTCTGGCTATTCTGCTGCTCGCCGGTTTCTTCGCTGCTTTCCTGGCCACTCTCCTGGCCAGTCTGGTCGCCCTGCTGGCTGTCGGGATCCTGTTCACCGTTGTTGCTGTCATTGCCTTGTTGATTCTGGTCGCTGTCGCTCCCATTATCGTCGCTGTTCTGATTGTCCGGGTCCTGGTCGCCGTCCCCGGACTGGTTTTCTGACTGCTGCTGGTTCAGCAGTTGCTCCACCAGATCCCGGTTGACACGGGCATCTTCCATGTCGGGTTCTGCGTCCAGCGCGTCGTCATAGGCCTTGATCGCTTCTTCCAGTTTGCCGGCGCGGGCCAGAGCGTTACCGCGATTGTAATCGGCCCGCGGCGTGGCGGCGCGGTCGAACGCTTCCGCCGCGGCCTCGTAATCCTGATTCCGGTAGTGTGCGCTGCCGCGCCACTCCGGATTCTCCAGTTCCGTGGCAGCGCTTGCCGGGTCTTCGGCGATCATTGCAGGTGCCCGTTGGTCTTCGCGCGCCCAGAGTTCTGCCCAGCTCAGTGCCATTGCGGGCCTGGGTGCCAGTGGCAGCAGAGTGAACAACATCAGGGCAAGGGCGCCTTTACGCCACCCGATCAGAATCAGCGGCAGGGCCAGCCATAGCAGCCAGTAACCGTCGTCCTGAAAGCGATTGACGGTGAGATCCCGCTCGCTGTCCTGCCACTCCCCGGCGTCTTCGGACCGCAGGCGCAGGTTATTGATGTCGGTGTCGTCGATGGTGAGGCGCTGGCTACGGCCACCGTTGCGGCTGGCCAATTGCTGCAATGCCGACGGACTGGCCTTGGCCATGACGATACTGCCGTTTTCGCGGATAAAGCCCTGTTTGGGTAACGGAATGGGGCCACCTTCCGCAGTGCCGACGATCAGGGTGCTCAGTGGGAACGGGCTGTCTCGAAGGGTTTCCGTGATCTGGTCCTGGTAGCGGTCGTTGACATTATCGGTCAACAGCAGCAGCTGACCGTCCCCGGGGGCACCCTGTTCCAGCAACGCCAGCCCCCGCGCAACGCCGAGATCGGCCCGGTTTCCGGGCGCCGGCATGATCACCGGATCGAGCACATCGAGCAAGCCGACGATAGTGTTGCGGTCGTCCGTCAGAGGGCTGACAGCGTGGGCGTCCGCCGCATACACCACCAGGGCGGTGAGGCTGCCTTCCCGCTGATCGAGAATGTCGCGGATCTTGCGCTTTGCCAGGGTCAGACGATCGGGCTCCACGTCCGTGGCCAGCATCGACAACGACAAATCCAGTACCACCACCAGGCTGTCATTCTGTTGCTGCAGCGGCGTTGGCACCTGACGCCAGGCGGGCCCTGCCAGCGCAATGGTCAGAACGAGCAGCGCTGCGGCGGCCACCAGCAAGGGTGACCGGCTGTGCCCGCTGGACTGACCATGGCGGGTGATGACCGGGCGCAGCAACCGATCCGGGATGATGCGTGCCCAGCCGCTGTCACTCTGGCGCGCCTTGCGGAACATCACTGGCAGGAATGGAATGGCCAGAAGGAGCAACAGCCACAGCGGGCGCAGGAAGTGGAAGTCAGCCATGGCGCGGCCTCCGTTGTCCCCGCTGACGCGGATTATCGGGATTGCGTACGCCCGCCACCCGCGCCAGTTTGAGTGCCTGTAATAACAGCCAGACCAAGACCGCCGCGGCAGCCGGCCAGACGAACAGGTCCGTCACCGGGCGGTAATGTTTGCCCTCAAGCTCAATGGGTTCGAGCTGATCAATACTCTGGTAGATCATCTCCAGTTCCGGCAGGCTGCGGGCGCGGAAGAACTCGCCGCCGGTCTGCTCGGCCATGCGTTCCAGCAGGGCTTCATCGAGATCCCGTGACGGGTTCACCTGGCGGGAGCCCAGCAAACCGCGCTGGATCATGGATTCGGCGCCAATGCCGATGGTGTAGATGCGCACACCGGTTGCCTTGGCAATTTCGGTGGCCTTGTCGGGGGTGATCTCACCGGCGGTGTTGGCGCCATCGGTCAGCAGGATCACCACGCGCTGCTCCTGAGGGCGGTCTCGCAATCGTTTGACCGCGAGTCCGATAGCATCGCCGATGGCGGTGGCGCGACCGGCCATGCCGATTCCGGCTTCATTCAGCAGTGTGCGTACGGTCGCCAGATCGAAGGTCAGCGGCGCCTGGATATAGGGTTCAGTGCCGAACAGCAGGAGGCCCAGGCGATCCCCTTCGCGACGCTGGATAAAGTCATCCACCACCCGCTTGACCGCCTGCAGGCGGTTGATGCCGCGGCCCTGAATGATCATGTCCTGCTCATCCATACTGGGTGAGATATCCACTGCCAATAGCAGGTCGCGGCCGCTGACCGGCATTTGCACGGGCTCACCCACGTGTTGAGGGCGCGCTGCCGCTACCACCAGCAACAGCCAGGCAAGCAGCAGAAACACACCCTGCCACCAGGGCAAGCGGCTGCCACTGCGGCTAACCCCGGGGAGATCCGACAGCCAGTGCCCGACGGGCAGCACCGGTGCGTCGACCGATTGCCCCGAGCGCCGGACCAGGCGGACCAACAGCGGCGCCAGCACCAACAGCAACACCCAGGGATAGGCAAGACTCAGCATGACTGACCCCCAAGCCACGCCCGTGCGAACGCGATAGCGCTGTCCGGATCCGCCGACGCTGTCGGTTGCCAGCTGCTGGTGATCATGGCCTCAACGGCAGGCCGCGACGCCACCCGGTCTTGCGGACTGGTTTTCAACAGGAAGTCCGCCCACTGATCGCCGCTCATGGCCTCCGGGCGCTCCGTGGGGTAGCGTGTGCGGGCACACTGTTTCAGCAGGGCATTGAGTTGGGCAAACCACTCGGGAGAGGCGGTGCGGGACCGGGCAAGCAGGTCCAGCTCCCGGCGCGCAATCCGCAACCAGCGGTGTCTGCGCCGGCGGCGACGGATCATCAGGAAGAGGGCCATCAGTGCGATCAGCACCAGAACCAGGAGCAGCCACCAGCCCGGTGCCGGGGGCCAGAAGCCGCCGGTTTCGGGAAGCTGGATATCCCGAAGCTGGCTCAGCGGATCCTGTTCCATCAGCCGATCCTCCCTCTGGGGCCAAGCAGGGATTGCAGCACGATGGCCGGCTCATCGCCGGTCATTACGGTCGCTGGCCGGACCCCTCCGGTTCGGAAACAGTCGGCAAGATCGGCTTCGTGATGCGCCACTTTGTCGTGCCAGGCCTGCTGAAATGCAGGATTGCCGGCATCGAACCACACCGGGCCTTCCTCACCGGCCACGGCGAAGCGCCCGCTATCCGGCAGCTCCAGCTCCAACGGGTCGGCAATGCGCAGGGCACTGACGGCATTGTGCCGGGCCAGAGCGCCCAGCAGTCGGGGGGTATCCGCGGTGAGGTTGAGGAAATCGCTGATCACAAAGATGCGGCTGCCGGTGTGGGCAACGCGTCGGGCCTCGCCAAGCGCGGTATCCAGATTGGCCGTCAGCGCGGTTGCCCGCACATCCGGCGCTTGCGGGTTGTCCGGTAGCCTCTGTTGTTTCGCCAGGGTGTCGAGCAGTTGCAGCACGGATTTTTTGCGTCGGGCAGGGCGCTGCACGGTCAGCTCCCGGCCGTTGAATACAATGCCCCCGACCTGATCTCCGGACCACAGCGCCAGCCAGGACAGAATGCCGGCCATTTGCGCGCAGCGTACCTGTTTGTAGGCCCCTGTGCTGGCAAAAAACAGGGTGGGCCCGAGATCACAAAGCAGCAGAACCGGGCGCTCCCGTTCCTCCTCGTATAGCTTTGTATGGGGGGCCTGGCGGCGGGCGGTCACCCGCCAGTCTATGCTGCGGATGTCATCACCCGGCTGATACTGCCGCACCTCCGCGAATGCCATGCCTCTGCCCCGTTGTGGAGACCTCTGCAGGCCGGCCTGCTGACTGCGCACCGGCCGCGCGGCTGGCAGCTTCAGGGCCCTGGCGTCCGCCTGAAGGCGGATCAGCGCGGGCAGGTCGATATGGGTGGCGTGAGGCGAAAGCATCATTGCGTGTGATCAGGCGGTTACGGGAACGTGATCAATCAGTCTCTGAATCACCATGTCAGCCGTCATTCCTTCGGCTTCCGCTTCGAAGGTCAGCAGAATGCGGTGGCGAAGCACGTCAAAAGCGATCTGGCGCACATCGTCCGGGCTGACGTAATCGCGGCCATCGAGCCAGGCCAGGGCGCGGGCGCAGCGATCCAGCGCGATGGTGCCACGGGGGCTGGCGCCAAAGGCCGTCCAGCGCGCCAGCTCCGGATCCAGACTTTGCGGGTTACGCGTAGCCAATACCAGCGCCAGCAGATACTGCTCGACCGGCTCGGCCATGTAGATGTCGCCAATTTCGCGGCGTGCCTGGAACACCTGGTCCGCGCTCAGCCGCACTTCCACCGCCGGCTGTCCCTGGCGGTAATCGTTTCTGGCCAGATGGAGAATGGCTTTTTCGGCATCGGCCGACGGGTAGTCAATCACCACGTGCATCAGGAAACGGTCAAGCTGGGCTTCTGGCAGCGGGTAGGTCCCCTCCTGTTCGATCGGGTTCTGGGTGGCCATCACCATGAACAGCGGGTCCAGGGGAAAGGTGCGCATGCCGACACTGACCTGGCGCTCGCCCATGGCTTCGAGCAACGCCGACTGCACTTTTGCCGGTGCCCGGTTGATTTCGTCAGCCAGCACCAGGTTATGGAAGATCGGGCCGTGCTGGAAGTCGAACTGGCCGGTTTCGGCGCGGTAGATCTCACTGCCGGTGACGTCCGACGGCAGCAGGTCGGGGGTGAACTGGATTCGGTGAAAGTCCCCTTCGAGATGCTCCGCAAGTGCCTTGATGGCCGTGGTTTTGGCCAGACCCGGCGCCCCTTCTACCAGCAGATGACCGTCTGCCAGTAACGCAATCAGCAGCCGGTCTACCAGCTTTTCCTGACCTATGATCCTTTTGGCTAACTGAGATCGAAGCTCCCCGAACGTATGCTGTAATGACATGGGTAATCGTTGTTCCTGTGTGGAGGCTCTTTGCGTACGTAGTTGCCGCAGTTTTGGCATTTGGTCGGCAAAAATCAAGGGCTTGACTATGCTTATGTGACGATACCCTGATTACGTTTATTTCACACTAACCGAGGTTGACTATGAATGCGCTGACGGTGGCCAGCAAGGATCAGTTCTTCGAACAGCTGGCTGAAGCTTTCGCACAGAAAATTGCGAAAACCGAAGCAAAAAAGATCAGTGAATTTGCCAAGCAACATTACGCGCATATTCCCCTTGAGGAGCTGGTCAGTCGACGATTTTCGGATACCTACGGAGCGGTGCTCGCGGCCTGGCAGTTCCTGCAGAAACGCAGTGCGGAAGAAACCCCGGTGGCGGTGTTCAACCCGGACCTGGAGAGCGATGGCTGGCAGTCCACCCACACTGTCATCTTTATCCTGCATCCGAATATTCCGTTCCTGATCGATTCCCTGCGCATTGCCATCAACCAGCGCGAAATCGGTACTCATTCGATCCAGCATTCCATCCTGCGGGTTGACCGCAACGCTGACGGCAAGCTGCAGAAACTGCATTCCACCAAGAAATCCAGCGCCGGCTCCGAGTACGAAGCATTCATTGTGCTGGAGATTGACCGCCACAGCGACCCGAAGGATTTGCGTGAGCTGGAGCAGGTGCTGCAGACCATCCTCCACGAAGTGCGGATCGCCGTCGAGGATTTCCCGGTGGTCACCGGCAAGGTGAGCGAGATTCTGGCGGAACTGGATGCCACCACGGCAGGCATCAGCGATGACGACAAGGAAGAAGCGCGGGCGTTTCTGACCTGGTTGTTGGGGGATCGTTTCACCTTCCTCGGGTATGACGAATACGACTTTGCCAAGGACAAGAGCGGCATGGTGGTTCGCCGGGTGGAGAATTCCGAGCTCGGTATTCTGCGGGTCAACAACGAGCGGCCGGACCGGGTGCGGCTGAACGAGCTGCCCCAGCGAACCCGTCACGAGATGACCCGCACCGACGACATTTTCATTTTTGCCAAATCGGCGCAGCGGTCCCGCGTTCACCGCCCGGCTTACCCGGATTACATCGCAGTCAAGAAATTCAACAGTAAAGGGGAAGTGGTGGGTGAACGCCGCTTTCTCGGACTGTACACCGCCCGCGCCTACAACGAGCGGCCGGACGAAATCCCGCTGCTGCGCCGCAAGTTCGAGCTGGTGATGAAGAAGTCCGGTTTCCTGCGGGAAGATTATGCCGGCAAGGAGCTCGAACAGATCCTGACGCTGTACCCCCGTGACGAGCTTTTCCAGATCGAGCCCCAGGAGCTGCTGGGTGTGGCCAAAAGCATTCTCTACATCCAGGAGCGGCGCCGGATCGAGCTGTTCATGCGCGAGGACGTGTATGGCCAGTTTGTGACCTGTCTGGCGTTCTTTCCGCGGGACATCTACAACACCGAGTTGCGCCTGAAGGTGGAGCAGGTGCTGCTGGATCGCCTGGAAGCGGAAGACATCGAATTTGTGACCCACTTTTCGGAGTCGGTACTGGCGCGGGTGCAGTTCACCATCCGCGTTCCCCAGGTGGAAAACCGCCAGTTGCCGATTGCCGAGATTCGCGAAAAAGTGATCGAACTGGCCCAGTCCTGGCGGGATGGCCTGGGGGAGGCGCTCAATGAAGTGTACGGTGAAGAGCAGGGCAACGAGCTGCACCGGCTGTATTCCGGCGGTTTCCCCGCCAGTTACACCGACATGTTCTCGCCCCGCCGCGCTGCCATCGATCTGGAGCACATTGCCGGCGCCGCTGCCGGGCAGTTGACTATGAGTTTCTACCGAGCGCTGGAGGAAGAGGAGAGCGTTCTTCACTTCAAGCTGTTCTACGCTGACGAGCCCCTGCCACTGTCGGATGTCATGCCGATCTTCGATAACCTCGGCTTCCGTGTTATCGGTGAGCACCCGTTCGAAGTCAGCGACCGGCATGGCAAGGTGGTGTGGATCCACGATTTCACCTTGCAGGCTTATAGCGGCCGTGTGGTGGATATCCACCGCATCCGTCCGATCTTCGAGGATCTGTTCCGCCGGGTCTGGTATGGCGATGCCGAGAACGATGCTTTCAACCGGTTGCTGCTGTCGTCCTACATGAGCTGGCGGCAGATCGCCCTGTTGCGGACTTACGCCCGCTACATGCGGCAGATCCGCTTCTCCAACAGCCAGACCTTCATCTCCAACACTCTGGTCAATCATGTGGATCTGGCGCAGATGCTGCTCGAGTTCTTCGAAGTGCGTTTCAATCCCGAGCGTTACCAGAGCGAAGGCAAGAGCCGGGCCGCCCAGCAGAAGCTGGAGATCGAGTTCAATGCGGGCCTGGACAATGTCGAGAACCTCAGTGAAGACCGCGTGCTGCGCCTGTACCTGGAACTGATCCAGGCGACCCTGCGCACCAACTATTTCCAGCGCGATGATGACGGCAACAACAAGCCCTACATCAGCGTCAAATTCGATCCCACCCAGATTCCGGACATGCCGCTGCCGATGCCGATGTTTGAAATCTTCGTGTATTCGCCGCGGGTTGAAGGGGTGCACCTGCGAGGTGGCAAAGTGGCCCGCGGCGGGCTGCGCTGGTCTGATCGCTTCGAGGACTACCGCACTGAGATTCTTGGCCTGGTGAAAGCCCAGCAGGTAAAGAACGCAGTGATCGTGCCCGTGGGCGCCAAAGGCGGTTTTGTAGCCAAACGGTTGCCAGACCCTTCCGATCGGGAAGCCTTCCAGGCGGAAGGGATCGAAGCCTATAAAACCTTTATCCGCGGCCTTCTGGACATCACCGACAACCTGGTGGACGC
This sequence comes from Marinobacter sp. M-5, assembly GCF_032911545.1. NCBI lineage: Bacteria > Pseudomonadati > Pseudomonadota > Gammaproteobacteria > Pseudomonadales > Marinobacteraceae > Marinobacter > Marinobacter sp. M-5. Next base: position 1,150,539 of record NZ_JAWJEK010000001.1, read on the forward strand.
CGGCATTCAGCCTCCGGAGCAGGTGATTCGTCACGATGACGACGACCACTATCTGGTGGTCGCTGCCGACAAGGGCACAGCCACTTTCTCCGACATTGCCAACGGCCTCTCTGCCGAATATGGCTTCTGGATGGGCGACGCCTTTGCCTCCGGTGGCAGCAATGGCTACGACCACAAGAAGATGGGCATTACTGCCCGCGGCGCCTGGGTGTCCGTGGAGCGGCATTTCCGCGAAATGGGCATCAATCCTGCGCTGGACGAGTTCAGCGCCATCGGCATTGGTGATATGGGCGGCGACGTGTTCGGTAATGGCCTGCTGTGCTCCGAGAAAACCCGCCTGGTGGCGGCGTTCAACCATGTGCACATCTTCATCGACCCGACCCCGGATGCCGAGAAGAGTTATAAGGAACGCAAGCGTCTGTTCAAGCTGCCGCGTTCGTCCTGGACCGATTACGACAGCAAGCTGATCTCCAAAGGCGGGGGTGTTTTCAGTCGCAGCGCCAAGTCCATTCCGGTCAGCCCGGAAATGAAGAAGCTGCTGGGCATCAAGTCGGACCGGGTGCCGCCAAACATGCTGATCACCCATATTCTCAAGGCACAGGTGGATTTGCTCTGGTTTGGTGGCATCGGCACCTACGTCAAGGGGCAGGCGGAGACCCACGGTGACGTCGGCGACAAGGCCAACGACGGTCTGCGAATCAACGGTGCCGAATTGCGCTGCAAGGTGGTGGGTGAGGGCGGCAATCTGGGCATGACCCAACTGGGCCGTATTGAGTTCGCTCTTAACGGTGGCCGCCTGAATACTGATTTCATCGACAACTCCGGCGGCGTGGATTGTTCCGACCACGAAGTGAACATGAAGATCCTGCTCAACCGGGCGGTGGCCCTGGGCGATCTGACCGCCAAGCAGCGCAACGTTATGCTCGAGGACATGACCGACGATGTCGGCGATCTGGTGCTGAAGAACAACTACCGCCAGACCCAGGCCATCAGTATCGCCAGCGTCGATGCCACTGGCCGTATGGAAGAATATCGGCGGTTGATGAATACCCTCGAGAGCGAGGGCAAGCTCAATCGTGCCCTGGAATTCCTTCCGGAGGACGAGACACTGTCTGAACGCAAGCTCGACAAGAAAGGCCTGACCCGCCCGGAGCTGTCGGTACTGATTTCTTACGTCAAAGGGGATCTCAAGCAGACACTGATTGCCAGCTCATTACCGGACGAACCCCTGCTGGCGGGCGAAATGTACAAGGTGTTCCCGCAGGCACTGACCCGTAAGTTCTCCGATGAGCTCGGCGAGCACCAGCTGCGGCGGGAAATCATTGCCACTCAGATCGCCAACGATATGGTCAATCACATGGGGATTACTTTTGTGGAGCGCCTGTCGCAGTCTACTGGTGCTGATCCGGCGTCGATCGCCCTGGCCTGGATCATCGCGCGGGATGTGTTCCGCCTGGACACCTGGTGGGACCGGATCGAATCTCTCGACTTCCACATTCCGGCAAAACTGCAGATGGAGCTGATGAACGACCTGATGCGACTGGTGCGGCGCTCGGTGCGCTGGCTGCTGCGCAATCGTCGTGCCGAACTCAGCATCCAGAGCCACATGGAGCGGTTTGCTGACAGCGTCTGGAAAATCACCGCTGATCTGCCGGATTACCTTGGCGAACAGGCGCGGTCTCACTGGGACAAACGTTTTAACGAGCTGTTGGAAGCCGGGCTGCCCAAGGAGCTGGCCTCGGTGCTGGCGGGCACGAGTTACCTGTATTCCTCGCTGGGTATCATCGAGGCCCGGGAAGCCACCGGACTGCCGCTGAAAACGGTCGCCAACCTTTACTATGATCTGGGCGAACGGCTGGATCTGAGCTGGTTTGCCAATGCCATCGCCGCGCTGATTCCGGCGTCGCACTGGCAGGCGCTGGCGCGGGAAAGCTTCCGCGAGGATCTGGATTGGCAACAGCGGGCCCTCACCACCGGGGTGCTCAAGCTGGCCGGCAATGCCAAGGACGTCCCGAGCTGCGTGGAGGGCTGGATGGCCAGACATGACGGCATGATCAGTCGCTGGAAAACCATGCTCACCGAATTGAAGGGGGTCCGCGAACCGGAGTACGCCATGTTCTCGGTGGCGCTGCGGGAATTGCTGGATCTGGCGCAATCCACGATGCACAGCAGTCACGTGGATGGAAGCATTCAGACAAACTGAGTATTGCGTTAAGCCGCTGATTCCCGTTCAATTCCGCTACAGGTTCATTTAACGGGGAGAATGCAAATGCGGCAGCTTGATCACCTTCTGGAAAAAAACAAATCCTGGGCCGACGGCATCAAGGCTCAGGATCCCCAGTTTTTTCATCGTTTGTCGAATCAGCAGGCGCCGGAGTATCTGTGGATCGGCTGCGCGGACAGCCGCGTTCCGGCAAACCAGATCGTTGATCTGATGCCCGGCGAACTGTTCGTTCACCGCAATGTTGCCAACGTGGTGGTACACACCGACTTCAATTGCCTCTCTGTTCTTCAGTTCGCCATCGAGGTGCTGAAGGTCAAGCACATCCTGGTGGTTGGCCATTATGGCTGCGGCGGGGTGAAGGCGGCGATGATGAACGAGGGCTTTGGCCTGATCAGTCACTGGCTGCGCCACGTCCAGGATGTGCGCGACAAGCACCAATCGGTGCTGGATGCTCTGTCCAATGATCAGGACCGGGTGGATCGCCTCTGCGAACTGAACGTGGTGGAGCAGGTGGGTCACGTGTGTCAGAACAACATCGTGCAGGAAGCGTGGCGCCGGGGCCAGCCATTGACTGTTCATGGCTTCGTCTACGATGTCGCCGACGGCATCCTGCGGGATATGGGGTTGTCCATCGCCAGTGAGGAAGAGCGCGATGCGGTGCAGACCAACAGCGTCGAAGAGCTGATTTTGCGGCCTGTCCGGTCTGGGCGTCAGAAAAAGTAACCGCCAACTCTCCCAAGACTCCGGAGCCATTTCCGGTTAGAGTATCCCGCCTGTACACCAGCCCGGGATACTCGAACGTCATGTCTGCTCTGCCCAACGCCCACGAAGCCCTGCTCAAGAATCGTGATCTCATTGTCGGCCGTCTGGCCCTGATCGGCCTGTCCGATACCTCGCTACTGTCCGACTTGCCCGGCGGCGGCCTGGCGCTCACGGATCATGCGGGTGTGTTCGCCAGAACTCCGGCCCTGAACGGCTGGCAAATGGCCTTCGGTTATGACGACACGGCCCTGCAGGGTAATGCTGCCAACACGGTGGTGGTGTTTCTGCCCAAGGCGCGGGCAGAACTGGCCTTCCGTCTGGCTCTGGCGGGGTATCTGGCGGCTGCCGGGGCGAGACTGATCCTGATCGGAGAGAAGCGCGAAGGCATCGCCGGTGCCGTCAAGCAGCTCAAGGCGGTGGCGCCGGAGGCCAGCAAGGTCGACAGTGCCCGCCATTGCCAGGTGTGGCTGGCCGACAGTTTTGCCACTGCTGGCGGGTTTGACCTTGAGCACTGGATGAGCTGGCATATCGTCGACGCCGCCGGTGTTCAGGTGTCCGTGGCCGGGTTACCGGGGATCTTCAGTGACGGCGAACCGGATCATGGCACCCTGATGCTGCTGCAAACCCTGGCGGACCTGCCGCTGCCCCGGGGCCATTCCCTGGATTTTGCCTGCGGCTCGGGTGTGATTGGTAGCTGGATTCAGGCGTGGCAGCGGGCTGGCGGCACCGAACCCGCGCCGATTGATGCGGTGGATGTGCAGTCACAGGCGGTGATTTGCACCCGTGCGACCTACCAGAAAAACCAGACCCTGGGAGACGTGCTGGCATCCGACGGGTTGGCTGCGGTAACCCGGAAGTACCGCGCCATTGTGACCAATCCGCCGTTTCATGCTGGTGTGCGCACCGATACCACCATGACGGAGCAATTTCTGCGGCAAGCGGCAGCGCATCTTCAGCCTGGAGGGGAATTACGGTTGGTGGCGAACAGTTTCTTGCCCTATGAGGCGTTGATCCGCAGAACGATCGGACCGGTCACCCGCCTCGCCAGCGACAAGCGCTTCACGGTGTATTCCGCCAAACGCCAGACATAAAAAAGCCCCTGGGGTGAGGGGCAAAAGGTTGCTTCCAACACTAAGACGGAGCCAACCTGAAATCAGTCCTGCTTGCCGGCCTCTTCGGCCTGCTCGGGGGCCGGACGGCGCGGCGCCAGCTCACGCACCTGCTCAAGCAAGCGGCGGGCTTCAGACTCGGCGCGGTTGCGGGCCTCAGTCAGTTTGGGCTTGACCTCTGCCTCGTAGGTTTTGCCGGCCTTGTCAGTAAAGTAGGCGGTCATCATGTTGGCATCCCACCACAGCTTCTTACGCAGATCGTAGGTTGCCACGTCGAGGCGCAGCGTCAGCTCGCGGAAGGTCGGGTTTTTGCTGCGAATCTGGCTGACCACTTCAGACAGGCTACGGGGTTCAGACACGTCGGCACCCAGGCTGGCCAGTACTTTCTTCAGCTCGACGGACGCCTTGTCCAGCTGCGGGCGAAGCTGGTCTTCAAAACGCTTGCCGGCGGCCTGAACGGATTCAAAACGGGTTTTGATGGAGTCGCGGATCATAGGGTGTCTCTCGTGTGCGTTCGGTTTCAAAACAACTTGGAAAACACCATAGGGTTAATTTCTAGAATAATCAGCCTAGAATGGATGCGCGTCTGAACCCTGTCTGATTTGGTGCCTGAAATGACAAGCAACACCCTGAAAACCGCCTATCGGAATCTGAGTCTGGAGCGTCCCGGCAACACCGACCCGACCCTGAGGGCCTGGGATGCTGCAGACGAACTTTTGCTGGAGCAGGCTGCTGCATGGATTACCACCACCGGCGGGCCGCCAAGGGTGCTGGTGCTGGACGATCAGTTCGGTGCGTTGACGCTGGGGCTTGGCCAGTTCGATACCGTGTCCCTGGCCGACAGCGCCTCCCTAGCCAACGCTCTCGAGCGCAACAGCGTGGCCAATAACCTGATTGCCGCCCCCCCGTTGAGCTGGCTGGCACCGCCAGAGGGGCCGTTTGACGCCGTGGTCATGCGCATTCCCCGCCAACTGGACTACCTGAGCTGGCTGCTGCGGTGGGTAAACAGCGTTCTGGCTCCCGATGGTGTGGTCATTGCCGGCGGCATGATCAAGCACCTGCCGGATCGCAGTGCCGAGGTGTTTAACGAACTGCTCCAGACCCGCCAGGTATGCCCGGCCCGGAAGAAAGCCCGCGTGGTGGTCTGCGGGCAGGGCAGTGCCACACTGGACGGATGGCCGGGGCAGTGGAAGGGTTACGTGATCGATGGCTACAATCGGGCGGTGGAGGGCCTGCCGGCGGTGTTTGCCCGGGAGCGTCTGGATATTGGCAGCCGCTTGTTATTTCCCGCCATTGGCCATAGTGCGGCGTCACTGCCTGTAGATGCCCGGGTGCTGGATCTCGCCTGCGGTAATGGCGTTCTTGGTCTCGAACTGCTGCGGGCGCGGCCGGGGGCCGCGGTGGTGTTCAGTGATGTGTCGAGTCAGGCCGTGGCGAGCGCCCGCCACAACGTGCAGGAACTGGCGCCCGATGCCGTCGCAGAATTCCACCACGCGGACGGTGTGCCAGCTGAGGTCGGGGCGTTTGATCTGATCCTGTTGAACCCACCCTTCCATGAAGGCGGTGTGGTCGGGGATCACATCGCCCTGCGGCTGTTTCAGCAGGCGGCCCAACATCTCGCCCGAGACGGGCAGCTATTAATCGTGGGCAACCGCCACCTTGGTTACCACCGCAGTCTCAAGCGTTACTTCCCGGTGGTTCAGCAGCTGCAGGCCGATCCGAAATTCGTGGTGTTCTCTGCCCGTCATCAGGACAGCGGAGCAGGTCGGTCGTAGCCGAGCCGTGCCAGGGTGTCGACGATGGTCTGGGTCTGGCTGTCGATCTCGATGTTGACAACATTGCCCTCTTGGAGGTCGCCGAACGTGGTGGCCCTGAGGGTTTCAGGGATCAGGTGCACATTGAACCGGTTTCCGGTGACTTCGCCGATGGTCAGGCTGGCGCCGTTGATCGCAATGTAGCCCTTGGGGAAGATGTACCGCGCCCAGGTGTCCGGCACCTCGAATTCCAGGGTGACGTTGTTTTCCGGGCGTTCAATGGTGGTGACCGTGGCGGTGGTGTGAACGTGGCCCGAAAGCAGATGCCCGCCAATTTCGTCGCCAATTCGCGCCGCTCGCTCGAAGTTGACCCGATCGTTCTGGCCCAGGGCGCCGAGGGTGGTCAGCCTCAGGGTTTCCTGCATGGCATCAAAATACAGGCAGTCACCGTCCTGCCGGGTAACGGTCAGGCAGGTGCCGTTGATCGCCACGGAAGCGCCGATGGTCACACCCCCGGTGTGTCCGGCAGGAAGCCGAATGGCGTAAGTGTTCAGACCCGGGGCCGGGGACACTGTCTCGATGGTGGCAACGCCTTGGACAATACCTGTAAACATGAACTTGCCTCTGGTCAGGGGCGGCTGCAACTGGCCGCCTGGAAACTCCGGGAAAGCATAGCGATACGACCCGGCGATGCCAAGGGTTCAAGGTTCCCGGCAAATGGCCGATAGCCTGAATAGAATCCATTCAAAGAGGCTGCGTGGCGGGCCGCTGGCAGCGGACGTCGCTTGTACAGAGTTATGGCAGAGAGCAGATTGAAGGCCGCCACTGGCGCGGAGCAGATGCCTGATGAGCCGGTGTTGCGACAGGGCCGCGCGGCAGACCCGGTGCCTGCGCCAATTATGTCGCCATCACCCGCCACGTCACAGGCGGTATCGACGGTGGCGCCGCCGCCGGCGAAAGACCCCACAGTGGCCGCTCAGGGTGCTGAGCCGCCGCTGGGCGATGCTGACCGGGGTGACCAGGCCCCGGCCCAACCCGCCAAAGCGACCTCACCGGCTGTACCGGAGTCCGGGCAGGACGAGCCTGAGCAGGAGGAGAGTCCGGCAGCGATTGAAAAAGCCCTGGCGGAAACCCGGCAACGCACGTTACGCCTGATGCTAAAGCAGTGCGACCGGGTGCTGTTGATGGATTTCGACCTCCTGGCGATGTCGGGCTGGCCCGACAACTATTCCCTCGCCGCCGCAAGGCGTAACCGTGACCTCTGGCTGTTCAGTGCGCTGGTGGCCGCGCTGGTGTTTCTGAGCGGCCTCACCGGGTTTATTCCCGCGTGGATTGCCGGTGGCGGGTTCGGTGCATTCGTTATCATCCTGATGCTGGGCGTGCCGGCCATCCGCCGAATTTACACCGCACGCCCGTCTTACCTGGATCTGGTGATTAAACGCCAGCGGTTGTTGCGGGATGCCCGCAAGCATATTGAGCACCTGGAAGGTAAGGAAGGACTGGTCTGGCAGTGCGCCCGCATGGCGGAATTCAACACCTCGCTCCGTTCCTCCCGGTTCAGTGAACTGCTGGCGCTGTCCGAGCAGCGGGCATTGGCCCGAAACATGACCCGCCGCGAGTACATCCGTCTGTATCTGATCTATCTTCTGGAGGCGGAAAAGGCGTATGACCGGGTGCAGAAAGCCTTCTTTGATGGCAATCAACAAGCCATGGACCGGGGCTGGGCGTCGGTGGCCGCGTCGCCGGGGCAGAGAGCTTGACATAACGGTGCCTCAAACGTATGTTTCAAACAGACGTTTGCTAGAGGCACTGAAAACAATATGGCTCAGTCTGATACCGTTGACCGCATTCTGGATGCTGCTGAAGAGTTGTTCGCCGATCGGGGCTTCTCCGAAACCTCGCTGCGAATGATCACCAGTAAGGCTAAAGTGAACCTCGCGGCTGTCAATTACCATTTCGGGTCGAAGAACGCGCTCATTCATGCGGTATTTGCCCGTTTCCTGACGCCATTTTCGGCCACTCTGGAAAACGCGTTCAACGATCTGGAGGAGCGCTGTGATGGCCATCCGCCCACACTCAACCAGACCCTCTGGGCCCTGACCGAAAGTGCCGTGCGCATGCCTCAGCGCAACGAGAACGGCATCTCCATTTTTATGCGCTTGCTCGGTCTTGCCTATACTCAGTCTCAGGGGCATTTGCGCAAGTTTCTGGAGCAGGAATACAGCCAGCCGTTCAGCCGCTTCATGCGTCTGCTCAAGGAAGCCACGCCGCAGCTGTCCGCGGTTGACCGCTACTGGCGCATCCAGTTCATGCTCGGCGCTACCGCGTTTACCATGTCCAGCAGTGATGCCCTCAGAGACATCCTGCAGAACAAGCTGGGTGTGGAGACAACCGTGCAGGAAATCGCAGCCCGCCTGGTGCCGTTCCTGGCCGCAGGCATGCAGGCTCAGGACACCATGTTGATGCCCTCGCTCAGCGAAGCACCGGTTGCCTGAATTGTCTGCTGTCGGTTAGGCTTCCGGATTGGCCATGGCTATCCGGAGCTTAGCTGCACATGCGTATCCAAGAGGGCGCCGCGCCTTACCTGCGAATCAGTATTGCTGACCAATTTCTGGCGCTCATCGGTGCCGACGGTACCCGCCTGTTTGAACGGCCCGTGTCCACCGCACTGAACGGCCCCGGCGAGCAGAACGCCAGCGGGTGCACCCCCCGTGGCAAGCACGTTATCCGCGCCATGGTGGGCGCGGGCCTGCCGGAAAACACCGTGTTCGTTGCCCGTCGCCCCACCGGCGAAATTTACTCTCCAGAACTGGCCGATCGGCATCCTCAGCGTGACTGGATTCTGTCCCGTATTCTCTGGCTGTGCGGCTGCGAGCCCGGAAAAAATCGCGGTGCCGGGGTCGATAGTTTTCGGCGCTTCATATACATTCACGGCACACCGGACACCGAGCCCATGGGCGTGGCAAAGTCCCACGGCTGTATCCGTATGCGCAATGCCGATGTCATCGCGCTGTTCGATCTGGTCGAGCCCGGCACCGTTGTCATTATCGACGAGGCCTGAGCGGCTTCGACCGCCCAGATTCACCTGACACTGAATTGATCACCGGGGACATGAATGATCGGAGAAATGCAGGCGACCATAAACGGCTGGATCCAGAACTGGGACCTGTTGTCGGAAAACTGGCGAGTGGGCATCGTGGTGTTCGCCCTGGTGTCCGGGACTGCGACGGCCGCCTACCTGGCGAGCTTCATTGTGGGCGCCCTGGAAAGGCGCTTTGCCAAAACAAAGAACCTCTGGGATGACACCTTTCTGCACGCGGCAAGAAAGCCGGTGGTCGCGTTCGTCTGGATACAGGGCGTGTACTGGGCCGCCGAAGTGGCCTACCGCTATTCTGAAGCCGAAATATTCGCGGTGAATGACAAACTGCTGCAGATCGGATTTGTCTGGGTGCTGGTGTGGGCGCTGTTGCGCTTGATCAAAGAGGGGGAGGGTATCCTGACGTCGCCGGTGAAGATGGCCGCGCCGATGGATTACACCACCGTCAATGCCGTCAGCAAGCTGTCCCGTGCGGTGGTGATCATCACCGCGGTACTGATCGCCATGCAATCCCTCGGCTACAGCATTTCCGGTGTGCTGGCGTTTGGTGGCGTTGGAGGCATTGCCGTGGGTTTCGCTGCCAAGGACCTGCTGGCCAATTTCTTTGGCGGTTTTATTATCCACCTGGACCGGCCCTTCAAGGTCGGCGACTGGGTGCGTTCACCGGACCGGAACATTGAGGGCACGGTTGAGCACATCGGTTGGCGATTGACCACCGTGCGTACCTTCGACAAGCGCCCTCTCTATGTGCCCAACGCCGCGTTCACCACCATTGCGGTCGAGAACCCGTCCCGCATGAGCCACCGTCGTATTTCCGAAACCATCGGTATTCGCTACGCGGATGTTCGCGAGATTTCCACCATAGTCTCTGAAATACGCACCATGCTGGAGAACCACGAAGACATAGAAAGTGAGCAGACGCTGATCGTCAATTTCCTCGCGTTCAACGCGTCTTCCCTCGATATCATGGTGTACTGCTTTACCAAGACGACCCAGTGGGTGAAGTTCCATGAGGTCAAACAGGACGTGTTGCTGAAGATCAGTGAAATCATTGAGAGTCATGGCGCGGAAGTGGCTTTCCCGACACGCACCTTGCACGTGGCGGACAGCCTGCGCCTGGCCAGCGCAGACAGCCAGAAATCCGACAAGGTTGGCGACGACGGGCCCATCGAGAACGACGACGAAGGATCTGACAAATCCCATGCCTCCCAGCGCACCCGCCATGGGTCGTCAGCGGAAGCCACCGGCGGTGCCGACTGAGATGACCAAGGAGAGAGTGAATTCATGAGCAGTGCAGCAGCGCCGGCCCCGGTCGGCATTATCGGTGGTACCGGACTGACAACGCTGTCGGGCCTTGAAATCACCGGCGAACGGGAAGTGCAAACGCCCTGGGGCGATCCCTCATCCGCGCTGGTTGAAGGGCGGCTGGGTGACCAGCCGGTGATTTTCCTGTCGCGCCATGGCAATCCCCATCGCATTCCACCCCATCAGGTGAACTACCGGGCCAACCTGTGGGCGCTTGAAAAGGCCGGGGTCAGAACCGTGGTGGGCGTTAACGCCGTCGGCGGCATCCATCGGGCGATGGGGCCCGCCCACATTGTCATCCCCGAGCAGATTATTGATTACACCTGGGGGCGCGCCAGTACCTTTTTCGAAGGTGAGCTGGACGGCGTTACCCACATTGATTTCACCTTCCCCTACACGGAATCGGCGCGAGCGGCGCTGGTCGGGGCGGCTCGTCATCTTGGCCTGACATTCTCGGATTTTGGTGTCTACGGCGCGACACAGGGGCCGCGATTGGAAACCGCGGCTGAAATTGTCCGCATGGAGCGGGATGGCTGCGATCTGGTGGGAATGACCGGCATGCCCGAAGCGGCGCTCGCCGCCGAGCTGAAGCTGAATTATGTGTGCCTGGGTCTGGTGGTGAACTGGGCGGCCGGCAAGTCCGATCACATCATTACCATGGACGAAATCGAGGCCGCCATTGATCAGGGCATGTCAGGGATCAAACGGATTCTCGAAGAATCCATCGGTGGGCTTGGCGCCCTCAGTCCTCAACCCGCCTGAAAAATACCAGCACGCCGATGGTGGGGGAGTCGATGAAATGAACTTCCTCGCTGCGCATGCGTCGGGTTTCCCGAATCCATGTCAGCAGTTCCGCCTTGGCCGCCAGTGCGGCCGGGGCGTTGTCCGGGTTGATGTCCCCACCGTTGGCCAGCGAGCCGGTTGAACCGTCACCCTCTACCGGTGTGTCGAATGCATCGGAATCGCCGGTTTCAGCGGCATTGTTGTCGATGCGCTCATCATTCTGAACCGGGCTGATCGAGGCCGCGGCAGGTTGCCAGTGGTTCAGGTTTACGCCCACGTGCAGATAACGCTGGCGATCAATGGTGATATGCCCTTCCACTTCACGATGGCCGGCATCGGCCAGCCAGTCGCCCACCGCGACCCGCAGGGGTTCGCCGTCGTAATCCGGTGGAAAGGACTGGTACCAGCCTGCGGTCATCAGTACCCGGTAACGACCGCTGTTTTCCAGCCTCTGAGCGGCGGAGCGCAGGCGCAGATCACTGTTCGGCGCTAGGTTGAGGGTGGACTGAACGCTGCCGTCCACGCCGACCACTTTCATCATGCCCGTGATGTCGTCGGCCGATTCCGGCACGCGGCTGGCCATGCGCTCCTGCACATTTGCCGGGTCGACAATGCGCTCCACAATCACGATTTCGGCCCGGTAGTAGTTGTCCCGTGACTGGGCACCGGCATACATCGGGGCCAGCGCCAGCAGGGCGGCGGCGAAGGTCATCAGGGCCTTTCCGGGCAGGGCATAACCGGGCATTCGCAAGGGCTGTACTCCACTGTGTCAGTTGCTGTCTGTCGGCGGGCCGCTGCCGGTGTTTCAGGCAGTCAGCTGGCCGAGCATGTCGGAAATGCCGTCGAGTTTACCACCGGTTGAGTCATCCTTCAGCCGGAACCGGAAACTGTTGGCCCCTTCGAGTCGGTACTGGTCCGGTGCCGATTGCATTTTTTTAACCAGAACCAGCGGATCAACCGGCGTGGTTGCGCCGAATTCCAGCCGCGCCCACTCCTTTCCTGCATCGATTTTGACGATGCCCAGTGCCTCCGCCTGCAGGCGAAGTTCGGTCTGGCGCATAAGATTCTTTGCCGGATCCGGTAATAAACCGAAGCGATCAATCATCTCAACCTGAAGTTCTTTTAATTCTTCTTTTTTACCGACGCTGGCGATGCGCTTGTAGAGCATCAGCCGGTTGTGCACATCCGGCAGGTAATCGTCCGGGATCAGTGCCGGAATGCGCAGGTTCATCTCGGTGCCGTGGCTCAGGGGCAGGTCGGCGTTGGGCGTGCGGCCCTCGCGAATGGCTTTGACCGCCTCGTCCAGCAGCTGCATGTACAGGGTGAAGCCGATGCTCTCGATCTGGCCGCTCTGTTCCTCTCCCAGCAGCTCGCCGGCGCCCCGGATTTCCAGATCGTGGGTGGCCAGCATGAAGCCGGCCCCAAGATCCTGAGCTTCGGAAATGGCATCCAGCCGTTTTTTTGCGTCTGCGGTGATGGAGCGGGGTGGCGGTGTCAGCAGGTAGGCGTAGGCCTGGTGGTGCGAGCGGCCGACCCGACCCCGGAGCTGGTGCAGCTGGGCAAGACCGAACTTGTCAGCACGCTCGATGATGATGGTATTGGCGCTGGGAATGTCGATACCGGTTTCCACAATGGTGGTGCACACCAGCACGTTGAAGCGCTTGTGGTAGAAGTCCGACATGATCTGTTCCAGTTCCCGCTCGCGCATCTGGCCGTGGGCAACGCCGACGCGGGCCTCCGGAATGAGCCTGCGCAGGTCCTCGGCGGTCTTCTGGATGGTGGACACGTCGTTGTGGAGGAAGTACACCTGACCACCGCGCAGGATTTCCCGCAGGATGGCTTCCTTGACCATGGCGTCGTCACGCTGACGCACAAAGGTCTTCACCGACAGCCGTCGCGCCGGCGGCGTGGCGATGATCGACAGATCCCGCAGATGGCCCATGGCCATGTTCAGGGTGCGGGGAATCGGTGTCGCGGTGAGTGTCAGCATGTCCACTTCGGCGCGCAGGGCCTTCAGCCTCTCCTTCTGCTGCACACCGAAGCGGTGTTCCTCATCAATGATCACCAGCCCCAGGTTCTTGAATTTAATGTCGCCCTGAAGCAGCTTGTGGGTGCCGATCACGATGTCTGCATTGCCCGCCTCGATGGCGGCCATGGCCTTGCTGGTCTGGGCCCCACTGCGGAAGCGGCTGAGCAGCTCCACATTCACCGCGGTATCGGAGAAGCGGTCGCGGAACGATTCATAGTGCTGCTGGGCGAGCAGGGTGGTGGGCACCAGCACCGCCACCTGTTTGCCGGAGAAGGTCGCCATGAAGGCGGCGCGCATCGCCACCTCGGTTTTGCCGAAGCCCACATCGCCGCAAACAAGACGATCCATGGGGCGTTCGTTGGTCATGTCCTCGAATACCGACTCGATGGCGATCTGCTGATCCGGGGTTTCCTCGAAGGGGAAACCGGCAGCAAAGCTGCGGTAGGCTTCCTTCGGATCCTCAAACGAGAAGCCTTTGCGGGCCTCGCGGCGCGCGTACACATCCAGCAGCTCTGCCGCGGTATCGCGAATTTTCTCCAGCGCTTTCTGTTTGGCGCTGCTCCAGCGGTCGGTGCCCAGCTTGTGCAGGGGCGCATGCTCGGTGTCGGAACCGCTGTAGCGGGAAATCAGATGGAGGCTGGAAACCGGCACGTACAGCTTGGAATTGCCGGCGTATTCCAGCATCAGAAACTCGTTGGCTTCGCCCTCTACGGTAATGGTTTCCAGGCCCTGATACCGGCCCACGCCATGGTCGATGTGCACCACCGGCGCACCGATGCGCAGTTCGGACAGGTCGCGATAGCCGGAGTCGTCCACTTCCGTGGGTTTTTCCCGCCGCCGCCGCTGCAGTACCCGCTCGCCAAACAGGGCGGTTTCGGTGATCAACGCCAGGCCCTGGCCGGGCAGCAGCAGGCCCTGTTCCATGGGGGCGATGGTGATGCCCAGCTTGCAGTCCGGGCTGGTGAGGAACGATTGCCAGCTGTCGAGGGTCTCCAGCTTTACATCCTGATCCGACAGGTTGTCGATCAAGGCTTCCCGACGACCGGATGACTCGGCGCACAGCAGCACGCGCCCGGCAAACTCTTCAACGAAGCGTTTCAGGCGTCCTGCCGGATCGGCAGCGCGCCCGTCCATGGCCACATCGGGCAGCTCTGCGGCGCCGCAGTTTTCGGCACCGGCGCCGTCGACATTACCGGTGGTCATGGTCACGCGCGGAAAATGCTTGAGGTGCCCGAACAGTTCGTCCTGCTGCAGGAACAGCTCGGTCGGCGGAAGAATCGGGCGCAACCGGTCGTGGCGACGGTCTTCGTGGCGGGCGCGGGTGTCCACGTCGAAATGGGAAACCGCCTCGTTGAGGCCATCCGCCGTAAACACGTGGGTGCCCGCTGGCAGGTAATCGAACAGCGTGGCCGTCTCGTCGAAAAACAGCGGCAGATAATATTCAATGCCCGGAGGCGTAATTCCGTGGGTCACGTCCTGATAGATCGGGGCGTTCTTGTCGGCGTGGGGGAAGTGCTCGAACCAGCGATTGCGGAAGCCGGACCGGGCCTCCTTGTTCCAGGGGAACTCGTTCGCCGGCAGCAGTTCAATGCGCTCGATGCGGTCGATGGAGCGCTGGGTTTCCGGATCGAACGTACGCAGGGTTTCGATTTCGTCATCGAACAGGTCGATGCGGAACGGCTGTGTGGCGCCCATGGGAAAAATGTCGAGAATGGCGCCCCGCACCGCATATTCACCGTGCTCATAGACATTTTCGGCATGGCGGTAGCCGGCGGATTCCAGCTGCAGCCGCCAGGTGTCGATATCCAGCGACTGGCCAACTTCCAGCAACAGTGTGTTGCCCTGCAAATAGCTCACCGGAGGCAACCGGTGCATCAGCGTGCGCGCCGGCACGACCAGCACGCCGTGGCGGGTGGCCGGCAGGCGGTGCAGGGTGCGGATACGGCGAGACGTTATGTCCTGGTGCGGTGAGAACAGGTCGTAGGGCAGGGTTTCCCAGTCCGGCAGCGACAGCAACTCCAGCCCGCTGCCGGTCAACGCGGCACCGTCCTCTTCCGCCGGCAGCCCCAGGTAATAGCGCATGGCTTGCTCAAGCTGAATGGCTTCGTCGGTGCTGCGGGTGATCACCAGGGTCAGGCCATGATGCTGGCGTGCGCTCTCGCAGATGGCCAGTGCATCACTGCTGCCATGCAATTGGCCCCATTGGCGATGATCGCCGGCTTTGGCGGGAAAAGCCGGGGCGACCAGCGCGGGGGCATTCCGGGAAGAGGCACCGTCGGTCATGGGTGTGTTCAATCTCCTGCTGTGTAAAGTCCGGGGCGGCGAGGCGCGTATTCTACATGCCCGCAAGCGGCCTGTCCGCAATGCAGGGCAGAGCGTCTACGAACGGAATCAGCGTCTGTATTTGCGGTCTGGCGGTTTAAGTTGGATAATATGCGCCCTATTTTCCAAGTGCCAACTGCAGAGGTTCAAGCGTGAGTCACGAACAGATCAACCAGCACCTGTCTAACTGGACCGACAGAGAATCCACTGCGGAAGCGATGATTCCGCTGATCGGCCGCCTGTACCGCAAGAACAACGTGGTGACCTCCGTTTACGGTCGCGCCATCATTAACCAGTCGGTTATCGGAATCATTCGTGCTCACCGTTTTGTGCGCCAGGTAGAAGACAGCGGGTTGTCGGTTCATGACACGCTGCCCATCCTGCAGGCCATGGACAAGATGGAGCTTGGCACTGCCCACGTGGACATCGGCAAGCTGGCGGTCAAGTTCAAGGCCGAAGGCGGTTCGCTTGAGGATTTTCTCAACCGTGAAATCGGTCCGATTGTGGGTCAGTACGCGGCTCAGTCCGAGCAGAACGCCGAGAATGGCACCAAGGACGTTGTCCTCTATGGTTTCGGCCGTATCGGCCGGTTGCTGGCACGCATCCTGATTGAAAAGGCCGGTGGCGGTAACAACCTGCGCCTGCGCGCGATCGTGGTTCGCCAGGGCGGCGCCGAGAACGATCTGGAGAAGCGCGCCAGCCTGCTGCGTCGTGACTCCGTGCACGGTCCTTTCGATGGCACCATCACTGTCGATGCCGAGAACTCCGCGTTGATCGCCAACGGAAACTACATCCAGGTGATCTACTCCAAAGGTCCGGACCAGGTAGACTACAACGCCTACGGCATCGACAACGCCATCGTGATCGACAACACCGGTATCTGGCGCGACGAGGCCGGCCTCAGCCTGCATCTGAAGTCCAAGGGTGTGAGCCGCGTGATTCTGACTGCGCCGGGCAAGGGTGACATCAAGAACATCGTGTATGGCATCAACAACGACTGGATCACTGACGAAGACAAGATTCTGTCAGCGGCCTCCTGTACCACCAACGCGATCACGCCGGTACTGAAGGCGATTCATGACGAATACGGTATCGAGGACGGCCACGTTGAAACCGTTCACTCATACACCAACGACCAGAACCTGATCGACAACTACCACAAGGGCAGTCGCCGTGGTCGTAGTGCCGCGCTCAACATGGTGATCACCGAGACGGGTGCCGCCAAGGCAGTCGCCAAGGCATTGCCGGAACTGAAAGGCAAGCTGACCGGCAACGCCATCCGCGTGCCGACCCCGAACGTGTCCATGGCCATTCTTAACCTGAACCTCAAGAAGGACGTGGACGTTGAGGGCGTGAACGAGTACCTGCGTGAAATGGCGCTGCACTCTGAGTTGCAGAAGCAGATCGATTTCGTTAATTCGCCGGAAGTAGTGTCTACCGACTTCGTGGGCTCCCGCCATGCCGGTATCGTTGACTCCCAGGCCACCATTGCCGGTGGCAAGCGACTGATCCTGTACGTGTGGTACGACAACGAGTTCGGCTACAGTGCCCAGGTGGTTCGTGTGGTGAACCAGATGGCCGGCGTGACTTACCCGATTTTCCCCAAGCGCGCCCGCGACTGATCTTTCCCTGAAGGATCGCGAAACCCCGTCAGCTCGCGCTGGCGGGGTTTCTTTTTTTGGCCCCGAAAAAACCGCCGCAAGTTACGTTCGTGCACAAAGTCCGCGGGGTTTCTGGTGGAAATGAGGTTAACTAATCTCTATAATTGGCGCGATTTTGGGTACGTCTGGCACCCCGTTTCTCAACATTTCCTGGGCCGCAGGTGTCTGGCGTTACAAATCCATAGAATAGTTTCTGATGATTGGATGAGGCTAATGATCAAGATCAAAAAAGGCCTGGATCTTCCCATCAGCGGCGCTCCCGAACAGACCATTACTGATGGCAAAGCCGTTCGCCACGTGGCGTTGATCGGTTTTGACTACAACGGCATGAAGCCGACGATGGCTGTGAAAGAGGGAGACCGTGTCAAGCGCGGTACGCTGCTGTTCACGGACAAGAAGACCGAGGGCGTTCGTTACACTTCACCGGCTGCCGGTGTGGTGAAAGAAATTAACCGCGGTGAGCGCCGCGTGTTCCAGTCGGTTGTCGTCGAGATCGATGGCGATGACGCGGAAACCTTCGCGCGCTACAGCGATGCCGACCTGGCGGGTCTGGAACGCCAGCAGGTGGTTGATAATCTGGTTGAATCCGGTCTGTGGACAACGCTGAGAACGCGTCCCTACAGCAAGGTGCCCACCATCGATTCAGCGCCTCATTCCATTTTCGTCTCTGTGATGGACACCAATCCCCTGGCCGCTGACCCGACCGTGATCATCCGTGAAAACGGTGCCACGTTCGAAAAAGGCCTGAGAATCCTGGGCAAGCTGACCACCGGCAAGGTGTTTGTGACCGGCAAGCCCGGCTCAGACGTGCCGGTTCCCAAGGCGGATAATGTTGAGGTTCATCAGTTTGACGGCGTGCATCCGGCGGGCAACGTGGGTACTCACATCCACTACCTCGATCCGATTGCCGGCAACAAGCTGGTCTGGTCCATCGGTTATCAGGACGTCATCGACATCGCCAAACTGTTCGAAACCGGGGAACTTCCGGTCGGGCGCGTTGTCGCCATTGGTGGGCCCAAAGCCGCCAAGCCGCGTCTGGTGCGCACCCGTGTTGGTGCCAATCTGGACGAGCTGCTGGCAGACGAAGTGGCCACAGACTGCGACGTTCGGGTGATTTCCGGCTCGGTATTCGGCGGTCGCCGCAGCGACGGCCCCTGTGCCTATCTCGGCCGTTTCGCCAATCAGGTTTCGGTACTGGAAGAGGGTAACAAGCGCGAATTCATGGGCTGGCTGTCTCCGGGGCCGAATCGGTTCTCTACCCTGAACATCTACGTGTCCAAGTTGATGTCCGGCAAGCTGTTCAATTTCACCACCACCACCAATGGCAGTGAGCGCGCGATGGTTCCGGCCGGTGTCTACGAGCGGATCATGCCGCTGGACATTCTGCCCACCCAGCTGCTTCGGTCGCTGATTGTCGGTGATACCGAAATGGCACAGAAGCTCGGCGCTTTGGAGTTGGATGAAGAAGATCTGGCGCTGTGCACCTTTGTGTGCCCGGGTAAATATGAATATGGTCCGATTCTCCGCGAGAACCTGACCCGAATCGAGATCGAGGGCTAATACGATGGCTATCAGACAGTTTCTCGATGGAATCGAGCATCATTTTGAGAAGGGCGGCAAGTACGAGCGCTGGTATGCGCTTTACGAGGCCGTAGACACCATTTTCTACACCCCTGGCAAAGTGACTTCCACCACGGCACACGTGCGTGACGGCGTTGACCTCAAGCGCATCATGATTACCGTGTGGATGTGTACTTTCCCTGCGATGTTCTTCGGCATGTGGAACATCGGCTTTCAGGCCAACAGTTACCTTGCAACCAATCCGGATGCATTGATCGGCGACGGCGGCCTGCGGACTGCGTTCATTCAGGCGCTTGCCGTCACCGGCGCCGGTGCGGGTGTCTGGGACAACTTCGTATATGGCATGGCGTACTTCATACCCATCTACGCCGTCACCTTCGTGGTCGGTGGTTTCTGGGAAGTGCTGTTCGCGACGGTTCGCCGTCACGAAGTCAACGAAGGCTTCTTTGTCACGTCGGTGCTGTTTGCACTGATCTGCCCGCCGACCATTCCTTTGTGGCAGGTGGCCCTGGGTATCACCTTCGGTGTGGTTATCGGTAAGGAAGTGTTCGGCGGTACCGGCAAGAACTTCCTGAACCCGGCCCTGACCGGTCGTGCGTTCCTGTACTTCGCCTACCCGGCGCAGATTTCCGGTGACACCGTGTGGACCGCTGTCGACGGCTTCAGTGGCGCTACGGCGCTGAGCTGGGCTGCCAGTGGCGGCCTGGAAGCGCTGGAGACCCAGATTGGCTGGATGTCCGCCTTTATGGGCACGATCCAGGGTTCCATGGGCGAAACCTCCACCCTGGCCGTATTGATCGGCGGCGCGATCCTGTTGACGATGAAAATTGCCTCCTACCGCATTGTCGGGGGTGTGCTGATCGGCATGATTGCCACGTCCTTACTGTTGAACATTGTCGGCTCCGATACCAACCCCATGTTTGCCGTGCCTGCACACTGGCATCTGGTCATGGGTGGCTTTGCGTTCGGTATGATGTTCATGGCCACGGACCCGGTTTCTGCGGCCATGACCAACACCGGTCGTTGGTGCTTCGGCATCCTTGTGGGTGTGATGACAGTGTTGATCCGTGTGGTCAACCCGGCCTTCCCCGAGGGCATCATGCTGGCCATCCTCTTTGCCAACCTGTTTGCGCCATTGATGGACCACTACGTGGTTCAGGCCAACATCAAACGGAGGCTTGCTCGTGGCTAAAGCTAAAGAAACCGTCTCCAGAACACTGGTTGTTGCCGCAGTTCTGAGTATCTTTTTCTCGGTGGTGGTGTCTACTGCTGCCGTCGTGCTCAGACCGGCGCAGGTGAAGAACCAGAACCTCGATATCAAAACCAACATCCTGTCGGCTGCCGGCCTGCTGCCGCAAGGCGCCAGTGCCGCAGAAATTGAGGAACTGTTCGGCGAGTTCGAGGTGCGCCTGGTCGATCTCAACACCGGTGAGTACGTTGAACCGTCCGTGGTGAATGTGCAGGATCCGATGAAGTACGACATGTACAAGGCAGCATCGGACCCGAGTATGTCGACCAATATTCCGTCGTCCGAGGACAAGGCCGGCATCAAACGTCGTCCGAACGTTGCCAAGATCTACACCATGAGCGAGAACGGCGAAGTCACCCGCGTGGTGCTGCCCATTCACGGGTATGGCCTGTGGTCAACGCTGTACGGGTTCATCTCATTGGAAGGTGACCTGAACACGATCGAAGGTCTGGGTTTCTACGCGCACGCCGAGACCCCGGGTCTGGGTGGCGAGGTGGATAACCCCCGCTGGAAGCAGCAGTGGGTGGGTAAAGAGGTCTACGACGGCGAGCGGGCCGAGCCCCAGGTTCGCCTGGTGAAAGGCGGCGTTAGTGCCGATGCTGCGGATCGCGAGCACAAAGTGGACGCGCTGTCCGGAGCGACGCTGACCAGCCGCGGTGTTGAGCAGCTCGTCAACTACTGGATGAGCGAGCGCGGCTTTGCGCCCTACTTGCAAAAACTTCGTGAAGGGGAGGTCTGATCATGGCAGACGCTTCAGCCAAACAGGTTCTCTTCGAGCCGATTTTCAGTAACAACCCGATCGCCCTGCAGATCCTCGGGATCTGCTCGGCACTGGCGGTGACCACCAGCATGAACGTAACCCTGGTTATGTGTGCGGCGGTTATCGCGGTAACGGCGTTTGCCAACCTGGCGGTATCGCTGGTTCGCACCCAGATTCCGGGCAGTATCCGGATCATCGTGCAGATGACCATCATCGCCTCGCTGGTTATCGTGGTGGACCAGGTGCTCAAGGCCTACGCCTACGAGATCTCCAAGCAGCTATCGGTGTTTGTGGGTCTGATCATCACCAACTGCATCGTAATGGGCCGCGCTGAAGGCTTTGCGATGAAGAACGGTCCTTACCTGAGCTTCCTCGACGGCATCGGTAACGGCCTGGGCTATTCAGTACTGCTGCTCTTTGTAGCGTTTTTCCGTGAACTGCTGGGCGCAGGATCCCTGTTCGGGATTTCCCTGATGCCGGTGGTCAACGAAGGCGGCTGGTACGTGCCGAACGGTATGATGCTGCTGCCGCCGAGCGCGTTCTTCATCATCGGTCTTGCGATCTGGGCACTGCGTGTCTGGAAGCCTGACCAGATCGAAGAGGCGGATTACAAGATGTCGCGCCAAACCGCCAAGGAGGCCTTCTGATGGAACACTATATCAGCTTGATTCTGAAGGCCATTTTCGTTGAGAACATGGCGCTGGCCTTCTTCCTCGGTATGTGCACATTCCTGGCGATTTCGAAGAAGATCGAAGCCGCTACGGGTCTGGGTATCGCCGTTGTGGTGGTGCTCACGGTCACGGTGCCGGTGAACAACCTGCTGTACAACAGCATCCTTCGTGACGGCGCGCTGGAGTGGGCCGGGTTGTCGAACGTGGACCTGAGCTTTCTCGGACTTATTACGTATATCGGTGTAATCGCTGCGATTGTTCAGATCATGGAGATGGTACTGGACAAGTACATTCCCTCGCTTTACGCCGCGTTGGGTGTGTTCCTGCCGCTGATCACAGTGAACTGCGCCATTCTGGGCGCGTCGCTGTTCATGGTTGAGCGGGACTACACCTTCGGCGAGAGTGTGGTGTACGGCTTCGGTGCCGGTGTGGGTTGGGCGTTGGCGATCGTCGCGCTGGCCGGCATCCGCGAAAAACTGAAGTACAGCGATGTGCCACCGGGACTGCGTGGCCTGGGCATCACCTTCATCACTGTGGGTCTGATGTCACTTGGCTTCATGTCGTTCTCAGGTATTTCACTGTAATCAACCCGGTGATTCGGTTTAACGAAAAGGCGAGACCATGAGTACTGAAATTATTCTTGGCGTGGTCATGTTCACCGTTATCGTACTGGCGCTGGTTGCGATTATTCTCGCGGCCCGTTCAAAGCTGGTAAGCACCGGTGATGTGACCATCGAAATCAATGACGACCCGGAACATACGCTGACCACCGAAGCCGGTGGCAAGCTGCTGGGAACGCTGGCAGGTAATGGTATTTTCCTGTCCTCCGCCTGTGGCGGCGGCGGCACCTGTGCCCAGTGCAAGTGCAAGGTTCTGGAAGGTGGCGGCGCCATGCTGCCCACCGAGAAGACCCACTTCACCAACCGTGAAGAGAAAGAAGGCTGGCGCCTGTCGTGCCAGGTGCCGGTAAAGCAGGACATGAAGGTCGAAGTGCCGGAAGAGTTCTTCGGCGTGAAGAAGTGGGAATGCGAAGTGGTGTCCAACCACAACGTGGCCACCTTCATCAAGGAACTGGTCCTGAAGCTGCCGGAAGGTGAGGAAGTGGACTTCCGCGCGGGCGGTTACGTTCAGCTTGAGTGCCCTCCGTACGAAATTGATTTCAAGGATTTCGTTATTGAGGAAGAGTTCCACGAAGACTGGGACAAGCACAACATCTGGCGTTACAAGGCCATCAACAAGGAAGACACCATTCGCGCCTACTCCATGGCGAACTATCCGGAAGAGAAAGGTGTTCTCAAGTTCAACATCCGTATCGCGACACCGCCCCCGGGCACTGATCACCTGCCGGGCATCATGTCCAGCTACGTGTTCAACCTGAAGCCGGGTGACAAAGTGACGGTGATGGGGCCGTTTGGTGAGTTCTTCGCCAAGAAGACCGATGCCGAAATGGTGTTCATCGGTGGTGGTGCCGGCATGGCGCCGATGCGCTCCCACATCTTTGACCAGCTCAAGCGCCTGAACTCGAAGCGCAAGATCAGCTTCTGGTACGGCGCCCGCAGTGTCCGCGAGATGTTCTACGTGGAAGACTTCGACGGCCTGGCCGAAGAGAATGACAACTTCGAGTGGCACGTTGCCCTGTCAGACGCGCTGCCGGAAGATAACTGGGAAGGCCCGACCGGCTTTATCCACAACGTGTTGTACGAAAACTATCTGAAGGACCACCCGGCGCCGGAAGACTGTGAGTTCTACATGTGTGGGCCCCCAATCATGAACGCATCCGTCATCAAGATGCTCAAAGATATGGGTGTCGAAGACGAGAACATCATGCTGGATGACTTCGGAGGGTAATCAGCTCAGATGACATCCCGCATGTTCCGACCCGCCAGGGTGGCAGTGGCCAGCGTCCTCATGACGCTGGCCCTGGTCGCGCTGGCGGGTTGTTCGTTTGAGAAGCAGCAACAGATTTGGGAAATTGCCGGACCTGTCTTCGGCACCCGCTATCATATCAACGTCGTATTGACCGACGACGAGGCCTCGCTTGAGAATCTGGGCGAGGGCATAACAGAGGTTCTTGAAGAGGTTGACGCTTCCATGTCGACCTGGCGTGAGGATTCCGAGCTCTCCCGCCTGAACGGTCGCGAAGATCAGTCCGACTGGATTGATATTTCCGTGCCGCTTCACGAAGTGCTCGCCACCGCGGTCGACGTATCCAGCCTGACCGGGGGTGCGTTTGATATCACCATCGGCCCTGTGGTCAATCTCTGGGGATTCGGCCCTGAAGCCCGCCCGGACACGGTGCCTGATGACGACGAGCTGGCGGCACGTCTGGACGCTACCGGGTACGAAAAGCTCGAGTTGAGAGCGGAGCCCCCGGCAATCCGGGCCAGCAAGTCCCAGTACATTGATCTTTCGGCCATCGCCAAGGGGTACGGGGTCGACGCCGTCGTCCGCTATCTCGAGAATGCCGGTGTGGCGTCGTACCTTGTCGAGATCGGCGGGGAAGTGCGGGTCAACGGCCGCAAACCGGATGGCAGCGCTTGGCGATTGGCCATCGAAGAGCCGGTGTCGGAGCAGCGCCAGATCAACCGGGTGGTGGCGCTCGACCAGCATGCCATGGCGACGTCCGGCGACTATCGTAACTATTACGAATCGGAAGGCCGTCGTTATTCGCATACAATAGATCCAGATACCGGTCGGCCCATCGTGCACAATCTCGCGTCGGTCACGGTGATCGCCGAGAACACCATGCTGGCGGATGCATTGGCAACGGGGTTCAACGTTATGGGATACGAACGGGCACAGGCGTTGGCCACCCGCGAAAACATAGCGGCTTATTTCATTGTGCGTCGTGATGGCGGGTTCGAGAGCCATCACACCCCCGCATTCACGTCGTACCTTACTCAGTAAAGGGGAGGCCTTATGGGTACCTTTCTGTTGGTTTTGTTGATTGTTACGGTTCTGGTGGCCGCCATGTCGGTGGGCGTTATTTTTGGCCGCAAGCCCATCAGCGGCACCTGTGGTGGTATCGGGGCGCTGGGTATCAACCAGTCCTGTGATATTTGTGGCGGTAACACCCAGAAATGTGAAGAGGAGAATGAGCGGGTTGCCAACGAGGGCAATGCTGCGAACTCGCTGAGTTACGACGCCACCAGGAAATAATAAGACAGTTTCACGCGTATCACTTGCGACGTACTTAAGGAGTCACTGCACGCATGGCAGAACATCATTACGACGTCGTCGTTATCGGCGCTGGTCCTTCCGGAGAAGGTGCAGCGATGAATGCGACGAAACACGGCAAACGTGTCGCGATCATCGAAGACAAGCCCACCGTTGGTGGTAACTGCACCCACTGGGGAACCATCCCCTCCAAGGCGCTTCGTCACTCCGTCAAGCAGATCATCACCTTTAACACCAATCAGATGTTCCGCGACATTGGTGAGCCGCGCTGGTTCTCGTTCCCGCGGGTACTGCAGAACGCCCAGAAAGTGATCGGCAAGCAGGTCAAGCTGCGCACCCAGTTCTATGCCCGCAACCGGGTGGAGCTGATCAACGGTCGCGCCTATTTCCTGGACGCTAACCGGATCGAGGTACGTGGCGCCAAGTCGGCAGAAATCCTGCATTTCAAGCAGGCAATCATTGCCACCGGTTCGCGGCCGTATCTGCCGCCGGATGTGGATTTCCGCCACCACCGAATCTACAACTCGGATTCTATTCTGAACCTCTCCCACACCCCGCGCACGTTGATTATTTACGGTGCCGGCGTTATCGGTTCGGAATACGCCTCGATCTTTGCAGGCCTGGGCGTGAAAGTGGACCTGATTAACCCGGGCAGCCGACTGCTGACTTTCCTCGACGATGAGATTTCCGACGCACTGAGCTACCACCTGCGCAACAACGGTGTGCTGGTGCGGCACAACGAAGAATACGAACGGGTCGACGGCGATGATGCCGGCGTGGTGCTGTCGCTGAAATCCGGCAAAAAGATTCGCGCCGATGCGTTCCTGTGGTGTAACGGGCGCAGCGGCAACACCGAAAAGCTGGGCCTGGAAAACGTGGGCCTGGAGCCCAACGGCCGTGGCCAGTTGAAGGTGGACGAGCATTACCGCACCGAGGTCGAGAACATCTACGCCGCCGGCGATGTGATCGGTTGGCCGAGCCTGGCCAGTGCCGCCTATGATCAGGGCCGCTCAGCCTCGTCTGATATTGTTCATGACGAGTATTTCCGCTACGTCTCGGATGTACCCACAGGGATTTACACCATCCCGGAGATCAGCTCTGTCGGCAAAACCGAGCGCGAGCTGACCGAAGCCAAGGTGCCTTACGAAGTGGGCCAGGCGTTTTTCAAGGATTTGGCGCGAGCGCAGATCACCGGCGATGCGGTAGGCATGCTGAAGATCCTGTTCCACCGCGAGACACGGGAAATTCTGGGCATTCACTGTTTTGGCGACCAGGCGGCCGAGATCGTCCACATCGGTCAGGCCATCATGAACCAGAAAGGCGAAGCCAATTCGTTGAATTATTTCATCAACACCACGTTCAATTACCCGACCATGGCGGAAGCCTACCGGGTGGCGGCGCTGAACGGCCTGAATCGCATTTTCTGAGTGGGCTGAAGCCAGAAACCGGGTGCCGGAGGAAAGTCCGCCACCCGGTTTTTTATGGCCGAAGGATCAGTTGGTGGGCAGGGCCGCGGGCTCGCCGGTGCTGTCTGCCGAATCGCTGCGGGTCAGGGCCAGAACGGAATTGGCACGGTTATCGAAGAACATGCGGGTGCTGGTAGGGAAGTCCGAAATGATGCTGTTCACCCCCTGCTGCTCCAGCTCCAGCATGTCGTGGATACGGTTCACCGTCCAGGCGGACACGTGCATGCCGCGCCGGTGGGCGTCCTCCACAATGGCCTTGCTGCAGATTTTCCAGTTGATGCACAGGTAATCGCAATGCAGGCGCGCCGCCAGATTGACCGGGCGCGGGAATTTCTTCTCGGTGACCAGGCCAAGCCGGATCTGTGTGTCGCGCCGGCGCATCTGCTGCAGGAACCAGGTATCCGAGGACGTCACCGCCACCTGTTGATACAGGTTCCGCCGCTGAACGATCTCGGTCAGGCGATTACACAGGACGTTGAGCCGCTGGCGGCTGTCTTTCTTGACCTCCAGTTGCAGGTGCTCAAGATCCGGAAATTCGTCCAGCAGATCTTCCAGCGAGGGCACGCCCGCCTTGCGGGGCCACGGTGTGCCGCTGCGCCGGGCGTCCATGGCGGCCAGCTCGTCTGCGGTGTAATTGGCCACCGCGCCTTTCTGGCCCGTGGTGCGATCCACGGTCAGGTCGTGAATGATCACTGGTTTGCCATCTTTGGATAGCACCAGATCAAACTCGAAATGACGAATGCCGTGGCGATAGGCGTGGGTAAACCCCGCCAGGGTATTTTCCGGGGCTTCGCCCTTGGCACCCCGGTGTCCGTACACAATCATTCTGTGGCTGATTCCTTCAAGCGTTGATAAATGGCCTGGCGTTGCTTCCAGGTGTCGTGGCACAGGCGAATGTCTTCGAGGTACGCCGGCAATTCCCGCATCAGCAGGGCCTGTGGGCCGTCCACCAGCGCTTTCTCCGGTTTCGGGTGGAAATCCACCAGTACCATGTTGGCGCCGGCAATAACGCCCTGAGCGGTGGCGTGCATGACATCGAGGATGCCATCGGGCGCCCGGTCACGGCTGCCCACCGAGTGCGACGGATCCACACACACCGGCATACGGGTCAATCGCTTCACCGCAGGCACATGGGCAAAATCCACCATGTTGCGGTGCGGCTGGCCGGCTTCGGTTTTCATGCCGCGCAAACAGAAGATCACGTTGGCGTTACCCTCGCTGGCCAGGTATTCCGCCGCATTCAGGGATTCGTTCAGGGTAATACCGAACCCCCGCTTCAACAGCACCGGGTAGGTGCTCTGGCGGCCAATGGCCTTCAGCAGCTCGAAGTTCTGGGTGTTGCGTGTGCCCACCTGCAGCATCACCCCGGTGGGGCGGCCCAGCTTTTCGAGGCAGGTGTCGATCTCCTCGATGTGGCTTTCATGGGTAATCTCCATGGCAACCACCTTGATACCATGCTTCCCGGCTTTCTCGAACACCCAGGGCAAGCACCCCTTGCCGTGGCCCTGGAACGAATAGGGGTTGGTGCGCGGCTTGTAGGCGCCCATGCGGGTGCAGACCTCGCCATGCTCTTCCAGCGCCTGCATCATCATCTCGACGTGCTCCGGCACATCCACGGCGCACAGTCCCGCGAAGATGTTCAGGTTTGACTGGCTGAACTCCACCCCGTTGTAGGTAAAGCCAGTCTGGCGGCGATCATCCCGATGGCGACCCAGAATACGGTAGTCGTCGGATATGCGGATCGCCCGCTCCACCGCAGGCAGGGCCTCGATCTCCTCCTTGTCCAGGGACTTGGTATCGCCGAGCAGGTAGATTTCCGTCAACCGCTGAGTGGCGCCCTGAATCTCATGAACCCGCACGGTGACCCCGGGCAGGTGCTCCAGAAAGTGCAGGGTCTGCCGGTAGGCTTCGCTGTCCAACGGAGTGTCGGGATGAAGAATGGCTAACATGATCGCTCCTTGTTCGGTGCTTTGGGGTCAGCTCGCGGCTTCGGCCCGGTGGCGTGCCTGCATGTATTCGCGGTGGTTGAGATGGAGCAGGTCCGCCATTCTGCGAATCAGGTGTTCTTCGTACTTGTCGATGCGGCCATCGGCAAACGCCACCCGCCAGATGTTCTCCAGCAACGACTGCTTGGCCGCCTGATCCAGGTGTTCGTTGATCTGCCCGGTGAACTCATAGAGCGACGTGGCGTCATCCGCGTGGCTTAATGCGTTCTGCAGGATGTCTTCCGCTTCTTCCCGGGTCACTTGGTGCACGTTCACCGCCAGATCGAGAATGGCTTGCAGTTCCCGGTCGTCTTCGTTGTTGTCCACACGGGAAAGTTGCACCATCAGGGCGTTGGCGGCGACGGCCAGTTGATGCGGGTCCGGCGCTTCGCGGGCATCACCCTCGTTGGGGGCAAACAACTGCTTCAGGCGTTCGATCATGGTGGGGCGGATCCTCCGGTGTTTGCGAATAGGGTTACGCGGCGCTCGCCCGCTTGCGCACCCGGCTCTCCAGCTCAATCTGGTCCGCGGCGAAGCGGCGGATGCCGTCGGCCAGCTTCTCGGTGGCCATGGCGTCCTCATTGGATTCCCAGCGGAACAGGCGCTCATCCAGTGTGCCGGGCTTGTCCTGGCTACTGGCTGTGGCAGGAGAGAGCTGGCGCTCAAGCGTGCCGGCGTCGTCCTTCAGTTCCTGCAACAGGGCAGGGCTGATGGTGAGGCGGTCACAACCTGCCAGCATCTCGATCTCACCGATGTTGCGGAAGCTCGCGCCCATGACCACGGTTTTGTAATCGTTGGTCTTATAGTAATTGTAGATGCGCGAGACCGACTGCACGCCGGGGTCTTCCGCCGCCGGGTAGCTGTCGCGGCCGCTGTTGGCCAGGTGCCAGTCCAGAATACGGCCCACGAACGGGGAGATCAGGAACGCCCCGGCGTCGGCACAGGCGGCGGCCTGAATGAAGGAGAACAGCAGCGTCAGGTTGCAGTGAACGCCTTCCTTCTCCAACTGCTCCGCAGCGCGAATACCTTCCCAGGTAGAGGCAATCTTGATCAGCACCCGGCTGGTGTCTACGCCTTGCTGGTCATAAAGCTCAATCAGGCGGCGGGCACGGGCCAGGGTGGCGTCGGTGTCAAACGACAGGCGGGCATCCACTTCGGTGGAGACCACACCGGGTATCAGCTCCAGAATCTCGCGGCCGGCCAGCACCGCCAGCGTATCGGTGGCGTACGCCAGTTGCTCGGCATCCGACCCGCCCTGGCGGCTGGCCATGGCTATGGCTTTGTCCAGCATCGGGCGGTAGGCGTCGGACGCCGCCGCTTTCAGCAGCAGGGACGGGTTGGTGGTGGCATCTTCCGGGCGCCATTGAGCAATGGCCTGCAGATCACCGGTATCGGCAACCACCGTGGTCATGGTTTTCAGTTGTTCAAGTTTGCTGGTCATTCGTCGTCCTGTCGTCCCGGTTGATTCGTTATTGGAGCACCCGCTCCCTGGGTGTTGGCGCGCATCTCACGCAGAGTTTGCGGCAATTTCCCTACAATAACGGGCTGGTCTGACAGGAACAAGACAACAAAAGGTATAGATCCGATTAAGCCGGCGCTATCACCGGTTTTTCGGACTCGTGGACCCGCGCCAGGGCGTCTTCGATCACTTCCAGCCCGGCCCCGGTTTTGTGGGCGTTCTCGCTGATGTGGCGGCGGAACTGACGCCCCCCGGGCTGCCCGTGGAACAGCCCCAGCAGGTGACGTGACATGTGTGTAAGAAACACGCCCCGCTCAAGCTCACGCTGAATAAAGGGCAGCGTCGCCCGCAACGCCTCATGGCGGCTCTGTACCGGCGCGGCCTGCCCGAAGAACTCGGGATCGACGCCGGCCAGCAACCAGGGGTTGTGGTACGCCTCCCGGCCCAGCATCACGCCGTCGGTGTGTTGCAGGTGCTGGTGGCATTCCTCAAAGGTCTTGATGCCGCCGTTGATGATGATCTCCAGCTCCGGGTATTTCGCCTTCAGACGATACACCCAGTCGTACTTCAGCGGCGGAATGTCGCGGTTTTCCTTGGGGCTCAGGCCCTCAAGGATGGCAATGCGGGCGTGAACAATAAACGTACGGCAACCGGCGGCGGCAACCTTTTCCACAAACTCGCACAGATCGTCCCAGGACTCCCGGCCGTCAATCCCGATCCGGTGCTTGACCGTGACCGGCAGGCCGGTGGCGTCAATCATTGCCCGTACCCCCTCGGCCACCTTGTCCGGATGCCCCATCAGGCAGGCACCGATCATGTTGTTCTGCACCCGATCGCTGGGGCAGCCCACATTCAGGTTCACCTCATCAAACCCATACTGCTCCGCCAACGTCGCGCAATGCGCCAGCTCACCGGCATCACTGCCGCCCAGCTGCAACGCCAGCGGATACTCCGCCTCGTCATGGCGCAGAAAACGGGCGGTATCGCCATGAATCAGCGCACCGGTGGTCACCATTTCCGTGTACAGCAGCGTATTGCGGCTGAGCTGGCGCGCCAGATAACGGTAGTGGGTAGTGGTCCAGTCCATCATGGGGGCCACGCAGAATTTCCGAGAAAGTTCCGTCACGGAATGACTGGCGTCTTTAACCGAATCTGCACGATGTTCGGCTTTACTCTCTGAAATCATTGGGTGTCCACTTCGGAAAACATTTACGTGGAGGGTATTCTATCAGGAATATAGGGGGTGATTCCGCAGGGTTTCGGCGAATAACTAGACAGATTGGAGGCGGGAAACTCTTTGAGGATACACCAGTACTCAGCTCAGCGGAGTTTACAGACAAAGCTGACAGGGTCCATGAAACAGTGATTGCCGATAGCTCCCGGCAATGAAAACAGCTTTGGCGATTTCCGAAACTCAAAAAGACGGTAAAGATGAAACTGCTCTTGGAATTCTTCTGAAAACAAAACTTCGTTTCTGGAGGCGTAAAACGGTGTTTCTTTCGCGAAAGCGGTGGTTTTTACCTCCAGAAAACGTTCTTTCCCCGAGATTTCATAAGACAGGATGTCATAACCCAGGCCATCCCCCTGTGATTGCGAAACGTGCTCGATGCGATCCGCGAGAGCTTTCTTGCCTGCGGATCTGAGCCTGAATTCCTCGTACTCCATCACCAAGAACTCACCAGCGGAACCAAGAGCAGAGTTGCGGGCCTCTTGGGCAACGTAGTCGCGCTTTGAGGGCGACCTCTTTACGGCGTAAGCCGGGTGATTTTCTTTTACTTCGTTCGAGGGCGTTGGTGCATCGACCAAAAGTTTAGAAAGCTCGATGCCGCTGGGCATAAAGGCGGGCTGCTCCACTGCAAACTGTGAAGCGCGATCGAACTCCGGGTGAGTATTGATCCATGCTTCGAGGTAACGTGCCAAGGCCTCTTGATAATTAGCCCTCGGCTTGTAGCCGGGAATCCAGAAACAGTTCAAATCGCGGAGAACGGCACTTATATTCTGGTGCTTGAGCTCAACCGCGCCATTGCTGCGACCGTCCAACTGCTCTAGGAGAGCCCTCCGATGCGTAGTTTTGTTATAGCTCTGTCCAGCTAGCTCCAGCGTTAGCATTTTCATGTAATCAGCGACCGTTAAGGCAATTTCTCGGTCGGTCCAATGCTGTCCAGTGGCCATGGGAGCTGATCTCTCATTCGTCTGAAATTTGGGGCTGCAGGCATAGTGCCCCAGTATCCAATGCGTGGCAATTGTTCACTTTTCTGAACAATAGCGAGACTGTTGACGGGAAGTACCGATATGATTCGGCTATGTTCAAATACAGCAAAACGCTATCCCAAAGCAGTTCAGTGAAGGGAACAAAACGGGAATGCCATTGAATCCCTATAACCTCCGGGCCGAAGACTTCTTTGCTCAGTATCAGTCGCTGTCCTTCGAACAGGTCCACAACGACTGGATTCCCCAACTGGACGACAAAACCGGACTGGCCCTCGATGTCGGTGCCGGCAGTGGGCGGGACGCATTGGCTCTGGCTGAGCGGGGTTGGGATGTCGTTGCGGTTGAACCAGCGGCCGAGCTTCGGAGGTTGGGTGAGTCGGCTACTGCTCACCGGAGTATCCAGTGGGTCGACGACTCGATGCCCGACCTTACTCAGATTCGCAAGCTGAGTTACCGGTTCGATCTGATTCTGGTGTCCGCAGTCTGGATGCACTTGCCGCCGACCGCACGGGAAAGGGCGTTCCGAATACTGACGGAATTGCTGGGGCCTTCCGGGTTGCTGGTCATAACTCTGCGGCACGGGCCGGGGGATGGTGAGCGGGAGTTTTATGCGGTTTCAAGAGTCGAGCTAGACAGGCTTGCTCGTCAGTGTGCGGTAATGCCGGTTCCTTTATCAAAGATGCCGCGCACCGATCAGCTCAATCGCCCGGATGTGTGGTGGGAAACGGCAGTCTATCAACGGTCCAACGGAGAAACCCTGCAGGACTGATAGATCCAACCTTCAACTGGCCGAATGGCTTGGCATCTAATCATTATCCCGCCGCCAAACCCGCGGCGCCTTCCCGGTCCAACTCTTGAACGCCCGTGTGAAATTCGCCGGGTCCGCATAGCCCAGCAGTTCGCTGATGCTCTGGATCTCGAGGTCGGAGGTGGCCAGCAGGTGGCAGCTGTCGCGGCGGCGGACGTCATCCAGAATCTGTTTGTAGCTCAGGCCTTGTTCATGCAGGCGCCGGCGCAGGGTTCTGGGTGTCAGGCACAGCTTGTTGGCAAGTTGCTCGGGGGTGGGGTAGCCGTTCTGTTCCAGCACCAGGTGCGCGCGGATCTGGCGGGCGATGTCGTTGTCGGTTTCGGTCAGTGCGCTTTCCCGCTCACACTGGGCCAGCGCCTGGGCCAGGCCTTCGGGGTTGGCGGTGGGCAGGGGCTCGTCCAGCCACGCGGCATCGCCGCCCAGGAGCACACCGGCGCTGGGCATGTTGAACCTGACCCCCGGCACCTGGTGCTTGCGACGCTGGTATCCCGGGGGTTCGGGCCCCCGCAGCCAGATTTCCCGTTCACTGGGTTGCATCGGCTGCACAAACTCCATGCCACGCACAATACTGGTCAGGATGGAGCTGAACATCATTTCCCGCAGCGGCTCGGGCAGGGGCACTTCCGGTTCGATTTCGAAGAACAGCTGGTTTTCGGTCTGGCGGACGGTCATCAACACACCGCGCCCCCGCAGGTTCCAGAATCGCTCCAGAATCGCGATGGCTTCCCGTGGGGTAGGAGCGCACATCAGGGCGTAGCCCAGGCTGCCGTGCGCGGTCAGGGGCAGGCGCAAGCCGTTGTCGAACCCCAGCGCGGTGTCGCCAATGGCTGCATGTACCGCAGCGAACACGTGGAGGGTCTGCAGGTAGGAGATGCGGCCGGCGGGGTCATCCAGTGCACCGGGGGGCAGGCCGGCCTGCTGCAGTATGTCAGCGGGTTCCGCGCCCAGCTCCCGCGCCACTTCTACAAACATGCGGGGGTAGGTCACGGGCTGGTTCGGCTGCTGGGTCCAGCCCGGGAGGTCAGTCGGAATGCTTGTAGGCTGGGTGTTGCTCAAGGTTGGCCACCAATGACAAGTGCTTTGTCCGCCAAACATCTCACGGAGGCAGGGCCTTGACCAGTACTCTGTAGGCCAGATTACAAGAAATCCCGAATTCAGGAGTCTGCCCATGAGCTCAGCCGTGAATGCCCAAGCCATTCCTTTGTCCGGAGGCAAGCCTGCCAAGTCGCCCTTGAGCGTGATTCCCCAGGTGCGCCGCCCGAACATCGATCTGGCGAACGATACGCCGAAATACTGGTGGGACAACGATCCGGTCAAAACGCTGCTGCTGGCAGCGCTGTCTGCATCGTTCCCACCGGGCGAAACCTTCTTCATTGACACCGTGCGCCACTACCAGGATCGTATTACCGATCCGGAACTGAAGAAAGCGGTGCGTGGGTTTATCGGGCAGGAGGCGCACCACTCGCGGGAACACAAGCTGCTGAATGGCTTCCTGGAGGAGCGGGGCATTGGTCTTGGTCGCCTGGAAACCGAAATTCAGGCGTTCATGGACTGGATGCGCAAGAACTTCAGCCCCGAGCGGCAACTGGCCCACACCGTCGCCGTTGAGCATTTCACGGCCCTGATGGCGGAAGAGTTCCTGCTGAAGTATGACGCGCTGGATGAAATGGACCCCCGCATGGCCAAGATCTGGGCATGGCATGCTATTGAGGAGTCTGAGCATAAGGCGGTGGCGTTTGACGTCTACAAGGCCGTGGGTGGCCGTGAGAGTGTGCGGTTGCAGGAAATGCTGGTGGTGAGTGTGCTTTTTCCCGTATTTACCAGCATTCACCTGGTACAGTTGATGAAAGAAGATGGCCAGCTGGGCAATCTGAAGTCCTGGGCGGGTGCGTTCAAATACATGTGGGGCAAGCCCGGCGTGTTTCGCAAACTTGTGCCATCCTACCTGAAGTTTTACAGCCCGGGGTTTCACCCCTGGAATCACGATGCCCGTTCCCTGGTTGAAAAAGCCAAGGTGAAATGGCTCGGCGAGTAAGATCCCAAAACTCAACAAAAAAGGAAGACTGAATGACCGCTTACACCGCTGTTCTGTTGTACGCCGGATGGATGCTGATCCTGGCGCTGATCTACGCCGTGCCCCGTGTGCCTCAAGCCCTCACTGGCGCCAAACCCATTGATAGCTGGGAGCGCAACAAGCAGCCCATCGATGCGCCGATTCTGCAGCGGGCCAAGGCGGCGCACCTGAACTGCATCGAGAACTTCGCGGTCTTTGCGGCGGTGGTGGTGGTGGCCGGGCTGATGAACCGGCTGGAAGCGATCGGTGGGCTGGCTGCGCTCGTACTGTACGCGCGCATTGCCCAGAGCGTGGTGCACATCAGCGGCACCTCGTTTATCCAGATTCTCCTGCGGGCGACGTTCTTCCTGATCCAGATCGTGCTGGTGCTGGTGATGGTTTACCGCTTGCTGCTCGGCTGACCGAAGCGCTCCGATAACCATTACAGGGATTGTCCATGAAAGACTGCATTTTTATCACCGGCGCGGCCGCGGGTATCGGTCGTGAAACCGCGCTGCTGTTTGCCGCCAAAGGCTGGTTTGTCGGCGCAGCGGATCGGGATGAGGCGGCGCTGGCGGCGTTACGGGAAGAACTGGGTAACGATCGGTGCAGCACTCACGTGATGGACGTGGTGGATGAAGCCTCGGTGAAGCGGGGCCTTGCGGAGTTTGCCGAGCGCACCGGCGGCCAGCTGCGGCTGCTGCACAACAACGCCGGCATTCTGCGGGTGGGGCCGTTCGAGGAGATTGCATTGGCGGACCATCGCGCGGTGGTCGAGATCAACGTGATCGGCCTGATGACGGTGCTGCATGCGGCGTTCCCGTATCTGAAAGCCACGCCGGACGCTCAGGTGGTAAACATGAGCTCGGCCTCTGCCGCCTACGGCATTCCGGATTTTGCGTCCTATTCCGCCAGTAAGCACGCGGTACGGGCCATGACGGAGGCGCTGGATATTGAGTGGGAGCCCCACGGTATCCGCGTGTGCGATCTGATGCCGCCGTTTGTCAGAACCGCCATGGTGCAGCAGAACGAGCACAGTTCCCGGCTGTTCGAGCGCCTGGGGGTGAATCTGACACCGGATCTGGTGGCAGCTCAGGTCTGGGCGCAGGTGGAACAGCCGCGCCTGCATCGGCCTATCTCCCTGCAGTTCCGTGCGTTGTGGCCCGTTGCCAGGTCGGCGCCGGCCTCCGTTACCCGCTCCGTGCTGCGCAAGCTCTGGCGCAAGTAGGATCTGCGGCATCAAGACGCCGGCGGGCTGACTTTGTTATTCTCTCGGGCTCTACAGGCACGGGGCTCGGGGGAATGACGCAATGCCGGTGATGGTTCAGGCGCTGGTGCCTGTTTTCGCGCTGATCGTGATGGGGCATCTGTTCCGACGCTGGAATTTTCCCGGCGACGGCTTCTGGCTGCAGGCCGAGCGCTTTACCTACTACGTGCTGTTTCCCGCCATGCTGGTCTACAAGCTGGGCCAGGCCCGCTTGCCCGCCTCCGCCTACGGCGACATCCTGCTGTTGATTGTGGCCATGTTGCTGGTGATGACGCTGGTACTGGCGCTACTGCAAGCGGTCTGGCGCTGGCCCGGGCCGGTATTCTCTTCCGTGTTTCAGGGCGGTATCCGGTTCAATTCCTACGTGGGCCTGGCGGCGGCCGGCATGCTGCTGGGTGATGAGGGGCTGTCACTGATCGCCATTGCCGTGGCCGTCAAGGTGCCGCTGCTGAATCTGCTCTGCATTCTGATGTTCTCGCTGACGGCGGGGCAGGGGCCACTGCAGTGGCGGCCGGTATTGAAAGCCATCGTGACCAACCCGCTGATCGTGGGTTCGGTGTTCGGTGTGACCTGGAGTTTCTTCCAGATCGGCTTCCATCCTTTGGTGGCCGGTATTCTGGCGCCGTTGAGCGATCTGGCGTTGCCCATGGGGCTGATGACCGTCGGCGCCGGGTTGCAGCTGAAAGCTTTGCGGGGTGCATCCATGCCATTTCTGGTGGCATCGGTGGCCAAGCTGGTGGCGTTCCCGCTGATCACCGCCGGGTTGGCGCTGTTGCTGGGGTTGGAAGGAATGTTAGTGCAGGTGGCTGTGCTGCTGGCGGCGCTGCCCACGGCGACGTCGTCCTACATCCTGGCGCGTCAGCTCGGTGGTGACGCGCCGTTGATGGCCGGCATCATCAGTGGCCAGACATTGCTGGCGATGATGTCGATTCCCCTTGTGCTCGGTGTGCTCTGGTAGGGGTTACCGGGTTTTCTCTGGCAGGCAGCTTAGCGCGTTGTCCGCAATACCCTGCAAGAAGTTCACGTAGCCGTTACGGTCGGATTCAACGTCTGTGGCCAGCGGATCCCAGGTGCTGAAGGTGATGTCCAGGCCGTTAGTGATGGAGCGCCACCACTGGCGGTTGAACTGGGGTTCGGTGAGCAGGCAGGGCTGATTGGCAGCGCGCAGTTTGTCCTGCACCTCGGCAATGTGGCGGGCGCCTGGAGACAGTTCCGGATTCAGCGTGAGCACGCCCTCCAGTTTCAGATCGAAGTGCCCGGCGTAACGGGTAAAGGCATCGTGGTAGGCAAACAGGCTGATATTTGCCAGCGGCTCAAGGCGATGGCGGATGTTGTCTTCGGCTTCGTGCAGTGAGGTTTCGAAGCGGGCGAGATTGGCATCCAGGGCCTCGGTGTCCGCACCCTCAAGCTGTGACAGTGCCCGGTGGATATCCTGTGCCATGTCCAGGGCCAGTGCCGGGTCGAGCCAGATGTGTGGGTCTTCGCCGTCGCCATGACCGTGGCTGTGGGCGTCGTTGTGATCGTCATGATGGTCGTGATGGTGCGCATCAACAGCCTCTGCTGCCGGTACCTCATCCCCGTGCATCAGCGATACCGTTCTCTGGCTGAACTCCTCACCGCCGAGCAGGCGCGACAGGAAGGTCTCCATTTCGGGACCCACCCAGAAGATGACGTCGGCGTTCTCCAGAGCCCGGCGTTGGGAGGGGCGCATGGTGTAGTTATGCGGGCTGGAGCCTGACGGCACCAGGCTGGTGACTTCCACATCTTCTGGTGCAACCGCTTTGACCAGCAGTTCGACCGGTTTGATGGACGTCACTACCTGAGTGGCAGCGAGGGTGGACAGCGGGCTGAGCAGCGCAGCCAGTCCCAGCGCAACGGCGCTGGTTCGAGAAGGATTGGGCATGAGAGATCGGGCTCTGATTCTGAATTGATACGTTATAATATAACAATTGCATTCTCAGCGAAAGGTTGTGTGGCGCTGCCCTCATGCGAAATTGCTCCCGGGCCGTTATAATGCGTGGCTTTCCAGTCGGCCACTTATCTACCAGGATTGTTTCATGACCGTACGTACCCGAATTGCCCCGTCACCCACCGGTGATCCACACGTTGGTACCGCCTTCGTGGCCCTGTTCAACCTGTGCTTCGCCCGTCAGCACGGCGGCCAGTTCATTCTGCGTATCGAAGACACCGACCAGGCCCGCAGCACCGGCGAGTCCGAGCAGGACATTCTGCGCGCCCTGCGCTGGCTCGGTCTGGACTGGGACGAAGGGCCGGACGTGGGCGGCCCGCACGGCCCCTATCGGCAATCCGAGCGCAAGGACTCCTATCGTCAGTACGCCCTGGACCTGGTCACCGCCGGTCACGCCTTCTACTGCTTCCGCACCCCGGAAGAACTGGACGCCATCCGCGAGGAGCGCAAGGCCCAGGGCCTGAACCCGGGCATCAAGGGCGATCTGGAGCTGTCCGAGGAAGAGGTGAAGCGTCGTCTGGACGCCGGTGATCCTTACGTGATCCGTATGAAGGTGCCGGATGAGGGGGTGTGCGAGATTCGCGACATGCTCCGTGGCACCATCGAGATCGACTGGTCCCAGGTGGACTGTCAGATCCTGCTGAAATCCGATGGCATGCCCACCTACCACCTTGCCAACGTGGTGGACGACCACCTGATGGAAATCACCCACGTGCTGCGGGGGGAGGAGTGGATCAACTCCGCGCCCAAGCACAAGTTGCTGTACCAGTACTTCGGCTGGGACATGCCCGAGCTGTGCCACCTGCCGTTGCTGCGCAATCCGGACAAGAGCAAGTTGTCCAAGCGCAAGAACCCCACCAGCATCAATTTCTACGAGCGCATGGGCTTCCTGCCGGAGGCGGTGACCAACTACCTCGGCCGTATGGGCTGGTCTATGCCCGACGAGCGGGAAAAGTTCACCCTCAACGAGATGATCGAGAACTTCGACATTCAGCGGGTATCCCTCGGTGGCCCGGTGTTCGATGTGGAAAAACTGCGCTGGCTGAACGGCCTGTGGCTGCGCGAGGATCTGAGCGACGACCAGTTCGTGGAGAAGATGCGCCACTGGTGGTTCAACGAAGACGCCCTGCGTGCGCTGATTCCGCACATCAAGGGCAGGGCGGAAGTGTTTTCCGATGTGGCGCCCATGGCGGCGTTCATGTTCGCCGGCATGCTCAACCTCAAGCCGGAAGACTTTGCCCACAACAAGCTTGAGGAAGCTCAGGTCAAGCGGGTGCTGCAGTTCACCCTGTGGAAGCTGGAGGCCCAGCGCCACTGGAGCAAGGACACCATCTTTGCCGACATCAAGACCCTGGCCAAGGCCATGGACCTGAAAATGGGCGACTTCATGTTTTCCATCTTCGTGGCCATCGCCGGCACGCCGAATTCCTGGTCGGTGATGGATTCCATGGCGTTGCTGGGTCCGGATATGACCCGCTCACGGTTACGCCATGCCCTGGACGTGATGGGTGGCTTCTCGAAGAAAGAAACCAAGAAAGTGGAGAAAGAATACGCCGCGTTGCTCGCGGAATAACCGCTTTGGTGAAGAACTAAACGGAATGAACAGGGAAGTTCAGAAAACTGAAAAAAATGGAGATTAAAGGTTGACGCCCATAGGGCGGATCCTTAATATACGCAGCCGTTGAGGGGCCATAGCTCAGCTGGGAGAGCGCAACACTGGCAGTGTTGAGGTCAGCGGTTCGATCCCGCTTGGCTCCACCAATTTCTAGTCCCCTTCGTCTAGTGGCCTAGGACTCCGCCCTTTCACGGCGGCAACAGGGGTTCGAACCCCCTAGGGGACGCCAATACGGCTTGACGGTTTAGTCCACCGGAAAGCCATCAAAAAAACCGCCTTCGGGCGGTTTTTTTGTGTCGGGAAGAAAGTTGATTAACATTCTCTGAAGCTGTTGCGGGCAGGCTCTGATCAGAGAGCCTAGCGAGAGGCGATAGCGCCTTTACCAACGCCTTCGTACGCCTTCACCCGAATGCTATCCTCCGGGAACTCCGCTTTCAGCTCACCCGCCATGTGCGCGGCAATCAGCTCAACCGTGGTGTCGGTGCTCATCATGTACACCCGCTGCTCCGGCAGGGTGAGCGCGAACTCGCCCTGATTGGCCTCGTACTCGAAGGTCACGTAGGCCACGCCGCTCTCGTCCACCCAGCGCCCGCTGACGTCTTCCTCCGAGCCGACATAGATGTCACACCACAAGGTTGCCCAACGCTTCTCAAGGTCGTAGTCCCGGTGGCCATTGCGATCGATGCGGATGGGGGAGCGGTGGCCGTGGGCGATGCGCTGGCAGTTGCCGAGGTGCTTCTTCAGGCCGTGGACATAGTGGTAGTAGCAGCCTTCGATCACTTCCTCGCGCAGGTGTATCTGCACATCGGTCACGTTACCCGGCAGCACCGCCAATAATTCACGCTCCAGCAGCGCCGCCACGGCGGAGGGCACCACGCGCTCGGCAGACAACCAGACAACGGCCTCATCCGGCCCGCGGTGAACAATGCGTGAGCCGTCGGTGAGTGTCCAGGTGAAGGTGTCTGACTCTTCTTCGGTCCAGGCAACGCCCTCGTAGCCCCGGGGCACCACCAGGCGGTGGTCCACCAGCTCGTCGATCACCCGCTTGATGGTGCGTTTCACATTGCTGAAATCGAACACCATGCCCTGCTCGTCCAGTTCGCCGCCCAGGACCACGTCGGCAATCCAGCTCTCACCCACCAGACCCCGGTTCGGATCCAGGTAGGCGAAATCGATAACGGTCAGATTGTCCACAAACAGGTGATTCATCGAGAAGTCCGAACAGGATGAGGTTGATTGATGGGCGGATTCTAGCAAAAATCCGGGTACGCGAGCAGTCTGTCGATGTGTCTGCGTTAATTTGCTGTCCCGTGGGAGGGCCACACCATAGACAAATCACCAAAGGCCAGCCATGAGCAATTCCCCGCATTGGTGCTGGCAGCCGGTGCCTCGCGGCGTATGGGGCGCAGCAAGACCCTGCTGGAGACCGGGCAGGGTACGCTGCTGGATCAGGCGATACGGCAAGCCAGGCTGATGAGTAGCCGGGTGACGGTTGCCACCGGTGCCGGTTATCCGCTGATGCGTTTTCGCGGTCGAGTTCAGCCAGCGTGTTGGTTGCCGGTGGCGGATTGGCGCGAGGGAATGGCAGCCTCATTGCGGGCGGGAATCGCCAGCCTGGGAGCAGACGCCCGGGGGGTGTTTGTGGTGCTGGCGGATCAGCCGTTACTGGAACCGGCCGCACTGATGGCGATGGGGAAGGCCGCGCGTTTCATGCCGGATCAGCCGGTTGCAGCGGATTATGGCGGCTGGCCCGGGGTGCCCGCCTGGCTGCCGCGTTGGTTGTGGCCGGATATTCTGGCCCTTGAGGGGGATCGCGGGGCGGCGTCGGTACTGTTGGCCGCCGGTGCCACCCGCGTGGAGATCCCCGGGGTGGCAGACGACGTTGACACCCCGGTGGACTGGGCGGCGGTCAGGCTGCGGCTCAGCCGAACAGGCCCGACAACCAGGCAATGCCGACGGTAAAGACGCCCAGGCTGACCGCTAACCCCAGGGTGTAAAGCTTCGAGGTCGCGGCGCGCTGCTGCGCCACGAACAGATCGATGGTGCGCTGGGCGATGTCCTCTGCGGTTTCCCGGGAGATCTCGTGGGCTTGCTGGATGGCCTCCGATTGCAGGGTTTGCCAGAACTCGGTGTCGATGGTCTGTACGCTGGTGATGTGGTCCTTCAGCTCTGCCATGTGCTCACCGGTGAAGCCGCTGTTGCGGGCCAGTTCCTTCTTCAGCTCGGCCAGTTCCCGGCCGAGGTTAAGGTTCACTTCGGCGGCGACATCGTCCCTCAGGTTGCGGGTGCGCTCATCCATGAGCTCGGAAACAGCCTTGAATTTTTCCTCAACAGCGGCGTCCTGTTTCTTGCTGGCATCGTCCAGCGCGCGCTTGAGGTGGTCGTACTGTTCATCAAAGAGATCGCTCAGCAGTTCGTGCAGGCGGTTGTTGATGTGGGTTTTGACCGCCGAGCGGGCAATCTGCTCGACCAGGTCGTCTTCGGCCTCGGCTTTTACCTCCGGCTCTTTGGCGACCACAATAGGCTCCCCGGAGATCGCGCCCTGGGTCACATCGCTGTCGAGCTGGTCCAGCACCAGGCTCAGGCCTTCGGTCTGGGGTGGTTTGGTGAGGATGTTGTATACGCCAAAATTGCGGGCTTCCTCCATGAACGACGACGACTTCTTCGAGGTGCACATAATGATGGGGATGCCGGCTGTGGTGGGATTGCCTTTGATGGCCTTGGTGGCTTCTACACCGTTCATGCCGGGCATCAGGTGGTCCATGAAAATCACGTCCGGACGCTGGTTGCTGTTGAGGAAATCCAGAGCTTCTTCCGCAGAACCCGCCATATTGACTTCCATGTCCCGGTTTTCCAGCAGTTTGCTCAGGGCAAATCGCGCTACCTTAGAGTCGTCTACCAGAAGTGCGTTCTTGATCGCCATGTCACAACCTCAACCTGTCAGGGCTTTGCGTTCATTATCGGGCTGATGACTTACCAGCCTTCCAGTTGCGGGCACTGGGTGGCCCGGTAACTCTTGTCCCGATAACACACACCGGGTTCTGTGGTGCGGGCGGTGAAGACTTCACCGGCCGCGGTGGTCAGGCGGACCTGGCCGTAGGGTTCGCCGAGCTTGAAGGTGGCTTCGATGGAGCTGCCGTTGGGATTGCGTAGCAGGCCCTTGCCGTGGAACTTGCCTTCAA
Source organism: Marinobacter sp. M-5 (assembly GCF_032911545.1). Lineage (NCBI taxonomy): Bacteria > Pseudomonadati > Pseudomonadota > Gammaproteobacteria > Pseudomonadales > Marinobacteraceae > Marinobacter > Marinobacter sp. M-5. The sequence goes on from NZ_JAWJEK010000001.1 coordinate 1,193,038, forward strand.
TGTATTGGCCTTCGTATTTTTTGCCGTCGGCAAATACCTCAGCACCGTTGCCGTGAAAATCACCGTTGGAGAACTCGCCCTCGTAATGCCGTCCATCGGGGTAGGTCAGGCTGCCGCTGCCGTGGAACTCATCATTGCGGAAGCCGCCCACGTAAAGCATGCCGTCAGCGGTGGTCATGGATCCGTGACCGTTCAGCCGGCCCTCTGCCCACTGACCGGTGAGGATGTCGCCGTTCTCCAGGGTGAGGGTGCCCTGGCCGTGAAACTGGTCGGCGAGGAACTGGCCGGTGTAGCGGTTGTTGTCGGCGCTGCGCCACTCGCCTTCACCCTCGCGGCGGCCTTCATTCCAGTCGCCGCTGTAGCGGCTACCGTCGGCGTACCAGGCGGTGCCTTTGCCGTGGAACTGACCATCGACAAAATGCCCTTCATAGCGCAGACCGTTGCTGTCTTTGTAGTTGCCGTCGCCGGTGCGCACGCCGCCAATCCAGGTGCCATCGCGGAAATTGACGGTGGTGTAGGCCTCCAGCTTGCCCATCAGGGTTCTGTTCTGGCCAGCCTCCATGGCGACGGTCTGGCTCCAGGGTTTGAAGCCGTTTTTACTGATGGTGACCTCATAGCGGCCCGGATCCAGTTCCAGGTCGAGGCGGGTGGCGCCGTATTGCCGGCCATTGATGGTGACCTTGTCGCCCACCACATTCGAGCGTAGCACCAGTTTCCCGGTGCTCGGGGGCGGTGCCACGGGTTCCGGGGCGACGTCGGTGCGGGTGTTCATAGCGGAGGGTGGCTCGGCCCGCGCAACCACCGTCGGGTTTTCCGGCATCGGAGAAATCGAGAAGGGCTCGGCAGTGATCGCCTCGCGGGGCGCGTCTACGGTAACCGGAGTGTTCTGTGGCGACTCATACAACTGCTCGGGTTCCGGGGCAGGCCGGGACTGTGTCGGAGCTTCGGCGCTGAACGCGTCAACCAGCGGCTTGTCCTCGCGCACCGAGGCAAACCCTGCCGTGACCAATAGCATGAGGGCCAGTGCGTTGATGAACAGAAGGGGTCTGAAATCGACCATGGGAAACCTCGCATTCCTGCATTCCGGACGCCATCATATTAACCAGTGAATGCAACGTTATGTAACAGAAAGTGTCTGAACTTAACGAGAATGCAGGCCGTATCACACTTTGGCCGGAAGCTGGTCATGATTGAGCTGTTCCCAGGAGCGCATATACACGTCGGCTTCATATTCATAGGGTGAGCGGAACGGGGTCAGCACAAAATCGAACACCAGAAAGAAGAAGCCCACCGAGGCCCAGGCAATGGCCAGGGTGCTCAAGGTGGTTGCCTGAACTTCGGGGTTGGATTCCACGAAGTTCTGCAGCATGGGGATGAGATCCGAGGCCATGACCACCGGATTGAAGCTGGAGAGCACAAAGGGCACCCAGAAGGCGATAAACACCGGGAAAAAGCCGAACGACCAGAGAATTCTCCGCAGCAGGTAAACGGCTGCTTCCCGCCAGTAGCGCTGCCGAACCTCCGGCACCTTGCGGATCTGCTCGATATAGCGGCGGCGCTCGGCCCACCAGGCAGCAACTTCCGGAGCCTGAACGGAACCCTTTTTCGGGGTGGTATGGCTGTCTGCAATGGTCATGGATTCGGGCGCTACCTTCTGGTTACAGGACGGATGCATGATAATCGATAGACCGTGTTACCCTACAACTCTCAATTTGTTAACGACAGGATAGACTGAATGGCCGCTGTGATCGACAACGCAACCCATCCTGCTTTTGAGAAGCTTCGCAGCCACCAGATCGGCACGCTGAATGTCACCGTGGAAGAGTACCGCCACCGCAAAACCGGGGCGCGACACCTGCATCTGGCCGCCGATAATGATGAGAATGTTTTCTTTGTGGCGCTGCGAACCTTCCCGATGGATTCGACCGGCGTGGCCCACATTCTGGAGCACACGGCGCTGTGCGGCAGCGAGCGTTACCCGGTGCGCGATCCGTTTTTCATGATGATCCGCCGTTCACTGAACACTTTCATGAACGCCTTTACCAGCAGCGACTGGACGGCCTATCCGTTCGCCAGCATGAACCGCAAGGATTTTGACAACCTGCTGTCGGTGTATCTGGATTCGGTATTTTTCTCCAAGCTGGATCCGCTGGATTTCGCCCAGGAAGGCCATCGCCTGGAATTCGACAAGCCGGAGGATCCGTCAACGGATCTGGTCTACCGCGGCGTGGTCTATAACGAGATGAAAGGGGCGATGAGTTCCGCCACCTCCCAGTTGTGGCAGAACCTGTCGAGCCACCTGTTTCCGACCACCACCTACCACTACAACAGTGGCGGTGAGCCGGACCACATTGTGGATCTGGAGTACGAGGATCTGGTGAAGTTTTATCGTCACCATTACCACCCCAGTAACGCCATCTTTGCCACCTACGGTGATATTCCCGCCCATGAGCACCACGAACGCTTCGAGGAGTTGGCGCTGAAGCGCTTTGATCGGCTGGACATTGAATTGCCGGTGCGGGACGAGAAACGTCTGTTTGCGCCGGTGAGGGTGGAGCAGGGTTACGCCGTCAACGAGGGCGAACCCACCGACCATAAAACCCACATCGTGATGGGCTGGCTGCTGGGCCACAGCTTTGATCTGCAGGAAAACCTGGAGGGCCAGTTGCTCTCTGCGGTTCTGCTGGAGAACAGTGCGTCGCCGTTGATGCGGGCCCTGGAAACCACTGATATCGGCCATTCGCCATCGCCCATGTGCGGTCTGGAGGACTCCAACCGCGAGATGACGTTTGTGTGCGGTATTGAAGGCAGCGAGCCGGAGCAGCACAAGGAACTCGAAGCGCTGATCGAAGAAACACTACAGAAGGTGGTCGAGGAGGGGGTCAGCGAAGATCGCCTGGAAGCCATTCTGCACCAGCTCGAACTGCACCAGCGGGAAATTGCCGGCGACCAGTTCCCCTATGGCCTGCAACTGATCATGAGCGCCATTTCGCCGATGGTCCACGGCGGAGATCCGGTGGAGCTGCTGGACCTGGAGCCGGTGCTGGCGCACATGCGTGAGAAGATCCGTGATCCCCAGTATGTGCCGGGGCTGATTCGCAGTAAGCTGCTGGAGAATCCCCATCGGGTCACACTGACGTTGCGTCCTGACGAGAAGCTGGAAAGCCACCGTCAGCAGGCCATTCGCGAGGCCCTGGCACGGCGCAAAGCCGCGCTGACCGATGACGAGGTGCGCCAGATCGTCGAGCGGGCGCAGGCGCTGGAAGAACGACAACAGCGCAAGGACGACGATTCCATCCTGCCCAAGGTGGATCTGTCTGATGTGCCTCTGCAGATGCCGGAGCCGGAAAGCCGCTACGACGGCGACATCGCCGCAACGGTGTTTGCCCGTGGCACCAATGGTCTGGTTTACGAGCAGGTGGTATTGCCGGTACCGGCACTGACCGAAGAAGAGCTGTTGCTGCTGCCGTATTACACCACGTTGATTCCAGAGGTGGGCTGCGGCGATCTTGATTACCTCCAGATGCAGGACCGCATTTCCGCCGAATCCGGCGGTATCAGCGCATCCTTTTCCGCCAAGGGGCGGATTGATGACGTCCAGGACCTGACCGGTTACCTGATCTTCAACGGTAAGGCGTTGGCTCGCAATCGCAGTGCGCTGACCAGGCTGCTTAACGACGTTTTCCACGGGGCCCGTTTCGATGAAACCGAGCGGGTGCGTGAGCTGGTGGCGCAGATTCGTGCCCGTCGCGAACAGGCCGTCACCGGCAGTGGTCATGGCCTGGCCATGGGGGCTGCGTCTCAGGGTATGAGCCCGGGCGCCTGGCTTTCCTTCCGCATCGGTGGTCTGGAAGCCATTCGTGGCACCAAAGCCCTCGACAAAGCGTTGAACGATCCGGCGGAGCTGCAGGCGTTCTGTGATCGTCTGGCGGCGCTGCACGAGAAAGTTCGCCAGCAGGCCCGTGAATTCCTGGTGATCGGCGAGCAGGATCAGCTCGACCCGATGCTGGACGATCTCAAATCCTGCTGGGAGCCGGTGGCCGCAACCGCGGGGGAGCCCTGGAAGATGGCACCGGTGAACTACGCCACCCGCGAGGCGTGGGTGACCTCGACCCAGGTGAATTTCTGCGCCAAGGCCTACAACACCGTGGCGGTGGATCATCCCGACGCGGCGGCATTGACGGTATTGGGCGGCTTCCTGCGCAACGGGTACCTGCACCGGGCGATCCGTGAAAAAGGCGGCGCCTACGGTGGTGGCGCCGGACAGGACAGCGTGAACGGCGCGTTCCGGTTCTTCTCGTACCGCGACCCGCGCATGGAGGAAACCCTTGAGGATTTCGACAACGCGCTGCTCTGGTTGCAGGAAGCCGAACACGATCCGCAGGAGCTGGAGGAGTCTATTCTCGGTGTGGTGGGGCAGCTGGACCGGCCGCGTTCACCGGCCGGTGCTGCGCGCCATGCCTTCCACAACAAGCTGTTTGGTCGCACACCAGAGCAGCGGGCCACGTTCCGTGAGCGGGTGTTGGCGGTGACAATGGAGGACCTGAAACGGGTGGCGAGCCAGTGGCTGGTGCCGGAGAAGGCCAGTGTTGCGGTGGTAACCAGCCCGGAAAACCGGGCCAGGGCGGAGGCGCTGGGGCTGGCCATCCAGGAGCTGTGATCCGCCCCTGAACCGCCGGCCCAACGAGTCAGCGGTTACGTTTCAACCCGGTGGCGACCATGATCCGGGTTGAAATCTCTTCCACGGAATAGGCCGTGGTGTTGAGGAAGGGAATCCGCTCACGGCGATACATCAGCTCAATCTCCTCGATCTCGTGCATGCACTGCTTCATGGAGGAATAGCGTGAGTTCGGCTTCCGTTCATTCCGGATGGTGGCCAGGCGCTCCGGCTCAATGGTCAGCCCGAAGATTTTCTCCTTGTGGGGTTTCAGGGCCCCGGGCATCTGCTGGTCTTCCAGGTCTTCCTCGGTAATCGGGTAGTTCGCGGCTTTCACCCCATATTGCAGCGCCAGGTAAAGGCACGTGGGGGTTTTCCCGCTGCGCGAGGCGCCCACCAGAATCAGATCTGCCTCGTCGTAGTGGCGAGTGCGCGCGCCGTCATCGTTGTCCAGGGCGAAGTTAACCGCCTTGATGCGGCGCTCGTAACTGCCTTCGTTGCTGATGGCGTGGGATTTACCCACCGAGTAGGACGACGATGACTGCAGTTCCTGCTCTAGCGGATTCAGGAAGGTGCCGAAAATGTCCACCATGAATCCGTCAGCGGTGGAGATAATGTCACGGATGTCGCCGTTCACGATGGTGTCGAAAACCAGTGGGCGACTCTGGTCGGTTTCCGATGCCTTGTTGATGCGCTTGACCATGTCACGCGCCTTGCCCTGATCGTCGATGTAGGGCACGGTCACGCGCTCAAAATCGATTTTTTCAAACTGGGCCAGCAGGCTGTTGCCGAGGGCTTCGGCGGTCAGGCCGGTGCCGTCAGAGATAAAGAATGCAGTTCGTTTCATGGTAGTTCGTCCGGCTCCGGATTCGACGGGTACCCTAGGTAATTGCCACAGGTTACAGTATCATACACGCCAAGTTCGAGACTGCGCAGCGCAGTTTGCTCTAATGAATCAAGGGAGACGTGCTTTGGAAGATTACATTATCTGGTTTGACCACCTGGGAATGTCCGATGTTGACCGGGTTGGCGGTAAGAACGCCTCCCTCGGTGAAATGATCAGTAATCTTGCCAATGCGGGTGTTACCGTTCCCGGTGGTTTTGCCACCACGGCCCATGCCTACCGTGAATTCCTCGCTACTGACGGTCTGAAAGACAAAATCGACCAGGCGCTGGACGCCCTGGACGTGAACGACGTCAATGAGCTGGCGAAAGTGGGCGCGCGGATCCGTCAGTGGGTGATCGACACCCCGTTCCCGGATGCTCTGGATAAAGCGCTGGCAGACAATTACGCCAAACTGCGCGATGGCAACGACCACATGGCAGTGGCCGTGCGGTCGTCCGCCACCGCGGAAGATCTGCCCGATGCCTCGTTTGCCGGCCAGCAGGAAACCTTCCTGAACGTGGTGGGTCTGGAGCAGGTGCGCACATCGGTGAAAGAAGTGTTTGCATCGCTGTTTAACGACCGCGCGATTTCCTACCGGGTGCACCACGGCTTTGATCACAAGCTGGTGGCGCTGTCTGCGGGCATTCAGAAGATGGTGCGCAGTGAAACAGCGGCCAGCGGTGTGATGTTTACCCTGGATACCGAATCCGGCTTCCGCGATGTGGTGTTCGTAACCGGTTCCTACGGCCTCGGCGAAACCGTGGTGCAGGGTGCGGTAAACCCGGATGAGTTCTACGTCCACAAGCCGACACTTGCAGCTGGTCGCCCTGCGGTTCTGCGCCGTAACCTGGGTAGCAAGGCCATCAAGATGATCTACCACACCAGCCCGGGTGAGGGTCAGTTTGTGGAAACCGTGAAGGTGGAGCAGGAAGACCGTAACCGTTTCTGCATCACCGATGCCGAAGTGGAAGAGCTGGCCAAACAGGCCATGATCATCGAAAAGCATTACCAGCGCCCGATGGACATCGAGTGGGCGAAAGACGGCGACGACGGCCGCATCTACATCGTTCAGGCGCGCCCGGAAACTGTCAAGAGCCGCGCCTCTGCCAACGTGATGGAACGTTACCTGTTGAACGAAACCGGCAAGGTGCTGGTGGAGGGGCGCAGTATCGGCCACAAGATCGGCAGCGGTCCGGTCAAGATTGTGAACAGCATCAATGAGATGGACCGGGTCCAGCCAGGCGATGTACTGGTCACCGACATGACCGATCCGGACTGGGAGCCGGTCATGAAGCGGGCCTCCGCCATTGTGACGGATCGCGGCGGGCGCACCTGCCACGCCGCCATCATCGCCCGCGAACTGGGTATTCCGGCGGTGGTGGGTTGTGGTGACGCCACCGAAGTGCTGAAAGACGGCCAGGCCGTGACGGTTTCCTGCGCGGAAGGCGACACCGGCATGATCTACGAGGGCGCGCTGGACTTCGAATTGCGGGAAAACACCGTGGACTCCATGCCGGCTATTCCGTTCAAAATCATGATGAACGTCGGCAACCCGGACCGGGCGTTTGATTTCCAGGCACTGCCCAACGAAGGGGTGGGGCTGGCCCGTCTGGAGTTCATCATCAACCGCATGATCGGTGTGCACCCGAAGGCATTGCTGAACTTCGAAGGCCTGCCGCGTGACATCAAGCAAACCGTTGAGAAGCGCATTTCAGGCTACGATTCCCCGGTGGATTTCTACGTGGACAAGCTGGTGGAGGGCATTTCCACCCTGGCGGCTGCATTTGCGCCGAAGAAGGTGATTGTTCGGCTGTCGGACTTCAAGTCCAACGAATACGCCAACCTGATCGGCGGCACGCTGTACGAGCCGGATGAAGAAAACCCGATGCTGGGCTTCCGTGGCGCCTCCCGCTACATTTCCGAAACCTTCCGTGACTGCTTCGAGCTCGAGTGCCGTGCCCTGAAAAAGGTGCGCAACGAGATGGGCCTGACCAACGTGGAAGTGATGGTGCCGTTTGTGCGCACCGTTGGTGAAGCGGAACAGGTGGTCAGCCTGCTGGCGGAAAATGGTCTCAAGCGTGGCGACAACGGACTGCGCGTGATCATGATGTGCGAGCTGCCGGCCAACGCCATTCTGGCGGATCAGTTCCTGGAGCATTTTGATGGCTTCTCCATCGGCTCCAACGATCTGACCCAGCTTACCCTCGGTCTGGACCGAGATTCCGGCATCATCGCGCACCTGTTTGATGAACGGAACGATGCAGTCAAGGCCCTGTTGTCTAACGCCATCCAGGCCTGCAAGAAAGCCAACAAGTACATCGGCATTTGCGGGCAGGGACCGTCGGACCACCCGGATCTCGCCAAGTGGCTGATGGATCAGGGGATCGATACGGTGTCACTGAACCCGGATTCGGTACTGGATACCTGGTTCTTCCTGGCCGACGAAAAGATCGACTGAATTCATTTCCCGGAGAAGGAGAGTAACAACGTGACGGATATCATAACCCCGGACCTGTGTGACGAATTTCCGGAAGTGCTGGTCGCCGAGCCCGGCTTCAACAACTACGGCGGTATCAAGGCCTTTGGCGGTGAAATCGTGACCGTAAAATGCTTTGAAGACAACTCCGTGGTAAAGGAGCAGGTGGGTCTACCGGGCAACGGCCGGGTCATGGTGGTGGACGGTGGTGCGTCGAAGCGCCACGCACTGCTGGGCGATATGCTGGCAGAAAAGGCCGCGAGCAACGGCTGGGCCGGCCTGATCATTTATGGCTGCGTGCGCGATGTGGATGAAATCGGCAACACTGCACTGGGCGTGCAGGCGCTGGGAACCTTTCCGCGCAAGAGCGAAAAACGTGGCCTGGGGGATCTGAACGTGCCGGTGACCTTCCACGGTGTGACCTTTCAGCCCGGTCACTACGTGTATGCCGACAACAATGGCATTATCGTGTCCGAAAAGCCGCTGGTCTGATGCGTGTCAGAGAGCGGTAATACCAACAAAAACGGCGGCCACTGGCCGCCGTTTTTGTGTCAGCGGGTAACTTCGCTGATGTTGGCTCCGAGCAGAAAGCCCTCGCCCTCAGGTTCGCAGCGAACCACCTCGCAGACCGTTTCCAGTGGTGGAAACTGATCGCTGGTGGGGCGGAGCACCGTTTTCAGCTCTTCGCCGACCACCACCGGGCGGTCAACGTACAACTGCATGCCGGCGGCGCTCAGGTCGCGGCAGGTGCCGATAAACGTTTCACCTTTGCTGTTGGTGATTTCGATCTCGGAGTTCACCTGCATGCGATGGAAATCGCGCTTTTCCGAATAATCTTTCATAGAGTTACGCCCAGTTATCGGTTTTTCTTGTTGGTTTGAGCATTGGAATAATCAGGGCAAGCAGAACCCCGCCCAGCACCAGTGCAGCGCCCAGCAGCATGAAATCGGATTCCTTGCTGGCTTCAAGACGCTCGTTCTCGGCGGTGAGTACTTCCAGATCGTTCCGCAGTTTCTGGTTCTCTTCACGCAGTTCGCCATTTCGTTGCTGAAGATTCAGGGAATCAGCAGCCACTTCCTTGATGCGGCTCAGCTCCTGCTGCAATTGTTCCGTGCGGCCTGACAGTGACGTCTCGGAGTTGCGCAGTTCGTCCCGCTCTGCGGTGACTTCTTTCAGCTGCTCCCGGGTCTGGTTGAGCTCACTGCGTGCGCTCTCCAGGTTGCGGGTGGCACGCTGAAGAAGGTCTCGTGCAATGGGGGTATCGCTGAGGTATTGCGTCGACACCCAGCCATCGTTGCCTTTGGGGGTGCGCACCCGGGTGTAATTTTCGTTCTCACCTTCAAGAACTTGCAGCGCGGTGCCGCTGGGTACCGCATTTTCAATGATTCGGTATTGGGAGCCCGGGCCTGACCGGACCGGCAGGTAGAGCTGGTCATCGACGTACACGGTTCTCGCCTGGGCAACCGCTACGGAGGAGACGACAACGAGAACACTGAGAATGAGGCGAATGAGCGTCACGGGCTTTTTTCCTGAGTTTGGCGAGTGTCGGGCATAAGATTATAAGTGCGCAATTTTGTCACAGCTTTCCCTGCATTCAAGCGGCGTATTATTACAATACGCTCATGGACGCATTGCCTGGTTCACGGCAGAACGGCCTTGAACGGTTTAACCGTTACCTTCTGGTATACCCCGGCGTCTACGTAGGGGTCCGCGTCTGCCCAGCGCTGTGCGGCGTCCAGGGAATCGAATTCGGCGATGACCAGGCTGCCGGTGAAGCCGGCGTCTCCGGGCTCGGGGGTGTCCAGCGCCGGGTGAGGGCCCGCCACCAACAGCCGGCCCTCTGCTTTCAGCGCCTGCAGCCGCTCGATGTGAGCCGGGCGCGCGGTCTGGCGCAACGGCAGGCTGCTCTCCACATCTTCGCTGATGATGGCGTAGTACATAGGGTTCTCCGGAACGTTGTTTGGTACAGGCAATCCGTTGGCTGGTACACTGCCAGCGTGTTTTGCCCTTTAGCTTCAGGAATGAATGTGACTATACCCCAAGAGTCTGTTTTCTGCATTGATCTGCATTGCCATAGCACCGCGTCAGACGGCGCGCTGCCGCCTGCGGAACTGGTGCGCCGGGCAGCCGGGAAGGGGGTCACTCACCTGGCGCTCACCGATCACGACACCATCGAGGGTTTGCCTGAGGCTCGCGCTGAGGCCGCGGCATCCGGTGTGAAACTGATCAACGGTACGGAACTGTCCTGCCTCTGGAAAACCCAGACCATCCACATCGTGGGCCTCGATTTTGACGGTGACAGCCCTGCTTTCCGGCAGGCGCTGGCGCGGCAGCATGAAAACCGCTGGGCGCGGGCACGGATGATCGTTGATCGACTGCAGAAGATCGGGGTGACGGACCTGCTGGACAAAGCCACGGCGGCGGCCGGCGGTGATGTGCCGGGCCGCCCGCATTTTGCCCGGGTTCTGGTGGATGAGGGAAAGGTGAAAGACAGCGCCCAGGCGTTCAAGCGCTACCTGGGAGCCGGTAAGCCGGGGGATGTCCGGGCGTTCTGGCCGGACCTTACAGAAGTGGTGCAGTGGATTACCGATGCCGGGGGCATTGCGGTTCTGGCCCATCCGCGCAAATACAAGCTCACGGCCACCAAGCTGAGAAACCTCGTTCACGATTTCATCAGGGCAGGTGGGCGATCCATCGAGGTGTCTACCTCGGGGCAGTCCAGTGGTGATCTGGGTTTTCTGGCGGAATTGTGCCTAAGGCAGGAGCTACTGGCGTCCCAGGGCAGTGATTTTCACTTTCCCGGTGCCCCCTGGTGTGAGCTGGGCCATATCATGAAAATGCCAGACGGGCTGGAGCCGGTCTGGCATTATTTCAGAGAACCTGTGGGCTGTTCCGCGCCGGCTTAATCCGGGGCGTGATACAGCAGATACAGGTCGGTCAGTGAGTCGGGAATAGCGTCCGCCATCTGTCGGGACAGCTTCTCGCTGTTACGGACATTCTGGAAGTCCTCATCCTCGAACAGACCCGAGAGGGTCAGCATCGGCACCAGCAGGTCGGCGGTTTCTTCCTCGCCACCCCCCTGCAACCACTCGTCTTCACTTTCCATAAACGTGTCAACGAAACCCGCACACCAGTTTTCAAGCGCGTTCATCGGGTCGCCGTCTTCCGGCTCAGGAAGTTCGAGGGGCTGCCCCATGTCCAGGGCGTGAGCCATGGCACGGGTCAGTTGACTGACGCACTGGCTGAAGATCTCCGGCACCTGACCGTCGGGAAGCTGGTCGCTTCCCGTGGCAAGGCGAAACATGTCTTCAGCGGTCAGCTCCACCGGTCCGACAACACTGGCACACACCACGCCGTGAAGCCCGAAAAAGTCCAGGGCATCATCACCCCAGGGCTCCGCAAACAGAATGTCTTCCAGTGCTTCGATGTCCGAATTGGATAGCATGCCTTAGTTGCTCCCGGCCTTTTTGGCCTCTTCCGCCGCTCGCTGACGTTTGCGAACTTCTCGCGGATCATTGTAGGCGCGTCCGGGCGTTACCGGTACATCCGGTGCCTTTTCAACGCTTGTAGGTTCGGCTGCTTTTTCCGGTTGCTTGCTTTCCGGGACTGGCTGCTTCGCAGGTGCTTCCGCCTTCGCTGCCGGTTCGGCCGCAGGCTTGGCGTTCTCTGGCTGCGGGGCTGGCTTTTCCGCTTTCGGTGCAGGCTGCTCCGCTTTGGCTTCGGGCTGCTCCGCTTTGGCACCTGACTTTTCGGCTTTGGCAGCCGGCTGTTGCGGCTGGGCGTCTACTTTGGTGTCCGCCTTCGGCGCTGCCTTGGGCTTTCTCGCAGGAGCTGCCGGCTTGTCGGTGTCGGCCTTGGGCGTCTCCGGAGCCGCTTCGGCTTTCGCCGGCTTGGCAGGTTCGGCAGGTTTGGCTGGCTCTTCCGCGGGCTTGTCAGCGGGTTTGCTGGCGGCTTCCGGTGCCTCTGCCGATGGCTCTGACGGCTTGGTTTCCGGCTGTTTGGCAGGCTTGCTCTCAGCCTTGGCCTCGGTGTCAGCCGCAGCTGCAGGCGTTGCCTTGGCGGCCTCAGGAGCTGAAGCTGGTTTCTGCGCCGGTTTGCTGTCGGCCTTGTCGTCGGCTTTAACGTCGGTCTTTGCAGGCGCCTGCTCGGCTGGCTTGTCCTCGGCTTTTGGCGCTTGCACCGGCGTGGCCTGAGCTTCTGCAGCCTTGGGAGCGGCTTCGGCTTTTACGTCTGCTTTCGGTGCATCCTGGCGGTCCTCCGGATAGGTATCCTTCTGGTGCCGTTCACTGCGAGACGCTTTCCGATCGGCTGGAGTTGACGCCGGTGACTCGCTCGCAGAACCGTCACGGTTGCGGGAACGGCGCGGCTTGCGACGCTTTTCTTCACCACCGGTTTTCTCGGGTGCTGCCTTGGCGGCGTTGTCCGGCTTTTCGCGGTTGTCCTTCTGTTCCTTCTGATCCTTCGGGTCTTTCTGATCCCGTTGATCTTTCTGGTCCCGCTGAGGGCGATTGCGACCCTGGCCGCGACCCTGGCTCTGATTGCCACGACGGTTGTCACCGCCTTTATTTTCACCGTCCTTGTTGGCTGCGTTGCCGCCAGCACCGGAGCGGGTCTGCTGGCCGCCACGGTTCTGATCATCGCCACGATTGCGGTTACGATTGCGGTTTTCATCACCGCCACGATTCGGCTGACCACCCTGGCGGCGTTCATTGCCGCTGCGGTTGCCACTGCGGTCATCGTCGCGTGCTACGCGAGTTTTGCGGCGATCCTGACGACCCTGGGTACGGCGATCATCGCGGGCGCCCTGAGTTTTCGGCTTCTGTTCGCCTCCGGTTTCCGTTTCGCCGCTGAAGAAGCAGGCGATTTTGCGGCCGAGCTTGCGGAACAGACCTTCTTCCTGCTCGCTGGCCGGCTGTGCCGGTGCAGCGGCGGCTGCCGGTGCCGGGGCAGCAACGGGGCGAATGGCTTTCACGGCAGCCTGCTCGCGAACAGGCGGCTGGGCGTTGGGGGCCTGGAACACCTCCTCTTCGTGCTGGGCGTATTCCTCGGCGACCTGATAGCTGGACACGTGCTCGGCGCCGCTTTCGTCGTCACGCATACGCACGATTTCAAAGTGCGGGGTTTCCATGTGTGGTGCAGGCACAACCACGACGCTCACTTCCTGGCGACTCTCGATATCGGCAAGCTGCTTGCGCTTCTCGTTGAGCAGGAAGGTGGCGACGGCGACCGGCACGATGGCGCGGACCTCACCGGTCTTCTCTTTCGACGATTCCTCGTAGATCAGGCGCATGATGCTGAGCGCAAGGGATTCGATGCCACGGATGGTGCCCTGGCCTTCACAGCGCGGGCACACTTCACTGCGGGTTTCGCCGAGGGAAGGGCGCAGGCGCTGGCGGGACATTTCCAGCAGGCCGAAACGGGAGATCTTGCCGACCTGAACCCGGGCACGGTCAATTTCCAGAGCTTCGCGTACTTTTTGCTCCACTTCGCGCTGGTGTTTGGCCGGAGTCATGTCGATGAAGTCGATGACAATCAGGCCGCCCATGTCGCGCAGCCGCAGCTGGCGGGCGATCTCTTCCGCTGCTTCCAGGTTGGTCTGCAGCGCGGTTTCTTCGATGTCATGACCCTTGGTGGCACGGGAGGAGTTGATGTCGATAGACACCAGTGCCTCGGTGGGGTCGATCACAATCGAGCCACCGGAGGGCAGCTTCACTTCACGCTGGAAGGCGGTTTCGATCTGGCCTTCGATCTGGTAGCGGCTGAACAGCGGGATTTCATCCTTGTACAGCTTGATCTTGTTCTCGAAGGTTGGCATTACGGCACGGACGAAATTCAGCACATCTTCGTACACCGTGGGGGCGTCAATCAGCACCTCGCCAATGTCCTGGCGGAGGTAGTCGCGCACGGCGCGGATGATCACGTTGCTTTCCTGATGGATCAGGAAGGGCGCCTTGCGCTCACCAGCGGCCTGGGTGATGGCTTCCCAGAACTGCACCAGGTAATCCAGATCCCACTGAAGCTCTTCGCTGGTGCGGCCGATGCCAGCGGTGCGAACGATGATGCCCATGGATTTCGGTACCTGGACGTCGTTCATCGCTTCTTTCAGCTGGGCACGCTCGTCACCCTCGATGCGGCGGGAAATACCACCGGCGCGGGCGTTGTTGGGCATCAGCACCAGATAGCGGCCTGCCAGGGAGATGAAGGTGGTCAGGGCTGCGCCCTTGTTGCCGCGCTCTTCCTTGTCGACCTGAATGATGACTTCCTGGCCTTCGGATACCACATCCTTGATGTTGATCTTGCCTTCGATCTGGCCCGGGGATTTCTTGAAGTACTCCTTGGAGATTTCCTTCAGGGGCAGGAAGCCGTGCCGATCCGCACCGAAGTCGACGAAAGCGGCTTCAAGGCTGGGCTCTACACGGGTAATGCGACCCTTGTAGATGTTGGCTTTTTTCTGCTCACGGGAGCTGGATTCGATGTCGAGATCAAACAGACGCTGGCCGTCAACGAGGGCGACGCGCAACTCTTCAGGGTGAGTTGCATTGATTAGCATTCTTTTCATGGAAAGAAAGGTTTCCTGTCGTTTGGTTTGGACAGAAAACCGGGGGGAGATGCATCTGCGAAGCAGAACGTGCGTGCCGCGGGCTTCCTACTACAGAAGCAAGCCGGCGGCCAGACGGATCAGGCTTTTCCGGGTAGCTGCCCCGAAAGCCTGAGACCACCGCCGACGGTCCGACTGCCAGAGGGCAGGGAGAAGTCGTGTAAGGTAAGTGTCTGTTGACGCATGTTATCCGTTTTCAGGTTCACACTGGTGCCTGGGTCTCACGTCGTATTCGTAAGCTGGACGGCCCGGCCCTGCGTGCTGGTAATGATTCTTCGCGATGTCGCCCGACGGTTTTCCGTACGGTTGTTTTCGCTCTCCCGGGATCCGGTTGTAGGCCTGTTATTGACCTGCCGTGATGGCCGGGGAGCATTTTAATCGCCGCGCCCGCTAATGATTGGGCCTGCGGCGTTCAAACTCTCAAATAGTGTCGGTATACTTCTGCCGCTCCGGCTTCTGACTCAAATGGTCAGGCCGTAGACAAACGGAAAAGCACGCCGGAATATAACAGTATTCTGTCAGGGCTTCAATCCCGCAGTTCTGCCATCGATAAGGTATTCATGACCAAAGCTCCCAGAAACAGGCAGGCGCCGCGCTCTGCGCCCAGGCGAGGCGGCGTTGCCCAGGATCACAAGCCGAGAACCGGAAGCCGGCCCCAGCGGTCGTCAGCGCCTGCGGATACGCGGGCCGCGGAGCCCGCAAGGGAGGTTCGGGAGGGCGTGCGTCACGTATCCGTGGAGGAAGACAACGAAGGTCAGCGGTTGGACAATTTCCTGCTTGCCCAGTTGCGGGGTGTGCCCAAAAGCATCATTTACCGGGTGATTCGCAAGGGCGAGGTGCGTGTCAACAAGGGCCGGGTGAAGCCGGATACCCGCCTCAAGGCCGGTGACAATGTGCGTATCCCTCCCATCACCGTTAAGGAGAAACCGCAACAGGTTGCGCCGGGTTCCCGCGTGAAGACGGTCATGGAAGCTGCCGTGATGTTCGAAAACGAGCAGATGCTGGTGGTTAACAAGCCTGCGGGTATCGCCGTGCACGGCGGCAGTGGTCTGAGCTTCGGGCTGATCGAGGTGCTACGCTCGGCACGACCGGAGGCTCGTTTTCTTGAGCTGGTTCATCGCCTCGACCGCGATACGTCAGGGCTGGTGATGGTGGCAAAGAAGCGCTCCGCGCTGCGCTACCTGCAGGACGAGCTTCGCCATAAACGCATCCGCAAGCATTATCATGCGCTGGTGGCGGGAAGTTGGCCTGCGTCGGTCAATCGCGTCGAGGAGCCGTTGCTGCGCTATGAAATGCCCAACGGTGAGCGCCGGGTTCGGGTGGATGAAGAAGGCAAGGCGTCGCTGACCCTGTTCCGTTGTCTCTCGGCGTTTGAAGGCTACAGCTTGATGGAGGCTTCGCCGGTGACCGGTCGAACCCACCAGATTCGGGTTCATGCCATGTGGGCAGGTCATCCGATTGCCGGGGACGACAAGTATATGGATGATGGCAGCCTGAAAGCGTTTCGGGCGGCCGGCGGGCAGCGGCTGATGCTGCACGCGCGGGCTCTTGAATTCTCGTTGCCGGTGAGCGGCGAGCCGGTGCGACTGGAAGCACCCTATGACGAGGCCTTCCAGCATGTGCTGGCGAGGTTGGCGGCCCGCCAACAATCAGGCCGATAGGCTGCCTGCGGGTTGTGCGCAGGTTGGTACAACAGGAACCGATCTATGGATGTGAAAGTCGTCATATTCGACTGGGATGGCACGCTGGTAGATTCCGTGGAGCACATTGCGGACAGTCTTCATCAGGCCGCGACTGAACTGGGTTACCCCGCGCTCGAGCGGGAGGCCTACCGGGATATCATTGGCCTTGGCATGGTCGAGGCTCTGGAGAAATTGTATCCGGGCATCAGTCGCGAGCAGATGAACACCATTCGCGAGGGCTACGGTCGATATTTCTTCTCCAAGGGAACCACCCCGCAGAATGTCTTTGACGGCATGGCGGAGGTTGTTTCTGATATCCGGGCTGGCGGCCGCGGCTGTTCTGTGGCGACCGGCAAGAGCCGCAAAGGCCTGGAAGGGGCGTTGGTGTCGAGCGGCCTGGGACCTCATTTCGAGATTACCCGTTGCGCCGATGAGACCCGCTCCAAGCCCCACCCCGCGATGCTGCAGGAAATTCTGGCGTTCTACGGCATCAAGCCCGCCGAGGCGGTGATGATTGGTGATACCCGCTACGATCTCGAGATGGCGCAGTGCATTGGCATGCCGTCGATCGGCGTTGAGTGGGGCGTGCATAAGCGGGATGTTCTGGGGCATTATGCGCCCCATGCGATCGTGGACTCGGTCCCGGATTTGCGGGAAGTGTTGGGTCTGTGATGCCTGTCGGATGTAATAAGGAAACAGGGTATGAGTGACTGGAATTCGGATGACAAGCCAAAGTGGGGAGATGAGCCTGCACCGGCGCCCCAGTCCGGGAAGCGTGGGAAGCCCAATCTGCCGCCGGAGACCGGTCGCGACTGGAAGCTGATCGAAAAGCTGGTGCTGTCGCTGCAGTCCGAGCAGCGCAAGAGTCGCCGTTGGGGGATCTTTTTCAAGTTTCTGACCTTCGGCTATCTGTTTCTGCTGGTGCTTTTATTCCGTTTTCCGCTTGGAGAAAGTCTGGAGGCGACCACAGGACAGCACACGGCGCTGGTTGAAATCAACGGTCTGATTGCCGCCGATGAGTTGGCCAGTGCTGACAATATCGTGGGCTCCCTGCGCAAGGCCTTTGAAGCCGATAATTCCGTGGCGGTGGTTCTGCGTATCAACAGCGGTGGCGGCAGCCCGGTGCAGTCCGGCTATGTGTATGACGAGATTCAGCGTCTGCGGGGCGAGTACCCCGACAAGAAAGTCTATGCCGTGATTTCCGATGTGGGTGCCTCCGGAGCGTATTACATCGCTGCTGCCGCGGACGAGATTTACGCGGACAAGGCCAGTCTGGTGGGCTCCATCGGAGTGGTGGCCGGTGGCTTCGGGTTTACCGACGCCATGGAAAAAATCGGCGTGGAGCGTCGGCTTTATACCGCGGGTGAGAACAAAGCGTTTCTGGATCCATTCTCGCCGGAAGACGGCGATGAAGTGGCGTTCTGGCAGGACGTGCTGGAGACTACCCATCAGCAGTTTATTGAAAAGGTGCGTGAAGGCCGTGGCGACCGGCTTTCCGACGACGAACGGCTGTTTTCGGGGCTGGTCTGGAGCGGCGAGCAGGCCCTTGAGCTGGGCCTGGTGGACGGACTTGGCAGTGCCTCACACGTGGCGCGTCAGGTGGTCGGTCAGGAGGATCTGGTTGACTACAGTCGCCGCAAGTCCCCGTTCCAGGACATTGTCGATCAGTTCGGAGTATCGGTCGGCAGCGGATTGGCCAATCGCCTGATGGAGGCCCGCTTCGAGTTGCGCTAGGGTTCAGTCTGTCAGCAGCGGGTTCAGGTTCCAGTTGCGAAGCAGATCGACCAGCGCGATCAGCGGTAATCCAACCAGACTGTTCGGGTCCCGGCCCTCCAGGGACTCGAACAGCGCTATGCCAAGCCCTTCCATCTTGAAGCTTCCGGCGCAATCGTACGGTGTTTCACGCTCCAGATATTGTTCGATCTCTTTGTGGGTCAGGGTGCGGAAGTGCACCTGAAACGGCTCGCAGTGGGTCTGGAGGGCGCCCGTGTCGGCGTCGAGTAGCGCCAGGCCGGTCAGGAACGAAACCGTTTGGCCGCTGCTGCGGGAGAGCTGACGAACCGCCTGTTCATGGCTGCCGGGTTTGCTCAGTTGTGTCCCGTCGGGCAGGCAGGCCACCTGATCGGAGCCGATGATCCAGTGTCCGGGATGGCTCGGGGCGAGAGCCTGGGCCTTTTGTTGCGCCAGGCGGATGGCCAGGTGATGCGGGGATTCCCCGACGGCGGGGGTCTCATCGATGTCCGGGCTGGCGGTGACAAATGGCATTCCGAGCCTTTGCAACAATGCCTTGCGATAGGGGGAAGAGGACGCCAGAAGCAGTGGTCGGGAAGTCATGAAGTCGCCTGATTGATCCGGCCTGTGCCGGGAATGATCGTTGAATACCCCTATTCATACCGGAAGCGCGTCGTAAAAGGCAATGAAGTCTTTGACAGCGGGCGGTCCGCCCCCTAAAATTGCGCGCCTATGTCAAAAGCGTCAAACGCCGAGTTGCCCAGAGCTGTCGATCCTTACCGGTTGGCGGAGCAGAACACTGTGTTGGAGGGAGATATTCCTCTGATCGGATTGCCTCGTTTCCGCGAAGTGGTTTTTGGGTTTGATGATGGGGCGGTGTGCCGGGTTCGGCTGTCGTTTACCATGGACAGCCAGCGTCGTCGCATTGTGTCGGGTGAGTTGCAGGTCCCGGTTGATCTGGAATGCCAGCGGTGCATGAACCCCATGCGCGAGACGCTGACATCCGATTTTACCCTGGGGCTGGTCACCAGTGATGAGCAGGCGCAGCAGTTGCCAAAAGAGCTGGAACCGTTCCTGACGGACGACTTCAGCGCAGACCTCTGGTCGATGTGCGAAGACGAGCTGCTGCTGGTGCTGCCACCGTTCCCGCTCCATGAGCGGAACGCGTGCCCGGCACGGGAAGATCTCGAAGCTTACGAGCCTGAATCCGAGCCCGCAAAGCCGGAAACGCCCTCAGGCGAGAACCCGTTCAGCGTGCTGGCGGGTCTCAAGACAAAGTAGCATTAACCGGGCGCGGTGACCTGCGGGACGCCAGCGCGATATGAATGAACACACGTTACTGTTTTAGTTTACGTTAACAGGTCAGGAGCATAATCATGGCTGTACAGAAAAACCGAAAGACCCGTTCAAAGCGTGGCATGCGCCGTTCACACGACGCCCTGAGCGCCGCAGCTCTGTCCACCGACAGCACTACTGGTGAAGTTCATCGTCGTCACCACGTGTCTCCGGACGGTTTTTACCGTGGCAAGCAGGTAATTGAAGCGCGCGACGAGTAAATCGTTGCAATCAGGCCGTAGCCCAGTGCAGGACGTAAAACCGGTGACGCCCGTCACCGTTGCGATCGACGCCATGAGCGGCGACCGCGGAGCGGCTGTTGTTGTTGCCGCGGCCCTGGATGCGGTCCGTGAAAACGAAGCCTTGAGTCTCATTCTGGTTGGAATCCGGAGCGAGCTCGAGGCTTTGTTGCATCCGGGCCATGCCCGAATTCGCATTGCGGAAGCGGCGGATGTGGTGCGGATGAATGAAAGGCCCTCTCATGCCCTGCGGCACAAGCGCAACTCGTCCATGGCGGTGGCGCTCGGACTGGTCCGGGACGGTGAGGCCCGTGGTTGCGTCAGTGCTGGTAATACCGGCGCATTGATGGCCTTTGGCCGTTCTATCATCCGGATGTATCCGGGGATCGAGCGTCCTGCCATTTCCAAGCTGATTCCTTCTCTGCGTGGCCGTTGTCATGTGCTGGACCTGGGTGCCAATGTCGATTCCACTGCGGAGAATCTCTACCAATATGCGCTGATGGGGTCGCTGATGGCGTCGGCCATCTGCGCCCAGCCTGAACCGCGGGTGGCGCTCCTCAACGTGGGTGAGGAAGAGATCAAGGGTAATGAGCAGGTGCGACTGGCCTCCCACATGTTGGCCCAGTGCGACACCATCAATTACATCGGCTACGTGGAGGGCAGTGACCTGTTCCGCGATGTGGCGGATGTCGTAGTGTGTGACGGGTTTGTCGGCAATATTGCGCTTAAGACCGGTGAGGGTGTGGCCGGCCTGCTTATCGAACTGATGGAGCAGGCGTTCACCCGAACGCTGTATGGCCGCTTTGTGGGTTTGCTGGCCCGGCCCATCATCGGGCGTCTGCTGCAGTTGATGGATCCTTCCCGGCATAACGGCGCCAGCCTGCTGGGACTGCAGGGCGTTGTCATCAAGAGCCACGGCAATGCCAATGAGCGTGCCATGCTGGCAGCCATCCGTCAGGCGGTGAAGGAAGTCGAGCTTGACGTGCCCCAGCGGATCAACGAGCGCCTCGACGATTTGATGATCTGATCCTGTCCGGAATCAGCCCTGAGACTAAAGTCTGCCCCTTCTGACCGGTACATTGGCCGGATCATGCCTTAAATTGTACTATTGGCTAATCTCCCGCAACCCCCCAATGACGATAAGATCCCGCTTATGAAATCAGCCTTTATTTT
This sequence comes from Marinobacter sp. M-5, assembly GCF_032911545.1. Taxonomy (NCBI): domain Bacteria; kingdom Pseudomonadati; phylum Pseudomonadota; class Gammaproteobacteria; order Pseudomonadales; family Marinobacteraceae; genus Marinobacter; species Marinobacter sp. M-5. Next base: position 1,213,815 of record NZ_JAWJEK010000001.1, read on the forward strand.
TCCCGGACAAGGGTCTCAGTCGGTTGGCATGTTGTCTGCCGCCGCCGAGCACTGGCCCATCATCGAACAGACCTTCGCGGAAGCGTCTCAACTTCTTGGTTACGACTTGTGGCAGCTGTGCCAGAAAGGCCCGGTAGAGGAGCTGAACCAGACCACGGTGACACAGCCCGCACTGCTGACGGCCAGTGTGGCTTTGTGGCGCCAGTGGTTTGTGGCAGGCGGCAGCAAGCCGGATTTTGTGGCGGGCCACAGTCTGGGCGAATACAGTGCGCTGGTCGCCGCCGAGAGCCTGAATTTCTTCGACGCCATCAAACTGGTGCGGTTGCGCGGTGAGTTGATGCAGACCGCAGTGCCAGCGGGTGAGGGCAAAATGGCCGCGATTCTCGGTCTGGAAGATGCGCACGTGATCGCGGCCTGTGAAGAAGCCGCAAAAGGTGACGTGGTGTCGGCAGTCAATTTCAACGCACCCGGCCAGGTTGTCATCGCCGGCTCGGCCGCCGCGGTGGATCGGGCTATCGAAGCCTGTAAGGCCAAAGGGGCCCGCAAGGCCATGCCGCTGCCGGTCAGCGTGCCTTCCCATTGTGCCCTGATGAAGGGCGCTGCGGCGGAGTTGGCCGAGGCGCTGGACGACGTCAGCTTTAACGATGCTGTCATACCGGTCATACAGAATGTTAACGCCTCAGCCGAGTCGGACTCCGCTACACTGAAAGCCAATCTGGTCAAGCAGTTGCATTCACCGGTACTGTGGGTCGACTCGGTACGCACACTGGTCGGCAAAGAGGTAAGCTGCGCAGTGGAGTGCGGTTCCGGCAAGGTGCTTGCCGGTCTTATCAAGCGTATCGACCGCAATCTGTCGGTGTATGGAATCGAGGAACCGGATGCGATCGCCAAGGCGCTGGATGCATTCGGACAGTCGTAAACAACAGGGAGCACCACATGTCTCTTGAAGGCAAAACCGCACTGGTCACCGGTGCAACCCGTGGTATTGGCAAAGCCATTGCGCGGGCATTGGCGGAACAGGGTGTCGAAGTGGTGGGAACCGCTACCAGCGCCGAGGGCGCCGAATCCATCACCGCAGCGCTGAAAGAAGCGGGTCTGAACGGTTACGGTATTGTCATGAACGTCGCCGATCCCGACAGCATAGAGGCGGGTCTGAAGGCCGTGACGGAAAAGTCTGGCGCGCCGTTGATTCTCGTCAACAATGCCGGCATCACACGTGATAACCTCCTGATGCGTTTGAAGGACGACGACTGGACATCGGTGCTGGAAACCAACCTTTCCAGCGTTTACCGGACCAGCAAGGCGGTGCTTCGTGGCATGGCAAAGGCCCGCTGGGGGCGCATTATCAATATCAGTTCCGTGGTGGCCGGTATGGGCAACCCGGGGCAAGGCAACTACTGTGCCGCGAAAGCCGGTGTTGAGGGCTTTACCCGCAGCCTTGCAAAAGAAATGTCGAATCGTGGCATCACCGCAAACTGTGTGGCGCCGGGGTTCATCGACACGGATATGACGCGAAAACTGGACGACAAGCAGCGTGAGGCTATGCTGGAAGTCATACCCGCGGGTCGTCTGGGTGAACCGGAAGAAGTTGCCGCTGTGGTGGCCTTCCTGGCGTCCGAACCGGCTGCTTACGTGACGGGGGAAACCATTCACGTAAACGGCGGCATGTACATGGGATAGGCCCGCGAACCGGGCTTGTGCGCAACTCCTTGTCGCACAACATGTTAGACAGAATCCCTGCTTGTTTGCAGGTAGGGTTTAAACTAAACTGGCAACACTTAGGTTGCTTGGTTGACACAAAAGTGAGGACATTATGAGTACAGTTGAAGAGCGCGTGAAGAAGATCGTTTGTGAACAGTTGGGCGTAAAAGAGTCCGAAGTTCAGAACTCATCTTCTTTTGTAGAGGATCTTGGCGCTGACTCACTGGACACCGTTGAGCTGGTCATGGCACTGGAAGAGGAATTCGAAACTGAAATTCCCGATGAAGAAGCCGAGAAGCTGGCCAGTGTTCAGGATGCAATCGACTACATCGTCGCGCACACCTGATACTCAGCACGTAGTATAAGCCAGGCCAGAAAGCCGTCCTTGGGTTGATTCGGAGGACGGCTTTTTTATTGGCTGACTTTCCGGTTCGATTGGCTTTTCGACATCACACCATCCACACCAGGTGAAAGGGGTTATGACAAAACGACGTGTTGTAATAACGGGCATGGGCATGCTGTCGCCGCTGGGGAACAGCGTCGAGTCCTCTTGGGAAGGAATCCGGGCAGGGCGGAGCGGTATAGGGATGATCGACCGTTTCGATGCTTCCGGCTACAACACCCGGATTGGCGGAGCCATCAAAGATCTGGACCTTGAGCCCTACTTGTCCACCAAGGACGCCCGCAAACTGGATGCCTTTATCCACTACGGCCTCATCGCGGCCCAGCAAGCAGTGGAAGCCAGTGGTCTCGAACTCTACACCGAGCTGGACAATGAGCGGGTGGGCGTGGCCATCGGGTCCGGGATTGGGGGCCTGGAGTTCATCGAGAAGAGTGTGTTGGCCATGGACAAGTCCGGTCCCCGCAAGGTGTCACCATTCTTTGTCCCCGCCTCGGTAATCAACATGATCTCCGGGAATGTGGCCATCCGTTTCGGTTATCGCGGTCCCAACATTGCCATCACCACGGCCTGCACCACCGGTACGCATAACATCGGCTACGCCGCCCGCACCATTGCCTATGGTGATGCGGATGTAATGCTGGCCGGGGGCTCGGAAATGGCCACCACCCGCACCGGCATAGCGGCGTTCTCCGCTGCCCGGGCCCTGTCGACCCGCAATGACGAGCCGGAAAAAGCAAGCCGGCCGTGGGACCGCGAGCGTGATGGCTTTGTACTCAGTGACGGTGCCGGTGTGATGGTGCTGGAGGATCTCGAGCACGCTCGTCGTCGCGGTGCCACCATCTACGGTGAGGTCATCGGGTTTGGTATGAGCGATGATGCCCACCACATCACCGCTCCGCCGGAGTCCGGCGAGGGCGCGGCCCGAGCCATGAAGAACGCGATTCGTGATGCGGGCATCCAGCCTGCAGACATCGGTTACATTAATGCCCATGGCACTTCGACCCAGGTCGGCGACGTGGCCGAGGTGGCTGCGGTAGAGCAGGTGTTTTCCGAGCACGCCGACAAGCTCGCCATGAGCAGTACCAAATCCATGACCGGGCACCTGTTGGGCGCTGCGGGGGCGGTAGAGGCCATTTTTTCTGTGCTGGCCATTCGCGACGGCGTGTTGCCGCCGACCATCAATCTGGACAATCCGGATGAAGGCTGTGATCTCGACTTCGTTGCCAGTGGCGCCAGAGAAGCCGATATCCGGATTGCCCTGTCGAATTCGTTCGGGTTTGGTGGTACCAACGGTACCCTGATCTTCCAGCGCTTCGAAGACTGACCCGCACCGATGAATCTGTACTGGGCAGATGACGCCGGCATTCCGGCAGCGGATCGCGGTCTCGCCTATGGCGACGGCCTGTTCGAGACCATTCGCATGCACGGAAGCGGTGGGGTTCTGCTGTCCGGTCATGTGGCGCGGATGGTGGCCGGTGCGGCTGTCCTGGGAATTCCGCTGACCGAGTCTGATGTGCGGGGCGTGATTCGTCAGGCCTCCGGTCGATACGGGGGCGCTTACGGTGCCTCCGGATGGGTGCTTAAACTGGTGCTGACCCGCGGTGCCGGTGGCCGTGGCTACCGGCCAACGGCCGATCTGGTTCCGACCATGGTGGTGTCTGCCGCGGCGTTGCCTCACCATCCGGGTCATGACGGAGTCATGGCTGCGCAGTCTGCGTTTCCCCTGACCGTCAACCCTCTGCTGGCAGGCATCAAGACGCTGAATCGTCTCGAACAGGTGATGGCCAGCCGCGAGCTGACCGGTGACCTTTACGAGATGATCATGACCAATCCGGCGGGAGACCTTGTTGAGGGCACCCGCACCAATCTGCTGGTCAGAACCTCGCAGGGCTGGTTGACCCCGCCGGTGTCGCAACTGGCGGTGGCCGGCGTGATGCGGGATCACGTGGTGCAAACCCTGGAGCGGGGCGGGGAGCCTGTAGAGCAGGGCGCCGTTGCCCCCTCGGCGCTGGATCCGGACCGTTGTCAGGGCCTGTTCCTGATGAACAGCCTGATTGGCGTGGTGCCGGTTCGCGGATTGGACGGCCGGGATTTGCCAGTGGACAGCGCTCTTGCGACAATCTTCAACCCTCTCGATCTAGTGGAAACCCAGGTTTGATCCGGAAGCTATTGATATCCGTTGTTTGTCTCGTGGTACTGGCCGCTTCAGGTGGCGCGTTGTGGGTGTGGCAGGGTCTGGAAACCCTCGATGCGCCCATGAGGCTGCAGGAGCCGGTCCTGTTCGACGTGCCCCAGGGCACCAGCTTTGGTCAGTTGGCGCGCCAGTTTGAGGCTGAGGGCTTTTTGCCCGATGCCCTGTGGCTGCGTGTGCACGGCCGTCTCCATCCGGAGGAGGCTCGAATCAAGGCCGGTGAGTATGAGGTGACCGATGGCATGAGCGCGCGGGATTTGCTCGCGAAGCTGGTGGCCGGCGACACCAAGCAATGGTCTATCCAGTTTATTGAAGGCTGGACCTTTCAGGATATGCGCCAGGCGCTGGCGAACAGTGAGCGGCTGAGCAAGGAAACCACCGACTGGAGTGATGAGGAGATCATGACCGCGGTGGGGGCCGAAGGAGAGGACCCTGAGGGCCGTTTCTTTCCGGATACCTATTCGTTCACCAGCAATGACACCGACCTGGACATGCTGCGCCGCGCCTTCGAGCGCCTGAACAACGTACTTGAGGCAGAGTGGGAGAAGCGCGCGGAAGGGCTGCCCTACGAATCCCCCTATGAGGCGCTGATCATGGCTTCCATCGTGGAGCGGGAGACCGGCGCACCCCATGAGCGCGGGCAGGTCGCGGGTGTTTTCGTGCGGCGCCTTGAGAAGGGTATGCGCTTGCAAACCGATCCGACCGTTATCTACGGCATGGGCGATAGCTACATTGGCCGCATTACCCGCAAGGATCTGCAGAAATACACGCCCTACAATACCTACCGTATTGACGGCTTGCCACCGACGCCCATCGCGCTGGCGGGGAAAGAGGCGATCCATGCGGCACTCAACCCGGAGGACGGCGACAGTCTCTATTTTGTCGCCCGCGGTGACGGTACCCACAAGTTTTCCCGAACGCTCAGTGAGCACCAGAAGGCGGTAAGGGAATTTCAGCTCAATCGTCGTTCCGATTATCGCTCGTCGCCGGCACCGGCGGTGTCCGAGGACAACCCATGAGCCGGCGCGGCCTGTTCATTACTTTCGAGGGCACCGAGGGCGTCGGCAAGTCGACCCAGTTGCGCACGGCGGCCGACACGCTGGAAGCGCTGGGCATTGACTGTGTGGTGACCCGGGAACCCGGGGGTACCCCGATGGCGGAAGCCATTCGTGAGTTGCTACTGACGCCGCGGGACGAGCCGGTGAACGACATCACCGAATTGTTGCTGATGTTCGCCGCCCGGGCGCAGCATCTGCACACCCGCATTCTGCCGGAGCTCAATGCTGGCCGTTGGGTGCTGTGCGATCGGTTCACCGATGCCACCTTTGCCTACCAGGGCGGCGGGCGTGGTGTGCCGGAAGAGCGCATTGCGTTGCTGGAACAGCTGGTTCAGGGTGAAGTGCGGCCGGACCGGATCGTTCTTCTGGACGCACCGGTCGAGACCGGCATGACCCGTGCCCGCCACCGTGGTGAGCTCGATCGTTTCGAGCAGGAAGCGGTGGATTTTTTCCAGCGCATTCGTGCGACCTACCTGCGGCGGGCCCATGGGGATCCTGTCCGCTATCAAATTGTTGATGCGGCCAGAGACCTGGATGTGGTCACCGCCGACGTCGCTGAGCGCCTTCGGACTTTGGTGGCCACGGCAGAGTGATGCCGGTGCTGCACACCCGAAATCGGACGTTCCCGGCCGTTTCGTGCAAACTCTGTTCATATCTGATTTAATCGGTGCACCAGATCGTTTTAATTCGGGATCCGGGTATGTTGAACGCACTCTTGTTGAAGCTTCCGACAGCGTCACACCAGCATTGCCATGAACACCATCAGATCGTGGTGGGTGTCAGGGGCGAGGCGGACCTGAGTGTCGACGGAACCGGGGCTCACCTTGACACCTGGCGTGCCTGCCTCGTGCCCACCGGCGCCCGTCACGATTACTGTGGCGACAACCAGAATCACGTTCTGGTAATCAATCTCGATCCCTACATGTCGGCCCTGACCAGCCCTGACCACGGCGACTACGAGCGCCTGGCGCCGTTGTTCGAACGGCCCAGAACCCTCGATATGGACAGCAAGCTTCAGGGGCTGGTGCAATTCGCCGCCGGCGAGTTTGACCGCGCCCCGACCAACGAGGGGATGAAACGCCATCTTGCCGGCAGCATCCTGCATTGCATGGCCGAGCGCTTGAACAACCAGCGTTCGGCGCCGGTTAATCGCCAGCTCATTCGCCCGGACACGATCCGTCGCTACATCATGGAAAACCTGCATCGCAAGATCACGGTTCACGACCTCGCCGGCGTCGCCTGCCTGAGTGTCAGCCGATTTCACGAGATGTTCCGTGAAGTGACCGGTGTTACCCCGCACCAGTTTCTGCTTAAAACGCGCCTGGACCAGGCCGCGCAATTGCTGGTGTCAACCGGGCTGTCGGTGTCTGAAGTCAGCTACCGGACCGGTTTTTCCTCTCAAAGCGCCCTCACCAATGCCCTGCGAAAACATAGGGGCACCACACCAACGCGGTTGCGTGTTGGCGAAAAAGTCGCCTGATTTCATAAAAAACGGCTACTTTCGGATGAATTTGCAAAAGAATCGTAGGATTCTGTAAGTCGATGATCCGTAGTAACACTAACGTATACCTGTGTGTCACTCTGCGGAAACCGCCATTATGTTCAGTGCCAACAAGGTTCTTGAGCCATCCGCTGAGCCCCGCCACATCGCCGGTATGCCTTTGCCGGCGTCCTGCGTTCCCGGTTATTTTGTTGCCCCGTCCGCTTTCACCATCGGCAGCAAAAGTAACGCTTTTTATAGCGAACAACGCGTAAAAGCCGGTAACTGCTATATTAATTGTAATCAGACGGATGCGGTGGTGAGAGTGTGGCCGTTCAGCGGCCGTAAATGCGCCCTTGCTTCCGTGTGCCGTTGGGAGAGTTTGAGGAGCCCGGGGCTCTTGTCACAGAGCAACACGCCATCAACTGGATAAGGAGGTAGTCACACTTATGTATCAGCCTGCGTTGTAGGCGCTAGTGCGTTCTCACTCGTTTAAAGCAGAAGAGACATAACAACAATTGACGCGTCTGTCGGACTCAGCCCGGGAAGCGCGTCAAACAGTCGGGCGAATGCCCGATTAATGAACTGGAGGAGCCTTATGGCTATTGGAGTTTGGATCAGTCTGTTTGCATACTTTGCGCTCATGATTGTCATTGGCATTTATGCAATGCGCACATCCACCTCATCATCTGAGGATTACATGTTGGGTGGTCGCGCCCTCAGCCCGAAAGTGGCGGCGCTGTCTGCCGGTGCCTCGGATATGAGCGGTTGGTTGCTTCTGGGTCTGCCCGGAGCGCTCTACGTTACTGGCCTGGCATCCGCCTGGATTGGTATTGGCCTGTTTGTGGGTGCGTTCGTCAACTGGACCCTGGTTGCGCCGCGTCTTCGCGAGCAAACGGTTCACTACGGCAACGCCATTACCATTCCGTCGTTCCTCGCGAACCGGTTCCCGACTCAGGCGCTGTCGCTGAGAACGGTATCCGCCATCGTTATTGTGATTTTCTTTGCGGTCTACACCGCGTCTGGCCTGGTCGCCGGCGGCAAGTTGTTTGAAAGCGCGTTTGCCGGAATTTTCAACTTCGGTGGTCTCAGTGACTACGCCGTGGGTATCGTGATCACCCTGGGCGTAGTACTGGCCTACACGGTGGTTGGCGGCTTCCTGGCGGTGAGCATGACTGACTTTGTGCAGGGCTGCATCATGATGCTGGCACTGGTGATCATGCCGGCGGTGGTGCTGTTCGGCGAAGGCGGTGGCGGGTTCGCGCAAGCGACCGAGACCCTCAATTCGGTGGATCCCAAACTGCTGTCGTGGACCGAGGGGCTGACCTTCATCGGCTGGCTGTCTGCTGTTACCTGGGGGTTGGGCTACTTCGGCCAGCCGCACATTATTGTTCGCTTCATGGCCATCCGCACGCTGAAAGATGTGCCCATTGCCCGCAATATCGGCATGGGCTGGATGGGTATTTCCCTGATCGGTGCCATCTCACTGGGTATTTTTGGTCGAGCCTACGCCGTACGTAACGGCATGGACATCGCCGATCCCGAAACGATCTTTATTATCCTCTCGGACCTGCTGTTCCACCCGCTGATCACCGGTTTCCTTTACGCAGCGCTGCTGGCAGCGGTCATGAGCACCATCTCCAGTCAGTTGCTGGTGTCTTCCTCGTCGCTGACTGAGGACTTCTACCGTCTGTTCCTGCGCAAGGAAGCCACCGACAAGGAATGCGTTGGCGTTGGCCGTGTGTGTGTTGTTCTGGTCGGTCTGGTTGCGGCCGTGATCGCGTCGGATCCTGACTCCCAGGTACTGGCTTTGGTCAGTAACGCCTGGGCAGGCTTCGGTGCGGCCTTTGGTCCGCTGATCATCCTGTCGCTGATGTGGTCGCGTACCAACGGTGCCGGCGCTATCGCAGGCATGGTGGTGGGTGCAGCTACTGTGATGGCGTGGATTTCACTGGGCTGGAACGGTGAATTCATGGGTGGCCCGGGTGTGTACGAAATCATTCCCGGCTTTGCCGCCGCTATGATCGCTATCATTGTGGTGAGTCTGGCGACTGCCGATGCTGGCGAATACCAGCACATTGAGCGGTAACCAGGAGCGGAAACATCGCTCTGAGTGATTGCAGGGGCTCCTTCGGGAGCCCCTTTTTTTGTTTTGGGGTGCCTGGCAGCGGGGCGGGAGGCCCGATGCTATAAACAAAAAAACGCCAGCCCGAAGGCTGGCGTTTTCATGGAACTGCCTCTTTAACTTCGAGGCAGAAGGCCAGTGCTTAAGCGACGTTCGCTTCGGCGGCCTTCTTGGTGTAGTTCTCCATCTGGTCGAAGTTGAGATACTTGTAGATCTCTTTCGACATGCTGTTCAGGTTCTTGGCGTACTCCATGTACTCCGCCGGAGTCGGGAGTTTGCCCAGAACCGCACCCACCGCAGCCAGTTCCGCAGAGGTCAGGTACACGTTGGCACCATCGCCGAGGCGATTCGGGAAGTTACGGGTGGAAGTAGACAGCACCGTGGACTTGGCAGCCACACGTGCCTGGTTACCCATGCACAGGGAGCAGCCCGGCATTTCGGTGCGCACACCGGCGGTGCCGTAGGTGTTGAAGTAGCCTTCTTCCATCAGCTGCGCCTGATCCATCTTGGTCGGCGGAGACATCCACAGACGGGTGGTCAGGGCACCTTTGTGCTGCTCGAGCAGTTTGCCGGCCGCGCGGAAGTGACCGATGTTGGTCATGCAGGAACCGATGAAGACCTCGTCCACCTTGTCGCCAGCGACTTCGGACAGGAACTTGGCGTCGTCCGGATCGTTCGGGCAGCATACGATCGGCTCTTTGATGTCGGCCAGATCGATTTCTACCACGTGGGCGTACTCGGCGTCCTGGTCAGCGCGCATCAGCTTGGGATCAGCAATCCACTCTTCCATCTGCTTGGCACGACGCTCCAGCGTACGCGGATCGCCGTAACCTTCGGCAATCATCCAGCGCAGCATGGTGATGTTGGAGCGCAGGTACTCGGCGACAGACTCTTCCGACAAATTGATGGTACAACCCGCAGCAGAGCGCTCGGCAGAAGCGTCAGACAGCTCGAATGCCTGTTCGACGGTCAGGTGTTCAAGACCTTCGATTTCCAGAATGCGGCCGGAGAATTCGTTGATCTTACCTTTCTTCTCGACGGTCAGCATGCCTTGCTTGATGCCGTACAGCGGGATCGCGTGTACCAGATCGCGCAGGGTGATACCCGGCTGCATTTCACCTTTGAAGCGCACCAGAACGGATTCTGGCATGTCCAGCGGCATAACGCCGGTGGCTGCGGCGAAGGCAACCAGACCGGAACCGGCCGGGAAGGAGATACCCATCGGGAAGCGGGTGTGGGAGTCGCCACCGGTGCCGACGGTGTCAGGCAGCAGCATGCGGTTCAGCCAGGAGTGGATGATACCGTCGCCCGGGCGCAGGGAGACGCCGCCACGGTTACGGATGAAGTCCGGCATGGTGTGCTGCATTTCAACGTCAACCGGCTTGGGGTAAGCAGCGGTGTGACAGAATGACTGCATCACCAGATCGGCCTGGAAGCCCAGACACGCCAGATCTTTCAGCTCGTCACGGGTCATCGGGCCGGTGGTGTCCTGGGAACCCACGGTGGTCATGTGCGGCTCGCAGTAGGTACCCGGGCGCACGCCCTGGCCTTCCTCGAGGCCGCAGGCCTTGCCGACCATCTTCTGGCCGAGGGTGAAGCCTTTGGTGCCGGCTTCCGGATCGTTTGGCAGGCGGAACAGGTCGGTTGCGCCCATGCCCAGTGCCGCACGGGCCTTGGCGGTCAGGCCACGGCCGATGATCAGCGGAATACGGCCGCCGGCCTGGACTTCGTCCAGAATGACATCGGATTTGAACTTGAACTCGGAGATGGTCTCGCCGGCTTCGTTCAGAATCTTGCCTTCATAAGGGCGGATTTCGATCACGTCGCCCATGTTCATGTCATCAACCGGTGCTTCGAAAACCAGAGCGCCGGCGTCTTCCATGGTGTTGAAGAAGATCGGAGCGACTTTGTTACCGATACAGACACCGCCGGCGCGCTTGTTCGGCACACCCGGGATGTCGTCACCGAAGAACCACAGTACCGAGTTGGTGGCCGACTTACGGGAGGAACCGGTACCGACAACGTCACCCACAAAGGCAACGGGCAGGCCCTTGGCCTTGATCTCGTCGATCTGGCTCATGGGGCCGGTAACACCGGGCTCTTCCGGCTTCAGGCCGTCGCGTTCCATTTTGTAGGCGGCGCGAGCGTGCAGCGGGATATCCGGGCGGGACCAGGCATCCGGAGCGGGGGACAGGTCGTCGGTGTTGGTTTCACCGGTTACCTTGAATACCACCATCTTGGTGCTCTCGGGTACCTTGTTCTTATTGGTGAACCACTCGGCGTTGGCCCAGGATTCAACCACAGACTTGGCAACGGCGTTGCCGGCGTCCATCTTTTCCTTGACGTCGTTGAACGCGTCGAACATCAACAGGGTGTGCTTGAGCTCTTCACCGGCCAGATCAACCAGTTCGGCGTTGTCCAGCAGGTCAACCAGGGTGGCAATGTTGTAGCCGCCCTGCATCATGCCCAGCAGCTGAACCGCTTTCTTGTTGTCGATCAGCGGGGAAGCGGCTTCGCCTTTAACAATGGCGGTCAGGAAGGCCGCTTTTACGTACGCAGCTTCGTCCACGCCCGGCGGTACACGGTTTTCGAGAAGATCAACCAGTGTATTCTCTTCGCCGGCTGGCGGGTTCTTGAGTAGATCGACCAGGGCAGCGGTCTGCTCTGCGTTCAGGGGCTTGGGTGGGATTCCCAGGGCTTCACGTTCAGCAACGTGCTCACGATAGGCTTCTAACACGATATGGACCCTCATCAGTTGGAATGTCCCGCGCCGTTGGCAACAGTGCCTGGCGGGAGTTTTTGGCGGAAAGGCCGCAGGAGCCTCTGAATAAGGCCTCAAATCACCGATGGGGTTTCAGGATTTATTCAGAGACTCCTTGATCTGGCGCTGTATTCTATAGGAAACCCCGTATAAAGTTAAGCTGGACAGTGGTCGGAGTCCTCTGTTAAGTGCGTTATACTCCGTTTCCCCAATCGTTGCTGCCGTAACAGAGATATGACCGACGCCCTGCAAGAGATTCACGACTTTCTGCCCTGCCGAACGCCCCATCGCTGGATCGAGAACGCCCTGGACCATCAGGACCTGATGCTGATCGACCACGCCCACTGCGAGAAAAAGGCCGCCTCGACAGCGCTGAGCCTGATGTATCGCTACTTGGACAACACCGAACTGCTTAACAAAATGTCCCGTTTGGCGCGTGAGGAGTTGCGGCATTTCGAGCAGGTGCTGGCGATCATGAACAAGCGCGGCGTTCGTTACGATCATCTCACCCCGGCCCGTTACGCGGCGGGGTTGCGGCAGCACGTGCGTTCGGACGACCCCGGGCGGCTGGTGGATGTGCTGATCGTCGGCGCAATCATCGAAGCCCGCTCCTGCGAGCGGTTTGCGGCGCTGGCGCCGCACCTCGATGAAACGCTGGCGGATTTTTACACCAGCCTGCTGAAATCCGAGGCCCGTCATTATCAGGATTACCTCAAGCTGGCGGAGCAGGCCAACGGTAGCCCCGTGGATGAGCGGTTAGCGGTTTTCCGGGAGGCTGAACGGACTCTGGTCGAGCAGCCCGATAACGAGTTCCGTTTTCACAGTGGGCCGCTGTTATAGCTCGCGGCACAGGGCCATCCAGCGATCAATGCCGGCGCTGCGGTATTTCTGTTTATGCAGGATGAAGTAGAACTGACGATCGAATGATCGGCTTTCCGGCACGCTCAGCGGCACCAGGCTGCCTCGGCGGAAAGCGTCCGCGAGGCACACCTGCGACAGACAGCCGATACCCAATCCCGCCTCCACCGCCCGCTTGATGGCTTCGGTGTGTTCCAGTTCGAGCAGGATGTTGAGATCAGGCAGCAGCCCGTGCATGCCGCGCTCAAAACTCTGACGGGTGCCGGAGCCCGGTTCCCGCATGACCCAGGTGGCGCTGCGCAGATCGTTGTCGTTCAGTGCTCGTTTTGCTGCCAGCGGGTGGTCTGGCGAGCAGAACACCACCAGTTCGTCGCCGCGCCAGGGGATCACTTCCAGTTCAGACGATTGCAGCTCACCCTCGATCAGTCCGATATCCAGCTCGAAATCACTCACCCGCTTGGCGATGGTGCGCGTATTGGCAACTTCCAGGGCAACCTTTGGTCGGGTGGGGGTGTTCATGTACTGGGCCATGACACCGACGGCCAGGTAGTTGCCGATGGTCAGGGTGGCGCCCACTTTCAATGCACCCACCTCGGAGTGCTTGCTGAACGCCTGCTCCAGTTCGCCGGCCTGGGCCAGCAGCGCCTCCACCTTGGGGCGGTACAACCGCCCCAGCTCGTTCAGTTGCAAACGCTTGCCCACCCGGTCGAACAGCTGGATGTCGAACTGGTTTTCCAGCTCTTTCAGCGCGCTACTGGCCGCAGACTGGGACATGGCAAGGGATTCCGCGGCCCGGGTGATGTTCTGGAAGTGGGCCGCGGCAAGGAAAACTTCGAGTTGGCGGAAACTGTATTTCATGAAGACGCTGCCGTAATCGATTAGGCCGAATAAGGTTATGAAAATATCCCATTTTGTCGATAGGTTAGCTGCGGGTTACTATTTATGCAATTCAGAACTTCCACTCAAAGCGAAACGAACAGGCGAGAGTTATCATGAGCAACCTGATCAAAGAGAAAGTCACCAGCGTCCGCCACTGGAACGACACCCTGTTCAGCTTCACCACAAGCCGCGACCCGGGGTTTCGTTTCAAGAACGGCCACTTCACCATGATTGGCCTGGAAACTGACGGCAAGCCGCTGATGCGCGCCTACAGTATCGCCAGCGCGAACTACGAGGAAGAGCTGGAGTTCTTCTCCATCAAGGTTCAGGACGGCCCGCTGACCTCGCGGCTGCAGAAAATCCAGGTGGGCGACGAGATCCTGGTGAGCCGCAAGCCTACCGGTACCCTGATTATGGACAACCTGCTGCCCGGCAAGAACCTGTGGCTGATCAGCACCGGCACTGGCCTGGCACCGTTCATGAGCATCATCAAGGATCCCGAGGTCTACGAGGCCTATGACAAGGTCATCCTGACCCACGGTGTCCGCTACATCTCCGAGCTGGCGTACCAGCAGGAAATCGAGGAACTGCCCAACAACGAGTTCTTCGGAGAGATGGTGGATGGCAAATTGCTTTACTACCCGACCGTGACCCGGGAAGAGTTCCGTAACAAGGGGCGTCTGACCGATGCCATGGAAAATGGCAAACTGACCCGCGATCTCGATCTGCCGGATTTCGATCTGGAGAACGACCGCTTCATGATTTGCGGCAGCCCCAGCATGCTCAAGGACACCTGCAGCATTCTCAACAACATGGGGTTCAAGGAAGCCCGTGGCGGCGATCTCGGACATTACGTGATCGAGCGGGCGTTTGTGGAGCAGTAACAGCCCGCCTATACTGCTGGCCAGACCGGCCTGACGAAAACCCCGGAGTGAGAGCTTCGGGGTTTTTTGTTGGCCATTGATATCGCCTGATCAAACGTCTGGACGCTGCATGTTAAACGGAATCTGGCTGAGCTTTTTCATTGCGGCCTTTGTCGCTGCGCTCTGGCAATGGCTGGGGATGGGCGATTCTGAAGTCTTCAGCCGCCTGGTTGCCGCGCTGTTCGATATGGCCCGATTGAGTGTCGACATCATCATCGTGCTGGCGGGCACCATGACCCTGTGGCTTGGGTTTCTGGCTATCGCTGAAAAGGCGGGGCTGATTCGCCTGATGGCGCGAGCGCTGGACCCACTGTTCCGCAGGCTGATGCCGGAAGTACCCAGCGGCCATCCCGCCATGGGACTGATCAGCATGAACTTTGCCGCCAATGTCCTCGGGCTCGACAATGCCGCCACACCCATCGGGATCAAGGCCATGCATGCACTACAGAGCCTTAACCCGAGCAGGGATACTGCCAGCAATGCACAGATCCTGTTTCTGGTGCTCAACACCTCCTCGCTGACCTTGCTGCCAGTCACCATCTTCATGTACCGGGCGCAACAGGGTGCGGCAGACCCCACATCGGTGTTCCTGCCGATTCTACTGGCCACCACCGCGTCCAGCCTCGTAGGGCTGCTCAGTGTGGCGGTGATGCAAAGGCTGAAACTATGGCAGCCGGTGGTGCTGGCGTATCTGCTGGCCGGCGCGCTCGGGCTAGGGCTGCTGTTAACGATGCTGGCGGGGATGTCGGCACATGCGCTGGCGGCCACCTCCACGCTGGTGGGCAATCTGACCCTGTTCAGTATCGTGATGGGGTTCCTGGTGATCGGGGCATTGCGCAGGGTCAATGTCTACGACGCCTTTATCGAGGGCGCCAAAGAAGGGCTCGGCTTCACCGTCACCTTGCTGCCGTACCTGATTGCCATGCTGATTGCGGTGGGTGTACTGCGCGCCAGCGGGGTGCTGGATGCGGGGCTGGACGGTATCCGCTGGCTGGCGGAGGGGTTCGGCTGGGACACCCGATTCGTAGACGCGCTGCCGACGGCATTCATCAAACCGCTGTCCGGAAGCGGTGCCCGCGCGATGATGCTGGAAACCATGGACAACTTTGGTGTCGACAGTTTCCCGGCGCTGATGGCCGCAACCATGCAGGGTAGCACCGAAACCACGTTCTATGTGTTGGCGGTGTATTTTGGCGCCGTCGGTATCAGCAGGATTCGCCATGGACTGGGCTGCGCGCTGTTGGCGGACCTGGCCGGTATGGTGACCGCCATCGGTGTATGCTATTGGTTCTTTGGTTAATGGCACGGTGACTGCGGCAGGGGTGGACACTTGAGAAAAACCATGGTGATTCTGGGGCTCGCGCTGGCACTGGCGGTGCTGATCAGCGCAGTGTCCCGACCGATGCTGGTCGAGGAGCGGCTGGTGACTGTGCAGGCGCGGGAACTGATGCCCCACTTCGATGCCCTTCGGCATGAGCCGGTTGAGGTTCAGGCCGCGCTTGTCGACCTCGGTGACGACCCTTTGCTTTTGCTGAAAGCCCAGGCGGCGCTGCTGAGCTACCCCGAGATGGCCCGCAGGGTTTTTCCTCTCTACGCCGCCGAGGCCGAGTTCCAGGAGGTGCTGCGCCGCTACGGGGAGCATGTGTTACCGCCCATTGATTATTTCCTGCAAGAGCCCGTTACGTCCATCGAGTGGATGAATGCCGCCTCGCAGCAATACCAGCGGGCCCGGGAATATTGGGCGCAGCTGCGCGGGGAGGGTAGTGCAGACGCGCGGGAACCGGCGGGCAGCGGCGACCTCACGCCAGAAGAAAGGGGCTGGTATGCGGTGAACTTTATCCGCGCCGAGGGCCACGATTTCCTGGGTCAGTTCGTGATGGATGCCCAAGGCAACACTCAATGGGTGCAAACCGAACGCGTGCTGGAAGGCATCGGCCAGTTCTTTGCCAGTGGTGTGCGCCAGTTGGAAACCCGGTATCGCACCGGTGACGAGATTACCGCCAGTGACATCGGTTGGGCCTCCGTTGACGTATTGGTGTTTGCCAGTGCGGTGAAACTGCTCCGGGCCGGGCGCGCTGCCGCCACGGCCACCCGCAGTGCCGGGGTGTCCACCCGTTCTGCGGCTCTGGCCGCGCGCATTACTGGCGGCGGCCGGCTGATTCTGAGCAGTGCGCGGTACGCAAAGTGGCCAGCGATCATCGGGGCCGGGTACCTGGTTCTGCGGCACCCCGGCATCATCAATGACGTGTTTGCCGGTATCGCGGATGTGCTGGGCGTGTCGCCGCTGGCGATCCAGATCATGGGGTGGCTGCTGATTCTGGCGCCGGCGCTGTACCTGATGAGCTGGTTGTTGCTGCCGGCAATCCTTGTACTGAAAGGGCTGCTGGCGATGCTGGTTCGGCTGGCGGGCAGAGCGCCGAGGTATCCGGATTATCGTTGATTCAATCGCTGCGCGTTCAGCAGGGGACAGGGCATAAGGGGAGTTTCGAGAATGGAAAATCGCACGGGATGGCGCAGGATCATGGTGGGTTTCCTGCTGGCGCTGGCGTTTGGTGTGTGTACAGGAACGCTGGTGCAAACCCAGGTCAATCTTCTGGCACTGCAAAATCTCGGGGTGGATATCGGCATAGCGGCGCGGCTGGAGACCACTTTCGAGGATCTGATGAATTTCGCCCCGATCTACGCCGTGGTGTTTGGCACCAGTTTTCTGGTGTCGCAAGTGGTTGCTGCTCAATTGGTCTACCGGTTTGGCCTCGGTGCGCGAGCGCCTTTTCTGGCGCTGGGCGCCGCTGTCGGTTTGTGGGCGACGTTGCGGCTGGTAGACGCCCTGGCCCCCATGCCCACCCTGATAGCCGCCACCCGCGGCGCCGGTGGACTGCTGGCCATGTTGGCCACGGCCGCATTGTCCGGCTGGCTGTTTGCGGCACTGACCGCTCGCCGGCTGAGCCGTCCCGCCAGAGGCACGGTGGCGCTGTTGATGCTCGGGTGTGTCGCGCTCTCGCCGACTAAGGAGGCACGGGCACAGCCGTCTGCGGAGTACCGGGTGGAAACCGTGGCCGAGGGGCTGGAGCATCCCTGGTCGCTGGCTTTTTTGCCCGGAGGCGGGGCCTTGATTACAGAACGCACCGGGCAACTGCGCATACTGGATCAGACCGGCGCACTGAGCCCTGACCCGGTAATGGGGGTGCCTGAGGTCTTCGCCTCGGGTCAGTCGGGCCTGTTCGACGTCGTGATCGCGCCGGATTTCGAGCGCAGCCGCGAGGTGTACCTGGCGTACGCCTGCGGGACCCGCGCAGAAAACCATACCTGCGTTGCCCGCGGCCGGTTGGAGCGGGGCCAGGAGCGCCTTGCGGCGGTCACAGAGATTTTCCGGGCCCGCCCCGGCAAGGAGGGCGATGCCCATTACGGGGGCCGAATGGCGTGGTTGCCGGATGGGTCGCTGGTGGTGAGTCTCGGTGATGGCTTCGATTATCGCGAAGAGGCCCAGAAACTGAGCAGTCACATCGGAACCATCGTGCGCATCAACCGGGACGGCTCGACCCCGCAGGATAATCCCTTCGTTAACCGGCCCGGCGCGCTGCCGGAAATCTACAGCTATGGGCATCGCAATGTGCAGGGCCTGGTCTTCGACCGCGAGTCGAACCGCCTGATCGCCCACGAACATGGTCCCAGAGGAGGCGATGAGATCAATGTGATCGAGCCGGGCAAGAACTATGGCTGGCCAGTGGTCTCCCTTGGCCTGGATTACACCGGCGCGCGGGTCACGCCTTACACCGAATACGAGGGCATGGAATCCCCAGCCTTGCACTGGACGCCCTCAATCGCACCGTCGGGTTTCGCGCTGGTTCGCGGGGACCAGTTTCCGGATTGGCAAGGTAATTTGCTGGTCGGGGCGTTGGCTGACAGGAGTGTGCATCGGGTGGTGCTGGCGGACGATGGCGCGGTGGACATGGAAACGCTGTTTGGTGAACTGGATGAGCGTATCCGCGATGTCAGAACCGGTCCGGAGGGCGCCATCTATCTGCTCACGGACAGCCCCCGGGGCCGGCTCTTGCGGGTTACCGCCCGTTGACGGATGCCCCCGGTTGCGCAGCGCGTGATAATGACGGTGTGCAATCGGTGTCACGATGGTGAACGGCATCATGACCGGCCGTGCGGATGCCGGGGTACCAGCGCTGGCCGGGCTCGGTAAACCGCTCCGGTGACAGGACAAGGGATTTGCCAGTGCGAGGCTGTTCACGAAAGGTTCCATCCTGGTGGCGGTACACGCAATCCAGCGCCAGCTCCGTGGGGTCGCCGACAGGCAGCTCGATAAACCCGTCGGGCCGCACCGCTGGTGGTTGACCATTGACGGCGGTAATGGTCAGGCAGGGGCCGAGATGCAGGCGGTTCTGATCCTCAATGTATGTCGACAAACAGTTTTCGCTCGCCACAAAAAACACGCCTCTGGCACGCCCCTCCTCGGCGGATGGCAGCGACTGGCAGCCAGCCAGAGCCAGCACCGTGATAACGAGACCGTTTCTTAGCATGGCAGATCCTCCCCGGGTTGTGTGACGGCTCTCAGATACCCCCACTTGAAAGCGCCGTTGTGTTACCGTTCTTACGTCAACAAACGTGGGTTTACCCACTTTCAGGGAACGGAGACACCATGGTGAACAGTTCTGCCTTCTTGCCCCGCCGCGCCGGCGTAAGGCTTTCGGTTCTTGCTTTCTTGGCACTGCTGCTGACAGGCTGCGGTATCAACAATATCCCCACCTACGATGAACAGGTCAAGGCGGCCTGGTCGCAGGTAGAGAACCAGTATCAGCGCCGAGCCGATCTGGTGCCGAATCTGGTGGAAACGGTCAAGGGCTTTGCCACTCAGGAACGGGAAACCCTGACTGCTGTCATCGAGGCGAGATCCCGCGCCACCTCCATTCAGGTGGATGAGAGCATCCTGAATGACCCGAAGAGGTTGCAGCAGTTCCAGCAGGCGCAGGGCGAGCTGAGCAGCGCCTTGAGCCGGTTGATGGCGGTGTCGGAACGGTATCCGGATCTGAAATCCAACCAGAACTTCCTGGCGTTGCAGTCGCAGTTGGAGGGCACTGAGAATCGCATTGCCGTGGCGCGCCGCGACTTTATCCAGGCAGTCGAGCGGTACAACACGGAAATCCGCACGTTCCCGGGCCGCCTCTGGCATAGCTTCCTCTACAGTGATCTGGAATTGCGGTCTAACTTCGAGGCCACAAGTCCGGGGGCCGAAAACCCGCCGCAGGTGGAATTCTGATGCTTCTGATGGTCTGTCGGGTAGGGGTGATTGCCGCGCTGGCTGCACTGATGCCAGCGCACGCGGCGGCTCAGTCAGGTCCGGAGTTCCCGGAACTCACGGGCAGGGTGGTGGACAACGCCAATATGCTGCCGGCTCGGGTTGAAAGCCGGCTCAATGAAATACTGGCGGCCCATGAGCAAGCCACTACTGAACAGGTGGTGGTGGTCACCATGCCGAACCTGCAGGGTCGCCCCATTGAGGCGTTCGGCTATCAGCTCGGTCGCCACTGGGGCATTGGTCAGGAAGGCGAGGATAATGGTGCCCTGTTGATTGTGGCGGAAGAAGAGCGCCGAATCCGCATCGAGGTGGGTTACGGGCTGGAAGGGCGCCTGACCGATGCCGCCTCGGCGACCATTATCAACCAGGTGATCACGCCGGCATTCCGCGCCGGTGACATCCCCACTGGCATTGTCAATGGCGCCGAAGCGATGCTGGAGGTGCTCGGGGGCAAGCCTCTTGCGGTTCCGCAGTCCCGCTCGGACAAGCGCGATGACAAACCACATCCGGCTCTTGCCATCCTGTTCTTCGCCATTGTAATTCTCTCGTTTTTTGGCGGTATGGGCGGCGGACGTGGGCGCAGTGCCCTGCTGGGTGGCCTCGCGGCCGGCGCGCTGATGGGCGGCCGTGGTGGCGGTGGTTTTGGTGGTGGCGGCTTCGGTGGCGGCGGAGGCGGTTTCGGTGGTGGCGGCGCTTCCGGTGGTTGGTAACGCGGCCGATCTGGTCAGCGCCTGAGCAGCACCTCTTTCTGATCCCATGAGAACGAAACAATCATGACATTACTGAGTGCAAGTGAACAAAAGCAGGTGGCCGCGGCCATCGCCGAGGTCGAGCAACAAACCGACGCCGAACTGGTCACGGTGCTGGCCAGAAGCTCCGACGATTACACCTATATCCCCTTGCTCTGGGCCGGTATTGTGGCGCTGCTGGTGCCCGGTGCCGTGAATTTTCTTACCGGCTGGTTTGGCGTGAACGGGCTGTTAATGGCCCAGTGGAGCACCTTCATCGGCCTGTGTCTGCTGGTGCGGGTGTCTGGTGGAAGTCATTGGCTGGTGCCCAAGGCGGTGCGCTTCTGGCGAGCCTCCAATCTGGCCCGGCGGCAGTTTCTGGAACAGAATCTGCACCACACCGCCGGGGGTACCGGCATACTGATTTTCGTGTCCGAAGCCGAACACTACGTGGAGATTCTGGTGGATCAGGGCATTTCCAGCAAAATCGAGAACCAGGTGTGGGAAAGCATTGTGAGCGACTTCACCGCCAAGGTCCGCCAGGGCCGAACCCTTGAGGGTTTTGTAGACGCCATCGGGGCCTGCGGGGATCAGCTCAAGGCTCAGGTTCCGGCGACCCGTGAGAAAAACGAGCTGCCGAACCGCCTGGTCATGCTGTAACAGGCGTTGCCTGCAAGCTGGCAACGCGGGGCTAGTCGCTGGAGCGCTTCTGCCCTTCCAGGCCGGACAGCGTCCGTACATGGATATCGCGCTGGGGGAAGGGAATCTCAACCCCTGCCTCGCGCAGGGCGCGGGTGGTCGCAGCGTGGATCTCGTGGGACAACGGCATGATGTCGAGAATGTTTTTTACGAAGATGCGCAGCTCGAAAGCGATGCTGCTGTCACCGAGGCCGACGCAGAACACGGCCGGCGCGGGATCGGCAACCACCCGCTTGTTGCTGTGAATCACCTCCTGAAGTATGCCCTGAACCTTGTCCACGTCCGAGCCGTAGGCCACCCCGACATGCAGAATGACGCGGGTGATGGGATCGCTCAGGGTCCAGTTGGTCAGGTCCTGGGTGACGAAGGTCTTGTTGGGGATGATCTGCTCTTTGCGATCCCAGTCTACCAGGGTGGTTGCGCGTATGCGGATGCGTGACACCGTGCCGGTAATGCCGCCAATGGTGACGGTGTCACCAACGCGGATCGGGCGTTCGAACAACAGAATGATGCCCGAAACGAAATTGGCAACAATTTCCTGAAGACCAAAACCCAGGCCAACACCCAGCGCGGCCACCAGCCATTGCAGTTTTGACCATTGCACTCCAATCACCCCGAGGCAGATCACCACCCCGAGAAACACCAGGATATAGGTTGTGATGGTGGTGATGGCGTAGCCCGTTCCTGGCTCCAGGTGCATTCTGCTCAACACCATCACTTCCAGTGTGCCGGGCAGATTCCTGACGGCCAGCACGGTGCCGAAAGCCACCACCACTGCGAGCATGAGATCCCCGAGCGTGATGGGCAGAGGATCCGCGCTCTCGATGCCGGTTGTAATGGTCCAGAGGGTGATGTTATCGAAGAGTTGCAGTGCTGGAATGAGACTGGCCCAGAGCAACCATAAGCCGCTGATGGTCAGCACCGATACCAGGATTCGCAACAGCGAGGTGCTTTGCTGGTTGATGTCCCTGAGATCCATTTCCGGCATTTCCAGGGTTTGTGGCACACCCTCGCCAGAGGAATCGGCGGCCTCTTTAGTCTCGGCCTTTTTACGCTCGGCGGCCCGTTGCTCCCGTAGTCGTTCCAGCGTTAGCCGCCGCTCTCTTACCGCCAGTGCCCGCAATCCGAGATAGAACAGCATGGCGTTGAATGCCACCCAGCAGATGCTGATGAACAGATTGCGCTCCAGCTCCATGGCCGTGAAGTGATAACCCAGCAGCGACGCAGCGGCAAGTACCAGCGGCGTGGCGACGGCCAGAGCGTGAAGTAGCCGCAGGAAGCGGCTGCCGGGGCGGTCGGCCCTGACCGCGCCCATGATGCGTTGGGCGAAGGTAGACAGCGCTATGGATGCGATAATGAAGAGCAGCCGCCCCAGACTGTCATCAAAGTCTGCGCCATCCGGCGTTGCGGTAATCGGCGTGATGACAGTTATCGGTATGATGACCGCCAGCAGGATTGGCAGCTCCCGGCGAATGGCGCGCAGGGAGTCGATGTGCCAGTGGAAATGGGCCTCTCCCAGCCCACCTTTGCGGGCGACCGCATGAATAAAGTTCAGTAGCAGAGCGATGAGGGCGGCTGCGGTAAAGCCCCGGGACAGGGCGGCGAAGAAGTCGTTGCCTTCCATCAGCAGGAGCGCGGCCAGCGCGAATATCAGTACACCGGGCAAGGCCAGTAAGAGACTGTTGGCGAAGGCGAATACGGTAAAGGCGATACGATCACGTCCGACATTACCGATGTGGCGGCGGTTGGTATCGAGGTTGCTTTTGATGGAGCGGCGTTTGATGAGCAGCAGCACCAGAGCCAAAACCAGAAAGGCTATGCGCCCGTCCCGCTCTGACACGGAGTCACCGATGGCCTCAGTGAACGGAGTCAGTTGTAACTGCGAGGCAAGCCAGGCGGCTGACCTGAAGAGTTCTGTCAGTGTATCCATTCCGACCGTCGGCGCACTGGGCAGCCAGAACAGGCGCTGTTGCAGGAGTGTCTGGTAAGCCTCTACCCGCCCCTGAAGTGCCGACACTGTGCTGTAATATTCGTTGAGCACGTCGATGTGTTCAGTGACTGCCTTGTGGAGCTGGCGGATCAGATTGGCTCGCAGGCTTCTCAGTTGGTCCCGGGCATCGTCGCCGGGATCGATGATGGCCTCGAATTCCTCCAGCCGCAGCTGTTCCTCCCGTGCGGTGGTCAATTGATTCTCAATGCCGCGGATCAGATCCTCTGCGATTTCCTGGCGACGAAGGCGCTCCAGCCTTTGCTGCAGCAGGCCGGCGTAATCGCCGGTGAGATTCAGCCCGGCTTTCTCCAGCCGCAATTCGAAGCTGTCGTATTCATCCTGGAGGCGGTTGAGCAGGGACTCAGCATAGGTAAGTCGGTTGCGGGTAGAATCCACCGCCACCTGACGTTGATCGAGCGAGGTTCTCAGGGACCGTATCTGCTGCCGAATGTCTGCGGTCTCGGCATCGGGCAGTTTTATTTCCGGCGGCCCCTCGGTTGCCGCTTCCAATTCGGGCTGAACCGCAGGGCGGGCCTCTTCCGGTTTTTCCTTTTCCTTTTCACCGTCGGTTTCGGTTTCGGCTTCGCCCGATTGCCCGGCGCTCCCGGCACTGGCCTGTTCAGCGGCCGCGGTGTCGTTTTCCTCAGCGGTGGCGGGCAAGGCGGCACTGAGGATCAGACATATCGCCAGTAACCAGTGAGCCCGGGCGAGCTTTGAGAGGCGGGGCAGGCGGTGGTTCATTCTGCGGCGGTCCTTGCGTCGGGAGTTTGCTGTGGGCATGTGTCCGTCAAGATTACACCATTTCCAATTGGTGTTAACGCAACCAGTTGCGTAACTTGGTGGCCAGCAACTCGGTATCCGAGAGGGAGGCGCGCTTTTGCAACAGGTCTGACAGCACGTCGGGTCGGTCAGTGATGATGTTATCCACACCCATATCGATGAATCGGGACATCGCCGCCGGCTGGTTTACCGTCCACACGTGCAGTTCATTACCGCTGCGATGCGCCCGGGCCACCGCCGCTGGCGTGGCGCGATTCATGCGCAGCCCGAGTACATCGTAGTTGTCCTCCCAGAGCGGCCCGACCACGAACTGCGCCAGCAAGGTGGTTTTCAGGCCGGGCTCAAGCCGTTTTACCTCTTGCAGCGTTGACCAGTCAGCGGCGGCCACCATGGTGCCGTCCACAAAGTCCTGCTGGTGCAGCAGGTCAACGACTGCCCGCGCCAGATGCGGGGTGTGGCGGTCAGGCTTCAGGTCAATGAACAGACCCGCGCGACCACGCACAGTGTCGATGGCATCGGCCAGCGTGGCAATCCGTTCATCACCGAATTGCCGGTCAAACCAGGTACCGGCGTCGAGGTCGCGGATGTCGGCAAAAGACGTCTCGCTGACTCGTTCCCGCAAGCCGAAAATTCGCTTCATGTCAGAGTCATGCCACAACACCGGCACGCCATCCGCGGTGATCTGGACGTCGATTTCGATGTAGTCGGCACCGTCTTCGATTGCTTGTTCGATGGCACTAATGGTGTTTTCCGGGGCTTTGAGCGCGCTGCCCCGGTGTGCGGTAATGGTGACCTCTTCCTGTTGCTCCAACGACCCGAGCACCAGCCACGCCTGGCCGAAAGCCAGGATGATCACCAGCGCCTCGGCGATCCATGCTTTCGGGCCGGCGTTCTCGGGCATTGGATAGCGCAGGGAGGGCTCAGGCGCGGACACGTTGTTGCCGCTGGCCCGCTGATACAGACTGACGATGAAGGCGCCATAGGCCGCCGTGCCGAAGAAAGTGACCGCGATGCCGATTAGCAGGTAGCAGGCGATGAGTATCACCACGAACGGAACCAGGACACTCGTCTGCTCCGGCAGAATGGCAAACAGAGCCGCTGCAATCTGATCGAACGCCAGGGTAACCAGAACGGGCAATAACAGTACCGCTGCGAACCCGGACGACAGTACGCCGGTGGCATGCCCTTTGTGTCCACGGGTGAGGCGGGTGCTTGCCGTCAGGGCCCGGATTGGGCTGGCCCCCTCCAGCATCAGGCAGGGCACCGACAGGATCCAGCGCAGGTACAGCGTGCCGTTGCAGAGGATGAGTCCGACCAGCGCCAGCAAGGCACTGCCGGCAAACCACCACAGCTCCGGGGGTTTCTCCAGTCGTAACAGGTAAGGGTCGAAGTCTGCCAGTAACGAGAACCAGGCGAGCCCGATAGCGACCAGAAAGGGCATGGCAACCAACAGGTGGGCGAACACCTGGATCAGGGTCAGCTGGATGAGTGCCGGAAACTTCCGCGCTGCGCCCCAGAGCGCACTCAGGGCAGTCCGGTAGTGCCGGTAGGGCGGGGAGGCCGCGATCAGGGTCATGCCCGCCTGCTGCAACAGAATCACCAGCACAGAGAGGTTGAGCGTGAGCACCGCCCAGAGGATGCCTCCCGGAGAAACCAGGAACTCCATGATGCCACCGGTGCTGATTGCGGCCCGCCCGGTCACCGGGCGCAGGGATGCCAGCGCCCAGGTAATGGCCGGGGTCAGCGCCGCCATCGCAAGCCCGGAGAAGAACAGGTAGAAAGTCAGCAGGGCCCGGCGGCGGCTGTGGAGGATATTGATTGTGCTGGTAATCAGCGTCTTCATAGGCCGCTAATGTCAGATCTCCGGGTTGGTGCTGTGGGTACGATTCATTCCTCGATCGGATCGGGCGTGGCGGCATTCTCAAACAGGGCCAGGCGCTCCTCAAGGGACAGGAAGGGCGGTTCCTCCGTTTCCCGGAAGGAGCCAAAAACCCGCCTGGGATCGAAGGACCACGAAGTGCAGCGAGTCAGCATTTCGGTGCAGGAGAGCAGCTGGCCGCTCTCGCGCAGGAAATACTTGAGCCCGGTGTAGGTGTCGGCGAGCATGATGTCGCGGGGTTGGCGATCGTCGGTGACCAGCAGGCTGCGGCCTACCATATCGCCGGCATGCTTACCGTTACCCGTGGCATCCAGAATGGTCATGGGTATATCCAGCTGGGCGGTGAGTGCCGTGGCCGGCGCGTAGCGCTCAAGATCGGCCAGATCCGGCGGGCGAACGGCGAGCACGCCGAGGTTGCTATTGAGGGGGAGCGTTTCATGATCCTCCCGCACGAATCCGCCGGACTCGTCGGACGTCAGGATCACGAGGGTATTCTCCAGGATCCCTTCGGCTTCCAGCCGGTCGAGAAACTCACCCAGGGTTTTTTCCATGACTTTCATTGCGGCGCGGCGGGCCCGTTGTGGCTCGATCAGGGCCGCTTCTGCCGATTCCATCAGCGCCTCGCCAGCCTGCGTCCCGGTGTCTTGTTCGGCTTCTTCGCCGATGTCGAACGGGTGGTGAGTGCCCACGTTCAGCAAGGTCACGAACCAGGGTGACGTGTCCCGGTTCAGTTCGGTCAACCGCCCGGTAACATCCCTGAAGTAGACGGGATCCGGTGGGCCCCAGCCTTCTGCAGTCTCGCTGGCGTCAGTCCCGTCGCTGCCCTTGGGCCCGGCTTCGCCGACGTCGTTTTCCGCAGAGACAAAACGCTCGGCGCCGGTCACATCCACAAATCCCGCCTTCGGCATGAATTCGTCTTTCTTCATGTACTCAATGGGCGCGGCCTGCCAGTACGCGGTGTGATAGCCATGATCCTTCAACTTGGAGGGGAGGCAGTCTGGTGAGGTACGTTCTTCAACGACGTCCAGCATCTTCCGGGAGGGGCGGCGGAAGTCCGGGTAGCGCCCGCACAGGATGGCGAAGGTGCCACGGTCGGTTTGACGCTCCATGCTCAGGGTGTTGCGATAAAGCCGGAAGCCCTTGTTCGCCAGTGTGTCCTCCAGATGCTCAAGCACCACGGTGGGTTGCAGGTCGTGATACTGGCTGATGCTGGGAAAGTAACCGCCGGACAGGCCCTCAATCATGATCAGCAGCACGTTCGGCTTGGTGGTGTCGGGGCGTGATGTGACCTGTTGGTGAAAAAAATTGGTTTTCGACGTCAGTGTCTCATCGGTTTCTACCGCTTCATCACCAATCGCGGTGCCAACCGGGTTGACGATGGTGCCGGGAATTTGCGCGAACACACTGGCCACGACGTTGTTGGCTGGCGTGGTCAGGCTTGGAAAAGACAGCGAGTAGACGGCAACCACAACTGCGGCGGACACAGTCAGGCTGCAAAAGCCCCGCGGAGGGTCGGGTATCAAGGCACGGTGGGCGCGGTGAAGTCCCCAGGCGAGAACGAGGTACAGCGGCAGGAGAAACAGGTACACATTGATCAGGCTTCCGGTGATGAAGGTGGGGTCCATACCTTTGCCGGCAAAAGCGAGCTGGAACAGGGTGCCGTGGGCCGTCAGATGCATGCCTGCCACATATGCGGCGCAGCCAAGCAGCAGAACCAGGGCGAAGCGGAAAGGCCCTCTGGTGATGGTGAGCAATACCGCCAGAATAAATGCCCCGGCGAGGTCGCCGCCGATGGTGCCCACCGGGCTCGGCCAGACCCCGCTCTGGAGAATGACGCCGGCACGAACCAACAGCAACCAGCCCAGTGCCAGTAACACGGTTAGTAAAAAACGACGGTCCGTCAGAACCGTGAGAAATCTCATGGTGGCGGAGTTCCTGTGTCCAATGTAATCGTACAGTATGCGCCTGTGATTTCAGGCTTCAACTGTTCCGGCGGTCCTGTCGCCTCTGTGTCCCAGAATTAATCTCGCGGAAAGGGCCGTCAGTGGTTTAATGGGGGTTTTATGAATTCCGGAGCACTGAGTGAGAACGTCCTGGGTGGGTTTGGTATTGGGTCTGGCGGCATTGTTGATGTTGGCGTCGGCGTCTGGCCGTGAGTATTCCATACAGCTGTCTTTGACCGAGCAGGAGCTGGAGTGGGTGGGCCAGCAGGTATTCCGCAACGAGTGTGCCGGTCGCCGCGAATGTCTGGTGCACTGGAACCGTGGCGAGGCGTTCCCTTCACTGGGAATCGGCCATTTCATCTGGTACCCCGAGGGCGTGAGCGGGCCGTTTGTGGAGAGCTTTCCGACGCTGATACGTCACATGCAGGACCGGTCCGCTGCCGTGCCCGAGTGGCTCAACAAGACTCCCGTGCCGGGAGCACCCTGGGCTGATCGGGCGCAATTTCTCGCCAGCGCGGACAGCAACCGAATCGAGGCGCTGCGGGCGTTTCTGGCAGACACCAAGGGCGAACAGGCGGCATTCATTGTCGGCCGGGCCCGGGAATCACTCGAGAAAATCATTGCCGCGGCCCCGTCAGCCAGGCAAGCGTCGATTCGTCAGCAATTGGAGGCGTTGAGCAAGACCCCCGGCGGCACCTACGCGGTGATTGACTACGTTAACTTCAAGGGAGAGGGGTTGAGCCCGACCGAGCGCTACGAGGGGCAGGGATGGGGGTTGTTGCAGGTGTTGCTCGCAATGTCTGACTCCGCCGATAGCCCGGTGCTGCCCCGCTTCCGGGCCGCCGCCGCGGAGGTGCTGACCCGGCGGGCGCATAATGCAGACAAGCCCATTGAGCGAGAGCGCTGGCTGCCAGGCTGGCTCAAACGGTTGGAGACCTATCGGGAGCCTGGCGAATCGGGGGGCTGATTGGCGCCCGCCCCGATTCGGCATGGCCTTCTGTGCGGCCTCCGGAGCGTTCAGAGTGGCGTCTTGTCCAGCACGGGCTCGCGGCCCGGCTCAACGCTCAGCCACCAGACATGGGTGTCCCAGTCGCCCAGCACGATACGCCTGGCGGGTTTGCCGTTCGCTTCCAGAGAATGCTCTGCCGGCCGGTGAGTGTGGCCGTGGATCAGTCGTTGTACCCCGTGATCTTCCATCACGCTCACCACCTCTTCCGGGGTGACGTCCATGATGAACTCTTCCTTGCCCTGGTTTTTGGCCATGCTGATTTCCCGTAACTGGCGGGCCATCTGCTGACGGTCTGCCAGTGGGCGCTGAAGTATCATCTGCTGCCATTGGGGGTTGCGCATGTTCTGGCGGAACTTCTGGTACTCCACATCGGCAGTGCACAGGCTGTCGCCGTGCATCAGCAGGGTGGGGGTGCCGTACAGATCCACCACCGTGGGGTCATCCAGCAGGGTGGCCCCGGCGCGGGTGCAGAAGTCTTCGCCGATCAGGAAGTCTCGGTTACCGTGCATCAGGAAAATGGCGGTGCCGCTGTCGCTGAGTGCTTTCAGGGCGCCGGCAATGGTGTCCTGGAGTGGCGTGCGTTCATCGTCTCCGATCCATGCTTCGAAGAAATCCCCCAGGATGTAGAGCTGCTCTACACCCCGGGCGCGGGTTTCCAGGAAGCCCAGAAAGGCGTCGGTGATGTCCGGGCGGGATTCTTCGAGGTGCAGATCGGAAATGAACAGCGTGGTCACACCGCGCCTCCGCCCTCGACTACCTCCGCTTTCACGATGACCACGTCTTCTGAGGGGACGTCCTGATGGCCGGCGCTCATGGTGGTGCGCACGGCACGGATCGCATTCACGGTTTCCATGCCGTTGACCACCTTGCCGAAGACGCAGTAACCCCAGCCTTCGGCATTTTTGGCGGTGTGGTCGAGGAAGCCGTTGTTTTCAACGTTGATAAAGAACTGGGCTGTGGCGGAGTGCGGATCCATGGTGCGGGCCATGGCGATGGTGCCCTGCATGTTGCTCAGGCCGTTGTCTGCCTCGTTCTGGATCGGGTCGCGGGTTTTGCGCGGCGTCATGCCGGGCTCGAAGCCGCCGCCCTGAATCATGAAGTTGCTGATAACACGGTGGAAAATCAGTCCGTCGAAGAAGCCGTCACGAACGTATTGCTCGAAATTTTTTGCGGTTTCCGGCGCTTTCTCGTAGTCCAGCTCCAGTGTGATGTCACCGTGGGAGGTTTTCAGCAGAATCATCAGGTTTTCCTGTATCAAGGGATAAGAATAGCTTGTGACACTATTGTACTGAAGAGTTTGTGCGTGTGCATGAGTTAGAGGCGCATTTGTGAGTATAATAAGCGGTTTCAGATCCACTCCCTTTTGACAGAGAACCTATGAGCGCCGAGTCAAAGAAAGCCCATAACTTTATCCAGAGCCTGATTGAAGATGCGATTGCCAAAGGCGAGCACAGCGGCCAAGTGGTGACCCGGTTCCCGCCGGAGCCGAACGGCTACCTGCACGTGGGGCACGCCAAGTCGATCTGCCTGAATTTCGGGATTGCCGGCACTTTCAGTGGCGAGTGCAATCTGCGTTTCGACGACACCAATCCCGAGAAAGAGTCGCAGGAATACATCGACGCTATCAAGCAGGACGTGGAATGGTTGGGCTACACCTGGGCGGGTGAGGTTCGCTACGCCTCGGACTACTTCGACGCCATCTACAGCTTTGCCGAAGAGCTGATTGAGAAGGGTAAGGCCTACGTGTGTGCGCTGACGGCGGACCAGATGGCCGAATACCGCGGCTCGCTCAAGGAACCCGGCAAAAACAGCCCCTACCGGGACCGCCCGGTGGAAGAGAGCCTGCAGCTGTTCCGCGACATGCGTGACGGCAAACACCAGAACGGCGAGCTGGTGTTGCGGGCGAAGATTGATATGGCGTCGCCCAATATCAATCTGCGGGATCCCATTCTTTACCGCATCCGCTACGCCGACCATCACCAAACCGGCGACAAGTGGTGCATCTACCCGATGTACGACTTCACCCATCCGATTTCCGATGCCATGGAAGGGATTACCCATTCCCTGTGCACGCTGGAATTCGAGGACCATCGCCCATTGTATGACTGGGTGCTGGACAATATTTCCGGCCCCTGCCACCCGCGGCAGATAGAATTCGCACGGCTGAATCTGAACTACACCATTACCTCCAAGCGCAAGCTCAAGCGCCTGGTGGACGAGGGGTTGGTTGATGGCTGGAACGATCCCCGCATGCCGACTATTTCCGGCATGCGTCGCCGCGGCTATACGCCGGAATCCATCCGCACATTCTGCGACATGATTGGTGTGAACAAGGCCGGCGGCACGGTGGACATGGGCATGCTGGAGCACGCCATTCGTGAGGATCTCAATACCCGGGCTCCCCGCGCCATGTGTGTGCTGCGTCCGTTGAAAGTGACCCTGACCAATTACCCGGCCGACAAGACCGAAACGCTGGTTTTGCCGGTGCATCCTCAGAACCCGGATATGGGTGAGCGTGAAGCGCCCTGGAGCCAGACCCTGTTCATTGATCGTGAGGATTTTGCTGAGGAGCCGCCTCGCAAGTGGAAACGCCTGGCGCCGGATCAGGCGGTTCGCCTCCGGGGTGGGTACGTTATGACCTGTCGTGAGGTGATCCGCGATGCCAGCGGCGAAATCGTGGAACTGAAATGCGAATACGATCCCGACACTCTCGGTGTCAACCCGGAGGGCTATAAGCCGAACGGCGTGATTCACTGGGTCTCTGCGACCGACAGCGTGGAGGCTGACATCAACCAGTACGATCGCCTGTTTACCCACGAATCGCCGGACAGCGACAAGGGCGGTGATTTCGTGGATCACATCAATCCGGAATCCCTGGTGTGTCTGACCGGTGCCCGGGTCGAGAAAAGCCTGGCGCAGCCACGCACCGACCTGCCGTATCAGTTCGAACGCGAGGGTTACTTTTTCTGCGATCGGGCGCTCACCGCCAACGCCGGCCGGCCGGTATTCAATCGCACCGTCACGCTACGGGATTCCTGGGGTAAGGGGGGCAAGTGATCCGCATCTACAACACGCTCACGCAGCGCAAGGAAGAGTTCAAGCCGATCGAGCCGGGCAAGGTCCGCATGTATGTTTGCGGCATGACCGTTTACGACTACTGCCACCTTGGACACGGCCGGGTGCTGGTGGCTTTCGATGTGATTACACGGTATCTGCGCCATAGCGGTTTTGATGTGCAATACGTGCGCAACATTACCGATATTGATGACAAGATCCTGCGCCGCGCCGATGAAAACGGAGAGGTATACTCCGCTCTGACCGACCGGATGATCCGTGCCATGCACGAGGACGAGGCGCGCCTGGGAGTGCTGTCGCCCACCGAGGAGCCCCGGGCCACCGCATTCATTGACGAGATCATTGCGATGATCCACACGCTGGTGGCCGGCGGCCACGCTTATGCGGCGGACAATGGCGATGTGTACTTTGCTGTGGAGTCCTACGAGGGCTACGGCAAGCTCAGCAAGAAAAAGCTGGAAGATCTGGTGGCCGGTGCCCGTGTCGATGTGCAGGAGGCCAAGCGCAGCCCGGCGGATTTCGCGTTGTGGAAAGCCGCCAAGCCGGGTGAAGTGAGCTGGCCATCGCCCTGGGGCGATGGTCGCCCTGGCTGGCACATCGAATGCTCGGCGATGTCGAACTGCTGTCTCGGTGAAACCTTTGATATTCACGGTGGTGGGCCGGATCTGCTGTTTCCGCATCACGAGAACGAGATTGCCCAGTCCGAGTGCGCTAACGGCAAGACCTTTGTGAATACCTGGATGCACGCCGGCGCTATTCGCGTGAACAAGGAGAAGATGTCCAAGTCGTTGGGTAATTTCTTCACCATTCGCGAGATTTTTGAGAAGTACCCGCCGGAAATTGTGCGTTATTTCCTGGTGTCCAGCCACTACCGCAGCCAGGTGGACTACTCGGAGGAGAGTCTGGAGGAGGCTGGCCGTACATTGACCAGGCTCTATCACGCCCTGCGCGGGGTGATTCCCGCCAAGGACGTGGCCCTAACCGGGCATGATCAGCGTTTCGAAGAGGTGATGAGCGACGATTTCAATACCGCCGGTGCCATTGCCGTGCTTCATGCCGTGGCGAACGACATCAACCAGCACCGGCGCGAGGGGCGCGACGAGCAGGCCCGGGAGGCCGCGGCCGTGCTGGTGCGGCTGGGTGGCGTGCTGGGCCTGCTGCAACAGGATCCGGAGGCGTTCTTCCAGGCAGACTCTGGAGGGGAGCTGTCCGCGGAGGACATCGAGGCCATGATTCAGGCCCGCGCTGACGCCCGCAAAGCCAAAAACTTCGCCGAAGGTGACCGCATCCGGGACGAACTCGCTGAGAAAGGCGTCATTCTTGACGATTCCCGTGAAGGGACGACCTGGCGCCGGGGCTGACCCCTTACGGATTTTCACGTACAATCCGGCGCTCATTTTGATAGAACAACTCTCCGGGAACAGGGGAGTCGGGAAATTAACCCACTGAGGCAGACAACGATGACAGAACGCGTACAAATCGGCGGCATTCAGGTCGCGAAGAATCTGTATGATTTCGTGAACAATGAAGCGATCCCGGGAACCGGTGTCGATGCAGATACATTCTGGGCTGAATTCGACAAGATCGTGAACGAGCTGGCGCCGCGCAACCGCGAGCTGCTGGCCAAGCGCGATGTTATTCAGGAAAAGATGGACAGCTGGAACCGTGACCACAAGGGTCAGAAGCTGGACATGGCCGAATACAAATCTTTCCTGAAAGACATCGGTTACCTGGTGGATGAGCCGGGCGAGTTCAAGATCTCCACCTCCAACGTGGATCCGGAAGTGGCCACCATGGCCGGCCCGCAGCTGGTGGTGCCGATCATGAACGCGCGCTTTGCACTGAATGCTGCCAATGCGCGCTGGGGCAGCCTGTACGACGCTTTGTACGGCACTGATGCCATTTCTGAGGAAGGTGGGGCCGACAAGGGTCGCGGCTACAACCCGGTGCGTGGCGCCAAGGTGATCGAGTGGGCCCGCAATCTGCTGGACAGCTCGGCACCGCTGGCGTCTGGCAGTCACAAGGATGCCGCGAAATACCTGATTGACGGTGGCAAGCTGGTGGTCAAGCTGCAGAACGGTGAAAGCACCGGCCTGAAAGACGAAGCCGGCTTCGTTGGCTACACCGGCGCTGCCGATGCGCCGACCGGCATTCTGTTGGTCAAGAACGGCATGCACTTCGAGATCCAGATTGATGCCAGCCACCCGATCGGTAAAGACGACGGCGCCAATGTCAAAGATGTGCTGATGGAGTCCGCCCTGACCACCATCATGGACTGCGAAGATTCGGTAGCCGCGGTTGACGCCGACGACAAGGCTCTGGCCTATCGCAACTGGCTTGGCCTGATGAAAGGTGATCTGCAGGAAACCTTCCAGAAAGGGGGTGAGCAGCTGACCCGTAAGATGAACGCGGATCGCAGCTACACCGCACCGAACGGTGGCGAGCTGAGCCTGAAAGGTCGCAGCCTGATGTTCATTCGTAACGTGGGTCACCTGATGACCAACCCGGCGGTGCTGCTGAAAGACGGCAATGAGATCCCGGAAGGGCTGATGGACGGTCTGATCACGTCGCTGATCGCCATCCACGACCTGCAAGGCAAGGGCAAGTTCCAGAACAGCACCACCGGCTCAATGTACATTGTTAAGCCGAAGATGCACGGGCCGGAAGAAGTGGCGTTCACCAACGAGTTCTTTGGTCGCGTTGAAGATGCCCTTGGCCTGCCGCGCTTCACCCTGAAAGTGGGCATCATGGACGAAGAGCGTCGCACCACGGTGAATCTGAAAGCCTGTATCCACGCTGCCAAAGACCGTGCGGTGTTCATCAACACCGGCTTCCTTGATCGCACCGGCGACGAGATTCACACCTCTATGGAACTGGGGCCATTCATTCGCAAGGGCGCTATGAAGCAGGCTACCTGGATCAATGCCTATGAGCAGTGGAACGTGGACATCGGCCTCGAAGCTGGTTTCCGTGGCGTGGCGCAGATTGGTAAAGGTATGTGGGCGATGCCGGACCTGATGGCCGGCATGCTGGACGCCAAGATTGGTCACCCGAAAGCCGGCGCCAACACCGCCTGGGTACCGTCGCCGACCGCAGCCACGCTGCACGCCAGCCATTACCACCAGGTGTCCGTAGCGGACATTCAGAAAGAGCTGGAGAGCCGCACCCGTGCCAATCTGGACGACATTCTCACCGTGCCGGTGATGGACGACCCCGCGTCTCTGTCTGCCGAGGACATTCAGCAGGAACTCGATAACAACGCCCAGGGTATCCTTGGTTACGTTGTGCGCTGGATCGATCAGGGTGTGGGTTGCTCCAAGGTGCCGGACATCAATGATGTGGGCCTGATGGAAGACCGCGCGACACTGCGGATTGCCTCTCAGTTGCTGGCCAACTGGCTGCATCACGGTGTGTGCTCCGAAGCGCAGATCATGGAGACCATGAAGCGCATGGCG
The DNA here is from genome assembly GCF_032911545.1 of Marinobacter sp. M-5. NCBI lineage: Bacteria > Pseudomonadati > Pseudomonadota > Gammaproteobacteria > Pseudomonadales > Marinobacteraceae > Marinobacter > Marinobacter sp. M-5. The sequence continues at coordinate 1,249,057 of NZ_JAWJEK010000001.1, forward strand.
GCGGTGGTCGACAAGCAGAACGCCGGTGATGCCGCCTATCGCCCGATGGCCGGGAATTTTGACGACAGTGTCGCGTTCCAGGCTGCACTGGATCTGGTGCTGAAGGGTCGCGAGCAGCCGAACGGCTACACTGAGCCACTGCTGCACGCGTACCGCCTGAAGGCGAAAGCCAAGTACGGCCAGTAAGTTTAAGGCGTCATAAAAAAAGCCCCGCTCTCGAGCGGGGCTTTTTTGTGGGAGCTACGTTCCGGTCTGGTGTCGGATTAGCGAAGCGTAATCCGACAAGCCAGCCCTCAGTCCTGATGCAGCTCGTTCGCTGCGTACAGGGTGTTCTCCAGCAAGGTCGCAATAGTCATCGGGCCCACGCCGCCAGGCACCGGCGTGATGTAGGCGGCGCGCTCGGCGGCGGTGTCGAAATCCACATCGCCTCGTAGTTTGCCGTCTTCCATCCGGTTAATGCCCACGTCAATCACGGTGGCGCCGGCTTTCACCCATTCGCCTTTCACCAGGCCCGGCTTGCCAGCGGCGGCAATCAGGATATCGGCTTCGCCGACAAACTTCTCCAGGTTAGGTGTAAAGCGATGGCAGACTGTCGTAGTGGCACCTTTCAGCAGCAGTTCCATGCTCATGGGGCGGCCCACAATATTGGAAGCGCCCACGATCACCGCGTGCTGCCCCTTGTAGGGGGTGCCAATGCTGTCCAGCAGGGTGATAACCCCCGCGGGCGTGCAGGGGCGCAGGGCGGGTTTACGCTGCATCAGGCGGCCGATGTTGTAGGGGTGGAAGCCGTCCACGTCCTTGTCCGGACGGATCTTGACCAGAATGGGGTCGGCATCCAGGTGTGAGGGCAGTGGAAGCTGGACCAGGATGCCATCCACCGCCGCATTTTCGTTCAGTTCCTCAACCAGAGCCTCGAGGGCTTCCTGCGAGGTGTCTTCAGGCAGGTCGTAAGACAGCGACAGAATGCCGGCCTGGTCGCACGCCTTACGCTTGTTGCCGACATAGACCTGGGATGCGGCATCGTTCCCCACCAGCACGACGGCCAGCCCCGGGGCTCGCAAGCCCTGTTGTCGACGGGCTTCCACGCCGTGGGCAACCTGTTGGCGAACCCGGGCAGCAATCTCTTTTCCGTTGATCAGTTTGGCGCTCATGTCTCTGTCTTGTCGTCTTGTCGGTTGGGCAAAATAAAGGGCGAGCATTGTCTCATGCTTGGACCCGAACTCCAATTGACGGCAGGTGCGACAGGGGCCGGTTCGGGGAACCAAATGGCGCGGGCGCGGTCAGCTAATCTGTTGCCGCTTCAATCAATTTCCAAATCTGTGTTGACGGCAGGGGTCGGCGCCGGTAATATGCGCGCCAACTTTGCTGAGGCACTTGTTGTTCAGTTCAGACGGGGTATAGCGCAGTCTGGTAGCGCGCCTGCTTTGGGAGCAGGATGTCGGGAGTTCGAATCTCTCTACCCCGACCACTTTCTGAATATTCAGGTGGGCGAACGGTCAAGCGCCCGTAGCTCAGCTGGATAGAGCACCCGCCTTCTAAGCGGGTGGTCGCAGGTTCGAGTCCTGCCGGGCGCGCCATTAAGCCGTTGGTTAGGTCCGCTCTGGACTCGCCGAATCAGCAAAGTTGACGTAAGCAGATGTAAATGCCGCAAGGCATGTCCCGATGTGGTGGACGTAGCTCAGTTGGTAGAGCTCAGGATTGTGACTCCTGCGGTCGAGGGTTCGAACCCCTTCGTCCACCCCACTTTTCTTTCAGATGTTGATTCCGCATGTTGATGAGTTCATCGATTGGCACGACGCGATCGAGCATTCTTCATCCTGTTGTGCGCGAGTGGCGGAACTGGTAGACGCGCTGGATTTAGGTTCCAGTGGGGCAACCCGTGAGAGTTCGAGTCTCTCCTCGCGCACCACCCCTTTCTTTTTTTCGGTTTGTCCCCATCTCTGTACCTTGTTTATCGCGATCAACGGCTTTGCGGCACCGGCGCAAGCGGCGCGAGTCGGGTGATTCTCTCGGCGGGGTAAACCGTGATAAACTACCGGCTTTTAAATTTCGGTCCTTCTGCGGGAAGCTGCCCGGAGACGGATTTTTCGGTTTAATTTCATTCACATACTGAACCTGTTATTTGAGGATCTTCCATGCAAGTGTCTGTTGAAACGACCTCCAACATCGAGCGTCGCATGACGATTGGTGTGCCCGCCCAGGAAATCGACCAGGCGGTCCAGAAGCGCCTGCAGGAAACTGCCCGCACCGTACGCCTGAATGGCTTCCGTCCGGGTAAGGTACCCATGAGCGTGGTCAAGCGTCGTTTCGGTGACAGCGTTCGTCAGGAAGTGGTTGGCGAGGCAATGCGCGACAACTACATCAAGGCGCTGCAGGAGCAGGACATCAACCCGGCGGGTTGGCCGAAGCTTGAGCCGAAAGTGATGGAAGAAGGCAAGGATCTGGAATTCGTTGCCGTTTTTGAAGTGCTGCCGGAAATCGAATTGGGTGACCTGAGCAAGATTTCAGTGGAAAAACTGACCTCTGACATCAGCGACAAGGACATCGATAACATGATCGATAACCTGCGTCGTCAGCAGGCCACCATGAAAGAAGTCAAGCGCAAGTCCAAGAACAAGGACGTGGTGACTATCGACTTCAAAGGCACCATTGACGGTGAAGAGTTCGAGGGCGGCGCGGCCGAAGGTCACCGTCTGACACTGGGTTCGGACCAGATGATTCCTGGGTTTGAAAAGGGCATTGTCGGCGGGAAGACCGGCGAAGAACTGGAAATCGAGGTGACGTTCCCCGAGGACTACCACAACGAGGATCTGGCGGGTAAGCCGGCCACGTTCGCCATCACCATTCACAAGGTTGAAGAGCCCCAGCTGCCGGAGCTCGACACCGAATTCTTCAAGAAGTTCGGTATCGAGGCAGACGACGAAGCAGCCTTCCGTGAAGAAGTGAAGAAGAACATGGAGCGTGAGCTGAAGCAGGCGATTTCCACCAAGGTCAAGAACGACGTGGTTGACGGCCTTCTGGAAGCGACCGAGCTTGATATTCCCGCGGCACTGGTGGATCAGGAAATTGATCGCCTGCGTCAGGACGCGGTTCAGCGTTTCGGTGGGCAGGTGGATTTCCAGCAGTTGCCGAAGGAAATCTTTGAAGATCAGGCCAAGCGTCGTGTGAAAACGGGCCTGTTGTTCCAGGAAGTAGTCAAGAAGAATGACCTGAAAGCGGATCAGGCCAAGGTTGACGAAAAGATCCAGGAAATTGCGTCAACGTATGAACAGCCTGAGGACGTGGTTGCCCATTTCAACAGCAGCCCCGAGCAGAAGTCTCAGATCGAGTCCTCCGTGCTGGAAGACCAGGTTGTGGATTACGTGCTTGAGCAGGCCAAAGTGAAAGAGAAGAAGGTCAAGTACGAAGAAGCCATTCAGGCCGGTCAGCCCCAGCGCTGATCTTGTCAGGAGTCGGAAAGGCTCCTGTTGGCCGAAAAGGGAAAACAGCCGGCATGTCCGGCTGTTTTCATCTTGGCCCCGTGGTGGCAGAGTATAGGGTGTATAAGACTGATAACGCAGTGGCCAGAGGCCACGCCCCAATGTCCAGAAGGAGTTCAGGCGCATCATGATGCAAAAACCGATTGATGGTCCCGCAATGGTAACCAGTTCCGGTCTGGTTCCGATCGTTATTGAGCAAACCGCTCGCGGTGAGCGTTCCTTTGATATCTACTCCCGGTTGCTCAAGGAGCGGGTGATCTTCATGGTGGGCCAGGTTGAGGACCACATGGCCAACCTGATTGTTGCGCAGCTTCTGTTTCTCGAGTCCGAGAATCCGGACAAGGATATCCATCTTTACATCAACAGCCCCGGCGGTTCGGTTACGGCCGGCATGTCCATCTACGACACCATGCAGTTTATCAAGCCGGACGTGGCCACGTTGTGCGTCGGTCAGGCGGCGAGCATGGGGGCGTTTCTGTTGGCAGGTGGTGCAGAGGGCAAGCGCGCGTGTCTGCCCAATTCGCGGGTAATGATTCACCAGCCGTTGGGCGGTTACCAGGGACAGGCCACGGACATTGAAATTCACACCCGTGAAATTCTCAAGATCCGCCACACCCTGAATTCCATCCTTGCCCATCATACCGGTCAGGATCTGGAGACCATCTCAAAGGATACGGATCGCGATAACTTCATGGATCCGCAGCAGGCCAAAGACTACGGCCTGATTGATTCTATACTTGATAAGCGCGTACCGAATAAATAATACTGAAGGTAATCGCATCATCCTTGGCCGGCGTATCAGCCAGTAACGCCGGCAAACCAAGATCAGAGGTATTTCAATGGCAGATGAAAGAAACGGCAGGGGCGACGATAACGGCAAGTTGCTCTACTGCTCGTTTTGTGGAAAGAGCCAGCATGAAGTCCGTAAGCTCATTGCAGGGCCCTCGGTGTTCATCTGCGACGAGTGCGTCGACCTGTGCAACGACATTATCCGTGAAGAGATTCAGGAGAATGCGCAGGAAGAAGCCAGCGACCGTCTTCCCACTCCCGCTGAAATTCGCGATACGCTCGATGAGTACGTCATTGGCCAGGATCGCGCCAAAGTCGTACTGTCGGTGGCGGTCTACAACCACTACAAGCGGTTGCGCTATGGTGAGGGCAAGGCCGAGGTCGAACTGGGCAAGAGCAACATCCTGCTGATCGGTCCGACCGGTAGCGGTAAGACTCTTCTGGCTGAAACCCTGGCGCGCATGCTGAACGTACCGTTTACCATTGCCGATGCCACCACCCTGACTGAAGCCGGTTACGTGGGCGAAGATGTTGAAAACATCATCCAGAAACTGTTGCAGAAGTGCGATTACGACGTCGACAAGGCCCAGCGAGGCATTGTTTACATCGATGAAATCGACAAGATTTCACGCAAGTCGGACAACCCCTCGATTACCCGGGACGTGTCTGGCGAAGGGGTGCAGCAGGCCCTGCTGAAGCTGATCGAGGGCACGGTAGCCTCGGTTCCGCCCCAGGGCGGCCGCAAGCACCCGCAGCAGGAGTTTCTGCAGGTGGATACCGGCAACATGCTGTTCATCTGTGGTGGTGCCTTCGCCGGTCTCGACAAGGTGATTCAGGAGCGCTCCGAGCGCAGCAGCATCGGCTTCTCCGCATCGGTGAAAAGCCCGGATGACACCAAGAACACCGGCGACATCATCAAGGATGTCGAGACCGAGGACCTGGTGAAGTATGGCCTGATCCCCGAGTTCGTGGGTCGTCTGCCGGTTGTGGCAACGCTGACCGAGCTGGATGAGGAAGCGTTGATACAGATTCTCACCGAACCCAAGAACGCTCTGACCAAGCAGTATCAGAAGCTGTTCGATATGGAAGGTGTGGAGCTGGATTTCCGTGAAGAGGCGCTGAGGGCGGTTGCCCGCAAGGCGATGGAGCGGAAAACCGGGGCCCGGGGGCTGCGCTCCATCATGGAAGCCACCCTCCTGGATACCATGTATCAGATTCCCTCCGAGCACGACGTCACCAAGGTGGTGATCGACGAGAGCGTGATCAGCGGCGATTCCGAGCCGTTCAAGATCTACGCCAGCAGCGACCACGCCAAGGCGGTTCCGGAGGACTGAGTCGTTCCGGGAGGATTGTGACGTATAAAAAAGGGCGGCAACGCCCTTTTTTATTGTTCTGTAAACCGCGTTTCCCCGCCTGTTTCATTTGGTAAAAAGATTGCAATTTTCGCTGTCGCCCCAATGATGGGTGATATGCTGAAAGAAACGTCGTCAGAGGATTCCTTATGACCCGGATACCTGAAGAGTCTGTGCACGAATACCCGTTGCTCCCGTTGCGAGATGTGGTGGTGTTCCCGCACATGGTCGTCCCTTTGTTCGTGGGGCGCGAAAAATCCATCCAGGCACTGGAAGCCGCAATGGAGGGCAGCAAGGAAATTCTGCTGGTCGCACAACGGGATGCCTCCACTGACGAGCCCGGCCCGGATGATGTGTTCGATATGGGCACGTTGGCGACGGTGCTGCAAATGTTGCGTTTGCCGGACGGTACTGTAAAGGTTTTGGTAGAGGGCAATGCCCGGGCCACCCTGAGCGGCATCGAGGAGGGTGACTACCTGTCGGGCAAAGCCGTGATGATGGACGAGGACACCCTGCCGGATCGCGAAGAGGACGTTTTGGTCAAAACCCTGATGGACGAGTTTGAGAAGTACGTCAAGCTGTCCAAAAAGGTACCTTCGGAGGTGTCCAACGCACTTACCGGCATTACTGATGTGGAGCGCCTCGCCGATACCATGGCGGCGCATCTGGAAATGCGGATTCCGGAAAAGCAGGAATTGCTCGAGGCGCTGGATGTGCGCAAGCGGGTGGATCTGCTGCTGGGCAAACTGGACGGCGAGATCGACCTGATCGAAGTTGAGAAACGGATCCGTGGCCGCGTCAAAAAGCAGATGGAGCGCAGTCAGCGCGAGTATTACCTGAACGAGCAGATGAAGGCTATCCAGAAGGAAATGGGTAATCTGGGTGAGGGCAACAACGACTTCGAGGAGCTTGAGCAGAAGCTTGAGGAAGCCGGCTTGCCCGAGGAAGCGCTCAAGAAAACCGAGGCCGAGCTGAACAAGCTGAAGATGATGTCGCCGATGTCCGCCGAGGCCACGGTAGTGCGCGGCTACATTGACTGGATGTTGGCCGTACCGTGGAAAAAGCGCAGCCGCGTTCGTCACGACATTGAAAAGGCTCGTGAGATCCTCGACAAGGACCACTACGGGCTTGATGAGGTCAAGAAGCGCATTCTGGAATACCTGGCTGTGCAAAGTCGGGTGAAGAAAGTGAAGGGGCCGGTATTGTGCCTGGTCGGGCCTCCCGGGGTGGGTAAGACCTCGCTCGGCCAATCCATTGCCCGCGCGACCAATCGCAAGTACACCCGTATGGCCCTCGGTGGCGTCCGTGACGAAGCGGAAATTCGTGGTCACCGCAAGACCTACATCGGTGCATTGCCCGGCAAGCTGCTGCAGAAGTTGTCCAAGGTCGGCGTGAAGAACCCGCTGTTCCTGTTCGACGAAATCGACAAGATGGGCATGGACCACCGTGGTGATCCTGCGTCTGCATTGCTGGAGGTGCTGGATCCGGAGCAGAACCATACCTTCAACGATCATTATCTCGAGGTGGACTATGATCTGTCGGACGTGATGTTCGTCTGTACCTCCAACTCCATGGACATCCCATCGGCGCTGCTGGATCGGATGGAAATCATCCGTATCCCGGGTTACACCGAGGATGAAAAGGTCAATATCGCGTTGCGCTACCTGCTGCCGAAGCAGATCAAGGCCAATGGCCTGCGCAAGGACGAACTGACGATCCCGGAAGAGACGCTGCGTGACCTGATCCGGTACTACACCCGTGAGGCCGGTGTGCGGGGTCTGGAGCGCGAGATCGCCAAGATCTGCCGCAAGGTGGTGCGCGAGCACGTTGAAAGCGGCGACAAGGCTTCGGTAACCCTGTCCCAGGAGATGCTGGAGGACTATTCCGGCGTCAAGAAGTTCAAGTATGGTCTGGCGGAAGAAACCAACCAGATCGGGCAGGTGACTGGTCTGGCCTGGACTCAGGTTGGCGGCGAGCTGCTCACCATCGAGTGTGCGCTGACCAGTGGCAAAGGGCGTGTGGTGAAAACCGGTTCACTCGGTGACGTCATGCAGGAGTCCATCCAGACCGCATTGACCGTGGTCCGGAGTCGGGCACAGGGTCTCGGGATTGCCGATGATTTCCACGAGAAACACGATCTGCACGTGCACGTACCGGAAGGCGCAACGCCGAAAGACGGTCCGAGTGCCGGTATCGGCATGTGCACCGCACTGATTTCTGCGCTGACCAAAATTCCGGTTCGGGCTGATGTGGCGATGACCGGTGAGATCACTCTGCGGGGCCGAGTGCTGCCTATCGGCGGGCTCAAGGAGAAGCTGCTGGCAGCCCATCGCGGGGGCATCAAAACCGTTGTGATCCCAGATGAAAATGTTCGTGATCTCAAGGAGATACCGGATAATATCAAGGAATCGCTGGAGATCATCCCGGCGAAATGGATCGACGAAGTGCTGGATGTGGCGCTGGCGTATCCGCCGGAACCGCGGTCGGCGGATTCGTCATCGGAAACCGGTTCCGGCAAACCCAGGGACGACGATTCCGACAGTGCGGAACGCATAAATACACATTAAACCCTTGATGAGTTGTTGACATGCCTGAGAGCCCGTTGGTATAACTGTTTCGCCGTGAAGCAGCCAATACCAAGGGCTCCCGCGCAGTAAGTGCCTATTCCGAATACCGGTTAACAACCGCAAGGAATAAAAAAACTGAAGAATGGAATTCTCTGACCGCTTATGCGATAGTCGAGAACGTCCGAGAAAAAACAATCCAACCTATAACATCTTCAACCTGAAATCGAAGGGGTTTAGTGTGAACAAGTCCGAACTTATCGATGCAATTGCAGAGTCCGCAGATATCTCCAAAGCCGCCGCTGGCCGTGCTCTGGACGCAATGACCAACTCCATCACCGGTGCCCTGAAAAAAGGCGATCAGGTTACTCTGATCGGTTTTGGCACTTTCTCTGTTAAAGAGCGTGCTGCCCGTACTGGTCGCAACCCGCAGACTGGTGCCGAGATCAAGATTCCGGCCTCCAAAGTGCCTGGGTTCAAGGCAGGTAAGGCCCTGAAAGACGCCGTTAAGTAAACGGTTTCTTTCTCAGGCAGCACCGGTCATGCGGGTGCTGCCGGAGCGGTTGGCCCGGGGTCAGCTCCGAAGCCAGCCCGCTCCAGATGAATTCAAGGCGCATTCCGTTCAGGGTGCGCCTTTTTACGTTAAGCCTCCGGCTTTAAAGATGTCGCGCCAGCCACTGGTTCGATTCTGATCAGGGATTCGGGAGAAACATGCTTCAAGATATTCGGGATAATTCCCAGGGCACTATTGCCAAAATCATCATTGGTCTGTTGATTGTTGTTATGTCTCTGTGGGGTGTGGAATCCATCATCGGCGGTTTCTCCGGTGAATCGGAAGTCGCCAGCGTCGACGGTGAAGCCATTACTGAGCGGGAGTTCCTGCGCGTGGTCCAGATGGAGGGCCAGCGCCGCCTGTCGGCGATGGAGAATCCCGACCCGGCCATGCTCGATGAAGACGAAATCCGCCGCGACGTCCTTGAGTCACTGATCCAGGAGCAGGTACTGATTCAGGATGCCAATGAGCAGGGTCTGGAGCTGTCTGATCAGGACATCGACTCGCTGATTACCCAGATGCCCCAGTTCCAGGTGGACGGAACGTTCAACCAGGATCGGTTTGTGGCGACTGTGCGCAACATGGGCATGGGTATCGGGGAGTTCCGCGAAGCCATGCGCAAACAGTATGTGGTGAACCAGATCCGCGCCGGCATTGCCCAGAGCGGTGTGGTGACGGATGAGAACGTTGCCCAGCTGCTGCGGATCCAGAACCAGACCCGGGATTTCCGGGTGGTGACGGTGTCCGCTGAGGATGTCCGCGAGGGCATCGAGGTGAGTGACAACGACATTGAAACCTATTACCAGAACAATCTGGACGACTATCGCCTGCCGGAGCGCGTGGACGCCGAATACATTGCGCTCTCTCTGGAAGCGTTGGCAGAAACTGTTGAGGTGAGCGAGGAAGATCTGCAGGCCTACTACCAGGACCGCGCGTCGGATCTGGCGGCGGAAGAGCGCCGTGCGGCGCACATTCTGCTGGAAGAAGGGGCAGATACTTCGGCTACCATGGCCACCATTCAGGAGCGTCTGGAAGCCGGAGAAGCGTTTGAGGATCTGGCGCAAGAGTTCTCGGCAGACTCCATGTCCGCCGCCGAAGGGGGGGATCTTGGTTTTGCCGGGCGTGGTGTCTATGACGAGGCCTTTGATGAGACGCTGTTTGCGCTTGAAAAGGGTGAAGTGTCGGATCCCGTCACCACCAGTTTTGGTGTGCATCTGATCAAGCTCCTGGACGTGAGAAAGTCGGATGTGCCGCCACTGGAAGAGATGGAAGATGCGTTGCGTCGCGACCTGGCCGAGCGTCAGGCGCAGGAGCGGTTCGCCGAGGTGCGCACGCAGTTGGCAGATTCTGCCTACGCTTCGGACGATCTCAACGGCCCGGCTGAGGAGCTGGAGCTGGAGATTCGCGAGACCAGCGATGTCACCCGCGACGGCGGCAGTGCACCGTTTGACCATGCCGGTCTGGTGCGTCAACTGTTCTCCGATGACGTTGTGAAAGACCGCTTCAACACCGAACTGATCGATGTGGGCGACAACGTTTCGGTGGTGGCCCGGGTCAAGAACTATTACGAAGCTGAGGAGCGCCCTCTCGACGAGGTTCGGGAAGAGATTCGTTCTGTGCTGCTCGAGCAGAAAACCCGCGAAGCCCTGCGAGACCGGGCTGACGCACTGATCGCGGAGCTGGAGGCGGGTACCGACGTTGAGGCGCTGGCGGTTGGGGAATGGACGGAATACACCGCTCAGTCCCGCAGCGGGTCCGACCTTGGCCGTGGGCTTATCTCGGCAGTGTTTTCGATTGATCGTCCGCAGGAAGGCTCGGTCAATTATGGTAAGGCGCTGGCCGGCAGCGGTGTCGCCATCATCGCCCTGGACAGGGTGAACGAAGGCGATATTGACCAGGACAGCGGTGAGCTGGATCAGTTGCGTGGCTTCCTGGCGTCCATGGAGGGGCAGCGGGAGTATGCGGCCTATCAGCAATACCTTCGGGAAAGGGCGGAAGTGACCCGGAACTGAGATAAGGCACCCTGCGGGGTGCCTTTTTTGCAAGACCCGGCGTTGGCCGGGTTTTTTTGTTGGGGCGAATCGTCACGCTTTCGCGCCAGCAGGGATCAGGCTCCGTTGACTCTGCTACCTTTTAAGGCAGGGCTACTCGGACGGGAAGCGGGTGGGTTTCAGGCTTTCCTTGATCTTTTTCAGATGGCCGAGGAAGTCGGCTCCACGCTTGAGCGTGACGCCGGTCGCCAGAATGTCGATCACCGTCAAGTGAATGATCCGCGATGACATGGGCATGTAGACCTCCGTGTCTTCTGGAGCAGTGACTTCCAGGACCACGGTGCAGGCGTCCGCGAGGGGGGAGTCCGGATTGGTAATGCCAATCACAGTCGCGCCGTTGGCCCGGGCAATTTTAGCGATGTCGACGGTTTCGCGGGTGCGGCCGGTGTAGGAGATCATCACGATGACGTCACCGGTGCTGGAGCCGGCCGCGACCATGCGCTGCATGAGAGCGTCGTCGTAGGACATCACCGGAATATTGAAACGGAAGAACTTGTGCTGGGCGTCGAGGGCAACCGGCGCGGAGCCCCCCATGCCGAAGAAATTGATCTGTTTGGCCTGAATGAGATAGTCGATGGCGGTGGCCAGGGCCTTTGGGTCCAGCGCCTGGCGGGCCTTGTCCAGGCTGGCGATCGTGCTCAGCATGATCTTGTCAGCGAATTCGGCAACACTGTCGTCCGGCTCGACGTTCTGGCCCACGTAGGGGGTGCCGGTGGCAATGCTCTGGGCCAGGCGAATCTTGAAGTCGGGAAAACCGGTCGCTGAAAACCCGCGACAAAACCGGTTTACGGTGGGCTCGCTCACGTCTGCGGCACGGGCAAGGGCTGCGATACTGTAGCGGGTGGCTGCGCTGGGGTCCCGGAGAATGGCTTCCGCCACTTTGCGCTCGGATTTGTTGAGGCTGTCGAGGCGGGACTGTATGTCTTCAATCAGGTTGTCGTCGCGTTTCGCCTGGTGCGCGGTCATGGAAAGGTGCTCCCTGAATTCATCGGCGGTCATTAGCGTAATTGTTGGTGATTATACCGTGTTTTCCCGGAATATGCGGTAGTAAAAATATCAGAAACGCGATTTAACTCTTGGATTAATCGAACCCCGGTGTCATTATTTGTTAAGAATTACTACATCTGGCGTTGTTAAAAGAGAAGGAAGCAATGGCTGATAACGACCATACCCGCTCAGACCTGATGATGTTCGGTGCCCTTGGGGACCTGGCGCAGCGCAAGCTCTTTCCGGCGTTGTACCAGCTTGACCGCTCCGGTCTGCTTGATCAGGGCAGCCGTATCCTCGCGATTGCCAGGGACAAGTCCGACACCTCGGGTGTTCGAAAGCTCCTGAGGGAAAAGCTCCGGGAACACGTCAAGCCGGCAGAGTTTGACGAGGCCCTCGCTGAGACCTTCCTGAAACGCATCGATTATCTTTATCTGGATTTCACCGATTCAGCCGGTTTCGCCGCCCTCAACGAGTGGCGCGGTACGCCGGACAGCAACCTTATTGTTTACATGGCCACGCCGCCGGCCATGTACGGCGAGATTTCCCGCAATCTTCGCAGTGCCAGTTGCTGCACAGACAAGACCCGGGTGGTGGTAGAGAAACCGATCGGCCACGACCTTGCCTCATCCAGGGTGATCAACGATGAGCTGGGCGAGGTCTATCGCGAAGACCAGCTTTTCCGCATCGACCATTACCTGGGCAAGGAAACCGTACAGAATCTGATTGCACTGCGATTTGCCAACAATTTGTTTGCGTCCCAGTGGGATCAGAACCACATCTCACATGTGGAAATTAGCGTTGCCGAGAGCGTGGGTATTGAAGGGCGCTGGGGGTATTTCGATAAAGCGGGCCAGATCCGTGACATGATCCAGAACCACCTGTTGCAGCTGCTGTGTCTGATCGCCATGGATCCGCCCTCGGACCTGTCGGCTGACAGCATTCGGGACGAGAAGGTGAAAGTGCTGAAAGCCCTGCGGGACATCACTCCGGAGTTGATGGACAGCCATGTGGTGCGAGGTCAGTACACGGCGGGTACCAGCAACGGTAAGCCGGTGCCCGGGTATCTGGAGGAGGAGGGGGCTAACAAGGGGAGTGGCACCGAAACCTTCGTGGCGTTGAAAGCCGAGATCGAGAATTGGCGGTGGTCCGGTGTGCCGTTTTACATCCGTACCGGAAAACGGCTGCCGGAGAAGCTGTCGCAGATTATTATCCACTTCAAGCCGGCACCTCATTACATCTTCGATCCGGATCAGAAGCATCTGGCCAACAACAAGCTGATTATCCGCCTCCAGCCCGATGAGGGGATGTCACTGAAGATCCTGACCAAGGACCAGGGGCTGGACAAGGGCATGCGTCTGCGCCAGGGGCCGCTGGAGCTGACGTTCTCGGAAACCTTCGATACCGACCGTATTCCCGATGCCTATGAGCGGCTGTTGTGGGAGGTGATGAAAGGCAACCAGTACCTGTTTGTGCGTCGGGACGAAGTCGAGCATGCCTGGAAATGGGTGGACCGTGTGATCCGCAACTGGAATGACAGCGGGGAACCTCCGAAGCGATACGCGGCGGGCACCTGGGGGCCAGTAGCGTCGATTGCGATGATCACGCGGGACGGGAGGAGCTGGTATGAAGACGCCTGAGATTCGGCTGCCCCACGGTATTGAGCAACGGTTTGGTGACAGTCCGCAGCAGGTGGCGCTTGCGCTCGCGGATGCGGTGGCCGAGGTGTTGCGTAGCCGTCTGGCTGAAGCCGGGCAGGCGACGCTGGTGGTGTCCGGCGGCTCAACACCGGTGCCGTTTTTCGAGGCGCTGGCGAACAAGGATCTGGACTGGTCCGGCGTCACGGTTGCGCTGGCGGATGAGCGCTGGGTGGACGAAGCGGATCCGGCCAGCAATACCCGCCTGGTGAAGTCGTCGGTGCTGCAGGGCAAGGCCGCGGCGGCGCGTTATCTCTCCCTGAAGCAGGAGGGTGAAACCCCCGCCCTGGGTCTGGATGCGGTCCGGGCGGAATTGGCTGCTCTGGCCCAGCCACTGGACGTGCTTGTTCTGGGGATGGGCAATGATGGCCATACCGCCTCTCTATTCCCGGATGCCCCGGAACTGCCATTCGCAATGGACGCTGGCTGTCCCGAAGTGGTCGCTGCTATGACGCCGCCGTCTCAGGCGCAGCCGCGGATTACCCTGACTCGACCGGTGCTGAGTGAGGCCCGTTTCACCGTTTTGCACCTGAAAGGCGCCGACAAGCTGGACACCCTGAAGCGGGCGTTTGAAAACCCGGACGATGTCCTGGCGATGCCGGTGCGTGCGTTTTTGAAGCCCGGGTTGCAGGTGTTCTGGAGCCCCTGAGGCGGCGCGATTTTTCCTGTCCGTTTAATGGAGAAGATCATGAACCAACTGTCCGAATTCCATCGTGAGCGCGTGCAGACGGTGCTCGCGGCCTCACCGTTGATTCCGGTGATAGCCATCAACGACCCCGATGATGCGATACCGCTATGCCGGGCGCTGGTGGATGGAGGCATCCGCGTGCTGGAGATCACCCTGCGTACCGAGCACGGCGTGAAAGCCATTGAAGCGGTTCGTCAGGCTATCCCGGACGCCTGGGTGGGCGCCGGCACTGTGACCAGCATCGCCCAGTATCGGCAGGTCGAGGCGGCTGGCGCGCAGTTCGTCATCACACCGGGTGTCACCGAGGCCATTCTGGAGTTTGGTCTGACGTCAGAGGCGCCCTTGTTGCCGGGAATTTCCACCATTTCGGAGCTGATGGTGGGGTATAACCTGGGTTACCGTGAATTCAAGTTCTTTCCCGCTGAAGTTGCCGGCGGTATACCCGCGCTGAAAGCCTTTGCCGGACCCTTTCCAGATGTATCCTTCTGCCCGACCGGGGGAATTCGCCGTGAAACCGCTCGGGATTACCTGGCGCTCGGTAATGTGCACGCCGTGGGCGGAAGTTGGCTAACCCCGGCCGAGGCGATTGCGGGCAAAGACTGGGCCGCCGTTTCACAAGTGGCCCGTGAGAGCCTGGCGGGTCTCTAGGAGCGGGGGGCAGTTGGGTGTGGTGAGCGACCATACCCATGGTCGCTCACCCGGTGTTGTCAGCGGATGTCGTTGCCTACCCGTACGATCTTCATGGTGTTGGTGCCACCCTGGGCGTTCACGTAATCACCTTTGGTCATCACCACCAGGTCGCCGGCCTTGACCACGCCACGATTCGCCAGCTCCGAGACGGCCAGTGCGTTGGTGCGTTCGTTGGGAATTTTTGCGGAATCAAACGGAACTGTCTGCACGCCCCGGAACATGGCAACCCGGTGCTGGGTGGAGTGATGCCGTGAGAATGCGAAGATCGGCAGGCTGGACTTGATGCGAGACATCAGTAGCGGCGTTGCGCCGGTTTCGGTCATGCAGATGATGGCCGCAACCCCTTCCAGATGATTGGCGGCGTACATGGCCGACAGGGCGATGGCTTCATCCACCATTTCCATGCTCTCGTGGATGCGGTGTTTGGACTGGTGCATCGAGGGGTGCTTCTCGGCACCGAGGCAGATGCGCACCATGGCTTCGACCGCTTCTTTCGGGTAATCGCCCACGGCGGTTTCGGCGGACAGCATCACGGCGTCGGTGTAATCCATGACCGCGTTGGCCACATCGGATACTTCGGCGCGCGTCGGCATCGGGTTGTCGATCATGGATTCCATCATCTGGGTGGCGGTGATGACCACCTTGTTCAGCACCCGGGCCCGCTGGATGATGTGCTTCTGCACGCCCACCAGCTCCGCGTCGCCGATTTCAACGGCCAGATCGCCACGGGCCACCATGACTGCATCCGACGCCTCGATTACCGCGTCCAGAGCGGCGTTGTCATGCGCCAGCTCGGCCCGCTCGATTTTGGCCACCAGGTATGCTTCGGAGCCGGCGTCGCTCAGCAGTCTGCGGGCAACATGCATGTCTTCGGCGGTGCGAACAAACGACACCGCGACGTAGTCTGCGCCGAGGCGGGCAGCGGTCACAATGTCTTTTTTGTCTTTGTCCGTCAGCGCGTCGGCGGACAGACCGCCGCCGCGCTTGTTCAGGCCCTTGTTGTTGGAGAGGGGACCGCCGATCAGCACTCGGGATGTGATGCTGCTGCCATCAACGGCGGTCACTTCCATTTCAATGCGGCCGTCATCCAGCACCAGGATGTCGCCGGCTACCACGTCGTCAATCAGCTGCTCGTAGTCGATGCCGACCCGGTGCTCATCGCCGTTTTCCTTGTCCATGCTGGCGTCGAGCACGAATTCCTGACCGGCCTTCAGGGTCACCTTGTTGTCACGGAAACGGGCAATGCGAAGTTTCGGGCCCTGGAGATCGGCCAGAAGTGCTACAAACCGACCTTGTGAGGCGGCGGTTTCCCGCACTCGCCGTGCGCGCTCTATGTGGTCCTCGGCGCTGCCGTGGGAAAAGTTCAGCCGGGTGACGTCCACACCCGCCGCGATAACGGCGGCAAGGGATTCCGGCGAGTCGGTTGCGGGGCCGAGGGTGGCGACAATCTTGGTACGCCTGAGCATGGTCTGAATGTCCTTGTGAAGAAACCTTGGTGACTGAGGGGACGGCGCGGATCGAACTGCGGCCGATGCGGTTATTATCGTACCACGCCATGACTTTCAGGTGACGGCCGAGAACCCGGGTGTACACTTACGTCTAATACCAGATGTCATAACCATACAGGGAGGAGACCCGCATGCATTCAGTGGTTAAAAAGGTGACCCAGCGAGTCATTGAGCGCAGCCGCGCCAGCCGCGGGGGCTATCTCGCAAGAATGAACGCGCTGAAGGCGCAGTCGCCTCACCGCAGCTCACTATCCTGCGGCAATCTCGCCCATGGATTCGCCGCGTGCAACGCGTCGGATAAAGACACATTGAAATTCATGAACAAGGCCAACGTGGCCATTGTGTCTGCCTATAACGACATGCTCTCGGCGCACCAGCCGTACCACGGTTACCCCGACGTTATTCGCAACGCGGCCCACGGTATGGGTTCCGTAGCACAGTTTGCCGGCGGCACACCGGCCATGTGCGACGGTGTGACCCAGGGCCAGCCCGGGATGGAACTCAGCCTGTTTTCCCGGGATGTCATTGCCATGAGCACTGCAGTGGCGCTGAGCCACAACATGTTTGATGCCACGCTGTTGCTGGGTATCTGCGACAAGATCGTGCCGGGTCTGTTGATGGGCTCCCTCAGTTTCGGGTATCTGCCCACCGTTCTGGTGCCGGCCGGCCCGATGCCCTCCGGCTTGCCGAACAAGGAAAAGCAGCGTATCCGGCAGCTGTATGCCGAGGGCAAAATCGGGAAAGAGGAGCTGCTGGAGGCGGAGAGCAAGTCTTACCACAGTCCCGGTACCTGCACCTTCTACGGTACGGCCAACAGTAATCAGTTACTGGTGGAAGTGATGGGCCTGCACTTGCCCGGCGCGGCCTTCGTGAATCCCGGCACACCGCTTCGCGACCGTCTGACCCGTGCCGCAACCGAGCAGGTTATCCGGTTGTCACAACCCCACGGCGGCGAGTTGGGTCTGGGAGACATGGTGGACGAGAAGGCCATTATCAATGCCCTCGTGGCGCTGTTGGTGACCGGCGGTTCCACGAATCACACCATTCACTGGATTGCGATTGCCCGTGCGGCGGGCGTAATCATTGACTGGAACGACTACGCCGAATTGTCGTCGGTGGTGCCGTCGATGACCCGCATTTACCCCAATGGCCAGGAGGACATCAACGCGTTTCACGAGGCCGGTGGTACACCCTTCCTGATCCGCGAATTGCTGAGCGGCGGCTTTCTTCATAATGACGTGCAGACCGTGATGGGGCCGGGGCTTGAGCAGTACACACGCATGCCGGAGCTGGATAACGACCAGCTGGTGTGGTCGCCGGCACCGCAAACCAGCCAGGCACCAGAGGTGCTCAGTTCTGTCGCCGCGCCTTTTGCACCAGACGGGGGGTTGAAAGTGCTCGATGGTAACCTCGGGCGCGGGGTGATCAAGGTGTCGGCGGTGGCGTCGGAACACCGCCTGGTGGAAGCGCCTGCAGTGGTGTTCAATGACCAGAACGACCTGAAGGCCGCGTTTGAGGCGGGCCATTTGGATCGTGATTGTGTGGTCGTGGTGCGCTTCCAGGGCCCCAAGGCCAACGGTATGCCGGAGTTGCACAAACTGACGCCTTACCTGGGTGTGCTGCAAGACCGCGGGTTCCGCGTGGCGCTGGTTACCGATGGGCGAATGTCCGGGGCCTCGGGCAAGGTGCCAGCGGCCATTCATGTTTATCCGGAAGCGCTGGATGGCGGTCCGCTGGCGAGGCTTCGCGATGGTGATCTGGTGCGTGTGGACGCGGAACACGGTGATCTGTCCGTATTGGTTGATGCGGACGAATTGGCGGCCCGTGATTCGGAAAAAGCCGATCTGGCCCGGTCTCATCAGGGCTACGGACGGGAACTGTTTGGCTGGATGCGGCGTTCTGCCAGTCACCCCGAGGAAGGCGCCTGTTTTTTCTGGAACCACAACGCATGACCGATCACGAATTCGCCCTGGTCGGGGATGTTGGTGGAACCAACGCCCGCTTTGCGCTGGTGCGCGGGGGTCAGGTCAAACCCGAAGCGATTGCTGTGTTGCCCTGCCGGGACTACGACAGTCTGGGCGCGGCCATCGCGGATTACCTCAACAAAGCGGGCATTGAGGCCGTTGCTGAAGCCTGCCTGGCGGTCGCGTCCCCGGTTCGGGACACCCGGGTGCGGATGACCAACAACCATTGGCGTTTTGACACCGAAGAGCTGCGCCAGCAATTCCAGTGGCGGGCGTTCAAGGTGATCAACGATTTTACCGCCATGGCGCTGGGTGTGCCTCATGTCTCGGCCGATCAGTTGGTCCATGTGTGCGGCGGGCCGGGTGACAGCCGCCGGCCCAGACTGGTGATGGGCCCGGGTACCGGGCTTGGAGTTTCAGGGCTGGTGCCGATCACCAATGGCTGGGTGCCGCTGATGACTGAGGGCGGCCACGTGGATTTTGCCCCAGTGGATGACCTGGAAATGGCGATTCTGCGCATACTCAAGGCCCGGTTCGGGCGCGTGTCGGTGGAGAGAATTTTGTGTGGGCAGGGCCTGCTGAACCTGTATCAGGCGCACGCCGAGATTCAGGGGCTGCCGGCGCCCCTGGATGGGCCGGAAAAGATCACCGTCGCCGCGGTCGGCCACGCCGACCTGCTGGCGCAGCAAAGCCTGCGGCACTTCTGCGAGATTCTGGGGCGGGTGGCGGGCAACGCGGCACTGACGCTGGGTAGCATGGGGGGCGTGTACCTGTGCGGTGGCATCTTGCCCCGTATCCTTGAGTTTTTTCTCGAGAGCCCGTTCCGCACTGGTTTTGAGGACAAGGGCCGGATGCGCCCGTTGGTGGAGTCTACCCCGGTGTACGTGGTGACCGAGGCCTACACCGGCCTGCTGGGTGCCGCGGAAGCCCTTCGCAATCCGGAGGTATAGGCCCGATGTGACTGGCTGTCAGGGTACGAAAGGTCTAATCTGCATATAATAAGGCAAAGCGAATCATACGGTTTGCCCGACACCCACCGTCACCGGCAGTCATATTCGCGGCATGGATTTGTTACTTACTCATTTTGCACGGTCTCTCTCCGGCGCTGAGAACCTCGAACAGCTCACCCGTCCCATTCTATTGCTTTTGCAACGCATCACCGGCCTGGAATCCACCTATCTCACCGTAATTGATGAGGTGAAGCAGACCCAGACCATCCTGTTTTCGGAAAATACCGGCGACATGAACATCCCGGAAGGGCTGACGGTGCAGTGGTTCGATACATTGTGCAAACGCGCCATGGACGAGGGAACCTTCTATACCGCGAATGTGCCTGAGTTGTGGGGGGATTCCGAAGCGGCCCAGAAGCTGGGCCTGAAAACCTACTTGACCGTGCCTGTAAACAACCTGGACGGCGGAACGTATGGAACCCTGTGTGGCGCCAGCAGTGAGTCCAGGCGTGTGGATCAGGACACCTTTGACGTGCTCAAGCTCTGCTCCGAGCTGATTGCTTACCAGATCGCCCGGGATGCCGCAGCCAAGGCTTCGATTCTCCGTGCTAACCGGGCTGAGGAAAGGCTGGAGGCAGTGGCGCTGATTTCCGCCATTGGTGAGCTCTGTTTCCGTTCCGATGACTTCCATGCCGGCCTCACCGAGTCGGCGGCACTGCTGGAAAAAGACGGCGTATGGCACCGGGCTGTGCCGTTCGAGCTGCAGGGGCAGCGCTGTCGCGCGTTGTCTGCGGCTGACGAGCCCTGGATGGCTCTGGCCAAGCAAACCGATGAGCTGATACCGCTGACCGACGCGTTGTTCGATAGCGTGCATCCGGATCCCTTTCTTGCTGCCCATACTGACGTGTCCAGGCTGACACCTGCGTTAAAGCGTGTGGGGTTGAGCGCCCGGGCCGTGGTTGCGCTGGTCGGCGTGGAAACCGCGGCCGGTCGGGTGGCGGGCATCTTGTTGGCGGCCACCGAACCCGACGCGGTTGACGATTATGACAATGAACAGCGCCTGATCATCAGTTGCTCGAATTACCTGTCGCTTCTTGCCGAGCGGGCGGAGTACCTGGAACAACTGGAGCGCGCGAATCAGGAATTGTCCGTTTATGCGCTTCACGATCCGTTGACCGGGCTAGCCAACCGCCGTTACCTCATTGAGGAGTTGGCGCGCATGCTGGCGGCGGCTCAGCGCAACGGTGGAAAGATCTACGTGGCGTTTATGGACCTTGATGGTTTCAAACAGATCAATGACGAACACGGTCACGATGTGGGCGACCAGTTTCTGCAGAGCCTTGCGGTCTGCCTGCGCGGCGCGTCAAGGGCCGGTGATCTGGTCAGCCGCTACGGCGGCGATGAATTTGTGGTGCTGTCGTCAGCAAAACCGGAGGAGGGCGAAGCCGGGCTTGAGGCATTCCTCGGTCGGCTGCGCAAAGTGACCTGCGGCCGTTTCGACCTGCCGGAGATGTCACTGGACTATGCGGGCCCAAGCGTGGGCGGGGTGGTGAGCCATGCTGGGGAAACCGACCCCGACGCCTTGCTGGCCCGGGCCGATGACGCCATGTACGCGATCAAGAAAGCCCGCAAAAGCCACCCTCAGAGGTAGTGCACCAACGTCTGCTTGTCGAGGCGATACTGGCGGTTGTAAACGCCGTTCTCGGCGCGCTTGCCCGCGGCCAGTACCATCACCACCAGGCCCTGGCGAGGCACGTTTAAAAGCTTGCGCACGCGCCAGTCGTCGAAGCCCTCCATCGGGCAGGAATCATACCCGTAGGCTCGCAGCGCCAGCATCAGGTTCTCTGCAGCCAATGCGGTGGATTTGGTCGCCCAGATTTTCATTTCCGTGGCGGAATAGGGCCCGCGCGGCACTGGACGGGTGAGGCCGACAAACAGGCCCGCCGTTTTCTTTGCCAAGCCGAGTATCCCAAGTGGCCCCTGGTTGTAATGGATGGGGGCAATGCGGGTGTAGTATTTCTCGACAATGCCCGGCAAGGTTTCTTCCGGCCATTGCGCCAGTGCCTCGCGGGCATGTTCGCGCCATGTATCGGTACGGGCCACAATACCGATCAACACCGGCGCCGTTCTGGCCGCATTTTGGTTCAGGCAGGCGGTTGCCAGTTTTTTCCGCAGATCCGGCGATTGCACCACAAAGAATTCCCAGGGTTGCAGGTTGCTGGAGTTTGGCGCCAGCGTGGCCAGTTCCAGGCAGTCGTCCAACACGTCCGCCGGGATGGGCTCGTCGGTGAAACGGCGGATCGAACGGCGGCTGCGCACTACTTTGCGGAACTCTTCAACATCGATCTCCGGCGGGGTACGAGGGCCAGCTTTCGCGTTCATGAGGTGTCCTTGCGTGCTTGTGAAGTGGGTTGTGTGGCTCTATCGTTACGGGAAAGTCCGATTTATGCAATTGCCTGGATGACGAAAGCCCATGACCGAACCCCTGTCTGAACTGCCATTCCGGGAACTGGTGAGCCGGGTGCGTGCTTGCACTCTGTGTGCAGATTCGCTGCCCTGCGGCCCGCGACCGGTGATCCAGCTGTCAGAATCGGCCCGGTTGCTGGTGGTCGGACAGGCCCCCGGCCGACGGGTGCACGAGACCGGCTTGCCGTTCAACGATCCGAGTGGCGATCGTCTGCGTCAGTGGCTGGACGTGTCACGGGAGGAGTTCTATGACGAGCACAAATTCGCCATTCTGCCGATGGGATTTTGCTACCCTGGCACCGGTAAATCGGGGGATCTGCCACCACGACCGGAATGTGCGCCGGCCTGGAGACAGGCGTTGCTGGAGCGCTTGCCCAATCTGGCACTGACGCTGGTGATCGGGCAATACGCTCATGCGTGGCATCTGCCCAGTGCCGCCCGCTCGGTCACCGAAAACGTTCGACATTGGCGCCACTACTGGCCGAATCTGGTGCCTATGCCGCACCCCAGCCCACGCAACAATCTCTGGCTGCGCCGCAATCCCTGGTTCGAAGAGGAAGTTATTCCGACACTGCAGTCGCGGATTCGGACCCTGCTCCGATCGTGAGACCGATGTAATTCTCCAGCGCCCGTACCTGCTCATCGGACGCGTAAAGCCCCTGCTTGGTGCGGCGCCAGAGGATATCCTCGGCCGTCATGGCCCATTCCTCAGCGATCAGATAATCCACCTCACACTGATAGAGATTGCCAGTGAAGCGACGGCCCAGTGCGTCGATGGCACCGGCAGCACCAAGGACATTGCGAGTGCGCGTACCATAGGTGCGTACGAATCGACTGATCATGTCCTCGGGGAGCCAGGGCCACTGGCTCTGGAAGTGCTCTGCCAGCGTGCTCTGATCACGGAAGTCGCCTCCCGGAAGAACGGCGTTGCGGGTCCACTGGCGACCGGCGCCGGGGAAAAACTGGCAGAGCTTTTCTGTGGCAGCTTCGGAAAGCTTTCGATAGGTCGTGATTTTGCCACCGAACACGGAAATCACCGGAGCCTGATCTGCCTCGGCATCGACTTCGAATGCGTAGTCCCGGCTGGCCTTCTGTGCGGGTTGCTGTTCGTCGTCCATCAGCGGCCGGACTCCGGAGTAGGACCAGACCACGTCCTGCGGTGACAGTTGGTGACGAAAGTGATCGTTGACAATGTCCAGCAGGTAGCGGGTTTCCTCGGCCGAGATGGTCGCCTTTTTCGGGTCCCCCTGGTACTCGACGTCGGTGGTGCCAATCAGTGAGAAACGGTCTTCGTAGGGGATAACGAAAACGATGCGGCCGTCCTCGTTCTGCAGGATGTAGGCTTCGGTATCCTTGTTCAGTCGGGGAACGACAATATGGCTGCCTTTAACCATGCGGATGGCTTTTGGAGCCTGCATGGCCAGAGTTTCGCTGAACAGGCGGCTGACCCAGGGGCCAGAGGCATTGACAATGGCTCTGGCGGTTACGGTCGTGGTGGACTGGTTTTGTGTGTTTTCGAGGGTGACCGTCCAGGCCTGTTTCCCCCGGACTGCCCTGGTGCATTTGGTACGAGTGAGAACCGTTGCGCCGCAGGCCTGGGCTTTCAATGCGGTCAGTACCACCAGGCGGGCGTCGTCCACCCAGCCGTCCGAGTATTCGAATCCACGGGTAATTTCCGGTTTCAGCGGGCTGGTGCCGTCAAAACGGATGGAGCGGGAGCCGGGCAGCACTTCTCGTTTGGCGAGGTGGTCGTAAAGAAAAAGACCGGTACGGATCATCCACGCTGGGCGCAAATGGGCCCGGTAGGGCAGGCGGAAGCGCATGGGCCACATGATGTGCGGCGAATTCTTCAGAAGCGATTCACGCTCCGCAAGGGCCTCACGCACCAGGCGGAATTCGTAGTGCTCCAGATAGCGTAATCCGCCGTGAATCAACTTGCTGCTGTTAGACGACGTGGCGGACGCGAGATCGTTCATCTCGCACAGAAGCACACGCAGACCGCGACCTGCCGCATCCATGGCAATGCCGGTGCCGTTTACGCCGCCACCGACGACGATGACGTCATATTCCGTGTGCTCTGGTTTCATGATCTGGTCGTTCCCTGGTACACCCTCGACATGGTTACTGAGTATACCGCTGTTGTCAGGTAAGAACGACCTCAACTCACGCTAAAGTGACTGCTCTCACATTGCGGCAGTCCGCTGAATCACCCGAGGCAGCCTCTGCCCCGGGTGATTCAGCGGCGACCCGCCAACATCGCCAGCAGAACGCTGACCACGGTTGAACACACCAGCGCGCCAAGGAACGGCGCCAATGTGGGAATGGCGCCGGGGAAACTGGCGGCGTGCAGGCCGGCGGCGAGGCTGCCACCGGTGAACCATCCGGGCAGGATGGCACCGATTAATCCAGCCAGACCGCCGCCGACCGCGGCCAGGGTGGACATCCGTCTCCACAGCCCCATCAGCACCGGAATAACCGCGGTGGCGCACAGGAGGTCGGCAATCAGAAACAGACGCAGCACGGAGATGCCCTGCAGTGCCACCAGCACCACCGGAATCATCAGCAGCACTGTAAGCCAACGGGCGGAGGTCAGAGACATACCGGTTTTCTCAGTTACCGCCAGAGAGGCGAGGGCGTTCTGAAGGGTGTCGACCGATGATGCCACCAGTGTCAGAGCCAATATCAGCGCGGGAAGGGTGAGCCATGCCGGCGCGTCAGCGAGCAGGGCAAAGAACGGAATCGGTGGGTTGCCCAGATCGGCTCCACTCATGGCAGCGGCGATGCCCAGTGAGCCCACAATGGCCACAACGGCGATGGTGATAATACCGCCGAAGAAGGCGCCCCGTTGAAGCGCAGAGGTATCCCTGGCAGACCAAAGCCGCTGCCAGTAACCCTGATGAAACAGGTTGGCGACCGTGACTGCAATCACCAGGGTGAGTGCAACACCCAGAGCGCTACCAACCGGCACGCCGGGACTGTCATCCAGACTGATCTCCGGTAGCCGGTCGGTCGCAACCACGCCGACAATGATCAGCAGGGCAATCAGGAGAAAGGCCTGCCACTGATCCGTGACCAGACTGGCCCGCAATCCTCCCCAGGCGGTGTAGATGAGGGTCGCAACGGCCACACCGATCACCGCCAGGTTGCCGTTGACGCTGGAGAGCATGGAGGTGATGGCACCGATGGCAGTGAGCTCGGCAGTCAGGAAACACAGCATGTACAGCACCGAGATCAGCGACACATAGTGGCGGACGCCGTTGCCATAGCAGGCCTGTGCAAATTCTCCGATGCTACGGCCCTGAGGCAGAAAGCGGCGAATGGCCGGCCCGCAAAAGGCAAACACGATGAAGGGCAGGGCAGCGCCCAGAGCGTAACCGGCCAGCGCCAGAGGCCCCACCAGCGCACCGACCTCCGGTGGCGCGAACAGGATCCATCCGCCCATGCCCGAGGCCAGAAAACTGAGCCCCAGGGCCCTCGCCCCCTGAGTGTTCCGGGCGGTGACAAAGTCGTCCAGTCCCCCGTCAGCCAGCCGTGCCCGAACGCCAAGCCAGGTAAACAGAATCAGGGCAACGGCCAGCGCGGCCGCAGTGGTGTAGAACATGATTATTTGCTCCGCCGGGTGAGAAGGGCGAAATAGTGCCATATTCGCGCCTGTGCGGCGAGATTCGGTGATCGGTTGCAGGTTCACTGCGATTTTGACAAGCGTCAATCCAGGGTCCAGCTTATGGTTTAGGCTGGTGTTTATGCGCTGATCAATCATCAGGCGCTATTTCCGGAGGTTGCACTATGGACAACAGACAATCCGAATTGGAGACACTGCGGGCAGGTCTCAGGGCCCGGCTCACTCGCTACGAAGCCCATCAGCACCGCGAGGGCGGTGCACTGGAGAAAGACTTCGAGGAGCAGGCGGTTCAGACCCAGAATGACGAAGTGGTTGATTCGCTGGAGGCGGAAACCCGCTCTGAGCTGGAACAGATCGAGCACGCCATTGAGCGCATCCAGCAGGGCGTGGGTGATGAGTGTGAGCGGTGTGGCGAAGAGATCGATCCTCGCCGGCTCCAGGTCCTGCCCTACACCACGGTATGCGTGACGTGCGCCGATGCCTGATGATGATTCCCGACCGGGACTGCCCAGAAGCCAGATAATCGGGTTGGTCCTCGGTCCGTTATTCCTGGTGCTCACTCTGGTGCTGCCCGCGCCGAACGGCATGAGTGAAGCGGCCTGGGCCGCCGCCGGACTCATGCTGTTGATGGCAACCTGGTGGTCGACAGAAGCCATCCCGATTCCCGCGACCGCGCTCTTACCGATCTTGCTGGTGCCCGCGCTGGGCCTTGGCTCGGTCAAGGAAGCCACGGCGCCCTATGCCAATCCCATTATCTTTCTGTTTCTGGGCGGTTTTACGCTTGGCCTTGCCATGCAGCACTGGAATCTTCACCGGCGTATTGCGTTGCACACGCTCAGATCGGTGGGAGCAAAGCCCCGGCGGCAGATTGCCGGATTCATGATGGCCACCGCGTTCCTGAGTATGTGGGTCAGCAACACTGCCACCTCCATCATGATGCTGCCCATCGGACTGTCGGTCATCGCGATGATGAGCAGTGGCGAGTCAGAAGGCCAGCGCCGGTACGCAACGGCATTGCTGCTGGCAATTGCCTACTCCGCCAGTATCGGGGGTATCGCCACCCTGATCGGTACACCACCCAACGCGCTCCTCGCGGCCTATCTCAGCGAGAATCAGGGCGTGTCGATCGGTTTTGCCCAGTGGATGATGATCGGTGTTCCGGTCAGCGTGGTTATGCTGACGCTGACCTGGTGGTGGCTGACCCGCACCGATTTCGGTCTTGCCGCCGAGGGCAGCAGCGGGGCCCTGATTCAGGACGAGCTCAGGGCCCTTGGCCCGCTGCAGCGCGGGGAGATGCTGGTTGCGGTGGTGTTTGTGCTGACTGCCACAGCGTGGATTTTTCGACCTTTGCTGGCGGACGAACGGATGCCCTGGCTGAGCGACACGGGGATTGCCATCGCGGCCGCGGTGGCGATGTTTCTGATTCCGGTGAATGTAAAAGAACGGGTGTTCGTGCTGGATTGGGAGACTGCCCAAAGCATTCCCTGGGGCGTGCTGCTGTTGTTTGGCGGCGGTCTTGCCATGGCAGGCGTGATAAGCAGCTCCGGGTTGGCGGAGTGGATTGCCGAAAGCCTGAGTGTGGCCGGGCATCTGCCTGCCATCGTGATGATCGTTCTGGTGGCCGGTGTCATTATTTTTCTGACGGAGGTGACCAGCAATACCGCCACCGCCGCCGCCTTTCTGCCGCTGCTGGGCGCTCTGGCGATCTCTCAGGAGTTGTCGCCCCTGCTGCTGACGGTTCCAGCGGCGATTGCTGCCAGCTGCGCCTTCATGATGCCCGTGGCGACCCCGCCGAATGCCATCGTGTTTGCCAGTGGCCACATGAAAATCCAGGACATGATCCGTGCCGGATTTGCTCTCAACGTCTTGGGTATCATCGTGGTGACCATCGCCAGTTACCTTTTACTTGGACTGGTGTTCACGCTCTAGCCCGAATACTCACCCCGAATCTTGCCGAGGAGATCCTCGGCCCGGTCCATCGCTTCCGAGCGGTGGCTGATGTTCTGAATGATGGCCTCTTCCAGTGAAATCCCGAGTGCCCGACGTCGACTTACGGCAGGGCCTGTCCCAATGCCTTGAACCAGTTCTCAAAACCCTGGCATCCGGCCTCTTTTGCAGCGACAGATTTGAGGCACAGTTATCTTTAAGGGTCAGGGCTTTTCGGTATCTTACCGTAACAACGTGTAACACAAGAATGCGTGCGTAAGGCAACGACTAATAATAACAGGGACTTCTTCAGACATGCTGCTGGTACTTGCCGGATCCATCCTTACATTCACCATGGTGCAGGAAGCGACCGTGGTGGAACCGTTTGACCGGGAGACGGTGGTCATTGAACAGGATATCGACAGCGGACCGGTGAAACTTCGCACCGATGTCCGCCTCGAGCCTCTGGTCGAGCAGAAGTTCCGCAACATTGTTCGTCAGGCCTATGACTACAGTTGTGGCAGTGCCGCGCTGACAACGGTATTGAACCATTACCTGGGCCGGACACTGAACGAGCGTCAGGTTATGGAAGGCCTGCTGCACTACGGTGAAAGCGAAAGGATCGTACAGCGCCGGGCGTTTTCCATGCTGGACATGAAACGCCTGGTTACGGCGCTTGGCTATCCATCCGGTGGCTTCCGGGCGTCGATTGAAGACCTCATCGACCTTGACCACCCTGCCATCGTTCCCATCGAGCACGCCGGCTTCAAACACTTTGTGGTGCTGCGGACCATTCGCGATGGCCGTGTTTACCTGGCCGATCCTGCAGTAGGCAACATCTCCTTCACGCTCGCGCAGTTCGAAGAAAAATGGAATGACAATGTGTTGTTCATTGTCTTTCCGGGCAGCGACAAGCCACTGGATTACCTGGAGCTCAAGGAAGAGGACCTCCGCTTTGTTGATGACCAGACCTTGACGCTGCTGGCGCTCCAGCAGGCACCCCTTTTTCATGAAGCGACAGCCAGACGTATCCAGAATCTGCTTGAGCGCCAGAAAAACAACCCGGATGGCAGTGTGGAGAACACCCGCAAGCAGCTTCATTACCGCCGAAATTAAAGGCCCGGGTTTACGCACCGGGGATCAGGATTAAAACAATCAGAATTAAGGGAGTCAGGATGAATCGTTGGTTCACGCGAGGTTTTATCCTTTGTTCGATGGCCGGTCTGATGCCCGGGATGGCTGCGGCCCAGGACGGCAATGTCGATCAGGCGAGGGAGGCGCTGGCAAAGCAGGAAGGGGATGAAGATTCTACCCGTCAGCTGGAGGAAGTCTTTCAGGCGTCAGAAAAGAACTATTCCCTGCAGAAAAAGGGCTCCCACGCTCTTAACTACGCCTTTGACTACACGTATACCGCCGACCAGCGGCTGGATCTTGCAATCACCAATGGATCGGTGCGGAATCTGGACGTTGTGCCCTCGGCCACCCACAGCTTCACCAACGCGTTCACCTACGATTACGGTCTGCTGAATAACCTGACCGTGGGCACCCGTGTGCCACTGGTGGTGAAGTACGACACCCAGGATGAACTCAACGTTTACGACTTCGGAGACATTTCGGCAACCGCCCGCTGGCAGCCCTTTGCCTATGTGCCCGGAAAAATATCCACCACCTTCTTCGGCACCCTGACGTCGAAAACCGGCGTCAGTCCCTATGAGATTGATATCAACGAGCAGCTATCCACCGGCAGCGGTTATTACTCGATCGGTGGTGGCGCGAGCCTGTCCAAGGTTCTGGATCCGGTGGTGGTGTTCGGTTCAGTCAGTGCAACCTACAATCTGACTGAATCCGGACTTGAGCAGGTTCGGGGCGCCCGCCTGCTGGAAAAAGTGGAGCCGGGGTTCGGCCTGTCAGGCTCTGCGGGTTTTGCTTATTCCCTGTCCTACGATATTTCCCTGAGCGTGTCGGCTCAGCTCAGCTACAGCGATGAGACCGTTCTGACCTTCTCCAACGGCGACCAGGCTGTGGCGCAGGATCAGATGACCGGTTTTCTCAGTCTTTCACTGGGTACCCGGGTGAGTGACACCACCATTGTGAACACCAGTCTTGGTATCGGTCTGACCGAGGACGCCCCGGACTTCTCCCTGGGAGTATCCCTGCCCATTAATTTCTCCGGCCTGAAAGAGTGACCAAAGCCGCTGACGTTTTACGGGAAGGAAGGACTCCATGGGAATGACCAGCCACAAGAAGAAGATTCTCGGGGCCGTGATCGCCGCGACCCTCTCGTGTGGTGCCGAGGCGCAGCTCGCGCAGAATCTGACCATACACCCCAAAGCTCTGGCGCTGGGCAATGCCGTCACAGCTGATCCCCCGGGGATCATGGCGATTCACTACAATCCGGCGGGGCTGACCAAGCTGGATGGGCGCCAGCTTGAAGTAAACCTGATGAGCGTCTATCTCGATATTGATGCCAATTTCTACGCCGACGAAGACTACGAAATTTTCGGCATCAAGGGGCTTGAAACCGATCCTCTGACCGGTAAGCAACGGGATCCGGTTGCCAACACGCACAGCCATACCAACAACGTGGCGCTGTACGTTCCGGGCTACGGCATTTTGCGGGCACCTCCGGGCCCCGCGATTGCGCCTTCGGCCGGTGTCAGCATCAATCCGCCCGGCTCCAAACTGACCTTCGGTAATGCGTTTTACCTGCCACTGGCAGCCGGTTTCTATCGCGACAAGGACGACCCCGGGCGCTACATGCCACAGGCAACGGCCTTGCAAAGAACCACTTATCTGTCACCGACTGTGGGTTATGAAATCAATGACGAGTGGTCAGTCGGTGCCGGCATTCATCTTTCCCACATGGGTATCGCAGCCGATCAGTATATGCGCGCCCCCAACATGCTGTTGGGCGTGGCAGAAGTGCTGCAGGATGCGTTCAATTGTGAGAGTGGGGACGAGCCGTTGCAGCCTTGGCTGGCACTGTGCGGTGGTAACGTCGGCCCTTGGGATGACATCGGCGCCCTGAGCATCAACGTTCAGGAGACTCTTTCTCCCACCTATACCCTCGGTGTCATGTGGGAACCCACGGACTGGTTCACCTGGGGCGCCAGTTATACGTCCGAAGCCGACATGAATCTCAAAGGCACCTTCGAGATTGAGTATACCGAGGACTGGTCCGGATTCTGGCAGAGCGTAAACGGGTCGGTGCTCGGTGCCATCACGTCCGCGATTCTGAGCTTACCCTCCGGTGCACCGCGGGAAGCCGGCAACGTCAGCATGGATCTGGTCTACCCGCAGCATTTCCAGACCGGGATCAGTGTGGACGTGCACGAATTGCTGACAGTCAATGTGGATGTGGGCTGGACCGATTACAAACAGTGGGATGCCTTCGTGTTCAGATTCGATCGCAACCTGGAGTTCCTCAACGCCGCGCGGATCCTGTCACCGGACAACGCCACGCCCAACACGCTGCGTTTGCCGCTGGGCTTTACCGATCAGTGGAACTGGGCGTTCGGGCTGGAGTTTCATGCCTCGTCACGGCTTGATCTGCGAGCCGGCGTGGAGATCCGTGATTCGGTGATCCCGGATGATCAACGCTCCATCATGGCGCCGTTCGGCGGCGCCAACCTCTACAGCGTGGGCATGGGGTACAAGTGGGACAAGGACACCGAGATCGACATGAATCTCAGCTACCTGCAGTCGATTGAAACCATCCCGGCCAATACCAGTTGCAACCTGAACTGTGACAATATAACCAACATTATCTACAACCCTTATGCAGGTCTGGACGTCAAAACCTCCCTGCGGGTGGTGATGGCGGGACTCAGTTTCCGGACCAAATTCTGATGCCGTGGCGCGACAGGATCGCGCTTCTCCTTTGGCGGTGAGGGCGTATGTCGAGAAAGGGTCTGCGGGTGAGGGGGTGTCTGTTGATACTGGCAGGGGTGTTGCTGGCCGGATGCCAGGGCACCGGGCCGACTTCATCCTCCGAGCAGGATTATTTTACCTGGGTGGATGATCAGGGGCGGGTGCAGCAATCGCCAATCATCCGTGAACCTGCCGAAAAGCCAGCGGCCGACGTTGCCGACCACTCGGGAGAATCCTCGGAGCCCTCGGAACCCGGTAGAACCGTCGCGCCGGCGGACCCGGAGTTCAACCTGGAGAACTACCCGGACGGCAATCAGCTTGAGCGGGACGGTTACATTCGCCCCGGGGAACCCCAACCCTATTTCACCTGGCGCGACGCCGAGGGCAACATCCGGGTCAATTACTACCAGCCGGATACCCGTTCTACCATGGAAAAAGGCCGGATCAAGCCACCGGTCGAACTCACCCCCGCCAGCATCTACCAGCAAGGTAATGGCGAAGCGCAGGCTGCGCCCCGCGAGGGCGGCGACCCGGATGCGTTTGCCATACTGGGGGTTGAACAGCCCACCGAGAGCTACCTGGTGCGCTGGCAGCGCCACTGTTGCGACTCACTGGACACCGGGGCCGCGGAAGACTGGCAAAGTGGCCGCGAGTTTGGCCTGAACATTGATGACGCCTCGCCGGTTCACGGTTTCATCACCGGCCAAAGTCAGTACCTGTTGGTTCGCCTGCCAACAGGTAAAGCAAAACGGGGCTTTATCATGAGGATACGCTCCTTCGCTAAAGACGGCTTGTTTGTCCCCTCGGCGGCGTTCCTCGATGGTAACCTCAAGCCCGTGAGGGTGGTGACCGATATGGTGGCGGACTATGTGCCGGAGAGCTGGCATCGCCGTGGTTATCTGGAGGCCCACGTCCCGGTGTTTCCGGAGCATGGGGAGCGATGGATGGTGATTTACACGCGGGATGAAGACACGCAGGGGCAGACCGTGGTTGAGGGCACGCGGGGCCCCCGTGCTATTCCCCATGTCATCCGCGGCGAGCTCAGCTTGACCGAGCTGCGCGAACGCTAGATTCAGTCTTCCGGCTGCTCAAGGTCCAGCCACTGCTGCGACAGCCAGAAGTAGCTTCCATCTGTGGCCGGGTGCGTGCAGTTGTATCGGAACCGGCGGCTGTCAAAAGTCTTCGGTGCAGTGATGTGAACGCTGCCGTCTCCCATCTCCTCAATCTCGATTCGCCCCTGTCCCGACGCAAAACAACTCAGCCGACTGACGCTCAGGTTGTCGGGCAACCGGAGTTTCAGCGTCGGTGGGTTATTGGCCAATACCCCGGCTGGCAGCTCATTGGCATCGACGGGAAGCGCCCGGCTCAGTAATTTATCTTTCAGGTTACCAAGCTGGCCGTAGGTATTGGCCATGGGAAAGCGTGGCAGGCGGGTGATGCCGGATGTTTCACCGATGGCGCCGGATTGCTGGCCGAAGGCTATCCAGCCGCGGTCGGACAGCTTTGCCTCGAGGTCTTCGTCGAATTCGCCGTAGGGATAGGCGAACATCGGCACATCGATCTCCAGTTTTTCCTGCAGAATGGCCTGAGCCCGATCGAGGCTGTTGTCCACCCGCGCATCCCAGTCGTCCTGTTGCTCGTTCGGACGCCGCGCCAGGTGGCCGTGATCATGGCTGTGGTTGGCAATGGTGACCCGTTCTTGTTCATTCAGCTCCCGCAGTTGCTCCCAGGTCATGTAGCCGTGGCTGCCCACCGCATCGGTGTTGACGAAGATGGTGTAGGGGTAATCCCGTTGCTCCAGCAGGGGCGCGGCTGCCTCGTAAACCGAATCGTAGGCATCGTCAAACGTGATAGCGACCTGTTTACGATCCCTCAAGTCGCCCCTGAGAGCCGCTTCGGTGGCGTTCTGAAGGGCCACTACCTCAATCTTCTGGTTGGCGATCATATCGAGCTGGCCCTCGAACAGGGACACCGAAGTGCTCGTCGACGGTGGCGTGCTGTCACTGATGTGGTGGTACTGAAGTACGACCAGGTCGGCCCTGACGTTCAGGCTGACCAGGGTCAGCAGCAGTCCGAATGCCAGAGATAGAGTGTGCCTTGCCATCAATCGGTCCTCGTCCGGTTTATTGAAAATGCGCCTTGAGAACGGCGAATGCCTGATTCAGCTTCTGTATGCTGTCGGTGTCACCGCCTCGATCGGGATGCGCCTGCATGACCGCGCGCCGAAATCGCTGTTTTACCTCGGGGAAGCCGTCGGGCAGCTGTTGGAATCCCAACACCGAGGCGGCGTCAATAAGTGCCTGCCGTCCCGGCCGCTGCTGAGGCCGGCCACGCCAGAAATTATCCATCATCTGTAGAATGTGATCGTCGGGGAGCTGGTATTGGGACAGATCGAGGTAAAAAGCCCGTAGGGCGTCAACGTGACCCGCGGTTCCGGACCCCGCGACCACCGCACAGTCGTGGAGCCGCAAGTTCAACGGTGAAATGGTCAGTGTTTCACCCCGGGCAAGAAGCTGATCCCGCAGCCGATACAATGCATGGAAGAGCAGAAAATGCACGGGATAGAGTTTCTCGGGTTCGCTGAACTGAACTTTGCCAATCAACTCCCAGGGTCGATTCTGCAGGCGCTTGATCAGGCCCAGCTCGCTTATGCCCTGCGGGCAGCCGCGTAACTCGTGTTCCACCGCAACCAGCAGGTGCTCAATGTGGAGCCTCAGTGCCGGATTCAACGGACTGTCCGGCGACGCGGGGTGTTCCGGGAAGACCGGCTGGCTTTGAATGGGGTTGCTCATGTCGCCATGGTAGGGCAGTGCCCGCCGTTAGGAAAGGGTGTCCAGTCGGCTGAGGCCGCCGAGGAACAGCGTGGCGGCGAAGTGTGCCGCGTCCTGCGCTTCCTGTTCAGCGTTTCCGGGGACGGCATGGGAGCGTTTTGCGACACGCAGGCTCATTTCATAGGCTACTCCGAAGAACGACGCACAGAGGTAATCCTGATCGACGTCCGGCAACAGGCCCCGGTCGATGGCGTCTCGCACGTCCTCTTCCAGTGACAGCATGGCCAGACCGAGGATGTCCGAACCGAACAGTTCACGGATAGCATGATCGTTTCGATGAGCCAGCTCATACACCAGCGGATCGTTCGCCGTGGCACGGAAAAGAGCGAGGTAGGCAGATCGGATGAAGTCTTCGCCGCTGCCTGCGGCCTTGCGGGATCGGGTTAGATTCAGATTCAACTGATTCAGGAAGTCCGTCAGCAGGGCGGCGAAGATGTCCTGTTTGCTGGAGAAATAATTGTAGAAGGTGCCTGCAGCCAGACCGGTTTTCCGAACGATGTCGCGTATCGTGGAGTTGTCGTAGCCCCGCTCACGAAAACACTCGCGGGCGGCCAGAAGAATGGCATTTCGGTTGCGAATCCGGTTGGATTGCCGTTTACCGAGGGTGTCGTCCTTGCTTCGTAACGTATCCATGTCGCTATCCTGTCCCTGCGTGTTTCTCACGCGTATAATCCGTTGCCCACCAATCCTGTGAACGTAGTGTTTTTATGTCCGATGCAGAGCGCCCTGAAAAACTGGAATTCAACAAGCTGCAGAAACGTCTGCGCCGTGAAGTCGGTCAGGCCATAGCAGAATTTTCGATGATTGAAGCCGGTGACAAGGTCATGTGCTGCCTCAGCGGCGGCAAAGATTCCTACGCCATGCTGGACATCCTGCTGCACCTCCAGAAGAGCGCGCCGGTATCCTTTGAGCTGATTGCTGTAAACCTGGATCAGAAACAGCCTGGATTTCCCGAGGACGTGTTACCCCGATATCTGCAAGCCATGGGTATCGAATACCACATCATCGAAAAGGACACGTACAGTATTGTTAAGGAAAAAGTGCCGGAAGGGAAGACCACCTGCGGTCTTTGTTCCCGTCTACGTCGCGGAATTCTCTATAATTTTGCAGAAGAGCAGGGTGTCACCAAGATTGCTCTCGGCCACCACCGGGACGATTTGCTGGAAACTCTGTTTCTGAACATGTTCTATGGTGGCAAGCTGAAGTCGATGCCACCGGTGCTGCACAGCGATGACGGCCGCAACACGGTTATCCGGCCGCTCGCGTTCAGTCGCGAAAAGGACATCGCCCGCTACGCTGCCTTGCGGGAATTCCCGATCATTCCCTGCAATCTGTGCGGGTCTCAGGAAAATCTGCAGCGCCAGGTAATCAAGGAGATGTTTCAGACCTGGGACAAACAGCATCCGGGCCGGCTCGAAACCATGTTTCGTGCGCTGTGTAATGTCGAGCCGTCTCATCTTGCAGACAATACTCTTTACGATTTTCGCGAGGGCAAGCGCCCGGGTGGCGCGCAGGGATCCTCTGTCAGCATGGCGGAGCCGGAGGCTGCGGACTTTGGCCGGCTCGACGTTCTGAATATCTGAAGGGCACACGGTCAAGAGCCGGTGAGACTAACCGCCATGGCCATTATGGAACAGTGTAGCCAGGGGCAGCGTCCAGATGCCGAACGCGATCAACAATGTTCCGGTGAGCTGACGTAAAGGCTTTTTACCCTGAAGTTTGCGCACCCAGGTTGCCGCGTATCCGGTGGCCAGCATTGAGGGCAGCGTACCGAGCCCGAAAAAAGCCATGGTGGCGGCCGCGCTGCCCAATGACGGTTGCAGTGCGGCCCAGCCGAGAGTGCTGTACACCAGCCCGCAGGGCAGCCAGCCCCATAATCCCCCGAGAGCGACTGCCTGCCATCCATGCTGTATCGGCAGCAGGCGGCGGGTCAGGGGCGACAGCCGGGCCCAGACCGGGGCGCCGATCCGTTCGATATAGCGGATGCCCTGCCACCACTGGGCCATGGACAGCCCCATCAGTATCAACAGCAGTCCGGCCACGGTTCGTAATACCGGCGCCAACTGACTCCACTGGGCCGCAGCGGAGGTGCTGAGCAGCGCCACCAGCGCCGCGATCAGTGCATAGCTGCCGATACGGCCGGCATTGAAACCGAGCAACATCAGGGTCTGGCGGATTCGGAAACCTTTGCCCACAGGTAACGCCATCGACAAGGACGCGCTGATTCCCCCACACATACCCAGGCAGTGCGTGCTGCCCAGCAGACCAATCACAAAGGCACTGGAATAGCTGAGGTAGAGGCCTTCACTCATCAGTGGTGTGGAGTTTCATCAGTTTCCGGCGCTTCGTCGTTGGGTTTGCGCTCGGCCCTGGGCTTGGCGTCGTCCGGGATCATGTCTTTGTCGTCGTCGAAAAGGATCCGGTGAGCGGGACCTTCGAGATCGTCGTACTGGCCATTCTTCACGGCCCAGGAAAACAGCACCATGCCCAATGCCACGAGAATCAGCATGACGGGAACCAGGATCATTACAATTTCCATGGTGAACCTCGGGGATCGGAGTATGTTCCGGTTACGGTATCAGGAGGGGGTCGGTGCGCCAACCGCCTGAGTACCTTGTTTGTGAGTCGGCCCGGCGCGACCCAGCCTGAGTGCATTCAACACCACGACCAGTGAGCTCAGCGACATGCCGATGGCGGCCAGCCAGGGTGGCACCATACCCGCCGCCGCCAGGGGCAGGGCCAGCACATTGTAACCCAGTGCCCACCCCATGTTCTGGCGAATGATTCGCCGTGTCTGGCGACTGGTTTCCATGGCGTTGACCAGATGAAGCAGCTGGCCATTGAGCAGAACCGCGTCGGCTTTCAACTGGGTCAGGTCGGCTGCGGTGCCCATCGCAACGGATATGCCAGCGCCTGCCATGGAGGGCAGGTCGTTCAGGCCATCCCCCACCATCATCACCTTGCGGCCCTCGGCAGTGAGCCGCTCTAGCACCGCCAGCTTGTCTTCAGGCGATGCCTGTCCGATAGCCTCGTCTACGCCAAGGCGGCGGGCGATCTGTTCCACATGCCCGGAGCGATCGCCGCTGAGCAGAAGCGTCCTGATTCCGGCTTCTCTCAGCCGGTTTACGGTTTCCCGAGCATCGGCCCGGGGCTCGTCGTCCAGGGAAAAGCGTGCCAGCCATTCCTCGCTCGTGGCCAGCCAGATTTCCATGCCCGGACCGTTGGTCCCGGCGGGCATAGCGGCTGAGGTGTGCTCGCCAACA
Organism: Marinobacter sp. M-5; assembly: GCF_032911545.1. Taxonomy (NCBI): domain Bacteria; kingdom Pseudomonadati; phylum Pseudomonadota; class Gammaproteobacteria; order Pseudomonadales; family Marinobacteraceae; genus Marinobacter; species Marinobacter sp. M-5. The sequence continues at coordinate 1,286,307 of NZ_JAWJEK010000001.1, forward strand.
AAGGCACTGTGGCCGATGAACACGGGTTTACCCTTCCAGTACCCGGAGAGCCCACCACCCAGATGGTTGGTAACCTCCGTCACGGTGTGGCCTGGTACATCATGGAATACTTTTGCAATCGGGTGCTCCGAGTGTTTTTCCAGCCCGGCGGCCAGGCGGCGGCTGTCAGATCCGCTCAGGCTGCCGGTCACATCGGTTTCGATCAGGCTCAGCTCGCCGCGGGTCAGGGTGCCGGTCTTGTCAAAGACCACCGTATCGACGTCGTTCAGGGACTCCAGGGTATGGCCCCGGGTGGGTAGGAAACCCAGACGGCGGAGCCGGACGGTGGCCGACGTGATCGCAGTAGGCGTTGCCAGTGATAATGCACAGGGACAGGTAACGACCAGAACCGACAGGGTGATGTCGAAGGCGTTGTCGGCGCCGGCCAGCCACCAGCCGATCCACACCAGCGGGGTGAGAATCAGCACGCGACTGACGAAGGTGCCGGCGATGCGGTCTGCCATGCGGGCGACAGGGGGCTTCTCGGCCTGAACCCGGTCGAGTATCCGCAGGATACCGGACAGCCGCGTCTGGGCCCCCGCCTGGTGCACCCGGATGTCCAGGGGGTTCTCGCCGTTCACGCTGCCGGCGTGCACGGCATCGCCCGGGTGGCGGGTTTCGGGCAGGTATTCTCCGGTTAGCGCGGCTTCGTTGAGGGTAGAGTGCCCGCTGGTAATGAGGCCGTCCACCGGCAGGGTTTCTCCTGGTCGAACACGCACAATGTCGCCCGGTTTCAGCTCGTGTGTGGCCACTATATCTGAGTGTCCTGCCACGATGCGGGTCGCAACGCCGGGCTGAAATCCGGCGAGGGCGTTGCCGGTCAGGCCGGCCCGGTATCGGGCCTGCATTTCTATGTACCGCCCCAGTAACAGGAAAAAGGTGAACATGCACACCGACTCGAAATAGACTTCATCGCCGCCGACCACCGTGACCCAGGCGCTCGCGCTGTAGGCCAGTCCGATGGCAATGGCAACGGGCACGTCCATGGTCAGGTGCCGGCTGCGAAAATCGCGGAGGGCGTTGCGAAAGAATGGTCGGGCACTGAACAGCACCACGGGGGTGGCGACCAGCAGGCTGAACCAGCGGAAGAAAGTGATAAAGTCCGCAGACAGTTCGCTGATCAGCTCGAAATACAAGGGAAAGGCCAGCATCATGCTCTGCACGGTGCCGATCCCGGCTACGGCGAGCCGAATCAGGGTGGTGCGGTGTTCGGCCTTGAGTGCCTGTTCGGCGTCGTCCGCCTGATAAGGGCGGACGCGATACCCCAGTTCATGGATGGCGATCAGCAGATCGCTCAGTGCGGCGTGCTCTGCAGACCAGAGCAAGCGGGCCCTCTGGGTGCTGTGGTTGACGGAGAAGGACTGCACCCCTGGCTGTCTTGCCATGTGGTTTTCCAGCAGCCAGATGCAGGCCGCGCAGGTAATGCCTTCAATCAGAAGCAGGGCCTCCTGGCCTCCCTTGACCGCGGCAACAAACGTGGACTGCACCAGCGGGTGATCGAGCTCACGAATCCGGTCGCGTTCGATGTCAGTCAGTTGTTTCGGTGTGGCCGCGGGCTCAGTGCGGTACTGGTAGAAACCGGTCAAACCTTCGGCGCGAATGGTTTCGCACACCGCTTTACAGCCCTGGCAGCAAAAACGCCGGGCTTCGCCGTCAAGCTCCAGGGTAATCGGTGGCTCGCCGTCGGCCGGTTCACCACAGTGAAAACAGGGCAGGGCGCTCACTCGATTCAGCGGCTTGCCTTGCCAACCTGGATCGCATCGTCGGAGGGTAACGACGTCTCACCTTTCAGGCGCCAGTCATTCTCCGGGCTGCGCAGGTCGAAATACCAGCGACCACTGACGTCCTGATTGAGCGTCGCGCGGTAGGTATTCTCTCCGGTGCGCTTGAACTGAACCGTCTGATCTTTGTCCGCGATGGTGGGGTGGAACAGGTTGAGGATCAGGTAGGGGTAATTCACCTGCCCGGCGTCGCTGGTCAGCGACAGGCGGACGTCGCGGTCAGAAAACGCAAACTCACCGTGCAGGCCCAGATCCTTGGCTTTCTGGTCCCGGGCGATCTGCATGTTGATGCCGCGCCCCTGCTTGGAGTAGTCATCGGTGACCATGTCGTTGTCTGTGTTCATCGCCACTGTGATGGCAATGGTGCACCAGGTGATGGAGGCCAGCGGAAAGGCCAGCAGGAACCAGAGCCAGGGCTGGCGGTACCAGGGTTTAACGGCTTCATCATTCATAACAGCAATCTCTCAGACAGGGTCGTTTCCGCATGGTGGCGGTCAGGCTAGCGGTTAGGACCGACAAAACGGCTTTCGGTTTCAAGAATCAGGGATTCATCGCTTTCGGAACTGATCTGGAAACGGATCGTGTTGTTGCTCTGGTTGATGATCTCCGGATCCACGTCCACCACTGTCGGCAAGGAGCGATTCTCACCGCTGGCGACGGTTACGGTGGTGTCGGTCAGCACTCTCATGCCTTCCATACCCGAAACGGCAATGCTGAAGGTGTGCGGCACCTCCGCCATGTTGGCGATTTTCAGGGTGTAGGTGTTTTCTATGCGACCATCGCCATTGAAGTTGAACAGCGCGCCGCGATCTCGCAGGACATCCAGCTGGGCCGGCACGCGGGTGGCGAGCACGAAGACGATGGCACCGATCATGATCGCCAGCACAGCGCCGTATCCGAAGGTACGGGGGCGCAGCAGTTTTGAGGGTTTGCCCTCAAGCTCATTTTCGGTGGTGTAACGGATCAGCCCCCTGGGGTACTCCATCTTGTCCATGATCTCATCGCAGGCATCAATGCACAGTGCACACCCGATGCACTCGTACTGTAGACCATCGCGGATATCGATACCGGTAGGGCACACCTGAACACACTGGCCGCAGTCAATGCAGTCGCCGAGGCCCAGGTCTGCCGGGTTCGCATCCTTTCGGCGGCCACCCCGGGGTTCGCCACGATTGGGGTCGTAGGAAACCACCCGGGTATCGGGATCAAACATCACCGACTGGAAGCGGGCATAGGGGCACATGTACAGACAGACCTGCTCGCGCATCCAGCCCGCGTTCAGGTAGGTGGCAACGGTGAAAAAGCCTACCCAGAAGAAGGCCCAGCCATTGGCCTGAAGGGTGAAAAGGTCAGCCAGCAGCTCGCGAATCGGATAAAAATAACCGACGAACGTCAGGCCCGTCGCGAGGGCGATCAGAAGCCACGCGGTGTGCTTGAGGGATTTCTTGATCACTTTCTGCGACGAGCGCGGGGCCTTGTCCAGCTTCATGCGCTGGTTGCGGCTGCCCTCGATACGTTCTTCCACCCACATGAAAATGAACGTCCACACGGTTTGCGGGCAGGTGTAGCCGCACCAGACCCGGCCAAACAGGGTGGTAATAAAGAACAGGCCAAAGGCGCTGATGATCAGCATCCCCGAGAGCAGAAAGAAATCCTTCGGGTAGAAGGTGGTGCCATACAGATGAAACTCCCGGGCCGGGAGGTCGAAGTGGATGAGGGGCTGACCGTCCAGGGTGAGCCAGACGAACAGGAAGTACATGCCCATCAGCAACAACAGGCTGACGTTACGGATACGCTGAAAGAAGCCTTCGACTTCTTTCACATAGATTTTCTTGCGGCTGGCGTAAAGCTCGACGGTTCCGGATTTGTTGTTTTTGTCGGAGGGGTCAGAGGATGGGTCAACCTGTTTGACCGGAATCTCGCTGCTCATCGTTTCCTCCCGATGAAAATTAGCCCACGGCGTGATCCGGGGGCTTCAGATCTTCTCAAGCCTGTGCCCGCACGCAGACACAGGGTTGAGCAGACCAGGCCGGAACCGGGGTTCCGGCCGGACACTCAGTTGGACAGACTGTAAACGTAGGCCGCCAGAATCTGGATCTGGTCGTCGGAGAGACGATCGCTCTGGGCCGGCATCTGGTTTTGCCGACCGTTGACCACCGTGTCACGAATCCAGTCGTAAGTTGAGCCATACAGCCAGATATTGTCCGTCAGGTTGGGTGCGCCCAGCGCTTGGTTACCCTTGCCGTCCGCACCGTGGCAGGCTACACAGCCCTGAGCGAACACGGCTTCGCCGGCTTTTGCAGCCTCCGCGTCTTTCTCGCGACCGCTGTAGGCCAGTACGAAGTTGACCACCTGATCGACCTGCTCGTTGGTCATGTTCGGCATGGTGCCCTTGGCCGGCATGGCGCCGTTACGACCCTGGTGCAGTGTCGTCAGAATGTTGTCAGGCGCGCCCCCGTAAAGCCAGTCGTTGTCGGTCAGGTTCGGGAAACCGAGTGACCCACGCCCGGCAGAGCCGTGACATACCGCGCAGTTGTTGGCAAACAGCCGCTGACCCATTTTCATGGCATCTTCGTTTTCGGCCAGTTCCGGTACCGGGGTGTCGCCGTAGCGGGCGTAGAGCTCGCTGTAACGGGCATCCGCTTTCTGAACTTCCGCTTCCCACTGGTTGGTAGAGCTCCAGCCAAGCAGACCCTGGAAGTTACCCAGGCCGGGGTAAAGTGCCAGGTAGCCGAGGGCAAAAATGCACGTGGCGATGAAAAGATAGAACCACCACTTGGGAAGTGGGTTATCAAGCTCTTCAATACCATCGAAGGAATGGCCCGTGGTCCGGTCTGTTTCGGTGTCGGTGGTCTGGCCCTTGCGTGTTGCCATTAGCAGCCACCAGCACCCGAAAATAGTACCGAGCACGATCACGCTGATCCAGATGCTCCAGAAGGTACTCATTGCTTTTTCTCCGTTTTTTCCTGTTCAAGAGTACGCTTTTCCACTTCGTCGTCGTCGAAGGGCAAGTGGGCCGCCTCGTCGTTCGCTTTCTTGCGGTGGGCGCTGTACGCCCACCAGACGATGCCGAGAAACATCGCCATGATGACAAGGGTGTGAATGCCGCGTAACTCGTTCAAATCCATCGGGATCACCGTTTCTCAGAAATCACTGTGCCCAGCTGTTGCAGGTAGGCCACCAGCGCTTCGATTTCGAATTTGCCCTCAACTTCCGCAGCTGCCTCGGCAATCTGCTCGTCGGTGTAGGGCACGCCCAGTGTTTGCAGTGTCTTCATTTTTGCTTCTGTGTCCGTGTGGTCCACCCGGTCCTCGAACAGCCAGGGGAAAGCCGGCATGTTGGACTCGGGCACAACGCTGCGCGGATCGTACAGGTGCTGGCGCTGCCAGGCGTCGGAATAACGACCGCCTACACGGGCGAGATCCGGACCGGTACGCTTGGAGCCCCACAGGAACGGGCGCTCATAAACGAACTCACCCGCAACAGAGTAGTGGCCGTAGCGCTCGGTTTCCGCCCGGAACGGACGGATCTGCTGGGTGTGGCACACGTGGCAACCTTCGCGGATATAAATATCGCGACCTTCCAGCTCCAGCGCCGACAGCGGCTCAAGGCCCGCAACCGGCTCGTTGGTATCCTTGCTGAAGAACAGCGGCACAACTTCGGCCAGAAACCCGCCACTGATGGTGAGGATGATCAGCACGATCATCAGGCCCAGGTTTTTCTCGACAATTTCGTGTTTCATCTTGATTCTCTCCCGTTACGCCGGCTGTGCCGCTGCGCTGTCAACTGCCACAGCATCTTTCTGGCGAACGGTCATGTAGGTGTTGTAAGCCATGACCAGCATGCCGGTGAGGAAAATCGCACCGCCGATGAAGCGAACAAAGTAACCGGGCCAGGAAGCTTCCAGTGCCTCAACAAAACTGTAGGTCAGCGTGCCGTCCTGGTTGACTGCGCGCCACATAAGGCCCTGCATGATGCCGTTGACCCACATCGCAACGATATACAGTACGGTGCCAACGGTGGCCAGCCAGAAGTGGACGTTGATCAGGCTGGTGCTGTACATGGCGGGTACGCCCCACAGCTTCGGCACCAGGTGGTAGATGGCGCCAATACTGATCATGGCTACCCAGCCCAGCGCACCTGAGTGCACGTGGCCAATGGTCCAGTCGGTGTTGTGCGACAGCGCGTTGACGGTCTTGATCGCCATCATCGGACCCTCGAAGGTGGACATGCCGTAGAACGACAGGGACACCACCAGGAAACGCAGAATTGGATCGGTGCGCAGTTTGTGCCATGCGCCGGACAGCGTCATCATGCCGTTGATCATGCCGCCCCAGGACGGTGCCAGCAGAATCAGCGACATCACCATGCCGGCCGTCTGAGCCCAATCAGGCAGGGCGCTATAGTGCAGGTGGTGACCACCGGCCCATACGTACGTGGCGATCAGCGCCCAGAAGTGGACGATCGACAGGCGGTAGGAGTAAACCGGACGGTTGGCCTGCTTGGGAACGAAGTAGTACATCATGCCCAGGAAGCCGGCGGTGAGGAAGAAGCCTACGGCGTTGTGGCCATACCACCATTGCATCATGGCGTCAGTGACACCGGCGTAGGCGGAGTAGGACTTGAACGCGGTGGCTGGCAGCGCAAGGTTGTTACCGATGTGCAACACCGCGACGGTCAGAATGAACGCGCCGTAAAACCAGTTTGCAACGTAGATGTGCGGCGTGCTGCGTTTGGTGACGGTTCCGAAGAATACCAGAGCGTACGTAACCCACACGACGGCAATGGCAATATCGATTGGCCACTCGAGCTCGGCATATTCTTTTGTTGAAGTAAGACCCATTGGCAGGGTAATGATGGCGGCTACCATAACGGCCTGCCAGCCCCAGAACGTAAACGCCGCCAGGCTGTCCGAAATCAGGCGGGCCTGACAGGTGCGCTGTACAACGTAATAAGAGGTGGCAAAGAGGGCAGAGCCACCGAACCCGAAGATGACCAGGTTGGTGTGCAGCGGTCTCAGCCGACCGAAGTGAGTCCAGGAGAAGTCAAGGTTCATTGACGGCCAAACAAGTTGGGATGCGATTAGCACACCCATGCCCATGCCAACAATGCCCCAGACCAACGTCATGATGGCGAACTGTCGCACCACCTTGTAGTTGTATGTCAGGTTTGCATTTACTGTGCTCATAGCCTTACCAATGGGTTTAGAGTGGGGAAATATGCGGGCGCAAGTATGGAGAAACCATAAACGCTTTGCAATGACTCAGGTCAACTCCTGAGGTGCGTCAAAGGCGCCCAAATCAGCAACATGGAGCGTAAATGGACGACCGGTTTTTGCCGCTTTTGTATGGGTGATTATACTGTGCCGCTTTGGCGATCCTGCCCCCCAATAGTAGAAGTACATAGCCCACAGGTGAAATGCATGGCGTTATTTACTGAAAATGGTAATAAACCCGATGGGCCGGTGCTGTTGTTGGCACATGGCGCCGGGGCACCGGCAGACTCGCCGTTTATGAACGGACTGACCGGATTCCTGGCTCAGAGCGGTGTGACCACGGTGCGATTCGAGTTTCCCTACATGCAAAAACGCCGGGAAGACGGCAAAAAACGCCCCCCCGATCGGCAGCCGGCATTGTTGCTGAGCTTTGGGCAGATGATCGACCATCTGTCGGCGGGATCGCTGGCACACCGACCACTGTTTATCGGCGGTAAATCAATGGGCGGGCGCATGGCCAGCCTGTTAGGCGCTGAGCCCACGTTGACCGGCCGCTTTCGGGGAGTGGTGTGTTTCGGCTACCCCTTCCACCCGCCCGGGAAGCCGGACCGCTGGCGTACCGGGCATTTCGGTGACCTCTGGTGCCCGCAGCTGGTGGTTCAGGGTACCCGCGATCCTTTTGGCAAACGCGAGGAGGTCAGCGCACGGATACCCCCGTGCGCATTGGTTGACATAGCCTGGCTGGAGGGTGGCGATCATGATTTCAAGCCACTGGCGCGGCAGGTCGAGAGCCACTCGCAGCTGCTGCAGAGGGCCGCGCAGTCGGCATCCGCCTTCATGCACGGGAAACCCGGGGCAGAGCATTGAACGTTACCGGGTCACGGTACCGCTTCCGCATCGGTTAGCGCGACGCGATCTCTTCCGGAGGCCTTGGCCTGATACAGGGCTTCGTCTGCCCGTCGGAACAGCTCCTGATCGAGCTCAGCTGGATCCAGTCGTGCCACGCCGGCGCTCAAGGTAATGATGACCTCGGAACCGTCCTCCGCGTTGATGGGGGTGTGGCGCATGTCATCGAGGATGTCCTGGCACACGCGGCAAGCACCCTCGCTGTCGGTGCCCGGTAACAGCAGAGCGAACTCCTCGCCGCCGAACCGGATCACCACGTCCCGAGGCCGTTTGACGTGTTGGCTCAGAATGTCGGCAATGCGCTGCAGGCACAGGTCACCGAAGCTGTGACCATAGGTGTCGTTGATGCGCTTGAAATGATCCGCGTCAATCAGCGCCAACGTCAGGGGCTGGCTGGTGCGGCGCGCTTCAGCGCACAGTTCCGGGAGGATATTGTCCAAGTGGCGCCGATTGTACAGGCCGGTGAGGGCATCATTGAGGCTCAGGGTGGCGAGTTTGCGGTTGGCCCTTTCCAGTTCCCGCATCGTGTTACGCAACTGAGCCGTGCGTTCATGCACCTTGATTTCCAGTTCGCTGCGGGCGTTGTGCTCCACATCCAGCAGTTTCTGGTTCAACAGCCGCCAACGCTGCACCATAGCGTAGTTCAGCAAAATCACCTGAGCGCCGATGGCGGTCAGCATGAAGAACTCGCGGGCCAGGAAATCGGCCAGGTATCCGAATGCCGCGAGTGCATAGATCAGCGCGCCGACCAGCATTACCGACCAGGCAAGCACGTACCAAAGTGCTGGCAGGTAGCCCTGCCGCCAGCGCAGAACGCCAATCACAAACAGGCTGCCGATCACCGTGAGGGCGAGGGTGGTATTGAGCAAAATAGAGCGGTTGTAGGGCAACATGAAGGTGACGACTAGCAGCCCCGCAGACGCCCAGGCCTGGGCTCGCAAAGTGGTGGCGGCCAGTGTGTCCGGAGCGATTTCCAGGAAGGAGCGGCCGAACAGAGTCATGGCCAGGGCGCACACCGCGATCAGCAATGGGATGGAAGTATTGGCGAAGCCGGTGCTGTCTGGCCAGAAGTACTGATTTGCAAAGCCGCCCATGGCAAACAGGAACAGCCCCATGGTGGCCATGTAGAAGGCGTTGTGAAAGTAATACACCGTTCCCGAGCTGAAAAACAGCAGCAGGTTAAAGACAGCGAATACCAACAGGGCTCCGTAGAAAAGCCCGTGGGTCAGAGTCAGATGGTTGCTGTCGGCCACCATGGTGTCGGGAGTTTCCAGAGACAGTGGAACGTTGAGGGCGCCGCTGCTCTGAATCCTCAGGGTGATACCCTGGGACTCACCGGTATTCAGCGTGACGGGCAGCAGGAAATACCGGTAATCTATGCCCCGCGACAGGAACGGGTATTGGTCACCGGTGGTTAGCGTGGTGGTCCGTTCGGCGCCGGTCTGCCAGAAGGTGACTTCATCAAGCAGCGGATAGTTCAGCTTCAGATACCAGAAGCCCTGTGATGCGCCGGAATTGGTCAGGTGCAGGTGCACCCAGTACACCGAATCGGTATGAGTAAACACCAGGTCATGGCCGCGGGCCTCCTGCCACTCCATGGATGCGGGCAGCTCGTCCGGGCTGGCCGCCCGATGCGCGGGATCGTTGGGCGCTGCGGCATGGAAACAGACGTGATTCATCAATCGTTCCCGCTGCGCGGCATCGCTGGCGTCCAGAACAGGGCAGGGGCTGCCAGGGTGCGCTTCCAGTGCCAAGGGCATGCCCGACAGCGCAGCAAGCGCCAACACGGTGAAGGTGCGCAGGTACAGCAACATGAACGAATTCCTGCAAAAAAAGAAGTCTGTCAGTGTAACGCCCGACGGCGCGGCGCATTGTTAAACAGTTTCAAATTCTCGACGGTTTCCGTGACGGATGTCGTAAAAAAGGTGATTCATGGAGTACGTGATCTTGTTCTGTCGGCCGGGGTTTGAAACCGAGGCTGGCCGCGAAATGACCGATGCCGCAGCAGAAAAAGGCGTTTTCGGTTACTTTCAGCCCTCCGGCAGCCATGGCTACCTGACGTTTTTCCTGACCGGCCCCGAGGGCGCGACCACGCTGATGCAGCGTCTTAGCCTCGATGAACTGGTGTTTGTCAGGGACTGGTTCATCGGTCTGGCCGATGTTGAATTGCCGTCGGAGGATCGTGTTGGAGCCATCTCAGAGGCCTTGAGGTCAGTAGCATCCGGTTTTCCCAACTGCGCCCGGGTGGACGTGCGCTTGCCGGAGAATAACGCCGATCGGGATCTGGGGAACTTTGCCCGCAAGTGGGTGGCGCCGCTATCGAAGGGGTTGCGGGGTGCCGGTCTGCTGAAACCCGATGCCAACGCGTCTGCCCCGGCCCGGCTCGATATTCTTCTGACCGGTTTTCAGCGGGCTCTGGTAGGCATCAGCCTGTCAGATAACCGTGCGCGTTACGCTGGCGGTATCGCCCGGTTGCGGTTTCCGGCCTCGGCTCCAAGCCGCTCAACGTTGAAACTGGAAGAAGCCTGGAAAGTGTTTTTGCCGCCAGACCGGGTACTGGACTATCTGGGCGGTGGCAAGCGTGCGGTGGATCTGGGTGCGGCGCCAGGTGGCTGGACGTGGCAATTGGTGAATCAGGGGATGATGGTCACCGCCGTCGACAACGGCCCGATGAATGCCGAATTGATGGCGTCGGGGCAGGTCGAGCATATGGAAGCGGACGGCTATTTCTGGAAACCGAAAAGCCCGGTGGACTGGATGGTGTGTGACATTGTTGACCACCCGCGCCGGACCTCCCACATGGCGGTTGACTGGCTCAAAAGTGGCCTCTGTCGGTTTGCCATCTTCAACCTCAAGCTGCCCATGAAGAAACGCTACGAGGAGTGGCTGATTTGCCGCGAGATCATCGAGAGCGCGCTGGCGGAGAGCGATCAGAGGTTCCGCCTCCGGGCTCGGCACCTTTATCACGACCGGGAAGAGATTACCTGCTTTGTGGAGCGGTTGGGGTGAGGCGGAAACCCGAGCGGTCAGCTCTGTGTGAGCACGGTAATGGCTTCGTCCCGGTCCATCATTGGCTGAAGTTCTGTGAGCAGGCCTTTCCGCTCCTCGGAGTGATACCACTGGTCCCAGTCGGCTTCGGAGCGCCAGTTTGCCAGGGTAAGCCGATGGTTCGGGTCGTGGGCGTCCACCAGGGTCTCCCCGGAGATGAATCCTGGCGCGCTGACGGCCTGTTGCAGCACCCTGCGTGACCGTTCTTCGTAGGCCGTTTCCAGCGATTCAGCAATGTGACGTTCAATCAGTACCCGGATCATTGTTTACCTCGTAACATTTTGACAGCTATAAACAATAATTTAGCATGTATTTCCAGAAACGCAGTGATTCCCCTGACGGAGATTCGGTATTGGACACGATAAAATTTGACGGAGAACTCGACGCACGCGGGCTGTACTGCCCGGAACCGGTGATGATGCTCCACAACCGCATCAACGATGTGCCGGTGGGCGGCGTGCTCAAAGTAATCGCCACGGACCCATCCACAACCCGGGACATTCCACGATTCTGTCAGTTCCTCAATCACGCCCTCCTGCATACCGAGGAATCCGGCAAGGAATTCCTCTACTTCATACGTCGAGGGAGCTGAGGTGCCGTAGAAATTCGTCGCGGTCCATCTCTCCCAGAACGCGGGCTCCCGGCAGCTCCTCACCGTCCCGACCAAAGAACAGGATGGCTGGTGGGCCAAATAGCCCGAGCTCGTCCAGCAAGGCCTGCTGAGCGGTCGTATTGTCCGTCATGTCGATCTGCAGCAGCGTATAGGGTGCCAGGGCATCGATCACGTCAGCGGCACTGAATACGTTGCGTTCCATCACCTTGCAGGAGATGCACCAGTCGGCGTAGAAATCCAGCATCACCGGCTGGCGGTTGCGGCGGGCCTGCGTCATCAGATCCCGGATCTGGTCCGGCGATCCCACCCTCTGGAAGCTCGCATGCTCCGCGGCGTTGCTACCGGAGACAACGGTCTTCGCGGTGTAAGGCGCCAACGGCTGCAGTGGGTCAGTCGCGCCTCCGATGGCTCCTGCCAGCAGCGCCAGGCCGTAGGCAAACATCACCAGGCCGGCGCCTTTGCGGGTGCGCTCCCAGCCGGCTTTTGCCGCATCGAAGGCGCCCAGTTGAACGCCGGTGATCGCCACCAGCAGGCCCCACAATGTCAGTGCCAGCCAAGCGGGTACCAGGCGTTCAATCAGCCAGATGGCAACCGCCAGCAGCATGACACCGTAGAACGCCTTGACCACGTTCATCCATGGCCCGGTTGACGGCAACAGCTTGCGCCCGCCGATGGCAACCAGAATCAAGGGTATGCCCATGCCAAGGCCCAGTGAGAACAGAGCCATGCCGCCAACCACAGCGTCCTGGGTGGTGCTGATGTACAGCAGGCTGCCGGCCAGAGGTGCCGATACACAGGGCGAAACAATCAGTGCGGACAACGCGCCGATACCGAAGATACCCGCAACACGAGTGCCGGTCAGTCGGTGGCTGGCGTCGTTCAGCGGCTCACGGATGAAACGGGGAAGCTGGATGTCGAACAGGTTGAACATGGACAGCGCGAAGAGCGCGAACAGGGCGGCAAATACCCCCAGCACCCACGGGGATTGCAGCTGGGCCTGAAGGTTGAAGCTGGCGCCGAGCAATCCGGTGATCACTCCGGCGGCGGCGTAGGTCAGTGCCATGCCCAGCACATAGCTGCCGGACAGCATCAGGGCCTGCCCCGTGGAGCGGGTATTGCGGCCCGAAACCAGGGCGGAGATGATCGGCACCATGGGCAGCACGCAGGGGGTGAAAGTCAGGCCCAGTCCGAGCAACAGAAAAACCGCCGCAATCGCCAGGGTGGACTGTTCGGACAGGAAGCCCGCCAGCCCGGTGGCAGATTGGGGATTGAGGTCCGACGGGCTGGCGTTGCCGGGCGCGGACGTTGGGGATGTCTGCACCGCCGCAGTCTCACGGTCGTCTCCGCTGCCCGGATAGTAGAGCACGGTCCGAGTCTGGGGCGGGTAACACAGGCCCGCTTCCGCACAACCCTGATAGGTCACCTCCAGCTCCGCCTCCCGGACGCCGTCCGGCAGGCTCACGGGTACCCGGGCTTCGACCGGATCGTAGAACACCGTCATAATCCCGAAGTACTCGTCCTCGGTGGTGGTGCCTTGCAACGAGAACTCGGGTTCACCCAGAGTGACCCCTTTTGTCAGGGGGGTAACCGATACGCGGGATTTGTAGAGATAGTGATCCGGTGCAATATTCCAGGACAGGACCACGCTGCCGGCGTCTGTGGCGTAGTTAAAGGGCAGGGCTTCATCTACGGCAAGAAAGTCGCCACTGTTGCCAAACAATGGGTTCCCGGAACTGCCCAACCCCCAGGCCGACGCGGATAACAGAACCAGCAACAGCGCCAGAATGTGGCGGCTGGCCAGAAAGGTCTCGGACATACGTCGAGCGGGTTTGGCAAACTCGGTCATAATGACTATCGGATCCTGAGTGATTCTGTCTTGGCTCACGGGACTGATGCAGCGCGTCCGGACAACCTCTGTCAGGAAGCAATGGACACCCCCGGCACCCTAAAGTTCCCTCTGGTATTGCGGGATTTAAAGTCGCACAATAGCGTCCCAATGACGCACAATCCAGACGATCTTATCATGCTGTTCAATGACTTGTTCCGGGAATCCAGCCGGACGATCCTGGTCAGAGGCAGTGATGAACCCGAATATCTGCCGGCTACGGAAGCCGGTGGCGCTGCACAGATTATTTTTGCACACGGTTATTTCGCCAGCGCCCTGCATGAGATCAGTCATTGGTGTATTGCCGGCGCGCACCGCCGAACGCTGCCGGACTATGGTTACTGGTACTGCCCTGACGGCCGTACTGCCGGTCAGCAGAAGGCTTTCGAACAGGCGGAGGTAAAGCCTCAGGCGCTTGAATGGCTGTTTGCCGTCGCTGCAGGGTCCCGCTTTCACATCAGCGTGGACAACCTCTCCGGAGGCGGAGCCGCCGATGAATCCGGCTTTCGCCGCAAGGTGCGTGCGCGGGCCAATCATTACCTCGAGCATGGGATGCCGGCTCGCGCGCGGGCATTCTTTGACACGCTCAGGTCATTTTACGGAACCGGGGAAACGTTTGAACACGCCTGGCAAGAAGAGTCCCGGCGCATACTTTCTCACGCTCCTGATACAGACATAAAGGAAGACTGATTGCCTATGACATCTGAATCCCACGACACCAGCAAACCGTTGTTCAAGGATCTTAATCTGGACCAACGCCTGCTGGATGCCATCACAGATATCGGTTTTGAATACTGCACCCCGATCCAGGCCGAAACCCTGCCGTTTACCCTGGCGTGCCAGGATCTGATCGGGCAGGCCCAGACCGGCACCGGTAAAACCGCGGCATTCCTGATTACCGCGATCCAGAGCATGCTGGAAACTCCGGTGCCGGAAAAAGACCGCTTTGCCTCCGAGCCGCGCGTGCTTGCTCTGGCGCCGACTCGTGAACTGGCCATGCAGATTGCCAAGGATGCCGAGCAGTTGTGCGGTTACACCGGCCACAACGTGGTCACGGTGGTCGGTGGCATGAACTACGACAAGCAGCGAGATCAGCTGCAGAACGAAATTGTCGACATTCTGGTAGCAACCCCCGGCCGCCTGATTGACTTCCTGGGCTCCCAGGACGTTTTTCTTGATCAGCTGGATATTCTCATTCTCGACGAGGCGGATCGGATGCTCGACATGGGCTTCATTCCCGACGTCAAACGCATCATCCGCAAGTGCACGCCGAAAGAGGAACGCCAGACCCTGCTGTTCAGCGCCACCTTCAATCAGGATGTGCTCAATCTGGCGTCCATGTGGACCCAGAGCGCCGAGTTTGTGGAAATCGAACCGGAGCAGAAGACCGCCGAACGCGTCGAGCAGACCGTTTACCTGGTGGGAGAGGATGAGAAGCTGCCAGTGCTGGTGAACTATCTCAAACGTCCGGAGGTCGAGAAGGCCATTGTGTTTGCCAACCGTCGGGATCAATGCCGGGATCTGGATGAGGATCTCCGCAACCAGGGCGTGAAAGTTGCCCTGATGTCCGGCGAGATTGCCCAGAACAAGCGCTTGAAAACCCTTGAACAGTTCAAGCGTGGCGACATCCAGGTGCTGGTGGCTACCGACGTGGCCGGTCGCGGCATTCACGTCAACGGTGTGACCCATGTTTTCAACTACAATCTCCCGGAGAACGCAGAAGACTACGTTCATCGCATTGGCCGGACCGGGCGCGCGGGCAAGACCGGCGTGTCGGTCAGCTTCGCCAGCGAGGACGATGCCTTCTCACTGCCGGCGATTGAGTCCTACATCAGTCAGAAGCTGAAAACTGCGGTGCCTGATGAGGAGCTGTCGGTGACCATGCCGAATGCTCCGATCACCAGAAAGCGTGGCGGGCGCCGGCCACAGGGCAACCGCAGCCAGGGTGGACGAGGGCAGGGCGGCCGCCCGCCGCGTCAGCGCAGGAACTAAAAGAGGCGAACAGTTCAGACCATGTTGATCGTAGCGGACGAAAACATTCCCCTGCTGGAGTCCTTTTTCGGGGATATCGGCACCATTCGCCGGGTGTCCGGCCGCACCGTGTCTCCCGAGGACGTTAACGATGCGGATATCCTGCTGGTCAGGTCCGTGACCCGGGTCAATGAAGCGTTGCTGAAAGACAGCCGAGTCCGATATGTGGGAACCTCCACCATCGGCACCGATCACGTCGATCTGCCTTGGCTCGAATCTCGTGGTATTGCCTTTTCCGCAGCGCCGGGCTGCAATGCCAACAGTGTCGCCGAGTATGTGCTGTCGGTGCTGTCGCTGTATGCCGAACAGCAGGGGCTGGACGACTGGGAGACCCTCAGTGTCGGCATTGTAGGTGCCGGCAATGTGGGCAGTGAACTGGCGCGTAAGCTGGATAAGCTCGGCTTCACCGTGCGCCTGTGCGATCCGCCGCGGCAGGCGGTTGAAGGTGATGATAATGAGATGTTCTGCAGTCTGGACGAAGCACTGGAATGCGATGTTATTACCCTTCACACACCGTTGACCCGGGAATCCGCCCACCCCACATTTAACATGATCGATGCAGACAGACTGGCCAGGCTGACCGCCGGTCAGCTGCTGATCAACACCAGCCGTGGCGAGGTCATCGAATCGGCCGCGTTGCTGGAGCGGCTGCAAGCGCCGAACGCACCGACGGTGGTGCTGGATGTGTGGGAGCAGGAGCCGCGGGTGAATCCGCAGCTGGTTGACCGGGTCTGGCTGGCAACCCCGCACATTGCAGGCTACAGCCTCGAGGGTAAGGTGCAGGGCACCGAGATGGTGTATCAGTCTCTCTGCCGTTTCCTGGGCCTGCCGGCCCGTAAAAAGGCCGGGCAATATCTGCCAGAGCCTGCGCTCAGCAAACTCTGCTTCACCAGCGCGGCCGAGGAAATGGGGGCCGGAAATATTGCCATGCGCTCCTGTTATGACCCCCGCCGGGATGATGCCCGTCTGCGCCTGACCATGGACCTGCCGGTAGAGGAGCGGGGCACGGCGTTCGACCGTCTGCGCAAGAACTATCCGGTGCGGCGGGAGTTCTCGAGCGTCAAAATCCAGCTCAAAGGCACCAGCAAATCGCTCCAGGACACTTTTCGTGCCCTGGGCTTCAAGCTGAAAATCTGATCAGAGGCTGGCCTGCTTCAAGGCTTCGATGCGCGCTTCCAGCGGTGGGTGGGTCATGAACAGCGCACTCAAGCCGGCCCGGGCACCGCGGTTGATGCCAAACGCCTGCAGGCTGTCCGGCATCTGATCCGGTACCTCGCTCTCCTGTTTCAGTCTCGCCAGTGCGTTGATCATGGCGCCGCGCCCGGCCAGTTGGGCACCGGCGATGTCAGCGCGGAATTCCCGGCGGCGGGAGAACCAGAACACGATGGTGCTAGCGAGAATGCCCAGCACGATTTCCGCTGCGATGCTGACCACGAAGAAGCCGATACCGTGGCCACTCTCATTCTTGAACACGACCCGATCCACGAACGAGCCGATCACCCGGGATGCGAAGATCACGAAGGTGTTCACCACGCCCTGAATCAGCGCCAGGGTTATCATGTCACCGTTGGCCACATGGCCGATTTCATGGCCCAGCACCGCGCGGATCTCGTCCTTGTTGAATCGATGCAACAGGCCCTCGCTGACAGCCACGAGAGAATCGTTCTTGTTCCAGCCGGTGGCAAACGCGTTGGACTGGGAGGCGGGGAAGATCGCCACTTCCGGCATGCCAATGCCGGCATTCTTGGCCAGGTCGGCAACGGTATCCA
Source organism: Marinobacter sp. M-5 (assembly GCF_032911545.1). Taxonomy (NCBI): domain Bacteria; kingdom Pseudomonadati; phylum Pseudomonadota; class Gammaproteobacteria; order Pseudomonadales; family Marinobacteraceae; genus Marinobacter; species Marinobacter sp. M-5. The sequence goes on from NZ_JAWJEK010000001.1 coordinate 1,303,594, forward strand.
CCAGCCAGCGTTCAGCCGGTGTGCGTGGTGACTCGATAACCCGTGCTTTGGTGCTCCATTTGGCCATGGGTTTGGAGATCAGCAGCGATACGATAGCTCCGGCAAAGCCGAACACGGCTGCGAACGCGAGCAGTGAACCGTACTGAATACCATTCTGGGCAAGGTAGCTGTCCACGCCGAGAAGGCGCAGGGTAATGCTGGCTACAATAATGACCGCCAGGTTGGTGGCGAGAAACAGCAAGATACGCATTATCGGTTCCTTAAGTGAGTCATGTTCCACAATAGCGACATGTTACACCGACGTTATATGCGGCTTGTGGCGGTCGGTTCAAGCGGTTTACGCGGATTTAATGATCGTCGCGGTTGCGGGGCTTCGCGGCCGTTTCGGTGCCAAAAAAAGTACCCTGCATCACTTGGGTGATGGTCGCGGAGCGGCCACTGCGCAGGGCGCTGCGGATAAGGTGCACGTGAGTAGACAGATCGTGCCTGACGGATGGGGGCAATACGGTCTGATCCTGTGGCGCAAGGGACTCCAGTAGGGCCAGTAATCCCGGGCAGGCCGGCATGCTCAGACGCACAAAGGCGTCGCGGGTCAGCACGGCCTGATCCAGAGCTTCCTGACGGATGGTGTCGACATAGCGCAACAGCCCTTCTTCTTCGAGCCAGAGCAGGGCGCCGAAACAGGCCATATGGCGCTTGCTGTGCAGGCCGAACTCATCGGGCTCGTCCGGCCCTGCGATGTCTTCAACAAACAGGTTGATGCGCCTGGGGAACGCGTTGTAAAGCTGAACCAGTGCAATGGCGGCGTCTTTGTAGAATTCCTCAACGTGAATATCAGCCATTTACCCCACCAATCACTGCTGGTAATTCGAAAGAAAGTGGGCAAGCCGTGTCATGGAGTCCTCCAGGGTATCAACCCGGGGCAGGAAGACCACCCTCAGATGTTGCTTGTCATTGATATTGAAAGCCGAGCCCTGAACCAGAAGAATGCGCTCCTGCAACAGCAGATCCAGCACAAGCTTCTCGTCGTTGACGATCGGGAACTTCTTGGGGTCCAGTTTCGGAAACAGGTAAAGCGCCCCCTTGGGCTTGACACAACTCACCCCGGGAATGTCATTCAGCAGTCGCCATGCGGTTTCCCGTTGCTCGAACAATCGGCCACCGGGGGCCACCAGATCATCGATAGACTGGTAGCCGCCGAGTGCGGTCTGGATGGCCAACTGGGCGGGCACGTTGGCGCACAGCCGCATATTGGACAGCATCTCGATACCTTCGATGAGGTCCCGCGCGCGGTGCTTGGCGCCACTGATGATCATCCAGCCGGAGCGGTAGCCTGCGGCCCGGTAATTCTTGGACAGACCGTTGTAGGTGAAGAACAGCACGTCGTCGGCCAATGAAGCCGTGGACACGTGCCGGGTGCCGTCGTACAGAATCTTGTCGTAGATCTCGTCAGACAGAATGATCAGGTTGTGCTGTCGGGCCAGCTCGATGACCTGCTCCAGCAGCTCCGTTGAGTAAACCGCCCCGGTCGGGTTGTTGGGGTTGATCAGCACGATCGCGCGGGTGCGCTTGGTGATCTTCTTGCGAATATCGTCAATGTCGGGAAACCAGTCCTGGGCTTCATCACAGTGATAATGCACCGGCTTGCCACTGGAGAGCGTCACGGCCGCCGTCCACAACGGGTAATCCGGAGCCGGAATCAGCACTTCGTCGCCGGTGTTGAGCATGGCCTGCATGGACATGACGATGAGCTCACTGACGCCGTTGCCAAGGAAAATGTCGTCGATATCGACTTTGTCGATGCCCCGCTGCTGGCAGTAGTGCATGACCGCCTTGCGGGCAGAGAACAGCCCCTTGGATTCCACATAGCCCTGGGCCAGGGGCATGTTGTAGATCACATCCTGCTGAATTTCCTCGGGTACATCCAGCTCGAACGCGGCCGGATTGCCGATGTTCAGCTTCAGCACCCGATGCCCTTCTTCTTCGAGCCGACGGGCCTCACGCAGAACCACGCCACGTATTTCGTAACACACGTTATCCAGCTTGGCGGACTTGTGGAAGTTCTGCATAAGACTGTGGTTCCCTTAACCCGATATCAGAAAAAATTATAATAACATCAATCTCGTATTCTAGCGGAGCATGACCGCCGGGCAACAGGGCAATTGTGATGAATTATGGCGAAAGAGGACTTTGTTCTTCGGATGATGTATTGTGCACAATTCAATTGATGGCAATTAAAGGAGAGGGCGTGTGAGCGAAAGTATTTACGATTTTAGCGTTCAGGATATCAAGGGTAACGACCACGACATGGCGGAGTATCGGGGCAAAGTGCTGCTGATCGTTAACACTGCCAGCAAGTGTGGGTTCACCCCCCAGTTCGAGGGTCTGCAGGCGCTGCACAAGGATCTTGGCGAACGCGGCCTCGACGTGCTGGGGTTTCCCTGCAATCAGTTTCTCAATCAGGACCCCGCAGACAATGGCGCCATCAGCCAGTTCTGCAGCCTGAACTATGGCGTGGATTTTCCGATGTTTGCCAAGATCGAGGTCAACGGCCCCGAGGCGCACCCGCTGTACCGCTTTCTGAAACAGCAAGCCAAAGGTCTGATGGGCTCGGAGAAGGTCAAGTGGAACTTCACGAAGTTTCTGGTGAACAGGGACGGGCAGGTGGTTCGCCGTTATCCGCCGACCAGTAAGCCGGAAGCGATCCGTGCCGACATCGAAAAGCTGCTGTAGTTTATGACCGCACCGGAGGATGGCCTGGCCCTGGACAGCCAGGTCTGCTTTGCTCTGTACACCGCCAACCGCGCGGTGGTTGCGCGTTACCGGCCGTTGCTGGCCGAGCTGGGCCTGACTTATCCGCAGTACCTGGTGATGCTGGTGCTGTGGGAGGCTGCGGCGGGCGATCACCGCTTGAAGGTGTCAGAGGTGGGTGACCGTCTGCGGCTGGATTCCGGCACCCTGACGCCACTGCTGAAGCGCCTGGAGTTGCGCGGGCTGGTTAATCGTGCTCGCGGCGAAGACGATGAGCGGGTGGTGACGGTAGCTGTGACGCGAGCGGGCTACGACTTGCGTGCGCAGGCCTGTTCTGTGCCGGAACGTCTGCTATGCGCTACCGGGGTGGCACCGGAGCGATTGATGGCGCTGCGGGACGAGCTCAGGTCGGTTCTTGCCGAGCTGGAGCGTCAGGCGCCCAGCGTTCGATAACGGCTTTCAGATCGTTGCGGTTGTAAGGCTTGGTAATGTAGTCGTTCATACCGGAAGCCAGGCAATTCTCCCGGTCCCCCTGCATGACGTTGGCGGTCACCGCGATCACCGGCAAGGTTTTCCAGGCAGGGTTCTCCCGGATCTGCCGAGTCGCTTCATAGCCGTCCATGACTGGCATCTGGCAATCCATCAGAACCATGTCGTACGTCCTGTTCTCCATCGCCTGAAGCGCCCGCTTGCCGTTCTCCGCCAGATCAACGGTGTGCCCGAGCTTGCGCAACAGGCTGCTGGCCACCAGCTGATTGACCTGGTTGTCTTCCACCAGCAGGATGGCAAGGGCGGCTGAGCCCGCCGCCGCATTGTTTTCGCGTGTGGCCGCGGGCTCCGGCTCGGTGAGCGCGGTTTCGTAGACCGGCAGTGGCAGCGTCACGGTGAAATGGGTGCCGCGTCCCACTTCTGAATCCACCAGAATCTGTCCGTGCATGCGCTCGATCAGTTGTCGGCAGAGCGTCAGACCGAGGCCGGTTCCGCCATAGAGGCGAGTGGTGTCGGTGTCCGCCTGGGAGAACGGCGAGAATATGCGGTGCAGTCCCTCTTTGGACATGCCGATACCGGTGTCGATCACGTCGATCTTGACGTTACCGCCAACCCGCGAAACCCCAACTTTCACGCTGCCATCATCGGTAAACTTGATGGCATTGCTGAGCAGGTTGTTGAGGATCTGGCGGGTGCGCGTGGGGTCACCGAGAAACATCTCGGGCAGGCCACGGTCGATGTCTGCCAACAACTCGATGTGTTTTCTGCGGGCCTGCTGGGTATGGAGAACGGCACATTCCTCGATCAGGTTGCGGACGCTGAACGGAATGTTTTCCAGGCTCAGCTTGCCCGCTTCGACCTTCGATATATCGAGGATGTCGTTCAGCAGCCCCAACAGGCTCTGCCCGGCGTTCAGCGCGATCTCCAGCCGGTTACGCTGTTCCGGATCAAGATCCCCTTCCAGCGCAAGCCCCAGCATACCCAGTACCCCGTTGAGCGGGGTGCGGATTTCGTGGCTCATACTGGCCAGGAAATTGGCCCGTGAGCGCGCCCGCCGCACGGCATCCTCCTTGGCCTTCACCAGCGCCCGATTGCCCCGCTGCAAGGCTGCGTTCTTCTCCGAGATTTCGCGGGTGCGGTCATCCACCTCCCGCTCCAGTTGCGCCGAGTAGTTTTTCATGGCGCTCTCGGCACGCCGCAGTTGGGCAAGGCTGGAGTCGATGGTTTGCAGGTGCTGGTTGATGATCCCGACCATTGCACCGATTTCGTCTTCCTGGTGGTTTAGCGGAATAGGCAGGCGGACCTTCTCGGGTGTTTCCGCCTGCACCCGGCTCAGCGCATTGATGACGTTCATCATCGGACGAGTAAGTACGAGATAGAAAATAGCCAGCAGTGCGGCTGACAGGATCAAGCTCTTGAAGAAACCGCTGAGCAGGGTGTAACCGGCCCGCTGCATAAAGATCAGGCCATAGTGAAAGGTATCGATGGTTACCGTCAGTGTGCCCAGAGGCAGGTCCGCAAGCTGGCGCACCCGCAGCTCGTCGCTGAAGGTCCGGTTTGCACCGAACAGGGCATCGCTGATCCAGCGGTAGGGCGACACCGGGCTGCTCTGACTGGCCGCTGCCATGGTGTGGCCGTCGTTATCAATGATGCGGGCATCAATGGTTGCAGGATGACGCAACAAGCCATCAAGGAGCTCTTCCGCCAGGCGGACATCGATGTTGTAGGCAATCTGGGAGGCCGGGCTGTGACTGATCTCGATCAGCGCGCGGATCTCTTCTTCCATGGATTCGCGGGCGCTGAAAAAGTCCAGGGTAACCTGCACAATGTTCAGAATCAGGCCCAGCGCCATGGCTAGCAACACGGTGTCGCGGGTGAGGCGAAAAGAAAGGCGTTTACGGAATAGCCTAGTCACCAGTTTACACAATCCCTGTCTGGAGGCGGTTCAGTCGCGAGCGGTCAGAATCCGGTCAATCATCGTAATCGGCTTTTTTCTTCCACTCGTCATCATGGAGAAAGGTATCCCAATCCTGGTCAAGTTTGGATGGGCCATCGTTACCTTCAGCGGCTTTCTGGTCGTCAGTACTTATAGCCTCCAATTCCTTTATCCGGGTGCGGAAGCTTTTGACCGCCTTCATCGCAAGCGGGTTATCCTGAGACTTGCCCATTTCGGTGCTGGCCAGGTGATAGGAATGAATCGCCTTGCGAATCTGATTTTGCCGCACGTGGTCGCGAGCCTGAAAGACGTGGAGGTCGGCGTGTGTTTTATGCACCAAAAACAATACGTACTTCAGGTTTTTCTTGGCGGTGGCGTTGTCGATTTTCCCGGCCTTGTGCAGGCCTTCAATCATTTTGAAAAGATTTTGCAGTAACTCTTTAACATAGTTGGACTTCTCCGGGGAGTCGATTTTCACCGGTGAGCGACTGTCGTTATTTTCCAGTACCTGTGTTCTGAGTTGCTGGGCGGCGGCAAGCCAGTCGTTGACCGGCCGCGCGGATTTCAGTGCCAGCAACTCGTTACAGGCTTCCTCCATACGCTTGATCAGCAGCAGTTTCAGGTCCGGGGTGAGGTACTGGCCAGGGATCTCGTTGAGCAGGCGGTTGGCGCGGTTGTACTGGTCTTCCTGAGAAGCGGTTCGCCGGGCCCGTTCAATTTTCGACCGTTCCCGCATCTGGATCGCCACAATGATAATGATCGAAGCAGTGACAAGAGCGGCGAGTATCAGGACGATCGTAGTGGTATCCATGAGATTGCTAACGACTCCGCATCAGTTCGGGTAACGGCGCATCCGGTTTCACGAATTCCGGTTTCTCCGCAAGTAACCGAAAGATTAGCAGAAAATCCGGAATGAATCCGTTTTCTAATGTGAAAGATTCACGCGTTTTATTGATTTCGTGAATTGGCGCGATCCTGTACATTGTTGCAGTGAATGCTGAGGCTTGGCCCCGGCGAAATGGCGCGTGCTGGAGTGGTGTAATGGATATCTCCCGGGTGGATCTCAATCTTCTGGTGTACCTGGACGTGCTGCTCCGGGAGCGCAATGTTACCAAGGCCGCGAATCATCTGGGTATCACCCAGCCGGCCATGAGTAATGGCCTGCGGCGACTGAGGGATCTGTTCGGCGACCCGCTGCTGGTGCGCACCAGCGAGGGTATGTCGGCCACCGAACGTGCGCGGGAGTTGCAGCCGCTGGTGCGGAGCATACTGGCGGATATCGAGCAGGCGGTGCAGGAGAAAACGCCATTTTCGGCGATGGAAAGCCAGCGGGTATTCCGCATCATGGCCAGTGACTACGCCGAATCCTGCCTGATGCCGCGAGTGCTTCGGCGGATCCGTCAGGAGGCACCCCACGTCACCCTGGATGTTCTGACCCCCAGTGACGTCAGCTTTCTGGACGTGGAGCAGGGGCGTCTGGATATGGCGATCAACCGGTTCGACAAGATCCCACAGTCGTTTCACCAGAAAACCCTGTGGACCGAATACTTCGCCTGCCTGATGAATGCGCGTAATCCGATTCTCAGGGAGCCATTTACGCTGGACACCTACCTCGATGCCAGCCATATCTGGGTGAGCAAAACCGGTTTTGGTGTTGGGGTGGGGGTTAATCCGAAAGATGTGCAACGGTTGGGATGGGTCGATGAAGCCTTGTCACTGATCGGTCGGAAGCGCCAGATATCTGTGTTTACCCGGCATTACCAGGTGGCGATGCTGTTGGCCGAACAGCACGACCTGATTGCCACGCTGCCATCCCGGGCGGCGTGGCTTCAGAAAGACAACGCCAACCTGGTGGTGAAAGTGCCGCCTTTCGATATCCCGCCGTTTGAGCTCAAGATGGCCTGGAGCCCGTTGCTGCAACACAACGCCGACCATCAATGGCTGCGAAAACTGATTGCCGAAGTGGCGGAGGAGGTCGATGCGGAGTTTGCACCATTCGGTGCGCAGTTCGAGTCTGCCGACATTCCGGGGCCCCATCGGTCAGAGCGGTAGATCCCTGAGTTCCAGCGAGCGGCGTCCGGCCTCCCACATGCGCACGAAGGTTTCCCCGAGCAGCTTGACCCTGCCGCCGTTGGCGAAACTGGCAAAGCCCTCCGGTTTGTAAAAGTCGTGGCGGTACAGCACGCCCTCGCGATCCACAAGCATGAAAGGCTGGTCGGTCACTGGATAGTCGGGATTCACCAGGCGCAGCTCGATCCGGCTCGGTAGTCGTCTCATCAGTTCTACAATCTGGTGGCGACGCTTGATCAACGGCTTGTCGTCATGGATCAGCAGGCGGATTTCACTCAGTCGATGGCGGCGGGCCAGAGCTGACAGCAGCTCCCGGAACTGGTGGCGATCATAAATGTCGTGATCCAGCAGCCGATCATACAGCCAGAGCCGCTGGCATGCCTGGCCGGCCAGGGTGTCCAGCAGGGTAATCATGTGGTGTTCCGCGGAAAACAGCCAGGAAGGCCGGTCCTCGCCCAACAACAGCGGGCAGCTACGTTCGCCGGACTCGGAGGCGATCAGCCCCGGTGCAAGGCAGCGCATATCCACGTGGGGGATGCCGGCGTCGTCATACAGGTCCGAACAGACATGAAAGCCAGCGCGCTGATAAAAGGCGACCGCGTGTCGCTGGGCGGAGAGCCGCAGTTCATTGAACTGCTCCCCGGCGTCCCGGATCAGTTGGCGAAGCAGGGCTTCACCGACGCCTTGACCCCGCCATGGCGGCAGCACGGCCATGCGGCCGATGTGCGCGGTCTCGTCCAGCGTGGAAAACAGACGCGCTACGGCGACCGGTTCATTGTTTGTCGTCACCGCCAGGTAGTGGTCTGCGATTTCATCGGTGGCGTCCCATTCCAGGTGTGGCGGCACCCGCTGTTCGTCAACGAAGACCCGCTGCCGTATATCGCGAATGTGCCCCGGCGCCAGTTGCCAGCTGTATTTGCGGATACGTATCGGTGTCATTCGAAATACACAGATCCCTGGTTGCAGAGGTGGCTGAGCAGGCCACCGATGGCGGGATCCTCAACCAGCGTGGCCAGTCTGCTCGTGTCGATGCGGGCGCCAGCGCAGAGCAGCGGCGCGAGCGGCCTGGCATCGCCTTTCAGCAGGTATTGCTCGCCGTCCACAAACAGGGCGATTTCCTCGCCAAGGTCGTGATACGCAAACCGTGAGCCTTCGTTCCAGCGCAGTCGGGCACCATCCTGAACCTGCTCGCACAGAACCTCCGGCGTGATGGGCTCGTCCGGAGGCACCACTATCTCCATGCTCTTGGGCGCCGTGGTGTATTGCCCGAACCACAGGGAGAGTTGGCGCCGGTCGTTGAGCTTGTGGTGGATGACGTCAGCAACTCGGTCGATCACCTCCGGCGCAATGGTCCCGGGGTTGTGCTGCACCTCAAGGTCCGGATCGGTCAGATGGTCGGCCGCATCGGACTGAGCGCAGAGGAAGTCGGTGAAGCCGGTGAGAATATCGTCGACGGTGGGGGCGCGAAAGCCGACCGAGAGCGTGATGCAATCGTCTTCCGCCACGCCGTAATGGCCAATGCCGGGGGGCAGATAGAGCATGTCACCGGGGGCCAGGGTCACCGTCTCCTCGCCGGTCCAGCTACTGAGAATGCGCAGGGGCGTGCCGTCTACCCGAGGGGAGGTGTGGTCACAATGGCCACCAAAGGTCCAGCGACGGTGTCCCTGGGCCTGCAACAGAAAGACGTCATACTGGTCGAAATGAGGGCCTACACTGCCGCCTTTGGGCGCGTAGCTGGCCATAATGTCGTCCAGGCGCCAGTTGGGTACAAAACGGAAGTGCTCCAGCAGGTCCGCGATGTCAGGGACCCAGTGATCGAGTCCCTGGACCAGCAACGTCCAGTCATGCTGCGGCAGGCTGCTGAAGCGGTCCGGGCTGAAGGGACCGTTGTGAAGCTGCCAGGGCTTGCCATCGTCGTTCTCGATCACCAGGCGTGATTCCACGCCCTCTTCGCAGGCAAGTCCCGCCAGTTCATCGGCAGACACCGGGCATTGAAAGTCCGGAAACGCCTGGCGGATGACCAGCGGTTTTTTCTGCCAGTACTGGTTCAGGAATTGCGCTGCTGAGATTCCGCCGAGCATGTCCATAACGCGTTTTCCACTATCAGATGTTTTGCGCCTGATCGACGGCGTTGCCGATGTAGGAGCCAGGGGTCAGTGCCATCAGTTCGGCTTTGGCGGCCTCGGGAATGTCCAGAGACTCCACGAAATTCTGGATCACTTCCGGTGTCATTGCCTTGCCGCGGGTCAACGCCTTGAGTTTTTCGTAGGGCTTCTCGATGTTGTACCGACGCATAACGGTCTGGATCGGTTCTGCCAGAACCTCCCAGGCGTGGTCGAGATCGTCGTTCAGTCGTGCCGGATTGATTTCCAGCTTGCCAAGGCCTTTCAGGGTAGCCTCGTAGGCAATCAGACTGTGGGCAAAACCCACGCCCAGGTTGCGCAGCACGGTGGAGTCGGTGAGGTCACGCTGCCAGCGGGAGATCGGAAGTTTGGCAGACAGGTGGCTGAACAGCGCATTGGCGATGCCCAGGTTGCCCTCGGAATTCTCGAAATCGATCGGATTCACTTTGTGGGGCATGGTGGAGGAACCCACTTCGCCCTCGACCGTTTTCTGCTTGAAGTAACCCAGGGAGATGTAGCCCCAGACGTCCCGGTCCAGGTCGATCAGGATGGTGTTGAAGCGGGCGATGGCGTCATACAGCTCAGCGATGTAATCGTGGGGCTCGATCTGGGTGGTGTAGGGGTTCCAGTCCAGCCCCAGGCTCTCGATGAAGTCCTTGGCGTTCTGCGCCCAGTTAATGGTCGGGTAAGCCGACAGGTGTGCGTTGTAGTTGCCGACCGCACCGTTGATTTTACCCAGCAGTTCGGTCGCGCGAATCTGCTTGAGTTGGCGCCGCAAGCGGTGAACAACGTTGGCGAGCTCTTTGCCCACGGTGGACGGTGAGGCGGTCTGGCCGTGGGTGCGCGACAGCATCGGCTGCTCGGCGTGGTCATGGGCCAGCTGTGCCAGTTTGTCCACAACCCGGTCCATGGCCGGCAGCAGGCCGTGGTCCAGACCCTCCCGCAGCATCAGTGCGTGAGACAGGTTGTTGATGTCCTCGGAGGTGCAGGCGAAGTGGACGAATTCCGTCACGGCATGCAGTTCCGCCACATCTGCGATTTTTTCCTTGATGAAATACTCGACCGCTTTGACGTCGTGATTGGTGGTGCGCTCGATGTCCTTGATGCGCTCTGCATCCTCAAGACTGAATTCGCCGACCATGCGATCCAGGAACGTGGTCGCTTCCGGAGAAAACGCGGGTACTTCGGTGATTTCGGGGTGTGCGGCCAGCTTTTGCAGCCAGCGGATTTCGACGGTCACCCGGTTCCGGATAAGGCCATATTCACTGAAAATGTCACGGAAAACGCTGACTTTACTACCATAGCGTCCGTCGACCGGGGAAATGGCGGTCAGGGCGGTGAGTTCCATCGAAAACCTCTCAAATCATCTGGGAATGGGTCAAAAAAGGATTGGCGCCTATGATACACCAGCGCTGTGTGCGAATCAGTCGTAAACCGCCCGGTTGGCTTTCTCGGCCAGTTCCCTCGCGGTGGCAATGACCTTGCGCCGGGAAAAAACCAGCTGCCAGCGACGCCCACCGCTCTGGCGCCACAGCACAGCGGAACGGATGCCGGCCAGCAGCAGCGCCCGCACCCTGGCGGCATTCTCCTCCCGCTGCAGCGTGGCGGGGTCACCGGTGACCTGAATACGCATACGGAAGGTGCTGATGGTATCGGCGTACACGGACGCCAGGTTGGCCACCAGGTTGCCGTGGAGGTAACCAAAATGACTGGCGGTGTGGCGCGCCTGATCAATGCGGCTTCCGATGACCGCCATCATGTCTTTGTCGCGGTTGAGCTTGGATTCGAGGTGAATCAGGTTGAGGGCGTAGCGCAGCACCTCGATGTCCTGTTGTTTGCTTTGCTGGCTCATGACGTTCGCCAGCGTGTTGAGGCCCTCACGCAGGTCCTTGAGTTCGCCACCGTAGACATCCAGCGTGGTGTCCGGGCTGGTTGCAAACAGCGATCGCACGGACGTTTCAAAGCTGGAGTCGGCGCACCGGCCGGTGTGAGCCACTTGCTGGACCTGGGCCGCGGCCTGGAACACGCCGGCCAGCGCCAGTGTCTGGTCGTGGAGGGATCGACTCATGCCGTTTCTCCGTCGGCTACGGCCCGTTCGGGGCGCGCTTCGCCGTCACGCCAGGTGTGCTCGATGACACCGCCGCCGAGGCAGACGTCTTCCTGATAAAAAACCACGGACTGACCAGGGGTTACCGCCCGCTGGGCGTCATCGAAGACCACCGTGACACCGCCGTCGCTGAGGGTGACCACGCAGTCCTGATCGGGCTGGCGGTAGCGGGTTTTGGCTTTACAGCGGAACGTGGTGGCCGGGGCTGCTCCCGCTACCCAGTCGATCTGACCGCTAACCAGGCCGCGGGAATACAGTAGCGGATGTTGCTTGCCCTGAACCGCGATCAACACATTGCGGGTCAGATCTTTTTCTGCCACATACCAGGGCTCGTCACCGAAGTCGCTCAGGCCGCCAATGCCAAGGCCCTGGCGTTGTCCGATGGTGTGGTACATCAGCCCTTGATGACGCCCGATGATCTGGCCGTCCGGTGTTTCGATGTTGCCGGGTTGGGCAGGCAGATACTGCTTCAGGAAATCGCTGAATTTACGTTCGCCGATGAAACAGATGCCGGTAGAATCTTTCTTGTCGTGTGTCACGAAGCCCTGTGCTTCGGCGATGCGCCGCACTTCCGGTTTCTCCAGCTCACCCACGGGGAACAGGGTGCGGGCGATGCGGTCGCCGGAGACGGCGTGCAAGAAGTAGCTCTGATCCTTGTTGGGATCGAGTCCTTTCAGCAGCAGGGCCTGGTGGGAGCCATCGTTGAGCGGGCGCTGGCGGGTGTAGTGGCCGGTGGCAATGAAATCGGCGCCCAGCGTGACAGCGTAATCGAGAAACGCCCGGAACTTTACCTCCTTGTTACAGAGGATGTCCGGGTTGGGGGTGCGTCCGGCACGGTACTCCGACAGGAAGTGCTCGAAAACCCGATCCCAGTATTCGGCCGCAAAGCTGGCAGTGTGGAGCTGAATGCCGATGGTTTCCGCTACCGCCTGCGCGTCGGCAAGGTCGGTCATCGCAGTGCAGTATTCGGTGCCGTCGTCCTCGTCCCAGTTCTTCATGAACAGGCCTTCCACCTGATAGCCCTGGTCTTTCAGGAGCCAGGCGGCTACAGATGAGTCGACGCCGCCGGACATGCCAACGATCACGCGGGTATTTTCAGGAACGTGTGTCATAGTTAACCGTGCTGCCCACTGTAAAGAGCGCCGCAGTTTACCATTGTTGGCCGGTTACGTCTCAGCGTCCACGACGACATCGAGTGGGAAGCGGCGCCCGTTTCGGTAATCTTCTATGCACTTCAGCACCAGTGGACTGCGAAGCTTGTCGCCGAGGCTGCCCACCTCGTCAACCGTAAGCCAGTGGGCAGCAATGATGCCGTCGTCCAGTCTCTCCGAGACTTTTTTCACGGCTCTGGCTGAATAGCAGAAGCGGTAGTAGGTGACGCCGTTTGCCGGTGCCTTGTATGTATACAGGCCCAGAAAGTGGGTGGGCTCTACCTGCCAGCCGGTCTCTTCGAGGGTCTCGCGGCGCACCGCATCCAGAATCGCTTCGTCTTCCTCGATGTGCCCGGCCGGCTGGTTGAAAACCACAAGCCCACTGCTGATTTCCTCGACCAGCAGAAATCGGCCATCATCGTCTTCTACGATGACGGCAACGGTGGCGTGGGGTGTCCAGGTCATGATTTGGCGTGCCTCCGTCTCTTATTCGTGCTGTTCTTTCGCGTTTTACCCTGCCGACGAACACCTGCCGGTGCAGCGGGCGGGTGAATCGTCAGCGTGCGGAATTCTCCGGGCGCCAGGTTGTCCAGGCTCCAATCGCCGATGCGATAACGTATCAGCCTCAGGGTCGGAAAGCCCACGGCGGCGGTCATCCGTCGCACTTGCCGGTTTTTGCCTTCCGTAATCGTGAGTTCGAGCCAGGAGGTGGGAACAGATGGCCGGTGGCGAATGGGGGGCTGCCGCGGCCAGATGACTGGTTCGGGCATGTCTTCAGCCAGAGCCGGCTTTGTTTTTCCATCCTTCAGCACGACGCCTGTGCGCAAGTGTGCCAGAGCCTCGTTGGTAATCTGACCTTCAACCTGAACCCAGTAGGTTTTTGGCATTTTCTGCCGGGGTGAGGCGATACGGTTCTGAACCTGTCCATCATCGGTGAGCAGGAGCAGGCCTTCTGAGTCGTAATCAAGGCGGCCGGCCGGGTAGACATCAGGAGTCTTGATCCAGTTCGCGAGCGTGGCTCTGGCTTGCCCATCGGGGGTGCTGTCAGTGAACTGACTCATCACCTGGAAGGGCTTGTTGAAAAGTATGAGAGATGCCATGGCAAGAGCGTAGCGGAAGCGGTCGGTGAGGAAAAGCAGAAATCGGGTTGCCGGCACGCTCGACAGCGAGGGCCTCTCGCCATCAGGTCCTTGTGACTGTTGTGACCGCAGGGCAGCACCGTGGCCGGTTGCCCGGCCATGGTGACCCTTTGCTCCGGTCAGGCCAGCGATCTAGTGCGTCGTTCGCGATTCAGGCGTTAACGACCCGCGGTTCACTCCGGAAGTCGTTATCGTCGCGGTTGCTCTCAGCAGCCGCTTCGGACTTCTTTTCCGGGGATTCCTCCGCGCCTGATTGCGCGCTTTTCTGTGCCTGCTCTTCCGGCACAATATTCACAGCATGAACGCCCTTGTCACTGGGCTTCTTGTCAAAGGTTACTGTTTGACCGGCCTTGAGGGTTTTGTAGCCGTCCATTTGAACCGAGGAGAAATGAGCGAACAGATCATCGCTACAACCTTCCTCGATAATGAAACCATAACCCTTGGCATTGTTGAACCACTTTACTTTGCCCTGTGGCATGATGAACTCCCCTGTTCTTTCGCTGTCAATCACTGTTATTAGCATTATTTCCGTGCGTTATGCCTTGCACGGGTGACACCGGGTTACCTGATACGGATGCCTTTTCAGATACATAACATGACGCCGGTTTACATTATTTTACATAGCTCCTGTACTGTTGACCAATATTGACCGGTAGTCAATAGCAGTCATTGCGGGAATGTATGGTTGAAGAGGGGGCTGAAGCGTTATCATGCGCGTATTGATAACCAGCGCACGTCCGTTCAGCCTGTTGGCTTGAAAACCGGACGACTCACAACCACCTTACAAGCAAGGGCACCGATTTCCGGTAAAGAATCATGAGGACTATCCAGAATTCTCTACTAGTATTGAATCAGGGGGACGATGAACAACAGCCAGGCCATCCGGGACACCAGGATGATTTGAGCGTTGCCCCCGAGAAGCCCGCTCTCAAACGCCCTGCGCGCTTTCGGGTGATGCTTCTGAACGACGATTACACCCCCATGGATTTTGTGGTTGAGGTGTTAATGAAGTTCTTCGGTATGAACGAAGAAAAGGCGACGCAGGTGATGCTGCTCGTCCATACGCAAGGAAAAGCCGTATGTGGGGTATATACCCGTGACATCGCGGAGACAAAGGCGGCACAGGTGAACCAGTATTCTTCGGAATGCGAGCATCCGCTCCTTTGCGAGATTGAACGTGCGGACTGATAGACCCAGGGGTGGCCCATGCTGAGCAAAGATCTTGAAATTACGCTGAATACGGCCTTCAAAAATGCCCGTGACAAGCGCCATGAGTTCATGACAGTGGAGCATCTTTTGCTGGCGCTGCTGGATAATGAATCGGCGGTGGGCGTTCTCAAAGCCTGCGGGGCAGACCTGAAACAGCTTCAGGATGAACTCGTCGAATTTGTCGATTCCACAACGCCATTGATTCCAAGCAGCGACAGTGAGCGCGAGACCCAGCCGACCCTCGGTTTCCAGAGAGTGTTGCAGCGCGCTGTGTTTCATGTGCAGTCGTCCGGCAAAAAAGAGGTGACCGGTGCCAATGTGCTGGTGGCCATCTTCAGTGAGCAGGAAAGTCAGGCTGTGTACGTGCTCAAGAAGCAGAGCATTGCCCGTATCGACGTGGTGAATTTTGTCTCCCACGGCATTTCCCGTGTCCAGGGAGCTGAGGATCAGGATGGCAATGACCAGGCCTCCCACGAGGAAGCGGCCGAGGAGGGTGGTTCATCCCGGCCTCTGGAAAGCTACGCGACCAACCTGAACGAGCAGGCGCGCCAGGGCCGCATTGACCCGCTGATCGGCCGCGAACACGAAGTGGAGCGAGTGGTGCAGATTCTGGTGCGCCGCCGCAAGAACAATCCGCTGCTGGTGGGTGAGGCTGGTGTCGGCAAGACCGCCATTGCCGAGGGTCTGGCCAAGCGCATTGTGGACGGACAGGTGCCGGATATTATCTCCGATGCCGTGGTCTACTCCCTTGATCTTGGAGCGTTGCTGGCCGGCACGAAGTACCGGGGTGATTTCGAGAAGCGTCTGAAAGGCCTGCTGGCGGAGCTCAAGAAAGAGAAGCATGCCATTTTGTTCATCGACGAAATCCACACCATCATCGGAGCGGGTTCAGCGTCGGGCGGTGTCATGGATGCATCGAATCTGCTCAAGCCGATGCTGGGCTCTGGTGAGATTCGCTGCATCGGTTCCACCACATTCCAGGAATTCCGGGGCATCTTCGAGAAAGACAGCGCCCTGGCGCGACGCTTTCAGAAGATCGATGTGAATGAGCCGAGTGTTGAGGATACCTACCAGATCCTCAAAGGCCTGAAGCCGAACTTCGAGAAGCACCACGACCTCAAATACACCGACAAAGCGCTGCGCGTGGCTGCCGAATTGGCGGACCGCTACATCACCGATCGCCATCTGCCGGACAAGGCAATCGATGTGATCGATGAAGCCGGTGCCCGTCAGCGTTTGATGCCTGAGGGCAAGCGTAAGAAAACGGTGGATGTGCCGGACATTGAAGACGTGGTCGCCAACATTGCGCGTATCCCGCCGAAGAACGTGTCCACCAGCGATAAGGATCTGCTCCGTAATCTGGAGCGCGATCTCAAAATGGTGGTGTTCGGACAGGATCCGGCCATCGAGTCGCTGTCCACAGCCATCAAACTGGCGCGGGCCGGTCTGAAGGCGCCCGAGAAGCCCGAAGGCGCATTCCTGTTTGCCGGCCCGACCGGTGTCGGTAAGACGGAAGTGACCAAACAGCTGGCCAAGGTGCTGGGCATCGAGCTGGTGCGCTTTGATATGTCCGAGTACATGGAGCGTCATACCGTTTCCCGTTTGATCGGTGCTCCTCCGGGCTATGTGGGCTATGACCAGGGCGGTTTGCTCACCGAATCGGTGAACAAACACCCCCATTGTGTGCTGTTGCTGGACGAGATCGAGAAGGCGCACCCGGAAGTGTTCAACCTGCTGTTGCAGGTGATGGACCACGGCACGCTGACTGATAACAATGGTCGCAAGGCGGATTTCCGCCACGTAATCCTGGTGATGACCACCAACGCCGGTGCCGAGAGCATGGCCCGTCGGTCAATAGGCTTCAATGAGCAGGATCACAGTTCGGACGGTATGGAAATCATCAGCAAAACGTTCACGCCTGAGTTCCGTAACCGCCTGGATGGCATCATTCAGTTCGCCGACCTTCAGAAGCACACCATCACCCACGTGGTGGACAAGTTCCTGACCGAGTTGCAGGCACAGCTGGATGAGAAACACGTGGTTCTGCACGTGGACGAACCGGCAAAGCAGTGGCTTGCAGAGAAAGGGTACGACGTCACCATGGGTGCACGACCCATGTCCCGCCTGATTCAGGACAAGATCAAGCGGCCGCTGGCCGAGCAGATTCTGTTTGGCCGGTTGTCAGAGAAGGGAGGCGACGTGCACATCCACCTGCGTGACGATGAGCTGGTGTTCGACTACGAGGACGAGCCAGCCGAGGCAGTCTGATACCCGCGGCTCTGCCACTTTCGAAAACCGCGCTCCGATGGGCGCGGTTTTTTTATGTGCACACTTCATCAAATTGGCCGCTTTTCAGCTGCCCGGCCGACAGTGCCGTCAATCCATTCCATTCTGATTTCTGTCAATTTGGGTGTCCCAATCGGGGCTGATGCCGATTTCGGCTGTGTGACCCCTTACAAACAATAATGACAAGGAATCAGGACGAATGAAGGTATGTGCTGCACTGTTGGCAGGCGTTATAAGTCTGTCTGTCTGGACCCCCTCTGTAGCTGCTGTGGAAAAACAGTTCTGCGTCTTCGATGTGGCCGGTGCCGCCGGCTTTGTTTATAAAACGCTGCAGGAATATCAGCGAAAGATGATCAAGACCGGCGTCAAGCTGTCGATGAAGCCCTACACCGATGAAGATCAGGCGGTTGACGATTTTCGCGCCGGGCTCTGTGACATTGTTGCCCTGACCGATATGGGGGTTCGCCACTTCAACGATTTTACCGGCTCCATCAGTGCTATCGGTGCGGTGCCTTATTACGAAGATTTGCGGGTGCTGATGCACATTCTGTCCAGCCCGCGGGTGGACGAGCACCTGGCCCAGGACGGTTATGAGATTGTGGGTGTGGCTCCGATGGGTGCCGCCTATCTGTTTGTGAATGACCGCAACATTGATCATGTGGACGCGCTCAAGGGCAAGCGCATCACTGTGTTTGAGGGCCACCACGATGCCCGTCACATGGTGGAGTACGTGGGCGCGGTCCCGGTGGACGCGAAGATCTCGAACTTCGCACGCCTGTTCAACAACGGCGAGGCGGATATCAGCTACGCGCCGGCTGCGGCTTATGAGATTCTGGAGATGTTTCGTGGCATGGGCGACCGCGGCGGTATCGTCAAATACCCGGTGGGGCAGGTGACCATTCAACTGGTCGCCAGAAACGGCGAGTTCGATGACCGCTTTGTGCGCCAGTCACGCAAGACCGTTTCAAGACTCTATCCGGAAGCCATCCGGGTCATTCGTCAATATGAGAACTCGATACCGGCGGATCGCTGGGTGGATATTTCACCACAGGCCATTGCCGGTTATCAGGAAATGCTGCGCAGCGTGCGTATCGACATGCAACAGTCCGCGGAAAGCAGCGGAATGCTTGCCGCTGGCGTCTATGACGACAACATGATGACCATATTGCGGAAAGTCAGGTGCTATACCAACCCGGGTGCGGGTGAGTGCAGCGCTGAAGACAGGGAATAGGCGCGACAGAAATGAAAAAGCCCCGGAACCCCGGGGCTTTCAGATGTCACGTCGGTGATTAACGGGCGCGGTAAACGATGCGGCCCTTGCTGAGGTCGTAGGGAGTCAGCTCAACTTTCACCTTGTCTCCGGTCAGGATGCGGATGTAGTTCTTGCGCATCTTGCCCGAGATGTGAGCTGTCACAACGTGGCCGTTGCTCAGCTCGACACGGAACATGGTATTCGGAAGCGTATCAACAATTACGCCTTCCATTTCAATGACATCTGATTTCGCCATTCAGTAGAAACCTCGTTTGGAATTAACTTACCTGGATTTTAAATTGCGCAATTCTGCCTGATTTGTCGCCATTTAGCAAAATCAGTTGCGTGTCAGTACCTGCCAGTGCCCTTCCCGCAGGGCCTCGATTGGCTTGAAGCGGGTCTTGTAGTTCATTTTCCGGCACTCGCGGATCCAGTACCCCAGGTACAAATGTGGTAAATCCCGCGCCCGTGCCGTCTCGATCTGCCAGAGAATAGCAAAGGTACCGATGCTGCGATGCTCAAAGGCAGGATCAAAGACGGTGTAAATGGCGGACAGTCCGTCATCCAGCATGTCCACTGCGGCCAGGCCGATCAGCTCGTCATTGAGGCGGATCTCCACAAACCACGAGTCGGTTGCGCCTTCAACCAGAAAAGACCTGAACTGCTCCCGCGAGGGCGGGTACATGTCACCGTCGGCGTGCCGATGTTCGATGTAGTGTGCATAAAGCCGGTAATAACGCTCGGTAAAGCAGGCGGGCACCAGCTCGCAGGTGAGGTCGGAGTTCCGCTCAAGCACCCGGCGCTGGCTGCGATCGGGGCAGAAATCGTCCACCCGCAGGCGAACGGGAATGCAGGCATTGCAGGCTTCGCAGTGGGGGCGGTAATAGTGGGACCCGCTGCGGCGGAAACCGAGGGCCGTGAGCTGGCTGTAGAGCTTTTTGTCAATGTTGGCCCGTGGGTCCACGAACATGGTCGTGGCCTCCCGGTCTGGCAGGTAGCTGCAGTCATGTGGTGGTGTCGCAAAGAACACCAGGGTCCTGAGGTTACTCATGCACTCCTCCGGCCCCGGGCCAACGCCACTGGATCTGCCAGGAACCGTGGCTCGGGGAGCGGTCAACACCTGCTCTGAGTATAGATAAAAACTCGCTTCTGGGAATGCTTCTGGCCCCCATTTTCAGCAGGTGACTGCTTTCGACCTGGCAATCCATGATCCGGTATCCCCAGAGAGCCAGCTGGCACGCGAGGTGAACCATCAGCACCTTGGAGGCGTTGGTTTCCAGTGAGAACATGGATTCACCGAAAAAGCACTCGCCGATGGCCAGTCCGTACATGCCGCCCACCAGATCACCGGCCGGGTTCCACACTTCGATGGAGTGGGCGACTCCCTGATGGTGTAACCGGGTATAGCTACGGGTCATGTCATCGGTGATCCAGGTGCCCTCATCGCGGGTGTCGGCACACAGGCGGATAACGCTGGCAAAGTCCTGGTCGGCGGTCACCCGGAATCGGCCGCTGTTCAGGGTGCGTCTCAGGCTGCGGGAGATGTGGATTTCGTCGGGGAATAACACGCACCGTGGGTCGGGGGACCACCACAGGATGGGCTGGTCGTCGCTGTACCAGGGAAAGATGCCGTTGCGGTAGGCGAGGATCAGGCGTTCGGTAGACAGGTCTCCGCCCAGGGCCAGCAGGCCATCGGGTTCGTCAAGGGCTTCCTCGGCGGGGGGGAACCAGAGATGGTCGGGGTCTATCCAGGGTAGTGAAGTCATTCGGGTCCGCTGCTTTCAGTTACGTGCAAACCGGATTCCGGGGGATCGGCCTTCGGGCACAAGCTGCTGAAACACGCTGTGGATACGTCCGTGTACGCTTGGCTCCGCACAGTTTCAGCAGCTTGCACCCGAAGCCCTCGTCGAACTCTTGAGTGGTTGTCCTCAGTGGGATTCAGTCCTGTTGATCCAGAAATTTCTCCGCATCCAGCGCGGCCATGCACCCGAATCCTGCGGAGGTCACGGCCTGGCGGTATACGTGGTCGGCCACGTCGCCGGCAGCGAAAACACCCGGGATGCTGCTTTGGGTTGCCATGCCTTCGAGGCCGGAGCGGATTTTGATGTAGCCGTTCTCCATGTCCAGCTGGCCGGTGAACAGATCGGTGTTCGGCTTGTGGCCGATGGCAATGAAGACGCCGGCCAGGTCAAGATCCTGCGTGGAACTGTCCTTCAGGCTTTTGATGCGCATGCCGGTCACGCCTGTGCCATCGCCCAGCACTTCGTCGAGGGTGTGGTCCCAGATAATGTTGACGTTGCCGTTTTCCGCTTTCTCGAACAGTTTGTCCTGCAGAATTTTCTCGGCGCGCAGGCTGTCGCGACGATGCACCAGCGTGACTTCGTCAGCAATGTTGGAGAGGTAAAGGGCTTCTTCAACCGCAGTGTTGCCACCGCCGATCACCGCGACTTTCTGTTTCTTGTAGAAGAATCCGTCGCAGGTGGCACAGGCTGATACACCCTGGCCCTTGAATTTCTCTTCCGACTCCAGGCCCAGGTACATGGCCGAAGCGCCGGTGGAAATGATCAGGGCGTCGCAGGTGTATTCGCCGCCGTCGCCCTTCAGGCGGAAGGGCCGGCTCCGTAGATCGGCTTCGTTGATGGTGTCATACACAATGTTGGTTTCGAAACGCTCGGCGTGCTTGAGCATGCGCTGCATCAGTTCCGGACCCTGAACCCCGTCGTTGTCGCCAGGCCAGTTGTCGACGTCGGTTGTGGTGGTAAGTTGCCCGCCCACTTCGATGCCGGTGATCAGGGTTGGCTTGAGGTTTGCGCGGGCGGCATACACGGCAGCGGTGTAACCGGCGGGGCCGGAGCCAAGGATAATCAGTCGGGAATGCTTGGTTTCGCTCATGCTGGATCTCTCGTCAAAATCTGAAAACACTACTTTGAATGCTGCCAATGAATCGGTCAGTGAAAGTGCTGAAGGCTACCATGAAAGAAAAGATGTGCCATTTATTTCGGCCAATTCCGTTCATTGAGCGTTGCTATCTGCTCAATGACCGGCCTACTCAATGACCGACACTGAAGCAAGAAGTTGCCTGATTCTTTCTTTGCTTTTACCCGATTCTCCCTGTTTCAGCCGGTGCTCTGCAACTGCGGGAAATACCGCCTGGATGTCATCGGGCAACACGTGGTGGCGGCCGTCCATCAGCGCCCAGGCTCGGGCGGCACGAACCAGGCCGAGCCCGGCCCGGGGTGACAGGCCATACAGCAACCCGGGCATGCGGCGGCTCTGTTCCAGCAGGCGCTGGACGTAGTCGAGCAGCGCCGGGCTGGTGGTTACGCGTCCGACGGATTCCTGCAGGGATTCAAGGTCCTCCTGGCTCAGCAGAGTATCTAATTTGTCCGTCAGGGCACGGCGGTCCTCACCCTCGAGCAATTCCCGCTCGGCTTTGGGATCCGGATAGCCCAGGTGGAGCCGCATCAGGAACCGGTCCAGTTGGGATTCCGGCAGCGGATAGGTGCCCCCCTGCTCAATGGGATTCTGGGTAGCGATGACGAAAAACGGATGTGGCAGCGGGCGGGTCTCACCCTCAATGGAAACCTGCCGTTCTTCCATGGCCTCCAACAGTGCGCTCTGGGTGCGTGGTGAGGCGCGGTTGATCTCGTCCGCCAGCACCACCTGGGCAAAGATCGGGCCTTTATGGAAAACCAGCGATCCCGCCTCTTTGTCGTACATCGAGTACCCCAGGACGTCGGCCGGCAGCAGGTCGTTGGTGAACTGGATGCGCTGATAACTCAGCCCCATGATCCGTGCCAGCGCATGAGACAGTGTGGTCTTGCCCATGCCGGGAATGTCTTCAATCAACAGGTGCCCCCGTGCCAGCAGACCGCAAAGGGCAAGTCGCACCTGTTGCTCTTTGCCCAGAAGGATGGTGTTGAGTTCGCTGACAACGCTGTCGATCAGTTTTTTCATGCCCGGATCAGTCCCGTACTCGTTTGAGAATGTCGCCGTAGGCGTCGATGCGCCGGTCTCTGAAGTACGGCCAGATGCGCCGGATCGATTCGCTGCGGTTGCGATCGATGGCGGCGTGAAGCACGGTCTCCGAGCGGTCATCGGCCCGTGCCAGGAATTCGCCCTGTGGGCCGGCGATAAAGCTGTTGCCCCAGAACCGGATACCGTCGGACTGACCCGAGGGGTCCGGCTCGGTGCCGATACGGTTCGGTGCGATGATCGGCAGGTTGTTAGCGACCGCATGGCCGCGCTGGACGGTAACCCAGGCCTCCAGTTGACGTGCTTGCTCGGCCGGGTCGTCGGTGATGTCCCAGCCAATGGCTGTCGGGTATATCAGGACCTCCGCGCCTGCCAGCGCCATAAGACGGGCAGCCTCCGGGTACCACTGATCCCAGCACACAAGCACCCCGAGCCTGCCCACGGAGGTATCGATGGGGGTGAACCCGCTGTCACCGGAATTGCAGCGGGCGTCTCCGGGGGTGAAATAGAACTTCTCGTAGAAGCCCGGGTCGTCCGGTATGTGCATCTTGCGGTAAAGGCCGGCGATGCTGCCATCCCGCTCGAATACCACGGCGGTATTGTGGTAGACGCCGTTCATGCGACGCTCGAAAATGGACCCCACCAACACAATGCCAAGCTCTGCGGCCAGAGCGCCCAGCGCGGCGCTGGTTGGCCCCGGGATGGGTTCGGCAAGCTCGAAAACCGAGGTGTCCTCGGTCTGGCAGAAATACAGGGTGGCGTGCAGCTCCTGAAGAACGACCAGTTGCGCACCTTCAGCGGCGGCTTCGCGCACCAGCCGTTCGCTGGTGGCGAGGCTGCTGGCCTTGTCGTCGCTGCAGACTTGCTGGACTGCCGCAACCCTCAACGCAGATCCGGCGGGGGTGTTGGGTCGGGTCATGGCGTAACCGCTCCCGCTGGGAACTGCATGGTCACACAGTGCAGGCTGCCGTGCTGGTGGATCAGAGGGCGGCAGTTGATCGGAACAATGGTCCGCTCCGGAAACAGGCCTTTCAGGACCTCGATCGCTTCGGCGTCCTGCGGCACGTCATAAACCGGCAGCAGAACCGCGCCGTTGATGATCAGGAAGTTGGCGTAGGTTGCCGGCAACCGGTGCCCCTCGTCATCATGGATGGCGTCGGGCCATGGCAATGGTGTGAGCTTATAAGGGCGGCCATCAGCCTGACGAAACTGTTGCAGCTCCTCCTCCATGGCTGCAAGCGCACGGTAATGCTCGTCAGTCGGGTCGGGGCAGGTGACGTAGCAGATGTGATCTTCCGCGCAAAAGCGGGCGAGAGTGTCAATGTGGCTGTCTGTGTCATCGCCGGCGAGAAAACCGTGATTGAGCCACAGGACGCGTCTGGCCCCGAGCGTCTCGGTCAACAGGTTCTCGATGGCACCCCGATCCAGGGACGGGTTGCGGCTCGGTGTCAGCAGGCATTCACTGGTGGTCATTACTGTGCCGGCACCATCGGATTCGATGGAGCCACCTTCAAGAATGCAATCAACAGCGGACATGGGGGTGCCACCAAAACTGCCAGCGTTGTAAAGGTGTTGGTTGAGCGCATCGTCTTTTTCCCAGGGGAATTTGCCGCCCCAGGCGTTGAAACGGAAATTAAGGAGTTGCGGTCCATCACCGGTCACGACCGTGATCGGGCCATGGTCACGGGCCCAGGTATCGTTTGCCGGAGCGGGTATGGCGATCACCCGACCGGGTAGCTCCTCGGTCCGGGCAAACGCTGCCAGTTCCCGTTCAAGATCCTGTAATCTCACCACATGCTCGCAGCTGATGATCAGGTTTTCCCTGGCCAGCACGGCTTGGGCGATCGCCATGAAAACCGGCTCCACATCATCAAGAATGTCGGACCAGTCGGTACCGGCGTGGGGCCAGGTCAGCATGACCGCGCTTTGAGGAGCCCATTCGGCGGGTAACACTCGTGTGGTCGTCAATTTATAGCCACCTACTTGCAGAAAATCGCCATTCTAACCAACGAACGACGTTGCGTCAGGGTATGGATGAAGGAAATTGCGCGGGCGCTGATAGCGCCGCGCGAAGGTCGGAGTGTCTCTTGCCTAACGATTCGGGTTCAATACTGCGTGCAGCACCCGGTCGCCTTCGAAATAGACGACAAAGCCATCATAGTGCCACTGGGAAATCGGGGGTTTGCCGACCGGACCGCGAATTTCACGAGGTGTGCCCCAGGCATTACGCACGCTCTCTTCACTCATGCCGGTGCGTGGCAGATCGGTCTGGGAGCGCTCTCCCTGGCTGCCCACGGGAATGGTCATTTCGTCAGCCAGAGCCGGGTTGACGGGCAAAAAGCCGAGGAACGCGGTCAGAATGGCGGCGCCGATCAGGCTTGGAGCGATGTTTGTCATCGGTAGGGGTCTCCCTTGGAGCTGGGTGTCGATGTGTGCTGAGCGTCCCTGAGGACATGAATAAAACGTAATATCCGAAAAATGCGAATGAAAGTCACACCATTTCGCCAGTTTATCCTTTTTGTCGTTGGCGGATCTGCCACCGCATCACATGCTTGGCAATCTGCTGGCGGTCACTGTCGTGGATATCGGTAAATTCGGTGTGAACCCGTGCGCTGCCCGTGGCGTCGCCCACGATGTGGATGACCCGGGCCACGGCTTGCGCCTGAAACAGTTCCGGGGGAAGTGTCATCCGCACCGCCAGCAAATCGCCCTCGCTCCAGGCGTTGTGCTCACAACAAAAGGCAACGCCGCCCTCGCTGAGGGTGACATCCTGCCAGTCCTCCGGTTGCAACGGATTTTGCTCAAAGGCCATAATGCGCGCCAGTATATCGAGCTTTCCGTTCAGTGACTTGATCAGGGAAGCCAGCAGGCGGTCACGCTCCGCGAGCGTGGCGAGCTGTGCACGCACATCCTGGTCAAGGCGCTTTAATTCCGCCCGAAGGCTGCCCAGGTGATCACCGCTGAACGAGCGGTCGCCTTCCTCGGCCCGGCCGACTATCTGGCGGAGTTCAAGACCAATATGGTCCTCGATCCGAAAGAAATCGCGACGATCCCCGGCGTCGGGCGGTGGTGAGGCGATAGCGTCGGAAGATCGTGAAGGCATTGCGGCTCCGAATCAGCGCAGCGTTTTGTGTTTATGTAGAAAAGTTTAGCAGTTTCCGTTCACGCAGTGGATGGAAATCCGAATGACCCGAAGGTAGCAACAGGCACCTCTTCTCATGTTCAAACCTTTATCGCTCTACGTCGGCTTGCGGTATACCGCTGCGAAACGGCGCAATCACTTCATATCTTTCATCTCTCTGACGTCGATGATCGGGCTGATGCTCGGTGTCGCCGTGCTTATAATCGTGTTGTCGGTGATGAACGGCTTCGACCGCGAGCTGAAGCAGCGCATTCTTGGCATGGTGCCTCACGCGGTAATCGAGGGCTCCGACAATATCCGTGATTGGGAAAGCATCGTGCGCCGGGTCGAGGAACACCCGCGGGTGCTTGCCGCCGCCCCCTTTATCCAGGGGCAGGGCATGGTGACAGGTGGCGGCGACGTTCGCGGCGTTCTGCTCAATGGCATATTGCCGGACCAGGAGCGTGACGTCTCGATCATCGAGAACCACATGATCGAGGGGGATCTGGACGATCTGAAATCCGGTGATTTCGGCATTATTATCGGTCGTACCATGGCGTCCAGCCTGCGGTTACAGCTCGGCGACAAGGTGACTGTGGTTCTGCCGGAAGCGTCGGTCACCCCGGCGGGCGTGCTGCCGCGTCTCAAGCGATTTACGGTAAGAGGTGTGTTCAGTGTCGGCGCGGAGCTGGACGGCAACTACACGCTGGTTCATATGGACGATGCGTCGAAACTGATGCGAACCAACGGCCAGGCCCAGGGGGTTCGCCTGCTGGTGGATGACCTGTTCGCGGCGCCGCGGGTGGCAGAGCAGGCTGCGAGAAGCCTGGATGGCCGCTATTACATCTCGGACTGGACTCGTACCCATGGCAACCTTTTCCAGGCTATCCGTATGGAGAAGACCATGATCGGCCTGCTGCTGATGTTCATTGTGGCAGTGGCTGCGTTCAACATCGTGTCGACCCTGGTGATGGTGGTCACCGACAAAACGGCGGATATTGCGATTCTGCGCACCATGGGCGCGACACCGGGTCGCATCATGCGCATATTCATCATCCAGGGCGGTGTGATTGGCATATTCGGTACGCTGGTTGGCACGGCGTTGGGGGTCTTCGGTGCGCTCAACATCAGCGCCTTCATTTCCTGGCTGGAGAGCGCCCTGGGGCATCAGTTCCTGAGTGCGGATGTGTACTTTATCAGCTACCTGCCTTCCCAGTTGCAATGGCAGGACGTGTTCATCATCAGCGGTGCCGGTCTGGCCATGAGCTTGCTGGCTACTATCTACCCCGCCTGGCGGGCATCACGAGTCGACCCGGCGGAGGCCCTGCGCTATGAATGACAACACCGAATTCGCCGCCGATACTGCATTGGTGATTGATTGCCGCGAGGTGACTCGCACCTACAACGAGGGCCCGGAAAAGCTGACAATCTTCTCCGACATCTCCCTGCGGGTTTCGGCAGGTGAAACAGTAGCGATCGTTGGCAGCAGTGGTGCCGGAAAAACCACACTGCTGAACCTGTTGGGCGGTCTGGATCGCCCGTCATCCGGGCATATTTCGATCTGTAATCAGGACATTCACGCCATGAGTGAGGCGGGCCGGGCACGGTTCCGTAACCGCCATCTCGGCTTTGTGTACCAGTTCCACCACCTCCTGCCGGAGTTTACCGCCCTGGAAAACGTCATGATGCCCTGTGCGCTCGGCGGCATGGCGGTGAAAGCTGCGGAGGCAAAGGCCCGGGCCGTGCTGGGTGAGGTCGGTTTAAGCCAACGACTGACCCATAAGCCCGGCGAGCTCTCCGGCGGCGAGAGGCAGCGGGTGGCTATTGCGCGGGCTCTGGTCAATGAACCGGAATGCGTGTTGATGGATGAACCTACAGGGAATCTTGATGAGCATACCGGTGAGGGGGTCAAGCAGTTAATTGAAGCCCTGAGAGACCGGCTGGGTATTGCTTTTGTGATGGTGACCCACGATATGGGCATGGCCCGCAGCCTCGGGCGTGTACTGCGTCTGGAGCAGGGAAGGCTGCTGACCGAGCGCTAGCGATTCCGGCGCCGGAGCAGCCTGCGCTCCTGCCAGTCAGTGCGCACCTTTCGCCGCCAGAGGAACTGGATAGTGAGGTAGGCCATACAGGCCGCGAGGGTTGCCACAATCAGGGATCCGAGGTAGAGCGGAATGCCAACGTCGAGAATGCGCTCGCTGATCCACGACCAGGACGCCTGGAATTCAAATTTCAGTACCGGGCGGTCCAGAAGCCAGGCGCCGACTTTGTAATTGAAGTAGAACATCGGGGGCATGGTCAGAGGATTGCTGATCCATACCAGCACGGTGGACAAGGGCAGGTTGGCGTTAAACCAGATGGCAAAGAATGCGGCCGCCAACATCTGGAATGGCATGGGAATAAGGCACAGGAAAATGCCGACCAGAAAGGCGCGGGACACGCTGTGACGGTTGATGTGCCAGAGGTTGGGCTCATGAAGGATGTCGCCCAGGAACTGCAGCGATTTCATCGCGCGGATTTTCTCCGGCGTTGGTAAGTATCGTTTCATGAACTTCTTTGGCATCTGGAAGATCTGCCTGTTCAGATTGAACGCCCCGGGGCGTGGAAAGGTACCGGCGCTCTGGAAAATCAGGAGGACAAGGATTGTCCGGAAATCTTGCCGCATTTGCCTGCGGCGTTATCTTACTTTATACGTTCCCGATGTTGCCACCTCTGCCGTGGCTGATTGCGGCTGCGTTCCCGCTGGTCTTTTCGGCACTCCGCGTGCAGCGACAGGCCCGGTTGGCGGTTCTCCTTCTTTGCGTGCTTGCCGGTGGCGCCTGGGCATCATGGCATGTCTCGGATCGATTGCAGCATACGCTACCGGCGTCGCTGGAGGGGCAGGTGGTGTCAGTTTCGGGCTACCTTTGCAACATCCCCGTTCATGGCAGCTTCCACAGCTTGCGTTTCAGTTTCTGTATCACCCATTGGCACCAGCGTGACCGCTCCGTCGACACCGCGGGGGAATTGCCCGAGACGGTTCGTCTGGCCTGGTACGGCGACGGTGAAAAGCGCCTTCCGGGTCATCGCCTGAGGCTTGATGTGGTGCTCAAAAAGCCGCACGGGGCGGTGAATCCTGCCGGTTTCCGATATGAGACCTGGTTGTTCAGGAAAGGTTTCCGCGCGACGGGGACCGTCCGCGACGTGGCAGAAGCCCCGGCGGTACCCTGCAGAGTGCATTGCCAATACATGGCGTGGCGGCTGGATCTGGCTGATTCGCTGGCGTCCGTGATGGGGGAGGCTGAACACTATCCGCTGCTGGCGTCGCTGCTGATAGGGCACCGTGGCGACATGACTGCCGAGCACTGGGCCGTGCTCAAGGCGACCGGCACCATCCATCTGGTGGCCATCTCCGGCTTGCACCTTGGCCTGGTCGCCATCGGCGCAGGTTTCCTGGCGAGGCGCTTGATCACCGCTCTTCCGGCCGGTCATCCGGCTCCGCAGCGCCAGCGCTATCTGGTGCTCGGCGTGGTTGCCATTGCCTGTCTGCTTTATGCACTTGCTGCGGGCTTTACCGTGCCGACGCGTAGGGCGCTGATCATGGCGCTGGTGGCCGGCTGGATCTGGCTGAAGGGCCGTCAGGTATCAGCCTGGCACGGGCTGGCTCTCGCCCTGTTCCTGGTGGTGCTCACAGACCCCTTCGCGCCCCTGGATCAGGGATTCTGGCTGTCGTTCGGAGCGGTGTCGGTGCTGGTTCTGGTATTTACCGGGCGGCTGGCTCCGCCTACCTGGCTCGCGGCTCTGGCACTGTCGCAGGCGGCGGTGTTTGTCGGTTTGTGGCCAATCCTGTCGGTGCTTGGTCAGGGGCAGCCCTATTCCGGTTTGTTGGCCAACCTTTTCGCCATTCCCTGGGTGTCGTTCGTAGTCATGCCGTTGCTGATGGCTGGCACTGCACTGATATGGTGTTTGCCCGTGAGCCGGGACGCCGTACTTCTTATCTTTGACGGGGCGTTGGAGGTGCTCTGGCGGGTGCTGAGGTGGCTGGCCTCGCTGGAATTGCCGGTCAGCAGAGCCGATGCGGGGTTGGCGGTCATCATAGCCATTGCGGTTTTGCTGGTGCTGATGGTGCCCGCACCACGCTTGCGGGTGGTATTGCTGTTCGCTGGTGCACTGCTGCTGGGCGCATCGTCGATTCGTGAGCCTCTGGCCAATCCCTGGGTGGAGCAGGCAGAGATTCGGGTCTGGGACGTGGGGCAGGGCTTGTCGGTATTGATCCGGCACCACGACAAGGTGCTGCTCTACGATACCGGGCCGGCGGTCCCCGGCGTGTTTTCATCGGTGGAGTCTGTGTTGATCCCCAACTTCAGACGCCTCGGTATTCGCAAGATTGACACCCTGGTGGTCAGCCATGCAGACAGTGATCATGCCGGTGGCCTGCCTGCACTGTTCGCATCCTACCCCGTGGGCGAGGTGATTAGCGGCGAGCCGGAGCGTCTGCAGGCCCTGGACGGTGGCTACGGCGGACCGGTACCAGCATCCTGCAATTCCTCGCCGCCGCGAACCATCGCGGGTGTCCGGGTTCAGTTCTGGCAGGGCATTGATGCCGACCAGTCTGACAACTCCAATGACCGTTCGTGTGTGGTCATCGCCATGGATCCTGGACGTCGCTTTCAGGTCATCCTGCCCGGTGATATCACTGCCGCGATCGAGCGGGCGATGACAGCGGCGCCCAGCCTGAGCCGAAGCCGGACGATCGAGCCGACGGCACGAATTGTGGTGGCTCCGCATCATGGCAGCAACACCTCGTCAACGGCGTCCTGGGTGGAAGCGTTGGCGCCGGATTGGGTAATCTACAGTGCGGGTTACCGGCATCGCTTCGGTCATCCGCACCCGGCCGTCGTGGATCGCTATCATGCGGCGGGCAGGCAGCAACTGAACACCGCCTATTCCGGCGCTGTGCGCCTGGTGCTGGACGACACCGGCGTTCGCGTTGGCCAGCAAAGAGACACTGCACCATTCTGGATTCGTGGTCCCATAACGGATTGGTGAGCAATGTAAAATACCGTGACACAACGGGTGTGGCCTGAAGCAGCAGCTATGCTAAAGTAGCGCGGCTTGTTAACAATCAGGGAGACCAAGCGTGTTCGAGCTGTTGAAAGCCGGTGGCATTTTGATGGTGCCAATTGTTGCCTGTTCCATCCTGGCGCTTGCCATAATTCTCGAGCGTTTCTGGACGCTGCGAGCTTCCCGAGTGGCGCCACCCCAGACCATCAATGAGCTGTGGCGCTGGATCAAGAAAAAAGAGCTGAATGGCCGGAAGCTGAAAGCCCTGCAGGGCTCGTCTCCCATGGGCCGTATCCTCGCGGGCGGTCTGATGAACGCCAAGCATGGCCGTGAAATCATGAAAGAAAGCATTGAGCATGAGGCCAGTCAGGTCATTCACGACCTCGAGCGCTTCCTCAATCCTTTGGGTACCGTTGCCACCATCACCCCATTGCTGGGCCTGCTGGGCACGGTTATCGGTATGATCAAGGTGTTTGCGGAAATCCAGCTGGCCGGCGTTGGCAATGCGGGCAACCTTGCGGGCGGCATTTCCGAGGCATTGATCACCACCGCTGCCGGTCTGAGTGTGGCCATCCCTGCGCTGATCTGTCACCGCTATTTTATCCGCCGCGTGGATGAGTTGGTGGTGGGTATGGAGCAGGAAGCCATCAAGTTGGTTGAAGTCGTCCATGGCGACCGAGAAATTGATGTGGAAGGAGCCTGAACGTCGTGAAGTTCAAGCGCCAGAGAAGCCAGGAAGTCGGAGTTGACCTGACGCCACTGATCGATGTGGTGTTCCTGCTGTTAATCTTCTTCATGGTGTCCACCACCTTTACCCGCGAGAGTCACCTGCAGGTCGAGTTGCCGCAGGCCAGCGCTGAGGCCCGCGCCGAAACCGAGGTGCGGGAAATTGATGTGGTGATCAACGCCGAGGGGCAGTACATCCTCAATCAACGCACTCTCGTGAACAACCGTCGGGAAACCCTTGAGCGAGCGGTCAGTGAGCTCGCGGACGGTGACAACTCCCTGCCTTACGTAATCACTGCCGACGCCAGGACGCCCCACGAGTTTGTGGTGCGCGCGATGGATGTGGCTGGCCGATTGGGCTTTGCCAAACTGAGCATCACCACCGAGCGGGAGGCTGACGGCCAGTGAGTGAATCTGTACCGGGCACCGACACCGAGGCGCCCTCGACCTCCAACTGGGCCACCTACAAACGCCTGCTCGCCTACGTAAAGCCATTCTGGCTGGCGTTTTCACTGGCGGTGCTGGGCAACGTAATCTATGCCGCTGCGTCCACAGGTATGGCTGCCGCCATGGAGTACGTGATTCTCGCCATTGAAAACCCCACCGAGGAGAACCGGATCCTGTTGACCCTGCTCATTGTCGGGGTTTTCGCGTTCCGTGGCGTGGGCACGTTTCTAAGCCAGTACTTCATCAGCTACGTCGGGCGGCAGGTGATCAATGCCCTGAGAAATCAGGTGTTTGATCGTTTACTGAGCCTGCCGTCGCGCTATTTCGATGACAACGCATCCGGGCGTCTGGTGTCCAAGCTGACCTTCAACGTGGAACAGGTTGCCGAGGCCACCACCAACGCCGTGACCATCACGCTGCGGGAAGGCCTGACCATCCTGGGCTTGCTGGGGTTCATGCTCTACACCAACTGGAAACTGACGCTGGTGTTTGTGGCCGTGGGTCCCCTCATCGGCCTCGTGGTCAGTTATGCCAGCAAGCGTTTTCGCAAGATCAGCAAACGTATTCAGGGATCCATGGGGGACATCACCCACGTGGCCTCGGAATCCATCTCCGGTTACCGGGTGGTTCGCACCTTCGGTGGCGAGGACTATGAGCGCGAGCGATTCCGTGATGTTAGTGAAAAGAACCTGAAACAAAGCCTGAAAATGGCGTCTACCCAGGCCATCAGCATTCCGGTGATTCAGGTGCTGGTGGCTGTGGCCATCGCGGCACTGGTGTGGACCATGCTGGCACCCGAGATTCGTGGTGAGATGAGCACCGGCCAGCTGATCGCCTTCATCACGGCGGCAACCACCATGGCCAAGCCGATTCGTCAGGTGACCTCAGTGCACGCCAAGATTCAGAAGGGGGTTGCTGCCGCCCACGATGTGTTCAGTACTATGGACGAAGAGCCCGAACACGATAACGGCACCTATCGCCCGGAGCGGGTCAATGGCGATATTACTTTTGCCGACGTCTCGTTCCGCTACCGTGATCAGCTGGATAACGTCCTGCAGTCGATCTCACTGGACATCCCCGCCGGGCAGAGCGTTGCCCTCGTTGGTCGCTCCGGCAGCGGAAAGTCCACCATGGTCAGCCTGCTGCCCCGATTTTATGAATATACCGGGGGCGATATTCGCATCGACGGGCATTCGCTGAAGGACTTCGGTCTGCGGGCGCTGCGGACCCAGATTGCCCTGGTGACCCAGAACGTGGTGTTGTTCAACGACACCATTGCAGCCAACATCGCCTACGGTGCCTTGCGCCATTGTACGCGCGAGGAAATCCGCGAGGCGGCGGCAAAAGCCCATGCCCTGGAGTTCATTGATCGCATGCCGGAAGGGCTCGACACCATGATCGGTGATAACGGCGTGATGCTCTCTGGCGGCCAGCGCCAGCGACTGGCTATTGCACGAGCGTTGCTCAAGAACGCACCGATTCTGATTCTTGACGAAGCCACGTCGGCACTGGACACGGAGTCGGAGCGCCACATCCAGGAAGCGCTTGAAACCGTGATGCAGGGGCGAACCACCCTGGTCATTGCGCATCGATTGTCGACCATCGAGAAAGCCGACCGCATTCTGGTCATGGAGGCTGGTCGGATCATCGAGTCCGGTCGTCACGATGAACTGCTGGCCACCGGCGGTGCCTACGCGCAGTTGCATCAGCTGCAGTTCAGCGAGCACGCATGACCACACTGATTGACCGCCTTTGGTATGGCACCGGGCGGCCGCTGTGGCTGCTGTATCCGCTGGCCTGGCTCTATCGGATGGTTGCTGAAAGTCGCCGCCGCAAGGCCTGGCGCGAGAAAGATGCAGCGCTTCCGGTGCCGGTGATCGTGGTTGGCAACCTCACCGCAGGGGGAACCGGCAAATCCCCGTTGACGGCGCGACTGGTCTCGCTGCTGCGGGAGCAGGGCTGGCGGCCGGTGATCCTGAGCCGCGGCTACGGCGGTCGTTCCGATGCCTACCCCCTGAGTGTTGATGAAAGCACCTCCACCGAACAGGCCGGAGACGAGCCGGTCATGTTGCGTCTGGAAACCGGCTGCCCGGTAGTGGTGGATCCGCAGCGCAAACGCGGGGCACTGTGGGCGCTGAAACAACAGCTGGGCGACGTATTGATCTGTGATGACGGGCTACAGCATTACGCCTTGCCCAGAGATATCGAGCTGGCCGTGTTCGACGGCGCGCGCGGCCTGGGCAACGGCGCAGGCATTCCGGTGGGCCCGCTGAGGGAGCCACTGGAGCGTTTGTCCGGTGTGGACTTTGTGGTGACCAACGGGGGGTGGCTGGACGATCTGGAGCACCCCCGGCAATTCACCATGGTGTTGGAGCCGACCGGGCTTCGACACCTGAAGACCGGCAAGGCTGCGCCACTGGACAGCTTGCGCGGGGAGCCGGTGCAGGCGGTGGCGGGCATCGGTAATCCCGGGCGTTTTTTCGCTACACTGGAAGCGCTGGGTGCGCAGGTGTCCGGGCGGGCATTTGCCGATCATCACAGATTCCAGGCCTCGGACCTGGACACCGGAAGCACCCGGCGGCTGGTCATGACCGCCAAGGATGCGGTCAAATGCCGGGACATTGCAGGTGATAACGCCTGGGTGTTGTCGGTCACTGCAACTCTGCCGGAAGAATTTACGGTGGCATTCCTGGATCGCGTGCGGGAATGCGCCTCGCTGCTACATCATCACGAAACCGAGAGAACCTGATATGGATAAAAAGCTGGTGGCCATGCTGGCCTGTCCTGTGTGCAAGGGTGACCTGAAACTGAATCAGGAAAAAACCGAGTTGATTTGCTACCAGGACGCGATGGCGTTCCCCATCCGTGAGGGCATCCCGGTCATGCTGGCGACGGAAGCGCGTACGCTGTCAACGGATGAACGCCTCGATAAACGCTGATAGGGGAGTGTCATGTCCTTTACCGTGGTGATTCCCGCCCGCTACGCGTCTACCCGCCTGCCGGGCAAGCCGCTGGCCGACATTGCCGGCAAACCGATGATCCGCCATGTCTATGAGCGCGCCGGTGAGAGTGCCGCCAGCCGTGTGGTTATTGCGACCGATGATGAACGCATCGAATCCGTTTGCCGGGCCTTCGGTGCGGAAGTGGTGATGACCTCGCCCGATCACGCCAGTGGCACCGACCGGCTGGAAGAGGTTGCCCGCACGCTCGGTTTCAAAGCTGACGACCGGGTTGTCAACGTTCAGGGCGATGAGCCCCTGATCCCTCCCGCACTGATCAACCAGGTGGCCGATAATCTTGAGCGTTTTCCCCACGCTGCCATCGCGACCCTGTGTGAAAAGATTACGGATCTGGCCAGTGTGTTCAATCCCAATGTGGTCAAGGTGGTCGCGGATCATCAGGGCATGGCGCACTATTTCAGCCGGGCGCCCATCCCCTGGGCCCGTGATAGCTGGGGCCAGGATCATTGGCCGTCCGGAGATGCACCTTTACCTGCCGGCGTGAGCTATTTCCGTCATATCGGAATATATGGCTATCGCGTGCGTTTACTGACGGATTTTGTTGGCTGGTCACCTGCGCCTACTGAGGTGACGGAATCGCTGGAACAGCTGCGTGCCCTCTACAACGGTGCTCATATTCACGTTGAAGAAGCCCTGGAACGCCCCCCGGCTGGTGTTGATACCGAGGCCGACCTGCAACGACTGCGACAGTGGATGGAGGCGAGCCAGCCGTGAGTGCACGCAAACCGATCAACGTGTTGTTCGTCTGCCTTGGCAATATCTGCCGCTCGCCCAGTGCGGAGGGTGTTTTCCGTGAGGTTGTCGCCCGCGCGGGACTTGAGGCCGATATCCAGATTGACTCCTGCGGTACCGGAGGTTGGCATGTGGGCAAGGCCCCTGATAAGCGCGCGGTGGCGAAAGCGCGGCAGCGCGGTATAGATATCTCCGGGTTGCGGGCGCGGCAATTCCGGGCCGCCGACCTGGCCCAGTTCGATGTGGTTCTGGTGATGGATCGGCAGAACCTGGCGGACGTCCGTGACGTATGGCGACAGGTCGGAGGCACTGAACCGGAACTTTTCCTGGCGTATGGAAGCAGCCCCAACGATGAGGTGCCGGACCCCTACTACGGCGGTGACGACGGTTTCGAGGCGGTGCTGGATCTCATCGCAGAGGCCAGCGAGGGGCTGCTGGCCCGAATCCGGGAGCGCCTGGCGTGAACAAGCCTGCTGAAATCCGTGAAAACGTCAGCCTGCGAACCCTCAACAGCCTTGCCATTGATGCCAGTGCACGCTGGTACGCGGATGTGAATTCCGATGACCAGTTGGCGGCTCTCCTTGCGTTCGCCGACCGGGAGGGGCTGGAAACGCTGATCCTGGGTGGTGGCAGCAATCTGGTGTTTGCGGGCGACTTTGACGGGTTGGTGCTGCACATGGCCCTCACCGGCCGCCGTTGGGAGCAGGTGGAGGGTGACTCCGCCG
The DNA here is from genome assembly GCF_032911545.1 of Marinobacter sp. M-5. Classification (NCBI taxonomy): domain Bacteria; kingdom Pseudomonadati; phylum Pseudomonadota; class Gammaproteobacteria; order Pseudomonadales; family Marinobacteraceae; genus Marinobacter; species Marinobacter sp. M-5. The sequence goes on from NZ_JAWJEK010000001.1 coordinate 1,339,896, forward strand.
TGTTGGCCCTCGGGGCAGGGGAAAACTGGCACGATGCAGTGCTGTACGCAGCGGCGGCCGGCTACCGTGGTATCGAGAACCTTGCGCTGATTCCCGGCACGGCGGGTGCGGCGCCGGTACAGAACATTGGCGCCTACGGAGTGGAACTGCGGGATTCACTGGTCAGTGTTACGGTACTGGACCGCGACACCGGAGACTGGCAGGTTCTGGCCAACGAGGACTGCGACTTTGCTTACAGAGACAGCCTGTTCAAGCATCAGCCAGGCCGCTACGTGATCGTGGAGCTGCGTCTGCGTTTGAGCCGCTCGCAGCCGCTGGCGCTGGGCTATGCCGATTTACGGGACTACTTTGAGGCGCAGAAGACGGACGAGCTTACCCCGCTGGACGTTGCGCAGGCAGTGATGGCGGTTCGCCGTCGCAAGCTGCCCGACCCGCAACAGATGCCCAATGCCGGCAGCTTTTTCAAGAACCCGGTGGTTTCGCTGGCCCAGTGGGAAGCTCTGAAAGCCGATAACCCGGACATGCCGGGTTATCCCGGGCGCGAAACAGCAAAACTCGCGGCGGCCTGGCTGATCGACCAGTGTGGCTGGAAAGGGTTTCGGGATGAGCGGGTGGGTGTTCACAACCGCCAGGCTCTGGTGCTGATCAATCATTCCGGAGGAAGTGGTGCCGACGTGCTGGCACTGGCAGACCGTATTCAGAGGGACGTGGACGCGCGCTTTGGCGTCCAGCTGGAGCGTGAGCCGGGAGTGATCCCGGCCCGGAAGGCATCCGGGGCTTGAGCCCCGGTACCGCAGACCCGACCTAGAGCCCGTTGCGGGGTGAGGCTTTCAGCAAGAACGGCAGGAACTCATCGACCGCCACGTCCTGTTTGTCCGCATCCTGACGACCCTTGTATTCCAGCGTGCCCGCGGCCAGGCCACGGTCGGACACCACGAAGCGGTGGGGAATGCCGATCAGTTCCATATCCGCAAATTTCACGCCCGGGCGCTCGTTACGGTCGTCCAGCAGCACATCGAACCCGGCCTGGCGCAGTTGATCGTACAGCCGCTCACCGGCTGCCGCCACGTCCGGGGATTTGTGGGCATTCAGGGTAACGATGGCCACTTCGAACGGGGCAATGGCGTCGGGCCAGATAATGCCCTTGTCGTCGTGGTTCTGCTCAATCGCCGCGGCCACGATGCGCGACACACCGATGCCGTAGCAGCCCATCTCCAGAATCACGCTCTTGCCGTTTTCATCCAGCACCGTGGCGTTCATGGCGGTGCTGTACTTGTTACCCAGCTTGAAGATATGGCCTACCTCAATGCCGCGGCGAATTTCCAGGCTACCTTTGCCGTCCGGGCTCGGGTCACCCTCGACCACATTGCGGAGATCCTCGATCCGATCTGCGGCGGCATCGCGGCCCCAATTCACGCCGGTCAGGTGGTAACCGTCCCGGTTGGCACCGCAGACAAAATCCGCCAGATGGGCCGCTGCGCGATCGACGATCACCGGCACCGGCAGTTTGACCGGACCAATGGAGCCGGGCTTGCAGCCGATGGCCTGTTCGATTTCGTCATCGCTTGCCATGGTCAGCGGCTCGGCGATGCCGGCCAGCTTTTCGGCCTTGATGTCGTTGAGGGTGTGATCGCCACGCAGGATCAGGGCGACCAGCCCCGCCTTGCCATCGTCGTCGGCCTCGCCCTTGACCAGCAGGGTTTTGACGGTGCGTGCCGCATCGATGTCGAGGAATTGCGCAATGGCATCAATGGTGCGCTGATCCGGTGTGGCAATTTCCTTCAGTTCCTCGGTGGGTCTGGGTCGCTCGCCCGCCGGAGCCACCGCTTCCGCTTTTTCTATGTTAGCGGCGTAGTCACTGTCGGTGCTGAACACAATGTCGTCCTCGCCGGACGAGGCCAGTACATGGAATTCGTGGGAAGCGTTGCCGCCAATCGCCCCGGAGTCCGCCTGAACCGGCCGGTAATCAAGGCCGACCCGATCGAAAATGGCGCAATAGGTTTGATGCATGGTTTGATAGGTGTCGTTTAACGACTCCGCGTTGACGTGGAAGGAGTAGGCATCCTTCATCAGAAATTCACGGGCGCGCATGACGCCAAAGCGGGGACGACGTTCGTCGCGGAATTTGGTCTGGATCTGGTAAAAGTTGGCTGGCAGCTCTTTGTAGCTTTTCAGCTCATTGCGGATGAGATCGGTGATCACCTCCTCGTGGGTCGGTCCGAAGCAGAATTCGCGACCATGGCGGTCGTTCATTCGCAACAGTTCGCCACCGTACTGTTCCCAGCGCCCGGATTCCTGCCACAGTTCGGCGGGCTGGACCGCTGGCATCAGCAGCTCCTGGGCACCGCTCTTGTCCATTTCCTGCCGTACGATCCGCTCAACCTTGCGAAGGGTTCGCAGCCCCATGGGCAGCCATGTATAGAGCCCTGAGGCAAGCTTGCGAATCATCCCTGACCGAAGCATCAGCTGATGGCTGATGACCTCCGCATCGGCGGGTGTTTCTTTCAGGGTGGCAATCAGGAAACGGCTTGCTCGCATTGTGTCTTCCGTATGAGGTTGTCAAGGTTCTTAGGCTAGTGGCTAGGCTGCGATTGGCGCGCCCGGCCCTTTATTTATCGTACATTGGTGGTTATTGTACGGAGCCTGTCACACAAGGTACAGATCGAGTGGGTGTAGCTGGCTTATGAGCTCAGAGAACACAGATTCAGCGCTGAATGTCACGCCGCGGCGGAGGCCGGTTCAGGCTCGCAGCCGTGAGCGGGTGGAAACCATTCTCCAGCATGCCACCGCTATTTTCCACGACGTCGGAGTCGATGCCACCAGCATGTCGGCCATCGCGCGTCAGTCTGATATGTCGTTGGCCTCCCTTTATCGTTACTTCCCGAACAAGACAGCGATTGTAAAAGCGATAGCGGAGCGCCACGTCGAGAAAGTGGAGTCGGCCCTGCGTGACCGCCTCGGTGAGACCAGTCTTGCCGATGCGGTGGATGTGTTGATCGATCTGTTCTACGAATTCTATCGCACGGAACCGGCCTACTCGGCGATCTGGAGCGGAGTGGAAGCCATGCCCGAGCTGCGGCATCTGGATCTGAGAGAGCTGTACAGCCACGCCCGGGACCTGGACGCCCGCCTGGCGGTCGAGTTTCCGCACTTGGATAAGGATAAACGCTGGACGGCCAGTCTGATGCTGCCCCGCACCGCCGGCAGCATCCTTAGGCTGGCCGTGACCCTTCCGGAAGATCAGGCAAAGAACCTGGTCCGTGAGCTCAAGAGTATGATGACAGCGTATGTGCAGTCGCTGGTGGGCTGAAACTCCACAGGCGTCATGACAGGTACCCAAGCGGCAACGCGGTATTATCAATCACTCGACGCAGCACAAAACTGGAGTGGACACCACTCACGCCCTGGATCCGGGTGATGCGATTGAGCAGAAAGTGATGGTAGTGGTCCATATCCGGCACCACGACCTTCAGCATGTAGTCTGCATCCTGCCCCGTGATCAAATAGCACTCCTGCACCTCCGGGTATTCCGCCACCTGCTCCTCGAACGCGGAAAATCGCTCGGGTGTGTGCCGGTCCATCCCGATCAGAATGATGGCGGTCAGGGATAGTCCCAGCTTCTTGTGATCGAGGATGGTGACTTTGCGGATAATGACGCCGGCCTCCTCCAGAGCGCGAACCCGACGCAGGCAGGGGGAGGGCGACAGGCCGACCTTGTCTGCCAGTTCCTGATTGGTGAGGGCGCCGTCGGTCTGCAATTCCTCGAGGATTCTCCGATCGGTTTTGTCGATTCTCACAAGTGCTGCGTTATTATTTAGCATAAAATTGCTTTACCGTTGTTGTATGGGGTAAAAACTGCCTAAATGGTAGGGCAAAACAGAAAAATAGCAATCATTTGTCCCGGAGTCAGCGTTATCCTGTGGTTCATACGTTGACAGACTTCCGCAATTCGCAAGGACCGGACTGACATGGCATTCGATCACCGCAAATACGTTGCATTCAAACCCGTCGCCAAGAAGAATCGCCGCTGGCCTGATCAGATCATCGACAAAGCGCCCGACTGGTGCGCTGTTGACCTCAGGGATGGCAATCAGGCGTTGGTGAAACCCATGTCCGTTGCCCAGAAGCAACGTCTGTTCGATTTGCTGGTGAAGCTCGGCTTCAAGGAAATCGAGATTGGATTTCCCGCTGCCAGCCAGCCGGATTTCGATTTCTGTCGCAAGCTGATCGAGGAAAACCGGATTCCCGAGGACGTCACCATTCAGGTGCTGACCCAGGCGCGAGCGGAGCTCATCGAGCGCACCTACGAGGCGTTGCAGGGTGCGCGGCAAGCCATTGTTCATGTATACAACTCGACGTCCACCGTCCAGCGCGAGCAGGTGTTCGGGCTTGATCGCGCCGGTATCCGTGACATTGCCGTGAAAGGCGCTGAACTGGTGCGTGATATTGCCGCCAGGCATCCGGAAACCCGATGGACGTTTCAGTATTCACCGGAGAGCTTCACCGGCACGGAACTGGATTTTGCCGCTGAAGTGATTGACGCGGTCAATGACGTCTGGCGCCCGGACCAGGGGCAGCCGGTGGTGATAAACCTGCCGGCAACGGTGGAAATGGCGACGCCGAACGTATTCGCCGATCAGATCGAATGGATTTGTGATCGGGTCCGCTACCGCGAGCATTTCCGTATCAGTGTGCACACCCATAACGATCGTGGGTGCGCGGTGGCCGCTGCCGAGCTTGCGGTCATGGCGGGCGCCGACCGGGTGGAGGGCACCCTGATGGGTAACGGCGAACGCACCGGAAACATGGACCTGGTCACCATGGCCATGAACTTGTATTCCCAGGGTGTCGATCCGACTCTGGACCTTTCCGGCATGGCGGAGGTTACCGAGGTTGTGGAAGCCTGTACCGAAATCTCGACTCATCCCCGCCATCCCTACGCCGGTGAGCTGGTCTTCACGGCCTTTTCAGGCAGTCACCAGGACGCCATCCGTAAATGTCTGGCCCGGCGCCAGGACGGTGACCTGTGGAACGTGGCCTATTTGCCGATTGACCCGCGGGATCTGGGGCGCCGTTATGAGGAAGTGGTGCGTATCAACAGCCAGTCCGGGAAAGGCGGTGTCGCCTATGTGCTGGAGCGCGACTACAACATCAGCCTGCCGCGCTGGCTGCAGATCGAATTCAGCAAGGTGGTTCAGGGTGAGGCCGAGATCAACGGCGGGGAAATCGACTCCCTGACTATTCACCGCCTGTTCGAGGATCGCTATCTGAAGGTGCACGCCCCCTGGGCGCTGAAGTCCTATGATTTGCATCGCGACGACAATGGCGTGAAGGCCTCTGTCAGTCTGGGTAGCGATGAGCATCCGGTGCGCCTTGAAGGCCTGGGGCTTGGCGCGGTTGAGGCGGTATCGGCCGCGCTGGAGGCCTCCTGTGGCGTGCGGATTGCTGTCGAGGCCTACGATGAATTTGCCCTGGGTGAGGGCACTAAAGCCAATGCGTTGGCCTGTATCCGCCTGACCGTTGATGGATTCCATTGCAGCGCGGCTGCTCTGGCTGAGGACACCACGTCGGCAACCTTGCAGGCGCTTTTCTCGGCGGTTGCCCAGGTCGCAACAGCGCCGGTTGCGCAGCCGGCGGTGGAAGCCGGCGAAGCCTGATTCAGATCAGCCAGGCACAAAAAAGCCGGCGCAAGCCGGCTTTTTTGTGAGCTGTTGCCCGTGAGGGGCAAAAGCGGGAGCGTTACCTCAGACCGGGGTAACGTTTTCCGCCTGGGGACCTTTCGGACCCTGCGTAACGGTAAACTGTACCTGCTGACCTTCGGTCAGTGTACGGAAACCGCTGGAGTTGATTGCACTGTAGTGGACGAATACGTCACTGCCACCATCCTGAGCGATGAAGCCAAAGCCTTTGGATTCGTTGAACCACTTGACGGAGCCGGTTTTAGTATCAGACATTGATCTTTCCTGTATTCCTGAGATTTTGCCCTCACGGGACCTTCGGTTTTCCCTGGGATTAACCGGTGCTGAGAAATCCAAGCGTACTGAGGAAGGAGCAACGAAGAGCACTGCGGCAGGACGTTGGAGCACTTTCACCAAATAACGCTGTATTTTCACAGCAATTTCAGTATAGACCGAGTTTTGGGGGCGTCAACGCTTTTTTAATGACTTTGTTGTTGGTTTTTTAAGCTTCAAAAACAACGGCTTGTCATAAAAATGTCACCGGGTAGCCTGGCATTTTAACCGCAAGGCTAACCGGTTTTGTGGTTGGCTCCGTTAGCGTCCGAACTGTTTGCTGATATCCTCCAGAATGGCCGGGTCATCGATGGTGCTGGGCACCTTGTAGTCCTCGCCATCGGCAATCTGGCGGATGATGCGGCGCAGGATCTTGCCGGAGCGTGTTTTAGGCAAGCGCTCAACCACCATGGCACGCCGGAAACACGCGATAGCGCCGATTTTTTCACGCACCATCTCGACCAGCTCTTCCTCGAGCTCATCGTGATCGATGGTGGCGCTGTCCTTGATCAGCACCAGGCCGACCGGAATCTGCCCTTTCATTTCATCCCGGGCACCCACCACACAGCACTCTGCCACTGCCGGGTGAGAGGCCACGACTTCCTCCATCTCTCCGGTAGACAGGCGATGTCCGGCGACGTTAATGACGTCGTCAGTGCGCCCCATAACAAACACATAGCCATCGTCGTCAATGAACCCGCCGTCGCCGGAGGTGTAAAACCCCTTGATCGGGTCGAGGTAGGTTTTGCGGAAGCGCTCGTCGTCGCCCCAGACGGTTGTCATGCAGCCGGGTGGTAAGGGCAGTTTGACGGCAATCTGGCCCTGCTCCCCGGCCGGGACCTGGCTGCCCTCCAGGTCCACAACCTGAACGTTGAAGCCGGGAGAGGGCACTGTGGCGGAGCCGGGTCGGGTGGCCATCATCTCGATGCCAACCGGGTTGCAGCAAATAGCCCAGCCGGTCTCGGTTTGCCACCAGTGGTCGAGCACGGGCAGGCCGGTCTGCTCCTTGAGCCACTCATAGGTGGCGGGATCAAGCCGTTCGCCGGCCAGGAACAGTCGTTTCAGCGAGCTGATGTCGTAACGTGTGAGCTGATCCGCCTCGGGATCTTCTTTGCGCACGGCGCGGAAGGCTGTCGGTGCGGTAAACAGCATGTTGACCCCGTGGTCCTGAACCACCCGCCAGAACGCGCCCGCATCCGGGGTTTTGACCGGCTTGCCCTCGTAGAGAATAGTGGTGCAGCCGGCAAACAGCGGCGCGTACACAATGTAGCTGTGGCCGACGACCCAGCCGACATCGGAGGCGGCCCAATACACATCGCCGGGTTTGGCGTCATAGACCAGTTGCATGCTGTAGCGAAGCGCGACGGCATGACCGCCGTTGTCCCGCACCACGCCCTTGGGTTTTCCGGTGGTGCCGGAGGTATACAGAACGTACAGCGGATCGGTGGACCTGACCGGCACCGGGTCGGTGGGGCTGGCGCTGGCCATCAGATCCTGCCAGTCGAAATCGCGTCCGTTCTGCATCGATGCTTTCACTTGCGGGCGCTGGTAGAGAATACAGAACTCGGGTTTATGGCTGGCCTGTTCGATGGCTTTGTCGACCAACGGCTTGTATTCGATAACTCGGGCGACTTCAATTCCGCAGGAGGCGGTAATGACTGCCTTGGGCTTCGCGTCGTCAATACGCACCGCCAGCTCGTGGGCGGCAAATCCGCCGAACACTACCGAGTGAATAGCGCCTATTCGGGCGCAACCCAGCATGGCGATCACCGCTTCCGGCACCATGGGCATGTAGATGATCACCCGGTCGCCCTTTGAGATACCGCGATCCTTGAGGACCCCGGCAAAAAGGGCGACTTGCCGGGTGAGTTCGGTGTAGGTGTAGGTGCGGGTGGTGTTGGTGACCGGTGAGTCGTAGATCAATGCCGCCTGATCGCCGCGGCCGGCACGAATATTGGCATCCAGCGCGACGTCGCTGGTGTTGAGTTCCCCGTCCGGAAACCAGACACCGTGGCCATTATCTGTGGCCTGCCAGATGGTTTCCGGTGACTTGATCCAGTCAATGTTCGCAGCTTGCTCTCGCCAGAACTCGTCCGGTCTGTCGATCGATCGCCTGAACTCGGAGTTGTAATCCATGCCATCCACCTCGTGTTCCTGTTGTTGTTTTCCAGTGCTGCCCATAACTGTAGGCACTTTGAGGGGAAGGACTACTAGACCATAGGCTTAGTCAGCGCCTGCAGGCGGATTATTCATCCGCTGAATTGACCGAGATCACGGTGGCGGTGATATCACCTCTGCCGAGACGGGTGTTGATGGCGTCTCCCGGGCTGACGTCGGCTGCATCACGGAGTATCAGGCCATCGCTTTGGCGGCGGGCTATGGCGTATCCACGTCCCAGGGTCGCCAGCGGGCTGACCAACTGCAGGGTCTGGCCGGTGTGGCTGAGCCGGTCATGGTGCCGGTCAAGGCGCCGACGAATCCCGGTCTGTAGTTTGTCCTGCAAGCGGGCGAGCAGGTCGTGATGGTGGTCCAGTTGGCGGCGCGGGGATTGGGTGCGGAGGCGTTGGACCAGGTGTCCGGCACGCACCGTGCGTTGCTGCAGCGCCTGCTGGAGGGCCTGGCCAAGCCGGACATCCAGCTCATCCAGGCGCTGGGCCCTGTCCATCAGTTGTCGTCTTGGATCACGCAGCCGCGCCGCCAGATGGCCGGTCTGGGTTTGCATTCGTTGCAGCGCCCGGCGGACGCCATGGGTGAGGCGGCTGTACTTTTCGTCCACCTGCCTGACCCATTCCCGCTGGTCCGGCGACACTTTCTCGGCAGCGGCCGAGGGCGTGGGTGCGCGCAGGTCGGCAACGAAATCCGCAATCGTCACATCCACCTCGTGACCAACGGCACTGACGGTCGGGATGCGGCAATCGGCGATGGCGCGGGCAACGGCCTCCTCGTTGAAGCACCACAGGTCCTCCAGCGATCCGCCTCCGCGACCAATAATCAGCACGTCAGCGACGCCGTGAGCCTGGGCCTGTTCAATGGCGCGAACGATGTCCGCCGTGGCGGGCTTGCCCTGGACGGCGGTGGGGTAGAGCGTTACCGGTATGGCGGGGCATCGTCTTGCCAGTACGGTCAGAATATCGTGAATGGCAGCCCCGGTGGGGGAGGTGACTACGCCAATGTGCCGCGGTGCGGTTGGCAGCGGTTTCTTGCGGCCAACCTCAAACAGGCCCTCCTCGGCAAGCTTGCGTTTGAGTTCCTCGAAAGCCTGTTGCAGGGCGCCCAGGCCTGCCGGCTCGAGATGCTCGACAATAATCTGGAAATCGCCGCGATTCTCGTACAGGGTGACCTTGCCACGGATGCGAATCTGGTCACCCTCCCTGGGCAGTTCGCGGATGCGTTGGTTGAACCCTTTGAACATGGCGCAGCGTACCTGGCACTTGCGGTCCTTCAGGGAAAAATACCAGTGCCCGGATGACGGGCGGGAAAAACCGGACATCTCCCCCTCGACCCACACTTGCATAAAGCTGGTTTCCAGCAGGTGTTTTGCCTGATGGTTCAGTTCACTGACGCTCAGTGCCCGTGGGCGTGAATCCTGAAAAGGGGTGTTCAACGTCTGACTCCCGGGTTAAACATACGCAATAGCCGAAAAGTGAAGAGCAAAAATAGCGGAATTTCAAAAAGATGCAATTGAACCTTAAAACCGCTGCGGTTTACTGTAAACCCACGCCCATTTATAATAGATCGATTAAGGTTCTCGCACTGCCAGGCCACGCCGGGTACGGCATGTGAATTCCCAACTTAGCACGATCAAAAGGCGGATCCCAATGCTGCGAATTGCCGAAGAAGCCCTCACATTCGACGATGTTCTGCTGATCCCAGGATACTCGGAAGTTCTTCCTCACCAGGTCAGTCTGCAAACCCAACTGACCAAGGGCATTACCCTCAACGTTCCGCTGCTTTCATCAGCCATGGACACCGTGACAGAGGCGGAGCTGGCTATCGCCATGGCACAGGAAGGCGGCATCGGAATCATGCATAAAAACATGAGCGTCGAGCAACAGGCGGCGGCGGTTCGCAAGGTCAAGAAATTCGAGAGTGGTGTGGTGAAAGATCCCATCACTGTCACCCCTGGCACCACGGTGCGAGAGCTGGTGGATATCACCATGGCCAACAACATCTCCGGCCTGCCGGTGGTAGACGGGCGCGATCTGGTCGGTATTGTGACCGGCCGTGACATTCGGTTCGAGAGCCGCATGGACACGCCGGTCTCTGACATCATGACCCCGAAGGACAAGCTGGTGACGGTTCGGGAAGGCGCTAGCCTGGATGACGTCAAAGAATTGCTGCATCGCCACCGCATCGAGAAGGTGCTGGTGGTGAATGAAGAGTTCGAGCTAAAGGGGCTGATTACCGTTAAAGATATCCAGAAAGCCAAGGATTACCCACTGGCTTGTAAGGATGAGCAGGGCCGCCTCCGCGTCGGCGCAGCGGTCAGCACGGGTGGCGATACTGAAGCTCGTATTGCGGCGCTGGCGGAAGCGGGTGTTGATGTGATCGTTGTGGACACCGCCCATGGCCACTCCAGAGGTGTTATTGATCGCGTGCGCTGGGTGAAGGAAAGCTTCCCGGAGGTTCAGGTGATCGGTGGTAACATCGCCACGGCCGACGCGGCGATTGCGCTGGCCGAGGCCGGAGCTGATGCGGTCAAAGTGGGTATTGGTCCGGGCTCCATTTGCACCACCCGTATCGTGGCCGGTATTGGTGTACCACAGATTTCCGCCGTGTCTAATGTCGCGGCGGCCCTTAAAGATCGTGGCGTGCCGGTGATTGCGGATGGCGGTGTGCGTTTCTCCGGGGACATTGCCAAAGCCATCGCCGCTGGCGCTCACAGCGTGATGATTGGCAGCCTGCTGGCGGGTACCGATGAGGCACCGGGTGAGGTCGAGCTGTTCCAGGGGCGCAGTTACAAGGCGTACCGTGGTATGGGATCTATTGGTGCCATGGGGCAAGGCTCCAGTGACCGCTATTTCCAGGATGCCAGTAAGGGCATTGAAAAGTTGGTTCCCGAAGGTATCGAAGGCCGTGTCGCCTGCAAGGGCCCGATGCGCAATATCGTGCATCAGCTGATGGGTGGACTGAGAGCCTCCATGGGCTACACCGGCAGTGCCACTATGGAAGAGATGCGCACCAAACCGCAATTTGCCCGCATTACCAACGCGGGTATGCGTGAGAGTCACGTGCACGACGTGACCATCACCAAGGAAGCACCCAACTACCGTATCGGTTAAGTACTGCCGTTCCGGGCGCGGCTCAGGGTCTGAGCCGCGCTTATTATTTCTGATCCGAGGACTCCATGGCCCAGAACATTCACGACCACCGCATTCTGATTCTCGATTTTGGCTCCCAGTACACCCAGTTGATCGCGCGCCGCGTTCGTGAAATCGGGGTCTATTGTGAGATCAGGGCCTTTGACATCACCGATGAAGAGCTCGAAGCGTTCAATCCCAAAGGCATTATCCTTGCTGGCGGTCCGGAATCCGTAACCCAGCTCGGTGGTCCCCGGGCGCCAGAGGGGCTGTTTGATCGGGGTATCCCGGTGCTTGGCATCTGCTATGGCATGCAAACCATGGCAGAGCAACTTGGCGGTCGGGTTGCCAGCTCGGAGAAGCGGGAGTTCGGCTATGCCCAGGTCAAGATTCGCGCGGCCGGCCCGCTGCTGCAGGGCATCACTGACCACCTGACGGCAACAGGCGATTCGTTGCTCGATGTGTGGATGAGCCATGGCGACAAGGTTGTGGTGCTGCCCGAAGGGTTCGAGCTCCTGGCGTCCACCGAGAGCGCGCCCATCGCTGCCATGCAGGATCGTCAGCGGCACCTGTATGGGGTTCAGTTCCATCCGGAGGTGACCCACACCCTGCAGGGCAAGCGCATTCTGGAGCATTTCGTGCTGGACATCAGTGGCTGTGAGGCACTGTGGACTCCAGCCAAGATCGTGGATGATGCCGTTCAGCAGATTCGTGAGCAGGTGGGTAGCGACAAGGTTCTGCTGGGGTTGTCTGGCGGCGTGGACTCGTCGGTGACCGCGGCATTGCTGCACAAGGCGATTGGCGATCAGCTGACCTGTGTGTTCGTGGACAATGGCCTGCTGCGCCTGCACGAGGGTGATCAGGTGATGGACATGTTCGCCAGCAACATGGGCGTAAAGGTCATCCGTGTCGACGCGGAAGATCTGTTTCTGTCCAAGCTGAAGGGTGAGGCGGATCCGGAAAAGAAGCGCAAGATCATCGGCAACACCTTTATTGACGTGTTCGATGAAGAGGCTGCCAGTATCCGCGACGTCAACTGGCTGGCGCAGGGCACCATCTACCCGGACGTGATTGAATCAGCGGCCTCCAAAACCGGCAAGGCCCATGTGATCAAGTCTCACCATAACGTGGGTGGCCTTCCTGAGACCATGAAGATGAAGCTGGTCGAGCCATTGCGGGAATTGTTCAAGGATGAAGTCCGCCGTATCGGCCTCGAACTGGGCCTGCCTTACGATATGGTGTATCGCCATCCGTTCCCGGGGCCGGGCCTGGGTGTGCGCATTCTCGGTGAGGTCAAGAAAGAGTATGCGGAAATCCTCCGCAGTGCCGACGCCATCTTCCTCGAGGAGCTGCACCGTGCGGATTTCTACCACAAGACCAGTCAGGCCTTCGCCGTGTTTCTTCCGGTCAAATCCGTCGGTGTGGTGGGGGATGCCCGCCGTTACGAGTATGTGATTGCATTGCGCGCGGTTGAGACCATCGATTTCATGACCGCCCGTTGGGCCCACCTGCCTTACGATCTGCTGGAAACGGTTTCAAACCGGATCATCAACGAAATTACTGGTGTATCGCGGGTTACCTACGACGTGTCCTCCAAGCCTCCCGCCACCATTGAGTGGGAATAAGCGCCGGCTGAATCACCCATGACCGATCGTTCCAATGAAGACGAACATTGGATGACCCGCGCCCTGACGCTCGCCGCTGAAGCGGCCGCTCGGGGCGAGGTGCCGGTCGGTGCGGTGGTTGTGCTGGATGGCGTTGAAACAGGGGCGGGCTTCAATGCTCCGATCAGTGGCTGCGATCCAACGGCTCATGCTGAAATCCGTGCGTTGCGGGATGCCGCCCGGCGTGTCGGGAACTATCGCTTATCCGGCGCTACCCTGTACGTTACTCTGGAGCCCTGCACTATGTGTGTTGGCGCGATTGTGCACAGCCGCATCAGCCGGTTGGTTTACGGTGCCGCGGAACCCAAGGCCGGAGCCGTGGAATCGGCCCGGCGAACACTGGACGAGCCGCATTTTAACTGGCAGGTTGAGCGTAAAGGTGGTGTTCTTGAGCAACGGTGCAGTGCCATCCTCAGTGAATTTTTCAGCAGCCGGCGTGCCGAAATCCGGCGCCAGAGGCAATTACAGCAACAAAATTCAGTCAAGGGTAGCAGCGAGTCATGAACGTATTGGTCACCGGCGGCGCCGGTTATATTGGCAGTCACGTTGTTCGTCAGCTTGGTGCTGCCGGGCACTCCATTGTGGTTTTTGATAATCTGTCGACGGGTTATCGCTGGGCCGTGACCTGCGGCGAGCTGGTGGTTGGCGACCTGGCCGATGAAGCGGCCATTGCCGACGTGTTCGCCCGTTACCGCTTCGACGCGGTTCTGCACTTCGCCGCCAACATTGTAGTTCCCGAGTCGGTGGCCAATCCGCTCAAGTACTATCGCAATAATACTCGTAACACCCTGAATTTGCTAAAGGCCATCGCGGAGCACCAGGTTCCTTACATGGTGTTTTCGTCGACCGCTGCGGTCTATGGTATGCCGGATGAAGCCGTGCTGACCGAGGATATGCCATTGGTGCCGATCAACCCCTATGGCGCCTCGAAGATGATGAGTGAACGCATGATCATGGATCTGGCGGCCGCCACATCGCTGAATTACGTCATTTTGCGTTACTTTAATGTGGCTGGGGCCAATCCGGATGGGCTCTTGGGCCAGGCGACCCCGGAAGCCACTCATCTGATCAAGGTGGCTTGCGAATGCGCGACCGGGCAACGGGACGGTATGAGCGTGTTCGGAACCGATTACGACACCCGTGATGGTACCTGTGTCCGCGACTACATTCATGTCGAGGATCTGGCCAAGGCACATGTGATGGCGCTGAATCACATGGCCGGCGGTGGTGAATCGAAGGTGCTTAATTGCGGTTATGGCAGCGGGTTTACCGTGCGCGAGGTGATTGACGTGGTCAAGCGCCTCTCCGGCGTGGATTTCCCGGTCGAGGAAGTCGGGCGCCGGGCAGGGGATCCGGCGGCGCTGATGGCCGACAACGGGCGCATCAAAGAGGTGCTCGGCTGGCAACCGGATTACGATGATCTCGACACCATCGTGGATACTGCGCTCGCCTGGGAAAAACTCTGGCAACACCGTCGGGCCAGCGACAACGCCTGACCCTTTTAATTTTTTAACGTTACACACGCGGGATTGAACGGATGAAGATTACGATTTTTGGTACCGGATACGTTGGGCTGGTCACCGGCGCCTGCCTGGCGGATGTGGGCCATGACGTATTATGCATGGACGTTGACCAGGCCAAGATCGCCAAACTGAAGAACGGCCACATACCCATTTATGAGCCGGGACTCGACAGCATCGTCAAGCACACGGTGGAAGCCGGCCGGCTTTCATTCACTACAGACACCGCGCAAGCGGTTCAACATGGTGTACTTCAGTTCATCGCGGTAGGCACCCCGCCGGATGAGGACGGCTCCGCGGATCTGCAATACGTTACCGCCGTTGCGCGCTCCATTGGTGAGCACATGGAAGGCTATAAGGTGGTGGTGGACAAGTCCACGGTGCCCGTGGGAACCGGAGACAAGGTCAAGGCTGCCGTGCGTGCCGAGCTGGACCGTCGCGGCCTGGAGTTGGAGTTCGACGTGGTTTCCAACCCCGAATTTCTCAAGGAAGGGGCGGCGATTAACGACTTCATGAAGCCGGACCGCATTGTGGTGGGTACCGACAGCGACAAGGCTGCGGACATGTTGCGTGAGGTCTATTATCCTTTCAATCGCAGCCACGACCGCATGATTTTCATGGATATCCGTTCTGCGGAGCTGACCAAGTACGCAGCCAACTCCATGCTCGCTACCAAGATCAGCTTCATGAATGAAATCGCCAATCTGGCTGAACGCCTCGGAGCCGACATCGAAGCGGTGCGCCGTGGTATAGGGTCAGACCCGCGAATTGGCTATCATTTTATTTACCCCGGCTGTGGCTACGGCGGCTCCTGTTTCCCGAAAGACGTCCAGGCTCTGGCACGCACTGCACGGGACTGCGATTACGACGCGCGCCTGTTGAATGCCGTAGAGGCGGTCAACTACGCCCAGAAGCACGTGCTCTACGACAAGATCAGTCACTATTTCAATGGAAATCTGCAGGGCAAGGTGGTGGCGCTGTGGGGGCTTGCTTTCAAACCCAACACCGACGACATGCGTGAGGCGTCTTCCCGCACGTTGATGGAGGATCTCTGGAAAGCCGGGGCATCGGTTCAGGCGTTTGATCCGGAAGCGATGGAAGAGACCCAGCGACTGTACGCTGAGCAGTCCGGCCTCAGTTTGTGCGGGACCAAAGAGCAGGCGCTGAAAGGGGCGGACGTGCTTGCCATCTGCACCGAATGGAAAGAGTTCCGCTCGCCGGACTTCGGAGGGATTGCCAGTGCACTCCGGGAGTCGGTGGTGTTCGACGGCCGCAACCTGTATGAGCCGGACATGCTGGCACGCCATGGCCTGATTTACTACGCCATCGGCCGTGGCCGCAACCAGTTCCAGTTTGACTGAAATGACCGAGCACCGGGACTTTCAGCTGCACCCACGTCTTGCGGCGGACACCATCGGCCTTGGTTACACCCGCCTGTGCGAGGTGCGGCTGATGAACGATCGCACCTGGCCCTGGGTAATCCTGGTGCCGGCGGTACCGGCGATCCGCGAAATCTATGAGCTCGATGTCGAGGCGCAGCAACGGTTATTGCTGGAGTCTTCGGCGCTGAGCCGCCAGATGATGGCACTGTTTTCCGGTGACAAGATCAATGTGGCGGCGCTCGGCAATATGGTGCCGCAATTACACCTGCACCATATTGTCCGCTTTGACGGTGATCCGGCCTGGCCAGCACCGGTGTGGGGCAAGCAGGCGCCCGTTCCCTACAGTGACGTGGAGCTGGTATTGGTGCGCTCGAAGCTCGATCCGGTCATTTCCTCTCTTATCTGACCCGTTACGCCACTCGCGCGCTTTGAACGCAGCGTAGGTTTTTTGTATTGGTGGCCTGTTCTGCATGGGTATTCTGACTCTCTGGGCCAAAAGTCGCCCTTCGCACTCTGTATATAGGTATTTTCCGGAACCCGCGGTGTATACCTTCGTGTACTTACAAAAACTGTGACGCAGATCACAAAAAAATACATAAATACAGAGAATGAACCCATGGCGAATCTTTCCCTTGTTAGCGCACCTGCCCAGGAATCTCCACAAGAGGCGGATATCATCAATTACCGGCACCTTGCCATTGGCTTGCTCTCGGCCAGGGTTTACTCGGAGTCCACCTCGGAGCTGATCAGCGAGTGCGCGGTGCTCGACTTCGATCGTGACGGAGTGGCGCTGATTCTTCCGGAAGACTGCTTAGAGCCTGAGCAGAACATTCGGGTGTCTCTGGCTCGCAAGCACCACGGCCGCGACCTCAATGATGACGTCGCGATCAGCTTCGTGCCGGGCAATATTCGCTATGTGCAGGAAGTGGACAGCGGTGTGCGGGCAGGGGTCAAGCTGGAATACGCCGGTTGCCCGGACATCGAAGAGGCCTGTCGCGCCCGTGTGATCAAGATCGAGAACTATCTGCGTCGACACCAGGTTGACGCGCAGCGCGCAGCCGCCACGGCCGCGTCGTTGCCAAAGGACTACCAGTTTGGCGGCAGAACGAAATTTGCCATCTGACTGTCGCACAAAAAAGCCCGCCTTATGGCGGGCGTAAATTGCCGTCTGGAGGCAATGACTCAACAATAGGATAGTCTCTATCCCATCTATCAAACGGTTGTTAAGTCGCAAAGGTTCCAAATAATTCGCAACCTTCTCTCATGCTCAGATTTTTGGTGTTTTCCCATGAGCCGCGAGGGCTTGCGAGCCGACCAGAATCATCCGCAATTCGGTTTTGATTTTTACTTTCAGTTCTTCCCGTTCTTTCGGAATGGCATCCAGCGCCTCGGCGCCCTGGTTGAAAACCAGTGTTACCATGGCTTCTGCCACCACCCTGGCATCGGACAGTGGTCGTTTCTGCTCGTCGGCGAAGCGACGCAAATCGTCTGCCAACTCGGTTACGAAATGATCGATTTCAGCACGGATGGCAGTCCGAAAGGGCTTGGATACCCCGGTACGCTCGCGCAACATGAGGCGGAAGAGGTTGGCATTATTGCTGAGGTACTCCATGAAGGTTTCAACGGAGGTGCTGATGGCGCTGCCGTCCCTTGCGATGCGCTTTCTGGCATGGCGCATTAACTGACGTAGCGCGACGCCCCCCTCGTCCACCAGTGCCAGTCCGAGCTCGTCCAGCTCGGCGAAATGACGGTAAAAGGAAGTTGGGGCGATGCCCGCCTCCCGCGCAACTTCCCTCAGGCTCAGGCTGCCAAACCCACGGTCAGCGCTGAGCTGGGCCAGGGCAGCGTCCATGAGGGCGCGACGTGTTTTCAGTTTCTGCTCGGCACGGGACGACAAAACAACGACTCCGATTGCTGTAATAACGCACCATTCTATCGGTCCGTCCTCAAGGCGTCACCCACCGTGATTGGAGCCTGATTTTCGCGCGTATTGTGTTTATAATGGGCGGCTTTTCCAGTAGTGTCCGCCAAATCCATATTTTGCACACATTTATGCACACATCTGAAACAACGGGAACCGGTATGCGCAGTCATTATTGCGGTGGTATCAACGAATCTCACATTGATCAGGAAGTAACGCTTTGCGGTTGGGTCCATCGTCGTCGCGATCACGGTGGCGTGATCTTTCTGGACCTGCGGGACCGGGATGGTATGTCCCAGGTCGTCGTTGACCCCGACACCCCTGAGAGCTTTGCCCTGGCGGAAAAGGTTCGCAGTGAGTTCGTTGTGAAAGTGACTGGCCGTGTTCGTCGTCGGCCTGCCGGCACTGAGAATAGCAACATGCCCACCGGCCAGGTCGAGTTGCTGGGCAAGGAACTGAGCATTCTTAATGCCGCCGCGACTCCTCCGTTCCCGCTGGATGAGCACGTCGATGTGGGTGAGGATGTGCGCCTCAAGTACCGCTTCGTAGACCTGCGTCGTCCGGAAATGCTGAATCGCCTGCGATTCCGCTCTCGTGTCACCAGCTATATCCGTAACTACCTTGATGGCAATGGCTTCATGGATGTGGAAACCCCGATTCTGACCCGGGCCACGCCGGAGGGCGCACGGGATTATCTGGTGCCCAGCCGGACCCATGAAGGTTCGTTTTTCGCGCTGCCGCAATCGCCTCAGCTTTTCAAGCAGTTGCTGATGGTGTCCGGGGTTGATCGTTACTATCAGATTGCCAAGTGTTTTCGGGATGAGGATCTGCGTGCGGACCGCCAGCCCGAGTTTACCCAGGTAGATATCGAAGCGTCGTTCATTGATGAGGAATCTTTGATGTCATTGAATGAGGGTATGATTCGCTCTCTGTTCAAGGACGTGCTGAACGTTGACCTGCCGGAATTCCCCCGCATGCCTTACGCCGAAGCCATGCAGCGCTACGGAAGTGACAAGCCCGACCTGCGGATTCCGCTGGAACTGCTCGATGTGGGCGATCTGGTGGCAAGCGTGGATTTCAAGGTGTTTGCCGGCCCGGCCAATGATCCTAAAGGCCGTGTGGCCGCCCTGCGTGTGCCCAAGGGTGGCGATCTGTCCCGCAAGCAAATCGATGACTACACCAAATTTGTTGGCATCTATGGCGCCAAAGGTCTGGCGTACGTCAAGGTCAATGATGTGGCCAAAGGCGTCGAAGGCCTGCAGTCACCGATCATCAAGTTCCTTGGCGACGACGTCGCCATGGCCATTATCGAGCGCGTAGGTGCGGAAGACGGCGACATTGTCTTCTTTGGTGCCGACAAGACCAGCGTGGTCAACGAAGCCCTGGGTGCCTTGCGGATCAAGGTGGGTCACGATCTGAACATGCTCACCGCCGAATGGGCACCGATGTGGGTAGTGGATTTCCCGATGTTCGAGGAAACCTCTGACGGTGGCCTGACCGCGATCCACCACCCCTTCACTGCGCCTTCCTGCACCGCGGAAGAGTTGGCCGAAAATCCGGCTACAGCGTTGTCCCGCGCCTACGATATGGTGCTTAACGGCACTGAACTGGGCGGTGGTTCGATTCGTATCCACGACGAGAACATGCAGCAAGCGGTTTTCCGTATTCTCGGTATTGGAGAGGAGGAAGCCCGCGCCAAGTTTGGTTTCCTGCTCGATGCCCTGAAGTTTGGTTGCCCACCCCACGGTGGTCTGGCCTTTGGTCTGGATCGGCTGGTGATGCTGATGACCGGCGCCACGTCCATCCGCGACGTAATTGCCTTCCCGAAAACCCAGAGTGCCACTTGCCTGATGACCCAGGCTCCTGGTGAGGTGGACGAGAAGCAACTGCGAGAGCTGCACATCCGTCTGCGTAAGCCCGTTAACAAGGTGATCGAAGGTAACAAGGCGGACACCAGCGAGGCCGGGAGCAACCCGGCAGAAAGCTAGTCCAACCAAGGAAGCTGATGTGGCGATCATTCTGGGCGTAGATCCGGGGTCCCGAATCACCGGGTACGGTATCATCCGGGCGGAAGGGCGCCACATTGAGTACATCGACAGCGGTTGCATCCGCATGGGTGAAAAGCCCATGGCGGAGCGCCTGCAAGCGATCTTTCACGGTCTTGCCACATTGATCGGGGAATACCGCCCGCAAGAATTTGCCATCGAGCAGGTCTTCATGGCCCGTAATCCGGACTCCGCACTCAAGCTTGGTCAAGCAAGGGGCGCTGCCATTGTCAGCGCTGCCAACAGCGGATTACCGGTGCACGAGTATTCTGCCCGCCAGGTCAAGCAGGCCGTGGTAGGCAAGGGCGGCGCCGATAAGTCTCAGGTCCAGCACATGGTGCAGGCACTTCTTTCTCTCTCCCGCAAACCCCAGGCAGATGCCGCAGACGCGCTCGCCATTGCCTTGTGTCATGCCCATATGAGCCAGAGCGTGGCCCGGCTCTCCGCCGGCGGAAAAGTTCGCAACGGTCGGGTCCGACAACAATAACCGGCGCTGTCGCGCCAAAGGAGTAACCCGTTGATAGGCCGAATTCGAGGCACACTTGTGGAAAAGTCACCGGGTCAGGCGCTGGTTGAGTGCGCCGGGCTGGGTTACGAAGTGGATATTCCGTTCACCACCTTTTTCCACCTCCCGGAACCGGGAGAGGAAATCGCCCTGCACACTCACTTCGCGGTCCGCGAAGATGCCCAGAGCCTGTATGGGTTCGCGTCGCGGCTGGATCGCGATTTGTTCCGCTTGTTGATCCGCGTTAACGGCGTTGGGCCAAAACTGGCGGTCGGGATCCTGTCAGGGCTCGATGCCCATCAATTCATCCGTTGTGTCGAAGCCCGTGACGCCAATTCGCTGGTCAAACTGCCTGGTGTGGGTAAAAAAACGGCGGAACGCCTGCTTATTGAAATGACAGATCGGATAGGGCAACTTGAGGGGCAGTTTGTGCCCCTGTCGTCGGCAGCGACAGGAGACAGGGGTGTTGGAGCCGTTGTGCCGGCTTCAAGCCATGCCCCGCGGGATGAGGCCGAAGCTGCTCTGATTGCCCTCGGTTACAAGCCTCAGGAGGCCACCAGGGCGATCGGTAAGGTGGCGGAAGAGGGCATGTCATCGGAAAACCTGATCCGTCTTGCGTTGCGCAATATGATTCCTGCCGGATGAATCTGACGTAACTTACGACCTGTCTGGCGCCGAATCTGTATAGAGCGTAACGTGACAGCCACAGAGGCGTTTGTACAATTGGGGTTCCTTGATCCCGAAAACACTGTACAGCCATGAAGTTGGGGTTTTTAGTGGGGTTGAGAGCCCGGGTAACGCGATGATTGAGTCTGATCGACTGATTTCAGCCCAGGGTGGGCAATACGAAGAGGTGCAGGATCGTGCCATCCGGCCAACGTTGTTATCTGAGTACGTCGGCCAGCCTGCGGTGCGAGAGCAGATGGATATCTTCATCTCCGCCGCGAGGGGGCGGGAAGAGGCACTGGACCACGTACTGATTTTCGGGCCGCCGGGTTTGGGGAAAACCACGTTGGCCAACATCATCGCCAACGAGATGGGTGTCGCGATCAAGACAACGTCGGGCCCGGTGCTGGAGAAGGCAGGCGACCTGGCAGCCATGCTGACGAATCTGGAGGAGGGCGATGTGCTCTTCATCGACGAGATTCACCGCCTTAGTGCGGCGGTAGAGGAGGTGCTCTACCCGGCGATGGAAGATTACCAGCTGGATATCATGATTGGTGAGGGACCCGCCGCCCGCTCTATCAAGTTGGACCTGCCGCCCTTCACCCTGGTGGGGGCGACCACGAGAGCGGGGTTGCTGACTTCGCCGTTGAGAGATCGCTTCGGTATTGTCCAGCGCCTGGAGTTTTACAACACGGCTGATCTGACCCATATTATTCTGCGGTCTGCGCGGCTCTCCTCCGTGGCCATCGACGAGGGGGGTGCCTATGAAATTGCCCGGCGCTCGCGGGGCACGCCACGAATTGCTAATCGCCTGCTCCGGCGGGTGCGTGACTATGCCGAAGTGAAAGCGGATGGTCGCATCAGTGACAGTATTGCGGATCGGGCACTGAACATGCTGAAGGTGGACGACCAAGGCTTCGATCACATGGACCGCCGGTTGCTGCTGGCAATGATCGAGAAATTTGATGGTGGTCCGGTCGGCGTGGAAAGTCTGGCGGCGGCCATCAGCGAGGAGCGAGGCACCATTGAAGACGTGCTGGAGCCCTTTCTTATTCAGCAGGGGTTCATGGTACGGACGCCGCGGGGGCGGATGGTGACCTCCAGTGCCTACGAGCATTTTGGCGCGGTGCCGGCACGCTCAGGAAAGGAGGATCTGTTTGACTGAGCAGGACTTCGCCGAACCGTTCCAGCTGCCGGTCAGGGTGTACATCGAAGACACGGATGCCGGAGGCATCGTATTTCATGCCAGGTATCTACACTACATGGAGCGCGCCCGAACGGAATGGGTGCGGGCCTGTGGAATCGGTCTGAGGGCCGGGTTGGCCGACAACATCAGTTATGTGGTCCAGCGCCTGACGATTCACTATGCCGTGCCGGCGAAGCTGGATGATGAATTGCTGGTCACCGCTGAGCCGGTGGGTTTCGGGCGGGTGTGGATGGATTTTCGCCAGCGGGTGTTCAGGAACGTCCAATCGGCAGACGAGGCTGTGTTGCTGGCGTCCGCCGATGTGCGGGTAGCCTGTGTGGCGTTGGATAGTGGGCGGCCGAGGAGGCTGCCGGACAACATGCGTGAACTGCTGGAACGGGTTCACGACAACCAACTGTAAACCGGAACAAGCCAGGAGTAGAAGGTGGAGTCAGAAGTTTCTGTTTGGTATCTCATCGCTAACGCGGGGGTGCTGGTACAGCTGGTCATGCTGTTACTGGTTCTGGCTTCCGTGGTGTCCTGGGCGCTCATTTTTCAGCGTTTTCAGGTTTTCCGTAAGGCCCGTCAGGCACAGCTCGCGTTCGAGGAGCGGTTCTGGTCCGGCATGGATCTGGGGCAGTTGTACCGGGAAGTGAACAGCGACCCCACGCCTTTTTCAGGCATGGAGTCCCTGTTCCGTGCCGGTTTCAAGGAATTCTCCCGCCTGCGCCAGCAGAGCCGGGATGCCGATGCGGTTATGGAGGGCACTCAGCGGGCCATGCGGGTTGCGTTCTCCCGAGAGCAGGAGCGCCTTGAAGCGTCGCTGCCGTTTCTGGCAACGGTGGGCTCCACCAGTCCATACATCGGCCTGTTTGGTACAGTATGGGGCATCATGAACTCCTTCCGTGGTCTGGCTCAGGTGCAGCAGGCAACTCTGGCTACTGTCGCACCGGGGATCTCCGAGGCGCTGATCGCGACCGCGATGGGCCTGTTTGCGGCCATACCAGCAGTGATCGCCTACAACCGGTTCTCTGCCATGTCGGATGCGTTGCTGAAGAACTATGAAACTTTCGCAGACGAATTCTCAAGCATCCTGCATCGCCGTGTGCATAACAGCGAGCAGTCATCCGCCGCATGACAGCGGGCAGTCTGCGTAGAGCGGCCAGGGGAGACAAGGCATGAAAGGCATGGGAATGATGCCGGCGAACCGCCGGAAGCCAATGTCGGAAATCAACGTGGTGCCCTACATCGACGTGATGCTGGTACTGCTGATTATTTTTATGGTGACGGCGCCGATGTTGACGCAGGGTGTCAAAGTCGATCTGCCGGAAACCGCCTCGGATCCCATCCAGTCCGACAAGGACGTGGAGTCGATCATTGTCTCGGTTGATTCTAACGGTGCCTACTTTCTGGAAGTGGGCGACGAAGACAGCGATCCCATGTCTCTGGGTGAGGTTCGGACACAGGTGGCGAAAATTTTGTCCGTCGGCAGTGCCAGGGAAGTGCTGGTGCGTGGTGACGAGCACGTCGAGTACGGCACAGTTGTTCGGCTGATGGCTGAGTTGCAGGGTGCCGGCGCCACCAGCATCGGCTTGATCACCGAAGCACCATCCACCGAAAACTGAGCATAAAGCGGGCAGGTTTTTGTGACAGGTCAGGATCGTGATGTAACCCGTACCGGGCAGCAACCCTGGAAATCTCCCGTTGCCTTGTCACTGCTTCTGCACGGTCTCATTGTGGTGGTGGCTCTGACCGGGTGGTCCTGGAGTACGCCTCGGGATGAGCCGCAGCCGCAGAGCATTGCCGCGCGGCTCATTACTCAGCAACAGCCAGAGCCAAGCCCGGTGGTTGAAGAGCGGGAGCAGCCGGATCGAGACGAGGAGCGGCGGCGTGATCAGGAAGAGCAGCAGCGTCGGGAAGCGGCTGAGCGCCGCGCGGCAGAAGAAGAGAAGGCCAGGGAAGAAGCGCGGCGGATAGAACAGGAAAAAGAGCGCAAGCAGCAAGAGGCTGAAGCGCTACGGAAGCGTGAAGAGCAGAAAGCCCGCGAGGAAGAGGCCGCACGCCAGAGGGCCGAGGCTGAGGCAAAGGAACGCGAGCGGCAGCGGGCGGAAGAGGAGAAGCGGCGTCAGGAAGAGGCCCGACAGGCCGAAGAAGAGCGCCGCAAGCAGGAAGAGGAACGTCGGAAACGGGAAGAAGCCGAGAAACGGGAGCGTGAAGAGCAGGCTCGCCGTGAAGCTGAGCAGAAGCGCAAAGAGGCGGAACGGCGCCTGCGTGAGCAGCAGCTCGAAGCGCTGGCGGAAGAGGCGGATCGGGCGCAGCAAGCTGAGGCGCGGCGACGGCAGGAAGCGGCTGCAGCCAAAGCCCGGGAAGCGCGGATGATGTCGGAGAGTGAGAAGTACCAGGCACTGATCCGCGAGCGGCTGAGCCAGGCCTGGTATCCCCCGTCATCTGCCACCGAGGACATGACGGCAAGATTGCAGATCACCTTGCTGCCGACCGGTGAACTGCAGGCCGTCAAACTGGTGAGCAGCAGCGGTAATACGGCTTTTGACAATTCTGCCCTCGGGGCAGTCAAATCGCTCAGTCGTTATCCGATTCCGGATGATCGGGACACGTTTGAACGCTACTTCCGCCAGTTTACAATCGAATTCAATCCACGGCGGTTGCAATAAGGAAAATGGGAAAGCTGATGACGAATCGGACCAGAATACCCGGAAAAACATCGCGCATCCGCTACGCATGCCAGCTGGTGTGTGTCCTCTTTCTGTGGGCATTGCTGGGCAGCGGCCAGGCGTCGGCCGAGCTCACCATCCGAATCACGGAAGGTGCTGATGCGGCGATTCCTGTTGCGGTGGTGCCCTTTGCCGAGAGTGGTGGTATTCCCTCCGGTGACAAGGTCAGCAGCATCGTTCAGGACGACCTGACCATGAGCGGCGAATTCAGCACGCTCGCGCCGGAAAAAATGCTGAGTCTGCCCTCACAACGTTCCGAAATGTATTTCCGCGATTGGCGACTGCTGGGGCAGCGTTACGTGGTGGTGGGGCAGCTCAGCCGCAGTGGAGACCGTGTTGAGGCCCGCTACGAGCTGTTTGATGTCAATCGCGAGGAGCGCATTCTGGGGTCTTCGGCCAGTGCGAGCGCAAACAACATGCGCACGCTGGCGCATCACATCAGCGACAAGGTCTATGAGGCCATCACCGGGGTGCCGGGGGCGTTTTCCACTAAGCTGGCGTACGTCACCCTGGATCGTGCCAGCGGAGAGCCTCGCTACCGCCTGCAGGTCAGTGACGTGGATGGTAAGCGCGCTCGGGTCCGGCTGGAGGGCAAAGAGCCCATTCTGTCGCCCGCCTGGTCGCCGGATGGTGAAAAGCTGGCTTACGTATCGTTCGAGACCGGGCGCCCCGCGGTGTTCATTCATGAGCTGGCCTCTGGTAACCGGACCCGCATTGCCGAGTTTCGGGGGCTCAACTCGGCGCCAGCGTGGTCAGACGATGGCCGCTCGCTGTTGTTGACGCTGTCCAAAGATGGCAACGCCGAGATTTACCGTATGGACATCGCCAGCAAGAATCTCAAGCGACTGACCAATCACTGGTCCATAGATACCGAGGCAAGCTGGGATCACACCGGCAACGGGTTCTTTTTTACCTCAGACCGGTCCGGTGGCCCGCAGATCTACCACAAGTCCAGTGAGAACGCAGATCCCCGCCGTATCACATTTGGCAGTCGCTACAACGCGCGACCGCGGCCGGATAACGAAGGCAAGTACGTGTATTACGTGCATCAGCGTGACAGGGCGTTTCACATCGCGCGGACAAATCTCAAAAGCGGAGAGGAAACGGTCCTCACCCGCACCGAATCTGACGAGTCTCCAAGCGTGGCACCGAACGGCCGCATGCTGATTTACGCGACCAAGCAGAGTGGAAACAGTGTATTGACCGTTATTTCGGCGGACGGCGGGGCAGCCTACAGCCTGCCGGCGTCCGAAGGCGATGTGAGAGAGCCGGCCTGGTCGCCGATTCTGCGTTAATTCATCTGAAAGCAGTAAACCAATAGGAAGGAAACGTTATGAAGATCACAGCTCATCAGAAAGCATTTGCAATGGTACTTTCCCTTGGCCTGGTTGCCGGCTGTAGCTCCACCGGGGATACCATGGAAGACGGCGCTTATGGCTCCGACGTCGAGGCGGTGGATCAGGATGGTGGCAGCACCGTATACGGCGGCGGCGACCGTGATGGTGTGTCCTCGTCTGACCTGACCGACGAAGAGCTCCGTGAACGCGAGGAGCGGGCGGAACAGGAAGCGATGCGCAACATCACCACCTTCTACTTCGACTTTGATACGGCGGAAATCAAGCCGGAAGCACGGGAAGTGCTGGTCGCCCATGCCCGCTACCTCGAAAACAACCCCAACCAGCAGGTTCGTCTCGAGGGTCATGCGGATGAGCGTGGCACCAAGGAATACAACCTGGCGCTGGGCGAGCGACGAGCCAACGCAGTTGAGCGGTTCCTGATCGTGAACGGTGCTTCCCGCGGACAAATGGAAACCGTAAGCTATGGTGAAGAAAAGCCGGCTGTGATGGGCTCTGATGAAAGTGCCTTGGCCCAGAATCGCCGTGTTGAACTCGTTTTCGAGTAACAGCTAAACAGCAACAGGACCCCCCATGAGACACACGCTCATGGCGACAGTTGCCCTCTCGCTGGCGTTTGCGCCAGTGGGAGGCGCGCTGGCGCAATCTGCCACTCCGGTGTTTCAGGACAGCGCGTCTGAAGCCCGAAAAAATGCCGGGAACAGCCAGGCCAACGCCGAGCTGTTTTACATGATCCAACAATTGCAGGGTGAGGTTCGCCGGCTTCAGGGAGAAGTCGAGGAACAGCGTAACCTGATTGATCGACTGACCCGCCAGTCGAGAGACCGGTACATTGATCTTGATCAGCGGATTCTGGAACTCTCGGAAAAAGCGTCGTCTGCAACAAGCTCCGCCGAACAGGGCGCAGCATCGGATTCTGCCAGCGTGGAGCGGCCCGCCGCCAAGGTCTACCGTCAGCCGCAAGCGGACGAGCGCAAGGCGTACGAGCAGATTCAGGACCTGATTCATAAAGACAAGAAGTACGACGAAGCCATCAACCGGATTTACGATTTCGTCGACAAGTACCCGGAGGGGGATCTGTCGGTGAATGCCTATTACTGGCTGGGCGAGGTGTATCTGGTCAAGCCGCAGCTTGAGCAGGCCAAGCAGGCCTTTACCATTGTGGCGACCCGTTATGCCGACCATCGCAAGGCTCCGGACGCGGTCTACAAACTGGGCGTTGCCCTTGACCGTTTAGGCGAGAAAAACGAAGCGAAAAGTCGCATGGAATCGGTGGTGCGCAACTATCCGGAGTCGAACGCGGCCAAACTGGCGCAAAAGTATCTCGATTCAGCGGACAGTTAATAACCAGTCTTGAAAGAATGTTGAGAAACCCGAACAAAAGGGGTTGATCAGCGCCCAAAAATCATTACTATATGCGCCTCGTTTGGGTCGTTAGCTCAGTTGGTAGAGCAGTTGGCTTTTAACCAATTGGTCGAAGGTTCGAATCCTTCACGACCCACCAAATTGAAAGTATGGCAGCTGGCTGAGCGGTTGCGGTGCTTGATCCTGTTATGGGTCGTTAGCTCAGTTGGTAGAGCAGTTGGCTTTTAACCAATTGGTCGAAGGTTCGAATCCTTCACGACCCACCAATACGAGACGAAGCGTCATGCTTCTGATCTGAAAAAGAGCCTTCGGGCTCTTTTTTTTTGCCCGCACGCACCCAATGATATACTCCGATGGCCACTGAAACACAGAGACGCAGTAATGACACAAGCCGAAGACCGCATTCTGGTTCAAGAGCATCTGGCGCACCAGGCTGAACCGAAACCGTTAAGCGATGACGAGAAAGCCCGGCTCGAAGCTCGCATCCGTCAGGCGTTGAAAGAGCAGGATGCGGTGTTGGTCGCGCATTACTACACCGACCCGGAAATCCAGCGTCTGGCTGAGGAAACCGGCGGTTGCGTCGCTGACTCTCTCGAGATGGCCCGATTCGGTAATCAGCATCCGGCGACGACCGTTGTGGTGGCGGGTGTGCGCTTCATGGGTGAGACCGCGAAAATCCTCAACCCGGAAAAGCGGGTGCTGATGCCTACTCTGGAAGCTACCTGTTCGCTCGACATCGGGTGTCCGGCGGATGAGTTCGCGGAGTTCTGCGATCAGCATCCGGACCGCACTGTGGTGGTGTATGCCAATACCTCAGCCGCGGTGAAGGCGAGAGCCGACTGGGTTGTCACCTCCAGCTGTGCTCAGGCCATCGTGGAATCACTCGATGCCAGGGGCGAGAAGATCCTCTGGGCGCCAGACAAGCACCTGGGCCATTATGTGCAGAAAACCACGGGCGCCGATGTGTTGTTGTGGGATGGGTCGTGCATTGTGCATGAGGAATTCAAGTATCGCGGTCTCGAAGATCTGAAAGCGATCTACCCGGATGCCGCCGTGCTGGTCCATCCGGAATCTCCGGATGCCGTTGTGGAAATGGCCGATGTGGTGGGATCCACTTCACAGCTTATCCATGCGGTTCAGACGTTGCCTAACCAGCAGTTTATCGTTGCCACCGATAACGGCATTTTCTATAAGATGCAGCAGCTGGCTCCGAACAAAACGCTGATTGAGGCGCCGACTGCGGGTAACGGAGCAACCTGCCGAAGTTGTGCTCATTGCCCCTGGATGGCAATGAATGGGCTAGAAAACCTGCTCCATGTGCTTGAGCACGGAGACCAGGAAGTGCTGGTGGGAGACAACCTCCGTGAGCAGGCCCTAAAACCACTGACGCGAATGCTGGATTTCACGGCGGGGATGAATCTGCAGGCTGCCGGCAACGCCTGATCCGGCTAGCTGCGCCGGGCAATCAACTGTTCGGTAATCTCGGTCAGGCGTTCGGTCACAATCTGGCGCATGGGTGCCCCGGCCGGCAGCTTTTCCTGCGCCTGGCGAAGCTGTCGCTGGGCTGCTTCCAGATTTCCCATCAGCGCCTCATACTCCGCCCGAGCCCGATGCACACCGACGATATTCCGTGCCATGCCCTCTGCCTCGGCGAGCAGGCTCCACAGAGTCTCTTGATTCGGACGTTCCCGGGTCAGTCGCTTCAGATAGTCGGCGGCTGCCTCGCCGTTGCCCTCAGCAGTTTCCACCTCCGCCAGCCGATAGGTGATCGGATAATTTCCCGGATTGCGTTCGAGCGCGTGTTTTAATCGGCTCCGGGCCTCGTCCAGGTTGCCCTGTGTGATCAGGGCTTCAGCCAACGTCACCACATAGGTAATGCGCCCGGGATTATTTTCCAGCAGCCTCTCCAGCACGGCGATGGCACTACCGGGGTCGCCGTTGCGCAGGTGAGCGGCGGCCAGGCCATACCGTATGGCATCGGTTTTTTCGGTGTCCGAACGATTCAGGTAGTCCTGGAAGGTATCCACCGCGACTTTGCCGGAGCGGGCGTAGTGAACCTGCAGCCGGGACCGTATCAGGTGGTATTCCTGTGTGTCCTGAACGTCCCGAACCGGGTACTGCTCTGCGCGGTTGCGCGTATCGGAGACGCGGCTCTGGGTAAGAGGGTGGGTCGAAAGGTACTCAGGGACCCGGTTTCCCTGCAGGCGGTTCTGCCTCATCATGATTTCAAACATTTCAGGCATGCCCCGTGGATCCATGCCGGCGTCAGCCAGAATGTCCATGCCGACCCGGTCTGCCTCCTGCTCGTGGGCGCGGCTGTAGGCGAGCATGTTCTGGATCGAGAGCGCCTGGGTGCCGGCAATCGCAGCAATGCCGATCTCAGACTGAGTGACGGCAGACAGCACGATGCCGGCAAGCACCCCGGCGATGGCCAGCGGGGCGCTGGTTTCCTGTTGCTCCATCCGGCGCGCGAAATGCCGTTGGCTCAGGTGGGCCAGCTCGTGGGCCAGCACGGAAGCGAACTGCTGCTCGCTGCGGGCGTTCAGTACGAGGCCGCCGTTAATGCCGACAATGCTGCCAGGCACCGCGAAGGCGTTGATGTCCGGGCTATCGATAATCGCCAGTGTCAGGTCGCGGTTTTTCAGGGGGGCCGAGGGCACCAGGCGGTAGATCACATCGTGCAGGTAGTCATAGACCAGAGGGTCGGATATCTGGGGCGCGGACCGGCGAATGGAAACCATGACCTGGCGACCGATTTCTGCCTCCTGCTGCTCCGAGATCAGGCCGCCGCCCGCTCCCCCGATGGACGGTAGCGTACTGTCCTGGGCCTGGGCCCCGGTTATCGGCAGTGCGGCGATCACAAGCATCAGCGCCCGCACCAGCCATGCCCGGGTCGGTGTGTGGTGAAAGGAGAAGGTAAGCATCAGTGTCTGAAATCCATTGCCAAATCGCTTGATAGGACAGCATTTTGCCATTAAAAGTTCTAGTACCCTTCATTAAATACGATTGAGGTGCAATCAGGGGGCAGTGCCGTCATAATGCCGCCTCGTTTATACAGGTTCTGCAAGGTGTTGACCTTTCATGGCTCAGAAAATTCTGGACGCATCCGGGTTACGATGCCCGATGCCCTTGTTGAAAACCAAACTCGAACTCAACAGCCTGTCGCCGGGTGATGAGCTTGAAGTGATCGCTACCGATTCCGGCTCTGCACGCGACATTCCTGCGTTCCTGAAACTTTCCCGCCATCAGCTGGTGAGTTCCGAGGAGGCCGGAGGCCGCTTCCGGTTCGTAATAAGGTGCGGCGACTGACGGCAGCGCCGCCGATGTTCAAGCACTAACGTTCCCACACCGTGTTTCCACGGAGATGTA
This sequence comes from Marinobacter sp. M-5, assembly GCF_032911545.1. Lineage (NCBI taxonomy): Bacteria > Pseudomonadati > Pseudomonadota > Gammaproteobacteria > Pseudomonadales > Marinobacteraceae > Marinobacter > Marinobacter sp. M-5. The sequence goes on from NZ_JAWJEK010000001.1 coordinate 1,370,917, forward strand.
CATGGTCAGAATTTTACGCGGTCTTGCCCACAAATACTTTTCAGATGACGAAGCCGTCATTCTTTTTCTGCTTCTGGTCACTGGCACGGTATTTGTCATTCTGTTTGGCGCCATGCTGGCGCCGGCAATTGCTTCGGTCATCATTGCATTTATCCTGCAGGGTCTGGTCACCAAGCTAACAAGAACGGGCGTGCCTGAGCTTGTTTCCATCATTGGCGTTTTTCTGGTGTTCCTGGGCATTCTGGTCGGGTTCATTTTTGGTTTACTGCCGCTTCTGTGGTCCCAGGTGACCTCGCTGGCCGGTGAGGCTCCCCGGATTATCCGTGAGTTGCAATCCTATATGGAGCTGCTGCCCCAGCAATACCCGACGCTGATATCCATGGAAGCGGTCAGTACCATCTACCGTCAAATCAGCACCGAAGCGGGACATCTGACCCAATGGCTGGTGTCTTTTTCCCTTTCAAGTATTCCGGATCTGGTGGCGCTGCTGATCTACATGGTGCTGGTGCCGATTCTGGTGTTCTTTTTTCTCAAGGATCGTAACCTGCTGCTGACCTCGGTCGCGCGCCTGCTGCCTCCGCAGCGTCCGATGATGCTCAGAATCTGGCATGAGGTGAACCTGCAATGTGCCAACTATGTCCGCGGCAAAGCGGTTGAAATCCTGATTGTGGGAGGTGTCACTTACATCGCCTTCAAGGTGCTGGGAATGCCTTATGCGGCGCTGCTGGCCTTGCTTGTCGGTCTGAGTGTGGTGATTCCCTACATCGGTGCGGCCGTGGTGACCATTCCCGTGGCCATGATCGCACTGTTTGCGTTTGGCTGGGGTTCGCACTTCATCTGGGTGATGGTGGTTTACGGCATTATTCAGGCCTTGGATGGCAACGTGCTGGTGCCGGTGCTATTTTCCGAGGTGAACAACCTGCACCCGGTGGCCATTATCGTGGCGGTGCTGTTTTTCGGGGGCATCTGGGGGTTATGGGGCGTATTCTTTGCCATTCCGTTGGCCACCATGCTGAAGGCCGTGTTTTCGGCGTGGCCGGTGAAGGATAGCTCCACTCAGGAAAGGGTTGAGCAGGGCTGATGGATACGGGCATGACATCGCCTTTAATTCCCTTGTGTCAGTACGCACCCAACATTACCATATCGGTTTTATTCGGACGGAGCTTTTATGATTACGGGTAGCCTTGTCGCACTGGTCACACCCATGCATCCCGATGGTGACATTCACTGGGAGGATCTGGACAAGCTGGTGGACTTTCATCTTGAAAACGGCACCGACGGTATTGTTGCCGTGGGCACCACCGGTGAATCCGCGACACTGGACCCCAAGGAGCATTGCCGCGTCATCGGTCACATCATAAAACGGGTCAACGGCCGTATCCCGGTCATTGCCGGAACCGGTGGCAACAGCACCCGGGAAGCCATCGAACTGACCACTGAGGCGCACAAGCTCGGCGCCGACGCCTGTCTGCTGGTTGTGCCCTATTACAACAAGCCGACCCAGGAAGGCCTGTACCGTCATTTCAAGGCAATCGCCGAAGCCGTTCCGGGTATGAACCAGATGCTGTACAACGTCCCGGGCCGTACAGCCTGCGACATGCTCAACGAGACAGTTGAGCGCCTGGCAGACATCCCCAATATCATCGGCATCAAGGACGCCACCGGTAATATTCCACGGGGTACCGAACTGATAGAAGCGGTGCAGGGGCGCCTCGCCGTCTATTCCGGTGACGATGCGACAGCGGCCGACCTGATGTTGGCCGGAGCCAAGGGCAATGTCTCGGTAACCGCAAATGTAGCGCCGAAGGCAATGGCCCTGCTCTGTAAAGCAGCGATTGCCGGTGATCGGGATGAAACGGCACGGCTTAACGAGTTGCTGATGCCGCTCAACCGCAAGTTGTTCCTCGAAGCTAACCCCATTCCCGTAAAGTGGGCGTTACAGCGGATGGGCAAGATCGGTGAGGGCATACGCCTGCCGCTGACCCCGCTGAGCGACAAGTTTCACGGTGAAGTCGAAGATGCCCTCAAGGCCTCAGGTGTACTCTGAGCATTCCGTACCACCAAAACTCTGGAGTAGCCTGATGGTGTTCCTGTTCAGGACAGCAAGTAAAAACGTGATGGGCACGGCAGCGAGGATGACCGGTCTGGCCGTGCTCCTTAGCGTCGGCGGATGCAGTCTTCTTGAGGACCGTTCCGAGCGTTACGTCAACGCCAGTGAGGGCGAGCCCCTGCGCCTGCCGGAACAGGCGGACGACGCCCGTTTCGGCCAGGTTATGCCGGTTCGGGAGGTGACCACCGCCGACTCTGGCAAGATGTATCGCGACGCCATTCCCACGCCGCCCGATATGACCTCGGAGATTCTCGAGGAGAACTACGTCGTGGAAGAGCTCGATGGCCAGATGTGGCTGTTGATCAATGACGTACCCGGCAGGGTCTGGCCCGCGGTTTCGTCCTATCTGAATGACCGTGGCTTCGGTGTCGCCCATGACAGCCCGCAACTTGGGCTCCTGCAAAGTGAACTGGTCAACTTCAGCAAACGCGCACGAACACTGATGGAGCTGGATAGCGATCCCGGCGCCTCAGAGCAACTGCTGGTGGTGCAGGCCCGCGTCGCTCCGGGCGTGCGCCGCAAGACCACCGAGGTGCAATTGCGGGTGAACGAAGTGGACAGTAACCCGGATCAGCTGCTGGCGTGGCAGACGGGCTCCGCACCTTCCCGGGGCGACCTCGATACGAGCAAGAAACTGCTCACAGACATGGGGGTGTTTCTCAAAGGTCGCGAGGAAAGCAAGTCCTATTCCCGGGCAGCTCTTGGTATGGTCAGTGAGCCACTGGTACGACTGAACTCCGAGAATGACCAGCCGGTGTCTATTGAGCTGGACCTGGACTACGGTCGGGGCTGGTCTGAAGTCAGCCGAGCATTGAATGAAGCGGAGATTCCGGTCGTCGACCTGAACCGCAGTGCTGGCTGGTTCAATGTGGATTTCCGCAGCGAGTCGGAACGGGATCCTGGCTGGTTCAGCTGGTTTGCCGATGAAGATGAGCCGAAGCACACCTTTGATCTGAACCTTGAAGAGCAGGACGGCGTGTTGGTAGTGACGGCATCGCGAGCCGAAGGCTACGACGGCGACAACCGTTCTCCAGAGCTGCTCTCGGAATTGTTCGAATATCTTTACTAATTACCAGGTGCCGGCTGCGGGCCGGGCATCTCCGGAGACCTGAAATGGAAAAGCGCGAAGAACTGTACGCCGGCAAGGCAAAATCTGTTTACCGTACGGACGATCCCGAGCGGTTTGTGCTGGTATTCCGTGACGATACTTCTGCGTTCGATGGCGAGAAAAAAGAGCAGTTGAACCGCAAAGGCATGGTCAATAACCGTTTTAATGCCTTTGTCATGGAAAAGCTGGAGGCCGCTGGTGTGCCGACGCACTTTGAGGGGCTGCTGTCGCCGACCGAGTCACTGGTGAAGAAACTGGATATGATCCCGGTGGAGTGCGTGGTTCGTAATGTCTCCGCCGGCAGCCTTTGCCGCAGGCTGGGCGTCGAGGAAGGGCAGAATCTGACTCCGCCAACCTACGAGCTGTTTCTCAAGAACGACGCCCTGCACGACCCGATGGTCAATGAGTCCCTTGCGGTAAGCTTCGGTTGGGCCAGCGCTGACGAACTCGAGCGGATGAAAGAGCTCACCTATAAGGTGAACGATGTATTGAAGGCTTTGTTTGACGACGCCGGCATGCTGCTGGTGGACTACAAACTGGAGTTCGGCCGTTCCGGTGGAGATATCGTTCTGGGTGATGAGTTCAGCCCTGACGGTTGCCGGATCTGGGACAAGGAAACCCGCAAGAAGATGGACAAGGACCGTTTCCGCCAGGGATTGGGTGATGTGATTGAAACCTATGAGGAAGTTGGTCGCCGTCTGGGCATTCAGTTCGACTGACCGACGATAACCACACAATAACGAATGGGTGTTATATGCGTAAACTGATCCTTGCCCTGGGCGGCACCGCTGCTCTGGCAGCGCCTGTGGCTCACGCCGATGTTATCGGTCTCGGTGCCAACGTGAGTTACTGGGATTCGGACCTTTCCGGCGACGTCCGCAACGGCGGCGATGCGGTCGATGTGGATAACGATCTGGACCTGAGCAGCGACTCCAACGCCAATCTGAGCGCCTATATTGAGCATCCGGTCCCCTTGCTGCCGAACGTGCGGCTGAACTACACGAAAATCGAGCAGGACGGGCGTGGCGAAGTGTCGCTTGCCGGATTCGATGGCGTCCAGGGCGAAGTCGATTCTTCCCTCGAGCTCACGCAGCTGGATCTGACGCTCTATTACGAAGTGCTGGATAACTGGGTGAATCTGGATCTGGGTATTACCGCCCGTGATCTTGACGGTGAGCTGACCGTGCAGGAGGTTCTCGGAACCGCCGTCAGTCGAACAGAAGTGGACGCTGTTATCCCGATGGGCTATCTGGCTGCCCGCTTTGACCTGCCGTTTACCGGCGTTTCCGTGGGTGGCGAAGCCAATGTGATCAGCTTCGACGGTGACTCAGTCTACGACTACAACGCATATGGTCAGTTCGAGGTTGCGTTGTTGCAACTGCGAGCCGGCTACCGCCAAATTGCCATCGACTACGAAGATGGCGACGACGAGTTGGATATCGACCTCGGTGGCCCCTTTGTGAGCGCCGGCCTTCGATTCTGACAGGGAGAGATACCTTGAAAATCCTGGTAACGGGAACCGCCGGGTTCATCGGCTCGCACCTTGCTCACCGCCTGCTGGATCGCGGTGACGAAGTGATCGGCGTGGATAACGTCAACGACTATTACGACGTGAGCCTGAAGGAAGCCCGCCTTGCGCGCCTGACTGGCAAGCCGGGTTTCACCGAAGTTCGCGAGGACGTGGCTGACCGTGAGGTGATGGAAGCGCTGTTCCGTGAACACAAACCGGAGCGGGTAGTGCATCTGGCAGCGCAGGCGGGGGTTCGTTATTCCCTTGAGAACCCCCATGCCTATGTGGAGGCGAACCTTGTCGGGTTCATGAATATCCTCGAGGGCTGCCGTCATAACGACGTCAAGCACCTGGTGTATGCCTCCAGCAGCTCCGTGTACGGCGCTAACGAAGCCATGCCGTTCTCGGTGCATGACAACGTGGATCATCCACTGAGCCTCTACGCCGCCTCCAAGAAAGCCAATGAGCTGATGGCGCATACTTACAGCCATCTGTATAACCTGCCGACAACGGGGCTGCGCTTCTTCACGGTCTATGGCCCCTGGGGTCGCCCGGATATGGCTCTGTTTATCTTCACCAGGAAGATTCTGGCGGGCGAGCCGATTGACGTCTTTAATCATGGCCACCACAAGCGGGATTTCACCTACATTGACGACATCGTCGAAGGTGTCATTCGCACGCTCGACCATGTCGCCGAGCCCAACGAGGACTGGAGTGGTGTGCAGCCGGACCCGGGCACCAGCAAGGGACCGTACCGAATCTACAACATCGGCAGTAACAATCCGGTGGAGCTGTCGCGCTTTATTGAGATTATCGAAGAGCGGGTAGGCAAGAAGGCGGATAAAAACCTGTTGCCGTTGCAGCCGGGTGATGTGCCGGCCACCTATGCCAATGTGGACGATCTGATCAAAGACGTGGGTTACAAGCCATCCACAACGGTAGACGAGGGCATTGCCAACTTCGTCGACTGGTATCGGGATTTTTACAAGGTGTAGTCGACACACCAGACGAAAAAGGCCAGCGACTGCTGGCCTTTTTTACGATCAGGCTCTCGGCAAAACGCTGTTCAGAGAAGCTGGCAGATTAAGTTGACGTTTTTTTCGGCTCAGCGGGCAGGTGAACTCAAGCTCTGCGGCCACCAGCTGCAGGGGCACCGCAGCCGCGGTGCCGTAGAGCCGGTCACCTGTAATCGGGTGGTTCAGTCCGGCGAGGTGGCGACGGATCTGGTGTTTGCGGCCAGTTTCAATGGTCACCTCCACTACCGTCGTGTTGCTGTCCGGATCGTGGGTCAGGGTAGTGACATGGCTGATCGCTTCCTTGTCTTCCACCGGCGCATTGATGCACATCGCGTTGGCCTCGAGATGACCGTTGACCCGTGCGTGGTAAAGCTTGCGCAGCGCTCGTCCGGCGAACAGATCTGACAGCGCTGCGGCAGCTTTGCTGTCGTGGGCGATCAGCATCAGCCCCGCGGCGTCTGCATCCAGCCGGTGAACGAGAAAACAGGGCTTTGCCAGTCGCACCTCCGCCTCGCGCAACAGGCTGCAATGATCGCCCCACTGTGATCCCTGGGCCAGCAATCCGTGCGGCTTGAACCACACGCTGTACTGGCCGAAGTCGGTCAGCAGTTCTGCCGGCTCGGCCTTGCGCGCCAGTACGATGTCATCGTAAAACAGTTGCAGCCGGGTGCCGGCTTTCACTTCCCGCTTCGCCTTCCGCAAGCGCACCTGTTTGCCTTTGTTGGTCCAGCGACAGGCGCCCTTGGCCATCGCGTCCTTGATGCGCATCCTGGACAACCCGGTTGCCTCACTGAGTGCATCTACGGCGGTCTGGGGCGTTTTCAGGGTAATGTCTACAATCGTGCGCATAGGGTTTTCGGTTCCGGGTAGGGAAGTGGCTGATCGAATACGGGCAGTATACCCGTAGTTACTGATGGGTACGCCCACTCCTGCGGGATTCGTGGGTTAATATTCTTTGTGGGTGCAAATTCAGGGAGCAGGGATATGAGAACGTGGGCGTTAGTGGCATTGATGAGTTTGCTGGCGGGCTGCACCAGCGTGCCGGAGGGCATTGAACCGGTTCGCGGTTTTGATGCGGATCGGTACCTCGGCACCTGGTACGAAATTGCCAGGCTGGATCATTCCTTCGAGCGCGGCCTTAGTAACGTTCGGGCGGAGTACAGCCGTAACGCAGATGGCAGTATCAAGGTCACTAACCGTGGCTACAACAGTGAGGAAGGTGAGTGGGAACAGGCGGATGGGCGTGCGGTGTTTGTGGGTGACGACAGCACCGCGCACCTGAAAGTCTCGTTTTTCGGACCCTTTTATGCCTCCTATGTGGTATTCGAACTGGAACAGGAGGACTATTCCTACGCCTACGTGACCGGCTACAACCGTGAGTACCTGTGGTTTCTCTCGCGCACGCCCGAGGTCAGTAATGACGCTCTTGAGGCGTTCAGGGCGCGCGCCAGGGCGGAGGGCTTTGATCTCGACGAGTTGATCGTAGTGGCGCAGGACCAATGATTTTCTGCTCTCCCGGAGTCTATCGAGGCACGTGGCCTCACACACAGGCGGCGCCGCCGACCGAACGGTGGCGCTTGCGGATCGCCCGGGCCAGAAACTCGGCGTCCTGGCCAACGTGATAGAAGCGCCCTGATCCCCAGGTATGCATCCAGTTCAGGCCCAGAAAGTACAGTCCGGGCTCCGGGCTGATGCCCCGCTTCTGCAGTGGAAATCCCTCGTCGTTCAGTACCGGTAGCTGGATCCAGTCGTAATTCAGGTGGAATCCGGTGGCCCAGACCACCGAGGTAATGTTGACGTCCTTGAGATCGAGTTGGGTGACCTCGGGGGGCAGATAGTCGCTGTTCAGGTTATCGTCCGCCGGGGCGTCGATGCCCTGCTGTTGAATGTAGGTTTCGATGCTGGCGGCGATACGTGCGGCGACCTCATCGGCATGGTCGAGATTGGCGGCCAGATCGTCATGGAAGCTCAGGGAGTCCCGGCTGGCCTGTTTCAGGCGGCCATAAAGTTTCATGCCCTGCTCGGCGAAGATCCGCAGATTGATGTCGCGGCCACCGTCACGCCCGGTGACGTAATGGTTGGTGGCGTGGGGGGCGTTGGCGCCGTCCGGGTGCTCTTCAATGGTGGTCGCATAGTAATTCATGTCATCAAGCCACTTGACCACATCCTTGCCGCGGTAGCGGCGATGGACCCTCGGTGCCTTACCCACGCATAGATGAACCTGCCGGCCCGCCAAGTGCAGGTCCTCGGCGATCTGGCTGCCGGACTGGGCGCTGCCAACCACCAGCACTTCGCCTTCCGGCAACTGGTCCTGATTCCGGTAGTCCCGGGAATGGATCTGTTTGATGGTGGGTGGCAGGGCGTCGGCCGCTGGCGGAATCCGGGGCTCGTGATAGCCGCCACAGCAGATAATCACCTGGTCACAGGTGTATCGCCGTTCACCGCTGCGGATGTGATACACACCCTGTTCCCGCTTGAGCTCGGTAACCGGCGAGTGGAACACCACCGGCGGTTTGAAAAAGGCGTAATAGCTTTCCAGATACTCGATGATGTCTTCTTTCACCATGAAACCATCGGGGTCGTCTCCCTGATAGGGAAAGCCGGGAAGCTGACACTGCCAGTTGGGAGTCACCAGGCAGAAGCTGTCCCAGCGTTCGTGGCGCCAGGCGTGGGCAATTTCGCCGGAGGCTTCCAGCACCAGGTGGTCAATGCCCGCGGTTTTCAACTGGTAACTCATCGCCAACCCGGCCTGGCCCGCGCCGATAACCATGGCGCTGTAATGGGCCGGTTTGCCCGCCCCCAGATTGCGGCCTTCGGTGTCCATGGCGGCAAGCTGAACCGGACCATGGATGTGTCTGGCCTGCAGCTCATCCAGTTTGTCCGATATCTTTTCCAGCTCCGCGTTGGCGGCGGTGCAGGCGTAACCAAAACGCTGGCGAACCCGTTCCGAAGCCGCGTTCAAGGCGGTTGTGCAGAGGCGGCGAAACCCGTCCTGGGGATAGGACCCGGACTGCAAATGGTCTCGAATCACGGTGGACGGTGAATAGTAGACACCGACGTCACCGTCGGGCCAGACGATCTTGAAGTTAACGCTGGGCATTGGACGCCCCCATGTGGGTCAAGGGTTGATGTTGAAGATCCCAGAATTCGGCCTGACTGCCCGCGTGGTCGAGAAAGATCTTGCCGCTGTCGGTCACGGTGCCGATGGGCTGGCAGGTCAGATGGCTGTTCTGGAAATAGCGAAGTAGGGCGGAGACCCGGTCCGGTTCGATGCTGAGCAGGAATCCGTAACTCTGGAACGCCCGGAGCCAGCGCAGCAGTTCGCCCCGTGGTCGGGGAATGGCGCTGAGATCAATGGACGCGCCGCAACCGGTCAGCTCCAGCATCATGATCAGGGTCCCGAGAATACCGCCGTTGCTGATGTCTTTGGCGGCGGCAACCAGCCCTGTTTCAGCCAGCAGAGCGGGCACTTCCCACTGGGCACGGAGCTGTTCTGGTGACTTGCCACGAACGCAGGCCCAATAGGGCAGTTCGCCGTGCCAGCTCCCGGTCAGGTCCGTCAACATGAACAGGCGCTGGCCGGGTTTCAGATGATGGCAGGACAGCAGGGCGTTGGCGTGGCCGGTGATGGCAACGGCAAGGCCCGGGGTATAGCCGGCGTCGATGCTGCTGTGTCCGCCCGCGAAGGCGATGCCAAAGGTGTCGCAGGCCCGGCGCATGTGGTGCAGCAGGGTCTGGCTGTCCTCATCGTTATTGTGCCAGTAGGCGTTGACGATGGCTGTCGGCCGTCCGCCCATGGCTGCGATATCACTGACGTTGACCATTACCGAAGACCAACCGGCGGCCCTGGGGTCCTGGCGAACAAAGGCCGGCAACATGCCTTCCATGGCCAGCAGCTGATAGCCGGAGCCTGACTTGAAGGCAGCGCAATCATCGCCGGGCATGGCATAGCGCTGCTCCAGGGACGGCAGCTCGCCATCATGATTGAGCGCCGCAGCCCAGCGGATGGCCTCCTTGGCTCTGATTTCAGGCAGCTCCCGCAGCTCATTCACCAGGGTATCGAGGGCCTGTTGCTGGCTGTCTTTCCAGTCCATGCCTGCCATTGGCATCGCCGCGGCCCTCATTGTTTTCGCTCCATGAATGGGTAGGCAGATAGATCGGCCTGCATCAGGGCATGGGGTCGGCCTGCAACGGTGATCTGGTCGAGAGTCTGCCAGTGCAGGGCCTGAAAATAGGCCTCGTTCTGAATCTGAACGTGAGCCAGAAAGCGTTGGCATCCCAGATCCAGTGCCCGGCTCACGGCTTCATTGACCAGACCCTTGCCGATGGACTGGTAACGTCGATATTCGGCGGCGACACAGAGGCGGCCACCAAACCAGAGATCCTGCTCAGTGCTGTCGGTCACCCGAAAAATCCGCACCGCGCCCACCACGTCGTCGGTCATGCCGCAACTGGTCGCCAGGGCAATGATCGGGATGGCACGAAAATCCTCACCATCCTGCTCCTGATCGCTGAGGATCTGCTGTTCCCGGGCAAAGACCTGACGGCGCAGGGCGAAATATCGCTGCTTCTGCCAGGAGGTCATGGCGGTCTGCACCCGAGTGGTCGGCGAGCGATAGGCATCGAACGCACTGTTATCAATGGCGTACTGGCGGTTAGGCATAAGAGACCACCTGACCGTCGGTTGCGGGCTCGTGTTCGTAGCTCTTCAGGGATGAGCAGGCGCCACATTTGGCGCAGCCTGCTTTGAGGCTGTCTGACGTTATGCCTTTACGGACCAGTTCCGGGCCCAGCACCTGAAACAGGCGGTCGAGCATGGCCGGGTCGGGCATGGGGTAGTGCGCCAGCGGTGTTCCGGCGACCGGAACAAAAGGCACCACAAAGGGATAGACGCCCATATCGATCAGCGTCATCGCCATCGACAGAATCTCCTCTTCGGTGTCTCCCAGTCCGGCAAGGATGTAGGTGCTGACGTTGCCCCTGCCAAAGACCTCAACGGCGGCTTCAAAGGCGGACATGTAACGGCTCAGCGGAACGCTAGCCTTGCCCGGCATGATGGCCTTGCGCACCCGGTCGGACACGGCTTCGAGATGCATGCCAAGGGCATCGACGCCGGCGTTTTTCAGGCGCGGGAACCAGATATCCTCATCCGGGGGTTCGCACTGGGCCTGAATGGGGATCTCCACCCGCGCACGCACGGCCGCCGCCGATTCGGTCAGCACCGCGGCGCCGCGATCGATGGTCTTGGGGGTGCCGGTGGTCATGATCATCTGTTCAATACCGTCGAGCCTTACCGCAGCTTCCGCCACTTCCGCCAGTTGCTCCGGAGTTTTGTGCGCGATGGTGCGGCCGGCGGCCAGGGATTCTTCAATGGCGCAGAACTGACAGGAGGTCGCCCGATTGCGGTAACGCACGCAGGTCTGCAGAACCGTGGTTGCCAGCACATTGTTGCTGTGCAGGGTGGCGATCTGCTCGTAGGGAATGCCGTCGGCGGTGGTCAGATCGTAGAAGCGCGGCTTGCCCGGCGAGGAGGTTTTGCCAATCAGGGTGTCGTTCTCATAGATCAGTATTTCTTCCGCCTCGACGCCCGGCCTTGCAGAGAAAGGCGAGCCGGTGATCTGATCGCTGAAGATAGGGATCATTGAGGTCTGGCCGCCAAAGTTGAAGGCTTTGTGATCGGTTGGGCCGGCACCCCCGATGCGAGCCAGTCCCGGGTTGGCAGGGTCTGACCATTGCACGCCTCGGGCCTGTATCTGGGTCAGCAGGTTTTCTTTGATGCTCATGATCGGCTCCTGTTACTGGCCATTGGCTGCTTTGGCGGTGTCGAAAGGCTCTGCCTCGCGTTCGTCCCCGGCTGGTGAAACGGGGGGTGTGTGATGCTCGCCCATGGGATGGGTGTGGCTGGTAGCGGTGCGGTCGATCAGCAGGCTGAGCAATTCCGGACGGCTGTAATGCCCGACGGAATCCATCATCCGTTTGCGTTTGTCGATGAGACTCATATCCAGTTCGGCAATGCAGGCGCCTTCACCGGAGTCGCTGCGCAGCGGCGTGCCCAGCAATTTGCCTTCGGGGGACACAATGGCGGTAAAGCAACCGCCACTGATGCCCTTGAGAGAGCCGCCGGTATCTTTCACGATCTGCTGTTGCTGCTCTGGTGACAGCCAGCTGGTGGCATTGACCACAAAACAGCCGGACTCGAGGGCATGATGGCGGATGGTGACTTCGATCTGTTCGGCGAAAATCTCGCCGACCAGAGAGCCCGGAAACATACCCACGTGGATCTGCTCGTGGTCGGCCATCAGCGCGTAGCGGGCCAGTGGGTTGTAATGTTCCCAGCAGGCCAGCGAGCCGATCCGGCCCACCCGGCTGTCGACTGCGTTTAGCCCGGAGCCGTCACCCTGCCCCCAGACCATCCGTTCATGGTAAGTGGGGGTGATCTTGCGGCGGCGCTGAACCAGGGTGCCGTCGGCATCGAACAGCAGCTGGGTGTTGTAGAGCGTACCGTTGTCCCGTTCATTCACACCGACGGACACCACCATTCCGGCGGCGCGCGCGGCGGCGCCCAATTGCGCCGTGGTGGCGGAGGGAACCGTGACGGCCTCCTGCATCAGTTGGAGATGCTGGGGCCCCATGGCCAAGGGCGGTTGAATGAAGGAAAAATAGGGGTAGTAGGGCACCAGAGTCTCGGCAAAGACCGCCAGTTCGACGCCTTGCCGGCCAAGGTCTTCAATCCATGAACAGATTTTGTCCACGGTTCCTTCCCGGGAGTAGAGCACCGGACTGCACTGAACTGCGGCGGCAATAACATGACTCATGGTGAACCCTATTAATCTTTACTGAATGATGTGGTTGTCTCTTTTCCCGCTCTGGGGATCAGGACGTCCAGGTGTGAACCACAAAGGCTTTTTCCTTCGCCATCAGCAACTGGAGGTCCATCACGTCGAGGGGATTGATGGGGCGGATGCCCTCGATCAATGCCTTCTCGGTCTGGCCGTATAGCGCCTGAAGGGCAAAGCGGCAGGCGTAGACTTCGCCGCCTTCTTCCATAAACGCTTTTAACTGATTGTTGCAGGCAAGGTGGCCGGGAAACGCTTCGTCGCCCAGCTTGGGGAAGCCGCGCTGAACGCCCAGCTGGACTCCCGGGCCGTAAAGCAGAATCTTGGTCTCGAAACCTTTGCGCAGCAGACGCTTGGCCTGCAACAGGTTCACCAGTCCAATGGAGCCCTCGAAGGCGATGGTGTGAAAGGTCACCAGGGCCTTGGCGCCTGGCTCGGCCTGGACGTCTTCAAAGACCTTCTCTTCATAATCAACCAGGAAGTCGCCGTCTTGATGATGGGGTTGGTTCACGGTAGGCATGATTTACATCTCTCTCGATTAGTTGTCGAAGCTTGCATCTGGCAGCCGTCAGGGCAACGCCTGTTCGGGACACCTGGAAGGGAGATTGCGAGCGCCGTACCAACTTTGGGTTGCCTGGGGTTTGAGGTTGAATGGAAGCGCGGAACTCACATTTAGAACAATCGCTTAGAGTTCAGAGTCCGGATTTGAAAGTTGAAATCGAGAACCGACTGGCGTCGTGCCTCGTATCTGCATTTGCGTAGTGAAACGCAATTGCGTAGTAATATAATACGCAAATGAGTGGTTCGATGACTGCTGGGGAATAGACGATGCTCGATTTTCAGGACTCCGACGATGAATGGGGAAGGCTGGCGTACTGGATGCGCAACGCCGCCTTCGAGCAGTGTCCCGAACCGCTGATGCTGCTGGACCCGCGTGAGAATCAGTACATTGATTGCAATATCGCCGCTACAGAACTGTTGGGTTTCAGTCGCGCTGAACTTCTGAAAATGCCTATTACCGCCATCCACGGTCGAGAGCTGGGCCAGCTCATTGTGTTCACCGAGCAGGTTCTGACCCAGGGCAAAGCCCGTAGCAGCCGCATTTCTTGCCGTCTCAGTAGCGACGAGCGTATCCCGGTGGAACTGTCCGGCGCGCGCACCGTGATCAAGAATCGCGAGTACCTGGTGGTGTCGATCAGGGATATGTCCTCAGAAGACCTGTTTCGCGACCGGGAGGCGGCGGACAAGATCGTTCGTGGCGGACTTCTGGAATGGAAGCATCTGCAGTCCATATTCCACGAGGATGAGCGGGATAACCTGCTGATGCTGACCTCGGTGGGTGACGGCATCTATTGCGTGGATACCAACGGCCTGTGCACCTTTATCAACCCGGCGGCCCAGCGGCTGCTGGGCCGCACCGACAACGACGTGCTGGGTCAGAACATCCATTATGTGCATCACCACACCCGGGAGGATGGTCGTCATTATCCGGTAGAGGAATGTCCCATCTACGCGGCCATTCGCGACGGCGTGGTGCACGAGGGGATTCAGGAAGTCTTCTGGAAGCACGACGGCTCGCCTTTTCCGGTGGAATTTACCAGCACGCCCATCATTTCCGACCGGAGCATTATTGGTGCCGTGGTGGTGTTCCGTGACATCAGCGAGCGCCTGAGAACGGAAACCCAGCTGCGGGATGCCCTCAACGAGCTTGAAGAGCTGAAAGAGCGGCTGGAGGATGAGAATGCCTATCTCCAGCAGGAATTCCTGGTCGAGCAGAGGTACCACGGCATTCTGGGCGAAAGCGGGGTGGTGAAACACATCTTCCAGCAGATTGAGCTGGTGGCACAGACGGAGGCCAACGTCCTGATCACCGGCGAGTCGGGAACGGGCAAGGAGCTGATCGCCAGGGCCATTCATGAAGCCAGTCCACGGCACGCCAAACCCATGATTCGGGTGAACTGCGCAGCCATTCCCCACGAGTTGTTCGAGAGCGAATTTTTTGGCCACATTCGGGGTGCCTTTACCGGCGCCATGCGTGACCGGATCGGGCGCTTCGAACTGGCAAACGGAGGCACCCTGTTTCTGGACGAAGTGGCGGAAATCCCTATGGAGCTGCAGGGGAAACTGCTTCGGGTGCTGCAGGAAGGCCAGCTCGAGCGGGTCGGTGAAGAGAAGACCCGCAACGTTGACGTGCGTGTGGTGGCGGCGACCAACAAGGATCTGCGTCAGGAAATCGAAAATAACCGCTTCCGGGAGGATCTGTTTTTCCGCCTGAACGTTTTCCCGATCCACTCGCCGCCGCTGCGGGAGCGGGGCGATGATATTGTGCTGCTGGCCCAATACCTGCTGGATCAGACGCTGCAGAAACTGGGCAAGCCCGAACTCAAACTTCGCCAGGGGGATTTACGCCAGCTCCGGGCGTACGGCTGGCCGGGTAATATCCGCGAGCTGCAGAATGTGGTGGAACGAGCGGTGATTACGGCCCGCAACGGCCGCCTCAATCTTGACCTGCCGCTGGCCAGCAAGGGCGAACAGCGGGTTGCAGAGCCGGACACTGTGGATGGCACCGATGTCCTGCCAGATGATGAAATGCAGGAGCGGGTTCGCCGCAATATGCTGGCAGCGCTCGATCAATGCGGGTGGAAACTGTTTGGTGAGGACGGTGCTGCGGCATTGCTGGGTATCAAGCCAACGACTCTGGCATCGAGGATCAAACGCATGGGGTTGAAACCGGGGGCGTAACTTTGCCGATGCTGTATGCCGATGTGGTGGTTGGCACTTCGCTTGCTAGGTCTCTTGGGTTTCCGATCCTCTTTGAAACCTCACATTGGACCCTTAACAGGAGAATCAACATGAGTGCAGCTGACGAATCGAGACCACCATTCCCACCCTTTACCGAAGAGACGGCCAGGCAGAAAGTCCGTATGGCGGAAGACGGCTGGAACGGTCGTAACCCGGCCAAAGTGGCCATGGCTTATTCCCCCGACAGCCAGTGGCGAAACCGATCCGAGTTCCCCCGCGGCCGTGCGGAGATCGAAGCCTTTCTGACCCGCAAATGGCAGAGAGAGCATGAGTACCGGCTGATCAAGGAGCTGTGGGCATTTGAGGGCAGCCGCATTGCTGTGCGTTTCGCTTATGAGTGGTGCGATGACAGCGGCCAGTGGTTCAGGTCATATGGTAATGAAAACTGGGAGTTCGACGAACAAGGTCTGATGGCTGCGCGGCATGCCAGTATCAACGATCTGGCCATTAAAAAGTCGGAACGGAAGTTTCTTTGGCCTCAGGGGCGCCGGCCAGATGATCACCCCAGCCTGAGTGATCTGGGTCTCTAGTCAGGGTGTAAGGCGGGTAAGTCTGTCGGAGCTATCAGCAACGTTCAGCGTCAAAAGAACCACCTTGCTCATGACAAGTGCTCTTGAAGAATGCAGCGGGCTACAAACAAGGGCAATAATTAAGAGAAGTGTCAAGAAGGCGAGTGCAGAGTTCACTTATCTTTTGGGAAAGTGGTAGGACCACCCAGATTCGAACTGGGGACCTCTACCATGTCAAGGTAGCGCTCTAACCAACTGAGCTATGGTCCTGTCTCTGCAACGGGGACGAAATATACTGATTCCGGCTGTGCGGGTCAACCACTTTTATACGGGCTTTCGGTGGCGCAGCCAGCCTTTCAGTGCCTTGCTGATCACCCCCCAGCGATTGACCAGCAAGGCAGCAAAAATCAGCCCGCAACCGGCGAGTTGTGAGGCAACCATGGTTTCGGAGAACCAGCCAGCGGCAAACAGGGCGACCCACACCGGCTCCAGCACCAGAATGACGACGCCATGGCTATTGGCTGACAGGCTCTGGGCGTAGGTCTGCAGCAGGAACCGTCCAGCGGTACCGATGGCCGCGCTAGCGAAAATCCACCAAACCAGAATCGGCGAAAACGCATCGGCCATTAGTGTCCAGGACTCCAGCAGAGAGGACTCGATCAGCGTCAGCACGCCAACGGTGATCAGCGCGATGGCGGTCAGAGGCAGGGCGGGAACCCGATGTTTTTCGACCGATTCACCGCGGCGGTTGATGACCGTCCGTTGGTTGGCGGCGCGGGTGTTCAGAGTAAAGTACAAGGCAAAGATGAACGCGGCCATCACGAAGAACAGCTGACCGAGTTCCGGGCGGAATCCGTTTTTGAGTGACAGCAGCGCGAGGCCGGCTACGGCAATGGGAATGGCAATCCAGGTGCTTGCCGGTTGGGGTTCCTTGAAGATCACTCGGGCAATGATTGGCACGATGACCACCCCGAGGCTGGTCAGAAAGGCGCCCTCGCCAACGTGAGTGCCATGGAACAGACCCATGATCCAGCAGCTCATGGCGGTACCGAACACCAACCCGACGCCGACGCTGCGTCGCAGCTGATCGGCGGACAGGCGCCTGAGTGAGCGGTAGGACACCAGCGTCAGTAGCCCGCCGGCAAGCAAAAACCGCGCAGCCATGAACAGCAGGGGAGGCATCAAAAGGACGGCCTCTTTGGAGAACATCCAGCTGATCGCCGCCAGCAGGGTCACAATGATCAGAAAAAGGTCGGATTTGTGTGCGTTGGACATCGGTGTTCCGCTTGACCGGTGAGCAGACGAAAAGGAGAAAGCAAACAATGTATAGTTTGCGAACTAAAAAAGAAAGTTCCGCACGGTGACGTGTTTGCGGCAGCGGCTCATTCATGAGCCGTGATACACCCGATGATATCCGGGGCTATGTGCGGTCACTGGTCGCGGGTGTTGTAGGCCGGAGTCGACATATCGGCGGGGTGTCGCGATAGGCAGAAAAGGGCCTGAATATGTTACAGCATGTTTCAGGCCCGGGAGGATGGTCATGAAGGCTAGAAGAAGCTGGAATCCTTGATCGCCTCGAAGCCAAACCTCAGTTTTACTTCATCGCCGACAAGGTCAGGATCCAGACCGTAGGTCATGCCCCAGTCGCTGCGTTTGATAGTGGCTTCGGCACTGATTCCAAGCGTGTAGTCTTTGTGTCCGATCGGGTATTTGTCGGATTTGTTGAGCGTGACATTGACGTCCACAGGGCGGGTCTTGCCGAGCATGGTGAGATCCCCGGTCACCGTGCCGGTGTTCTCGCCAGTGGTTTCAAAATCGGTCAGCTCGAATGTGACCTCCGGGTACTTTTTGCTGTCGAGGAAATCCGGCTTGCGCAGATGTTCGTCGCGTTTGTCGTGGTTGGTGAACACGCTGTCGCTGCGGAAAATCAGGGTGCCGGAACTGAGTTCATTGGCCGTTTCATCGAATTCGAAGCGGCCCTCAATGTCACGGAACATTCCGATCACCGGGGCATAGCCAATGTGCATGACTTCAAATGCCATGGAGAAGTGTTCGTCGTCTACCACGAATTTTTCCGGTTCGGCCAGCACCGGCGTTGTCGCCGCCGTCAGCAGTGCCGAAAACAGAGCAGCATGAGCAAGGTTGGCTTTCATATCGGTGTTCTCCTTTGATAAAGCCAGTGCATGTCCGTCGCGAAGGAATACACGAGCAGGATCAGTGCAGCGGCCAGGGTCCAGGTCGCAAATCCGGGGCTTGCGGGTGGGAGTACGGCAACCATCAGCGTGGCAACCTGCCAGACGCAGACGGTTTTACGGCGAAAACTGTCGGGAAGCGGATCGTTCAGAAAGGGCAGTAAATGACCCGCTATGACGAACGCATAGCGCATCAGTCCGAGCAGCAGAACCCACCACCCTGCCTTGTCCAGCGCGATAACCGTGATACACAGACCGAGAATGAAGAGTGCGTCCAGTTCCATGTCAAAGCGGGCGCCGAAGGCGGTTTGGGACTGTGTCTTCCGAGCAATGGCACCGTCTACACCGTCCAGTATCAGTGCCAGCAGGCAAAGCACGCCGTAGAGCCACAGCCACAGGCCCAGCACGTCGGCGAAGGGCGCCAGGCTGATCAGGGTAATAACCAGGCTTCCGCGCAACAGCGTTGCCCGATTAGCCCAGCCGAAGTCACGGCCGGCAGGCCAGAAGCGGAGCAACAGGCCTGCCATGGAGCTGAACAGAGCAGCGGCGATGATATGCAGTACCGGGCCGGTTTGAGCGATAACCCCGGCCCCGAGCACGAGCGCGGCGGTAACCATGCCCGCCCAGACAATATCCAGATACGTCGGCCAGCCAATCTGTTCGGAGTGAAAAGGGGAATCCATGCCGTAACCTCGACGTATTTCAACAGACCTTTCTCAACTATAGTTGCTGAGACTGTGTTTAGTTCCCTACGGCCGGCGGTTTGAAACAGACCTCTGTCCGACTGTGAAAACCCCCGACGCAAGGAGGCATTATGTCCCGTTCTGACTCAGAAGTATCCGAAGCCTGCGATGAATCGGGAGTGGCCCATGACTCGTCCACAGAAGCGTTCTGGATAACCGGGGCGGACCGGGGCGCGATTCGACCCACTGACATTGGCACGGCCGCGGCGCTGATGGCGTCAGAAGCGGCGCAGCCGGTGGTTGAGGTGGAAACCCTGTATTCCGGCGTGAGCCGGGGCACTGAATCACTGATTTTTTCCGGTCATGTGCCTCCGGACGAGTACCAGCGCATGCGTGCGCCCTTCCAGGAGGGAGAGTTTCCATATCCGGTGAAGTATGGCTACTGCAATGTCGGCCGGGTCACGGCGGGTGACAAGACTCTGACAGGGCGAACCGTGTTCTCTCTGTTTCCCCATCAGCGCCGGTTCCGACTTCCGGCGACGGCGGTGATGCCGTTGCCGGATGGCGTACCGCCGGAACGAGCGGTACTGGCGGCAAATATGGAAACCGCCATCAACGGATTGTGGGACGCAGCGCCCCGTGTCGGTGACCGAATCGCAGTGGTGGGGCTTGGGGTGGTCGGCTTTCTGGTGGCCTGGCTGGCCAGCCGGATTCCGGGCACGCGGGTAACCGCCATCGATATCAATCCGGCCCGGTCAACGGTGGCCAAGGCTCTGGGGTTGCCGTTTGAAACCCGTGCTCAGCGCGATGATCACGACCTTGTGTTTCACACCAGCGGCCACCCGGACGGTCTGAACACGGCGTTATCCCTCGCGGGTATGGAAGGGCGCATTATCGAGATGAGCTGGTTCGGCACCCAAGCGGTGTCTGTTCCTCTGGGCGGCGCATTTCACTCCAGGCGTCTGGCCCTGATCTCCAGTCAGGTCGGACAGATAAGCCCGATCCAGCGTCCCCGCTGGGCGTACCCGGATCGCCTGAAGCTGGCGCTGTCTTTGTTGGACAATGCCACGCTGGACGTCCTGATTACCGGCGAAAGCCGGTTTGAGGATCTGCCTCAGACCATGGCGACGTTGGCCAGTACCACCGATGAGCTTTGCCATCGTATACGTTATATCTGAAACATCCCTACAATGTTCAGCCCTAGACTCCCTTAAAGAGGTTTTTGCGTTTATGTTCAGCCTGACCGTCAGAGATCATATGATGATTGCCCACAGCTTTCGGGGCGAAATCTTCGGGCCCGCCCAGGCGCTCCATGGCGCCACTTATGTCGTGGATGTCACGTTTGAGCGACCGGAACTGGACAGCGACGACCTGATCGTGGATATCGGCCTGGCGTCGGAGGTGCTCAAGCAGGTGCTGGCAGATTTCAACATGAAAAACCTTGACGACATTGAGGCATTCCGTGGCCGCAATACCACCACCGAGTTCATGGCTCGCCAGGTGTTCGAGCGGCTGGCCGCGGCGGTCAAAGCGGGACATCTGGGCAGCACGGGCGCAGGCCTGACTGGAATGAAAGTAACCCTGGGAGAATCGCATCTGGCCTGGGCGAGCTTTCATGGCAGCCTGTGATGGCCAGGCTGTGCTAACCGTTCTTGTGCCGGGGAATCCGGACCAGAATACCGGCGGTTACCGCTACGTTGGCAGAGTGGTCAGCGCGTTGAATGAAGCCGGGCACCGAGCCCGGGTCATCGGGGTAGACGGGCAGTTCCCCTATCCAGACGCTAAGGCACTGGCGGCGGTTGACGAACAACTGGCAGGGCTGGCCGATGGGGCAATGGTGATCCTGGACGGTTTGACCATGGGTGGCATGCCGGAGGTCATTGAGCGCCATGCTGAACGATTGACCCTTGTTGCGCTGGTTCACCACCCGCTGGCGGACGAAACCGGCCTGGAGCCGGACCAGCAGGCCTGGTTTTTCCGCAGTGAGCAACGGGCTTTGGCTGCCGTGCGCGGCGTTGTTGCAACCAGCGACTACACCGCTGCCCGATTGGCGGATTTTGGTGTGCCTGTAAATCGGGTCAGGGTGGCTCGGCCCGGTGTGGACGCGCTACCGACCGATCACCCGGGGGCGGCCAGTGAAACGGAGAGCGATTCGGCAACCCTGGAATTGCTCTGTGTGGCCCACTTGTCGCCCCGCAAGGCGCAGCTTCAACTGGTGGAAGCTCTGGCTGGGCTGACCCGATCACCGTGGCATTGCACACTGATTGGTTCAGACCAGCGGGATGCAGAATACGGCGCCCGGGTGGTTGAGGCCGTTGCATCGCGAGGATTGCAGGGCCGGATAACGGTCGCGGGGGAACTTGACAGCCGTGCGGTTGAGGAAGCCTATCGGCATGCGGATCTTTTTGTTTTCCCCTCGCTGTACGAGGGCTATGGCATGGCCATCGATGAAGCGTTGGCGGCAGGCCTGCCCGTGGTCACGTCCGATGGGGGCGCGTTGTCCCGCGTGGCGGGCGCGCCCGGAGTCCGGACCTATCCAGCCGGCGATACCGATGCTTTGGCGGGCGTGCTGAATGAACTGCTCGCTCAGCCGGCACGGCTGGGCGCTCTCAGAAGGGACCTGGAGGCTGCTCCAGGCGGTGTGCAGACCTGGGAACATACAGCCGAGGCTTTTACGCAGGCCTTGGCGGAGCTAATCGGTGAGCGTGATGCCACCCTGTTCGATGCCGACTGGCTGGCGTTGCGCGAACCGGCAGATCACCGCGCCCGTGATCGCGCCCTGACCGAGCAACTGACGGGCTGGATGACCCGGCTTTACCGGGCCGATCACGCCCGGGCGCCGATAGCCATTGCCGATCTCGGCAGTGGTGGCGGCTCGAATGCCCGGTATCTGTCACCACGCATCGGGGTGCCTCAGCACTGGACCCTGTTGGATCAGGATGCCGAGCTGATGAGAATTGCCGAGGCACGACTCGCGTCCCTGAACGTGCCCCTGACGCCTGTGATTGCGGACCTGACGCCGGAGACATTGGCGCAGCACCTGCCGATGGATGCCGAAGTTATTTCCGCCTCAGCGTTGATTGACCTGGTGTCCCGAGACTGGCTGGAGGCATTGGTCGTCGCAGCAGTTGAGCGAAACGCGGCAGTGTTCGTGGTGCTCAGTTACGATGGTCATTTCAACCTTGCTCCGGAGCACCCCGACGATGGTCTGATACGGGAGTTGGTGAATGAGCACCAGCATGGCAACAAGGGCGCAGGTGCAGCGCTGGGGCCGGGCGCCACAACGGTATTGCAGCAACTGCTGGAGACTCACGGTTATCGGATATCAACCGGCCACAGCCCATGGCAACTGGAGGGGGGAGACGCGGAACTTCAGATCGCCCTGATGGACGGTTGGTGCGCTGCGGCAACCGAACAGGCGCCAGCGATGGCGGAGCGTATCAGGGGATGGCGGAATGATCGGCGACAACAGGCCGGGCGGGGTGAGCTCGCTGTCTTCGTCGGTCACCGGGACCTGCTGGCCCTCCCACCCGGGGCAAGACGTGGCTGAACAGGTCTCCCGGTCTGGCCCGCTGTGGCGTTGGGCAGCGACGGCATTGTTGCTGCTAGGGCTGCTGTGGTGGCTGGATGCGCCTGACCTGATGGCGGAGCTTGAACGGTTCCAGCTCTGGATTTTGGTGCCGGCGCTTGGGCTCACTGTGGTGCAGGTGTTGGTGTCCGCTTGGCGCTGGCGTTTTACCGCCCGATGCCTGAACCTTCAGCTGCCGCTGGGCGTCGCGGTCAAGGAATACTACCTCGCTACATTTCTGAATCAGGTCCTGCCGGGCGGTGTGTTGGGGGATGTGAACCGCGCGTGGCGGCACAGTCTCGACGCGGCCTCTCGCCTCGCATCGGTTCATGCAGTGGTCATCGAGCGATTATCGGGTCAGGTGGTGTTGGTCGCCCTGGCCGCTCTGCTGATGGCGGCTGCGTTCGTTTTCGGCGGGGAGGTAGAGGGGCGCCCGGGCGCTACCCCGACAGGGGCCGGAGCGATGGACGCCTCCCGCCTGCTGTTTGCTCTGGCGCTTTGCCTTGCAATGTTAGCGGCGGCCGTACTGATTTTTCGCACCCGCCTGTTGCGCTACGGACGCCAACTCGCAGGAGACGTCCGTGCTGCCCTGTTGTGTTGGCCAGTGTGGCTGATTCAGCTTGTTTCATCATTGCTGGTGGTGAGCAGTTATCTTGGTGTGTTCGCGGTTCTTGCATTCGGCGCGGGCTATCTGGTTGAGGACGGCTCGCTGTTGATGCTGCTCGCCCTGTGCAGCGGTCTGCTGCTCAGTATGGTGATTCCGGTCACCGTCGCCGGTTGGGGGGTCCGGGAGGGCGCTGCAGCGGTTCTCTGGCCCCTTGCCGGCTTGCCTGCCGAGCAGGGCGTTGCGCTGAGTATCGGTTATGGTCTGCTGGTGTTGCTGTCCAGCTTGCCGGGCGCGGTGTTTATCTTCAGTTCGGCGGCAACTGCTCGCTGAAATCAAGATCAAAAAGCATGTCGGAACCCAGGTTGACCAGTTGTGCTCGCGGGCGAAGGGCATCGGATAACAGATCGATCTCCGGCAGTGAGAATGCCGGCCGGCCACTGCCGATGATCATCGGGGCAACCATCACATGCAGACGGTCGAGCAAACCGGCATTGAGAAAAGCGGATACCGTCACCCCGCCACCCTCGACGAACACCTTCCTGAGACCGAAATCAGACAGCACCCGCAGTATGATAGCCGGCGCCGCGGGTGTGTCTGCGTGGGCGTCGCCAAGGCAGGGCACCTCCACAGGACCGGATTGCTCGAGCATTCGGGCCGCAGCGGCCTGCGACTCCGGGGGGCAGTAATCGCCAGCGGTCAGCCTCAGTGTCGGGGCTTCGCCGTCAGTGAACAGGTGATGATCCTGTGGGACCCGGCATTGACGGTCGATCACCACGCGCACCGGGTTGGCCCCGGATGTTTTCCGGACAGTCAGACGCGGGTTGTCAGTTGTGGCCGTGCCCGCGCCAACGATCACAGCATCGGATACTGCACGGATGCGATGTAGATGGGTTATGCCATCTTCACCATTGATGAAACGGGATGCACCGGTGACAGTGGCAATACGACCGTCGAGACTCTGGCCCAGTTGGCCGACCACACGGCAGCCTGAGGCGGCCGCCAATGGTCGACACAGGGGTAGAAAAATCTTCAGCAGGTTGCTGGCACTTTCAGTCGCCGGTCTCAACAGCCGCCAGTGGCTGCCATTGAGCTCCAGTGATGGCGCGTCATCGTCCGGCAATGAGAGTGTCACATTGGTGCGGTTGACTGCATCCAGCACCAGATGCCAGGCAGAGTGTGTATCGAGTAGTCGGGCAGCCATAGCGTATTCGTCCGTTGCCGATGGATTCAGTATAGGCAGATTGTGTATAAAGCTATATGTACGTTACATTTCCAGATTGATTCACTTTCATGGCTTTATTGCGGGACACCCGGACGGGTCTCCTCGGGCCAACCAGTGCTGACCAGGCTGAGGCAAAGCGCTATGCGGTACCTGCAATCCTTTCATCGACGCCTGCGGCAGATTCGCGAAAGAGGGCATTTGTCCCGGGAAGATGTGGCTCGCGTGTGTGGCGTCGATGAGCCGCGCGTGGCCAGCTGGGAAGCGGCTGATGTGAAACAGCGCAGCTATCCCGGTGTCACCGAGCTGCTTGATCTCTGTGTCCGCACCGATACGCCGCTTGAACATTTTCTGGATCTGGATGCGGCCAGTGACACTGGTCAGTTGCAGCTACCCGGTCTGGCATTCAGTAACAGCGATGACCTCGGCGTCGCCCTGGCGGAGCTGGAAAAGGAGTTGAACCGCGTTCAGATCTCGGAAGAGGAGGGCGAATTGCTGCGCCGGTTCCGCAAAGCATCCACTGAAAACCGGCGCATGATCCTGCAGATTCTGGGCCGGTGAACCGGCCCTTGCCTTACTTGCCTTGCTTGTAGATGTTCTCGTACACGTAATTGGTGGCTTCCACGAAGCCGTCGATGCTTCCGCAATCAAACCGTCGTCCCTTGAATTTATACGCCAGCACACAACCGTTTTTGGCTTGCTCGAGCAGGGCATCGGTGATCTGGACTTCGCCGTTCTTGCCTGGCGGCGTGCGCTCGATGATGTCGAAAATGTCCGGTGTCAGTATGTAGCGGCCGATGATCGCCAGATTACTGGGGGCGTCTTCCGGCGCGGGTTTTTCCACCATGTCGGTGATGCGGTACAGGCCATCTTTCATCGATTCACCGGCGATAACCCCGTATTTGTGGGTTTCATCCGAAGGCACCTCTTCGATGGCTACGATGGAGCAGCGGAACTGGTTATAGAGCTTGACCATCTGGGTGAGCACACCTTCACCGGTGCCATCTTCAACACAGAAATCGTCCGCCAGTACCACAGCGAAGGGATTGTCGCCGACCAGATTCCGGCCGGTAAGAATGGCATGGCCTAAGCCCTTCATTTCGTTCTGGCGGGTGAACGCAAACGAATTGTTTTCGATCAGCTCGCGGATGGACGTCAGCAGTCCCTCTTTTCCTGAGCCGGCGATCTGATGCTCCAACTCGTAACTGATGTCGAAGTGATCTTCGATGGCCCGCTTGCCGCGACCTGTGACAAAACCGAACTCGTGTATTCCCGCGTCAGCCGCTTCTTCCACGCCGTATTGAACGAGTGGTTTGTTCACCACCGGCAGAATCTCCTTGGGCATTGCCTTGGTTGCCGGCAGGAAGCGGGTTCCGTACCCGGCAACCGGAAAGAGGCACTTTTTGATCATAACGTTGGTCCTTATTTCTGCTGCGATGCTCGGCTTGATGTGAAAGGTCAGTCACGAAGTGTGCCAAGTGTAACCAAGTTGTTGGCCTAAATGGAGGCTCGGGTTCGGAAATGTAGAGATTGGTAAAACAGGGAACTCTGCAGATTCCAGTGCTGGCGCTTGATTTCTATAGAAAAAACTTTTAAATAACATTGTAACTGACTGTATTTGCGTCATATTCTGTTTGTAAATTTTGGCAACGGCCGGTGGATTTCTACGCCGTGATGCCATACATTCCCCCATGAAAAATAATTCAGATTCGCCGGCATTTCGTTAGCGCTGTAGCCGCCGTTCCATGGCAGGACTGTGTAAATTGAAATTTCACTTGTTAATCGCACTGTTGTGGTGCGCAGTCATTCAGCCCATCCAGGCCGCCGACGGTGGCACCTGGTCGCGTAATGGTTGGCAGCCTGACACCGACCCGTCCAGGGTTGGTGTGGACGCATACCGTGAGGAGCGGGAGCACTGGCTGCGATCACGATTGAAATTCTCTGGAAAAACGGACTTGAGCAGCGACGGCCGTGATGGTGCACTGGGCCTGTCGGCAGACAGCCTGATCGGTCAGCGGGATGCGATCGGTTTCAAATTCCGCGATTCCCGGTCCTACAAGGATGATACCGATTCCAGTGCCGCCTCCATCCGCTATCAGTTTCCGGCCGGTTCAAGTCAGTTGGAGGTTGAGGCGGGCAGTTCCCGTTACGACCATGCGGTCAGCAGCGGTTCGCAACGCTTTAACGCCGGGGGAGAATCCCGTGTGCTGGGTTTCGGCGCCAGCCGCTCATTGTTTTCACAGTTCGGTATGGACTTTGATGGTCTTGTCAGGCACCGCGGGCGTAATCATGTGTCATTCGAGGAAGACGAACGGGTGTCTGAATCCCGTTACGAGTTGTCCTCACTGGGACTTGAAGCCAGGGGTGGCCACGAATTGCCTGGCGGTCTGTTTGCCAGCACCCGCATCCACGCACTCAGCGGCCGTGAACGCTCCGCAACCGATTACCCACTGGATCACAACACCTCGGACGCCGGGCAGTTCTATAAAGTGGCCATGTCCGCGTCTGTCGAGCAGGCATTGTACCAATGGACGTGGCGGGTCAATGGCCGGTATCAGTTTGCCAATGAAGATTTGCCGGTATCGGAATACCTGACCGTAGCCGGCCCTTCCATGCTCACCGGGTTCAATGGTCAATCGGTGGCGGCGGTCCGTGGTGGCTGGCTTCGCTTTGATACCGTCAGCCCGCTCTGGCACATGCCTTTCACGGACGGTGTGCTGTCGAGTCTGAACGTTTCTTTGCTGCAGGGCTGGGTTCCGTATTCGGCCGTCCAGGCGGACCGCCACGGCATCGCCAGCGCGGGACAGGTGTCGCTGAAGATGCAGGGCAGGGCCTTCACCGCCAACGTCAGCGTGGGGCGGATGATCCGGGCCTCCACCACGGTGATGACCATGCCGGATCACCCGGACGTGCGCTTTTCGCTGTCCATGGGCATCTGACCCAACCAGGGTGCCCAGCCTTTCACCGTCCAAGCCTTACCAAGTTGTCACTTGAGAATCCGTTGGCTGCAGATGCTACATTAGTGATCAGGGGATCATTAATGGGAGCAGAACGCCATGGAGTCGGGCTCAAGATTACTTCCGTTGCTGCTACTGCTGTGCCTGTTATCAGCCACACCGGCTCAGGCGTTCGAATTCTCTCAGGTCGTCGAAAAGGCGAAGGCACTGGCTGCTGGCGATTACGCACCGCCACCTGAAGCGCCGGAATTTCTGCGAGATCTGGATTATCCCGACTATCAGTCGATCCGGTTCAACCCGGAGGACAGTCTCTGGCGTGGAGGTGGGTCACTTTTTCAGGTAATGATGGTCCCTCCCGGCAACGTTTATACCCACACTGTGCAAATCCATCAGATTGACGACAACGGCGTTCAGCCGGTGCCGTTCAACAAGGCGTCTTACAACTACCCCACCGCCGAGATGGCAAAGCGTGTGCCTGCGGATCTTGGCCATGCAGGGTTCAAGCTGACGTTTCCCCTCACCGGAGAATCCGAGCAGAACCAGTTTCTGGTCTTTGCCGGAGCCAGTTATTTCCGTGGTGTCGGTGCTGACCATCGGTTCGGGCTTTCCGCCAGGGGAATCGCACTGGATACGGGTCTGCCCTCCGGGGAGGAGGTGCCGTCGTTTGTGGACTTCTGGCTGGAGCGACCCGGAGGCGGAAGCAAGCGTATGCGGGTGTATGGGCTGTTGAATGGCCCCAGCGTTGCTGGCGCCTACCAGTTTGATATCCACCCGGGCTCAACCACCCGCATCGATGTCACTGCCGAGCTGTTTTTTCGTGAAGCGGTAGAGCAGCCGGGCCTGGCACCGCTCACGTCCATGTTCTATTACGGCGAAAATACCGGGCGGCCTGCCGGAGAATGGCGGCCCCAGGTTCATGATTCCGATGGCCTGCTGATTCACGACCAGGGCGTAGACGAGTGGTTGTGGCGCCCTCTGGTGAACCCGTCCCATCTTATTCTCACCTATTTGCAGGTTGACCGCCTGGGTGGCTTCGGGCTTATTCAGCGGGATACGATTTTCAGCGACTTTGAGGACGCCGAGGCTCGCTACGATCAGCGCCCCAGCGCCTGGGTCGCACCGCGCAACGGGTGGGCGGAAGGCGAGGTGGTTCTGGTTGAGATACCCACCGACTCCGAAACCAACGACAACATCGTTGCGTTCTGGAAACCGGGCGGAAGTACGACGGCAGGCGACCAGCACACGCTGGCCTACACCCTCAGCTTTGGTGGACCGGCCGTGGCCGGCCAGGACACCGGGCGCGCGGTGAAAACCTTTGTGGGCGATGGTAACCGCACCGGTGGTGGGGCCGTTGAGAATGCCTACCGGATCATCGTGGATTTTGCGCACGGGCCTCTGGATACGCTGAGGCCGGACGCTGCTGTCACCAGCAGCGTTAGCAAGGGCAGCAACAGTGACGATGCCGAAATAATCGAGCACTTTGTTGAGTACGTGGAGGCAGACAAAAGCTGGCGCCTGTCGATGCTGGTGCGACCGGGCACTGGTGATAACCCGGTATTTCGTGGCCAGTTGCTGCTGGATGAGAAGCCACTGACAGAAGTGTGGACCTATTCGCTGTCGGAGGCTGTCAGAAATGGAAGACCCGGGTCATGAGCGGCGGTGTCGCGGCGCCGGAGATTCTGTGTCAGCAGGCGCTGGAGCAGGTGTTGGCCTATCTGGCAGACGATGGTGTCGCGCTCACAGCTGACACTTGCCGACAAGCGCTATGCCTGGTGGAATCCGTGTTGGCTGAGAGCGCCGGGCCAGACCTTCCGGCCCGCTGTGTTGGTCGGATTTACGAACATTTCCAGCGCCCGGCCGATTCCATTCCGGCTGCCAATCCTCCACTGGCGCGGGGACACATCGGTTATGACTGACCCGGCAGGCTCAGAGGATATTCGGTCTCGGCGGCACTTCGGTAGCTGGCGAGGCGTCGCGACACTCAGGCGCCTGCTGCTGACAGTGTTGGTGGTCGGGCAAACGCTTATGGCCAGCTATTTTCTGCTCTGGATACTGCCATACCACGGCGGCACGCTGGTGGAGCTGGCGCTGTTGGTGGTGTTTGCGCTGCTCTATACCTGGATTGCGGTCGGTTTCTGGACCGCTATCCTCGGTTTTGTGATGAGGCTGGCCGGCGGTGATCGCTACAGCCTGCTCAAGCGGCATGGTGAGAACGAGCTGGAATCCACACCCCTGGCCAGAACCGCCATCATCATGCCGGTCTACCATGAGCCGGTGCACTGGACACTCAACGGTCTGAAAGCGGTGTACCAGGACCTGGCGCGCTCCGGTCAACTCGATCATTTTGACTTTCACATACTCTCAGACAGCCGCGATCCGAATGTCTGGCTGGAGGAGCAGGCTACCTGGCATCGGCTGTGTCAGGAGCTGGGCGCCGAGGGGCGGCTTTTCTATCGTCGCCGGCGGGTCAATCTGAATTTCAAAAGCGGGAATGTGGCGGATTTTCTCAGGCGTTGGGGCCGGCGCTATCGCTACATGGTGGTTCTGGATGCCGACAGCCTGCTCAGCGCAGCCACCATTACGCGTATGGTGCGTCTAATGGAGCGAGAGCCTAACGTTGGTATCCTGCAGACGGCCCCCACCGTGATCAACGCCGAATCCCTGTTTGCCCGGGTGCAGCAGTTTTCAAATCGCCTCTATTCCAACCTGTTTGCGGCCGGGCTTGCCGCTATCCAGATGGGCGACGCTGCATTCTGGGGCCACAACGCCATCATTCGCATAAAACCGTTCATGGCTCATTGCGGGCTGCGCAAGCTGCGGGGGCTCGGGCTGTTTCGCGGTCCCATCATGAGCCACGATTTTGTGGAGGCGGCCTACATGGGCCGGGCCGGCTATGAGGTCTGGCTGGAACCGGGGCTCGGTGACAGTTTCGAGGAGTCTCCGCCAACCCTGTCCGATGAGCTTGCCCGCGACAATCGCTGGTCCAGGGGCAACCTTCAGCACCTCTGGATTCTGCTCTTCGGTCGCCGGCTGCGCCTGGCCCACCGGATGGCGCTATTGAATGGTGTCATGGCCTACATGGCTTCACCGTTGTGGCTGGCGTTCCTGATTCTGACCACGGTGGAGGCGGTGCAGATGACGGTGGCCAGTATCGACTACTTTCCGGAGGGGCATCAGGGATTGTTTCCGCTCTGGCCGGAGTGGCGTCCGGAGTGGGCTCTGGGCCTGGCGCTGAGTACGCTTTCGCTGTTGTTTTTTCCAAAGTTTCTGGCCGTTGCCGATGCCATTATCCATGGCACAGCCCGGCAGTTTGGCGGTTTCCTGCGCCTGATTATCAGCGTGCTTGCGGAGATTCTGGTGTCCGTGCTGCTGGCACCGGTGCGGATGATGGCCCATAGCCGTTACGTACTGGGCGCCTTGTTGAATATTTCCCTGACCTGGGCGGGCCAGAATCGTACACAGGAAACCACCTGGCGGGAGGCCTTCGTGACCCAGTTTCCCGGCATGATGGTTGGCGCGGGCTGGTCAGCCTATGCCTGGAGCCTGGACCCGATGTTCTTTCTGTGGTCTCTGCCGGTGGCCATTCCATTGGTTATGGCGGCGCCCACATCGGTTTTGCTGAGTCGAGTCGGTGCCGGCCGAGCGCAGCGCAGAACGGGTTTACTGCTGATCCCGGAAGAACTTGCCCCGGTGCGGGTTCTGGATGATGCCCGCCAGGCCCGGAGTGAGCCTGATGCTCCTCCGGCGCTTACCGCCGTCGAGGCTGCCGTGGTGCGACCGAAGCTGAATCGTCTTCACCAGGCGCTGGCGCGCAATGATCGTCTCAGGAAGCGGGCGGAATTGCTTGAGCCACTGGTCGCACGGTGCGCCAGCGAGGGGCCAGCTGCCCTGTCGCGCGCCGAATTGAGCCAGTTGTTTCGGGACCGGACCTCGGTCGCCGAGCTGCACCACCTCGCCTGGCAGGCGCCGACAGACAGTTTCTGGGGAGAGCGTATAGCGCGGTTAAGCCGCCGCAGAAAACCGAGGAGCGTATGATGAACAGACGGGATCTGATCAAGGCGCTGGCAACCGTTGCGGGGGCCTACGCTTTGCCACTCTCCGCCCTGATGCTGAACCGTTCGGTTAAGGCGGATGAGGCCGGAGACACTCAGCCATTCAGTTACAGCTGGCTCAAGGGACACGCCCGCGCCCGTGCCAGAGAAGGCTGGCAGTCGGCGAAAGGGGATTTACCCCGTGCTTTGGCATCGCTGTCCTGGGATGACTACCAAGCCATTCGTTTCCGCCCGGAAAAGGCGCTCTGGCATGGCGAGGACAGCGCCTTTCGCGTTCAGTTGTTCCATCTGGGGCTGTATTTCGAGTCGCCGGTGCGCATTCACGAGGTCCGCAACGGACGCGCCCGGGAGTTGCCCTATCAGCCGGAATATTTCCGTTATGAGGGCGAGCAGCCGCTGGGTCGCTTGCCGAATGACCTGGGTTACGCGGGCTTTCGCGTGCACTTCCATACCGATGATAAACGCGATCTGGCCGCTTTTCTGGGTGCCAGCTATTTCCGCGCTGTGGGTTCTGACCGACAGTACGGGCTTTCAGCCCGTGGGCTGGCGATCAATACCGGGCTTGAAGGGGCGGAGGAGTTTCCAGAATTCACGGCGTTCTGGCTTGAAAAGCCAGCCGACGGCAGCGATCAACTGGTGGTGTATGCCCTTCTGGATTCTCCGAGCACAACCGGAGCCTATGCGTTTACGATGAATCCCGGGCGCAACATGGTAATGAGGGTGGATGTCGCACTGTATCCCCGCAGACCCATGGAAAGGGTGGGTATTGCGCCGCTCACCAGCATGTATCAGACCGGCGAAAATGATCGTCGTATGGCCTACGACTGGCGCCCGGAAATCCATGATTCGGACGGCCTGGCGGTGCTGAACGGGCAGGGCGAATGGCTCTGGCGGCCGTTGGTTAATCCGCGCTTTGTCCGGGTCAACAGCTTTGTCGACAATAACCCCGGAGGTTTCGGTTTACTGCAGCGAGATCGGGAGTTTGCCCATTATCAGGACGACGGTGTGTTCTATGATCTGAGACCCAGTGCCTGGGTCGAGCCTGAGGGCCCTTGGGGCGTTGGCAGTGTGCTGCTGGTGGAAATCCCCACCCTGGATGAAACGTTCGATAACATCGTCGCCTTCTGGAAGCCGGAAAAGCCATTGGAGCCCGGTCAGGAATATCTGTACGCCTACACCCTGACCTGGGGGGCGGAGCCACCCAACCGGCCAACGGAACTTGCAACCGTCAGGGCCACACGAACCGGGCTTGGAGGCGTGGTGGGCCAGAAAAGGCAGTATTTTTCCTGGCGATTTGCAGTGGACTTCGCAGGCGGGGCGCTGGCCATGCTTTCCGCGGATGCAGAGGTCGAACCGGTGATCACCGCCAACCGTGGCAGGACCGAGATTTCTTCTGCGCGGCCCCTCGCCTCTGGCAGTGGGTACCGGGCAATGTTTGATCTGGTGCCGGATGACTCGTTGGAGCCCATCGATCTGCGTTTGCAACTGAAGCTGGGAGACCAAGTGCTGACAGAGACCTGGCTCTACCAATACACGCCGCCTCCGGAAGAGGAGCGAGAGCTTTTCTAGTTCCGCATTGAGTGCGAGCACGCGTTGAAACGCTATCTGGTGTTGACAATCAGTGGTGCGGCCTCGAATGGATTGTTGACAAAAAGATCGGTCAGGCGTAGATTTCCGGCAATTAAAGTCATAATTGTTGACAAAAAATGCCTGAAGCCGTAATTCAAACCTATACCCGTGCCGATGAGGCTTTCGATTGTCTGCAAACAGCGATCGTGAAAGGGGATCTCGCACCCGGTGAGAAAATTGGTGAGGTGGAACTCTGTTCCCGCTTCAGCCTGACTCGCGGCCCTCTGCGTGAAGCCCTCGGTCGGCTTGAGTCCCGTGGCTTGCTGGTTCGCAGGCCTCACGCCGGTGTCAAAGTGGTGTCAGTCAGCACCGACGAACTCATGGAGTTGTACCGCATCCGTGAGGTGATGGAAGGACTGGCAGCACGCCAGGCCGCAGAACGCATGACCGACGATGAAATCACCGCTCTCCATACCACCCTCGACGCACACGAAGCCATCATCGAACAGGCTCACGGGCAGGCCTACTATCAGGCCGAAGGGGATTACGATTTTCATCACCGCATTGCCACTGGAAGCCGCAACGCCAAACTCGCGCAAATGCTGCTTGGTGATCTTTACTATATGGTCCGAATGTATCGTTACCGGCTCAGCACGGCCTCTGGCCGGCCGCACATGGCACTGGGTGAGCACCGTCGCATTGTAGAAGCGATCGCGCAACGGGACGGTGAACTGGCCGAGTTCCTGATGAAGCGCCACATTAATGCCGCCCGCCGTAATATTGAGCGAAAGATCGCCGAGGGCGGCTTGACCATCTGATTCCGTAGGCTGGATTTGCACCACGCGACATCCGGCAATGAATATTCCAACAGACAGAGAGGCCCAACACCATGTCCAGAAAACTCAGCCCGGGCGCCCGCTTCCGCAAGGCCCTGAAAGACAACGCGCCATTACAGATTGTCGGTACCATCAACGCCTATTCAGCCATGATGGCCGAGCGGGTAGGGCACCAGGCCATTTATCTGTCTGGCGGTGGCGTCGCAAACGCCTCCTATGGTCTGCCAGACCTCGGGATGACCTCACTGAACGACGTGGTTGAAGACGTCCGCCGTATTACCGCCGCCACCGATGTGCCATTGCTGGTGGATATTGATACCGGTTGGGGTGGTGCTTTCAACATCGCCCGCACTATTCAGCAGATGGAGCAGGCGGGTGCGGCTGCCGTTCATATCGAAGACCAGGTGGCACAGAAACGCTGTGGCCACCGACCGAACAAGGAAATCGTTTCCCAGGAGGAAATGGTTGACCGTATTAAAGCCGCTGTGGACGCTCGTGAAGACGACGACTTTTTCATCATGGCCCGCACCGATGCGTTCCAGAAAGAAGGCCTGGAAGCGGCGATTGAGCGCGCCAGAGCCTGCGTAGCGGCCGGCGCCGATGGCATCTTCGCCGAGGCGGTGACCGAGCTGGAGCACTATCAGGCGTTTGCCGATGCGCTGGATGTGCCGATTCTTGCCAACATCACCGAATTCGGCGCAACACCGCTGTATAACCGCAAAGAGCTGGCGGACGCGGGTGCTGACATGGTGCTGTACCCATTGAGCGCCTTCCGCGCGATGAACAAGGCGGCACTGATGGTGTACGAGAACATTCTGGAGAAAGGCGACCAGAAAGACGTCGTTGATCTCATGCAGACCCGCATGGAGCTCTACGATTTCCTGAACTACCACGATTTCGAACAGAAGCTGGACCAGCTGTTCCAGCAGAAAAAGGATTAAACCGTTGGTTGGATTAAGGCTGCGCCTGATCCAGGCTGCGAAGTAACAGACCGGACAAGCAGGTCGGATTGGCCGCAGGCGTCATCCGACAACCGAAACAAGATGAGGGGAGAAAGACCAATGGCTGAAGCAAAACAACTGAGTGGTGCAGGTCTTCGCGGCCAGGTAGCGGGTGTAACCGCACTGTGCACCGTGGGCAAATCCGGCGCTGGCCTGACGTATCGTGGCTATGACATTGCCGAGCTGGCGGAAAATGCCCAGTTCGAGGAAGTGGCGTATCTGTTATTGCGCGGCAAGTTGCCGAACCGTCAGGAGCTCGACGCCTACAAGAAAAAGCTTCAGAGCCTGCGCGGCTTGCCTGCAGCGCTGAAAACCGTGCTTGAGCAGATTCCCAAAGACGCGCACCCGATGGATGTCATGCGCACCGGTTGTTCCATGCTGGGCAACCTGGAAACCGAGCAGGATTTCAGCGAGCAGGACGACAAGATCGATCGCATGCTGGCGGTGTTCCCGTCCATCATCACCTACTGGTACCGCTTTGCCCATGAGGGTGTTCGCCTGGAAACCGAGAGTGATGTGGACTCCATCGGCGGTCACTTCCTGGAGCTGCTGCACGGCAAGAAGCCCAGTGAACTGCATGAGCGGGTGATGAACGTGTCGCTGATTCTTTACGCCGAGCACGAGTTCAACGCCTCCACGTTCACCGCTCGGGTCTGTGCATCCACGCTGTCGGATATCCACAGCTGTGTGACAGGCGCGATAGGCTCCCTGCGGGGCCCGCTGCATGGGGGTGCCAACGAGGCCGCTATGGCACTGATCCAGCGTTTCCAGACGGCAGATGAAGCGGAAGCGGGCCTGATGGGTATGCTGGAACGCAAGGAAAAAATCATGGGCTTTGGTCACGCGATCTATAAGGAATCGGATCCGCGGAACGCCATCATCAAGCACTGGTCCAAGAAACTGGCGGACGAAGTGGGAGACACTGTGCTTTATCCGGTATCCGAGCGCTG
The DNA here is from genome assembly GCF_032911545.1 of Marinobacter sp. M-5. Lineage (NCBI taxonomy): Bacteria > Pseudomonadati > Pseudomonadota > Gammaproteobacteria > Pseudomonadales > Marinobacteraceae > Marinobacter > Marinobacter sp. M-5. The sequence continues at coordinate 1,406,442 of NZ_JAWJEK010000001.1, forward strand.
CGAAGCGGTGATGTGGCGCGAGAAGAAGTTGTTCTGTAACGCCGATTTCTTCCACGCCTCTGCCTACCATTTCATGGGCATCCCGACGGAGCTGTTTACCCCGATCTTTGTGATGTCGCGGGTATCCGGTTGGACCGCCCACGTTAAAGAACAGCGTGAGAACAATCGCATTATTCGCCCGAGTGCCGATTACACCGGCCCGGAACACGCGGAATGGTTGCCGATTGACAAGCGCTGAGGGAGTACATAATGAATACCGATTACCGTAAGGCACTTCCGGGCACTGACCTGGACTACTTCGATACGCGCCAGGCAGTGGAAGACATCCAGCCCGGCGCCTATGACAAGCTTCCGTACACGTCCAAGATTCTGGCAGAGCAGCTGGTTCGCCGCTGTGCCCCCGAGGCGCTGACGGATTCCCTTAAACAGCTGATTGAGCGTAAGCGGGATCTGGATTTTCCATGGTATCCCGCCCGTGTGGTCTGCCACGATATTCTGGGTCAGACCGCGTTGGTGGACCTTGCCGGCCTGCGTGATGCCATTGCCGAGAAAGGCGGTGATCCTGCCAAGGTCAACCCGGTGGTGCCCACGCAGCTGATCGTCGATCACTCGCTGGCCGTCGAGGCCCCGGGCTTTGATCCGGATGCGTTCGAGAAAAACCGCGCCATCGAGGATCGCCGCAATGACGACCGTTTCCATTTTATCAACTGGACCAAAACGGCCTTCAAGAATGTGGATGTGATCCCGCCGGGCAACGGCATCATGCACCAGATCAATCTGGAGAAGATGTCCCCGGTGGTTCAGAACCGGCCCGATGGCGAAGGCAAGCGGGTAGCGTTTCCGGACACCTGTGTGGGCACGGACAGCCACACTCCGATGGTCGATGCCCTGGGTGTTATCTCTGTGGGCGTGGGTGGCCTTGAAGCCGAGAGCGTGATGCTTGGCCGTGCGTCGATGATGCGCCTGCCCGACATCGTGGGCGTTGAGCTCACCGGAAAACTGCAACCGGGCATCACCGGCACCGACATGGTTCTGGCCATTACCGAATTCCTGCGCAAGGAAAAGGTGGTTGGGGCCTATCTCGAGTTCTACGGCGAGGGTGCTGACAGCCTGACCGTGGGCGATCGTGCCACCATCTCCAATATGACACCGGAGTACGGTGCGACGGCGGCGATGTTCTACATCGACGGTCAGACCATCGATTACCTGAAGCTGACCGGCCGTGAAGACGACCAGGTCGCGCTGGTGGAAACCTACGCCAAGGAGGCGGGGTTGTGGTCAGACGGCATGAGGAGCGCGGAATACGAGCGGATACTGAAGTTTGACCTCTCCAGCGTTCATCGCACCCTCGCGGGTCCGTCGAACCCCCACGCGCATTTGCCGACGTCGGAACTGGCTGAGCGCGGCATTGCCGGTGCCTGGGAGCAGGAAGAGGGCAAGATGCCGGATGGCGCATGCATCATTGCCGCCATCACCAGCTGTACCAACACCAGTAACCCCCGCAATATGGTGGCAGCCGGTCTGATTGCCCGCAACGCCAACAAGCTGGGTCTGACCCGCAAGCCCTGGGTGAAAACCTCTCTGGCGCCGGGCTCGAAAACCGTAAAAATGTATCTTGAAGAAGCCCAACTGATGTCCGAGCTGGAACAGCTGGGCTTCGGCGTCGTGGCGTTTGCCTGCACCACCTGTAACGGCATGAGCGGTGCGCTGGATCCGGTGATCGAGAAGGAAATTATCGACCGGGATCTCTACGCCACCGCCGTGCTGTCCGGAAACCGTAACTTCGATGGCCGGATTCACCCCTACGCCAAGCAGGCGTTCCTGGCGTCACCGCCCCTCGTTGTTGCCTACGCGATTGCCGGCACGATTCGTTTTGATATCGAGAAGGATGTTCTGGGTCACGACAAGGATGGCAACCCGGTCACCCTGAAAGACATCTGGCCCGACGATGCGGAAATCGATGCGATCGTGAAAGCCAGCGTCAAACCGGAACAGTTCCGCAGTACCTACATTCCGATGTTTGATGTCACCCGGGATGCCCAGACCAACACCAACCCATTATACGACTGGCGGCCGCAGAGCACCTACATTCGCCGCCCGCCCTACTGGGAAGGTGGCATGGTGGGTGAAAAAACCCTGAAAGGCATGCGCCCGCTGGCGATTCTGCCGGACAACATCACCACCGACCACCTGTCGCCGTCCAACGCGATCATGATGAACAGCGCGGCGGGCGAGTACCTGCACAAGATGGGTGTGCCCGAGGTGGACTTTAACTCCTACGCCACCCACCGGGGTGACCACCTGACCGCCCAGCGTGCTACTTTCGCCAACCCTAAACTGTTCAACGAAATGGTGCGGGATGACGAGGGCAATGTGAAGCAGGGCTCACTGGCCCGGATTGAGCCAGAGGGCAAGGTGACCCGCATGTGGGAAGCCATCGAAACCTACATGGAGCGCAAGCAACCGCTGATCATTATCGCCGGTGCGGACTACGGTCAGGGCTCATCCCGTGACTGGGCAGCCAAAGGTGTTGCGCTGGCCGGTGTGGAGGCCATTGTCGCTGAGGGCTTCGAGCGGATTCACCGCACCAACCTGATCGGTATGGGGGTGATGCCGCTGCAGTTCGAGGAAGGGACCACCCGCCAGACTCTGGCCCTCGATGGCACCGAAACCTACGATGTCGAGGGCACTCCGGCGCCCCGCGCCGAACTGACTCTGGTGATCCATCGCAAGAACGGCAGTACCGAGCAGGTACCCGTGATCTGTCGCCTGGATACCGCCGAGGAAGTGTCCATCTACAGTGCCGGCGGTGTGCTGCAGCGTTTTGCTGAGGACTTCCTGCAATCGGAAGGTGCAGCATGACCCATCCCGCACAAATCCGCGTGCCCGCCACCTATATGCGTGGCGGCACCAGCAAGGGGGTTTTCTTCCGGTTGCAGGATCTGCCAGACGAGGCGCAGGTCCCGGGCGAGCCCCGGGACAAGTTCCTGCTGCGAGTCATCGGCAGCCCGGATCCCTACCAGAAGCAGATTGACGGCATGGGAGGGGCGACCTCCAGCACCAGTAAAACGGTCATTCTGGCGGCGCCGACCCAACCGGATCACGATGTGGACTACCTGTTCGGTCAGGTGTCTATCGACAAGCCCTTTGTCGACTGGAGCGGCAACTGTGGCAACCTGACGGCGGCCGTCGGTGCGTTTGCCATCAACGGCGGTTTCGTGGCCAAAGACCGAATTCCGCAAAACGGCATCTGCACGGTCCGGATCTGGCAGGCCAATATTCGCAAGACCATTGTCGCCCATGTGCCGATAACAGATGGAGAGGTTCAGGAAACCGGTGATTTCGAACTTGACGGTGTGACCTTTCCGGCGGCGGAGGTTCAGGTTGAGTTCATGGATCCCGCCGATGGTGAAGGCTCCATGTTCCCCACCGGTAACCTGGTGGACGATCTGGAGGTGCCGGGCGTGGGCACACTGAAAGCGACCATGATCAATGCCGGTATTCCGACTATCTTCGTTAACGCCGAGGATATCGGCTACAAAGGCACCGAACTGCAGGAAGACATCAATTCCGATGCTGACGCTCTGGCGAAATTCGAATCCATTCGCGCACACGGTGCGGTGCGGATGGGGTTGATCAAGAGCACAGAGGAAGCGGCCAACCGCCAACACACGCCGAAAGTGGCGTTTGTAGCCAGGCCCTCGGATTATCTGTCCTCCAGTGGCAAATCCATCGGCGTGGGAGACGTGGACGTTCTGGTCAGGGCCTTGTCCATGGGTAAACTGCACCACGCCATGATGGGGACCGCAGCCGTTGCTATAGCAACCGCCTCGGCGGTTCCGGGAACGTTGGTGAATCAGGCAGCCGGAGGCGGAAACCGCACCCAGGTGACGTTCGGCCACCCGTCTGGAACTCTGCGGGTCGGCGCGGAAGCGCAAGAGCTGGATGGTGAGTGGACAGCCACCAAAGCTATCATGAGCCGCAGTGCACGAATTCTGATGGAGGGGTGGGTGCGCGTGCCCGGGCTTGTCGACTAAATTTACACATTCATAAATGAAGACAAATAACTAATTGTTAAATAAGAACAAAAATAGTTGGCAAACTGTTTGCTACCTGTCGCTTGTACGATCATAAAGTCAAGTTACACAGGAGCAGTAACATGAAAATGACTCCAAACCTTCTGGTCGCAGGATTGCTGGCTGGAACCTTCTCCATGGCGCATGCCGCGCCAATGAGTGTGTTCGATCTGAAAACCGATTCCGGCAATCCGGTATTCAACGACACACTCGGAGAGGGCGATTTCTACGATAACGGCGCAATCTTCGCCACCCTTCACGACACCGATGGTACCCAGGATTCAGCGGGTGCCTTCCTGCTTTTCGAATTTGCCGGGTTTGCCAACGTCAACAGCTTCGGCATCTATGACGCACAGGATGCCAGTCAGATGCTGCAGGTGTTTTCCGGCGGCGATGCGTCCGGTGGTCGCCAGGTAGAGTTTGATCTGGGTGCCGGCACCGCGGAGACCTTATACGGTAGGGCAAACATCGGTGCCTCTTTCGGCTTTTATCTTCAGCGTGGCGACAACGTTTTTTACTCTGACGCCGGTCTTAACGGCGGCGTGGATATGACACGTATCTTCGACGTAACAGCGAGCCAGAATACTGCTTTTTACGGAAGTTCCCTGATCGTGGGCTTTGAAGACCTGATCGATGGCGACTTCGACTATAACGATCTGATTGTGGGCATTTCGGACGTCAAGGCTGTTCCTGAACCGGGCACGCTGGCCCTGTTTGGGCTCGGTCTGCTGGGCTTCGGTATGACGCGCAGAAGCAAGTCAGCCTGACCATGTCACCCCGGGATTAGATATGGTTCCGGGGTGTCAACAAACTTTACGTAGCAAATTGTCAAAGTCGTTAACAGTTCGTTGCAGTATTGTAAAAATGCAGTAAACTTTGTTCATTGTCAGTTCTGTCGCATCGGATGCGCAGGCGCTTTTACAGTGAGCAACAAAAGGAGTTGGCGTGGCCCACGTCAGATTGTTCCGGCACTACATTCACGTTCCTTTCGTGATACTGGGCCTTATCGACTTGGTTGTGTTGGCCTTCAGCTTCTGTGTCGCCGTTTTTTTCCGGCATTTTGGCGAAGTTTCCTTCTTTCTCGATAACATCCAGTATCTGCTTCCCTCAGCCATCGCGTTCGGTATGGCGAACCTTGTGGTGATGATTGCCCTGGGCGTTCATCAGTCGCGTCTGGAAGAGGGCATGTCCGGCATGATGTTGCGGACCATCTTTTCCCTGATCATTGGCGTGCCGGCGTCTGCGTTTATTTTTCTGCTTGGCAATGAATGGCTTTGGTATCTGGGGTTCAGCGACATCCTGACGTCGGCGTCGGTATTCGGGCTTTTCCTGTTGGGAATCTCCCGTTGGATTTTCTTCGGCATTGCCGGAAAGGATGCGTTCAAGCGCAAGGTGCTGGTGCTTGGCGCCGGTGCCAAAGCCCGGCAACTGCTGGAAGACCTGAAAACGCCGTTTAACCGAAAAGGGTTCATTATCACCGGTTTTGTGCCGCTTCCGGATGAGCCGGTCCAGATACGCGACGAATCTCTGTTACTCCGGCTTGCCAGTCTTCATCGCCACATACTGCGTCATCCCGTGCGGGAAATCGTGGTCGCAGTTGATGACCGGCGCAAGGGACTGCCCATGGAAGACCTTCTGGAATGCAAGATGGAAGGCGTGCGCATTGTCGATGGCGCCAGCTTTTATGAGCGGGAATCGAGAAAAGTAGCCCTTGAGATGGTGACTCGTGGCTGGCTGGTGTTCTCTGACGGGTTTACGGTGTCTTCGGTTTCCGGTTACGGAAAACGCCTTCTGGATATCGTTGCAGCGGGCATTCTGCTTCTGGTGGGCCTGCCTTTAATGGTGCTGACGGTCATTGCGATCAAGATCGAGGACGGTCTCAAGGCTCCGGTCTTTTACAGTCAGGAGCGGGTAGGGCTCAACGGTCGTATCTTCAGCGTCCACAAATTCCGCTCAATGGTCACCGATGCAGAGAAGAATGGCGCAGTCTGGGCCCAACAGAATGATAGCCGCGTGACGAGGGTTGGCGACTTCATCCGCAAGGTTCGAATCGATGAACTGCCGCAGATATTCAACGTTCTCAACGGAACCATGGCGTTTGTTGGCCCGCGTCCGGAAAGACCGGTGTTTGTAGAACAGTTATCCGCCAAAATTCCCTTCTACAGTGAGCGCCACAGGGTAAAGCCCGGTTTGACTGGCTGGGCGCAACTCTGCTTCGCCTACGCCGACAACGAAGAAGACACTCGCGAGAAACTTCGTTATGACCTTTATTACATCAAGAATCAGAGTTTGTTGCTGGATTTGTTGATTATAATTCAAACAGTCGAAGTGGTATTGTTTAAAAAAGGATCAAGGTAGTTTCGGGGCGGCTTTTCCCGAAACATGGAATGAAGCATGGACTTGTAGAGAGGTTTCACAATGTCAAGGATGTACACCCTCCCAGGGCTCACTCTGCTGTTTGCCTCGTTAGCACTTATTGCTGGCTGTGCCGGTGGCCCCTCATCTGACGAAGATGTCCGGCGTGCGTTGAGCATGAACACGTCCACCAGTGTCGATCGGTATGTGCTGGGCGCCACCGATGTGGTTCAGGTTTCCGTATGGAGAAATGAGGATCTGAGCGTCAGTGTTCCGGTTCGTCCCGATGGAATGATTTCTGTTCCGCTGATCGGCGACGTGCAGGCCAGTGGGCGAACGCCGACGGATTTGGCCAACGATATCGAGGAACAGCTGGCCAGATACATCCGGGAACCCAATGTCAGCGTCGTAGTGACGTCTATGGGCAGCCACGAGTACAACGACCGGGTTCGGGTAACCGGCGCAGTGCAACAGCCTATGTCGGTGCCCCATCGTGCCGGTATGACTGTGCTCGACGTGGTCCTCGGCGCAGGGGGGGCCACGCCCTTCGCTTCGCTCAACAACGCCATGCTGTATCGGAAAATTGACGGTGATGTCGTCGCCATTCCGATTCGTCTCGAAGACATCCTGAATGATGGCGATGTGCGCACAAACTACGCGATCCGACCCGGTGACATCTTGAGCGTCCCGGAAAGAAGTTTCTGATCCTTCGTCGATACGATTCACCGATCAAGTCTAGTGGGAGAGCGCCATGGCACTGCCCTTATCAGATCTGCCTGCCGAGATACTCAGGGAAGTCCGCGCGAGAAAGTGGTTTGCGTTTTTGCTGTTCGTCGTTGTGAGTTTTGGCGTTCTTGCTGCGGGGTTTGTCTGGCCCTACAAATACGAGTCAGAAACCATCATTTTCATTGATGACCAGAACATCATCCAACCCCTGATGGAGGGGAGTGCTGTTACCACGGAGATCAACAAACGGGCGTCCTCCGCGAAAGAGCTGCTCTGGAGTCGGAGCGTAATTGAAAAAATTGCGAAGGACGAGAAGATCTTTGGCGAAGGCGCTGGCACGGTGGAACCCGCCCGGCTAGAAGGGCGCATCTATTATCTGCGCAGCAACCTTTCCGTTGCGCCCCGCGGGGAGAGTTATTTTTCTATCGGGTTCAGTGCAGAGTCTCCGGCCCGTGCCTTCCACGTGGCGCAGCGCATGGGCCAGCTATTTATCGAAGAAACCAATCAGCGAAAACGTTCGGAAAGCCGCAGCGCCTACGACTTTATCAACAACCAGGTCAAGGGATATGAAAACCAGCTGGCGGAAGTTGAGGCGCGTCTCAAGGACTTTCTTTCGGAGAACGTCGACGGCACCGAATCTGAAGCCAACAACCGGATGGCAAACCTGAGAAGTCAGCTGGAACTGGCAGAACTGGAAAGGTCCGAACTTCAGACTCGTGAGCGATCCCTTGAGAGCGAGCTGAATCGCGTCAATCCAATGATCGTACAAGGCCGTTCGGCAGATGCTTATCAATCGAGAATCAATTCACTGCAAGAGCAGTTGGATAATCTTCGCCTTCGTTACCACGATACCTATCCGGATATCGTGATTCTGCGTGAGCAGATTCAGGAATTGAGAAGGCAGAGAGAGCGGGCGATTGCAAATCAGGGCGATGAACCGGTTCGACTGGCCGAGGGAGAGGAGGTTTCCAATCCCGTATACCAGGAACTCCAATCTGAATTGTCGCGAACGAGAGCGAATATTCAGACAATCAACACCCGCATCAATTCGTTCTCGCAATTACTGGCCGAGCAGACAAGGCGGATGGAGCGGATTCAGGACAATAAAGCCGAGTACTCGGATTTGACGCGAGACATGGAAGTCAACAAGCAGATATATGACGATCTGCTGAAACGTCGTGAGCGGGCGCGGGTATCGATGCACCTTGACGTGGAAGGCCAGGGCCTGAGCTATCGGATCAATGAAAACGCCCAGTACCCGCTTAGCGCCTCCGGCCCTGGTTTCCCGGTGTTCGCGGCTGCGGGCCTGTTACTCGGAGCGCTCGCGCCTTTCGGTTTGGCGGCGGGGTTGCTCCAGGTGGATCCGCGAATCCGGGCAAGGGAGCAGCTGGAGGAAGAGTTCGATTTTCCGGTACTGGTTGAGCTGCCACACGTTAAAACGCCATTTGAACAACGCCGTGACAGGCGAGTTACCTCTGTAGTCGGTCTTTGCGCTGTGGTTGCAGTTGTCACGTATCTGGCACTGGTGGTTGCGGCCATCATGGGGGTGATCGGATGACTGAGCAAAATAACAAAGCGGAAAAGCCTCAGGGCAGCGTTGATGACCAGTTAACCGCCCGCAGCAATGAGGCGGAACAGGGTGACGAAAGTTACTGGCTTAAGAAAAACAATGAACTGAGTAAAGATGGCGTGCCTTACTCGGAGTGGGAGGATTCCAGAATGCTGGTGCCCAGCTCCCTGGAGTTGGGCCCGGGGGCCGTGGACCGCTATGTCATCAGCAAACAGATCGTACGGATGCAGGAACCGCGACGACTGACAGCGGATGATATGGATGAACGGCGGATCATCTACCCTGAGTCCCGTAACCGACAGATGGTGAACCGGTTCCGGGATCTCAGGACCAAACTCCTGGAGGTCGCAGGCGGGAACAATTTCACGATCGTAGTGAGCGGAGCCTCCCCCGGCGCTGGCACCTCGTTTGTCGCGTTGAACCTGGCCGCGGCGTTCGCATTTGATCAGGCAAAAACAGCCCTGGTGATTGACTGCAATCTGCGTGATCCATCACTGCACACGACGCTCGATATCATGCCGGAGACAGGCTTGACGGATTTTCTGGATGATCCCGATTACGACATTGCACGCATTCTTTACCCCACAGGAATTCCGAGGCTCCGTCTGATTCCGGCGGGCAGTCGCCGCGAGACGCCATCAGAGTTCTTCACGTCGTTTCGGATGAAGCAGTTTCTTCAGGCCGTCAGACGTCGATACCCCGACCGGTTTATCGTGCTGGATACGGCTGCGGTGACAGAGTCCCCGGATGCACGCATTCTTTCGGAGCTCTGTGACTACGCCATGTTGGTGGTGCCCCATGGGCAAACCACACCCGGAGTGATTGAGCAGGCTGCGTCTGCTTTCAGCTCAGAAAAGTTCGTGGGGGCAGTGATCAATGGGTAATTCGAGGATGCGTCGAGACGTTGTCTGGCAACAGATGCTGTGCGCCGGTCTGGTTGTGTTGCTTCCTTTGACCGCTATGGCCAAGCCAGTAAAGATTTTCGGGGGTTTTGAATCCCGGTTTACCGACAATGCCCGAAAATCGGCGTTTGAGGAGGAATCAGACCTGGAATCCGAGGTCAGTGTTGGCATCCAGCACACCTCGGATCCGGGCCGATGCAATTCTGACCTGGATGCCCGCATCGCGTATGTGTATTGGCTTGACGACACCTTCGATCCGGAGCCCTACGGCGATATGGATTTTCTGGGTGACTGCCGAATCGGTAGAGGATTGCTCTGGCGAGCTGAGAACTACCTGCGTGAGGTCGTTCAGGACAGTCGGGTCAGCAACAATCCGGACAATCGAACAAGCAAGAACCTGTTTCGCACCGGGCCAGAGTGGACCGTGAGGCTCGGGTCGGTGGACCAGGTCGTGTTCGCGGCGGAATATGAGAACACGGAGTATGACGAACCGGATGAGACAGACAGCGAGCGTTATATTGGTACCGTAAGCTGGAATCATTTTTTTGATCCCTCCTTTACCGGTGGTTTGAGCGCTACCGCTGACCAGGCAGAATTGGATACCGATGACGAGATAGACCGTGAAACCCTGTCCGCCACGTTCAGTAAAACGTGGGCGGCGACCAGTTTTGCGGGGGCTGTGGGCTTCAGTCAGATAGAAACGGTGGCAGATGGCCGAACGGATGAGACCGATGGGTTTGTCGGGAACTTTGAACTTGTCCGGGCCATAAACCCGACCACCGAGCTGACGCTGGAGGCGAGCCGGGAGCTCACGGATGTGACGTCGGACTTCGACATACGCTTTGGCGAGTTTGTATTCAATCTGGAGCAGACCAGTGCTGTTGAAGTGTCGCTTGTCCGTGGCGAATTGCTGAAAACCTTCAGTGCGGGGTCTACACTTGCGCTGGGCGCCTATGCCAGTCGCTCGGACTATATTGATGTGGGGCTTGAGGAAGATCGCGCAGGCTTTGTGGCAGACTATCGCCGTCCGGTTACCTCGCAGATGACCGCGACGTTTTTGTACGCCTTTGACAGCTTGAGTTACTCCGACGATGACACCCGGGACGGTGTCATTCGGCTGAATGCGGGAATTGAGTACCAGCTAAACCGGCAACTCGTTTTTGCTGGCAGGATCGGCCACGAACAGCGCCAGAGCGAGATAGACTCCAGGGAATTTGACGAGAACTGGGTGTCGTTTGGCCTGAACTACCAGTTCCGCTAGGCCAGCCACCCGACGTATCCGCGAGGCAGGGAACCGCGCCATGACACGCAAGATTCAGAATGCATTGACTATCGATGTGGAGGACTATTTTCAGGTTGCCGCCCTGGCCGAGGCCGTCGACCGGGACGATTGGTCTTCGATGGAATATCGCGTGGAGGCAAACACAGACCGTCTGCTGGCACTGTTTGACGAGCACCAGACCAAAGCCACATTTTTTACCCTGGGCTGGGTTGCCGCGCGGTCGCCGGCACTGATTCGCCGTATTCGCGACGCCGGGCATGAGATTGCCAGCCACGGATACAGTCATCAGCTGATCTACACCCAGACGCCTGAGGTGTTTCGCGAAGAGACGCGAAAATCGAAGACGGTGCTCGAAGACATCACCGGGAATGCGGTGACGGGTTACCGCGCAGCCAGTTACTCGATCACGTCAAAATCGCGATGGGCGCTCGATATTCTTTGTGAGGAGGGGTTCACCTGGGATTCCTCAATCTTTCCGGTGCATCACGATCGTTACGGTATGCCGGGTACGCCTCACGAGCCTTATCTCCTGCAGACACCTAACGGCGGTACCCTCACCGAATTTCCGTTGTCTACATGTCCCATCGGGCAATACCGGCTTCCCATTGCCGGTGGCGGCTATTTCCGGCTATTCCCCTATGGAATCAGTCGTTGGGGGCTGGGAAAGATCAACAAGGCAGGGCAACCGTTCATTTTTTACCTTCATCCCTGGGAAATCGATACAGAGCAGCCGCGGCTGAAAGTGAAGGCTTTCTCGCGATTCCGGCACTACAACAACCTCGATAAGTGCATGGGGCGCCTTGAACGCCTGCTGGGAGACTTCCGGTTCGGGTCGGTTTCAGACGTGCTGGCCGGAACTGCCATTTCAACCGATGCAGTAGCGGTCTGAGGACCAGTTAAGGAAAGGGAAATGGAAACGGATGTACCTGCTGCCAGTCTGGACGGCGTCAAAGCGCGGCTCAGTGAGCTCAAGGCACTGAAAGGCCGGCTGGGCCGTCAGATCGATGAGGCGCGACAACAGGACACGCGCCCGGACGACCTGATTTCTGAAATGCAGCGGGTGGCCAAAGAGATCAAGCGGATTCAGAAGCGCATCAAGAGTCAGCAGAACAACGAAATGCCCCGGCCAGGATGGACACCCCAGCCCCCGGCAATGCCCGGCATTATTGCTGAGAGGCCCTTGAGTGAGCCTTTCACGGTCTCGGAGTGTGGCCCTGACCGTCTTCACCTCGCCGACCGCTATATTGCAGACCACCCTGCCGGGTCGATCTGGCACCGCCCGGGCGTCACCACGTGTATTCAGGAAACATTCGGCCACAAAACGAGCTACCTTTGCGCATCAGACGCCGCCGGCCGGATCGTCGGGGTATTGCCACTCGTGCAGTTGCGGAGCCGGCTTTTCGGCAACTTCCTGGTTTCCCTGCCGTATTTCAACTACGGCGGCGTGTTGGCCGATCATGCGGAGGTGGCGGATCGGCTGATTGAGATCGCCGCGACGCGGCGCAAAGAGCTGGGCGCCGGGCATGTTGAGCTGCGATTCAGCCAGGATACTGGGTCCGGCCGGCCTCAGCGAACAGATAAGGTCACATTCTGGCTGCCATTACCCAATGACCCGAATGACCTCTGGCATAGCTTTCCGCCCAAGCTCCGTGCACAGATACGCCGTGGTGAGCGGGAGCTGACCGAGTTAGTCGTTGGTGGCGAAGAGCTTCTAGATGAGTTTTACCGGGTGTTTTCGATCACCATGCGGGACCTGGGAACCCCGGTCTATGGCCGGGTGTTTTTCCGGAATCTGCTTCGCGCGTTGGGCGGCCAGGCCTGGCTGGTTATTGCGCGGGTGAACGGTCAGGCCGTCGGGTGTGCATTTCTCACCGGTTACCGCAACCGTATGGAGATTCCCTGGGCATCGACGCTTCGGTCTCACAGCCATACCGCGGTGAATATGATCCTGTACTGGCGGATCCTTCAGTTCGCCATGGACAAAGGTTATGAGATCTTCGATTTTGGCCGCTGCAGTGAGGACGCAGGCACCTATCGCTTCAAGCAACAGTGGGGAGCTCAGCCGCAGAGACTGTATTGGGAGTACATCCTGCCGACGGGGGAGACACTTCCGGCGCTCAACCCCGGCAATCCCAAATTCCGGTTGCTGATCGCTGCATGGAAGCGCTTGCCGGTCTGGCTTGCGAATCGCGTTGGTCCCCGTATTGTCAGGGTTTTGCCTTGATGAGTGTTTTCCAATCCAGGGCGTGGCAGAGCGCGTGGTGGGAAACCTGGGGCCATGAGCCGGGGCTACGCCTGATACGCCCATGGGATGGCCAAACCTCCGGGCTGTACGAGTCCCGTTACCGCCTGAAGGGCGTTCTTCCGGTCCGCTCAATGCAGTTCGTGGGCACCAGCTATCGGAGTTTGCGCACGCCAAGAACCGAATACAACCGGTTCTGCCCGGCGGAGGTCAGTGGTAAGGACCTGCTGTCCGAAATGGTTGCTGTTCTGGAACAGAATCCGTGGAGCGAGGTGGTGTTCAGTGATCTGCTCAGTGGGTCCGAAGAGCTGTCAGCACTTGTAACCATCGCGGCCACCCACAAGTGGGCATTTCGTATAAATGCCGCGGATGAAGGCTATGCGGTCGCTACCGATGGCCGCTTCGAGGCGTACCTGGGGTCACTGGGAGCCAGCAGTCGCCTGCGACTCTACAATCGTCGAAAGTTGCTGGAAACCCGGGGAGAGATTCGCCTTGATAACGCCTGGCCAGATCGTGCAGAGGCATTTTTCGATGCACTGAACCTGTTCCATCGTGCGCGTTGGAAAAAAGATTGTGTGACAGCCCGCAGTCGCGAGTTCCACATGAAGTTTCTGGCCCGGGTCATGGGTGAGGGCGGGCAGCCCATGCTGTCATTACTGACCTGTGATGGGCAGATTGTGTCGGTGCTGTACAACGTGAGGTATGAGGGCGTGGTGTACAACATCCAGGCGGGTTTTGAAGAGAATTTTCATAAGAAACTCTCGCTCGGATCCCTTCATTTAGGCTACGCCATTGAGGAGGCCTTCCAACGCGCTGATACGGTTAAATTCGATTTTCTGGCGGGCGAAGGCAAAAACGAAGATTACAAGTCACGTTTCGCCACCGAGAACTACCAGTTTATCTCGGTGATGTTGGTAAAAAGTCTGTTGTTCCGCGCCCTTTACTGGATGAGAGGGTAGATCCACCATGTCAGGGACCAAGATGAAAACCGTACTCCACCTGATCGACACCACCGGCCCGGGCGGGGCGGAAACCGTGTTTACCGGCCTGTTAAGCGAATTGCAGAAGAGTGACTTCCGCAACCTGGTGGTCCTGCGTGGTGAGGGCTGGGTGGCTGACAGAGTTCGCAGCCTGGGTATTACGCCGCACATTATCGATTCAAAAGGGAGTTTTAACCTCGCGTACATCAGGGCAATGCGTGATCTCGTCAGGGCCCACGATGTCTCTCTGATTCATGCCCACCTTCTGGGCTCCAATGTGTATGGAGCCCTGCTGGCGTTGATCTGCAGAAAACCGATGATTGCGACCTTCCACGGCGCCGTCGATGTGGCTGCCCGGGAGCGATTCCTGAAGGCAAAATTTGCCATCATCGGCTGGGGAGCGTCCGCGATTGTCTGTGTATCACGGCGACTGCAGCGAGAACTTGCGGAACGCAGTAGTTTGCCGACACATAAGCTTGAACTGATCTACAATGGGGTTGATCCGGAGCCGTTTTTGTCGCCCTGTGCCGGTGCTCTCAAAGCTGAGTTGGGGCTGTCTGAGCAGGCGACGCTGGTTGTTTCCATTGGCAATATCCGCCCGGCAAAGGGGTATCAGTATCTGGTCGATGCGGCAGTCAGGCTTGCAGAGCACGCGCCCGACATCCACTTCATCGTGGTTGGCCACCAGCGAAAGGCATTGTTTGATGAACTGGAAGCACAGATTGATCGGGCACCGCGGCAACCCAATATCCATTGGCTGGGCTTCAGAGAGGATGTCGCAGATATACTCAGACAAGCGGATGTTTTTCTTCTGCCCTCTGTATCGGAAGGTTTTTCGATAGCCACAGTGGAAGCCATGATGGCCGGCGTGCCGGTTATCGCAACGCGCAGCGGAGGGCCTGAGGAAATCCTTGAGGACAACCAGTCCGGGTTTCTCATACCGGTGAAAGATTCAGCGGCGATTGCCAGCGCGATTGAAAAGTTGATGGATCCTGCAGAGCGGAGCCGGGTCACCGAGGTAGCCCGGGCCATTGCCCAAACGCGGTTCAGCCTGCACAGCATGCTGAGTGGCTATCAAAAACTCTACAAGAGATACACCGGCCATTAGGATTTCGGGCGGGAGGCGGACAGCAATCGTCAGGTTGTGGCAAACAGGGAAGGGGGATTGCGTTGAAGTCGTTCATCGTAAGGCTTGCGAATCTGATCGGGGAGACGGGTATCTACCGCCTGCTTTGCCCCAATCGAATGCCCGTGTTCATGCTCCACAGGATAACGGAAGGGCCAACGGCGCTTGCCGGAGCCATGCCTGCGGACACACTTCGCCGTTATCTGACCTACCTGAGTGACCGCCAATACCATGTACTGACCATGACTGAGCTTTTGGCGGTCGTTGAACAGAATCAGTGCATTCCCGATAAATCCGTCATGTTCACCATTGATGACGGATTCCGGGATCATCACGACCTGGCCGGAAAGATTTTTGACGAATTCGGATTTCCGCTGAATTTCTTTGTGATCACCGATTTATTGGATAGTAAGCTGTGGCCCTGGGATGATCAGATCAACTATGTCATCGCTCACACTTCGAAAGTATCCGCCGACATAGTCCTGCCATCCGGGCAGATACAGCCCATTGATCTGGAGAACAAAACCCAGAGGCAAGCGGCGCGAGAGCTCAGGAACCAACTGAAGCGTGAGGACCAGGAACACCTGTATGACTGGCTCAGAAACCAGCTCTACCCCGTGCTTGATGTTGCTTTCCCGACTGACATTCCGCCGGAGTATCAACCCATGTCCTGGGATGACGCCCGGTCACTGAGGGCGCGGGGCCATGGGGTCTATCCTCATACCTGTTCTCACAGGATTCTTTCAACGCTGTCGCTGGCGGAAAAACAAGCCGAGATCAACCAGTCCCTTGAGCGAGTGGAAACCGAACTGGCATACCGGCCGGACGTGTTTGCCTACCCCACGGGAAGGCGTTCGGACTACGACAAGAACGACGTGGCAGAGCTCAAGAAGTCGGGTTTCAGGATGGCGTTCAATACCGTGCCGAATTACGTGAGGCAGGGGCAGAACCCCTATGAATTGTCCAGATTCTCTCTGCCTGAGAGGCTGTCGGAATTCCTACAGATCGTGAATCGGTTTGAGGCGTTGAACCGAAGGGTGCTCCGTCAGCCGGAGTTACCGGCTAACTTTTTACTGACCCGGTAAAGAATCTCTTTCATTGAAGCGAGGGAGTAATGGAGCGCCGGACGCGGGTCCCTCCAGTAAAACAGCGCGCCAACTCTTCGATGTTTGAGCAGACCGAAATAGAGTTGAAGAATATGCAGCAGCCGTTCGCGGTTCTCCAATCGCGCGATCAGATCCCCGAAAAAGTTCCAGTAGACGTGATTGTTCTTCTGCGGACCGACCTGAATGTTGTTGCCATATGCAGCGTGGGTAGAGGCCAGCAGGTTGTTGACCCCACACCGCGTATCGAACCAGTTGCACATGCCAAGGCGGGGATTGGTTTCGATGTAATAATAACGGTTGGTTGTCGGATCCCGCTTGAACTCAATCATGGCCGGCCCCGTGTATTTGAGGATTCCGCCGATTTTCTCGCAGATCGCGCGTAACTGCTGATTTTCAAGGCTCATGGCGAGCGAGGTGACGCCGTAATGAGAGGGCATGGTTCCCAATCGTTTGAATACGAAGCATGCCGTCATTAGATGGTTCTGATCGAACGTGACGTTGCAGACCCAGAGGTTGTCATCGTTGCCCGGAATAACCTGCTGGGCAATAAAACGATTCAAATGGCCGCTAAAGCGTTTCTGAAAAACTTCGAACTCCGCGCGGGAATGAACGATTTCATTTTTTGCGCCGAGCAACTGGTATTCCCGGAAGGTTCGCGGTTTGATAATCAGAGGGAAGGTTTCAGGTAAGCAATCCGCCAGATCGAAGTAGGTTCTTGGCAGAGGGATAGCACCTCCTGCCATGAATTCACATTCAAGCTTTTTATCATTGAGGATGTCGGTTGTTTCTCCTCCGGGCACCATCAAATGGTGCTTGCTGTAACCCTCGTTTTTCAGCTTTCCCAGTATTTCCGCCGCGTAGTCGGAGCATGCGATCAACACCCCGGAGCCGGATTCTGTTGTATAAAGATTATCCAGGATCAGTCGGACGTCATCCAGAGAGGGGGAGCTTGGGAGAAGAAAACGATATTGACTGAAGCGGCTGTATGCGCTCAGATCTGTTTGACCGGTTAACAGGGTGTAGGTCCGCAGTTCGGCATGAGCCGCAGATCGAACGGCCCCGAGGCCATTAAGACCGCTTGCAAGCACAATAACATAGGGCTGTTGCATTAAATTATCACTTCCTGAGAGCAAGAAGGTAGTGCTTCAACTCGAACCAGAACGGACGTAGGTCGTTAAGCCGATTCACCTCATGTCTTGTCCGCAACCCCGGCTTCAGAAAACGCAGAATCTCGAGAATTTTCGCAGCTGCCGAATAGACGGTACCCGGCGCCTTCATAACCAGATACAAACGATCAAGGTCTCCCAGTAACCAGCGAAGCTGTCCGTAGTGCGATTTTACTTCCGGCAGTCGCTCGCCGACACTGACCAGGTAGAGGAGCCAGGGGAAGTCGACACCGGAATCAATCGCTAACTGCAACGACCCCCAAAACCTGGGGTTAATCTCCATCAAATAGCCCGTGCCGTCCTGTGCCACACGGAATTCAACCATCGCCACACCATGCCAGCCCACAGTATGAAGGAGTTTTTCAGCGGAAGCCTTTAATGTTTCGTTAACCTGAGATGACTCGCTGAGGACGCTGACGCCGCCGCCAGGAGGTTTTTCACGCAGCCTTCGGTGTGCAAAATAACAGCGAGGCTGTCCGTGGTCGAACAGAGCGAAGACGCCCTGGCCGAATCCCTCTACAAAAGATTGGATCGTAAACGGAAATCGGAAGAAAGAATGGGACTGAAGCGCTGCTTGGGCCTCTTCTTTTGAGTGCGCCACGATTACCTGAGAGGAGATTATGGCGTCATCCCGGAGAATTCTTGACTTGAATGGTTTGAGCACCACGGGGAAGTTGTCAATGGTCTCCAAGACGCTCAAACCGTCGTCTACGCTATTACAGGCCACGGTCTCAGGAATCGGAATGTTCTGCGAGCGGGCGAGCCCGAACAGGGCGTTCTTGTTAGCGACCTTTTCAACCGCCTCGGAAACCGGGAACGGGAGCACGACAGAGTCTGGTAGTTCTGATCGGTACCGGAGAATGACGTAGGTGGTCGCTTCGGTGACCGGGAGCAAAAAAGTGATTCCTAGTTCGCGAATCTGAAGCAGGACATTCTCGAAAAACTCTCGGGGAGAGGTAAAGGGGTCGGCGTAACGCAGTTGCTTGCTGCAGAATCGTGAGACACCCGCAAGAGATGGAGTGGATGTCTCACCAACCGCTACCCAGAGTCCTTTTGAGCCAAGCGATCTGACCGAGGCCAGAGCGGCCCGTTGATTCCCGTCAAGTATCAGAATTCGGTGATCCATTGATAGCAACGTCCTGATTTGTCGCATTTTTGATGAGCACGGCGCAATTATCCGGTATAAGCAGAGTAAATTCTATGAAAGTGAACTAAAATCACAGCGTGGAAAATACACGTGTTTACGGCCACTCCGGGGGAGCTCGGGGATTCAGTACTGAATATCGGGCAAATGCGCGTGCCTGCAGTCAGGATGAGTTGTCTACCAAAGGGAGATTTGACGTTGAACCGGTTGGTTTATGAGCGGTTTGGCTCGCGAAACGGATTCGTTCGTTATTTGGGTTATTGGTTGTTGGCACGAATTGGTATCTATCGCCGGTTTACGCTGGAGCGTCCTGAACGACAACGCAGGCTCGTTTTTATTTGCAACGGTAACATCTGCCGCAGCCCTCTCGCGGAGGTCTATGGTCGAAGTCTTGGCTGGGAAACGGCATCATGCGGTTTCGGATGCGGTGACGGCTTTCCCGCAGATCCCAGAGCAATGGATTTTGCCCGTTCGCAAGGCCTGTCTCTTGCCAAACACCAGACGATCAACATCCAGGATTTCCAATTCAGAGACTCGGATTTCATTGTTGTCATGGAACCGTCTCATCTGGCTCTTTTCCGCGAAAAATCAGGTGCCAGGTTTCCCGTTGTTCTTGCGGGTAATTACTGTCCGAATCCGAACCCCTACATTCATGATCCCTATAATTGTTGCGACGAATTTTTTGAGCGTTGTGAGCAGAGGGTGATGGAAGCGGTGCGGGGGATCTGTGGTTAGAAAGCGGAAAGAGATCACAGACGAGGAGTTTTATTCTCTGAAGGTCGGTCCAGTGTGGCGCCATTTCAGAAGAGAAAGTTTTGCTTTCTGGATGGTGTGTGGGTACTTGTTCCTGGAATACGTTCGCCCTCAGTCGATCTACCCGGTAATCGATGTCCTGCCATGGACGCAATGGGTCGTTATCGGGGCAATCCTTGGCTGCTTTACCGATAAAACCGTGCGATGGGTATCTTCGCCCATTAATGTTCTTTTGATTTTATTTCTTATCCTGATATTGATCTCGAGTTATTTTGCTTATTTCCCCCATGTCTCATTCGAAAATCTCGACCGATATTATTTATGGGTGATAATCTATTTTATTATCGTAAATATCGTAAATACCCGGCGAAGATTTTTCATTTTCATCTGTATATTCATGCTGGCCTCTTTCAAGCTCTCTTTGTCGCTGGCGATGACGTGGGCACAAAGGGGATTTGCGTTTACAGACTGGGGGCTCATGGGGCCACCGGGGTTCTTCCAGAACTCCGGGGAGCTCGCAATACAGATGCTGGTGTTCTGGCCTATTGCCTGGGCCTTCGCTCATTCAGTCCGACCTTACATTAGCAAATGGTGGTATCTGGCGCTGTTACTCATGCCGATTACCGCAATTATGGTGATACTCGGGGCAAGTTCACGCGGAGGCCAGCTAGCGCTGGTATGCCAGTTGTTGGTGATGAACTACCGGTATGTCTTCAAACCAAAAATCCTGATTTCAATTGGGCTGGCTATCGCTCTTATCTGGAGCTTTCTCCCTGACGAGCAAAAGCAACGGTTTGAAACCATGGGGCAGGATGGCACCTCCAGGCAGCGTTTGTTGTATTGGGAAAACGGTGTGGAAATGATTCAGGACAACCCGGTCCTGGGAGTCGGATATTTCAATTTTGCGCCTTACTTTGAGCGCTACTACCCGGAGGATGTATTGCTGGGGAAGGCTGAGCTCCCCCACAATATTTTTATACAGATTGGCACAGACACCGGTTTACTCGGACTGGCAGTGTTCTCCGGCTTTCTGCTGGTCGCATTCAGATTGGGGAGGCGTTTCAAAGCTGAGGGCTGCGATGACAGGCAGGTGCTTATTGGCCGCTGTGCGAACTTATCACTGCTCGGATTTGTGGTGGCAGGTCAGTTCGTCACGGTTGCCTATTACCCGTTTCTATGGATACATCTCGCGCTGATCGTGGCCCTTACCAACAGTTTCCGGGCCAGTCACAAGCGAAGACAAGGACGATCATGAAGGTACTCTGGCTGTCTCACCTCATCCCTTATCCCCCTAAAGGTGGAGTGTTACAACGCACATTCAACATGGTCAAGGAGTTGGGCCGATACCATGACGTAACCCTGGTGGCCTTTAATCAGAGAGGCTTTCTGGCAGCAAGTCTCCCAGATCATGACGATCCACTCCGTGTTGCGAAACAGGAATTGCTGAAAAGCGTGGCGTCAATGCATGTCCTCGATATTCCAGAGGACAGCTTGCCAATGGGGCGCTACCAGACAGCGTTGAGGGCGTTACTGAGCGGGCGGGCCTACAACATGGAGTGGCTGAAATCGACAAAAGCCCGAGAGCTCATCAGTGATCTGGTTTCGGGAGGTAGCTTCGATGTTGTTCACATCGATACTATAAGTCTTTGTGTATATTTCGATCTGTTTGAAGGGTTGCCCGTTGTTCTGAACCATCACAATTTTGAGTCGGCAATGCTGACGTCGCGCGCAGACACTGAGTCTAGCCCGTTAAAACGCCTTTATTACAGATACGAGGCATCGCGACTGCTGAGAAGTGAAAGTCGATTTTGCCATCGGTCGCGGTTGAATCTGACCTGCTCTGATGACGATGCCGAGGCGATGAAATCTGCGATTGGCGGTGGTAATTTTCTGTCGGTCCCCAATGGCGTTGATATCAACTATTTCTATCCTGATCGGTCCGTTGCGGTGGCGGAGAACAGCATTGTGATTGTCGGGGGCCTCTCCTGGTACCCGAACCGTGAGGCAGTCGAGTATTTTATCCACGACATCTGGCCCCTGATAAAAGTGCGTATTCCCGATACAAGCGTCGATATCATCGGGCGTGGACCGACGCCAGCAATGCTGAAGCTGGCCGAAACGGATGAGCAGTTTCGCGTGCACGGCTTTGTTGATGATGTGCGGCCTTATCTATGGCGCGCCCGATTCTATCTGTGCCCGATCCGTACCGGAGGCGGTACAAAACTCAAGATTCTGGATGCTTTGGCAAGCGGATGCTGCATCCTCGCTGATCCGTTTGCTTGCAAGGGAATTGCTGTCCGGGATGGTGTGGACGTGATTTATGCGCAAACGCCCGAAAACTACGTAGACGCCATGCTGGAGCTGCTTGATAACCCGGCGCGAGAAGCCGCTCTGCGTAAAGCGGGCCCCGAGTTGATCAGACACCGTTACAGTTACACCGGAATCGGAAGACACTACGCAGAGGCGTTGGACGAACTGGTCATGGAGCCCGTATACCGGCAAAGGAGTGCCTGATGAATTCAATGCTTGCTCGGCGCGTGTTTGAGGCGGGAGCGAAGGTCCGCAATCCAACGTTATTCCAACAGTACGACTATCTGAAATCAACGGAATGGCTCTCCAGGGCTGAACTAGAGACAATTCAGCTTGCTAGTGCTGAGAAATTCCTGAGATTTTGTGGTGAGCACTCGCCCTATTATCAGCAGGTTTTTCGGGCGACCGGCTTTGATCCATCCCGGTTTTCGAGAGCAGCAGATCTCAGCGTATTGCCAGAAATGGATAAGGCGACCCTGATCCGGGAAAATTCAGCCATTCATACCAGCGGGCTCAATGAGAAGCTCCGTCTGGCTGAGACCTCGGGAACGTCCGGAGAAGCTCTGGCTTTTTACCGGAATGAACGATGGGATTCGGCAATTCGTGCGGCGTTGATGCGCTCCTACGATTGGTACGATGTAAAGCCGTGGGACAAGAACGGTTACTTGTGGGGGTACAATATTGGCGCCTCACAGGCGAAAAAAGTTGCTCTTCTTGACGGGATTCAAAACCGGTTCCGGTTGTTCAGGTATTCCGAATCGGAAATACGGAGGTTCTGCCACAGGCTGCAGAGCTCGAGCTTCATTTCTGGCTACTCCAGCATGATTTACGAGGTGGCCAAATGCGTTAACGAGCTCGAACTGGGCCCGCTGCCTCTCAAGATGGTGAAGGGCACATCGGAAATGATTCTGGATGCTTATCATCCTGAATCAAGAGCAGCGTTCGGCAAAAACATCACCAGTGAATATGGCGCAGCCGAGGCCGGTCTGATTGCGTTCGAATGCCCCTATGGGGGCATTCATGTGAATATTGAGAACGTGCTTCTCGAGCAGAGCAATGATGGCGAGCTTCTGGTGACCAACCTCTTGTCCTATTCGTTTCCCGTCATCCGATACCGGTTGGGAGACATGGTGACATTGAGCGACGAGACCTGTCCCTGCGGCCGTAATCATCCCGTCCTGAAAAACATTCTGGGCCGAAAAGGTGCCAATGTCGTCGGCGACCAACAGACCTATCCGGCGCTGACGTTCTATTATGTGTTCAAGAACCTTGCCCTCGAGAAAAACATACTGCTCAACTACAAGGCGGTTCAGCACACGCAAGGCAAGGTAAAAATCTTCATCGAGGGCAAGACGAACCAGCAATATCAAAAGGATATTGAGCTGCAGTTACAGAGGTATTTCGGCGACGATATTGATTTCTCAACGCTTTATATCGATCGTTTCGTCAATGAAATGAAGAAGAAGCAGTACTTTGAAACGAGCCTATAGATTATAGCCAGATAACAAGGAATGGGTTATGGCTGTATTTTCCATTGAAGTGGACGCCGGCACTGCAACACAGACGAAGACGCGAAGCTCCGTAAGCGCAGGGTTCAATGTGGGTGCGCACTGGACGATTCGCTTTGACGACAGCGTGGCGACGCGTACAGAACTGGGGGCCTGGACGTTCATCTGGTACGGGGAAGCAAATGCCGAACCGGACTTCAAGCGCGTGCTGGATTTGCTTGACTCGGGTCATCTGACCGAGTTGTGGGGGTTCCGCGGCATTCTGATCGCGGCCAACCCAGCGGATGACCGCATTCACATTTTCAATGATGGCTATGGGACTTTCCCGGTATATGTGAACAATTCCCCCAAAGCAGGGGAGCCGCTCATTTCAGACTCTTTGCGGAGTTTTTCGGGCCACAACGTCGATTGGGCATCGTTTTACCAGTTCCTGAGTCTTGGATACGTATTCGGTGCCTACTCCCTTTTTGACGGCGTCTCCCGCCTCGAGGCCAACCATGGCCTGAAACTGAGTTATGAAAACAGCGCACCTGTGATATCCCGGTTTCCGTTGAAGAACTTCTGGCGCGACTCTGGCCCTGCAAACACTGATGACCTGATTGATATTTTCCGTGATGAGGCCGAGGGCTTCGGGAACACACAGATCATGATGTCAGGCGGGTGGGACTCCCGGCTGCTGTTGGCAGTTCTTGAACACAAGAAACCATTGCTTTACACCCATGGCAATCTCCAAAGCCGTGAGATCGCCATTGTCAGGGACTTAGCATCGGCCTGTGGTCTTCCGGTTGTGGAGCATGGTTTTGACCCTGCCGACTTTAATGCGGCACTGTTTTCCGATTATTTGCGCAACAACGAATCCGCCATGTTTACCCACTGGCATGCGGCCGGTTCTCACGCAGCGCAGCACGGGCTGCTGATGACCGCAGGCACTTTTGGCGAGGTTCTCGGTGGGCACTATGGAACCCTTAACATGCTCCCCGGCAAGAAGAAGCATGTGTCTTTACTGATGCATATGGTCGGAGCGGGTGCGTTCCTCGATAACGCCCTTCATTTGCATGATCAGAAAACGGTTCTTAAATACCTGCGTATGTCGAATTACCGGGTTTTCTGGTTCGTCGAGGGTCAGTTAGCTGACGACCTCCGATCCAGAGACCTGGTTGAGCAGTCGAATCAGCGCCTGGAAGCTCTGTTCCATTCCTACGAGAAGCAAGGCATGGAGGATGCCCAGGCCATGTTCGAAAGGTTCTACACCGAGCATCGTGGAGGGCAGTACATAAACCGGCAGTTGACCAATGCCGCTCAAGGGAACCGGTTCCGCAATATTTTTACGAACCGGGAGCTGTTGGCGGCAGCGCCCACAATGCCTTTTTCTCGGCGTGCGCATAACAAGATCAACAAGGAAATCATCAAGAAGCTGAACCCGAAGCTTCTTGATTTCCCTATGGCGGCGACATTAGCGAATGCCCAAAGACCCCTCCTGGTTCAGGAAGTATCCCGAGCGACTCGGAAGCTTGTTGAGAGTTCACCCGCTATGGCAACCCTTTACCGGAGATTTTCGAGGTATGGTGACCGAAGCTTTGGCTGGAACAATTTCCGGGAAATCGTTAATGAAGGCTGGGTAGAGAGTCTGGGGCCCTTGCTGTCTGGCACACTCTGGGATCACCAGAAGCTTGTGGACGCAGTAATAATAGACCACGAATCAAACAGGTACCCTTTTTTCGATATGGTCTCTAAAGCGACAACACTCGACTATCTCATCCATCGCTGATCCGGGTGTGCCGGCGCGCCGTGCCGGTATCAATTTATTCGCTGGAAGATAAGGCCGCGCAGATTCAATTTGCTGGTTTTTTGAGCTAATCTGAAATCATCGACTGGACTGCAACAAAGGAAGTTTGTCCAAATGAAGCTAGAGATCGAGTGCGTCTCGGAGCGGGCGTTCCCCGCCTTGGCCTGGGTTGCCAAATTCGAATCGGAAAAACCCGATGTCCTTAGCGTCTGGTGCGGAGAGCTGGTGGAGTTCGGACCGGATTTTGTTGTGGAGGGGGTCTGGCCCGGGCCTTTTGAGGAAAAAGGGTTTGACGCTTCGGAGCTGTTCTACGGCAGCGGTGTCCGGATTGTTGGTGATGTTGTTCGGTTCGTCAGCTCTTGCTCTACCGTGGATCGAATCTGGTGTCACAACGACAATGGCATGGTGACCGTATCAAATTCCCTTCCTTGCTTGCTCAGTATCGCGGAAGTGGATCTGGTGTGTGATGACAATAGCTATGCGAAAGCTGTCGAAACAATTGTGAAAGGGCGGGGCTACCAGAAACACTACCCCGTCAGCAGGGGGCAACTGCAGATACACTACTTCGAGAATGTTGAGTTATGCGGCGGTACACTGACGGTCGTACCAAAAACGGAACATACTGCCGCTTTCCCCACCTATGAAAGCTATTCCAGTTTTTTGCTCGATACGGCGTCCTTGATAGGGCAGAACGCATCTGATGCCGCCCGCAGCCGTCCGATCAATGTCCTGAGTACGATATCCAGGGGTTACGACAGCCCGGTCGCATCGCTATTGGCCAGGAAAGCCGGTGCGCGAAAAGCATTCACCATCGTCTCGGCCCGAAGTCTGATCCCGAGAGAAGATTCAGGGGCACAGATTGCTGAACGAATCGGGCTGGAGTGCGAAGAATACACCAGTTGCCGGAAAAAATTTCGCGATGAGCTCTGGTACTGGGCCGCGAATGGAAGCCTGCAGGACATGAACTTCTCGATTTTCAATTATCCCGCGGGCCCGTCGGTCATGTTCACCGGATTTAACGGTGACATGGTGTGGTCGAGGAGCGGGGGTAAGGTGCCAGAGGATTATCTGAAGCGAAAGGACTCCACGGGGTTGGGTTTCTGCGAACACCGTCTGGTGAAAGGCGTTATCCACTGTCCGGTCCCCTTCTGGGGAATACGTCACATCGGGGATATCAAGCGACTCAGTGAAGATGTCGCCATGCAGCCCTGGTCTGTGGGAGGGGACTATGACCGGCCAGTGCCGCGGCGAATTGCAGAAGAAGCGGGTATTCCGCGAGAGCTATTCGGACAAACCAAAAGCGCAACAACGGTTGACGAGTTGCTTCTGATGCCACTGGCAAATCAACTCAAGGCGGAGTACAAGCGATTTCTGAGTGTTCATCACAACAACGTCTTCACGTTGCAGGTATTGTATCTCCTGAGGCGCCTTATAGATGCTTGGAGAAGTTTGTTCAGGCAAAGAGTCCTGGATGTTTTCGCACGCAGTGCCAGATTGAGAAACAGATCTCGAACTTTCCGGTGGGAGAATTATCTTTTCCCCTGGGCCAACCAGTCCTTGAAGCCAAACTTTGTTTTGGATAAGGAGGCCAATGGATAACTTATGTGAATGGTTTCATCAACATACTGTTTAACTAATGTGGTGACCAAAATGAAGAACATACTATCGTTTCTAATTGCTGTATCGATGCTTGGTGCAAGCATCGCCCAGGGGGCGCCGTGGTTTGAAGATGGTTTTGAATCCGGAGATTTCTCAAAGAATTCAATGCGGGATGGAACAAGCTTCAGGTGGAGTGCATCCAACGTTTCCGCATCCAATGCAACGAGTAACAGCGGTAGTTACTCCGCAATGTTTGTTTTCGGACCTAATGCTGACGGTGAGGATTCCTGGAGGGAACTTGGTTTTCGATTTGGAAAAGCGGTATCAGACGTTTGGGTAGAATACTGGATACTGTATCCCGACAACTACAATCACCGCTCCCAGTCCAGCTCGTCCAATAATAAATTCTTTCAGTACAACTACAACGGAGCACCAAAGCAAATGCTGACGGTGGAGTCCGCTGTGCAGGGCGGGGGCAGCTCTTTGATGCGAAGATTCTTGTCCACGACACAAACTCCCAGCGGCGCGAATAATTGGCCAGTGAATGACTTCGATACCCGGAATTTTATTGGCAGCTCATCAGATTACGCAATTCAGACGGGCAGATGGACGAAAGTCATGATCCACTACAGTGCCGGCTCCGATGGCGTAAAAAACGATGGCAGAGCTGAGGTCTGGATCAACGATAAGCTTTTTCATGGGCTCGATTTCCCGTTCTGGGAGCCGGACAATCAAGGACGAATCAATGGCGGGTATATTCTGGGGTGGTCAAACTCAGGATTTTCACAGGCGACCAGAATTTACATAGACGATTTCAAAGTCTACGACGCTCCGCCTGACGGGACCAGCAGTTCCTCCAAGCCGAGGCCGCCGAGCGACTTCATTATCGGGAACTAGTGGCTCAGTCATTGCTGATGTGCCGTATAGGTATGCAAACGCGGGGGGCATGAACATGGTCTCTATGGAGAGTATTTTGCCAGTCACTAGGGCATTCGTCATCATGCAGTGACGGGTTAACCATTCGGTAGTGGGCACGACTTACGGATTCGTCGAAGCGTACTGTCACGAAGCGACCCTGGAAAAAATGTCAGCTATGTATTTCCGTGAGGACAGCAGTTCCTCCCGGTCAAACAGCGCCAGAATAATCAGAATCGAAACGGCTATCGAAAGTGCCAGTTTCAGCGCAAGGCTGGAAAAACCGAACTGAACCTCAATGAACGTGAAGTCAATAATGGTTCCCACAGACAATATCAACAGCCCCAGAATCAGAGGCTTCTGAGGGATTTTCAATGGATAGACCCTGTTAGCGGCATAAAGCGCGTAGATGTACTGTGCAACAGAGCCAGCGGCAAAAGCCGCAGAAGCGCCCACGAAACCAAAGCCCGGGATGAGTGCGAAGTAGAACGCTGTAATCACCCCAGCTGTGAATATATTGTTCTTGGTGATCTCAAAAGTTCTGTTTGTGAACATGAAGCTGAAGTTGTTGAATATCGTAAGGCTCTGAAAGGTGCACGCAACAACCAGAAAGGGCACGGCGTTGACCGCGGGATAGAACGAGGGTGCTGACATTACATTGATAATGCTGCTCGAAAAGAGATTTACGCCAACTCCTGAGATCAGAAGTAAAGCAGTAATCATCCTGAATGCCAAAGAGTATGCGGGGTAGGGGTTATCTTGTTTTGCTATGGCAAATCGCTCGGTTTGCCAGTATTGGGAGAATGGGCTCCAGATCAGAACCATGACGATGGAACCGAACTTAATGGCGAGTTCGTAAAGACCCACCTCATCAAGTGATGAGAATATTCTGATGAAATACCTGTTTGAAGATCCGATATAGAGCCCAATCAAACCCGATATCCACAAGGGCCAACTGAACTTGATAATTCTGATAGCGATGTCTTTGCTCAGGGCCAGTCCTGTTTTAGTGAGCGTGTAGGCGATCAGAATCAACGAGATGATGACGGACGAAAGCAGGCTGCTCAATGCCAGTCCCATCAAACCCCAGCCCAGTATGACAATTGTGTAGACGTTGAGTCCCAGCTGTAAGGCGAGCTTGGCCATATTGAAATTGAAAAATGTCCAGGGTTTTTTCAGTATTCTGAGATAGGTCAGTGAGTAGATTTCGAGAGCGTGGGTCAGGATCAAAGCTGAGAATATGACGATGTAAATACTATACTGTTCGTCTCCGAAGGTGGCCATGGACAAGGCTTCCGAGAAGCTGGCCATCAATAGGCACGCAAGACCACTGAAGCAGGTGGTAACCAGAAAGGCTGTGGAGACAACTGCGTTTTTGCGTTTGGGATCGTCTTCCTGATGGTAGAATTTCGGCACCGCCTGGAACATGTGGCCGCCCAGTATGATCTCGAACAGGCTGACCAGGAATACCAACAGACCAATCACGCCGTAATCTGCAGGCGTCAGATAATGGGTGTAGATTGGCAGCATGATAAAGCCGACAAGCTGTCGCGAAATGTTGCCGACAGCATATATGCTGGAATGCTTGACCATCTGTTCGGCCTGGCTCACGAAGAGCACTCCACACTGGCTTCCAGAGCTTCAAACACTTTGACGAGCGCGGATGCCTGGGCGGATCGGGAGTAGTATCTGACCACTCGCTTGCGGGCGTTATGCCCCAGAGTCGCCATCAGCTCTGGATTGTCGAGAAGCGCTTTCAACTGAACTGCGGCAGCGCAGTGATCGCCGACCGGGAATGTTCTACCGGTGCTCTCTGTCACTGCCTCATTGAGTCCTGGCAGGTCCGATACCAATAATGGCAGTTCGGTAGCCGCCATCTCGAGAGACGACATGGGGAATGAATCCCATTCGGTCGATGCGATCATTCCTGCCGCACAGCTTTTCAGCAAGGTGGGGACATCCTGTCGATAGCCCCCGAAGGTGATGTATTGGTTGACCTCGTCGTCACGCAGATACTCGGAAAAGTTCTCCTTCTCGCCTGGCCGATTGCCCAGTATCAGAAAGTGCGCATCTGTGTACCCGAACTCGCGCACCAGAGTGTGCGCTGCTTTGAGAATGATATGAACGCCTTTTCGTCGTTCCATGTGCCCGGAAAATACAATGAGCTTGCGGTTTCGGGGTATGTCGAAGCAGTCGTGGGCATAGAAACGTTTGGCATCCTCGGGCGCGTATTTGACCGTATCAATGCCGGTTTTTACGATGGAGGTCCGCTCAGAGGGGATGCCTCGCCCATTCACTGCCGTATTGCGCATGCCTTCTGACTGAAAAACGTAGTGATCAGGCCCGTGGCGTCTTGCAGAGACCTCCAGTTTTTTCAGCCAGAGTTTCAAACCACGGTTCACCGAGCTCATGGGGGCACCCCAATAAGACACGAAGGTCTTGATGCCGCCGGCCCGCAGGGCCTGAAAGACGGGCATGGATACCGGTTGGTCAAACCCGAGAAGCCGCGTGATGTTGTTATCCCGAATGTAGTCTTCAACCCAGCTGAGTCGGTCAGGCTCGGACCACCTTGTTCGCAGCTGGATGATATTGGTCAGGGTATCAGGCAATGAGGGTGTCATGCCTCGATCGAGGTTGGCGTAGGCGAAGTGAATCTTCCGGATATCCCCGGTGAAGTGTTTGGCAACCTCCAGAAACGTGTGTTCATGGCTGGACGCCGCATAACCGGGGTTGGACTCGCAATGAAACAACACCATCATTCCGCTCACAGATTACCTTCCTTTGGTACATCAACGATAAAATTATAGTTCGGTTGAACTGGCTCTGTTGGCGAGCATCAGATAGGGCCGTTCATTGTCGCGTCGGGCCTCTTCCTGAATCCTGTTGGCCGCGCGCTCGAATTGATCTCGTGACTCCAGAGCTATATTAACGAGGGTTTCCAGCGTCTGTTCGACCTCTGCCGTGGAGGTCACCAGCGGCTCCAGACCAAGGGCCTCAAAAGATCCGCGAAGTTTGGCTTCGGTGTACTCATCGACATAGATACCCACCGCGGGGATACCCAGAGATAACGCGAATATAAGCTGGTGGTAGCGCATCGAGATCACGAACTGGCTGTCTGCCGTCAACGCTTTGAGTGAGGATGCCAGCGGAATCGGGTCGACCAGTACAAAGGGTTTCTGCCGCCAGAGTGGGCGGATGTGGTGCGCCAGCTTGATGTCGCCGCCGGAGCCTCTCGGTGCATGGTGGGGGATAAACACGGTGCTGCAATCACGGGCGCTGACGGCACGCTCAATTGCTGCAGCGATTCGCAGAACTTCGTCATCATCCATGGGACCGAATTTACGCATTGAGACACAGGCAAAGGGGCGATGTTTGGCACTGATTGCACGGGTGTCGTCGTTGTGCTGTTTTTCGAGGTAGCAGGCGTCGTCCAGTGCGAAATGTACCGGTGCGCTGACCTGGGTATTGGAGAAGTTTCGGTCACGTACCCCGATCCATTTGGCTTTGGGCAGTATCCGGTCGATGTGTTTGCGATGGGCGTCGTTGTAGGGACCGATGGTCTGACTCACCAGGTAAAACTCTTTGCCCAGCATTGCCGCGAGCTTCAGAAGCCTCAGCCTGGACTCAAGAACGTGGGGCCACACACTGGTCATGTTGCCGCCGCCACAGATAATGATCTTGTCTGCCCGCAGCACCTGATAAAGGGCCATGGCTTTGGCTTTGAAGTAGGAAAGTGGTCTTTTCCAGAGCAACCGCCGCATTTGCTGGTCAGGGATGTGGTAAAAGGGAAAGGCGCGGATGCCATAGGTCTCCGGAACACGGTCCGGGTCAGCGCAGCCGAGAATAAGATTGTTCTTGCCGACCAGCTTGCCCAGTCGTTCAATGGCCACTTCGGC
This sequence comes from Marinobacter sp. M-5, assembly GCF_032911545.1. NCBI lineage: Bacteria > Pseudomonadati > Pseudomonadota > Gammaproteobacteria > Pseudomonadales > Marinobacteraceae > Marinobacter > Marinobacter sp. M-5. The sequence goes on from NZ_JAWJEK010000001.1 coordinate 1,437,884, forward strand.
CATCGCTTCATCACCCACGTGATAATCCGGCCCGAGGCCGGTTATGTCAGAAAGCATGAGAATTTTCGGCATGTGCTTTTTTTCTCTGTCATCCATGTGCAATTCAGACTCAGTAATAAAGATAGTTCAGCGTTGGTAAAGCTCGACGTATTTGCTGGTATTCTTGTTAAGTGCGAATTCACTGCGCACACGATTCAGGCCGGCTGCCAGTTTTCGCGCGGTCTCCTCGGGTGCGTTCAGAACCTCGCGGACCGAACCGGCGTAGCCCTGTGCTGAGTGGTCCCCGACCAGCCAGCCACAGCGCCCGTCGTCCAGAACCTCGGGAATGCCGCCGGTGTCGTGGGCCACAATCGGAATTTCCAGGCTCAGAGCCTCCAGCAGCGTCATCGGGAGCCCCTCGTGGTCGGAGGTCATCAGTAAGATGTCCACACCGCTCAGTGCGTCTGAGACAGGGTCCAGGAAGCCCGTGAAATCAATACGCTCAGCGATACCCAGGTATTGCGCGTGCTGTTTGAGGCTGTACTCCATTGGTCCGGTGCCGATGACCTTGCCTTTGCAGGGGATGCCCTCAGCATTCAACCGTGCGACTGTTTCCAGGAAAAGGTCGACCCTTTTGACCGGCACCAGACGACCGACGATGGCGAGACAGTATTCTCCAGTTCTTTCCCGGCCCGGTTTTGGCCATTGCGTTCGAATGACGTCAACGTCAACGAAATTGAATATCTTCTCGACTTTCCCGGGAAACAGCTGCTCTAGCCGCAGCTCCAGCTGCGTTGACACGGCGATGACCCGGTTCTGGCGATAACGCCCGAGCGTCAGGTCTAGCTGTTTGACGAGCCATTTGTGCAGGGTTGTCAGAGAGAATCCCGTTTCCGGGTTGCCGTGCACGGTTCGGACGGAAACGGGCACCCCAGCGAGATCTTTCCCGATGATGCCAAGAACGTTCTCTTTGAACCCGTGAGTATGCACAACCTGAGAATGGTAGTGTTCGCAGTGGTGCCTGATGGCCTTGATGATCTGCAATGGACCAAGGCGGGTCTCATCGGCGACATCAACGGCCATGCCCAGGTCACGTAACCGCGCGCTCAACAGCCCCTCGTTGAAAACAACGGCCGTGGGTGTGACGGTGGCCTCTTCAATCAGGCCTTTGCACAACTGATAGATTTGCATTTCTGCGCCGGCCCACAGGTCGCCGGAGATGACGTGGGTCACAACCTTCGGGCGTGATGGAACGTCGGTCATACAATGCCACGACCCAGAGACGCCAGGAATCTGAGGTTGTTGAAGCTGTTACCGTCATGCAGGTTGAAACGGCGCAAATCAAAGGGATTTCTGGTGACAGGATTCCAGCCGGTTCTGGTGGTGCAGGCGGCTTTGTAATGTTGTTCCACCAGCTCCTCACCCCGGCCGGTGATGTCGCCATTCGGGTAACAAAAGATCGGAACCGCTTCTGCGCCCAGTGGGTCCAGGTCGGTGAGGCTATCCACAATTTCGCGCCTCAGTGCGGCAGGCTCGGCCACTCTGTTCAGGCGATAGTGATGCTGAGTGTGCGCGCCAAACCTAATCAACCCGCTACTGGCCATCTCGGTCAGCTCGCCGCTGTTCAAAATGACCCGCGATAAAGGTTTTCGCGGTTTTGAGGCGGAGAGTGCAGACATCCGTTCAAGGTGCGCGAGGATCACCGCGTCGTCGAGTACCTTGAGTCTGTTGACCACATCGTCGGCCTGTTCGAGGTCCAGCGGCGCTGAATCGGGCTGCTGATCAGGAAGGAAAGGCGTCAGCCACTGGTACTCGGGAGCATCCGGGGGAAGGGGCTGGGAGATTATTAATTTCAGCACCTGCTCTGGCCAGAACGTCCGGTTGGTATCCAGCAAGCGGGTAACCAGAAAGATCGTGGCCGGCACTTGTTCTTCGTTCAACACAGGAAAAGCGTACTGGTAATTGTCACGCCAGCCATCATCAAACGTCAGCGCAAAAGACAGCCTGGGCAGCTTGTTCGGGGTCGCCTGTGCCGAGAGCCAGTCATCAAGGTGAACCGGCGTGGCGCCACACGCTTTCATATAACGGATATGATTCCGGAGCAGTTCCGGCGCGATGACCATTCCGGGTTGCTCGCAGGACCGGTCGGGATGGTCAGCCGGTAGGACCCGGTGGTACGTCAGGATGATCAGTGTCGGTCGAACCGTGAGCCGGATTTTTATCCAGCCGGCCAGTGCGAACAGCGACAACGCAAAGAATTTGAGGGTACTTCGGATTGGGGCCAAGTCCTTGCCTCCGTGGGCGCTGCCAATGGTTTTGGCTTAACGGTCCATGTATAGTTTAACTCCTCATCAATTTTGCCAGTAGCAGGCAGAATTGTCATTAGTGTCAGTTCACAAGGATGAAGAGCTATGCTGGTGTTGCTGTTCTGGGTGGCCCTGGTCGGGTCAGTGTTCAGTTATTTCATCTACCCGTTGTTGTTGCTGTTGCTACCGGCGAGGAAGCGTCCTGCTCCTGCGCCCTCTCAAACCGCGGAATACGTTCCCAGAGTGTCATTGATTGTAACAGCTCACAACGAAGAATCCCGCATCCGCGAGAAAATCGAGAACTGTCTGAAGCTGGATTATCCGCATATTGAAATTCTTGTCGCTTCGGATTGCTCAACGGATGCGACAGACGCCATTGTTGAGGAGTATCAACAGCGTGCTGTATTGCTCGCCCGGGCCACCGAGCGCAAAGGCAAAGAGCACGCGCAACTGCAGGCCATCCGCAAGGCATCCGGTGATATTCTTGTGTTTTCCGATGTCGCCACCGCCATCCCCGAGGATGCTATCCGTAAACTTGTCCGGTATTTCGCGGACCCGTCTGTCGGATCGGTGTCCAGTGAGGACCGCTTTCTGAGCCGCGATGGCGGTGTGGTGGGGGAGGGGGCCTACGTGCGGTACGAGATGTGGCTTCGTGGCCTGGAGTCTGCCCGGGCAGGCCTTGTGGGTTTGAGTGGGTCATTCTTTGCGGCGCGCAGGGCGGTCTGTGAAGACCACTGGGACATCTATGCGCCCAGCGATTTCAACACCGCCCTGAATACGGTTCGCAACGGGTTGGTGGCGGTCACCGCGCCTGATGTCCTCGGCTTCTATCAGGATGTGGCGGACTCTACCAGAGAGTACCAGCGCAAGGTGCGAACCATTATCCGGGGTTTGACTGCTCTGGCGAGGCACCCGGAAGTGCTGAACCCTCTCCGATACGGCCTGTTTTCATTCCAGGTGTTCGGGCACAAGCTCATGCGCTGGCTGGCTCCCTGGTTTCAACTGTTGCTGTTGCTGGTGTCGTTCGCCCTCGCTGGCCAGGGCGCAGTTTACACACTGACGCTGGTCGCCCAACTGGCTTTTTACGGTCTTGTGCTGGCCGGCCATTGGATGCCCTCCTTGCGGGAGTCGGTCCCCGTGAAAATCCCGTACTTCTTCGTACAGGTGAATATGGCAACCGCCCAGGCGACGGTGAGCTTTCTGTCCGGTCGGCGCATGACCGTCTGGACGCCATCCAAACGCTGATATGAACCAGGAGTGTGCCTTTGCTGGGTAAGATCAGACCTGTTGGCAGCCGGGTGCCGGCGATGGATGATTCCGCTGCACCCCCCTATGCCTGGGAACCCGGTTATCAGACCGTCTTTATGGCATCCGGAACCGCCGCGCTGTCTGCCGCCGTAGCAATCGCCCGGTCCCGCAAGCCTCACATCGATCAGCCCGAAATACTGATGCCGGCCTACGGGTGTCCGGATCTTGTCGCCGCTGTCATCGCCCAGGGTGGCACACCGGTCTTGGTAGACCTGGAACCCGGTCTTCCGTGGATGGACCGTGATCAATTTCGACAGCAGGTCAACGCCAACACGGTCGCGGCCGTTGGCGTCGGTTTTCTCGGCATCTCCGAGCGATTGAGTGCGCTCTCATTGATTTGCCATGACAACGACCTGCTGTTGATCGAGGATTCGGCCCAGTGTTTCCCGCCGGTCTGCGCTACACAACCTTTTGCAGATTGCGCGGTGCTGAGTTTTGGTCGCGGCAAGCCGATTAACCTCATGGGAGGGGGGGCGTTGCTGGTGAAAAGCGATCTGGCCGGGCAGCCCCTTGATGTTGTGGGTGCCTGCCCGAGCAGTCGGATGGATACTGGCGTGTTATGGCGTCTGCAAAGGATGATTTTCAATCTTCTGATGATGCGAGTGCCTTTCTACATTCTTGAAAAGATTCCCTTTCTGAACATCGGCGAGACGCACTTCAAACCCCTTGACTCGGTTTCAAGGCTGGATCTGCCAAGGCCGCTGTTAGGCGCTGGAATTCGTGCGTTCTGCCGCCGCTCTTCGACCCAGGAACTGTACAGTCAGCAACTGGCTTTTGCGGAAACGATGAGGTGGTCACTGCTTGGTCGTCGAGCGGGTGGGGAAGGCATGCCGATATTGCGATACGGGCTACTGGCCCCGACAGAAGGGGTGCGAAACCGGGTTGCCCGCGCTCTGAATCGCCGTGGCATCGGAGCCAGCACTTTTTACCACCGCTCACTTCCGCACATTGAGGGACTTGAGAGCGTGTTTGCCGGTGTGGAGTGTCCCCACGCAGATGATTTTGCGGCGCGGCTCGTGACCTTGCCCTGCCACGAAGACGTCACCTCAGCAGACGTAGCCCTGATCGCTCAGATCATCCGCGATCAGGGCAGTGATCATCCCGTGGCTTGAAACTGCTATTCGATGGTTCGCCTTGCGATTTCCGAGAATTCACCTTCAACGCCCTCAGAATCAATAGCCCGGAGCTGGAACTGCCACTCGCCAGCACCAAGATTCTCCACGATATAGCTGTTGTAAGCGGCTTTCTCGATCACGATAGTCGTTTCGTCCCCGCCTGCGGAATCCAGCTTGATGGCGTCGGCAATTACATAACCATCAGCGTCATTATTGATGCTGACGGAGAGGGTAGTGCCAGACGTCTCGAATGTGCCCAGACTCTGCCATGATCCACCATCACTTCGTTGATCAACGACGGCTGTTTGAGTGGTCTGGGCGCCTTTTGCATCCATGAAGGTATAACTGTAAGTCGCGTTGGATGCGCGCAGACCGCTTGAGACCCAGTGCCCGGATAATTCATACTGAGTGCCCGGGACCAGTTCATAAACCTGCCATTCGGCAGACACCTCTCCTGAGCCCGGATTCATGATGAAGTAATTGTCGCCAATGAAACCGCCGTATCCCGAAGACGTCCTGCCGCCCCCGTAAGAGGTGAACGCAGACGATTCATTATCAATGATGCGCTCGCCCGCGCCTAAACTGCTGGTACGCTGATAGAGCAACTCGTACCGCGCGATCTCATCCTCGGTCAGTGGGCTGCCATCGGTCCGTTCGGTCGGTGCCTGCCAGGTCAGTAATACCGCATTGCTTGCAAGCCTGCTGTCGGCGTCGCTTGCCGAGGTCCCCGCGAGGAACTCATTGTAATTGGCGAGGCCGTCACCGTCGGCATCCTGCATGGCATCATCAATGGATGGGTCCAGACCATTCTCGACTTCATAGCCATCGGGTATGCCATCTCCGTCGGAGTCGTCGACGGAGGGGTCCGTTAGCGCCAGGAACTCGTCAAGATTGCTCAGGCCGTCACCATCAGCATCCAGCGTCGCGTCGGAGGGATCATTCGGGTCAAGTCCATATCGGACCTCCCACTCATCAGGAATGCCGTCTCCGTCGGAATCGCCGGTAGGCGGTGCGGGCTCCTCTTCTGGCGTCACGCCCACTTCCTTGAACAGGACGGCATCCGCGACCACCCAGCCATCCGCATCATCACTCACAGTGACTCGGCCGGTGAGGGTGGACATCCGATACGTACCGAGCTTGAACCACTCTCCGGGATTTTCGCGCTGATCCACGGTAACGGTCTCGGTGACCAGGTTGTTCTGGTTATCGAGATGGTGCACCACGAATTTGACGTTGGATCCCCGGCGGGGTGTGGATGTCCACTTGGCGTAGATATCAAAGGTGCGGATGATATTGAGATTCCAGGTGGCCACATTCTGGCCGGTCCCGGGGGCTGAAATAAGATAGTCCTGTCCTTGGAAGCCCGGTAGCGAGGTTGAGATGCTCCAGTTGCCGTCGCTGTAAAAGCCGATGTTCTCACGATCGATTATATGCTCCGAGGGGCTTCCGGCGGCGGGCGGCGGAAGTGTGCCCACATCGGGTGTGGGTCGTGTGGCACAACCTGCGATGAATGTGCTGGCTAGTGACAGAAGTACTACCGTTTTGGATCTGACCATGACAGCGTCCCCTGCAGTTATGGTGTGGTGCGGAAATGAGGTAAGCCCACTTTCTTTAAGCATGGCATATACCCACAGGAAGCAAAGGCGACGGGTTAGTTTTTGTAATTATATGTAACGGTTTTTTAGGTGGAAAAACTGCAGATGATGGGAGTGGCTCGTGGAATTTGGCGTTTATTGTCGTCTGGAACCTGGCTTTAAACGGGACCGCATCGGGGCCTCTATCCAGCGATAGCTCAACTCGGACACACCGATCACCAGAACACTGAGAATCACCAGAAGGCCAATCTGGGCGCCCGCCGTGAGTGCCTGATGCACCGGTAATCCGGTGAAGAACAGGAACCCGTCCCGCACGAGATCGAGGAACAGCCAGTGCACCAGATAGACCGAGTAAGAGATTTTGCCCAGGTAAACCGGAAGCGGGCTGTTGAGCAGATGGGGTTGATGCGGTGACAGCCGCGCGGCACAGAGCACCAGCCAGACAAATCCCATAACCGAGGGCACTCCGGGACCCGGCAGCGCGAGAATCAGGAGGTTCAGCAGCAGCACTGGCAGAACGAGGCGGCCGGAGGCAAGGTTCCGAAGCAGTCCCTGTTGGTAACAGCGGAAAGCCAGCATGCCGAGAATGGCTTCACACAGACACCGGAAAAGCATCGGCCAGCCGGCAAAATACAGGCCGAGATCACCGAAGTGGCTTTCGATCAGTACAAGCGGTATCAGCGCCGTGAACGCCACCACACCGAACCACTGGGCGCGCAGGCGGAGCAGCGCGAACATCACAAACGGCAGTGTAAAGTAGATCAGCCACTCGGCGCTGATAGACCACGCGGGCTCATTCCAGTAGGCGCGCCAATGCAGGGTCTGGACCAGAAACAGATTCGTGAGCAGGCTGGAGGTGCTCTGGCCTGCCGTGAACGGTTCCGACAGGTGCATCATGCCGGCAACATGCTGATGGCTGAGCAGCCACTGCAGGCCTTCGTAACCGAGAAAAACCGAGAGCATGAAAAAGTGCAGCGGATAGATCCGTGCAAAACGTGCCTGCATGAAACGCCAGTAACTTCTGCCCCGAACGCCCTCTAGAAAATGGGTGTGATACACGTAAGCCAGTACAAACCCGCTCAGGATAAAGAACAGATCTACCCACAGGTAGGATTTATAGATGAGCTTCGTAGGCTCAATGGCCATGGAGTCCTTGAGCAGTACATTCATGAAATGATGAAACATGACCAACACCGCGGCCATGCCTCGCAGCGACGTAAGTGCGGTCAGTTCTTCCCTCGGCGGGGGGATCATACCCCGGGCTGATGGATTAACTGTCGGGTCCATCGGGTAATGGATTCAACCACCGAGGCCCGGTCTTCCGGCTCGGAGAGGATGTGAGTCGCGTGAGGGCGGTGGATGATGGTCAGGTTGTCGCCAAAGGCAACCGGCTTGAAGCAATCCACGAACTGGCGCTGATACACGTAGTACTCGTTGCCGAAAAACACGTACAGCATGTGCAAGCCACGCTCATTGAGTTGTTGTAGGCCCTCTCGGACCTCCTCTCTCGGGGGATAACCGGCGAACCCGGGCACCTCGAAGTATCGCTCTTCAATACCCGACACCTCTGCGCCTTTTTTCTGCTTGCGAACTCCCAGTTTCCTCAGAATAAACTGGGCCCATCTCGAGAGAGACAACAGCTTGGGGGCATAGTTGATGACGTAGCTTTTCCAGGTCATGTAGCAATAGCCGTCCAGTTGGATGGTTGCCATGACCCGGCTGTCACTGAGTGCGGTGCGGTAGGAGGCAAAGGCGCCGGAGCACAGGCCGTAAAGGATGAACCGGTCGTACTGCTTCCACCGGGACAGGTAGTCCATCACTTCCTGCACTTCATCAACGGCGGCCTGGGCGGCGGTGAGGGTGCCTCGGCGGGCGTCGCTGTCACCAATGCCGGAGAAGTCAAAGCGGAAGGTAGCAATCCCGGCGTGCTCGGCGAGGCTGCGCGCGAGTGTCACCGACAACCGGCAGGAACCAACACGGTGAATAACACCGGAGTTCATTAGAATGACCGCCACGTCGGATGCGGCGTTCTGTCCGGTTTCAGGCTCGCAGAGTACGCCTATCAGGGGCAGGTCGTCGCCGACCATCACAACCTGTTCGCGCATAATGCCCCCTGTCCCAGGACCTGCGCCTGATCGAAATACTGTTCAATGGCATCGATCACCGGCTTTGGCCATAAAATGCCGCCAACGTGATCCACGTAGTTCCAGTTATGGGGGGCGGGCGCAAGCTCGGCATAAAAGTTCGCGCGTCCTTCAAGATGCCGCTCCAATGCGGCAAATTCCTCAGCCTCATGGGAGACGATCTGGGCCACTGGAATGCCCAGTGACGGCAGGGTGTCATCCAGATTCATGGTTGCCAGGGTTTTCTGAAAACCGGCGGGCATGGAAAATCCGTTAAAATGTAGGGCCCCGTCGGGGGTGATCAGTCGCGACCGGCTGCCTTCTGCCTGGGCGTCGGCAATCGCGATGCGGATGTCTTCCACATAGCGCGCACCGCTGGTCACCGGGTCCCAGAGCACCACTCGGGACACACCAGAGAAATCCGCAGCAGCCCGGGCCGCAAAAAGGGCGCCCAGGCGCAGTCCCACCAGAGCGACCCGGCCAACGGCGGCCATATCCATGACTTCCTGAACCGCGTGGCCAATGTCTTCGAGCCAGTGGTCTGCGGTCACCCCCTGAAGGTCTCCGGCCGAATCGCCGGTGCCGCGGTAGTCAAAGCGCAGCACGGAATACCCCAGCGCTGCCAGATTGATCGCCAGTCGGCGTACCGACTTGTGGGCCCTCATGTATTCCTGTCCGAACGGATTGCAAAGGACTACCGCCTCGTTACGATCGACCCCCATCCGGGGGTGGAATACCCCGAACAGGTAACTTTCAGAGGGTCCGAAATAGAACGCTTCCAACATCCGCTCCTGGCATGATTCCCCGGTTGACGTCGTGTTTTCAGGCCCCGGTATTATCGGGAACCGAAAAGCCGTTTGAGCATGGTTTTACGAGATTTCGGTTTCCCGGGCTCCTGCCCGGCAACGGCGCCAGGAGCCTGAACCGCGATTTTCTGATCCACAAGATTGGCCAGTTGCTCAAGGGTGTTGACCCAGAGGTCCTGGGGCATCATGCGTATGCCCATTGCCTGCTCCACGTCTATGATCACCTGTAGAGCCAGCAGGGAATGCCCGCCCACGTCCAGAAACTGATCCTCCAGCGCCACCGTCTCCCGCTTGAGGCGGTGTTTCCAGATGGTGATCAGGCACGCCTCGGTGTCTGTGGGTTGGCGGTTCGGCACCTGTATCGGTGCCGGGCTGCTGCTCATCTGTGCCAGCTGCTTACGGTTGACTTTGCCCGAGGGCAGCAAGGGCAACTGATCGTGGGTGGTGAACTGCTGCGGCATCATGTAATCCGGCAGAAACCTGCGCAGATGTTTACGAAGCTCACTGCTGGTGGGGCGTTCCTGGCCCCGGTAGACGATGTGGGCGGTGAGTCGGTGATCATCCGCCCCCAGATCCTGAACCACCATGGCCGCGTCGCCGATGGCCGGATGGCTGCGCAACTGAATCTCGATTTCTTCAAGTTCAATCCGATAGCCCCGAACCTTCACCTGATTGTCGATTCGGTCACCAAATTCTATGTAGCCGTCCAGTGTCCAGCGGGCGAAATCACCGGTGCGATAAAGACGTCGGGCACTGTCTTGATGAACGAAGCTTTCCCGGGTTTGAACAGGGTTATTGCGGTATCCAGCCGCGAGACCGTCGCCGCTGATGCAGAGTTCGCCGTACACCCCCAGCGGCAGCGGGTTACCTTGCGGGTCCAGAACATGGAGCTGGGTATTGGCCAGCGGCCGGCCAATGAGTATTCGCGGCAATGCGTCGTCAGGGCCGGGTGTTACCCGGTAACAACTGGTCCAGACCGTGGCCTCCGTCGGGCCATACATGTTCCACAGCTCCACGCCCCGGTCGAGCAGCGTGGCGGCCAGGTCTCCCGGAAGCTTTTCTCCGCCGACCAGACCCTTCAGGGGTGTCCTTGGATCCAGACCGGCGTTCACCAGCAAGCGCCAGGTCGCGGGTGTGGCTTGCAGAGCGGTAATGCGATGCTGCTCCAGCAACCGGATAAGCTGATGAGGGTCGCCACACTGGTTTTGTGATGCGATCACCAGGCTTGCGCCGACACTCAGCGGCAGGAACAGTTCCAGCAGCGAAATATCGAACGCCAGGGTGGTAATGGCCAGCAGCGTGTCGTCGTTGTTCAGCCCTGGCTCACGGGAAACGGCCTGCAGGAAGTTGTGAAGTGCGCCATGGCTGATCTCAACGCCTTTCGGTACACCGGTAGAACCGGAAGTAAAAATGACGTAGGCGAGCTGGTCTGCGGTCAGATCGGAACTCACGGGGCCGGCGTCCTGGCGGTTCACCTCAGCGGTTTCCTGATCCGGCGTGATGACGGCGACCCCATCGGGCCAATCCTGGGCCGACCGTCCGCTGTGGGTGATCACGGTGTGCGCCTGGGCGACGTCAAGAATCGAACGGATCCGCTCTGCGGGGTAGGAGGCATCCAGGGGCACATACGCGGCACCCAGTTTCCAGAGCGCGATCACCGTGGCGGGCAAGGCAGGATTCCGCTCAAGCAACAGTGCGACGGTGTCTCCCTTCTGGATGCCGGCTGCCATGAGATATCGGGCCAACTGATTGGCGCGCTGGTCCAGTTCAGCGTAGGAGAGCGTGTTCGTTCCATCGGTACACGCAGGTTTGGCGGCATTCTCGGTCACCTGGCGCTGGAACGTGGTCAGGAATCCCTGTTCAAATGGGCAGGCGAGTTCGGTCTGATTCCAGCCGGCGAACTGTTCCTGTTCTTGCCTGCTGGCCTGGCTAAGCTCGAGTAGGGTGGGGGCCTCGGGTACCTCGGCAACGGTCCGGATGCTCTCAATAAAACTGTCCACAAACGCCTCAACGGTCTCGTGCCTGAACAATTCCACGGGATACTCGAACCCGGCTTCAATGCCGTCAAGGTGGCGCTTGAACCAGACATCCAGATCGGTCTCCACGCCCACACGGTCCAGGTTGATCTGCGAGCGATCAATGCCGTCCATCTGGTCCTGACGGTTCCGCACGTCCTGGTAATTGAACAGCGTCTGCGCCACCGGATTGCGGGATGAATCCCGCGGCGGATTGATGGCCCGCACGATGGACTCGAACGGCACGTCCTGATGGTCCATTGCGGTAAGCAAAGTCTGTTTGACGTAATGGGCAAGATCGTCGAACGTTTGAACGCCATCAAGAGTGAAGCGACAGGCGAGCGCGTTGATCAGCGGCCCCATAATGCCGCTGAGCTCCTCCTGATTGCGGGCGTAGACGGGCAGGCTGACGATCAGGTCCGATTGTCGGCTAAAACGATGCAGCATGAGAACGTACAGCGCCATCAGCACCATGAAGAGGGTGGTCTGATGGCGAATGGCGATGCGTTCGAGAGACTCGACGGCGGACTGATCAATGGAGAATTTGATACCCCTGCACCGGTGTGGTTGCACGTAGGGGCGCTCGAAGTCCAGTGGCAGTCCCAGAACCGGAAGGTCACCGCCCAGGTTTTCCTTCCAGAAGGCAAGGTGCTGCTCAAGCAGCGTGTTGTCGTGTTCTTTCTCCAGCCATTGATGCTGCCAGTGCGCAAAGTCACGGAACTGGATGGGCAGCGGCGCAAGGGGGTTGCCAAGCCCTTTGGCGTAGGCGTTATACAGCGCACACATTTCCCGGAGCAGCAGGTCAAACGACCAGCCGTCGAACACCAGGTGATGCACCATCAGGAACAGGATGTGATCGGCGTCGCCGGCCTTGATCAACTGCGCCTTGAACAGGGCTTCGGATTCCACATCAAAGCCGACTCCTACCTGACTCCCGAGCGCGTTCTCCAGATCCTCCACCCGATCAATGCCGACATCCGCGAGCGAGCTCAGCGGCAGGTCGATCCTGCGGTCCGGTGTTGTCACAATCTGTACCTGACCGTCCGTGTTAAGGAAATTGGCTCTGAGTACGTCGTGCCGTTCCATGATGGAGTTGAGGGCGCGCTCCAATGCCTTAATATCCAGTTCGCCGCGGAAACGGAAAATCGCCGGTAGATTGAACGCAAAGGATTCCGGAACGATCTTCTCGTACAGATACCAGACTTGCTGCTGTGGCGTGGCATACACCACGGTGTCAGCCGGCACAGGCTCCAGGCGGCGCACCGGCTGGTCGCTTGACTGTGCCTGTTCAATCAGCCGGGTCAGGGCGCGAACGGTCGGAGCCTCAAACAGCTTGCCGAGCCCCAGGGAAATCCCGTGCAGGCTTTTCACCTGAGCCAGCATCTGGGTGCCCAGCAGAGAATGCCCACCCAGGTCGAAAAAATTCGCTGTGACACTCACCGCATGAACGCCGAGAATGCCCGCCCACAGTTCGCTCAACGACGTTTCCAGCCGGGTTTGGGGGGCAACATAGTCGCTGTTTTCCGCTGTCGGAAGTTCCGGGGCCGGCAAGGCTTTCCGATCAACCTTGCCGCTGGAAGTCAGCGGCAAGGCCGGCAGCTGGATGAAATGCTGCGGCATCATGTAGTCAGGTAACAACTGCCCCATGTGTGTTTTGAGGTCGGCCAGCCAGTTCGCCAGTTGTGGTTTCGCCACGATGTAGGCCACCAGCCGCTGGTCATTCCGGCGATCTTCCCGGCACAGCACGGCACACTGGGTGATGCCGGGATGGCGCAGGATAACGGACTCGATTTCACCCAGTTCGATCCGCAAGCCTCTCAGTTTGACCTGGAAATCGTTACGGCCAATGTACTCCAGCGCGCCGTCCGGGCGCAGCTTGACCAGATCACCGGTTCGATAGGCTTTGAACGGCTCGTCCGAGAAAGGATCGTTGATAAACCGTTCCGCCGTCAGCTCTGGCCGGTTGATGTAGCCACGGGCCACCTGTACGCCGCCGATCAACAACTCACCAACCAGGCCCGACCCCATGAGGTTCATGTGCTCGTCGACCACATAAAGGCGGGTGTTGGGGAGCGCTTTGCCTATGAGCACCGTGTGCTCCCGGCTCTGCTGGTCACATAGCCAGCTGCTGGCGTGCACGGCCGCTTCCGTCGGGCCGTAAAGATTCCAGCATTCTGCGTCCGGAAAGTTATTCAGGAACCGGGATTCCAGCTCTGTGCTCACCGCTTCACCTGTCAGCAGGAATCGCCGCAGGCTGGGGCAGCGGGCATGATCGCAAACATCGAGGAACAGAAAGGCCAACGAGGGCACAAAGTGAATATGGGTAATTCCGTGGTGATTGATGAGTTCCACAAGGTACTCCGGGTCTTTGTGACCACCGGGTTTTGCGATCACCAGTGGCGTACCGGTCATCAACGGCAGGAACAGTTCGCACAGCGACACGTCGAAGGTGTAGGGGGTTTTGAGCATGACTGCGTCGGCCGCCCCAAGTTCAAACGTGTCCTGCATCCACCGCATGTGATTGCAGATGGACTGATGCTCCAGCATCACGCCTTTCGGTTTGCCGGTAGACCCTGAGGTATAGATCACGTAGGCCAGTTGGTCCGGCCTGCTCTGCCGCTGTGGGCGGGCGCTGCTCATGGTACTCAGGTCCAGTTGATCACTGTCTACCGCAATCACCGGAACAGTGTCCGGAGCGCGGTAGGTCAGGGCATCCATCGACAGCACGAAACCGGCCTGTACTTCATCGATAATGAACGCCAGTCGGTCCTTTGGATGCTCCGGGTCCAGAGGCAGGTACGCTCCGCCGGCCTTGAGTATGGCATTGATGGCGACCAGCATGGCCGGCGATCGGTCCATCAGGATGGGCACAATGGTCTCCGGGCCCACGCCCTGATTCATAAGCCAGTGGGCAAGCTGGTTGGCTCGCTGATCCAGCTCACCAAAGGTGATTGCGGCGCCTTCAAACACCAGGGCGGTACGGTCTGTAAAGCGATCAACGGCCGCCTCGATCAGGCCATGGAGGCTCTGGTGGGCGAGATCATACTCTCTTTCGCCCTCACGCCATGCCTCCTCGTAGAGGGCCCGCTCCCCCTCGCTCAACAGATCGATCTGCCGCAGCTCCACATCCGGCCGCTCAAGCACGCCCCGCATCAGCAGCAGCAGCGCGTCCATGCGGTGGTCCATGGTGTCGGTGTTCCAGAGCTGCAGGTTATGGGTGCACTCCATCACCGCTGAACGGTCGGAAAGGGTAATGTTCAGGTTCAGGTCAAAGTTTTCAAAAGCGCGCGGGTTGGATTCGAAGCGGGTATTGAGACCGGCAAAACGGAAATCCGATTCGTTGGCCTGATCCACGTTAAAAAGCACCGATACCAGCGGTGGCCTTGAGGGATCTCTGGCCACGCCCAGAGTCTGCAACAGGGTGCCGTAGGTCAGATACTGGTGTTCAAAGGCTTCAAGCATGCATTGCTGGGCCTTGTGCAGCAGCGAGCTGAAGGAATCGTCGGCCGACACGGTCAGGTACAGAGGGATAATATTGACGCAATGCCCGACCAGGCTGTGCTCCTCTTTCGCCATTTGCCCGGCAAACGGAATGCCCAGCACAATGTCTTCACTGCCGGAGATCCGGTTCAGGTAGGCGGCAAACGTGGCCAGCAGGGTGGTGGTGATCGTACTGCTGTGCCGGGCTGCCAGTTGTTTCAATTCGCTCAGCAGATCCATCGGCATCGGCTTGTCGAGCCGATAGGCGGCAAAGCTGCGGCTCATACCCCGGGATCGGTCGCAGGGCAGCTCAAGGCTGGGAATGCCGCCAGCGAATCGTCGTGTCCAGTAGGCGATGCTTTGCTCGCGCAAAATGCGTGTCTCGTCACTCCGTTCCCACTGGGCGTAGTCACTGAACAGTGGTGCCGGTTCAGGTTCTATGGCCTGAGAAGAGTCGCACTCCCGCGAGTAAAGATTCCCCAGTTCACTGGCCAGGACATACAGCGACCAACCATCGCACACCGAGTGATGCAGCGTGAGCAGAATGCGGGTGTCGGCCTCATCGAACCGGATGACGTCGAATCGCGCCAGGGGGCCGTCAAACAGATCAAATGGCTCGGTGACCGCCTCACGAGCCAACCGCTCGAGCGCCTGCTGTTTGGTGGCCGGAGAAAGACCAAGGAGATCGTGCTCTTGAACCGGTGTGGGCCGGTCCCGATAGATCACCATGTCTTCGCCATCCTCACTGAAACAGCCACGGATGGCCTGATGCCTCTGCCACAGGCCGTTCAGGGCCGCGATCAGGGCCGGCTCGTTAATGCGCCCTTCAAGTCTCAGGAAGACCGATTCGTTGAATGAGGCACTGGCGTCGTCGCCAAACTGGGCCGCAAGCCAGACCTCCCGCTGGGATTCAGTGCTCTCAATGGTTCCCTCAAGTTCACCAAACCTGAAAGGGTCGTGACGGCTGACGTGAGTCAAAACAGCTGTGTTCATAAGCGCTCAACCTGCCCACTTTTCGAACTGGTTTTTATGGGTTTTCGAGGGAATGTACCAGGCGGCTTTTCCGGCTTCGTCACGCCCGAGCCTTGCGCCTGCCACTGGTGGCTGCGGGCTGGCATCGGGAACGTCGTCCGCTGGCAACCGGGTTACCGGGAAGAACTCCATGGCAATCATGGCATCCATGGCTTCCTTGAACGCTGTGGTAATGGCGGCGAGATCTTCATCGCTGTGAGCCGTGGTGATGAACATCGGGCGGGCATCCCAGATGTGGATGCCTTTCTCACGCAGGAGGATGTAGATCAGTTCCTCGAACGCAATGTCTTGCGGAATCTTGAGTTTGCACATGGACCCGCAATGCTCGATCTTCAGCGGTGCACCGACCAGTTGGGCATATTGATTGATGTCTCTGACCATCCCATCGGCCCGGCGATTGAGGTCATTTTGCAGGTCCGGCTCGGCTTCCAGGCGCTTCAGCACGGCCACAGCCGCCGCCATGGTTAACGGATGACGCACAAAGGTCCCGGCGAAATAGGTCACGCCCACTTCCGGGGAGGAGTCGTCACCGAACTGCCATTGGCCGCCGTCCAAGGCATCCATGAACCGGGCCTTGCCGGATATCACCCCGATGGGCATGCCACCGCCGACAATCTTGCCGTAGGTGCAAATATCGGCATTAACGCCGTAATAGCCCTGAGCACCCCGGGGATGAATGCGGAAGCCGGTAATGACCTCGTCGAAGATCAGGGCAATCTGCTTGTCGGTGCACAGCGCACGGGCTTTGTGCAGGAAGGCTTTGGGCTGAAGGTCCGGATTGCGGCTCTGGACGGGCTCCACCAGCACGGCCGCGATGTCGTCAGCGTGGTCCCGGATATAGTCCAGTGAGGCATCGCTGCCATAATCCAGCACGATCATGTTAGCCGCCGCAGACTCCGGTATGCCTGCGGCGACGGGCACGGCGTAGCCATTAGCGCCGCGAGTGACGATCACGTCGTCATGAATGCCATGATAGTCGTTTTCGAAGATGACGACTTTCTCTTTGGCCGTCACGGTCCTTGCCAGGCGCATGGCGCCGACGACCGCTTCCGAACCGGTGTTGCAGAAGGCAACCCGTTCATTGCCTGTGATGGTGCAGAACAGTCGAGAGGCCTCAGCCACCAACGGATGTTGCGGCCCGATTTCATAGCCGGTGGCCAGTTGCCGGGCAATCGCGTCCCGGATAAAGGGCGCCGAATTGCCGAAAAAGTTACTGCCGAAGCCGCAGGTGACGTCAATCAGTTTGCCACCGTCGATATCCCAGAGATAGGGACCCTCCGAGCGTTCGACCACAATGGGGTAAATCACTTCTTTGATCACGTTGCGGAATCCGGACACAACACGGGGGTCCGCCAGGTGCTTGCGGTTGTCCTGAGCGAACTGCCTCGACTTGGCGAACCGGCGGTTATAGCGCTCCGCCAGCGTTGTGAAATTCGCCTTTTGGCTGGCGGTCATGTCATTGCTGCGTTTGACGTTGATGCGGGTGCCAGCCCCGAAGGGTTTGATGGGTATGGTGCTATCTTTGCCAGGCGGAACCGGGGCAGCAGGGGCGCGCTGGTCGTTGCTGTGTGTCGGCTCGGCCCGTTGAGCCTGGCCCGTAAGCGACGACAGTAACGCCAGCTGCCCTTGCATCAGCTGCATCTGTTGCTGCAGCAGAGTCTGAATTTCGCCAGCGGATTGCGCCGTGAAAGCTGTAGCAAGAGTCGGAGCCGGAGCCTGAGCACTCACCGGTTCGCCAACGGACGCCGCGGGAGGTTGAGAAGGTGCAGTGCCTTCCAGAGTCACGCCCTCTTTGATCAGGTAATCAGCCAGTTTTTCCAGGTTGCCACAATCATTGAGAAGCTGGCGGAACGTAATGCTTACCCTGAACTTTTTCTTCAGCTTCAGTGTGGACTGGGTCAACAGCAACGAATCCAGACCCAGTTCGAAGAAGGTTGCGTTGTTCTCCGCCTGGCTGAGGTCTATGCCGGAGATGTCGGTAAATAGTGTGCGCAATTGTTCCATAACAGCGTCTTTCATGGCTGGCCCTGCCAATGGTGTCTGTAAGGCTTCTGCAGGCTGCATAAGCGACGGATTGGGTATGATCGATTCGGTCTTTGGCTGTGCAGTCGCAGCTTGAACGCTGGGTTCGATACCATGGGTCCGGTGCTGGAACGGATAGCCCGGTAAGCGGGCGTTCAGCACAGGGTTCTGCTGACCGCAGGGCCAGTTGACCGTCACGCCTTTGCTCCACGCCTGCCCCAGACCACGACTGAAGGAGGCAACCTCAACATCGGATTGCCCCGCCTGCGTGAGCAGGGGAATCAGCGCCAGATCGGACTTGTTCTCCAGCGTCTGCATCACCATGCCGGTGACCGTGGCCTGTGGCCCGCACTCCAGTAGCACCAGGTTGTTCAGCGTCCCGAGAGTTTGCACTCCGGCACGAAATTGCACAGGCTGGCGGATCTGGCTGGCCCAGTAATGGATATCGGTGGCTTGCTGCTCGGTGATCCAGTCGCCGGTGATACAGGAGATAAACGGCATATGGGGCGAGTGAAGCGTGACATCACTGAGGGCCTCCGCAAACTGGCGGCAGGCGTCATCCATGGCCGGTGAATGAAAGGCGTGGGATGTGTTGAGTGCCTTGAAGTTGATGCTGTTTTGCTCAAGGGTTTTGCCCAGCGCCGTGATGGCGCCGTGGTCGCCGGCCAGCGTGCAGGAATCTCCGGTATTTTCTGCTGCAATTACCACGCCGCCAGTCAACAGCGGGGCCACGGTTTCGGCGCTGGCACGGACAGCCAGCATGGCGCCTGAGGGCTGCGCCTGCATGACCTGGCCGCGGGTCATGACCACGCGAAGGGCCGTTGACAGATCAAACACCCCGGCAAGAGTCGCCGCGGCCAGTTCACCGATGCTGTGACCAATGGCGGCCGCCGGGCGAATGCCCAACCCGGTCAGCGCGGAGGCCAGTGCATAGCCCAGACAAAACAGGCTGATCTGGGTTTTGCTCGTGTCTTTCAATGGATCGGCCGATTCGAACATCAGGCTCTTGATATCCAGTCCATGCTGTGTTTGCAGGATCGTCGCGCAGGCATCCATAGCCTGACGGAAGCCCGGGAGGTCCCGATAAAGTGATTTTCCCATACCGGGCACCTGGCAACCCTGGCCGGGGAACGCAAAGACGACGGAAGGCGACTTCAGCATCGGTTCGGCATCTGAGGCCTCATCTGTTGCCACTATGAGGTCTTCCACGGTGGCTGTCTGTGGCAGGGCATAGCGATAGGAAAAAGCGCGACGATGTTGAATCAATGCGGCGGCCAGCGCCGCGCGATCTGAAAAAATCGGGCTGGCGGATGCCAGCGCCGGCTCATAGGCGCTCATCACCGCGGCAAGGGCTTCGGGGGACCGGGCGCTGAAACAGAGCGGAACCCATGCCGGTGTTGGCTCGGCCTGCGGACGCTCCACCGGCGCCACACCCCGAAGAACGGCGTGGGCGTTGGTGCCTCCGATACCAAAAGAGCTGACGCCGGCAATGCGTTGGGACACCGGTGCAGACCACTCACTGGTGCAATCCGCGATGGTGAACGGGGTGTTGGGCAAGCTCAGTTCCGGGTTTGCCGATTCGAAGTTGATGGACTGGGGAACGATGCCCCGCTCCACCGCAAGGGCGCATTTGATCAGGCCAATAACGCCGGCCCCGGCGGTCAAATGGCCGAAGTTGCTTTTTACCGAACCGAGCTTGCAGAACTGTTTGGCCGGTGTGTATTCGGCAAAAGCGGCGCTCAGGGCCGCGACTTCAATGGGGTCGCCAATGGGCGTTGCCGTGCCGTGAGCCTCCACGTAGCCAATGCGGTTCACGTCGAGTTGCGCGTCCCGCAGGGCGCCGAGGATCACCGATTTCTGGCCCTGCACGCTGGGGGCGGAGAAGCTGCCTTTCTCCGCGCCATCGTTGTTGACCGCGACACCGCTGATGGCCGCATAGATGTGGTCACCGTCTCGCTGTGCATCCTCCAGACGTTTCAATACCAACAGACCGCCACCATCGCTGAACACGGTGCCAGAGCTGTTCTGGTCGAACGGACGAGTGTGTCCGTCCCGGGTATAAATACTTCCTTCCTGGTGGGTATGGGGTTGTTGCTGGGGGAACGTGATCGAGGCGCCGCCGGCGATTGCCATGTCACAGCGGCCGTGGCGAATGGCTTCGACGGCTTCGGCAACCGCCACCAATGAGGTGGAGCAGGCTGTGTGTATGCTCAGTGCCGGGCCCACCAGATTCAGTTTGTGGGCGAGCCGCGTGGCGGCATAGTCTTTTTCATTGGCGACCATGGCCTGCAACGGGCCGTAATCGTCCAGTTTCTCCTCGTTTCTGAGGACATTGTTCAGGTAATAGCTGTTATTACCCACGCCGCAATAGACGCCGATGCGGCCGGCAAACACCTCCGGATCGTAGCCGGCGTTCTCCAGCGCGTGCCATGCGAGCTCCAGTAACAGCCGTTGCTGGGGGTCAACGAACTCGGCCTCAATGGGGCTGATACCGAAGAAACGATCATCAAAGCCGAGAGGGTCGTCCAGAACGCCCCGGGCATTGACTTCGCCGTCTTTTTGGTCAGTTGGCGAAAAAAAGGTGATGCTCTCGCGACCCTCCACCAAATTCTGCCAGAACGATTCAATAGAGCTTGCACCGGGCACGCGCACCGCCAGGCCAATGATCGCCACATCGCGGCTGGCGCTGCCGTTGCCGGGTTCGATCCCGGAGCGTTGCGCCGGCACGACGACCGCCGCGCGGGAGAGCGCATAGTCGACAAACTGGCCCAGCGTGCGGTACTGAAACAGGGTGTACACAGGCACGCTGACGCCGAGCTGGTCAAAGCATGCAGCGGCGACCCGGTTCGCAGTCAGGGAGTCCATCCCCCGATCCTGGAGATTGTCCTCCGGCGCCAGATCGGGTTGGGCCATTTCCGTTCGGATGATTGCCAGCAGGGCCTCTGTAGACCTTGTTTTGTCGGGAGACTTCGGCACAGGCGTGCTGTCGAGGCCCTCAATCATGGACTTCCGATCGATTTTGCCAGACGGTGTCTTGGTGAGTGCGCTGACGGTGTGAAACCGGGAGGGCACCATGTAGTCGGGTACTAACCTGGCCAGTCCTGCACGAAGGGCAGCGTGGTTATCGTCGAGCCCGGCTTTGCCGGTCACGAACGCCACCAGCTTTTTTTGTCCCCGGAGGTCCTGGACGGCAACCGCCGCCTCATCCACCAGGCCGGTGTCCAGGAGGTGAGCCTCAACCTCACTGAGTTCCACCCGGTAGCCGTTGATCTTGACCTGATTGTCGATGCGCCCGTGGTAGAGCAGTTCGCCTTCCCCATCGCAGCTCACGAGATCGCCGGTGCGGTAGGCTCTGGTCGGCTGCCCGCCGGGCATCTCGGGCAGGGTAACAAAGCGCTGGGCGGTCTGTTCCGGACTATTGATGTATCCGTGAGCCAGCACGGGTCCAGCAATGTAGAGTTCACCAACGTCGCCCGCGGCCACTGGCTGCTGCGCCTCGTTCAGGATCAACAGCCTGGCCTGGTCAATGGCTTTGCCGATAGGTGGCAACGAGGGCCAGCCTTCGGGAGGCCAGCGTAAGATATGCTCGCTCACCACATGGGTTTCGCAGGGGCCATACTGGTTGCAGAGCGTAGCCGGTTTAAGCGCATTGAACGCGGTTCGCAGTTCCTTGCTGACCACCAACTGCTCGCCCGCCGTTATGATTTCACGTAATGACGGAGGGTATTGCCGCAGCCGGTTTGCCCACATGACCAATTGCAGCAGCGCGATATAGGGCAGAAAAATGCGCTCGATCTGATGTTGATCGATGTACTGCAGCAGCTGCCGAAAATCCTGTTTGATCTCGTTGTCAATCAGATACAGGGTTCCGCCCTGGGTCAGGGTGGAAAAGATCTCCTGAAAGGAAACATCGAAGCCCAGCGCCGAAAATTGCAGGGTCCGGTAGCGGGTGTCCGCAGGATATCGACGATTCTGCCAGTGGATCAGATTGTCCAGGGTGCCGTGGTTCATCAACACACCCTTGGGCTTACCGGTGGAGCCAGAGGTGTAAATAATGTAAGCACTGCTTTGCGGTGTTATCTCGCGGACTGGAGGCGGTGCAACAGGTTCGTCGAAGGACAGATCCCGCAGATCGAGGTGCTGCCCGACCGGGGAACGGAACTCATCGTTGTCGGTGAGGGTCAGCACTGTGCCCGCGTGGCTGACCATATAATCCAGCCGGTCCCGGGGATAGAGCGGGTCCAGCGGCAGATAAGGGCAGCCATGCCTGAGAATGGCAAGCATGGCAGTGATGGCCAGCACCCGATCCCGAGTGTGAATCGCAATGGGCGCGCCAGCCTCAATGTCCAGCTGAGCCAGGCGGCACTGTATAACCCTTGCATTGCCATCCAGCGTTTTATAACTCAGCGTCCTTCCGGACTCAGTGCCGCCTCCTGAACTGACCATCGCATAAAGGGCGGTCGCGTCTGGAAAGGAAATTACGGTTTGCTGGAACCTGGCTAGAAAACTGGGCACTGCATGGGAAGACGTTCTTGCATTCATCTCTTTGCCTTCCTTAGTTAGAGATTCATACATGTCGCAGTTGTTACATTATGTAAATTAGCATAGGGCCTTGAGTTGTGCTAGGTAGATGTGACATCTGGTTAACAGGTTTTCCAGACGCTTTCGGAACGGTGTAAACAGGCCGTCAGCAGCCCGATTCCGGTGGCTGATACCAGGCAGGGAAGGGGTGAGGGGAATCCGTCAAGTTGCGCGGATAATGCCTGTTTATCCGGCACCAGTTGGATTTCGGTCAGATCCATGTATCGGTTCAGGTGAACAGAAACGGCTTTGACCACCGATTCTTTGACGCTGAAGCCAACGCCCAGGGCAGGAAGATCGGGAAAGAGTTCGCTCAGCAACTCAAGTTCGCCGGGGTTCATGATCAGTTTGGCCAGGTCATCCGTGACCTCCTCCGGATGCTCGATGAGGTCGAGCCCCAACCCCTGAATGCCGCTGCCCGTGCATACGGCTGCGGCAGCCAGGGTGTGGTCGTGGGAAATGGAGCCGATCACCGGTGCCGGCCAAACCGGGTTCCCGAGGGGGCCGCGCAGCACCGCCGCCGGAGCCACACCGGCCCGGTGCATTGCTTGCCGAGCGACGTGGCGGCCGGAAAAGAACTCTCGCTGCCGTTTGTCTCCGGCCCGGGCCACAAGTTGTCGCTCGGCCGGATAATCCGAGTCCAGTTGGTCGAGGGGACCGGCTGCGAAACAGACCGGGTCGCCGGTAAACGCTCGCAAACGCTGTTCAATCGTTCTAACGTAAAAGCGGGCGCTGGGCGTTGCTGGTGGCGTCATCATTTTCCCAGGAGGTATGGAAACCTTGAAAACTCTACGGCGATGGTCAGGTGTAATCAAGCGTCGTGTAAGGGGCTTATGCGAGATCAAAGTCGGTATTATGCTCTCCCGGCCGGTGGGCGTAGCGACAGCTGAGTCTTGCCCCGAGTCTGATACGGCATCTGAGATCAAAAGCACCCGGAAGTACCGGGAAGGTTTGCCCTGGTCAGAGGCTGAGTTCCTGCGCCGTACCGGCGCCGGTAATGTTCTCTATGAACTCTTCATTGAGGGGCAGCCGGTCTGTTACGGCTGGGTTGCGGAGGCGGGTGCCCGGGTGGGGGTGCTGCATGATCTGAATCTGGTCGTGCCGGAGCGTGGGTTTTACGTCTGGGATTGCGCCACCCGCACGGCATTCCGCGGCAAGGGGTACTTTTTTGCCCTGCTACAAGGCATCAACCATGGGGCCTACCCGTCGGCAACGCTGGCGTTGGTCGCGGTCGATACCGGCAACGGTGCCTCCCGCCGGGTGTTGGCGCGGGCAGGTTTCCGACCGATGTTCAGCTATGTCAGCGCCCGTTTGGCTAAACGGCCTCTGTTCAACTTCGCACTCCGTGATGGACGATTGGTGGCGGCACAACGGGAATTTGATCGTCTCGAGCACCTTGTATAATGCGCCTGACATCAGCTCTGTCACAGTCCTGAAACTCTTTTTCTACGGGCGCCGGTGGTGCTTGCAGCTTTCCCGGTCATGACATATTGTTAACGTGAATCTGCCCCTTTTTGTAAAAGCAGGAGTGCGCTTTTGCCCGGGCAGATTCGGCAGGGTAAGAAGAACTGTCGGATGCAACAGATCGTTGAAAAAGGAATTCACGATGAGTTTATTTGATCTTTCCGGCCCGGAAACTATCGAAACGGTTCCCTTTCCCACTGATAAAGAAGGTCTTGCCCGCTACCTGCACCGTCGTCAGCCGGTCCTGCTCAGCGGTGTGAGGGAGGCTCTGCCCTTCACCCGGAACTGGAACTACGACTTTTTCAGAAACGCCCTGAAATCCATCCGTATCCAGCGCAAATCCGCTGACGGGGTTTTTCATTACCTGGGTTTCGAGCGCATTCCCATGATGGATTTCAATCAGGTGATGGAAACCACCCATGACGGTTATGCCCTTGAGCCGCTCAAGGGCCGTGGCGTGTCGGACGATCTGCCGCCGTCCATTTCGGTCAGCCTGCCTGCTTTTGTGCCCGAGTCGGGATTCCGTGTCTCCAATCTTTACATTGGGCCGGGCAAGAACAAGTCCCTGCTGCATTACGATGAAACACACAGCCTACTGATGATGCTGGAAGGGCGTAAGCGGTTCATTCTGTTTTCTCCGGATCAAAGTGGGTGCATGTACCCCTACAGTCCGTTCAGTTTGCGGGCATTACTTGAAAACCGCGTGGTCGACAGCCGCGTGGATTGCCAGAACCCGGACTTCAGCCAGCATCCGAAGTTGCGCAGTGCCCAGGGTGTGGTGGGGTGGCTTGAAGAGGGCCAGGCGTTGTTTATCCCCGCCGGCACCTGGCACTTTATCGAAGCCGAGGGGCGAAATGTGTCGGTGAACTATTTCTGGTTGCAGAACCGGTTATCCGACTGGATGCAGCAGCCTTTGCTCAATTTCTGGATCAAGCGTCGGGCGATTGACATGCTGGACCGGATCCGCAAAGTGAAGCACAAATTATCACCCGCGTAGGTCCCGGTATGGAAACGCTCGGCCAGTTCCTGCCAGCCGGATTTGAAGCCACGGTCAGATTGAACCCGGGAACCTCGAGTACAGTGGAACTCAGAGTCATCAAAAATCTGGATGAGTTCTCCAGCGTCCGGGTGGCATGGGATGCATTGATCGGCACGCTTGACCCGATTCCGCTCCCGCTCTCCCACGGGTGGCTATGCTCGTGGCTCACAGCCTTTGCCAACGAAGACCACATGGAATTCCGCTGCGTGTACCTGGATGGCCGGTTGGTCGGCGTAGGGCCTTTCCTGAGAGAGCGAGAGCGCTACCGTGGGGTGCCGGTGTCCATTTTAAAGCTTGCCGCCAATGGCCATAGTCCTTATTCCATGGTGATCGTTCATCCGGAGCTTACCGAGGTGCAAAAACGCGCCGCTCTGGAGCTTCTCACGCGGGTTGAGCCCGATGAAGTCGGTCTGTTCTTCAAAATACCGAAGCTTGATCACTTGCGATCTTTTTTACTGGATCAGAGCGGGGTAGGGCACGAATATGTCGGTGAGAAGCCCGGTCTTCTGACGCCTGTTATCCCGGTCAAGGGCGACTGGAAAACCTTTTTTGCCGCGCGCCCCCGAAAGCTCAAAAAGAGCCTGAATCACAAGCTCAACCGGTACAACCGTGCGGGTGACTTCGTGATTGATGTGGAAGCGATTCGCCGTGATGATCAGCCAATCGTCGACGAGTTGATTTCAATTTCTGCCAACAGCTGGAAATCAGCCATTGGCAACGATCTCGATTCCAACCTCAGGAGCCGTCAGTTTTTCTTCAACCTCATTAACGCGTTTGGTGCGAGTGGCTGCCTGACGGCATGGATCATGAGGCGAGGTGATACGCCGGTTGCCTACGAACTGCATCTCTCTGATGACGGAGTGGTCTACCCCATTCGTGCGGACTATCACCAGGCGTTCAAATCCTTCTCACCGGGTTCCATTCTGGAATACACCGCCCTCAAGCATCTCTTTGACTCCCGGTCTGCGCGTCAGTATTACACCTGTGCGGACGATTACTGGTACCTGAGCAACTGGACCCACGAGTATCGTGAATTTTGCACGATTGAAGTGTTTGGCAGCAGTCTCAAGCTGAGAGCGCTCTTTTATCTGGAGTACTCGGTTATTCCCGTCATAAAGCGGCTGCTTGGCAAGCATCGGCACAAACCCGGAACGACCTGACCCTATCAACACAGAGGTTACACATGCGCACCGTGATCATCGTCAGCCGGGATAAATCGGACGTTTATTTTGCCAATCAGTTGGCGAGGTCACTGAATGTGGTCGGCGTCGTTGTGGAAAACCAGACGCCGGAGCGGGATCGTTCAACACTGGCCAGAAAATCTCTGAAGTACCTGTCCCGGCCCCGAGTGTTTCTGCGCAAGGTTGTTGAGGTTCTGGACAGGCGCCTGTTGGAGCCGCGGCAGGACTATAACCGGGCGGAGAACAGCCTGGACTTCGGCGAGGAAGGGCGTTCATTGAATATCGGGGAGGGCGTTCCCGTGCTATACACGCAAGGGGTGAATGCCATCAATGAGCCGGAATATCGCGACTGGATACAGGATCAACGCCCTGACGTCATCGCGGTCTGCGGCGCCTCCATACTGCGGTCTGAGCTTCTGGCCATACCGGAATACGGCGTACTCAACCTCCACGGTGGACTGTCCCAGTTTTACAGGGGCCTTTTCACGACCGATTGGGCCATCCATAACGCCGAGCCAGAATGTGTCGGAGCCACGGTTCACTTTGTGGCGGCGGGTGTGGACGATGGCGACGTGGTGTATCAGGGGCGGCCATTGGTCGAGGAGAGCGACCAGCCGAACAGCCTCTATGAAAAAGTGGTTCGCCTCGGCGCACGGATGATGGTTCGCGCCATTTCAGACCTGGAACAGGGCAGATGTCATCCAGTCAAACTGACCACCAGAGGCCAGCTTTATCTGAATGATATGTTCCATGTGCGTGCGAAGCGGCGCACCTGGGGCCAGGTCCGCCGAGGGGTAATACCCGCCTACCTGGCCAATAAAGCTGAGCGTGACAGCAGAGTTCTGTCGAAACTGATCAATAACGTTGATGACGCTACAGACCGTGCGCCGGTTACAGGGACCGCATGTAAGAACAACGGTTAGCTTCCGGCATTTGTCAGGAAGCGGATGAACGTTGCCCGTTGTCTCTGGCAGTCCGGACGGGTGTCCTTATTGCAGTAACTCGCAAGCGCCCAGAGCGCCCCCCGGTTGTTACCGGTGATTTTTTTAAAGGCCCCGGTAATCTTTGCCTCGATTCTGGAATCGGTCAGCGCGCCTCCAATCTCATACCAGGTCCACAGGATGACGATGGCTTCATCTGCACGGTGCTTGATGATGGTTTCGTTGACCCGTTCAGGGCTGACAGCAGAAGCGGTCGGAATGTCCCGTTTCGCAGAAGAGACAAGTCGCCAGTCCTCTTTGCTGAACAGTTCGTTTCCGTAGAAAATCAGTTCCTTGTTCTGGCTTTGTCGGCGATACCCCGTAATCTGCAACTGCACCTGTTCAAGGTCGTCGGAAACATAGACGCCACTGAGATCAATATCCGGGTTCTGGTAGTCAGGCTGCCAGATATCCGCATGTTTCAGTGGACCTCGCCAGTCGGAACCCGTGGCTGGCAATGACGGATTCCAGGACTGCGCCATGCGCTCGGTGCGACCCGCAACGGCGAGGGTGGCCAGTGCTGGCAAGACCACCAGTACAGACGCTGCGACCGGCCAGGCCAGGCGGCGTTTCGCTCTGTTGCCGGTCATGGCGTCCATATTTATCGGTCCCTTTGCCGTTGAACCCACCGGTGCTTCGAGTTCCAGTTTGCCGGCGATAAAAAACAGGGGCACCAACGTAATGACAAGAAAAACGACCCAGCCAAAGAGCTCATGGTCGTCCACCAGCGAGGTTTCCATGTTGCTGTAGTGGCCTGCTGCGATGATGCCGAAAACCCGAATCCAGTTCGCCAACATGGACAGCAAACCGGCCATTACCATTAGCATGGCGGTTCGGGTAGCCGAGCGGTAATAAAGCTGGCCATAGAAGCTGCCGAGGAAGAGGGCCACCATCAGGTAACGGACGCCGCTGCAGCCTCCTTCCACAAGGAAGGTGCCTACCTCCAGAACGATAAAGAACTCATTGATAGTGGCTTTGATGTCCGCAAGCTGAAGAAAAATGTCGTTGAAGAAGACCGTGATGTGCTGAAGCAACGGCGACAGGTCATCCCAGAAGGGCACCGCAAACAACAGAAGTAGAATCGGGCCGCCGGCAATTCTGAAAAACGCCTGCCCCCAGATTGACCAACCCCAGAAAATGATGACGAAAGGGACCAGTGCAAGGCGAACAAAGCGGATATCGGCCGCCTGAGCGAAAAGCAGAAGGGTGGTGGCGCCAAGCAGGAGCGTAAGCCCGGCTATCGACCCGGTGACGGCGAGCTGATCCACTTGTTGGCGCCTGACATAGAGTAGGTACCCAATGCCACCGAGCACGAGAAATCCGTGGTTGTAGATGATGGAGCCGAACCACAAATGAACAAAATCTCTCCACTCTGGCCACAGCCCAAGAATGAGCAGTGGAATGGAGAGAAGCCAGAAATACGGGTATGGGATTCTGGTAACGGCTGTCGTCATACCGGTTCAATCAGCCCTGATCACTGAATTTCTCCAGCAGCCGTTGTGCGTCTGAGCCCTTGCCAACGGTTCGATAAGCCTCGACAAGGTGCAGCGCGATTTCCTCGGAATCCGGTTGTAATTCGTGGGCTTTTTCGAGGATCGACACACCTTCCTGATGGTTTCCTGATTGCAGCATGATCCAGCCGTAGGTATCCGCGACCGCAGCGCTCTCCGGGCTGAGCTGATAGGCTTTCTGAGCCAGCGAGATGGCGCGATCGTCACCGGTTTCATGATAGAGCCAGGCCAGATTGTTGAGCACCACCGTGTTGTCGGGCATCACGTTAAGCAGTTGCTCATAGTGGTACCTGGCGCTGTCTTCTTTACCCTGGGATTGCTGAAGTACGGCGAGGCCCAATCGCATTTGGGCATTATCCGGAAAACGGTCGATAACGGATTCAAGGAACGACAGAGCCTCAGCATCCTGACCGGAACGCTGGAGGTTGCGAGCGTAACCGTTAGCGATCTCTGCGCTCGACTCTTTGCCGATTGCCAGCTGATACAGCTCTGCGGCTTGACGGTGCTCACCGCGCTGCTCGAAATACCGCGCCTCGACCAGATACGGTGCAGCTGAGTCAGGATGTTGTTTTTTCGCATCCTGCAGCAGCTCGCGTGCTGTCGTTGTATCGTTGTCGGCAAACGCCACCGCCGCTGCCTGAAGGGCAATCTTTTCATAACCGGGAAACAGCACCTGCGCGCGCTGCAGAACGCTGGCTGCGCGGCCGCGATTCTCATTCTGGCGGAGCATTGCCGCTACCGTGTTGTACAGCGTGGCAACCAGGGGTTCGGCCTCCGCAGGCGCGTCCTCCTCGCTGCGTTCGAGGAGCGCCGCGGTCAACTCATCGGCTTCCTGCTGGTTCCCGGCAAACAGGGCCCCCTCAAGCAGCACCAGTTTCGGGCCAGTGGCATCCGGTTGCTTAGCCAGAATGTCGCGCATGGTTTTGCGTACAGCCCCTGCATCGGAAACTTCCGTCAATCCCTGAAGCGCCTGGCGGTTGTCCGGGGCCAGCTCGACAGCCCTGCGAAAATGGGTAAGCGCCTCCGCTGTGTTCTGTTGTGTTCTGGCAAGATTGCCCAGCGCGATTTCGGGTGCCGGATGTTCCGGAGCCCTCTCCCGCGCGCCCAGAAAGAAGTTTCTTGCCTGTTGTGGATTACCGGTTCGAGCTGCGATATTGCCTCGTGCAATGAGGGCGGCTGCGCTGTCAGGTTTTGCCTTGATCCAGGCCTGGGCTGTCGAGATGGCCTTCTCGCTGGCTCCCGCCGCCAGCTGGGCTTCGATGGTTATCATGTGGGCCTGCTCGCTGAGGGCAGCGTCTTCGGGAACCTGTGATGCCTGTTGAATCGCCTTCTCGTGCTCTCCGCGCTGGGCCAGGTAGCCGGCGAACCTCAGTCGCAAAGCGTGATTGTCCGGTGCCAGGGCAAGGGCCTTCTCGATCAATGGCTCGCCGGTTTCGAGGTCGCCGGCGCTAAGAGATGCAATGCCAACCAGAGCCAGGGTTTCCGGGTCCGTGTTCTTGTCCGACAGCTTGTCGAGAATTGCGCGGGCTTCTTCCGGATCCTGCATCTGAATCCGTGCGGCAGCAAGCAGTTTACTGGCGGCCTCGGAATCGCCCATTTCCGCCACGGGGCGGAGCAACTTTTCAGCTTCCTCGACCCGACCCTGGCGAAAGCGGATCATGCCGAGCATCAATGAACTCTGTTCATGATTAGGTACTTGCTTGAGCACTTCCTCAAGGTGACCGGCGGCCGTCTCGACATTACCCGCATCATAGGCTTCCCGGGCTGCGATGATGTTGCTCTTGATCGTGCCGGGCCCGGATTTCGCCAGAATTTCCTCGTAAACAAAAGCTTCAGCCGATTTCCCCTGCGCCCTGAGAACTCGGATCAGTGACGAGATAGTCTCGTATTTGCGATAGGTCATGATGTCGTACTGGCCAATGTCCTCAAGGGCCCGAATGTACGCTTCTTCCGCCACCGGCCAGTTATCGGCCTCATGAGCGAGCTGGGCTTTCCACAGCCAGAGTTCCGCGTTTTGAGGGTCGACCGTCTGGGCTTCCTCAATCATCTTTTTCGCCTGCTCGGGGTCGCCGCTTGCGTGAGCAACCCGGGACAGTCCAACGAGAGGTAACGCAGAGTTAGCGTCCAGTGAACGGGCCTCTTCGTAAACCCGCTCCGCATCAGCGGCACGGCCTGCTGCGAGCAGGGCACGTGCTTTCAGCAAACTGCGGCGGATCAGCAGGTTACGGTCTTCGGTCTCGATGCGATCCAGGGTTGCCAGGGCGTCGGTGGTAAGCCCCTGCATGAGTCTGGCTTCGGCACGGATCAGCGCCGCCTGATGTCTGACGGTGGCATCCATGGACGTCTCAGGTATCGCGTCGATCAGCCAGTCGAGTTGCCGCTCGGCATTTCGGGCGTCACCGGCTTTCAGCAGGTTATTGATGATCAGGAAGTAGGGTTCGGGATTTTCCGGCTGCAGGTCAATGGCACTGCGGGCTTCTACTGTGCTCGCTTTCAGTTCCCCCTGGCGTTGCAGAAAACGGGATTGGTCCAGATGGCTGAGATACTGGATGTCTTTCTGGCTCATCTCGTTATCACTGCTATCGCACCCGGCGACCGCCAGGCCGATTGCAACAGAAATTAGGGTTGCGCGTACTGCTGAAGCTGATTTCATGGCCCTGTACCTATTCCTTTTCCTTCAGGCTTTTGAGGAGTTTCCCTTCACTACGTCAGGCGCCGCTTGCCGCGTGTGACGTCTCAATTCGATACTTGTCTGTCAGGTTGTAGAGCGTGGGGCGGGTGACG
This sequence comes from Marinobacter sp. M-5, assembly GCF_032911545.1. Taxonomy (NCBI): domain Bacteria; kingdom Pseudomonadati; phylum Pseudomonadota; class Gammaproteobacteria; order Pseudomonadales; family Marinobacteraceae; genus Marinobacter; species Marinobacter sp. M-5. The sequence goes on from NZ_JAWJEK010000001.1 coordinate 1,469,205, forward strand.
CCCAACAGCCGCGACGCCCGTGCCATATTGAAATTGCAACTTTGCAGCGCTTGCATGATGGCCTGGCTTTCTGCAGTTTCCCGAACCTGACGGAGGTTCAGCTGGCTTTCATGCAGTTCCTCACCCTGTTGCAACTCCAGATCCGATGCGGTGACTCGCTTACCGTCTGCCATGATCGTCGCCCGCTTCACTTTGTTGATCATCTCCCGCACGTTACCCGGCCAAGGGTATTGGCTGATAGCGCAGATGGCATCTTCGGTAAAGGAGAGGTTGGGGCGGTCCAGCTGTTTCCCGAGGGTTTTCAGCAGCGACTGGGCGATCACCAGGGCATCGCCGTCGCGATCTCGCAGGGCTGGCACGTCCAGTGTGATTTCGCTGATCCGGTAGTAGAGATCCTCCCGAAATTCAGTGCTATCGATGAGTTGGCGCACATCCCTATGGGTGGCGCACACCACCCGCACATCCACCGGAATGGGGTTCACCGAACCGACACGATCGACCACGCGTTCCTGCAGAAAACGCAGTAATTTGGCCTGAAGCGCCATCGGCATGTCACCGATCTCGTCCAGAAACAGGGTGCCGCCGTTGGCGTGTTCGATCTTGCCTTTCTTGCTCTGGGTCGCGCCGGTGAATGAACCCTTTTCGAATCCGAACAGTTCGCTCTCCAGGAGGTTTTCGGGAATCGCTGCGCAGTTAATGGCGGCAAAAGGCTTGGCGGCACGATGGCTAAGATCATGAAGGGCGCGGGCCAGCAACTCCTTACCGGTGCCGGTCTCCCCGGTGATCAGGGTGGTTACATCCGTCGGTGCTACTTTTTCGAGGGTGCGGCAAATACCGAGCATTTGCGGGCTGGCCGCTACAATGCCCTTAATGTTGGTACCGTTGCGATGTTGCGAAAGCTCGCGGTTTTCTTTCTCGAGTTCCGCGAGGCGGAAGGCCCGATGCACCACGAAGGTGAGTATTTCCGCATCCAGGGGTTTCTGATAAAAGTCGCAAGCCCCCATGCCAATGGCTTTGACGGCGTTGTCCTTGTCTTCGCGGCCAGTCACCACGATGACCTTGGTCTGGGGCGACAGCCGGAGTATTTCCTCAAGCAGGCGGAATCCTTCGGAGGCGCCGCCCGCATCCGGTGGTAATCCGAGATCCAGGGTGACCACGTCCGGTTCCGTGCGTCGCAATGTCGTCAGCGCAGACTCGCGGTCGGCGGCGACAGTGACGTCAAGATCGTCACTGAAACACCATCGCATCTGGCTTTGCAGGCCCGGGTCGTCCTCTACGATTAACAGTCGTCTGCTCACAACAGCTTAAATCCCTTTCTGTCTGTGACTGCATTGATGCCTAATGGCTCAACTCTTCCCTACAGTGATTCTTAACCGAAGATTGACGCTTTGCAATGATTGTGTGATCTGAATTTTGAAAACGACGGTTATTTGGCACTTTGTTTAGGCTGTGGATGTTCACAAACCGGTTTTTCCTGTACGGCGGGCCTTTCGGTCGAACCGATAGCGGCCAGTGGAAAGCGCACTGAGAAACACGAGCCAACACCCGGTTCGCTGGTTACATCAATATTGCCGCCCACTTTGCGCACGTACTCTCTGGCCTGGTAGGCACCGATGCCCATTCCGGTCAGGCCTTTTGTGCTCTCGAAGGGCTTGAACAATTGGGAGCTGATGAAGTTCGGGGTCATGCCCGTGCCGGTGTCCTGGATGAACAAGACCACATGGTCACGGGCCTTCTTCAGGGTCAGAGTGATCTCGCCGCTGGGAGGGGTTGCATCCTGGGCGTTCTGGATGAGATGACCGAGAATGCTGCGCAATTGCTCAGAGTCCGCTTCTATAAGGGCGGGTGAGGGTGTCCCGACCAGGTGTGGGGCCGGCTTCTGACGGTTGTAGTGCTCTACAAGATCCTTCACCACATCGCGCAAATCCAGCACATCGGTGCTGTCGTTGTCCTCAAACGGCTTGCGAATGTGGTTAACCAGATTGGCCATCTTGCGCACAGCGTGATCGGTTGTCTGGATCATGTCGTCGATGAATGCCGGGTTGTTGCGGTGTCGGGGGGCGTTCTTCACCAGCAGCGATAGTTGGGCGATCAGAGTTTTGAGGTCATGAACCATGAAGGCGGATGCCTTACTGACCGCTTCAAACTGCATGGCGCGGGATAGCCGGCTCTGGGCGTCCGCCTGGGCGAGCAGGTTGCAGGTCTGCCGCGCAACCACCTTGATCAGGTCAAAATTTTCCCAGTTAAGTTCAACCGGCGCGTAGGGGTTACCGATCAGTGCAATGCCGTATAGCTCGTTTCCAAGGTAGAGTGGAATGATCAACCAGCCGTCGGCAATCCGGGTGATGGAGTCGGGGATCTCCAACAGGTTGTAGCGCACGGGATCTGATCGGTACTCATGAAGATCAATAATCCACTCCCGGTCACTGAAAAAGCGACCGATCTCGCTGTCTGCGTCAATGCTGGTAAACCGTGGGGCGGCAAGGTTAACTGCGGTTTTCAGCACATAGGCGTTCTGTTCGTCGCGAATCCACAGGGCACCTGCATTGCTTTCGACCAGACCAGCAAGAATCCGTATCACACGCTCCGGTAGCGGAGGTTCATCACCAAGGTTGGCCAGTTCCCGGGTCATGTTCAGCCACTGTTCGCGGTAATCGTACTTATAGTCGAAAAAGTTCTGGCTGATGAAGACCATCAGGCGTGATCGTACCCGGCGCGACATCAGCAGGGTGACCAGGAAGGTCAGTGCCACCGTCAGGAATAGCACCTGCAGGGCTTCACCCCATGCGCCGCCAAGCGCGCGAACGTAGTAGCCGCCGACGGCGAGGAAAAGCAGGTAGGCACCGGCAAACATGAAGGTGCCGGCGTGAAACACCGCGGAGCGTGACAGCTGGAATTCGACCGGTTGTTTGCGGGTATTGATGGTGTTGATGGCGAACAGCGGCACGAGGGCCGCGTTGACCAGGCCTCGGGCGTTCCAGAAGGAGTCTGAGACCTGGCCGAACAGGAGCGCATCGGCGTACATGAAGAAGTCGAACACGAACATGGCGGCAACGCCGATGCAGATGTACTTCATGCTGGAACGACCGAATGAAACGGCGTTGCGCCAGATCTGTTCCACCAGTGACAGGCCCATCAGAGAGAGCGCCATCTGACCCACTACTTTGGTTTTACCATTCAGCAGGTCGAGGTCAAAGGCGTACTCCAGTACCCCAAACCCCAGTAACAGCAACAGTAAGGTGATGGTAGCGGCGCCTAGCATGCGCCTCAGCCGACCCACGATGGGCGTCGAGCGGAAAGAGTCGCGGAGAAGGGCAAACAGGAGTGCGATCCAGGCCCCGTCTCTCAGGAGTTCAAGCAGGTAGCGGACGAAAAACGAAGGCTGACCCCAGAGGCTCTGGGCTGCCAGCGCGACTGCCCAGGTAACCGAGACAACGCATGCCAGCAGGAGCACGCGATCAACATCCCGGCGCAAGTAGCGGGAGGAAACAAGCAGGCCCAGCAGCGCGAATGCAAGCGCTGCCACAAAGTGACTGATAAAGCTGAAATCATTCAACATGCCGCGCGTCCTGCGTCGTCCTCATTCGATCCCTGACTTGCCCTGCCGGCCGACAGGCAAGGGCTGTCACACGGGCTTCTTGTTCTCCCGGTAAAAGCGGAAGATCTCTTTCAGCGGCCTTCTTGGGGTAAATCCGAATTCCTTGCCAAAGGCTCTGCCGTCAATGACGACAGGATACTTGAAAAAGTGCATCAGATACGACGGAAAACTTCTCAGATTCAGTGTCCGTAATATCAGTCTCGGCACAATCGGAGGCACCGACGGAATCGGCAGGCGCTGGCAGCCACAAAGCTTCAGAGCATGCTGATAGGCCACCCAGTCTTCGGGCGCCACATTGAAGACGCCCCGCTGGGTTTTGTTGTAGGCAAGTACAATGGCGTCGGCCATGTCGTCGATGTGGATGAACTGCATCATCGGGGAAAAGCCCGCCAGAACCGGCGCCCGCTCACTGGCCAGCAGGGTGCTGATAGAGTTCCTGACCCCGGGACCGACAATGTTGCAGGGCCGCAGAATGGTGATATTCAGTTCCGGATAGCGCCAGAGGTAAATATTGGCCAGGTTCTCCAGCTCAACCGAATCAACCAGATCGGCGCTCAGCCCGACACTCTTGAGGGGCGCCTCTTCGTCGATCAGCGCCGGATTGTAGGCAACGGCGCCGTAGACGTGAAAGGTCGACAGCACCACAACCCGTCGAATACCGTATTTGTGGCTCAGGTCCAGTAGCTTCTGAGTGCCCAGCACATTGGCGTTGTAGCGGCGCATCCGGGTCAGCTGGCTGGACATGATGCGGCCAAGATGAATCACGCCGTCGAACTTGTATCGCCGGAAAAGATCCTCGAAAACCCGTTTGTTGAAGTCAATGCAGTAGCTCGGGATGTCATCGCCCAGATAGACCTGTTCCCGGAAATCCACCGCGACCAGATCGCAGTGATCCCGCAGGCGATCAATCACCTGTTGTGCCAAAGCACCGGCGACGCCGGTTACCAGAATGCGTGGTCTTTGTTGCTTGCTCATCAGAACAGCCTTTTCCTTTCGCTCAGCCCCTTGTCAATCAGCTTGCTGATTTCGCCTTTGACCTGTTCTACCCGGTCGGTCACCTGCTCTTCGGGGATTTCCCGGTCATCAAAGAACATCGGTGGACCGAAGTTGAGGTGCACCTTGGCCGGCAGGATGACCGGCAAAGCCACCGGTGCATAGGGTACGCCCAGGGCCTTGGCCAACGGCTTGATGTTGGCAATGGCCGGTATGGTTTCCTCGCAGCCGACCACGCCCACCGGCACGATCGTCGCCTTGTATTTCATGGCCAGGTGCATGAAGCCGTTGCCGAATCGCTTGAGCTGGTACCGGTCCTGGTAGAGCTTGCCCGATCCTCGCACCCCTTCAGGAAACACAATAACCGCTTCGTTGTTGGCCAGCATTTTGGCGCAATTGGTCGGGTCGCCCAGCACGGCGCCGACTTCGTTCAGCAGGTTGCCAAGATAGGGGACCGTGGGAAAGAAACGTTCAATCATAGCTCGCGGAATTCGTGGTTTTTCTTTCCGTGAGGCCAGGGCGTACCCGATTAGCAGCCCGTCAATCGGAAGCTGTCCGCTGTGGTTGGCGATAATCAGCACCGGTCCCTCGGCGGGGATGTGTTCAACGCCGCTGGCCTCCACCCGGAAGTACTTCTCATACACGTGGCGGGTCAGCGAGAGCCCGTATTTGATGGCCTCGTTGTTGTAGCCCCAGGGGTCGTATCCCAGGCTGCCGATAGGCTTGCGGATCCGGTTGATCTGTTCGCTCAGTTCCGCCGGAACCAGTTTCGATTTCAGAATGGATGCCAGACTCATGGCGACTCCCTGATGGTTTAAATTCGTCCGATCAACACGCCAAGGGTATGGCTTTGGCCTTCATTCAATACCCGATAATCACTTAACGCATTGGCGGTTTCGACACACAGCATGGATTTCCAGCCACTGTCCGGAAAGTCGCTGAGCGCTCTGGCTTTGGCGGGGCCGGGGTTCCAGACTACGGTTGAGTCGCTGCCGATGGCGTTCAGTGTTCGCCGCGACGCTGGTGAGGCTACTACCATTGGCGCCCCGGATTCGTAGATCCTGTCCGTTTCTCCGTCAAACGTGACATCGCCATGCTGGGGGTGGTAGCTCCAGTCAAGCAGCGTGTCGACATAATCCGCACCGGCAAGGCCTTCAATGCGGGTTCGGTGTATATCCGGTGTTGGCAGGTAAGTGTGCAGAGCCTGGGTAAACGCCAGAGGTGCGGCGCCCAGATTGGTGGTGGTCAGCGCAATCTGGCAGCCCTTGACCGAAAAACTGAAGGTGGCGAGGAGCAACGCATGCCCCTCCCACGTGTCTGCAAAATCATCATTGGCATCGAGAGACAGGCAGATTTCCACCTCGTGGGCGGACTCCCGGACGTCTTCGAGTTTCCACAGGGCGGTTCGCGCAAAGCCATGGGCGGAATTGGTATGGATTCGCTTGCGGACCTCCGGAGGATTCCGCTCCGGTGCGCCAAACCACGGCCAGCAGACAGGAATGCCGCCACGGATTGCCCGCCCGGTTGCGAAGCGGGCTGTATCGCTCAGCCACAGCCAGTCGGGCTTGTCATGGGTGGCAAAGTGGGTCAGGTGAGCACCCTGTAGAAACAGTTGGGCGCGGAAAAGCGGGTGGTGCACTTCCATGGCCTCCAGTTCCCCGTGGGTTTTCCAGCGGGTAAACGACCAATGCCCGGGTTTCGTCGTCACTAGGTGCCTCATACCGCAGAAAGTTTCTTTAATTCGCCGGCCCTGCGCCGGGGATTACGTGTATTTGCGTAGCCACAGAGTAAATTAAAACTGACGCTGTCGCGAGATTCCGGCCTAAAATATCGGCCTGTCACAGGAGGCAATGCATGAAATCCAGCGTCATCAGACCCATTCGTGGGCGTCTTCCCGGAGGAGCCCGACCGGCACTCGGAGCGGTATCTGGCGACGTGGATCTTTGTGTCCCGGCGCGTGAAGCGCCGGCGATCGATGTCCCGGTCAGCGAAGCGTGGCTCGACACCCTGGCCGCAGGCCTGACGGACTCCGGCTGGATGAGCCTGGACGTGCGCGAAAAGCTGGGCCGAAGTCTGTTGCAGGGGCTGCTGGATGAGGTGCGCATCCTCGACGTGACCGAGTCAATGAAGGATGCGGGCATCGGCCGCGGCGCCGATCTGATCCGCGACCGATCGGTACGGCGCGACAAGATTGCGTGGCTGCAGGGCGCCACGGTTCCCCAGCAGCTCCTGCTCCGCTTTCTGGATGAAGTGCGCATGGGCCTGAACCGCCGGCTGTTTCTTGGCCTGAAGCGCATTGAATCCCACTATGCGACCTACCACTCGGGGGATTTTTACCGCCGGCATGTGGACAGCTTTGCCGGCCGTGCTTCGAGGGTGGTCAGTCTGGTTCTTTACCTGAATGACGAGTGGGCCAGCACCGATGGTGGGGCGCTGCAGATCTACAGCCGCGACAGTCAGAACAAGGTCTGTGGAACGGTCCTGCCAGAGATGGGGAGAATCGCGCTGTTCATGAGCGAGGATATTCCCCATGAGGTGCTACCGGCCAACCGCACCCGCTACAGTCTTGCCTGCTGGTTCCGGCAGGACGAAGTGCCTCTTCCGTTGTAGGAAGCGCTGCTTTCCGTTTTAAGTCGTTGTAGTGGGGCACCCCATTTGCTACTATGCGCGCCGCTTTCGGGGAATTGTCCCGGAACGCCGTTATGGTGGCTCCATTGGTGCCTCCGCAGCATGAAACCGTGAACCCGGTCAGGCCCGGAAGGGAGCAGCCGAAGCGGTGGAATTGTGTGCCGGAGTGTCGCTGGTGGAGTCACCCCCAGACCTCCTCCTCTTCTCGTTTTTATCTGGCTGAAATCATCGCTTTTTCCAGTTCCGACCCGGCGCTGTCCGTCTTCTTCTCACGCTGGGACCGTGCTAAGGTTAAGGTCATTTTCACAGCAGTTGGCGAAACATGAGCTACCAGGTACTTGCCCGTAAATGGCGCCCCCGCACATTTGAAGACATGGTCGGCCAGGAGCATGTGCTGCAGGCACTGATCCACGCTTTGAAAAACCAGCGTCTTCACCATGCTTACCTGTTCACGGGGACCCGAGGTGTGGGTAAAACCACCATCGGCCGGCTGCTGGCGCGATGTCTGAATTGTGAAACCGGTGTTAGCCCGACGCCCTGTGGCGAGTGCAGCAGTTGCCGCGAGATTCAGGATGGCCGGTTTGTAGACCTCATCGAGATCGACGCCGCGTCCCGCACCGGTGTCGACGATATGCGCGAACTGACAGACAACGTGCAGTACGCGCCGACTCGTGGCCGCTTCAAGGTGTATCTCATTGACGAGGTGCACATGCTGACAAACCAGTCCTTCAATGCCTTTCTGAAAACACTGGAGGAACCGCCGGAGCATGTGAAGTTTCTGCTGGCAACCACCGACCCCCAGAAGCTTCCGGTAACGGTGCTGTCCCGGTGCCTGCAATTCAATCTGAAGCGCATGACGCCTGAGCACATTGCCGGTCATCTTAAACATGTGCTTGGTGAAGAGCATATTCCATTCGAAGACCCCGCGTTGTGGCTGCTGGCTCGCGCCGCCGATGGCAGCATGCGGGACGCCCTGAGCCTGACCGATCAGGCCATTGCCTTTGGCAATCAGAAACTGGCGGCCAGTGATGTCAGCAACATGCTGGGTACCATTGATCAGCGTGATATCGAACGACTGGTCCATGCCTTGGTGGAAAATGATGGGCCCTCACTGCTGGCTGAAATTCAGCGTATTTCCGATTTCGCGCCAGACTACAGTGTGATCCTGGCGGACCTGTTGTCGCTGTTTCATCGGGTCACCATGGAGCAGGTGGTACCCGGAAGTGCCGACAATGCCCTGGGCGACGCCGCTCAGGTGCAGGCCCTCGCCCGCAAGCTCAGTGCCGAGGATGCGCAACTGTTTTACCAGGCAGCGTTAATGGGCCGTAAAGATCTCGCGGTCACGCCCGACGCCCGCATGGGATTCGAAATGACTCTGCTGCGCATGCTGGCGTTTCGTCCGGGAACGGACCGCCGGGAGCCGCCGGCAACCGGTTCCTCGCGTACCGGCGCGGACGCTCAGGAACCTCGCGACGAGCCTGACCCTGTCTCCGCCCCGGCATCAGCGCCTGCGGTTCGACCTGAGCAGGCGGCCGAACAGGTGCCGGAGGTGCCGAATACTGAGGCACCTGAGGCGCGGCGCGAGCCCGCAGTCGAGTCACCACCCGCTTCGGTAAACGATGTTGGCGCCACTGACGACTTCGATCCCGGCCCGGTGCCCGATTACCTCAGTGATAACGAGCCGCAGCCGGTTGAGCCTGGGTCCGCTGCGTTGCAGCGACCTTCCGGGATGGAGTCTGAAGCGCCTTTGGCGGAAGCTGATGCAGAGCTAACCGCTGCAAATCCTGAAGCGCCCTCAACGGCGGATCTTGAAAAGCCCTCAGTGGAGGAAGTTGACGAGACAGCGGCGATGCCAATGCCAGAGCCCGAACCTGCTTCAGAGCCCGCGCACAGCGGCGATTTCAACTGGCAGCGTGATTTCCGCAGTCTGGGCATCGTGGGCATGCCTGGCAACCTGGCCAGCCATACGGCGATGGTCCGGGAAGGTAATCAGATTCTCCTCACCATGGAGGAAGGCCACGCGCGGCTGTTGAACGCAAGGCATGAGGACAAAATACTGGCTGCCTTGAGAAACCGGTTTGGCGACGCCATTACTGTGCGTATCGAGCAGGGGAATACGGGCGGCCATACTCCGGCAGCCTGGGAAGAACACCAGCGGGTGGCGCGGCAGAAGGCGGCCGTGAGTTCGATTCAGAGCGATCCGCTGGTCAGGTCCATCGTTGAACGTTTCGAGGCACGGGTCGTTGAAGAGAGTATCCGGCCCGCTCAGAATTCAGGTTGAAGGAGAACACGCTATGATGAACGGCATGGGCGATTTAATGAAAAAAGCCCAAAAAATGCAGGAAGACATGCAGAAAGCCCAGGAAGAAATTGCCAAGGCCGAGGTCACAGGCGAGTCCGGAGCGGGACTGGTGAAAGTCACCATGAACGGTCGCCACGACGTCCGCAAGGTCGAGATTGACCCTTCGCTGATGAGTGAAGAGAAAGAGATTCTGGAAGACTTGCTGGCGGCGGCTGTCAATGACGCGGTTCGGCGGGTCGAGGCCAATCAGAAAGAAAAGATGTCCGGTATGATGTCCGGCATGGGGATGCCGCCGGGCTTCAAGATGCCGTTTTAGTTCAATGGCCTAAGCGTATCTTTTAATGTGAAGTAAGAGGAATTTTCATGGCGTTCAGCCCGCTGGTAGATGAACTGGTGGAGTCCCTTCGGTGTCTTCCCGGAGTAGGCCAGAAAACCGCGCAGCGTATGGCGTTTCATTTGTTGGAGCGCGGTCGTTCGGGCGGTGTTCGTCTGTCTGAAGCATTGGGTACCGCCATGGCTGACGTGCGCCGCTGCGACAGCTGCCAGAACTTCGCCGATTCGTCACGGTGCGGCATCTGTGAGAATCCGGAGCGGCACAACGGTACGCTCTGTGTGGTCGAGAGTCCGTCGGATCTGCTAGCGATCGAGCAGGCGGGTGACTATCGCGGCAGCTATTTCGTGCTGATGGGGCACCTTTCGCCCATCGACGGCGTGGGCCCGGAAGAGATTGGTATCGAGCGCCTGCTGAATCGCATCGCGCAGGAAAATGTGACCGAGCTGATTCTCGCCACCAATCCCACGGTGGAGGGCGAAGCCACCGCCCATTACATCGCAGACCGTCTCGATGGCCGGGGCGTACTGATTACCCGTCTGGCTCACGGCATTCCTGTGGGTGGCGAACTTGGCTACGTGGACGGCTTCACGTTGACCCACGCATTCCGGGGCCGCAAACCCCTCTCTGAATAACGACGGATCGAGCATTTCCTATGGCCCCACCAACCACTCCGGTCGCAACCGCGCCCCCGGCGCCAACAACTATTGAATGGATCACCGAGCCCGAATCACTCGACCAATGGTTGCTGGCGGTTAAGAACGAGCCACTGGCGCTGGATACGGAATTTGAGCGGGTAAGCACGTTCTTTCCGATTCCTGGCCTTGTGCAGTTGGGGCTGGGCGAACAGTATCGTCTGGTGGACCCAGCGGTCGCAGAGCAATCCGTTGAATTTCGCCGGGTTCTCGCGGACAACCGTCAGCCAAAACTGCTTTATGCCATGAGTGAAGATCTGGAGCTGTTTCGCCATTGGCTTCAACTGGAGCCCGCCGGCGTTATCGATCTTCAGATTGGCGCGGCGCTTGCCGGAGCGGGATTCTCGGTGGGTTATGCTCGCCTGGTGGAAACGTTGTTCGGTGCTACCCTCGACAAGTCCGCTACCCGCTCGGACTGGGTTTCGCGGCCGCTCAGCGAAGCGCAGCAGCGTTACGCGCTGGACGATATCCGGTTTCTGGCGCCTGTGTACGATTGGGTGATGTCCAATCTGTCGGTTCGTGGTTTTGAGGCAGCTCTGGCAGAGGAGTCCGACCGGTTTGCGTCGGAGCTCGCCAGCCAGGACGATCCCGAGAATCATTATTTGAAACTCCGTGGCGGCTGGGCGCTGCCTCTGCAGCAGCAGACTGCGCTCAAAAGGCTGGTCCTCTGGCGGGAGCAGGAATCCCGTCGTCGCGACCGCCCGCGTAATCGGGTGGTAGGGGATCCACTGTTGATCGCAATCGCCGAGCGCATGCCCGGTTCGCTCAAGGTGTTATCCAATATCCAGGGGCTACCGCAGCCGGTCATCCGTCGTTATGGTGATAAGATACTGGAGCTGCTGGATGAGGGCCTTGATGCGCCCACGGCAGATTTCGAGCCAATACAGGCCCCGCTGACTCGCGACGAGCAGGCATTCTACAAGCAGGTCAAACGGGTACTTGTCGCTGCCGCCGAGAGGGCAGATGTGCCCGTGGAATTGCTGGCACCCCGGAAACGGCTTGAGGCGGTGGTTCATCGCCGGGATCTTGCTGCTGGTCTTTTCAACAGCGGGTGGCGCAGTCAGATTATCGCGCCGGTTCGTGAGCAGCTTGAGGATTTATTGAAATCATGAGTGACAAACAGTTTGTGTCGGTGTTCCGCAGCAGTAAAAAAGCGGACACCTATCTTTATGTCCGTCGCGGGCAAATCTGGGAGGAGCTTCCCGAAAGCCTGCGCGGTATCTTCGGGACGCCGGTTCATGCCATGGATCTGATTCTTACGCCGGAGCGGAAACTTGCCCGCACCAGCGGAAGGCAGGTTCTGGATGCCATCGCAGACAAGGATTTTTTTCTGCAGATGCCGGAAGAGCAGGATTCCTACGTGGTGGACTTCCGGAGAAAGCCGGAGCAACGCCAGTCATGATCGCGCAGATCCCGTTCTGGCAGCGCAAACGTCTCGACGAAATGACGTCTGCGGAGTGGGAATCCCTGTGTGACGGCTGCGGCAAATGCTGCCTCGCCAAACTGGAGGATGAAGACACCGGAGAGGTGTATTACACCGATCTGGTTTGTCGTTACATGGATACGGACAGCTGTCGTTGTACCGTCTATCCTGAGCGGCTAGACAAAGTGCCGGCCTGCACCGTGCTGACGCCGGACTCGTTGGCAGACTATCACTGGTTGCCATTCACCTGCGCCTATCGGACGCTGGCGGATGGTCGACCCTTGCCTGACTGGCATCCGCTTCGCTCAGGCGATCCGGATAGCGTGCATGAGGCAGGCGTTTCGGTTCAGCACCGGGTTGCGTCCGAAGCCGGCGTCGCTGAAGAAGACTGGGAAGAACATATAATTCACTGGGTTCTGTAATGATTGATACTGACGCTCAACTCGCTTACGGCATTTTCTGGGTCATCTATGCCGTGTCATTTGTGGTTTTTTTCTACACCATGTCCCGTTTATTCAGGATTTTGCCGCTTTATGGGCTCCGAACCTTGTTGCAGTCCGCGCTTATCGTGCTGTTACTGACCCCCGTGGAGTCTGCGGAAGTCAGCAGTTGGTGGGTGCCCGCCTGGCTCTACGGTGGGTATGAGCTCATTCTCGGTGATGCGGAAGCGTCCGGCAGGGCGATTTTCAACCTGGGGGTAGCGGCGTTGGCCATGTTGTTGGTGTGGGTGCTGGATCTGGTTCGCTACCGCCTGGTGAAACGCTAGGCTGACAACTGTAAGAACAAGAAAACGGAGCCGAGATGCGACGGATACTGAGCAAGATTTTTCTGGCCTCATTCCTGGCTGGCCTATTCCTGCCCGCCTCGGTTGTCGCCCAGGCACCGCCTGCGCCTGAGCTGGCCGACAGTGCTGACGTGCGCATCATCGTCGATATATCCGGCTCCATGAAAGACAACGACCCCGATAACCTTCGCCAACCTGCCGTCCGGCTTCTGGCGCGTTTGCTTCCGGAACGCGCAAGCGCCGGTGTGTGGACCTTCGGGCAGTACGTCAACATGCTGGTGCCCTACGACTCTGTTGACGACGCCTGGCGCGAGCTCGCCATCAACCGGTCTGCAGGCATCAACTCCGTGGCCCTGCGAACCAATCTGGGCGAAGCCATCAAAGTGGCCAGCGATGACTACTTCACGAAGGGCGACCTTAGCGGCACCGACTTCATTCTGCTGACCGACGGCAAAGTGGACGTATCGGCGAGCGCCGACGCTAACCGGCAAGAGCGCGAGCGTATTCTTGGTCCGGTCCTTGACCGGCTGGTTCGCAAGGGGGCAACGTTCCATACTGTGGCGCTGTCCGACGAGGCTGACCGCGAGTTTCTCGAAACTCTGGCCGATCGCACCGGTGGGAGCTATAACGTGGCGCCCTCGGCGAACGCGCTGAACCTGGCCTTTTTGGACGCCCTCAATGCGGCGGTTCCACAGGAACAGTTGCCCATTGAGGGAGACGGCTTTGTCGTAGACAGCGGGGTGCAGGAATTCACCGCGCTGATTTTCTGGGGAGAAGATGAAACCAGTGCAACGCGGAAGCTGGAACTGACCGACCCCGAGGGCAGTGGGGCGGTGGTTGGTGACACGGGAGAAGGCATGCGGTGGGCGCGCGAGCCCGGTTACGACCTGATCACCGTCACTGAACCGCGACCGGGCAAATGGCGGATAAACGGTGAGCTGGGCGAGGGCAGTCGTGTCACCGTTGTCAGTGACCTGCGCATGGTCGTGTCGCCGGTGCCGTCATCGTTCAGCGAAGCGCAGCCTCTGGCTCTGCAGATTGCCTTTTTCGAGGACGAGAAAAAGCTGACCGATCCGGACTTTCTTGGGGTGCTGGAGGTTAGGGTGACGGTGACGTCGGAAGACAACCGAAGCGGCACCAAGGTTTTGTCTTCCGGTCAACCGCCGGCCAACGGGCTATACGGCGATACCATCAGCGCGCTCCCTGCGGCCGGCCGGTACACCATCGAGGTGATCGCTGATGGCCAGACCTTCTCCCGGAAATTCAACGGTTTCAGTCGTTTCGAGATGCCGGAGGAAGCGGTTCTATCCCCGCCTGACGATAGCCTGCTGGCCGCCGGCGAGGATGCTCCAGCGACCGAGAACCGTGAACTCGCAGGTGAACCGGCTTCAGGGCAAAAAGCCGAGTCCGAAGCCGAGCCTGCGGGCGGTGGGCCTATCGATATCAGCAAAGTGGAAGAACCGACCAACATCGAGGAAGCGCCGCCCCGGCCTGCACCTGCTGAAAGCGAGGAGCCGGGCTCCCCGGCGTGGCTGTTGGTGGCCGCGGCTTTGGGTGCGGTTGTGGTGGCGGGAGGTGGCCTGTTTCTGCTTTATCGCCGTAAAACAGCGTCGGAGCCGTCCGGGGACCCGGACAGTGGCGCTGTTGATAACATCGACAGTCACGAAGAGACGGTGCCGGTTGTCGAGCCTGAGGGGATATCCGACGAAGTTCCCGAGCTGGAGCCAGAATCCGAGCCAGTGCAAGAATCGAAGCAGGAACCGGAGCCCGGACCGGAACCAGCGACAGCGGCTGAAGCCACTGATGCCGGGGCAACCGATGACAGCGATGATGGCATTCCCGTTGCCGAGCCGTTGAACGAGCCTGAGGAGGAACTGCCGGTTTTGGCAGAAGGCGAAGACGAGCCTGTGGATGAGTTCGGCCTCGAAGACTTCGATCTGTCAGAGTTTGACGATCTCCCGGATTTCGATGACCAAAAGAAGGGCCGGCTCGATAACGATGAGCCCGATGAAACAGAACCGAAAAAATAGTCCGGGGTGTTAAGGTGGTGGCTCAGGCCTTTATACTCCTCGCCCGGATGATTTGATAACCGAACAGGAACCAACAGCATGAAGTTTACCGGTACCGAAAAATACGTAGCCACTGATGACTTGCAAATGGCGGTGAATGCGGCCATCTCGCTGCAACGCCCGCTGCTCATTAAAGGTGAGCCCGGCACCGGCAAAACCCTGCTGGCAGAGGAAATGGCGTCTTCCCTGGGAATGCGGCTGATCCCCTGGCACATCAAGTCCACGACCAAGGCTCAGCAGGGGCTTTACGAGTACGATGCGGTATCACGCCTTCGCGACTCTCAGCTTGGTGATGAAAAGGTCAAGGACATCAGCAACTACATTGTCAAAGGCAAGCTCTGGGAAGCCTTTGAAGCCGACGAACAGGTGGTACTGCTGATCGACGAGATCGACAAGGCAGACATTGAGTTTCCAAACGATTTGCTGCTCGAGCTGGATCGCATGGAGTTTTTTGTCTATGAAACCCAGCAGTTCGTGAAGGCCAAGCAACGTCCCATCATCGTCATTACCAGTAACAACGAGAAGGAACTGCCGGATGCCTTTCTGCGTCGCTGTTTCTTCCACTACATCAGTTTTCCCGATCACGATACGATGAAAGATATCGTCGATGTGCATTTCCCCGGCCTGCAGCAGGCCATTGTACGTGATGCTCTCGAAGTCTTTTTCGATGTGCGCAAGGTACCCGGGCTGAAAAAGAAACCGTCCACCTCGGAACTGATCGATTGGCTCAAGCTGCTGATGGCCGATGAACTGTCTGCCAAAATGCTTCAGGAAAAAGACACCAGCTCGGCTCTGCCACCGCTCTACGGGGCGTTGGTGAAAAACGAACAGGACGTTCACCTGTTGCAGAAACTAGCATTTATGGCGCGTCGTCGCAGCTGACATTCAGCAAGAGCTATACTTTATGTTGATCGATTTTTTTCTCGAAGTACGGCGGGCGAAAGTGCCTGCCAGCCTGCGCGAATTTCTCGACCTGCTGGAGGCCCTGCAGCATCGCCTGGCCTTTGCCGATATGGAAGAGTTCTATTACCTGTCAAGGTTGTGCCTGGTGAAAGATGAGCGCCACTTCGACAAGTTTGATCGAGCGTTCAAGGCCTATTTCGAAGGTATTGAAAACCTTGAAGACCTGATGGAAATGCTGATTCCGGACGATTGGCTCCGTGCCGAGTTCGAGAAGCATCTCAGCGAGGAAGACAAGGCCAAGATCGATTCCCTGGGCGGCCTTGAAGAATTGATCGAAACCTTCAAAAAGCGCATGGAAGAGCAGCAGGAGCGGCATGCCGGTGGTAACAAGTGGGTGGGCACCGGGGGCACGTCGCCTTTCGGGGCCAACGGCTACAATCCCGAGGGTTTCCGGATCGGCCAGAAAAACGGCCGTCAGGGCCGCGCTGTCAAAGTATGGGAAAAGCGGGAATACAAGGACCTTGATGACAGCATTACCCTTGGTATCCGCAACATCAAAGTGGCCATGCGTCGGTTGCGTAAGTTTGCCCGCCAGGGTGCCGCCGATCAGCTGGACATGGACGACACCATACGGTCCACCGCCCGTAACGCCGGTTACCTCGACCTGAAAATGGTCCCCGAGCGTCACAATGCGGTCAAAGTGCTGATTTTTTTCGACGTTGGTGGTTCCATGGACCCCCACGTGCGGGTGTGTGAGGAGTTGTTCTCGGCTGCCCGTATGGAGTTCAAGCACATGGAGTACTTCTACTTTCATAACTTTGTGTATGAGAGTGTGTGGAAGAACAACATTCGCCGCATGAACGAGACCACCAACACCTGGGATATCCTCAACAAGTACACACCGGACTACAAAGTCATTTTCGTGGGTGATGCCACCATGGCACCCTATGAAATTTCCCACCCTGGCGGTTCCATTGAGCACTGGAACGAGGAAGCCGGGGCCACGTGGTTTCAGCGGATAACCGATCATTTCCGCAAGGTGGTCTGGTTGAATCCGCTACCGGAAAGTTACTGGGGAAGCGGTGGCTCTCTGGGCATGACCCGTCAGCTGGTGGAAGATCACATGTACCCACTGACGATGGATGGTCTCGAGTCGGCGATGAAGCAACTGAGCAAATAAAAAAGCCGATGCGGTTGAGTGCATCGGCAAAGCTCGGCATTTCAAACGGGGTGGCGGTCAAGGCTCCCCCGTCCCCTGAGCCTGAGCAATTACGGGGCCACCTGAAATTTCTTCTTTGAAAACAGTGCGCAAGTGGACTGTCCGGGTCGCATCAGCCTGTCCGGGTGTATCATTTGTGCAACACCCGTCAAAAAAGTCGACACGTCGAGTTGTCCAATTGGTGATCTGGATACCGTTCTTGCCGATTACCTGATGTTACCCTCCCTGTCAGTTTGTAACGGAACATTACAAAAGGCAGGAAGCGTATGGTCGCCACAGAACAGGCAAGGGTAGCTACCGCGAGAGTGGCCCGGGCGGCGCAGAATGCGCTGGCAGCAGCAGTCGCTCTGCTGATCGCAATGACCCCGGCACTGACCACCGCTGACGATCTCAACTCTGATATCAATCGCCTGAAAGCCCAGGTCGCCGATCTGGCCGGCGAGCTCTACGCGCTTGAAGAATCCATTTTGCATCCCGCCGATACCCAAGTGGCAGTATTCCTGACACTTGCCCGCAAAGATGTCCTGGAACTTGATTCTATTGAGCTGTTCGTCAATGACACTCCGGTGTCTTCGCATCTGTACACCGACCGGGAACGCCAGTCGTTGCAACAGGGTGGGGTGCAGCAGCTGTATCTGGGCAATGTGCCTCACGGGGAACATGAGCTCAGGGCGGTGCTGACAGCACGAACGGGCAATGACCGTTACATTCGTCGAGAAGCCGAACACCGCTTTCAAAAGCGTCCCGGGGAATCACGTATCCAGTTGTCGCTGGACGCACGGGCTCCGGATTACGAACCCCGGTTCCTGTTCTCGGAATGGAAGTAGTTTGGCATGGATGCTGACGTCAGGATGAGTCGCTCTTTCGTTCGTAACGTCCGGTTCGCTCTGGTTGCCGTGGGCGTCCTGACGGTCTGTGGGCAAAATGTTGCGTTTGCGGGCAATGCCACAGAAGTCGCGCGTATGGCTGCGCTGGCGCAATTCGACCTTGCTGCCGGTAAGCCCCGGTTGGCGCTTGCGCGGACGGAGGGCTCACAAGGCGAGAGTGTGGCCTGGCAGAGGGCCCGGGCGCTTATGGGAACCGGGCAAGTGGTCAGGGCCCGCGACCTGCTTGAACGCCAGCTGCAAGGTCAGACCCATCGTGGTGACGCTGCGTTGATATTGGGGCGAATCGCTAACAGTGAGGGTGATGCCGCCGGCGCATCCCGCTATTTCGACACGGCCGCTAGGCTGGGTTTCGGGGAAACGCGACAACAAGCCCTGTATGAGCTGGCGGCTTTGAAGCTCGGAGCAGATGATCCGGACGCCGCAGGACAGTTGCTTGCTAAGATGGAGCCGGGGTATTGGGCTGCACTGGGCTATATGAATCTGGCGGGCGTTTACAGCATCAGGGATCTCAACGCGGCTCGTCCGCTGGTCGCGTTGCGAGTTGCCCTGGCGATGTCAGAGCAGGATGCCATGGGTGAGCGGAGCGCTTCATTGCGCAGCCAATTACTGGTCAGGGCGGGGTACCTGTCCTATCTGCAGGAAGATCATGAAAAGGCCATCGGGTTCTTTGAACAGGTTCCCCTCAATAGCTATCACATGCCACGGGCTCTGTACCTGCACGGCCTTGCTCTTGCCGCTCGTGATAACCATCGGGCAGCCATGCAGTCCTGGCATCGCGCCAGGAAATACCCGCTGGCTTACCCGGGTGTTGAGGATGCCTGGCTCGGAATGGGCCGGGGGTACGACCTGTCCGGTTACCTGGGACAGGCGGGTGAGGCGTATCTTGCTGCCAATGCCTCCTATGAGAGCGAGCGGGTCACTCTGAAAAAGCTGGCCGCTCGAATAGAGGCTGACGGGGCCTGGAAGGCGTTGATCCTAGACGCCAGGGGATCGGATGCCCAGTGGTTCCTCGCC
Source organism: Marinobacter sp. M-5 (assembly GCF_032911545.1). Classification (NCBI taxonomy): domain Bacteria; kingdom Pseudomonadati; phylum Pseudomonadota; class Gammaproteobacteria; order Pseudomonadales; family Marinobacteraceae; genus Marinobacter; species Marinobacter sp. M-5. Next base: position 1,488,051 of record NZ_JAWJEK010000001.1, read on the forward strand.
GACAGCCGAACTCTGACCCAGCCGCGCATGGCCTATCTGCTGCAATTCATGGAGAGTTCGGTGGCCCAGGAGGCGGTCAGCCGGGTCTCTGAACTGGTTGACCTCAAGCTTTATCTGGCGGAAAAGCAACAAAACCTTATCGTGTGGAAGACCTCATTGCGCGAACGGCTGGCTACAGATCCCGGTTCAGCCGGGATGCGCTGGGCAGGTCTGGCTGACAGGGCGGAAACGCTGAGGGAACAGGTTCAGGCGCTGGCACAACGCCAGGGTGCCAAGTCAGTCCCGGATGAGCTATCGAACACGGCTGAGACACTGAGCGCCGTGGAAAACGCGCTGAACGCATTGGAGCAGCGGTTGGCGAAAAGAGACGCCCAGATTGCTGCTCTGGTGCGCCGTGCGGATGCCGCCCTGACTAACATTCAATCGCTCAGCTCACAGGTGGCGAAGCTGCAGGAACGGGCCGAATCCAGTCTCGACCGTGTAGCGCTGACCTATGTTTCAGATCAGGACAAGCGGATGGCGTTCGCTCTGGACAAAACCGAGCAACAGATTGCCCACCTTTACGAATACCTCGCCCTGGAAGCGCTTGAGCGGGGTGGACAATGAGTCACCTGATTTACGGCATGTCGCGTCGCTGTCGTGACTGGGTTGGCGTCGTCCTGTTGCTGACGGCAACGCCGGTGCTGGCCCAGGAATCCTTCCGTGTCGAATTGGGCCGTGACGGTGAAACCATCGGCGATATGCGTCCGGTATTCCTGACGTTCGAAGCCCGCCCCATGCCGGCGATATCGCCGGAGGAAGTAGCTCGCCGTTATCAGCGGCTTTTTGACTCCACCGACAAGCCGGAGGTGCGAATCGACGCGCTGAACCGGTTGGCCAATATCCAGCACGCTACCGGGCACGTGGTGCAGCCTGATGTCGAAGAGGAACAGCGGCTTTACCGCGAAGCTCTGGGGAGTTATGAGGCGATCGTTGAGCGGGGTGCCTTTCAGGGCAAGCTGGATGAACTGCTGTATCAGATGGCCAAGGCTCATGCCTATGTGGGGCAGGGAGGCGAGTCCATGCAGCGGCTCAAACAGCTGGTTGGGCTGTATCCAGAATCAGCACTGGTGGCGGAAGCACGCTTCCGCATTGCCGAATCGGCGTTTTCGGCCGGCCGCTACGTCGAAGCGGAGGCAGAATACGGCCGCTTGATCGCCGGTGATGAGGGGGGCGGTTTGAAAATCAAAGCCCGCTACATGCAGGGCTGGAGTCAGTTCAAACAGGGCGCCGGAGCCTGGGGCCGGTCGGCCGCCTCGTTTCTTGAAGTGCTGGATCAGCGCATGCCGGATCAGGCCAGTATCGCGCACGTTTCCGACAGTGATCTGGAGCTGGTGGATGATACGCTCCGTATGCTGGCGCTGATGGCCGCTGAGACCGACGGGGCAGATGCGTTGTTAGCCTGGCTCAGTGAGGCTGGCTCAAAACCCTATGACTACCTGTTGTTTGATCGACTCGCGGACTATTACGCAAGCAAGGGCCGGCATGCCGACAGCGTGGCGGTGAATCAGCGGTTCGTGGAATTGCAGCCCGGACACATGGCTGTGCCGGCGTTTATGGCGCAGGTGGTGGAAGTGTGGCGTCAGTCTGGCGAGCAGGGGCAAGCGCGGCGCGGCCAGGCAGCATTCGTCGCGGCGTTCGAGGAGGCGGAAGCATACCAGCGGCTGGATGCGAAGGATCAGGCATTGTGGCGGACGTTCGGCCGCGAGCTTGCGGACTATCACTACAGCCGGGGTCAGAACAGTTCCGATCCGGAGCAGTTTGCCCGCGCCGCTGGGTATTACGAGCGCCTCGGTATGCATGACGCAGCGCCGGGAGACATTTTCAGGCTGGCAGGGGACGCGCGCCTCCAGTCCGGTGACTTTGCTCGGGCGCTGACCAATTATCGGCAGGCCGCTTATGACACGCCCGGTTATCAGGACTCTGCCGATGCCGCCTGGGCGGCGGTCGTCATCCAGCGTGACGGCGCGGTCCAGCGCATTGACCACCCGGTCACGCTCGAGGCGCTCTCTGACGAGGCAGAGCGTTTCGAAGCCATCTTTCAAAATGACGCGAGGCTACCCGCCTTGTATGCCGATCTTGCCAATCGGTGGCTTGAACAAGGAGAGCTGACTCAAGCCCGGCGATTTGCCGAACGCGTGCATCAGCTGCACGGATCACAACCTGCAGATCAATACATTGCCTGGCTGGTTTTGGGCGAAATTCACACAGATTCGGACGACCATCGAGCCGCGGAAAATGCCTGGCGCAAGGCTGACAGCCTGATTCAATCCGGTGTCCTGAAGGATATCGATTCCGAGGAAACCCGGGCTGTGAAGCGCCAACTGGCTGCCGCCATATACCGTCAGGGCGAGGCCGCCCAGAGTTCCGGTGAGACCGATCTGGCTGTGGCCCACTTCCAGCGCGTTGATTCCGTGTTTCCGGGCTCAGATATTGCAATCAAGGGCCGCTACGATGCCGCAAACAGCCTGCTTCTGGCGGAGCGCTGGCAGAGTGCCGTCAACGAATTCATCCGGTTCCGCGGCGATTTTCCCGAACATCAACTGAGCCGCCACATCAGCGATAAGCTGGTGCTGGCTTACGAATCCTCTGACCAGCCGGTTCGGGCGGCTTTGGAGCTGATGGAAGCGGCCCGGACGGCCGCCGATCCCTGGCCGAACACTCTGCAGGCCGCCGAGTATTTTCATCGTGGGCAGGCCACGGGACGGCGTAATGCCATATATCAGGATTACCTGGCAATCGCATCGGAGCCTTCCGGCGCTCCCGAGCATCTGCGTCTGCAACGTATGCGTCAACGTCTGATTAATTCCGGAGTGTCGGTCCCGCACTACCGTCAAGACATGGTGAGCGCAGAACTGGCCAGCCAGTGGCATTCTGAGGACACACTGCGCTGGTCTGCCAACTCGGCCCTGGCATTGGGAATATCGGCTGCGGAGGCATTCGGGGCCATTCCTCTGAACCATCCCCTTCAACAATCCCTGAGCCACAAGCAGCAAGCGCTGGCGCTGGCCACCCAGCGTTTTTCGGAAGCAGAACAGTTCGATCAGCAAGGTGTCAGATCTGAAACTCTTTACCGACGCGCGGAGCTTTACCGGACCCTTGCCCATGACCTGATGAACTCGGCCGTTCCCGATGAGCTGAACGATCTTGAGCGGGCCCATTACCGGATGCTCCTGGAGGAGGAGGCGTATCCCTTCGAGGAAAAAGCGATCAACCTGCATGCGCGAAACCACCAGTTATTACCCGAGCATGGCTACAACGAATGGGTGGAGAAAAGCCTGAACGCTCTGGCGGAACTGTTCCCGGGCCGCTACGACCGCGACGTTCGATGGATGACCTGGACTGGAGAGACGAACGATGACGCCTGAACGCGTATTGAGCGGATTGCTGGTATGGATGCTGATGTTGGTGGGATGCGCCTCTCAGCCTCAGCCCATGTCTGAAAAGCCGCCGGCCCAACCCGCCACTCTGGACCCGCAGGCAGTGGTGGCCCTCAACAATCGAGCCCTTTCTCTGAAGGACGAAGGCGAGTTTCGTGAAGCGGCCAGACTGCTCCGCACCGGTGTTGAGGCGTCTCCTGCAACACCCGAGTTGCACTACAACCTTGCGGTGATTACTGAGCTGTACCTGCTGGATCTTGAAACCGCTCTGGCTCACTACCGACGCTACCGTGAGCTGACCGGTGACGACGACCGACAGGTGGCTGGCTGGATGGCTGATCTGGAACGGAGGCTGCAGTAAATGGTTCAACGGATAAAACCATGGTCAGGATGGGGCAGGGTGGGTTGGCTGTTAACCGTATCCCTTGTATTGGCAATGATCAGCACTGTGCCGGTTGCGGCCGATCCACAAACGGAAGTGTCCGGGGCGCTCAGGGTGGAGGGAATTTCCAACCATGCTGCCGACGACGATCCCGGTGTTCTGTACATTCTGCCCTGGCAGCCCCCCACCTTACCCCGAAGGCCTCGGGCGCGGCTGGATGAGGGCGCGCCGGACCTGCTGGAACCCAAGGATCCGGTCGCGCTTGAGCGCCACCGGGTGTTTCGTGAAACCCTGAATCCATCGCTGGATTCATCCCTGTCTTTGCAGTAACTGCGGGAGTCTGAGAATGCTGGAAACTGTGATTCGTTTTTTTCAGGAAGGTGGTCCCTTCATGTACCCGATAGCGGTTGTGCTGATGATAGGTCTGGCCATCACCCTAGAGCGCTTTATCTATCTGGGGAGCGTGCGACGGCGTAACCGCCTCGCTTTCGAGAAGGGTATTCTGCCGTTGCTGCGCAAGCGGGATTATCAGCGTGCGATGAAAGCCGCCAACGGTTCCGACAGCGCCATTGCCTCGATCATGGGTGCCGGAATCGGCCGTTTGCTCAATAACCACCGCCGTGAGGACATCGAGTGCGCCATGGAAGAGGGGCTGATGGAAGTGCTGCCGCGTCTCGAGAAGCGCACTCAGTACCTGGCGACCCTGGCGAATATTGCAACACTGATGGGGCTGCTGGGCACCATTATCGGACTGATTGCGGCGTTTACCGCCGTTGCCGCAGCGGATCCGGCGCAGAAGGCCACATTGTTGTCGGAGAGTATTTCGGTGGCCATGAATACCACGGCGTTCGGGTTGATGTCAGCGATACCCCTGTTGATGTTTCATGCCCTGTTACAGACTCGAACTAACGAAATCGTAGACAGTTTCGAAATGGCCGGGGTGAAGCTGTTGAACATCATCTCAGACCAGTTTCCCGGCCAGTCTGCGGGCTGAGCCGGAGGACACTGTATGAGACGCAGACATCGCAGGGCGGTGAGCAACCCGGAACTGGACATTACCGCTTTTCTCAACCTGATGATTGTTCTGGTGCCGGTGCTGTTGCTGGGCATGGTGTTCAGCCAGATCCGCACCATCGAACTGAGTTTTCCCGGCATGGCCCCCGGCGAGGCACCCTCGGTGGAGGAATTGCGACTGGTGGTCACCGTGATCCCGAGCGGCATCGAAGTGTCTGACAGTGAACGTGGTGTGATACGGACTCTGCCGTTGATTGAAAGCACTCAGGACTTTGACGGGTTGCGAGCGGTTCTGCAGCAGATCAAGGCAAGGGTGCCCGAAAAAACCGATCTGGTACTGGAGGTCGGTGCAGATATTGACTACCAGACGCTGGTGACCACCCTGGATACGGTTCGCTCCTATGCTGCGGTGGTAGCGGCCAGTCAGGTGGAGGCGGAGCTTTTTCCGGACGTTTCACTGGCTGATGCGCCGGATGACCGTGAGCTGGCGGGCACCGCCAGTGCCGGGACGGCTGACACCGGGGAGGGGGCATGAAAACATCCCGTCGCTCCCAGCGAATGAAGCGCCATTACGCTCGCATGCACCGTGCAGGCGGGCTGAATCTGGTGTCTCTGATGGATATTTTCACCATTCTGGTGTTCTTTCTGATGGTGAATTCATCCGACGTCAAAGTCATGCAGAACACGGCGGACGTGCCGTTGCCCCAATCGACAGCGCAGCAGGCCGCAGAGGACACCCTCACGGTGCAGGTGAGTGGGCAGTCGATACTGGTGCAGGGCCGGGAAGTCGCTCGCCTCGACACCATTCAGGCCGGGGATTCGACGGTGGGGGGTTTGGCGAATGAGCTGAGCTGGCGGCGGGATCGTCGCGGCGAGCCGCCGGAGAACGGCTTTGAGGTGACCATCATGGCCGGCCGCGACACCGACTACCGGCTACTACGGAAAATCATGCAGACCTGTGTCGACCAGCAGTATCGTCAGGTGAAGCTGGCAGTCGAGTCGGTTGGGGAGGTCCGCAATGGTTGACCCTTCCAATGCCCAGCGCGGCTTGCCCTGGACCCCTGAAAAAGGTGAAAACCGACGTTTTGTACGAATCCTGTTGGTGACGCTGCTGGTGTTTTTGCCGCCTGCGGTGGTCATTCCCATGCTGGACGTCCCCGCGCCTGAACGCAGCGAAACGGAAAAAGTGCCGCCAACGCTGGCAAAACTGGTGGAGCAGCGTCAGCCACCCGAGCCTGTGGCAATGCCTGAACCGCAACCAGAGCCGCAGGCAGATCGATCCGAGCCCGAAGCAGAACCAGAACCAGAACGAACGGACGTTAGCCGGCGACCACCTGACCCTGACCGCCAGACCACCGAGCAAGCCAGGGCGACGGCGTCCCGTTCGGGTCTGTTCGCAATGAAAGAGCAGATGGCCGCGCTGCATGGGACAGACGCCGAGCCGGTCCAGGCCCTTGCCGCTAATGTCCCGTCAGGAAACCCGAACGAGCCGGCCAACCGCCGCACCCGTGACGACGCTCTCAAAGGCAGCGGCGGTGTTGTGGACGAACAGGCGCCAGCACGAGTGGCAGAGGTCAGTGGTCATCAGGTTCGTGAGGTGGTGGCCACTCCACATCGTGAACCGGTGAAGGCAGCAGCGGCTGAAACCGGACCCGGAGCCGCTGAACGAGGCATGAGCAATATCCGCAAAGTGTTCGACGCCCAGAAAACCGCACTGTATTCCATGTATCGCCGTGAACTGAGGCAGGATCCGACCCTTGAAGGCAAGGTGCTGCTCGAGCTGGTCATTGAGCCCGATGGGACCGTGTCCCATTGCGAGGTGGTCAGTTCCGATCTGGACAACCCGGAACTGGAAACCCGGATCGCAACCCGGGTCCGACTGTTCAACTTCGGCTCCGCGGACGTTGCGGTGCGAAGGGTCAAGTTTCCGATTGATTTCCTGCCGGGATAATCAGTATTCGATCGTGATTCTTGGCAGGCGGGGCTTGTTGAGTGTCAGCTTTTGGGTCGGCGCAATAACCCGGGCCTGCCCGCTGACGACTTCTTCACTGTTCTGATTGTGAACAACGCACTGGAACGCCACCCGGTTTTTTGCCTCTTTCGTCTGCACGGTCAGGGTGACGGTGAGGGTGTCGTCGAGCTTTACGGGACGTTTGAACGCCAGGCTCTGCTCCAGATAGATGGTTCCGGGGCCGGGCATGACGGTGGCCAGTGCGGCTGAGATCAGCGAACCGCTCCACATGCCGTGGGCAATACGCTCCTTGAACATCGAGCCGGCCGCGAAATCTGCATCCAGATGCACCGGGTTGACGTCTCCGGAAACAGCCGCGAACAGCACGAGCTCATCTTCCGTCAGGGTGCGGGTAAAGGTCGCCGAATCGCCCTCATGCAACTCGTTATAGGTGATGTTTTCCAGGGTGTCAGGCGTGTCGCTCATGGGCTTCTCCACGATTGGGTGAGGTTTGTAAAGGCACGGAACAGGTGTGCTCTGAAAACTACCTCATCGGTCACAAAACTGCTATTCTCTGCCACTCATTTTTAGGCTGATACTTTTGTCGGGTTGATTTTTTAACCACCCCGACAGCGGTAGAACAATATAAACACAAGCGCCCTACAGGAGATGGTGATGGATTTCGAGCAGTTCTATCAGGACAAGTACCCCGCTGGTGTGCCCCGAGAGGTCGACCTGAACAAATATAAAAGCATGGTAGATGTGTTTGATCAGGCCGTTCAGAAATACGCAGACCGTCCCGCATTCAGCGCCGTTGGCGCCACCCTGACATACCGTGACCTCGACACCCAGAGCCGCAATTTTGCTGCCTGGCTTCAGAACAAGACCGACCTCAAGCCGGGCGACCGTATCGCGGTACAGATGCCGAACGTCAGCCAATACCCGGTGGTTGTGTTCGGTGCCATGCGCGCCGGCCTGATTGTGGTCAACACTAACCCGCTTTACACCACGCGGGAAATGGAGCACCAGTTCAACGATTCCGGCGCCAAGGCCCTGGTGGTTCTGGCCAACATGGCCGAGAACGCGGAGAAGGTCCTGCCTCACACCGGTATCGAGCACGTGATCGTGACCGAGATCGCCGACATGCATTCGCCGATCAAGCGCACGCTGCTGAACGCCGTGATCAAGCACGTCAAGAAAATGGTACCGCCGTTCAACCTGCCGCAGGCGCACAAACTGCCGGCCGTGCTGAGTGCCGGCGCGCGAGAGAAGTTTTCGCCGGTTGAAAGCAAACCGGACGACATTGCCGTTCTTCAGTACACCGGTGGAACCACGGGCGTCGCCAAAGGCGCCATGCTGACCCATGGCAACCTGGTGGCTAACCTGCTGCAGACCCGCCCGATGATGGAAGACATCATAGTGGAAGGCCAGGAAGTGGTCATTGCGCCGCTGCCGCTGTATCACATCTACTCCTTTACTCTGAACTGCGGAATAATGCTGGAAGCCGGCGCGCACAACGTGCTGATCCCGAACCCGCGGGATATTCCCGGGTTCGTTAAGGAGCTCAAGAACCACAAATTCACTGCGTTCCTGGGCCTGAACACCCTGTTTGTCGCCCTGTGCAACAACGAAGACTTCCAGGCGCTCGATTTCAGCGCGCTCAAACTGACGTCTTCTGGCGGTATGGCGCTGACCAGCGACACCGCCAAGATGTGGCAGCGGGTAACCGGCTGCGACATCACCGAAGGTTACGGCATGACCGAAACCTCTCCGGTTGTTACCTTCAACCCACACAGTGCCATTCAGCTGGGCACCATCGGTCTCCCGATTCCGTCTACCGTGGTGAAGACCATCGATGACGACGGCAATGAGACGCCGCTGGGCGAGCCGGGTGAACTCTGCGTCAAAGGCCCCCAGGTCATGCGCGGCTACTGGCAGCGACCGGAAGATACCCAGAAGTCCTTTACCGACGACGGTTTCCTGCAAACCGGCGATATCGCGCTGATTCAGGAAGACGGCTACATCCGCATTGTCGATCGTAAAAAGGACATGATCATTGTGTCCGGCTTTAACGTATTCCCGAACGAGATCGAGGACGTGGTGAGCAGCCATCCGAAGGTTGTCGAGTGTGCGGCCGTCGGCATCCCAGACGCGAAAAGCGGTGAAGCCGTCAAGGTGTTCCTGGTGGCGACTCCGGAAGGGGTGTCCGAGAACGAACTCAAAGAGTTCTGCCGTGAGCGTCTGACCGCTTACAAAGTGCCGAAGAACTTCGAATTCCGCGATGAGTTGCCCAAGACCAACGTGGGCAAGATTCTGCGTCGTGAACTGCGCGACGAAGCGAATAAGAAGTAAAATTCCGCCTGGGCCTGTTCCGACAGGCTCTTACGGTAAGGAAAACCCCGCCACGGCGGGGTTTTCCCGTTTAACAGGCCAGCCAATGCCGTTAGACTGGCGCTTTTCCATTGATTGCAAACGACACTGGTAACTTCCGTTCATGACTCGGACTCCCACAAACGCATCCTCGCCCGCACCTGACAATGCCGCGGCATTGAAGGCCATTCAGGAACAACTGGATGCCTGCAACCAGCAGGAAGCGGCCCGCATTCACAAATTGCTGGCGCGCAAGAAGGGCAGGCCGGATCAGAAGGACCTCGAGAAGATAGCGGGATGGCTGGATCGCGGTCTGGCACGGGTGCAACAACGCCAGGCGCTGCACAAGCCGGCGACGTTCCCGCCGGACCTTCCGGTTTCGGAACGGGTTGATGATATCCGTGACGCCATCGAGAACCACCAGGTGGTTATCATTGCTGGTGAGACGGGCTCTGGTAAAACCACCCAGATTCCCAAGATCTGCATGAACAGTGGGCGAGGCATTCGCGGTCTGATCGGCCACACCCAGCCCCGCCGGATTGCGGCTCGCAGTGTCGCGGCCCGGATTGCTGAAGAGCTGGGCGAGCAGACCGGCCAACAGGTGGGCTACCAGGTACGCTTTACCGACACGACTTCGGAGCAGTCCCGCGTCAAGGTCATGACTGACGGTATCCTGCTGGCGGAAATCCAGCATGACCGGTTTCTGGACCGCTACGATACGCTGATCATTGACGAAGCCCATGAGCGCAGTCTCAATATCGATTTCTTGCTGGGTTACCTGCGCCAGCTGCTGCCGAAGCGGCCGGACCTGAAGGTGATCATTACCTCTGCCACCATTGAGGTGGACCGGTTCAGCGATTTTTTCAACGATGCGCCGGTGATCGAGGTCAGTGGTCGGACCTACCCGGTGGATATCCGTTACCGCCCCTTGACGGGCGACGAGGATGATCGTGACCAGGGCTGGACCGACGGTGTGCTTCAGGCCCTTGAGGAGATCGAGCAACACGAGCGTCAGCAGAAAAAGCCTCCGGGCGATGTACTAGTGTTCCTGCCCGGGGAGCGGGAGATTCGCAATCTCAGCAAGGTGCTGCGGCATGTGGATCTGAAGCACACTGAGGTGTTGCCGCTTTACTCCCGCCTGAGCAATCAGGAGCAGAACCGAGTGTTCCAGGGCCATCGGGGCCGGCGTCTGGTGCTTTCCACCAACGTGGCCGAAACCTCGCTGACCGTACCGGGCATCCGCTACGTTATCGACACCGGCGTCGCCCGCATCAGTCGTTACAGTGTGCGCTCTAAGATTCAGCGGTTGCCGATTGAGGCGGTATCCCAGGCCAGTGCCAACCAGCGGGCAGGGCGCTGCGGTCGGGTGGCACCGGGCATCTGTTTTCGACTTTACGATGAAACGGATTTTATCAACAGATCAGAATACACCGATCCGGAAATTCTGCGCACCAATCTGGCCTCCGTTATCTTGCAGATGGCGACCACCGGTCTGGGCGACATTCGCCATTTTCCGTTTCTGGAAGCGCCGGACAGCCGCCTGATCAATGATGGCTATAAACTGTTGGAAGAGCTGGGCGCGGTCGATGACAAGCGCCGGGTGACCCGTCTCGGCCAGACCATGTCGCGGCTCCCGCTGGACCCTCGTCTGGCGCGTATGCTGGTGACCTCGGCAGAGCTTGGCAGCCTGTCGGAAACGCTGGTGATCATTTCCGGCCTGAGTATTCAGGACCCGAGGGAGCGCCCACAGGATAAACAGCAGGCAGCCGACCAGGCCCATGCACCGTTTAATGACAAGGAATCCGATTTCGCCAGCCTGCTCAATCTCTGGCGTTTTTACGAGGATCAACGGCAGGAGCTGTCTCAGAATCAGTTGAAGAAAGTGTGTCAGAAAACCTTTCTGTCGTGGATGCGCATGCGGGAGTGGCGTGATATCCACCGTCAGCTGACGCTGATCTGTCGCGAGCAGAAACTGGCGATCAATACCGAGCCTGCCAACTACGATTCGCTGCACAAAGCGATCCTCGCAGGACTGCTGGGGCAGGTGGCGCTGAAGGTGGAAAAGCGTGAGTACCTCGCTACCCGAAACCGGAAGGTGACGCTGTTTCCGGGTTCGAAAGTCTCAAAGAGCGCACCCAAGTGGATTGTTGCCGCTGAAATCGTTGAAACCAGCCGGGTGTTTGCACGAACGGTGGCCGCGATCCAGCCCGAATGGATTGAACCACTGGCCGGTCACGTGGTGAAACGCCACTATTTCGAGCCGCATTGGGAGCAGAAACGCGCCCAGGTGATGGGCTATGAAAAAGTCACGTTGTACGGTCTGGATGTCGTGACGCGGCGCCGTATTCCCTACAGCAAGGTGGACCCCGGGGTCTGTCGGGATCTGTTTATCCGCCGCGCCCTGGTCGAAGGAGACTACCGGTCCCGCGCGCCGTTCATCGAACGCAACCGGGCGTTGTTGGACACGGTGGAAAACCTGGAGAAGAAAACGCGTCGGCGGGATTTGCTGGTGGACGACGAGGCACTGGTGGCGTTCTACGACCAGCGCCTGCCAGAGGACATCGTCAGCGGCCGGCATTTTGAAACCTGGTGGAAGGGGCTGAGTGCGCCGGACCTGAAAAATATGGAATTGACGGAACAGGATATTCTGCAGCGACCTGTGGATGCGCAGGCCGGCAACCTGTACCCGGATTTTCTGGCGTGGGAGGGCGTTCAATATCCCCTCAGTTACGAGTTTGAACCGACCAGTGAGCGCGACGGCGTCACGCTCCAGGTGCCGTTGATGGCATTGAAACAGATTCCGGCCCGGCGGCTGGAATGGCTGGTTCCGGGCCTGTTGAGGGAGAAATGCATCGCATTGGTGAAAGGCCTGCCCAAATCCTTGCGACGCAATTTTGTACCGGTGCCGGATTTTGTGGACGCAGCCCTGGAGAACCTGCAGCCCACCAATGAACCGCTGGCCCTGCAGCTGGGAGAGCAGCTGCGGCGAATGACCGGTGTGCAGATTGATCCCCAGGTGTGGTCAGAGGATGAGTTACCGCGGCATCTCAGGATGAACGTCCGGGTGCTCGGTGATGGCGGCAAGGTCATGGCTGAGGGCCGCGAGGCATCGGTCCTTCAGGAGCAGCTTGAGGGCAAGGCCGAGGAGGCTCTTGCATCGGCGGCACAAGCCAGCGACGACAAGCTCACGGATCAGGTTCACGAGACGTGGGATTTCGGAGCCTTGCCTGAATCGGTCCAGACCGAACGGGGCGGAATGCAGGTAACGGTCTACCCGGCGCTGGATGACCTGGGTAAAGGGGTCAGGGTTGCGCGATATCTTGACCGCTTGACCGCCGAGGATGCCACTCGCAAGGCTGTCGCCAGGCTAATGCTGAACCGTTTTGGCAATACCCTGGACGAGCTTGAGCGTAAATTGCCCCATTTCAAGGCCTCGGCGCTGATGTTCGCCCCAGTCGGTCAGGCCCGGGTGTTACTGGATGACCTGCTGCTCGCGACAGCCATGATGCATTTTCTGTCCGATGAATTACCCCGTGACCAGGGGCATTTTGACGCCATCTTCAACCAGGGTCGTGGTGAATTCATCCCTGCACTGGAACAGGCAGACCACCACTTGCACGACGCCATGAAGGGTTATCACCGGGTCGCCAAACAGTTGAAAGGGAAAATCAGCCTGTCCCTTGCCAACAGCATGGCGGATCTGAAGTTTCAGCTGCGACACCTTGTCTACCCCGGGTTTCTGGTGGCGACACCGGCGGCCTGGCTTCAGCAGTTCGGCCGCTATTTCGAGGCCGCGGCTTTGCGGCTGGAGAAAATGCCCCGAGAGACCGGTCGCGAGCGAGAATTTCTCCATACCATCGAACCTCTGTGGTCCCGTTACGCCAGTAAATTCGAGCAGCAGCAGCGCCAGGGGGTTCGGGATCCGGAGCTTACCCAGTACCGCTGGATGCTGGAAGAGTTCCGTGTGTCATTCTTCGCACAGCAACTGGGCACGGTCATGCCGGTGTCGGTCAAGCGCCTTGACCGCCAGTGGGAGCAGACACGGGTGTGATACTTTGGTCGTCGCGGGCAAATCGCCGGGACTGTGTTACTATTTGGTGCATTGTCGGAATTATCTTTCACTCTTTTTAAGACAGTTGACGTGGAGTTAGCGTGATTAAAGCCGTCATTAGCGGAACCGGTCTGTACACACCGCCTGCAACCATTGATAACGATGAGCTGGTGGAGGCATTCAACGCCTTCGTGGAGCTTGAGAATGCCCGAAACGCAGACGAAATCTCCCGTGGCGAAAGGGAACCCTTGCAACCCTCGTCCTCTGCCTTTATCGAGAAAGCATCCGGGATCAAACGCCGCCATGTGATTGACAAGCAAGGTATTCTGGATCCGGAGCGGATGGCTCCGTCGATTCCGGACCGCAGCAATGATGAACCGTCAGTGCAGTGCGACATGGCCGTTGCGGCCTGTCACGAGGCGTTACGGCAGGCCGGCAAAACCGCAGCTGACGTGGACGCGGTGATTGTCGCCTGTTCCAACCTGCAGCGGGCGTATCCGGCCATTTCCATCGAGGTCCAGGAGGCCCTGGGTATTGATGGCTTTGCCTATGACATGAACGTCGCCTGCAGTTCGGCAACTTTCGGTTTGCAGGCGGCGGTGAATTCCGTGGAAAATGGCAGCGCTCGCGCGGTGCTGGTGGTGAGTCCGGAAATCTGCTCAGGCCACCTTAATTTTCGCGATCGCGACAGCCATTTCATTTTTGGTGATGCCTGCACCGCGATCCTGGTTGAGCGGGAATCCGATGTTGCCGCCGGTCAGGGCTTCGAGATTCTCGGCACCAGCCTCAAAACCAGATTCTCGAACAACATCCGCAACAATTTCGGGTTCCTGAACCGTGCCGATGAATCCGGTTTGGGCAAGCCGGACAAGCTGTTTGTCCAGCAGGGCCGGAAAGTGTTCAAGGAAGTGTCGCCGCTGGTGGCAGAGACCATACTGTCTCAGCTGCAGCAGTTGACCCTGGTACCTGACAATCTGCGGCGCATGTGGCTGCATCAGGCCAATCTCAACATGAACCAGCTGATTGCCCGGAAGGTGCTCGGGCGCGACGCCACCACCGATGAGGCCCCGGTGATTCTTGACGAATACGCCAACACCAGTTCCGCCGGTTCGATCATTGCCTTCCACAAGAACAAGGACGATTTACAGACCGGAGATCTCGGGGTAATTTGCTCGTTCGGTGCCGGGTATTCCATCGGCAGCGTTGTCGTGCGCCGCCGATAGCCCCTTTGATCAATGGGTTGCCAGGGCTCGCAGGGAGTCCGGCAACCGGGTCGATGAGCGGTTGACACGGTCAAACCAAACGATCTTCGCATAGCCCTCGGCGTACAATTCCCCGGTTTCGGCGTCTGTCAGGGTGTGATAGGTGTCAAGGCTGGTATTACCCGCCTTGTCAGCGTATGTTTTGACCACAATTGTTGCCGGGTGGTTCAACTCCTTCAGAAAAGTCGCGCTGGTCTTTATAATGATCGGACCGTCCGCGGCCTCGGAGCCGCCGAGGTTCATGGAGTTCAGCCACACAATCCGGGCTTCTTCGAAAAAGCGGAAATAAACCGTGTTGTTGGCGTGGCCGTAAGCATCCATATCACCCCAACGCAGGGGCGTGGACAAGGTGTTGACTAGATTTCCCGGTACTGACATCGGGTTCCTCCGAACCTGAGAACGAATAAAAAGAATAACAGAGCCGGTATTCTCGACGAACAGAAACGGAATTAACAACCTCAGGCTCTTAGATGACACATTTTTATTTCCGGCGCCCGTCGCCGACGCTGGTTTTATTCGCGGTGCTTGCCCTGTTTGCCGGTGTGTCGAACGTGGCCGCCCAGAACATGCAGGAGCCGGCGCCGGAGCAATCGCAGCCGGTGAAAGAATCGGATCCCTACGAGAATTGGAACCGTAAGGTATATGGCTTCAATGAGGCCATCGACGATTGGTTCCTGCGCCCCATCGCCACTGGGTACAGGACGGTCATGCCCGGTTTTGCGGATCGGGCCGTCACCAACTTTTTCAATAACCTCACCGAAGTTCGAAATTTCGCGAACAGCCTGTTCCAGCTCAAGGGCGAGTCTGCGGTGGTTGCGGCGGGTCGCTTTACTTACAACACCGTATTTGGCCTTGGGGGGCTGATTGACGTCGCCACCGCCTTCGAGCTGCCGGAACGTCCGGAAGATTTCGGTCAGACACTGGGTTATTGGGGAATGAACTCCGGCCCTTACCTGATGTTACCCTTTCTGGGCCCGTCCAACCCCCGTGATCTGACCGGTTTCGGCACGGATATGGTGTTACTGCCGTCTGCGTGGGATTATGCCGAAACCCCGGACGTGTATTACGCCCGTGGCTTGCAGGTTGTCGATAAGCGCGCTGATCTGATCCCCGCTGAAGGCTTTATGTCCGGAGACGGCTATACTTTCGTGAGAAATGCCTATCTGCAGCGGCGGGAGTTCCTGATCAATGATGGTAAAACCACTTCCGATCCGTTTGCTGAAGAAGACGAAGACCTGATGCTGGAAGATTTCTGACGCCAATGACCGACGACCGCATTCGCAAGTTTCGCAAAATGCTGGCGGAGGCCCCCAATTACGAAGTTTGGAAAGCCGCTGCCCTGGAACTCGATTTCCTCGAGGGCAGCGCGGAGTGGAAAGAGGATTTTGTTTCTGATCTTTACCATTACGAGCTGATTTACGATCGGCTCAGCAATCTCCAGCAGTACCGTCAACAGAACGATGTCGAGCGCCTGAAGCGCGCGCTCCGGGAGGGGCTGCATCACGACCTGGGGAACATGGGGAACCCAGCGCTCTATACCCAGTCACGGGTGGGCACCAAACATCTGATTGAAGAGTATATCGTTCAGGTGTGTGAGGCGCTGGATTTCCTCTGCGATCACCCCGTGCCGGGTTTTCCGGTTTCTGAAAAGCTCCAGTTCTTCCGCGACACCCTGAACAGCTATGGTCGCCCGACACTCCTGCTCAGCGGCGGCGCGACTCTGGGCATGTTTCATTTCGGCGTAATCAAGGCGCTCTGGGAGAAGGGGCTATTGCCGCAGGTGATTGCCGGTTCAAGTATTGGTGCCATCATTGCAGGCATACTGGGTGTGCATACGGACGCGGAAATCCCGGAAATGCTGGTGCCGGAAAACCACCACCTGAAAGCCTGGAAATGGCGGGGGCTGCTCAGCGCCATGCGGGGTGACGGCCTGATGGATCAGGATCAGCTAAAGTCCTGCCTGCGGGCCAACATGGGTGAGCTGACGTTCGAAGAGGCGTATCAGCGTACCGGGCGTTCCATCAACGTTAGCGTCTCACCGGTACAGGCCCATCAGAAGGCACGGTTACTGAGTGGATACACCTCCCCGTACCTGCTGGTCTGGAGTGCCGCACTGGCCAGTGCGGCGGTCCCGGGTATTTTCCCGCCGGTCACTCTGATGAAAAAGGACATGCACGGGCACTTGCTGCCCTACATGCCGAAGCTGAAGTTTGTGGATGGCTCGGTGGTGAGCGATCTACCCATCGAGCGTCTGATGCACCTGTACGACGTCAACTACACCATTGTCAGCCAGACCAATCCCCATGTGGTTCCGTTTCTCGCCCGGGGCGGGCGGGACGAAAAACTCAGTCTTGCCAAGTTGCCGGTGCACCTGATCAAGTCGGAAATCCAGTTTCATGGCCAGGGGTTGTTCGACTACCTCCGTAAGCGGGTTCGCCCGGAAATCCTTCGACAGATTTCCGGACAGATGTACACGATCATGGCGCAACGTTATTCCGGCGATGTCACCATAGCGCCGAATTACCGTTTGCGAGATTTTCGCCGTATGCTGAGTAACCCGGAGCCGGCGTATGTGCGGGAAATGATCCTCGCTGGTGAGCGCGCGACCTGGCCCAAGATCTCAATGATTCGTTCACACGCCCGGATATCCAAGACCCTTGAGCGCTGCGTCCGTCGTCTGAAAAACCAGCAAAAACGGGCCACCGGTGAATTGAGGCTGGTCAGCAATGCCGAATCCGGGAGCTCTTGAGATGACACGCCAGGGAGCCGGGCGGTATGATGATCGCGTCATCGGGGGCGACGTCTGTCCCTGCGACTTTTTCTTTCTCCGCCTGAGCATCTGACTGGACACTCATGTACTACGATTTCTTCGGTTTTCGGGAACCCCCGTTTTCGATTGCTCCGGATCCCCGCTACCTGTATCTGAGTGAGCGCCACAAAGAAGCCTTGGCGCATCTCATGTATGGCGTCCAGGGGCAGGGCGGATTTATTGTCATTACTGGTGAGGTGGGCACAGGGAAAACCACCGTCAGCCGCTGCTTTATTGAAAATGTACCCGACCACGTCGACATCGCCCTGATCCTCAACCCCAGGCTGTCCGCGCGCGAGTTGCTGTCGTCGGTTTGCGATGAGCTTGAAATTTCTCACCCCCTGGGTGCCAGCATCAAACAGCTGGTTGATCTGATTAACGCCGACCTGCTGAAAGCCCATGCGGCGGGCCGCCACAAAGTGTTGGTGATTGACGAGGCACAGAACCTCTCCGCAGACGTGCTGGAACAGCTGAGGCTGCTGACCAATCTGGAGACCGCTGAAAAAAAACTGCTTCAGATTGTGCTGCTGGGGCAGCCGGAACTTCAGGCGTTGCTGGCGCGACCGGAGCTTCGTCAGTTGAACCAGCGAGTGACTGCCCGCTATCACCTGGATGCGCTGGCTGCGGACGAGCTGCCGGGCTACCTGCGCTACCGGCTCGGTGTTGCGGGGCTGCGGGCCGATATTTTCAGCGCCGGGGCAATCAAGACATTGTTCCGCGTCAGTGACGGCATTCCGAGATTGGTCAACCTGATCAGTGACCGAGCCTTGCTGGGGGCCTATGCGGAAGGCGAACACGTCATTACCCGCAGGCACATCCGCACGGCCGCACACGAGGTCAACGGTGGTTTGTCTGCCAGAGTTACCTCTCGAAGCGGGGGGAACAAGCGTCACTGGCTGATGATATCGGCATCTGTTTTGCTGGCGCTTTTTGCCACTGTACTGCTGCTCGATCGCTGGAATTCCGATGCAGTGTCGCCGAGTCCGCAAGCCAGCGAAACCATACAACCACTGGCAGGTGCCATCGAACGCCTCGAGGACGCGATCGAGAGCGAGACCCAGACCCAGAACCAGAACCAGAACCAGAACCAGAACCAGAACCAGAACCAGAAAGAAGACCCCGCGCAGGCCGACCTCCCGACGTTTCCAGCGTTGGATTTCGCCCGCCAGACCAGCTCGCGAACCGGAGCCTACCGTTTGCTGTTCTCAATCTGGGATCTGGAGTATTCGCCCTCGGAAAACCCTGCCGAGTGCCTGTTTGCCGTGACAAACAATTTACGATGCCTCGAGCGTCAGGGCACCTGGCGGAGCCTTTCGTTCCTGGACAGACCCGCCATATTGGAGCTGCGCAATACTGAAGAGGTTACGGGAGAGGATTCCCAAGCAGGTCGGAGGGGGGCAACCGGTTATGCCGTACTGCGCAGCATCAACGGTGAGGAGGGGGTGCTGATCACCGCGGACGGTTCGCAGACGGTGAGTGTCGGTTCCCTTGAGCGCCTCTGGACCGGAAAGTTCACCGTGCTCTGGCAGTTGCCGTCCTATATGCTGGGTGAGCGCGATGAGACCCCGGCTGCCCGTGCCGGCATGGCCGCCAGAATGATGGAATTGGCCGAGCTTCACAGCACTGACCCCACAGAGAACGACCGGATCAATCGGATGGACCTTACCGAGCAGATAAGGTGGTTTCAGAGCAAGAAAGGCTTGACGGTGGATGGCATTGCCGGGCCCATGACCCTCATTCAGATTAATAATGATCTGGACGCAGACCTCCCGCGGCTCAGCGACGGCGCATCGGGTGGAGGGAACTGATGTCCTACATTCTCGACGCCCTCAGAAAATCCGAAAGCGAGCGTCGTCAGGGCAAGGTCCCTGACCTGGGCCAGCAGGTTCAGATCATTCATAAACCGCGAAAGAAATCGGTCCCGCCTGCTGTCTGGATCACGATTGCCCTGATCATCAATGCCGTGGTTCTGGCCTTCATTTTCTGGCCAGTGATGGCGGAGAAGATTCGCACGTCTGCTGCGCCGGAGATACGGGATGTGCCAGAAACTCAGGAAACCACGGAAACTCAGGAAATGTCTGCGGTTAACCTGCCCGATGTGCCCCCGGTGGGTGAGCCTGAACTCGCTGAGACCGGGGAGCCGGAGCCGCGGCTGGCGCCTACGATTATTGTACCGGACCGCAGGTTGCCGGTGGCGTTCCCCGCTGAATCCGAGCAAATCCCGGAGGGCCGTGTACCGCATCTTGTTGAACTACCCGTGCCCTTTCAGAGAAGCATTCCCGATTTGAAGTTCAACAGTCACATCTACGCCTCAGAGCCGTCGGCGAGACGGGTAATGATCAACAACCAGTACATGCGGGTAGGCGACAGCTTTTCCGGCATTCGCGTTGAGCGCATCACCGAAGAGGGGGTGGAACTCAGCAAGGAAGGCCGCCGTTTTCGCGTGGGTGTGGTACGTGACTGGATGAGCCCCCGCTGATGGCCCTCGCTGACGACACAAAGCAGCAGATTCAGCAAAGTTACCGGGACGTGCTGGCAGGCAAGGATATTCGTGCCCGTTACGGTCAACGCCTGATGATTGCGGAAATCGCGCGGTATATGGGCGATATCACGGAAAATGATGGCCAGCGAACCTCTCCGCCGTCGGCCTGTGTGGTGGAGGCCGGTACCGGTACCGGGAAGACCCTCGCTTACCTGATTGCGGCCATTCCGGTTGCCAAGGCGCTGGGTAAGACCCTGGTCATCTCGACCGCCACGGTCGCGTTGCAGGACCAGATCGTTCATAAGGATCTGCCGGATCTCAAGAAACACAGTAAAATGGACTTCTCCTGGACCCTGGCGAAGGGCCGCGGACGCTACCTTTGCATGTCGCGGCTGGAGGCAAGACTGCACGATGAGGGTAACGGCGACAGCGATACCATGCCGCTGTTTCTGCTGGACGGCCCTGGGCATGAAGAGCCGGGCACCCGTGCCTTCTTTGAGGAAATGCTGGCCAGCTACGGGTCCCGCACCTGGGATGGTGATCGGGACCACTGGCCTGACCAGATTCCCGATGACGTCTGGCGCCAGGTCACAACCGATCACCGCCAATGCACCAACCGGCATTGCAGCTACTTTGACAGCTGTGCGTTCTTCGACGCCCGTAAAGACCTGGACGATGCTGATATCGTGGTGGCCAATCACGATCTGGTGCTGGCGGATCTGGCATTGGGCGGCGGCGCCATTCTGCCGGAGCCGGAGAATGCCCTGTTCATTTTTGACGAAGCCCATCATTTGCCCGACAAGGCCCTCAACCACTTCGCCGCGTCGGTTCCGCTGAATGCCACGCGCCAGTGGCTCAAGCAGCTTTCGCAGGCCCTGGGTAAGATGCAACCCTACCTGTCGCCGACGACGCTGGCGGCCAAGACCATTGATCGTGTCAGCCATGCCTCCCGGGAGGTGGACGTGGCGCTGACAGAGGCCTACGACGAAGCCGAGCAGAATACCGGCTGGGAATTCAGTGAGGAACGTCGTTCTGCCCAGTGGCGCTATCCGGAAGGTGAGTTGCCGGAAGCACTGGCGGATTTGGCCGCAAACGCGCGCCTGGTAACCGCCAACCTGGTTCGTCAGCTGGGCGTGTTGGCGGACGAGCTGCAGAAAGCCTTTGATGAGCGTAAAGAGCATGAGGTGGATCGGGAGACGGCGGAGTCCTGGTACCCGGTGATCGGATCCTTTCACGCGCGTTCGGAAGAGCAACTGAGACTCTGGGCAGCCTGGTGTGAGCCCACGGCAGTGAAAGCCGAGGAGGGCGCGTCTGGCGAGGAGGCGCCGTCAAAGCCCAGGCCAAAGCTGAAAAGCCCACCAGCGGCCCGCTGGGCTGTGCGCCAGCGCTGGGATCATGCTGAAGATATCACCCTCTATAGCAGCCCGGTACTGGCAGACAACCTGTTGTATTCCCGTTTGTGGTCGCGGGCCTACGGCGCGGTGTTGACCAGCGCCACTCTGACAGCGCTGGGACGATTCGACCGCCTTCAGGCGAGGGCGGGTCTACCGGAGGCCAGCCGCTTCCTGGTGGTGCCCAGTTCTTTCCGCTATGCCGAAATGGCCACGGTGGAAGTGCCGGCGATGACCGCCATGCCCACCGATGATGCGTTCACGGACGCGTTGGTGTCACGATTGCCGGACTTGTGGGCCGGGGAGAAGGCCACGCTGGTGCTATTCACCTCCCGCCGGCAAATGCAACTTGTGCGGGATGCGCTGGCGCCGGAATACCCGGACCTGATTGTCACCCAGGACGACATGGCCAAAGGCGAAGTGCTGCGCCAGCACTGTGCCCGCGTCGATGAGGGGCGACCCAGCGTGTTGTTTGGCGTCGCGAGTTTTGCCGAGGGAATCGACTTGCCCGGCAAGTACCTCGGCCACGTGGTAATCACACGCCTGCCATTTTCGGTGCCGGATGATCCCATTGAGGCCAGCCTCGCCGAGTGGGTGACTCAGCGGGGTGGCAATCCGTTCATGGAAATCACCGTACCGGACGCCTCCATCAAGCTGGTGCAGGCCGTGGGCCGACTGCTGCGCACCGAGCAGGACACCGGACGGGTGACCATTCTTGACCGCCGCATTATTGCACGCCGGTACGGCCAACTGCTGTTGGACGCGCTACCGCCGTTCCGCAGGATCATCGAGCACTGACCGTTCCCTGCCCATAAAAAAAGAGCCACTCGATGAGGAGCGGCTCTTGTCAAAGGGGGTTCGTTTAGAACCCGGGCGTCGAAACAACGCGGAACAAGAAGTCTGAAGGCCTGAAGTTTCAGAATTCCCGGTGAGGGCTCGCCTCACCATGGGGATCATCATAGAAGAAGGCGGGGCGTACCCGGATCGTCCAAAGGGCGTAGTGGGGCGGATTACTCCGGGAAAACTGTGACGTGCATCACAACGTGATGCCGCCAGATGACGGCGTCAATCCAGCAATCCCAGTTCCCGCGCTCTTGCCAGTGCCTCCGTGCGGCGACTGACCCCAAGTTTGCCGTACAGATTGCGGATGTGAGCCTTTACCGTCGCCGGGGCGACAGTCATCCGCGTGGCAATCTCCTTGTTGGCAAGCCCTTGGTTAATCAATTCGAGAACTTCCAATTCCCGTTGGCTCAGGGGTTCGGCAAGGGCGTCATTGCCTGATTCGGGCGGCTTTACGTGCGGGCGTTGTTCTGCGACTTCGGCCCGTTCAGGGGCAACCGGGTCCAGATTCCGGAGCATGTCGAGCACACGGCCGTTCCAACTTGACGGCGCATGCAGCGCCGGGAGGTCCAGCAATCGCTGGCGAATGGCCGCACTTTCCTCGGCAAAGATCCGCATGAAGCCCGCCTCCGCCCCTTTCTTTACAGCCAGTGTCAGTATCTCATCCGCTTCCTCTGTCCTGTTTGCGCAGTACAGGGCCTCCGCATGCACGGTAAGGATTTCCACCAGATGACGGAAATGCTGATCCCTCTCTGCGCCTGCGCGCATCGGGGTGAGCAGTGCAATTGCCTCGTCAGCGCGATGTGACGCCACGAGAACTCGGGCGGTGCTGATCTGGTTCTGCTCGAAATTAAGGGGGTTGGAAAATGCCTCGCCTTTCACCGAATCAACCCATTGCATGGCCTGTTCAGGGTGCCCCGAGGCAAGGTAACAGCGAGACAAGAGGGCCGAACACGCCGGTGGCTCGAACACGATGTGATCGCGGCGTCGCCGAGCTACCGATACTGCATCCTCGAGGGCCGATATGGCGTCCTCATGGCGCCCCTCGCTGAATGCCAGGTGGCCGCGAACATACTGAATGATGACATGCTGGCCAGGCTCGGTGCCGTTGGTGACGTGGTCCAGCAGCGGCGCAAGGTGCGATGCCGCCAGCTCGGGTTCGTTGCGTTCCCGGTAGATCTCGGTCAGTGCGCTGTTCTGCCAGCAGGATATCAGCCTGGGCTGGGACGGATCAGAATAATGCTGGTCGACCCAGCGGCGAACCGATGTGCAGGTTTCCAGCGCCTCATCGATATCTCCGCGGTTGTACTGGATCCACGCCAGCAATCCGCCACTGGAGAGGACTGTGCTGGGTTTGCGTTCGAGCTCGCCGTATCTTACCGCTGAACGAAGCGCTTCCTGGGCCGATGCCAGATCCCCCTTGCCGTAATAATCGAGACCCACACCGTAGTAGGTTACCGATTTCAGCGGAATACGGGTGTGGTCGATATCCCGAAGCACCTGTTGGGTAAGATCTGACGCGCTTTTTTCGTCACTACGGGTGCGCGCCAGGTAGGAGCGAATCAGTGAGATTTCACTCTGCAGGCCCAGCGCACCCTCCGCATCCGGGTGGGAGTCCGCCACCCGGCGGTCGAGCATGTCTTCCAGGTCTGACAACAAGGGTTCCAACACGTCCACCCGGTTGGCAAAGAACAGCGACCAGATTCGCAGCATCTGCAATTGGGGGCTGTCGTCCACGGTAGCCACGGGTAAGGCATCCAGCCATTGCAGCACGGGCAGGTGATACCCGCCATGAATCAGGTTGTTGCCGTGTTCAGCAAGAACCTGTGCCAGCCAGGTCCAGTCCTGTTGCCGAACGATCTGGGCTATGCCCTCCTGAACGTGATCGTGGGTCATCAGCCACTGCACGGCCCGCTGCCAATGTAGGCGGGCCGATTCCGGATCGCGCGCCCACGCCCTTTTCAACAGGGCATCCCGGAACAGGTCATGGTATCGGAACCAGTGATTTCGGGTGTCCAGAGGGATCAGGAATAGGTTCTGGCGCAGCAACTGCTCAAGCATCGTCTGACTGTTTGATGTGTCGCGTACGCGATCACACAGCGATGCGCACAAGCGCGGACAGCAGGCGGTGCTGGTCAGAAAATCCCGGATTGCCTGTGGCTGCTGCTCCAGCACCTCGGTAAGCACGTAATCGTTAATGCTGCGCTCGTCGACATCCACAGAGATGGCGGAGGCGGTGGGCGAGCCGCTGGCATCCGTCGCGCCTGTCAGCGCGGAGAGCTGCATGGCAGCCACCCAGCCCTCGGTCTTTTGAAGAATATGACGGATGTCATGTTCGGACACCTCCATCTCCATCGTCTCCCGGAAGAAACGTCGGCACTCGTCCTCGGAGAAGGCGAGCAGAGCAGGGTGCACGTCTTCAATCCAGCGTCGGACCCGCCAACGCGCGAGCGGCAGGGAGGCTTCGGTTCGCGAGGTGAGAGTCAGGGTGACCCCGGGCGGGAGGTAATCCACGAAATACGCCAGCTGGCGCTGGATTTCCGGGTTTCGGATGAAATGGAAGTCATCCAGAACCAGTGACCAGTTGGCACCGTCGCTGGACAGGGCGTTGATCAGGGCCGTGATCGGGCCCTCAAGTTCTTGAAGCGAGCAGTGACTGAGTTGTTGACGACAGGTGTCCATGCCTGCCAGTCCGCTGTGTTCGAAGGCACCGGTCATGTATTGCCAAAAACGCCTGGGTTCGTTGTCATGCTCATCGAGGGACAGCCAGGCGGTAGAAGACCCGAGTTGAGCGCACCACTGGCTGGCCAGGGTGGTTTTGCCAAAACCGGCCGGCGCGACCACAAGGTTGAGACGCTTGGGAGCCCCCGGTTGCAACAGACCGTATAACCGCTCGCGCCTTACGGCACGGGGGTCTGAGGTGGGTCTGAGGAACTTGGTGGTGAGAAGCATCTTTTCCCTGAATGCGCTTGAAGTGTCGATACCGGATTGTGTGCTTTGTCACACTGAAGTCAAGGGAGAGAGCTGCAAAAACGTCATTAGCGATGCGGCGTTATTCGATTTTTGGTCTAAACTGACTGAGACAGGTTTTGTATACTCAAAAAGAATGAAAAATATTATTGTTATACGTATTCTGTTCCTTACGGCAGGGCCGCAGGAACAGAGCACAAGCGGCCCGACATTTGCGGGCGTTCAGGGGAGCGACAGGGTCGATGAAATTACAACAGTTGCGCTATATCTGGGAAGTGGCACACCACGATCTCAATGTATCGGCAACCGCCCAGAGCCTTTTCACTTCACAGCCGGGGATCTCCAAACAGATCCGTTTGCTCGAGGACGAACTGGGTCTTGAGGTATTTGCGCGCAGCGGCAAGCACCTCACCCGCATTACGCCCGGGGGTGAGATCATCATTCGAGAGGCCGGAGAGATTCTCCGACGGGTCGAGGGTATCAAGAAGATTGCTCAGGAATTCAGCAATCAGCGGAAGGGCGATCTGAGTATTGCCACCACGCACACCCAGGCCCGCTATGCGCTGCCACCGGTGATCAGCGGGTTCATCGAAGCCTACCCTGACGTATCTCTGCACATGCACCAGGGCACACCCATGCAGATTTCGGAGATGGCGGCTAATGGCGCAGTAGATTTTGCCATTGCCACAGAAGCCATGGAGCTGTTCAACGACCTGATCATGATGCCGTGCTACCGGTGGAATCGCAGCGTTATCGTGCCGCGGAATCACCCGCTGGCAGCGCTCTCCGAGTTGACGCTGCCGGAACTCGCCAAATACCCGTTGGTGACCTATGTGTTCGGGTTTACCGGCCGCTCAAAGCTGGATGAGGCGTTTCAGTCACAGGGACTGACCCCGAAAGTGGTGTTTACGGCGGCGGACGCCGATGTCATCAAAACTTACGTCCGCCTGGGCCTGGGTGTTGGCATCATCGCCAGCATGGCCTTTGATGAAAAAGTGGATACCGATCTGGTCGCGCTGGATGCCCGCAAGCTGTTCCGTCCCAGTGTAACCCGCATCGGATTCCGCAAGGGCACCTTCCTGCGGGGTTATATGTACGACTTTATTCAGCGCTTCGCGCCTCATCTCACCAAGGACAGTGTCGATGAGGCGGTCGCGCATCAGGGCAGTCGCTCAGAAATCGAAGAGCTGTTCAAGGACGTGAATCTGCCGACTTACTGATTGTCACTCGCGATCAGGTTACCTGCGTGCAGGCCACACTCTTTCTGTGTGGCCTCTTCCCACCACCAGCGTCCTTCCCGCTCATGCTGGCCCGGCAAGATTGGCCGGGTGCAGGGCTGGCAACCAATGCTGACAAACCCCTTTTCGTGCAGGGCATTGTAGGGAACCTCAGACATCCGGATGTAATCCCAGACTTCTTTTGAGGTCCAGTCAGCGAGTGGGTTGAATTTGATCAACTGATGGGTATCGCTGGAAAAGGCGCTGTCGATCTGCGCCACCGGCACCTCGTTGCGGGTACCCGGGCTCTGGTCCTTGCGCTGGCCAGTGATCCAGGCATCCACCGTGGCCAGCTTGCGCCTCAGCGGATTGACCTTGCGGATGCCACAGCACTCACCGTGGCCATCTTTATAGAAGCTGAACAGCCCCTTACCGTTCACCAGCTCCTGTACCTCCGTGGCATCCGGAAACAGCACCTCTATCTCAATGCCGTAATGCTGACGCACTTTCTCGACAAACTCGTAGGTTTCCGGGTGCAGCCGACCGGTGTCGAGAGTGAAAACCTGCAGGTTGTCTGTCAGCTTGTGGGCCATTTCAATCAGTGCTACGTCCTCGGCACCACTGAACGAGATCGCAATGTTATCGAATCTGGCCAGGGCCGCTTTCAGGATGGCGCGCGGGCTTTGGCCGTCCAGTTCCTGTTGTAACGATGCAATATCAGTCATGAGAAGGGTTGTCCGTGATAAATGTGTGATAAATCTACCATTAACCGCTGCTGGCCTGAAGGAATCTGGTTGTATAACCTTATAGCGGGCAAGATGCACGATGCATTCGGCGGCGTATTTTCTTATCATACGTGCCGACTACCCGCCGCGCTGCTCATCGGCGCTGTAACTACTGACTTGATTAGCAGGAGAACACTGTGGAACTCGCGTGTCTTGACCTCGAAGGCGTACTGATCCCGGAAATCTGGATCGCGTTTGCAGAAAAAACCGGCATTGAGGAACTGAGGGCAACCACCCGCGACATTCCCGACTACGACGTGCTGATGAAACAGCGTCTTCGCCTGTTGGACGAGCATGGTTATGGCCTGCCACAGATTCAGGAAGTGATCGGAGAGCTGGACCCGCTGCCCGGTGCCAGGGAATTCCTCGACTGGCTGCGAGAGCGGTTTCAGGTGGTCATTCTGTCAGACACCTTCTACGAGTTTGCCATGCCGCTGATGAAGAAGCTGGGCTATCCGGCGCTGCTGTGCCATAAGCTGGAAGTGGCGGAGAATGGGCAGATCACCAATTACCTCTTGCGTCAGCGGGACCCGAAGCGCCAGTCGGTGCGGGCGTTCCAGCTGCTCAATTACCGGGTCATTGCGGCCGGTGATTCCTACAACGACACCACCATGCTGGGTCAGGCTGAAGCGGGCATTCTGTTCCACGCACCGCAGAACGTGATCGATGAATTCCCGCAGTTTCCGGCGGTGCATACGTTTGAGGAACTCAGGCAGGAGTTTCTGAAAGCAAGTGCGGTGCACAGCGAGACCTGATCGGTCTCAAGTGTTGAACTGCTCCAGAAAAGCCATGAGGGGACGCACTTTGGTCAGCGTCTCCTCATACTCAGCCTGCGGATCGGAATCCGCGACCACCCCTCCGCCTCCCCAGCATCGGATGGTACCCGCGTCGTCACACAGCAGCGTACGAATGGCGATGTTGCTGTCCAGTATGCCGTTCAATCCCCGGTAAAATACCGATCCGCAGTACGGCCCGCGCCAGTGCGGCTCCAGCTCACGGATGATCTCCATCGCGCGGATCTTCGGGGCACCGGTGATCGACCCTCCGGGAAACGCATCGATCAATGCTTGCATCGGCGACACGTCTTCCCGAAGCGTGGCACGGATGTGACTCACCAGGTGATGAACGTTGCGGTAAGACTCCAGTGAAAACAAGGCGTCCACGGACACGCTGCCTGCCTCGGCGCTGACGCCCAGATCATTCCGCAACAGATCCACAATCATCAGATTCTCGGCGCGGTCTTTCTCCGATGCCTGCAGTTCGTTCGAGTAGGCCACATCCTGTGCGGACGTATCGCCGCGTGGTCGGGTGCCCTTGATGGGGCTGGTCAGGATCGTTTTGCCGCGAATTTCCAGAAACCGCTCCGGAGACACCGACAGAATGCTCTGCCCGCCGGCCCGGATAAACGCGCTGTAGGGTGTCGGGTTTTCAGCGGCCAGCGCCTGGAACGCGTGCCAGGGATTGCCGCGGAACTCTCCGCTGAATTCCTGGGACAGGTTCACCTGATAGCAGTCACCTGCGCTGATGTAGTCTCGAATGGCGCTGACGCTATCGCGGTAGTCCCGTGCGGATTGCCGCGGGGCAAAAGGCCGGATCATTGTCCAGTCGGCGGGCCCGGGGGCAAGATCGGACTGCAACCAGCGAGCCAGCGTTTCAAGGGTACGTTGCTCACATGCCGGGTGAATCCACAGATAATACGTCCCACTTGTGCGGTTGTGGCTGGCAGTCCAGAGATAGAAGCCCGCATGCAAGAGGGGAGTATCGACATTCGGGCACAGGGGCGCCAGGCGTTTTTCTCTGACATAACCGAGTTCGTAGCTCAGGAAACCGATCCAGCCACCGCTCAGAAAGTCCGCCGCTATTGACGAGTCGAGTGCGTATTTTTCGACCACCTGTTCCATCTCGTCGGCGAGTCCGGACAATCTGGCCCGGTCCGACGATTTGCTGTTGACCGTTATGGATTCGCAGGCAAGGGCGGAGAAGCCACAAAGCAGACCCCGTGCATTTCCCTCACCGGTACTGCCTATGTAGGCGAAATCCGGTGCCCCAGACGCTTGCGCCTGAAGTCTCTGGTACTCCTCTCGGGTAAGTAGTCTGGAAACAGATAGGCTCAAAATTTCCCCGTGAAATATAGAAGATGATACACAGGCCACAAAACGGGCATTGTGAGGCGTAAAGCCGCACTGATCTAATAATAAAGCAGTATGTTCTGCTCAGATCGGTGGGTTGATACGCCAAGGTATTTTACCCGAGTTATAGGTTTCAAATGTGGAAATCAGATCAAAATAAAAAGGACACCTGTCATGCAAAAGATGAATCGTTTCATTTTCGGTGTTGCACTCGCCGCTGTGAATTTTCTGCCCCTATCAGTTGCCGCTGAGGAGGAACAGATCGAAGTGCAAATACCTGAAAACAGTGTTCTGTCAGATGGCAAGCTTTCCAGTGAGGAATTGGCACGATACGCAATTGTCGGGCAGGAACAGCTGGTCAGGTTGACGGAAAAGGCGACGCAAGAGTACACAGTAGGATTGCAGGAAAACGATAGCACTATGCCAGCCGCCTGGATGCTGCTGAACGATGGCGAGACCATCAAGCGGATCAACATTGACGGCCAGACCGGCCAGACGCCCGCAAGTGTGCGAATTCTGATGTATCGGGCCGCGCTGAAGTCGATCGCCCGACGAGGTAAGATCAATGCTGCCGTCATTCTGTACACCGGCAAGGTTAAAGAGGGCGAGAAAGCTGAGGCTTTGGTTATCGAACATGAGCACCGGCTCGGTATTGCCGGGAACAAGATCATCCCCTACACCATCGAAGATGGAAAAGTTTTTTATTCTCAATCTGTTACAAAAGAAAAGCCCTTTGAGATGTTCTATGACGATCGAGGGCAGGCGCCCACGAATCAAATCTGAAGATGAGATGTGAATCCCGTTTGTTTCAGGTTGTAAGCAATGCGTTAAGAAGTGTGAATGCAGTCACGGACTAGGACTGTAAAACAATCTTAAATGGCCTCGTGGGGTAAGGGACTCCACGAAAAATACAAACTCAGATAATAACAACATGAGTTTATAAGGAGATAAATATGAAAGGCCTGAAGAAAATCGCACTCGCAACGGCTGTAGCCGCTGCTCCTTTTGCAGCTCACGCTGACCTGAAAGCCATGGATGACAGCGCAATGGGCAACATTACCGGTCAGGCCGGTGTGACCATTGAGCTCGAAACCAAAGTCAGCATCGGACAGTTCAAGTACACTGATGAAGGCTCGTTCGCGGTCAACGACATCATCCTTGGTGGTGCCGGTGTAACTACTGACGGTGCAGCTGCGGGTTACAATGACCTGCTGGACCAGCTGAAAATTGACATCGATGTTGCAGACGACGGCGACGCTGTAATTCACGTAGCGACTCTCGATGGTAATCCGATCGACTGGGGTTTGAAGGTTGGGTCCATGGAGCTTCTGGCTGGTACTACCGGTTCAGACAGCACCACGCTGATCTCTAACATGAGCGGCTACGGTAACCTTGCTCAACTGGATATCCGTGTGGATACCGCTACTGACCACCTTAACATCGTAGCTGCATTTGACGTGCAGGATATGGATTTCGACGTTGAATTCCTGGGTATCGGCGTGCGTGACATGACCATCTCCGGTGCAGGCGGTAACTTCGACTACGATGGTGATGGCTCGGTAATGACAGCTGATGCTGACGGCGAATTCGGTTTGGATCCGACTTCCAAGGAAGCACAGGTTCTAGCTGGTTTCGCTAACGTGAACTTGGACGTCTACAAGGGTGCTGGTCTGGGCGCATCAACTGCCACCGACGTGCTGCGTATCGACGTGAACAACGTCTACATGGACATGTCCATCGGTGCTGTTGAAATCGGTGGAACTTCCATCGGTTCGTTCGCCATCGACAACCTGGCGATCACCGACACCAAGCTGGCTGTTTACGGTCACTAAGCTGACCTGACACCTATGGTGTTGAACGCCCCGCTTAGGCGGGGCGTTTTTGTTTCTGGATGAGTACCGTCCAGGCAAAAAAAACGGCACTTTCCAGTGCCGTTTTTTTGCGTCCCGTTAAAGTAAAGTGCCCAGTTAACGATCCGGGACCGCAATGGACAGATCAAATCCGCCGCCGGGCCGCGGCGTCAGGGTCACGGGCCCTTCGTTAATGGCCTGCGGGACTTCGATCCGGTCAATCCCAGGAGGGTTACCTATGGAAAAGTTCAGATTCTGGCCATCAAACCCGACACCGAGTTGATCGTTCAGGAATGTTTGGGTGAACGGCTCGTCGGGGATCTGCGCCTGCTGGCCAAAAATGATCGGCTGAATCGGGGGTGTGAAGTCTGCCGGTGGGCGCGCCCGGGCCAATTCTTCCTGGGGTAGCAGCAGTGCACGGCGCAGGAATTCTTCCTCTGCGCTTTCCAGCGCATCCGACGTGCCCTCGTGCTGGTAACGTTGCATTGCCTCCCGGTAGGCTTCCTCCTCGGCTTCCGTCAGGACCGGCTCGCCGGGTGAGATGGTCAACGACCGAATGATGCGCTGGCGATCAGCCTCGCTTTTACGCTGATCCTTGGGCACCACGATCACGGCAGAATCCTTGACGTAGGTCTCGACCATTTCGTCAGAGGTCATGGTCTGAACACCGGCCAGCAGACTGCTGCTGAACAGCGCGGCACCGGCTGTGCTGATGATGGCGATTGAGAGGGAAGTTCGGCGTGTCATGGTGTAGCCTCTTGGCTTGTGATCCACGAAAATGAGGCGCTTCTGAGGATACTTCGATCAGTCTGCTCCCTTAATAATCAGTATTCGGATTGCCCGACACAAATTCAAGGGCTTTGTGGCGGTAATGTGATCACATCCTGTGTATTGTCAGTATTGTTATGAAAACCCTGTCAGCGAGGGGTAACACGATTCAAGGATGCTCTATGTTTCAGGCATTACGAGTTCGGTGGCAGCGGTGGGTGAACCGCAGGATTCCCCGTACCGATAAACAGGTATTCAGCCAGCGCAATATTTTTATTCTGCCAACCGGTGCCGGCGTGGTGTTTGGTGTGTTGTTGCTGATCATGCTCATTACCGGCATTAACTACCAGAACAGCCTGATTTATCTGCTGACGTTCCTGCTGGGTGCCATCATGGTGGCCGCCATGCATCAGACCCACCGCAATCTCGCTGGCCTCGAGCTGACACTGGTGAAGACCGGGGAGGGGTTCGCCGGTGATTCTTTACCTTTTCATTTCCGGGCTGTTTCCGGGAAACACGATGCGGTCGCCATTTCTCTGTGTTCCGACGGTCACACACTGGACCAGCAACACGTCCCCGCCCGGCAGGCCGCCGACATGACGATCGCACTGGCCTGTCATCAGCGTGGTTATTTCCGGCCGGATCGTATTCGTGTCGAGACCCGGTTTCCGTTCGGACTTCTCAAAGCCTGGTCTTGGGTCAGGCCGGTGTCCTGCGCCATTGTCTACCCGCGGCCGGTGCCGGCGCCGGAAGCGCCCAGCACGGTAACTGACGGTGACGACCAGTCCAGCGCGCGCTCGGTAGAGGGTAACGATCATGCGGACATGCGCCCGTGGCGCGAAGGCGACCCGAGTCAGCGTGTGCTCTGGAAACGTTACGCCCGTTCCGGGCAGATGGTGATCGCAGATTGGGAAGGTGAGCAGGGCAGTCCCCATTGGCTGGATTTTCATGCTTTTCCGGGCGTGGACATGGATTTGCGCCTGAGTTATCTCACGGCTCAGGTGCTGGAGCGGGGGCGGAGCGGAGCGCCGTTTGGCCTGAACCTGCCAGGACAGATGATCGAGCCGGATACCGGACCGGCGCATGTCGCCCGGTGCCTGAAAAGTCTGGCGGTGCTCGGCATTGAAAAGCCGCGGGATGATTCCTCCGCGCCCTTCGGCACCCGGCAAACCGGAACCACGCAGGAATTTGCAGTGGGAGAATCCGGATAATGGCTTTGTCAGGCTTGGCTGCCACCAGCGGAATTCACGGCAATGCGCCGGCATTGCCGACGCGGGCGCTGCTCTGGTTGATAGCCAGCTTTGCGGTGTTACTGGTGCCTCAATGGGATCGGTTACCCATCTGGCTGGTGGTCACCTGTGTTGTGCTTGCGGGCTGGCGCTATATGGCACAGAGCGGTCGTGTCCGACTCCCCGGTAAATGGTTGAAAACGGGGATCATGCTGGTGGTTATCACGGTTTACGTCGGCACCGTCCAGGGTCGCTTTACCGTTGATACGGCGGCCTCGTTCTTTGTGCTGGCGGTCGGACTCAAGTGGCTCGAGACCCGTTCCAGGCGCGACTTTTACGTTCTGTTCTTCATTCTTGTGTACCTCGCAACAGTGAATTTCCTGTTTCACCAGCAAATCTACTGGGCGGTGCTTAATCTCTTTGCCGTCGGCCTGCTGCTGGTAGGCCTGCAGGTACTCAATGCGCCGGATCTCCCTGACACCATGGCGTCCGGTTGGCGCCGTTTGGGCATGATGCTCCTGAAAACCCTGCCCATTGTGATTCTCCTGTTTGTGTTCTTTCCACGCATGGCGCCGCTGTGGAGCGTCCCGATGGTGTCTGGACAGGCGCGCACGGGCATCAGCGACACCATGCGCCCCGGGGACATATCGAATCTGGCGCAAAGCAGTGAGCGTGCCTTTCGCGCCACCTTCGGGGAGGAGCTCCCGGCCTACCGTGATCGTTACTGGCGCGGCTTGATCCTGGATTACCTGGATGGAGAAACCTGGCGCCAGGGCCGTGAAGAGCCGTTCCGCCGACCCGGCCGCGTTGCTGTTGACGGCGGTGCGGGTGAGCTGGAGCGTGGTCAATACGATGTGCTGCTGGAACCCACGGACCAGACCTGGGCGTTCGCACTGGAAAACTCTGTTGCCGTTTCTGACAACGTGCTCAGCGCTGATGACTCGTTGTTCCGCTTCCGCCGGCCGGCAGATTCATCGGTCCGTTATCGGATGGAATTAGCGGCCGCCGAGGTCACACGGACGGACACGGCCGAACCTGACAACGTCAGGCGTTATCTGCAACTACCGTCAGAGGGGAACCCCCGCGCCCGCGATTTGGCGGAGGATCTGCGAGCGACCGCGGCGAGTGATCGCGAGGTGGTCAATGCGCTGATGTCAAAGTTCCGTGAGCAGGAATACTTTTACACCTTGCGCCCGCCGGCCATGCCGAACGATGGCGTCGATACCTTACTGTTCGACGAGAAGCGCGGGTTCTGTGCTCATTATGCCGGCGCCGCCACCTTCGTGTTCCGTGCCGCCGGAATTCCGTCACGGGTGGTTGTCGGTTATCAGGGGGGAGATCCCGGTGCCGATGACGAGTATCTGATCGTGCGCCAGTATGATGCCCATGCATGGGTGGAGGTATGGCTTCAGGGGCAGGGTTGGGTGCGGGTCGACCCTACCGCCGCCATCGCTCCGGACCGAATTGAGCTGGGCTTGCGGGATGCTGTGGCCGACGAAGGGTCGTTTCTGGAAAATGAATGGGCGTCCCCTCAGCGCTACGGTGATATTGCCGTCCTGCAGTGGGCTTCCCTCCAGGTTGACCGGATCAACTACCAGTGGCAGCGCTGGGTGGTAGGTTATCAGGGGCAGTCACAGATGGATCTGATGTCCCGTCTGCCAGGCGGCATGGGGCTCAAGGAACTTGGTTACGCCACGGCCGGCATCGTCGGGCTGGCGCTATTAATTGCCGGGCTGGTGTCCGCCTGGCAGGTTCGTGGCAGCGGGTCGCGCGATCCCATGGTCCGCCTGATCAGACAGTGGCACCGGTTGTGCGAGCGCAGCGGTATCCCGGTGCGGCAGGGGGAGACGCCCGTTCAGCTGGCACAACGAATCGGCGCGGCAAGGCCCGCCGCCAGCAACACGGCGCGATCTTTTGCCCGGCTGGTCAACAAGCATTACTATGGCAGCGAATCTGTGGCCCAACGTGATTCCCGGAATGCCATGAGGCGTTTGCTGTCGACGATGCGCCGGCAGCTTCAGCGTGATTCCGGGCAAGCCAATACAGCACGAAAAACGCCAGCAAGGTCAGAAGGTTGAATATAGACAGTTTATCAATGCCCTGGCTGAACGGGGCCTGGGCCAGCCTGCAGAAGCGATTTGATGAGAATCGGCTGCCGCACGCCCTGTTGGTCAACGGTGAGCGGGGTGTGGGTAAGCGCCTGTTCGCCGATGCCCTGGCGTCTTTGTTGATTTGCGATCAACCGGAAAAAGGTGGAGGCATCCTGGCCCGCCCCTGTGGTCGCTGCAAGCAATGCGAACTGGTGGCGGCGGGCACCCATCCTGATATACGGGTTTACACACCGGAAAAATCGCGGATGATCAAGATCGACCAGATTCGGGCCTTGTCGTCCTTTGCCGTAGCCTCACCGCAGGTCGGCCACCGTAAAATCGCCATTGTTGACCGCGCCGATCAACTCAACATCAACTCGGCCAACGCCCTGCTCAAAACGCTGGAAGAGCCCTCGGCTGATGTGGTGCTGATCCTGTTGCAGGAGAGCGGGCGCCCGGTGCTGCCTACCATCCGCTCCCGGTGTCAGTCCATGCTGATTCCCACTCCCGGGGAAGACGACGCGGCCCGCTGGCTGACGTCTCGGGTCATGGAACTGGAGGAAGATTCTCGCCCTGCTGCGGCAGAGTGCGTCAAAGCCCTGGCCATGGCCGCCAATGCGCCCAGACTTGCACTGGAATATCTCAACAGCGACTTTCTCGCGCAGCGTGACCAGGCTCTGGAGTGTTTCCGGCAATTCATGAAGGGCCAGATGACCGTTGGTGAGGCCGCAAAACCCTTCAAAACGCTGGGCCTGGATGCGGCGCTATGGCTTTTTGAGCGTTGGGCCGCCGATCTGGCGAGGCTGGGCGCCGGCGGACACGCCCTGGATTCGGACGCGGCGGACATGCTGGGATACCTTGCCAGAAACAATCCGCCATGGCGGGCCCATCAGTTACTGGACCAGATTCATGAAGCCCGTTCCGCGGCGGTATATAACGTGAATCCTGAGCTGGAGGCCGGGCGCCTTCTGATTGCCTGGCAAGGGCTGATGCCCGTCAAGAGGCGCGTGCCCGCCTGACCGTGCGGAGGCACAACAGAAAGAGCGTATTACAGTCACTGCTGCTATCATTGGGAAATATTGCGGAATTCGACAAATTCCCAACAACAAACAGATACATAGCCAGACAGAAGGTGTGAATTATGGGGCCCGGTTTCGGCGCACGAAGTGGCATTCTGACCCTCACTATCAAAGACAAGGCGGTGCTTTACGCCGCTTATATGCCCTATATCCGGCAGGGCGGGCTGTTTATACCGACGCAGAAACAGTATCAACTCGGTGACGAGGTGTTCCTGTTGTTGAACCTGATGGATGAGCCGGAAAAAATTCCGGTGGCTGGCAAGGTTATCTGGATCACCCCGAAAGGTGCCCAAGGAAACCGGGCAGCCGGTATTGGCGTACAGTTCAATGGTGATGACGAAACCGCCAGAACCAAAATAGAATCCTATCTGGCCGGTTCGCTGAGTTCTGACCGACCTACCCACACCATGTAACTGGAAGCCACTACCCATCCTTGATGACTGACACTGCTCTGAATCCCGAAGACACTGACACTGCGCCTTGTGAAGAGGTGACCTGGCCACTGCAGGATATTGAGCTGGCGGGGCTGCATTGGCCAGCGAAATACCCCACGGCAGGTGCCTGCCCCGTGCTGATGCTTCATGGCTGGCTGGACAACTGTCTGACCTTTGACCGACTGGCACCTTCCCTGGCTGAATCCCGGAATGTATTTGGTATCGACATGGCGGGTCATGGTCATTCCGGGCATCGCCCGTCCGGGCAGAGCTATCTGCTGATGGATTATGTCGCCGACCTCGCAGAGCTGATCGCGCAACATTTTGCCGAAGGGCCTGAAGGTCGGGTCGATCTGGTTGGTCACTCACTGGGTGGGATAGTCTGCGTCCTCTATGCCGCCGCATTCCCGGAACACGTGCGGAGCCTGGTGATGATCGACAGCCTGGGGCCGATCAGCCGGCCATCCGCCGACACCATTCCCCAACTGCGCAAAGCCATCAAAAAGCGGCTGGCCGGCTCCGGAAAACCGGTGGTTTACCCGGACACCCGCACCGCCGGCAAGGCCAGGGAGGGCGGTCTGAGTCCGCTCTCCACCGAGGCGGCCATGACCCTGATCCCCAGAAACATGAAAGCCGTTGACGGTGGTTACGTGTGGGGCACGGATCCAAGGCTGCGTCATCCGTCACCGATCATGCTGGAAGAAACCCAGGTGCTGGCCTCTCTGGCCAAACTGACGACTCGCGCCTTGTTCATTCGTGCAGAACACGGTTTGCTGGCCCAGCGTGAAGGCTGGCAACCCCGCCTGGACGCCATTCCCCACCTTGAGACCATCACCGTCGCCGGTGGGCACCATTGCCATCTTGATGGCGACGTTGAACCGGTCAATCACGCAATCAGGGCTTTTATTAACCATGACTCGTAACATCGCTATCCGTTTGGCCGGCGCCGTGCTGCTTCTGTTTCCTTTACTTGCATTGGCGGTCGAGCCCGATCCTGCAAGTATCCCCGAGGCCTTTGCCCAATCTTCTCTTGAGGCGGAAGTGCCGGTCGTGTCATCGGGACACCTGGTCCTGTTCAGTCCGGTGCGAGAAGTGAACAACCAGATTCGTTCCGATAAAATGGCACGAATTCCGGTTCGCGGCGTCGGCCAGCTTCACGAGATCTCCCGGGACTCCAGCCGGAGAGAGGCCCGTGAGCATTACCAGAGAGTGCTTCAGGCCCGAGGGGCTCAGGTATTGTTTGAGTGCAGCGGCCGCAGTTGCGGGCGCAGCAACGTGTGGGCAAACCAGATCTTCGACCAGGCGACTCTGTATGGTCGTGACGCCGATCAGGATTACCTGGTTGCGGCAGTGACGGACCCGTCTGGTAAGACCTGGCTGACCCTGGTGTACACCGTTACCCGTGGTAACCAGCGTGAATATGTCTGGATTGAGCATCTGGAAGCGGGTGAGGGTGCTGCGATACCCGGCCTGAATTCCGCCAATGCCCGAGTGCGCGGCCCGATCATCGTGCCTTGGCAGGGCGGTATAACCTATCGGTTTGACTGGAGCGCCAGCGACCGTCGTATGCTGAGCAACTGGATGGACGAGAAAGGCGCCAGGGCGACATTGACCGGGTATGCAACCCTGGGTGCTGATGAAGATCTGGATGACGCCCTGGCGCGTGCGGGAGAGGCGTTGGAGTCGCTGTCGCAAGTGCTCGACAAAACCGGCGTGTCCCGGGCGCGACAAACACTGATCAACGTCGGACCTGCGGTCATCATTCCATTACCTGAGCGGCAGGGCGACCGCATTGAAATCGTGGTAATCACGGGGCCAGACCAGTGAGTAACTCAAACGACAATCAATCGCCCGGGCCTCGCAATTCCGGGCAAGGCGGAGTCAGCGACGGCGCCTCAGCCATGGTGGAGAGCTCGGACCTGTCTGCTGCGGAAGCGGCGTCCAGTTTGGCGCGCAAGCCCACATTGCCCGGAAAAGGGAAAACCGTCGCGCTGACGCTTGGTAGCGGCGGGGCGCGTGGCTATGCTCATATCGGCGCTATTGAAATCCTGCAGGAGCGGGGTTACGACATCATTGCTATTTCCGGTTGCTCGATGGGTGCGTTGATCGGTGGCATGTACGCGTCGGGGAAAATGAAAGACTACAAGGATTGGGTCACTGGTCTCGGGCAGTTCGATGTGTTGAGGTTGCTGGATGTGACCTTCAACTCAGTGGGCGCTATCCGCGGCGAGAAGATTTTCTCCGTGGTGCGGGACATGCTGGGTGATACCAGGATAGAGGATTT
This sequence comes from Marinobacter sp. M-5, assembly GCF_032911545.1. NCBI lineage: Bacteria > Pseudomonadati > Pseudomonadota > Gammaproteobacteria > Pseudomonadales > Marinobacteraceae > Marinobacter > Marinobacter sp. M-5. The sequence continues at coordinate 1,526,857 of NZ_JAWJEK010000001.1, forward strand.
GCCCATCGCCTTTACGGCGGTGGCAACCGACCTGCTGGCGCACAAGGAAATCTGGTTTCAGGAAGGGCCGCTTGATCAGGCGATTCGTGCATCAGTGGCGATTCCCGGCGTAGTGACGCCGCTGGTCCTCAACGGACGTGTGCTGGTAGACGGTGCGCTGCTGAACCCATTGCCGATCATTCCCACCATTTCTTCTCATGCCGATATGGTCGTTGCTGTGAACCTCAGCGGTGAGGATGATCGACGCAGACGGATTCCGGATGCCGCCTTCGGTGACGCCGGTGACGCGGATGAATGGGTCGACGTATTGCGAGACAAGGCGTCACGCTGGTTTGACTGGGATGCCTTGAAGACCCTCACCGGCAAGAAGAGCGGCCTGCCCAGCGACGACAGCGCTGAGGACAAAATCAGCAAGGCGGTGGAGAAAAATCAGTCCGAGAAACGCCAGCATGACAAACACAGTGTGGCCGTCAGCAAGGCAGCGGAAGAGGCCGAGCAGGCCCATGAAACGATTGACTGGGACAAGCTGGGCATTGGCAAGTTTGATGTGATGAACCTCACCATCGAAACCATGCAGAGCGCCCTGGTGCAATACAAGATCGCGGGTTATCCCCCGGATCTGCTGGTTAACGTTCCGAAAAACGCCTGCCGTGCCTACGACTATCATAAAGCGCCGGAACTGATTCAGCTCGGCCGCGAGCGCATGGCGGCAGCGCTGGATCGTTACGAGGAGAGCCGCACCAGCTCGGGACCGTTGGCACTCTGACTCAGCCGGTGGGGCTGCAGTGTGGCGAACAAACTGCGTATAATACCGGCCACTTTTGCACTCACGCACTTTGGCAGGAACCCGAACATTGTGACCAACCCCATTGACGAGCTTTACACCGTGCGGGATTACCTCCGGTATGTTTCCACGACGTTTTCCGCATCGCCTCTGTATTTCGGCCATGGCACCGATAACGTCTGGGATGAAGCCGTTCAGCTGGTGATGCGCACACTGAACCTGCCGCTGGAAAACAACACGCTGTTTCTGGACGCCCGGCTGATACTGGCAGAGCGGGAGTTGATCCTCCGTCGTATGCAGCGGCGTATCGAAGAGCGGGTGCCCATGGCCTATCTGCTGGGTGAGGCCTGGTTCATGGGCATGCCCTTTCACGTGGACGAACGGGTTCTGGTGCCACGGTCTCCCATCGGTGAGCTGATCGAGCGCGGTTTGCAGCCCTGGTTGGGTGAGGCGCCGGTGCAGCGTGTGCTGGATCTGTGCACTGGCAGTGGCTGTATCGGCATTGGTGCGGCAACCGTTTTTGACGAGGCGGAGGTGGACCTGGCGGATATTTCAGCGGATGCACTGGACGTGGCCGCCAGCAACATCGAGTTTCATGGTCTCCAGGATCGGGTCCGCACGGTAAAAGCGGACGTCTTCGACGGCGTTGAAGGTCGGTACGATGTTATCTTGAGCAATCCGCCCTATGTCGACGCCGAGGATCTTGCCAGCATGCCGGCCGAGTACCGTCATGAGCCGGAACTGGGTCTTGCAGCGGGCAGCGACGGTCTGGATATTGCTCACCGGATCATTGCCCATGCCGCGGACCATCTGAACCCGGGCGGCCTGTTGATCGTTGAGGTGGGCAATAGCTGGGTAGCCTTTGAGCAGGCGTACCCGGATTTGCCGTTTACCTGGCTGGAATTTGAAAACGGTGGTGACGGGGTCTTCCTGATCTACGGGGATGAGCTGCGTCAATGGCAGAGCAATTCCTGAGAATCTTTTTATAAAACCTGGATAAGATACTGAATCATGTCGGGAAACACATTCGGAAAATTGTTTACGGTTACCTCTTTTGGTGAGAGCCACGGGGCCGCGCTGGGTTGCATCATTGATGGCTGCCCTCCGGGCCTGGAGCTTTCCGAAGCCGATATGCAGCGGGATCTCGACCGCCGCAAGCCCGGCACCTCCCGTCACACCACGCAACGCCGCGAGGCGGATGAGGTCAGGATTCTTTCCGGGGTGTTCGAAGGTAAAACCACGGGCACGCCTATCGGCCTGGTGATCGAGAATACCGATCAACGCTCCAAGGACTATTCGAAAATCTCCGAGCAGTTCCGTCCGGCTCACGCCGATTACACCTACGCCCACAAGTATGGCGTTCGTGACTACCGGGGTGGCGGCCGCTCCTCGGCCCGGGAAACGGCAATGCGGGTGGCCGCAGGCGCGGTGGCCAGAAAGTTTTTAGAGCAGCGCCTGGGTATTACGGTTCGGGGTTATCTGTCACAGCTTGGGCCGATCAAAGCCGAAAAGTTTGATTGGGATCAGGTGCATCAGAATCCGTTCTTTTGCCCGGACGCGGACAAGGTCCCGGAAATGGAAGCCTACATGGATGCGCTCCGCAAGGAAGGCGATTCCATCGGAGCCCGCATCAATGTGGTTGCCGAAGGCGTACCGCCGGGCCTGGGTGAACCGATTTTTGATCGCCTTGATGCCGATCTCGCCCACGCCCTGATGAGCATCAACGCCGTCAAGGGTGTGGAGATCGGGGCCGGGTTCGACTGTATCGAGCAAAAAGGCACCGAGCACCGGGATGAGATGACGCCCGAGGGTTTTCTGTCGAACAGCGCGGGTGGCGTTCTGGGCGGTATTTCCTCCGGTCAGCCCATCGTTGCCAGCATCGCGCTGAAGCCGACGTCGAGCCTGCGGATACCTGGTCGCAGCATTGATGTGCACGGCAATCCGGTAGAGGTGATCACCACCGGGCGCCACGATCCGTGTGTGGGTATCCGGGCGACGCCGATTGCCGAGGCGATGATGGCCATCGTATTGATGGATCATTACCTTCGGCATCGTGGTCAGAACGGTGATGTCGTGGTACCCACGCCGGTACTCGGCCAGCTCTGACGGGCGCAGAGAGACCATTGTCTATTCACTGGCGGCTTTCCAACCTCTATTTCTGGTTCTTTGCCCTCCTCGGAGGGCTCCTTCCTTACTGGTCCCTCTATCTTGAAGGGCAGGGCTTTTCCTACCTTCAGATTGCCACCCTGATGGCCACCATTCAGCTCACCAAGATTGTTGCGCCCAGCGTCTGGGGCTGGCTTGGTGACCGCACCGGTCAACGGGTTCGATTGGTGCGTTTCGGAGCGATCACCGGTTCACTTTTTTTCGCTGGGGTGTTTCTGGAGCCCGGTTTTTATGGCCTGCTGCTGGTCATGCTGGCCTTTACCTTTTTCTGGAATGCCATCCTGCCGCTGTACGAGGTGATTACCCTCAGAGCGCTGGGGAAGCAAAAGGACCGGTATGGCAAGGTAAGGCTTTGGGGTTCTGTCGGATTTATCGGAGCGGTTGCACTGGTGGGTGGCATTCTGGAATGGATGCCCATTGAGGGTTTGCCCTGGTTGTTGCTGCCGGTGTTTGCGGGCATTGCGATCTCGGCATTTCTGGTGCCGTCCGAGCGTGGTGAGCGCAAACCCCCGGCGCCGAGGGGAAGCCTGAAAGCCATTCTTACGCATCCTGCGGTGGTGGCGTTCTTCCTGATGAATTTTCTGCTTCAGGTGTCCCACGGGGCCTACTACACCTTCTTCAGTATTCATCTTGAGCAGCACGGCTACGGCAAGCTGGCGATCGGCCTGCTGTGGTCGCTGGGTGTGTTGGCGGAGATCGGGCTGTTCCTGGTCATGCACCGTCTGACACGCCGCCTATCGGTCCGTCAGATCGCCATAGGGGCCCTGACATTGACCATGATTCGCTGGGTACTGATCGCTGAGCTCACCGATGTGGTTGCTGTGCTGGTGTTTGCCCAGCTGTTGCATGCGGCATCCTACGGCGCGTTGCATGCCATTTCGGTTCAGTATGTGCAGGGGTTTTTTGGCCAGCATCACCACGGCCAGGGTCAGGCACTGTACAGCGGGTTAACGTTTGGCGCCGGCGGAGCGCTGGGTGCCTGGATGTCCGGCTTTCTGGTGGAAGGGTTCAGCACCTCAGCAGCCTTCTGGGGCGGCGCGGCCGCCATGCTTGTTGCAATTGTGATCACCTGGCGCGGGTTGCGGCCACCGCCGTCAGACGGTGACACCAGCCCGCCGTGACGGCTATGGAAGCGGGTGCTCCTGTGCCCGCACAACCTCAATAAGAGCCCGCGCAGCACCCGAAAGCTGGCGTCCCGACAACCCGACGGCGCCCAACACCCGCGTGACCGGAAAGCCGAGATCCAGCCGTCGCACGCTCTCGTCCACCATGCTCAGTGGCAGTACGCTCCAGCCCAGGCCTACGCTGGTCATCATCTTGATGGTCTCAAGGTAATTGGTGGGCATCTGCGGGTGCAGAGGCAGGTTGGCTTCCAGAAACAAGCGGCTGACCACCCGGTAAGTGGCCGTTGTGGTATCAGGCAGCAACGCCGAATGCCTGGCCAGGTCAGCGAGCGTGGGTGCGTCAAGGTCAGCCAGGGCATGCTCCGGACCCGCAACAAACGCCATCGGATCCGACCACTGCTCATACACCGAGTAATGGCCCGCCATGCTGTCACTCAGAGTGACAAAAGCAAGCTCCGCGTTACGCTTGCGCATCTGCTCGTAGGCCGCGTCGGACTCCATGAACTGCAGGCTTAGCGATACCCCGGGAAAGTCACGGGTGAAGCGCCGTAACCAGTTAGGCAAGTGGTGAAGCCCGATATGGTGACTGGCGATGATGTGCAGTTCCCCCTCGACCGTTGCAGAGTCTGGCGACAGCGCCACCCGGGCGTTATGAATCTCGTCCAGAATTTTGCGGGCGTGGGGCAACAAGCGGGCACCCGCGCTTGTCAGGCGGATCTGGCGGTGGCTGCGGTCTATCAGCGGCGAGCTCAACTGGTTTTCCAGGGTTGCCAGGCGCTTGGAAATTGCAGGCTGGGTCAGGTGCAGGATCTCGGCAGCCTCGGAGAATGAACCCTGATCGACGATGGTCAGGAACGCTTTGAGTAAGTTGGCATCCATGGCTCCGCTCCGGTGATGTTCTGCGTGGTTGGTCAGGCAGTGCTGTGATCCCAAAATAAGGTATGCCAAAAAGGAATGCAAAGAATAAAAAACATGAATTGAGGTTATTCATGCAAAGGCGGTAAACTGTTCCCAGATACGCGGTACACAGCAACCCCCAGAGAGTGAGAGAAAATCATGGCGGGCAAGACCTTATACGACAAATTGTGGAACGACCATCTCGTCAAACAGCGTGATGACGGCTCGGCGCTGATCTACATCGACCGGCAACTGCTTCACGAAGTAACGTCGCCCCAGGCCTTCGAGGGTTTGCGCATTGCGGGTCGTAAACCGTGGCGTCTTGATGCCAATCTCGCCACACCGGACCACAACGTGCCCACCACTGACCGCGCCCGGGGCATCGACGGCATTGTCGACCCGGTGTCCCGTATTCAGGTGGAAACACTGGACAGGAACTGCGACGAATTCGGCATTCTTGAATTCAAGATTCTGGATCAGCGCCAGGGCATCGTTCACGTGATCGGGCCGGAGCAGGGCGCGACACTGCCGGGTATGAGCATTGTCTGCGGCGACTCCCACACCTCGACTCACGGCGCCTTCGGGTGTCTGGCCCACGGCATTGGCACCAGCGAGGTCGAACACGTTCTGGCCACCCAGTGTCTGGTGCAGCAGAAAATGAAGAACATGCTGGTAAAAGTGTCCGGCAAGCTTGGCGCCGGCGTCACCGGCAAGGACGTGGTGCTGGCCATTATCGGCAAAATCGGTACCGCTGGCGGAACCGGCTATGCCATCGAGTTTGGTGGTGAAGCCATCCAGGGCCTGAGCATGGAAGGCCGCATGACTATCTGCAACATGTCCATTGAGGCGGGAGCGCGGGTTGGCATGGTGGCCGTGGATGACACCACCATCGCGTATGTCAGGGATCGTCCGTTCTCACCCACAGGGGAAGCCTGGGATGCCGCCGTTGATTACTGGCGCACGCTGCACAGCGATGACGACGCCGCGTTCGACAAAGTGGTCGAACTGAACGGTGCCGATATCCAGCCACAGGTCAGCTGGGGTACGTCTCCGGAAATGGTCGCCGGCATTGACGGCCATGTGCCCGACCCGGCGAAGGAAACCGATCCGATCAAGCGCGAGGGCATCGTTCGTGCCCTGAAATACATGGGCCTGGCGCCCAATCAGGCGATCACCGATATCAAGCTGGATCGGGTGTTTATTGGATCCTGCACCAACAGCCGTATCGAAGATCTCCGTGAGGCAGCGGCCGTGGTGAAAGGTCGTAAAGTGTCCCCATCGCTGAAGCAGGCGATGGTGGTGCCGGGTTCCGGGCTGGTCAAGGCTCAGGCAGAACAGGAAGGGCTCGACAGGATCTTTATCGAAGCGGGTCTGGAGTGGCGTGACCCGGGCTGTTCCATGTGTCTGGCCATGAACGCCGACAAGCTGGGGCAGGGTGAGCATTGCGCGTCCACCTCAAATCGCAACTTCGAAGGCCGTCAGGGCTTTGGCGGTCGCACCCATCTGGTCAGCCCCGCTATGGCGGCAGCCGCCGCGGTATCCGGCCATTTTGTTGATGTTCGTGAACTGACCCACTGAGCCACAGGAGAGAACCATGCGCGCTTTTACGCAACACCGGGGCCTCGTTGCTCCCATGGACCGTTCCAACGTGGACACGGACATGATCATTCCCAAGCAATTTCTGAAGTCCATCAAGCGCACCGGATTCGGCCCGAACCTGTTTGATGAGCTGCGCTACCTGGATGAGGGCAAACCTGATCAGGATTGCTCCCAGCGTCCGGTGAATCCGGATTTTGTACTGAATCAGGACCGCTACAAGAACGCCAGTGTGCTGCTGGCCCGTAGCAATTTCGGATGTGGTTCCAGCCGGGAGCACGCCCCCTGGGCCCTGGACGATTACGGCTTTCGGGTGATCATCGCGCCGAGTTTTGCCGACATCTTCTACAATAATTGCTTCAAGAATGGCTTGTTACCCATTGTTCTTGATGTAAAAGTGGTTGATCAGTTATTCCGTGAAGCTGAAGTCGAAGAGGGTTATCAGCTGGCGGTGGATCTTGAGGCAAAGACGGTAACCACGCCCTCCGGTGAATCCTTCGGGTTCGACGTGGACGATTTTCGTCGCCATTGCCTGCTGAACGGGCTGGACGACATCGGTGTCACGCTGGAGGATGCGGACCTGATCAAATCCTATGAAGACAGCCGTCGCAAAACCGCTCCCTGGTTATTCGGCGCTGGTCACTGAATCTGACAATTTACTGAATCTGCAAGGAACGGCTATGTCCAGAACAATTCTGATGCTGCCCGGTGATGGTATTGGTCCTGAAATCGTCGCTGAAGCCGAGAAAGTGCTCCACAAAATCAATGAAACGTTTGATCTTGGCCTGATCTTCGAGGGCGGTCTTGTAGGTGGTGCAGCCATTGACGAAACCGACAGCCCCCTGCCGGATGAGACGCTGGAAAAGGCCCGCAAGGCGGACGCGATCCTCCTCGGCGCGGTCGGCGGCCCCCAGTGGGACAGTCTGCCCATGGCAAAGCGCCCGGAAAAGGGGTTGCTGGGCCTGCGCTCAAATCTGGAGTTGTTTGCCAATCTGCGGCCGGCCATTCTGTACCCGCAACTGGCGTCAGCATCCTCGCTGAAACCGGAGGTGGTGTCAGGGCTGGATATTATGATTGTGCGCGAGCTCACCGGCGGTATTTACTTCGGCCAGCCGCGCGGCGTGCGGGAACTGGAGAGTGGTGAGCGCCAGGGTTACAACACCTATGCCTATACCGAATCCGAGATCCGCCGGATTGGCCGGGTGGCTTTCGAGGCGGCCCAGCAGCGTGGCAAGAAACTCTGCTCGGTCGACAAGGCGAATGTGCTTGAAGTGACCGTACTCTGGCGGGAAGTGATGAACGATCTGCGCCGCGAGTACCCGGACGTGGAACTGTCCCATATGTATGTGGACAACGCCGCCATGCAGCTGGTTCGCGCCCCCAAGCAGTTCGATGTGATTGTGACTGGCAACATGTTTGGTGATATTCTTTCCGACGAAGCGGCGATGCTCACCGGTTCGATTGGCATGTTGCCGTCTGCGTCGCTGAACTCGGACAAACAGGGCATGTATGAGCCGTGTCACGGTTCCGCGCCGGACATCGCCGGGCAGGGTATCGCTAATCCGCTGGCGACCATTCTCAGTGCGGCGATGATGCTGAGGTACAGCCTCGGCGAAGAGAAAGCGGCAGATGCCATAGAAGCGGCCGTCAGCAAGGTACTGGATCAGGGGTTGCGCACTGCGGACATCATGTCCGAGGGCGCCCGCAAAGTGTCCACCCGTGAAATGGGTGAGGCGGTTCTGGCGGCACTCTGATAACAGCTCCGGTAATGCGAATCTGAGACCCGACGGTAACAGGATGCGGTTACCGCGGGATCATCCATCCTGTCCCTGCCAGCGATAACTGCAGAGGGCGGGCATAAAATGAGGTTCAAAGGTCGCACATGAAGCGAGTTGGACTTGTAGGTTGGCGTGGCATGGTGGGCTCAGTCCTCATGCAGCGCATGCGTAAAGAAAACGATTTTGCCGATATCGAACCGGTCTTTTTTACCACGTCCCAGGCGGGTAAGCCGGCTCCCGATGTGGGCAAAGAAGGCGTTCCGCCTCTCCAGAACGCGTTCGACATCGACATTCTCAAAACCATGGACGTGATCGTGACCTGTCAGGGTGGCGACTACACCGGCGAGGTCTACCAGAAGCTGCGCGACGCAGATTGGCAAGGCTACTGGATTGATGCCGCCTCCACACTGCGGATGGTGGATCACTCCGTCATTGTTCTGGACCCGGTCAATCGCAATGTGATTGATGCCGCGCTGGACAAAGGCGTGAAGGATTATGTCGGCGGCAACTGCACCGTGAGTCTGATGATGCTGGCGCTAGGCGGTTTGCTGGAGCAGGATCTGATCGAGTGGGTATCTCCCATGACCTATCAGGCGGCCTCCGGTTCCGGCGCGCAGAACATGCGTGAACTGTTGAATCAGATGGGTGAGCTCAACAAGAGTGTCCAGAGCGAACTGGATAATCCGTCGTCCGCCATCCTCGAAATCGACCGCAAGGTTACCGACACCATGCGTTCTGCGGATTTCCCGACCGAGCACTTCCAGGTCCCCCTGGCGGGGAGCCTGATTCCGTTTATCGACAAACAACTCGATAACGGTATGAGCAAGGAAGAGTGGAAAGCCGGGGTCGAGACCAACAAGATCCTCGGTCGCTCCGATCATCCGATCCCGATTGACGGCATCTGCGTGCGGATAGGCGCCATGCGCTCCCACAGCCAGGCATTGACCATCAAGCTGAAGAAGGATCTGCCGGTCGCAGAGATCGAATCGATCCTCGCCAAAGCCAATGATTGGGTCAAAGTCATTCCCAATGAACGCGATGCGACCATTGAAGAGCTGACCCCGGCGAAGGTGACCGGTACATTGAGCGTGCCCATCGGCCGTATTCGAAAGCTGTCCATGGGGCCGGAATACATTTCCGCGTTCACCGTAGGCGATCAACTACTGTGGGGTGCTGCTGAACCGCTGCGCCGCATGCTCCGGATCCTTCAGGAGCGTTAAAAATTGTTACACGGGGGCGTTAAATGCCAACTGTGTCCGGTTTCGGCAAACCGGCAAGGGGGCGGAGGCTGATTTCAGCCCCCGCCCCTGTTATTTTCAAGAACGCTAAGCAGTTCCGCGCGATTGATAAAAAAATGGTGCAAGGATTGCTGCTGATCGATTGATAAAAGGGGTTTTATCAACAATACTTGCCCAACTGAAGCTTAATAAGCTGACATAATAACGAGAATTATCCAGACGGAAGTCATCCAACCTCGTCCGATTCTGTTTGAAAAAGCAGTAACGAATAACGGAGACTGGAAAGGAATAAGCATGAAGGTACGCAAGCTGGCGGTTGCCCTGGCTCTGGCGGGAGGGCTCGGTTCGGGAGTCGCACAGGCCCTGGGGCTGGGTGAAATTGAATTGCAGTCCTATCTCAATGAGCCTCTGGACGCGGATATCAATCTGCGTAAAAGCCAGGGGGTCGATCCCGGCGATGTGTTCGTCAATATCGCCTCTGAGAACGACTATCAACGGGTCGGTATCGACCGGAACACATTCCTTACCAAGCTTCAATTCGAGGTGACGACCAGCCGTGATGGCGGTCTGATCGTCAACGTGACGTCGCGGGAACCCTTGCGGGAGCCATACCTCAATTTTCTGCTGGAGGTGACCTGGCCGAGTGGCAGGTTGATGCGCGAATACTCGGTATTGGTTGATCCGCCCGTCTACGCGGAAGAGTCCGGCATCGAAGAGCGAGTGTCTGCACCTGCGACGCGAACCGAGACCTCGACAACCCAGCGTCAGGAGCCTTTTGGCGCCTCCGGCCGGGATGGCGACACCCGTGCTTCGTCCGGTTCCGCTGCAAGAACGTTCGGTCCCACCAATTCTTCCGACACACTCTGGAAAATTGCGGCCAATGTGCGTCCGGATGACAGTGTCTCGATGCAACAGGCCATGCTGGCCATCCAGGATCTGAATCCGGGTGCGTTCATCGATGGCAACATCAACCGCCTCAAACGGGGCGAAGTGTTGCGTCTTCCGGACATGGACCAGATGCGCAGTCGCAGCGCTGCCGAGGCTACCCGCCTGGTGGCGGCTCAGAATGAAGCCTTCTCCAGTCCCCGGCCCGCCGTTGACGCAACCGAATCCGCTTCTGCTCCTGCAGAGGCAGCCGCGCAGGCTCCCTCCGGTGACGAGTTGCGTCTCATCGCTGAAGACGACTCCGGCTCTCGCTCGTCCGAAGATGGCGGCTCCGCCGGTGGCGATGGCCAGACAGCCGGTGGCGTTGATGCCGGCTCTGCCGTTGCGATGGAAGAACTGGAGAGTGCGCGGCGTGAAAATGATGAGTTGAACAGCCGTGTCGACGATCTGCAGGATCAGGTGGAAACTCTTCAGCGCCTGCTGGAGCTGAAAGACAGCCAGCTCGCAGAGATGCAGCAGATGGGCGCCGACGAAACGCCCGAGGCAGACATGCCCACTGCGGGTGACGATTCGCCGGAAGCAGCGATGACCGGTGGCGAATCCGCTATGGAAGACGACCAGGCCCCTCAAGGTGATGGGGATGCGATCGCACCTGAAGCCGATGCATCACCGGACGAGTCAGGCCAGGACGGCGCGACGACTGGCGAAGAGCAGCCCAGTGCTGATGAGGCCATGGCCGACAGTGAGGGTAACGAGACCGATGTCGAGGAGCCGCCTGTTGCCGTCGAAGGCAGCGAATCCGTCAGCGAAGCAGAGAGCGCCCTGGTTGCTGATGACATCGAGGCGCCGGAACAGGCCGCTGAACCTGCCGAGCAGCCCGAGGCCGAAGAGCAGCCCGCGGTTCCGGCTCAGCAGCCGGAAAAAGGGTTCCCGGGCAACATCATCGATGCGATCACCGGCAATTCTCTGTATCAGCTTGCTCTGGGTGGCGGCCTGGTAATCCTGTTGCTGCTGTTGCTGCTTCTGGCTCGCCGCAACGCGAATCGGGAAAAGGCATTCTATGAGCAGTTGAACGGTGAGGTTGACGACAGCACAGACTCGTTCGACCTGACACTTGATGATGAAGATACCGTTGACGTTGGCGCAGACGAGCCGATGGCCGAGGCTGAAACCTACATCGCCTACGGGCAGATGGACAAGGCGGCCGAAACTCTGGAATCCGCCATTTCCCGAGAGCCAAGCCGTACTGATTTCCGGCTGAAACTGCTGGGCGTCTACGCCGACACGCAGGATCGCGAGTCTTTTGAAAAGCAGTTCCGCGAAATCGAAGCCCTGAACGACGAACAGGCTACCGAAGAAGCGACTGCGCTGCGCGATCGTCTGGAAGAAGCCGAGGCGATGCCCAGTATTGATGACCTGGAATCCCAGCTTCGGTCCGATTCCTTCCCCAGTGACGACAAGCCATCTACGGATGCACCCGCTGAGCAGGAAGGCCATCTGATGGATGAGGCGCTTTCGGATCAGTTTGAAACCAGGCCTGAAGAGACCTCGGCCGAGGAGTTCGGGGAGCTCGATACCGATTTCGCTGATTTTGATCTCAGCGACGAGGCGTTGGAAGACTCCAGGCCCGGAGAAGAGGCGGCTGACAGTGACATGATCGAATACGATCTGTCGAGCCTGGAATCTGGTGACGAGAACGAGACCGTCGAGGATGACGCGCTCACGACCGGGGAAACTCGAATCGCGGGTGACCACGCCGCCGATGCCACCGGTGAGGCAGTGGACGAGGACGACCTCAGCTTTGATTTTGACTCGTCGGATTTCGACGCCAAACCCGAGCCGGCCACCAGCGACGCGGATAATGATTCGGGAGAGCTGGATCTGGACGAGTTCGAAAGTCTGGATACCGAATCCGACAGCCGGGATACAGAATCCGATCTGACCAATGACCGCGGTGCCGAAGAATCCGAAGACGCGGTAACGCCGTCTGATGCAGGCGAGGACGTGGGAGATCTGGACGAATCTTTCCTGGACGAGCTGGACGCAGAACTCGATAAAGTCGCGGGTGAGGAAACTGAGTCTTCCGGCAGTGAGGAGTCTTCATTGGACGATCTTGAACTCGACGTGTCCGAAGAAGATCTCGCCCTGATGGAAGAGTTTGCGGACTCGAGTGATTCGGCCAATCCGGAAACGTCCGAGCCGGGGGTTTCTCTTGATGAAGAGCTGGACCTGGAGGATAACCTGGTGGATAAAAGCAGCGAGTCGCCAGAAGAGCTGTCGGCGGAAGCCGAGAACCTGGAGGGTGTCGAGGGCCTTGATGAAGAGTTGTCAGACCTTGACGTCGACGGCCCTGAGGCCGGGGAAGACGCAGAGCCGCCGCTGGCATCCGATGCTGTCGACAAGAGCGCGCGTCGCAGTGTTGTGGATGAGATCGACGAGTCAGAACTCGGCGATGACGACGACTTCGACTTCCTTGCGGGCACGGATGAGGCAGCCACCAAGCTGGACCTTGCCAGGGCTTACATCGAGATGGGTGATGTCGATGGCGCCCGTGACATTCTCGAGGAAGTAGCACTTGAAGGTAATGACGAGCAGAAGACCGAAGCTCAGGATCTTCTTAAAAATCTCTCCTGATTCGTTATAATCAGGTTCAGTGTGTTCATCGCGCCGGCTCCCGGGTTCATTCCCGGCCAGAGCCGGCGTTTTGTTTTATACCCATGGTCAGTCGGATTATCTCTTGTTCCTGAACCCCCAAGCGCTTACCACGGACAATGCCATTGGCGACGGTCGCGTTGCTCTGGCATTGGAATACGATGGCCGGTCGTTTCATGGCTGGCAGCTCCAGAAGTCGGGCGTGCGTTCCGTTGAAGCCGAGCTGAATCGTGCCGTTGCTCGTGTGGCGGACCATCCGGTCGATCTGGTTTGTGCCGGCCGGACCGATGCTGCCGTTCATGCCAGCTACCAGATCGTGCATTTCGACACACCCTCTGTGCGCAATCTGCGTTCGTGGGTGATGGGGATCAACACGGCGTTGCCGGATGATATTGCGGTGCACTGGGCCGGGCATGGAGTCGGAGATTTTCATGCGCGCTTTTCCGCAACGTATCGCCGCTACCGATATGTGATTTACAACAGTCCTGTGAGGCCGGGCATCCAGCGTGGGCAGGTGAGCTGGACCTATAGGCCACTGGACTCGGAACGCATGCATGAGGCCGCACAGGCCCTCAGTGGTGAGCATGATTTTTCTTCGTTTCGTGCGGCCGGCTGTCAATCCCGCTCTCCCAACCGCTTCATGGAGCGGATCTCGGTAACCCGAAATGGGGATTTTGTCGTAATTGATGTGCAGGCAAACGCGTTCCTGCACCATATGGTCAGGAACATTGCCGGCGCCCTGATGGCCGTTGGCAGTGGTGCGCGACCTGTGACCTGGATTCGTGAGATACTTGAAACCAGAGATCGAAAGGCGGCGGGTGTAACGGCACCCCCTTTCGGGTTGTACCTGGTGGATGTGGGGTACCCCGAACGTTTTGCAATTCCGTCCGCGCTGTGTGGCCCGGGGTTCGTTCGCCCCTGGTTCCAGCATGACGAGAACGCACCCAGGCTGCCAACATGGACTCACCGACCGAACTGACTCCAGGCTTATGAGAACCCGAATCAAAATCTGTGGAATCACCCGCCGGGATGACGTGCAGGCGGCTGCACAAGCTGGCGCCGATTCCCTGGGCTTTGTGTTTTATGAGCCGAGCCCCCGCAACGTCAGCCCGGCGACGGCAGCGGCTTTGGTGGCGGCCACTCCGGCGTTTGTCGGCACCACCGGCCTTTTTGTGAACCCGTCGCGGGCGTTGGTCGAGCAGGTGCTGGCGACGGTCCCGCTGGACTTGCTCCAGTTTCACGGTGACGAGACGGCCGAATTCTGCGCCAGTTTTGATCGGCGCTGGATCAAGGCGGTGAGGGTTCGGCAGCAGGCGGATATCGAGGCCGCTTTCGAGCAGTTCAGGGGTGCCGGCGGGTTGCTCGTGGATGCGTGGGATCCCGAGCGATACGGCGGTACCGGAAAACGTTTTAACTGGTCACTGATACCCGATAACAGACCAATGCCCCTGATATTGGCCGGTGGCCTGGCTTCTGATAACGTTGCCAGCGCCGTCGAGCAGGTGAGGCCCTGGGCAGTAGATGTCAGTGGTGGTGTAGAAAGCAGCAAGGGCGTGAAAGACCGCGCAAAAATTTCCGACTTTATAAACGAGGTTCACCGTGTCGATGAAACTGACTGAAGAAATGCTGAGCGCACTTCCGGATGCACGGGGCCACTTTGGTGCCTACGGCGGCCGGTTTGTATCGGAAACCCTGATGGATTCGCTGATGACGCTGGAAAAGGAATACCTGCGCCTGAAAAAGGATCCGGATTTCCAGAAAGCCTTCGATGAAGATCTGGCCCATTATGTTGGTCGTCCCAGCCCGCTGTATTTCGCGGAGCGGCTTACCCGCGAAACCGGCGGGGCGCAGATCTGGCTCAAGCGGGAAGATCTCAACCACACCGGCGCTCACAAGGTGAACAACACCATCGGGCAGGCGCTGTTGGCGAGCTTTCTTGGCAAGAAACGGGTGATTGCGGAAACCGGGGCTGGCCAGCACGGAGTGGCAACCGCCACCGTATGTGCCCGTCTCGGTCTGGAGTGTCATGTGTTCATGGGCGCGGAGGACGTCAAGCGTCAGTCCCTGAACGTCTATCGCATGAAGCTTCTGGGTGCCCAGGTGCACGCGGTCCAGAGTGGCACTAAAACCCTCAAGGACGCGATGAACGATGCCATGCGGGACTGGGTCTCGAACGTGGATGAGACCTTCTATATCATCGGCACGGTGGCCGGGCCTCATCCCTATCCGTTGCTGGTCCGTGACTTCCAATCGGTAATTGGGCGCGAGACCCGGGCTCAGGCAATGGCGCAGGCAGGCAAGCTGCCAGACGCCCTGGTCGCTTGTGTTGGCGGTGGCTCGAACGCGATCGGAATGTTCTATCCGTTCCTCACCGATGAATCTGTGCAGATGTACGGTGTTGAGGCTGGCGGGCTGGGTATCGATTCCGGCCAACATGCGGCTCCGTTGTGTGCCGGTCGCCCGGGCGTGCTCCATGGCAACCGCACCTACCTGATGGAAGACGAGAATGGCCAGATTGCCAGCACCCATTCGGTGAGCGCGGGCCTGGATTACCCGGGGGTTGGCCCGGAGCACAGCTGGCTGAAAGACATCGGGCGGGCGCACTATGTGTCGGTCACCGATGATGAGGCTCTGGACGGGTTCCGTAAGCTTACCCGCGTCGAGGGCATCATGCCGGCGCTGGAAACCGCCCATGCGGTGGCCTACGCGATGAAGCTGGCGCCGACCATGGATAAGGACCAGATGATCGTCATCAATATTTCTGGCCGCGGTGACAAGGACATTCACACCATCGCGCAGCTCGATGGCATTGAAGCCTGATGATTGGCAATCAGGAAGCATAATAAACAGGAGCAGGCATGAGTCGAATTGAAGGCGTTCTGAAAACCCTGAAAGGGCAGGGCCGGAAGGCCCTGATTCCCTACATCACTGCAGGTGATCCTCACCCGGATCTGACCGTTGAGCTGATGCACACTCTGGTGGACGCCGGTGCCGATATCATCGAGTTGGGCGTGCCGTTCTCCGATCCCATGGCGGATGGACCCATTATTCAGCAGGCGTGTGAGCGGGCGCTTGTCCACGGCACGTCGCTGCGTCAGGTGATTGCCATGATCAAGCAGTTCAGAACCAGCAACGACACCACGCCAGTGGTGCTGATGGGGTACCTGAACCCGATGGAGGCCATGGGCTACGAGACCTTTGCTGACGCGGCCGCAGACGCCGGAGTGGACGGCATTCTTACGGTGGATCTGCCCCCTGAGGAAGCAGACGAAGTGGCGCCATTGTTCACCGCGCGCGACCTCGATGCGATTTTTTTGCTGGCGCCGACCACAACGGATGAACGAATTCGCTCAATTAGCGAGCACTCTTCCGGCTATGTGTACTATGTTTCATTTAAAGGCATTACGGGAGCTGGCAAGATAAACGTGGATGAAGTTGCTGCCAAAGTTGCACATATTCATGAGATCACGGCACTTCCGGTAGGTGTAGGTTTCGGTATTCGAGACGCCGAAACCGCAGCGGCCATTGGCCGGGTATCCGATGGTGTAATTGTTGGCAGCGTGCTGGTCGATACAATAGCCCGAAATCAGGCAGATTCTGATCAGCTCAAGCGGGCGCTGACAGATTTGCTCCACCCAATGCGTGAAGCACTGGACGGTCTGGCCTCCTGAGACTCAGGATGGCCCGGCGGGCAGGCATCAAAGGATAGGATGAGATCATGAGTAACTGGCTGGACAAAATCATGCCGAGCAAGATTCGTTCGGAATCCAAACAGCGTACTGGTGTACCTGAAGGCTTGTGGAAGAAATGCCCCAAGTGCGGCGCGTTTCTGTACAAACCCGAGCTTGAAAAAAATCTTGATGTCTGCCCAAAGTGCAATCACCACCTGCGGGTGGATGCCCGCCGTCGCCTGGCTATTTTCCTTGACGAGGAAGGTCGACAGGAAATCGCCGCGGACCTTGAGCCCTGGGATCGATTGAAGTTCAAAGACAGCAAGCGTTACAAGGACCGCCTGTCACAGGCCCAGAAGGCCACCGGTGAAAAAGACGCATTGGTCGTTATGAGGGGGACAACCCTGGGTTTGCCTTTGGTGGCTTGTGCCTTCGAGTTTAATTTCCTTGGCGGGTCGATGGGCCAGGTGGTCGGTGAGAAATTCGTGCAGGCCGCCAATGTGTGTCTGGAGGAGCGAATCCCGCTGGTGTGCTTCGCTGCAAGCGGGGGCGCCCGGATGCAGGAAGCGATTCTGTCGCTGATGCAGATGTCCAAGACGGCGGCGGTGCTTGAGCGCATGAAGCAGGAGGGTATCCCGTATATTTCAGTAATGACGGATCCCGTCTTTGGTGGGGTCTCTGCTAGCCTGGCCATGCTGGGTGACCTGAATATTGCTGAACCCAATGCCCTCATCGGCTTCGCCGGCCCCAGAGTTATTGAACAGACCGTCCGCGAGAAACTTCCGGAAGGTTTCCAGCGCAGTGAATTCTTGCTGGAACACGGTGCCATCGACATGATCCTGCATCGCCACCAGATGCGTGAGCGCATTGCTCATGTGCTGGCCAAGTTCACCGGGCAAGACAAGCCGGCCACGGAAGCACCGATCGAATTTGAAGTGACGGAAAGACCGGAAAGCGATGTCCCACAAAGCTGAAGGTTCTGACCGGCACCCGCAAGCGCCGGGTGCCGGAGCCACACTGGATCAGTGGCTGTCCTACCTTGAATCCATCCATCCTTCCGAAATAGACATGGGCCTCGAGCGGGTGCTGATGGTGTTACGCCGTCTGTTTCCTCGCAAACCGCCAGCGCGGGTTGTCACCGTGGGTGGTACCAACGGCAAGGGAAGCACCGTAGCCTGCCTTGAAGCAATGTTGCTGGATGCGGGCCGCACGGTGGGGGCCTACACATCACCACACCTCCAGCATTACAGCGAACGGGTGCGCATCAACGGCACCGATGTCAGCGACGCTGAGCTGATTGACGCTTTTTGCGACGTGGAAGTCGCCCGCAAAAATGTAACTCTGACCTATTTTGAATTCGGCACCCTGGCCGCTTTTCTGATTCTGGCAAAAGCGGGCGTACAGGACTGGATTCTGGAAGTGGGGTTGGGTGGTCGTCTGGATGCGGTCAACGTGCTTGACGCTGATCTGGCTGTCATCACGTCCGTCGACATTGATCATGTTGCGTTTCTCGGTGACAACCGGGAAGTGATCGGGTTTGAGAAAGCCGGGATTCTCAGGCCGGGTATCGCCGCAGTGTACGCCGATATTGATCCGCCACGCTCGGTGCTCCAGCAGGTCGCGGCGCAGAAGGTGCGCCTGCAACGGCTCGGAGAAAATTATCGACTGGTGCCTGAGGAGCATGGCCATCGTCTGGAGTTCAGTGACGGCGCAGCATTACAAATCGCCGACAGTGTGCCGCTGCCTCTGCACAGTGTTGCCGCAGCCGCCGTAGCTTTCCATGAGCTTGAGCCCGGGGTCGGCCCGGACACCATTGCCCAGTCCATCGCCAGGGTTCGGGTACCGGGGCGTTTCGAACGTCTGGGGCAGGCGCCTGCACTGTATGTGGATGTTGGGCACAACCCCCATGCGGCACGCTGGCTGGCTGATCGCGTTGGGTTGGCCCAACCGGAAATTGGCCGCGTCAGGGCGGTGTACGCGGCCCTCGCTGACAAGGATGTTGAGGGCGTCGTCGCGGCTATGTCAGGTGTTGTCGACGAATGGTATCTGGGTGGGCTCAGCTGCCACCGGGGCTTGGGCAGTGACGCACTGGTACAGCGGATACGTGAGGTACCGGTGCCCCTGAAGTCGAGGGAGTTTGGTACCGTTAGCCTGGCGCTGAGCGCCGCCCTGGAGGATGCCGGGGCTCAAGACCTGGTGATAGTGTTCGGGTCGTTCTTCACCGTGGCTGAAGCGCGGCAATGTCTGGGTGTCGCCGGAAGAGGCCGACAGCCTTAAAGTTTGGTCATGCCCCCGACGAAGCTTTGAGTTCTCCGGAGCGGGCGGTTAGTATCTGCCTTGCTTGCCACTTTCCATGGCCACATGCGAACAGAACAGGGGAAATCAGAACGTGGACGGACTGAAGCAGAGAATCATCGGTGCGCTGGTGCTGGTGTCACTCGCAGTGATTTTTGTGCCCATGCTGTTTGATGAGCCTCATTCGGAACGCACCTCGAGCTCCATCAAGATCCCTGAAGAGCCGCCATTCCCGGAAGTGGATGCACCGGACCCGGTCATGTCCGATGCGCCCGCGTACCGTCTGGAGGAGCCCGCTGATACCGAAGCGAGCACCCAGCCGGTCCGCCCGGAGCCGGTTGAGCCGGAAAATACGGCCTCTGATCGCAGGGCTGCGGAGCCCGTACAACCTGAACCCTTGGATCAGGCTGTGGCCAACTCGCCGGATTCCGGGGCCCCCGCGGAAGATCTGCTGGACACTCAGGCGGATGAAGCCAGTGGGTCTGCCGCCGAACCGGCGGAATTCACCGGATCACTGGACGGCGCTTGGGTCGTGCAGCTGGGCAGTTTTGGCAGCGGCGACAATGCCCTCAACTTGCGTAACAAGGTTCGCGAAGTCGGCTACAGCTCGCATCTTCAGAAAATTCAGCGTGGCGATGCCACCCTGACGCGGGTATTCAGCGGGCCTTTCGCCGAAAAGGCCGAGGCTGAGCGCGCCAAGAAAGCCCTGGACCGGGAGTTCGGTCTCAATAGCCTGGTGACCACTGGCGGCAAATAGTTCGACATCCAATCCGATTGGTACAAACCGGCAGTTTGGTGCGGGTGCGTTTCCTGTTAGAATTCGCGCTTCAATTTCGCCACCGGGTTTTTCATGGAAGCGCTGATCTGGATTGACTGGGTCATCATCGCCCTTATCACCGTATCCACTCTTATCAGCCTCAAGCGGGGGTTCGTCAGGGAAGCCCTGTCTCTGGTCACCTGGATTGGTGCGTTTATTATCGCGCGCACCTTTCACCCCCAGATGCAGGCTTTGCTGGAAAACACCGTAGAAACGCCCATGGTGCGCCTGATCGCGGCGTTTGCCATTCTGTTCTTTGGCACCCTGATTGTGGGCGCCATCATCAATAATATGATCGGGCATCTTGTCCGGGCTACCGGCCTTTCTGCCACGGACCGTGTGCTGGGCATGGGTTTCGGTCTGCTACGCGGGGTGGTGGTCGTGATCGTAGGCATCGCCTTTACCCGTTACACGCCGCTTGCCCAGGATACCTGGTGGCAGAGTTCGGTGATGATCAACCGGCTGGCCGTCGTCGAAGACTGGTCCAGACGCACGCTCGGGGACGAGTTCGCCCGGTTTCTGGGACCGGCGGCAGACAACGCTGCCGGGTCGTCGGATCCCCAGCAGGAAGAAGGCATGGAACCCGATTCCGTGTCCCGCTAACATTCAGTTTTAACGCTTCGGAGATAACCGTATCCATGTGTGGCATTGTCGGCGTAGTCAGTACTTCCAACGTGAATCAGTCGCTTTACGATGCGCTGACCGTTTTACAGCACCGGGGCCAGGATGCGGCGGGCATTGTTACCTTTCAGGATGACCGTTTCTATCTGCGCAAGGACAACGGCCTGGTGCGGGATGTTTTTCGTACCCGTCACATGCGTCGTCTGGTGGGCAATGTGGGCATCGGTCACGTGCGTTATCCGACTGCAGGCAGTTCCAGTTCGGCAGAGGCACAGCCGTTCTACGTCAACAGTCCCTACGGCATCACCCTGGCGCACAACGGCAACCTGACCAATGCCGATGATCTGAGCAAGGACCTGTTCCGCACTGATCTGCGCCACATCAACACCAATTCCGATTCCGAAGTGTTGTTGAACGTGTTCGCCCACGAACTGCAGAAACTGGGCAAACTGGATCCCACCAAGGACGACATTTTCTCAGCGGTGCGTGCTGTACACCAGCGCTGCCGCGGTGCCTATGCGGTCATCGCCATGATCACCGGCTACGGCATTGTCGGGTTCCGTGATCCTAACGGCATTCGCCCCGCCTGCTACGGCGTCCGTGAAACCGACGAAGGCAAAGAGTACATGATTGCCTCTGAGAGTGTGGCCCTGAGTGCCGCCGGGTTTACCCTGGTGCGTGATATAGCGCCGGGTGAGGCGGTGTACATCGAAACCGACGGCACGCTCTACACCGAGCAATGTTCCGAGGAACCGCACCTGTACCCGTGTATCTTTGAGCACGTGTATTTTGCCCGTCCGGACTCCATCATAGACAAAGTGTCTGTTTACAAGGCACGGTTGCGAATGGGCGAGACCCTGGCTGACAAAGTACTGAGGGAGTGGTCAGACCACGACATTGACGTGGTCATGCCGATTCCGGACACCAGCCGGACGTCGGCGATGCAGATGGCCCACTTGTTGGGGGTGAAATTCCGTGAGGGGTTCATCAAGAACCGCTACATCGGCCGCACCTTCATTATGCCGGGTCAGAAAATGCGGAAGAAATCCGTTCGCCAGAAGCTCAACCCTATTGATCTGGAGTTCCGTGGCAAGAATGTGATGCTCGTAGACGACTCGATCGTGCGTGGCACCACCTGTCAGGAGATTGTGCAGATGGCCCGTGACGCGGGCGCCCGCAAGGTCTATTTCGCCTCTGCCGCGCCCCCGGTTCGCTTCCCGAACGTCTACGGCATCGATATGCCGTCAGCCAGTGAGTTGATTGCTCATGATCGCACGGTGGAGGAAATCCGTGACCTGATCGGCGCGGACTGGCTGCTGTACCAGGACCTGAACGATCTGGTGACCTGCGTCAGCGATGTCAATCCGGACATCGAGGGCTGGGAGTGTTCCGTGTTCACCGGAAACTACATCACCGGCGATGTGGACGAGGCCTATCTTACCCGCCTCGAAGCCATGCGGAACGATGAAAACCGGTTTGAAGGCGGTAACGTGGACTCCGCAGACAACGGCATCATTGACCTTTATAACGATGAAGATTAACCGGCAGACCGCCAGTTTCAGGAGCGTATCATGACCTTTTGCCGCGACGAGCATGTCTGGATTCCGGAGTCGGACCTCGAGGGCATGTCGGTGGACACCCTGGCGGTGCGTGCCGGTCAGATCCGGACCGGTCAGCTTGAGCACAGTGACGCGATTTTTCCGACGTCAAGTTTCGTCTACGGCAGTGCCGCCCAGGCCGCGGCCCGCTTTGGCGGTGAAGAGCCGGGCAACATCTATTCGCGGTTTACAAATCCTACTGTGCAGGCGTTCGAAGCCCGTATTGCGGCTATGGAGGGAGGGGAAAAGGCCGTGGCCACCTCTTCGGGCATGGCCGCTATCCTCAGTACCTGCATGGCCCTGTTGAAGTCCGGTGACCATGTGGTGTGTTCCCGGGGCGTGTTCGGCACCACCAACGTGCTGTTTCAGAGGTACATGGCCAAGTTTGGTGTAGAAACCAGCTTTGTCAGTCTGACTGATCAGGCGCAGTGGGAGCGTGAGATCCGCCCGGAAACCCGGATGCTGTTCATCGAAACACCCTCGAATCCGCTGTGTGAAGTGGCCGACATGGCCGCGCTGGCTGCACTGGCCCATGCCAACGATGCCCTCTTTGTGGTGGATAACTGCTTCTGCACCCCGGTATTGCAGCGCCCGCTTGAACATGGAGCAGACATCATCATTCATTCGGCAACCAAGTATCTGGATGGCCAGGGCCGCTGTGTGGGCGGCGTTGTTGTGGGGCCAGCGAATCTGATGGATGAAGTCTATGGGTTTTTGCGCTCGGCAGGCCCGACCATGAGCCCCTTCAATGCCTGGGTGTTTCTCAAGGGGTTGGAAACCTTACCAATCCGTATGCGAGCCCATTGCGACAATGCGTTAGAGTTGGCGCAGTGGCTGGAGGCGCAGCCTGCTGTGGCGGAAGTGTTCTATGCGGGACTCGAGAGTCATCCTCAGCATGCGTTGGCGCGGGAGCAACAATCGGGCTTTGGCGGCGTTCTCTCGTTCAGGGTCAAAGGGGGCCGGGAAGAGGCGTGGGCATTCATTGACGCCACCCGAATGATTTCAATCACCGCGAACCTGGGCGACGTGAAGACCACCATCACCCATCCGGCGACCACAACCCACGGCCGATTGTCGCCGGAAGACAAGGCTCAGGCCGGTATCACCGAAAACCTGGTCAGGATATCGGTCGGTATTGAAGCCGTCGAAGACCTGAAAATCGATCTTCAGCGCGGTTTCAGCGCTCTGGAAAAATAACCGTCACGGAAACGTCTGGGCATTCATGGCAGAGTCGGCAAAAGCACAAAAGGCACCCCAACTGACCGAAAAGCAGCAGCGATTCCGTCGCCTCGCGGCTCAGGGCACCCGCGAGGGCGCCGTGATTGCGCTGATTGCCCTGTGTATTTACCTGGCAATGGCTCTGGTCACCTTCAGCCCGTCTGATCCGGGGTGGGCGAGCATTGGCCACGATACCAGCGTGCAGAATCACGCGGGCCGCACCGGCGCCTGGATTGCGAGCCTGTTGATGGATTTCTTCGGCCATGTGGCCTTCCTGTTTCCGGTGATGATTGCCGGTTACGCGCTGATGCTCATCCGCCGCCGCAATGACGCCATTGATCTGCATTGGCCGCTGCTGGCCATGCGTTTTGGCGGGTTTCTTCTTATTCTCCTGTCTGCCACCAGTCTTCTGTCGCTGTACTCGGTGTTCGGCCTCGGGGTGTCGTCCGGCGGTGTGCTTGGATCGGCCGTGTCCGAAGCCATGGTGCGTTTTTTCAATCTGCCCGCTACCACGCTGCTACTGATTGCTATTTTCCTGTTCGCGCTGACGGTCACCACCGGGCTCTCATGGTTTTGGCTGATGGACCAGCTTGGCCTGGTTACCCTTCGGTTCGGTGCCTGGCTGAAGCGCGTGTTCAGTGCCCAGGGCAGGGCCAAAAAGCCGGCAAAGCCTGAGGTGGCCGCCAAAGGAACACCGCCGGAGCCGCCGGTGGTCAAGGATCGCGTGGAAGTACCCAAAGTGCGTGCTGCTGCGGGTCTGCGCTGGTGGCAGAAAATACCCGGCCTGGGCCCGAAAAAGCCGAAAAGTAAACCGGCCAAGGAAGCCGCACCGTCTCAGCAACGGCGGGAACCTGCCATCGACGGCCTTGCCGAGACCCAGGATGTCGAGCCTGCGCGCCTGGAGAGCTTCAGTTCCCGTGACGACCATGCCGATGCCGCTGATAAGGCGTCAATGAATGGCGTGGCGAAGACGGCGCCGGTAACGGGTGGCGCGGTATCCAGGGCACTGAAGATTTCGCCGTTCAAGCGAGACGAACAGGCCAAAGCCGACTCGAAAGGGAAGGGTAGCCAGCCGTCTCTGCTGGAAGATGTCGAGAGCCCGATTCCGCCTATTTCGTTGCTGGACCCGCCCGAAGAGCATAAGGAAAAAGGCTACTCCGAGGAGGCCCTCGAGCACATGTCCCGCTTGCTTGAGGAAAAACTGGCGGACTTTGGTGTGTCGGTCGAAGTGGTCGAGGTCAACCCCGGCCCGGTGATCACCCGTTTCGAAATCAAGCCGGCCCCGGGCGTCAAGGTCAGCAAGATCTCGAATCTGGCGAAGGATCTGGCCCGCTCACTCGCGGTGCTGAGTGTCCGCGTTGTGGAGGTGATTCCAGGCAAATCCGTCGTGGGTATCGAGATTCCCAATGAAGAGCGCGAAATCGTTCGGCTCAGTGAAGTGTTGAGCGCGCGGGTTTTCGAGGATTCGTCATCACCGTTGACCCTCGCCCTGGGGAACGACATTGGCGGTAACCCGATGGTGGCCAATCTTGCCAAGATGCCTCACCTGCTGGTGGCGGGCACTACCGGTTCCGGTAAGTCCGTGGGTGTCAACGCGATGCTGCTCAGCATGCTGCTGAAGGCCACGCCGGAAGAAGTTCGCTTCATCATGGTGGACCCGAAGATGCTGGAGCTGAGCATCTATGACGGCATTCCCCACCTGCTGGCACCGGTGGTAACGGATATGAAAGAAGCCGCTAACGCCCTGCGTTGGTGCGTTGCGGAGATGGAGCGCCGCTATCGGTTGATGGCCAATCTGGGTGTGAGAAACATTGCCGGCTACAACCGCAAGATCCGGGATGCTGCTGCAGCGGGCGAGCCCATTCTCGACCCGCTTTGGAAACCTGACGAATACCTGGCCAATGACGAGCAGGAGCGCCCGGAACTGGATACCCTGCCGTTCATCGTGGTGGTGATCGACGAATTCGCCGACATGATGATGATTGTCGGTAAGAAGGTGGAGGAGCTTATCGCCCGTATCGCGCAGAAAGCGCGGGCAGCGGGTATCCATCTGATTCTGGCGACTCAGCGACCCTCGGTGGACGTTATTACCGGTCTGATCAAGGCCAACATCCCCACGCGGATGTCGTTTCAGGTGTCTTCCAAGATTGACTCCCGCACCGTGCTTGATCAGGGTGGGGCGGAACAGCTACTGGGGCATGGCGACATGCTGTATTTGCCCCCGGGCTCCGGCCTCCCTGTGCGGGTGCACGGCGCCTTTGTGGATGACGACGAAGTTCACCGGGTTGTCAGCGCCTGGAAAGCCAGAGGCGAGCCAGTGTACATCGACGACGTGCTGAACGGTGCCGAGGGCGAAAGTCTGCCCGGCGTACCAAGCCTGTCGGAAGGCGGCGACAATGAGGGAGACGCGCTTTACGATGAGGCCGTCGCTTTCGTGACGGAAGGTCGTCGGGTTTCCATTTCCTCTGTTCAGCGAAAATTCAAGATCGGGTACAACCGGGCGGCAAACCTGGTTGATGCCATGGAAGCATCAGGCGTGGTCAGCGCTGCGGGGCACAACGGCGCCCGGGAAGTGCTGGCACCGCCGCCACCGAGAGATTAGGAGTTGTTATGACGATGAAACACATTGCCCGTGCTTTCTGGATGCCGTTGCTGCTGGTGGCCATGCTGTCACCCGTTGCTGCTCAGGCTGACAGTGAGAAAGATGCAGCCGAACTGGCCAGGACGCTGGAAAGCTATGAGTCCTATCAGGCCGACTTTATCCAGATTGTGGTGAATGAAAATGGCAACCGCGTGCAGGAATCCCGCGGGGCACTCAAGGCCAAGCGCCCAGGTCTGTTTTACTGGGAGACAAACCAGCCCCACTCACAGTTTATCGTCAGCAACGGCACCACCGTAGAGGTGTATGATCCGGATCTTGAACAGGTCACGGTCCACAACCTGGATAAGCAGGTCCAAACCACCCCCGCGCTGTTGCTCAGCGGCGAAGTGGGCAATCTGAATGACACCTACAAGGTCTCTGCCAGCGTCAAGGGCGAGCATACCCGGGAGTTTACCCTGGAGCCCCGCGATGCAGATTCGCTGTTTGTGTCGCTGCGGCTAACCTTTTACAAGGGAGAATTGCAGGAAATGCGCATGCAGGACTCCCTCTCTCAGATCAGTGTGCTGAGCTTCGACGATATTCAGCTCAACAGTGCCATTGCCGACAAGGTGTTCACCCTCGACTATCCGGACGAGGTGGATGTGATCCGGGACGGAGCCTGATGCAGGACAGCCTCTTCCAGGAAAAGGAGGGTTTTCGCCCTCTGGCGGCGCGTATGCGACCGCGAACCCTGGAGGATTACGTCGGGCAGGCTCACCTGGTGGGTGCGGGAAGACCGCTCCGCAGGGCGGTCGAGCAGGGGCAACTGCATTCGATGATTCTTTGGGGGCCGCCCGGTGTCGGCAAAACCACCTTTGCGCAGCTGCTGGCCAACCTCAGCGATCTGAGTTTTGAAACCGTTTCCGCTGTGCTCAGTGGCGTCAAAGACATTCGTGAGATCGTTGAGCGGGCAAAGAACCGCAAAACCATGGAAGGTCGGGACACGCTGTTGTTTGTCGATGAGGTCCATCGCTTCAACAAAGGTCAGCAAGACGCCTTTCTGCCCCACATTGAAGACGGAACCTTCATATTTGTCGGCGCAACCACCGAAAACCCTTCCTTTGAGCTGAACAGCGCGTTGTTGTCGCGAACCCGTGTCTATGTGCTCAAGAACCTTGAAGCGCAGGATGTGATGCGTTTGCTGCGCCGGGCGCTCGAGGCGCCGGAGGGCCTGAACGCGGCGGTGGACGTTGACGACGCGGTGTTGACGATGATGGCATCGGCCTCGGGCGGTGACGCCCGCAAGGCCCTGAACATTCTTGAGGTGGCAACGGATCTGGCCGAAGACGATGGTCAGGGCCGACTCCGGATCACCAACGGGCACCTTGAGCAGGTGTTGCAAACCAGCCTGCGACGTTTTGACAAAGGCGGAGATGTCTTTTACGACCAGATTTCCGCCCTGCATAAATCCGTTCGTGGTTCGGACCCAGATGGATCGCTGTACTGGCTGTGCCGAATGCTCGACGGTGGTTGCGACCCGCTGTATGTCGCCCGTCGCCTGGTGAGAATTGCCAGTGAGGATATTGGCAACGCCGACCCCCGGGCACTGCAGTTATCAATGGACGCCTGGGCCGCCCAGGAGCGGCTGGGCTCCCCGGAAGGGGAACTGGCCCTGGCACAGGCGGTGACCTATCTGGCGCTCGCGCCGAAAAGCAACGGCGTCTACAACGCATTCAATCAATGTATGGCGGATATCCGCAGCGATCCCGACTACGAGGTGCCCGTGCACCTTCGTAACGCACCGACCAAGCTGATGAAAAGTCTTGGTCACGGTGACGAGTACCGCTACGCCCACGATGAACCGGACGCCTTTGCCGCCGGGGAATCCTATCTGCCTGAGGCCGTTCACCGGCGTCGTTACTATGAGCCGGTTAATCGAGGGCTGGAAATCAAGCTGGCCGAAAAGCGCCAGCGTCTGGATGTTCTGAACGCGCAAAGCCCCCGAAAACGCTATTCCTGAGCCGGCCCGCACGGTAGCCAGCAGCGTCAGCGCAGGTATAATGGCCAGTTACTCCACACACATCGTTAACCGGAAGATTCAGGATAATCATGCTCGATCCCAAACGTGTCCGTACCCAGACTGAAGAGATCGCCCGTCGGCTGGCCATCAAGAATTATGTTCTTGATACTGCCACCTTCGAACAGCTTGAGGAGCGTCGACGTGCCCTCCAGGTTCGTACGGAAACACTGCAAAGCGAGCAGAACAAGCGGTCCAAATCGATTGGTAAGGCCAAGGCGGCGGGTGAAGACATTCAGCCGCTGCGGGACGAAGTCGAGAGCCTGAAAGCACAGAAATCCGAGGCGGAAGAGGAACTGCGCACTCTGCAGGAAGAACTCAACGGATTCCTCGCAGGAATTCCGAACGTGCCTGATGAGGATGTTCCGGCCGGCGAAAGTGAGGATGACAACGTTGAGGTGCGCACCTGGGGCACGCCGAAGACCTTTGACTTCGAGGCAAAGGACCATGTGGCGCTGGGTGACGAACTGAACGGTCTGGACTTCGAGACCGCCACACGCCTGGCGCACTCCCGCTTTGCGGTGATGCGTGGACCGGTTGCCCGCCTGCACCGGGCGCTTGCGCAATTCATGCTGGATCTGCACACGGCAGAACATGGCTACACGGAGGCTTACGTGCCCTACCTGGTCAATGCCGACGCCCTGTACGGTACCGGGCAATTGCCCAAGTTTGAGGAAGATCTGTTCAAGACCGGCGGTGATCATCCGCTGTACCTGATTCCCACTGCCGAGGTGCCGGCCACCAATCTGGTGTCGGACTCCATTCTCGATGCGAAAGAGCTGCCGCTGCGGCTGGTTTGCCACACTCCGTGCTTCCGTAGCGAGGCCGGATCCTATGGCCGGGACACCCGCGGTATGATTCGCCAGCACCAGTTTGACAAGGTGGAGCTGGTTCAGGTCGTGCGCCCAGAGGATTCTGAGGCGGCGCTCGAAGCACTTACCGGGCATGCCGAGAAGGTGCTCCAACTGCTTGGCCTGCCTTACCGCGTGGTCGCACTGTGTGGTGGCGACATGGGCTTCTCGGCGGCCAAGACCTACGATCTTGAAGTCTGGCTACCGGGCCAGAGCAAGTTCCGTGAGATTTCTTCCTGCTCCAATACCCGTGATTTCCAGGCACGGCGCATGCATGCGCGTTGGCGTAATCCGGAAACCGGCAAACCCGAGCCCGTTCACACCTTGAATGGGTCAGGCCTTGCTGTTGGCCGTGCGCTGATTGCGGTCATGGAAAACTACCAGCAGGCCGACGGCAGCATTCTGGTTCCGGACGTATTGAAGCCGTACATGGGAGGTTTGGAAAAGATTCAATGAGCGAGCGAAATCTTGCACCAGGGAAGGGCGTGAGGGCATGGCCTGCACCGGTTCGGTACAGGGCCAACCCGGTCACCGATAACCCCAACAGTTCCAGCGGTGAGGTGGCCCTGGTAGGGGCCGGTCCCGGCGACCCCGAGTTGTTGACTCTCAAGGCCTGGCGGCTGATCCAGTCTGCCGAGGTCGTGCTGTATGATCGGCTGGTGTCACCGGAGATCATGGCCTTGATTCCGGAGACTGCCGAACTGATTCATGTTGGCAAGCAGCGCTCCAATCACACACTGCCTCAGGACCAGATCAATGCCCGTCTGGTGGAACTGGCGCAACAGGGGCGGAGAGTGGTGCGGCTGAAAGGCGGCGACCCGTTCATTTTTGGCCGCGGGGGTGAGGAAATTGAAACACTTGCCGAGGCCGGCGTTCGCTTCCAGGTGGTGCCGGGTATAACGGCGGCGTCCGGTTGTGCCGCCTATGCCGGTATCCCTTTGACTCATCGAGATCACGCCCAGTCGGTGCGGTTTGTGACCGGACACTTGAAAGACGATACCTGCAATCTGCCCTGGAAGGATTTCGTTCAGAACAACCAGACCCTGGTGTTCTACATGGGCCTGGTGGGTTTACCGATCATCTGCCGCGAGTTGAGCGCCCATGGCATGGATTCCGGGATGCCGGTTGCTCTGGTCTCCAAAGGCACGACGCCGGATCAGGAGGTGATCACCGGTGATCTGTCGAATATTGTCCAGCGCGTGAGCGAGCGCCAGGTGCATCCACCAACGCTGGTGATTATCGGCCATGTGGTGAGTCTGCGAGAACGACTCGACTGGGTCGGCGCAGTTACGCCGCCGGCATAAAAAAGGGGAGCAGCAGCTCCCCTTTTTTGTGGCCAGCATCACGCCCGACGTTTAGGCAACACGTCTTTCAGTTTGTCCCGCATGTCCCGAATGGCTTTTTCTGTGGTCGGCCAGTCGATGCAGGCATCCGTTACGGAGACACCGTATTTCAGGTCTTGGAGGTTCTCCGGAATGGACTGGTTGCCCCAGTTGATGTTGCTCTCAACCATCAGGCCCTGAATGGACTGGTTACCTTCAAGAATCTGATGGGAGATATCCTGCATGACCAACGGCTGAATCGCCGGGTCTTTGCTGGAGTTGGCGTGGCTGCAATCCACCATGATGGATTTGCGCAGTCCGGCTTTATCGAGCGCCTGCTCACACAACGCCACACTGACGGAATCATAATTCGGCTTGCCACCACCGCCCCGCAGAACCACGTGGCCATAGTTATTGCCCTTGGTACGGATGACCGCAACCTGGCCTTTCTGATCAATGCCCAGGAAGCTGTGGGGATGAGAAACTGATTTCATGGCGTTGACTGCGACATCCAGACTGCCGTCGGTACCGTTCTTGAAGCCGATGGCCATGGACAGGCCGCTGCTCATCTCACGATGCGTCTGGGATTCGGTGGTACGGGCGCCGATGGCAGACCAGGAGATGGTGTCTTGCAGGTACTGTGGCGAAATGGGGTCCAGTGCCTCAGTGGCTGTCGGCAAGCCCAGCTCTGCAATGTCGAGAAGAAGCCTGCGGCCAATGTGCAGCCCCTGTTCGATGTCGAATGTGTCATTCAGGTGGGGGTCGTTGATCAAACCTTTCCAGCCGACGGTCGTCCGCGGCTTCTCAAAATAGACCCGCATAACAATCAACAGCGTATCGCTGACTTCGTCGGCCAGTTTCTTCAGACGGGCGGCATAATCCTGGGCAGCCTCAACGTCATGGATAGAGCAGGGGCCGACCACCACAAACAGGCGATGATCCTTACCGTCCATGATGTCATAAATCGCCTGTCGGCCATTCTTGACCGATTCCGCCGCAGCGCCGGAAAGCGGCATTTCCTGCTTCAACGCTTCGGGGGTAATCAGTGGTTCCTGACTCGCCACATTAAGGTTCTCAAGTTTGGTGCCCGACATGCTCTTGTTTTCCCTGGTTCTGATCCAAGCAGCGGCCCTCGCAGGTTTCTGATACGCTGCAAACCGTGCTCATTTTAACGAATGCGCCGGCGTTGGTATGAAGCAATGGCCGGCGAGTTCGTTATACTGCGTTATTTGATAGACCATTTCAACGCTTCTAACGTGCGGGAACCGGATGTCTGAACAGCGGCAGAAAAAGCCTGCAATGCAGCCTCGTGAGGAGGTTATGGAGAAGCTCGGCGACGTGCTCTCGGGCATCCGTGTGCCTGACCTGCCGTACTCGGCAGGCAAGCTGGCAGCGGATACCGTCAGTGACTGGAAACCGCTGCTGTTTTCCTGCTGGACCGAGCAACGGGATGAGCGGGTGATTCAGCTGGT
This sequence comes from Marinobacter sp. M-5, assembly GCF_032911545.1. Lineage (NCBI taxonomy): Bacteria > Pseudomonadati > Pseudomonadota > Gammaproteobacteria > Pseudomonadales > Marinobacteraceae > Marinobacter > Marinobacter sp. M-5. Next base: position 1,558,500 of record NZ_JAWJEK010000001.1, read on the forward strand.
CCGGTCCGTGTCACTGACCTGGTCGGTCAGGCAGATCAATTCGGCGTATGTCGCCGATCGGATTATGGACGTCTTTCTCAAAACCAGCGGGTTGCACCCGGAGCTGGCCCGGCGCGTTGCGCGCCTCAGATTCTTCCTCGCCTGGCGGATGAACGAGACCGGGGCCGCAGCTTTCACCGACGAACTGCTCGACTGGCTCGACGGTCTCCAGGAATTCCGCGGGTGGAGCGATTCCGGCGGCCGGTCGGCGCGGGTTCTCCTGGAGCAATTGGACTCGCTGGTGATTGCAGTGTCCGCCTGCTTTGAAAACGGGGTCAGTGAACCCTTTGATGCCTTCTGCCGGGAGTGGCAGGCGGATTCCGGTAAAAGGGATCAACTGGTGTCCAGGCTTCGTCAGCGCTTGCTAGAGACAGAGCAGGGGGCTGCCAGGCAGCGCTGGGCGGATCAAACAGCGCGGGCCCTGGTTGGTCGGGCGATGACCGGACGACAGTTACCTCCCGCCATTACCCAGTTCATTTTTGAGCTGTGGATGCCGCTGCTGAAACAGGTGGTGTGGGCGGGCGATCTCGACGCTGAGGATGGGCGCCATAGCAGTAAACTGCTGGAGTGGCTGGTCTGGGTAGGTGACCCATCGCTGTCTGACAAGGACCGTAACCGCCTTTACCATGTGGGTGAGCAGATCGGCGACAGGCTGGTTGACGTGTGGCGGCGCGTTCAGGGGGAGGATCTCGCCGCTGACGTCCTGGAAGGCATCGAGGCGGTGCTCGTGGCCAGAATGCGCGGAGAAACCCCAGAACTGGTCGACGCGTTGCCGGGCCGGGACAGGTTTGAGTGGGATACCTCGTGGCTACAGGCCGCCCGGCCCGCCACGGAGGTGGTAAACGAGTCGGTCGGCCAATGGTTCGTTGAGGGTGAAGGGACGGATGAACAGCGCCGCTATTTTTTCGCCCTGCTGGAGGAAACCGCCGAGATTCTGTGGACCAATGGCTCTGGGGTGAAACTGGGGCTCCAGCCGTGGTCGGAGTTTGTTAAGACGCGGGAATGCGGAATCCTGCGGCCGCTGCCTGCGCTGACACCGTTCGGCCGGGTACTGGCGGAGACGATTGGTTCGCTTGCCGTGGTACAGGAACGCCAGAAGGCTTTGCGTCAGAAGGCGGCTGAAGAGGCCCGGGCGCGGGCCGATACCCTGCGCCGGGAAAAGGAAGCAGCTGAGGCGAAACGCAGGGCTGAAGAGTCGCAACGGATAGCTGAGCTCGAGAAGCGGCAGCAGGAAGAGCGCGAACAGCGCGAGGCGGATGAACACGCCGAGCAGGTTCGCCTTGAACAGGAACAACGGCAGGCCGCACACAAACTGGTTGATGGCATTAAGCTTGGGGGTTGGATCGTGCTGGCCGAAAACGACGCGGTGGGCGACCCTGTGCGGTTGAAGCTTGCGGTCAGGATCAACGCGTCGAATAAGTTGGTGTTTGTTGATCGCCTGGGTTTGAACCGCCGTGAGTTCCTGGTGGATGGGTTGGTGCAGGAGGTGCTTGCGGGCAGGGTTCGGGTGCTTGGCAGTTCCGCCGAATTCGACGATGCGCTCAGCCGGGTGGTGGGCCGTATCAGGGTGGGTCGCAATTAATGGCAGCGGAGCAGCGGCATGAGTGATGTCGATTACACCTTTGGCAATCCGAATGGTCCCAAACGTGGTGATGACGGGACGGGTGACCAGCGGGAGGACTACCGGCTTTCCGCAATCGCCGTTGCCGTACTTGAGTTGGAATCCGGCTTTCCGGAAGAGAGCGGGCAGGTGCGGGGATCCGCGCGCACGCTGAGTTGTCGGATCCGCGACCTGTCCGCGAAAGGGCTGTGCCTGGTGGCACCGGAAGCGGTGACGGTGGGGGCACTACTACCCGCCAGAGTGGCACTCGGGCAGAATCCGGAATCGTTCGAGCTGACGGTGGAAGTGGTGTGGTGCCGAACGGAGTCGGAAGGGCTGTCACTGGTTGGCGTGGAAATCCAGGACTCTGACGATACCTCCTACGTGGACTGGGTCGAGGCAGTGGCGAGGGTGATGACCGAGGATTGATCGCGGGGCGACCAGGCTGCTGGTTGCAGTCCGGACACCCCAACCATCAGATCAGTCTTCCAGTTCACCCATTCCGGTGATATTGAAGCCCGCGTCCACATACATGATCTCGCCGGTGATGCCACTGGCCATATCGGAGCTCAAAAAGGCTGCTGCGTTGCCCACCTCTGCGGTGGTGACGTTGCGGCGCAGAGGGGCGCGTTTGGCATTTTCTGCCAGCATACGACGGAAGCTCTTGATGCCGGACGCAGCCAGGGTCTTGATCGGACCGGCGGAAATGCCATTCACCCGGATTCCTTCCCGGCCGAGGCTGGCGGCCATGTAACGGACGTTGGCTTCCAGAGACGCCTTGGCCAGCCCCATCACGTTGTAATTCTGGAGTACTTTCTCCGCGCCCAGGTAGCTCAGCGTCAGCAACGAGCTGTTTTCATGCATCATGCCGCGCGCGCCCTTGGCCAGTGCGACAAAGCTGAAGGAACTGATGTCGTGGGCGATCCGGAAGCCGTCACGGGTGGTGACGTCAACAAAATTACCATCCAGCTCATGGGCCGGGGCATAGCCGACCGCGTGGATGATGATGTCAATGTTGTCCCAGTGCTTGCCCAGCTCCTTGAACACGTTGTCGATTTGCTCGTCGCTGGCGACGTCACAGGGAAATGTGAGTGTGCTGCCCCAACTGTCCGCGAATTTTTCAACCCGGGACTGAAGCTTCTCGTTCTGGTAGGTGAAGGCCAGCTCGGCGCCTTCGCGGGCAAAAGCTTCGGCGATGCCATAGGCAATGGAGTGTTTGCTGGCCACGCCAACGATCAGCGCTTTTTTGCCACTGAGAATTCCCATACATGTTCTCCCTGTGTTCTTGATTTCCGTGCATTATCCCCGAACTGTTCTGACGGAGGTAACACTCAATTGGTCGTAGGCTTCTGGTAGAACAGGGCTGCACTCAGTAACTCTCTGGTGTAGGCCTGTTGCGGTGCACGGAAGAGTTCCGCTGCATCACCGTACTCGACAACCTTGCCCTGTTGCAGCACCAACAGCTTGTGGCTGAGCGCGCGCACCACCGACAGGTCGTGACTGATGAAGATATAGCTTAACTGATAACGGGCCTGGATATCCCGCAGCAGCGTGATGACCTGTTTCTGAACGGTGCGATCAAGCGCCGAGGTGGGCTCGTCCAGGATAATCACCTCCGGCTGCAACACCAGCGCCCGAGCTATGGCAATGCGCTGACGCTGCCCCCCGGAGAACTCGTGGGGGTATCGGTGTCGGGCTTCCGGGTCCAGCCCGACATCAGTCAGGGCCTTGATGACCTTGCCTTCGTGGGCTTCGGGGCTGTCCGGGGAGTGAATTTCGAGGCCTTCGCGGACAATTTCAGCCACCGACATACGTGGACTGAGGCTGCCAAACGGATCCTGGAAGACGATCTGAATCCGGCTCCGATAGGGCCTGAAGCGTTTCTGGTCCAGATTACCGATATCCTCGCCGTCGAGGCGGATAACGCCGGTGGCCGCGGTCAGTTTCAGCAGGGCGTGTCCGATGGTGGTTTTGCCGCTTCCGCTCTCACCAACGATCCCCAGGGTTTCACCTCGAGCCAGCGTAAAACTGACGTCCTGAACCGCATGGTAAAATTTAGAGGAGCGGCCGAACAGGCTCTTGCTGGTGATGAAACGAACGTTCAGTTTGTCAATTTCCATCAGCGGGGCGCCGGACTGCACTTGCATGACCGGTGCGGCGGGAGGTTCAGCATCCAGCAAGCGACGGGTGTAGGGATGCCGGGGAGCGCTGAACAGCTCGGCAGTCGGCCCCTCTTCAACCAGTTTGCCCCGTTCCATCACCGCCACACTGTCGGCATATCGGTGCACAATGGACAGGTCATGGGTGATCAGAAGAATGGCCATCCCCATTTTTCCCTGAAGCTCACGCAACAGTTCCAGCACCTGTCGCTGAACGGTGACATCCAGTGCGGTAGTGGGCTCGTCGGCGATCAGCAGGTCGGGCTCGTTGGCCAGGGCCATGGCAATCATTACGCGCTGCTTCTGCCCACCGGACAACTGATGGGGGTAGCTTCCCAGGCGGGTCGCGGGCTCGGGAATCCCTACCAGCTCCAGCAATTCTATGCAGCGCTGACGCGCCTGTGGGCCGCGCATGCCCTTGTGAAGCGACAGCGTTTCAGTGATCTGCTTTTCCACGGTGTGCAGCGGATTCAGGGAGGTCATGGGCTCCTGGAAGATCATGCTGATGTGATGGCCCCGAATCTGGCGCAGGCGCCTTTCAGTGGCTTTCAGCATGTCTTCGCCATTGAACAGGATCTGTCCGCTCGGGTAGCTGGCGTGGCGTTCATCCAGCAGCCTGAGGATCGAGAGCGCAGACACCGACTTGCCAGAGCCGCTCTCACCGACCAGCGCCAGAGTTTCGCCCTGGCGGACGTTGATGGACAGCTGGTCCACCACCACCTCACTGTGGTCAAAGCTGATGGACAGATTGGAGATTTCCAGCAGATTGGCCATATCAGTTCTTTCTCGGATCGAAGGCGTCTCGGACGGCTTCACCGACGAACACCAGCAGGGTCAGCATGACCGACAACGACACAAAGGCCGAAATGCCAAGCCACGGCGCGTGGAGATTGGCTTTGCCCTGGGCGATAAGCTCCCCCAGTGACGGCGAGCCCGAGGGCAACCCGAAGCCCAAAAAATCCAGGGACGTGAGTCCGGTGATGGCCCCGGTCAGAATGAATGGAAGAAAGGTCAGGGTGGCCACCATGGCGTTGGGCAGAATGTGGCGGAACATGATTTTGCGGTTGCCCAGCCCCAGCGCCCGGGCGGCACGGACGTACTCGAAATTCCGCGCCCGGAGAAATTCGGCGCGAACCACATCCACCAGTCCCATCCAGCTGAACAGCAGCATGATCCCCAGCAACCACCAGAAATTCGGCTGCACAATACTGGATAGAATGATCAGCAGGTAAAGCACGGGAAGCCCGGACCACACCTCAATAAAGCGCTGGCCCAGCAGATCCACCTTGCCGCCGTAATACCCCTGAATGGCTCCGACGATCACGCCGACAATACAACTGGCGATGGTCAGGGTCAGACCGAACAACACGGAAATGCGGAAGCCATAGATGACCCGGGCGGCCACATCACGCCCTTGATCATCAGTGCCGAGCCAGTTCTCCAGGGTAGGGGGCGCCGGTGAGGGTACCTCAAGGTGGTAATTGATGGTGTCATAGCTGAAGCGAATCGGGGGCCAGAGCATCCAGCCATTGGCTTTGATTTCATCAGCGATAAACGAATCCCGGTAGTCTGCCTCGGACGGAAGGAAACCGCCGAAAGTCTCTTCCGGAATGGATTCAGCCACTGGAAAGTAGAGTTCTCCCTTGTAGGACACTACGAGGGGGGAATCGTTAGCAATCAGCTCGGCAACCAGCGACAGTCCGAACAACACCAGAAAAATCCAGAGTGACCAGAAGCCACGGCGATTTTTGCGGAAATTGTGCAGCCGGCGTTGCTGGATGGGGGTCAGTGCTTTCATGTATCAGGCACCCTCCCGGCTTTCAAAATCGATTCGCGGATCCACCAGAACGTAGGTGATGTCGCTGATCAGCTTCAGAACCAGTCCCATCAGGGTAAAAATGTACAACGTGCCAAAGATGACCGGGTAATCACGGTTCAATGCCGCTTCGAAACCGAGCAGCCCGAGGCCGTCCAGTGAGAAGATCACTTCGATAAGGAGAGATCCGGTAAAGAACAGAGCCACCAGAACGCCCGGCAGACTGGCGATGACGATCAGCATGGCATTGCGGAAGACATGGCCGTAGAGCACCTGTTTTTCCTCCAGGCCTTTTGCTCTTGCGGTTACCACATACTGCTTGCTGATCTCATCCAGGAACGAGTTCTTGGTCAGCAGGGTGAGGGTGGCAAAACCGCCAATCACATTAGCGGTGACCGGTAATGCCAGGTGCCAGAAATAATCGCCGATCTTCTGGTACCAGTTGAGCTCGTCAAAGTTTGACGAGGTCAGGCCTCGCAGAGGAAACCAGTCGAAATAACTGCCACCGGCGAACAGCACGATCAGCAGAATCGCGAATAGGAACCCGGGAATGGCGTAGCCCACAACGATGGCCGAGCTGCTCCAGACATCGAATCGGGAACCATCGGACACCGCCTTACGGATACCGAGCGGGATCGAGATCAGATAGATGATCAGGGTTGACCACAAACCCAGGGAGATGGAGACGGGCATCTTGTCGACAATCAGCTCGAGAACGGTGCGCTCTCGAAAGAACGATTCCCCGAAATTGAAGGTGGCATAGTCCCCTAGCATTTTGAAGAAGCGCTCATGGGCCGGCTTGTCAAAACCATACATGATCTCGATTTCCCGGAGCATTTCGTCCGGTATGCCGCGGGACCCGCGGGAATCTCCACCCGAGGCAACCTCGCCGCCGCTGCCACCCCCGCTGGCGCGGGAAAGGGCCCCACCACCGTGGCCTTCCATTTCGGCAATCAGCTGCTCAACCGGACCGCCAGGCGCAGCCTGCACAATCACGAAGTTCAACAACATGATGCCGATCAGGGTCGGTATGATCAGCGCCAGCCTTCGGAGTATGTAAATGCCCATCTAATGGATTCCCTTCGCCGCTACGGTGGTGTGCAGAACCATGGGGTCAGAGCTGTATCCACCAGTTATCGATATCAATACCGTTCTTGGGCGTGTTACCCGGCTTTTTGAGGTAGGCCCAGTAGGCAATCCGGTCACGGGGAAGGTACCACTGGGGAATCACGTAATGCCCGTGAAGAAGAACCCGATCAAGGGCTCGCACCCGATAGATCAGCTCCTCGCGGTCAGGGGCCCGGATCACTTTGCCAACCAGCTCATCGACCACCGGATCATTTACGCCCATGTAGTTTCGTGAGCCCGGTACGTCCAGATTGGAGGAGTGCCAGTACTCCCGCTGCTCGTTTCCTGGGGAATCCGACTGAGGCAGCACCTGCGTGATCACGTCGTAGTCGTACTGACGAACCCGTTGAATATACTGGTTGGTGTCCACCAGACGAATGGAAACGTCGATGCCCAGGCGGGCCAGATTGTTCTTCAGGGGCAACACTACCCGTTCAAAATTCTTCTGGTGAAGCAGGATCTCGAACGCGAGCGGTTTGCTGGTTTCAGTGTGGGTCATTTTGCCATTCTGGATGTCATACCCGGCATCCTTGAGCAAGCCCATGGCTTTCCGGAGGTTGTCCCGCAGCCCGCCTTTGCCGTCGATGACGGGCGGTTGATAGACCTGTTCGAATACCGCGGCGGGCAACTGGTCCCGGTACGGCTCAAGAATTTCAAGCTCGCGGCCTTCCGGCAATCCGCTGGAGGCCAGCTCGCTGTTCTCGAAGAAACTTTTGGTGCGGGTGTACTGGTCGTAGAACAGGTTTTTGTTCGCCCACTCGAAATCGAAGGCGTGGGACAGGGCCTCCCTGACGCGGGCATCCGAGAACATAGTTTTGCGGGTGTTGAGGGCGAACGCCTGCATGCCTGCAGGGCGGTGATGCTCGATGGCTTCGGTGACGATGGTGCCGTTGTCAAAACGGTCACCGGTGTAGGCGGTGGCCCAGTTCTTCGCTGAGGGCTCTACCCGGAAATCGAAGCTGCCGGCTTTGAAGGCTTCCAGAGCAACGGTGTCGTCAGAGTAGTAATCAAACCGTATTTCATCGAAGTTGAAACGCCCTTTGCGGGTTGCCAGATCTTTCGCCCAGTAATCATCTGCGCGCTTGAAGGTGATCGACCGACCAGCGTCGAAATCGCCAATCTGATAGGGGCCACTTCCGACCGGGCGGGTCAGGCCGGCACGTCCGAACTCACGCCCCTCCCAATAGTGGGCGGGGAGAATCGGCATCTGCCCGAGGATCAAGGGCAATTCGCGATTGGTGGTGTCGCTGAAATCAAAGCGAACCGTATGATCGTCTACAACGGTTACTTTGCTCACATCTGCGTAGTAGTTGCGATAAAAGGGGTGACCCTCGGTGGTCAGAATCTCGAACGAAAACTTTACGTCGGCTGCGGTGATGGGCTCATCATCGTGGAACCGCGCCTGCTCGTTCAGATGAAACGTCACGTAGCTGCGGTTATCCGGGGTTTCAATGGATTCTGCGATCAGTCCGTAAGCGCTGAACGGCTCATCGTCCGAGGATTCCAGCAGCGTGTCGTAAAGGTAGCTACTGACGCCTGACGCAGGCACGCCCCGAATGACAAACGGATTGAAGGAGTCGTACCCGTTGGCAACAACCGCCATTCTGAGGGTGCCGGCTTTGGGGGCTTCGGGGTTGACGTAATCGAAGTGGCTGAACCCCTTCGGGTACGTGGGTTCCCCGTGCATGGCGATCCCGTGTTGCGGCTCGACCGCGGTGTCGGCGCTGTGAGCCGGGGTCACGGTGGCGGCCATGAACACCGCCAGGGAACAAAACGACGTAAGGTATGAGGCTTTCCGTGTTTTTGTCATAGATCTCGCACGCTTTGATGATTCGTCCAGGATTCAGTGATTCTTTTTATTCCCCGGAGTTCCCGCTGCACGCGAAATCTTCAGGGGCTGTTCCTGATATCCACGTAGAGTACCAGACTTTGCCCCGGCTGAAGATAACGTGCTGAATTCAGGTCGTTCCAGCTTGCGATGTCGCTCACATTCACGGCAAACCGGCTGGCAATGGTTGACAGCGAGTCGCCCTTGCGAACCCGGTAGCCCACTTTTCTCACCATGGCGTTACCGCGGTTGTTGCTGGCAACGGCCGCGGGTTGTTGCTTGCTCTGAGACCAGATTACGATGCGTTTACCGGGAATCAGAGGGTCGCCGGGCGCCATATTGTTCCAGTCGGCTACTTCGCGCACGGTGACGCGGTGTTCCCGGGCAATGTCCCAGAACGTGTCTCCACGCCTGACGGTGTAATCAACACGGGTACCACTGCGCCCGCGGGATTGCTTGCGTTCCAGACGTTGGCCAGCGCTGAGGGCGTATTTATCCGAGTTCTGGCTGGCCGAGGGGATCATCAGGCGCTGACCGATCCGTATCATGTCACCGTTGAGATTATTCACACGGCGAATGACTGACGGCGTCGTCGAGAATTTGCGGGCCACGGTGCTCAGACTGTCGCCGGACTGGACCTGATAGTTGCGCCACGCAACCCTCTGGTCTTTCGGGATTTTCCCCAGAGCATCGCTGAAGGTGGCGGCCTTTTCTATCGGGATCAGTAACCTGTGCGGTCCGTCCGGTGAGGTGGCCCACCGGTTGAAGGAGGGGTTCAGCAGGTAAATTTCGTCCACGTCCACACCCGCCAGTTTGGCTGCCTGCGCCAGATCCAGCTGTGATCCGGTGTCGACCACCTCGAAGTAGGGTTCGTCTTTCAGCGATGGAAGACTGATGCCGTAATCTTCCGGCTTGTCGAAGATTTTTGCCAGCGCGATCAGCTTTGGCACGTAATGTGTGGTTTCTTTGGGCAGCCTGAGCGACCAGTAATCGGTTGGCTTGCCGGCATTGCGATTGCGCCGCATGGCAATGGAAACGGTACCGCCACCGCTGTTGTAGGCCGCCAGCGCAAGCGTGTAATCGCCATCGAAGCGCTTGGCGAGGCGATCAAGGTAGGTCAGGGCGGCGTCCGTTGCGGCGATGACGTCACGGCGCTCGTCGTGCCACCAGCTCTGGGTCAGACCGAAGTATTTGCCGGTGCTCGGAATGAACTGCCAAAGCCCCGCAGCACGGCCATGGGAGTAGGCGAAGGGATCGAACGCGCTTTCGACAATGGGCAGCAACGCCAGCTCGGCCGGCAGCCCCCGCTTTTCGGTTTCGGTCACAATGTAGTGGAGATAGCGACTGCCACGCTCCACGACACGGTCGATGTAGCTGGGATGTTTGCGATACCAGTCCAGTTGGGTTTTGACTCTGGGGTCCGTCACGTCATGGTCGAGTTCAAATCCCGCTCGCAGGCGGCGCCACAAATCGGGCGTGGTATCCGCATCCTCATCAACGCGATTCGAAGGCGCATCCAGTTTGTCACGAGCCTCCTCGGCTGCAGCCTTGAGCTCCGGTGAGATGGCCTCGTCCAGCTGTGTGCGTGCTTCATTGCTGGACAGGCCTCCGGACTCGACCGATTCCTTCAGCTCGTTATCGCCAGCCGCCACGGTAGTTCGGCGTGAATCCAACGGATTGTCTGCGCCGTTTCTGCTGCTGTCGTCGTCAAAGTAAGAGGCCGGATTCATCCACTCCGGCGTGCTACTCTCGAGGGTTGTGCAACCGCTGAGTACGGCGCTGGCAATCAACACAGTGGAAAAACGTCTGACCGACATAATAGGACTTCCGGCTGGATTACAACGCCGGCCTGTGTCAAAAAGCCGGCGATATTTAATAAGTTACAGTTCTGAAATTAGACGGATTCTATGAGAAGCGCTCAAACAGGGTCAAGAAACCTCTCGTTACGTCATTGAGAGGATTTGTTAACCGCGTCAGAAGTGATCCTTGCCGTGGCGGATTGCCGCAAACACGTCGTTCGCGCTTTCTGCCGGCAAGCCATTGTTCGCACAATAGGTTTGGGCTACTGCGATGACCGCCGGATCGTCCCAGCGCAGGAAAGGATTCATCCGTTTCTCATCTCCCAGAACGGACGGCACGGTGGGCTTGTTCTGGTCACGGTTTGCCTGACAGGCTGCTTCGAACTGTGTCAGGGCGATATCATCCGGCAACCAATGACGCGCAAAGCGAAGATTGGCCAGCGTGTACTCGTGGGCACAGTAGACCCGGGTGTTGTCGGGCAGTTGCCGCAGGCTGGCAAGGGATTCACGCATCTGTGCCGGAGAGCCCTCGAACAGGCGGCCACAGCCGCAGACAAAGAGGGTGTCGCCACAAAACAGCACCGGGTGGTCATTTACCGGCGTGTCAGTGAAAAAGGCGATATGATCAAGCGTATGGCCAGGAACGCCAAGCACCTGGAAGGTCAGACCATTCCAGATGACTTCGCCTCCTGGATGAACCGGGTGGGTTATGCCTCCGAAGGGCGATCCGGCGGGACCGACGATGCGGCAGTCGGCGGTTTCGGCAGCCAGGCTTTTCACACCGCCAACGTGGTCGGGATGGTGATGGGTGACGAGGATGGTGTCCAGCGCCAGGCTGTGCTCGGCAAGATGCTTGCGGACGGGATCCGCCTGGCCGGGGTCTACAATTAATGCCTTGCCCGTCTGGTGGTCCGCGAGGCACCAGATATAGTTGTCATTGAACGCAGGGATGGGCGTAATGGTCAGCATAGGGCCTCGCATGTAGCAAAAATGTGTGCCTGTTATGATAGAGCATTAACCAGGTCGTCCCAAGGGCGACCCCCAAATGGTCAGGGATACGCAGACAATGCCACCAAGCACAGCAGTTGATTACGCACAACGGCATGACAGCTTTGAGCGCTGGTACCAGACGCCACTGGGGCGTGCGTTGCTTGCTGACCAACGGGCCTGCGTTGATGCGCAGATTGAAAAGCTCACGGGCGCGCGACAGTTGCAGGTAGGCGTCAGCCATCGGTTCCCGCTGGCCAGCGGTGCCGATTTTGCCCAGAAAATTGTAACTACGCCCCGCTGGAGCCCTGCCATACCGGACGGCGTTGCGGTGTGCGACGCTGACGAGCTGCCGTTCCCCGGAGATTCCATGGATCTGGTGATTCTGCATCACACCGCCGATTTTTCACCGCATCCTCATCAGGCGTTACGGGAGGCGGCGCGCGTGTTGAGGGGGGAGGGGTCCATTCTGTTGATCGGGTTTAACCCACTCAGTGTCTGGGGCGTGCGACGCTTTTTGTCGAGAGCGCGAAGCGGCCCCTGGGGCGGACGTTTCCTGATGAAAAGCCGTATGGAAGACTGGCTCAGATTGCTGGATTTTTCGGTGGAACACTCCCGCTCCTGTTTTTATCGGTTGCCGCTGCACAAGGCCGAGGCCGGGCAAAAGATGAGCCTGTTTGAATCTGTATGCGGCAATGGCATTCTGCCTGTTGGGGCCTATTACTGTATCCTTGCCAGAAAACGGGTCTGCTCACGCATGCCCCGTCGTCCGGCGTGGCGGCAACAGAAAGTGATTCCGTTGCCCGGTACCGGAACGGTTGGCGCTTCTCGCGGATGCGCCAGCCAGGTCAACATTGAAACACGAGATCTTGGGAGTGGTCATGGCCGGTAAGGTTGTTCTGTATACCGATGGCGCCTGTAAGGGCAATCCGGGGCCCGGAGGGTGGGGCGTGGTACTCCGTTACGGCGATGTACGCAAAACCCTGCACGGTGGGGAATCTCAAACCACCAACAACCGTATGGAGCTCATGGCTGCCATCAAAGGGTTGGAAGCGCTGAAACGGCCGTGTGAGGTTGAGCTCTACACTGATTCCCAGTACGTGCGCAAAGGGATCATCGAGTGGATGGCCGGGTGGAAGCGCAACGGCTGGAAGACTTCGGCGAAAAAGCCGGTGAAAAATGAGGACCTGTGGCGGGAGCTTGATGATGAAGTGGCTCGCCACCAGGTGAACTGGCATTGGGTAAAAGGACACTCCGGTGTGCCCGACAACGAGCTGGCAGACGAGCTGGCCAATCGGGGTGTGGACGAGTTGGCGAACGCGTAGGCAAATAAGGTAGGGCATGAGACAGATAGTACTGGATACAGAAACCACCGGTATTGATCCCAACGAGGGTCACCGCATTATCGAAATCGGCTGTGTGGAAATGATGGAGCGGCAACTGACCGGCCGTAACTACCATGTTTACATCAACCCCCAGCGAGAGGTTGAGGCCGAAGCGATCACGGTGCACGGGATCACCAACGAGTTTCTTACAGACAAGCCGGTGTTTGCCGAAATAGCCGACGAGTTCTTCGAGTTTATCAAGGGCGCCGAACTGGTTATCCATAACGCCGCTTTCGACGTCGGCTTCATGGATTCGGAATTCGCCCGTCTCAAGCCGGTACGCAAAACTGCTGAACATTGCGGCGTGGTTGACTCACTGGCCATCGCGCGCAAGAAGCACCCGGGTCAGAAAAACAACCTTGACGCACTGTGTAAGCGTTACGGGGTCGACAACAGCAATCGTGAGCTGCACGGCGCCCTGCTGGATGCGGAGATCCTCGCGGACGTCTACCTTCTGCTCACGGGGGGGCAAACGGCGTTGTCACTGGATGCCGGCAGCGAGGAGGGAGGCGGCTCTGGTGGTGTCCGGCGGCTATCAGCAGAACGAAAGCCACTACGGGTTCTGAAAGCGTCTGCCGATGAGGCCCGGGCCCACGTTGAGTTCATGGATGCACTTGCAAAGCAGGCCGGTGGTACTGTCTGGAACCGCATCGAGAATCCGGGCGATTAGACCTGACCGGATTTCATACACGGGAAGTGAGAACTGCATCTTCCTGTACCATTTGTTACATTCCGGGTTTCTTGAGCAACTTGAGTTTTGTGTTATAAGTAATGATTAGTTCGCCACTTTTTTGCGAACAGTAATAAGAATAGGACGCGGTAGTCTCCGCAACATTAACAGGAAGCGTTTATGGTTCAATCGTCTCTGGCGACGAAATCGCAGTCTTTTGATCTGGTCAAAATTGAAATTGAGCAGACCATAAAGCAGGCAGAATCCAGCCTCGAACGCTTTCAGGAAAACCGTGAAAGTGGCGAAGATCTTCAGAACTGCGTGGATTTCCTGAACCAGCTTCGCGGCATTTTCATTCTTGTTGAACTGCGCGGCGGCACGTTGCTGTGCCAGGAAGCCGTGAGCATGGCCAACGATGTGCCCGTTGGCGCGAACGATGACAAGAACATTCTCCTGACCACGCTGAACAGTGCGCTCTTCATACTCCGTCGCTATGTCGAGTATTACCATCAGCAGCGTGCTGATCACCCCGAATTGCTCCTGCCTGTGATCAATGAGCTTCGCGAAGCGCGTAAAGAGAAGCCATACCCTGAATCCTGCTTCTTTGAAGTAGACGTGAAGGAACGGCCGGATTTTTGTGACGGTGTCAGCATCCAGCCCTTTGAAGGCAATGAATCAGAATACGAGATTCTTGCCCGTCGCATGCGCCTGAGCTTTCAGGTCGGGCTTCTGGGCATTCTCCGTGAACGTAACGAAGTGGTGAGCAAGAAATTGTTCGGTCGCTCTGCCCGTGGACTCGCGCGCTTGTGCAAGGGCGCCCCGATGGGGCAGATGTGGTGTCTGGTGGCGATTGTGGCTGACACCATGCTGGACCGGGCCATGCCGTTCAACAAAGCTCGCAAGCGCATGTTCATGCGAGTTGAGAAATACGCACGGGAAGTGGTTTACGTCGGCGAGGTTGCCACCGCGAAAGACGCCCCGGACTCGTTGATTCGGGACCTTGTCTATCTGCTTTATCGCAGTGGCTCCGGCAACCCTGAAGTCACCAGCATCCTGTCCGCTTACCGGTTGGCGCCAACCGAGTACCCGGATTCCATGATGGCTGCTCACGCACGCCGTTTGTACGGGCCGGGCTCCGATGTTTTGAAGTCCTTGTCCGAAGCACTGCAGGACGAGCTGAATCAGCTTAAAGACAAGCTTGATATCATTGAACGGGGAATTGAGCCCGACATTGCCGAGCTGTCCTCCATTGCCGATACCCTTGAGCGTCTTGGCAACACATTGCTGATGCTGGATCTCAACAAGCTGGCCGGTCGTTGCCGGGAAGAAGCGGCACGCCTGCGGGCCTGGGAGTCGGAATCCCGCCTGCCTGCCGATGATGAACTCTACGCTCTCGCCGATTCCGTCCTGGGAATTGAAGATGCCGTGCTGCAGATCGTAACCCGCGGCATCACATCGGAAACCGACGCACTGGCGACCGGTGAGCGCAAGCGCGATGAATCCCTGTATCTTCAGGAGGCCATGTTCGTTGTTGCGGATGAGGCCAGAAGCGCCCTGACACTGGCCAAACGAGCCATTACTGCGTTCATTGAATCCGATTACGACAAGCTCCACCTCGCCAACCTGCCCGCCACGCTGCACAGCATATGGGGCGGGCTGCAGATGGTAAACGATCCGGCGGCCGCGGATGTGCTGGCCCGGGTGGCGGCGTCGATCCAGGATCGCTTGCTGGACGCTCGGGGAGCGCCCGCAGCCCAGGTGCTGGAAGCGCTGGCGGATGCTTTGACGTCGCTGGAGTATTACATCGAGAGTATCGGCAAGCGGGAGGAGCGAAACGCTGACCTGCTTCGCCTTGCGGAGACGTCACTGGACGACGTCGGGCTCTGAATAAAAAAAAACCTGCCAACTGGCAGGTTTTTTTTGGAGCGATGGTTCTGCAGGCAGGTGATCAGCCCATCTTGAACAGTTCGCCCAGTTTGGTTGCCAGCATCATGTCGCCTTCGGCGCGCAGCTGGCCGGCCATGAACGCCTGCATGCCGTCAGTCTCGCCTGAGACGATGCCTTGCAGGGTTTCTGAATTCATAATCAGGGTCACGGAAGGATCGTCGTGGGCACCTTCGTGAAGTTTGCAGGTGCCATCATTGATAACCAGGTGGTAGGTCTTGTCATCTTCGATGTCGAACTGGAATACCAGATCGAGGCCTTGCGCTGCGTCTGCGTTGAAATTCTGTTCGAGCTTTTCAAATACCTGAGCTACAGACATTATTTTACCCTTTTTGATGATTGTCTTGGCTTGGCGACGGCTATGGGGTCCCTGGCATGCGCCTGTTCCGGGCCGGGAAGAGCCGACGTAGCTTCCCGACTTTAGGGTGACAGACTGACAGTGTCAACCTCTATCGAACGCTTGTTTTAAAATCGCAGGTCGCTTACTACAACAGACCCTGTAAGTTACAATCACCGCTTTGAAAATCTGCCTGGAGAAGCAATTTGGAATTTCTGACAGAGTTCGGTTTGTTCGTTGCCAAAGCTGTGACACTGGTCGTGGCATTGATCGTTGTCATTTCGGTCATTCTGTCTGCCGCCCAGAAGGATAAGGGTGAGGAAAGCGGCGATGGTGAGCTCAGGGTGCGGAAACTCAATGAAAAGTACCGCAGGCTGCGGGAATCCCTGGAGGCTCGCTTGCTATCCGAACCGGATCGCAAAGCCTGGGCCAAGAAATACAAGAAGGACGAAAAGGCCAAGGCCAAGGCTGACAAGGGAAAGCGCAAAGCCGGAGCGGAGCCCGCGGATCCGAAAAAGCGGGTCTTCGTGCTGGATTTTGACGGCGACATCAAAGCCAGCGATACAGACCCTCTGCGACGCGCCATAACCGCCGTACTGAGTATCGCCAAGCCGGGTCAGGATGAAGTGGTGATTCGGCTCGAGAGTGGAGGAGGTCTGGTCCACTCCTACGGTCTGGCCGCGGCTCAGCTTGACCGTATCCGCAGCAAGGACATCCATCTGACCGCCTGCGTTGACAAAGTGGCCGCCAGTGGCGGCTATATGATGGCCTGTGTCGCCGACCGGATCGTGGCCTCGCCGTTTGCCATTCTCGGCTCCATTGGCGTCGTTGCTCAGTTACCCAATTTCCATCGGTTTCTGAAAAAGAACGACGTGGATTTCGAGGTGCTCACTGCCGGTGAACACAAGCGGACGCTGACTGTATTTGGCGAGAATACCGACAAGGGCCGTCAGAAATTCCTGGAGGATCTGGAGGATACCCACGTACTGTTCAAGGAGTACGTCAGTGAGCGCAGGCCGGGGCTCGATATCGCCGCGGTCGCTAATGGTGACATCTGGTTTGGCCGCCGTGCTCTGGATGTCAATCTGATTGATCAGATTCAGACCTCCGACGAATATCTCATTGAAGCCTGCGAGCATGCTGACGTAATCTCGGTCACATTCCAGCGCAAGCGAACGTTGCCGGAAAAGCTTGGTCTGGCCACCAGCGCCGCTCTAGAGCACACCGTATGGAAAGTACTGAGCGCGTTCCGGAACCAGAAAATCCAGTAACTGACAGACACGGGGCATCATCATGACAAACCCAACCGAATTCAAGGCCTGGCAAGTACGGGAGAGTAACGGCGAGTATCAGGGCAGCGAGCAGACCCTGAATACCGCCGATCTGCCGGATAACGATGTATTGATCAAGGTTAGCCACTCATCCCTGAACTACAAGGATGCGCTGTCTGCCTCGGGCAACAAGGGCGTTACCCGCAACTTTCCCCATACGCCCGGCATTGATGCCGCAGGTGAGGTGGTGGATTCCGCTACGGGTGAGCCGGCCGTCGGCAGCAAGGTCATCGTGACCGGTTATGATCTGGGTATGAACACCGCGGGCGGGTTTGGCGAGTATATTCGGGTGCCGGTCTCCTGGTGCGTGGCCATGGCACCAGGCTGGGATGCTCGCACCGCGATGATCTACGGCACCGCCGGCCTGACCGCCGGGCTGTGTGTCCAGAAGCTTCTTACCATGGGGGCCCGCCCCGAGCAGGGCAAAGTGGCGGTCTCCGGTGCCAGTGGGGCGGTAGGCAGTGTTGCCGTTGAGTTGCTGGCCGGGCTGGGTTTTGACGTTGTCGCCATCAGCGGAAAAGCCGGCCACACCGATGAATTGAAAGCTCTTGGCGCGTCCGAGGTGGTCGGCCGCGATGCGCTGGCCGCTGAGAAAAAACCGATGCTCAAGCCGGTATTTGCCAACGCGGTGGACACGGTCGGTGGTCAGCCCCTGGCGGAACTGCTGAAGCAGATCTTGCCGGGTGGCTCGGTCTCCTGCTGCGGACTGGTCGCCGGCCCGCAACTGGAAACCACGGTACTGCCTTTCATTCTGAGAGGCGTTAACCTGCTGGGTGTTGATTCGGTGGAAATACCGCTGGCGGAGAAAGCGGCTATCTGGGAGAAGTTCGCCGGAGCCTGGGCATGCCCGAAAACGGAAGCCACCGCACGCACAATCGGCCGTGGCGAGCTGGACGGGGCGCTGCAGGCGTTTCTGAAGGGCGAATCGTCAGGCAAAATTGTTCTGGATCATTCGCTCTGAGGCCACGCCCCGGCGCGCGGGTTTCAGGGATGAACAGAAAAGGGGGAACCGCCGGTTCCCCCTTTTTTACACCAGCAATGACTTCTGACCGGTCAGGACGCCCGGCGACGAAACAGCGGCATGTCGGTGTCGGTCGCGGCCTGATACCCCTGGCTGAAGAAGCTCAGAGAGCGGGCCGCCTTGGTGGCGTCCTTGTCTTCCCGCAATGCGTAGCTGTCAAACCCGCAGCGTTTCATGAACTGCAGCTGATCCAGCAGTACATCGCCGATAGCCCGCAGCTCGTTCTGGTAACCGAATCGCTCACGCAGCAGCCGCGCAATGCTGTAGCCCCGACCATCACTGAACTTCGGGAAATTGACGGCAATCAGCTTCAGCTCATTGACCAGGCCGTCCAGAATTTCCGGCTCGTCGTGACTGTCGAACCACACGCCGATGTCATCGCGGCCCTCAAAGTGCTCTTTACCGGCCAACCACAGATCCGCTGGGATCAGTGCTGGCTGGTCCGGTATGGAGAGGGCGTCCCCGTCAGCGGGCCGGGGGACGACCACCCAGGTGTCCGCCGAGATGGTTCCGTCTCTGGAAATAATGTCACGCATAGACCCGCTCCTTGAAAGGCTCAATTCCGATCCGACGATAGGTTTCGAGGAACGGTTCCTCGTCTTTCCGGTTATTCACATACACATCAATGATCTTGGCAATCACTTCCGGCATGTCATCCTGGGCAAACGAGGGCCCGAGGATCTTGCCAATGGTGGCGTCGTGATGGGACGAGCCGCCGAGGCTTACCTGATAGAACTCCGCGCCCTTTTTGTCGACACCGAGTACCCCGATATTGCCCACGTGGTGATGACCGCAGGCGTTCATGCACCCGGAAATGTTGAGATCGATGTCCCCCAGGTCGTAGAGGAAATCCATGTCGTCGAACCGGCGCTGGATGGATTCGGCCACCGGAATGGATTTAGCATTTGCCAGGGCGCAGTAATCGCCGCCGGGGCAGCAGATGACGTCGGTCAGGGTGTTGAGATTGGCGGTGGCAAAGCCCATGGGCTCAATTTGCTGCCAAAGCTCAAACAGCTGATCCTGACGGACATCCGCTAGCACTACGTTCTGCTGATGGGTCACCCGCACTTCACCAAAGCTGAACGCTTCGGCCAGTTCGGCAATCTGCTCAAGCTGGGTGTCGGAGACATCACCCGGGGGCGTGCCGGTTTTCTTCATGGTCAGCGTGACAATGGCGTAGCCGGGCTTTTTGTGGCTGTCGACGTTGTGGCTCAGCCACTGGTCAAAGCGACGGTTTTCGAAGCGTTGGGAGGCCAGCCGCTCCGACGCATTGTCCATCGCTTCGTAGGCGGGCTCGGTGAAATAGCCCTGAATACGCTCGATGGCTTCACGGGTCAGCCGGGTGGGGGAGTCCTTGATGTGGGCCCACTCTGACTCGACCTTCTCCGCAAACCCTTCGGGAGTGAGTGCTTTTACCAGAATTTTGATCCGAGCCTTGAACTTGTTGTCGCGGCGGCCGTAACGGTTGTATACCCGCAAAACGGCTTCCAGGTACGTCAGCAGATCCAGCTCGGGCAAAAACTCGCGGATCACCGGACCCACCATCGGAGTGCGGCCCAGACCGCCACCCACATGGACCCGATAACCCAGTTCACCCTGATCGTTACGGACCATTTGCAGCCCGATGTCGTGAACCTGAATAGCCGCACGGTCGGTGTTTTCAGAGGCGTTGACTGCTACCTTGAATTTACGGGGCAGGAAGGCGAATTCAGGGTGGAAGGTAGACCACTGGCGAATGATTTCGCAGTAAGGCCGCGGGTCGACCACCTCGTCAACCTGAACGCCGGAAAACTGATCTGTGGTGGTGTTTCGGATACAGTTGCCACTGGTCTGGTTGGCGTGCATCTCGACTTCCGCCAATTCCGACAGAATGTCGGGCACATCTTCCAACGCCGGCCAGTTCAGTTGCACGTTCTGGCGGGTCGTGAAGTGGGCATAACCCTTATCGTAGTCACGGGTAATACGCGCCAGCCGACGCAACTGGTCGGACCTGAGCATGCCGTACGGAACACAGATCCGCAACATGGGCGCAAGACGCTGAACGTAAAGACCATTCTGGAGCCGAAGGGGAAGGAATTCTTCCTCACTCAGCTCGCCGGCGAGCGCACGCTCTGTCTGGTCACGGAATTGGGTAACCCGCTCGGCCGCTATCTGCCGATCGTGTTCATCGTATACGTACATAGTAAAACGTCCTGCAAAAACGCGTGGTATCAGGGATAAGGCCCCTTTTCGAGGAGGGCAGAATATCATCGTGTATATATTGTTAAAATGATTATTTCCAAATATGTTTATCGATTCGAGTGATAAACAAACACCAAAAAGACTGGACGGAAGGCGATTACATGCTTAACTATAGTGGAACGGGGTTGGCGGCATTCGTGATCGTCACTTTCATATAATAAAAAGGTATCGGGAGGAATCCGAGATGAAAAAAAACGCACATTCAGACAGCAGTGTTGATGCCGTTGCGGCGGTTTTTCTGGTCATGCTGGTCGTGGCGTTTACCGTCGTCTGGGTCAGCGGGCAGTAAATTACTGCGCTGACAGCACCAGCTTTACCACGACAACCAGGGTAACCACGAAGCCTGTCGTGAACAGCAGGCCCGCGATGATATAGGGAAGCGGGCTGTGGCTCGAGAAATCCTCCTGCCGGCGCTTGTCGGATTGAACTCCGAACGCGCCGGCGAGGATGCTCTGAATGATTTTCAGTACCCCCGGTCCTTTGGGTTTCTGGTCATCTTTGCCTTCGGTAGCCATAGTGCTCCCAGTACAAACTTGCCGTTCAGATTTATTCCGCAGGGTCGTAAGCCAGACTTGGCGCCAACCAGCGCTCGGCCTCGGCCTTGGAAATGCCCTTCCGTTCAGCATAGTCTTCCACCTGATCCGCGCCAATCTTACCCACCGCAAAATATTTCGACTCCGGGTGAGCAAAATACCAGCCAGAAACCGCGGCCGTTGGATACATAGCGAAACTCTCGGTCAGTTCGATGCCGATCTTGTCAGTAGCCTCCAGCAGCGAGAACAGCGTTGCCTTCTCGGTGTGGTCCGGACAAGCCGGGTAACCCGGTGCCGGGCGGATACCGCGGTAGCGTTCCCGGATCAGATCTTCGTTGGCCATGTTTTCGTCAGCGGCATAACCCCAGAACTCGGTCCGCACCCGCTCATGCATGCGCTCGGCGAAGGCCTCCGCCAGCCGGTCGGCCAGGGCCTTGACCATGATGGCGTTGTAGTCGTCATTCTGATCCTTGTACTCCAGCGACAGCTCTTCAGCGCCGATGCCGGTGGTTACCGCAAAGCCGCCGATATAATCGCAGGCCCCGAGCGCTTCCGGTGCAACAAAATCGGACAGTGCCATCATCGGTTTGCCTGGTGCCTTCTCGTCCTGCTGGCGCAGGTGGTGCAGCGTGGTCATTTCTTCGGATCGTGATTCGTCTGTGTAGACCACCACGTCATCACCGCGACGACTGGCAGGCCAGAAGCCGATCACACCCCGGGCGGTCACCCGTTTTTCGTCAACCATCCGCCGCAGGATATTCTGCGCGTCGTCGAACAGCGTGCGGGCGGCGTCACCCCGTTTCGGGTCGTCGAAAATGGCCGGATACTTCCCGGATATGTCCCATGAGATGAAGAACGGCGTCCAGTCGATGTAATCCACCAACTCATTGAGGTCATACTCTTCGAACACCCGGACGCCCGTAAACAAAGGCTTGGGCGGCTGGTAATCGGTAAACTGGAGTTCCGGCGCGCGGGCGCGGGCTTCCTTCAGCGAGACCAGCTTGGTGCGATCGCCACGATTCTTGCGACGCTCGCGGATCTCGTCGTATTCAGTGCGGGCGGCTTCCACCAGTCCTGATTTCGCGGTCTTGCTCAGCAGTTGGGACGCCACATTCACGCAACGGGAGGCATCCGACACGTACAGCGCGATGTCATTCTTGTACATCGGTTCGATCTTGACGGCGGTATGTGCCTTGGAGGTTGTCGCACCACCGATCATCAGCGGGATGTTGAAATCAAGGCGTTGCATTTCGCGGGCCACGTGTACCATTTCGTCAAGCGAGGGCGTGATCAGGCCGCTGAGGCCGATGATGTCGACGTTCTCAGCCTTTGCCCTCTCGAGAATCTTGTCGCACGGCACCATCACGCCCATATCGATCACTTCGTAGTTATTGCACTGAAGCACCACACCCACGATGTTCTTGCCGATGTCGTGCACATCGCCCTTGACCGTGGCCATGAGGATCTTGCCTTTGGCTTTTTGCTCTTCGGTCTTTTCGGCCTCGATGAAGGGGATCAGGTGCGCTACGGCCTGCTTCATGACGCGGGCACTCTTCACCACCTGGGGCAGGAACATCTTACCGTCACCGAACAGGTCACCGACCACATTCATGCCGTCCATCAGCGGCCCCTCGATCACTTCGATAGGGTGGCCGGCTTCCAGTCGGCAGGCTTCGGTGTCTTCAAGAATGTGGCTGGTAATGCCTTTAACCAGGGCATGCTCCAGGCGTTTCTGCACGGGCCATTCGCGCCACGCCAGGTCTTCCTCCTGGGTTTTCCCCCCCTTGCCCTTGAAGCGCTCCGCAATTTCCAGCAGGCGGTCGGTGCCGTCCGTGCGGCGGTTGAGCACCACGTCTTCGACCAGATCCTTGAGTTCCGGATCGATCTCGTCGTATATCACCAGCTGACCCGGATTAACGATCCCCATGTTCATGCCGGCCTTGATGGCGTGGTAAAGGAACACAGAGTGGATGGCCTCGCGGACCACATCGTTGCCACGGAATGAGAACGACACGTTGCTCACCCCGCCGGAAATGCTGGCATGGGGCAGATTTTCGCGGATCCACCGGCTGGCGTTGATGAAATCCACGGCGTAGTTGTTGTGTTCTTCGATGCCGGTGGCGATGGCGAAGACGTTGGGATCGAAGATGATGTCGCCCGGGTTGAAGCCGATCCCGATGAGCACGTCGTAGGAGCGCTTGCAGATCTCGGTCTTGCGTTCGTAGGTGTCCGCCTGGCCCTGCTCATCAAACGCCATGACCACCACGGCAGCGCCATAGCGCATGCAGTCGCGGGCTCGCTTGATGAACTCTTCCTCACCTTCCTTGAGGCTGATGGAGTTGACCACCGCCTTGCCCTGAATGCAGCGCAAGCCCGCTTCGATCACGTCCCACTTGGACGAATCAATCATGATGGGCACGCGGGAGATATCCGGCTCAGAAGCCACCAGATTGAGGAAGGTCACCATGACCTCCTTCGATTCCAGCATGCCTTCGTCCATGTTGATATCGATGATCTGGGCACCGTTCTCGACCTGATCCCGCGCAACGCTGAGCGCCTCTTCGTACTGTTCTTCCTTGATCAATCTCAGAAAGCGCTTGGAGCCGGTCACGTTCGTGCGCTCGCCCACGTTGATGAACAGGGTGTTTTCATCCCCGGTGAACGGTTCCAGGCCGGACAGGCGCAGCGCTTTCGGGCGCTCCGGAATCTGGCGGGGAGGGTATTTGGACACCGCCTTGGCGATGGCTTCAATGTGATCGGGCCGTGAACCGCAGCAGCCGCCAATGATGTTGAGGAAGCCGTCGCGGGCGAAACCTTCGATGATCTCGGCCATTTCTTCCGGGGTCTGATCGTACTCCCCGAATTCGTTCGGCAGACCTGCGTTCGGGTGCGCGCTGACGTAGGTCTCGGCCTTGTTGGCCAGCTCTTCCACATAAGGGCGCAGGGCGTCGGCACCCAATGCGCAGTTCAGGCCGACGGAAATCGGTCTGGCATGGGCCACGGAATTCCAGAAGGCTTCCGTCGTCTGGCCGGACAGAGTGCGGCCGGAAGCATCGGTAATGGTGCCAGACAGCATGATCGGCAGGGTAATGCCGCTGTCTTCGAAATACTGCTGCGTTGCGTAGATCGCGGCCTTGGCGTTCAGGGTGTCGAAGATGGTCTCGATCAGGATCAGATCGGAGCCGCCCTCCACCAGACCTTCGACAGCCTCATAGTAGTTGTCGACCAGAGTCTGAAAGTCCACATTCCGGTAGCCCGGGTTGTTGACGTCGGGAGAAATGGATGCGGTTCGCGAGGTGGGGCCGACGGCACCGGCCACAAACCGGGGCTTGTCCGGGTTCTTTGCGGTGAACTCATCGGCAATGTCCCTGGTCAGCCGGGCCGAGGCGACGTTCAGCTCTTTGGCGATGGATTCCAACCCGTAATCCGCCTGGGACAACTGGGTGGAATTGAAGGTGTTGGTTTCGATGATATCCGCGCCGGCATCCAGGTAATCCGCATGAATATTGCGCATCAGTGCCGGCTGAGTCAGGTTCAGCAGGTCGTTGTTGCCCTGGACTTCGCGGTCGTAATCAGCAAACCGGTCGCCTCGGAACGCTTCCTCATCCAGCTTGAGGTTCTGGATCATCGTGCCCATACCGCCATCGAGGATAACAATGCGTTCCTGCAGGGCTTTATGGAGCTGGTCCAGGCGAGTGTTGCGGTCGGTCATAGGAATACTTCCGGAAGTCGTGTTTAACGTCATATTTAACTGAACGGCGCGGGATCATAGCAAAATTGCCGGATTCCGTCCCGGTACGGGTGACTAATGTCAATTACCGGTGTCAATAAGGGAAACTCATCGGCGCTCTAAAGCCTGACTATTTTACTTGGTCTTTCATGTTCTGGCGAACTCCCTTAAAATGAACTCAAACTTTCAAACGGGTTGAAAACATGGCACTGGTTACTGTGACTGATCCCGCACGGGATTATCTGGCGCAACTGATTGAAAAGCAGGATGTGGAAGGCATGGGCGTGCGCATTTTCGTGACCCAGCCGGGCACCAAGAATGCCGAAACCTGCCTGGCCTACTGCCCACCCAATGAAGTGGTACCCACCGACGAGCAAGTGGATCTGGGCAAGTTCACCCTGTTTCTGGATCATAATTCTGTACCATTCCTCGAAGAAGCATTCGTGGACTATTCCAAGGATCAGATGGGCGGGCAGCTCACCATCAAGGCGCCCAACGCCAAGGTTCCGAAGATCGATGACGATGCACCGCTGCCTGACCGGGTCAATTACATCCTCGCGTCCGAGATCAATCCCAATCTGGCTGCCCATGGCGGCGATGTATCACTCGTCGAGATTGTGGACGAATCGGTCGCAGTGCTTCGTTTCGGCGGCGGCTGTCAGGGTTGCAGTGCCGTCAGCCTGACCCTGAAGCAGGGCGTCGAGACCACACTTAAAGAGCGAGTCCCGGAAATTACGGCAGTGAGGGACGTAACGGATCATTCCGTGACAGACAATGCTTACTATCAGTAACCATTTCTGACGGCTTATCGCGAACAGAACAGCCCGGTAATGCACCGGGCTGTTCTGCTCCGGCCCGCGCAAATTGTCTGCCGCATTTCCCATCTTTCGTTGGCGGCACGGCCAATGCCCCGATATTTCAATTACTTCATCATTCGTCACATAATCAGAAACGACAGGCGAGTACCATTCTGGCCTGGCTCATAACGATGGTCTCGCTGGCGTTTCTGCCCGCGACATTTATAACCGGGGTTCAATTTGTTCGACGTTGCACTCTTATCTGTGCCACTGATGGCGGCCGTTGTAGGCTGGTTTACCAACTGGCTCGCCATCCAGATGTCTTTCTATCCCGTTCAGTTTATCGGGGTGGGTGCTTTTGGCTGGCAGGGTGTGATTCCCCGCAAAGCCGAAAAGATGGCCCATATCTGTATTGATCGAACCCTGCAGCAGTTCGGTGATCTCAACGCCGTCTACGCCAAGCTGGAGCCCCAGCGTATTGTCGAGCAGGTGGTGGCTCAGGTGAATCCTCGGCTGGATGAGTACATCGATGAAGTGATGTACGAGATCCAGCCCGTGCTCTGGGACAACCTCCCTCTGTTTTTGCGCAACCGCATCTATCAATGGGCGCGCGAGCAATTGCCGTCACGCATCGAATCGCTGGTTGAGGATTTCGGAGACGATCTCAACGAGCTGGTGGATCTCAAAACCCTGTTAAGCCGGGAACTCAAGCATCACCCGGATCTGATGAACCGGATTTTCAAACAAGCCGGCTCCGTGGAGCTGCAATCGGTGATTAACCGGGGCGCCATCATCGGTGGCCTTCTGGGAGCTGCGCTGGCGCCGCTGTGGGCGACCTATCCGGAGCCATGGCTGTTGCCGATCGGTGGATTTGCCATCGGTTTTCTGACCAACTGGTTGGCCATCAATCTGATTTTCAGCCCGCTGCGTCCGCGACGGATCCTGTTCTGGAAAGTGCAGGGGTTGTTTCTGCGCAGGCAGGAAGAAATCAGTGAGGTATGGGCGCGGCTGGTTGCCGAGGAGCTCATAACGGTTGAGAAAGTGGCGGATGCCATGATCAACGGCGGGCATGGTGACCGCACCCGGGCGATTATTCAGAAGCACCTTCGGCCGCTGCTGGACAACTCGGTGGTGATGAAACTCACCGCTCAGGTGACCGTGGGCATGACCGGTTATACCGAACTGAAAAAAGCGATGAATCAGAAAGCCGTACTGGCGACCCGCGATGTGTTTGGTGACCCATCGTTCAACCGTGAGCGAGCACCGGTGGTAGCCAGTGTTCTTGCGGGGCAGATGAAAGCACTGCAACCGGCCGAGTTTCAGGACATTCTGCGTCCGGCTTTCCGTGAGGAAGAGCTTCAATTGATGGTAGTGGGTGGTCTGTTCGGCGCTTTGGCGGGTGCTGCACAGTTTTTCTCCCTCACTTCCTTACCCTTCTAGCCAGCGATCCAGGCAGGCGATCGCAAAGGAGAAACGGTTATGGAATTCGCATTGACACTCGTGGCCCAGGCGGCAGTAACCGTGTTGGCGGTACTTGCGGCGCTGGCGGGGTTTTGGTTTCGTGTGGTGCGGCCTTACCTGAACGACAAGGTGGCTGAGCTGATTGCGGCGTCGAAGGAAATTGAGCCCGGAGTCACTCGGGGCGTCAAAAAAGGCGTGTCAGAGTCTCTTCGGGACCTTCCTGAAAACACAGTAAAGGAGTCGACGCGTCAGTTTCTCAAATTTGGTTCTGGATTGTTCGAGAACGGGCTGAGCAGCTTTCTGGGAAGCGCGGCCGACCTTGAGCGAAAAGCCGCCGATCAGGACGGTAACAGCCCTCGCGATTACTGAGAACGCTGAATCAGAGGCAGTTCGTGGGGCGCGGCAGGCCGGCAATACGACAGGCTGTTTTGGCCGGCGTACCGGGAAATAGCTGCATCAGGTAGATGCTGTTGCCCTTGTCTTCGCCGAGCGCTTCTTTCACCGCTTTAACAAACAGGCGGTTTGAGGGCGGAGACATCTCATGTGTTTTGTAAAAAAACCGCAAAAAACTAATGATCTCCCAGTGTTTTTCACCTAACTCGATCTGATCCTCTTCCGCAATGATCCTCGCGACCTCTTCGGTCCAGTCAGCGGCGTTTTGCAAAAAACCTTCGTTATTACGTATGGCCGTTGTCATGATTTACCAGCTTATGACCCGTTGAGCTTGAATGGTCAGCGCCACCATGTCGTCAAAACCGATAACCTGGCACTGGGCGCTGTCCGGTGTCAGGGCCCGGGCCTGAATATCATTCTTTAAGCCATAAAGCGGCGAGGGCACTTCGATGCTGGTATCGGCAAGGGCAACCACTCCGTTACCGGTAAGCAGAACGGCATCGTTGGTATCGACCATGGCGAGACATTCCCGGAAGCGGGGGTGCTCCGGCGATTTACTGACAATGTGCAGTGTGTGCATGATGATGGCTTTCCTCTGCCTGGAAGGTGCGGGTCTACCCGGGGAAGACAACGTGATCATAACGGCGCAGGGTCGCACGCAGGTTTTCGACCGTTTCAACACCGTCAATAAGCGTTTGCCCGGTCAGACTGAAACGCTGGCACGCGGACTGATCTGCCATCAGTGATTCTATGCCGAACATGGCAGCGGCTTTCAGGTTGCGCTCAACCGACTTCTGCGCAATGCCGGTCGCATCTTGCCCCTTGTTGAGCCAGAGCACGCCCTCACCGACGAACAATAACGATATGGGCTGGTCAAAGGCCGCAAGGGAAAACGCCATGTCGAGGCTCTCACGGCCGCTCCAGCTGCCGTATGGCGGACGGTCGATGACGATCAGGGTCTGCATTGGCTCAGTCGCCCCCGTGAAAGTAGATAACCCGGGATGACTGCATAACGCCTTCCACCCATTCACCGAGACCGGCGATCGAAAACGGCGCCGCCAGATTGCTGGCTGGCAGCTCTTGGCGCTGCTGCTCCGCGGGGTCAATCAGCCCGCGGCGGAGCGCAGAGGCAATACAGGCGATTCCGGGCACAGAGTGTTGCTCGAGAAACTCGCCCCACGCAGATGTCCAGTTGATTTCATCGGATGGCGGGCAGCTCAGTGCAGATGCCAGGTGAACCCCTTCGCCGTACAGAAAGACACGATCAATGGCATGGCCGCTGGCAACGACCGCCCGTGCGAATCCGAGCGCGGTTTGCGGCGCCTGGCTGGAATAGGGCGCTCCGGTAATCACCAGAGTGAAATGACACGATTCTTGCGACATTGCTTGCTAGGGATCCTGAGTAGATGCTGTTAAGTGTACCCAAAGCAAAAGCCCCGGCAAATGCCGGGGCTTTCGGAGTCGGACAAGGTCAGCCCGAATCAGTCGTCGCCGCTGAATGCCATCAGCAGGTGCAGCAAGCTGACAAACAGGTTGTAGATTGCCACGTACAGACCGACCGTCGCGATGATGTAGTTGCGCTCGCCGCCATTGATGATCCGGCTGGTCTCGAACAGGATCATAATGGACGCAAAGATGGTGAAGCCGGCGGACACCGCGAGGTGCAGTACCGAGCTTTCCATGACGAAAGCCAACACCATGGCGCCGATCAGCACGAACGCGCCAGCGGTCAGGAAGCTGGACATGAAGCTGAAGTCCTTCTTCGTGATGATCGCGGTGGCGGACAGGCCAACGAACGCAACGGCTGTCAGGGTCAGTGCCTGAGCGACAACCTGGGAAGCGCCCGCGGCGACAATCGCGCCGATGATCGGACCGAGTGTGTAGCCCATGAAGCCGGTGAGGGCGAAACAGGTAACAATACCCCAGGGGCTGTTCTTCAGTTTATAGGTCGCGAAAAGCAGACCGATATAGCCCACGATGGTAATCAGGAATCCCGGATGAGCGCCGTTCATGTTCAGGAAGGCAGTCAGGGCCGAGAAAGCCAGGGTCATGCCCAGAAGCATGTAGGTGTTGCGCAGCACGTTCATGGCATCTGCACTGATGCCCGTGGTCGCGCGCTCTGCCTGAGGAGCGTTATAGGCTCCCTGGTTGTTCTGAACGCCGAATCGTCTGTCTTCCATTGTCATCTCCGTAGGTAAAACAAGAAGTCTCTTGCACCACTATAATGTCACAACCGTGACTTTCAATCATTTACGACAGAAAAGCACCCATCAGATTCCATTAAATGCTGTTAATGTTGAAAGTTCCGGTCGACTTTATGCAGGGCGTTGACAGCACAGGCAATTCCGGTATCATGCTCACCGCTGTCGCAATGACGGCTAGTGAGAAAAACGGTGGGCTGGCAGAGTGGCTTAATGCAGCGGTCTTGAAAACCGCCGAAGGTTAATAGCCTTCCCGGGGTTCGAATCCCTGGCCCACCGCCACTTTTCTCATCAGTTTCGAGATCTCCTCCCCATGAACCTCCTATAAACCCCCGTTCTTTCCCTTATTGCCTGCAGTCTCGGTGCGTCCATAATGACAAGACAGAACTCCGGGAGTTTTCCTTTTATGGACGGTTCAAGGCAACAAGCGCCAGAAAGCCCTGGCAGGGAAGAGAAGCGACGCTACACGGTTTCCGCTAACCGGGGTAAGGCCCGTCATCGTATTCGTTACATCGAAGCAGGCGGAGCGGCGGTCGACACCGAGGAATGTGTTTTCTGCGAGGCGTCCCCGGACCTCAGCAAACCTGAAATCCGGGAATAAAGATGGCTGGCCGGCGGTCAGGCGTTACAGGTTACGCCCGGGATAAATCGCCTCTTTCTGCTGTTTGGCCAGGCTCTCCCTTAGCTGGAGATCGTCCGGCGCATTGGTCGGAACGCTCCAGCCCTGCAGGTTGTCTTCAATAAGCTTAACCAGCGCATCGATGTGGCCCGGGGAGTCATTCAACGCCGGGATATAGCTGAATCCTTCGCCGCCGCCTTCCATGAAATACTCACGGTTTTCCTCGTCGATTTCCTCTATGGTTTCCAGGCAGTCGGAGGAAAAGCCGGGGCAGAATACATCAATGGATTTTACACCCTGTCCCGCAAGGCCCTTCAGGGTTTCATCGGTGTAGGGCTGCAGCCACTCTTCACGGCCAAACCGCGACTGGAACGTGGTCTGGTAGTCGTCTCTGGAGATTCCCAGGCACTCCGCCAGCAGGCGGGAGGTCTTGTGGCACTCACAATGATAGGGATCGCCACGCGTCAGGTACTTCAGCGGCACCCCGTGGTAGGACAGGATCAGTTTCTGGTTGCGACCATGTTGTTCCCAGTGTGAGCGGATGTGAGACGCCATAGCCTCGATGTAGGGCGGGTAGTCCGGATAGTGGGACACAAACCTGAAATCCGGCAGCCAGCGGCGTTTGGTGAAATCATGGGCGATGGCATCGAACGTCGAGGCCGAGGTAGACGCGGAGTACTGCGGGTAAAGAGGCAGCACCAGGAGTTTTCTCACGCCTTGCCCCTGCATTTCATCCAGCACCTTGGAAATGGAGGGGTTGCCGTAGCGCATGGCGAAGCCGACCACCACGTTGTTGCCGTACTTTTTCTGTAGCGCTTTGCGGATGCCTTCAGCCTGATTGGCTGTGTGAATCAGGAGTGGCGATCCCTCCGGCTGCCAGACGCTGGCATACGCCTTTGCGGAGCGACGTGGCCTGATGCGCAGTATGATGCCGTGCAAAATCAGCCACCAGATCGGCCGTGGCACTTCCACCACCCGGGGGTCAGCCAGGAATTCGGCAAGGTAGCGCCTCAGGGCGGAGGGTGTGGGGGCGTCGGGTGTGCCCAGATTGGTGACCAGCACTCCCAGCTTTTCCGGCTGGTTGTGACTGAAATTATCGGTGCCTTTGTACTGCATGGTAAAACGTCCTGGCTTGCGATCGTGGTGGTTGTGCTCTGGTCGGGGCCGATCCGCTTGCCCTCTGCCGGTCAGGAGTCTTCTCGGGTCGCCTGCTGGGCAAGTCGTGGGGCCAGGCCGCGAATATCGTAACCCGCATTGCCTGCTTTGCTGACGATGTCGATGGCGGGCTGCGAACGGGCAGAGCTGAGCGCCCAGAGTACGGTGCAACGGGTTCCTGACCGACAGAAAGCCAGTACGGGTTTTGCAGCCTGACGGATCATCGGCGCAAACCGGTCGACGTCGTCGTCCGTGATGTGCCCGGATTCAACTGGCAGGTAGACCCATTCCAGACCATGCTCTCTGGCGGCGGCTTCGATGTCGCCCATGGCGGGCTGCCCGGGCTCTTCCTGATCGGGCCGGTTGGCCACGAGGGTCTTGAACCCCAGTTTCGCAATCTCTGCGACATCGTCGACGCTGATCTGGGGAGCTACGGTAATCTGGTCGTCAATCTTTCTAAGTTCCATAGTGCAAACAAGCCTTTGGATTCGTTGGCAACAGGCGCAATCATGACACAGCGCCCAGGATCTTTCAGGACATCCAGTGGAATTTTAACCAAATTGCATCAGGCCGCGCTGCGTTTGCGTTCTATCCATTCGTAAACGCCCATGCCGGCCACCATGGACGAGACAAACACGACGGCTTTGAGCTCTCCTGCACCCAGCGCAACCAGCCCTGGACCCGGGCAAAAGCCGGCAATACCCCAACCGACGCCGAACATCAGGCTGCCCACCACCAGGCGCGAATCGATATGTGTGCTGGCGGGCAGTTTCATATTAAACCCGAGGAACGACAGCGTGCGTTTGCGGGCGACGGTGAAGGCCACCAGACCAACCAGAATGGCACCGCCCATCACGAAGGCCAGCGAGGGATCCCAGAGCCCGGCAAGATCGAGAAAGCCCAGCACTTTCTCGGGGTTGGCCATCCCCGACAGAATCAGACCCAATCCGAAAATCAGCCCTGACAGGAACGCGGCGACAGAGAATTTCATGGTTCTATACTCCCAGAGCATGGCGGATCAGGAACACGGTGACAAAACCGGTGGCCATAAAGGTCAGCGTAGCCACCAGCGAGCGCGGCGAAAGCCGGGAAAGACCACATACCCCGTGGCCACTGGTGCACCCTGAGCCATAGCGTGTGCCGATGCCCACCAGCAGGCCGGCAACAATCAGCGCCGGATAGCCAGCCTCAACATTGATGGGGGGCATGTCGGCCGCCAGAATCCAGAGCAGGGGCGCACCAATCAGGCCCGCCATAAAGGCAACACGCCAGCCAATGTCGCCGGTGCTGGGGGTGAGCAATCCGCCCAATATGCCGCTGATACCGGCAATGCGACCGTTAAGCAGCACAAAGCTGGCAGCCGCAAGACCGATCAGAATGCCGCCGGCCAGAGCGGTCCAGGGAGTGAATTCGCTCCAGGCGATGTCGACCATAAGGTTCTCCTGACGTTAAAATAATCAAATGAGGTGACACATGGAATAAGCATAGATTATAAGGTAATAATATGGCCGGAGCGAGGCAAAAAAAAAGCCCGGCACTGGTGGCCGGGCAGAGGCGTGCGAGTAGTATCCATGAAAGACTTCCAGACAAACCGGCATCAGCAGGGACGCCGGTATAGGGAAGTATTGACCATAATTTGTACACTTCAAGCCGAGGGTCGTTTACTTTCAAAACATTTTTTCATATCCATTGAGTACTTATACTGCGGCCTTGCACGGTGCGGGTTTCAGGCAGGTACAATGCACTGAAATTCGTGCCTAGCTGTAATACAATGGCGCCAAGATACTCTTTCATGCCCAGAGGTTGTTCCATGTCCGACGATAACGAAAACAAGCCCCAGAATGATCCGTTGCTTCCGGGCAAAATCAAGGACTCTGCGCGCCAGATCTGGCTGGCAGGACTGGGTGCCTACACCAAGGCGGAAGAGGACGCCGGGCGATTTTTTGAGCGTCTGGTACAGGAAGGCGAGCAGTTGGAAAACAAGACCCGTGATGTGGTCGAGAAGCAGATCAAGACAGTAGAAGACCGGGTGGGCGATGTTCGTGAGCGTGCAACCGGAACCTGGGACCGCCTGGAACACATGTTTGACCAGCGGGTATCCGGGGCCCTGCGTCGGTTGGGTATCCATCGCCGGGAGGAAATCGAGTCCCTTGAACATCGCATTGCGGCTCTGGAAACCGAACTCCGCCGCCTTCGCGGCGACGATGACGAGGAATAACGCCCTGCTACAGGTAATCCTGGCTCATCAGGCAAACCTGTTCCTGCTCGTCTGCTGAAAGGTAGGGCAGCAGTAACTGCATCATCTGGTAAACGCCACGACCGGGATCCACAGCGTCCCGGTCATCCAGGTGAGAGAGGCTATCATAACTGCTCCAATAACAAGCTGTTAGAGTCAGTTGCTCACAAAGTGCTGAGAGTTGGCTCGCGGAAATGTCCATCATGCCCTGGCGTTGCAAGCTGGCACAGATCGTAACGAACGCTGCCGTTTTCTTTTTCAGAATCCGCCGGAACCGGCCTTGCAGGCGATCGTAACGGGACAGCACATTGACCAGGTCCTGGTACAGAAAGCGATACCGCGCCACCGTCTCAAACAGGAGATGCAGAAAGAAACTCTGTTGATCCAGGCCGATCTCAACATCTTCCGGAACCGCCAGCAAATCTAGCATTTCCCCTTCATAGCGTTCGAACAATTCTTCGACGATATCGCCTTTACTCTTGAAGTGGTAATACAGATTCCCGGGGCTGATTTCCAGTTCGTCGGAGATCAGCAGGGTAGTGACATTAGGTTCGCCGACGCTGTTAAACAGCGCCAGGCTGATATCAAGAATACGGTCGCGGGTTTTGATTTTTTTCATATCGCGGCCTGGAAGGCAGGTTACAGGTCGAAGCTGGCCCACACCGGACAATGGTCCGAGGGCCGCTCCATGGCACGAATATCATAGGATACGCCGGCTTCACCGACCTTGGGCAACAGATCGTCGCTTGCCATGATCAAGTCAATGCGAAGTCCGCGTCGCGGATCACGTTCAAACCCCTTGCTGCGATAATCGAACCAGCTGAACGTATCGGCTTCGTCGGGGTGCAGGTGGCGGAACACGTCAGTGAAGCCACGGCTCTCTACCTGTGCCAGCCATTCCCGTTCCTCGGGCAGAAAACTGCACTTGCCGCTGCGCAGCCAGCGTTTGGCATTGTCTGCACCGATGCCGATGTCTCTGTCGGTAGGGGAGATGTTCATGTCGCCCATCAGGACCACCTGGCCACCTCCGGCTTTGAGGTCATCCAGGTAACGCATCAGGTCGCTGTAGAATTTCTCCTTGGCGGGAAACTTCACCGGGTGATCGCGGCTTTCGCCCTGGGGAAAATACCCGTTGATCACGGTCAGTTTTTCGCCGTTGTGGGAGAAAGTGCCGGTGATCAGACGACGCTGGGCGTCGGCACCATCCCACGGGTAACCCTTGGTGACGGTTTCCGGTGCCTGCCGTGACAGCAAGGCCACGCCGTAATGGGTTTTCTGGCCATGGAAATGTACGTGGTACCCAAGCTCCCGAATGGCTTCAACCGGAAACTCCTCATCGACCACCTTGGTTTCCTGTAAGCCAATGACATCCGGGTTCAGGGCGGATATCACGGCTTCCAGCTGATGAAGGCGGGTGCGAATGCTGTTGACGTTGAAGGACACAAACATCATGGGTGACGACTCTCTGCGACGCTGGCTCAAGATTATGGGCTTAGCGCGGGAGTTTAGCACAGCCAAGGAGGGAATCCGCCTTGGCTGACAGGACGGGATCAGGGAGTCAGTTCACAATCCGGGCGTTCGCTGGCTTCGTAACGAATATGCACGGTGTAATTGCCATCCTCGGATTTGCGGATATTGCTCAGGCCAATGTAATCCGTCAGCGCGCCGGTCTCGTCATAGCCCAGGGTGATGGGGTCAACCAGAAAGCGCAATACCATGCCGGAGGGCCGGATTGTGACGGTGTGCTCGGCCTCGGTCTTGTCCGTACTGACAGGTTCCATAACAAACGCGTAGTGCTTGCCTCGGGTAGGCGCCAGAAAGCGGAAATCGACTGGCTTGTCTGCGGTCACTCTTTCCCAGTGACGGCGAACCAGGTTATCGAAACCGGCATCGATAACCACGGCCTCGTCGAATTCGGTGCGGAAGGATTCGGTCTCACCCGCCGGAGTTTGCCAGCGGATGTCCAGCGAATCGTTGTTTGCCTGCGTGACCCTGATGGTTTCGACAAACTCCGGTTGCCGGAAATCCATCTCGGGTCGCAGCACAGAGTGTTTGTAGTCCAGTGACTTGGTCGCGAAGGCGTCGCTGGCGCCGGGCTTGCGATATTCCACGGTGTGAGTGGCCGGGCGCCACCGGCCCTCCCGGCATTCACCGGTGACGGCGTGGTGCTCTTCATACACCGGCGAATTGTTCTCACTGGCCTTGCCCACGAACGTGAAGCGCGCTTCGCTGGCAAAAGCCATTGGCGCGAGAGCGAGCGCCAGAGCCAGGGTCGTTACGGACCGGATTCTCATGAGGCTAGCTCCGTATACAGTGAATTACGCACATACAACAGCATTGGGAAAACCGCCAGCCAACCCACGGCCAGCGCAAGCAGAGACGTAGTCAGTACCGGCAACTCCACCGCACCAAGTTGGCTGGCAGACCAGTAGGTGAAGGGGCCGGTAATCGGAGCCAGCACCCAAGGCAGCCAGGGCTTGCTGCTGATCCACTGCAGGGAGTGAGAGAGCGTGGTCATGAAAATGGCCCAGATCGCAATCAGCCAGATCGGTGTGATCACAACCTGCCCGGTGCCGTCATCGAGGATGCCGGTGTTGAACCAGATACCATCGAGTACACCCCCAATGACAGTGCCGAAGCCGATGAACTGGGCTTCCATCCAGCGGTTCTGGCTGATCAGTGTAAAATGAATCACCAGGAAAAGGGCCACCACGCCGGCCGCCATCATGCCCGGATACAGAATACAGATCAGCCACCCGGCCTGAAACAGCACGAAGTTGATGACATTGCGGAGCGTCCGGGACTGGATCATAGGCTCAGGATGTTGTCACGTTTGTTGCCCGGCTTGGCGAACACCAACTGGGAGACACCGATTGCACGCTCACTGAAGCCCGCTTCGCAATACGCGAAGTAGAAATGCCAGAGGCGGCGGAAGGCTTGGTCGTAGCCCTTCGCCTCCAGTTTATCGGATTGGGCCATGAACCGGTTGCACCAGTCATGCAGGGTGCGGGCATAGTGGAAACCGATGTCCTCGGAGTGGGTGAGCACCAGGTTGCTGCCTTTGCGAACCGACTCGAGAATGGCGCCAAAGGACGGTATGAAACTGCCGGGAAAGATGAATCGCTGAATGAAATCCACGTTGCGCAATGCCCGCTGGTACCGCTGCTCCGGCATGTTGATCGCCTGTACCAGCGCCAGTCCATCGGGTTTGAGCAAGGTACTTATCTGGCGGAAGTAGCTGTCGAGAAACTGTGGGCCGACGGCTTCGATCATCTCGATGGACACGAGCTTGTCGAACTGGCCTTTCAGGTCACGGTAATCATCAAACAGCAGAGTAATGCGATCGTCCAGTCCCGCTTCGGTCACGCGTTCTTTGGCCAGTGCCAGCTGCTCTTCAGAAATGGTGGTGGTGGTGACGTGACAGCCGTAATGACGGGCCGCATGAATAGCAAAGCCGCCCCACCCAGTGCCGATTTCGATCACCCGGTCTCCGGGCTTGAGATCGAGCTTCTTACAGATAGCGTCCAGTTTGTGGACAGCCGCTTCATCGAGGTTGCTCTCCGGCGTAGGGTAGATGGCCGATGAGTACATCATGGTCGGGTCGAGAAACATCTCGAACAGGTCGTTGCCCAGATCGTAATGGGCGCTGATGTTCTTCCGCGAGCCCGCTTTGGTATTGCGATTCAGCCAATGCAGACCCTTCAGAGCAGGCTTGGTGATCCAGCTGAAGCGATCCTCGAACTCGTTCATCCGGTCTACGTTGCGGGTAAAAAACTGCAACAAGGCCACCAGATCCGGGCTGTCCCAGTCGCCCGCGACCCAGGATTCGGCGGCGCCAACGCTGCCACCGGTGAGCAGATCCCGCCAGGTGCTGTGATGATGGATGTGAAGTTCCGCAGCGGGATGCTGGCTGTTGCCATCGCCGAATACCAGATCTCCCTGACCTGCTTCGCGGATGGTCAGCACGCCGTCACGCAGCAGCGCCAGCTGCTGACAGACCAAACGTTTGGCGACGCGGCTTGTGGCAGGCGCACTGGGATCATTGGCGGTTGTCTGCAATGAGGTATTCAGGTTCTCCATGAGCTCACCTTTCCGCTGCTGCGGTCAATCGTATTGTTGTTTGTCACATCGACACCGGAATCATCAGTTCCAAGCCGGTGGAACGGATCGGTCTCCGGCAATTTGTCCGGATGGGTATAGAACGGCGCCCCTTTGAATTTCAATTTCAGAGCGTGCCAGTAGATCCCGGCCGCCACTTTGATTGCTTCCAGCGGAAACCGGCGCAAAGTTCCATGCAGGTGTTTACGGGTCAGAGGCGTTCGTTGGACTACTAACGTTGCGTCAAATTGCTTCGCGCTGCCCTCCAGTACGTTCATATGAATGCGCAGTTCCGGTCCACGGAAGCTGAAAGTCCACTGGTAGTGCTGGTCCATGCCATTAAACGGCGAGACATGAAAGCGTTTCTGGAAGCCGAATCGCTCGCTGTGCCAACCCGCGTGCATTGCCGGGGAATCTTCAGCCTCTCCACGGGTCTCCAGGCAATAAAGGTGCCGATCGTGCCAAGGGGTATTGGTGATCTGCGCGAGAATGACCTTGGGCACGGCGCCGGTGTCGGGTCGATCGCCGGCGCGATAGCAGAAATAGAAGCTGACAGGGTTGAACACGTACCCCAGGTACCGCGGGTGGGTGATCAGTTCCACCGCACCGTCAGGTCGCCATCCGGTGGCTTCCTCAGTCTGATCACGAATGGCGGTCAACAGGTCCGGGCTGTCGGGCCGGAAGTAGTCCTTGCGATACAGCGATAGCCAGTTAAAGCGCTCACTGGAAAACAGCGGGCTGATCGTCGTGATTCGGTGCCATTCGCCAAGCTCCAGCGCCAGCATGCCGGTACGGTAGCTGAATTCGTGGCCCACCGGCGATTTGCGACGGTGGCGGATGCTGCCTTCCAGCCACTGGCTGGCCAGCGCGGCTTCGGCTGAATGGCGGGCCGATGCAGACATGATCAGAGCTCCACACCAAAGGCGTTGGTTACCCGCAGGGCACTGCGTACCCCGTCTTCGTGAAACCCGTTGAACCAGTACGCACCGCAAAAGTGGCTACGGTTGCGATTGCCGATCTCGTCATAGCGATTCTGTGCCGCGACGGCCTCGAGGGTGAACACCGGGTGCGCGTAATCGAAGCGCTTGATAACACTATCCTCGGCAATGTCCTGACTCCGGTTAAGGGTCACGCAGAAGGTTTCCGGTGCGTCGTGGAAATTCTGCAGGATGTTCATATTGTAGGTTACCGAGACCGGCTCGGTGCTGTGCCCGGGTATGAAATAGTTCCAGGCAGCCCAGGCCCGGCGGTTGGAGGGCAGTACCGAACTGTCGGTATGCAACACCACGTCGTTGCGCTGATAGCCAATGGCGCCAAGTACGTCCCGTTCGCTGTTGGTGGGATCGGCCAGCATGGCGAGCGCCTGATCACTGTGGCAGGCAAAAATGACCTGGTCGAAGGTATGCTCTTCGCCGCGCACGGTCAGCACAACATTATCAGGATGGCGCACCACGGAGGTGACCGGGCTGCTGAGGTGTGTCCGGTCACCGAGTCGGTCCATCATTTTGCTGACGTACTGCGCCGAACCGCCGGAGATCACCCGCCAGGTTGGCCGGTGATCCACCGAGAGCATGCCGTGGTTGTTGAAAAACTGGAGGAAGAACCGGATCGGAAAACGCTCCAGAACAATCTCCGGTGCCGACCAGAT
This sequence comes from Marinobacter sp. M-5, assembly GCF_032911545.1. Taxonomy (NCBI): domain Bacteria; kingdom Pseudomonadati; phylum Pseudomonadota; class Gammaproteobacteria; order Pseudomonadales; family Marinobacteraceae; genus Marinobacter; species Marinobacter sp. M-5. Next base: position 1,597,656 of record NZ_JAWJEK010000001.1, read on the forward strand.
CGCCGCTCCCATGGGCACAATGTAGTAACTGCGGAAATACCGGGAGTAGCGGTTGCGGTTCAGGTATTCCCCCAGCGTTTCCTCGTCATTGATCGAGCCGGCTTTCAGATCTTCACGGGTTTCTTTATTGAACCGCAGGATTTCGCGAATCATTTTCAGAAACGGCAGATTCAGCAGGTTGCTGCGCTGGGCAAATAATGTGTTGAGGCTGGTCCCGTTGTATTGCAGACCGGTGGCGTGGCTATCCACGCTGAAGCTCATGTCGCTGACTTCCGACGGTACATCGAGGCGATCCATCAGCTTCATGAAGTTCGGGTAAGTCCAGTCGTTGAAGACAATGAAACCGGTATTCACCGGCCAGACCCGACCGCCCGCCTCAACCTGTTCGGTGTTAGTGTGTCCGCCGGCGTAATCCGCCGCTTCGAAAAGCTGAACGTCGTGTTTTTCAGAAAGCAGCCAGGCAGCAGTGAGGCCGGAAACCCCGGCGCCAATGACAGCGATGCGCTGACGTGGTTCATTCATCAGGGTGTTTCCTGTCAGTTATTACCTTGCCGGGCCATGGCCGCGGACATTCGGTCGATGATCGGACGGGGAAGGGCACCGAGCAGGCGCAGCGTCCAGGTGAAGCGTTTGGGAAAAGCGATTTCATTCCGGCCCTTGGCGAGACCTCGGACGATCCGGTTCGCAGCGTCCTCGGAACTGACCAGGAACGGCATCGGAAAATCGTTACGATCGGTCAGTGGAGTTTTCACAAACCCCGGCGACACCACAACCACATCAATGCCTTCGACCGCCAGATCGGCTCTGAGGGCGTGGGCAAAATAGGTCAACGCGGCCTTGGAGGCGCCATAGCCTTCAGCCCGAGCGAACGGAAACCACCAGGCTGACGAACTTACAATCACCAGCGTTGCCGGCTCACCCTTGGCTTTCGCCCGCCGCAGCGCGGGCAGGGCTATATCCAGGCAGCGTGCCGTACCAACCACGTTTGTATTGAGGTTGTTGGCGATAATCTGGCTGTCATAATCAGCGATCTCCAGGTACTCACAGGTGCCTGCGTTGAGTATCACCATATTGAGCGGGCCGTAACGCTCAAGTTCCGGCGCCATCGCCTGCAGCCGCTCTGTATCTGTCGTGTCTGCAGGCGCGGAGGTTACCCGGTCCGGGGCCAGTTCGGCCAGTGTGTCCAGCGGCTGTTGACGACGACCAGTGACGATCAGCCTGTGTCCCTGTTCGATCAGGGCCACTGACACCGCCTCACCTATGCCGGTACCGGCGCCCGTGATCCAGATGTTGCGCGTGCCTTCCAGTCTCTTGCTCATCCCGCATGCTTCCTGAGCCAACGGATAAATGCACCGATAACCGGGAGATTCTCGTAAAGCAGCTGGCCGGCGTCGAAATAATCCCGGTGGTGGGTGACCTTGCCGTGCCGGATCACCAGCCGGCTCATACCGTCGACGTGGATTTCGCGCCCGCGACGGATACGCTTGTGCCGCAGATGCATGACCCAGGTAATCCCGACATTCTCGCCGTTTACCACAGGCTCACCGAAATCAAAGCGGCAAGACACCACGTTGGCGTAGGCACCGGCAAAGTAGTGAGTCAGTTGATCGAGACCGGTGACGGCGTTCAGCGGATCTTCGAACTGAACATTTTCACTGTAAACGGTCGACAACTTGTTCAGATTTCCGGCGTCCAGGGCATTAAACAGTTCACGGAATCGGTCCAGAGTGACCGGAACCGCGGAGTCCTTGCTGCCGACTTCGATGACTGAGGCGGTGCTCATCAACGATTCCTCCTCTTCGCGTCGAGATTGCGAGTTTCTTCCTGAATGTGTTTGGGAATCGGATTAAGGTCCCAGATGATACCGAGCTTCGACATTAGCCAGAGCCCGTACCAGGTCACGTCGATTTCATACCAGCGGAAACCTTGGCGTACGGATTGCGGCCAGCGGTGATGGTTGTTATGCCACCCTTCGCCCAGTGTCAGCAGAGCCAGCCAGAAGTTATTGCGGCTGTCGTCGTCGGTGTCAAAACGGCGTTTGCCCCAGACGTGAGAGAGCGAGTTGATCGACACAGTGGCGTGAAACAGCACCACGGTGGATACAAAGAAGCCCCACACCAGCAGTTGGAGTCCGTTCGTGCCCAACCCGGGTGCCCAGGCTGCAAGGGCTTCGCCCAGAGCGTAGATCAGAACGGCAGCGGCGGCTGGAACCAGCGAATCAAACCGGTTAACGAACTTGAGTTCGGGAAACTTCAGCCAGTCTTTTACGCGGCGCTCGTTCATGGCGAACCCGGCATCGCAGGTGAACCAACCGGCGTGAGACCACCAGAAGCCACCCTGATGGGGGGAGTGCAGATCCTGTTCCTGATCAGAGTGCTGATGATGATGGCGATGGTGTGCGGCCCACCACAATGGACCGCGTTGGGCAGAACTGGCACCGAGAATCGCAAAGGCAAGCTGCGCCGGGCGGCTGGTTTTGAACGTTTTGTGGGCAAAATAACGATGGTAAAACCCGGTTATCGCGAACATACGAATCAGAAAAAACCCGAATGCAAAGGCCAGCGCGAATCCGCTGACACCGGTATAAAATGCAAGCAGGCACGCAAGATGGAGTGCGATGAATGGAATGACCCGGATAATGTTGAATGATCTCGACGTGGAGTCGATGTGATCCGAACCCGCCGAGGAGTCGAACCATCTCAGAATGTTGGTTAGCCAATATTGCGCTCGGGTCATACCCAGATTGCCCTTTTTCGTGAATAAACTGTTACTGCATTATTCGCACGCTACCGTTGATATGGTTCAACAGTCGCTCGAATTTACGTTCTAACCCTGCTTTTGGATGCACCTTTAACAATGATTAACCAAAAAAGTCAGAGCTCGGATATACGCCGTGTCGCGGTTGTTGGTTCAGGTTTGGCAGGCCTGTCGGCCGCGCGACTGTTAACGCAGCAGGGCACCTCTGTGACCCTGTTCGAGAAGAGCCGGGGACCCGGCGGACGTCTCGCTGCCAAGCGGGTAACCGGTGGTTCGGCCGACGTAGGAGCTCAGTATTTCACAATCCGGAGCCCGGAGTTCTCCCGTTTTCTCCACGAATACGCCGGTGAGGCGGCCTTTGCCGCCTGGGAGGCACGTTTTGGCTATCAGCAGCCCGATGGTCGGTGGCAGGCTTTTCCGGAGGAGCCTCGATATGTGGGCACGCCGCGGATGACCGCCATCAGCCGAGCCCTCGCGTCGGGCCTGGAGATACAGGCAGAAACCCGGATTGCCGAATTGGCCCGAACCGACACGCAGTGGACACTGACCGATACCGCCGGCCAGCCTTATGGCCCCTTCGACGCCGTGATTATCACCGCTCCGCCGGCCCAGGCCCGGGATTTGCTGGCGGACAGCACACTGCCGGATTTGGCGCAGCAGCTGAACGGCCCAGTATCAGCCATTCTGCCGTGTTGGGCGGTGGCGGCTTACTATGAAACCCCACCCACTGACACCTTCGAGGGTATGCGCCCCAACCACGACATACTGTATTGGGTTGCCAACAACTCCAGTAAGCCGGGGCGAGACGACAAGGGCCAGTGGTGGGTTCTGCACGCAACGCCGCAGTGGTCAGCCGACAACGAACACACCCCCGCGGAAGAGGTGATGGGTTCGATGGTCGCGGCCTTCCAGGAACTGACCGGTGCGCAACACGCACCGGTGGAAACCGTGAGCCACCGCTGGCTTTATGCCCGATCTGCTGACTCAGACAGGCCCGGGTGCCTGTGGTTCCCCGACGACGGCATAGGGCTGGCCGGTGATTGGCTGGCCGGTGGCCGTGTGGAGGGGGCATTCGACAGTGCCCGGTCCCTGATCAACGCGATGAACAGGGTCTAAGCGGGCGCGGTAACGGTCGGTTGCAGGTAGAAATGGGTGATCGTGCCGTCACTGAACTTGCTGAAAAAGGCACTGACATCGGTGATTTTCCGCAACGACCGGGTTCGGTATATGGGGTCTCTCACCAGCACCTTGATGCCATTGAAGTTATCCTGGATATTCGAGAAGCGCGCCCGCATGGAGCAGGTCACCACCCGGGCCGGATCGAGCTTGAGCTCCTTGGCGAGCCAGCGGCTGTGATCGGCTATGCCGGCGGCGCTCAGATCCTCCCGGGTGTCGAGATGGTCCAGTTTGATCCGGTCCACAATGCAACGGGAAAAGCTGCGGGGGTCGCGCCGGGCCACCTTGCGAAACGCCTCCCAGAAAAAGTTGTCTGTGAGTTCTGCAAAATACCGCATGTTGCTGAGACAGGTGTCGACCCATTCAAAGCTTTCCCGGTCTTCGAGGACTTCGTTGATTGCCTCGCGCAGCAGCCAGTCGAAGCCGAGTGCTGTCTTGTGGGCGTAGACCTTGCGGTACATCTGGTGGCGGCTATAAACGAAGTCCTCCAGCGCACCCAGACCTTTCTGGGTGATCGCCAACCCGAGCCAGGGTTCTGCCACATTCCAGCCAAAACGAAGGTTGCTCAACAGATGGTCAAGGTTGAAGCCGCCGATAGTCACCGAAGAGTGGAAGCCGTCCCGCAGCATGTAATCCGCCCGGTCAGCGTCAATTTCACCAGAGACAATGGATGACAACAGATCCATGACCAGGTGCGGAATGTCGGCATTGCTCAGGGCGCCTGAGTGGGCGTCATCGCCTGCAATGAACCCCCAGAATGTCTGGGCGTGGCGGCAGAATGCCTCGCTGGGCTGCACATCCGTGGTCTCCATGATACCGATGACATCCCGGGCGTCGAGTCCGGCCGCAGCGATGTCGATATCGGCCAGCACTTCGTGGGCGACACGCACGGAGTAGTGCTCGTGTTCCAGTTCGTCCGGCGCGCTCTGGTGGTACACCGAGTAATCCACGCCTTCCCACAAGTCGTCGAACCGGCTCGGCCGGGACATCAGGTCGCGAATACGCCGCGCCTGGGTAAACTGATGGGAGAAGCTGGAATGGCCGCTATCATGCAGCAGGCAGCCGAGACGAATGGTCTTGGCGAGGTAGTCAATAGCGTCCAGTTGGCTGAGGCTGAGATCGGTTTTCTCGCTGAGCTGTTTTTCCCGCAGGTAGGCATCGATCATGGAGCGGAACATGCGGGTGCCCACGTGCATCACACCAATGCTGTGGAGAAATCGAGAGTGGGTCGCGCCAGGAAACACCAGACTGAGGATGTCGTTCTGGCAGATATTGCGCAGGCGCTGGAAAAGCGGATGATCGATCACGCGTATCTCGTGACGATAGAGTGGAATGCCCCCGTGCACCGGATCCATGATCAGTTTGTCGTAAGCTCCGAGCAGATCGTTTACGGCGCTTCTCATCGTGTCTTTTCCCCCAAAATCAGCAAACTTGGCTTGTTATATCACACGGCCGTGCCAGAATAGGCGTTATATACCGGAATTATCCTTTAACGATGGTAGTTTAGGGCCACCGCCATGACCTCGCGCACTGAGCGCATTCTTATCATAGATTCCGACGAGAAGGCACGCAGCGAACTGAGCCGCCATCTGGAGGCTCGTGGCTTCTATGTGACCGGTTGCCCCGACAGCATCACGGCGCTGGATATGTTCACCAAGAGCATTCCGGACGTGATATTCGCTGACTTGCCCACCAGTGCCATCAGTGAACTGGCAGCCCGGCTGGAAGATCTGGAAACCTTTACCCCCATTGTGGCCTGTTCTGACACAGTCCGCTCTGTTGATGTGGTGGACGCGCTGCGCGCGGGCGCCGCGGACTTCGTGCTCAAGTCCTGTGCCGACGGCAAGAACGCACTTGATGATGTGATTGGCAAGCTGTTCGACCGGGTCCGGGTCAATCGGCTGAATCAGTTGTATCGGCAGGAACTGGAAGAGGCCAACCGCGATCTGCGCAACGGGATAGCCGAGCTCCGGGCGGATCAGCGGGCAGGGCGCAAAGTTCAACTGAAAATGCTGCCGGACAACGATCAGATCCTGTCCGGCCTGAGCGTGACCCATCTGATCAAGCCTTCGCTGTATCTCAGTGGTGATTTTCTCGACTATTTCCGCATTTCCGAAGACAAGGTGCTGGTCTATATTGCTGATGTGTCCGGCCATGGCGCCAGCTCTGCATTTGTCACCGTATTGCTGAAAAACCTCTCCAACCGTCTGCAGAGAAACCTTCGTCGTGGGTCCAGCGATGACATTCTGTACCCGGAGCGTTTCCTGGAACGCATCAATTCGGAACTGCTGGACACCGGCCTCGGTAAACACGTAACCGTGTTCGTTGGCATTATTACGGTATCTGAGCGTAAATTACGGTATGCAGTCGGCGCCCATTTCCCGATGCCGATCCTATCCTTCGATGGCGGCAGCACGGCATTCCTTGAGGGTAGCGGCCTACCGGTTGGGTTGTTCGAGTCTCCGGAATGGGAGGTGTACGAGGTTTCCCTTGAGAAGCCGTTTCGGCTGATTCTGTTTTCAGATGGCATTCTGGAAGTTATCCGGGCCAAAAGCCTCGATGAAAAGGAACAGACACTACTTGAACTCGTGTCGGGAGGTCGTCACACTATCGCATCTCTGAACCAGGCGCTGAGTCTGGATGCGATCACAGAGTTACCGGACGATATCGCGATAGTATCGGTAACTGACATCCTCGCCGGTTCGGACAACACGTCGTCGAAATAGTGGCAGTGTAAAACATGGCTGGTTACAAGATCCTGCAAGCTGAAAATCAGGGCATCTACCTCCTGAAGTTTATTGGTGAAATCCGGCTGAACCTGTGTTCGACGCTGGATAATCTGGTTGAATCCATCACCCAGGATCCGGAATTCAAAACCGTGGTCATCGATCTCACCGAGTGTGAGATCATCGACAGCACCACGTTGGGACTGCTGGCCAAAATCGCCATGGCGGCCCAGAAACGAAGCCACTTTCTGCCTACACTGATCTCCACCAATCCCGACATTACCCGAATTATCACCTCCATGGGCTTCGACAAGATTTTCATCATTGTCCGCGAACCCGCCTCCAGAATCGAAGAGCTCGAAGAAATCCCGGTACTGCGCGCCAGTGAGCAGCAGGTGCGCGACAAGGTGCTGGACGCCCATCGAGTGCTGATGGGCTTGAACAGTCGCAACCGGGAAGAGTTCAAAAATCTGGTGCGTGCCCTGGAATGTGAAGAGCCCGGCTGATCCAAAAAAAGAACGGACAAACTATGCCTGATCAAAAAGACCTGCAAACGACGGGGCCTTCGGCTACCGGTCGTCATATTGCCGTGCTTGGCGGCGGCAGTTTCGGTACTGCCATGGTTAAGGTGCTTTCCGAAAACGGTCATACCGTGCATTTCTGGATGCGAGACGCCGCTCAGGCGGATGAGGTTCGTTCCACCGGTGTTAACAGCCGCTACATGCCTGATGTTCACCTGACCGGCGATATTCAGCCCACGACGGACCTGCCCGCCGCCATTAAAGACGCTGAAGTGGTTTTCGTGGCCATCCCCAGCAAGGCATTCCGCTCCGTCATTCGCGAATATTGCCGCGAATTCGCAGACGACCAGATTGTCATCAGCCTGACCAAGGGCATCGAGGCCCAGGGCTTCAAACTGATGAGTGAAATTCTGCAGGAAGAAATTCCACGGTGCCGGATCGGGGTGCTGAGCGGTCCGAACCTCGCTGGCGAGATCGTCAATCGGGACCTGACCGCGACGGTGATTGCCGCCAAAGACCCGGAGGTCCGTCGCGCAGTTCAGGATCTGCTGGGTTGTGAATACTTCCGTGTATACGCCAATGTCGACGTTTACGGTGTCGAGCTGGCCGGTGCGCTCAAGAATATCTACGCCATTGTCTCCGGCCTGGCTTCAGCGCTGGCGCTGGGCGAGAACGCCAAGGCCATGCTGATGACCCGCGGCCTGGCCGAGATGAGCCGCTTTGCGGTCAGCCTCGGGGCCAATCCGATGACCTTCATGGGGTTGGCCGGTGTGGGCGATCTGATTGTCACCTGCACTTCATCCAAAAGCCGGAACTACCGGGTGGGTTATGCGGTGGGCAAGGGCAAGAAGCTGGATGATGCGGTGGCCGAGCTGGGACAGGTGGCGGAGGGCATCTATACTCTGAAGCTGGTGAAAGAGAAATCGGAAGCTATTGGCATCTACATGCCGCTCGTGCGCGGGCTTTACGAGATTCTCTATGGTACCGCGTCCATCAGTGCCGTCATCAATAGCCTGATGATGTCGGTGCAGAATTCCGACGTGGAATTCATTCTGCCACGCACCATCAGTCAGTAACCCGCTCGAACCTGGAGGTGGCCCTTGATTCTCATCGTCATGCGGCACGGAGAGGCCGGCTGGCACAGCATGGATCAGCAGCGTGAGCTGACCGAAGCGGGGCGCACCGGTGTGGCGTCTGTCGCCGCTGATATTGCCGAATCGCCATGGCGGCCCGAGCGGATCTGGTGCAGCCCGCTGGTTCGCGCTCGTCAAACCGCTGCCATTGCCTCCGAGATCCTCAATTGCCCGGTTTCGGAGGTGCCGTTCATCACACCGGACGATGACCCGGGGGCCTGCCTCGACGCTCTCCTGGAAGCGCCTGAATCACCGCTGATGCTGATCTCCCATATGCCGTTCGTTGGGGCGCTGTCGACCCTGTTGGTTGACGGGCATCGGCGGGGCATTCCTTTTATGACATCTCAGGCGGTTTTGCTGGAATTGCCGGTGGTTGGCCCCGGTTGCGCCGATCTGAAGGCGCAGTTCCTGCCGTAAGTAACGTCGAACCTTCTTAAAGAGTTTATCAACGGTTTATGCATAGCTTTCCAATCGATTACATCGAACCTGTATTCCGGCCACCCAGCGAAGCCAGGTCGTTGATCCTGCCGGTCACCAATGGCTGTTCCTGGAACCGTTGCACGTTCTGTGAAATGTATACGCAGGAGCAGAAAAAATTTCGGGCCAGGAAGCCTGAGGATGTGCTGGCCGACATCGAGAAAGCCGCACGCACTTTGGGCGGCGTGCGCCGGGTGTTTCTTGCTGACGGTGACGCCATGGTGCTGCCGACCCGACGGTTACTGGAAATTCTCGGTCAGTTAAGAGCGGCGTTCCCGGATCTTCAGCGCGTATCGAGTTATTGCCTGCCGCGGAATCTTGCCCGCAAAACCGTCGGGGAACTTGCCGAGTTGCGTGCTGCTGGCCTGCAGATTTTATATGTGGGCATGGAATCTGGCGATGACGAGGTTTTGCGCCGCGTCAACAAGGGCGAAACCGCCGAGTCCACCCGCTCTGCGTTGCTCAAAATGCGAGAGGCAGGCATCACCAGTTCGGTGATGGTGCTCAATGGCCTGGGCGGCGAAGCCCTTTCAGAGCAGCACGCGATCAACACCGCGCATTTGTGCAATGAAACCCGTCCGGATTACCTGTCTACGCTGGTGGTCAGCTTTCCGCAGGGAGAGGAGCGTTTCCGGGCCGGCTTCGGCGAAGACTTTGTTCCTCTCAGCCAGGATGGGCTGTTCCGAGAGATTCGTCTGTTTCTTGAGCATCTCGAGCTGGAACGCACCGTCTTCCGCAGTGACCATGCGTCCAATTATCTGGTGCTCAAGGGCACCCTTGGGCGTGACAAGCAGCGTATGCTGGACGACGTGAATATTGCCATCGCCAATCCCGGAGCCGCGGCGCTGCGCCCGGAATGGATGAGAGGCCTGTAAAGAGGACAGTGCAGCATGGAACAGAAACCTGATCACATTGCCAGTCAGATCGAGCAGTCCAAAGACGCAGGCAAGGGCCTGCCACCGCTGGAGAAATGGCACCCGGAGCTGTCCGGCGACATCGACATCCGGATCGCCCGCGACGGCCAGTGGTTGTACAAGGGTGAACCCCTGGCGCGGGAAGCCATCGTGCGGCTGTTCTCAACGATTCTGCGTCGTGAACAGGATGGCGAGTATTATCTGGTTACACCGGTGGAGAAATGGCGGATTGGGGTGGAAGATGCCCCCTTGCTAGCGCACACACTGGAAGCGGAGGGAGAGGGTGAGTCCCAGACTCTGACCCTCACCACCAATGTGGGTGAAACCCTGACCATAGGCGAGCAGCATCCCCTGGTTGTGGGCACCTATCCGGCCGGTGATGAGCCACGGCCTGTGATCACGGTGCGCCATGGCCTGGAGGCGCGGCTGGCTACAAGCGCGTTCTACGATCTCGCGAATCGGGTCGTGGAGCGCAAACTTCCCGGAGATTCTGCGGTTCTCGGCGTCTGGAGCGGTGGAAACTTCTATGAAATCGGGCAGGGTGGTTGAAAAGCCGCGCTGCGCCCCAAATAACTCACGGTAGAAAACGCAGTCCGACACTTGTTAAACTGTGCTTTCGATCTTGTTAACGAGCCTGGCTCTCTAACGAGGCCCGGTGGTCGTCAGTCCCTCTGTGCAGTCTGGCTGTTCACGATTACTTGCGATTGCCCAAATTCAATTAAACAGTCATTGCGACACGCAAGGAGATCACATGGCCCAACCTCGTGTTGTCACCATCCATTACACACTCACTAATGACCAGGGTGAGCAGCTTGACTCGTCCCGTGTAGAAGGTCGTGAGCCGCTGTCTTATCTGGAAGGTGCGCAAAACATTATCGGCGGACTGGAGAGTGCGCTGAACGAAAAGAACGCCGGCGATCAGGCAAAAGTTACTGTCGCGCCGGGTGAAGGCTACGGTGAAGTCAATGAAGAGCTGATCCAGCCCGTTCCCCGTTCTGCATTCGAAGGCGTTGATTCCATCGAGCCGGGCATGCAGTTCCAGGCGCAAACACCGGGCGGCCCGCAGGTTGTTCGTGTGGTTGAAGTTGGCGACGAGACCGTCACCATCGATGCCAACCATCCGCTGGCTGGCCAGACTCTGCACTTCGACGTGGAAGTGGTAGAGGCTCGCGATGCAACTGACGAAGAGCAAGAGCACGGCCACGTGCACTAAGCTTTTCTGAAGCGGTACAAAAAACGGCCCCTCGCGGGCCGTTTTTTTATGAGCGAAAGAATTGCCGGATCAGGCGCAGCGGTGATCCGACCCAAAAAAACGGCCCGCAAGGGGCCGTTTTTTTACCGGTACCCGAACTTACATGTTCGGGTAGTTGGGGCCACCGCCACCTTCCGGAGTTACCCAGGTAATGTTCTGTGCAGGGTCCTTGATGTCACAGGTCTTGCAGTGAACACAGTTCTGGGCGTTGATCTGGAAGCGGTTACCGCTGCCGTCGTCCTTTTCGACCACTTCGTACACCCCAGCCGGACAGTACCGCTGCGCGGGCTCGTTGTACTTGGGCAAATTGTCCCTGATCGGCAAATCCGGATCGGTCAGCTTCAGGTGAACCGGCTGGTCTTCCTCGTGGTTGGTGTTGGAAATGAACACCGACGAGAGGCGGTCAAAGGTCAGCTTGTTATCCGGCTTCGGGTAGCTGATCTGCTTTGCTTCCGCTGCCGGCTTCAGCGTGGCGTAATCCGGTGTGGTGTCACGGAAGGTGAAGGGCAGGCTGCCGCGCAGGATATTCTGCTCAAAAAAGGCAATGGCGCCGCCGACCACATTGCCGAACTTGTGCATAGCCGGGCCAAAGTTACGCTCGTTGTACAGCTCCTTATACAGCCAGCTGTCCTTGAAGCGGTCACCGAAGCTGGTGATTTCCTCTCCGGTCTTGCCTTCCTTCAGAGCTTCGAACACCGCTTCCGCGCCCAACAGGCCGGACTTCATGGCCGTGTGGGAGCCCTTGATCTTGGAGCTGTTCAGAGTACCGGCATCGCAGCCCAGCAACAGACCGCCCGGGAAGCTCATCTTCGGCAGTGCGTTAAAGCCGCCCTTGGAGATCGCGCGTGCGCCGTAGGACACGCGCTTGCCGCCTTCCAGGTATTTTTTGACCTCAGGGTGCAGTTTAAGGCGCTGGAATTCCTCAAACGGGCTCAGGTTCGGGTTGCTGTAGGAGAGGTCGGTGATCAGACCTACATATACCTGACCGTTCTCCAGGTGATACAGGAAGGAGCCGCCGGTGGAACCGCTTTCACTCAGTGGCCAGCCGGTGGTGTGCACCACCAGGCCCGGCTCATGTTTGGCCGGATCAATGTCCCACAGCTCCTTGATGCCGATCCCGTAGTGCTGGGGGTCTTTGCCTTCATCCAGCTTGAAGTCGCTGATCAGGCGCTTGCCGAGGTGGCCGCGGCAGCCTTCGGTAAACAGGGTGTACTTGGCGCGAAGCTCCATGCCCGGCATGTAGCCGTCTTTTTCGCTGCCATCACGGGCCACGCCCATGTCGCCGGTGATGATCCCTTTAACCTGGCCATCCTCAACAATGGTCTCGGATGCGGCAAAGCCCGGGTAGACTTCCACGCCCATGCCTTCCGCCTGCTCGGCGAGCCAGCGGCACAGATTGCCAAGGCTGATGATGTAATTGCCATGGTTGTGCATGTTTTTGGGCACAAAGGCATTGGGAATTTTGGTGGCGTTTTCCTGGTTTTTCAGCAGGAAGATATCGTCACGGGTAACCGGCGTGTTGAGTGGGGCGCCTTTCTCTTTCCAATCAGGAAAGAGCTCATTGAGCGCGGTAGGCTCGAATACGGTGCCCGCAAGAATGTGCGCGCCGATCTCAGAACCCTTCTCAACCACGCATACGGTGAGTTCCTCGCCAGCTTCCTGTGCCATCTGCATGACACGGCAAGCTGCCGACAGGCCCGCCGGGCCGCCGCCGACGATCAGAACATCAAATTCCATCGATTCGCGTTCCACGTTGGTCTCCTCAAACATCTTTAATGGATATTGTGTGCCCGCAGGCGAAGTATTCTGGGTCGCCATCATACCGGTAAAAGTGCTTATAGACGACTGTTGCAAGCGGAATCACGCCACTTGCCTACAGAAAAGGATACCGTAATTGAAGAATCAAACAAACGTTTGTTTGAAATTTGGGCTGTCCTTTGGCATTGTATGACAGCACTGAAACAATGTGTATTCTGAGTCGAATTCTAGTATCGTCTCACGGCCATTCCCAGTCAATATCGGGAAGTTGGCTGAAAGGTCTGTCCTGGCGCGTCGTTTGAGGCTATTGATTCTGCTGACCGTTGCCTCCATCATTAGTGCGCACTGAATTTCAGCAGGCTCCGCGCGAGGACTGCAAGTCATAAACCCATCGTAGAAGAACGAGGAATCTATGAAGGTTCTGGTCGCTGTAAAACGAGTAATCGACTACAACGTAAAGGTGCGCGTCAAGCCGGATAACACCGGTGTTGATCTCGCCAACGTCAAGATGGCAATGAACCCGTTCTGCGAAATCGCTGTTGAAGAAGCGGTTCGTCTGAAGGAAAAGGGCGTTGCCAGCGAAATCGTGGTGGTATCCATTGGCCCGAAGGCCGCCCAGGAGCAAATCCGTACTGCTCTGGCTCTGGGTGCTGACCGTGGTATCCACATCGAAACAGACGAAGAGGTTCAGTCTCTCGAAGCGGCCAAGCTGCTGAAGTCTGTGGTTGAGAAAGAAGAGCCCAAGCTCGTCATTCTCGGCAAACAGTCCATTGATTCCGACAACAACCAGACTGGCCAGATGCTGGCCGCGCTGACCGGTATGGGGCAGGGCACGTTCGCATCCGAAGTTGTTGTTGATGGCGAAAAGGTCAATGTTACCCGTGAAGTGGACGGCGGCCTGATGACCGTTGCCCTCAACCTCCCGGCCGTTGTTACCACAGACCTTCGTCTGAACGAGCCACGCTACGCCTCTCTGCCGAACATCATGAAGGCGAAGAAGAAGCCGCTTGAATCTGTCAGCCCGGCTGATCTGGGTGTTGAACTGGCATCGCGTCTGACCACCCTGAAAGTAGAAGCCCCGGCTTCCCGTCAGGCTGGTGTTAAGGTAGCTGACGTAGCTGAGCTGGTCGATAAACTGAAGAACGAAGCGAAGGTGATCTAAATGAGCATCCTTGTAATTGCTGAACATGACAACAGCAGCCTGAAGCAGGCTACCCTGAACGTTGTAGCGGCTGCCAAGGCCATCGGCGGCGACATCGACGTACTGGTTGCCGGCGAGAACTGTGGTGCGGTTGCTGAAGCTGCGGCGAAAGCTGAAGGTGTGAGCAAGGTTCTGGTTGCCGACAACGCCGTTTACGGTCATTTCCTGGGTGAAAACCTGGGTGAGCTGGTCGCCGAGCTGGGCAAAGGCTACAGCCACATCCTGGCAGCCGCCGGTACCACGGGTAAGGACTTCATGCCCCGCGTTGCGGCCCTGCTGGACGTGGCCCAGGTTTCTGACATCATGCGTGTGGAATCCGAAGACACCTTCGTGCGTCCGATCTACGCAGGTAATGCGATCGCCACTGTGAAAGCGAACGACGCCATCAAGGTTATTACGGTTCGCCCGACAGGCTTTGATCCGGTTGCTGCTGAAGGCGGTTCTGCTTCTGTAGAGCAGGTTGACGTAGTAAAAGACGCCGGCCTGTCCAGCTTTGTTGGTGAGCAGAAGGCCGTGTCTGATCGTCCTGACCTGGCCAGCGCCGGTATCGTTATCTCCGGTGGCCGTGGTATGCAGAACGGTGAAAACTTCAAGATGCTGGAGCAGGTGGCTGATCTGCTGGGTGCCGCTGTTGGTGCATCCCGTGCAGCGGTTGACGCCGGCTTCGTGCCGAACGACATGCAGGTGGGACAGACGGGTAAAATCGTTGCGCCTCAGCTGTACGTGGCGGTTGGTATCTCCGGTGCCATCCAGCACTTGGCGGGCATGTCTGACTCCAAAGTGATTGTTGCGATCAACAAGGACGAAGAAGCACCGATCTTCCAGGTTTCAGATTACGGCCTGGTAGCCGACCTGTTCGAGGCGGTTCCGCAGTTCGAGGAAGAGTTGAAGAAGGTTATCTAACTTTCGGAAACCCTTGAAAAAGGCACCTACGGGTGCCTTTTTTTGTGGCTCTTTGACACAATGCGTTTCTCGGCTTTGCTGATGATCAGCGTGTCCGCAAGAATATGCAGCGCGCGGTTGGTTGTGCGTACCCCGCGATAGATCTGCCGGCTGGTCTGGTCGTGGGTTTCTCGGGCCTTCAGGGCACTTTTGCGGAATTCATCGTCGCGGGAAAAGTGATCGATCAGGCCGAATGTCGTGGCGGAAATCGCTTTGTGTACCCGCTCCACCGCGGACGCGCCACTGGTGACCGTCTCTTCCAGCAGTTTCGCCCGGTTCCTGACTTCCAGCAGGTCCATGCGGCTTTTCTGGATGGCGCTGTTTGCGGCCATACGATGGGCATTCACCACTCGTACACCGCGACGGCTGTCCAGCAGCTGCCAATAGGTGAAGGCCATTCCGCCTGCCGAGGCGGCGAGCAGGGTGGCAGAGGTCATCAGAAGAATCATGGGCGGCCTCGTTTAGCGGTATTCAATGTGCATTTGCACGTCAATGTCCCGGTCATCCAGTTCCTGCTCAAGCTCTTTCATCACCTCCTGGTATACCATTTTCCGGACCATCACCGGCAGGTGATCGGCCAGAACCCGGGCGGAGCGGGACTCGCGCTTGGCAAGAGCAATCGGATCGGTCACCTTGAGCGTAAGAACGAGCTCCGGTTCCCGGTCGGGGTCGGTAATGTCATCCGTTTCCATCATCTGGGCGATGAGTTTTCGTTGCTCTAGAACCTGCCAGGCAAGGAAGGCGCTGAATGCAGCCAGTATCAGGCTCACTAGAAAGAGTAATGTCGCCAAGGTTAACCTCCGGGAAGCATGTTTCTTTTGCTACTCTGGCAGCAGTGTGCCGGAACCTGTGTGACAAACGATTGGCCGTGTCGACGGTATTGTCCAGGTATGCAGGAAATCAGATCGGGCCCTCAAAACGCTGAGCCACGGTTGCGGTTTCCAGTGAGTGCAAGCATTATCAACAAGTTAAAAGATAGTACAAACACAACAGAGGATAATACATGGTTTGGTTAAAAGCGTTTGTCAGCGGTTTTCTAGCGACACTGATCTTTCACCAGGGCCTCTTTGGTCTATTCTATCTTGCTGGCGTGGTACCCGCGGCGCCGTTCAATATGGCCCCTGTTCCGCCTCTTGGGGTTCCGGCGGTTCTGTCACTGGCGTTTTTCGGCGGACTCTGGGGAATCTTACTGTGGGCCATTCTTGGCCGGCTCAGGGGTGTGAGCTACTGGCTGGGGCACGTGATTGTTGGCGCGGTCGGCCCGACTGCGGTTGCGATGCTGGTGGTTTTTCCAGCCAAGGATCTTGATGTCTCCGCCCAGACCTGGGTTGGCGGGCTGATCCTTAACGGGTTCTGGGGCCTGGGTGTTGCGCTTTTCATGCTGTTTCTCCAACGAAAGAAGGGATGATCAATGACTGAATCCAAGGAAACCGCCTACGATGTCGTGGTGTTCGGCGCCACAAGCTTCGTTGGCCAGATTCTCACCCGTTATCTGGTTGAGACCTACGGGGTCGGGAAATCGGTCAAGTGGGCCATTGCCGGCCGCTCCGAGAGCAAACTGAGCACACTCAAATCCGAACTGGGTGACGGCGGCAAAAACCTGCCCGTGATCCTGGCCGATGCGTCGGATCTTTCTGCGTTGCAGACCATGTGTGAGCAGACTCGTGTGATTATTTCCACTGTCGGCCCTTACGCGCTGTATGGCGAGCCATTGGTCCAGGCATGCGTGCGCGCGGGCACTGATTACTGCGACCTGACCGGCGAAGTGCAGTGGATCCGAAAAATGGTTGAGCGTTATGAGGAGGAAGCGAAGGCCTCCGGAGCTCGCATTGTGCACTGCTGCGGTTTTGACTCCATTCCCTCCGACATGGGCGTGTGGTTCCTGCAGAACAAGGCGGAGGAAACCTTCGGGGCACCCTGCCGGGACGTTCGCATGCGGGTGAAAGTAGCCAAGGGCGAATTCTCCGGTGGTACTGTGGCCTCGATGATGAACGTCGCCAAGGAAGCCGCGGCTGACCCGAAGCTGCGCAAGGAACTGGCGAACCCGTTCTCCATCTGCCCACCGGAGCACCGTTCCAAAACCCGCCAGCCCAGCCTGAAAGGTGCGGAGTTCGACACGACCTTCAACGCCTGGCTGGCGCCGTTTGTGATGGGTGCCATCAACACCCGTGTGGTGCACCGCTCCAACGCCTTGCAGAACGCCCGCTACGGCAGCGAATTCACCTACGACGAAGCAATGATGACCGGGCAGGGCGCGAAAGGACGCCTGACCGCTTATGGCATCACCGGTGCGCTAGCGGCGTTCTTTACCGCGTCGGCGCTGAAGCCCACCCGCTGGCTGGTGGAAAAATTCGTGCCCAAGCCGGGTGAGGGGCCAAGTCCGGAAGCGCAGAAAAACGGCTTCTATGACCTGCGTTTCGTAGGCCGCACTGAAGACGGCAAAACTATCATCACCAAAGTGACGGGGGATCAGGACCCGGGGTACGGCTCTACCGGCAAAATGCTGGGCGAAGCGGGTATGTGCCTGGCGTTCGATATCCCGGCAGACCAGCCCGGTGGTTTCTGGACCCCGGCCTCGTTGCTCGATGGCAAGTTGATGGAGCGGCTGACCAGCAAAGCCGGCCTGACCTTCGAGGTCGTGGAAACACGCTAACCGGTCAGGTAAATCACGCGGTCGGTGCCCGGCAGGGCATCCGGCCCGTGAGCGAGACTGATCACCGTTCGACCTTCCAGATAGACATCCATTCGCTTCGAAATCCTGCTGCGCGTCTCCGAATCCAGTCCGGTGAACGGCTCATCCAGTATCACCATCGCCGCCCGGTTCAACAACACGCGCGCCAGGGCTACACGCCTCGCTTCGCCGCCCGACAGGCGGTTGCCATCGCTACCCAGCCAGGTATCCAGTTGATCCGGCTCCGCGGCAAATCGATCCGCCAACTCCACCATCTCCAGCATACGCCAGAGTTCCGTGTCGCTGGCCTCAGGCGCACCCAAGAGCAGGTTGGCCCTAAGGGTGTCCTCAAACAGCACAGTTCTCTGGGTCAGGTACACTCCGGGCAGGCAAGACAGCGATCCTTGTGCGGGCGCCAGAAGGCCCGCGATGGTGTCTGCCAGTGAGGATTTGCCGCTGCCGGAATGCCCAAGGATACCGAGGCGTTCACCGGCTTTGAGCTCCAGCTCAAAATGCGTCAGTAGCATCGCGTGTCCGGGATGTTTCACCGCCAGATTCTTTGCGTGAAGCGCGACACCGGTGCGGGAGGGCGGCTGCGCGGGCGGATCGCCGTCGGCGCTGCCAGCGCAATCCCGGTTCAGCCGGTTGGCAGAGGCTTCAGTCGCCCCCAATCGGCCGAATGCGTCGGGTAACATGGCATAGACTTCACAGAGTCCCAGCAGCGCGATGGGCAATAACACCAACACAGGGCCGGACACCTCATCAGCGTGGTACAGCCCGAGGCCCAGCCAGAGGCTGATCACTGCGGTCAGGTTGACCAGAAAATGGGTGCCTGCCAGATGCCAGCCTGTGCGGGTGTCTGTTCGCGTTTGCGCGGAGGTCACCTGGTACGCCTGTCGCATCAGCCAGGCGCCATGCTTTCCGGTTCGCCCTGCGGCAGTCAGTTCGGCAAAACCCTCCAGATGCTCAATGACAGCCGTGCGCAGGGATTCCTGCCGATCGCTCTGGCGGTATGCAAGTTCTCTGGTGCGGAGATACACGCCGCCGGAGGAAACGACAAACGCGGCGACCAGAAGCCCGGCCACGATGAAGGCGGTGGCGAGGTCGAAAAGAATTGCTGTTAATACCAACATCAGCACCGTGACCAGGCCGGCAAGTGCCGTTGGGGCAATCAGGCGCAGGTAGAGTGTGTCCAGGGCGTCAACGTCGTTGGTCAATCTGGACAACCACTGAGCCCCGGTCAGCTCATTGCGAAGCCGACGGCTGGATGCAGCGAGCCTGCGGAACAGGGCCACGCGGATATCGGTCAGCAACCGCAGCACGGTATCGTGGTTGTACACCCGCTCAAGGTAACGGGACACGGCACGCGACACGGCAAAAAAGCGGATCGCACCGCCTGGCACGTACAGATTGATGCTCGCCGCCATGCCCGCCGCGAGCAGCAGTCCGGTTAATGCGGTTTCGGTGATGAACCAGCCGGAAACCGCCAGTAACGCGATACCGGAAAGCAGAGTGGCCAGAATCAGCATCCCACCCAGCAACAGGCGCCACGGACGTTTGAGGATGAGCCTCAGCCAGGGTCTCAGCTCACGCATCGCGAACCCCTCCGCCGGATACTACCAAGACGCGATCCGCCAGGGTGAGCAAGGCCTGATGGTGAGTGGCAAATATCAGGGTTTTACCGGCTATAGCCAGTTTGTGGAGTGCTTCCAGAACAAAGATCTCGCTGTCGCTGTCAAGACCGGCGGTGGGCTCATCCAGCAGCAACAGGCCATAATCCGCCAGAAATAGCCGCGCCAGGCTCAGCCGCCGTGCCTGCCCACCGGACAGTCCCTGGCCGTCTTCCGATACCTGGCTATAAATGCCCTCGGGGCGGCTGTCCAGCAAGGGCCCAAGCCCGACGTTGCGAAGTGCAGTGGCAATGGCCACGTCAGAGGCCTCCGGTGTCGTCAGCCTCAGGTTATCGGCCCAGGTTCCTTGCACCAGGAAACCCTTCTGGCCAAGCCAGCCAAAACGAAAACTGCCGGGCATTTCGCCGAATACCCGAACTGTGCCGTGGTCAGGCGCCATAAAGCCGGCCAGTAGATGAAGCAGCGTCGATTTGCCCCCGCCGGATGGGCCGGTGAGGGCAACCACGTCACCTTTGCGAATCTGCAACGAGAGATTTCGCAGCACATACGGTTGATCACCAAAAACCACGGACACAGACGCTAGTGAGACAGTGGCGGGATCTGCCTGATCGCCCCCGGTCTCAACCGCCCGCGGCACGCAGTGGTTATCCACTGGCGATTCCAGGCGCTGCAGTATTTCGGCGCCGGCGCCCAGCGCCGCTGCCCGGTCGTGATAATGCTGGGACAGGGTGCGTAAAGGCTGAAAGAACTCCGGTGCCAGCAGCAGGATCAGCAGCCCGGAAAACAATGTCAGCTCCGGAGCGGGTCCGAATGAGATGTAGCCCAGCAGGCCGAATCCGATGTAGATGGCGATCACAGCAATAGCCACCGAGGCAAAAAACTCCAGTACCGCCGAGGAAAGAAAAGCCACCCGCAATGTCTTCAGGGTGATTCTGCGGTAGTGGTCCGAGCGCTGCTGAATCAGTTCTGCCGCCCCGGCAGTCTGGCCGAAAAGTTGCAGGGTGGTAAGGCCGCGCACCTTGTCGAGAAACTGCCCCGAAAGCCGGCTGATGGTTTCAAAGTGCTGTTGGTTGAGCTTTTCCGCTCCCATACCCACCAGCGCCATGAACAGAGGGATCAGGGGGGCGGACAACAGCAGGAAGGCGCCGGCCAGCCAGTCCAGCCAGAACACGATTGCCAGAATCAGCAACGGAACGATCACCGATAACGCCATCTGCGGAAGAAAGCGGGCAAAATATCCGTGGAGGGCTTCGACGTGATCGATCCATTCCCGGGCCAGGGTCCCAGCCGATGACTGCCCCAGCGCCACCGGTCCGGTCGCCCGCCAATGCCGATTCAGGGTGCGGCGGGCGTCCTGCTGCACTCGTTCACTGCAGCGAGCCGCGAGGCGGGTCTGGAATCCCTGTGCCAGTGCCCGAAGGGCCAGGACACCCACCAGCCCCACAAACAGCCCGGTGAGGTCGCCCACGGTGACGCCTTCGACCACACCCTGATGGACAATCCTCGCCAGCAGCACCATTTGCACAATGGTGGCGATACCAGCAACGGTACCCGCGGCAACGGTGCCTTGAATCCAGCGCCGGTTGCCGCGGGCCAGCCCGGAGAGCCATGCCCGAACCGCCTGCGGCTCCGCCACTTAGTGGTAACCCTCGCCGGCGCGCACCTTGCCGCGGAATACCCAGTAGGTCCATGCGGTATATGCCAGCACGATGGGAATGACAAACAACAGCCCCAGCAGCAGGAACAACTGCGATTCATAGGCGGAAGCGGCATCCCACAAGGTGTAATCCGGCGGTACCACGTAAGGCCAGCGGCTGACCACAAGACCGAAGTAGGTGAAAATGAACAGGCCCATGGTCGCCACGAACGGCATGCCTTCGAAGCGGTTGCGCACAGAGCGGTAAATCTGGAAGGCACACAGCAGTGTCAGCGCGGGCAGTATCCAGATTACCGTCAGATTGGAGAACCAGCGCTCCCTGACCATGTCATCCACGAACGGCGTCCATACGCTGATGATGCTGAACACCACCAGCACGGCTGCCAGCAAGGGCAGCGCCAGTTTGTAGGCCCAGTCCTGCAGGCGTCCTTCGGTTTTCATGATCAGCCAGGTGGTGCCGAGCAGGGAATAGCCGGCGAGCATGCCGAAACCGGTCAACACCGTGAACGGCGTCAGCCAGTCCAGCGGCCCCCCCACATACACGCGATTGGCGGTTTCCATGCCCTGAATGTACGCGCCCACCACTGCGCCCTGGGCAAATGCGGCAACGGTTGAGCCCCCGGCAAACGCCCAGTTCCACAGGTATCGGGAGGTGTTGGCCTTGAAGCGGAACTCGAAGGCCACGCCGCGGAAGATCAGCCCAGCAAGCAGCAGGAAGACCCCGATGTACAGCGCAGGGAGAAAGATGGAGTACACCAGCGGGAAGGCGGCCAGCAGGCCGGCGCCACTGAGCACCAGCCAGGTTTCGTTGCCGTCCCACACCGGTGCGACCGTGTTCATCATGGTGTCGCGGTCTTCCTCAGACGGAGCGAACGGGAACAGGATACCCACACCCAGATCGAATCCGTCCATCAGCACATACATGATGATGCCGAAACCGATGATGAAGGCCCAGATCAGGGGCAGATCGAACAGTTCCATAATCAGTGACCTCCCTGGTTCACGGGCTTGGCAGTGCCGACCATGTCGTCATCGGCGTGTTGAATCTCGAAGGGCACGTGAGTGGCCGACAGAGGGCGCTTGGGCCGTTCCACTTCATGCTCGTCGTCATCGTGGGTGTCTTCAAGCCCCACATAGAGCACCCGCATCAGGTAATACACCCCGGCAGAAAACACCAGCCCGTACACCACGATATAGCCAATCAGTGAGAACAGCGCCATGCCGCCTGTCAGGGACGGCGTGAGCCCTTCTGCATGAGTCATCATGCCGTACACCAGCCATGGCGAGCGACCTGACTCGGTGACAATCCAGCCGGCCAGTACCGCAATGAACGGGGTGATACTCATGAAACGCAGGCCCTGGAGGAACCAGGGAGAGCGCCAGTAACGGCCGCCTTTGCGCAGGATCAGCCCGGCCGCACTGAACGCGATCATCAGCAGCCCCAGGCCCACCATTACGCGGAACGACCAGAACACCAGAGCGACCGGTGGCTGTTCTTCCACTGCTACCTCATTCAGGCCGGGTACTTCACCGTCCCACTCGTGGGTCAGGATCAGGCTGGCCAACCCTGGGATCCCGATCTCGAAATGGTTGGTCTGGTTGGCCTGATCCGGGATCGCGAACAGCAACAATGGCACATTGCGGGAGGTTTCCCAGTTACCTTCCATGGCAGCCACTTTGGCCGGTTGATGCTCCAGGGTATTGAGACCGTGGAAATCCCCCACCACCGCCTGCGTCGGAGCGATGATCAGCAGCAGCCACAGGCACATGGACAGCGCTTTCTTGTTGGCCTCCACCTCGCGACCGCGCAGCAGATACCAGGCGCTTACTCCGGCTACTACAAAGCCGCCCGTCAGGAACGATGCCAGGCCCATGTGCATAAACCGGTAGGGGAACGATGGGTTGAAGATCGCCTCACGCCAGGAGGTAATGAAGAAGGCGCCATCACGGAGCTCAACGCCAGCGGGTGTATGCAACCAGCTGTTGGCCGACAGAATCCAGAACGAGGAAATAAACGTGCCGACCGCCACCATGATGGCGGCAAGCAAATGGACGCCCGGGGGCACCTTGTCGCGCCCGAACAACAACACACCGAGAAAGGCCGCTTCGAGGAAGAAGGCGGTTACCACCTCGTAGCTCAACATGGGCCCGAGGAAGTTCGCCGAGGCCTGGGCGAAGTTGCTCCAGTTGGTGCCAAACTGGAACGACATCACGATGCCGGACACCACCCCCATACCGAACACAACGGCGAAGACCTTGGTCCAGAAGGCAGACAATTTTACCCAGACCGGATTCCCGGTTTTGAAGGCCAGGCCCTCAAGCACCGCAATGTAGGACGCCAGCCCGATGGTAAACACCGGGAAGATGGCATGAAATGACACCACGAACGCGAACTGGATTCGCGATAAGATAAGAGGGTCGAGCTCCATAAGAACCTCCGGTAACTACTCACACGTTACGTAAGCGGACCAGTTAAGCCCGCTTGGCCGCTGCCTTTGGCGCATCTTGTAGAGTTGTTTTTACCGGCAGATGCAGGTCATGCTACTGGAAACACGACCTGAACCGACAGGACAGATTGTCGCACCCATTGATTTATAACAATTATGGCGAATCCAATGAGCTTTTACGAAGATCGAATACTGCCACACATAATAGATCGTGCTTGCTCCATGGGCCAGGTCATGAAGCTGCGCAGCCAGGTGGTTCCCGAGGCGCGGGGCACCGTGCTGGAAGTGGGCATGGGTTCGGCAATCAATCTGGAATTCTACAACCCGGGCGCGGTCGATCTGGTGTACGGGCTGGAACCTTCAGACGGCATGCGCCGCAAAGCCCAGGCGAATCTTCGGCGGTCACCGGTCAAGGTGGAGTGGCTGGACCTGCCCGGCGAGAAAATCCCTCTGGGCGATGAAACCGTCGATACAGTGTTGCTGACGTTCACCCTGTGCACTATCCCGGACTGGCATGCAGCCCTGCACCAGATGAAGCGGGTACTGAAGCCGGGCGGCGTACTGCTGTTTCTGGAACACGGAGAATCCCACGATCACGGCGTCAGAAAATGGCAGCACCGCATTACCCCCGGCTGGAAAAAGCTCGCCGGCGGCTGTCATCTCAACCGACACATTGCGGACCTGATCCGGGAAGCCGGTTTTGACATCGTGGAACTGGAAAATCTCTACGTTCCCCAGACGCCGAAGATCGCCGGCTACATCTACAAGGGCAGGGCGGTGAAACCCGCCTGATCTTAACGGGATTTGGAATTGCGTTAGCCAACACGGCCTTATACAATTCTGCCCCTTAAAACCTGCCCCCGATGCTCCGGTGGTGAAATTGGTAGACACAAGAGACTTAAAATCTCTCGACCGTTAGGTCGTGCCGGTTCGATTCCGGCCCGGAGCACCATTTCAGACACTACTTCTTCGCCATTGCCTCCAACATTCGGTTCACCGCCTCCAGATGCTCCGGCTCGTTGTGGCACATGCCCTGAAAGTTCGCGCACACATCCAGAAAATCTTTCAGCTCCATACGGGGTGCCATTTTCATCAGCCGTTTGGTCAGCCGCGTGGCTTTTGGCGGCTGGCTGGCGATGCGGCCGGCCATGGTATTGGCGGTACTCATCAGCTCCGCTGCCGGCACCACCTCAAGAACGATGCCCAGTTCCTTGGCTTCTGCGGCATCGATGATGCGCCCGGTAAGTGTGAGTTCGAAGGCGCGCTGATACCCGATAAGACGTTGCATGAACCAGGCACCGCCGTCGCCGGGGATAATGCCGAGGTTGAGGAACGTTTCGCCGAACTTCGCGTGTTCCGAGGCAATGCGGATATCGGCCATGTTGGCCAGATCAAAGCCTGCGCCGATGGCCGGGCCGTTGACCGCGGCGATGATCGGAACCTCAACCTCTTGCAGCGCCAGGGGAATGCGCTGAATGCCTTTGCGATAACGATCGGCGCATTCGGCGACACCGCCTGCGAAATCGCCACCGCGATTGGCCATGTCGCGGATATTGCCGCCGGCACTGAACGCGGAGCCCGCGCCGGTCATCACCAGCACCGAGACGTCATCACAGTGGTTTACCCAGTTCGCGGTAGAGACAATGTCGTTAATCAGTTGTGAGCCGGTGAGCGCGTTACGCAGATCATGACGGTTAAAGGTGAGGGTGGCGACGCGGTCTTCGAGCGTGAGCAATGCATCCGTCAGTTTTGGCTTGGAGAGCATGGGCGGGGTTCCTTGGTTTCGGTCATCGCTTATCTTCGCGTGCCGGAAGCCCATGGATCAAGACCCGGTTAGAGGTAAGGCTTGGTGAAATACCGGGGCAGGTGGCTAGCCTAAGGCCAGCCACCTGCCTTTGGATCAAAGATCGGCTCGGGGATTCAGATCCACCGCAAAGGCCGGCGACGCCCAGCCTGCGACAGTGCCGCTGCGGGCGGGCAATGGTTCACCGCCCGTCGTTACAGCGCTCTCATCTCCATACTGCAGCCAGGTCAGTGTCGGCACCGCGCCCACCGGGGGTTTGCTGTAATCACAGACGCCTTCCGGGAAGATTTCCGCGACCTGTTCGGCAAACCCTTCGGACGAAAATTCACCGCCCAGAAAGTTGATCGGGTAGTCAGCCGGGTCCACAGGCTTCAACTGGCATTTGTTGGTCAGCGTGGTGATTGCGTCACCGGCGACCGTGCGCGGTGTTCCGAAACGGGTCTGAACCACCAGCTCCTGCGCGGCTACCACCGCATCGGTAATCGGCTGCAGCGGATCGGTGATGGTCTCAGGCAGTCCCAGCACCCCAAGATCGAGGCCGCAGACCTGACCGGTGGCGGCGTCCAGTATCTGCCCAAGTTCTGCCGGGAAGGTGGGAATCTGCTCGGAACTCAGGCCTTCGATCTGGGGCTCCGGGTAGAGCAGGTTGCCGGTATAGGGCGCCTTCGGGCCTTCGGCGGAGAACGGCGCCGACAGAGACAGGCAGCGGTCTCTCGCCGTAACCGGTTTGTTGGCAAGAACCTTGTCCGACACCGGCGTTGGTTCCCCATCGGCCTCCATACCGGCCAGCCACTGGTCCATCACCAGCAGGGCTTCCGTGGTGAAGATGGTGTCGCCGGCCAGCGGGAAGGCGCCGTACCAGATCACATGATTCTCGGCGTGACCCTGGGTTTCCTGCAATCGTGCCCGTACCTGCCAGGAGTGGAAGGCGTCATGGGCGATGCCGGGATCCGGGCCGCGCAGGTCGATGATCGGCACGTTGGCCAGGTTCTCCGCCGTGTTCACGGCGCCGGTACGGTAAGAATTCTCCAGCGCCTCAGCATCAGCTGCGATGCGGTCGGTCTGGTAGTTGATGTCCACGTTCAGACCGCCAATGTCGCGATTGACCGCCAGGAACTGGTTGCCGGTGATAACCCCGGCCTGCAGTGCCTGGAGACCATACTGGACCCCGACATTGTCCAGCGGGATTCCGGCGAATCCCTGAGACAGCATCTGCTCGTTGGTTGACCACACAGCAGGCTGGCGCGTACCGAACTGATTCACCATGTAGTCAATCAGGCCACAACGCAGGCCGTCCGGGCGGGTGTCCGGGTCGTACACATCGGCTTTGCCAGCGAGTCCCGGGCAGTTCTGCTGGTCCGGATTGGCGGCGGGGAAAAACGCCAGGTCGGAGACAATCGGGTTCACCGGCAAATGGCCGTAAAGGGCTGGCCACTGAACCGCCAGAACCGGCGACGTAAGCAGGCTCTGCACGAGACCGAGGAGGTCGGCGGGGTCTTCGGAAACCTGGTTACCCAGGTACTCATTCAGCAGGTTGTAATCGGCAAACTGGGTCGCAGTGGTCCACACATCCGGGTAGGAGCACTGAACAATCAGCCCCTGATAGACGCCGGGGTAGGCGTTGGCGATGTGTTGTTGCGCAATCGCACCGCCGGAACAGCCGGTTCCGATGGTGTAACGCACCGGCCCGTACTGCTCGACGATGTGCTCTTTTGCCATCACCAGAGATTCTGCGGCGGTCACCAGGTTCACGTTATGGCCGAGGTTGGCCTGAGCGGTAGACAGGGTCACGAATCCGCGGGCGAGCGCGACGGAAATGCTGTCACCCAGCAGGGTTTCTGCGCCTTCCGGCGCTGTGCCGGCAATGTCGCCATTGGGTGGCTGGCCCATGCCGTAACTGACACCGACGTTGCCACCGTGGTGGATCAGGATCTTGCCATTCCACTGCGCCTGAGGCGCCAGTGCGGTCCACTCCTGATCTGGTTGGAACAGTGACATGATTTGATAGCGATCGCGGTTCATCACCCCGGTTTCTACCCGCACGATGTAGGGAACAGACACACCGTCGTCGGTGGTGACCTGAGCAATGTCCTCAGTCGGCGGCGGGTTTTCCGGATCGAAGGGCAGGAAGGCGCCCGGCAAACCCGGAGATTCCGGATCGAAGCTTTGCGCGAACAGATCGAACTGCGATTGCGGCACATACCTGAACTCGAATTCCGCCGGCTGGTTGCATTTATCGTCTACAGCTTGCGCATTGGTACAGGTCCAGGGCTGAACCTGTGGGCCAGAGAAAACCGGGCCACCCTTAGGGTGATTGATAAGGGTTTCACGCAGCACCTCGCCGGCTCCGAGGATCACCTTGAGTTCGTTCTCCCCGAGCTCGAGGCCGGTGATCAGTCCGCGAAGGGCGCCGTTTTCCATGGTCACCATGGCACCGCTGACGTCGCGCTCATTCAACAGCACTCTGGCATTCTCAAGATCCGGCGACACCACCTCAACCAGAGCATCGCCGCCGCTGATCAGGTCCGCACGGTTCGAAAGCACACGAATGGCGCCTTCGCCTGCACGTTCCTCCTGCTCGGATTCCACCGCGCCGTTATTGCCGTTGCCGGGTGAGTCGGATGAACCGCCGCTCGAGCCGCAGCCAACAAGAGTGACCGCCAGTGCCAGGGAGAATGCTGATTTGATGAAAATGGGTGATGAGCTCATCGTTACCTCGGTATTGTTATTTTTTATGTGACGCTTTGTAACTGATTGCGTTCATAACACCACAGGTATGACGGCGCGCGCTTTGGCCAGCCGGACATCGGGTCCCGTCAATTTTGTGAACCGGGTCACACCGGTGTGGCCGACGAAAGTCGTCTCGACTTGCCTCAGAGCCCTGTGAATACTGTCGGAAAGTCACCGGTGGCGAGGTCAGGATGACAGCAGAAAAGCTGGTCAAAGTCGTAACAGAGAATGGAATAACCACAGTCACACTGGACCAGCCAGACAAGCGCAACAGCTTGTCATTGGCGATGTTGCAGGCGTTGTCTGATGTACTGACCAAGCTTGCCGGGGATAACGACACCCGGGTGGTGGTTCTGGCGGCGAGCGGACAGGTATTTTGTGCCGGCCACGATCTGAACGAAGTTCGCGACCAGTTTGGCGACCAGAACCGGCAGAAATGTTTATTCGATCTGTGCAGTCGAGTCATGCAGCAGTTGGTCAACCTGCCCAAGCCCGTCATTGCCAGGGTGGCGGGGGTGGCGACGGCGGCAGGGTGTCAACTGGTGGCCAGTTGCGATCTTGCGGTGGCGGCAGACACCGCACGCTTTGCCACGCCGGGGGTCAACATCGGGCTGTTCTGCTCAACACCGATGGTGGCGTTGTCGCGCAACGTGAATCGCAAACACGCCATGGAAATGCTGCTGACCGGAGAGATGATTGGCGCCTTAAGGGCTGAGCAGATCGGCCTGATCAACAAGGTGGTGGATGAGCAGGCGCTGGATGACACGGTTTACCGTATGGCCGGGGTGATTGCAGGCAAGTCGAGCCACACTCTGAAAGTGGGTAAAGCCGCGTTTTACCAACAACTGGAACTGAACCTGACCGACGCCTATGACTATACCGCTCAGGTAATGACCGATAACCTCGCTGCAGCGGACGCACAGGAGGGGATCCGTGCGTTTCTGGACAAACGGAACCCGGAATGGAGCGACTGTTAGCCCGCTGCCTGACACCGGGCAGCGTTCAGCTCCAGGCGATCGCCGACGCCGATGTCATGGCGTTCGAAGAAGCCTTCGTTCATCTCCAGAGCCAGTGAAAATGACACTCCGGCAGGGTATGACGGGCACTCGCTGCCGCGTTTGGACGGGCAGGGTGTCATGCGCCGGATAGCGCCTATCACACCTTCCTCATTGAGGTAGGCGATGTCCAGCGGGATCAGTGTTTGGTGCATCCAGAAGCCATAGTCGGGATCACGCGGGCGTTGGTAAATGAACAGCATGCCGCTGTCGGGCGGCAATGACGTCCGGCCCATCAGCCCTTTGCTGCGCTGCTTCGGGGTTCTCGCCAGCTCCACCGACACGGGAATTCGCCAATCGCCGGTGATCAGGCAGGCGTCGGCCATTGGCAGGCGTTCCGGCTCCGCCGTGGCGCAACCGGCTATCAGAACCAGCATTCCGACAGCCGTTAGCGATCGAATCATGACCTCAACCGGTACCCGGTGCGGAAGATCCACCAGATGGTGACCATACAGGCGGTGAGGAACATCAACGTCATGCCGGCACTGATGCCTACATGCACGTCGGCCACGCCGTAGAACGCCCAGCGGAAACCACTGATCAGATACACCACCGGGTTGAACAGGCTGATGGTCTGCCAGACCTCGGGCAGCATGTCGATGGAATAAAAAGTGCCACCGAGGAATACCAGCGGCGTGACGATCATCATCGGAACGATCTGGAGTTTTTCGAAGCCGTCGGCCCAGATCCCGATGATGAAACCGAACAGACTGAACGTCACGGACGTGAGCACCAGGAACGAAAACATCCAGAACGGGTGGAGCACGTCGTAGTCCACGAACAACCTCGCCGTTGCCAGGATAATCAGCCCGAGGATGACGGATTTCGTGGCGGCCGCACCGACATAGCCAATCACTACCTCCACGTAAGACACCGGGGCAGACAGCACCTCGTAGATGGTGCCGGAAAACTTTGGCATGTAAATACCGAAAGAGGCGTTGGAGATGCTCTGCATCAGCAGTGACAGCATGACCAGACCCGGGATGATGTATGCCCCGTAACTGATGTTGTCAATATCGCCCATGCGGCTGCCAATCGCCGACCCGAACACCACAAAGTAGAGGCAGGTAGAAATCACCGGCGATGCCACGCTCTGCATCAGCGTGCGGCCCATGCGGGCCATTTCGAAACGGTAGATCGCGCGGATACCGTAGTAGTTCATGCATGTGCTCCCGTAAGTCGGCGGTTTATTCGTGGACCAGGCCGACGAAGATCTCTTCGAGCGAACTTTCCCGTGTTCTCAGATCGCGGTATTCGATTCCAATGTCGCCCAGGGTTCGCAGCAGGCGCGCAACACCGGCCTGCTCCTGCTGGGAATCGAACGTGTAGATGAGCTCATAGCCGTCGTCAGACAGCTCTACTGGTTCCAGAACCAGTTCACCGGGCACCTTGCTCAGTGGCTGTTGTAACTGCAGCCGCAGCTCCTTCTTGCCAAGCTTGCTCATCAGCCGGTCTTTGTCTTCCACCAGGATGATCTCACCCTGGCGAATGACTCCGATGCGATCGGCCATTTCCTCGGCCTCTTCAATGTAGTGTGTGGTGAGAATGATCGTCACGCCGTCTTCCCGCAGCTTTCGTACCATCTCCCACATGTCGCGGCGCAGTTCAACGTCAACGCCGGCGGTCGGTTCGTCGAGAAACAGGATGCGCGGCTCGTGAGACAGCGCCTTGGCGATCATCACCCGGCGTTTCATGCCACCGGAAAGAGCCATGATGCGGTTGTTGCGTTTATCCCACAGCGAGAGATCTTTGAGCACTTTTTCGATATGAGCGGGGTTGGCCGGCTTGCCGAACAGGCCGCGGCTGAAAGACACCGCATTCCACACGGTCTCGAACGAGTCGGTGTTCAGCTCCTGCGGCACCAGCCCGATGGTTTCCCGGGCCTTGCGATACTCCTTCACGATATCGTGGCCGGCGGCTTTCACTTCACCGCTGGATTTGTTGACGATGCCGCAAATGATGCTGATCAGCGTGGTTTTACCCGCGCCATTGGGGCCCAGAAGCGCAAAAATTTCACCCCGGGTGATGTCCAGGTTGATATCTTTAAGGGCCTGAAAACCATCGGCGTACACTTTATTGAGGTGCTTAACGGAAATGTCCGGCTGCACTGGCGTATCCTGTGGGTGGTGAATCGAGGGGCGGTATTTTCTCACGATGCGCAGTGGTTTAGAAACCTTTGCCTTCCTGTCGTGAATGTCGATAATGCCAGCTTTACATACGGAGAAAGGACTTGTTGAGAGCAATCGCAGTGGTTGTGCTGATCAGCGGATTGATCGCACTTGCGGTATTGGGCCCTAATTGGCTGATGTCGACAGAACATGAAGATGCCTTGTCCACCCTGATGTGCGATCTGGATACCGGCCCCTGCCAGTGGAAGATGAATGGCAGCTTGTGGGTAGCAGAGCTCGAGCGCGGCCGCGTCGGCGACCAGGGGCAGGAGTACCGCCTGCAGGTGCACACCATCGCCAACCCTGACCGCTTGCTGGCAGTGCTGAGGGGCGAATCCATGTATCTGGGTGAGTATCCGGTGCCGCTGGACAACACCGGCGTTGACGGCGGCATTGACGCTTGGGAAGCAACGTTCACCGCGCCGTTCTGCACCACCGAGCCTGAGATGACCTGGCGCATCGATCTGCAACAGGGCAATCAGCCAATGTCGGATCTGCCGGTAAAAATGGTGTTTCGGGCAGAAGGCCGCACGAACTGAGTCGGCGGCCTGCCTGACCGACACCGAGAAAAAGAAACAACAAACTTCCAGGGACGAACCGATGGACTATGGCGACAGCGTTCAGAAAGTACTTCTGAGAAAAATCCGTAAAACCGAGCAGGATCTGCTTCAGTTGAAGCTGGATTATTGCCGATTCATCTTCGGGTTGACTCACCGGGCCACGGTGCTGGTTGATGGTCAACGCTACCTGGTGCGCTCCGTCGACGTCGACAGCATGGTCACGTTGGAGGATGGCGGCTTTGGTAAACCTGCGGTCGCGGGTGTGCCAGCAGAGGCCGAGAACACCTCGGAACCGATTAATCTCGGCGCCGACTGGACGCTGGCCCAGAGCCCAGCGGTCAAATAAACGCGTTTTGAACGATGGCGTTGTAGACGCTGCTGGGTGGTGGCACGAAGCGATGGGATCGCCAGTGCTCTGCTGCGTCCATACCGTGGCGGAAACATGCCAGCCAGGCGTTGTTACGGGTGAGGGTGGCCAGTGTTTGCAACGCCTCGGGCTGCAGAACCGGGGTCTTGCGGCTGGCAATCTGTGCCACCAGACTGTACAGGGTGTCCGTGTGCCTCAATGACCTTTCGCACAAGGCACAGGCCGCACCATTCAGCCAGGCCACGGCAAACTGGCTGACTTCCGGCGGTGCCGTCTGCCAGTCCAGTCCCTGCTCCCGACAATCCCGCTCCTGTAAGCCGATGAGAATATGCAGCTGCGTGAGCAAGTCGGTGCGGTCTATGGCTGCCCGCATGGGCGTAGGCCTCGGGGCCGCGAAGGGCATGGTGGCCGTCGCGGCGGTCGGCACGTCGCAGGTTGCTGACAACGATAACGGCTCGTGACGCGCCAACGTGGCCACCCTAAAGGCAAGCACGATCACCAGCGCCCCCAGACTCAGTTCCGTTAGCAATACCAGCCCGTCAATCATGAAATGCGATGCCCTGAATGTTGATTTCGTTATCCAAGTGTAACGGACTGTAACCAGCGGTGAAGCTACTTCCGTCCCAAAACGGCGAATAGCGCTGAACCGAACACCGGAACTGTGACTTAACAAGCAGCGGCGTTGAGGTGGCCGTTCAGCAGGTGGGCATGGTTTGCAGGGCGAGTTTGCGGCGAATATATCGCCCGAGGATATCAATGCCGATATTGAGCAGGGCGGTGATCAGGATCAGCACCATGGCGCGATCAAATCGGATCTGCTGGATCGCGCTGTCTACGTAAAAGCCCAGGGTGTATATCCCCAGAATCCCTAGAATCGCGGTCTCCCGCATGATGATTTCCCAGCGATAGAACAGGAACGCGAGGAATGACCGGTAAACCCGGGGCACCAGTTCCCAGCTGTACCGGTTGAAGCCGTTGGGTGCATCCGGTCGCAGCTGCAGGGTGTTGGTCTGCCGGCCAATCAGATGGCCGATAATGCCCCCGTTATGGAGGGCGAGGGCAACGGCGGCTGGCAGCATCGACGGCCCCCAGAGTTGCAACAGTATGTACGCAAGAATGTATTCGGGAGTGGAGCGTGCGATCACCAGAAACACATGCCCGGAGGTGCGCCTCACAGGGCCGCCGAAGTGATTCGATATCAGCGGGAAGGCAAGCAACGCCAGAATGCCGGTAGCCACCAGCGCAATCTGTGTAAGCAACAGAGTATTCCAGATCCCGGGCAGGGCCTCGTTCAGCATCAGGTCGTTGAACCAGGCACCGAGATCAGCCAGCCCTTCGCCGTTGCGTATCGGTGCCGGAATGATGTCCTCGGTAAAGAATCGTTCCACGTTACCCCAGACAATCGGCATCCCTTCACCCAGAAAGAACGGCGCGCTGAGCACGTACACCGGCAGCAGCTTCGGTTTCACCCACAGTGGAATGGTGGCGATCAGCACATAGAACATAATGAGCATGGCCCCGGCTTCGGAGTAGAGCCCCTGTGAGAAGGACGTCTCCAGATAGAAGCCCAGCGTGGGCAGACCCACGAATCCGAGGATGGCACTTGAGCGCAATCCGCACTCCAGGCGATAGGCGGTGTAGGTACGCATCTGTACCCAGCAGTCGGGAATGCGGGCGTACAGGAACGCAGACACTACACCGGTTCCGGGTGGTAGTAGCCGGCCGGGAACGGGATCGGACTCTTCCAGTATTTCAGAGTAAACCTTGGCAAAAATGCCCGCGTAGGGAATGGCAATGGCCAGCACCCCGGTCAGCGGATGAAAACCAAAGAACTGCAGGAAAATCAGCGCCCAGAACAATTCATGAATGGCACGTATAAAGGCGCAGAACACGCGCACCGGGTAAAACCGATAGACCAGCGACAACAGAAAGCCACAGGCGGCACCCAGTGCCACACCCACAAATGCAAACGCGACGGTTCTGAGCAGCGCAGTGGCCAGGCCCTCGGTACTGAAAAAGTCGGGGGTGGCCACGCCCAGAAAAAATTGCCCCAGATCCCGCCATGGGTTGACGGTGGTGATGGCAATGTCAGCGAAAAACAGCGCGGCAACGGCGATGGCCAGAAAGAGCAGGCTGATTTTTGCAGTGGGTGAGAGATACATAGGGTCGCGCGTCGCCTGTCAGTAGAGCGGCATAATGTCGGCGACGGTCAGCCTGTCGCTGGCTTCGTCAAGGGCAATCTGGCCGTCCTGAATGCCGACAACGCGGGTGGAATAGGTCAGCGCCATATCCACATCGTGCATCGCGATGACGCTGGTGGTGAACCGTCGGCTCAGTGCTTTCATGACCAGGTGCGCCATGGGAGCATCGAGGGCAGATATGGGCTCATCGGCCAACAACAAGTTCGACTGCCGGTAGATCGCCCGGGCAATCGCCACGCGCTGGCGCTGGCCGCCGGACAACGACGCCGTCGGGGTCCAGAACTTGTCGGCCATGGCCAGTTCCGTCAGCAGCTGACGCACGCCGTCTCTGTCTTTGCGAAACGGTCTGACCAGGGTCACCGTGTTGTACCAGGCGGAGTGTGAGTCCAGTTGGCCCATGAACACGTTATGGAACACGGGCAATGCGTTCACCAGCCCGAGATCCTGGGGCACCAGCGACGCGTGTCCGTCGACTCGCTGGTGGATCAGCTTGATCAAGGTCGACTTACCGGCGCCGCTTCTGCCCACCAGCGCAACGCGTTCGCCGTCCTTCACATGGAGAGAGAGCGGGCCAATGACCCGCTCTCCACCAAAGGAGGCCGTGAGCCCCGCAAACTCAAATCCTGACATCAATCGAGGATTCCGATTTGCTCCGCAACGGTACGGATGGGCTCGTAGTTCTCGTTAGAGGTCGGGATGAAGCCGCTGCGCGGGAAGCTTTCCAGCAATGCAGGGTCGTCCATGGCCAGTAACGCTTCGCGCACTTTGTCCATGAAGCCGTCACCGTAGCGCTCGTCGATATCGCCACGGATGGTCCATTGGTAGTTGGGGTAGGCCGGTGTTTTCCAGATGACTTTCACATCGTCGGTATTGATGTTGCCGTCTTCCAGTTCTTTCTCCCAAACGGCGTAGTTGATCGCACCCACTTCATAGGTACCGGCTTCCACCAGCCGCAAGGTGCGGGTGTGGTTGCCGCTGAAGCCCACGCGGGAAAACACATCTTCCGGCGCTTCGTTAAAGATGGTGCGGATGTGATATTCCGGAATCAGGCGGCCGGACGTGGAGCCCTTGGAGCCGAAGGTGAAGGTCTTGCCGCGAACTTCTTCTGGCAGGGTTTCGGATCGTTCAAGACCGGTGCTCTTGTGGGCAATGAAGTAGTTGAAGAAGGCCTGGTCTTCCACGCCCTGGGCGATAGCCTGAGATCCAGGTACCAGCTCCCGTGCCTGGACGCCGGAAAGGCCGCCGAACCATGCCAGTTGGACCTGGTTATTGCGAAACGCGGATATCGCCGCGGCGTAGGACTTCACCGGGATGTACTTGACCTCGACATCCAGTTCCTGCTGCAGGTAATCGGCAATACCGCGGAAGCGCTCAACCAGTTTACTTTCATCCTCATCAGGGATGGCGGTGAATACGAACGTTTGGGCGGAAGCTGCAAAGGGAATTAACACGATCAGGCTGGAAAGCATCAATTTCCGTATAAAGCTCATGGCCATTTTTATTTCCTTACGAACGGTGGATTTTTCAGGATATTACTCGAGTGAATGAGGATACCTTGATTTACCCCAGGCATGAACAGCTATACGATTTCCAGCTGGAATCAGCTCAGCCCGTGAGAGTGGAAAACGTTAATCATGCAATTGGCATGAACCAAAAGGCTTGTTATGGACATCCAGATACTGACACCAGCACCGCCAGGGTCGAGGGCGGGGAACCGTGCGACGGCAGAGCGTTGGCAACGATTGCTCGAGCAGGCCGGTCATCGGGTTCGGGTGCACACCGAGTTGTCATCCCAGCCGTGCGACTGCTTTATTGCGCTGCACGCCTGGCGCAGCCATGAAGCCATCGAGGTTTTCCACCAGGCCCGTCCTCAGGTACCGTTGATTGCCGTACTGACAGGGACCGACATCTACTACCACCAACATCAATACCCCGATGACACTCTTCGCTCAATGGCGCTGGCAGACGCTCTGGTCGGACTGCATCACCGTGTGGCTGAGGACATTCCGGAGGCGTTCCGGAGCAAGTTGGTGACCGTCTTGCAGTCAGCGGATCGGATTCCAGCCGCGGAACCGGAGCAAAGCCGGGCCGCCACAGGTACCGACGCGTTCGAGGTGTGTGTGATCGGACATCTGCGGGACGAGAAAGACCCACTCAGAGCGGCGCTGGCATGCCATCATCTGCCCGCCGAATCACGCATACGCGTCACCAACGCGGGCAAAGCCCACAACCAGGAATGGCGCGTTAAAGCGGAACTGGAGCAGGCCCATAACCCCCGCTTTCAATGGGTCGGTGAGCTCAATAAGGCAGACACCCAGGCGTTGATGGCACGCTCCCGCGTGATGGTCATCAGCTCTGTTATGGAAGGTGGTGCCAATGTGGTTTCGGAAGCCTGCCGGGCCGGGCTGCCGATTCTGGCATCCGACATTTCCGGTAATCGGGGCATACTGGGTGACGACTACCCGGGGTATTTCCGGGTCGGGGATGAGCGACACCTCGCCGAACGCCTGATGCGAGCGGACACCGATGCGGGCTACCTGGCAAGCTTGCAGGCGCTGGTATCGGACAAGGCGTCCCAATTTGTTCCAGAAGCGGAGCAGGGCGCCTTGCTGCTGGCGATAGAACAGGCCACCGCCAACAGCAAAGCAAGGCTCAATCCCGAAGGGTGATGGGCTCGATGGGCCCGCTTTCGTCCTGAGGCAGAACGCGACCGATGATCGCTGTGTGCGGGTAGCCCAATGCCTTGAGCTCGCGCACGCAATCTTCCGCAGCGTTCGCCGGAACACTGGCCAGCAGACCACCTGCGGTCTGGGGATCAAAGATCAGTGGATAACGGGGGTGTTTAACCCAGCGCTCCTGATCTCGAATACCCCGACGAAGACGGATGTTAGCCGGCTGCAGCGAGCTGAGTATTCCCGCAGTTGCGGTCTCCTCCGCGCCCGGCAGAACCGGAATGGCAGAAAGGTCAAGTTCTGCGTCAACACCCGACGGGCGGGTCATCTCCACCAGGTGACCCAGCAACCCGAACCCGGTAACGTCGGTGCATGCCTTTGATCCATGCCTGTGCAGGCATTGCGCTGCGCGCAGGTTGGACTGAATCATGGACGCCAGTGCCGCATCGATCCAGCGGCCTTTGGCGGCCAGTCGGGCGTGAGCCGCAAACAGCGTTCCGGTTCCGATAGGCTTGGTGAGAATCAGTACGTCACCGGCCTTAAGCCCGCCTTTGCTCATGACATCGTCAGGATTGATCAGGCCATTCACAGCAAAACCGAGGGCCAGTTCCTTGCCTTCACCGGTATGCCCGCCCACCAACGCGCAACCGGCCTCGTTGAGTACCTGTACGGCACCAGACATCATCTGGAAAACCACGTCCTCAACTTTGGATTCTATGCCATAAGGCACCGTGGCAACGGCGGTTGCGCTCTGTGCTTCTGCACCCATGGCAAAGACGTCACCGAGGCTGTGGTTGGCAGCCACCTGACCAAACACATAGGGGTCATCAATGAAGGCGCGGAAAAAGTCCACGGTGTGCACCACCGCCTTGCCCGGCGGCACTCGCAACACAGCGGCGTCGTCCGGTGCGTGCAGGCCAACGAGTATGTCATCCCGCTCGATCGGCCGCAGTTCACTCAGCGCTCGCGACAACACCGTACTGCCTACTTTAGCGCCGCATCCGCCACACCGCATGGCCACCGCCGAAATCGCCTGAGAGGCCTCTTCAGGGCTTTGTGCGGCGGCGGTATCCGGTAGCGCCGTGTTTTCCTCCATCGGGGGCAGATCGCTGAATTTTGCCATGAACCGTTGGTCGATCCAGTTTTTCCAGCGCCACACCCAGGTGCCGGCAACTGAGAAGTCGCCACGGGAGGCCACCGCAAACTGATCGCCGGTACTGATCAGGGCAAGCCATTTTTTCTGGGGATTGAACGCCTTGGCGGAGCGGCCGGTGGCCATCCGTTTCAGGTTGTCCGCCAGCGGCGGTCCCTGACGCACGGCAAATACGCCAGCCTTCTCCCGGGGATGGTTGATAACGTTGGCAATATCACCGGCGGCGAAGATGGCATCGTCGTTTTCCGCCTGCAGTGTGTCCCTCACACGGATAAACCCGCCGTCATCCAACGCAAGCCCGGTGTCAGCCAGCCATGCCGGACCGCCCGCACGGGTTACCCAAAGCACCTCATCCACATCAAAGCGTTCGCCGGCTTCAGTTCGGAGCCGACCGGCTTCCACCTCGGCAACCGCCGAACCGAGATGAAGTTTTACGCCTCGGCTGCTGAGTGTTTCCTGGAACACCGCACGAACCTTGTCATTGTGCGTCGGCAGAATCTGCGACGCCGCGTCAAACAGGTGGAAGTGCAAGTGATCGGGATCCATGCCCCGCTGCTTGAGTTCATTCCGCAGACGGAACTGCATGGCGAGGGTGAGCTCGACACCACCAGCACCGGCACCTACCACGGCCACCGTCATCGGGCCCTGGTGGTTTTCGATCCGCGTCAGCAGTGCAAGCCAGCGGTTGTTGAAACCGGTAATGGGTTTCACGGGTACGGCGTGCTCTGCGGCTCCGGTGACGTCCGCAACCCGCGGAGATGAGCCGATGTTCACCGACAGCAGATCGTAAGGCACGTCGGGCCGATTACGGCACAGAACCCGTTTGCGGTTCCGATCAATTCCGACCGCTTCATCACGGTAGAAACGTGCACCGGCGTATTCTGCCAGGCGACTGAGATCAATGTGCACGTCATCGTAGGAGTAGTGGCCAGCCACGTACCCCGGCAACATGCCGGAGTAGGGGGTGTGAGTGTCGCGGCAGATCAGCGTCAGCCGCACACCCGGAACAGGGTTCATGGCGAACCGTTTCAGAACCCCAACGTGGCTATGCCCGCCGCCAATCAGGACGATGTCCCGTAGTACAGGCTGCTCAGGCGTTCGCATTAAAGTGCTTTCTTGGCTTCGTCAGACAGCGTTGCAAAACCCTTCATTTTTGCGAAGGCCTGCAGCTTTTCCTTGTCGGCAGCGGATGGGTTGGCAATCTGATCAATCGACGTGATTCCGGCTTCCTGCATTTTAGTGGCAGTGGCCGGCCCGATACCTTTCACCCGGGTCAGGTCACTCTTGTTTGCTGGCTTGGCCGCTTTGGCTGCCGGCTTGGCCGGAGTTTTCCTCGCAGGCGCCTTTTTGGCCGTCTTTGTGCCGGTTTTTGCCGGACTCTTGGCCGCTGCAGTCTTGGCCGCCGCTTTGGCCTTGGGTTTCGTCTCGGCCAGTTTCGCAGAGGCGGCATCGCTGGCCGCTTTCAGTTCTTTTTTCGCGTCTTTACCGGCAATGCCCAGACGCTCCAGAACGTTGTTCTGCAGTTCCTGAAACTCGCTCATGCGGCGCTCGAACTCATCGTTAAACCGCTTCATTTCACGGTCGCGCAGCTCATCCACTTCCTTGAGAAGCTTGCGAACCGGTTCCTGAACCTGGTTCTGCAGGTTGTCGAATTGCTTCAGAGCGTCGTTGATCAGGCTTTCAATCTGTGAGGACGTCTTCTCGAATTCCTTGTTCACTTTTTTAACAATTTTATCCACGCTTGGCTTGGCTTTCTTGCCCATGAAGAGTATCTCCTTGCGGTTTGTTCAGAGTAAGGGAGTGCTGGATCAGGCCGTTTGCTGTAAGCCGGAGGCCGAACCGGGGGAACGCCGTGATTTCAGAGATTTCTTTTTATTGACCACCTCGCGAATGCGACGCAGCTTCTCCGCCAGGGGAGAGTTCCCCGCATCAGTGAATTCAAAGAAATCAATGGAGTAAAAGAAGTTGCTGCAGTGTTTTCTGCGCTCTGTGACCAATCCGGACACACCTTCTGCCTGAATGTTCTCGAAGGGCATGTCCATGATCAGATCAATGATGACGGTGTCGCCGGGATTG
The DNA here is from genome assembly GCF_032911545.1 of Marinobacter sp. M-5. Lineage (NCBI taxonomy): Bacteria > Pseudomonadati > Pseudomonadota > Gammaproteobacteria > Pseudomonadales > Marinobacteraceae > Marinobacter > Marinobacter sp. M-5. Next base: position 1,637,705 of record NZ_JAWJEK010000001.1, read on the forward strand.
AACACCTTGTCGGTTTTCATCACACAGCCGAAGTTGTCGAACTCGAACAGCCTGGCTTCCACGGTTTCCCTGCGAAAGAGTCCCCGTTTGATGCGAAAGCGTGCGATCAGGTCTGGTAATGCTTCGTTCATGAAAAAATCTCGAGCTCTTCTGTGATCCCGGAAGACCCGGGTGGCAGTGAAACCGCGAATGATTGATTAAACAATAGCCACACTTCCTGACTTTGGCAACGACGCAGACTCGATTTTACAACAAGGTCAGCGCCATACAATGAAACGCTCAGGCAACTCATCAACTGCCACAGGCCTCATGCCAGGCCAACTTACCGGGTTTTGATCTCATACATGTCGGTACGCCGATCCTTCAGGTTGGTCACGGACCCCTCGTTGCGTACCAGCTTCAACTTCTCCAGATCCATGTCGGAAAACATGATCATTTCTGTGTTCGGGGTGGTCTCTGCCATCACCGCATCGTGGGGGAAGGCGAAGTCCGAGGGTGAAAATACGGAAGACTGGGCATACTGGACGTCCAGATTTTCTACCTTTGGCAGGTTGCCGACACTGCCGGTGATCACCACATAGCACTCGTTCTCGATGGCACGGGCCTGACCACAATGGCGAACCCGCAGATACCCGTTCTTGGTGTCGGTCCAGAATGGCACGCAGATGATGTCAACTTCCTGGCTTGCCGCAATGCGCCCAAGCTCCGGGAATTCGATGTCGTAACAGATCATGATAGCCACCCGACCGGCGTCGGTATCAAACACCTGGAACTTGTCACCCCCTTCTATGACCCAGTCTCTGCGCTCGTGGGGGGTGATGTGGATTTTCCGTTGTTCATCCACCCGGCCGTCCCGATGGCAGAGGTATGACACGTTGTAGACCCGGTCATTCTCCAGCAGCGGCATAGAGCCGGTAATGATGTTGATGTTGTAGCTCACCGCCATCTCCGACATCTCGTTGCGGAACTGCTCGGTAAAGCCGGCCAGGAACCGGATGGCCCGGGTCTGGTCCATCTGGTCGGTCAGGCCCATCAGCGGCGCATTGAAAAATTCCGGGAACAGCGCAAAGTCGCTCTTGTAGTCAGAGAGGGCGTCGACAAAGTATTCCACCTGCTTCAACACTTCGTCCACAGAGGTGAATTCCCGCATCTGCCACTGCACCGCGCCCAGGCGCACCTGGGTTTTCTTGGTACTCAGCACCGACGTAGGCGGAGTGTAGAGAATGTTTCGCCATTCCAGCAGGGTAGCGTAGCCCAGCGACTTCTCATCTTCCGGCAAATACTTGTGCATCAGGCGGGTGACCTGGAAGTCGTTGGAGAGCTGAAACGTCAGGATTGGGTCGTAGATTTCCTTGCGGTCGACACGCTGGATGTACTCAGCCGGCGAGTACTGCTCGGAATACTTGTGGAAATTGGGAATGCGGCCGCCGGCAAGGATCGCGCGCAGGTTCATGGAACGGCACAGTTCCTTGCGGGCCTCGTAAAGCCGCCGGCCCAGACGGTAGCCCCGGTACTCCGGGTGAATGAATACATCAAGACCGTACAGAGAATCTCCCTTCGCGTTGTGCCAGATTTTCTCGTTGCGCAGAATCAGATCGTCGTAGGTGTGGGGGTTGCTGAAGCGCTCGTACTTGACGCAAACGGTCAGCGCCACAGCGATCAGTTCACCGGAATCCTCGATGCAGATCTGGCCGTCGGGAAACTGCTCCACCAGCGCTTTGATGGTGTCTCTCGGCCAGGCACCACCGATATCGTCGTAAATGCGATCCATCAGCTGTTGAAGCTGGTCGTAATCATCCAGGGTAAGATTGCGGAGATTAAGGTGCAGCTCTTCATGGGCCATAACAGGGAGGCTCCCGGCAAAAGAATGAGAAGTTCACGCCCGATACAGAGGTATCAGGGTCAGCGATCTGTCCGACTTTAACAGATGGCACTAAAGACTTCGCATAAAGGACGGAAAGACTTACCTAACTTCCTTGATTATCCTGCTCATGCACCAGAGCCTGTCACGCGGCATCAGCGGCTGAATACTTGCAGCCGCCGGCGGAGGTTGCTGAGGGTCTGGCGGCCGATGGCGCGGGATTCCTCGCTCAGGAAGGGGTTGCGCAGCACCACAACGTTGCGCTGGTCCAGGGCGAGTTCCTCAAGTGGCTTACCGTAGTACGTTTTCAGGAAGTGGCCGAAGCTGCCGTCCACAATGGCCCGCTCCATGCCAAGCTGAACCCGGTGAGCTGTCAGGTAGTCGTCCGGTGCGGTAAAGAAATAGGAAGGCATAGGGTAGGCGAGCAGGAGGGTAGGCTCGATCACCAGATCGGGGTCGTCCTCGATCGCGAGATCGAACGTGACCTCACTGACGCCGCGGGCAAAGCAGTCGAAGCGATCATTCCGTAACATCCGGAACAGAATCTCATAGCGGGTATGTGTAACGACCGGAATGTCATTGACTTCCAGAATGTCGGTGTCCGGCCAGTGCAGACCCTGCCCAATGCGGATGCCCCGGTCCCGTATGTCCTCCACGGATTTCACACCATCGAACAGGGGTAGGGAATGAGGGCGTACAACGCATACCCGGAATCCCAGGAGGCCGCCATCAATGGGGATCGGGATTGCCAGTAACGCCGACTCCCGCTCCCGACTGCTGGCCACGTTGGCAATGTCGATCAGCTTGCTGCGGGATTCTGCCATCTCGCGCAGCACGCGCCCCTGACCCATCTCAACACTACGTACGACGCGGAAGTCGCCGTATTCCGGTGTCTTGGCAAGCGCAAGCTGAAGCAGTGCCAGAATGGCCGGGCTGTCAAAGTTTCGGTACCAGAGTTTGTATTCCCGCACCGGTGGGGGCTGGTACTTGTCTGCAGCAGGCACAGCCGCGGCGACGGGCTCCAACAGAAAAAAAGACAACGCCAGCACCAGTGCAACGCGCACGGCGGGTTGTCTCCAGCACCGAGGACTGTCGGAATAGCTGGCCATGCTTGGCTTTTCTCCCTGCTTCCGGATTGCGGGATCGTCGTTTTCACGCAGTTTAGAACATAATTCGCAGATGTAACTGTGCCTAATTCTAAAAAACTGTAAAAGACGCTTGCGAAACCCGGAACCGGCCTGCAATCATTCCATCACTCGCCGCAATGGCCTCTATCCCCGCACTTAACGGAATACAGCATCATGGCATTCATTGACAGCCTTATAGGCGCTACCGGACAGTGGGTATCCAGCAGTGATCCCAGGGCACCGATCACCAATCCCGTTGCATGGCTGAAGAAAACCAGCGGCTACGCGGCGGTAAACCGGATTATTGGTCTGGCCATCCCATTTGCGCCGCGAAACGGGTTCAGTGTTGAGGAGGTTCGCCCCGGGTTCGTCAAGGCACGAATTCGGCTAAAGGGAAACAAAAACCACTTTGGTAGCCTGTACGCGGGCGCCTATTTCCTGGTGGCGGAAATTCCCGGAGGCGTGCTGACGTTATTCGATCTTGGGCCGGCATACACGCCGATTCTGAAAGAGATGACCCTGCAATTCCTGCATCCTGCAAACTCGGATGTCACCGTGACCTTCGAGCTGGATTCAGACACCGTGAGGGCGATCAAGGCCGAGGCCGATGAAACCGGCCGTGCCGCATTTGCCCTCGAGGGCATGCTGTATGACAACGAAGGCAATCACGTGGCCACGTCCATTGCCCAGTATCGGGTTCGCAAGAAGGGCTTCACGCCTCGCTGAGATCGCCCAGCGTCTGCAGAAAAATCTCGCCGTATTTTTCCAGTTTTGCGGTGCCCACGCCGTTCACTTCAGCCAGTTCTGAGAGCGAAGTGGGCCGCCGTTCGAGCATGTCAAACAGGGTGGTGTCGTGGAAAATCACGTAGGGCGGCACGCCCTGTTTGTCCGCCAGTGCCTTGCGACAGGCTCGCAGGGCTTCCCATCCGGCCTGGTCGGTAATCTGGTCACTGATCTTCGCCTTCGCACTGCCGGAGCCCGAGCGCCCTGAGGACTTCACCGGTGCCGGGTCCTTACGAAGCTGGATGGGTTGCTCACCCTTGAGCAGGGGGCGGCACTGCTCGGTGAGTTGCAAAGAGCCGTAGCCCTCTGGGTCCGCCCGCAAGTAGCCGTTGGCCACCAGTTGGCGAAAGACCGATTTCCAGTCATTGGCGGACAGTTCCGTGCCGATACCAAAGGTGGACACCTTGTCGTGGCCGAACTGGCGTACGCGCTCGTTGTCGGAGCCTCGCAGGACATCGATCAGGTAGGTCACGCCATAGCGTTGCCCGGTTCTGAATACGCAAGACAGGGCCTTCTGCACCGCCACAGTGCCATCCCAGGTATCCGGCGGCACGAGACAGGTGTCGCAGTTGCCGCAGGGCTCATCCAGAGTGTCGCCAAAGTACCGGAGCAGCACCTGCCGCCGACAGCTGGTCACTTCACACAATCCGAGCATGGCATCCAGCTTCTGGCGTTCAACCCGTTTGAACTGATCGTTCCCCATGGACCCTTCGAGCATCTGGCGCAGCTTGATAACATCCTGCAGCCCGTAGACCATCCAGGCTGTGGAGGGCTTGCCGTCCCGACCGGCCCGGCCGGTCTCCTGGTAATAGGCCTCAAGGCTTTTCGGCAGGTCCAGGTGCGCCACGAACCGCACGTCGGGCTTGTCGATACCCATGCCGAAGGCAATGGTGGCCACTACGATGACTCCGTCTTCCCGCAGAAAACGTTCCTGATTCCGCGCCCGCTCAGGCGCATTCAGGCCGGCGTGGTAGGGCAGAGCGGTGTAGCCTTTGTCCGACAACATGCGCGCGGTTGCGTCTACCTTGTTCCGGGACATACAGTACACAATGCCACAGTCATCATCATGTTCTGCTTTAATAAAGTCCAGCAACTGCTTGTTTGCATTTGTTTTCGGGGATATCCGATATTGAATGTTCGGGCGATCGAACCCGCTGACAAAGTGGCGGGCCTCGGTGAGTGATAAACGCTCGGCAATCTCCTGTCGGGTGCGTTCATCGGCGGTTGCGGTCAAGGCAATCCGCGGCACCGTGGGGAACTCCCGCGCCAACAGGCTCAGCTCCAGATAATCTGAGCGGAAATCGTGGCCCCACTGAGAGACACAGTGGGCTTCGTCAATGGCAAACAGGGAAATGGACGCATCGTGCAACAGATCCCGGGTGCGCGGCTGGATAAGACGTTCCGGCGCGCAGTACAGCAGGTCGAGCTCGCCGGTCATCAGCGCGTTTTCGGTGTCGCGGGCCTGGGCGTAATCCATGGTGGAGTTCAGAAACGCGGCGCGAACGCCGAGCTCGTTCAGGGCGGCAACCTGATCCTGCATCAGCGCGATCAACGGGGATATCACCACCGCCGTACCCGGACGGACCAGCGCGGGCACCTGATAGCAAAGGGATTTACCACCGCCAGTGGGCATCAGTACCAGGGCATCGCCGCCACTGACCACTTCACGAATGATGTCGCCCTGCAGCGGGCGGAACGTTTCATAGCCGAACACCTCGTGCAGAACCTGCTCGGGGTCTTTGAGGGAGAGGGTCGGGCGTTCTGTGCTGAGCTGATCGAAGTCCATGGATTGCCAGTGCCGGGATGCGGAAAGGGTCGCTGCCATACAATGCGAAGTGCGAAATGATACCAGATTCGCCAGCTCAGTTGAGGCAAATGCCGTGGATAAACGCTACAATATCGCGATTTTCAGGGTCATCGCCCCCGAAGTTCAGCCCTTGACTGACACCGAAAACAACAGGAACTCCATGCAGGAATTTGACGCCATCCGTCCCTATTCGGACGAAGAAACCGGCTCTGCCATCCAGCGCCTGGTGAATGATCCGGAATTTCTCGACATGATTGCCCGTTTCAAATCCCCCGCTTTGGCCCGTTGGGCGCCGGCGCTGGTGAGGGTCTGGATCAAGCGTTGGCTGGTCAGCAATTTCGGGCATCTGCAGCGGGTGGATGATCTGCAGTCCAAGGTATCCGGTCACGTCAGCGAACTGGTGGATCATACCACCACCCGGGTGACTCAAAGCGGACTGGAAAATCTCGACAAGCACAGTGCCCACCTGTTCATCTCCAATCACCGCGACATCGTGTTCGATCCCATGGTGGTGAACTACCTGCTTTATGCCAATGGGTTCAACACCACCCGCATTGCGATTGGCGACAACCTGTTGGCGAATCGGGTGTTTGCCGAGATGATGCGGCTGAACAAGAGTTTCGTGGTGCGCCGCAACATGACCAGCCCACGGGAAATGCGTGACGCTTACATCATGCTGTCCGGATTCATCAATCACAGCATTGATACCAATCACAGCATCTGGATAGCCCAGCGGGAGGGGCGCGCCAAAGACGGCCTCGACGTTACCGATCCGGCTATCATCAAGATGTTCTACATGAGTAAGAAGAAAAGCGGCCTGGATTTCGCGGAAGCCATGAATCGCCTCCACATTGTGCCGGTCTCCATCGCTTACGAGTACGACCCCTGTGACGTCGACAAGGCGAAGGAGCTGGAAACCCGCGCCCGCACCGGCAGCTACACCAAGGCGCCGGGAGAGGACACTAAACAGATCATGAAGGGGCTGACAGGATTCAAGGGCCACGTGCACGTGCACTTCGGTGCCCCGATCGCCGATTCGCCGGGTAACGCCAGGGATCTGGCTGCCCGCATAGACCGGGAAATGCACGCCAACTACCACCTGCATGCGTCCAATCTGGTGGCTCACCGGCAACGGGGCATTCATCCCCAGGCCCACACCACGCCGGATACCGTGACCGATGCGGTGGTTACCGCGGAAGCCTGGTCACCGGCGGAATTTGAGGCCGCGGAGTCCGAGATGGAGCGCCGGCTCGAGCACTGCGAACCGACCATCCGGCCGTATCTGCTGGACATGTATGCCAACCCGGTGGTCACTGCGCTGCAGGCCAGTGAGCCAGCAGCCGATCACCAAACTGACGATTGAGGTATGTTTGTGCCGGAACTGAAGTACATCGAACTGGAAACCAATCCGAACCCCACCGCTGCCGTGATCTGGCTGCACGGGCTGGGCGCCAGCGGTCATGATTTCGAGCCGGTGGTTCCCGAACTGGGCCTGCCCGCCGACGCGGCTGTCCGGTTCCTGTTCCCCCATGCCCCGGAGCTGCCGATTACCATCAACGGCGGCATGATCATGCCCGGCTGGTATGACATCAAGGGCATGAACATTGACCGGGTAGTGGATACAGCACAGCTGAAAGTGTCTGCCGCCGCCGTCGCCCGGATGATCGACCGTGAGATCGAACGGGGTATCCCGGCGGCGAACATTGTGATTGCCGGGTTCTCCCAGGGTGGCGCCGTGGCCTACGAACTGGGCCTGAGTTATCCCCAGCGTCTGGCCGGAATCCTCGCTCTGTCTACCTATTTTGCAACCGCAAAAACGGTGGAGCCATCAAAGGCGAACGCCGGCCTGCCCATCAATGTTTACCATGGTACGTTTGATCCGGTTGTTCCGGAATCCCTGGGGCGCCGAAGTGTGCAGCAACTGGAAGCAATGGGATTCCAGCCACGCTACGAAACCTTCCCGATGGAGCACAGTGTCTGCCTTGAAGAGATCCAGGACATCGGCCGCTTTATCGAGCAGCACGCACTCTGACGACACGCACCTCGGGCTCACAACCAGACCATGGCCCCCATCTCCAGCGGGTGGGTCAACCCCTGGTGGTAGGGGTACACGCGGATGCGCAGTGATTGCAGTCCAGGATAGGGGGGCAGAATCCGCGTTGAGAATACCGTTGTCCCTCCGGTGTCCGCGTCGGTATTAGTCGCTGTGTTGTGCTGAAGCAGGAACCGATCCGGGCCCGGGCAGTCGTGGGTGCCGGTGCATTCCGCCGTCACCAGACACTCTACCCGCACATCCTCCGGCCACAGACCATTGAGCTGAACATTGACCGACAGCGAGATTTCTTCATCGTGGAGACAGGTTGCGGCGACACACTGGTTGACCGACAGGGACACCCCGGCCCAGTCCTGTCGGACCCGCTGTTTCCATTCCGCCAGTTCGATGGCCAACCGGCTGCTGTCTGCGGCCAGCTTTATGCCTTGCATTGTGGCAGGCCGGTAATACCGCTCGACGTAGTCCATCACCATTCGCTGGCTGTTGAACCTTGGCGTAATGGTCTTCATAGACGCTTTTGATCGCTGGACCCAGCCTTTGGAATAGCCCTGGGAGGCGCGGTTGTAATAGAGCGGCACAATCTCGAACTCAATCAGATCCAGCAGGTCACGGGCTTCCTCCTGATTGCGAAATTCCAGGTCAAGTTCCGTGCTGCGGGGGTTGATTGCCCAACCATTCTTGCCGTTATAGCCCTCGCCCCACCAGCCATCCAGCACACTCAGGTTGAGGGCGCCGTTCAGCGCGGCTTTCTCACCGGAGGTGCCGCTCGCTTCCTTGGGGTATTCCGGCGTATTCAGCCACACATCCACGCCACTGAGCAGTCGTCGGGCCATCGCCTGGTCGTAATCTTCCAGCAGGATGACGTGCCCCATCAGCGCCGGTTGCATCGACAGGTCGTGGATCACACGAATCAGCTGTTGCCCGGGTTTGTCCTTGGGATGCGCCTTGCCGGCGAACACCAGCACCACCGGGCGTTCAGGGTCAGTAAGCAGACGTTCCAGACGGTCGAGATCCGAAAAAATCAGCGTGGCGCGCTTGTACGTGGCAAAGCGGCGGGCGAACCCGATCACCATGGTGTCTTTTTCCGGCGACACCAATTGACGCGTCATGCGTTCGGTTACCGAGTGACCAGTGCCGTTGCGCCGATGCTGGCGCTTGAGACAGCGAACAATGTAATCACCCATCTGCTGCTTGAGCGCCTTGTGCACACTCCAGTAATGGTAATCGGGGATCCGGTCGATGAACTCCCAGAACTCCGTATTCCGCAACTCGCTTTTCCAGGTCGGGGCCTGGATATCGAACAGGCTGGACCATTCCGGTGCCAGGAACGTCGGCACATGCACACCGTTGGTGATGAAGCCCATGGGGTTCTCTCTAGCCGGCACCTGGGGCCAGATGTCACCCTCCATGCCAGACGCAACCCCGCCATGAATCCGGCTGACCCCGTTATGAAACCGGGACCCACGTAAGCCCAGACTGGTCATGTTGAAGGAGTCGCCGGAGGATTTGGAGCCCAACTGGAAAACCGACTCGAACTCCAGGCCCGTCTCGGCGAGGTAAGCAGCGAGATGATGCTGAACCAGTGCGCGGGGAAAAATATCGTGGCCCGCCGGCACCGGCGTGTGAGTCGTAAACAGTGTGGCGCCGGCATTGAGCTCCAGCGCCGCTTCAAAGGACAGGCCGTCAGCCATGGCCTGGCGGCAACGCTCGAGGATCAGAAAAGCGGCGTGCCCCTCGTTAATGTGCCAGACCGTGGGGCAGAGGCCGAGAGCGCTCAGCACCCGAGCTCCGCCAATACCCAGCACCATCTCCTGGCTGATGCGGGTGGTTTCATCACCACCGTACAGCTGCAGGGTCAGTTCCCGGTCACCAACCGTATTTTCCTCAACGTGGGTGTCCAGCAGATATAGCCGGATATGGCCGACCCGGGCTTCCCAGACCCTGGCGTGAACAAGGCGGCCGGGGAAGGGCACGGATACCCGCAGCGGCTCACCTTCCTGTTCGACCAGTGATATGGGCAGTTCGTGGCTGTAATGGGACTGGTAGCGAGCAATCTGCTGCCCTTGGGCATCGATGGTCTGGATAAAATAGCCTTGCTGATACAACAGGCCTACCGCCACGAACGGCAGCCCCAGGTCACTGGCGGCCTTGCAATGGTCACCGGCGAGAATCCCCAACCCTCCGGAGTAGATCGGAAAGCTCTCGTGAAAGCCGAATTCAGCGCAGAAATACGCCACCAGCGCGGTGTCAGGATCCAGGCGGGTGGTTACCTCCGGCCCGGGTTCGGCGTCCAGATAAGCATCGTAACTGCTCAGTATGCGGCGATACTCGGAGAGAAAGGCGCGATCTTCGGCCGCTTCTTCCAGGCGGTTCTGCGCAACCCGCCGCAGAAACAGCTTCGGGTTGTGCGCCACTTTCTGCCACAACCGCAGGTCAATCCGCGCAAACAGGCTTCGAACACCGTGATCCCAGCTGTAGAAAAGATCGTTGGCCAGCTCGTCCAGGCGGGTGAGTGCCTCAGGGATGGTAGGCCGGGCTTCCAGTTTGAATTCAGTGGCGTTGTGCATGATTGTCGCCTCCCACAGGGGCTGCCCCGTTAGTCATCATCCGTGCTCTGGCGGGCGGCCAGAGCCTGGCGGTAGATGTTGGTGTATTCCCAGGCGCGGGTCTGCCAGGAATAGTCACCGGCCATACCGTTGCGTTGCAGCTTGCGCCAGGTTTTCGGATCCCGGAAAGCGTCCAGCGCCCGGTCGATTGCCGCACACAGGGCCGGGGGTTCCGGTTTGCTGAAGGTAAATCCGTTCGCCTGATCGGCGCTCGCGGTTTGCGGGTCGAACACCGTATCAGCCAATCCGCCCACCCGGTGTACCACAGGTACGGTGCCGTAGCGCATGCTGTACATCTGGTTGAGCCCGCAAGGCTCGAACCGTGACGGCATGATGAAAAGGTCGATGCCGGCAGTGATGCGGTGGGCCAGGGTTTCGTCAAAGCCGAGTGTCACCGACAGCTGTCCGGGATGGTGTTCGGCCAGATCGAGCGCAGCCTGTTCGTAGTCACGCATACCCGAGCCCAGAATCACGCACTGGCAACCGCTGTGCAGTAACTCCGGCAGAACGGCCAGCAACAGATCGATGCCTTTTTGCTCCACCATCCGCCCGATAAAACCCAGTATCGGGCCCTCGAAGTTGGTGTCGAGACCGACCTGCCGCTGCAGATCCCGTCGGCATAGCCGCTTGTTTCCCAGAGACCGGGCACTGTAATGATGGTCCAGGAGCGGGTCGGTTTGCGGATCCCAGTGGCGGGTATCGATCCCGTTGAGAATGCCGGTGAGGGCCGGATGCCGGAAGCGGAGCAGCCCATCCAGGCCGCAGCCCAGCTCCGGTTGGCAGATTTCCCGGGCGTATCCGGGGCTGACCGTGGTCAGGAGGTCGCTGAACACCAGCCCGCCCTTGAGAAAGGACAGTTGGTCGTGAAATTCCAGCCGATCGAAACGCCAGAGCGCGTCTGGTAACTCCAGGGCCCGGAAGACGCCGTGGGAGAAGAGCCCCTGGTACGCCAGGTTGTGGATGGTGAACACCGTTGCCGGTCGCTGGCGAGTGTTACTCAGAAACACGGGGACCAGCCCGCTCTGCCAGTCGTTGCAGTGCACCAGGTCCGGCACCCAGTCAAGGCCAGCCTGGCCAAGCGCCATCCGCGCTGAGACCCGGGCGAACAGACAGTAACGCTGGGCGTTATCCGCCCAATCCTGGCCTTCGGCGTTCTGGTAGGGGCTACCCGGGCGGTTAAACAGAGGCTGGCAATCCACCAGCCACAACACGACAGCGGTGCCGGGTAACCGTGTCTGCCAGAGTGTCACATCGTAGCTCTCGACATTCAGCTGCGCCCTCCGGCAAGCACCGCTGGCAACGGCCGCCGCCATTGCTTCGGGGTAGCCGGGGAGAACTATCTGCACGTCGTGATCCATCGTGCACAGGGCTTCCGGCAAACTAGCAGACACGTCCGCGAGCCCGCCGGTCTTGATCACCGGGTGCACCTCACTGGTCACAAAAAGCACCCGGGTCACAATGGCTGCTCCAACACCACCGCACCCAGCGGGGGCAGGGTGAGCGCGATGGACTGGGCCTGTCCCATCCAGGGCTGTGAGTCCGCGGTGAGCGGCAACGAATTCCCCAGATTGCTGCCGCCGTAGTATACGGAATCAGAGTTCAGTCGCTCAGTCCAGACACCGGAGCTGGGCACGCCAACCCGGTAATGGTATCGGGGCAACGGTGTAAAATTAATGATGACGATGACCCGTTGTGCCTCTGCCTGCCTGAGAAAGCTGATCACTGACTGGGTGGAATCGTGACAGTCGATCCAGGCAAAGCCATCGGGTCGGTAATTGGCCCGGTGCAGGGCCGGCTGTTCTTTCAGCAGGTAGTTAAGATCCCGCACCAGCTGTTGCAGGCCCAGGTGCTCTTCCTGCTCAAGCAGTGACCAGTCCAGCTCCCGTTTTTCGCTCCATTCCCGGCGCTGGCCGAACTCACCGCCCATGAACAGCAACTTCGCGCCAGGGTAGGTAAACAGATAAGTGAGCAACAGTCGCAGGTTGGCCCTTTGCTGCCAGTCATCTCCGGGCATCTTGTTCAGCAGGCTGGCTTTCTCGTGCACGACCTCATCGTGCGACAGGGGCAGCAGAAAGCTCTCACTGAACGCGTACAACACGCCGAACGTGAGCTTGTCGTGGTGGTATTGCCGGAATACCGGATCCTGGCTGAGATAATCCAGGGTGTCGTGCATCCATCCCATGTTCCATTTCAGGCAAAATCCCAGCCCACCCACCGATTCCGGTCGCGTGACCTGGGGCCACGAGGTGGACTCCTCAGCCATGATCATGGTGCCGGGGTAGCGCTCGCGGCAGATCTGGTTCAGTTCCCGCAGGAATTCGATCGCCTCGAGATTTTCGTGGCCACCGTGGATGTTCGGCAGCCAGTCGCCCTCGTCGCGGGAGTAGTTCAGATATAACATCGACGCCACCGCATCCACCCGCAGACCGTCAATGTGAAAGGTGTCCAGCCAGAACAGCGCACTGCCAATCAGAAAGTTGCGCACTTCATGGCGGGCGTAGTTGTAGATCAGGGTGCCCCAGTCCTGGTGCTCGCCCTGGCGGGGGTCCTCATGTTCGTACAGAGCGGAACCGTCAAACCGCGCCAGGGCGTGGGTATCCTTGGGAAAATGGCCGGGCACCCAATCGAGCAACACCCCGAGGTGGTTGCGGTGGCAGCAGTCCACGAAATAGCGAAAATCGTCCGGTGTGCCGAACCGGCTTGTGGGCGCATAGTACCCGGTTGTCTGATAGCCCCAGGATTCATCAAGGGGGTGCTCGGTAATCGGCAACAACTCGATGTGGGTGAAGCCCATGTCCCGCACGTAGGGCACCAGCTGGTCGGCCAGTTCGCGGTAATTCAGCCAGCGCCCTGAGCCGTGAAGCCGCCAGGAGCCGGCGTGTACTTCGTAGATCGAGAGTGGCTGATCCCGCCAGTTCCAGCAGTTGCGATGGGCCAGCCAATCACCATCGCCCCAGCTGAAACGACTACGCTGAGTCACCACCGCTGCCGTCGCCGGCCGGGGTTCGAAGGCTTGACCGTAGGGGTCGGTCTTGATCAGTTGTTCACCGTCGCCGATGGTAATGGCGTATTTGTAGAGGGCACCTGCAGCCAGCTGCGGCCGGAAACACTCCCAGACACCACTGTCCTGGCGCTTATGCAACGGGTCAGCGCCTGGCTGCCAGCCGTTAAAATCACCGATCACACTGACGGCTTGCGCAGCGGGCGCCCAGACTGCAAACCGCACGCCTTCGTCACCACCGTAGCGGCAAAGGTGAGCGCCCAGCACGTTATAGATGTGCCAATGCTTTCCCTGTCCGAAAAGGTGCAGGTCGAATTCGCTGAGGCTTGGGCTTTCCATAGTCCGAAGAGCTTCCCGACGTGTTCTGTTTCTGGTTCCGATCCATTGGACGCCAATCAGGCTGATCAAATAATGATCCGCGACAAGTTTTCGTCATGTTGTCGATGCTAACCTTTCAGCCATGATTGATACGTCAAAATATAGTCTATTATTCCTTCAGGGGCAGACGAGGGAAGCCGAAGACCGACAGGGTAGTCAGGGAAGCCGCCATGCAAACCGCCAAACGTTTTGTCAGCCGACTCACACGCCAGACCCTCGCACTGGTGCTGGCTGGAGGTCGGGGATCACGTCTGTACGACCTCACCAAGTGGCGCGCGAAACCCGCCGTCCCATTCGGTGGCAAGTTCCGGATCATCGATTTTCCATTATCTAACTGTATCAACTCCGGTATCGGTCAGGTCGGGGTGATTACCCAGTACAAATCCCACTCCCTGATGCGCCACATCCAACGCGGCTGGGGCTTTCTGCGCGGAGAACTTGGCGAGTTTGTGGAACTGCTGCCGGCGCAGCAGCGCATCGAGACCTCCTGGTACGAGGGCACAGCGGACGCCGTGTTGCAGAATCTGGACATCATTCGCAGCCACGCGCCCGAGTATGTACTGATCCTCGCCGGGGACCACGTCTACAAGATGGACTACGGCACCATGCTGGCCTATCACGTGGAGAACGACGCAGACGTCACCGTGGGCTGTATCGAAGTGCCGCTGGAGGACGCGTCGGCATTCGGTGTGATGTCGGTGAATGATGAGCTGCGGATCACCGAGTTTGTCGAGAAGCCAGAGCAACCCAAACCGATGCCGAACCAGCCGGAGAGGGCATTGGCATCCATGGGTATCTATGTGTTCAGCACACGGGTTCTGTTTGATGAATTGCTCAGGGATCATCAGCTTGCCACGGACTCTTCACATGATTTCGGCAAAGACATCATTCCCTCCATCATTGCCCGCCTGCGGGTGATGGCATTTCCTTTCCGCAACCCGGTACAAGACAAGCCGGCCTATTGGCGAGACGTGGGCACCATCGATTCCCTGTGGCAGGCCAACCTGGAACTGATCGGTATCAGCCCGGAGCTGAACCTCTATGATCCGGACTGGCCCATCTGGACCTACCAGGAACAGCTGCCGCCGGCAAAGTTCATTTTTGACGATGACAACCGCCGGGGCATGGCAGTAGATTCCATGTTGGCCGGAGGCTGCATCGTCTCCGGCGCGTTAGTCCGGCATTCCCTGCTGTTCTCGCAGGTGCGGGTACATTCGTTCACCACGGTATCGGATGCGGTGATTTTTCCCGATGTGGATATCGGCCGCCACTGCGAAATCCACCGCGCCATTATTGACCGTGGATGTCGTATTACGGAGGGCACCACCATCGGCGTCGATCCCGACAAGGACCGGGAACGGTTCTACGTGTCACCCAAGGGCGTGGTGCTCGTCACCCCCGAGATGCTCGGGCAGGATTACCCCCATGGCCTCTGACCGCCGCACGCCCGTGGTCTTTTGCTGGCACATGCATCAGCCGGGCTACCGGGATCAGAAAACCGGTACCTTCCTGTTTCCCTGGGTGTACCTGCATGCCCTGAAAGACTACAGCGATATGGCCGCCCACCTGGAGGGGCACCCGGGTGCCCGAGCTGTGGTGAACTTTGCCCCGATCCTGCTGGAGCAGATTGAAATCTACCTGGTGGATATTGAACGCTGGCGCCACGGTGCCGGCGAGATCGGTGATCCGCTGTTGGCGGCACTGGTAGCTGGCGAACTGCCGGAACCCGGCGCGCCGGGGTTCCTCGACATCATGGAAAAATGTTTGCGGGCCAACTCTGAGCGCATCATTCAACGCTTTCCAGCCTTTGCCCGCCTGTCACAGCTCGCCGACTTCTACCGTTCCCGGCCGGAAATGCAGCGATACATCGCCCCGGCGTTCCTGTCCGATCTGCTGGTATGGTATCACCTGGGCTGGATGGGCGAGATCATCCGCCGCCGCAATGCCTGCGTGCAGTCGCTGCAGGAGAAGGCTCAGGGTTTCAGTGCCGATGACCGCATCGCTCTGCTGAACGTGATCTTCGACACCCTCGCCGGCATTGGTCCTCGCTACCGCCACCTGGCCCAGACCGGCCAGGTGGAGCTGTCCGTCAGCCCCTACAGTCACACCATGGTGCCGTTACTGATTGATCTTGGTAGCGCCCGGGAAGCCATGCCGGAGATCCCGCTGCCCGCCCACAGCGGTTATCCGGAAGGTATGGCCCGCGCCCGGTGGCAATTTCAGCAAGCACGGGAGGTGTTCCGACGCTTTTTCGGAATGGAGCCGACCGGATGCTGGTCGTCGGAAGGGGGCCTCAGCCAGCAGACACTCCAGCAACTCGCGCAAGCTGGCTTCCGGTGGACGGCAAGCGGTGATTCCGTACTCCACAACAGCCTGCGTTCGGCGGGAGCGGCCGGGCAGGGAATCAAGAACCCGTCCATTCATCAGGCCTACCGGTTCGGCGATGCGGACATCACCGTTTTTTTCCGGGATGACGGCCTGTCTGACCTGATCGGGTTTACCTACGCAGACTGGCACGCCTCGGATGCTGTCGCGGATCTCACCTCTCATATGGAAACCATTGCGTCCCACGGCACTGATCACGGGCCTCAGGTGATTTCGGTAATTATGGATGGGGAAAATGCGTGGGAATACTATCCGGAGAATGCCTTTCACTTTCTCGATGAACTGTACGAGGTTCTCGAGAGCCATCCCCGCTTGCAGCTGACGACCTACCGGGAGCTGCTTGAGCAGGGCGATCTATCGCCGGTCAGCCTACCCACGGTCGTCGCCGGCAGCTGGATTTACGGCACCTTCTCAACCTGGATGGGAGACCCGGACAAGAACCGCGCCTGGGATCTGCTTTGTGAGGCCAAGCAGCATTTTGATCGCGCCGTGGATAACGGCGCGCTGACGACGGAACAAAAAGCGGCCGCCACGCAACAGCTGGCAATTTGCGAAGGCTCAGACTGGTTCTGGTGGTTTGGTGATTACAACCCGGCCCAGGTGGTCAGTGATTTCGAACACCTGTACCGGCGGCACCTCGTGAACCTGTACGAACTGATTGGCTACCCGGCACCCCCTTCGGTGTTCCAGAAACTGAGCCAGGGCAGTGGCGCTCCCGCCCGCGGCGGCGCGATGCGCCCGGGCCATGATGCGGACACCGGCGCATGACCTCCGGCCGCCAATTATCGGAGGTTCTGAACCACCGGCGCGCAGGCGTGTTGCTTCATCCAACCTGTTTGCCCTCCCGGCACGGACTGCTCGGCCAGAGCGCGCGCCGATTTCTGGACTTCATGGCAGAGGCCGGCCTGACCGTTTGGCAAACCCTGCCTCTGGGACCGACTCACGCGGATCTGTCGCCCTATCAGTCGTTATCCGCCCACGCCGGCAATCAGGAGTTCATTGATCTTGAGGAACTGGTAGCGGCGGGCCTGGTCCGCCAGGATGAGCTGGGTTCGGAAAACAACAGCGCGCAGCGAAAATCTGTTCTGGCGCTGGCAAGTGACCGCTTCTTCAACGATTCAGAGGCGCGACCCGAGGCATCGGGCAGGGATGAATTTACCGCGTTCTGCGCTGCTAACGCGCAGTGGCTGGATGACTACTGTCTGTTCTGCGCCATTCGTGAGGTCTATCCCGACCAGAGCTGGCTGGGCTGGCCCAGTGAGCTGAGAAACCGGGAGCCCGGGGCATTGGCCCGTTTTACGGAAACTCACTGGGAATCACTGCGACGACTGCGATTCGAGCAGTTCCTGTTCGACACTCAATGGCATCGGCTTCGGGATTATGCCAGCGAGCGGTGCATTCTGCTGTTCGGAGACATCCCCATCTTCGTGGCACACGATAGCGCCGATGTGTGGGCCGAACCATACCTGTTCAAGCTGGACAAGAATGGCCAGCCACAATGTGTGGCCGGCGTGCCACCGGATTATTTCTCGCCGGAAGGCCAGCACTGGGGCAACCCGGTCTATGACTGGGACGCGATGGCAAAGAACGACTATGCATGGTGGTTGTCGCGTCTGGACACCCAGAGGCGTTTCTTCGATCTGATCCGCATCGACCATTTCCGGGGACTGCACGCGTATTGGGAAATCCCGGCCGACCAGCCGGCACCGAAGAACGGTTATTGGGTGGAGGGCCCGGGCACACGATTCCTTGAGGCCTGCTTCGGGCGTTTTCCCGATTTACCCCTGGTGGCCGAAAATCTGGGCATCATCAGCGACGAGGTGGAGGCACTGCGTCATTCCTTTCGCTTGCCAGGCATGACCGTGATTCAGTTCGGATTTGACGGCAGCGCCGGCAATCCCCACCTGACCCACAACCAGCGGCGACGGGATCTGGTGTATTCCGGCACCCACGACAACGACACCACCCTGGGTTGGTACCTGAGCCTCGACAACCACACCCGCGGATATGTTGATCATTACCTCGGAAACTCTGCGGACCCGATGCCATGGCCGGTAATCCGGGCGGGCTTCCAGTCAGTCTGCCAACTGGCCATGTTTCCGATGCAAGACTTGCTGGGTCTGGACGGAAGCAGCCGCTTCAATACGCCGGGCACGACCTCAGGAAACTGGATCTGGACACTGGATTGGAGTCTTTGTGCAGACGGGTTAGCTGACCGTATTCACGAATTGGCAAGACTTTACGGGCGTCTTCCCTAGGCTTGCATGGGAGACGAATTGCAGGTGGTTAATAGTTGATCTGAATCAACAGCGGTTTTCCCGTATAGGGTCTATTATTTGATCAATAATGACCCAACTCGGGTGTTCGATCAGCGAATAGGGGAGGCCCCATGGAACACAGGCTCAGCAAGCGCATATTGGGAAAGCTCGGGCTTCTGGTTTACAAGCGCGGCTTGCCGGTCGCGACGGGACAGATCCGCGACGCCAGCAAACGCGGGCTATTCATTGCCACCGATTACACCGATGTTCAACTGAATCAGACAGTTGAGCTGGAATTCAGATTTCCGGACCGGAAAGAAAATGCTTTCCGTCGCATAAAGGCGCACGTGGTCCGCAAATGCGACAACGGGCTCGGGGTGGATTTCGAGGGAATGGATAACGATGGGTTCACCATCACCGCCTTGTTGTCCTGGCTCCACAAGCACAATCACATCGTCAGCCACTTTCCACCAATACGGCACAACTCCTATCACTGAGCACTGCAATTTCTGCAACAGGGAAGATCATCATGGAACGACTCAAGGACAAGGTGGCCATCGTAACCGGTGGCGCACTGGGCATTGGCAAAGCAGCGGTGACGAGAATGGCGGAGGAGGGCGCCGCTGTGGCCATTTTTGACTGCAAAGATACGGAAGGCGAAGCGTTGGCAGTGGATCTGGTCGAACGTGGCCTGAAAGCCCATTACTGGCACTGTGACGTGGGATTCGAAGCCTCGGTGCAAAGCGCTATCGGCAGCGTAAAAGGGCACTTCGGTCGAATTGACGTGCTGGTCAATAACGCCGGAATTGCCGGCGCAAACAAGCCAACCCATGAGTTGACGGAACAGGAATGGGACGAGGTGCAGCGGGTGAACGTGAAAGGCGTGTTCTTCTGCACCAAGCACGTGATTCCTTATCTGAAAACCGCGGGTAAGGGCAGTATCATCAACCTGTCATCCATTTATGGCCTGGTCAGCGCGCCGGACATACCCCCCTATCACGCTTCCAAAGGCGCGGTGCGCCTGATGACCAAAACCGATGCGTTGATCTATGCCCCGGATCAGATCCGCGTGAATTCAATTCATCCCGGTTTCATCTGGACGCCGTTGGTGGAGGAGCATCTGAAAACCACAGGTGCCGATCCCGAGGAAGCCCGCAAAGCGACAGCCGCATTGCACCCCATTGGTCACATGGGTGAGCCTGACGACATTGCCTGGGCCATTGTGTATCTCGCGTCGGATGAGTCGAAATTTGTCACCGGATCCGAGCTGGTGGTTGATGGTGGTTACACCGCGCACTGATTGACAGACGGATAACGCGCCCATGCCAGCCTCCGCCGGGCTTTACCTTCACCGCAAACTGCCGGGTGAACTGACCGGGCTTGCCGAGCTCGCGCTGGATCTGCGCTGGACCTGGCACCACGGCAGCGACGTGCTCTGGCGTTCCATCGATCAGGAATGCTGGGACGCCACCCATAACGCCTGGCTGGTTCTCAACAGCGTGTCTGGCAGGCAGCTTGACCACCTGGCTGAAGACCCCACGTTCAGCGAACTGCTGTCTCACCAGCTTGCAGCCTACGATGCGTTCTGCCAGTCCCCCACCTGGTTCGGAGACACCTGGCCGGATGCGCTGACCGGGCAGGTAGCCTATTTCTGTATGGAATACGGACTGGCCGAGTGTTTGCCACTGTATTCCGGTGGGCTTGGAATACTGGCAGGAGATACACTGAAAGCAGCCAGTGATCTGGGCATTCCGGTGATTGCCGTGGGCCTGCTGTATCAGCAGGGGTACTTTCGCCAGGAAGTGAGCGCCGACGGCGAGCAACTGGAGTTCTACCCCTACAACGATCCCACCATGCTGCCATTGATGCCGCTGAGAGACGATCAGGAAGAGTGGGTGCGCATTGCGGTGGATTTACCCGGCCGGTCGGTACGCCTGAGGGTGTGGATTGGCCGTATCGGTCGCTGCCGTCTTTTGCTCCTCGACAGCAACGACCCCCGCAACGAACCGAAAGACCGCGGCATTACCAGCGAACTCTACAGCGGTGATCCGGAAAAACGATTGCAACAGGAACTGGTGCTAGGTATCGGCGGCTGGCGACTGTTGCAACACATGGGCATTCAACCGTCGGTGGTTCACATCAACGAGGGGCACTGTGCGTTCGCGTTGGTGGAGCGAATCCGGGCCCTGAGCAGCAGGACCAACCTGAGTTTCGACGCCGCGCGCGCGGCAAGCCGCGCCAGTAATCTGTTTACCACCCACACCTCTGTTGCCTCCGGCTTCGATCTGTTTCCCGTCAGATTGATTCGTCAGTATCTGACCGATTATCTGCAAGACATGGGGCTGGACGTCACCACCTTTCTGCTATTGGGCCAGAGGGAAGGGCGCCACGATGACGAGTTCAACATGAGTTACCTGGCCGTTCGCCTGAGCGGCCGCATCAACGGCGTGAGCCGCATCCACCGAGAGGTGTCCCGCCATATATTCAGCGACCTGTTTCCCCGCTGGCCGCTGAAAGACATCCCGGTGGAGTACGTGACCAACGGTGTGCATACCCCCAGTTGGGATTCGCCGGAAGCCGATGCCCTCTGGACGACCGCCTGCGGTAAAAACCGCTGGTGCGGGAATCTGGAGCAGACCCGGGTGCCGTTTGGCACTATTTCCGATGACAGTCTCTGGGCGATGCGCACTCACCAGCGTCACCGGTTGATCCGGTTCCTGAGGGCACGGCTGCACAGCCAGCATTGTGAGCATGGGAACGGCTCGAATGTGGAAGCTGCCTGCGGTCTCCTGCTGGATACCGACGCCCTGACACTGGGCTTTGCCCGCCGCTTCACCGACTACAAACGACCAGACCTGTTGCTGACTGACGAGCCACGCCTGCTGAAACTGCTGCACGACCGCGACCGGCCGCTGCAGATCGCGCTGGCCGGCAAGGCTCACCCCAACGACACCCGTGGCAAAGCCATCATCAAACGCTGGAAACAGTTCATTAAACGTCATGATGTGCAGGGCCGCGTGGTGTTCATCGACGACTACGACATTGGCGTGGCCACTGAGCTCATACAGGGCGTGGACGTGTGGCTGAACACCCCGAGGCATCCCTGGGAAGCCTGCGGCACCAGCGGTATGAAAGTGCTGGTCAATGGTGGGCTGAATCTGTCGCAGTTTGACGGCTGGTGGGCGGAAGCCTGGCGACCGGAGGTGGGCTGGGCCATTCGCGAGGACGCCACTTTCAGCCAACTGAGCAGCTCTGCCGAACACGACGGGGAAGACGCCGCAGAGCTGTTCACCCTGCTGGAGCAGGAAGTTGTGCCCCGTTTTTACGATTGCGATCCCAGTGGACTGCCCAAACATTGGTTGGCGATGATTCGTGCGAGCATGGAGACACTGACGCCCCTGTACTCAGCAAACCGCATGTTGCGGGAGTACACCGAGCGCTTCTACCTCCCGATGGCAGCAAAAAGCCACGAACGCCTTCCTGAGATTGCCGAGGAACTGGTGCAACAACAGAGATTGCTACAGGAACACTGGCCGTTACTACGGTTCGGGACCCTGGAGGTCAGCGAGCAGGCTGATGGCATGGACGTTAGCCTGAACGTTTACCTGAATGGGCTTGATCCGGCCCTGGTGAAGGTGGAGCTGGTGGCGGAAGCCTGGGAGAAGGGCGGCCGTGCGGTGATCGGGATGCGCCGGGAAGCCGCTTTGAGTGGCTCAACGCGAAGCTATGTGTTTCGCTGCCGAGCGCCCGCTCGCCCCCTTGAGCATTACACCCCGCGACTGGTGATGGCAGAGCGGCGGCTCAACCTGCCGCTGGAAGACCCCCACATTCTGTGGCGCTCGTAAACGGTTCAGCTGCGCCAGAACGCCGGGGACAGCACGATGACCACGCTGAGTATCTCCAGACGCCCCATCAGCATACCCACAGCAAGAATCCATTTGGCGGCATCCGGCAACG
The DNA here is from genome assembly GCF_032911545.1 of Marinobacter sp. M-5. Taxonomy (NCBI): domain Bacteria; kingdom Pseudomonadati; phylum Pseudomonadota; class Gammaproteobacteria; order Pseudomonadales; family Marinobacteraceae; genus Marinobacter; species Marinobacter sp. M-5. The sequence continues at coordinate 1,659,921 of NZ_JAWJEK010000001.1, forward strand.
ACTGGAAGGTCCCCGCAGGCCCGATAATGGCTCCCAGACCCGGGCCTACATTGGTCAGCGCCGTCAGTGCGCCCGACAGGCTGGTGATGAAGTCCAGCTGAAGTGCGGCCAGAGCTACGGTAATGACCAGCAGACACAGCAGGAAAATGAAGGTATAGGCGATCATCGAGGAAATGATCTCATCACTGACCGCACGCCCGTTGTAATTACGGGTCAGCACCGCACGTGGGTGCAGCAGGCGCATTAATTGCTCCCGAAGCACAATGAGCGAGAGCTGGAATCGGAAAATCTTCATGCCACCGGCGGTGGAGCCGGAACAACCGCCTACGAACATCAGGAAGAAAAACAGCACGAAGGCCAAGGGTCCCCAGGCAGAATAATCTTCAGAGGCATACCCTGTGGTGGTGACCACCGAAGTCACGTTGAACAGGGTGGACACGTATCCGTGAAAGGGGTCGAAATCGCCGGTGGACACGTACCAGCGATACAGTGTCAGCATGGCCGGAATCACCAGCAGAATGGTCAGGAACAACCGGACCTGCTGGTCCCGGAACAACACACCATGCTGGCCATGCATTTCCCGCACAAAAAGGAAAAACGGCAGGCTGCCAATCATCATGAATAGACTGCCCTGAAGCAGGATCAGATCAGAGTCAAACTTGCCCATTGAGGCGTCCGATGTGGAGAAGCCGCCAGTCGCAATACTCGTAAGGCCGTGGTTGAAGGCATCAAACAGCGTCATTCCCGAAAGCCAATAAGTCACCACAGCAACGATGGAAAAAACGATATAGACCACCAGCAGCCCGCGACTCAGGGTTTTCATACGCGGCAGAGCCTTGTCTGTCCATTCTGAGGACTCCGTTGCGAAAAGTCGCATGCCACCGACGCGCAGAAACGGAAGCACCGCTACGAACATGCCGATAATGCCGATACCGCCAATCCACTGCAGAATTGAGCGCCACAGCAGCAAGTCCCGATCCATGGAATCCAACCCTGTCAGCACCGTCGCACCGGTGGTTGTGATGCCAGAAGTGCCCTCGAACACGGCGTCAACCAGCGATATGCCGGTGTCACTCAGATAAAAGGGAAGAGCACCGAGCAGGGCGATGACGAACCAGCTGGAAACCGTCAGCACAAACATGAAACGCGGCTTCAGATCTCGCGGTTGGCGGTAAGTCGCCAGAATACCGAGGATTCCGAGTGCACACACAATAGCAGCCGATTCTGTGAATGCCTCCGCGTTGGGAGCCACAGAACCTGCGAGAAGAAACACCGGTAACGTCATGAATATGCTCAGGAGCACAAACATCACGCTGATGATAAAAATGACAGGATTCAGATTTCTCAAGGGAGCTCGAACCGGCTGATAAGAGAGTCGGCGTCAGAATACATGCGGCCCGGAGCTTACGCAAGACGCCGAACCACAGCTTGCCGCGGGTTGCCGGGACATTAAATCGATGTAAATATCGGGTAAATGAGGAACTCTGCGCTGGATTAAATCGTTGTGGTGGTGCAATTTCAACGCAACCCATCATTGATGATCAGAAAGGAGTAAAGATAGCGATGACAACCTCACGTTCACTGGTCTTTGGTCTTGTTTCCCTCGCCGGCGCTGTCGCAACCACTCCGACAATGGCGCAGGACATGTACAAGTCAGGCGGCGCCGGTCTTTACGGCGGTCTTAACTACACCTTCTTCAACCTCGACGAAGGCTCCGCAGACGCCGACTTCGGCGCTCTGTCAGGGAAGATTGGTGGCCTGGTCTCGCCATATTTCGGACTTGAGGCCCGTGCCGGGTTTGGCGTAGACGATGACACCGTTGGGGGTATCGACTTCTCGGTTGATAACTTTTTCGGGGGCTACGCCACCCTGAACCTTGCCAACGAGTCTCCGGCAACGCCGTACGTTATTCTCGGGTTTACCCGTATTGAACTTGAGGCTGAAGGTCCCTTCGGCAGTGTGACCGATGATGACTCCGATCTGTCGTACGGCCTGGGTGTGAATATTGAGATGGCACCTCAGTTATCCGGCAACCTCGAATACATGCGTTATTATGACAAGGACGGCACCACCATAGACGGCCTCGGCCTCGGCGCAACCTTCCACTTCTGACCGGAGAAACCGTCGGCCACGGCGGGGCAGGGACCCTGCCGTGGCGGATTGCACTCGGGGACTCTCTTGAACCATCTGGCCCACCTCTTCCTGTCACCAGACGCTCCGCTGATCCGAATCGGAAGCCTGATGGGGGATTTCGCCCGTGGCATCGATGTTGACGGATTGCCGCCCCAAGTCAGGCAGGGCATCCGACACCACCGGGCGGTAGACGCCTTCACCGACACCCACCCTCAGGTGCTTGCCAGCAAACGCCTGTTCTCCTCGCAACGTCGCCGTTTTGCCGGCGTTGCCCTCGACATGCTCTATGATCACTACCTGTTAAGACACTGGCAACAGTTCAGTAATCTGGACACCGGTATCTTTATCGCTGGCATGTATCGCGAGTTCCGCGAACATGAGCACCTGATGCCTGACAACATGCGCCGGGTGACCCGGAGAATGGCCGAAAACGACTGGTTCAACGCCTACGCTGATCTCGATAATCTGGGTTATGCGCTGAATCGCGTGGCCGGACGTATCCGTTTCAGGCACCGGTTTTTCGACATCATCCAGGAAATCGAACAGCACGACCGGGAGCTGGAACAACGCTTCCTGTCATTTTTCCCAGACCTGATCACCTTCGCAGGAGAGAATTAATGAAGTTAATTGCAGGACTCACCCTGGCAACAGTCTTGAGCTCAGCAATGCCGATCATGGCCGAAGAGAACAGGAAAGCCGAACGTCCCCCGGAATCTCTGGGGTTTGTGGAATGGGTTGTGTTGCAGGACACCGGGCTGAGATTGAAAGCACGCCTGGACACCGGCGCCAAAACCTCTTCACTGCATGCGGTCAATGTGGAGTCATTTGAAAAAGGTGATGAAAAGTGGGTGAGCTTTCAGGTGCCCCTTGCGGATCACCGCGACCAGGAGAGTGGCGAGAAAGGCGTGAAGCCTGACGACGTAACGCTTGAGTTTGAGCGGCCGGTGGAGCGCACTGTCCTTATCAAACGTAAAGGCGCCGAATCCCAGCGACGCTACGTTGTGCGCATGGAATTCTGCATTGCCGGGAGCACCCACGAAACCGAGTTTTCTTTGACGGACCGGGGCCGGTTTTCGTATCCGGCGTTGCTGGGCCGCCGATTCATGAGCGATGACAACATCCTGGTTACGTCTGCAGACGCCTTCCTGGCTGAGAAGGAGTGCGAGCATCAGACCCTTGACCAAATCGCCGAAAGCGCCAATAACGCCACGCCGGTCAAGTGAATTCAGGCCAGGCGACTCATGTCGCTTGCTGCACTGGCCAGGAAACCTTGCGGTTTTGTTCCGGACTCTCCTAAACTGCGGTAGCCAAGCCGCCCAAGGCTAAACTCAAGAGGTCAACATGTCCGCCGCAGGTTTCCGCTTACTCCCACTGAGCATTGCAGCCGTGATCACCACGGGCTGTGCAAGTTTCTCATCAACCCCGGCGCTGTCAGACGACCCCTGTGCCGATCTTCAGTCAATCGTCGCTGACTACCCGAATCGATACGCCGACCTTCGTGGCAGCCGCTCCGACTTCAATACCGTAACACTATACCGCGCCAAGAAAGACATCGTGAAAGGGCATTGCGAGATCTGGGAGTGGGCCGGTGGCGATACGGCGTATGTCTGTTCACTGAACGCACCGAACAACGAGATCGCGGAGCATCGATACGAGCAAACCGTGGAGTACGTTGGCGGCTGCCTGGGTGACAACTGGCAACCGGAAATCGCTAACCGGACCCGTGACGGTGAAGACGCAGGGGTAGTGACACGCTACCGTAACCCTGACGCGGGTGATCTTGTCATTTCAGTTCATAACGTGTCCGTCAGCGGAACCGGGCGCGCAGCACGATCCAACTATGTGTTCATCGGGACTGCCGGGCGGTCGAGCCAGCTCTAATCCACTTGGGTCGGTTTTTTCATCGAAGAGTTAGAGTGGGGGTTATCGGGGATGCCACTGTAACGTGGCATTTGCGGCAGCTGCCGAGTCGTATGTCTTGAGTTCCAAATATCCTATTTAACATAATATACATTATGCGCAGTATTGTATGTGGTTTTGGACGGCAAACCACAACCTGCCTTAGAGGCGATGCGTGAGGACTTTAGACGTCCACACAAAGTACTTAAAGCTTCAACACAAAGTACTTATATTCCACGCAAAGTGCTTAAAACTGCGTACCCCCTGTTTCTCGTAGGTTTGCGTCATTTGGTTGCCGCCGAAGGTTAAGAATAAATGATCTGGGGTTTGCACAAAGCGTGCAGTACTTTGAATTGCCTTGCAGTGGTTCCCCTTAGCCACTGTTATGATGGTGGAAATCTATAGCTTGGAATGCTTCGCCAATTCGTAGGTGACTTCGATCTCAGCCTGGAAGCAGGATTCAATACGGGTTCTGGAGCTCCCATGCCGCCGTTCGTGGATGACGTTAAAGAGACGCAGCACACGTACGAGCATTGCTCTAGCGCTAACCTATACAGTTCGCTGATGTATGCAGTGATTATCTGGTTGGCATCGATTCCGACTCAATAGCAGGAAAATCGATTTAGTATTTCGAGTTACTAAACGCTACTAATGCCTTTTTGAGTAAGTCAGTAAAAGCAGCAACTTTATGTTATTGAATGGAAATATAGGAACGTCGACAAGGAAAATAGCGCTTTCGATCAAGGCCACATCTTGCTGTCTGTAAATGCCTAGTTATCGATAGCGTAGATAAAATGATCATGAAACGGCCTATTTCCCCTATGAGAGCAATAAATCCGTTAAAATAACATTATTACGGATTTTATCTTTCCCCTCTCCTCGCATCCGAGCGGCTTACTAGGAGCTTATTCGATGAGCAAAACCGGCCAGGCACGCGTACTCACGCCCGATCAATTCGCTCACCTTTTGAGGGTTATTCAAGAACACCGCTACCCGGAAAAGAACACAGCCCTCGTACAGATCAGCTTCAAGCTCGGACTGCGAGTTCAAGAGATCGCGCTTCTCCAGATCAAAGACGTGGCCGAGCTCGGCCCTGAAAGCTCTGGCCAGCGTTCATTCAAGCTTAAGGAACTTCTGGCATTGCCGGCCGCTTACACCAAGGGTGCAGATGCCTTGAAGCGGTCTAAACCAACGTATCAACGTCGCCGGATAAGCTACAGTGTGCACGATTTCGACCAATTGGTGCGGCGTATTGAGACAATGGCAAAGGCCGGTGCGGAGATTAAACCTGAGGATTTCTATCCTGAGTTAAAAAAACATCGAGGTAAATCGCGAGATCTTCCGATGAATGACACTGCCCTGAGAACCGCCCTAGAAAACTACCTCTCAGTCCGCCTCGCCAGCAACCCTTCGCTAAAAAAAAGCGATGCCCTATTCCTGACTCAAAAAGGCGGCCCCTACTCTCCAAACACTCTCCAAGAGCACTTTGCGCTTATGCAGAGGCAATGGGCAGGGATTGAACGGGCGAGTTCACACAGTGGCCGACGAACTCTAATGACAAACATCATTCACGACCAGAAAAAATCTGTAAAGATTGCCCAAAAAATTGCAGGCCATGTTTCAGCATCAACGACCTTGATTTATGAGGACCCCCCTGAAGAGTCGCTGAAAGAGGCATTGCAAGATGCCGGCTACCTCTATATTTCATAACTCAAAACATGACGCTGGTGTTAACCCAGAACACCCCTAAACACGACTATGTGTCCGGCTATAAAGTATCGATTCCGTCCTTTGCGTTCAGAGCGCACGGCTGGAAAAAAAGGAGTTGAGCTAGTCTCTTGTAAGTCGGTCGCCAAATCTCTCCAACAGCAACCCCAGTGTTTGCGCACTTGTGTAAGCCGCGAACATTTGGTTATTGTCTGATTTATCAGGATCAGCAAAATCACAAACTGACTTCAGAGCAAACACTTTAGGCTTGGGAGTAGACGAGTTATCTACGGCTGCAAACAGTCCATAAACCTCCATCTCAACTCCAATTAACTCGCGGTGTTGTTTCTTTATATCCTCTACTACTTCGCCGTCTGCCAGAACAGCAGAGCCCGACGCCACTGGTCCAATGATCAAGTTGGGAATTCTGGGAGCACGTTGATATTTTGACGCCAATTCCGTGAATGCACCTCGGTCATCTCGAAGTTGCTCCACATGACTTCTAATACTGTTGTTTGCTTGGAGCTGGTGGGGCGCTATCGAGAAGGAAGCATTATCTGAATCTTTGACTCGCTTACCGCTTTGGAAATCCCAGACGGGATCCGCAAATAGAACGTCCCCCATATCTGTCTTTCCACGCACACCTGCGCAAATTCCGCACATTGCCACTACTTTGGGGCGCATGAAATTAATTATTGAAGCGGCTTTCAATGCAGTGGAAACCATGCCCATTCGACTTGTGTAAGACGCACACACCTTTATTTTTTTTGAGTTAGAGAAAAAGTGCCCCTCTTGTATGAAGGTAACTTCATCAATCGGTTTTGGTGGCCCCCAGTTCCAATTTAGAGCAATGACCTGGTCATATTCAGGTGAACGTAGTGCGCAGATTATTGCTATGTCCACTACTGACTGCGACACGTCACCCTTTCCGCTTTCTTTTTGCTTGGAAACCAAATATTCAACACATAGCAAAATTTGATTTACCCAAGAATCCTCAGATTCGGAATACTCAACTACCTGCCATGTGTAAGACTCAAAACTCTTGATTGCGTCACTTGAGAATTCAAGGTCGCCGGTGATACCAATTATATGTGCCGGCTTTTTAAGTGAGTCACCTTCAGTTATTTCAAACAATAAGTCTATTGAATGCTGGAGGTCCGGATCATGCTCTGGCCACAGTGAAAGTAGAAGATCGACAATTAAGAGGTCATAATTCTCCAAACTCAGTGCGTCCCTGGCGTCATTCGCGCATGGCACAATTTTCACACTACTACGCTCAATTCCAGCATTTTCAAAAGCATCCGTCAGCTTCGCGTACCTGCGAATATCGTCATCAACTATGAGAATTTTTACCTGCTCACCCATGGTCAAAAAGTTCCAATAAATAGAATTTTAGTTTTGTTTTCCACTCGTCATTGGTGGAGTTGTAATGCAAAACTTCTTTCAAAATTTCTGGGAACTCTTCTTTCAGGCTTTTGCTAAGTTTTGCCAAATCGACAGGTTCCCCTGTGTCACCAGGAAATGCTTCGTATCCCGTGATTACGATGGTTGGGCAATCCAAGTCCAACATTACCATTTGACGAAGGACCTCTAGACCACCGTAGCCTTGCGGCCGTCCGCCTGACTCGAGATCGCCAACGTCAAAGGTCGGCAATGACATATCGAGCAGCAGCAAACTAGGCCTCACTTGGGGAATCTTTTCGAGTGCTGACATTACAGAGCGAGCTGTTTCAATCTCGAAATCCTCATGAACGACTTTGAGGAACCTCATGAGATGCTCAATTTTGGGGTCTTCATCTTCTACGACGAGTATCTTAGGCGATACTTTCATTTTCACTTACTCGGTCGGGTTCATTGATGAGCAAAGAATAGTAGACAGTCAGGTGAAATCGACCGTCGCCTTCAAAACCAAAATCAATACCACCTCTGTCAGATTGTCTGACTACGGCAGCAAGTTTGATAAAGCCACTGCCACCCTCTTTCCGAGAACGCCTATGGAACTTTCCCTCTTCGATAAGTTGTTCTATCTCGCGGATTCTTTCTAAATTATGGCTTTTGTTAGATGGTTTCGAGTCTGTTACTACCTTTATCAATAGTCTTCGCTCTTCGACTAATGGAATCACATCAATGTCAATCTGCGGGCGTCTTAATCCAGAATGCTTCTCTGAATTGCTTACCCCTGCAGAAATTGCGTCATTAATAAAGACAAGGGCGCTTGCAGTCATCTCCATCTCGCCATTTTGTACCGTCTTAGATATCTTTGGCTCAAACGAACGATGGCATTTAAGTGATGAGTCAATCGCTATGTTTACAATGTGTTCGAGCTTGAATGAACGCTTATACTGTTCTATGTCCTTGTGGGAAAACCATTTTTTCGTTTCATCCAGTTTTCGTTGAACCTCATTGGAGTTTTGGCCAATTTGCATGTCGGCCTCAAGAGCTTTTTCAGTAGTTCCAAGTTTTCTCTTGATAGAGTGACGTAATTCGTCGAAGCATTCTGAAATGTCTGATTTTAAGGTAGACGATATGTAACTTCTTGCCTCAGTTAGAGAGACCTCAAGTTGGCCCCAGCATACCGCGACAGCTGTTGAGATAAATTCCTCAACTGAAAGATCCATTCGAAAGATTACCTGAGCAAGCCTTACAGTTTGAGCGGAAAAGTTAAGGGTGATTAGACCCTCAGGTTTTTCTTGAGAGCGAATCTGAAATTTATTGTTTTTTGCGTCCAGGAGAATGTTGTCGAACTTCTCAGAAAACCTTGAGAATGCCGCAGTTAGTGATCCACGTGACTCTTGATCAGTGACTCCAAGTCTTTCTACCCAATCCAAATTTGGAGTATATCGGCCGTGTTTTGTTTCTTTGTTCGAAATTAACTTCGAAAACTCTAGAGGGCCTCGGATAAAGCCAATGAAACTCTGGTGTCTTACCCGTTTGCTTAGGTAAAAATCTAGGCCAAAGCTTGGATTGTTGAGAAATTCCTCTCTCATCCTGTCGAAGATCTGCAGCAACAAGAGTTCAGATTCAGTTTCTGGCTTGAAAATACCTTCTTGTGGCTTCGCTGTTTGCGATAAATCGGCAAAGAGATCGTCAAAGTTTACTTGATCATCGAAGTCGACTTTAGCTAGATCCCTACACCGTTCGATATCCTCAGAAAGCTCCCTAAGCGCCCAACGTTGTAGGGCCTCAGTGTCGACATATATCCTCGTACTATCAACTACATGTTGAACGTCGCTATGAGCCAACTGGCTGCTTATAAGGGATATTTCTTCCTCATATTCTAACGATCTCCCTGGATCTAATTCCCTTAAGGCAGCACAGATTGCTTGGCGCTCCTCCATTACGGATCGCGAACTTGAGAAAATTTGTGTTCCATCGAGAATGCTGGGCGTACAGACGAATTTGAGAAAATAGATGAGTTCGTCAGGATGAAATCGTTCCTTAACGTCTACTAACTCTGAAGGTACACCAACGGAATGAGCGCGAATTAAATTACCAGTTACGAAACGCAATTCTGTTGCGGCTTTCGACTGTTCGAACATAGACCAGGCTATGTGGAGGCCAATGGCTCTGTAGAGTGAGCTCGGGTCGATTCTTTTGAAATCGGCCCAAGTGAGGTCGCCGAATATTTTAAGTTTGGGAAGCACGCTGTAAATTTCAGGGTGTTTCGCCACCAAACGAGACGTATGCGAAATTACCGCCTCGTATTCTCCTAGTTCGGTGTTAGCAGTAATTAGGCCATCAAATATAAAAAGATCGAACGTGCCCAATTCGTCAAGATCTTGGGCATTTGTTAACAGATTTTTTGAGTTCTCAGCATTTCCAGTTTCGAGATTCCAAAGCCCCAAAAAAAAGAAATCCTGAACCCCTGGCGATTTGGGGTCTGCCATTTCACCAATTACTAAGCTGCGCCAGAGGCGCAATAAGTAACTTTGAGAATCTTGGCCAAAGCAAGCTTCCGTCTCTCTATTACTCAAGTTAACCAGGATATCTTCAGGGCCAGCAAACCTACTGTTTACACAGACAGTTGCGAGGGAGGCGCGAATTGAGGCGGTTTTACCTAGAATTGCCTCCAGAAATTTTTCGACTCCATGAATTGAGGGTAGAAAGCAAAAATTCGCACACAACTTCTGGCTCACGCCTGACCACTCTACTCTGTCTTCACCACGAAGAACGCGTGAAATAGACGCAATTGCTGCGCCAGCGACACCGCTTGAGAATCTTTCAGGAATTCGTTTTTTGAAAAAAAGAGCGTAGCACGCGTAGATCAAATGCCAGGCATCAAACTGGGCTTTCACGTCTATTTGTTGTGATAATTCTAGGTAGGCATCTGTAGCCTTACCGGCCAAAAGATTTTCAATTATTGAATTAGTTCTCAAGTCTAGAGGACAGTCTTCTCTAGCTCCGCCGAGAGTGGCTTTCAGTTTTTGGACTCTGTAGTCGTTGATACCACTGATGGCTGCTAATGGCTTAGCAAGAATTTGTCTTGACCCTAGTTGGTTGTCAGGAAGAGCAATACACTCTTCGACCAAGTTCTCGGAAAGCTGGATAAAGGTTTCGAAAGAATCGATTAGAGAATGGCTTTCAGAGACCTGGATTATTCCTAACTTTCTATCAAGTTCATTTGGCCACTGCCTAGTGAGGATGAGCGTGAGAAAGTCTTTAATTGCCGTGGAATAGTTTTTATGGTTTGCCAGTCTCTGGCCTACCTCAGAAACATATTTCTGGAATGACGTTTTTTCTTCGTTTCTAACACTCGTGTAGAAGGCCACAAAATTTAAAAGACCGTGGCGGAAGACTTTTCGTATTTCAGCGGTAAGCTTCTTTTGTTCTTCTAGCCCTTTAAACTGCTGGGTTACCGCAATCCTGACCTGAACTGACCAAAGCGACTTTCCAAAAATCGCGTCGATGTCATCGAGGTTGTTTAATGCAAGGCTATAGTCTCCATGTAGGGCATGCTGCTCTACGCTTTGCTTAATCTCGACATACTTGTTGAAATCATTCCGTTTTCTATTGAATCGGACAGCCATCCACAATAATTGGTTTTCTATCGGTGTCAGAGGAATTGTGCTGGCAACGCCACTGAGTTCCTCATAACCAATCGGAGATAGATTAAAGTCCCTGAGACTTGTCTTGATCTGACCATCAACCCAATTTAGGAAGGCATCGTACTGCGAGGGATGAAGGATCGCTTGTGCCTCGAGATAAAGCTCTTTGATTCCACTTCTTAGCACGAGACTTTTCGGCAATCTCCGATCCATCTCAAACTTGTTTGAGCGGTAAGCAGATATAAGTCCTCTAAATCGATTCTGGCATTTTTTGAAGGCTTGTTTTTTTGAATTTCTACTAGTCAAGATTACCTTCCATAGATGCTGGCCGTTGAATAATGCATGTTTAATTTTTGCTTATATAATTTTCCAGCTTGAATTGCGTTCCATGTTTGCAATTAAATTAGTGAAATTCCACTCCTTCCAAAAAATGCGCACCGTCAAACGTTAACACATTGGTGTACACCTCTGTCGACTCGACACTTCGATGCCCAAGTAATTGACTGACAAATTTCAGCGGGCGACCGTGCAGCAGCAGATGCACTGCAAAACTGTGCCGAAAGGTATGGCACCCAATCTTGAACGGCGGCTCTCCCCGCATCTGCTCGATCAACCGGTCGATGTTGGCGCTGACCGCCTGGCGCGTGATCGGAAAGATTCGCTCGTCCTTCCGAAACTTCCCCATCCACAGGTAGCTCTGGATCCGGGTCTGGAAGTCCCGGTCGAGGATCGGGATAAAGCGCTTGGGCGAGCGTTGCAGGCTGCGTTTGCTCGGCCGCCCTGCCCCTTGCTTGAGCGTCTTGAGGACCACCCCGAAGTCGTAGCCGTCGTCGTGGAAACTCGCCGGCGTGATGGCCAGCACCTCGGAGACCCGCGCGCCGGTGCACCACATCAGATCCAGGATCAGCCGGTGCATGGGGTGGGTCTCGGCCTCCAGCAGGGTCAGCACCTCGGGCTTGAGCAGGTACTTGGGCATGATGTCCAGGCTTTCTAGGAGCATCGGCCGCTTGGCAATGAGCCGGTCCCAATCGATCTCGACGCGCTGAATCGGGAACGACACCATAGGCCGTTCTTCGAATCCAAACGGACGTTTGCTTGGTCCCTCTCGTGGAAATGAGCGCGCGCTGGTGATGGATTTTGACATTTCCTTTCCAGGGTTCTGTCAATTACGGAGAGGAATTATGGACCCAAGGAAACGCCCTATTCCGACCCTTACAGTATGGCAAGGTCACGAAAAACTGCAAGAAACAGGGCCTGATTGACGAACTACCTTTAAACGTCAACAAGGGTCACACTGGCGAAATATTGATCAAAAACTATACTACTTTGATCGTCTGTGTCTGGGAGACCGGTCATGGCTCCATCGCATCCGCGCCCAATGCCATTGTTGGGACACGTCCACGTCCGTTTTTGCCAGGATCAGCCGATCCCGACACAGCAGCCCACGTCCCTCAAATTGACGCGGTCGACCGATTACTACGAGCAATGCTGTGTGAAATTCCCCGAGCGAGCCTGCTTTCACTGTTACGCCGAATTTATACACGCCCTGTTGCTCGAGGCGGATGGGGAGGTCAGTTACTTCGTGCCGCAACCTTTCGCCATGCGGGTCAATCGTCGGAGATACATTCCAGATGTGTATCTGGTTCGGGGTGGGCGGATCGAGGTACTGGAACTTAAACCGCGCGGTGAAATGGATCCACAGCTGGAGGTCCCGTTGCGTGCCTTCTTTGAGCAATACGGTATGTCGTTCAGGGTACTTGCCAATGAGACGGTCCTGGAACGTGAGACCCTGGCGCTTAACTGGCTTGGAGTCATTCAGGTGCTGGCACAGGCTAATTATCAAGGCATTGACACTGCGAGAGAGGAAGCGTCACTGCTGTGGGCCGCGCAATCTGCGGAAACGGTGGCTGTGGCTGATTTGCTGGCAGACACGGCACGCGAGGACGGCTTTTTCAGGGAGTTGGCGCTTTATCGGTTGCTTCACCGGCATGCTCTGGCATGCGACTTGAGCGAGGCCCCCCTTGATTACGGCACTGTGGTGAGCGCATGGCATTAACCTGGCGAGAACGGCTGGTCGTTGAACCGGAATGGAACGACATAGCGCGCTGGCCATTCGTGGACCCAACCGCGCTGGCTCCTGAAAACCGCCGGGGCTATTTGACTAATCGACGCGCAGTAGCCAAGGTTTTGTCCGGTCAATCGCTGAAGAGCGTGAGCGAGACGGTGAACCTTTCAGCCGCGAGGATCTCACAGCTAATGACTCGCTGCCTGGGTGGCGATGAAAACGCACCGCCGGCCCTCAGTAAAGCGCTAGTGCCCCATCAGCGGCTGGTGCCTTCTTCCAGACAATCTGCCCTTTCCACGCTCGCTGAAGAAAAGGGCGCACGGTGTGGATTCAGCTACCTGCTTGAAACGGTACCCGGCCTTAGAGAACACCTGCACAAACACATTCGACACGCGGCTAAACGCAGTCAACGGGGACAAAATCTGACACCGCGTGGTCTTCACGCTGTCTTCATCACCCATCTGAAATCACAGAATTGGCCCATGGATACCTACCCATTTACCTCGGTCAGCCAGGGCTATGAATCCATCCGTCGATTCCTCAAACGGGAATTAGAGACCCACCGAATGCCGCGACTACCGGTCCGGGTGATCAGTGCTAACCTCCCACCGATTCGGGCCTTCCGCGAAATTCATATTGATGAAGCCAGTGTGGACTGCCACGGGTCCATAGCGGTCATTTTAAACAATCAGATGAAGCCTCATCGTCTTGCCCGAATATCGATTCTGTTGGCAAGAGATATCGGGACAGGTTGCTACCTTGCGGCAACGATTGCCTTGACGACCCATCCAAACGCGGCTGATGTTTTGGCCCTGTTAGAACAATTGATACAGCCATGGTCACCAATGGTGCTGACCGCTCCGGGCCTGAGTTACGCGGCAAACGCCGGTTTTCCGACGGCGCTGGGCGAAGCCTTCTGCCGCCCAAGTTTTGGTATCATAAGAATGGATAACGCGCTGGCTCATCTTTCCCACCCAGTGCGAAGAATGATCTGCGACCACCTCGGAGCAACTGGCAACTTTGGACTTCCGAAAAATCCCAAAGCGAGGGCGATGGTGGAGCAGGCGTTCAGGCGTGTGAACGTTGATATCCACCGACTCCCCTCGAGTACCGGGACTTCACCCATCGACCCGCGCAGGGAGCCACTGAAAAACCAGAAGAAGGCGCCCCTCATTTCACTCGACGCACTCGAACAGACACTGAGCGTCCTCCTGACCGAGCAAAACCTCAAACCTTTAAAATCCCTCGGCGGCGTTTCGCCCATGGAGCAAATTCAGCATCAAATGACGGGTCACTTTTTGCCGCTTCGAGCGCCTGATCAGCACCCCGGGTTGCAGACTTTTGAGCGGGCGAAGACGGTAACGGTCCGAAAAGGCTTTAGCGCGGATTCGCCACGCATCAATTTCGAGGGTTGTCAGTATCGTGGCGCTGCGATCAATGATGCTGATCTGCTTAATCAGAAAGTCCAGATACTGTTTGACATACGAGACATACGGACGTTACGCGTCTGTTCTCTGGACGGGCGGGCCCTGGGAACGGTTATGGCGCCCAAAACGTGGCAGAGGTTCGGGCACAGTGTCGCGCTGAGGAAACGAATCAACACGTTAGTGCGCGAGCGCCAACTCTCCAGCCGAGATCCAATGGGCGAGTACTTCGATTACACCCTTGCCCATCGTCACCTACCAAAGGAAGCCTTAACGCTATTGCGAATTGATCGGAACAGGACACAGACAGCCAAACCCTTGGTCCCCGAGGTGGCGCCTGAGCTTGAAAAGATGACGGTCGACAGGCTTGAAGATGCTCTCAAGCGATTACCTGACTGGAACCCAGACATGGCCCGAAAAAGGAAGAAACCGAGATGAGTAGCGCGATGATTCTGGAGGATGCGTCGAAATTTTGGATACCGACACCCATGGCGTCGAGACTCCGAGATCGAATCGAACAGTGTTTGCAATGTGGGGACACTGGTTGTGTCATCGTCGGTGAAGCCAGACTCGGTAAGACATCGGCAATTCGCAGAATACTGAGCGAGTTATCAAACCGATCCGGAGAACGTATCCACGTTTTCTATACGCATTATGGGCAACGGGATACTGAGACTGTGCGCGCGGTTTTTGCAAAAATTGCTCGCGCGCTGGGTGCCGAGGTTGGCAGGCAGACAGCTGATAAACTGCTTGACTGGATTACCGTGCATCTGGCGGATGCCGCGCAAGCCAATAGCACTCGGCAAGTCGCTCTACTTATTGACGAGGCTCAACTTCTAAGCGCAAAACAACTCAATGCGTTCGCCGAGATCTATAACGAATTGGTCGTTATGAGAATCAATTGCGCTATTTTCTTTGTCGCAAACCTCGATCAATTTCGGCCACTCGCCCGCACCCTGATGAAAATAGAGAATCGTTATGTCCGGGAGCGATTCTTTTACAATCTGGAGTACTTCTACGGAATTCGCTCGGAGGGAGAGCTTGCCGCTTGTCTGAATCAATACGATGAATATCGCCTTGATGATGGATCCGAACGACGAGTGACCGAATGCTTTTACCCTGAGCTTTATGAACAGGGTTGGAGACTGGCCAGTATCGCTCCGTTTTACTGGCGTTACTACCGAGAGAACTACGGGTTACCACTCGGACAGGATTCGTTCGGAATGGCACATTTTGTCCGTGCTACCAATCTGTTGGTCATGGATTATCTACCCTACTGCACGGATAAGGACGATTCGGCCTTGATCGAAGCCTGCGTCGTCAAAAGTCTCGCGGGAGCCGGGATCGAACCGAGCCTCGTAAGCCTGACAGGGAGGGTGGAGCAGTGCTGAATGCAGGGTTGCAGCTTCGGCGGCCTGTTGAGAGTGACGTCGGGGCTTACCGACGATTTTTGATTGCGAATCGGGCACTGGGCCATTCAAGAATATCCGAGTTGCTAAAGGAGAATCAGGCGGGCCACAGAAAACAGCCCGCTTTCGCCAGAGCGCACCAGCCCGCTTTGGCCAGAGCAGTAGAGCAGCAAATTTGTTTTAACTTGGGAATTTCTTATACCGAGCCTCGATCACTTTTCTCGGGTACGCAAACCCGAAATTGCCCAGCGTGTGCTCGATTTGGCTACCACTGCTACCTGTTTGAACTCACGTGGATTAAAAAATGTCCTGTTCACGAGCTCGATCTGGTCTACCGCTGTCCGGACTGTAATCGACCGTGGCCACATTTCTATGAAGTTCCTAAACGCCAATGCGAGTGCTGTGGACTTGGTGCTGAATTTTCAGGCTTGGCGAGAAGGAGAGCCCTGGAGCCGCCAAAAATGTGGCAAGCCTTGGTTGAGATGGATGCGGTTATCCATAATTATCTGGGACGAGAGGGTTTAGTCCTCCTGAGGGCAAGTCAAGCAACGGCATACGACACAAGCGAAATCAAATCTCCAGCAATCACTGACCGTTTCTGGCCAGTTGTTTGCGTTCCAAGAAATCCCCGCTGGGAAACGCTTTGCGACAGTTTTGGAGTTCAACTGCCCCCCATCATCGAGCGCCGGTTTCGACTGAAAAAGACACCCCCGGTTCGTCTCGACGTCTTTCGAAAAAAACCTGATTCTTCGATGGATAGCCAAGACGAAGATCAGACTCGGACTGGCATGTTTCGAACATTACGAAAAGTTCTTAATGACCTGGGTGACAATGCAGAGTTCGGGGAATTTCATTTGCAGCAAAAATATGGCAATCACATACAATATTTGGATGTTGGTTCGGAAATTCTGTGGGTTTGGTCGTGCACAACTTCACTCAAGCCGGGCCAAAGGCAATACAGAAACAGCACTTACTTCAGGATGCCCATTTGGACGCAAGGACCACCGAACCGGCCAAGGATGCTGGATCGGCTCACACACCTCCGCAATGGATACCCATGGCCTACCGAAGGCGTTGAGGAGGGGGCTACCGAAAAAATGAGCACTTATATTTATAAAATGAAGCTTTGGCAGACCTTTTTGGTCGCTTTCGCTATCTCCAAGACTTTCCATTCAATGGAAGGGCCACAATGGCGGTGGCAGACTTACCAAGACCGTTTGCCGACACTGGCTCTGCCGGAGAATCAGAATGAACAACCATTCCATCTCTTTTTTTCAAGCCCCAGAACCGTTTGCGTAGTTGCTCCCAGGTTCCTCGCAGAATTCTCAAAAGCCAGCATGAAAAACGCACTCTGCCCTCTTTTAGGTACATGAGCGTATTTCGGGCAGTCCAAATTCAAAACGCGGTGACCCTCACCGCGCATTAGGTCCACACAGAGTTGGCAAATCCGGCTCTGATTGCTTCTGTTGTCTTGGTGAAACCGCACGTTTTCTGACGTAGTCAGAGCGCGTGCACCACTAAAATGCGGAACGAGGGTCTGACTTGGCGATGGAACGTCCTCCACGCTTCGATTTTCTCCCTGGCGTCTCAGTGACAAGAGCCAGTCTTCATTCAGACACTCCTGCCGGAATCGTCCATTGAACAGTTCTACCGTTGCGTTGTGGGTCTGAAGCACGTCCGGGTTGCCCCGGAAGCGCGCAATCGCCGTTAACGCTTACTGAACATCATCCCCTTCCAGCTCTGTCCAACCACGATGCCGAGGCACTCTCCGGCGCGTCACACCACTGGGAAGGTGTTGCGTTCGCCTGGCATCATTGCCAGCGTTGACGTTGGGTGATACTGACAAGTTTACTCTTCAATAGCATACGTAAAACCTATGGGAACCGAAGGCACTATTTCTGAGAGCATTGTGCGACATTGCCCTAGACAGTGGTTTGTCATAATTTCCGTTAGTCGGCGCCCCGGATGGTCTACTTCCCTTTTTGTTTTCGAGGGACACCGCCGCCAATATCAACGAGAATTAGCGATAAGGAGAGTCCAGTGAAGACTAGTGTTGAGGTGAATGGGGAGGATTTGGTGGTTATTCTGCCGCAGAAACTGATGGATGCTCTCGGACTCAAGCCCGGCGATGACGTCGATATAACCGCAGAGCACCGTTTACAGGAATCCGACGTTAGGTGATCCATGAAAAAGGACGGGGATGAATCCTTGAATAGAGTCCGCCTTCCCTCATCAGAAGCTGATCTGCTGAACGGCCTCGATGAGGATTCGGTACATGGCGACGAACTGGCTGAGCTTACACCGAGGGGGCTGGATCCATTGGAACGTTTACGCGGATCGGTGAAAGGTTACAAGCGCCCAACCGACCCGGTGTGGCAAGATTATTTCGATGGCGATAGTGTTAGCGAGGATTTCATGATCGATCGTGACCAAACATCATCGAAGGAGAAGAAGTAATGTCCGAGATCTTGGAGCAAGTTCACAGGATCAATGAGATAAATCGGCAACGCGTGGACATAGCGGCCGCTGAGTTCTCTCGCAAACTGGCAGACGAAGCGAACGGCATTCCGATGAAAGTGACTCGTCACGGATACTCATACGTCGGACGCTCTTTTTCTGAAGGCGGCGATTACGTTGTTGAGCTTGGAGAGGGCTCGACCAATGTCTGAACTTTTAAGACAGATTGAAGAAGCCAACAAGCAGAATCGCAAGAACGTTCGCGTAGCCATGGATGAGTTTGCCCGTAAATTGGCCGACCTATCCTGCGGTATTCCCATGAGGCGCGAACCGAACGCCTTACGTGAACATCACTATTTAGACGGACGAGTTGAGCTGATCCCTGTGAAAATATAACAGGGAGCCAGTAAATGGTTATTACATTGCCCAGCTTCACGTAACCATATGTTATATATCGACATTTCTATCGGGCTTGCCAGGAAGTCTTGGATGGGGCCTTAATTAAACCGCAGCGCGCAAGCAGGAATTTGTAATCAGAGGCAACATTTGGCTGGCAGGAATGAATAATGCACCCTGAGGAAACGTCAAAAAACATCCATATTTACAATAGCCTGCGGTGTTAATTGATAGCACTGTAAAGAAAATGGCAGCGGAAATAACCAGTCGCGATTTGATTTTACGAAAAGAAGCAACGGTTAGCTCCATAAAACCAATGTAAGAAAAAGCGCACCGGAAAAAACCATTTACTGCTTTTTGGACACCGGCTTCACTTGGTGCGTAACCTTTTCGTAGGGCGGAAGTCCGAACAAGGCGCGATCTTCATCGTCGGTTAAGAATTTGTCTCGAATCCTTTCAAACTCTGTAAAGCTTTCTGCATACCGTTTTGTCGCGATCATGTGTTCCAGAAGCGCCTGATCTAGCGCAAACCGGCGAGCTCTGTTTTTGGCTTCTTGCTCATTTTTCACTGCAAACGCTCCTGCTTGACCTGCTCCCCTAATACTATACCGCTGTTTGCTTAGATAGCGTCGCCTTGGTCGCAAAGCGAACGTTCAGATGGTGCGATAACGCCGGCGCACACTAAGCGTCCGGTGATCCCAAATTGATTCGATGACCACCATCGGGCCAATTAAACCCAGTCAGTAACTTGTAGGTACTCCTCGCACCTTTTGACTGAGAGCGGCTTAGCATATAGATAGCCTTGTCCCGCATCACAGCCAAGGATTCGGAGATGGTTTTCTTGCTCTTTGGTCTCAATTCCCTCGGCCAGTACATCGAGTCCTAGGCTATGTCCCATCTGAATAATCGCTTTGGCAATTGCTCCACTTTCCTGGTCGTTAGGTAAGCCCCGGGTGAATGACTGGTCACTGTGGCCATCACAGCTGGGCTGGGCGATTCTGTATCTCCTGCTCTACAGCAGAGCTTGTGGGAGGGCCAGAATCCCCCTGCAGCTGGATATGCTCAGTCACGAGGCTCGACACATAGAAATCTCAGAGATGAGAATGAGCTGCATCCCATCTCGCTTACACTTACCCGGAGAGAGCTTTAGATAGCTTGGCTTGCCGGGTGGGAAGATTGACCGTTTCAGCTGCGATCATCCGGTCTCCGGAAAAGAGCCAGAATTCACAGGCATTGTCACTCTCTGTGGGACGCCGCTGAATTCGGTCGTATCCAGTGGCGATTCCAATACACTGGACTTTCATGCCGTTGAGATCTGACCAAAAACGAGGAGGAGAGGCAGGCGGAGACGGTTTACCA
Source organism: Marinobacter sp. M-5 (assembly GCF_032911545.1). Lineage (NCBI taxonomy): Bacteria > Pseudomonadati > Pseudomonadota > Gammaproteobacteria > Pseudomonadales > Marinobacteraceae > Marinobacter > Marinobacter sp. M-5. Next base: position 1,679,815 of record NZ_JAWJEK010000001.1, read on the forward strand.
CAAATATGAGCCGCCGCAATTTGTGCTTGAAGCATGGCATTGTGAATAGTTTCTATTCGGATGGGTGTATTGGTGGAAACGTTGACGGCTTTAGCGCAATCTCCGATCGCAAATATGTCAGGGTCGGAGCTACGCATGCCGCTGTCTACTATAATACCACCGTCGCAATCCAGGTTTGCGTCTTGCGCAAGTTCGGCATTGGGGATGGCTCCTATACCGATAACAACGACGTCTGCGGGTTTGGTAGTGCCGTCGGACAAACGGATACCGGAAACTCGGTCTCCCTCAGTGAGAATCTGGTTGACGCTAGCATTGAAGTAGAACATTACGCCGGCGGAGGCCATGCGGTTTCTGACAAAATTACTTGTTAATGGTGACGCTACTCGACACATCGCTCGGCTGTTGGCCTCAAACACAGAGACTTGTTTTCCCTGTAGATTGGCAGCGGAGGCGACTTCAAGCCCGATAACACCCGCGCCGAGAATGGCCACCTTCTCGCATTCCGGGGCTAACAGGGCATTACGTAATGCGGTGGAGTGGTCAAGATTCCTGAGATAGAAAACATTTTTTGCGCTCTCACCAGGTAAATCAATAGGACGTGGCCTCGCTCCTGTTGCCAAAATCAGCGTGTCGTATTTAATTTTCCTGCCGCCTTGAATCACTACTTGCTTTGCCGATCGTTCAAGCGCTATTACTTTACCGCCTTGTTCAAATTCAACTTTGTTGTCCCGAAAGAAATTAGGAGAACGGATCGGAGTTGGCGAGGGCAACTCATCTGAGGTCAAATAGGCTTTGGACAACGGGGGACGCTGGTAAGGCAGCGTGTTTTCCTCGCCCAAAATGGTAATCGTTCCGTCGAATCCATTCTGGCGGAGAGCCTCTGCGGCGGTCAGGCTGGCTATTCCAGCGCCAATGATAACTATTTTTTGCATATTCGCTCGATTCCTCTTTTGTTTTTGTAGCACTATAAAAGTCCGCGCAGTCGAGCTTCAGTGACTGCCTGAACCCGGTTGGTTACTTTAAGTTCGCTGAAAATCTTCTTCATATGCCATTTGACGGTATCCTCCGTCACAAGAAGCCGTTCAGCGATTTCTCTGTTGGTCATTCCGTTGCTTACGCATTTCAACAGAGAAATCTGCTTTATCGTGATGGTTGAGTGGGCATTGCCGGGCACAGGTGGCACGCTGGAGTCTTCTATTCTGACATCGGGATCCTTCGTAGCTTTAGCTTCAGAGTCGTCTGGCAGATCGTTAAAAAGATCCTGAGCAAGGGGGCTAAGAGAAAGTAGCGCTTCTTTGATCCAGAGCCGTGTGAAGTGACAGTTCAAATGTTCCGAAAGTAGGTTTGCATCAAGAATCATGCGCTTCGCCGATTTTGATGAACCGAGGGCAAACGCTGCCAGGGCCTGACAATAGTGGGCGGCGATCCTGGTTCTAGCGTCTGAAATTGCGCTGGCGCTTTGTAGTGCTTGTTTGGCATATTTTTCGGCGACACCAAACTGTTTCCCAAGCCGTAGTCTATACATTGAGGTTACCAGGGCCATACGTGCTTGAATGGCCTGGTTTTGATTTGGCAGGAACGTCAGCTCACATTCATCGGGGAGTATAGGTGGACCCAATTCCTCGTTGTTCAGGAGAGTAAACTCAGCTAACTGAACTTTAGTCAGGATATTTAGACGAGAGAGCTCTCGCTCGCAGGAGGCTAAGCGGGATTGTTCCAACAAGGCCATGGCTCTATCTCGGAACCCTTGGTGGTACAGAAAACGGCTGTAGGCCTGTGTACACCCCCACAGAATATCTGTAACGCCATAGTTCAAAGCGAAATCGAACGAAGCCTGTGCAGATTCCTGGGTAACCAGGTGATGGTTCTGTTCGTGCAGGATTTGTAACTCAAGGGTGCCAAACATTTTATTTAAAAAAGTTTTTGGCACCTGAATCTTTTCTGCTGTTTTATTCGCTTGAAGCAACACACTCCTTGCTCGGGCGATGTCCCCCTTGAACAGTTCACCCTGAATTTCTGCAGTTTTAAGCCAAATAAAAGCGTAATGTTGATTGGATGACTGGATGGCCACAGCCGCTCGATGGGACAATCGCTCCAACTCTTCAAAATGGCGTCCACTGGAGGCAATGAATGCCTGGCAAGTAAGTGCTGCGCCTTTGCCAACCATGTTACGGTCGCCAAAGGCGTCTATCCATTTTTGACAGAGAACCTGACTCTCCAGTAATTTATCCTGTGTAGCTTTGCCTATCGCATTAACCAATTCCCGCCATCCTTCCTCATCAAGATCGCCCACCCCCCTGGAGCTCGGATGAAGCGAACTAACCAGTATTTCCTCTGCTTGACGAGCTTGTTGGCTGAAATACAAAATCCACGCGTAACCTATGCTCAAGGCAGCGATTTTTTTTATCGTACGAGCCGGTACTTTTCCAAACCAGGTACGAAGTACTTCGATTTCACCCTGTCTGAGTGCCACGTCCAGGATAATGCTGTCACTTACGACGCGAGCCCATCGATGGTCACTGGCTTCCAGAGCTGCATTGATTGAATGGAGGTACTCTCCCCTACGCCAATGCCAGAACGCGACCCGTTTCAGTACATACGAGCGACGTTCTCGTTGGGTGGTGTTAAATAAACTACGCAAATACTCTCGCAGCACAGGGTGCATATCCATACGATCAGCAGAAGTCCCGGTGGGAGCTAAAAGAGCATAATGTTCGTTAAGAAACGTAATTTCCCGGTCGGCCTCTTCTGTCTTATAGACATAGCCATAGCATTCAGCGCTGATTACTTCGAGCATCGCTGCATTGCAAAGAAAGGTCCTCGTACTATTGGGTAACGCAGTTAAGAGGTTGTCCCTGAAATACGAGCGAGTTTCCGGCCAAGTCGCTGCGGGGAGATTTGGGTTTGGGGTTCGGCACATAAGCCTGACAAGTGCTGGCCATCCACCGGTCGCTTTTATGATGTTGCTGGCTTCGGGGCCACCCATACCCGATAATTCACTAACCTCCTCTTCTGTAAATACAAGTTCATCAGCACCATACGTTACAACACCCGCCATCATAGACAAACGTGGCAACGCCCCGACGCGACTCGGTGCAATGAAAAATTTCACATTGCTCGGTGTTTCACAGATTAAATCCTCAATCAAATCCGCGGTATGTTTAGCCTCGCCAACCCCATCAAGGCAAATTCTTATCGTCTTTTTTGCATTACACAGTGCGTTTCGAAGAACTTCGATGGTGTCGATGTCACTTTTTATCGTGCGCCAGGATTCAACTCCTTCGAGTTGATATAAAACTAACGCTGCAAACAAACTGCCATTAACGTCACATGAGTCAGGGCACGACCGGGTATTGATATAAACGGCGCTCTCAAGTTCCAGTTCGCGAGTGTTTGCTGCCAAGGCCACTTGTACAGATTTTCCATAGCCTGGCGGGGCCCGATACAGAACTACCTTTGATTCAGGCGTAGCAGAAGCGCTCAGGCAATAGCGGTCTAAACACCCTTGAGTAATGAAACACTGACGAGCCCACATCCTTTCAGACATCCTCCGACACCAGTCTTCCAAGCTATGGCGGGTCATGACAATCCGATCTCCTGCTTCGTCTCCCCGAAACGCGAGGGCGCTATGGGGTGAAAGCATATTGATAGATGTCTAGTGCGAAAACTACCCCTTAGAGTAGTTGTTTGATCTCCGGTTCTGGCCAAACCTGTTCATGCCTACAACTTGTCCGTTCACCTGAGGGACTCGGTGTTCGCACAATGTAGAAAAATGATCAAGCTGAAAAACAATAAGGTGATCCTAATGTCAATGTCAGAAAATGTCTTAACAACAGAGTCTCTTCAGAGAGACCCTGATGCCGAAGGTTATGTGGACAGAAAACGCCACCTGTGGGTCCTTTCTGTGCTGTGGCCAGCGACGCCTCTTATTGGCCTTTATTTGGTATCCCAAACTGGATGGAGCATTTGGTACGGATTGGTGTTGATCCTTTGGTATGGCGCAGTTCCCTTGATTGATGCCATGTTTGGAGAGGATTTTTCCAACCCCCCCGAGTCGGCCGTGCCTCGGCTTGAACAGGATCGTTACTACCGGGTACTGACCTACTTAACTGTTCCTATTCATTATGCGGCCTTGATTGTCAGTGCCTGGTGGGTATCCACGCAACCAATGAATGTTTTCGAGTTTCTGGCATTGGCCCTTTCCCTGGGAATCGTGAATGGTCTGGCTCTGAACACAGGCCACGAACTTGGCCATAAAAAAGAAACGTTTGACCGTTGGATGGCGAAGCTTGTCCTCGCCGTGGTCGGATATGGTCATTTCTTCATTGAGCACAATAAGGGGCATCACCGTGATGTGGCTACGCCGATGGACCCGGCGACATCCCGCATGGGTGAGTCCATTTACTCATTCTCACTGCGTGAAATTCCCGGTGCTTTCAAGCGGGCATGGGATTTAGAGGAACAGCGCCTCAGTCGTTGTGGAAAAAGTGTCTGGAGCCTGGAGAACGAAGTTCTTCAGCCTATGATTTTGACCGCTGTGCTTTATGCGGGATTGCTGGCGTTTTTTGGTCCCTTAATGCTGATCTTTTTGCCCATTCAAATGGCCTTTGGCTGGTGGCAGCTGACCAGCGCCAACTACATTGAGCATTACGGATTGCTGCGCGAGAAGATGTCGGATGGACGTTATGAGCGTCAACAACCGCACCACTCATGGAACTCAAACCATATTATGTCGAACCTGATTCTGTTTCATTTGCAACGACATTCCGACCATCACGCCCATCCTACAAGGTCCTATCAATCGCTTCGCGACTTCAAAGACCTGCCTTCCTTACCATCGGGATATCCCGGGATGTTCCTGGCCGCAATGTTTCCCTCATGGTTTCGTTCGATAATGGACCACCGGGTGCTGGATTGGGCTAAAGGAGATCTCGATAAGATTCAGATTCAACCCGGCAAGCGTGAATTCTATGAGCGTAAATTTGGTGGGACTGATTCTGAATCAGTCGATACCGCCGCGGCTAAATGATCGGCTAATCGGAACTTATATACCTCGTTTACTTTATTTACGTTGCAGAAAAAGAGCCTCTGACGTGCACCTGAAAGAGGGTGCGCGTCGGGCGCTACCAAAACAAAGACAATAATATCGTTTGAAAGGTGCTCTAAATGGCTAAGTATCAATGCCCTGATTGTGGTTATGTATACGACGAAGTGGTTGGTGATCCGCACGAAGGCTTTCCTGCAGGAACGACATGGGAAAAAATTCCTGAAGACTGGTCCTGTCCAGACTGTGCCGTCAGGGATAAGGTTGACTTCGTTGCGCTTCAAGAAGCGAACCCGGAACTTTCGGTGTCCGCAACCAATACAGCGGTCCGCCCTGCCAGCCAAGCTAAGACCGAGGGAGCATCGCAGAAAGCAACGGGCGCATCTACTCCTTCAGCTAAAAATAAAACAAAGCCCAAAGCGAAACCCAAGCCTAACTCTTCAAAATCGCCGAAAGACTCGACTCAAAAAGATACCTATCGGAAGTGGGTCTGCATCACTTGCGGCCATATCTACGATGAAGCTCTCGGAGATGAAGCCGAAGGCTTCCCTGCCGGCACTCGTTTTGAAGATATTCCAGACGATTGGTGCTGTCCGGACTGTGGTGCCACAAAAGAGGACTATGTCCTCTATGAAGACTAGTAATCCGATGGAAAATAACAACAGTCTCGTTCGGCAAGAGGTGATTTTATAATGCAGATTGCTAGTCTGGCGAAGGTTGGGCTGCCCAATGTGTCAACCAGCGATACGATTGATTCAACGTTCGCGGCCCTACAGCGGGCACAACTTGCGCGTCGCGGAAGTTTTACCTTGGAGGCTCGAATAGCGCAGCTCGACCAGCTGCGGGATTCAATTAAACGCTACGAATCAAACATCATTGCGGCTTGCGCGGCGGACTTTCGAAAACCCGCTCCAGAAGTCAAATTAACTGAACTCCTGCCGGTGCTTCAGGAAATTCGACACACTAAAAAACACTTGCGTAAATGGATGCGTCCGAAGCGAGTGGCTGCATCCGTTGGTGTTCTGGGCACGAAATCTTATGTTCGGCCAGAACCAAAGGGAGTGTGCCTGATTATTGCACCGTGGAATTATCCGCTCAATCTTGCGCTCGGACCTCTCGTCTCAGCGTTGGCTGCAGGGAACGGAGCCATCATTAAACCCTCGGAAATGACACCACATACCTCAAAGGTGATTGCCAACATTGTCGCCGAAACCTTCCCTCCCGATCTGGTTTCCGTGATTGAGGGTGATGCCGCGGTAGCGCAGAAACTGTTGGCCTTACCCTTCGACCACATATTCTTCACGGGCAGTCCTGCGGTAGGCAAGGTGGTCATGGAGGCTGCCGCCAAGAACCTTTCCTCAGTGACACTGGAATTGGGGGGTAAGTCCCCGACCATTGTTGGCCCAGATGCCAACATAAAGAGGGCTGCGAGAAACATTGTCTGGGGTAAGTTTGCCAATAATGGACAGACCTGTATCGCCCCAGATCATGTTTTTGTGCACGTTAATATCGCAGATCAATTCAATGAAGCACTTAAAACGGAAATTGGGCGAGTCTATGGAAAAACACCAGAAGCCCAGAAATCGACCGCCGACTATTGCCGGATTGTAAATCGACGTCATTTCCAGCGAGTTTCAAACCTGATAGATGATGCCAAAAACAAAGGTGCAAGAGTCTTTGAAGGCGGTGTTACAGATGCTGAAGAGAATTTTATTGCTCCGACGTTGATTTCAAATGTATCGAGCGACATGGATATTTCACGTGAGGAGTTATTCGGCCCGATCTTACCCGTTATTGAATTCGACGATATTGATCTGGTTATCAAGAAAATCAACGATAACCCTAAACCGCTTGCGCTTTACATATTCGACAAAAACGAGGCTTTTGCCACGGATATTATCGAGCGAACGAGCTCCGGCGCTGTAGGAGTCAACCTTACAGTTGTGCATTTTCTACATCCGGGCCTGCCGTTTGGTGGAGTTAATAATTCCGGGATAGGGGCGGCACACGGTGAATACGGTTTCCGCGCTTTTTCGCATGAAAAGGCGTTGATGGAGGATAAACATTCTCTTATGCATCTTCTTTTTCCACCCTATACAGCCTGGGTCCGGCGTCTTATAGAGGCTGCTGTTCGTATTCTGGGCTGAGTATAATCAAATAATAAGAGAGTTATTATGTACGATTACATTATTGTCGGTGCGGGATCGGCGGGCTGTGTATTGGCCAATCGGCTTACGGCGGACTCTTCAAAGCGAGTAGCGTTGCTAGAAGCGGGCCCAAAGGATAAAAATCCACTCATACATATGCCTATAGGTATAGCACTCCTTTCCAATAGTAAAAAGCTGAATTGGGCTCTTGAAACCGAACCTCAAGAACATCTGAAGGAGCGCCGCCTGTTTTGGCCTCGTGGGAAAACACTTGGCGGGTCCTCTTCTATCAACGCCATGGTCTATATCAGAGGTCACAAAGCCGATTATGACCACTGGGGTCAAGTTGCCGGGACCGACCTCTGGGGATGGGATCGCGCTTTAAAATTGTTTCGTCGACTGGAAGATAATAAACGTTTTGGCGCAGATTCTTACCATGGGGAGGGCGGTGAGCTCACCGTAAGTGAACTCAAATCAGTCAATCCGTTGAGTCGAGATTTTGTTCGAGCGGCACCTCATGTAGAGCTCCCGATAAACACGGACTTTAATGGAGAGACGCAAGAGGGATTGGGACTCTACCAGGTGACACAAAAAAATGGTCGCCGTTGGAGTTCAGCGCAGGCATTTCTGCGTGTCGCGGAGAACCGGCCTAATCTTGATGTGCTAACGGACGCGCGGGTAACCCGGGTGGTAATGGACGGTAAGCGGGCAGTCGGCGTGACACTGAACCAGGGGGGCGAATATCGCCAGCTTAGACTCAATAACGGCGGTGAAGTCATATTGTCTGGTGGTGCGGTTAATTCACCACAACTACTTATGCTTTCGGGAATCGGTGATAGCGAAGAGCTTGGAAAACACGGGATCCCCCTTGTGCATCATCTTCCTGAGGTCGGCCAGAATCTGGTTGATCATTTGGATATTACGATCATGCACGCGGCAAACTCACGTTTGCCCATTGGCGTTGCTCCCAGTTTCCTGTTTCGGGGCGTGAGCGCATTATTCTCATATATCTTTGCGCGACGTGGATTTCTTACCAGTAATGTTGCCGAGTCCGGAGGCTTTGTTAAATCCGAGCGCTCGTGCGAACGGCCAAATGTGCAATTCCACTTTTTGCCAACTTACCTGAAGGATCATGGACGAAAAGTGATGGCCGGGTATGGGTACACCTTGCATATTTGCGATCTAATGCCCAGAAGCCGCGGTTTTATTGGTCTCAAAAGCCCTGACCCATTGGCCGACCCGTTGATTCAACCCAATTATCTCAGTAACCCCGAAGACATCAAAACAATGATCTCGGCCGTTAAATTTGGACGACGGATACTCGGGGCACCAACAATGGCTTTACATAGTAAACGAGAAATTAAGCCCGGAAACTCGGTGTCTTCGGACAGTCAGATTGCGGACTTTATCCGGGAAAATGCAGAGACTATTTACCACCCCGTTGGCACTTGTCGTATGGGCGCGGATCCGGATTCAGTCGTTGATCCGGAATTAAAAGTCAGAGGGATTGAAGGGCTAAGAGTTGTCGATGCCTCGATAATGCCCAGTTTGGTTGCCGGTAACACCAACGCACCCACCATGATGATTGCCGAAAATGCAGCCGACATCCTCTTGGGAAATGTTTAGGTTCAAACCCGGATTATGCCTTCTACATTGGACCTTAATGACGCCAGATACTCGCGTCAACCAACTACAAAAACGACAGGAGATAAACGTGCTTGGCCAAATGATGAACATGGAGCTCACCGTGAATTCCTTGATCGACCATGCTGCTCGCTACCATGGAGACGCTGAGATTGTGTCGATAGGAACGGATGGAAATCCCAGTCGATCTGACTGGGCAACTGTTTCGGAGCGGTCGCGACAACTTGCGTCAGCGCTTCGAACGGCAGGCTATGTCCAGGGGGATCGGTGCGCGACCATTTGTTGGAATAACGTGGGGCACCTGGAATGTTACCTTGGCATCTCTGGTGGCGGGATGGTGTGTCACACCATTAACCCGCGACTGTTTCCAGAACAACTCGTTTACGTTATCAACAATGCTCAAGACAAAGTCATATTCTTTGACAAAACGTTCCTTACCATTGTTTCAAATATCCGAGACCGACTGGAGACGGTTGAGAAATTTGTATTGATGTCCGAACCGGACGAAGAAATTGCAGCGCAATTTCCAGGCTTGTTGTTTTATGAAGAGTTTCTCCAGCGAGGAACGCCTAACGCGAATTGGCCTGAAATCGCCGAAAACCAGGCCTCAAGCCTCTGCTATACATCGGGCACCACCGGAAATCCCAAAGGGGTGCTCTATTCACACCGCTCCACCGTTCTGCACGCGCTGGTAGCTGCTCAACCCGACGCACTGAATTTATCGGCACGGGACGTGGTGATGCCGGTTGTTCCTATGTTTCACGTAAATGCGTGGGGGGTACCCTACATTACGGCGATGGTTGGAGCCAAACTGGTGTTGCCTGGTCCTGGCCTGGATGGGCAAAGTTTGGTCAAGCTGATCGATTCAGAAAGCGTAACGATTGCGCTGGGTGTGCCTACGATTTGGCAGGGACTTCTCTCGGCTTTGGACGAGCTTGGCTCCTCGGCACAGTCGCTTAAACGGACGGTGATAGGGGGTAGCGCTTGTCCGCCCTCAATGATGTCGGAGTTTCGTGGTAAGTATGGCGTAGAAGTTGTCCATGCATGGGGAATGACAGAAACATCACCGATCGGGACCGTCAACGCACTGCTGTCGAAACACAATACTCTTTCGGAGGAAGGAAGAAACAAAATCCGTGAAAGCCAGGGACGGCCTCCCTACGGGGTGCAGCTCAAAATTGTAGGAGAAGACGGTCATCAACTGCCCGAAGATGGCATTGCTCAGGGAAATCTCCGCATCCGTGGTCATTGGGTGGTAGCCGATTACTTCGGTGTTGAACCAAATCAGACTCTTGAGGAAGACGGTTGGTTCGAGACAGGTGATGTTGCTTCGATCAATGATGATGGATTTATGACAATACGTGACCGCTCAAAAGATATTATTAAATCTGGTGGTGAATGGATATCTACAGTCGAATTGGAGGGAATCGCAATGGGCCATTCTGCCATCAATGAAGCTGCCGTAGTGGCGGCCTCCCATGATAAATGGGACGAACGACCGATCCTGTTGGCAGTAAAAATACCCGACGCAAATATTACTGAGGAGGAACTTCTTGCTCATTATCAGGGGAAAGTCGCCAAGTGGCAGATCCCGGATCGCGCGATCTTTGTGGAAGGATTGCCACGCAATGCCACTGGGAAAGTATTAAAAAACAAGCTGCGTTCTGAGTATGGGGAAGTATTAGTCAGTAAACCGGCAAGCTAGCATCAATGAGTGACATTTGTGTTACGAAAAATTGCAGTTTTACCTAAAGCCAATTTGTTTTAATACCAAAAAGGATAATAAAAAAATGAAACCTAAAATAATTAGTAAAGTCTCGTTAGTGGCGTTCCTTTTACTTTCACTTGCTGCGAGCCTGGCCAACGCTCAATCTGAGCCGGTTTACAGTAGAGGCGACTGGGTGGTTGGGCTGAATGCCACTAGAGTTCTAACCGATGAAGATTTGCGATCAGCCTCTGCGGGGGGTGCCCCCGTTCCAAATTCCAACCTGTCTATTAACAACGATACGACCATATCATTCGACGTGTCGTATTTTCTGAGTAATCAGCTGGCATTCAACATTTTTGGCGGCATTCCCGCTAGTGCGGACCTCCAGGGCGAAGAGTCTCTCTCCGGTCTTTTTCTTGGTCAAACAGATTATGGTCCGGTAATTCTTTCGCTTCAGTATCATGTCTTGACGGGTAGCAACTTCTCTCCGTACTTTGGAGCGGGTGTAGGACGGATTCTCTTTTTAGATGAAAAGGATCGCGCACTAACCGACTTCGACGTCGAAGATACATGGGCCCCTGCGGTTCAGGCTGGTTTTCGCTGGAAGATACACAATAACTGGTCGGCAAATTTTGACGTTAGATATGCACCCTTCAAGGCGGATATCACCGGTAACCTGGGCCCGGCCCCTGTTCAGGCAGAAGTGGAAGTGGACCCCACTATCGTGAGCATCGGAGTCGCATATCGCTTTTAAATGCCAAGTATACCAACCGTCTGCATTTGCTGGTCGCTTTCAGCAACCTGCTGATTGATAAAAAACCTGCAGCGTAAGACCAATGCGCCCCTTTTCCGCCAAGATTGCGGAAAAGGGGCAAAAACCAGCGGTTATTCAGATCTTCCTTAGGTATATAGCCCCAGCCTTATACATCATTTAAAGGTCTCGTATCGTTTAGTCGAGTAGTATATAGCCATCAGGACCGGCACGTCCTTACTATAGAAAACCTTTTCAGTAGTCCCGCAAGTTTCATTTAATCGAGCAAGTGTCTTAACATTAATACCGCTCGTAACTATCGGTTCTTGATGTCCACCATCAATAAGCCGGAATCTTACTGTGTTTGATTTACACACCGCTTGAAGCTTGCAGTCTGAAAAGCCCTGTCTTGGCTGCCACCACCCATCCGCATGAAAAAGCATATGCTCAGATGAACCAAAACAAGAGGTCGACACCGAATGGGCGATGTTGCTTATGAAGGATTGAGTGATCGGAACCTCTACCCATAATGGCCGATAGAGACTTCGCTTTATCTTTGTGGATAAAATCAAGTTCATATTTTCGTCGGTAATTGCAAGGTGAGGTTATTAGTGGGATATATAGAGAATTATTTCACCGCTATGGTGCTCTCGGTTTACCAGAGCAACAGTAATGTGTCTGGCTACGGGAAATTCCGCCGGTTGTGGCTCACGCATTCTTTGCGCTCACTGAAAGCTGTCGGTCGTAGGATATGATATCCATAGGCCGTATGAGTTGTGCATTGCTTTCGCAATTTTGGGCAAACTAAGGGCACAGCTCTACTCGGTCGTCAATTTCAATTTATGGACTGACCGCTCACCAAGGACTTCAGTTCAATATCCGGATCCTTCAACATTTCAGGATTGACCTGCCTGCGTTGTTGAACGAGGGTCTTGCCGACCATAAAAGCGATGGGCAGGTTAACCGCATCAACAGCAATGACACAGCCGTCGCGGAGATAAAACACCGCAAATCCCTTGTCTTCCGGGCTTCCGCGCAGCACACGCTGATCATGATATTGCGACAACCCCACCATCTGCAGACGCACGTCATACTGGTTCGACCAGAACCATGGAGCGCTATTATAGGGTTTCTTCTCGCCCATCAGGGTTGCCGCCACTGTCCGGGCCTGATCAACCGCGTTGGCGACAGATTCAAGGCGCTGCATCTTCTCGAAGAAAAGATTCCGGTGGCGGGTACAGTCGCCGATCGCCAGGATGGCTGGATCTTCTGTGCGGGTAAACTCGTCAACAATAATGCCGTCATCACAGGGCAGGCCGGCGGCCTCAGCCAGGGCGGTTTCTGGCGCCACACCCACTGAAACGAGCACTATGTCGGCCGGTACAGTGCCGCCGCTCGCCAATGTCACGCCAGCCACATGCCCCTGATCGCTAGCTTCGAAACCGGTTACCGCCGTGTTCAGGCGTAGATCCACGCCAGCGTTACTGTGTTTGGTGTAAAAAAACTCCGACATTTCCGGGCCTGTTACACGCTGCATAAGACGCTCGGCCGCTTCCAGTACCGTGACATCAACGCCTTTTTTGGTAGCGCTGGATGCCACTTCAAGGCCAATGTAACCACCACCCACGATGACCAAGCGTTTCCCCGGAACCAGTTGTTCACGCAGGGCATCCGAGTCAGCTATGTCATGTAGGTAATGAATGCCCTTCAAGTCAGCCCCGGGTGCGTTCAGGCGTCGAACGTGTGACCCCGTGGCCAGGACCAGTCGATCGTATTTCAATGTGCTCTGGTCCGACAAACTGATGGTCTTGTTGTCCCGATCAATTTGTTCGGCACGTACACCGAGCCGCAACTGATGGCCGGCGTTCTCGTACACCGAGCGCGGCTTGAGGTACAGCGACTCCTGATCCACCTCGCCTGCCAGGTAGTTCTTGGACAGGGGCGGCCGCTGATAGGGTGGATGTGGCTCTTCGCCCACCAGGACCACTTCATGTTGATATTTCTTTTGCAGCAAGGTTGTCAGGAGCGCACCTGCTGCGTGCCCGCCGCCAACGATGACTGTCGTCTCTTTCTGTTGGTTTGCCATAGCCTGTCTCTTTCTACTGTTCTTTGGAATCAGATTGATCAGAAGTCCAGATGCCAACTGAGCCCTGTGACGCCCGCGCGCGCGGAGCTCAGCCGACCATCTCCCCGGCATCCTCAAGTATCATCGCGGCACCTTTCTCGCCGATCATGGTTGCCGGCTGATTGGTGTTTCCGCCGACCAGCGTCGGCATGATGGAGGCATCGACCACCCGCAGGCATTGCAGGCCATGCACGCGCAGGCGCGGATCGACCACCGCCATCGGATCAACACCCATCTTGCAGGTGCCAACCGGGTGGTACGCTGATTCACCGCTGCGCCGTACCCATGCGGCGAGATCGTCGTCATTCTGCAGCGCCGGCCCGGGCAAGACCTCAACCTCGTGGTGCGGGGCAAACGCCGCCTGCGCCAGGATCTTGCGCACCAGGTGGACACCGCGCACCAGTCGCTCGACATCGGCGGACTCGGCCATGTAGTTGGGGTCGATCAGCGGCGCGGCAAACGGGTCGGCACTGTGCAGACCGACGCGCCCGCGCGACGACGGCCTGAGCCCGTAGATCATCACCGCGTAGCCATAACCGCTCATCGCGGTCTTCAGGTCTCGCCCGTGATCGTCGTACAGCATTGGCGCGAAGTGCAGCTGCAGGTCGGGTACCGGCTCCTCGGGCCGGGAGCGGATGAACCCGCCGGCCTCGGCGCCGTTGCTCGACAGCACGCCCCGCCGGCCGCTCAGATACGTCAGAGCGCCCCACAGCCCCTTGAGCCAGTAACTCGGATGCATCGAGATGCTTTGGCGGCTGCGGGCGCTGACGCGCACGAACACGTCGATATGATCCTGAAGATTCTGCCCGACGCCCCCCAACGCATGGCGCAGTTCTATGCCATGCCGGGACAGTTCCTCCCGCGGACCGATCCCGGACAGCATCAGCAGTTGCGGCGAGTTGAACGCGCCGCCGCAGAGCACAACTTCGCGCCCGGCACGGACCTGCGTCAGCCCCTTTGTATCGCGGTATTCGACACCGGTGGCGCGGGTGTCTTCGAGTAGCACCCGGGTGACATACGCGCCGCTGCAAACCGTCAGGTTGGAACGCGCCGTGGCGGGTTCGAGATAGGCCCGCGCGTTGCTACAGCGTGTGCCGTCTTTCTGGTAGGCGTAGTAGAAGCCCACGCCCTCCTGCTCACTGCCGTTGAAATCTGTATTGAGCCGGTACTTTGCCTGGGTCGCCGCCTCGACAAACGCCGTGCTCAGCGGATTGGTATAGCGGCGCTCGGCAACGTTCAGCGGACCACCCTGACCATGAAATTCTGCCTCATTCGGCGTAAGTTTGGGCTCGAAATGTTCCGATCGGCGGAAGTAGGGCAACACCTCGGCGTATGACCACCCTTTGCACCCCAGCCGTGCCCACTCGTCGTAGTCCCGGGCATGCCCGCGAATATAGACCTGCGCGTTCATGCCGCTGGAACCGCCAAGCATCTTGCCCCGCGGCTGAAAAAGCGCCCGGTCGTGCATGTGACGCTGCGGTTCGGTATTGAACTGCCAGTTGTAGCGGCGGCTGAACATTAGCTGCAGGAAACCCAGCGGCATGTTCACGAAAGGGTTGCGGCGGCTCTCCGGACCGGCTTCAAGCAGCAGCACAGAATGGCGACCGCTCTCCGACAGGCGGCTGGCGACAGCACATCCGGCCGAGCCCGCGCCAACCACGACATAGTCAAATTGTTCGGTCGTCATCCTGGTTAGCCTGTTCATTAACTTTTTGGTGTCAGCTGGACCATCAGCTCCGAATAGCCCCGCACGAAGTTGGACTGCACGCGCTCCGGCTCGCCGACGACTTCGATCTTGTCAAAGCGTTTGAGAATCTCTTCCCATAGGATACGCAGTTGCAATTCGGCCAGGCGGTTGCCCATGCAACGGTGAACACCGTAGCCAAATGACATATGGTTTCGTGCGTCCTTGCGATCGATAATGAAGTGATCGGGGTCCTCGAACTTGCGCTCGTCACGGTTGCCCGAGGCGTACCACATCACAACGCGATCGCCCTTTTTGATGGTCTGGCCGCCCAGCTCAACATCTTGCTTGGCGACTCGGCGCATATAGGCCAGCGGCGTTTGCCAGCGGATGATTTCCGACACCATGTTCGGAATCAGTTCCGGTTTTGCCTTCAGTTTTTCGAACTCCTTTGGGAATTCGTTCATGGCCACCAGGCCACCACTCATTGAGTTGCGAGTGGTATCATTGCCGCCAACGATAAGCAGCGTCAGATTGCCGATAAACTCCATCGGGCGATTGATCAGATCTTTGGTGTCGTCGTTGCTCTGTAGCAGGCTGATCAAATCGAAACCGGGCTCTTCGCCCGCCGCGCGGCGCGCTTCCTTATCCCTCCAGAGCCTGGAGAAGGACCAGGCCATGTCAGCCGCGTCGTCAAACATGATCTCTTCTTCGGCATACTCGCCGCCGGTTGCCGATGCTGCCCCGGCCATCCGATCCGACCACTCAACCAGCTTGTGACGTTCCTCGTAAGGAAAATCCAGAAGGGTTGCGAGCATGCGACCGGTGAGTTCCTTCGATACAGTGGGCACCCAGTTGAAGGGCTGGCCCAGAGGCAGGCTGTCAAGCACATCGCCGGTACGCGATCGGATCAGCTCCTCCATTTCCTTCAGGTTCTTCGGTGCCACCACGCCTTGAACCGAGCTGCGCTGCACATCGTGTTTTGGCGGATCCATGGCTATGAACATTTCCACCGACAGCCCCTCTGGAGGGTCGCCTAATATGATTTGCGGCTCGGCGGAAAACAGGTCGTGACTCTTGTCTACGAACATGATGTCCTCAAAGCGAGTCACCGACCAAAAGGGGCCGAAGGGGCTGTTCTTCTGGTAATGCGCCGGAGCCTCATCGCGCAACCGTTTGAAATAGGCGCGCCACTGATCCTGCCGATACAAAAATGGATTGCTGACATCGATGTCCTCAAGGGCCAGCGTGTTAACGTCCGGGATGACTGATTCAACAAATTCGGGCACCGGCCGGCGTGGGCCGAAGGCCTTCTTCTTGGCGCTCATTAACAGTTTCAGCCCCTGGATCTGCCTGTGCATCGGTACCACCCTGGAGGTAGCATTGATCACTCGGGATTGAATGTCGTCAAATGTTTTAGACAGTGTTGGCATGCGTCCTCCTATGTTCACATCTGGAACTCGGGTAAATGCACGGTCATGCCGTCCATTTCATCAGTAATGACCACCTGGCAGCCCAGGCGCGAAGTGCTCTCCCGCTCCGGGGTCATTGACAGCATTTGCTCTTCCTCACCACCAGGCGTACCTGTCTTTCTGAACCAATCGTCCGAGACGATGACGTGGCAGGTGCCACAGGCACATTCCCCCCCGCAGTCCCCGTCAATACCGGGGATCAGATTGTCAACGGCGATTTGCATTACCGAGGAACCAGTTTTGAACTCAGCGACATGTTTAGTTTGATCATGTTCTATAAAAGTAATCTTACCCATTGTTGTTCTCCTGCCCGTAGTATTCACCGATAGATATTGGCTGTCTGGCGATACTTCTGTCAGGTCATTTCTTGACAACATAGAGTCATTTAAAGACAAAATAGTGGTCGTTCAGGACGGAGATGATCAATGATGACGACGCAGAAGGCGGGTGATTTGCAAAAAACCGGTCCAGGTATTCCATCGAATTACTCACGGCTAATTGCGCGTGAGCTTGATTTAACAGCCAAACAACTGCCACGTCTGCTGCTCGGCACCGGGCTTGGTGTGGCGCAATTATTGAGTGAGGAAAGCCTGCTTACCGCAGCTCAGCAGATGCGGATTCTGCGCAACGCACTGGACTTGTCCGGCCTGCCGGAATTCGGGTTGCGGCTCGGCAAGCGACTGACACCGGCAACCCATGGAGCAATGGGGTTCGTTGCTTACAGCAGCCCCGACTTTCTCACTGCGCTGCAGGCGATTCATACTTTTCTGCCCACGCGTGCTAGCTTCATCCACCTGCATTTGCAGCAAGTCAACGAGCGCCTGGAGTGTATTCTGGACTATCAGGAGTCGCTGGACGATGACATACAGCAGTGCCTGTCGGATGCGATGATTAAGGCCCTTTTTGAATTTGGCGAATTTATAATTGGTCGCCCTTTGCATGAGGCTGAAATATACTTCGCTCATCCTGAACCAAAGTATAAGGCAATGTATGCCGATTTTTTATCCGGGCAGATTCACTATGATTGCGATCAGGTAAAACTTACGTTGCCGATGTCATTGTGTCGGGAACCGAATGCGTCCGCCAATCACGAAAACTATCGTCTGGCCTTGCAACAGTGTGAATCGATGCTTGTGCAACTTCAGTCGGATCAACCGAGCTATCAGACCCAGCTGAAGATGATGATGTTGTCCCGACCGCCCGGAACGCTCAGTGAAGACGAAGCAGCGGCCTCGTTGTTCATGAGCAAACGCACTCTGGCACGCAAACTCAAGCAGGAACGCAGCGGTTTTCGGAAAGTTCGCGACGAGATTCTGTCCCAGCAGGCAGCGACCTATTTGCGTGAAAGCCAACTGTCAATCGAGGCCATTTCCGCGTTGATGAACTATCACGACATTGCCAATTTCAGACGCGCCTTCAAGCGCTGGTTTGACCAGTCGCCTGAGCAGTTCAGGCAAAATGTCAGATGACAAACCGTGCATCCGCATGATTAGCGATCATAAACAGAGGCTACTTGCTTGCGTTTGTGAAGCCAGAACCTATGCCTGCCCCCCTTTATTGATCACACCGTCCATCGCGATCTGCCAGATCAAGTCGCCAATGGCGTCGAGTGAATGAGCCCCGTTCGGGTCGAACCAGGTTGCAACCCAGTTGAGCGCCCCAAGGCCGATCAGGCGGAGCAAACGGCCGTCAACATTCTTCCGGATCACGCCCTGTGCAATCATCGTTTCGAGGATATCGGCCCACAAGGACTCGTACTGGTCACGCAGTTCGATGATTTCCTCGCGGGCCTCCGGGCCCAGCGCTCGCCATTCAAACAGCAGCACGTAAACCGCGTCCGAATCGACCAACAGGGCTCGCAGATGCGCGTTGATACAAAGACGCAACCGTTCAACCGGGTCATCCGAACTGGCGTAAGCCGACTCGACCTCTGCGGTAACCAGGTCCACCCCCCGGCGCATCAGCTCGACAAGCAGCGCTTCCTTGCTGTTGTAACGATAATACAGACTTCCGGGCAGCATATTGCAGGCCTCGGCAATCTCCTTGAGCGACGTCCTTTCAAAGCCTTTCTCACGAAAAAGCCGGGCTGCGTTAGACAAAACGTCGCCCTGGTCGCCCAGTTTGCTTGCAGGAGTCATCTGTCTGTTAACCATGGCTTAAACATCTCCTCAGCAAGCCAGCTATTTGTTCATCAGAGCGGCAACCACCTGACTCATTGCATTGGTGGTGCGCCATCGCACGGGTGGCGTGCCATTTGCCACAACAGATTCTTGACATTTGGTTGGTTAACCAACCAAAATCCAGCAACAATGTTATTCGGAAGAAACTGACATGGCAATGACCTATCAAAATCAGCTGTTTCCCCCCACTTCCACCCCTGCGCGAAATGCAAACCGGGGTGGGCAGATCTGATGACGGAGTCGAACAGAGCTCAGCACAGTGACGCTGTGACGACGGCGTGGCAGTTCACCGAACAGGTTCCCCACGGCAGGGATCTGGGTATGCAGGTTGTCTCTGTCGATAAGGGCCAGGTCTGTATGCGCCTGACCCCACAGCCATGGATGTTCGCCGAAGAGGATACAAAAGAAATCTGCACCAGCGTGCTCTACTCACTGGCAGACTCCGCCGGAGGCCTGGCGGTATTTGCGGGGGCCCTGGAGCTGATGCCCATTGCCACGCTGGATCTGCGCATGGATTATCTGCGGCCTGCCAGCGGCGACCGTGCCCTGGTAGCGGTGGCCACCTGTCGTCATTTAACGGACGAGGTCGCGTTCATCCATTGCGACATCCTCAGCGAGAGTGACAGTGAGCTGTTAGCGACGGCAAGCGCCACCTTCATGCGCAACACCCAGGGCCAGCAATTTCAGGCCGGTGGACGAAAAAAGGAGGGCGCATGAGTACGACTGGCGATTCGGCACAACCCATCTCAGGCCCTTCCGAAAGCGGGCAAGAAAGCGGGAAAGAATGTTCCGACTGGCAGGCCCTGCTGGAGCGCACTCCCTACGCACGGCACCTTGGTCTTGAGGTTCAACGCGACGATGTAGGTCTAGTGGTTCATATGCCGTGTCGTGAAGCGCTGATTGGCAACTTTATGCTACCTGCTCTCCATGGCGGCGTGCTTGGCGCCCTGATGGAGCTTACCGCGCGGGTCGCTGCGCAACGCCAGGATACAGACAAACGTTGCCCACGCATTCTCGACAGCCACATTAACTACCTCCGCTCCGCGCAGGCCCGATCGACGTTCGCCAGCGCCGAAATTGTCCGGCAAGGCAGGCGGAGCAGCCTGGTCCGGGTGACCTGCTGGCAGGGCGATAAGCGCAAGCCGATCGCCAGCGGTCAGGTTCAGTTGTTGCTCCCGACAATGGCGGCCAAAGAAGCAGATCTTCATGGACAATAAGCACAACAACCCTGAACGCGACCAATTCCAGGCGCCGGATGGCGCGGAGATCGCCCTGTGGCGCTGGCCGCAATCCAAAGCGCGCCCCACGTTGCACTGGGCGCATGCAACGGGTTTCCATGGCCGCCTGTACCGCCCCCTCCTTGATGAGCTTGCCACGGACGTCAATGTCCTGGCCTGGGACATGCGGGGGCACGGGGCCAGCGCCGGTGCGGCGAACTTTTCGACATTCCGGGGCTGGGAAACCTACTATCGCGACATGACCGCTCTGCTGGATAGCCTGGATGAGCCGGTCTGGCTTGCCGGCCACTCCATTGGGGCCACCACCAGCATCATGGCCGCTGCCCGACGGCCAGACAAAGTGCTGGGCCTGATTCTGGCGGAACCCGTAATCATGGATCCGGGGCAGGGCCTGAGGTTGTGGCTGGCCAAGCTGCTACGCCAGTCACATCGGTTGTCACTGGCCGCCGGAGCCGCACGTCGGCGCCCGGTATTCGACTCGCACGCTGCTGCGTTGGACAACTATCGGGGCCGCGGTGGCTTCAAGACCTGGCCCGAAGCATGGCTGGAAGCCTATATCCAGCACGCCTTCGAACCGCAGGAAGATCAAGTTCAGTTGGCGTGTGCGCCGGAGTGGGAGAGCACCACTTTTGCCCATACCGAACACAACCCCTGGCCCGGTATTCGTCAGTTGCGGTGCCCGGTTATCGTGCTGGCGGCGGAACGCGGGTCAACCTTCTCGCCGGCCGCGCGAAAACGCCTGCAGATCCTGCTGCCTGAGGCTGACGTAAATGTCCTCGGCGAGGCGACTCATTTTCTGCCTATGGAGCGGAGGGAAACCGTTCGCGATGCCATCCTGCAACTTGTTTTGTCCGGCTACCGTGAGAGCTGATACTCAAATCTGGATTTTGCCAATCGGGACACCTGCCATGCGCTGTATGCTGACCCTGTTTATCTCGCTGCTCATGCTGTCTGGTTGTCAGCAGTCTTCGGAACCGCCCCCAGATGCCCGCGCCCCTATCCCCTGGGTAAAAACAGTTGAACTAAAGGACGCCGGCCCAACAGCGCAGAGATTTTCAGGAACCCTGCGAGGCCGCCACGAAGTTCCTCAGGCCTTTCAGATCGCCGGTCGGATTCAGCATCGTTATATCGATGCCGGTCAGCGCGTGGAAAAAGGCGACTTACTGTTCAAGCTCGATACACGGGACCTGGTGGCAGCCGCAGGGGTCGCCGCCGTGGATCTTAAGCGTGCAAAAGCGGCCCTGGCAATTGCCACCAATGAACTCCAGCGCCAGCAGCAACTTGTGGCGCATCAGTTTGTCAGCGAACAAACCCTGCAACGCCTTGAGTTGGCAGAGCGTGAGGCGCGCAGCCAGGTGCAAACCGCTTCTGCACGCAATCAGCAGGCTCAGAATGCCCTGGGGTATGCGGAACTGAAAGCCGCCCATGCAGGCGTGGTCACTGAGGTCATCGTTGAACCTGGCCAGGTTGTGGGTGTCGGACAAACCCTTGCCGTTCTGGCCGAAGATCAATCGCTGGAAGTCGAGGTTTTTTTACCAGAGGGCAGTAACCCGTCCATGCGCGGTTATGTCCCTTTACCCAATGGCGAACAGCTTGCTGTGAGCTTGAGAGAGATTGCCGGGGCTGCCGACCCCGCAAGCCGGAGCTGGCGTGCCCGATACAGCCTGGAGGGGCCCTACCCCTCGTCTTTAACCCTGGGGTCGGTGGTGAGTGTGCGGTTAGCGCAGAAGCAAACCGCCCCCAGCCATCGCGTACCGCTGGGTGCCCTGGATGAGAGAGGGCAAACGCCGCAGATCTGGTTGGTTTCCGACGGCACGGTAACGCCCCTGGCGGTCGAGGTGATCGATCTGGGTGAGGAGTATGCGAAGATCAAGGTCGACATCAAGGCGGGAACGCCCATCGTCGCGTTGGGGACACACCTGCTCACGCCTGGCATGGCAGTGCGGGAGCTGGTTCAATGAGCTTACCGAATCTTTCCGCGCTGGCAGTGCGCGAGCGTTCGGTCACCCTCTTTTTTCTTTTGCTGTCCGTTGTTGCCGGTTTCTACGCGTTCTCGTCCCTGGGTCGGGCGGAAGACCCTGCGTTCACCGTCCGGGCGATGGTGGTTTCTGTCGTCTGGCCAGGGGCAACCCCCGAGGTGCTGCAGAACCAGGTCGTGGATCGTTTGGAAAAGCGAATCCAGGAGGTGGTGTATTTCGATAATATTGAGACAACCATTCGGCCCGGGCAGGCCGCCATGGTTATCCGATTCCTGGATTCTACTCCGAGTGAAAAAGTGTCGGACCTCTTCTATCAAGTCCGCAAGCGCATGCTCGATGAGCGACCCAACCTCCCCCAGGGTGTGATCGGCCCCATCGTCAACGATGATTTCGCGGATGTGTATTTCTCCCTGCTGGCGCTGACGGCACCCGGGATGCCAATGCGTGAACTGACCCGCGAGGCAGAATCGATACGGGATCGCCTGCAACGGCTGCCCGGCTTGCAAAAAGCACAGCTCCTGGCGGAGCGTCCTGAGCGGGTGTATCTCGAATTTGATCAGGACCGGCTCAACAACCTCGGTTTGTCGGCAGAAGAGGTGTTGCAGGCGATAGAGGCCAACAACCGTCTTCAGCCTCTTGGCTTTGTTGATCTTGCCGGCCCGCGGGTTTATGTCCGCAGCAACATCGACCTGTCTGACCTTGAGCGCCTCACCTCAGTACCTCTCCGTATCGGCGACCAGCTTATTACCGTATCTGATCTGGCCGAGGTGCGTTTAGGGTATGAAGATCCTTTGAGCTACATCGTCCGCTCCAACGGTGAGGATGCGATCCTCCTGGGTGTGGTCATGCGTGCGGGTGAAAATGGCCTGGAATTTGGCGCGCGGCTGCGCGAGTTTGTCAGTACCGAACAGGGCAGGCTGCCGCTGGGAATGTCAATACAGACCCTGACCGATCAGGCGGAAGCCATCACTCAGGCGGTTGATCTTTTTCAGGTCAAGTTTCTGGTTGCGTTGGTCGTGGTGATGGGGGTTAGCATACTGGCGATCGGTCTGCGCGCGGGTTTGGTGGTGGGCATTGCGATTCCTGTGACCCTCGGCCTGACTTTCTTGTTGATGAAAATGGCGGGCATAAACCTGGACCGCATCACCCTGGGTGCGTTGATTATCGCACTGGGTCTGTTAGTGGACGATGCGATCATCGCCATTGAAATGATGATCGTGAAGATGGAGAGCGGCTGGGACCGGGTACGGGCAGCCAGTCATGCCTGGAGCGTAACCGCCGCGCCCATGCTGTTCGGTACGCTGGTGACGGTGGCCGGATTTGTCCCCATCGGATTTGCCCAGTCCGGAGTGGGAGAATACACCGGCAACATCTTCTGGGTGCTGGCTTTTTCGTTGTTGATTTCCTGGGTGGTGGCGGTAACTTTTACGCCTTATTTGGGCGTCAAGCTCTTGCCCGATTACACCGGGCATATGGGCCAGGACCTTTACCAAAGCGCGTTTTATCAGCGGTTGCGTGGGGTGATCACAGCGTGTGTTCAGTACCGGAAAACCGTCGTTTTTATCACAGTGGGTTTGCTGGCGATCAGTGCTTTCGGGATGGCAACCCAGGTGCAGAAGCAATTTTTTCCCAGTTCTGATCGCCCCGAAGTTCTGATCAGTGTCTACGCTCCGCAGGGGAGCGCTATTGCCACCACGGATCAAAGTGTCAGACGCCTGGAAGCGATTCTGATGGACATGCCGGAGGTGAAAAGCCTTTCCGCTTACATCGGTGCCGGTGCGCCCCGATTCTTCGTATCGGCCAACCCCGAGCAGCCGGACCCGGCATTTGCCAAGTTGATTGCCATTGGGCAGGACGTTAAAGGGCGCGATCGCATCATCTCGGCGCTGGAAACCAGAATCGCGGCGGGTGAATTTCCGGAGGCACGAGTGCGGGTGACGCGTTTGCTGTACGGTCCCCCGGTGGTCTGGCCGGTCAGTTTTCGTGTGCTGGGTCCGGAATCCGATCAACTCAGAGAGATCGCGCACCAGATCCGCACTCTCATGACCGGGCATCCGAACATCGTCATGCCGCATCTCGAATGGGATGAGCGTGTGCCCACTCTCTATCTTGATATGGATCCGGAAAATCTGGGTTGGATGGGCCTGACTCCGGCAGAGGTTGCCCGGCAACTGCAGTTCCAACTCCGCGGAGTGGCCGTCACCGAACTGCGCCAGGGCATAAGGAGCGTTCAACTGGTGGCGCGTAATGCACGTGGCGAAGTGATCATGCCGGAAGATCTTGAGATCAAAACCCGCGACGGCCGCAAACTTTCCGTACAGCAACTGGGCAAGTGGCAGGTTCGTTACGAGGACCCCGTCATAAAGCGTTACAACCGTGACCCCTTCCTGGCCGTTCAGGCCGATGTAGAAGGTGCCCAGCCACCGGATGTCACCAAGGAGATATGGAGTGCGATGACGGGCCTGCGCGAACAGTTGTCGGAGGGTTACCGTATTGAAATCGGCGGTACGGTGGAACAATCAGCCAAAGCCAATGCTTCAATCCAGACATTACAACCGGTGATGTTGGCGTTGATGCTGATCTTTATCATGCTTCAGATGCGTTCCTTTATCGGCACATTGACTGTTCTTGCCACCGCGCCACTGGGGCTGATTGGGGCTGTGCTGGCTTTGCTGCTGTTTAATCAACCCTTTGGCTTTACCGCGCTGCTGGGGCTGATTGGCCTGGGCGGCATCCTGATGCGAAATACCATGATTCTGACGCAGCAGGTGCAGGACAACTTCAAAGCAGGAATGGCTGCCCGGGAAGCCGTTGTCGAAGCGGCAGTCCAACGTGCCCGCCCCGTGGTACTCACCGCCCTGGCGGCCGTTCTGGCGTTTGTACCTCTGACCTTTGACCTGTTCTGGGGGCCGCTGGCTTATGTCCTTATCGGTGGCGTGGCGGTCGGCACTCTGATCACGCTATTGTTTGTGCCGGCGCTTTATGCCCTTTGGTTTCGATTAAAGAACGAACGCTGAGATTAGATCGGCCCCACAGTTTAGACTGGTTCAGGCATCCCAAAGCTAGCTGAAACCCCTGACCTGCACCCAGCTTCCTTTCCATGTGATCGTCTGGCGTCCGTGATTTGCTCCATCAATTAGGCTGTATGAAGCATAAGTGATTTGCTCGTCGGCCCTGAGCGGAGGCTAACTTGAATGTCCGCTTTTGTTTAATTGCGTCCCCTGCCAACAAGGCTTGTTGCTTGCCTCGAATCTTTCCGTTCCAGTGAGACTATTCCGAACTCCGGGTCGGACGCCGAATTTAGCACTTTGTGTGGAAAACGGAATGAGCGCCCTATTCTCGAATCTGCTTTAAGTTTGTTTAGCACTTTGTGTGGACTTTGGAGGGTAAGTCACTGATATACGGTGGCGGAAGTTTAGTGCTTTGTGTGGTCGTCTAGACTTCCCCTTCCTTGCCGAGGCGACGGAGGCCTATCTGCTGACCCAGGAATCAGGCGGCTCAGGCACGTTCTTCTACGTCGTGGCAGCGCTAAATACTGCTGATGGATACCTTGCGATCGCATCGCGCCACAGACGACAGAACTCAGTCAGGATCCACGCCACAAGAATGTCATCGTCGTGAGCTATGCTGACCGCGCTCCGGGTGGGCCAATGTCAGCGCAGCCGTCAATAGCTAAGAATGTTTTGCTTAAGCTTGATCCCGACTCTTTAAGCTTTGGAGTGGTGGAGCATGACTTTGAGGGCGAAGCCGATCCGGCTCGCATGTCCCTCACTATGAAGGGTTGGACCTGGATATCTGCGCTATACAGCGACGGGCGTCAGATCGAACCCAGCCAACCTGACCTATTCACCCTCTGTTTTACTGGAGACGGCTTCGATTCCCGCTATCACGACGCTGAATTCATTGCTTGGTGTGGTCGCCCACTGGCCTCATCACGACGAACAGCTGTAGTGCGATGACCCGCCCATGTCAAAGAGCTCCGGGGGCTTTGACCTGTAGTATTTCTTCTCAATGTCCTCCGATTGCTCAGCGTAAGGCTGCGTCATCACATTCTGCAGTTCCCGCAGTAATGCGTAGTCACCCGAGGCCGCTTGCTGATAGGCCGGCACAACGAACCACTCCCTCAGGCTGAACTTCGGGTTAGCAAGCTTCATCTGACTGGAAAGCGCCTCACGAGAGCGAGGTCGCGTGCGCGACTGCCAATGTGAGAGCCATGCCGCCCAGCGCTTGCCCAGACCTTGGGAGTCCGAAGCATGGGTCATGCCCTCGTAGAAGCTCTTCCTGAGTGGCTCAACGTTATCTGGTAAGTGCGAGAGTTCCCGGAAGAACATGGTGTAATCCACACGCGTTTGCATCATCAGCGTTGCCAACTCGCGGAACAAATCCGCATCGAACGCATCAAGCCCGAGCTTGGCCGCCCACATCTTCTCCATCTGCGCCTGCATCACCTGAGGGAATTCACTCTCAATATCCTCCAGCTGCCGCAGACACTCCGGGTGCTCTACCACTAATGGCCGGAGCGCCGAACAAAACGAGTGGAAGTTGCGTTCGGCCGCGGCTGGTTGATTGAGGAATGCATAATGATGACCGCCACCCGTCCAGGGTTGGTAGTGCGGATCAAACACATCGCAGAATCCGAAGGGCCCATAATCGAGCGTAAAACCACCCGCAGCGCAGTTGTCGCTGTTGAAATTTCCCTGGCAGTAGCCAACCCGGATCCAGTTCGCCACCAGCGACGTCAGCCGACTGCGGAACTCACGTGCCAGCAGCACCACTTTCTCGGCGGTAGTCAGTGACGGATCGATAACGCCACCGTACTCACGATCGATCAGGTGCAGGACAATCTTCTCGAGCTCCTCCATCGCCTGCGGATGTTCCAGCTTGCGGGCACGACGACCAAAGAGCTCAAGCTGCCCTACCCGGATGAACGACGGTGCCACACGCGTAGAAATGGCAACGGGATCGGAGACAAGGATATCGGGATCTATTGAGCGTGAGCCCTCTGAATACCATGGACGCCTGACGGTTTCGGTTTTCGACACATACAGGCTCAGAGACCTTGAGGTGGGCACACCGAGCGCGTGCATGTGCTCCTGAGCCAGGAACTCTCTGACACTGGACCGCAGAACGGCCCGTCCGTCTCCGCCCCGGCAATAGGGTGTGCGCCCTGCCCCTTTCAACTGCATTTCCCAACGTTGCCCGTTGGCGACCGCCTCCAACACCGAAATAGCACGACCGTCGCCGTAACCATTGCCGGTCTGGAACGGGCATTGCCGGTAAAATTCGTTGCCGTAGATGGACAATGCGTAGCCGCAAGCCCACCCGACGCTGCGAAGCGGCTCCGGAACACGGGACAAGTCACCGGAGAACATACGGACGAAGTCGCTGGACCGCGCCATGGCGTCGGCGAAACCCAGTTCGCGAAACAGATGTGTCCCGTGCGCGACGTATTCGGGGTTTTCGATGGGCGTGGGATTGACCGGCACATAGTGCCCCGAGAAGACCTGTCGTGGCTCGTGGTCAGCCCCGTCAGCTTTTCCCTCAGGATCGCGGTTGAGCGTGTCCACGAGGGAATAGTCTGCCAAGGTTGCGAGATCGTCGAGGGTCGCGACCGTGTTAACCGTTGGGTTTGCTAGCAAGATCCTTCAATGCCTCCATGGCCTCATCAGTTCGATCGCTGGGCACGAAAATATGGTCGTGATAAAACCCCGCAATGACGTTGGTGGTAATGCCTCGCTCGGCAAGCAGGCTGGTCACCACGGAGGTCAGCCCCAGGGCTTCAAGACTGGAGTGGCCCTCGAGCGTGATGCGGCGGAAAATCCTGTAGTAATCCAGGCCCTCGGCTTTGGCCTGTTCCAGCGGAATCACGAGGGTCAGGCCCTCCAGTTCGGCGATGCTGACAATCGGCTTCAGCTTATCCAGCTCTCCGTACTGTGCCCGTGGCACTGTGCAGTAGACGTAAGTTGTCGAATCCAGTCTTGGCGAGAGCTGTGTGATCAAATCCTGAAGAAACTGCGTTCGGTTCATCGCTGACTACCCTTTTAGCCGAATGGTGTTAAGGAAAGCATACAGCAAATCAAACTAACTCTTCATGCCCACAATACCAAGCAGCCGATGGCTCGACGGATACAGTCTCTTCGACAATGATCCTTAACGGTGCACAGGTGAGCGGGTGAACCGACTTCGTGTACTCAACCGGCGCATCAATGCCTGAGCGACCGCTACCCGCCTAATCGCATATCTCATCATATTCAGTAGGTTAGGAACAGAATCAATAGATTGGCGCGAAAACTGCTGTCACCTAACTGCCGTTGAAGGAAACCCTTTTTACGGCGAACTGGTCATACAGAGCAAAGGCGCTCATCGATTGGAGTAACGTCCGATCGATGGGCGTTTTTTTATGCCTATAAGAAAAATCAGACCCCGGCACAGCGCGGATAGGTCTTTACCGCTCGGCGACCACAATTTCATCCCAAAGACCTTATGGACAACGAGGAATAATCATGAAAAAGCACTCTGTGTGGCTGCTGGGCGGCACTCTCCTGCTGTCAACGACCGTTACGGCGGAGGATCAGAACTTTCACGATGCACTGAGCAGTGGCATCGTTTCCGGTGATATCCGTCTGCGTTATGAGTCTGTCGAGCAGGATAACGCGCTCAAAGACGCCGACGCACTCACCGTTCGGACCCGCCTGGGTTACAAAACCGGCGCCTATCACGGTCTCTCAGGACTTTTGGAGTTTGAGGACTCACGAACCGTTGCCGGACTGGATGAATACAACAATACCCTGGGAAAAAACCCCGACTATTCAGTTATCGCAGACCCTGAAACAACGGAAGTGGATCAGGCCTATCTCCAGTACACCCGGCACGATGTAACCGCCAAACTCGGTCGCCAGGTCATCACATTCGACAACCACCGCTTCGTGGGGCACGTTGGGTGGAGGCAGGATCGACAAACGTTTGATGCACTGCGTCTGAGCTATGCCCCAGCCTCGGACCTTAGCGTGGATTACGCCTTCCTGAATCAACGCAATCGCATTTTTGCGGAGTCGGGCGACCTGAACAGCAAGGATCATTTGCTGAATGTGGGCTACCAGACCCCCCTGGGCAAACTGAGCGGCTATGCGTATTTGCTCGAAGTGGATGAAGGTGCGGATAACTCCCTGGACACCTACGGCCTGCGCTACACCGGAAAATACGGTGTGAGCGACGTCGACCTGATTTACGCGCTGGAATACGCCACCCAGGAATCGGAAGCTGCCGCCAGTGATTTTGATGCAGATTACTACAAGGTTGAAGCCGGCGTTGGCATTCAGGGTGTTACCGTTGCCCTGGCCTATGAAGTTCTCGGTTCAGACGATGGCGCCTACGGGTTCTCCACACCTCTGGCCACCCTGCACGCCCACAACGGCTGGGCTGACCAGTTTCTCGCTACACCGGTTGTGGGGCTGCAGGATGCCTCACTGACGGTCAGCGGACCACTCGCCGGGGGAAAATGGGCGATGGCCTATCACGATTACAGCGCTGACGAGTCGTCAGCGGCGGTTGACGACCTTGGTGATGAATGGAACCTGGCCTACAACCGCAGTTTTGCGACGCATTACGCCGCCGGCATCAAGTACGCCACCTACGCCGCCGGCGACAGCACGGCGGGTAAAGTGGATACCGACAAGTTGTGGCTCACCCTGGGCGCAACCTTCTGACACTTTCGGGGGATCAGGCGTTACGCGTGGTCCCCTCGATTCCAAGACACTGGTTGACCGAATCACGAATCTCCCGATACCGATCCGGGTTCTGCGCCAGCGTTTCAAGATCGTCCTCCGGGAAGATCTCTTTTCTCTTTGCCTGTGCGACGTCTGAAGCGCACACCGCCGGCAACATCTGCTCAAGGCACCTCAGCATGACCTCGGGCGACACCGAGGCGCCCGGCGACGCCCCCAGCAATGTGCCGTAGGTTTTGTCGGTAGAAACGAGGATTTCCGTACCCATCTGGAGGTCCCCGTCTTTGATAATTTGTACACGCTGGCCGGCCTCGATCGGCGCCCAGTCGAACTTTGTGCTCAATCCGGGGGCGAAGTTCTCCAGCTCATCAAACATGCTCTGTTTGCCTTTGAACGTCTCTGACACCAGATACTTGACCAGGGGGAAATGCTCCAGCGCCACGTTCACCATGCCCGGAATATCGTGTAACCGGATCGAGCGCACGTAATCCAGCACACCGCGACCTCTCTCGAGAACCGGCTTGAACGACGCAAAAGGCCCGAAAAGCAGGTAATGCTTGCCATCCACCACGCGCAGGTCCAGATGCGGCACCGACATGGGGGGCGCGCCCACTTTCGCTTTGCCATAGGTTTTCGCGCGGTAATCCGCCGCCTGTTCTTCGCTGATCGGGGCCTGCAGGAAACGGCCACCCACCGGGAAACCGGCAAACCGGTTGCGGAAGGGCAAATGGCTTTTCTTCAGCAGCGGAAATGCACCACCGCCGGCACCCACGAAGAGCAAATCCGCCCGGTGCTGAACCGCAACTCCGCCGCTTTCGGCCTCAACAACCCAGCGCCCCGTCGGGCTTCGGTGAACACGTTTTACGTGTGTGTTGTACTCGAAAACGACCCCCAGGTCTTTCTCGGCATGGGCCGCCATCTGTTCAGTGAGCGCCCCGAAATTCACATCGGTACCGGTCTCGATGACCGTTGCGGCCATTTTTTCGTGGCGGGGGCGATCCTGCATCGTGAAGGGAATCCAGGATTTGATCTGGTCAAAGTCCTCGGAGTACTGCATATGCTCGAAAAAATGGTGCGCCGACATTTCCTTGAAGCGCAATCGCAGTTCTTCGATAGCGGATTCGGACACAATGGTGCAGTGCTTGGTTTGATTGATGAACGTTTTCGGGTCCTTGATGGCCCCCTTCGCCAGCAAGTACGTCCAGAACTGCTTGGCGACATTGAACTGGGCGTGAATCTTCAGCGCTTTCTCGACCGAAATGACTTCCTCATCCACCGGCGTGTAATTCAGCTCGCAGTTCGCTTCATGCCCGGTACCTGCGTTATTGAAAGCCCACGAGTTCCCCGCTCCGGCGCTGCCCAGTCGCTCAAGGATGGTGATGTCCAGTTGGGGGGCCATTTCTTTTGCCAATATGGCAAATGTGGTGCCCATAATCCCCGCGCCGATGATGGTTACATTCATAAAAAATGCCCGCCAGTGTCTGATCTTCTGAAATGACTTGATGCCAATATGAGTCTGTAAGGTACCACGCAGGCCGCCTGCGCGGAAAATACCCCGATGCGGGCAATCGGGGTAGCACGGTCGTTCAGGTTCTGTAGTGGTCGAGTTGCACCTTTAACTGTTCGACCACGGATCTCACGTTTTCTGCCGCCTTGTTGGTTGATGCTGCGTTTTCATCGCTGACAGCCGCCATCTGCCGAATCGTTTCCAACCTCTGGTTGATGTCCTCTGACACCTGGCTCTGCTGCTCTGCCGCACTGGCCATCTCAATATTGGTGTCGCGAATCGAACGGACACTCTCACGCAACTCGTTGATGGCCATTCCGGTCTCGCGAATGGTGCCGCTGGCCTCCTCAGCGAGCCTGCTGCCATCGTTGATGACAGCCGTTACGCTTTGGACCCCTTCCTGCAGAAACTGAATCTGATCCTGGATTTCCTTGACCGAATCCTGAGTCCGGCTTGCCAGTTTGCGCACCTCCTCTGAAACCACCGCAAACCCGCGGCCATGCTCGCCCGCTCTGGCGGCCTCGATCGCCGCATTCAACGCCAGCAGATTAGTCTGCTCGGAAATGTTCTCGATCACCGACAAAATACTGCCAATGCTGTCGGACGCATTCTTGAGTGACGTACTGGAGTTCACTGAGCGCTCGCGGTTGGCAAGCTGTTTGGCGATGGTCTGGGTGGTCTGCTCGATCAGCGATTGTCCGTTCTCGGCCGCACCGTCTGCAGCTTTCGCCAGCTCCTCGGCCCGGGATGCGCTTTCGGCAACACTCTGGGCCGTTGCACTCATCTCATTCATCGCGGCCGCCACCTGCTCTGTTTGCGTGGTCTGACGGACCACCACCGACTCCGATTCGGAAGCGATGGTTTTGAGGTTGGCGGACGACTCCGACAAGGTGGCCGTGGACGCCTTGGTATCCGAAATCGTGCTTTGCAGCCGATTCATCAGCTTGTCAAAGCCATTGGCCATGGTGCCGAGTTCGTTGGCACTGGTGGAATTGAAACGGGCGGTGAGATCCCCCTCCCCTTCAGCGATGTCGTTGATGGCATCATTCATTTTCCGCAGCGGCTCGGCGATGACAAATTGAATCAACAGCGCAAGACATACAATGATGACAACGCCCGCCACCGTAATCAGGAACACCGCTCGCAGGCCTTGTGCCCAGACCATATCCGACACTTCATTATTGGCGTAACCGGTAACCACACCGTAGCCCCAGGGTTCGAATTCGGTCTTTTCGAGCTGCCAGTCTTCGGGTTTGTTCTCCAGGATCTCCGCGATCTGGTCCGTCTCATACACATCAGAGTGCATGCGCAGCCTGCCCTTGTCGTCCACCAGTCCTACGAAGCCGTTGTCCAGCAGGCGCGCGGAGGCGATGGCACTGCTCAGCTCCGACAAGTCCGCGGAATAGCCTACATACCAGATTCCCACCACCTCATTGGCCCGGTTCCGCATGGGCCGATACGCGGTCAGATACGGGTTGCCGAGAATCTCGACCTGCCCGAAGTAGTCCTCACCCCGCAAAATGGCCTTACCGGCGGCACCATTGAGGTTGAGCTTGGTGCCGGTGGCCCGTGAGCCATCCTGTTTTTTAACATTGGTCGACACGCGAACAAAGTCCGACCCATCTTTCACGAACAATGTGGCGGTTCCCCCCATGATGGCGGTAACGCCATCCACAAGATCGTAGTTGTTGTTGATCAGTGTATTACCCAGGAACAGCGCCGGTGTCACGGTGCCGGCGACCGGTTCGCTGCCGTCAATCCGGGGCGACCCGAGCTGCGCGCCGCGCTCGGTTATCAGGTTCAGCGAGCTTTTCACCCGTTCCGCCATCAGCTGGTCGGTAATGCCCAGAATTCTCAGCACATCATTTTTCATTTCGTTTTTCTGGTCGACAACGTCCGTCTTGATGACGGTTCGTGTTTCCCACGCAATGAAGGCGCTGGCGATCATCATGATCATAACGAGCAGGATTGAAACCGCAGTAATGAAAAGATTTCGAATAGTCACATCGTATCCCCAGGGGTGGTGGAATGATCGTACTGAGGTTATCGGCACAATCCGGAATACATGAAGGAAATGATTGCAAAATAATCGACGGGTTCAGTTGAGGGCATGAACTAAAACGGGCCCCCTCCGTACACTTGGAATACCGGGAGCAATCGCATGCAAATTTTCTGGCTCAAACGCAATCTTCGATTGCGAGATTCAGAACCCTTTTTTCTGAGTATGAAGGCGTCCCGATCTCACGGGAGGGTGCTACCGCTGTATATTCACGAGCCCGGCCTGATTGCCCAGCCGGATGTGTCCCGCCAACACCAGATGTTCATCTCTGAAACGCTGGCAGAGCTTTCTGAAGAACTTGAAGCTCTGGGTGGCCAGTTGTTGCAAGCCATTGGCGAAACGGTATCCGTACTGGAGAGAATTCACCGGTGCAGTCCAATCACTCGAATCTGGACACACCGCGAAACCACCCAGAATGCTCAATACCAGCGGGACAACGCAGTCCGGGCCTGGTGCCGGGAAAACGCGGTTGAAATGATGGAGGTCGAGCAAAATGGGGTTGCCCGCGGCAACCAGGAGCCCTGCCCGTTTGCCGAGTACTTTTCGCGCTCCATCCAGATGTCTCTGAAAGACCCCACAGGGGCGGATCTTTCACAACGATTTGCTCCTTTACCGTTTGCAACCTGCAACATCAAAGACATTCCCCTGGCCATGGGCGCCGACAAGCCCGGGCGACAGCGCGGAGGGCGCCGGGCCGCTCAGAATATTCTCAGTCACTTTTTCAATGTCCGGAATCTGAGCCGGTATCCAGCCCGAATCTCCAGCCCCAACACGGCTTGGGACGGGTGTTCACGGCTATCGACCTACCTTGCCTATGGCATCGTGTCGGATCGGGAGATCTTTCAGGCGGTGGATGGCGTCATCTCCGTCGGTCACAGCAATCTGACGGCACCGGAGTTTGGTCGTCTGCAGGATCGGGCCCGATTTTTCCTTGACCGCCTGAATTGGCGAAGGCAATACCTTCAGGTTTTCGAGTCTCACCCCCACGTGGAAACCCGATGCATGCTGCCTCAGTTTGACGGCGTCCGCGAAGCGGAATTCGATGAGGGCCTTTTCCAGGCCTGGTCAACCGGCCTTACCGGCATACCCTATATCGACGCCGCTATACGGTGCTTGCGTGAATGTGGCTGGATCAATATGCGGCTCAGAGCAACATTGGTGTCCTTCGCGACGATGAATTTATGGCTCCCAACCCGCCGGGTCGCACAGTTTCTCGCCACCGAGTTCCTCGATTATGAGCCGGGTGTTCACCATGTCATTCACCAGATTGTCTCCGGCACCTCAGATTTCCAGGCGCTGATGGTCTATGACCCCATGAAACAGGCTCTCGATCATGACCCTCAGGGGCAGTTTATTCGTCGCTGGGTGCCGGAACTCTGCGAGTTGAACGACGGAGAAATCCACGACGTGTCCAGGACAGCGGGCTGCCATTCGCAGAAAGCGGATGACGTCGGACTTAGTCCCTATCCGGCACCGGTGGTCGACTGCAAGTTGACCGCGAAATCCGCCAAGAGTCGGATTCATGCCCTCAAAAACGGCTTTCCAGACCCGGGTCCCGTCGGAACCGAGACGCACTCAAGGCAAATGGGATTGCTTTGAACACAGCGAGATAAAGTGTTCAGTCTAAACAACACGATTTTTAGCTCCGACCATAACTGGTTATTCCGCCTGACCCACACTGCTGCAATGTGCCCGGAACTCGAGTTTACTGATCCGATCATCCCGGTCGACATCGGACACTTGCAGCATTCTAAGCCCCAACTCAAAGTCTGAAGCAGGCGGGCGTCCGGTTGCTGTTTCAGGCACCCCCTCACACTTGAGGTTTTCACCAACGCCGCATTGACGCAGATAGATCAACTCGGTCTGGTCAATGAATCTGTTGTCGTTGCGATCAGCGCAGTCGAACTGTCCCTGAGCACCCGGTGACAAAATCCGTGCACTCGACGCGTCCGTTGACTGACTTGTGGAGCAGCCTGTCATGCTTACGGTCAGTCCAATTAAAAACACACCGGGAAAAGCTTTTCTCATAACCGACTCCAAAAACGCCCATTGGCCTTATGACCGAATATCAGATTTAGCACTGATTGCTCCCGAAAAGAAAGACTTCGCGCAAATGGCCAAGTAAATCCAGGGATGATAACTGTGTCAAAGGACCCGGCATCAATTGGTGATATTTTCACCGTTCACGTTACAGAATGTAAATGAACTGAATCGCCACGGAGGGATCTGGCCATGCAAAGCTCACGGTTTTACCGAGTTTGTCGGATGCACATACCGGCGGCTCTGGTCTGCGCTGCCGCACACTGGACACCAGCAGCGATGGCCAGTGGCCCGCTGGAGACCATCTTCTCGGCAGAGAATGCCCTCTACGGTGCCGGATATGACATTGGGCGAGCGGACGGATGGATAGACGACACCCTGCGCCGTGCCATACGCCAGTATCAGGCCGACACAGACGAGCTGACCGTGTCCGGCAACCTCGACACCCCAACGCTTGATGCTCTGGGAATTCGCGCCCCCTCGCCGCGGGTAATTGCCAGCAACGCGGTCTCGCGACAGGCTCAGGCGCTGGCCGCGCTAAGGCTGCAGAGTCCCGAGCCGTCCCGGCCCGCAGCGCAACCGGTTGCTCAGTCTGAGCCGGCGTCGGAGCGCGCCCCGGAACCCGCGCCACAATCAACACCGGAACCTGCCCCGGAACCGGTTGCGACGGCACAGCCGACACCAGCTCCGCCGAAAGCCACGGCACCCCGCGCAGAGCCCGCGCTAGAAACAGTGCCCGCAGAGAAACCCGTAGTCGCAGAAACTGACATCAGGAAAAAAGAAGGAAATGAGGAGGAACAATCGGTTGTGAGCACAACCTCGACAGAGCTTGAAGTCGCTGACGCTGAGGTTCCGGAGAGTGTCGAGACTGAGAATGCCGAGACGGAGAGCACTGAGGCGGCAGGTCCCGCGCCCACGAAAACGCACAGTGACCAGCAACAGCCCCGTGTCCAGAGCGGTGGTGGCTTCTTCAGTTCGTTATTCGACTTTCTGTTTGGCTGGCTGGTGTAAGGAAAGCGCCGTTCCGGTGGCTCAGCAGAATTTCCAGAACGGCGTTTTCAAACGGGTTTCCACCACTTCCGGCGGGTAGCCCACGTCTTGCAACAGGCGCGGGTCCATGGTCATGACCAGGTGAAGAAAGTTACGCTTCATTCTCCACCCCTTGTACAACGAAGCCGCTTTTTTCATCGCGCTTATCCACACTCAGGTAATCGAAAGGGAAAACCGTCTCCGGTTTAAGATAGTTACCTATATTATTGATAAACGTCGTGCCCACAAATACTTGGAAACCACTACTCCGCTGTCACTTTACTCGGAAATAACTGTTTTTTTGCTTAACCGGACACGCCCGACTGGCGAGTCAGCGCCTGATAGATATCGTCTTTCAGTTGCGCCCTTTTCTGTTTCATTCGGTGGAGTTTGTCGTCTCCGATGGGCGAATCTCTGAGCTCCAAACCTACGATTTCCTGATCCAGAGATGAATACTGCTTTAACTGCTCCTGAAATTTCACATCTTTGGCTTTAAGTTCGTCGATAAGCCCAATGTACTGCGGGAATTCTGCGTGAAGCTCGTGTTTGGATATACCCATGTGCCGGTCTCCTCTCTGCCGAATGTCAGAGGCCTGACATCGCCCCTCTGTTCATCATAGATCAGCCTGCCGCATTACGCGGGTCTTTGACAAATCGCTAATAACGACCAGGAGTCCATGGGTATAGCATGGTCAGACGTTAAATCCGATACGCCCTGGGATACTCACGCATGACCTTTGCACGCATTACCGGCACCGGCTCCTATCTGCCAGACAATGTCGTTACCAACAAAGACCTTGAAAAAATGGTGGATACCTCGGATGAGTGGATTCGGGAGCGCAGCGGCATCGAGCAACGGCACATTGCGCTGGATAACCAGAGCACCGTCGATCTCGCCGAGCAGGCGGCACGTAACGCCATAAACGCCGCGGGCATCGATGCGCAGGAGATCGATCTGATCGTGTTCGCCACCTCGACCCCAGACAAGATCTTCCCCAGTTCAGCCTGCATTCTCCAGGCCCGTCTTGGCATCCATGGGTGCCCTGCCTTCGACATTCAGGCTGTGTGCAGCGGCTTTGTCTACGCGCTGTCCGTGGCGGACAAGTTCATCAAAACCGGTAGCAGTAAAAAAGCCCTGGTGATTGGCGCCGAAGTATTCTCACGCATCATCGACTGGCAAGATCGCGGCACCTGCGTGCTGTTTGGTGATGGTGCCGGCGCGGTGGTGCTGGAGGCCAGTGAAGAAACCGGCATACTCTCGACCCACATTCACGCTGACGGCCGCTACGAGAAACTCTTGCATGTGCCCTGCGGTGTTGGCAGCAACTACGCACAGGTTAAAGCCGGCCTGGGCTTTGTCGAGATGAAAGGCAGTGAGGTGTTCAAGGTGGCGGTGAACACACTGGGTAAGATCGTGGATGAGACCCTGGCTGCCAATCAGATGAAAAAATCCGACATTGACTGGCTTGTGCCCCACCAGGCCAATCTGCGAATCATCGCGGCTACCGCCAAAAAGCTGAACATGTCCATGGACCAGGTGGTGGTCACGGTCAACAAGCACGGCAACACCTCTGCGGCCTCAATCCCCCTCGCCCTGGATGCGGCGGTGCATGATGGTCGCATCCAGAAGAACGAAGTGGTGCTGCTGGAAGCCTTCGGTGGTGGCTTTACCTGGGGCTCCGCTCTGCTCCGCTATTGATCGTTCTGACTATCCGGTTTGCACACATTAGCCATCCCTGAAGTCTGCCTGGCACTATATACTCACTGAATTCAATGCAGTGATAACAACAAACAGGATTCAGGCGATGACAAACAAGGCAACCGGACGCAAGCCCTCGGTGATTATCATCGGTACCGGCTTTGGCGGTCTGTGCATGGCCATCCAGCTTAAGAAAGCCGGCTACCATGATTTCATCCTGCTTGAGAAAGCGGGCAATGTGGGCGGTACCTGGCGGGACAACACCTACCCGGGCGCCGCCTGCGATGTGCAGTCGCATTTCTATTCCTACTCCTTTGAGCCAAAGCACGACTGGTCACGCAAATTCGGTCTGCAGGAAGAAATTCTTGGATATATGGAGCGTTGCGTCGAAAAGTACGCGCTGGCGTCCCACATCCGCTTCCATCATGAAGTTACCGGTGCCGAGTTCGACGAGGCCGGCAACCAATGGACCGTGGCCATCCGGGATGGCGAGCCACTGATCGCCGATGTGGTTGTGACCGCCACCGGCCAGCTGAATCAACCCGCCTACCCGTCCATCAAAGGCATGGACGATTTCACGGGCATACTTTTTCATTCGGCGCGTTGGGATCACAGCGTGGACCTTACCGGCAAGACAGTGGCGGTGATCGGTACCGGCGCCAGCGCCATCCAGTTTGTTCCGGAGATCACTAAAAAGGTGCAATCTCTGAGCCTCTTTCAGCGCTCTGCTGCCTGGGTACTGCCTAAGCCGGACAGACCGTTCAAGGCGTGGGAACAAGCCCTGTTCAAATCCGTGCCCGCCTGGGACCGGGTGTACCGCTATCTGATCTACTGGAAAAACGAGAGCCGCGGGCTGGCATTCACCAAATTCAGTGGTTTGCTGGAGTTGTTCGCCCGCCAGGCCCGGAATGAAGCCCGTAAGCAGGTTACCGACCCTGAAAAACTCAAGCACATCATTCCGGATTACCAGATCGGCTGTAAGCGCATCCTGATCTCAAACGACTGGTACCCTGCCATCAATCAGCCTCACGTGGATCTGGTCACGGAGTCCATCGATCGTATCGATGAAACCGGTGTGGTCACCAAAGACGGCAAGCACCATGACGTGGATGCCATTATTCTGGGCACCGGGTTCGCGGCGTCTGAATTCCTTGCGCCCATGACGATTACCGGTCGCCAGGGTGTCACCCTGAACGAAGCCTGGGCGGAAGGCGCCGAGGCGTACAAGGGCATCTCGGTGAACGGCTTCCCCAATCTGTTCATTCTGTATGGTCCGAACACCAACCTGGCTCATAACTCCATTGTGTACATGCTGGAATCACAGGTGCGCTATGTCATGGGATGCCTGGAGGCGCTGGAGAAGTACCCGGGCGCGGCCATGGATGTGCTGCCCGAGCGCCAGAAAGCCTTCAGCAGTGCCATTCAGTCGGGCCTCGAGGGCAGTGTCTGGGCCTCCGGCTGCTCGTCCTGGTACCTGGATGAAAACGGGAAAAATACGGTTAACTGGCCCGGATTCACCTTCAACTACCATCTTTCGACACGGCGTGTGGATACCAACGACTATCAGTTTCTGAGCCCTGCCCAGGCGACCTGAGCACACATCGGCTTACCTCCAACTCCCCGCCGTCGGCCGGGAGTTGAGTTTTATGTATATTCGTAGGATGATTGGGTCATCCGTTAGCAGGATGATAAACATGACACTTTCACCGATCAAGAAGGGCTCTCTCGTGGAAACCGCGATTGCCAGCCTGCGCACCGCTATCGAGCAGGGCCAGTGGCCCATGGGTACCCGCCTGCCGGTCGAAGCCGAGCTATCATCAGCCCTTGGCGTCAGCCGTAACACGGTGCGGGAAGCTGTACGGGTATTGGTGCACGTCGGCATGCTTGAGACCCGCCAGGGTGACGGCACCTATGTAAGAGCCACACGGGATGCCGGGGAAACTCTCCGGCGCATCGCACGATCACATCTGGGCGACCAGCTTGAAGTGCGCATCATGCTGGAAACCGAGGCCTCCCGATTGGCAGCATGGCGCCGGACAGATGAAGATCTGATACTCATGGCCCTGGCACTGGATGCCCGCGCCAAAGCCGGCACGGACGTTCTCGCCCGCATTCGTCATGATCAGGCTTTTCACCGGGCCCTGGTGGCCGCTGCCCACAACCCTGCCCTCACCGAGCTGTATGACTATTTCTCGCCCGGGGTGTCCAGCACCATAGAATGCACCGAAACCGAACCCGACTTGCCGGAACCCTCTCAGGAGGATCATGAATTGCTGCTGGCTGCGATTCGTCGCCGGGATGAGGAGCGCGCTCAAACTCTGGCCAAGGCTCTGCTTAAACCCAGCCTTGATGCGCTGGGCAGAGACTGACGATGAAGTTCCGGATAGACACATTCACGCTGCTTTTGTTGGGCGCCATTGTGCTCGCGTCGTTTCTGCCGGTACGGGGTAACGCAGCGGATTGGCTCGCAACCCTCGGCACGGTGGCCGTTGCGCTTTTGTTTTTCCTGCACGGGGCGGCTCTGTCCCGACAACAAATCGTGGCAGGCGCAACCCATTGGCGGCTGCACATTCTGATTACCCTGCTGACCTTTGTGTTCTTTCCACTCGCGGTATTGCCCATCAACGGCATCAGTGACTTTGCGCCGCAGTGGATGCCGGAAGATCTCGGCTTGGGGTTCCTGTACCTGGGCGTGCTGCCGTCTGCGGTATCGTCTTCCATTGCCTACACCGCCATGGCTCGCGGCAATGTGCCCGCCGCGATCTGCAGCGCCGCCGCATCCAATGTTTTCGGGATGATGCTGACGCCGTTTCTGCTGCTGCTTTTGGTCAGCACCTCCGGCAGCGGCAATTTTTCAATCGCCGAGGCGCTCAAGGACATTGTGCTGCAATTGTTACTGCCCTTTGCCGCAGGTCATGCGATGCGCCCGTGGCTTGGCGGCTTCCTGGGGAGAAATGAGGGGTTGATGGCGCGGTACGATCAGTGTGTTATCTGGATCATTGTCTATTCTGCGTTCTCACACTCGGTGGAAAGCGGTCTGTGGCAGAACCTGCCAATACCGGCCATTGTGCTGGCGGTCGTGCTCTGTTGCCTGCTGCTGGGCCTGTTCATGCTGATGGCACGCTTTCTGGTCAGGCGCTTTGGCTTTAGCCTGGAAGACGAAGCCGCCGTGGTGTTTTGCGGTTCCAAGAAGAGTCTGGCCTCGGGCCTTCCGATGGCCAAGGTGTTGTTCTCCGGCCATCCCGGCTTCGGCATGATCGTGTTGCCGATCATGTGTTACAACCAGATCCAGGTCATTGTGGGAGCCATTCTGGCCCAGAAATACCGGGAAAAGATCGAGGCGGCGTCAGCCGCCGCCCATACCGCCGAACAGCATGGCCAGAATGGCCAATCCGACAATCCAGCCAATCACCGCCGGCCAGAAGTTGACCATTTGCGGCGGTAACTCCTCTGCAGCCTCCTGCTCCCGGGCTGGCGCCTCCTGATCGTCCTGGCTGGTGGTGGGGTTGGTGGCTTCCGTGAGGCTGTGCCATTCAAACCAGCCACCGAGGAACTGAACCACTGGTGGTGGAAAGGTGCCGTTTTCCGCCATGGGCCGGACCCGTGACTCCAGACTATGGCCTATCTCACGGCGCAAATTTGGTTGATCTGCGGGTGGCTCCCCCAGAATGGCTTTCCAGATTTGTGGGTCGCGGCTGCGATTGCTGTCGTTCAGCAGTGCATTGATCTGAATCACCACCTCTCGGACTACCTGTTGTTCACTGGCATTGAGCGGGGTGTCGTCAACCACCGGTGCCGCTTCCGCTATCGCTGCCCCGGGTTCGCTCACGACTTGTTCAGGCCGTGGCTGAGGCTCCCGGCCCAGCGCTTCGCGATACGCTTCCGCAAGCCGCTCAGCCTCCTCACCGGTGGCGAATTTACTCTGCTGTTCATAAGCCGCCTCGATCTGGCGCGGGTCGCGGGTCGGCTCAATGCCCAATATTTCCCAACAAGTCATGTGGTGGTAACTCTTGTGACGGAGATCAATTACAAATTTGAGAGACAAATGCAGTGTGGTCACCTAGGATACAGATAAAGTGTGCCAACACGTCAACAAAA
Source organism: Marinobacter sp. M-5 (assembly GCF_032911545.1). Taxonomy (NCBI): domain Bacteria; kingdom Pseudomonadati; phylum Pseudomonadota; class Gammaproteobacteria; order Pseudomonadales; family Marinobacteraceae; genus Marinobacter; species Marinobacter sp. M-5. Next base: position 1,721,943 of record NZ_JAWJEK010000001.1, read on the forward strand.
CCCTCATTTACACCATTATAAAACGACAGTCATGCCCGTTACGAACCCTGTTGCCAATTCTTCATTTCACTGTTTCCGGCGTTCCGGGCTGTCTGTTCCTTTAGCTCTGATGGTCGCGACGGCCACTTTGCTGCCCGCGCCGGCACAGGCCGACAGCGATGCGCCGACTCCAGACTTTTCCGGCCTTGGTTCCGTGGAACCACCCCTGCCGGAGGTGCTGACCACCACCCGCCTCCGCCAGCCGAAATCCAGGGTGCCTGGCACAACCACAATTATCGAGGGCGACCTGATTCGGGATCTCGGTGTCATGAACCTGGTTGAGGTGTTCCGCCTGGTGCCCGGCATGACCGTGGCGGAAGTCGGCAGCAACAATCCTGTCACCAGTTACCATGGCACCGTCCATTACGAGCAACGGCGCCTGCAGATTCAGGTAGACGGCCGCACCTCCTACCGTGCCAGCCTATCCGACACCGACTGGCACACCATGCCGGTGCCACTGGAGCTGATCGAGCGTATTGAAGTCAGCCGCGGGCCCAACTCCGCAGCTCACGGTATCAATGCGTTTCTCGGTACGATTAATATCATTACCCGCTCACCGGACGACACGGCCGGCGTGCAACTGGGTGCAGCATCCGGTTCGCGGGGTTACCTGCGCGCTTTCGGTTCTGTAGGCGAAGCCAGTGCACCCTACAGTTGGCGACTGGCCTATGAAAAGCGCCAGTCTGACGGGTTCGATAAACAGATCGATGGTGGTGAGTTTTACCCATTTAACGATGGCCACAACATTAACACCTTCAGTTACGACGGCATTGCCCGGCTATCGGATCAGATCAGCCTGGACCTGCGCGGTGGGGTTGTGGATGGCATAAATGAAGAAGACCTGCGCAAAAACGGCAAACTCGGCGCCACCGACAATCCGGATATCATGGTTGACGACTACTACCTTCAGACACGCCTCAATGTAACCACCTCGACCAATCATTTTTTCCACTTTCAGGTGAGCTTTCAGAACTACCAGCGCCGGCAACGTTGGCCCATCTGTATCTCGGGGCCCCAAATCGACAGCCTCCTCGAAGGCAACCCTCCGGATTTTGATTTCGAGCCGGGAGACTGCAGCGCTGGCGATGACCCAGCCCCGCTCATCGCCGATCTGAACGAAGACATCGAAGAGTCCCGGCTTGAGTTTGAGATTCAGGACACTCTGTATTTCAACCCTAACCTCAAACTGGTTTCCGGCCTTGGCTATCGCAGGGACACGTTTCGTTCAGAAACCTTCTTTAACGGTCGCGGAAACAATTACCAGTCCCGGGCGTTCGGCAACGTGGAGTATTCTCCCTTCCAGTGGCTGACACTGAACGCCGGCGGTAACTGGGAAACCACGACCACCACGGACGAAGGCTACTTTTCCCCGCGGGTGGCGGCTAACTTCATCATCAACAACAATCAGGCCATACGGTTTGTTTATTCAGAGGCCGTTCGCACGCCGGATGCCTTCGAACAGACCCCCGACTGGTCATACCGGCCACGCAACGTGCAGGCACCTTATGAATTCCTGGAAGGTGTTCGCTTCCGTGTCGAGGACCTGGTCGATCCAACCACCTCCACCTTCGGCATCGACCTTGACGAAGAGCGCATTATTTCACGTGAAATCAGTTATTTCGGGCAGTTTTACATGGACAGTGCGCTACTGTCCCTTGAGCTTCGGTATTTCAACGATCAGTTACGGGACATGATCAGCGGGGTTATCAACGAGGAAGACTGGTTCATCGCCAACAACGTTGGGCTCGACCAGGAAGGCTTTGAGGTGGAAACGTCTGTTGATTATGCCGGGACGAAACTCAGAGCCACCTACGCCTACCTTGACCAGAACGGCTGGTATACCGGTGACCCCGATGCACTGGATGCGGGGGATCAGGATTACGTGGTCGAGCTGCTCGGCCGACTGTCCGTACGACATTCCGGCAGCTTTTCGTGGATTCAGCAGCTGCCGTTTGACCTTACCTCGGCGGCCACCTTCTACTGGGCCGATGAATTCCGGCGCGCCCAGTTCGAACGGGCGGATTTCCGGATCGCACGGCGAATATATGCGCCAAAGTATAGTTACGAACTGGCTGTGACCATGCAACACTACCTCAATCGGGATCAGGATCTGAGTCCCGACAATATCATCAGCGATCACAACCAGTTTTTTGTCGAAGCAGGGGTCCGCTTCTGAACCTGTCTATGGAAAGCTCTGAACCCGGGACGGTATGAGACAAGAGAAGCAATCAAAACGTGACTCGACGAGCGGTGTAATGCCGTTCGGAGCGCGCTTTTGCTTGGTGATCTGGGCGTTTCTGGCGCTCTGCCCTTCTGTATTCGCTCAGGAGGCGCCGCAGACCGTGGCGTATCTGGCAGGCAGCGAGAGAAACTCCGCCCTGACCAGCCACATGATGAATCTGCTGACGGACGCACTGGGGGACGACGCAGAGATCCGCCGTTTCCAACCCGGCCAGACATCCCAGAGCGACGGAAGCGTGATTATCACCCTGGGCCCCGAGGCTTTTACGCTGGTTCGACAGGAAAGCCGCACTGCGCCGATCCTGGCACTGCTGGTGGATGAGCCTTTTATCGCCGGCTATGCCGAGCGATCGGCGGGTGACATTGGCGCCGTTCTCTATAATTCTCCGCTCATTCGCCAGGCCATGGCCGGAAAAGTGATCCTGCCCCACGCAACCCGTGTGGCCATGCTGGCAACACCGGAAAGCGTTGAACTTTATGAAGCACTCACTCCCCGGCTGCCGGAACTTGGCATGGAGGGACGCGTGTTCATCGTCAGTGATAACGATGATCTGATCCCCGCCCTCGTTCGCGCTCTCGAGTATGGCGACTTCCTGCTCGCGGCAACCGACAGCACAATCTACAACCCCCGAACCATAAAGCACATTCTGTTAACCACCTACCGGCGCAGCAGAATAGTGATTGGCCCCAGCCAGGCCTATGTAAAAGCAGGCTCGCTGGCGTCCACGTATGTACCGCTCCGGACCACTGCAGAGTCCGCGGCACAACAGTTGGCTGTGTTTCATCAGACCGGCCGTTTTCCGCCGCCGGTATACCCGGACGAGTTTCAGCTGGAGATCAACGATCAGGTGGCCCGTTCCCTGAACATCCCATTGCCACCGCGGGAAGAATTGCGTGCCACCATTGCATCCCGGCTCTCCAATTCGACGGAGGGAGCCCATGAGTAAGTCAGCACCGCTGGTCAGAAAGCTCATGCTGCTGGGCGCATTACCCGCCGTCGTGATGTTTGTTGTATTGATGGTGTTTTTCACTTCGGCCCGCCTGGAGGATGCCCGCAAGGATCTTGCTGACAGTAGCCAGATGCTCGCGGACAGTCTCGCGCCGGCGGTGGAATACGCCGTGGTGTCCGGAAACACGGTCGCATTGGAGCAAATCCTGTCGCAATCCCTGCGGCGCAGCCGCGCACAATGGATCCGGGTGTCCGATGTCATGGGCGACGAAGTCGGATTCGTAACCAGCACCCCCAGCCAGGTAATCACCAGCGACGACACCTTCGATATCTTCGAATCTGAGATTCTTCAACAGCCACTGGATCTGGGCGCGAGCAGGCAAACCGAATGGTTCGAACCGGATTATGGATTCGGCGGCGGTGCGCTTCGGGTCGGCACCGTTCAGGTGGGCGTGAGTAAAGAGCATCTGGCTGCCCGACGCAGCGACATTCTGTGGACATCGCTGGCGGTGGGCCTTGCCCTGCTGCTGTTTACCATGTTGATCGTCAATCAGACGCTGTCGGGCATCCTCTCGCCGATCCGCGGCCTTTCAACCCGGGTAAAGCTGCTGATTGACCGTCACTACGACCCGGTGGAAGTGAGCAAGAATCACAATACCCTCGAAATCAGGGAACTCGAGGAAAACCTGAATGCCCTGGCAAAGCATCTCAACAACCTGAAGGAGTCCCGGGCACAGACGCTCGCCGCATCAGAGAAAGCGCGAACCCGGGCTGAAGCGGCAAACCAGGCAAAGTCGGAATTTCTGGCCGCCATGAGTCACGAATTGCGCACCCCACTTAACGGCGTACTCGGGATGATCGAACTGGTCAATGAGGAACCCCTGACACCGCGGCAGATTGACTACCTGCAGACCGCCCGGCAATCCACGGAGGACCTCCTCACCGTCATCAGTGACATTCTGGATTACTCGCGCATTGATCGTGGCCACCTGCCGCTTGATAACCGGGAATTCGACCTTCGCCAGCTCATCACCAATTGCACCGCCAGTTACAAGCTGATGGCCGAGCAGCAGGGCCTGGCGCTGACGCTGGCGTTCTTCGGTGAGTGGCCGGAAAAACCCTTCGTGGTGGGTGACGCGCCCCGGCTGCGACAGATCCTCGCGGGCCTGATCGACAACGCGATCAAATTCACCGGCGCGGGGTACATCAACATCCAGGCCGGTTGGTTTGCACTGGAAGATAACTGCATGGTGCTGAACTGTTCGGTCAGCGATTCCGGGTCCGGCATTCCGGTGGAGCGACTGAGCGATATTTTCAATTCCTTCGAACAGCTGGACAGCGGCGACAATCGAGGGCACGACGGCACCGGTATGGGATTGTCTCTGGTTCAGCGTCTGGTGGAACTGATGGGTGGCCATGTGCAGGTCGAAACCGATCCAGGCAAAGGCTCATCGTTCCGTTTTGAATTGCCCTTCGAACTCAGCAACACCGCGCCCGCCATTCGACCGGTGCCACGGGAGAATGCCGGCGCGGTAAATGAAGGAGCGACATCCAGAGCATTGGTGGTGGAGGACAACCCGGTCAACCAACGTGTCGCGACGGCTCTCCTTACCCGCCTGGGCTTCGAAACCGACGCGGCCAACAACGGCAAGGAGGCACTGGATCTGGTGCGCACCAATCATGCAGGTTATGACGTCATTCTGATGGACTGCCAGATGCCGGTAATGGACGGTTACGAAACCACGCGGTGCATTCGGGAATGGGAACAGAGTAACGGTCAGGGTGGAACCCCCATCATTGCCTTGACCGCCGACGCCCTGCCCGGCACCGAGGCCAGCTGCCACGACGCCGGGATGAACGATTACCTCGCCAAACCCGTGCGTAAAGAGTGTTTGCGGGAGGTGCTCAGCCGCTGGATCAAACTCTGATTCGGCGGCCGAGGCCGGTCAGGCGACCGGCTCACGCATAGTGACGAACTCTTCCGCAGAGGTGGGATGAATGCCCAATGTGCTGTCGAACTGCGCCTTGGTAGCACCGGCCTTCAGCGCCACGGCCAGGCCCTGCGTAATTTCACCGGCGTCCGGCCCCACCATGTGTGCACCAAGAACGCGATCGGTCTGGGCATCCACCACCAGTTTCATCAGACACCGCTCATCGCGACCACTGAGGGTGTGTTTCATGGGCCGGAATTCGGAGCGGTAAACACTGACCTGGTGACCCGCTTTCCTCGCCTCGGCCTCAGTCAGGCCAACGGTCCCGATGTTGGGCTGGCAGAACACCGCAGTGGGGATACAGCGGTAGTCCATTTCACCGTTGCCATCTCCGAACAGCCGGCGGGACAGCACCATGCCCTGGGCGAGCGCCACAGGGGTCAGCTGCGGTGTGCCGATAACATCCCCCAACGCGGTGATGGAAGGCACCGCTGTCTGGAAATGCTCATCCACCACCACGTGGCCGGATTCACTGATCTGCACACCCAGTTTCTCCAGCCCCAAACCATCGATCAGCGCACGGCGACCGGTGGCGGCCATGACCAGCCCGGTTTTCAATTGGCTGCCATCGTTCAGGATCACGTCGTAATGAGCGCCGTCACTTTCCACCGCCTCGATCGTCACGCCAAATCGCAGGTCCACGCCTTTCTTGCGCATTTCCTGCGCAGTAAATTCGCGAATATCGTCGTCAAAGCCGCGAAGGAACATGTCGCCCCGGTACAGCAGCGTGGTCTGCACGCCCAGGCCGGCCAGAATGCCGGCAAATTCCACCGCAATGTAACCGCCGCCCCAGACCACCGCTTCCCGTGGCAGCTGCGGCAGGTAGAACATCTCATTGGAGGTGAGGATGCACTCTTTCCCCGGCACCTCAGGAATCACCGGCCAACTGCCCGTGGCGACCGTAATGTGCCTGGCGGTGTAGCGGTCGTCACCGACTACAACCGTGTTGGCGTCGGCCAGGGTTGCGGAGCCTTGAATGACCGTTACCCCGGCGTTTTCCAGCATACGGCCGTAGATGCCGTTGAGCCGCTCGATCTCAGTGTTCTTATTGGCAACCAGGGTCGGCCAGTCGAACTTCACCTGATCACGGGGGAACGACCAGCCGTAACCTGCGGCATCCTCCAGATCCTCGCTGACATGGGCACCGTAAACGAACAGCTTTTTGGGTACGCAACCAACGTTGACACAGGTACCGCCAAGGTACCGGGATTCCACAACGGCCACCCGAGCGCCACGCTGGGCGGACATCCGGGCAAGACGAACGCCTCCGGAACCGGCACCGATGATGATCAGATCGTAATCCTGGGGGTCAGACACAGAGTCTCCTGAATAAAGCAAGTGATGACTTCAACCGGGTGCAGCCTTGCTTTCAGCAGGCGTCACTTCCCGGAACAACACGTGGTCCTCGAAATCTCCTAGCCGGATCCTGCCCAGGCTGCGGAATCCCTCGGACTCATAAAACGGCAGGTACCGACTGTTGCCGGTATCCAGAACCAGGCCACTGCCGCGGGGATTTTCCGCACACAGACGCTCCACGGTGGAGAGCAACAGGCGGCCATAACCCAAGTTCTGATACTTCGGGTTTACTCCCATCAACGGCAACTGGTGTGCCAGAGGCTGTGGTAACAGCTGCTTGATCTTTTCGTGATAATCCAGATACCGGCGGGTACTGGCGAATCCGGCTGTTAGTACCATACGGATGCGCCAGCTGATCTGATCAGCAAGGTTCAACCGCAGCTCCGGTTCACCGATAAACGCCACGGCAACCAGCGTGTCATCAACCATTACGCCGACCGATTCCTGGTTCAGATCAATATACAGGTCGACGAGCTCGCGAATGGTTGCCCTCACCCGCTGCGCGTATCCGGCGCGGCGATGATCGAACAGGTACTGGAACGTCGGTTCGTGGAGATAGGCATGAAAGAGAATGGAGCGCGCTTCATTTCGGGCGTCTTCGTCAAGACGGACCACCACGGGTTCTGATTTCTTGTTGTTATCTTTATTGCCACTCATCCGGTTTGCTCCTGTTAACTCACCTTGGACTGCCCTGCTCGCCCGGATTCGCCGGTCAGATTGTCAGGGTCAGCCGAACCGACACGATCCCCGGTTCATCCTGTTTATCCATCGCCGCCTGATCGATCACCACACCATGATCTCCGTTGAGGCCCTCCAGCCACGCTGCCACCTCGGCAAACGGGACGTCTTCAAGCCATACCCGTATCGCATCGGATCCGCTGGGCTCGAAGCGCTGCAGGGACAGTCCTGACTCCCCGGCGCTGCGGGTAACCAGCGCCATCAGCGCGCGGCCATCCTCAGGCGCGTTGGCCGCGGGACTGCTGCTGCCGTCGCTGGCAGCCAGGCGATCCAGCGCAGACTTGTTGGACTGCATCCAGGCCAACAACTCCTCCCCATTTTCCCTGGCACTCAATGCCTGGTCATGGAAGCCAGCCACCGGGCGCCAGATGGCGAAGTAAAGCAAGCCAAGAAAGACCGCAATGGCCAGTACCGTCAGGGCCTGCTGGTCCCGGCGTGGCAATTGATCGTATTGCGCAATCAGTTTTTCGACGGCAGGCTGCTCTTTCAGTTTGGCAATCATAAGGTCAGCCCCCCGAGACTGTCAGGCGCCCGCGGGCACCGCTGGATTCATTCACCACCGAGCCGATCTGTGCCTCCAGTCCCTGCTTCGACAGTCCGCTACGCAAAGCACTCATGCGATCGTAACTGTCGGCACGAAGATCCACCACCAGCTCACCACGGGAGCGACTGTAATTGATGGAATTGAAGGTGAGTGACTGATTCTGGGGCACTCTGGTGTACTGGTCTCCGGTATATTTCATCAGCGTGACAAAGTCCGCACTGGGACCGCCGGAACCGATGGTGCGTAATTGCCCCTCGATCACCCGACGCACGTTCCCCGCATGGGTACGGGTGTCATCGGGGAACGCGTTACGGTAGATGGCCATTGCCTGTTCACGAGTCTCGTCAGCGTGTTGCTGATGGTAATAACCCATGCCGATCTCAACCCCGAGTTGAATCACGAACCATACCGACGCCACCGCAATCACCGGCCTCCACGCCAGCAATGGACTGGACTTGCCGCTCTTCAGCCCATAACTGCCCTGGCACAGATTAATCGGCTGGGAGAGATGATGGTGATGGGCGTGCGCCAGTAATTCCAGCGGCATCAGTTCGATGGTTTCGAGCCGAACCGTCAGGCGCCCGGCACTCCGCAGTTCACTGATGGCCGATTGCTGTTGTTCCAGCTCGACCTCGGTGCCGTAGATGGTGACCGGCACTTCCGCCACTACGTCTTCAGAGGGTGGCATCGCCAGCGTATGGCCGAACATGCCAAGATTCCGCGACTGAATACTCAACCATTCCCCGCGATCACTGATCAGCATGGCGTTGTCGCCATCCAGGCAGATTGACCAGCCGCCCCCGGTGACGGGCAGCAGTGCCGCATCGGGATAGATCGCATACAGACGGGAATGATCCCAGCCACTGAACAGGTCTATCCAGCCCGACATTCTCCCGCGATCAATAGCCGCCACGCGATAGCCCTGATCACCATGGCCGCCGAGCGCGAGGTGAACGCTGTCAATGTCCTGAGCAATCTGCTCTTCCACCGCATAGGGCAAAGCCTGTTGGATAAAACGCGTCTGCTTTGCGGGAATGTCTGCCAGGCAAAACAATGCCTCGTCTCCCGGTATCAGGCCATTGAGCAAAACGTTGTCGAGGTCGTTCTGACTCAGTGTCTGCTCGATCACCGAGCGTGTATCGCCGGTGCCACGGGCCTGAGAATCACCACTGGCATCGTGGAGGACCCAATTATACAGCTGCGCGTCCGGGCTTTGGTCCGGGTCCGCGAAGGGCGGCAGTGGCCTGACATAAAGACGGTAAGACATGTCTATCCTTCTGAGATGGTGAAAGGCTCTTTGGTGATGCGGTTCTTCTGTCCGGTATCTCTGTGAACCGTTTGCACTTCCCCTTCGGAATTCCGGAAAACCGTACTGACCAGGTTCGCCACGCGGTCATCGTAGGTAATTCGTGAAACGACTTCAAAAAAACGGGTTTGTAATCCCAGCCCACTGGCTTTGAGGCCGAGACCGGAGAATTCGGGTAACGCCAGAAAATCCTGAATGTTTTCGAACCGCTCTTCCTTTCTTTTTTCAAGAATAGACTCTGCCTGAGCCAGTGTCAGCTCCTCATGCAGAGAGCGAAGAACCGGAGCGGATGCCGTATTCACATTAATGCCCAAACCACTCACCGGCAGTGTTGCCACGTGGGGCCGGAGCTGCCGGTAAATTTCTTCGGTCATGCCTTCCAGCAACCGCAATTCGGACACACTGACAAAAGGCTGGTTCGCGGCGCGGAACGCAGGCTCCGCCACCAGGTACTGACCGTCTTCGGCACCAAAGGCGCTGATGGTCTGATCGTCCGGATCAATCCAGTCAATCAATGTATCCACCGACAATCCGGAAATATCCAGTGCAACCAACAAGCGGGTCAGCCGATCCCGGGTCAACGGGTCAACCTGACCGTTGGACGAAACCAGATCGTTGAGATTGATTCGTCCGCCGAGGTCGTCAATCTGTACTTCGGCAACGCCGTTGTCGTCCAGCGGAAGGATGGCGGCGTTGGCGGCCCAGAACTCGTCGAGACTGTCGACCATGACACTATCTTCCTTGTCCGCTTCATAGTCCCGCACCAGAATCTGCCGTGCGAAAGCCTCCGCACCGAGCGCGACACTCAGGCCCTGCTGCTGTGCCAGATAGTGGCCGGCCCGGAAAACCCGAACGCTCTGTTGCTGGGTCATACCCGTGGCCAGCATCACGACCAATGCCATGGCCAGCAACACCATGATCAACGCCACACCCTGCTGACGCTTGAAGAAGGCTGCCTGACGCATCATTGCGTGCCCCCCTCTGCAGACTGGCCTTCATCCTCTTCCTGCTCATCCGTATCAGTTTGGGCACCGGCTTCGTTGGCGGCGTTCACCACGCCCTGAGCGACACTGCCGTCAAAATCGGCGATCGCAAAGGTGCGCACCATTTCCCCGAACCGCTCATGCTCCAGTGTCACTTCGATCCCGACCGGCATCGGGATGTCGGGGCGCGCACCCTGGGTGAGATTGGCCATGGCCTCTTCTGTCGGCCAGCCGTCGCTCCAGCTGCGTTCGTTATCAAGGAAACGGATTTCGAAGGCGGTTACATCGGCCAGCACCAGCACATCCTCGCTGTTGTCTTCCTGGCCCCGATCAACGGTACGCCACTGCCTGCGCCGGAGCTCCTCACCGGTATACTCCCAGGCCGCCCGTTGTAAGGAGCTACGGCGGGTTCCCAGTGGGTTTCGCCAGCCCTGGCGCGTCAGCACCAGGTCAAACTCATCCTCGCGACTGGTCAGGGCGGGCTGATAGTCACCGAACATATCCCGTGCCGGCCGATTCACCAGCTGAGTGAGATCACGCTCCAGCAGCAGCATGGTCCGTTGCAGCTGATCGAACGCATCGCCGGCCTCGTTTACCCGATCCCGGGACAATATCACGCCATTGAGCACCTGCCAGACACCCAGGCCGATCACCGCGGTGATGGCAACCGCAATCAGCACCTCCATCAGTGTAAAACCCTTCTGGCTCATCAGCTCTCTCCGATGAAGGCAGACAGGGTGTGCACCGGAAGCGGGTCACTGCCATTATCGCGGAATCGGGCTACTGTGACTTCTACACGCCGCATGGTGGGTTCTTCGGTGGCGAGTACTGCGGTCGTGACCTGCCAGCGGAACGGGCCATAATCGAGATCGCTCGAATTTTCGGAGATACCGGGCAACGCTTCGCTGAGGCGGAGTTCGTTGATTCGGTTGTCGGCAATCCAGCCGGCAAACGTCTTGTCGCGGATACGCTCGAAACTGGCAATGTACTGACTGCCCACTTCAGCGGCAGCGGTGGCGATCAATCCGAACACCAACAGTGCAACCAGTACTTCTATAAGGGTGAATCCACGCTGACGGTTCATTCGTCCTCCCCGTCACCACCGGGTTTGCGCCATTCCAGGGCCGAGAGGCCGTCAGACGCCAGCACGTGCATATAGGAACTGTCAGCGCCTATGGTGAATTCCACTTCGAAAGGTGTGGTTTCCCCGCTGGAGAAAAACACGATATCCGGACGCAGCCGGTCTTCCTCGGACGCCAGGCGGGGCGTATTGCTCTCGATATATTCCGTCAGCACCAGCCATTCCGGGTAATTGCGCTCACGAAACATCCGCTCAGTGGTCTCGGTCCATTCGTTGGCGCGCTCGTCGAGGATGACAAAGCGGTATCCGTCTTCTTCCAGTAGCAGCCCCAGTTCGATGTTGTTCAGCACCGCCTGCTCGGACGCTGTCTGCATCAGCAGATAGGTTTCCCGCACATGGTTCTGCAACTCTCGCTGCTGAGACCCGCCCCCGAGATTCAGCACCGCCAGTGCGGCAAGAAGTCCCACCACAACCAGCACGACCAGAATCTCGATGAGCGTAAAGCCCGAGGTGGGTGCCCGTCTAACCACAGTTCATCAATCCCTGGCTTTCCAGACACTGATATCAGCGGCGTCGCCGTCACCGCCATCCAGGCCGTCGGATCCGAAAGAGTAGAGATCATAAGGGCCTTCCCTGCCAGGGCTGATGTATTGATATTCGCTCCCCCAGGGATCTTCCGGAACGCTCTTGAGGTAGCCGTCCGGGTTCCAGTTTTTTGGCTCAGGGCTGCCACTGGGCTGTGTCACCAGCGCCCGCAGCCCTTGCTGCGTGGACGGATAATGACTGTTATCAAGACGATACAGATCCAGTGCGTTGGCAATGTTGCTCAGCTGGGTTTCTGCAACCGTCACTTTGGCTTGATCACTGCGCCCCATGATGTTGGGAGCAACGATTGCTACCAGAAGACCGAGAATGACCATCACCACCATGATTTCGATGAGGGTGAAGCCGTTCTGTGGGCGCCGACCATGCGCCAGTGGTCGATTGACTTGAGGTTTCATTACTGTGCTCGTCATTTGAGGGGCTCTCTTTCCATTTTCCGTTGTCTTGGGGATTCGGCGTCGGATCAGCCGACCAGATTACTCATATTGAGAATCGGCAGCATGATGGCCAGTACAATGATCAGTACCACCACACCCATAAACAGCAACATCATTGGCTCGAACAAACCGACGATGGCGGCAATTTTCGATTGCAGGGTGTTTTCCTGCATCCGTGCAGTGCGCTCCAGCATACTGTCCAGTTCGCCGCTGGCCTCGCCACTGGCAATCATGTGCAACATCATCGGCGGAAAATAGCCGGTCTGGTCGAGCGAGCGGTGCAGTGAGCCGCCCTCGCTGACTTTCCGAGCAGCGTCCCGCAACTCCTGCCGGAGATAGTCGTTCGACAGCACCTCCCCGGCTATGCGCATAGCATCCACCAGAGGCACACCACTGGTGGTGAGGATGCTGAGCGTACTGGCGTAACGGGCGGTGTTCACACCCCGCACCATTCCGGCGAACAAGGGCATGTTCAGCAAGCTGCGATGAAATTTCAGTTTGAATGCGGGCTTACGCAAAGCAACGCGAAACGCAACAACCCCCAACACGATCAATATAAGAAGATAGACACCATAATTGCCCAGAAATTCCGACACTGTCAGCATCGCCACGGTGAGTCCCGGCAGATCCTGACCCTGCCGGACAAACACTTCGATAATGTCGGGCACCACATAGGTGAGCAGGAACACCACGATAGCGATCGCCACCACACTCAGAATGATGGGGTATATGGCAGCGAGCTGGATTTTCTGTCGCGCCTCCTGACGGGCCTCGGTGTAATCCGCCAGCCGGTTGAGCACCAGATCAAGGTGCCCCGCGTGCTCACCGGCGGCCACGGTCGACCGGTACAGCCGCGGAAACGCGCGCGGAAACTCACCAAGACTGTCGGCCAGACTGTAACCTTCCATGACTTTGGCCCGGATCGCAATCAGCATGCCGCGGATGCGCGGTTTGGAGGACTGCTGCGCCGCGGCCGACATCGCCTGCTCAATGGGAATGCCGGACTGAATCAGAGTGGCCAGTTGGCGGGTAACCAGCGCAAGGTCGGCGGCCGCCAGCGAGCCGCGGCTGCTTAACGGGTTGCGGCTGCGGGCCTGTTTTTCAGCGGCAGGCTCTACCGCCAGAGGAGTCAGGCCCCGCTCTCGAAGCTGCTGACGGACCGCTCTGGGGGCGTCTGCCTCTAGCACACCGTGCTTCTGTTTGCCTCGGGCGTCCAGCGCCTTGTATTCGAATGCCGGCATGAAATTATTGGCTCCGGTGGGTTACGCGAAGAACTTCTTCTACCGTCGTTACGCCATCCAGAATCTTTTTGACACCGTCAGCGTGAATGCTGGGGCCCGACCGGCGCGCTTCTCGCTCCAGATCCAGCTCCCCTGCCCGTTTGTGGATCAGCGCACTGATCTCATCGGTAATCTCCACCACCTCATAAATACCAATACGCCCCCGATACCCAAGCTGGTTGCAGTGCTCACATCCGGTGGCGCGGAAAATCATCGGTGGGTTGTCACTTTCAAGCTGGAGGAAATCGCAATGCTCCTGGGTGGGCACGTAAGGCTCCCGGCATTCTTTGCACAACACCCTGACCAGACGCTGAGCCACGATGCCCACCAGACTCGAAGAGATCAGAAATGGCTCAATGCCCATATCCATCAATCGGGTTATGGCACCAACCGCCGTGTTGGTGTGTAACGTGGAAAGTACCAGGTGGCCAGTCAAGCTGGCCTGAACAGCGATTTCAGCAGTTTCCAGATCGCGGATCTCACCAATCATCACCACATCGGGATCCTGGCGCAGAATTGCCCGCAGGCCCCTAGCGAACGTCATATCCACCTTGGTGTTGACCTGGGTTTGCCCGATGCCCGGCAAATCATATTCAATGGGGTCTTCCACGGTGAGGATATTGCGGCTGCGATCATTGATTTCCAGCAACGATGCATACAACGTTGTGGACTTCCCGGAGCCGGTCGGACCGGTGACCAGCATGATGCCGTACGGGCGATGGATCAGCTTGCGCAACACCGTGAGATCGCGACCCTCCATGCCGAGCGATTCAAGGTGGATATTGCCGGCCTGTTTGTCCAGCAGTCGCAGCACCACCCGCTCGCCGCTTGAGGACGGCATGGTCGACACACGGATGTCTACTTCACGCCCGGCAACCCGCAGCGCAATCCGGCCATCCTGAGGCAGACGCTTCTCGGCAATATCCAGCTTTGCCATGACCTTGATACGCGACACCAACAATGGTGCCAGCGCCCGCTTCGGTTGCACCACTTCCCTCAGCACGCCGTCCACGCGGAACCGCACCACCAGGCGCTTCTCGTAGGTTTCGATGTGAACGTCCGACGCGTTGGTTTTCACCGCTTCGGTGAGGATGGCGTTGATCAGCCGGATGATCGGGGCGTCGTCTTCCTGTTCCAGCAGATCCTCGGTTTCGGGCACAGAATCCGCGAGCGACGCCAGGTCCATGTCATCACCGATCCCCTCCACCATCTGCATGGCTTCGGCGGAATCGTTCTGATAGGCCGCGTTGAGCGCGGCATCGAAACGTTCCGGATCAATTCTGGAAAAACGCGCACGACCGCCGCTGATCCGGTTGGCCTCTGCCAGAGCGGAATGCCCCGCGCCCGGGCGCACCAGAATGACCGCCTCACCCTGATCGTCCCGGGTAAGAATCACACCGTTGCGCTTGGCAAAGGCGAAGGGAAGACGGCCCAGCGGAGCATCCTGCGGCTGAAGTTCGTGATCTGTGTTCAAGGTCGTCCTCGTTTTTGTTGCCAGGTGCGGAAAGTTTGTCTCCGTAAACCCTTTTTATTCAATTGATTCCGAAAGGCTACCACAGGATATGGAACCGCTGAATAACTCTATACACTATACTGCCATTTAAGCCTTTCAGTCTGATAACCTGTGGACTTTTTACAGGGTCGTAAATACACAGCCGGGACACCCCATGCCTTTGAACAATACCCGCCTTCCCCTGCTTCTTGCTGTCATTGTTGCAGCAGCCATGATTGGCCTGACGTCATGGCAAGCATATCGTTTCTGGCAGTCTGAAAACCAACGGGAGCGTCAGCAACTCGCCGAATCGGCCAGTAGCACCGCCGTCGCTGATAAAGACACTACGCCGGAGGTGAAACTGGCCTCACTTGACCTGTTCGGGGTTGCGGGTGAGAGTGCAACGCCCACGGAACTGAATACGGAAAACCTTCCCGAGACCAATCTCCGCCTGTTCCTGCGCGGCGTGCTTGCCGCCGAGGGTGAGTTTCCGGGCAGCGCGCTGATCGAAGATGATAAAAGCACTACCGAAGCGTACCTGGTCGGTGATGAGCTGCCGGGCAACGCCAAACTCCGTTCAGTTCATGCCAACCGGGTGATCATTGAACGCGGTGGCAAACTCGAGAACCTGTATTTCCCGGAGGGCGACGATCGCAGCGGCCTGAGCGTCGCCACCAGTAACGATATGGAATCCCCGGATGATGGTTCGTCCGCAGCACCGTCCGCCAGTCCCTCACCCGGCAATGCGAGCCCGACCAGCGACGACCAGCGCCGGGAAGAAATACGCCGCCGCCTTGAACAACTCCGCGAACGCCTGCGGAACAACAATAGCTGATACCCCTCATGGAGACAGCAGCCCTTCCAATTCGCCGCTGTCGTCTCCTGCTTCCCTTGCTGCTACTCGTCTCCACCGTGGCCGCCTTCGAAATAGGCGAGCAACTGATGGACTATGTCCGCAAGGAATTCGGAAGCGAAGCGTACAGCCGTCTGGATAACTGGCAGAACCTTCACCGACTGGCTGCCAGAGCCCCGGTTGAGCGACAACTTCGGTTGGTTAACACATTTTTCAACCGCGTACGTTTTGTGAATGACATCGAGCATTGGGGTCAGGAAGACTATTGGGCCACGCCAGTCGAATTGCTTACCACCAACGGTGGGGACTGCGAGGACTTTTCCATCGCCAAGTACCTGACCCTGAAATCCATGGGTGTACCGGATGAGCAGCTACGCATTGTCTACGTCAAGGCCCTGGAGCTGAACCAGGCGCACATGGTGCTGGCCTGGTACCCGGAACCCGATGCGGACCCGCTGATCCTCGATAACCTGATCAATGAGATCAAGCCCGCATCGCAGCGTCCGGATCTGGAGCCGGTATACAGTTTCAATGGCGGTGGTCTGTGGCTCAACCGCTCGGGCGGACAGCAGCAGCGAATCGGAGAAGCCGAAAAACTCGAGCACTGGCAGGACGTCAACCGGCGACTGATTAACGCCTTGCGCTAGCGCTCCCCGGCACTGGAGAGATTGTCGTTTTTTCAACAGTTTTTGCTATACTGTGAAAAAGCAACACAACGTCGGAGGTGTTATGACTGTCGCATCCAACACCAGACCACAGATCAACGATCGGGCTCTGCTCGGGAAAGCCCTGGTGAACGCCGGCAAAGCCCTCGGTCTTACTCAGGCCGAGGTGGCTGATATCGTGGGTCGCAACCGCTCCGGCCTGCTGCGCGATGGCATCGACCCCTCCAGCAAAGCCGGCGAGCTGGCGCTGCTGCTGATTCGCCTCTATCGCAGTGTGTATGCGCTGATGGGCGGCGACCAGAGCGCCATGAAGCACTGGCTGGCTACGGAAAACCGGTACTTCGATGAGGTACCACGGGACATGATTCGCACCGCAGAGGGGTTGGTGCGGGTTCTTCATTATCTGGATGCGATGCGGGGCAAGATTTGAACCTGACGGACCGCATCCATGGCGAGCTCTCGGCGCTGCAGGGCAAGATTTACCGCGTGGTGGAATCCCAGGAAGAGATTGCAACCACACAGCTGGTCGACAGCACATCGGAACAGATACGTCTGGAGGAAATGCTTGAGCTCAGCAAGCCCCGCCGACCGGAAGGCACCGATGGGCTTCACTACCTGCTGGCAACCCCGTTCCGGTATCCACCACTGAAGTACGGCTCTCGCTATGGGCGCCCTTTCGAGAAAAGCCTGTTTTACGGCGCCATGAGCGTCAACACCGTGCTGGCGGAGTCGGCGTTCTATCGGTTCGTGTTCATCAATGACATGGCCACGCCCTACCCCAAACCTCTGAAAACCCAGCACGCCCTGTTTGCCACCCGAATGCGCACCGATAGAGGCCTTCGCCTGCAGGACAGAGCCTGGGAGGATCTCCATGAGGCCCTCACCGATCCGGGCAGTTACGATGCCTGCCAGAGCCTGGGGACACAGATGCGGGAAACCGGAGTTGAGGCCTTTCAGTTTCTGTCTGCCCGCGCCCGCCAGGCAGTCCTTTACCGGCTGCCGTACGAATCGTCCAATGGTCTGGAGGGGGTGAATGCAGGCCTGTTCACACCCCGCGCCCTCAAAGACAGCAAGCCCCTGACACGCTGCCGCCTGATCATTATCGCCGACAGTACAATGGTATCTATGAGCCTGACCCACGAAGACGGGCAGAAATCCGCATCGGAATTCCGGCAGGAGACGTTTCTGGTAGATGGCGTATTGCCCCACCCGGCGAGCTGAGACGGCAGACCGGTAACGGTTGTGTCAGCCCGGCCTCACAGGGCTCAACCGGCACGCTGCGTACTTGAACTCGGGAATCTTACCGTCTGGATCCAGTGCCGGGTTGGTCAGCAGGTTGGCCGCCGCCTCTACGAAGGCAAAGGGTACAAACACCACGCCCTCGGGCATGGTCTGATCGGCCCGCGCGGTCAGGGTAATGCTGCCGCGCCGGGTGGCAATATGGATTAGATCACCGGATGCGATGCCCAGGCGCGCCAGCTCCTCCGATGCGAGAAAAGCCGCCGCTTCGGGCTCCCGCTCATCCAGCACCTTGCTGCGACGAGTCATGGCGCCGGTGTGCCAGTGCTCAAGGAGCCGTCCGGTCATAAAAACAACGGGATAGGCCGCATCCACCGGCTCGTCCGGCGGCAACGGCCGGGTTGGTGAAAATCTGGCCCGCCCTCCGGCCCGGGGAAACTCATCCGAGAACACCACATCATGGCCCGGCGCGTCGTCGGCGAAACAGGGATAGGTCACCGACCCCTCCCGCTCCAGGCGATCCCAGGAGATGTGGTCCAGTGAGTGCATGCCCCGTTTCATCTCAGCAAACACCTGTTCGGGGCCGGCGTACTGCCAATCCAGCCCGAAACGCCGGGCAACCTCCTGAATAATCCACCAGTCGGGCTTTGCGGCCCCTGGCGGCGGCACCGCGGCGCGGCCCATCTGCACCTGCCGGTTGGTGTTGGTAACGGTGCCGGACTTTTCCGACCAGGCCGCAGCAGGCAGGATGACGTCAGCATACTGGGCGGTTTCCGTGACGAACAGGTCCTGCACCACCAGGTGCTCAAGGGCAGCAAGTGCGGCCCGGGCATGGGTCAGATCCGGGTCGGACATCGCAGGGTTTTCCCCCAGGATGTACATACCCTTGATGGTCCCGGCAGCGATGGCCCCCATGATCTCCACGACGGTGAGGCCCGGCTCGGGGTCAAGTCTGGTCTCCCAGAGTTCCTCGAAAGCGGCTCGCAGCTGCGCGTCTCCCACCGGCTGGTAGTCTGGCAGCACCATGGGGATCAGGCCGGCGTCGGAGGCTCCCTGCACGTTATTCTGGCCCCGCAGCGGGTGCAAGCCAGTGCCGGGACGGCCTGTGTGGCCGCACGCCAGCGCCAGGGAAATCAGGCAGCGGGCGTTGTCGGTGCCGTGCACGTGCTGGGAAATCCCCATGCCCCAGAAGATCATCGCCTTTTCGGCGCCTGCGTAGGCACGGGCCACCTCGCGAATCATCTCGGGTGCCACCCCGCATTGAGAGCTCATCAATTCAGGCGTCATCTCCGCGACACTGGCCGCCAGCGCCTCAAAGCCTTCGGTATGGGCTTCGATGTAGCGTCGGTCAAAGAGCGCTTCACTGACAATGACGTGGAGCATGGCGTTAAGGAGCGCCACGTCGCCGCCGGGTGAAAAGCGCAGGCTACGCCAGGCGTAGGCGTCCAGCGCCTGGCCCCGGGGGTCGAGAATGATCAGCCGGGTGCCGTTGCGCGCCGCCTGTTTGAAATAGGTGGCCGCCACCGGATGGTTCACGGCCGGGTTGCAGCCAATCAGGATCACCACGTCGGCCTCCAGTGCCTGCATGAACGAGGCGGTTACGGCGCCCGAGCCCAGACACTCCATCAGCGCCGCCACGGAACTGGCGTGGCAAAGCCGCGTACAGTGGTCAACGTTGTTGGAACCGAAACCCGCACGCACGAGCTTCTGGAACAGCCAGGCCTCCTCATTCGAACATTTGGCGCTGCCGAAGCCGGCGAGCGCGCTCGGACCGTGTTGTGCTTTAAGTTGAGTTAGCCCCTTTGCCGCCACCTCCAGCGCTTCCTCCCAGCCCGCCTCGCGGAAGTGAGTCAATGGATGGGTCGGGTCAAAATCGGGATCCAGGCCTTTGCGCACGCCCTCCCGGCGGATCAACGGCCGGGTCAGTCGCGCCGGGTGCGCAGGATAATCGAAGCCAAACCGCCCTTTGACGCAGAGCCTACCCTGGTTTGACGGTCCGTTCTTACCCTCCACGAACAGGATACGTGCACGTGGCTCACCTGATCGGGACGGCTCGTCTTTAACGTGATAGGTCAACTGGCAGCCCACCCCACAGTAGGGGCAAACAGAGTCAACGGTGCGGTCCGCCGTCGCGGAGTCACCGCGACCCCGGGCATCCACCAGGGTGGCGGGCATCAGCGCGCCTGTCGGGCAGGCCTGAACACATTCGCCGCAGGCAACGCAGGTGCTGTCGCCCATGGGATCATCGAAATCAAACACCACCTTGGAGGCGGCGCCCCGGTGTGCCAGACCAATAACGTCATTGCCCTGAACCTCGCGGCAAGCGCGCTCACACAAGCCGCAGGTGATGCAGGCGTCCAGGTTGACGGTCATCGCCGGGTGCGTGGCATCATGGCCTCCGGCGTGGCCCAGCGCATCTGCTCTTGGCACAACATGATGAACGGTGGCCGCGTTGCGCTCTGCCCTGGCCGGCAGGCGCCGCCGCACTGCGCCGGCATCGATCGCCAGCTGATCCGCCAGATGCCACAGGTCGCTGGCGCGGTCCGGACTGTTCTCGCGTTCAGGCTGGTCCGCCAGCAGCAATGCCAGAACGCCTCTGCGGGCCTCCTGGGCACGGGCGGATCCGGCACTGCGCACCACCATGCCGGGAACTGCTTCGCGGACGCAGCTTGCAGCGAGCACTCGCTCCCCCTCCACTTCGACCATGCAGGCCCGGCAATTGCCATCCGCCCGGTAGCCGGGCGTGTCCTTGAAGCATAGATGAGGAATGGTCTCACCGGCGCGTTTCGCCACCTGCCACAGGGTTTCACCGGGGCGGGCCTGAACCTCGGTGCCATCCAGTGTCAAACTGAAGCTTGTGTTGGCATTGCTCATGGCGACCCCTACCCTTTGGCAATCAGGTTGCGACTGGAGAGTTCGCTGCGGAAGTCACGCAGCAGACTCAACACCGGGTTCGGTGCGGCCTGCCCCAGCCCGCAGATGGAGGCATCCGCCATCACACGGGCTAACTGCTGCAGCGTCTCCTCATCCCAAGTGTCACGTTCAAGCAGCGTCAGCATTTTCTCGGTGCCGACACGGCAGGGGGTGCATTGCCCGCAGGACTCGTCGGCGAAAAAGCCCAGAAGGTTGGCAGCCACGGCGGGTAAATCATCCTGATCGGACAGGACGATTACCGCGGCTGAGCCGATAAAACAGCCGTGTTCCTGCAGAGTGTCAAAATCGAGGGGGATGTCTGCTTTGCTCGCGGGGAGAATCCCGCCGGAGGCCCCGCCGGGCAGATAAGCCAACAAGCGGTGCCCTTCGACCATGCCGCCACAATACTCCTCAATCAGTTCTGCGAGGCTGATGCCTGCCGGCGCAAGGTGCACGCCGGGGCGAGCGACCCGCCCGGAAACCGAGAAGCTGCGCAGACCGCGCCGCCCGCGGCGTCCCTGGCTGGCAAACCACTCGGCACCTTCGGCATGAATGCGCGGAATCCAGTAGACGGTCTCGACGTTATTGACCAGGGTGGGCCGTCCGAACAACCCTTTCTGGGCAACAAAAGGCGGGCGAAGGCGAGGTTTGCCGGGTTTGCCCTCCAGAGATTCGATCAGCGCTGACTCCTCACCGCAAATGTAGGCGCCCGCCCCCCGGCGAAGGATTACAAAGCCTGCCTCGATGATACCGGTCGCCACCAGTTCGGAAATAGCCTCGGTCAGCACCCTGTGGAGGCCGGGGTACTCATCACGCAGGTAAATATAGAGAGCCTGCGCTTCGACCGCCCAGGCACTGACCAGAGCGCCCTCAAGAAATCCATGGGGTGCCTGCTCCAGATAAAAACGATCCTTGAAGGTGCCCGGTTCGCCCTCGTCAGCGTTGATCACCATATAGCGCGGCCCGGGTTCGGCCCGCACTGCCTGCCATTTGCGGAAGGTCGGAAAGCCCGCACCACCGAGGCCACGCAGGCCGGCGCACTCCAGTTCGCTGGCGAGCGCTGCAACACTCACTGTGCCCTCGCGGCATTCCGTGAGCAGCCGATAACCACCGGCCAGACGGTAATCCGCGAGGCCTTGCCAGGCGATCAGCCGTGGCTGAACCTGCCTCTGCTTCAGGGCAGCGCCCACGGTGCGGACGTCGGCATTGCACACATGGTGATGCCCGACAGCAACCACCGGCGCAGTATCGCAGCGCCCCATGCAGGGTGCTCGTACAACCCTGACCTGCGCAGGATCTGCCCCCTTCGCCAGCGCGTCGTGCAGTGTAGATGCGCCCACCAGACGGCAGGAAGGTGAGTCGCACACTCGCAGGGTCAACGCAGGGGGTGGCGTCTGATCATCGTGAACAACATCGAAATGGGCGTAGAAGGTCGCTGTTTCGTAGACGGCGGCCATGGGCAGGTTCATATAGGCCGCCAGGGCCCGTAGCCTGGGTACGGAGAGGTAACCACAGGTATCCTGAATGGCATGCAGGTATTCGATCAAATGCTCGCGGTGGCGCAATGTGGCATCGACACGCTCGTCGCCGAGCAGGTCGCGCAACTCCGCCAGTAGAACGGGCTCAAGTTGGCGCCCGCGCGGAGAAGGCCGCCGGGGTTTGACCATCGGTTCGTCTGTGTTCATTGTTGTTGACCAGGCCCCGAAGTGCGTAAGACAGCCTTGTTGGCTGACCTGACGCTTTGCACATCATTGAAGCATAGCAGGGGGGGCATCACCAGACGAACGGAAACGGGTACGGGACGCAAACAGACCTGGCCTGAAGCGTTGGGGATATTTGGGATCAGAAAAATAATGGAGGCGCGGGTCGGAATCGAACCGGCGTTAACGGAGTTGCAGTCCGCTGCATAACCACTCTGCCACCGCGCCGGGAAAAGTCCGAAGGAATCTGCGGGACTTTCATGCTCTCAGGTGGGCATTGAGAGACTGTGTTGAACCTCAAACCAGAAGCTCTGGATAAAACCAGTGGCACTGGATGTTGGAGCGGGAAACGAGATTCGAACTCGCGACCCCAACCTTGGCAAGGTTGTGCTCTACCAACTGAGCTATTCCCGCTTGGTCAACGAGGGCGTATTCTACGGATTCGACCGATTGCGTCAACCTCTTTTTTCAACTTTTTGTTTTATCTGCGTTTTATGCATATTATTTAAACAATAACAAGGAGCGACATGACGCAGCCACCCCACTCCACTGACCCCCAAACGCCAACGGTACCGGGCGCCCCCGGCGCTGTTGTTCAGCAGCGAGACTGCCTACTCATCCGGGGTGACTGGGTGCTGGCGCATTATCGACGGTTGAAAGCCGACATTGACCGGTTGCAGGACCAGACCTCCGGGCAGATCCACCACGGCGACCTATCCGGGCTCGGGCGAATCGATACAGCGGGCGCTGCACTGCTTGCGGAGCTTCTCGGCGCCAAAGCCCTGGTCCGGCTTTCGGACAACACCCCGGGTTTACCACGAGAGACATGTGCCCTACTCCATGCCGTTGCCACCGCGATGGCCGACCGGAGCGCACCTCACCGACCGACGATCCATCCGCTGATTGCCGCCCTGAACATCACAGGCCAACGCACCGAGCAGCTCTATCAATTACTGACGCTCCTGCTGGGTTTCATTGGCCAGACCCTGGCCGCTCTGGCCTACAACCTGCCACGCCCCAAACGATGGCGGGTGACTTCATTGGTTTCCGCGGTGCAGGACACTGGCCTGAATGCCCTGCCAATCGTCGCGCTGCTCACCTTTCTGGTCGGCGCTGTGGTCGCGTTTCTTGGCGCTACCGTTCTGGAGGACTTCGGCGCCACCATCTATACCGTCAATCTGGTGGCGTTTTCGTTCCTGCGCGAGTTCGGTGTTTTGCTGGCGGCTATTCTGTTGGCCGGTCGAACCGCCAGTTCCTTTACCGCCCACATCGGTGCCATGAAGGTCAACGAAGAGCTCGATGCGATCCGTACTCTGGGACTGAGCCCCATCGAGCTACTCGTACTGCCCCGGGTATTAGCCATGATGATCAGCCTGCCGATACTGACCTTTGTGGGCATGATTTCGGGCATGATCGGTGGCGCTGCGGTTTGTGCGCTTGTCCTCGACATCTCCCCCGGCCAGTTTCTCGCCATACTCGAACGTGATATCGCGCTGAAACACCTTCTGGTGGGCCTCGGCAAGGCTCCGGTGTTTGCCTTTCTGATTGCGGTTATTGGCTGCCTGGAAGGCTTCAAGGTCAGCGGCAGTGCCCAATCGGTGGGCGAGCACACCACATCCAGCGTCGTGCAGTCTATTTTTATGGTGATACTGCTGGATTCGACTGCTGCGCTATTCTTTATGGAAATGGGGTGGTAACCGTGGAAGAAGGCAGTATGGCCGTTACGGAATATGCGTCCGGGCAGATCCTGGTTGAGGTACGTGGGTTGACCAACCGCTTTGGGTCCCACCTGGTGCATGACCAGCTGAACCTCGACATTCTCAAAGGTGAAATTCTCGGTGTGGTGGGTGGCTCCGGAACCGGAAAGTCGGTTCTGCTGCGCAGTATCGTAGGTCTGCACGAACCCACGAGCGGCGAAGTAAGAGTTTTCGGCCAGAATCTCCCAGCGCTCTCGCCCCGTGAACGGTCCGGCATCGAGCAGCGGTTCGGTGTGCTGTTCCAGGGCGGCGCCCTGTTCACCTCCCTGAACCTGCAGGAAAATGTCGCCGTTCCCCTGATCGAACACGCTGGCCTAAAGCGCCCCCTGGCGGAGCACCTCGCCCAGATGAAGCTCGCCCTCGCGGGGCTACCGCCTGATGCTGCCCTCAAGTACCCGGCAGAACTGTCCGGTGGCATGGTCAAACGGGCAGCACTGGCCCGCGCTCTGGCTCTGGATCCGGAAATTCTGTTTCTGGATGAGCCGACCGCAGGGCTGGATCCCATCGGCGCGGCAGCCTTCGATCACTTGCTGAAAACCCTGCGCGACGCTCTCGGTCTGACCGTATTCATGGTCACCCATGATCTGGACACGCTTTATTCTACCTGTGACCGGGTTGCGGTGTTGTCACAGCAAAAGGTGCTCGTCGCTGATACGCTGGCAGCAGTGGGAACCACCGACGACCCGTGGGTTCAGGACTATTTCCACGGCCCCAGGGGACGCGCTGCCGCACAGGCAGCCACCGCCGGTATTCAGGAGCAGTAACTATGGAGCCCAAAGCCCACCATCTGGTGATCGGCCTGTTTACGGTGGCAGTTTTCGCCGCTGCCCTGCTGTTTGCGCTCTGGCTCGGGAAATCCAACACCGACCGAGATTGGGCCTGGTACGAGATCGGCTTCGATTACGCAGTCAGTGGACTCTCCAAGGGCAACCCGGTGCAGTACAGCGGGGTCGGCATCGGCGAGGTGGTGGACCTCTATCTGGATCCGGAGAACCCCAGTCATGTGAGGGCTCTGGTGCGCGTATACGATGACGTAAACATTCGCGAGAACAGCCGGGTCAGTCTGGTGTTGGCCAACATCACCGGCAGCATGAGTGTGCGGTTCCAGGGGGGGACGCTGGACAGCCCGGTGCTTGAAGGCCCCCGCGACGACCCACCGTTGATCATGGCTGAGCCCTCGGCGTTCACGTCGATTCTTGATAACGGCGAGGCCCTGATGAGCAAAGCCGACCGGCTACTGACCAACGCCAATGCGCTGTTTTCCGAACAGAACAGCGACAACCTGACTGTGATTCTCGCCAACACGCGAGCCGCCACGGAAGCGCTGCTGGCGCACAGGGGTGAATTGGAGCAGCTGATGGAACGGATGAATGATGCGAGCGTGCGGGCGGCACAGGCCGCCGCCAAAGTGGATCGGTTTGCCGACAACGCCGACCGTTTTCTCCAGAACGAGGGGCAGGAAACCTTTGCCGCACTCAACACCGCCATTGCGTCCATTCAGGCCACGGCCACACGTATCGATCTGCTAACGGCAAACAACGAAGGCGCCCTCAACGAGGGCTTGCGCGGCCTGGGTGAATTGTCTCCGGCGCTGCGAGAACTGAGGAGCACGCTGCGCAACCTCAACCATTTCACCCGCCGGCTTGAGGACAACCCATCGAGCACGATCTGGGGCCGGGAAACCATGCAGGAGGCGCCACAATGACAGGCCAGCCCTTACCGATACTTGCTGCACTGGGCCTCGCACTCGCTGTTTCCGGATGCACAGTGTTTCCCGGAGGCGAGCCGCCGCGAGTCATGGATCTTGCACTTGCTGACGTGGCCGAGGCAACAACGCCCGGTTACGGTCGATCCCTGCGTGTCGACACGCCACTGGCTACTGAACCTTTTGACAGCTCACGCATCCTGACCAAACCCTCCCCCAACGAATATCAGATGTATGGCAAGGTACGCTGGCGTGACACGGCACCGGTACTGGTACGGGAGTTGATCATTGGATCTCTGAGGCAGGAAGGACGCTTTGATGCAGTGATTAATGAATCCAGCCCTACAGCCAGCGACCTGACATTCACCAGCGATCTGTATGGCTTTCACAGCGAAACCCGGGACGGGCAAGTGAGCGTAACGATTACGCTGTATGGACAGATCATGGACAACCGCTCACGGACCACCCTGTGCACCCGCAACTTCGAGGTCAGTGAGCCGGCGGTAGCCGGCGACATAGACGCAGTGGTCACGGCATTTGGCACTGCCGGCGAGGACCTCCGCCGTCAGGTCCGGAATTGGCTGGACAACTGCCTCGGCTGATCAGGCCGGGTGCTTCGGAAACAGATCAGGCCAGGCGGCCTTGAGGTACAGGAACATCGACCAGAGCGTCAGAACGGCCGCAAGGTACAGCAGCCCTGTGCCGATCCAGGCACCGAATACCCCGGGGGGAAACGCCAGCAACGCAATAATGGCAACCATCTGCGCAGTGGTTTTGATCTTACCGATGTAAGACACCGCGACACTCGCCCGGCTGCCCATTTCTGCCATCCACTCCCGCAGTGCGGAAATGACAATCTCGCGGCCGATAATAATCGTGGCCGGCAGCGTCAGGATCAGGCTTGCGTGCTCTTCGATCAGCACCGTCAGGGCAACCGCCACCATGAGCTTGTCTGCCACCGGGTCCAGAAAGGCACCGAATGGTGTGCTCTGGTCAAGCTTGCGGGCCAGATACCCATCCAGCCAATCGGTGGCACCCGCCAGCGCAAAAATCGCAGCACTGACCAGATAGCTCCATTGCGCCGGCAGGTAGAAAATCACCACAAACACCGGGATCATCACGATGCGGGACATGGTCAGAATATTGGGTAAGTTCATTGGTTTCCTATTCGTCGTGCAAGGCTGCGTAGATGTTTTCTGCCAGCGACTTGCTGATGCCCTGGACCTTGGTCATCTCGTCGATACTGGCTTTGCGAAGTTCCTGTATGCCGCCAAAATAGCGAATCAGATCCCGCCGGCGCTTCGGACCAACGCCCTCGATCCCCTCCAGCGTGGACTGCCGCCGTTTTTTATCACGCCGGGCCCGGTGCCCGGTAATCGCGAAGCGATGGGATTCGTCGCGAATATGCTGAATCAGATGCAACGCCGGTGAGTCTGCGGGCACCCGGAACACATCCCCCGTCATGGCATCGATCAATTGCTCCATGCCGGCGCGACGGGTGACGCCTTTGGCGACGCCAATCAGCGGAATGTCTGAAATCTCAAGCTCATCAAACACTTCCCGGGCAATATTCAACTGCCCCTTACCACCGTCAATAAACACCAGATCCGGCCGCTTTCCGTCACCGGACACCATTCGCTTGTAGCGACGGGTCAGCACCTGGCGCATGGCCGCATAGTCATCACCGGCGGTCACACCCTCGATGTTATACAGGCGGTAATCGCTCTTCAGCGGACCATTCTCATCGAAAACCACACAGGATGCGACCGTGTTTTCGCCATGGCTGTGGCTGATATCAAAACATTCCATGCGTGACGGGGTTTCCGGCAGCTCGAGCATGTCCTTCAGGGCCAACAGACGTCGATAGACGGTTTCTTTACTGGCGAGGTGGCTGAGCAACGTTTGCCGGGCGTTGGTCATGGCCAGTTCAAGCCATTTCCGGCGCTCGCCACGCACATTACGGCGAATGCGGGTGTCCCGCCCTGCCGATTCACTCAAGGCTTGCGCCAGCAGTTCCTGGCCGTCCACCTCAACGGGCACCAGAACATCGCGGGGAATTTCCCGCCGGGTGCTGCCGCCAAAGTAATACTGGCCGAGAAAAGCGCTCAGCAGCTCGCCCTCGGACTGCTCAATGGAATAGCGGGGAAAGTAGTCCTTGGTGCCCAGCACCCGACCGCCCCGGACAATGATCACCACAACGCACACAACCCCGGCATCCTGTTCAATGGCGACCACGTCTGCGTCACCACCCTCGCCATCGACCGACTGCTGCTCCTGCACATGGCGCAGATGGTTGATCTGGTCGCGGCAGCTGGCGGCCTTTTCGAACTCGAGGTTTTTCGAGGCGGTTTCCATCGCTGCCATCAGGTCGTGGATGATGGCGGGGTTTTTTCCCTCCAGGAACATGGAGGCGTGGCGGATGTCTTCCTGGTAGTCCTCGGGCGTGATGAATTCAACGCAAGGCGCGGTACATCGGTTGATCTGGTACTGCAGACAGGGGCGTGTTCTGTTTCTGAAATAGCTTTCATTACATGATCTTATGCGAAATACTTTCTGCAGTATATTAAGACTTTCCTTGACGGCGCCGGAGCTCGGGAACGGTCCGAACCAGGTTCCACCGCCCTTCTTGGTGCGCCCTCGCCTGAACGTCAGCGACGGGTAATCGGCGTGAGAAGACAGATAAATATAAGGATAGGATTTATCGTCCCGAAGCAAAATATTGTAGGGCGGCCGCAGGGATTTGATGAGGTTCTGCTCAAGCAGCAGAGCTTCGGTTTCACTGCCGGTAATGGTGACTTCGATGGACGCGATTCTGGCAACCAGCGCTTCAGTCTTCGGCGCCAGCCCGGTCTTGCGAAAGTAGCTACCCACCCGTTTCTTGAGATTCCGGGCCTTACCGACGTACAACACGGAACCACCGTCATCGAACATGCGATAGACGCCGGGCCGTTCTGTTAATTGCTTGAGAAAGCTGCGGGAATCGAATTCAGACCTGGTCGGCATCGAGCAATCCGAGCCGTACCGCCATCAAAGCGAGCTCAACGTCGCTGGAAATTTCCAGCTTCTCGAATATCCGGTAACGGTAACTGTTGACGGTTTTTGGACTTAGACAGAGCTTGTCCGAGATGTCCTGAACTTTCTGGCAGTCAACCACCATCATGGCGATCTGCATCTCACGTTCGGACAAGCGGTCGAACAGGGAGAGATCCCCGTCTTCGCCATTGTGGTCGCCCCCCAGCTGTTTGAGGGCCATTTTCTGGGCAATTTCAGGGCTGATGTAACGCTGACCGGAATGGGCCATGCGAATGGCGCGGACCATTTCCTTAATGTCTGCACCCTTGGTGATGTACGCCGAGGCCCCGCTTTGCATGACGCGAGTCGGGTATGGATCATCGGCGCAGGCGGTCACGACAATCACGCGGATGGCGTCGTCAATCCGCAGGATACGACGGGTGGCTTCAAGACCACCGATACCCGGCATCCGGATATCCATCAGAACAATATCCGGGGACTGCTTACGGACGAACTCAATGGCATCCTCACCGGATGAGGCCTGGCCGATGACGTCAATGTCGGGGTTATCCGCCAGCATCCGGGTAATCCCCGAGCGCACCAGCTCATGGTCATCAACAACCAATACCCTGATCAAAACTCACCTCGCACGCGGCTTCTGGTAAAAACACACGGATTGTACCGCCTAAGAAAGGCCCCGGGTAGGTGTTTCAGGGGTTTCATCCAAACTGAATGTACGCTCAAGCAGGCTGCCCAAGCCCGGCGGTGTTCTCAACCGGGTCGAACCACACCACCAGTTCACCACGGCGTACCGCCGCCATCACCCGGCCGCGTTCAGCCATCGGGTTTTCGGTGTCGTTCAGGCCATGGTAACGAGTGCAGTATTCGTCAACGAGCCCGTCAATCTGATCCTCGGACAGCAACCCGGTATCCACCACAAACTTTTCTTCCCGGGGATCGGATTGCCCCTGCTGGCTGGCATCGTCGGTCATGCTGTCAGCTCTGGCCCTCGAGGTTGGCCACCAGTCGCGAATCTTCCAGGGCCGCCGTACGGTGTTTCACCACGCCTTTATATTCCTGGCTCTCGATCATCGCCATAAAGGCGTCAATCGAGGGGTAGCGGACCAGCAACACCTGATCCCACGATTCGTCAGGCGGCGCAATCAGCGAGCCCAGGCTTCGGCCCGACCAGATCACCTCGGCACCGACCTCGCGCACACAGGCGGCGGCTTCTTTCATGTAGAGAGAATAAGCCTCGCGGCCCGAACGCTCCGCAGTTTCATCCTTGTATTGCGCCCGCTCACGGAATCGTAAAAGGTTCAGCATTACCACCGGGTGATCTTTTGGCGTATCCGCGAGGACTTTCTGGAGCTGCTCCGGAGTCGGATTGACGGTTTCCATGTGCTTCCTTGGTTTTCAGGCTCTGGACGGTCGTTATAGGTTGTCTTAAATCGCTGTCACTATAGCTTAGCACGGCATGGCGTCACCAAATGCTTTGAATTACATTTCGTTTAGCGGTAACGGCTTTTTGTTGGGGAAGGAGGGCGGATGGGCGCGTGGACATAGTGGCCGAGGGTGACGTCGGGCAACTCCAGGCGCTCAAGGAATGGTGCACCCAGGGGCCACCATCAGCGCGCGTTTCGGACGTTCGGGTGACAGAGTCTGAAGCCTCTGTGGACGGATTCCGGGATTTTCAGACCCAATAAAAAACCCCAGCGAACGCTGGGGTTTCATGTTGGCGGAGAGAGAGGGATTCGAACCCTCGATACGCTATTAACGTATACACACTTTCCAGGCGTGCGCCTTCAGCCACTCGGCCACCTCTCCAATAACCTGTTCCAAATCAGCAACGTCGTCACTCATTTGAGGGCGCAAACTCTAATGAATTTTCAGGCGTTTGGCAACTGCCACCGGATAAATCCATAAAAAATTATTACCCCGCCGGCGGATTGCTTAACGATCAGGCGGTTTGCGGGCTACTATCAGACAGGAACCAGAAAACGGCCGAGCCCAGCCACCCACACCCCTGCCAGTCCCGGGAGCTCCCATGTTGATGAAAGCCGAACAATCCATCCTTGTACTCGTTGATCTTCAGGAGAAGCTGATGCCGGCGATCAGCCATGGCGGTGACGTGATCCATCAATGCCTCACTCTGGCCACCCTGGCAGGCCTGCTTGATGTTCCCGTGGTGGGAACGGAACAACTCCCTGACAAGCTCGGCCATAACGTGGCCGATGTGCGCGAGCTGTGCGACCAGACAATTGCGAAAGTCTATTTTGACGCCTGCCCCGATGGCCTGATCGACGCACTCCCCGAGGGTCGCCAGCAGATCGTTATTGGCGGTTGCGAGACCCATGTATGCATGATGCAAACGGCTCTGAGCCTGCTTGATGCCGGCTTCAAGGTCTGGGTGGTAGCCGATGCGACCGGCTCACGCAATGAGTTCGACCGTGACGTGGCACTGGATCGGCTGAGCGAAAGCGGTGCCCGGATCGTTACCGTGGAAATGGTGGCGTTCGAATGGATGCGTCACTGCCAACACCCGCAATTCAGGAACATACAGGCGCTGATCAAGTAGAAACATCCGCCTGCCGGTTACCGACGTAGTCTGTCGCTGGAAACCACAGTTGCCATAGGGGTTACGATGCTTAACATGGATTTTTCCCGCAGGGTTGTGGTCAGGACCGCCGAACAGGAATGGGTGCCCAGCCCGGCCGGCGGCGTTCTGCGCAAACCCCTCGCGCGGGAAGAGGCAGAGCGAGGACACGCCACCAGCGTGGTGCGCTATGAGCCCGGCGCCTCATTCAAGCGCCACGAGCACCCTCTGGGGGAAGAGATCCTCGTTCTGGACGGTGTCTTTTCCGATGAGACCGGCGATTATCCCGCGGGCACCTATCTGCGTAATCCACCGGGCACCGGTCACGCCCCGTTCAGCAAAGACGGCTGCTCCCTGTTGGTCAAGCTTCACCAGTTTGATCCGCGGGACCTGGCCACCGTGCGGATTGATACCAACACAACACCCTGGCTTCCGGGCATCGGAGGCCTGCAGGTGATGCCGCTCCACGGATTCGAGCACGAGCATGTGGCTCTGGTAAAATGGCCAGCCAACGAGGTATTTCAACCTCACAGGCATTTTGGTGGTGAAGAAATCTTCGTCCTTTCCGGCGAGTTTTGCGATGAGCACGGTCGCTACCCGGAGGGCACCTGGTTACGAAGCCCTCACCTCAGTCAGCACCACCCGTTTGTCGATCAGGAAACGGTCATCTGGGTGAAGACCGGTCATTTACTCGCGGAACCGGCAGGTCACTGACCCGCCGGACGTCAGGAGGGCCGGGGTATCTTGAAAACCTCTCCGAATGTGACGTATTCACTGCCCCCGAGACGTCCGATCGGGTCGATAGTGGCACCGTCGAAGGTCATTCGGTTCTTGTTATCGTGGCGGATAACGTCATCGGACACCCATACCCGCGTCACCTTTCCGAACACCAGTGACTGGGGCGCTTCGCCAATCTCCTTGATCTCGTAAAGCTCACACGCAAATGCGACGTGACAATCCTTCAGGCGAGGCAGCTCAGCGCCCTCAAAGTCAGCCAGTTCCAGGTCAAGATTAGCGAGTTCGGAGTCACCATGGGGTAGCGAACGGGACGATTCGGTCACGGCAGACGCAAGACCGCGATGGGCGATGTGAACCACAAAATGCTTGCGCGCTTCAATGTTGACCCGGGTATCTTTGGACACACCCTCCCCCGGCTTCCTGCCAACGGAAATCATCAGCAGTGGCGGATTACTGGTGATCGGCGTAAAAAACGAGAATGGCGCCAGGTTGTAGTCGCCCTCGGGGTTCTCGCTCAGCACCCACGCCACAGGCCGCGGAATCACCGTTTGCGTCAGCAGGTGATAGGCATCTTGTGGTGCCATGCCATCCAGATCTATCAGCATTGCGCTCTCCTTCAGTCAGCAATCTCAGGCGTACGTGCACGGGTCAGCCAGAAGATCATCAGTACACCATGAAGCACGAGGAATGGCACAGCCAACATGACCAGCCCGCCCCAGCCCAGCCAGCTCAGCGCGGCGCCCGCAGACAGCGCCGCCGTCGCCTGGGCGCCGAATACCAGCATGTCATTCAAACCCTGAACCCGGAACCGCTCCGACTCCCTGTACCCCCTGGGCAAAAGGGTTGTCCCGCCCACAAACAGGAAATTCCAGCCAATACCCAGTAACACCAAGGCGCTGAGGTAATGGTGGAAACTGATGCCGCTGGCGGCCAGCAATACGCAACCAAGGCAGGCCAGCAGCCCGGCAGTCATCATCAGCGGCAGACCCACGACACGGATCAACCAGCCACTGATCAATGACGGCAGGTACATGGCCATGATGTGGAGTTGAATGACCCGTTTGGCATCGTCAAAATCGTGCCCGACTGACTCGGTCATGCTAAGCGGTGTCGCAGTCATGATAAAGCTCATTACCGCATAGCCAATGGCCGCTGCGCTGATCGCGGCCCAGACCAGCGGATTGGCCAGCACCTCGGGCAAAGGTCTGCCGCCCCCGGGCTGGGATTCACGAACCAGCTCTCCCCGGGCACGGTAGCCTGCTGCCAGAATTATCAGCGCAACGCCCTGAACGATCGCGAGGCCAAACCAACTGGTCAGAAAGGGAAACGCCTCATCCGGGCCGCTGCCAATGCCCGCAATTTCCGGCCCCAGCCAGGCCGCCACCAACCCGCCCAGCAACACCCGGGCAGCGGCGGAACCGGCAAGTTCGGTGGGCACCGACTCCATCGCCGCAAATCGGTATTGATGAACCACGGCCAGCCCGGTGCCGCCGATTACGGCGGCGAGGCACAGCAATGGAAACGATCCCTGCCAGGACGCCAGGGTACCGAGCAACCCCGTCAGAATGCCCATAACCGCTCCCAGCAGCATTACCTGCTTGCGGCCAACGCGTTCCATGAGCCAGGTAGCGGGTTTGATCGCCAGCACGGTGCCGACCACAACGAGGCCGACCGGCAGCGTCGCGTACTCGATCGACGGGGCCAACAGCCGCCCCTGAATACTCCCGATGAAAACGACGAAAGGCGCAGTGCACATCGCCAGCGCTTGAGCGGCCACCAGTACCCAGACATTCAGAGGCATGGCTTATTTCTTCCTGTAAATGATTCCCGGGTGGCATTGCACCATTTCGTAGAGATGCGGCAGGCCATTCAATGACTCGGACGCACCGAGAATCAGATAGCCGCCAGGATTCAGGGTGGCGTGGATGCGAGTGAGGATGTCTTTCTTCAGTTCCGCCGAGAAGTAGATCAGCACGTTCCGGCACAGCACAACGTCAAACTTCCCCAGCATGTACCGCTCAAGCAGGTTCAGTTCCTTGAACTCGACCATGCTCTTGATCTGGGGCCGGATCTGCCATCCACCACTGGGAGAAGGCGTAAAAAACTGCTTCTGCCGCTCGGTAGACAACCCGCGTCCGATCGCGATCATCTCGTATTCGCCCTTGCGGGCCACCTCCAGAACGCTTTTGGATATGTCGGTGGCGGTGATTTTCACATCCCTGAGCTTCCCCGGTCGCTGCCGCCGGAACTCTTCAATGATCATTGCAACCGAATAGGGCTCCTGCCCCGTTGAGCTTGCGGCAGACCACATTCTGAGGGGCTGGAGCGACTGACGCTCGGCGAATTCCGGAAGCAGTTTGTCCTGAAGGATGCGGAAGGGATGGTTGTCACGAAACCAGAGCGTTTCATTAGTGGTCATCGCATCAATGACCACTTCCCGCAGGTTGCTGCGGCCGGACCGTTTCAGCCGGTCCAGCAATTCACCCAGGGTCGTGAGCTGGTTTTCCTCGAGAATTCGGCGCAGGCGGCTTTTCACCAGATACTGCTTGTTCTCACCAAGCAATATGCCGCACGCATCCTGCAGGAACGTTTTAAAGGCCTCATATTCCTGTGGCGTAATGTCCGCTTTCATTGAATCTCTGCGTCAGGTGAAACAAAGGACGTCAGGGGCACAATCTATTCCCTGTCGATGATCTCCATCACTTTCTCTGCCAGCTCATCAGCACTGAACTTGGCCATGAACACATCTGCACCCACCTTCTGTACCATCGCGGTGTTGAAGACTCCACTGAGTGAGGTATGGAGCATGATAAAGATATCCTGGATGGCCGGATCACTCTTACAACGGGTCACCAGGGTGTAGCCATCCATTTCCGGCATTTCGACATCCGAAATCATCAACGACAGGTGGTCGCTGGCTTTTGATCCGTCCGCGGTGATCTGCTTCAGATAATCCAGTGCCTGCTTACCGTCATCACGGGTGATTACCTCCATGCCGATGGCTGTCAGGCAGCGCTCGATCTGCCGGCGGGCCACCGAGGAATCGTCTACCACCAACACCGGAAGATGCCCGGCAACCCGTTGCGCGCTTCTGGTACGAATTTCTTCGGACACATCATCCTTCAGCGGAGAAACTTCTGCAAGAATCTTTTCTACGTCAATGATTTCTACTAGTTTGTCGTCAACTTTCGTGACGGCGGTCAGGTAAATCTCCGTGCCGGCGCCCTTCGGTGGTGGGAGCATGTCTTCCCAATTCATGTTTATAATCCGGTCTACGCCTGCCACCACGAAGCCCTGAATTTTACGATTGTATTCCGTGATGATCACGAAGCTGGTGGCCAGCTCCTCCTGCGGGATACCCGGCATCCGTATCGACATGGCCAGATCAATGATGGGAATGGTTTCACCACGGATATGGGCAACGCCCCGCACCATGCTGCGGCTGTTGGGAATCGACGACAACCTGGGGCATTGCAACACTTCCTTGACCTTGAAAACGTTGATGCCGTACATCTGCCGGCCACGAAGGCGGAACAGCAGCAGCTCCAGGCGATTCTGCCCTACCAGCTGCGTCCGCTGATTAACACTATCGAGTACCCCTGCCATTGCGTCTCTCCCGAAACTGCCACTTGATACCGGCATGTATTTTGCTGATTTTTTGTCATTGCCGGTCTAAACGCCAAGGATCGCCGGTTTTTTGACTCGCTAAATACGATTAACGGCAGCCAGCCGGAATCCTGAAGGACGGGCCGGTTTTTTGCCTCAATACCGATAGCATAGGACAAACTACTGCTTATGCGCACCACGATTTTTGTCGCAACGTTGGCCATGGCAATGCTGGCTTCAGCGTCACCCGAACTGCAGGCGGCCAACACCACGGCCGCCCAGATCAAGCGCGCCGCGAACGGCTTTCTGAACGCGTTCAGCGCTGAACAGGAAAAGCGTGGCTTTGCTGTGGCCTACAAAACCGGTCGGCTGGACAGCCGGCTGGCCCTCGCTACCTGCAACAGGCCACTGGCGGTCAGTTTCAGCAGTGACGTGTGGAAAACTACACAGCCAACCCTTCAGGTCGCCTGCAGCGGTGATCGCCCCTGGCGGATGTTTCTGAACACCACGGTCACCATCGACGGTGATGGCCTCGTCGCTGCGCGCCCTCTGGCGCGAGGCGAAAAAGTGACAAGCGGCCTGATTAAAGCCGAGCGGGTCACCGTCAATGCAACGCGCCGCGGCGTTATTACCGATCCGGATCAGCTTGTCGGGATGGAAATGCGGCGCGGAGTGAACACCGGCACACTCATGACGCCGGACCTTCTCTCCGCTCCTGCGGCTGTCGCACGGGGTGACCATGTTATGATCACCGCCCGAAGCGGCAATTTTTCAGTGAACTCCCGGGGCAAGGCCCTCGCGGACGCCAGCGTCGGCGACCAGGTTCTGGTAGAGAACCTGTCATCGTCACGCACCGTAAAAGCCCGGGTTACAGCGCCGGGCCAGGTCGAAATACCTATGTGATCAGCGGAGGGCCTTTTCCGCAAGCGGCAAGACCTTGCCGACGGTAAAGCCGCACACTAACGAAAATTCTTTTGTCAGCGCAAAAAAAATCCTAAAGTTTTGCAACGGGCCGCCGATACGCAAGTATAAAATTCGCGAATGCTGTCGTTGGACAGCTAACAAGGTAAGCAGGTACCGATATGTCAGTTGACTTTAATGGAATTGGCCCCGGCCAGGTCAACACCCAGAGAACCACGGCCGACAAGTCTGCCTCCACGCAGAACACCCAGCCAGCATCGCCTGAACAGGCGAAGGGGCAGGCATCGGACGCTCGCGGTGAGAACGTGAATCTGAGCAGTCAGGCGAAGAACCTGAAGCAGTTGGAGCAGAAGCTCGGTGATTACCCCGAGATGGATGACGACCGCATCGAACAGATTCGTGCAGCCCTGGCTGACGGCTCTTACAAGATTGACGCTGAAAAGCTGGCCCAGAAAATGCTTGAGATGGATGAAAGCATTTTCGGGTGAGTAAATCATGGCCGCAATCGATGAACTGAAAGACCTTCTGTCTCAGGATATCCGCCAGCTTCAGAACCTGGCGGAACTGCTGGAGCAGGAGCAAACCTGCCTTTCAACCACAGACATGCCATCTCTCCAATCCCTGACCGGGGAAAAGAACGCGATCCTGCAAGCGATACGTGATCGCGCCAAGCAGAAGATCCATCACCTGGTAGCGATGGGCTACCGGCCTGAAAGCGGCGCACCATCCCGTTTTATCCGCAGTGCCGGGTTGACGGAGCTGGCTACCCTGTGGGCGGAAGCCAATGAACGCCTGACCTTTTGCCAGGAACTCAACCAGAACAACGGCCGCGTCATCAGCCACCTGCAAAAACGCCTGACCCGGCTGACCGACATTTTCCGGGGAGCCAGCAGCCAACAGAAGCTCTATGGCTCCCATGGGGAACAGACCGGCCTGTCTGACCGGACCATTCTCGCCAGCGCCTGATCACACTTTGATCAGCCGCAACAGACGCGGCGCCGGTTGAAGGTGTCGTGTCGGTCAGCGGGTGTAGATGGTCATCCGAGAATCCGGATGAAAGCGGATGTCGTTAATACTGACGTTTCCAAAGGCCGGCGTTTGCCCACCGCTGACGCGGATGTTGTCCATGCGGATCTGCTTTATCCGTTCCGGGAATGCGAGCACGAGACCGCCATCGCTGCGCACCTGATAGCGCGGCGTGTCCTTGCGGTAATGCACGCCGGTAATGGTCAGGTCCGAATCCAGGAAATTGAGAACCGGCACAAAAATGTTTGCGGTCAGCCGTATGCCTTCAATGACATCCACACCCTCAGCCAGGTTCTTGCCCTTTACCTCGTCCACGGCCCCCGGCATACGTGACACGGATTCAATGCGCTGCAGCAATGTGGGATCGCCCTGCCCGGCAATCGCGGCCAGTTCGACATCGTCCAGTGCCGACAGCCCAGGCTGGGCATAGAGCTCCCCCGGCCCTTGTTCACTCGCGGACGCCGTCTCGCTTCCGCTGTAGGCGGCAAAGCTGACCAGAGGCTGGAATGGTAACGTCACCATGGTAAACAGCGCCGCGGCATTGCGGTATCGGGACTGGTGCTTGAGAACCCGCTGCAGCTCCCGCTCGCTGATCCAGCCTGCCTGCACCAGCACCTCACCAAGACGCTGCCCGGTGTCGCGCTGCAAGCGCAGACCATTTTCCAATTGGCCCTCAGAGAGGTATCCGCGATTGACCAGCAGCAGACCAAGCCGTGATTTTTCCTCAAAACCCTGACGGATTCTCACCATGTTCCCCCAATCCGTTGTATCGATAACCGTACAGCCCGGCTCAGTGACGTGTGTTGTACAACAATCTGATAATAGGTTAGACGATGACCCCGATCTGCGCATAGGGAATCGCCGTAATACCTTCTAATTCTGCTAACATCCACACAAACCCTTCAAACGCCTGCATTATTGCAGGGATGACTGACGGAGCTCACACGGTGCACCCGACTCAAATGACAAATACGGTAAAACCCACAGTTTCTGTGATTCAGGCCCTCCTGTTGTTGCTCGCTTCTACAATTCTGCCCGCGATGGCGGCGGCTGAAGAAACCATCAGCGCCAACGAGAATCTGCCGCTGGTACGAATGGAAACCAGCGAGGGTGTGATTGAACTGATGCTGCGCCCCGACGTCGCCCCGGAAACCGTGCGGAATTTTATCGAGTACGCTGAAAGTGGCTTTTACAACGGCACCATCTTTCACCGGGTCATACCCGGTTTCATGATTCAGGGTGGCGGCTTTGACAAGAATCTTGGTCGCAAAAACACTGGCCAGTCGATTCGGAACGAAGGCAGCCCGACCCTGAAAAACCTCAGGGGCACCATCGCCATGGCACGCACCGGACAGCCACACTCCGCGACATCCCAGTTTTTCATCAACGTGGTGGATAACGGCTACCTCAATACCACCGACAATCCCAGAAAATGGGGATACGCGGTGTTCGGCAAGGTCACCGGGGGTCTCGGTGTGGTTGACGCCATCGCCGGCGCCCGGACCGGATATTCCGGCGGCATGGCGGATGTTCCCCGCGACCCCATCGTGATTGAGCGGGTTTCGGTCATCCGCGGAGCTCAACAAGATGGCCAAACCGCCGACTGATGAACTCGCCGAAACTACCTTCGCTGGAGCCGGCGGAGATTGATTGGCAGGACGGTGTGCCTGAGTCCCGGGCTTTTGGCGATGTCTATTTCAACCGTGGCAACGGTCTGGCAGAAGCCCGATACATCTTCATCACGCATAATCGACTGAACGAGCGGTTCGCCAATCTCAGGAACCGCTCGTCATTCGTCATTGGTGAAAGCGGCTTCGGCACCGGCCTGAGTTTCCTCGCCGCCTGGCAAGCGTTCAGGGCGCATTGCCCCGCACCCGGTGCACGCCTGCATTTCGTATCGGTGGAGCGCTACCCGTTGAGCCGGCAAGACCTGCAGCGGGCCCTGAGCCTGTGGCCGGAGCTTGCGGAACTGTCCGATCAACTGGTGGCACATTACCCGCCGCTGATCACCGGCGTTCATCGCATCCTGCTCGATCACGGCCGTGTCAGGCTCACCCTCTACCTCGGTGATGTGACGGATGGCTGGCGCGAGCTGGACTTCCAGGCGGACGCCTGGTTTCTGGACGGATTCGCGCCGGCCATCAACCCGGAGATGTGGCTGGAAGACACCATGCACCTTGTCCGCCAGCACAGCAAACCCGGAGCGACGCTGGCGACTTTCACGTCGGTGGGCAGCGTTCGCCGCGCGCTGACTGCGTGTGGATTCAGGATGACTAAAACCGCCGGCTTCGGGCGCAAGCGGGAGATGCTGCATGGCGAACTTGCAGACCGCCCGGCTATTGCAGCGTCTTCGCTGGCGCCCCCTCCCCGATCTGTTGCCATTATCGGAGCCGGCATCGCAGGCTGCTTGCTGGCGGCCAATCTTGCGTCAAGGGGAGTGAGCGTCACGCTCATCGACCGCGCATCCGGCCCCGGTGCAGCGGCGTC
Source organism: Marinobacter sp. M-5 (assembly GCF_032911545.1). Classification (NCBI taxonomy): domain Bacteria; kingdom Pseudomonadati; phylum Pseudomonadota; class Gammaproteobacteria; order Pseudomonadales; family Marinobacteraceae; genus Marinobacter; species Marinobacter sp. M-5. The sequence continues at coordinate 1,762,201 of NZ_JAWJEK010000001.1, forward strand.
CGGCAACCTGCAGGGCGCCCTGTATGTGAAACTCGGGGTGGAATTCAACGCCCAGACCCAACTCGCGCTCTCTGCGCTACTGTTCAGCCAGCGATATTACGAGCCGTTCCGGGGCGATGGCTGGCACCCTACCGGGCTTTTCCAGATGGCCTTTGGCCCACAGGAGCATGAGCGCCAGCAGCGTTTCACCCTTCGCAACGACTACCCACCGGAGGTGGTGCAGCCTGTGTCTGCCGAGCGGGCCAGCAAACTCTGTGGTCTCAACGTCGCCGACGGCGGTCTCTGGTTTGCTCACAGCGGCTGGCTGCAACCGGCGTTGCTGTGCCAGCATTTAAGCCAGCATCCAGGAATCCAGCACCTTTTTTCCAGCGAAGTGAGCCATCTTGAGCGCAACGACGATGGCTGGCGAGTCCTGGCCGGCGATCAGATCCAGCAGGCGGACCGGGTCGTCATCTGCGGGGGCCACGAAACGCCGGCGCTCATTCCTCTGGATCCTCAACAGGGCATGTTCCGCCTGAAGCCCATCCGGGGTCAGGTAAGCCACCTGCCGGCGTCCATCATAAATTCCCCAGGAGCGGTAATCTGCGGGCCGCGTTACATCAATCCCGCCAGCAACGGGGTCGCAGTAACGGGGGCCACCTTCGACCTGCACGATCTCTCGCCGGCGGAGAGCGCCGCCAGCCACCGTGAGAATGTAGCCGAATTGACGGCCATGCTCCCGGGCATCTGGCAGCACGAACCCATGGATGGCGGGCAGCTGGCAGGGCGAGTCGGCTTTCGCTGCACAACTCATGACTATCAGCCGGTCGCAGGAGAACTGTCAGGAATAGCAGACATCGACTTGGGACACCTGTTTCTTTTGACCGGTTTCGGCAGTAAAGGACTGACCTATTCTCCCCTGCTGGCGGAGTACCTGGCCGACGTGATCACCGGGGAGCCTCGCTGCCTGCCGTCTTCGCTGGTACGACGGGTTGAGCCAGGGCGCTGTTTTCGGCCTGTTCCGGCAGATCAGGCGAATTAGTGACTTAAGAAAATCTGGCAGCGGCCGATACACCGGCAACGGGGATTACGTTCTGGAGAATACCTATGGCCATTTTTGTCAGTGAACCCGGCAGACCTGTCGGCACCCGATTACCGGAAGTATTCCGCGGACGGCGCGTGGGTGATGTCACTGAAATGACCGAATCGCAACCGATCAATACCGGCCATAGCGAGGTGACGGATGCCGAATTCCAGCAAGCCAGCTATTCAGCGGGGCATCACCGTGCCCTGGAGGAATATGGGGCAGCGGCGGCAACCGAGCCCTGGGACCAGCGCAGTTATCTGCCGGTTTTTTCGCTGTGCACGCCGGCGTTGTATTCGTTACCTGCCACCGCCACCGTTGCCGAAGCGCTGACCCACATGGACGATCACGGCGTCCATCACCTGGTCGTCACCGCGCAGGACAACGTGGCAGGGCTGATTGATCTGCGCTGGCTGCTCACGTGGCTGCACGAGAGCAACGCCGACGCTATGAGCCACAGTCTGGTGCACGTGGAGTTGCCGGCTTTCCTGACCGCCTCCCCGGAGACAGATGCTCATCAGTTGGCGCGGCTGATGCTTGCCCACCAACTGAATGCGGCACTCGTGGTTGATCAGGCCGGCAGTCCATCCGGTATTGTCACCAGCACCGACTATCTTAAGCTCTATGCCAGCGTGGGTGGCAAGCACGGCATGGTCTAGTTCAGTTTCACCCCTTCACCAGAGAACAGAAGGACACTCCACTGCACGTTGCCGCCCACCGTTTGCCGAAACAGCGCAACGATCTCATCATCCCGGTAATTCGCGATCACCCGGAACCCGGCATCGTCAGCGAGGTGCTGCACGCGCCAGAGTTCTGTGGCAATCTCGGTGCCGGTGTCTTCCTCTGCTACGGCATCCCTCTCATCCGGATCGGCATCTCGGTCGCCCTCTTCCGGTTTTCCATCAGGGTCCATTCGGCCGAGAATGGCTTGCGTGGCGCCACTCGCCGCGCCGTCAACAAAAGCACCCGTGGTTGACCCGGCAGCAATCAGATCGCCATCAAACAACAGTAACGAGCGGAATGTTTCCATTCCGGTACGATCCTCGGATCCGAAAGAAAATGCCCGGTTCACGCTGCCGGTCGATGAATAACCCAGAATGAACCCGTTAGTGCCGCTCAGCGGCTCACCCACCAGAATGTTATTGCCCTCGTCCTGCTCTTGGATGATGTAGTTGCGATTGCTGTCTCCCAGTAACCATAGGTTGCTGGGGGTGTAGAGACCATCGGCCACCACCTCGCCGCCGTCTGTACCAACCTGATAGACGTTGAGGGCACCTTCGGCGGTAGAGGCACTGTAGAAGAAACCATCTGACATACCCTGTCCGCCACTTTCGCCGATGGCTCCATTGGTCGAACCGAACAGATAGGCGCTGGCGGTCGCTGCGCTTCCGGCAACCACGCTGTCATCCGCGCTGGACCCGGTTTGACGCGTCCACGCTATGTCCGGAACCCGTGCATCACCGTCAATCACCGTATCAATGCGCTGCAGAAAACTGTCCTGCCCGCCACCACGGGTCTGACCGGGCCAACGTCCCGTCGTTTCACCGGCGACAAAAACCGCACCATTACTGTCATTAATGCCCACCCAACGAGGATCGTCATGGCCGCCGGTGCCGGCCCTGAGGGTCCACAGTTCCACGTACTCACTGCCGGCGGGCTGGGCAGAGTCGAACCAGAACAGCGTGGTTACCGCATCCCGCCCACCGCTGGAGGACTGACCCGGTATGTCGTTCACTGCCTGATAGGACACCGCAAACTCGAAACGGTCAACGCGGGTGTTGTCCCGGGTCACCGTCCGCTGGACAAAGGCAATCACCGGGTCTGGCTGATTGAGCACAACCGTAGCGTCCGATACGGGCACTTCCTGCAACAATGAGCCTTTCTGATCATAAATCCGCACCAGCACCCGGTCGTCCGCGTCACTGTCATAACCCGCCACAAACAGTCTGCCGTCGTGACCGACGGTCAAATCCGTGGGTACGAAGGCATTGCCGTCGTTCAGGGCAAGGGGTGTCAGCAGTTCGTTGATGTTGAGCCGCATTTCGGCATCATCGGCTGAGCCCGCAAAGTTTTCACGCCCCGCCTGGTAGTGCTGGTCTGGCGCCAACAACAAAAACCTGTCGTTCAGGCCCGGATTGGTGTAATCATCGGGTATAAAGACACGGAAACGAATGCGATCCACACCCAGCGGGAAGGTCAGCGTCGGATCCTCCACCCACAGATCTTCCTCGTTGCGGGTTCTGATGACGTAGTCACCGGCCTTGGCTACTGAGTCCTCAGTCTCGGCGAGCCGGGCGCGGATGCTTCCCCCTCGCTCACCCGTCAATACCGCCACGAATTCGCGCTCGGTGCCCACGCTGATGGCGTCGCGATGCCGGCCCTCCAGAGTTTCCAGCCGCACCACCGGCTCGTTGTCATCGATCACCAGAGTGGTCCGCACCCCGGTGTCGGACGGCCCAAGCGCCGCCAGCCCGCTGCGTATTTCGGTGAGGGTCAGGCGCAGTGACTCTGACGGCTCCGGTACCGTGTCATCAACCACTTCGAGGCGGATGTAGCACTCCGTAATACCGGGCTCCAGAGTCACTACCCCCCGGGAATACACGTTGTTGTCATCACGCTCATAACGGAGGTAATCGGGAATCGGCAGGCGGCCTGCGCTGTCGCTGCCAAGCGCCACGATATCGCGCCCGATCATGGCCTCGTCACGGTTGGCATCGCCCTCTTCGCAGCGCTGGTGATCGGGGAGGAAGTCCTGATCGCATGCCTCAGGGTCGAATTCAGACGTCAATTCGAAGGCCACCGCGACCCGGGTCACGGAAGGCTGCTCGAGCAACACTTTCACCAGCATCGGCGTGGTTTTGCCGGTGCGAGGCTCCGTGGCCGTGACTTCGCCGGACTCATCAAACAGGTTGATCTCGTAGCTGTGAGATCCGGTGCTCTCAAGATCTGGCGCCTGACAGCGGTTGTCGGCCTCTTCGGGAGCCTCGGATACCTTGCCTTCAATAAACGTGTCGGATTCCAGTGACAACGGATTGCGCTTGACCTCAATATCGAACGGCTGCATTCCTGCACGCTCGCCGTCCGTTGTCAGCAAATTGATGTTTTCCTGCTTGCCGAGGTCCGCATCACCGCGGGCGCCGCCGCTAAGCCCTGGCACACCACGCATGATAATTCCCGGCCGCGCTTTGTTGCTGGTGTCTTCCAAAGCCAGCCAGGACGGCGCATTGGTGAGGGAAAAATCGAGGATACGCTCACCGCCAAAGGCACCAAAATTGTAGTAGTACTCCACACCGAGGTAGGCCTCGGTCGGGGGATCACCCAGAATGGTGGGGTCATCAGGCCCGGTGTCCGTCTTACATCCGGTGGCGATCAGGGTTGCCGCGAGAAGCAGGCCGTAGCGGCCCAGAGAGCAGGCAATGCGGGGTAGCGAATCGGCGCGCATGGAAAAGTCCGTTTCAAGGCGTTGTTATTATCGGTGGCCAAGCGGCGTCACATCACAGCTTTACACACCGTTACAGAGCAACGCCATGGTAATCAATTTATCCCTGAGGGGATCTGCGCGAGTTCTCAGATTGAAAGGCCGGGCCCGGTATCCCGGCCCGAGTGGCTATGCCTGCTGGGCCTGAAGGAACGACTGGAAATCGGTCTCGTCCAGGACCCGGACCCCGAGGGATTCCGCTTTGGTGAGTTTTGATCCGGCCGCCTCGCCGGCGACCACGCACGTGGTTTTACGGGACACACTGCCGGCGACCTTCGCGCCGAGTTGCTCGAGCTGCGCTTTGGCCTCATCCCGGGTCATCGTGGACAACGTGCCGGTAAGCACCCAGGTTTCTCCCTGCAGCGGTCTCGCCTGTGCGGTGATTTCCTCCGTTTGCCACTGAACACCAGCACTGCGAAGGGCCTCGAGGATTTCCTGGTTGTGGGACTGGTCAAAAAAACTGCGGATATGCCCGGCGACAATCGGCCCTACGTCAGGCACCTGCTGCAGCGTCTCTTCATCCGCTTCTGCCATCGCCTCCAGGGTACCAAAATAGCTGGCCAGCGCCTTGGCGGTCGCCTCACCCACTTCGCGGATTCCCAGCGCGTAGACGAATCGCCACAGTACCGGATTGCGGGACTTGTCGATGGCCCCCAGAAGATTGCTCGCGGACTTCTCTCCCATCCGTTCCAGACCGGTGAGATCCGCTTTGGTCAGCCGGTACAGATCAGCCACGGTTTTCACCATGTTCCTGTCCACCAGGATATCTATCCACTTGTCACCCAGACCCTCAATGTCCAGAGCTTTACGGGACGCGTAATGACGAATCGCTTCCTTGCGCTGGGCCGGGCAGAACAGTCCGCCGGAACAGCGGGCCACCGCCTCGCCCTCAATCTGGATAACGTCGGAATCGCACACCGGGCACGTGGCGGGGAGCACCACCGCACAGGCGTTGGGCGGGCGCTTCTCGATGACCACCTTGACGATCTGTGGAATCACATCCCCGGCGCGGCGGATGAACACCGTGTCGCCGATGCGGGCATCAAGGCGGTGAATTTCATCCATGTTATGCAGCGTGGCGTTGCTGACGGTGACCCCGCCGACAAACACCGGCTTGAGACGCGCCACCGGAGTGACGGCACCGGTGCGGCCGACCTGAAACTCGACGTCTTCGATCACGGTCAGCTCTTCCTGAGCCGGAAACTTGTGAGCAATGGCCCAGCGTGGTGCGCGTGACACAAAACCCAGCGTCCGCTGCAGCTCCAGGCTGTTGACCTTGAACACGATACCGTCGATTTCATAAGGCAATTCGGGACGCTTGGTCATCAACGTCTGATACGCCTGCAGGCACGCCTCCACACCCCGGGCCTTGGTCATTTCCGGGTTGATGCGAAACCCCCACTCCCGTACTTGCTGCAGGGTATCCCAATGGGTGGTGGGCAATAGGGAGTCGTCGGTAACCGCGGCGCTGTAGGCACACATCTCCAGTGGACGGCGGGCGGTGACCGACGGTTTTTTCTGGCGCAGACTACCGGCCGCGGCATTGCGGGGATTCACAAAGGCTTTCTCACCCTTATTGGTCAGTGACTGGTTGAGGGCTTCGAAACCCGCCTTGGGCATATAGACTTCGCCACGCACCTCCACCAGGTCCGGCACCTGCTCCCCACGGAGCTTCAGCGGTACCGAGGGAATCGTTCGGATATTAGCGGTGATGTCCTCGCCGGCGTAGCCGTCACCGCGGGTGGCGGCACGGGTGAGCGCACCCTGCTCGTAGTGCAGACTGACCGCCAGACCGTCCAGTTTCGGCTCACAGACGTAGTCGATGAGATCATCGGTTTTCAGGCGGTCGCGAACCCGGCGGTCGAAATCCTGCAATTCTTCATCACTGAAAGCATTATCCAGTGACAGCATCGGGATCCGATGAACCACCTCCTCGAAGCTGGTCTCGGCATTGACGCCAACCCGACGGGTGGGTGAATCCTCGGTGATGAGCTCAGGATTGTCGGCCTCCAACTTCTGGAGTTCCCTGAACAAACGGTCGTACTCCGCATCTGGCACCTGCGGCTCATCCAGCACGTAATAGCGATAGTTGTGTTCATTGATCGCCTGTCGCAATGCCTGAACCCGGTTAACCGTCTCCCGGTTTGCTGTGCTCATACCTGTCTGTCCTCGGATCTACAAAAAAATACCCGGATTACACCGGGTATTTTACCGTCAGTTGTCCGCCGTAGGTGTCAGTGGCGATGCGACCGCTGCTTGCGCTCGAACTCACGAATACGCTGGCGACAATGCTCGATGGTTTGCGGGGTCATGACGCTGCGCCGCTCATCTTTCAGCTCACCGCCCATGTTGCGGACCACGCACTGCGCTGTTTCCAGCATGAAATCGAAGGCCTGAAGGGCATTGGACGGTCCAGGCAGACTCATGAAAAAGCTGATCCCGGGGGTTGCCATCCCGGGCATGTCGGCGGGCCGGAAGGTGCCCGGCTCAACGGCACTGGCCACACTGAATTGCACAGGGCTGATGGTGTCGGACTGTTCGTGGCGATGGTATATGTCCATATCGCCGTATTCCAGACCACAGGCTTCGAACAGGTTTTTCAGGGCAGTCCCCTTGAAGTCCTCACCGTTGCGCGCCAGCACGTTGATCACAATCACTTCCCGTGCTTCCGGACGATTGGCACCCGCCAACGGCTGATCGGTTCGTTTCGGCATTTGTTCCCGACGTGCGGTATCTTCCTCTACCTCGCTGGTGACCAGCGGAGGCGCGCTCCGGGCCTCTGCAGCGCTCGCGACAAGATCAGCCTGAGGCTGTGGCTCCGCCGCAGGTTGGCTTGCGCCCCCGGTTCTCGGTTCGCTGACCAGGCCCTCAGCAACCTCGTACTCGACATCGTCCTCAACCGCACCCCAGCCAGTGTCGTCGATTTCCGATTCGCGCACCTCATCATGCTGCTGGTCGTTTCCGGCAGGATTGCCCGTCTCATTGCCGCTGTAGGGTTCGGAAAGCGCACGCTTTTCCTCATCACTGATGATGGGCCGCGTCGGTTTCTGCACCGGACTCCCGAACCGGTTGGACCGCTCTCGCTTCAGATAACCCCGCTCTTCCAGGGTATCCCGCGATATGGTGCGGGCGCCGCCATTGGGCAGTTCAGGATTGTGATCCTCATCCAGCGGTGACGCATCGAGTTCGTTGACGCCCATACCGGACGAAATTGCCATCGACTCTTTTCTGGCCCGTCTCATTCGACGCAGACCGTCGATGACAATGCCGATAATGACCAGGGTACCTATGGCAATTAACCATTCCCTTAGTGACATAGTGCTGCTGTCCTGTTTGCGGATCGGATATCGTTGCTACTCTAAAAAAAGCCTGTAATGAATACAACGCGCAGGTGGGCCAGATGGCTTTTTTGTCATCTTTGACCGCCTCGGGGGCGGCCTCCCGGGTTCAGGCCTCTGCCAGCGCGGCCGCCTCTTCTACATCTACCGACACCAGACGTGAGCACCCGGGCTCATGCATGGTCACCCCCATCAACTGATCTGCCATCTCCATGGCGATCTTGTTGTGAGTGATGTAGATAAACTGAACCTGCTTTGACATTTCCTTCACCATATTGGCATAGCGGCCAACATTGGCATCATCCAGCGGGGCGTCCACCTCATCCAGCATACAGAACGGCGCCGGATTGAGCTGAAAAATGGAGAACACCAGGGCAATTGCTGTGAGTGCTTTCTCCCCGCCCGATAGCAAATGAATGGTGCTGTTTTTCTTGCCCGGCGGCCGCGCCATAATGGCGACGCCGGTTTCCAGCAGGTCTTCCCCGGTCAGTTCCAGATAGGCGTTGCCGCCGCCGAACACCTTCGGGAACAGAGCCTGAAGGCCACCGTTCACCTGATCGAAGGTTTCCTTGAAGCGCTGACGGGTTTCCCGGTCAATGCGCCGCATGGCGTTATCCAGCGTCTCCAATGCTTCCGTAAGGTCCTCATGCTGGCTGTCCAGATAGTTCTTGCGCTCGCCCTGCACCTGGTATTCTTCAATAGCAGCCAGGTTAATCGCGCCCAGCCGCTGAATCCGGTTGCCGATCTTCTCCAGCTCGTCAGCCCAGCTTTGCTCAGTGGCTTCTTCGGGGAGCTGTTCCAGCACTTCCTGCAACTTCACATCCAGCTCCCTGAGCTGCTCAATGTGGTTACCCGAGCGGATTTCCAGCGCCTGGGATTCCATTTTGAGTTTTTCCAGCCGGGCACGGATGTCCTGGACCTCGTGTTCGGTTCGGCCCCGGCCCTGCTCCTTCTCCCGGACTTCCCGATCAATCTCTTCCAGCGCATCCCGAGCTGCACCCAGTTTTTCTTCTTCCGCCAGCCGGCGGTCCAGCAGACCCTCAAGCTGCAGCTGCAGATCTTCGATGGGCTCTTCGGCCTGCTCCCGACTTTCCCTGAGGATATCCAGTCGTTCGTCCAGTCGCTCTTTCTGCATCTGCATGCGTTCCAGCGTCTGTTTCAATCCGTCCCGCTGGCTGTTCAGTGACTGCAGCTGAAGTTGCAGCTGATGGGCATGATCCCGGTCATGGCGGGCTTCCTGGCGCAGGTGGTCGAGGTTTTCCCGGAGCGAATCACGACGCTCCAGCAACCGCTCTTTTTCTTCGTCGCTGTCTTCCGTCGACGCCAGCGCATCCTGCCACTCCTCGCGGGCTTCCTGCAGCTGTTCCAGCTGTTCTTCAATGCCCATGACCACATCCTCCGCGTCATCACGGATGCGCTGAAGACGGTCATCGATCTGCTCTGCGCGCGCTTTCAGGCCACTGATCTTCGAGGACAGGCCCCCAAGCTCCCGCTCTGCGTCGCTGAGGCGGCCCTGAGCATCGTCCCGGTCTGACTCCGCGCGTTCTACTCGCTCCTGAAGTGCCTCGAGTTGCGCGCTGGCCTCTTGCAGCAGCGCATCCGCCTCCGCAAGCTCCTCGCCGAGTTGACTGACTTTTTTCTGCCGCTCGATGACCCCGACCTGCCCTGCGTCCGAATCCGGCATCAGAATCCAGTCGCGGGATACCCAGACACCGTCACGGGTGATCACACTCTCACCGTTTGCGAGACTCGCCTGGCGCGACAACGCCTGCTCCAGGGAATCGGCGGTGTCGATGCCAGACAGCAGCACGCTGATGCCATCGGCCCCGGACACCCGGCCAGCAAGCCCCGACCCTGAGCGCGGCTCAGTGCCCTGTTCATTCACCAGCGCCAGCCCCCTTGGCGCATTGACCAGCGCCGGATGCAAATCACCCAGGCCCGGCACGGTCACGCCCTGGCTGAAGCGGCTGATCACCTGTTCGACTGCAAACTCCCAGCCGTTGTCGATGGTCAGTTGCTGGGCCACCCTTGGCGCGCTCTCCAGACCGGACTCACGCAGCCAGGTTTGCAGCGCGTCGTCCTGGCCACCCATCTGCTCATCCAGCAGGGCGTGCTGGGAGTCCAGCGTTGCCTGGAGGCTCTGAACCCGTTGGCGGTAGCGCGACACGCCCTGTTCAGCGTCTTTGTATTGTTGACGGGCCTCGTACAGCTCGTCCTGCACTGCAGTAATCCGCTCAGAAGCGTCTTCACGCTGGAGCTGCAGGTTTTCCTGCTGCTCCAGAAGGGCCTCCAGCTCGGCCCGGTCCAGCTGTCCTTCGAGCAGTTCCTGTTCATCTTTCAGGCGTTGTTGGCGATTCTTCAACTGATTGATCGCGTCTTCCAGTGAACGGATGCGTGACTGGGCCAGTTCTGCCTGGCGCCGGGCATCCGCTGAACGGGAACTGAACTGCTCCCAGCCCTGCTGCCACTCACTCATGGCATCTTCCGCTCGCTGCAACTTCTCGCCGGATTCTTCGGCACGCAACGCCAGCGCTTCCTGCTCGGGCTCAATCATGTCCAGCTCTTCCTGGATCCCGGCGCGCTTCTCTTCGTCCTGCTCCAGCTCCCGCGCCAGCTCCCGCTGGTTGGCCATCGCCTGATCAAGCTCGGTAGCGGTCTGCCGGCTGCGCTCCCGCTGGTGCTCAAGGCTCTGTTCAATGCGGGCAATATCCGCGCCGGCCTCATAAAAACGGGCCTGGGCGCGATTGAAGTGTTCGGTGCGCTCCTGATGACTGTCCCGCAACGCCTCCAGAGACGTTTCCAGGTTCACCCGTTCGGTCAGGTACTTTTCCAGCTCCAGCTCGGTATCACGAATCCTGATGCGCCAGGTCTGCAGATCGTCGTCGAGGGACTTCCAGCGCAATACCGTCAGCTCCGCCTTTTTCTGACGCTCCTCCTGTTTGAACGCCTTGTACTTCTCGGCGGCGGCGGCCTGACGCTCAAGGTGCTGCAACTGGCGTCCCAGCTCGTCGCGCAGGTCGGTCAGGCGTTCCAGATTTTCCTGGGTGCGACGAATACGGTTTTCGGTCTCCCGGCGGCGCTCCTTGTATTTGGAAATGCCCGCTGCCTCTTCGATATACACCCGCAACTCTTCCGGCTTGGCTTCAATCAACCGGGAGATCATGCCCTGTTCGATAATGGCGTAGCTGCGCGGGCCAAGCCCGGTCCCCAGAAACAGATCGGTGATGTCGCGGCGGCGGCATTTGGAGCCGTTCAGAAAGTAGTCTGACTGCCCCTCCCGGGACACCCGTCGGCGTACGGAGATTTCATTGAAACGCACGAACTCGCCGGGTGCAGACCCATCGCTGTTATCGAAAATCAGCTCTATGGACGCCTGCCCCACCGGCTTGCGGGCACTGGAGCCGTTGAAGATCACGTCGGTCATGGATTCGCCACGCAGGTACTTGGCGGAACTTTCACCCATGACCCAACGCACGGCATCGATGATGTTGGATTTACCGCAGCCATTTGGCCCGACAACGGACGTCAAGTTGGTGGGAAATGGCACCGTGGTGGGATCAACAAAGGATTTGAAGCCGGCAAGCTTAATGGATTTCAGGCGCATATCACGCGGTGGCCTCTTCCCTGAGTATCCGGAGCACCTGGTTACGCTGGTGCTCACCAAAGCGGCAAATGGCCGATTCCACCTTGCCAGCCTCCCCGCTCACCGCGGCATCGGCAACATCACTGAAGAAGCGTCCGGTTTCGGTCATTTCCTCCCGGAAGTTTTCCAGGGCGACGTAATAGGTTCGGCTGATGGCCGGCCGGAAATTTTCCAGGGTCTCTTCAAGGAATGGATTATCCACCAGAGTGTAGGCGTACCGCATCACGCCGAAACCTGCCTCGATCACTTGCTCCGCTGCATCTCCCTCTGGGGAGTTCAGCGCATCGGTGACTGCCTGGAGTTCGCGGGCCTGGCTGATAACACCCGCCAGCTCCGGGCCCGACCAGCGTTCCATGACCTTACGGCCGAGCATGCACAGCAGGTCGATGTAGATGTCGTAAAGGCTGTTGACCAACTCCGGGGTCAGGCGGGATACCACGGCGCCTCGACGCGGAAAAATTTCCACCAGATGGCGCCGCTGCAGGATCAGCAGCGCCTCGCGAACCGAGCCACGGCTGACATTGAGCTCCCCGGCGACCTTGAGTTCCTGGATCCGCTCACCGGGTTTGAGATCGCCGGTCATGATGCGTTGCCCGAGGTGCTGCGCAATCTGCTCGGAAAGACTTTCGGGGGCCTGAAACCTCATAGAAATCGATGCTCACTGGCTATACTGAGGGCACAATAATAAACACAAAAGTCTAACACAGGGATTGGCAGACCCCATCCCCCTGCCCGACATTTCGACCGGTCTGACGGAGGCAAATGTCTGCCGGAATTCTGACGCTTCACTGCCAAAAATGGTGAACACCCATATCTTGGTTTAAGTAAGCTCTTTATCGTACTGGTTTTTATACTTTTATTTTTTCAGGCACAGTATGTGCATTGTACATGGAAATCGTGAATCACGGCGGACACCCAGTGAAAAACATTCCCTCAATTGCAAAAACTGGCCCTCAACCCCAAAAGCTCGCTGCGCTGCGGCAGGCTCATCGGGACTGGAACGAGTCGCCCGATGTATTGACTCGTCTGACCCGACGGCTCTCGACCACGCTCTCACTGGAGCATCAGCTCGCCATTCTTGCAGAGGAAATGGCCGTTGTGGTGCCTTACGGGGCGCTCAACTATCGCCATCAGATTGGAAGTACCGAGTTCGTCTATGCCTCAGGCATGGACGGCCCACACAGTTGTGAGTACCGACTGAATCTTGAGGGAGAATATTACGGCACCCTGACACTGAAACGTCGCCAACGCTTCAAAGAGGAAGAACTGGAAGGTATTGAGCTGATCCTGGGTGCGGCCATCTGCCCCATCCGTAACGCCTGCAGGTTCATCGTGATCGAACAAGCTGCCCTTACGGACTCCCTGACCGGCGTTCCCAACAAGCGCGCGATGGAACAGTCGTTGCTTCAGGCCTCGCAGCTGTCCGATCGCCACGGCGATCAGTATTCCCTGATTCTCTGCGATCTGGACCACTTCAAAGCGGTTAACGATAAGTACGGCCATGTGGTCGGGGACCATCTGCTAAAACTGGCCGCCCGCGAACTCGAAGGGGCAGTGCGGACCTCCGATTCAGTTTACCGGTTTGGTGGCGAGGAATTTGCGGTGCTACTGCCCCACACCGCCGAGCAGGATGCCCGGGACGTAGCGGACAGGATCCGTCGAAACATTGCCACCATCGTGGTTAATTGCGGTGATACCAACGTCTCGGTGACTGCCAGCTGCGGCGTGGCCATGAGGCTGGTAGACGAAACGTCCGATCAGTGGGTTGCTCGCGCTGACGAGGCGCTCTACCGGGCCAAAGACCACGGGCGCAACTGCACAAGGGTCTTTGCCAGTATCGGCTGACAGGGTTAGCGCTTAGGGCTTCGGCCGGATTTCGCTGACGAGCTCTTGCCCCCTCCGGCGGGCTTTGAAGTGGCAACGTCCCACTTGCGCCCTCCACTTTTGCGTGCCTGACGTCCCGGTTGCTTGTTGCGCTTGCGATCCAGAGCGGCCTTCTCATCGGGCGTCTTGGCCGGAATCACAACGGATTCCAGACCAACCGATTTGCTGAGCAGGTCCACGGCTTTCTGGTCCAGCTCTTCCCACTTGCCTACCGTGAGACGGCTTGGCAGAAAAATCGGCCCATAGCGCACGCGCTTGAGCCGGCTGACCCGCACACCCTGGGATTCCCATAGCCGACGCACTTCGCGATTCCGGCCCTCAAGTAGCGTGACATGGAACCAGCGGTTGATCCCGCTGCCGCCGGCCGGTGTGATGTCCGAGAACTTGGCCATGCCGTCTTCCAGCAGCACACCCTCCATCAGCCGTTTGAGCATGTCGTCGGTCACTTCTCCGAAGACCCGCACGGCGTATTCACGATCCACTTCACTGGAAGGGTGCATCAACCGGTTCCCCAGTTCGCCGTCAGTAGTGAACAGCACCAGCCCGGTGGTATTGATATCAAGACGCCCGATGGAGATCCAGCGATGGTCCTTGAGCCGTGGCAGGCGGTCGAACACCGTAGGGCGACCCTCGGGATCGCGTCGGGTAGTGACTTCACCCTCCGGCTTGTTATAGATCAACACACGTCTGACCACGGCAGAACCTGAGGCCAGGTCCAGCCGCTTGCCATCGACATCGATACGATCATTAATGGTGACTTTCTGGCCTGGCTCCGGCAAATGGCCGTTCACCGTCACACGCCCGGCGTCCATCCAGCTTTCCACCTCGCGCCGCGAGCCCACGCCTGCTCTGGACAGAAGCTTCTGGATTCTTTCCGGCTCACCGGCGGTAGACGGTGCATTCCTGGAGGGAGCGGCTTTGGGGCCTGGCTTCCCGGGGCGATCTGACGCCATGAATTTTTCCTTTAAACTGGGCTGATGCCCCTGGCATCAGTGAAGTGTCTGATTCGATTCGGTATCCGGCTCCGGTTGCCCGGCACCTTCATCATCGGTGTTTTCGTCAGCAGCGGCGGAAGACTCGAACTCGATCTCCGCCTGGATGTTCTTTTCAATTTCACGACCGATCTCCTCCAGATCACGCACCTCCGACAGAGGCGGCAACTGATCCAGACCCGACAGATTGAAATAGTCGAGGAACTGGCGTGTGGTGGCGTACATGGCCGGTCGACCCGGCACATCGCGGTGCCCGACCACTTTGACCCACTCCCGCTCCAGCAGGGTGCGAATAATATTACTGCTCACCGTGACACCCCGGATGTCCTCAATCTCTCCCCGGGTGATCGGTTGACGATAGGCGATCAACGCCAGCGTCTCCAACAACGCCCGGGAGTAGCGCTGGGGCTTTTCCTCGAACATCCGGCTTACCCAGGGCGCGTACTCTTCCCGGACCTGAAGACGGTAGCCACTGGCTACCTTCTTGAGCTCGAAGCCGCGGCCCTCGCAGGCGCTTTCCAGCAGCACCAGCACATGCTCCATGACCTGGCGAGCCGGTCGTTCATCGTCTGTAAACAGGTCACGAAGCTGCTCCAGAGACATGGGCTTGCCGGCCGCCAGCAACGCGGCTTCGGTGATCGCCTGTATTTTTCTCAGGTTTTCTTCGTTCATGGCACTCGCGTCTTGTCTTGCTGGTGTGTTCTAGCAGGAAGCTCTGGCACGCACGTGTATCGGCCCGAGTACCTCGCCCTGAACCACCTCGATCAGTTGTTCCTTCACCAGTTCCAGCGTCGCCAGAAAAGTGACGACCACGCCCAGCCGCCCCTCTTCCGGTGTGAACAGGCTTTCAAAGTTGACGAACCGGTCCCCCTGCAGAACAGACAGAATGGCGGACATACGTTCTCGGGTCGACAGTTTTTCCCTCTCGACATGATGGCTGGTGAACAGGTCTGCACGCTTCAAAACGCCCTGCAGCGCCAGCAGCAACTCGGACAGTTCCACGTCCGGATGCGGCTGGCTCGATGGCATCTTCGGCAACGCTGCGGAGCCGCTGAAGTTATCGCGCTCCAGACGCGGCAGCTGATCCAGATCCTCTGCCGCTTTCTTGAACCGCTCATACTGCTGAAGACGGCGGATAAGCTCGGCCCGGGGATCCAGCTCCTCCTCGTCTTCGCTCTCCTGGCGCGGCAGCAACATGCGGGATTTGATCTCCGCCAGCGTCGCCGCCATCACCAGGTATTCCGCCGCCAGCTCGAACCGCATGGCTTCCACCGCGCCGATATAATCCATGTACTGCCGTGTGATCTCGCTGACGTCTATATCCAGAATGTTCATATTCTGGCGGCGGATCAGGTACAGCAAAAGGTCCAGCGGGCCCTCGAACGCTTCGAGGAAAACCGCCAGCGCGTCGGGCGGAATGTAGAGATCCCGTGGCAAATCCACCACCGGTTTGCCGGACACGCGAGCCAACGGCGCCGGGTCAGCGGGCGACGACACGGTTGCCTCGCCGGCGTCGGCCTGTGGTCTGCTCGCAGTATCCTCGGTCATACGGTCTCCAGCGCCCTCATGTCAGCGGTAGTTCAATCCCATCGCCGAGCGCACTTCTTCAAGGGTGTCCCGTGCCGAATCCCTGGCCTGCTCACAACCCTCTTCGATAATGGAACGAACCAGATCAGGATTGCCTTCATACTCACGGGCCCGCTCGTGGAGTGGGCGCTGTTCTTCAATGATGGCGTCGATCAGTGGTTTTTTGCAGTCAAGGCAGCCGATGCCAGCGCTGCGGCAGCCATTCTGAACCCATTCGCGGGTACCTGAATCGGAGTAGATTTTGTGCATGCCCCACACCGGGCATTTTTCGGGATCGCCCGGGTCGGTCCGGCGCACGCGCTGAGGATCAGTCTGCATGGTGCGCACTTTCTGAGACACCGAGTCCTGATCCTCACGCAGACCGATGTAGTTGTTGTAGGACTTGGACATCTTCTGCCCGTCCAGCCCCGGCATCTTGGATTCCGGTGTCAGCAACGGCTGCGGCTCCGGGAGAATGACCTTACCGCCGCCCTCGATGTAACCATACAGGCGCTCACGGTCACCCAGGGAGATGTTCTGCTGCTCTTTCAGCAGCGCCCGCGCCGTCTCCAGCGCCTCCATATCCCCTTCTTCCTGGTAACGCTTCTTCAGGGTGCGGTAGAGCTTGGCGTTTTTCTTGCCCATTTTTACAATGGCACCTTCCGCCTGCTCTTCGAAGCCGGGCTCGCGACCGTAGATGTGATTGAAGCGGCGAGCGACCTCGCGGGTAATCTCCACATGAGAAACCTGGTCCGCGCCCACCGGAACCTTGCCGGCCCGGTACATCAGGATATCGGCACTCTGCAGCAGCGGGTAACCGAGGAAACCGTAGGTGGCCAGGTCTTTTTCCCGCAGTTTTTCCTGCTGATCCTTGTAGGTGGGAATGCGCTCCAGCCAGCCCAGTGGCGTAATCATTGACAGCAACAGGTGCAATTCCGCGTGTTCCGGCACCCGTGACTGGATAAACATGGTCGACGACCCCGGATTGACACCGGCCGCAAGCCAGTCAATCACCATGTCCCAGACGCTCTGTTCGATGCCCGAGGTGTCTTCGTAATTAGTGGTCAGTGCATGCCAGTCGGCAACAAAGAAGAAGCACTCGTATTCATGCTGGAGTTTAACCCAGTTTTTCAGCACACCGTGGTAGTGGCCAAGATGAAGCTTGCCGGTAGGACGCATTCCGGACAAAACCCGTTGCTGGGAATCTACAGAACTCAAAGCATGAACTCCTTCTGAGAATATTGAGCAGCCCATCTTAGTTCAGGCTGACCGGGCATTATAGTCTTATGTGGCGCCGGCGTTAAGAAGCCATTGAAAAACCGGCACTAGCCTGTGAAACCGGCACGAAAAAGCCCCCGGCGCCTTGCGGCTGACCCGGGGGCTTTGTAAACCGTCAGTCGTGTCTTACCAGCCCGTCACTTCCTTCAGCGCCTTGCCGATTTCGGCCAGGCTGCGCACAGTTTTGACACCGGCGTCGTTCAGCGCAGCAAACTTCTCGTCTGCCGTGCCCTTACCACCGGAAATGATGGCGCCAGCATGGCCCATGCGCTTACCCGGAGGTGCGGTAACGCCTGCGATGTAGGACACCACCGGCTTGGTAACGTTCTCCTTGATGAACGCAGCGGCCTCTTCTTCCGCGGTTCCACCAATTTCACCGATCATCACGATGGCCTCAGTCTGCGGATCTTCCTGCAGCAGCTTGAGGATATCGATGAAGTTAGAGCCCGGAATCGGGTCGCCACCGATACCGACACAGGTAGACTGGCCGTAACCGAAGTCTGTGGTCTGTTTGACCGCTTCGTAGGTCAGTGTGCCCGAGCGGGAGACAATACCCACCTTGCCCGGCTTGTGGATGTGCCCGGGCATGATGCCGATTTTGCACTCGCCCGGTGTGATCACGCCCGGGCAGTTCGGGCCGATCATACGAACGCCTTTGCGATCAACGTATTCTTTCGCGTACAGCATGTCGATGGTCGGGATGCCTTCGGTGATGCACACAATCAGCTGGATACCAGCGTCTGCCGCTTCGACGATGGCGTCTTTACAGAACGGCGCCGGCACGTAGATCACCGTCGCCTCTGCGCCGGTCTGCTCAACGGCTTCACGCACGGTGTTGAACACCGGCAGACCCAGGTGCTTGGTGCCGCCCTTGCCGGGGCTGACGCCACCAACCATTTTGGTGCCGTACTCAATCGCCTGCTCAGAGTGGAAAGTACCCTGTGCGCCGGTAAAGCCCTGGCAGATAACCTTGGTGTCTTTGTTGATCAGGATGCTCATTATTTACCCCCTGCGGCTTTAACGACTTGCTCTGCGGCATCCGCCAGACTGGTGGCGGCGATGATGTTCAGGCCACTGTCAGCCAGTACCTTGATGCCCAGTTCGGCATTGTTGCCTTCCAGACGCACAACCACAGGAACCTTGACGCCCACTTCCTTGACGGCACCGATAATGCCTTCGGCGATCATGTCGCAACGAACAATACCGCCGAAGATGTTCACCAGCACGGCCTGCACGTTGTCGTCAGAGAGGATGATCTTGAACGCTTCGGAAACACGCTCCTTGGTGGCACCGCCCCCAACGTCCAGGAAGTTGGCCGGGCGGCCGCCGGACAGCTTGATGATGTCCATGGTGCCCATGGCCAGGCCAGCGCCGTTTACCATGCAGCCGATGTTGCCTTCCAGCGCCACGTAGTTCAGCTCCCACTTGGCCGCTTCCGCTTCCCGGGAATCTTCCTGGGAGGGATCATGCATCTCATGGATTTTCTTCTGGCGGTAAAGGGCGTTGCCATCAACGCCGATCTTCGCGTCCAGGCAGTGCAGGTCACCGGCCGGGGTGATCACCAGCGGGTTGATTTCCACCAGTGCCAGGTCGCACTCCTCGAACAGTTTCGCCAGACCCATGAAGATCTTGGTGAACTGGCCGATCTGCTTGCCTTCCAGACCCAGTTTGAAGGCCAGTTCGCGGCCCTGGTATGGCTGTGCGCCAACCAGCGGGTCCACTTCCGCCTTCAGGATCTTTTCCGGTGTTTCCTCGGCAACCTTCTCGATCTCAACGCCACCCTCGGTGGACGCCATGAACACGATACGACGGGTGCCACGGTCAACAACCGCACCCAGGTACAGCTCCTGGTCGATGTCAGTGAGGGATTCAACCAGAATCTTGCTGACCGGCTGGCCGTTCTCGTCCGTCTGGTAGGTGACCAGCTTCTGGCCCAGCCACTTCTCCGCGAACTCACGGATTTCGTCCTTGCTCTTGACCAGCTTTACGCCGCCAGCCTTACCACGGCCACCAGCGTGAACCTGAGCCTTCACCACCCATGCGTCTCCGCCGATCTCGCCGGCTGCGTCGACTGCTTCCTTTGGCGTATCGCAGGCGATACCCTTGGATACTGGCAGGCCATATTCAGCGAACAGCTGCTTGCCCTGATATTCGTGCAAATTCATAGTTAATGTCCCGTCTTTTGATGGAGGATAACCACGTACGGAAATGAACCCGCTGGCACACCGCCATTGGTGCACCTGACGCGAATTCGCTCTGGCAGATCAGGGATCACCTTAACCTGCCGCTCACGCACCCGGAAAAACTGCCGTTATGATGGCAGCGGGGCGCCCAACCTGGCGCCCCGACTTCCGATGTTGCGTTACTTCTTTTTGCGACGGTTGGCGATGTGAATCGCGCCGCCAGCAACGGCCAAAGCTGCCTCGTGCACTGACTCGGACAGAGTCGGGTGCGCGAAACAGGTCAGGGCCAGATCTTCTGCACTGGAACCGAACTCCATGGCGATAACGCCCTGGGCAACGATTTCAGACGCCTGCGGACCCACCACGTGGAAACCCAGGATGCGATCGGTCTTCGCGTCGGCGATGATCTTCACCAGACCGGAAGCCGAGTTGGCGGCCATGGCGCGACCGTTCGCGGCAAACGGGAAGGTACCGACATTGTACTCTTCACCTTCCGCCTTCAGCTGCTCTTCGGTCTTGCCGACCCAGGCAACTTCCGGCGCAGTGTAGATCACGTTCGGAATGCAGTCGTAATTGACCTGTGGCTTGTGTCCGGCAATGCGCTCGGCAACCATGACACCCTCTTCCGAGGCCTTGTGCGCCAGCATCGGCCCGCGAACCACATCACCGATCGCCCACACACCCGGCGCTTCGGTTTTGCAGTTATCGTCCACGAAAATAAAGCCGCGCTCATCCATCTGCACACCAGAGTCTTCCGCAAGGGCATTATCGGTGTAGGGACGACGGCCAACCGCAACGATCAGCTTGTCAAACTTCGCTTCCTGCTTGCCTTTGCTGTCTTCGTAGCTAACGTTGACCAGCTTGCGCTTGATCTCGGCGCCGGTCATACGCGCGCCCATGACAATATTCAGCCCCTGCTTCTGGAACTGCTTGAAGGAATCTTTGGCAATTTGCTGATCCACCGTTGGCAAGAAAGTATCCTGCGCTTCGATCACCGTCACTTCGGACCCAAGACGCGCCCAGACACTGCCAAGCTCGAGACCAATCACACCGGCACCGATCACACCGAGGCGCTTGGGCACTTCGGTAAACTCCAGCGCACCCTCGGAATCGACAATGTATTCACCGTCGAAAGGCG
Source organism: Marinobacter sp. M-5 (assembly GCF_032911545.1). Lineage (NCBI taxonomy): Bacteria > Pseudomonadati > Pseudomonadota > Gammaproteobacteria > Pseudomonadales > Marinobacteraceae > Marinobacter > Marinobacter sp. M-5. Next base: position 1,782,764 of record NZ_JAWJEK010000001.1, read on the forward strand.
CAGGCGGGATTTCAATCGGTTTGGAACCGGTCGCAATGATGACGTTGTCGGCTTCGTAGGTCTTGGTCTGGCCGTCCTTGTCCGTCACTTCCACTTTGCGGTTCGCCAGCAGCTTGCCATGCCCGTGGATCGAGGTGACACCGTTAGCCTTGAACAGCCCGGCAATACCGCCGGTCAGTTGTTTAACGATGCCGCTCTTGCGCTCCATCATCTTGGCGATGTCGATTTTGACATCCTTGGCGATGATGCCCTGCATCTCGTAGCCGTGATTGGCTTCCTCGAACTTGTGAGAAATTTCCAGCAAGGCCTTGGACGGAATGCAGCCCACGTTCAGACAGGTACCGCCAAGTACCTGCTTGTTATCTTCAGAGGTCCAGGACTCCACACACGCGGCTTTCAGGCCGAGCTGAGCAGCCTTGATAGCAGCCACATAACCGCCGGGGCCTGCACCAATGACAATGACGTCGTACTTATCAGACATAGTTGATCCCGTTTTCCGATTCGTTAAAAGTCAGCTCAGACGTCCAGCAGAATACGTGCCGGATCTTCTAGCATTTCCTTGATCGCGACCAGGAACTGCACGGCTTCCTTGCCATCAACCATGCGGTGGTCGTAAGAAAGTGCCAGGTACATCATCGGCAGGATTTCGACCTTGCCATTCACCGCCATCGGGCGCTCCTGGATCTTGTGCATACCCAGGATCGCCGTCTGCGGCGGATTCAGGATCGGCGTGGAGATCAGTGAACCAAAAATGCCGCCATTGGTGATGGTGAACGTGCCACCGGTCATGTCTTCGATGGCCAGCTTGCCATCTTTGGCCTTGGTGCCATATTCAACAATCTTCTTTTCGATGTCGGCCAGGCCCAACGCGTCAACGTCGCGCACCACCGGAACCACCAGACCTCGATCGGTAGACACGGCCACACCTACGTCCTGGTAACCGTGGTACACCATGTCATTGCCATCAATTGAGGCATTGACCGCCGGGAAGCGTTTGAGTGCTTCGGTCGCCGCCTTGGTGAAAAACGACATGAAGCCCAGCTTGATGCCGTGACGCTTCACGAAGCTGTCCTGGTACTGCTTCCGCAACTCCATGATCGGCGCCATGTTCACTTCGTTGAACGTGGTCAACATGGCTGCAGTCTGCTGCGCATTAACCAGGCGCTTGGCGATGCTGGCGCGCAGCCGGGTCATGGGCACACGCTTCTCGGCACGCTCCCCGGCATTCACGTCTACCTTGGGCAGATCAGCGGCCGGCTTCGGAGTTGAAGCGGAGCCTGAGGACTTCGCAGTATCAACATGATTTTGAACATCTTCTTTTGTTATGCGACCGTCTTTCCCGGTACCTTTCACAGCATTCGGGTCAACGTCGTTCTCCTCAGCCAGCTTGCGAGCAGCCGGGCTAAGGATAGCGTCACCTGAGGCGGCGTTACTTTCGGCTTCGGCCTTGGGCGCTTCTTCTTTGCTTTCCGGCTTGCTTTCAGCAGGCTTGGACTCGCCGGCGGCGCCTTCCTTGAAGCGGCCGATGACTTCACCGCTTTCTACAGTGTCGCCCTCACCTTTCAGTACTTCCTCGATCACGCCGTCTGCAGGCGCGACCACTTCGAGAACCACTTTGTCGGTTTCAATATCGACAATCAGCTCATCACGGGAACAGGCTTCACCCGGCTGCTTGTGCCAGGTCGCGACGGTGCCCTCTGCGACCGACTCTGGGAAAACGGGGGCTTTAATCTCAGTTGACATCTCGGATCCTTAGTTCGGTAGCTCGTCAGATTTCGAACGCGTCGTTAACCAGTTTCTTCTGTTCTTCGATATGCACGGACATATGGCCACACGCCGGAGCGGCAGACGCCTCACGGCCAGCATACTGAAGGTACAATTTAGTGTTCTTGCGGTGCAGCGCATTGCGCATGTGGTGCTGACTGCAGTACCACGCACCCTGGTTCATGGGCTCTTCCTGGCACCAGGCCACGTCCTTGAGCTTCGGATACTGGGCAAGAAGTTCATCCAGATCATCGCCCGGGAACGGGTATAGCTGCTCGATTCGCACAATCGCCACGTCGTTCCGTTCATCCGCTTTCTTCTTTTCCAGCAGGTCAAAATAGACCTTGCCGCTGCAGAGGATCAGGCGGGTGATTTTCTTTGGATCGGACGGCTCCTTCTCCTGCAGCACAGTCTGGAAGGTGCCAGACGTCAGATCCTCAAGATCGGACGTCGCCTCCTTGTGGCGCAACAGGCTCTTGGGGGTGATCGCCACCAGCGGCTTGCGCAGCGGACGCTTCACCTGACGGCGCAGCATATGGAACACCTGAGACGGTGTGGTCGGCACGCACACCTGGATGTTGTGCTCGGCTGAGAGCTGCAGGAAACGCTCGAGACGCGCGGAACTGTGTTCCGGCCCCTGTCCCTCATAGCCGTGAGGCAGCAGCAGGGTCAGGCCGCAGAGTCGGCCCCACTTGTGTTCGCCACTGGTGAGGAACTGGTCGATAACAACCTGAGCACCGTTGGCAAAATCGCCGAACTGGGCTTCCCACACCACCAGACCGTCCGGTGCGGTGGTCGAATAACCGTACTCGAACGCCATGACGGCTTCTTCCGACAACAGCGAGTCGTAGATTTCCAGCTTCGGCTGGTCCTCTGCAAGGTGCGCCAGCGCGATGTGGGTGGAGCCGTCCTTCTGGTTGTGAAGAACCGCGTGGCGATGCGAGAACGTGCCGCGGCCAACGTCTTGGCCGGTAATGCGGATCGGGTGACCCTCATCCAGCAACGTGGCATAGGCCATCACTTCGCCGTAACCCCAGTTGATCGGAAGGGCACCGGCAGTCATCTTGTCCCGGTCGGATACGATCTTGGACACCTGACGCTGAATACTGAAGCCTTCGGGAACCTGGGTGAGCTTCTTGCCCAGCTTCTGAATGGTTTTCAGTGCGACACTGGATTTGCACTTGGCGGTCCACTCATGGCCAAGATATGGCGTCCAGTCAACGTACAGTTCTTTATTCGGCTTCTTGACCAGCGACTTTACAACGTGATCACCCTTGTCCAATGCGTCACGGTAGTCGAGGTCCATCTGCTTGGATTCGTCCTCGGAAATCACACCGGCCGCGACCAGCGTTTCGGCATACAGCGCACGGGTGGTTTTCAGCTTGCGAATCTTTTCATACATGACCGGCTGAGTCGCTGCAGGCTCATCCGCCTCGTTATGGCCCCGACGGCGATAACAGACTAGATCGATGACCACGTCACGCTTGAATTCGTTACGGTAATCCATGGCCATCTGGGTCACGAACATCACCGCCTCGGGATCATCTGCATTCACATGCAGAATCGGCGCATGCACCATCTTCGCCACGTCGGTACAGTATTCCGTGGAACGGGCGTCTTCCTGCTTGCTGGTGGTGAAACCCACCTGGTTGTTGATGACGATGTGGATCGTTCCACCAATGCCGTAGCCCCGGGTCTGGGACATCTGGAAGGTTTCCATCACCACACCCTGTCCGGCGAATGCTGCATCACCGTGCAGGATGATCGGAACCACCTGGGTACCATCGTTATCGTTGCGACGGGTCTGGCGGGCACGAACAGAACCCACGACAACCGGCGAGACAATCTCCAGGTGCGACGGGTTGAATGCCATGGCCAGGTGCACTTCACCGCCCGGGGTCATCACGTTGGATGAGAAGCCCTGGTGATACTTAACGTCGCCGGAGCCGGAATCCGCCAGTTTTTTGCCTTCGAACTCGTCGAACAACTCTTTCGGGTTCTTGCCGAGGGTGTTGACCAGAACGTTCAGGCGACCCCGGTGGGCCATGCCCAGAACGATTTCCTTGGCACCATAGGATCCGGCCCGCTGGATTAGCTCATCCAGGCAGGGAATCAGGCTTTCACCGCCCTCGAGGCCAAAACGCTTGACGCCAGGATAACGAGAGCCCAGATACTTCTCCAGACCTTCCGCCGCCGTCAGGCGCTCAAGAATGTGTTTGCGGGTGTTGGCTTCGTACTCCGGCCGTGAGCGGACCGGTTCCATGCGCTGCTGGAACCAGCGCTTGATGCGGGTATCGACCACATGCATGTATTCAGCACCGATGCTCTCGCAATAGGTCTGGCGCAGACCGCCGATAATATCGCCGAGCTTCATGGTCTCGGAACCAAAGCTCAGGGAGCCGGTCTGAAATTCCAGATCGTGGTCCGCTTCGGACAACTCGTGAAATGCCGGATCGAGATCCTCTACCGGCGGGCGCTGCCAGACTCCCAGCGGATCCAGTTTCGATTCCTGGTGACCACGGAAACGAAAAGCGTTGATCAACTGCAGAACACGAATCTGCTTTTTGTCGGCATCGGAAGTCGCACTGGCAGGTACGCCGTTGCTGGCCAGGAAACGCTGATTGCGGGAGATGTGCTCAAATTGTTCGCGGATGGAAGAGTGAACAATGTCGCGACCGTGATAACCATCGACGCTGGGGAGTTTGTCGAAGTAGTTGCGCCACTCTTCGGGAACGGCATTCGGGTCTGTCAGGTAGGTTTCAAAAAGCTGTTCAACATAGGCGAGATTTCCCCCCTGCAAGTGGGAAGTCTGCCATAACTGCTCCATTATGCTTTCGTGCATTTTGAATAGCTCACCTTGGGCTGGTGCGGGGGAGCTCGATATGGTCGGCCAGGGGTATTTCTCAGTCAATACGGGTTTTTACGGGATCGACTTTGGCCACCACACCCAGCATGGATGTTTTCCGTTCCCCAGTGGTTTTTTTATACTCAGCAAAGCCGTGAGGATGCCTTTTAAGCTTCCGTCACGGCTTGCGTAGTGTGCACCCTGGTAAGACTTTTGACTATAAGCCTTTGGTTGAAGGCCCCGCATCGTTGCAGGGCCTTCCGGGTGCTAACCTGATCAGAACAGTATAGCGCTTGCTCAGATTTCTGCTTCAGGTTGCCCGCTGCAGCAGAAGGTTCCGAATGTGGCCGATTGCCCTTGTGGGGTTCAGGCCCTTCGGACAAACACTAACACAGTTCATGATACCGCGGCAGCGGAACACGCTGAACGGATCATCCAGATTGGCGAGACGCTCGGCCTGTGCGGTATCCCGGCTGTCCGCCAGAAAACGATAGGCTTGCAGCAGGCCCGCCGGGCCGATGAACTTGTCAGGATTCCACCAGAACGACGGACACGAGGTGGAACAACAGGCGCAAAGAATGCACTCATACAGACCATCGAGCTTTTCACGGTCTTCCGGAGTCTGCAGCCGCTCGATCGCCGGCGCCGGCGTGTCGTTGACCAGATACGGCATGACCTTCTCGTACTGCTTGTAAAACAGGCTCATGTCGACAACCAGGTCACGAATCACCGGCAAGCCGGGCAGCGGGCGCAACACCAGCTTGTTGTTCTTGACCACCTGGGACATGGGCGTAATGCACGCCAGGCCATTCTTGCCGTTCATGTTCATGCCGTCGGAGCCACATACACCCTCACGACAGGAGCGACGGTAGGCCATCGACGGATCGCTCTCCTTGATGAGGTTCAGAATATCAAGAACCATCAGGTCCTTGCCTTCCGGAATATCGAGCTCGACGTCCTGCATGTAGGGCGCGTTGTCGTTTTCCGGGTTGTAACGATAAAGGCTTACCAACATGTTCAGGTCCCCCTTAGTAAGTCCGGATCTTCGGCTCAAACGTGTCAACGGTCTTCGGCTTGAAGTTCACATCACGCTTGCCGACGCGCTTGTCCAGCGGGTAATACATGGAATGTTTCAGCCAGTTTTCATCGTCACGCTCGGTGAAGTCGTTCCGGGCGTGCGCACCGCGGCTTTCCTTGCGCTCGAACGCTGAAATGGCAGTGGCCAAAGCCACTTCGTACAAATTATCGAGTTCCAACGCTTCAATCCGAGCGGTATTGAAGGCACTACTGGTATCAGCCAGCTTGGTGTTGCGCGCGCGCTCGCCAATGGCTTCCAGTTTCTTCAGCCCCTCTTCCATGCTCTTGCCGTCGCGGAATACGCCAAAGTACAGCTGCATGCAGTTCTGCAGATCCTTGCGGACAGCAGCCACGCTCTCACCTTCCGAGGCGTTGTCCAGGCGATCAAGGCGAGCCATGGCGCGCTTGATGTCCTCTTCGCTGGCACCGTCCACTTCGAAACCACCGCGCAGCTGCTCTTCGATGTGCAGGCCTGCCGCACGGCCGAAGACCACCAGATCCAGCAGTGAGTTGCCGCCGAGACGGTTGGCACCGTGCACGGACACACAGGCCGCTTCACCGCAGGCAAACAGACCGGGAATCGGCTTGTCATTGCCGTTCTCGTCCTGGGTCAGCGCCTGGCCTCCGACGTTCGTCGGAATACCGCCCATCATATAGTGACAGGTCGGAACCACAGGCACCGGCTCTTTGACCGGATCCACATGGGCAAAGGTGCGTGACAGCTCACAGATACCGGGCAGCCGCAGGTTGAGCGTTTCTTCACCCAGATGATCCAGCTTCAGCAGCACGTGGTCCTTTTCGGGCCCACAACCGCGCCCTTCGAGGACCTCAATTACCATCGCACGTGCTACTACGTCGCGACCGGCAAGGTCTTTCGCGTTCGGCGCATAACGCTCCATGAAGCGCTCGCCCTCGGCGTTGATCAGGTAACCACCCTCACCCCGGCAACCTTCCGTTACCAGCGTGCCGGCACCGTATATGCCGGTCGGATGGAACTGCCACATTTCCATGTCCTGCATCGGGAAGCCAGCACGAAGCGCCATGCCGATGCCATCGCCGGTGTTAATCAGGGCGTTGGTCGTGGAGGCATAGATTCGGCCCGCACCGCCAGTGGCCAGAACCGTCGCCTTGGACTTGATGTACGCCACTTCGCCGGTCTCAATTTCGATCGCAACTACACCGACCACTTCGTCTTTGCTGTTTTTGACCAGGTCGACCGCGTACCACTCGTTAAGGAAAGTGGTGCCGCCCTTGATGTTTGCCTGATACAGAGTGTGCAACAACGCATGGCCGGTGCGGTCGGCAGCTGCACAGGTTCGAGCTGCCTGAGTCGGGTTGTCCGGACCCTTCGACTGACCACCGAACGGACGCTGATAGATGCGGCCCTGCTCGGTGCGGGAGAACGGCAGGCCCATGTGCTCGAGCTCGAACACAGCCTGTGGACCCACGGAACACATATATTCAACCGCGTCCTGGTCGGCGATGTAGTCCGAGCCCTTGACGGTGTCATACATGTGCCAGCGCCAATCGTCGTTCGGATCCGCGCTTGCGATCGCGCAGGTGATACCGCCCTGGGCGGACACTGTGTGCGAACGGGTCGGAAATACTTTCGTGATGCACGCAGTGTTGACGCCGGATTCGGTCAACTGCAGGGCCGCTCGCATACCGGCACCACCGCCACCGATAACAATCGCGTCGTAAGACATGGTCTTGATATTAGCCATCTATTAAAGCCCCCAAAGAATCTGAATGCCCCAGACCACATACACGAACATGGTCAGACCACACACCGCCTGTACCAGGAAACGCGGCGCCATGGCCTTGATGTAGTCGGTAGTGACGGTCCAGAGCCCCACCCAGGCATGAGCGCCAAGAGACAGCAGCGCCAGCAGGGTAAAGATGCGGAACCAGGTCTGTGCGAAAAGCGCTGACCAGGTTTCGTAGTTCACATCACTGAACACCATAAAACCCAACAGGAACAGTGTGTACAGAGCGAGTACGTAGGCTGTGACACGCTGGATCAGCCAGTCAAAAACTCCGCTGCGGCCGAGATTCGTTACGCTATTTACGCTGCCCATACCCAAACTCCAGCCAGTACAATAAGAATAACGGACACCACCAGGGTGATTTTCGAGGCGAGACGGCCACTTTCAAGCTCTTCACCGATGCCCATATCCATCAGCAAATGCTTGATACCTGCAACCAGGTGGTACAGCAGAGCAGACAAAATGCCCCAGATGATCAGCTTCGCCAGGAAGCTGTTCAGCAGTTCATTCACTCGACTGAAGCCCTCTTCCCCGGACAGGGAAAGCTGAAGTCCGTATAGCAGGAACGCAACACCAACGAAAATGATGATGCCACTGATGCGGTGCAATATGGACGTAATGGCTGGCAGTGGGAAATGAAACTTGCCGAGATCGAGATTAACTGGTCGTTTGCTATTCACAGCGCTCTCACACTCTCTCTTGGTTCCACAGGCGGCCGAAAAGACCGATGCGGATGGTTGGTATGTAATGGATCAGCGTGCTGGCGGAACCCGCACACGATTGGCTCAGGAGGGAGAAAACACCAAGCGCCACCTGCCATCGTTGGCACAAAGGCAAGGCATATCCCCGATTCCGGGCTACGGATTATAAGGAGTACCCCCCTTAATTACAAACGTGCAACGCAGCCCAATGCCTGTAAACAGCGGCTTCACACCCACTATATGGATGATTGACAAATTCAATTTGAACGCGGACACGGCCCTGTTCGGGTATCCCCTCATTGACAGCTTCTGTCAAATATTGAGTTTTCCCACCTCATTTATTGACAAAAAAAGCCAACGCCCTATATTTTGCCGCCAGTTTTGCGATAATACGCGCCTTCCAAGCGCATCTATGAACGTAGATAAAGCTGTCAAAGCTGATAAATAGGAGAGCACCATGACCGACAGGAAAGCCACGCTCTCGGTGGGGGACAAGTCCATTGAGCTACCGGTTTACTCAGGCACCGTCGGCCCTGACGTTATCGACGTACGAGGCCTCGTCCAGGAAGGCGTTTTCACATACGATCCCGGATTCGTATCTACAGCAGCGTGCGAATCAGCCATCACCTATATCGATGGCGCCAACGGCGTTCTCCTTCACCGCGGTTACCCGATCGAGCAACTTGCGGAACATTCCGACTACCTTGAAGTCTGCTATCTGCTGCTGAACGGCGAACTGCCGACACCGGAAGAGAACAAGCGCTTCCACGAAACCATCAAAAACCACACCATGCTGCACGACCAGATGCGCAACTTCTTCCAGGGCTTCCGCCGGGATGCGCATCCGATGGCCATCATGTGCGGTGTGGTAGGTGCGCTGTCTGCGTTCTACCACGACCAGATGGACGTTACCGATGTGCATCAGCGTGAAATCACCGCGCATCGCCTGATCGCCAAGATGCCGACCATCGCTGCCTGGTGTTACAAGTACAGTATCGGCCAGCCATTCATGTACCCGCGCAACGATCTTTCCTATTCCGAGAACTTCCTGCAGATGATGTTCGGCGTGCCCTGTGAAGAGTACAAGCCGAACCCGATTCTGGCGAAGGCGATGGACAAGATCTTCATCCTGCACGCGGATCACGAGCAGAATGCGTCAACGTCTACCGTGCGCCTCGCCGGCTCGACCGGCGCCAACCCCTATGCCTGCATCGCGTCGGGCATTGCAGCCCTGTGGGGGCCCGCTCACGGCGGCGCTAATGAAGCGGTTCTGGATATGCTGGCTGAGATCGGCGACGAATCCAACATCGAGAAGTTCATTGCCAAGGCCAAGGACAAGGACGACCCGTTCCGCCTGATGGGCTTTGGCCACCGGGTCTACAAGAATTTCGACCCGCGCGCCAAGGTCATGGCGGAAACGGCCCATGAGGTGCTGACCGAGCTGGGCCTGGAAAATGATCCGCTGCTAAGGATCGCCCAGCGCCTGGAGAAGATCGCACTGGAAGACGAATACTTCGTGAAGCGCAAACTGTACCCGAACGTGGACTTCTACTCCGGCCTGATCCTCAAGGCCATCGGCATTCCCACCTCCATGTTCACGGTCATCTTTGCCCTGTCGCGCACCATCGGCTGGTTCTCGCACTGGAACGAAATGGTTTCCGGCGATTACCGCATCGGTCGCCCGCGTCAGCTGTACACCGGTTCCGATGCCCGCGATTACCCGAAAAAGTAATCGAAGGCACGGTAACGGAATGGAAAAAGGCCGCTGAATCAGCGGCCTTTTTTTATGCGCGGCGCCCTTCTCCCTGTGATAAGTTAAGCCAAACACAACCACAGCGGGAGATGATGCATGACTATCAAGGCAGCCTTTATCGGGCTTGGTGTTATGGGCTATCCCATGGCTGGCCATCTGGCCCGGGCGGGCATTGATGTCAGGGTCTGGAACCGTACGTCGGCCAAGGCCGAGGCCTGGGCCGGCGAACACACCGGGCGCGCCTGCAGCTCCATTGCCGAAGCGGTGAGTGACGCGGATATCGTGCTGACCTGTGTCGGCGCAGACAAAGACCTGAAGGCGGTATTCGAGGGCGACGACGGCATTATACGTCACGCGCCAGAGGGCGCCATCCTGGTGGACCACACAACCGCCTCGGCCGGCGTTGCCGTCAGACTGGCCGCTGCCGCTGCAAAACGTCGGCAGGGATTTATTGATGCGCCGGTGTCCGGGGGCCAGCAAGGTGCCGAGAACGGACAGCTCACCATTATGTGCGGCGGTGATCCGCAGGTATTCGAGCAGGCCCGGCCAGTGCTGGAACACTACGCCCGCGCACTCAACCTGATGGGGCCCGCCGGCAGTGGGCAGAAAACCAAGATGGTCAATCAGATTGCTATCGCCGGACTGGTGCAGGGCCTGTCCGAGGCGCTGCATTTTGCTGAACAGGCAGAACTCGATGTGGCCAGAGTGGTCGATGTGATCTCGAAAGGCGCCGCCCAGTCCTGGCAGATGGAAAACCGCTCGGGCACCATGATCGAGGGCAAATTCGACTACGGATTTGCGGTCGACTGGATGCGAAAGGATCTGGGGATCTGTCTTGAGGAAGCACGCAAGGTGAACGCGTCGTTGCCCGTTACCGCGCTGGTGGATCAGTTCTACGCCGACGTTCAGTCCATGGGCGGCAACCGCTGGGACACCTCATCACTGATTCAGCGCCTGAGAAAGTTCCGGTAGAGATTCCCGGCACAACGCTGCGACAAAGGTCTGCCCCCTCACCCATCACGTTGAAGGGGCAACCGTCACAACCTTACTTTTCCTTCGGCTGCCACTTGCCGTTGGCGTACCAGGCTGACCACCCGGTGGCCTTGCCGTCCTTCTCGGACATCACATACTGCTCCTTGCTCTTCCTGCTGTAACGGATCACGGTAGGATTACCTTCAGGGTCACGCTCCGGTGCGTCCATCAGGTAATCGTACTTGGGATCAATCTCTTTGCGATGGGGTTTGATTTCCATCACCAGCGGTGGCCGGGTTTCACGGTTTTTCGGAAACTTGCTGGCCGCCAGGAACAGACCGGATGCACCGTCCCGCAGCACGTAGGTATCGTCCACCTTCTGGCATTGCAGTTCCGGCATCGGAACCGGGTCCATTTTAGGCGGTGCCGGCTCGCCGCTTTTCAGCAGTTTGCGGGTATTCTTGCACTCGGTGTTGGTGCATCCGAAGTACTTGCCGAAACGACCGGTTTTCAGCTGCATCTCGGAGCCACACTTGTCGCAATCCAGCGTAGGCCCCTCGTACCCCTTGATACGGAACGTTCCCGTCTCTACCTCGTAGCCGGAGCAATCCGGATTGTTACCACAAACATGCAGCTTGCGGCCTTCATCCACCAGGTAACTGTCCATCGCGGTACCGCACTTCACACACCGACGTTTTTTACGCAGCAGGCGGGTCTCGCCCTCACCTTCCACGTCGTCATCAGCACTGACTACCTCATCTCCCGACACCAGGTTGATGGTGGTTTTGCAACGCTCCTTCGGTGGCAGCGAATACCCTGAGCAACCCAGGAACACACCGGTGCTGGCCACACGAATCTGCATCGGCCGGCTGCACGTGGGGCACGGGATATCGGTCTCGGTGGGGGTATTGGCGCGCATCCCCCCCTCCTCAGTGCTCTCGGCGGTTTCAAGCTGTTTGCGGAAGCGACTGTAAAAATCGTTCAGGACCTTCTTCCATTGCACCTCTCCCCCGGCGATGTCGTCGAGTTCGTCTTCCATCTTCGCGGTGAAATCGAAGTCCATAAGATTGGGGAACGACTCGGACAACCGCTCGGTGACAATCTCGCCCATCTTTTCAGCGTAAAAACGACGGTTCTGCAACCGCACGTAGCCTCGGTCCTGAATGGTGGAGATGATCGAGGCGTAGGTTGATGGGCGGCCAATGCCTTGCTTTTCCAATTCCTTGACCAGGCTGGCTTCGGTATACCTCGGCGCCGGCTTGGTGAAGTGCTGGGTCGGGTCCAGCTTGGCCAGATCCAGTGCCTCATCCACCTTGATGTCCGGCAGCGCCACGTCCTCGTCTTTCTTGGCAGACTGCGGCGCTGCTTTGAGAAAACCGTCGAACTTGATGATGCGACCGCGGGTGCGCAGTTCGTAATCGCCATTGGCCACCACGATGGACGTGCTCAGGAACTCAGCGTCCGCCATCTGGCAGGCCATGAACTGGCGCCAGATGAGATCGTAGAGCTTCTCGGCGTCCTTCTCGAGGCCACTGATGTCTGCCGGCCTGCGGCTCACCTCGGTCGGGCGAATGGCCTCGTGGGCCTCCTGAGCGCCTTCCTTGCTGCCGTATACCCTCGGCTTCTCGGGCAGATAGCGCTCGCCGAACTGTTTCTGGATGAAATCACGGCAGGTGCTGACTGCATCCTGACTCAGGTTGGTCGAGTCCGTTCGCATATAGGTGATGTAGCCGGCCTCGTAAAGGCGCTGAGCCAGCATCATGGTTTTCTTGACGCTGAAACCCATACGATTGCTGGCAGCCTGCTGCAGCGTCGAGGTGATAAACGGCGCCGACGGACGCGAGCGAGTGGGTTTGTCTTCCCGCTTGGCAACCCGGAACGAGCCCTCTTTGAGACGCTCAACGTGTTCGCTGCTCTGCTGCTCATTCACCGGACGGTAGGGCTTGTCCTGATAACGGGTAACCTCGAAGCGGACCGGCTCTTTAGCCTGTTTTGCGCCCAGATCCGCGTGCAGCTGCCAGAACTCTTCCGGAATGAACTTGCGGATTTCCCGCTCACGCTCGACGATCAGGCGCACCGCCACTGACTGCACACGACCTGCAGACAGGCCGCGGGCAAGCTTCGCCCACAGCAAAGGTGACACCATGTAACCCACAACACGATCCAGAAAACGTCGTGCCTGCTGGGCATTGACCCGGTTATTGTCGAGGGCGCCAGGATCTTCGAACGCGGCCTGAATGGCGCGTTTGGTGATTTCGTTGAACACCACACGGCGGTACTTTTCCGGCTCACCGCCGATGGTCTGCTGCAGGTGCCACGCGATGGCTTCCCCCTCGCGGTCCAAATCCGTCGCGAGGTAAATGTGGTCGGCGGACTTGGCCAGGCGCTTCAGTTCGCTGACCACCTTCTCCTTGCCCGGCAGAATCTCGTAACGTGCACTCCAGTCCTGATCCGGGTCGACACCCATGCGGGCGACCAGCTGTTCACGAGCTTTGCGCTTTTTGTGAGCCACCTTTTCTTCGGGGCTCAGTTTGCGCGTCGCCGCCGCCTGTTTCGCGCGCTCTTTGGGATCTGACTGAGAGCCGCTGCCGCTGACCGGAAGATCACGAATGTGCCCGACGCTCGACTTTACAATGAAGTCGGACCCCAGGTACTTGTTGATGGTCTTCGCTTTCGCAGGCGACTCGACAATAACGAGACTTTTACCCATATCGGAGATCTGTATCCTTGGCGATAATCGGTTAATAATTCAGCAAACCGTAAACTCGCTGTAAAATCAGTCGGCTAGAAAACACACCATAGCCGGAACATTGTATAAGTGCATTGTTTTACAGGGTCAACAAATGCAAGACAACCCATTCTTGGTTTTCCGTTCTGCTTTTTTTAAATGAAGCATAAACAGGAAGGCCCGGCAATTGCCGGGCCTCCTGAAGAACGTTGCCAATTCGGTTTACCGAATCACAGACGCTCCCACACGGTCGCAATGCCCTGGCCCAGACCAATACACATGGTGGAAACACCAAGCTTACCGCCTTTGGCCTGCATGACATTCAGCAGGGTGGTAGAGATACGTGCACCGGAGCAGCCCAGCGGATGGCCAAGGGCAATCGCGCCGCCGTTCAGGTTCACTTTCTCTTCCATTACACCCAGCAGTTTCAGGTCTTTCAGAACCGGCAGGGACTGACCCGCGAAGGCTTCGTTCAGTTCCCAGAAGTCGATATCTTCAACTTTCAGGCCTGCACGCTTCAGCGCCTTCTTGGTGGCCGGAACCGGACCGTAACCCATGATCGCGGGATCACAGCCGGCAACCGCCATGCTGCGGATCTTGGCAATTGGCTTCAGACCCAGCGCTTCAGCACGCTCGGCGGACATCAGCACCATGGCGGCAGCGCCATCGGTCAGCTGCGAAGAGGTGCCCGCCGTTACGGTACCGCTCTTCGGATCGAACGCCGGCTTGAGCTGGCCCAGGGATTCCGCGGTGGTCTCGGGACGGATGGTTTCGTCGTTCTCGATCAGCACCTTGAAGCCATTCTCGTCGTGACCCTCGATGGGCACGATTTCGTTCTTGAAACGACCCTCAACGGTCGCTTCCTGGGCCAGACGGTGTGAACGTGCGCCAAACTCGTCCTGCTGCTCACGAGTGATGCCATGCATCTTGGCCAGCATTTCTGCGGTCAGGCCCATCATGTTGGACGCCTTAGCAGAATACTTGGAGGCGGCCGGGTTGTGGTCGAAACCTTCAGTCATCGGCACGTGGCCCATGTGCTCCACACCACCAACCACAAACACATCGCCGTTACCGGTCATGATGGCCTGGGCAGCAGTATGGATCGCGCTCATGGCAGAACCACACAGACGGTTGACGGTCTGCGCGGCCGACTCGTGAGGGATTCGGGTCAGCAGGGAAATCTGCCGTGCCACGTTGAAACCCTGCTCCTTGGTCTGGTTCACACAGCCCCAGATCACATCTTCCACTTCTTTCGGCTCGAGCTTCGGGTTGCGCTCAAACAGTGCTTCGATCAGCGCGGCGGACAGAGTCTCGGCACGCACGTTGCGGAAGCAACCATTTTTGGCACGACCCATCGGAGTCCGCACGCAATCGACGACGACAACGTCTCTCGGATTAAGGCTCATAGATCTTTCTCCGTTCGGAATCAGGGTTAGCCAAAGAACTTCTTGCCAGTCTTGGCCATTTCACGCAGCTTCTCGGTCGGGTGGTATAGAGGACCCAGATCTGCATACTTGTCTGCCAGTTCGACGAACTTGTCCACGCCCAGGTCGTCGATATAGCGCAGGGCGCCACCACGGAACGGCGGGAAACCGATACCGAAGATCAGACCCATGTCCGCGTCGGCCGGATCCTCAACGATGCCATCTTCCAGACAGCGAACGGTTTCAAGGCACAGCGGGATCATCATGCGGGCGATGATGTCGTCTTCTTCGAAGTCTTTCTTGCTCTGAACGATCGGCTCAAGCAGCTTGTAGGTTTCTTCGTCGACAACCTTCTTCTGCTTGCCCTTCCGGTCGAGTTCGTACTTGTAGAAGCCCTTGTCATTCTTCTGACCGTAGCGCTTGTTCTCGAACATCACGTCAATGGCGGTGGTGCCTTCGTGCTTCATCCGGTCCGGGAAGCCATCAGCCATCACTTCACCAGCGTGCTTGCCGGTGTCCATGCCAACGACGTCCAGCAGGTATGCAGGACCCATCGGCCAGCCAAACTTTTCCATTACCTTGTCGACTTTCTGGAAATCAGCACCGTCACGCACCAGGCCGATGAAGCCACCGAAGTACGGGAACAGGACACGGTTGACCAGGAAGCCCGGGCAATCGTTTACCACGATCGGCGTCTTGCCCATCGCTTTCGCGTAGGCGACGGTGGTCGCGATGGCGCGATCACTGGTTTTCTTGCCACGGATAACTTCAACCAACGGCATCATGTGCACCGGGTTGAAGAAGTGCATGCCACAGAAGTTTTCGGGACGCTTCAGGTTCTTGGCCAGTAGGTCGATGGAAATGGTGGAGGTGTTGGACGTCAGGATGGCGTCTTCACGCACATTGTCTTCAGTCTCACGCAGAACCGCATCTTTTACCTTCGGGTTTTCAACAACGGCTTCAACCACCAGGTCAACGTTCTTGAAGTCACCGTAGTTGAGGGTCGGCGTGATGCTGTTCAGGACGTCAGCCATCTGCTCCGGCTTCATCTTGCCCTTCTGGACACGCTTGGTCAGCAGCTTCTTGGCTTCTTTCAGACCCAGGGCGATACCGTCCTGGTTGATGTCTTTCATGACAATCGGGGTGCCTTTCAGCGCTGACTGGAACGCCACGCCGCCGCCCATGATACCGGCGCCGAGAACAGCGGCCAGGTTGACATCATTGGCTTCCTTCTCCCACGCCTTGGCCTTTTTCTTGAGTTCCTGATCGTTCAGGAACAGGCCTACCAGACAGGCCGCAACGTTGGTTTTGGCCATTTTGGCGAAGCCTTTGGCTTCCACTTCGATGGCCTTGTCACGGGTCATGCCGGCGTGCTTCTGCATGGTCTTGATGGCTTCAACCGGCGCAGGATAGTTCCGGCCCACTTTGGCACCCACAAACGCCTTGGAGATCTCGAACGCCATCATGCTTTCCATGGCGTTCAGCTTGATCTTGCCCTTCTTCTCGTCACGACGGGCCTGGTAATCCAGCTTGCCCTCGTTGCACTGGTTGATGATGGCAACGGCAGCTTCTACCAGCTTGGCAGACTCGACGACGGCATCAACGGCACCGGTTTTCAGCGCAGCGTCAGCGCGGTTTTCAGTACCACCGCAAATCCACTCAACAGCGTTATCCACACCCACCAGGCGGGACAGGCGAACGGTACCGCCGAAGCCCGGGAAGATGCCCAGCTTGACTTCCGGCAGACCCACTTTGGCCTTCGGATCCATAACCCGGTAGTCGGTGGCGAGACACATTTCAAAACCGCCACCCAGCGCCATACCGTTGATGGCAGTCACGGTCGGGAACGGCAGGTCTTCAATAGCGTTGAAGACGTCATTAGCCTTGAGGTTGTTGGCTACCAGATCCTCTTCCGAGCCGGCAAACAACTCGGTGAATTCGGTAATGTCGGCACCAACAATGAAGCTGTCCTTGGAGCTGGTTACCACCAGACCCTTGAGTTTCTTCTGCGCTTTCAGTGCGTCAGTCGCGGCGTGGAGCTCTTCAATAGTGAGACGGTTGAACTTGTTGACTGACTCGCCCTGCAAGTCAAAGTTCAACTGAGCGATCCCGCCTTCGATCTCTTTAACCGTGATGGCTTTACCTTCGTAAATCATCAACTGATCTCCAGTCTGTGTTTGGAACTGCCTGCAAACGCTTCGCCTTCAGGAGGTGGTCGGCAAAGGCCTGCGGATGCAGCGAGATTTCGGTCACTGCCCGAGAAACCGATTCAAAATTCATACAGTCGTTTGAATCGTGAGGGCACACGATGAAAAAAAACAGCTCATTTGTCAATTTGTTTCGGAAAAATCGGCGCAAAAGTCTCCACATCCGTGAAGGCACCGGGGAATTTGTGGTTTGGATTTGTTGTTTTTCAGTGCGGTACATCCGTGTCTGAACAGGAAACCGGAACTTCGTCACGCAAATTTGTCAGTTCTTTCCAATTGCCCCGTGTTACGGGCTGTAAAACCGCTTGATCGGCCGGTAGAGTTACTTTACCTTCGGTTTAAGACCTTAGTCCACAATAATAAAACCCATTGACGGAGACATTTCCGATGAACGACGCTCGCCTGCGGGTACGCTCACTGGTGGCAGCTTTGATTCTGCTAGCCCTCACCTCCCTGACGGCCCGGGCAGAAACCGGAGACGGATTCCTGGCGGATCTCCACAACTTCCGCGTCAGCAATTACCTCGCCCTTGATGCCTACTACCGTTTCAGTGCCACAGGGGACACCGACACTCTCAACGAAATCGTCGGCAGTATCAATGAAGCCAATACCTCCATGAACGATCTGGCCGAAAGCACAGTCGGCATTCTCAGCGAGGAGCAGGTTGAAGGCCTCAACCAGGCCTTCGACACCTTCAAGAATCTGATGCGCGACAACATCAATGATGTGCGCAACACCGGCTACCCGGATTTGAGGCTGGTTTCTGACATGGCCAACCAGGCCTCGGCCCTGAGCGAAAAGGCCACAGCGCTCTACGTGATTGCCCAGGACAGCGGCGAAACCGGCGACAACCCGCGGGTGGAAGCGGCCCGTTCAGCCGCCATCACAATGGCACAAATGATGGCCAAGTACTCCGCTCGCACCCATTCAACGGTTGCTCAGACATTCCAGGGCTCCTCCTCTGACATCCCGCTTGATCAGCAGGCGCTGGAATTCGACGCCCTGCTCAGTGAAATCAACAAGGGCTCCAGTGAAGGCCAACTGAATACCGCACTCAACGACCTGTCCTCGAAATGGCAGTTCATTCGCGGCTCTTACATCAACTATAACGATAACAACGTGTCGTTCGTGATTGACCGATATTCGAAGGGCATTCTGCAGGGGCTGTCCACCGCCATTGAACTGCTGCAGGAAAACGCCTGACCCACCCGGGGCTGCGCCATCGCGGCCCCTCGCCTGCGGTCTTCGCTAACGTTAACCGCCCCGCTTCTTGATGCCCGTCACTTCCCGCCCCCAACAACTCGACTATCCTGAGTTCATTGTTATGCTGTAAGACAACACCCTGTTCGCCAAGGAGCAATGCGATGCCTACATACAAGAAAGTGCTGGTTGCCATCGACCTTACCGAAGAGGCACCACAGGTGCTGACCAAGGCCGTGGAGGTCTGCAGGGCGCACCAGGCCGAACTGGTCCTGGTGCATGTGGTTGAGCCGGTAGGCTACGCCTATGGCGGCGACATCCCGATGGATCTGACCGAACTGCAGGACCAGCTCGACAAGGCTGCCAGGGAACAGCTGACGACCTATGGAACCCAGTATGATGTGCGCGAGGAGAATCAGGTGGTGTCCGTCGGCCGGCCAGAATCGGAAATTCACCGACTGGCGAAGGAACACGGCGTGGATCTGGTGATCGTGGGAAGCCACGGGCGAAAGGGGTTCCAGTTGCTGCTGGGCTCAACGGCAAACGGCGTTCTGCACGGTACCGAGTGCGACGTACTGGCCGTACGCATTCATTGACAGGTTGTGCCCGGCGCCGCACATCCGGCACCGGGCACATCCGCTGTCAACACGGGGTCAGTGCTCTGCCCCACCCTCCATTTTGCTCTCCAGCTTACGCAACTGACTTTCCAGGGAGAAACTGACACTGGAAGCCATCGAGAAAAAGTTCAGTAATGCCTTGAGGTTGCTGTCGCCTTTGCAGACCGAGTGAATCCTTTGCCACAGTGCCTGGTTGACCAGCTGTAACCGCTGATTGCGCTCCACCAGCCCTTTCAGATCCCAATCGGGGTCCCGGTGATTACGCTGGGCAAAGTACTGCTGCAACAGATAATGGGACACGCTGCGCATGATAAATTCATCGGTGCTGGCGAACGGCAGATGATGCACCGCCATCGGCTTCAATTCGCCCAGCACGGGGCACCCACTGGTGGCCATTTTCAACCCCAACAGCGAACGCAACGCTTCCTCAAGCGCCGTGGTCTTGGAATAGGTGCGCCTGTCGTCGGTGACGGACACATCCACTTTCTGATAGGCATCTTCCGCCTGAAAGGCATTGACCACCGGCAGAATTTCAATGGCAGCCGGACAGTGGGGAGAGTTCGCGGACTTCAGTGGACAATTGGAGCACTGACAGTGCTCCAGCCGCGTCCATGCCGGCGGGGGCGAGACCACCTCAGCCGGCTGGTCGGTGACCTTGAATTCAACCTGACGCCCATCCTGAAATTTGAAATTGTAATTAACGTTCATTGATTGGCCTGTTCTTCCAGCTCCATCCACCGCTCGATAACCTTTTCCAGACGGGATTCCGTTTCTGTCAACGCTTCCAGAGTCGCCGAGACTTCGTTCGGTGGGCCTGAATAAAAGTCCGGATCAGAAATGCTTGCCTGCAATGCAGCCACTTCGTTCTCCAGAGCCTCAATTTTGCCCGGTAATTCCTCAAGCTCAAGCTTAAGCTTGTAACTGAGTTTTACCGGTTTCGTTTTTGTGGATTCCGCCACAGCAACGGGCTCTTTCTGCTCTGGTATCTCGCTTTTTTCAATACTGGGCGCGGGTTCCGGTTTGACAGGCTTTCGCGTAGGCGCCGCTTTCTGTTCCGCAGGGAATGCGCCACCTTGACGCCGCCAGTCGCTGTAGCCGCCCACATACTCTCTCACGGCGCCACTGCCATCCAAAAAGATGGTGTCGGTGACAACGTTGTCCAGAAACTCCCGGTCGTGACTGATCACAATCACTGTACCCTTGAATTCCACCAGCTGGGCTTCCAGCAACTCCAGAGTTTCGACATCCAAATCGTTGGTCGGCTCGTCGAGCACCAGAATATTGGCGGGCTTGCTGAACAGTTTGGCGAGCAGCAGCCGCGCCCGCTCGCCGCCGGAAAACACGCTTACCGGTGAGCGGGCGCGCTGCGGACTGAACAGGAACTCCTGCAGGTAGCCCAGCACATGCTTGCTCTGGCCGTTGATTTCAATGAACTCACGGCCCTCTGACAGGTTGTCCAAGGCATTGCGCTCCAGATCCAGTTCACCGCGCAACTGGTCGAAATACGCCACTTCCAGATTGGTTCCGCGTCGGATACTGCCCTCTGTCGGCTCCAGATCACCCAGCAACAGACGAACCAGGGTGGTTTTACCGGTGCCGTTCTCACCTACCAGACCGATTTTGTCGCCTCGCAGAATCGTCAGATTCATGTCGCTGAGCACTGGCGTAGCATCTGGGTAGCGGAATCCGGCCTCTTTCGCCTCAACCACCAGCTTGCCGGAGCGCGCCGCATCCTCGACCACAAAGCTGGCAGTGCCGCCGCGCACTCGCCGTTGACGATGCTCTTCACGCATGGCCTTGAGGGCGCGAACGCGCCCCATATTGCGGGTCCGTCGTGCCTTGATGCCCTGTCGAATCCACACCTCTTCCTGCTTGAGGCGCTTGTCGAACAGCGCATTCTGCCGCTCCTCTTCCTCAAGGGCTTTTTCCTTGAGTTCGAGGTATTTGTCGTAACTCGCTGAAAAGCTGACCAGTTTACCTCGATCCAGCTCCACAACCCGGGTCGCCATTTTCCGAATAAAGGCTCGATCGTGACTGACGAACAGCATGGCACCACGAAACTGACCGAGGGCCTCTTCCAGCCAGGCGATGGCGGGGACATCCAGGTGGTTGGTCGGCTCGTCCAGCAACAGGATGTCCGGTTCTGCAACCAGCGCCTTTGCCAGCAGAACACGGCGCTGCCAGCCACCAGACAGGGTGTTCAGGCGCTGTTCGGGATCGATGCGATACTGTGCAAGTATGGCGGTGACTTTCTGATCCAGACGCCAGCCATCCAGTGCCTCCAGACGCTCCTGCACTTTCATCATTTCATCAAGACTGGCCTCGTCGGCATTCTGGGCAAGCGCGTGAAACCGGGTAAGCAGCTGCCCTGTTTCCGGGAACGCACTGGCAACCGCCTCATAAGCCGTGCGGGTATCGGTGGCCGGCAGGTTCTGCGGCAACACTGCCAGTACCGCGCCCTCGTCCAGCCGCACTACTCCTCCATCGGGGGTCACGTCACCGCTGACAATCTTGAGCAGCGTTGATTTCCCCTCTCCGTTTCGACCCAGAAGGCAAACACGCTCTCCTGCTTCAATATTCAGCGAGGCCTGGTCCAGCAATGGCTGCATACCAAAAGCCAGGGAAATGGCATCCAGCGTTAACAATGGCACCTGTTGTTACTCCGTGGTTCTGTGAATGACCGGATCGCCAACACTGATCCGACCCGGTGTTTCGTGAATCCCATTCATACCGAAAATGACGCCATCCTCAGTACGCCGGTATTGCCCCAGGGTTCGAAGGGGTTGAAGGCTGGCAGCTTTGGTGCCTGTCAACGGATCAACGGTTGTCATCACGCAGCGGGAACAGGGCTTGACCAACCTGACCCGCTGATCCGCAATCTGAAGTTCATGCCAATGGTCCTCCTGCCACGCACCGGCGCCCTCAATCACAATGTTGGGACGGAAGCGGATCATCTCCACCGGAGTTTCAAGGCGCGTGTTGAGCTCCTCGAGCGACAACAGATTGGTCACCAGCAGCGGAAATCCATCGGCGAAACCCACCCGCCTCATGTCCGTCACCCGACCGGCATCAACTCGGCGAAAGGTCTCATCCGGCATATAAACAAACCGGAGATCCGTGCCACAAAACCGACTCAGTGCCGCGGAGGCAGCCGGCTCGCCCAACAGGGCTTTTACCCAGTCCTGCCAGACCCGGGCGCGAGCTTCATTCGCGGTTGCCTGCAACGGGAACCTGCCCTCGCCGGGTATGGTTACGGTAACACAATCGCCGTCGATGGATGTCGTCACCGTTGCCAGTTCGGGATGATCGCGTTGGGTCACAAACTGATCATCGGCATCAACGATCATCCAGCGACGATCTCCCCGCGGTCCGAAGTTATCCAGGCCGAATGAGGACACAGGAATGCCAGCAAGGGACTTGACCGGATACAGATACAGGGCATGAACGCGCACGTTGGCTCCCACGGCTGGCAGAATAGAAATGCAGGGCCAGAGAGTATACCCGAGTTGACCGGAAAACGTGGAAATTGGAGGGGGCCGAAACGAAGAAACCCGGCCGTTTTAAAGGCCGGGTTTCCGGAATCTGGAGCGGGAAACGAGATTCGAACTCGCGACCCCAACCTTGGCAAGGTTGTGCTCTACCAACTGAGCTATTCCCGCAGTTCGATGCTGGCTTGAAGCCGACAACGGAGGCGTATTCTACGGATTCACTGGCGGCCGTCAACCACTTTTTTTCATGTTTTTGACGGCCTGATGGAACCGTGATCAGGTCCGGCTGGCGCCCTGCTCAGACGCACTGGCCATACGCCCAGTATCGCAGTTCAGGTAGCCGGAAGACTGCAACCATTCCTGGTCGGGGTAATACTTGAACACCAACTGCCCCCCTTTGAGGTGATCAACCACCTGCCTGACCACCTGCTGATCAACGGCAGGGCAGCCATGGCTGCGGCCAATGCGCCCGTAATCCTTTACCCAGGTGTCGTTTACATAGTCGGCCCCGTGAATAACGATGGCACGCTGGCGCGCCAGATCGTTGATGCCCGGCTCCAGGCCGTCCAGCCTGAGCGAATAACCGTGTTTACCCCGGTAGGATTCACTGGCCCTGAACAGGCCGATGCTGGACTGGTGGCTGCCCTCGATGTTTGAGAATGCGTTGGACTCCAGCGTGCCGGAGTTCTTGCCATGCGCCACCAGATCCTGCAGCACAAGTTCGCCGGTCTGCAGATCAAAAATCCAGAGCCGCTCGACACTGGACGGCAGGGAAAAATCGATCACCGCGAGCCTGGCCGGCATCTCGACGCCGTTGCGCACTGCGCAGGCCGACGCGCTCAGTGCGCTCTGAAGAACATCCACATTCAGCGTGGGTGCAACACTTGATAGCCGGGAAAAAAGCGATGGGTCAAAGTCAGACGCGCTGGTCAGTGCCGGGAGGGCAAGCATGAGGGCCACCGTAGTAGCCCGGAAAACGCCGTGTTTTGACTGTTTCGGTTTCAGCATTCCGTCAATCCTGTCAGTCCAGCTCAACAAATGGTCAGCGGGCATCAGCCCGAGCCTGAGCTCAAGTGTCGGCTATTCTAACAGGGAAATTCGCGACGCTCGTCATGTTGTACATTGTTTATACAATTTACCACACAAGAGCACATCAGACGGCGAGCACCAGGCCAACGATCCGCCGCACAGCCTCCTCAAGTGCTTCCGGGTTGGCCGCCTGCCGATTCAACAAATGGTCATAACCCAGGCCCAGTACGACGCTTACCAGAAGCGAGGCATCCCGTGCCGGCGCCGGCGAGTCCAGACGCTGCAGAATCTGCTCGAGGCCGGCAACCCACACACTGCGGTACGTCCGGGCGAGTCCAGCGAGCTGATCGTCTCTCAGGGATTCCATCAGGAACACCTGCTCCGCCAGCATTTGCTCCCGGCGCTGCGTAAACTGCTGATCCAGATAAGCAGTCGCGATAGCGCTCAGACGCGATGCCAGGGCCTGACGACCAGCCCCACCACGCGACAGAGGCTCTGGCGGCATGTTGTCAAGCACCAGATTAACGGTGTCGTAAAAACACCCCAGTTCCTCGCGGGCCCGCTCCGCAAACAGCATGAAGGCGTCGCTGATGAGCTCGTCAATGTCGCGAAAGTAATACGTGGTTGCGGCCAGCGGCACCTTGGCCTCGCGGGCAACTGCCCGATGCTTGATACCCCGCAGGCCCTCCCGCGCAGCAATGCGCAGCGTCGCCTCAAGGATCTGCAATCGCCGGTGTTCGCTTTTCGCTCTTGCGGCCTTGCGGCCATGATACTGAATGGATTCCCGAAACGAGCGTTCTTCCGGCAGCTCCTGTGAATTCCATACGTTTATGGTTTGCGCTTGCCCCATGACCCCTGTCCTGTTTCGTCGCCTTCGCATCCGATGCTGTGCCGGACACTTTGCCGGTCCGCCCGGAGTTATTGTTATGTTTTGTAAATAATGACGGAAACGGAGGTCTGAAACCTTGACGGGTTCGGCAGTTTTCACCTTCTGAGACGGTAATCAGCACAACGCATAGGCCACTACTGACCGAAACGTCGCCCCTGCTCCAGATAACGCAATTCATCAGGGGTAGAGGGGCGCTTGAGAGCTGTATTGCGATGGGGAAAACGGCCGAACTCGCACACTATATCCCGATGATCTCGGGCCGCCTGCAGGAAGCTCTGCATGAGATTGCCCACAAGGCCCTCCGTCGATGCTGCCAGCTGCTCATAACACTCGAGCGACAGGTCCTGGTCAGCGCGCCGTTCCGAGTGTTCCAGAGGCATATACAGAAATGCCCTTTGCACCGGGGGCAACATCATATCCTGGCCTTTTTCCATGGCCTGCCGGGTCAGGCTGCGGGCAAGCCGGTCGTGCTCGAAAGCCAGAGCGCTGCCACGGAAAATATTGCGGGTGAATTGATCCAGCAGCAGGATTTCAGCCAGCACCCCGCCGGGATGTTTTCGCCAGTGGTTCAGGCCGCCTTCGGATGCAAACAGCACCAGTGACAGAAACCGGTGGCGGATTTCCTGATCGAAGCGTCGGTCCGCACGGAACCAGCGTTTGCGGTGGTCGTGGTCCGGCAGTTCTTCATCACCAAGTTCACCGAACCAGAAATCCAGAATGTCTTTCCAATCGAACATACCGGGGTATCCTGACCTGCAGAGTTTGGGGATTCACGGGCCCGAGCCCGTGGCCTATGGGTTACACTTTATGAAAAGCGTCTACGATAACAAGCTACAGATTGTTCACAGGAGCCCACATGGCCGAAGCGCACCGCATCATTCTCCTCGCACACGGCAGCAGCGATGCCCGCTGGTGCGAGACGTTCGAAAAACTGGCCGCGCCCACCGTTGAGTCGGTGCCCGGAGCGCGTGTTGCCTATATGGAACTCGCCGAGCCCTCCCTGGAGAGCATCGTAGAGGAAGGGGTTCAGGAGGGCGCTCGGCATTTCCGGGTTGTACCACTCTTTCTGGCCGCAGGGCGACATCTGCGCAAGGATGTGCCCGCCATGATCGACGCGCTGGAACAGACTCATGGCGTGTCGATTCATCTGGCGCCACCCATTGGAGAAAATCCGCAACTTGGTGACGCGATTCGCGATGTCGTGGAGCAGGAACTGGCAAAATAACCGCCCCGGTGACGCAAAACCGGGATAAGGGAGCTATCGAATGAGCAAACGCATTCTTGTCACCGGCGGCACCGGCTTCATTGGCCAGGTCCTGTGCCCGAAACTCAATGCCCAAGGCCACAACCTGACCGTACTGAGCCGTCGCCCGGAAAATGACGTGCGGGCGATCTGTGGCCGCGTCGAAGCGGTATCGGATCTGGCGTTGCTGAGAGAACACCCCGGTTTTGACGCCATCATCAACCTGGCCGGTGAAGGCATTGCCGACAAGCGCTGGTCGGAACAACGCAAACAGGCACTCAGAAGCAGCCGCATCGGCCTGACTCGTGACCTGGTCAACGTCGCCAGAAGCTGGGCGACCAAACCGACGGTGTTGGTATCCGGATCGGCGGTAGGATTCTATGGCGATCAGCGCGATGCCCGGGTAACCGAGGCGACAGCGCCCAATGACGAGTTTACTCACCGTCTCTGCCGCGACTGGGAAGCAGAAGCGCTCAAGCTGGAAGACGACGGGGTGCGGGTATGCCTCTCGAGAACCGGCGTGGTGGCGGGTTCCGGCGGAGGCTTTCTGCAGCGGATGGTACTGCCTTTTCGTCTCGGGCTAGGCGGAAGACTGGGCTCCGGCAGGCAGTTCATGCCCTGGGTGCACCGCGATGACGTTGTCGCCGCGCTGATGTTCATGCTCGAATCAGAGCAGGCCTCCGGCCCCTATAATGTGGTCAGCCCCAACCCGGTCACAAACCGGGAATTCACCCATTGTCTCGCGAAGGCCGTCCATCGGCCGGCGCTATTTCCGGCGCCTGAGCCTGTCTTGAAACTGGTCCTCGGCGAGATGGCCCGACTGCTTCTGACCGGCCAACAAGCCGTCCCGGAGCGGCTGCAACAACAGGGTTTCCAGTTCACTCACCCTCAACTTCAGGAAGCGCTGGAGAGTTGCGTCCGGTGATCGCGCTACGGCTGCTGCAGCCTGTCGTTGCTGTCACCCTGGTCATGGCGTTGTGGCCCGGCCAGGCGGCGGCCGAAGACCGCGGTCACAGCTTCAAAACCTGCAGTCTGATTACCGCTGAATACCTGACGGTGCTGCAGTTGGCCTCCCGTGGCCTCGATGAAACCACGCTGAACGCGTCGCTGCCTGACATCAGCGCGGCGGCCAGACAACGGGTCGACAGCCTCCTCGCCCTGTCTCGCAAAGAGGGGCTGGTTGACACCCATTCTCGGGTCCACTCTGAATACGCTGCCTGCGCCCGCCAGGTCTTCACGCGGCTCGGAATGCCCGAGGCCGGCACTCGCGACAGCGCTTTTCACTTCTGTGCCGGAGAAAACCGGGTTCGGTACGAAATCACACTCGCGGCCGTTATGGAAGCACCGGTGGAAGACGTGAAGCGAAGCCTTGAGCCTCAGCACCACGCTGTCGCCGAAGCGATTTATCGCATTTTTGAAGCCGAGGGACCGTTGGTAACCTTCGACCATCTCGCCGGGGAACTGAAGCACTGCCTGAACGACCCCGGGGCCTGATTTTTTTCAAAAAAACTGTTTGACAGAGAAATCGTCGTTACTTAATATACGCGCCACCTCGACGAGGCAAGTCAGTAAGAACGTTGCGTCCCCTTCGTCTAGTGGCCTAGGACTCCGCCCTTTCACGGCGGCAACAGGGGTTCGAACCCCCTAGGGGACGCCAATTCTCTCTCTGTCACACCGTCTTTCCTTTCGGGCTCAGGACATTTTTACTGGCACCGTTTCCCTGCTGCTTTGCATCTCGCATTACGAACACGCCCACCGCAACCAGAAAGCCGATCATCAACAACACTGTTGCAATACCGGCAAATACCACCGCATCCATATACATAGCCTGATCTCCACCTTCGTTTTGTCTGATGGTTTTCAGATTACGCCTGCGGCGCTTCCACCGTATTGACCTGCATCAAACTGTCCGCGCGGGACATGGCCTTCAAAAGCCGGAACCGGGCCACACTTCTCTCTATTTTTCCCTTATTTGCAAGGCACTTGAAAGAAACTGCTGCTATAGTCCTGAGGATAACCAACGCTCAACTCTTGTTCCTCGATTAACTGGCCGGGGTGGCTGAACTAGCAGCATGCAGAAACTGTCGACACGTCTTCAACGTTTCCGGACGGGGTCTCCCCTTTCATTTCGGCTGCTTGCATGGATACTTCTGTTCAGCTCACTTTTCACACTGAGTGCCTCTGCCATCCAGCTGCACTCCGATTACCGCAAAGACCTCCTGAAGATAGACAGCCGGATGCTGGTGGTGGAAACGGGCTATGCCTCCAGTCTGGCCCGCAGCTTGTGGGCATTGGATCAAAAACTTCTGCAAACCCAGATGGAAGGCATACTCAGCATGCCCGACGTCGTCCACCTCCGCCTGAGGATCGAGCCCGATTCTGAGCTGGTCATGGGCGAGATTCCCCGGCAGGCCAAAACCACCTCCCACAGTTTCGAACTGATTCATCGGGGCGATGAAATGTTCAAACTCGGGGAACTGACCGTCACCGCAGACCTGAATCGCGTATACGCCGACATGCAGCGCAAGGTCGGCTTTATTCTGGTCACCCAGTTCTTCAAAACCTTTCTGGTGTCCATCCTGATCATCTGGATCTTCCAGTATTTCGTGACCCGGCATTTGTCCGCCATGGCCGATTATGCCCGTGAATTTTCTCTGACCAACCCCACCAACCCCCTGCGGCTGGATAGGCCAGACACGCCGCGCAATCGCCGGGACGAACTGGCACAGGTCACCGATGCCATCAATCACATGCGTGAGCGCTTGAATGAAGATGTGGCACGGCAGGAACGGGATGCGGCTGAAATCCGGAAATTCTCCAAGGCCATTGAACAGAGCCCGTCGTCGGTATTGATCTGCGACCGCCAGTGGCGGATCGAATTTGCCAACCAGAAGTTTACCCAACTGACCGGCTATGACGCCGAAACGATTCACGGTAAACACCCGGGAGCCCTGTCCGAGAACGCCATGGAGCATCGGGAAACCCGTAATCTGTGGCAATCCATCCGCCTGCAGGTTCAGCGCGTGGGCGTCTGGCAGGGTGAAGTGAACAGCGTAAGGCGGAACGGTGAACGTTTCTGGGAGCAGCTGATCGTAACGCCCATCAAGAATTCCAGCGGCGAGGCCACCGGTTACCTGATTCTCGGTGAGGACATCAGCATCCGCAAACGCTATGAGCAGCAGCTGTTGCGGCAGGCCAACTACGACATTCTGACCGGCCTGCCTAATCGCATGCTGGCACTGGACCGCCTGAAACTGGCCCTCGCCCAGGCACGACGGGAAAGTTCGCTGGTCGGCGTGATGTTTCTCGACCTCGACAACTTCAAACATATCAACGACACCCTCGGCCACGACGCCGGCGATAACCTGTTGATTGAGGCCGCCCGCCGCATCTCCAGTTGTCTGCGCGGTACCAGTACCGTCGCGCGACTGGGGGGCGATGAGTTCCTGGTGATCCTGCCAGGTCTGGCAGGACCTGAAGCAACCTCCCAGGTGGCGGAGCGCATCCTGAAAACCTTCGAGCCAGCCTACCTGCTCAATGGCCAGGAAGTGTTTGTCACCACCAGTATCGGGATTGCCATGTTCCCGACCGATTCCGATAACAGTGGCACCCTGCTCCAGCACGCGGACGCCGCCATGTACCAGGCCAAACATAAGGGCAAGAGTTCCTTTGCCCACTTTGCACCGGAGATGACCGAAGTCTCCCATGAACGACTGCAGATGGAATCGAGGATGCGGCGGGCCCTGGAGCTGAACGAATTCGAGCTGTATTTTCAGCCGATTGTTCACACCGACTCCGGGGCCCTGTGCAGCGCCGAAGCCCTGCTACGCTGGAACAATCCCACCATGGGTATGGTCATGCCTGACCGTTTTATCCCGCTGGCCGAAGAAACCGGACTGATCATACCGATTGGCGAATGGGTGCTGCAGGAGGCCTGTAAAAAAGCCGTGCAATGGCGGGAGATAACCGGCACCGATATTGGCGTGTCGGTGAACGTTTCGCCACGCCAGTTCCGCGATCAGGGTTTCACCGCCGCCGTCATGGACGCCCTACACAACAGTGGCCTTGCCGCCGAGAGACTGGAGCTGGAAATTACTGAACGGTTGATCCTGGACAACACCATTGAAACCGCTGACATCCTCAAGCAACTGGATGCTGCCGGAATCCGGCTGTCGGTCGACGATTTCGGCACCGGTTACTCCGCCCTGAGCTATCTCAAGAGCTACCCCTTTGATACCCTCAAGATCGACAAGTCCTTCGTTCAGGACGTCATGAAAGAGCAGGAAGACGCATCGCTGGTCAAGGCCATCATAAACATGGCCCACAGCCTGGGCCTCTCGGTCATCGCCGAGGGCGTCGAGGAAGAAGCACAGACCCACTTCCTGCAACAGCAAGGGTGTGACTACTCACAGGGCTATTTCTACAGCCGCCCCATCCCCCACGCTGATTTCGAGACATGGTTGCGCACCAACCATCGCGCATAAGCCTGACAGAGGCACATCAAAAGCCTGATTAAAGGAGCATGATTCGTTTCATGGAAGCCATGGTACTGGTTATCAACTGCGGCAGTTCATCGCTCAAGGTGGCACTGTTTGACACCTCACTGAACAAATTGGCCGCTGGCCTGGCCGAACGGATCGGTGGCCCTGATGCCTTTGCCAGCCTGACCGGCACCCGGGACACCCTGCCGCTGGCGACCAATGCCGGTCATAAAGAGGCACTGCAGACCCTGATAGACGCACTGCGGGCTCAGGGCCTGTTGCGCGAAGCCCCGGTCGCAATTGGCCACCGGGTGGTTCATGGTGGCGAAACCTTCCGGGAAGCTGCACTGATCAACAACCCTGTCCTGTCCGCCATTCACGAATGCGCCAGCCTCGCGCCACTGCACAACCCGGTCAATCTGGTCGGTATCGAGGCCACCCGCGAACTGTTCCCAGGTGTCTCCCAGGTAGCGGTATTTGACACCGCGTTCCATCAGACACTGCCGGATTACGCCTACCGGTACGCGCTGCCGGAGCGCCTCTACAAGGACTGGGGCGTGCGCCGCTATGGATTCCACGGCACCAGCCACAGCTTCATGGCCAGCGAGACCGCGCGGCTTCTGAATCAGTCGCCGGAAACGACATCCATTATTTCCGCACACCTTGGCAACGGCTGCAGCATCACTGCGATACGGGATGGTGCCAGCGTAGACACCAGCATGGGGCTCACACCGCTCGAAGGACTGGTGATGGGCACCCGCAGTGGCGATATCGATCCCGGCCTGTTCGACTTTCTGCGCTCCAAAGGCATCAATGCGGAGGACCTTCACCGCTTACTCAACCATGACAGTGGTCTATTGGGACTGTCCGGCGAAACCAATGACATGCGATCCCTGTGTGAACTCGCCGAACAGGGCCATGAAGCGTCGGCACTGGCTATCGAGGTTTTCTGCTTCCGGCTGGCGCGCTACATTGCAGCGATGATGGCCTCACTCACCCGCCTCGACGCTCTGGTGTTCACCGGTGGTATCGGGGAAAACAGCGCGCTCGTGCGCAGCAAAACTCTGGCTCACCTCTCCCTGGTCGGGCTCTCGCTCGACGCCGAGCGGAACCGGGATCATGGAAAACAGCGCGAATACCGCATCGAGAGCGGCGACAGCCGCTTCCGTATCCTGGTCATTCCCACCAACGAGGAACGGGTTATCGCCAGCGAAGCCCTGACCATCGCCCGGTCAGGCGCCAGTCACTGATACCGCATCTCCAGAAAGGACCCGCTCATGGCGAAAAGTCTGTTTATTGCTCCAACCTCCCTCGATTCCGGTCTCACCTCGGTCTGTCTCGGGCTGTTCCGCGCGCTGGAGCGCCAGGGGGTCAGTGTGGGCTTCTACAAACCCTTCAGCCAATCCGTCCATCAGGGCGAGTCACAGCACAACGATGGTAAGGACACCTCGATCGCCTTCGTGCGCGCCCGAAGCCATCTCGTGCCCCCCGATCCGATTGATCTCAAGGAAGCACAGCATCTTCTGAACAAGGGCAAGGCCGACCTGCTGATGGAAACCCTGGTCGGTGAGTACCAGAAGGTAGCCAGCATCGTCGATGTGGTGATTATCGAGGGGCTGGTTCCGGACCGCAGCGAGGCCTACATTGCCCGCCTGAATGTGGAGGTCGCACGCAATCTTGGCTCCGAGGTCATTCTGGTCAGTACTCCCAAGGACCTCTCTCCGGAAAAGCTGGATGAGGAGCTGGATTTCTCGTCTCGCCTGTTCGCGGATCCCTCCGACCCGGATGTGATCGCGGTGATCCTCAACAAAGTGGGAGAGCCGGAACGTTCGGAATTCACGCCAAGAATCAATTCCCACGCGGCTGGCGGCGATGTGGATTTTGCGACACGCTGCGCCGTGTTCCGCGACGGCCGGTTCCGTCTGCTGGCCAGCATTCCGTGGCAACCGGAGCTTTTAGCGGTGCGGGTTTCCGACATTGCGCGGGAAACCGGTATGCCCGTGTTACATGAGGGCCATATGCACACGCGCCGGGTGCAGAAAGTCTCGGTGTGTGCCCGCACCATTCGCAACATGGTGGATACCCTGAAACCCGGGACGCTGATGGTGACTCCGGGCGACCGTGAGGATATCGTCGTGGCGACCGCGGTGGCCGCGCTCAACGGCGTGCCACTGGCCGGACTCATGCTGACCGGCGGCCTCATGCCCGATGACCGTGTAATCGATCTGTGCCGGCGTGCCTTGGACACCGGGCTGCCGGTGCTGCGCGCGGACAGCAACACCTATGAGACCGCGCACCAGCTGGCCAACCTCTCCAACGCCATCCCCATTGACGATACCGATCGCATCGAAAGCGCCATGGAGGCCGTCGCTAGCCGCATGGACACCGAATGGCTCCAGGAGCACCTCAAGGTTCATCGCCAGAGCCGTCTCTCACCGCCCGCATTCCGGCATCGGTTGTCCGAGCGTGCCCGGGCCGCGGCCAAACGGATCGTACTGCCGGAGGGTAACGAGCCCCGCACGGTTCAAGCGGCTATCATCTGCCATCAACGAGGGCTGGCAACCTGCGCGCTGATCGGCGAGCCTGCCGATATCCGTAATGTGGCCAACTCCCAGGGGCTTGAACTGCCCGAGGACATCGAGATCATCGACCCCGCAAAAGACCGTGAAAAATACGTGGCAGCCATGGTGGACCTGCGCAAGCACAAAGGGCTGACAACCGACATGGCCGACGCCATGCTGGAGGACAACGTGGTACTCGGCACCATGATGGTGGCGATGAACGAAGCCGACGGGCTGGTCTCCGGTGCGGTCCATACCACGGCCAATACCGTGCGCCCTGCCCTGCAACTGATCAAAACCCACGATCAGGCCAAAGTCGTATCCTCGGTGTTCTTCATGCTGCTGCCACAGCAGGTGGTGGTTTACGGAGATTGCGCCATCAACCCCGACCCCAACGCCGAAGAGCTGGCCGACATTGCCATCCAGAGTGCGGAGTCAGCGGAAGCGTTTGGCATCGAACCCGTGGTCGCCATGATCAGCTACAGCACCGGTGAGTCAGGCAGCGGCCAGGATGTTGATAAGGTTCGGGAGGCCACCCGGATTGCCCGTGAGCGCCGCCCGGACCTGCTGATCGACGGTCCACTGCAGTACGATGCCGCCGCCATTGAGAGCGTCGCTAAAAGCAAGGCGCCGAACAGCAAGGTGGCCGGTCGTGCCACGGTGTTTATCTTCCCCGACCTGAACACCGGAAACAGCACCTATAAGGCGGTCCAGCGAAGTGCCAACGTGATCAGTATTGGTCCGATGTTGCAGGGTCTGCGGAAGCCGGTGAACGATCTGTCACGTGGCGCACTGGTGGAAGACATCGTCTTCACCATCGCACTGACGGCGGTTCAGGCAAAACAGGTGGAGGATGCGGGGCTGGCATAACAGCCCCGTGGAGTTGCTAAAGGTCGTTTGAGGCCTAACGCTTCTTGCTTTTCATCCGGGGCTTTTTGGTTCGACGCCCCGCCTTGATATCGTTGTCTTTCTTGACCTTCTGGCGTGGCGTCAGGCGGTCGACCTTGTGGGCAAACGGGTTCTCGCTGGAGCGAAACTCGAAACGGATGGGAGACCCGGTCACTTTCAGCACCTTGCGGAAGGTGTTTTCCAGGTAACGCTTGTAGGATCCCGGCAGAGCGTCGGTCTGGTTGCCATGCACCACGATCACCGGCGGGTTGGAGCCCCCCTGGTGCGCATAGCGCAGTTTGATCCGGCGGTTGTGTACCATCGGCGGCTGATGCTGGGCAATGGCATCCTCGAGGATGGCCGTAAGCCGGTTAGTGGGCCACTTTGCCATGGCAGAGTCGTAGCAGGCCTGGACGGAATCGTACATCACGCCCACCCCGGACCCGTGCAGTGCAGAGATGTAGTGTTTGTCGGCGTAGTCGAGAAAATCGAGGCGTCGCTGCACCTGCTCCTTCACCCTCGCCCGGTCTTCCGGATCCATGCCGTCCCATTTATTGACCGCAATCACCAGCGACCGGCCCGCATCCAGCACGAAGCCGATCAGATGCAGATCCTGATTCATCAAACCATCGCGGGCGTCAATCACCAGAATCACCACATGGGCGTCATCAATGGCCTGCAGCGTCTTGATGATGGAGAATTTCTCCACCACCTCGTGCACATTTTTGCGACGGCGCACGCCCGCTGTGTCGATCAAAGTGTATTGCTTGTCCTGACGCTCAAACGGAATGTAGACGCTGTCGCGGGTGGTACCCGGCATGTCGTACACCACCACCCGATCCTCACCGAGCATACGATTGACCAACGTCGATTTACCGACGTTCGGCCGCCCGACAATGCCGATACGGATACCAGGATAACGGTCTGCCCGATCCTGCTCTTCCCGCTCTTCCTCCGAAGGCAAAAGCAGCGTCAGCATCGAGCGGATCCCTCGATTATGGGACGCCGCGATCATGAAGGTGGAATCAAACCCAAGGCTGTAAAAATCGGAAGCGGCAATATCCGGATCCTGGCCGTCGGTTTTGTTCACCACCAGATGGGCACGCTTGCCTGTCTTGCGGAGGTGGTTGGCGATCAGCTCGTCGCCCGCCATCAAACCGGATCGGCCATCCACCAGAAACAGAACAATATCCGCCTCTTCGATTGCCTGCAGGGACTGGCGCGCCATTTCCGCATCCAGGCCCTCTTCGTCACCGGTCAGGCCGCCGGTATCGATGACAATGAAACGCTGCCCCTCATGGTTGCCCTCACCGTATTTCCGGTCACGGGTAAGCCCGGGGAAATCCGCGACCAGCGCATCCCGGGACCGCGTCATCTGATTGAAAAGAGTCGATTTACCGACATTGGGTCGGCCGACAAGGGCAATTACAGGGGTCATAGTGTTCCGCTACAAAAGATTATCCGGGCCCTTGTGGACCCGGAGAAGGAGGCGATCAGTCGCTTTCCTTGAGTTCAAGCACGCTCAGTTTACCGCTGTTCCCGAACACCAGCAGCTTGCCATCGCGCAGCCGCTGGGCAGGCACACGAAGACCTTCATCGTCAAATTCCAGCTGGCCCTGAAGCGAGCCGTCTTCCAGCGACAGCATATGAATGTAACCTTCGAAATCCCCCACCAGCAGGTAGTCACCGTAAACCACCGGCTGAGTAGTCTGGCGCCACGATAGCCTGTCCTGAGTCCACAGCTCACGGCGGTTCGAGCCCTGATAGGCAATGATGTCTCCATTGGCAGAGGAAACGTACAGGTTACCCGCACCTATCATGGGGGAATGAAGGCTGGAGGCACTGCGGCTCCAGATTTCCTCGCCATTACGCAGGTCCACCAGCGCCAGCTTGCCCTGATAACCGACCACCAGGGCCGCATTCTCCAGGATCAGTGGCTGGCTGCTCACATCCACCAGGCGTTCAAGCTCGGTACGCCCCTGCGCCTGTCCTACCTCATATTGCCAGGCCGGCTGGCCGTTCTCGGCAGACAAGGCCATCAGTTTGCCATTGGCAAAACCGGCCAGCACCAGCTCGCTACCCACCAGCGGTGGTGATGCCGCACGGATCGACAGTACCGGAACAACGCCGTCGTACTGCCAGTTGAGCTCACCGGAGGCGGTATCAAAAGCCAGCACTTTACCGTCGGTGGTCTGAATCACCACGATGTCGCCATTGGACTGCGGCATCGCCAGCACCTCGTTCGGCAGCGGCTCTTCCCAGATCACGTCTCCGTTATCCCGGGACAGCGCCACGAGCTGGGCGTCACGGGTCACCAGGTACAGTTGCTCACGATCACCGCCCAGACCGGCAAACACCTGCCTGTCCAGTTCCTGATACCACTCAACCTTACCGTTCTCTGCCTGCACGGCGTATACGTCGCCGTTGGCCGCCGCCACATAGATAAGCTCACCGGTGTTCAGGGGCGTGAGGTAGAGAAACTGTTCCCCGTGGCCGTCGCCCACATCCATGGTCCAGACGCTGTCGAGTTCCACGGTGGTTTCGATCTCAGGGACCGGCGCAGGTTCCTCGATAGGCTCCCGCGTGCTACACCCGGCCACCAGAGTTGCTAGCAACGCAGCACCGATAAAACGACTGGCAATGGGCCGATCAGAAAACCAGGGCATTAGGCACCCCCTTGAACGCCGAGATCCGACAGTTTCAGCTCGAGAACGCCGCTGCGGCCCTGCTGACTCTGTTCGCGGGCAGCGAGGTAGGCTTCCCTGGCACCCTCACGATCACCCTTGGCCAGCAGAATGTCTCCGCGCAGTTCTGCGTAGATCGAAGCAAATGCCTGGTTGTCACCGGCAGCGTCCAGGGTGGCCAGAGCTTCGTCGTATTGTTCGGCAGCAAATTGGGCACGGGCCAGGCGGTTACGAATAACAAACGACAACGCAGTGCCGTCATCGATCCTGCTTTGAGCCCATTGCAGGGATTCAACGGCCGCCCCTGCGTCGCCCTGATCCATCAGTTGCTGACGGGCCAGCAGAAGCATGCCGTAGACCGCGTAGGCACTGTCAGAAAACTCTTCTTTCAGATTGCCGGCAACGAACGCCACAGTTTCGCCACTGTTGTCATCAGACTGATCGCTGTAGGCATTGAGCAGATTAGCAAACTGGGACGCCGCTTCGGTACGCTGCGTTTGCTGATGGTTCTGCCAGGTCTGCCAGCCAAAGACAATCGCCAGGGCTGCACCGATACCGATCAGAAGCGAACTGCCGTTCTTCTTCCACCAGTCCTTGATCGCCTGAATCTGTTCTTCCTCAGTCCGCAATTCAGCCATGATGACTCCTGTGATAAACGTTTTTATAAGTGTTCGCGGTTGCCCCGTTCAGGCGCCCAGCAAAGGTTTGAGTGTGGATACCAGTTCAGCCTGCGCCAATGCCTGTTGACCCTCGTCAGAGCGCAGCGGCTTAAGGCCAGCGGTGCCACTGTCGATTTCATTCTCGCCGAGGATGACCGCATAACGGGCGCCGCTGCGATCGGCTTTTTTCATCTGGCTCTTGAAGCTGCCGCCACCACAGTGGGTCACGATGACGGCACCCGGGAGTTCTGACCGCAGCGTTTCAGACAGCGCAAACGCAGCAGCCACTGCCCGTTCACCCATGGCGGTCACGTAGACGTCCGCATCACTGTTTGCGTCTTCGGGGACCAGGCCCAGGGTTTCCAGCAAAAGAATCAGGCGTTCGAGCCCCATGGCAAATCCGACCGCCACCGTGGGCTTTCCGCCGAGTTGCTCGACAAGGCCATCATAACGCCCGCCGGCACACACCGTGCCCTGAGCCCCGAGACTGTCGGTAATCCATTCGAACACCGTTTTGCCGTAATAATCCAGACCGCGCACCAGGCGGGGATTCACCGTGTACTGAATACCTGCGGCATCCAGCAATTCGCACAGCCGGCTGAAATGGGCCAGTGATTCTTCGTCGAGGTATTCGTCCAGCTTCGGCGCATCGCCCAGGATAGCCTGGGTGTCCGGATTCTTGCTGTCCAGGATACGCAAGGGGTTGGTTTCCAGACGGCGCTGACTGTCCTCGTCCAGTTGATCACGAAATCCCGACAGATACCCCAGCAGAGCTTCCCGGTAGGCCTTACGGGAGGCAGATGTACCGATCGAATTGATCTCGAGGCGGGTATGAGCGGTCAGGCCGAGCTCTTTCCAGAGTCGTGCCGTCAGAATCAGCAATTCCGCGTCAATATCCGGACCGGTCATGCCAAAGCATTCCACCCCAATCTGGTGAAACTGACGATACCGGCCTTTTTGCGGACGCTCGTGGCGGAACATCGGGCCGGTGTACCACAGCCGCTGCGTCTGGTTGAACAGCAGACCATGTTCCTCGGCCGCACGCACACAGCCAGCAGTACCTTCCGGCCGCAGGGTCAGGCTGTCCCCGTTGCGATCCTCGAAGGTGTACATTTCTTTTTCAACAATATCGGTCACT
This sequence comes from Marinobacter sp. M-5, assembly GCF_032911545.1. Lineage (NCBI taxonomy): Bacteria > Pseudomonadati > Pseudomonadota > Gammaproteobacteria > Pseudomonadales > Marinobacteraceae > Marinobacter > Marinobacter sp. M-5. Next base: position 1,820,878 of record NZ_JAWJEK010000001.1, read on the forward strand.
TCGCCGATGGAACGCTTGAACAGATCGGTCTGCTCCACAATAGGCATGCGGATTTCCCGGTAACCGTAACCGGCCAGCACTTTGCGAACCTTACCTTCAACAAACTGCCAGATCGGTGTCTGCTCCGGCAGGATGTCATTCATCCCGCGAATTGCCTGAATCTTAGCCAAGTTAAACCCTTAAATTCGAATCAATGATTGCGCGCTGACTGGTCACTCGCCCGAACGGGCAATAATGGCGTCTTCCTGCTCACGGCGGCGGGCAATTTCCTCCCGGATCAGACGCTCGAGATCGTCAGTCAGGGTGGCGTTATCCAGCTTCTGGTTCGGCTTTCCGCCCATATAGAACAGGTTCTTGGGGCTGCCACCCGTGAGGCCGATGTCCGCTTCTTTCGCCTCTCCGGGGCCGTTCACGATGCACCCGATAATGGCCACATCCAGCGGGGAATTGACATCCTCCAGCCGGGCCTCGAGATCGTTCATGGTCTGGATAACATCAAAGTTCTGCCGTGAGCAGCTTGGGCAGGCAATGAAGTTAATGCCCCGGCTGCGCAAACGAAGGCTCTTGAGAATGTCGAAGCCGACCTTGATTTCCTGTATCGGGTCTGCGGCCAGCGATACCCGGATGGTATCGCCGATACCGTCCATCAGCAGCATACCGAGGCCAATGGAGGATTTAACCGTGCCCGAACGGAAACCGCCGGCCTCGGTAATGCCAAGATGCAGCGGCTGCTCGATCTGTGAGGCAATCTTGCGATAGGCGGCCACGGTCATGAAGACTTCGGAGGCCTTCAGGCTGACCTTGAAGTTCTGGAAATCGTGGCGATCAAGAATATCAATGTGGCGCATGGCGGATTCCACCAGTGCATCCGGCGTGGGCTCGCCGTACTTGCGTTGCAGTTCCTTTTCGAGAGAACCCGCGTTCACTCCTATCCGGATCGGGATGTTGCGATCCCGGGCCGCACTGATCACCGCACTGACCCGGTCTTCCCGGCCGATGTTGCCTGGGTTGATGCGAAGGCAATCCACTCCCAGTTCCGCCACCCGCAGCGCAATCTTGTGATCAAAATGGATGTCCGCCACCAGAGGAACGGACACTTTAGAGCGAATCTGTCCGAACGCTTCAGCCGCGTCCATACTGGGCACGGACACCCGCACGATGTCGGCACCCGCGTCCTGCAACGCCTGAATCTGGCCGACCGTGGCCTCCACATCACAGGTGTTGGTGTTGGTCATACTCTGCACCGCAATAGGTGCATCGCCGCCCACGGGCACATCACCCACCATGATCTGGCGGGATTTACGTCTGATAATCGGAGATTCCTGTTTCATCTGGTGTTAACCAAAAATAAGTGTGTTCAGAATGTTCAGATTTCCAGGGAAAACTGGGCCCGGTTATTTACCACCTGGTAATCCGACAGCTCAACGGACTCGCCCTGGAAACGGATGGCGTCCACGGCGTCCACAGCACCGATAACGACCCTCAGCGGAACCTGCCCGGAAACGTCAATCACGTCACCGTCCCGTCGAAGGCCGCTGGCCAGCCTGACGCCGGTGGCGTCCGTAATTTCAACCCAGCAATCATTGGAAAAAGAGACCTCCAGACGGCCGGTACCCGGCAGATCACCGGTTCTGGACTCTTCGGTCAGCGCGGGGTCGGTACTGCTGATCACTGTCGGTATCCGGCTCTCGTCCAGCGCGTCCTCATCATCCACGACCTCAGCCAGCGGCGCCGCGTCGTTCAGCGGCTCACCGGGCTCGGGTTCGGCACCAAGGGCCTGATTACCTTCCGAGGCCGCGTCGGGCTCTGCCTGCATAACCTCCGTCGGCGCCGCGTCTGAATCTGTTTCCGGTGCCACCACTTCCTCAGGCGCAACATTCGCACCCAGGGCGACGCCGTCGTCAGTGCCCTGTCCAGACGTGGCAGCTTCCTCCCTACCGCCACTGTCATCGCCCAGGAAAGTGAACGCCAGGGCACCCATCACGGCGAGTACCAGCAACACCATCAACGCCCTCGCTGCCTGGCGTTTCTGGCGCTTCCGACGTTCAATATCCACCAACGGGTTGGCCTCAAGTGCTTCGGCTTTCTGCTGCCGAAACGGCTCCAGTTCCCTGTCCAGCGTGGCCACGATGGCGTCGGCGTCTAGCCCGACCTGTTTCGCATAAGCTCTGACATAGCCCTTGAGAAACAGTTCGCTGTCGATTTGCTGATACTCGCCATTTTCAATAGCCTGGATCACCGCAAGCCGAAGATGTTGCGCATTGGCAACGTCGGACACCGTCAGTCCTCGTTGCTCTCTGGCACGTCGGAGCTGGCTGCCTACCGACTCTCCGGAAACCTGCTGGGCGTTTTCTTCGTTACTCATTAGAAATCAGCACCCTGTATTGTTGGTATTCGACTGACTCCGGGAAATTATTTCGCAGTTGCAGCGCCAGGCTGGATTCCCGATCCCGTTCACCGAAATAGCGCGCAATCCGAATGCCCGTCAACAAACTCTCGGGAGAGTGCCGGTACCGGGAATTCTGCTGCATCAATGCGGACAGCCGCGCGTAATATCGGGAGGCAGTACTGTAATCTCCCGCTTCAAGCAGAGTACGGGACAGAGCGAGCAGAGACTTCGCGTCGCCTCTGGACAGTTCCACAGCCCGCTGATAGGCATCGACCGCTGCATCATTATCTTCCAGACGCTCTTCGCTCATTCCCAGATTGAAAAAAATGGAAGCACGATCCGGATATTTGGTGTCATCGGCAGCCGTTCTGAACTGATCCCTTGCTTCCTCGAAACGACGCTCTCCATACAGGAAGGCACCGTAATAGACTCGGCCGCGGGTGTAGTCGCTGTCGCTGGCGATGGCTTTGCGGAAATTCTCCTCCGCCAGTTTGCGCTCGCCGTCGGAGTTGTGCAGCAGTGCCATGGCAGACAATGCGCCGGCGTCATCCGGTGATAACTCGAGGGCACGGTCGAGATGACTCCGAGCCCGGTCCAGATTGCCCTGGCTGATATAGGCCGTTGCCAGCTCAACGTAGTTCATTACCGCTTTCTCGCGGTCTTCTTCGCGGGAAAAACGACTATCGGACACCGTGACACAGCCCGCCGCAAGGAACATCACCAGCACAACGGTCATCAAAGCCCGGATACTGTTCACTGGATTGACTGCCACAGTTCGATCACCCCTCTTGCTCTGATTTTTTACAACGTTGGTAACGGTCAGGGATTGACCTGCTGCACCGCGATGTAACGTTGGCTTCGCTTGGTTCTGTCTTCAACCCGGCCAACCAGCTGCCCACAGGCGGCATCGATGTCATCACCACGAGTGGTGCGGATGGTGGCGATGTAACCGGCTTCGTTCAGGATTGTCTGAAAACGACGGGTCGCGTTCATGCTGGGCCGACGGAAATCGCTCTCCGGAAATGGGTTGAATGGTATCAGATTGATCTTGCATGGCAGATCCCGCAATAACTCGGCAAGCTCCCGGGCATGTTCCGGCTGATCGTTCATGCCCTCGATCACGGTATATTCAATGGTCGCCTTGCGCTTGTCCGGCAGGCGGGCAAAGTACCGTTTGGTGGCCGCCAGAAGCTCGGCAATCGGATACTTTTTATTTAATGGAACCAGCTTGTTACGCAGTTCATCATTGGGGGCGTGCAGCGAAATGGCCAGTGAAACATCGGTAACTTCCCCCAGCCGGTCCAGAGCCGGCACAACCCCGGAGGTACTCAGCGTCACACGGCGCTTGGAGATCCCGTAGGCCAGGTCTTCCATCATAAGATTCATGGCGTCGACAACGTTGTCAAAATTGAGCAGGGGCTCGCCCATGCCCATCATCACCACGTTGGTAATCGGCCGATCGGGGCCCGGCTCGAATGGCATGAAGGCTTTTCTGGCCACCCAGACCTGCCCGATGACCTCGGCCGCAGTCAGGTTACGGTTGAAACCGCGCTTGCCGGTGGAGCAGAAAGTACAGTCGAGGCTGCAGCCAATCTGGGACGACACACACAGTGTGCCGCGCTCACCGTCGGGGATCAGCACAGTTTCCACGCTGTTGCCATTGTCCATGCGCATCACCCACTTGCGGGTGCCGTCCTTGGAGACTTCGTCGTAAACCACTTCGGGACCACGGATCTCGGCCACGGCCTTGAGCTTGTCCCGCAGGACCTTGCTCATATTGGTCATTTGATCGAAGTCATCAGCACCCCGCTGGTGAATCCACTGCAGCATCTGGGTAGCACGGAAACGCTTCTCGCCCAGGTTCTCGAAGAAAGCCTCCATCTTGGCTTTCGGCATCCCGAGAAGATTCGTTTTTTCAGCGGCCGCTGTCATTTCATAACCTCGATCAGATAACCAATCCGGGGCGAGCCGTCAGACCCGCCCCGGCAGCGAATCAGCCGCGCGGGCAGATTTCGCTGTCATTGAAAAAGTACGCGATCTCGCGCTCAGCGGAAGCCGCGGAGTCTGAACCATGTACTGCATTCGCGTCGATGGAAGAGGCGAAATCGGCACGGATGGTGCCCGCTTCGGCTTCCTTCGGGTTGGTTGCACCCATCAGATCGCGATTCTTCAGGATGGCGCCTTCGCCTTCCAGAGCCTGCACCACAACTGGGCCAGAGGTCATGAACGCTACCAGGTCATTGAAGAACGGGCGCTCTTTGTGCTCAGCGTAAAAACCTTCCGCCTGCTCCTGGGTCAGGTGCATCATTTTGGCGGCAACGATATTCAGACCGGCTTTTTCAAAGCGTATGTAGATTTCGCCGATCACGTTCTTGGCGACTGCATCGGGCTTGATAATCGAGAGCGTGCGCTCATTTGCCATGGTATTTCTCCAGTATGGTTCAGGTTGAAAATTCAGGGTTGGGATTATACGCAGTCCGGAGGCTACTGCCTACCGCACCGACCTGAGACGCCCAACAACTTCAATGATTTGTGCGACCGCAAACTCGATTTCTTCGTCGGTGGTGTAACGCCCCATGGAAAAACGCAGGGCGCGGTGGGCCTGCTCATCGTCCAGCCCGATGCCCCGCAGCACAAAAGAAGGCTCAATGGTCGCGGACGCACAGGCAGAACCGGACGACACCGCCAGCTCCCGCAGCCCCAACATCAGCGACTCGGCGTCCACCCCGGTAAACGACAGATTCACAATACCCGGAACCCGGGCCTCGGCGCTGCCGTTCAGCGACATACCGTCAAGACCGGCCAGTCCCTCGAGGAACTGCGAGCGCAGAGCCTCCAGGCTGGCCACGTCCTCTTCCAGCTTTTCCTGCGCCAGCGCGAAGGCGGTACCCATGCCCACGATCTGATGCGTGGGCAAGGTCCCGGAGCGCATGCCCCGCTCATGACCACCACCGTGGATCTGGGACTCGATGCGTACATCCGGTGAACGTCGAACGTAGAGCGCCCCCACACCTTTGGGGCCATACACCTTGTGGGCGGACAAGGACAACAGGTCGACGGGCATCCGGCCTACGTCTATCGCAATTTTGCCGGCGGCCTGAGCCGCGTCCACGTGAAACAGCACACCGCGGGCGCGGAGCAGCTCGCCGATCGCGGCAATGTCCGTAACGCTCCCGAGTTCGTTGTTGACCATCATCAGGCTGACCAGTGCGGTATTGTCACGAAGCGCCGCCTCCACCTGGTCGACGGTGATCCGGCCATCCTGATGGGGCGCCAGCCACGTCACCTCAACACCCTGCCCCTCCAGCCACTTGCAGGTATCCAGCACCGCCTTGTGCTCAATCACCGAGGTGATGACGTGCGCCGATGCTTTGCCCGCCACTGCTCCCTTGATGGCCAGATTGTCGGATTCGGTGGCACCAGACGTCCACACGACCTCCCGCGGGTCTGCGTGAATGAGTTCAGCAACCTGTTTCCGCGCGTTCTCCACGGCGGCCTCGGCCTGCCAGCCGTAAACGTGAGAGCGGGAAGCGGGGTTGGCAAACACGCCGTCGAGGGTGAGGTATTTGACCATTTCGGCAGCAACAGCCGGATCAACGGGCGTGGTTGCCGCGTAATCCATATAGACGGGCTTTTTCATCATGGTATCGAGGTAACTTGATTCAGGCCGGCGTCTGTTCGTTCAGGCGCTCGGTATTGATGGTTTGGGAATCAGAGTCCGATTGGCGACGGTCCTGGCGGTCCGCCACCCGCTGGATTTCCCGCTTCCTCATCAGGTCCGCAAGACTGATTTCGCTGAGAAACTGATGGATCTGATCGCTCAGGTCGGACCACAGATGGTGGGTCAGGCATTTTTCGCCGTTCTGGCAATCGCCTTTGTTGGCACAACGGGTCGTATCGAGGGACTCACTCACCGCGTCAACCACTTCGGCTACAAACACCGACGCTGCATCACGGCTCAACCGGTAACCACCGCCTGGCCCACGGATACTGACCACAAGCTGATGCCGGCGAAGCCGGGAAAACAACTGCTCGAGATACGAGAGGGATATTTCCTGACGGGCTGAGATGTCCGCAAGACTGACCGGCCCGTGATCCCCGTGAAGGGCCAGATCCAGCATCGCCGTAACGGCATAGCGGCCTTTGGTGGTCAGTTTCATAGTCTCAGCCCCGATAAGGGAATGAATCAGAATTCACAGCGCCGAGTATGAATTGACCCACCAAAACAGTCAAGTATTCACTTTTCCCGGGGTTCGTCGTCCCGCACGCAGTCAAAATCCTCCTCATGGAGGGGCGGCAACGCGCCGTTCTGGTACTCACTGTTCACTTTGCGCAGTGCCTTGCACATGTTTTCAATGCGATCATCCACCGCATGCATGTGATCCAGCAAACTGCGCATAGCGCGGGCAACCGGATCCGGCATTTCCTCGGTCACCCCGTATGCGTCAAAGCCCATACGTTCTTCCATTTGCTTGCGACGAACCTCGTCACCCTCCTCAGGCTTGCGCTTGGCAATGATACGCCCGGGAATACCCACCACCGTGGCACCGGCCGGAACCGCCTTGGTCACTACCGAGTTCGAGCCGATCTTCGCGCCTTCACCCACCTCGAATGGCCCCAGAATCTTGGCACCGGCGCCAACCACCACGCCATCTGCGATGGTCGGGTGACGCTTGCCCTTGTTCCAGCTGGTGCCGCCCAACGTAACACCCTGATACAGGGTGACGTCGTCACCGATAATGGCGGTTTCACCAATCACCACGCCCATGCCATGGTCGATAAAGAAACGCCGACCAATCGTTGCGCCCGGATGAATCTCAATGCCGGTGAACCAGCGGGCAAGCGTCGAGAGGGTGCGCGCCAGCCACTTGAACCCCAGATTCCACAGCCAGTGCGAAAACCTGTGGAACAACAGGGCGTGCAAACCCGGATAGTTCGTCAGCACCTCAAAAGTGTTTCTGGCCGCCGGGTCCCGGTGGAATACACTACCGACGTCTTCCCTCAATCGCTCAAACATGGTCTTTATCCTGCCCGCTCGCGGGGTTCCCGGCCGTCTCTGTCGGGCCAGTGGTGTTTGCTCCCGCGGATTTCTGAACCGCCGTCAGAATGCCACGGAGAATGTTGATTTCCATCTGATCCAGCTTCGATCTCTGGAACAGGCGGCGCAGCCGGGTCATCAGTTGCCGCGGATTCTCGCGACGGTGGAAATCAATGTCCACCAGCACCTGCTCCAGATGCCCGAAAAAACCCTCCACATCGTTTACCGGGGCCAGCGGCACATCCCATCCATCATCGCCGGGCATCGTCATGGCCTTTAGGTATGGGCTGCCCTCACCACCTTCAAGTCCCCGCAGATAATGCATCCGCATTTCATAGGTCACCACCTGAACCGCCATGGCCAGATTCAGCGAGCTGTAATCCGGGTTTGACGGGATATGAATGTGAAAATGGCAACGCTGCAGTTCCTCGTTGCTCAGACCGTGATTCTCACGCCCGAACACCAGGGCGACCGGCCCCGCCGGGGTGTGTTCCGCCGCCTTGGCCGCCGCTTCCGGCGGCGCGATCACCGGCCAGGGCACTTTGCGGCCGCGAGCGCTGGTACCCATCACCAGCACACAGTCGGCCAGCGCTTCATCCAAGGAGGAAACCACCTGCGCCTTGTCCAGCACGTCCGATGCACCCGCCGCGCGGGCATAGGAGGTTTCATCGGGAAACGACGCCGGGTTAACCAGCCACAAATTACCCAGGCCCATGTTCTTCATGCCACGGGCGACCGCGCCGATGTTCCCAGAGTGGGACGTTTCCACCAATACGATGCGAATCTGGTCCTGGAACGTGTCTGTGCCTTCCTGGGGAAGTGCCGGCTTGTGCATGGAACGTTGTCTCTGTGATGGGTTTCGGGCCGCCAATGATACCAGATATCACATCGCCCTTGCCTCTCCGAACATCCCGAAACCCGCTGCTATCCGTGACATTGCTAAGGCAAAAAACATACAAGCAGGGCTATCTTTTGCTATCATACGCGACCTTCACACACCCGGATAATGATCACTCAGATGCAACCAGCAATTAAAATGGCTCTGCGCGTAGCGCGTCAGGGGTCTGACTATCTGAAAGCACATTTCGAGCGCCAGGAACCCAATGGCAAAGACGACGCGGAGCGTCGCAGCCAGCTGGAGCGCGTGGAAACTTCTATCTACGGCAACTTCACCGAGCAGCTCGAAAAAGCCTACAAAGACCACACCATTGCACCGATGGGCGAATCCGATGCCGCCGGCAGCGATAAAAGCTGGCACATCTTTCCGCTACTGGGTCGCGAAAACTTCCTCCGGGGCATTCCCGATTTTGCCCTCGCACTGGTCCAGAAGAAGAACAACCGAGCAGAAAACCTGCTGCTGGTAAACCCCATCACCGGCGAAGAATATTCTGCCAGTCGCGGCCATGGTGCCGCGCTGAACAGCCGCCGCGTGCGGACCAGCGAAATCAAACAGGCCCAGAAGGCCGCCATCTCCAGCAACCTGCTGGATCAGGCCCGCAGCGGCGATGACCCGCTGCTGTGGGGTGAGATGGCCTCGGTGATCGCACGGGAAACCGGCATGTTCCGCACCTCCGGCTGTGTCGCCCTGGACATTGCCCGGGTCTCTGCCGGCCATCTGGACGCTGCCATCATCTTCCGCCCTGAGGCGGCAGACCTGGACATCGGCGTGACCCTGGCGATGGAATCCGGCGCACTGACTGGTGATTTCTCCGGAAACCCCTCCGCGGGCCAGGCTCGTCAGTTGGTGGTTGCCAACCCCAAGCTGTTCCGGGAAGTACTGAAAGTGCTACACCCCTTCCGTGGCCGCCTGCCCCGCTGAGGCGGGCTGAATCGCAGCCACCACAAAAAAAGCCGCATCCTTTCGGGATGCGGCTTTTTTATGGGCAGGAACCGGGCATTACATTCGGTTCAGCCACTCAGGTGGCTGCTCTTCCTCTTCCTGATCTTCCGCACCTTCCTTGGCCGGCAACATCAGGTCCTGGCGACTCACGCCCAGCACCATCAGCATGTTCGCTGCCACGTAGATGGAAGAATAGGTTCCCACCACCACACCGACCATCAACGCAATGGCGAAGTTGTTGATGGCTTCGCCACCGAACAGATACAGCGCCATCAATACCACCAGCGTGGTACCGGAGGTGTTTATGGTACGACTGATGGTCTGATGAATGGACTCGTTGATGATAAACCAGGAATCCCCTTCCCTCAGCTTACGGAAGTTTTCGCGGATGCGGTCGGCCACCACAATGGTGTCGTTCAGCGAGTAACCGATCACCGCAAGCAGTGCCGCCAATACGGACAGGTCGAAGGTCCACTGGAACAGCGCAAACACGCCCAGCACGATGATCACATCGTGAGCCAGAGGCAACACGGAAGCGATACCGAACTTGAACTGGAAACGCATGCCGACATAGATCAGCACCACCGCCAACGCGATCAGCAGGCCGAGTCCGCTGTCTTCTTTCAGTTCATCACCGACCTGGGAGCCGACAAACTCGGAGCTGACCAGTTCAAGCTCGGTGCCGTCTGCCGTTAAAGCGCCAGTCAATTCTCGAGCGAGCTCGTCATTGCCGGATTCGCGCATGCGCACCAGCACCGTGGTATCTGAGCCAAAGTTCTGCACCACAAAGTTATCGTAGCCGGCTGTGTTCAGGGTCTGACGCACGTTTTCCAGGGCTGGCGCTTGCTGATACTCCAACTCCACCGACGTACCACCGGTGAAATCCATACCCAGATTGAGACCGCGCACGGCCAGCAGGGCAATGGAAATGATGACCAGAGCGATAGAGAACACGGAAGCAATCTTCCGGATTCCCATGAAATCGATAGGCTTCTTCTGTGTATCAGACATTAGCCAGTTTCCCTCCGATCGACAGCTTGCCGATCTTGCGACCGCCATAAACAAAATTCACGATGCTGCGGCTGACCATCAGCCCGGAGAACATCGACGTGAGAATACCCAGGCACAGGGTGATCGCAAAGCCTTTCACCGGCCCCGAGCCCATGGCGAAGAGGATAACCGCCACCAGCAAGGTGGTGATATTGGCATCCACGATCGATACAAAGGCACGGGAGTAGCCGGAATTGATGGCCGATTGCGGTGGCACACCGGCCTTCAGCTCTTCCCGTATGCGCTCAAAGATCAGCACGTTGGCGTCTACCGCCATACCCACTGTCAGTACAATACCGGCAATACCCGGCAGGGTCAGCGTGGCGGAGAGGATCGACATGCAGGCAATCAGCATCATCAGGTTCAGGGTCAGCGCCACGTTCGCAATCAGACCAAACCCGCGGTAGTAGAGCGCCATGTAGATCAACACCAGTGCAAAGCCCAATGCCACAGACATCATACCCGCATCGATGTTTTTCTGGCCGAGGCTGGGGCCAATGGTACGCTCCTGAACGAAGTACATAGGCGCGGCCAATGAACCGGCCCGCAGCAGGAGCGCCAGTTCCGACGCCTCCGGAATGGAATCCAGCCCGGTAATACGGAAGCTGGCACCCAGTGCTGACTGGATCGTTGCGAGACTGATGATGCCTTTCTCGACCACCCGCTCTTCAACACTCTGAACTTCGCCATCCACCACTTTCTGTTGGGTTTCGGTCTTGTACTCGATAAAAAGCACCGCCATACGCCGCTGAATGGCATTGCGCGTCGCACGGTTCATCAGGTCGCCACCGACGGAGTCCATGGTGATATTGACCTGTGGCTGACCATTCTCATCGAAGGCCTGCTGGGCATTCGAGACATTATTGCCGGTGACAATCACTTCCCGCTCCAGGCGGGCCGTCCGGCCCGGCTCATCGCGGAAGCCAAACGATTCCGTTTCCGCTGACGGCGCATCCTGGCGGGCCTCAAGACGGAACTCGAGATTTGCTGTCGCACCCAAAACCCGTTTGGCCTGCGCGGTATCCTGCACCCCCGGCAATTCGACAATGATGCGATCAGCGCCCTGACGCTGCACCAGAGGCTCAGCTACACCCAACTCATTGACCCGGTTGCGGATGGTGGTCAGGTTCTGCTCGAGCGCATAGTCCTGTATGGCGGTCACTGCCTGCTCGGACAGCGAGAGCACAATCTTCAGCTCGTCGCCATCGGTCTGCTCGTCCATCAGGAACTGGTTATACTGGCCGCGGATCAGGGCGAATGCTTCGCTGCGAGCCTCTTCATCCCGGAAACTCAGGATGATTTCCCGACCGGCGACATCGCCGCCACGGTAGCGGATGCGCTCCTCACGAAGTTCACGCTTGATCTGGCCAGACAACGCCTCAAGGCGCTGTTCCACGGCGGTTACCATGTCCACTTCCAGCAAAAAGTGCACACCACCACGAAGATCAAGACCCAGCTTCATCGGCCCTGCGCCAAGGCTGCGCAGCCAGTCCGGGGTGGAGGGCGCCATATTCAGGGCCACCAGATAGTCATCGCCCAGCGCCTCCTGAACAAATGGCCGCGCTTTCAGCTGGTCATCACCGTCGAGGACCCGGATCAGCCCGTTCCTGTCCTGGAGTTCGCTGCTTTTCACGGAAATGCCTTCCGCTTCCATAGCGCCGAGCGCACGATCGAGAACGCGTTGGTTAATCTCGGTGCTGCTTCGGGCACCTGTGATCTGAATGGCGTGATCGTCAGGAAACAGGTTGGGTAAGGCGTAGATAAACCCGATCACGAGTGCGACCAGGATAATCAGGTTCTTCCAGAGCGGGTACTTGTTGAGCATGGGTTCCCTTTATAGCCGGCCCCGGAGGGCCGGCTCTGAAAAGTCGGCTTGGCAAATTCAGACTGGCGAGGTGCCGGTTCAGATATCCTTCAGGGTGCCTTTAGGCAGAGCGGCAGCAACGGCCACTTTCTGGACCTTGATCTCAACGTTGTCGGCCACTTCAACCACGATAAAGTCATCAGTCACCTTGGTGATACGACCCGCAACACCGCCGGAAGTGACCACTTCGTCGCCTTTGTTCAGGCCACCCATCAGCGCCTTGTGCTCTTTGGCGCGCTTGGACTGCGGACGCCAGATCAGGAAGTAGAAAATCAGGATAAAGCCCGCAAAGAAGATCACCTGCCCCATGACACCCATGCCCTGGGCGGCCGGATCCTGGGCCAGTGCCAGTGACGGCAGGAACGCAATAAGGGCAGCAACAAGCAGCTTGATCGATTTCATTCAAAGTCTCCGTTAAGTGAGATAACTGTTTCAGTCGTTAGTGAGTCATTTCAGCCTGCCGAGGCAGGTTTGTCAGTCCGCCAACGGCGGCACTGTCTCCCCTCGACGGGCGTAGAAGTCGCTAATAAAGTCCGACAATGTACCTGCTTCAATAGCGCCACGCAATCCGGCCATCAGGTTCTGGTAGTACCTCAGGTTATGGATGGTGTTGAGCTGGGACCCCAGCATTTCTCCACACTTATCGAGATGATGCAGATAACTTCTCGAAAAATTCTGACAGGTGTAACAGTCGCAGGTGGCATCCAGGGGACCGGTGTCGTGACGATTCTTCGCATTGCGGATCTTGACGATACCGGTGGACGTGAACAGATAGCCATTGCGGGCATTACGGGTTGGCATCACGCAGTCAAACATGTCCACTCCACGGCGCACGGCCTCGACCAGATCTTCCGGGCGGCCAACCCCCATCAGGTAACGGGGCTTGTCTTCCGGCATGCGGGTCGGAAGATGATCCAGAATGCGGAGCATATCCTCTTTCGGTTCGCCCACCGAAAGCCCCCCAATGGCATAGCCGTCAAAGCCGATGTCCGTGAGTCCTTCAAGGGACTGGTCCCGCAATGCTTCGTACATGCCACCCTGAACAATACCGAACAACGCCGCCGGGTTGCCGGCATGCGCCTGTTTGCTTCGTTTCGCCCAGCGCAGTGACAGCTCCATGGACTCTTTCGCCTGCTTCTCCGTTGCCGGGTACGGGGTGCATTCGTCGAAAATCATGACAATGTCAGAACCCAGATCCCGCTGAACCTGCATGGCAATTTCCGGGTTGAGCTTCACCGGCGAGCCGTCCACTGGCGAGCGGAAGGTGACACCTTCTTCGGTGATCTTGCGCATTTCGCCAAGGCTGAACACCTGAAAACCACCGGAATCCGTCAGGATCGGCCCCTGCCATTGGGTGAAATCGTGCAGGTCACCATGAGCCTTGACCACTTCGGTGCCCGGGCGCAGCATCAGGTGAAAGGTATTGCCGAGAATGATTTCGGCACCGATCTCTTTGATATCCCGCGGCAGCATGCCCTTGACCGTGCCGTACGTACCCACCGGCATGAACGCGGGGGTTTCCACGGTTCCCCGGGGGAACGTCAGGCGGCCGCGCCGCGCTCGCCCGTCTTCCCCGAGCTTCTCAAACGACATAAAGCAGGATTCACTCACGATGTCACTCCGCTGTCTTGCCCGGCATCCCCGTTATGGGCGATCAGGGTGCCGAGGCTGGGGTCCTGGCCGGTAATAAACATGGCGTCGCCATAACTGAAGAAACGGTATTGCTCCCGCACCGCTTCGGCGTATGCCGCCATGACATTGTTGTAGCCTGCGAATGCGCTGACCAGCATGATCAGGGTCGATTCAGGCAGGTGGAAATTGGTGACCATGGCGTCTACCGTCTGGAAACGGTAGCCGGGATGGATAAAGATATCGGTCTCGCCCCGGAAGGCTCTCAATACCCCGCCACGACTCGCGGATTCCAGAGAGCGTACCGACGTGGTTCCCACGGCGATGACACGTCCACCCCGGGCGCGGGCGCGATTCACCGCGTCAACCGTCGCATCCGGCACGTGGGCCACCTCACTGTGCATGACGTGGTCTTCAATTCGATCAACCCGCACCGGCTGAAAGGTGCCGGCGCCCACGTGCAGGGTCACCCAGGCCACCTCAACACCGCTGGCCTGTATTTTTTCGAGAAGTGCCTCGTCAAAATGCAGTCCGGCCGTGGGCGCAGCAACGGCACCTGCCTCACGGGCATAGACGGTCTGATAGCGCTCGCGGTCGGAGTCTTCGTCCGGGCGGTCCACATAGGGTGGCAGCGGCATGTGGCCAACACGTTCCAGCAGATCGAGCACCGCCTCACCGCTATCGCACACCAGATGGAACAGCGCATCCTCGCGGCCGGTCATGCGCAGGGCGGTGCCGTCTTCGAGAATAACTTTCTGATCCGACTTGAGCGCCTTGGACGCGCGCACATGAGCAACCAGCTCACGCTCACCCAGAACCCGCTCCACCAGTATTTCCACCTGCCCACCGGATTCCTTGCGCCCGAACAGGCGCGCCGGAATCACCCGGGTGTCATTGAACACCAGCAGGTCGCCGGGTTGAAGCAGGTCGGGTAAGTCAGTAAACCGCAGGTGATTGGTCTCCCCGGACAGGCCGTTAAGACTCAATAAACGGGACGCACTGCGCTCTTTGAGAGGATACCGGGCGATGAGTTCATCCGGCAGATCAAAGTGGAAATCGGAGACATTCATTGAATGGACTGTTCACGACACCGCGTATTGCGGCTTGTAAGTGGTAGCGGCGGGCGGACTCGAACCGCCACGGGTTTTACCCCAACGGATTTTGAATCCGTCGTGTCTACCAATTTCACCACGCCGCCATCGGAGAGTGGTGGGGATTATACTGAGCCTGAATGTGAAAGCAATAACAAGCGCCGGACTTCCTTGTTCCGGCAGTCATTTTCTTACAGGCGGTCGAACAATGACAACTGTGAAACCTGGGCAAAGGACTGCTGAGCGGCCTGCAGAACGAAGCTCTGGAAGCTCAGTGTGCTGATGGCCTCGGCATAATCCACATCCTGCAGCTGGGACCGGATTTCGTTACTGTACACCGACGAATCCTCGAGGAATGACTGAGTGGATTCCACCGCATTCATCCGTCCCCCAAGCTCGGTCTGTTTGAGCACAATGCTTTCCTGCCCGTTATCGAGATTAGTCAGGGAACTGGCGATCAGATCGTCATAGGCGCCCTGCCCTCCCGGAGCCGTCTTGTCGATGTTCTCAAGCCCGTAGATGAGCTTTTCGATGGAGGTGAACACCGATTGTTTCTGGGCTGTTTTAAGGGTGAATTCGTCACCCTCGACCGCGCCGAACACCTCGACCTGAGCACCTGCCACCTCAAAGCTGCCGCCACCGGTGTAGGCTGCCGGCACGACCGGCAACGGATCGTTGGTGCGGCGGTTGAAGGCCTGCACCTCCAGCCCCCCTGCGCCGTCATCCACCACAGACACAGCGATGTCGTCCGGGTACACCAGATCAAACGCATCCCGATCCGCCACCATACCGGAACTGATCTGCGCGCCCGAGGTATTCGACTTCGCGGCCTCAGCAAAGAACGTGGGTTCAGCTGCAACCACGTCCACGAATATGCCCTTGCCGTGATCGCTGATCGGCACCGTCACACCGTCGTCGATCTCCAGCACCCGCTGGCCCTCGTCGCCCTGGTACACCCAGTCGCCGGAGACATTCTGGGTAAAGGCCTGCTGGTTACCCTGGAAGCCGCTGAAGATGAACTCGCCAGAGGCGTCTTTGGTGTTGGCGATATTAGCCAGTTGCCCCAGGCGCTCTTTCATTTCCGAGGCCAGAGACTGGCGGTCATTGGGCGACAACGCTCCGTTACCGGCCTGAACCGTCAGCTCCCGGATCCGCTGGATCACGTCAACAGCGCTCGCCAACGTGCTTTCTTCCTGTTTCAGGCGGTTATCCGCCAGCTGCGCATTGCGCTGGTAGGTTTCCACCCGGCCCAGCTCCTGATCCAGCTTGAGAATCCGCGCCGCGGCGACCGGGTCATCCGACGGCCGGTTGACCCGCTTGCCGGTGGACACCTGCTCCGAAGTCTTGTTCAGGCTGGTGTTGAGATCCTGAATCCGGTTGATACCACCGGAGAACACTTGTTGTGAGGATATTCTGATCATGTCACATCACCTCTCCCTGTTACCGGAAACTCTGCAACAGAGTGTTGAACAAATCCTGCGCCACGCTCATCACCTGGGCGGATGCGTTATAGGCGGCCTGGTACTGAATCAGCTTGCCGGCTTCCTCATCGAGATTCACTCCGGAGACCGATTCCCGCTGGTTGGTTGATTGCTCCAGCAGGGTGGCTCCGGCGTCGCTGTCGAGCTGGCTCTGGCGGGTTTTCACGCCCACGGCTTCCACCAGCCCGGCGTAGCCCTCGGTAAAATTCTGGGTACCACCGTTCATGGTGTTGGCGGTCCCCAGGGCCGCCAGGAACTCGGCGTTGCGGTTATCAGAGACACCGTTTTCATTGAAGTCGATGGAGAAAACGTCGCCTACCGCCGGATTGCCGGAGATCTCGAACTGGAAGCCCTGATACTCGGCGCCATCGCCGGGGTTCTCGCTGAACAACTTGTTGGAGATACCGGCCTGATAGGGCTTTTCGTCAATGATTGCGTCGCCGTTGTTATCAAACACGCTGAACACCAGGTTGCCCGCACCGTCGTCGGCGAAGCGGACTTCCAGCGGGCCGTTGGTCAGCTCGCCTTCCGAACGGAACGACGGCAGCAGCGAATTGGTGAGCGGGTTGCGAACGTCCAGCATCTTGCCCTGATTGATCTTGCCGGTGCCGCTGTTACCCAGATCAGATTCCGCCCGTACCGGGCTGGCAAACGCCAGATCCTCTTCCCGCTCCACTTCCATATTGATATTGGCCGCCGCATTGCGGGTCGGCTGAATCAGATATTTGTCACCGGCATTGAACGTGCCACCCTCGATACGGATATTGAATCCCGGCATCGAGATCTCTGAATCCACCGGGTCCGGCAGGCGGCCCTGATTGGCAATCTCACCGGTGGCGTTATCGACCAGTTCATAGCTGCGCCCGTCGCCGCTGAATTGCAGGGTCCAGTTACCGGCTTCCAGCACGCCACTGTCGGTGATTTCAACCGCCAGCTGACCGTTCTGGGGCACCTGGTTGTTGGCATTGGCAATCACCCGCCCCTGCTGAGCGGCAGCGTTGTTGATGTCGGTGAAGAACCGCCCGCCAAGCTCGCCCTCCAGATCCAGACCAATCTCATGCTGGTGGTTCAGGGCATCCGACAGCGCAATGGCAACCCGTCCCAGTTCCTCAAACGCCGGCCGCAGCGCTTCCGACTCGAAGCGGCGCAAACCGCCGAGCTTGCCACCGTTGATCTGGTTGTCCACCACCAGGGTGCGACCACCGTTTCGCAGGGTAAACTCCAGAGACGTCGGGTCCTGAGCGCTCTCACGGGTGCCAAATTCCGCCGCGTTACTGCCAACCACCAGCGACAAACCGTTATTCAGGGACACATTCACCTGGCTGCCTTCGGTCGGCGTCACTTTGATGCCCACCAGTTCAGACAGTTCGCGTAGCGCCTCGTCCCGTTTGTCGAGCAACTCGTTGGGCATCTTGCCCTCTGCGAGCCCGGGCGATTCTGAGATCGCCAGGTTAAGCTCGGCGATGCTCTGCAGCAGCGTGTTGGCGTCTTTCACGCCCTGCTGCATCTGGGTTTTGACGGACTCGCGCTGCTGGATGAATTCCTGATTCAGCGCCTGGAAACGATTGACCACCTGCTGACCTTCACTCAACACCAGCTGGCGCTGCGGCAATGAGGCGGGATCTTCAGCGGCGTTTTGCAGGCTGGCAAAGAAGTTGTTCAGGGCGTCACTCAGCCCGGTGGTTTCGCTGCCCAGCAGGTTGTCCAGACGGCTGAGCTCGGATCGCAGGGTGTCCTGCTCACCGTACAGGGTGGTGTCTTCCCGCAGCTGTTGGGAGAGAAATTCGTTGGCCAGCCGGCGAATATTGGTAATGCTCACACCACTGCCAACGCTACCCGCGCCGGTACGCTGACCCGACTGAGTGTCGAACTGCACCTCCTGGCGACTATAACCGGGGGTGTTGGCGTTGGTGATGTTATTACCGGTCGTGTTCAATGCTGTCTGGTGGCTAAGGACGCCCGTCAGACCAATGTTAATCAGCCCTGCCATAATCGCTTACTCCTCAGCCTCTGATTCGCCCAGTGACAGGGTCATCAGAGAATCGCCATTCATGATGCGTCGGATCTTGGCACCGTATTCCGGATCGGTGGCATAGCCGGCATCCTGCAATTTCTGGGCAAACAGCTCGGGCCGGTCGGCACTAGCTAATACATCTCGGTAACGCGGGTTGGATTCCAGGAACGCCACGTAGTCGCGGAAGCTCGACTCGTAATCCGGGTACGCCCGGAATGCCGCCCGCTCACTCATGGGCACGCCCTCACGGAACTCGGTGGTGGTAATGTCCACGGCCTCGCCCTGCCAGCGGTGGTCCGCCTTGATGCCGAACAGGTTATGGCTCGGCTCGCCACTGCCACCTTCAATCATGTATTTGCCCCACCCGGTCTCGAGCGCGGCCTGCGCAACCATCAGGCGAGGGCTGATGCCGCTGTCACGGGCAACACGCTGCGCCATCGGCAACAGTGTCTGTACGAATTCTTCCGGGCTGCTGAAACGCTTGGGTGGTGGCGCGGCGCTATCTGCCACCGGTATGGCCTCGGCAACATCTGCCGCCTTACCCGGGGGCGCCACGCGATTCACTTCCTGCACCCGTTCCGGTAACCGCTCCGACAGGACCGGCACCGCGCGGTCGTAATCCGCCAGCGTGGCCTTATGCCCGGAGAGCTTGTCGCCCTCCTCATTCATGCCGGGAATCTGGCGGCTCAGCTGGCGCACCAGTGCTTCCGCCAGGCCCGTGCCTTGCTTCTGCGACAGACTCAGGCTGAGCTGGTTGTCGAACATGTCACGGTAATGCTCGGATTCGTTGCTGTTCAGGTAATTGCCCTCGGCGAACACATCGCCCGCCTTACGCATAGACTTCAGCATCTCGCCGAGAAACAGACTCTCAAACTGACGGGCCACTTCCTGCAAAGCGGCTTTCTTGTCCGTTCTGGCCTGGTTCTTGAGCTCGTTGAGGCCACTGAAATCGGTGTAGATACGGGCCTGTTGAACGCTGGAATCCTGCATCACGTCACCTAGATCACGATCAGCTCGGCGCGCAGTGCGCCGGCCTGTTTGAGCGCTTCCAGCACCGCCATCACATCACCCGGCGCGGCGCCTACCTGGTTTACCGCCTGAACGATCTCGTTCAGGGTGACCGCCGGTCCGAACTTGAACATACGGGCGGGATCCTCGGTAATCGCAATCTGGGTATCAGGCTCGATGACGGTCTCACCACCCGCGAACGGGTTCGGCTGCTCGACCTCCGGGTTTTCCTGAATGGTCACGGTGAGGTTGCCATGGGTCACCGCCGCCGGGCTGACCTTAACGTTCTGCCCCACCACGATGGTGCCGGTGCGGCTGTTAATCACTACCTTGGCGGCATCTTCCGCCGGGCTCACTTCGATGTTCTCCAGGATGGACAGAAAACTGACCCGCTGATTCACATCACGCGGCGCCTTGACGGACACCGAGGTGGCATCGTGGGCATAAGCCATGTCCGGACCGAGGATATCGTTGATCGCTTCAACCACCCGTCGCGCCGTTGTGAAATCAGCCCGCAGCAGGTTGAAAGTAATGGTATCGCCCTTGCTGAACGGTGAGATCACTTCCTGTTCGATGGTGGCACCATTGGGAATGCGACCAACGGACGGCACATTCACGGTAATACGGGAACCGTCCTGACCCTGGGCACCGAAACCGCCGACCACCAGGCTACCCTGGCCGATGGCGTACACCTGGCCGTCGGCGCCCTTCAGCGGGGTCATCAATAAGGTACCACCGCGCAGGCTGTCAGCGTTGCCGATGGAGGACACGGTAATGTCCATTTCCTGACCCGGCTTGGCAAAGGGCGGCAAAGTGGCACTGACGGTCACCGCGGCGACATTTTTCAGATTCGGGTTGACCCCCTCCGGGAGGGTGACGCCAAACTGGTTCATCATGTTGCGGAACGTCTGATTGGTAAACGGCGCCTTGTCACCGGTGCCATCAAGACCCACCACCAGGCCGTAGCCCACCAGCTGGTTATTGCGAACACCCTTGATGCGCGCCAGATCCTTGAGGCGATCCGCCAGCACTGGCGACGCCACGACGGCCATAGCAAGAACAACAACCCAGAACCGGATCATCCTCATAACGGCCACCACTCACTGTTGAAGAAGCGGGCCAGCCAGCCCATCTGGTTAGCCTGATCAAAGTCACCGGTGCCGCCGTAGGCAAAGCGCGCATCCGCAATGCGATTGGATGCCACGGTGTTGTCCGGGGCGATGTCCTGGGGGCGAACCAGACCGCTGAGACGGATGTACTCATCGCCATTGGTTAGCGAAAGCCACTTCTCGCCGCGAATGTGAAGCACTCCGTTGGGCAGCACCTCGGTAACCGTCACGGTGATGCTGCCGGCGAGGCTATTGCTCTGGTCGGCTTCGGCCGAGCCTTCGAAATCCCGCTCCTGCTGCAGATCGGTGTTCACGCCCAACCCCGCGTTACCCAGCAATTCCGCCGCCAGTAACGAGATGTCCTGATCCTTGGTAATGCTGGTTTCCGCGTTCTTGCTGGCCCGCGTTGACTCCTCGAGGGTCACGGTCAACACATCGCCGACATTCAGCGCGACGGTGTCACCGTAGAGGTTATAGTTGCGGGAGGTTTGATAGATGGCCCCGGAATGGGGGTCGCGCTGCATCATGGCTTCAGCGCGCACTGGCGAATACGCCGGGTCGTCCGGCATGGCCCGCGGCCGGCTCATGGCCGTGCATCCCTGCAGCACGATCAGAACCCCTACCAGCGCCAAAACGCTGAGTGGAGTTCCTGGTTTGGTTATCGCGATGCGTTTCATGTCTTATCCCCTCACCGAGCCGTCAAGCGGTTAACCGATGTTGTTCGTAATAAACTGCAGCATCTGGTCGGTGGCCGACACCACCTTGGAGTTCATCTCGTAGGCGCGCTGGGTGGTGATCATGCTGACCAACTCCTCAACCACCTCAACGTTGGAAGACTCCACCATGCCCTGTTCAAGGCTGCCCAGGCCGCCAATACCCGGCTCGCCCTCAGCGGGATCACCACTGGCGTTGGTGGCTTTGTAAAGGTTGTTACCGATGGCCTGAAGCCCTTGCGGATTGATAAAATCCACCAGAGTAATCTCGCCCAGGTTCACCGGTGCCGCCTGATCATCCACTACCGCGGACACTGTGCCATCCTTACCGATGGTGATGTTGGTGGCGCCTTCCGGCACGTTGATGTTGGGCTCCAGCGTGTAACCGTCCGGGTTGACGATGTCGCCATCGGCATTGAGTTGGAACTGGCCATCACGGGTATAGGCAATCTGTCCATCCGGCAGCAGTATCTGCATGAAGCCCCGGCCATTGACGGCCAGATCCAGAGGTTGCTCGGTCACTTCCAGGTTGCCCTGTGAAAACTGCTTTGTGGTGCCCACCACTCGCACACCGGTACCCAGTTGCAGGCCGGAGGGCAGCTCGGAGTTTTCCGTGCTCATACCACCCGGTTGGCGGTTGACCTGATAAAGCAGATCCTGAAACACCGCCCGATCCCGTTTGAAGCCCGTGGTATTCACGTTGGCCAGATTATTGGAGATGGTGGTCATCTTGGTATCTTGTGCGCTCAACCCGGTCTTGCTGACCCAAAGTGCTGGATGCATGGTTTTACTCCTTGCCCTGGGGTGAAATCAGGCGGCCATTGTTTGCCGCTTTTTCACCCGTCCGGCGAATGATGCTGTGGTTTATCAAAGGTTCTGCAACAGCCGTGCCGAAGCCTCGGAATTCTCTTTGGCGGTGGTCATTACTTTCACCTGCATCTCGTACTGTCGCGACAGCTGCAGGTTGGCAATCATTTCCTCAACGGCGTTGACGTTGGAGCTTTCAAGGAAGCCAGATGCCACCCGCAACGCGGCATCCGGTGGCTCCGGGCCATCCAGAGCCTGATCCGCTTTACGACGGATGTAGCCGTCTTCACCTTTTTCCAGTGCTGCGGGGGGCGGATTCACCAGTTTCAGCCGATCAATCTCCACCAGCTGATCGGGAGGACCGCCCACCGGAATGATGGAAATGGTACCGTCGGAGCCGACTTGAAGGTTATCGAAAGGAGGCAGCGCGACGGGCCCGCCGTTGCCCATGACCATGTCACCGTTGGCATTTCGCAGCAGGCCGTTCACGTCGACCTGCAGGCTGCCGGAGCGGGTGAAGACTTCCTGGCCCAGCTGGTTCTGCACCGCCAGCCAGCCATCGCCTTCCACGGCAACGTCCAGCTTGCGGCCGGTTTCCATCAGGGCGCCGGCGGAGAGATCCGTACCCGGGCGCTCGGTCATGGCATAGGCACGGGTAGGATGATGTTCGCCAAACACCGGCATGCTGCGGGCCTGGGCAAAATCTTTCTTGAACCCTGTGGTGCTAACGTTAGCCAGGTTGTTGGCGTGTGCGCGCTGGGCCAGCATGTTCTGCTTGGCGCCAGACATTCCAATATAAAGGGCTTTATCCATGGGAAAACTCCTGCCGGAATTTTGACTGTTTCCAGTCATCCTGCAGGAGTTGTGCCAGATTTATAGTTCAGGGATTAACGCAGGTTGATGATGGTCTGGGTGACCGCATCGGAGGTTTCGATGGTCTTGGCATTGGCCTGATAGTTCCGCTGGGCAATGATCAGATTCACCAGCTCCGCAGACAGATCCACGTTGGAATCCTCCAGCGAGCTCGCCTTGATGGAACCCAGGGTGCCAGTGTCCGGCGCGCCAATGATCGGCTGACCGGACTCGAAGGTTTCCACCCAGGTAGTGTCGCCCACCGGTGTCAGGCCATCGGTATTATTGAAGGCTGCCAGCGCCACCTGCCCCAACTCTTTGGACTGCCCGTTGGTGTAACGGGCAAACAGAATGCCCTGATCAGACACGTCCAGACCGGACAAACGGCCGGTTGTGAAGCCGTTCTGGTTCTGGTCATTCACCCCGAAGGCACTGCCATATTGGGTGGTATTACCCAGATCCACGACGAAGGCAGACGTGGTCGGAGGCTCAGGAATCGGGGTCACCACCTCTTCCCCGGCCGCGGGCGGGCCGTCACTGCCGTTGGGCAGCCCGTTGACGTCTTTCGGGATCCAGTCGGTCACCACAATCTCGCCGTTGGGATCACCGTTAATCGATTGAAGCGCGCCGTCCTGATTGAAACGGGCGGTGTAGGGCGCTTCATCCGTGCCGGCAACCATCTCGCCGTCGATCTGCAAGTAAACAGACCACTCACTCTGGCCAACACCGTTACCCGGTGCCGGTTCTTTTACGAAGAACTGGGTAAGCTCGTGGGAGTTGCCCAGGCTGTCGTAAATCGTGGTGGACGTGGCGTGATTGTAGGTACGCTGGTCCAGCGGATTGAATTCATTGGTGATTCGCGTCTCGCCGCTGTCGTACGCGGTGGCGAAAGCGTCGGTTCCGCCGGCAGCGGTGGCAATGCCGCTGACATCACGCTCGGTGGTCACAAACAGGTTGCCGCGCTGCGGGTCAACGAAGTCCTGAGCCCCGGCAGCACCGGTGGTGTACCCCATATCCACGGTAAACCCGCGGCTGTCGGTAATTTCGATGTCGTCACCGGTATCGCTTACCCGCGCGCGCAGTGTGTTCAATTCCGAATTGTTGATGGCCGCAGCCAACGTGTTCAGATCGGTAATGCCGTCGCTGCCGCGGAAAGTCACGTTATCACTCCCGTTCAGAGAGATCGTGAGCTCGAAATCCGGGTCTGCCAGATCCGTCTGCAACTGGGTAATGTCAAACTGACCGGACAGATCGAATTGGGTCCGCGCCGAAGCATTTACCCCGCTCTGCGATCCCAGGAGTTCGGCCACTTCGTTGGCCGGCTCACCGGTCCCTATGGTGATCGGCTGCGACGTCGTGCCATCCGAGTACTGAATCTGGAACACGTCGCCATCCAGGTCTGCCACATTGAGCGTCTCACCCAGATCGCGAATACGGTTCTCCAGCACACTCTGCCTGGAGTCCAGGTTGAGGTCTGATCGCAGATTGGTGGTTCGCCGCGGCGCCAGGTTGTCGGTTTCCACCTGCAGGTCGCCGCGCACCCCGGACAGGTTGCCGTCAGCGTCGGCGGTGAAGCCCTGGACCCGCATGTTCTGGTTGTTGGTGATAAAACCGTCTTTGTCGATGCCGAACTGACCGGCACGGGAGTAACGGATTTCACCGCCGTTGTTCAGAACAAAGAAGCCGTCACCATTGATGGCCATGTCCAGGCCGTTGTCGGTAAAGCTGATGTTGCCCTGACCGAAAGACTGTTTGACGTCCTGCACCCGCACGCCGTCGCCGATCGGATTGGTGCCCGAGCTCAGAAAACCGCTGGCGTACAGATCGCCGAACTGCGCCTTGCTGCCTTTAAAGCCGACCGTACTGGCGTTGGCAATGTTGTTACCGGTGACGTCCAGATCAACCGACGCCGCCCTCAAACCGCTAAGCCCTGTGTTAAAAGCCATAATTCACCTCGTGGTTCCGTACCGGTATCAGTTGATTTGTTCGACGTCCGACAGGGCAATGGAGCCCATACCCGCCAGATTCAGTGTTACCTTGCCACCCTGCCCCAGAGACACGCTGTCCACGTTGGCGCTGATACGGGTAGCCAGTTGTTCGGTGCCGCTCGGGTAAGAACCCTCCGCCACGATGCGATAGGGCCCGGGCGGCAAGGCGTTGCCGTTGCCGTCTTTGCCATCCCACTGGAAGGACGCAATACCGGCCTGACTGGCGCCGAGGTCAATCTGACGTATCCGCTCGCCATTCTGGCTTTCGATGGACACGCGCAGCCCCCCGGTCGATGCAGGCACTTCCACCGTTCCGGTGATCTCGCCCTCGGCACCCAGAATGCCGATTTCAGATGGTGCCAGCACGGCACGGCCCACCATGGCGGAGGCCTGCAACGCCTGAGTCGAGCGGAACTGGCTGGCCACGTCGTCTACGCTCTTCGACAGCCCCTGCATTTCCTCGAGCGAGCTGAATTGCGCCAGCTGGGAGATGAATGCGCCGTTATCCTGGGGCTCAAGCGGATTCTGATTCTTGAGCTGGGCAATCATCAGCTCCATGAACTCATTCTTGCCCAGTTCGTTGCCGCCGGCCGCCGCGGAATCCTGCTGCACCCGGAACTTGCCCAGTACATCGGCAGCGTCTGTTGCGTTAATTGCGCTCATCGGTCAGTCCTCGCCCGTTTACTGCTGCCCAAGTGTGAGAATGCGTTGCATCATCGACTTCGCGGTATTCATGATGTCGACGTTCATCTGGAAACTGCGGGATGACGACATCATGTCGGCCATTTCCTCAACCACGTTGACGTTCGGATAGAACACGTAGCCATCTTCATTGGCCGCCGGATGGTTCGGTTCATAACGCATCTGCAGCTCCGCATCGCTTTCCACGATGCCGTCAACCCGCACGCCCGCACCCTCACCGGAACCGCCGTTGAAACCCATGCCTTGCATGCCCTGAGAGTCCGGGTTGATCATGGACTGCTGGATGGCCGCGAACACCGGTTTGCGAGCACGGTAGGTGCCCTCGGTGCTTGAACTGGCCGTTTCCGCGTTAGCGATGTTGGACGCAGTGGTATTTAACCGCAGTGACTGTGCGGTCATGCCGGAACCGGCGATATCAAAAATGTTACCCAGGGACATAATGCTGCTCCTCTGCTCTCAGGCTGCGTCCGGTTTACTGACCGGTCAGGGCTTTTTTAAGGCCCGAAAATTTGCTGTTCAGGAACTGAAAACTGGCCTGGTAGTCCATCGCGTTTCTCATGAACCGGCTCTGTTCCTGCTGGGCATCCACGGTATTGCCATCGACCGACGGCTGATGTGGCGTGCGGTACAGCAGCTCGGCGTCGGCGCCCATGCCACCCATGGAGGTGTCCATGTGACCCTCGTGGGTGCGTGCCATACCAAAGCCGCTGGCTTCCTGCTGGGCTTTTTCCATCATGGCGCGGAAATCCACATCCCGGGCCTTGAAGCCCGGCGTATCGGCGTTGGCCAGATTGTTGGCCAGCACTTCGCCACGCTTCTCCCGGGCCATCAGAGCCTGCGGGTGAACACCCAGTGCGCTATCAAAAGAAATTGCCATACTGCCTCCCGAACCTTGTGACCGGACCTGCATCGGTTTGCCGGTTCACCTCTTTGAGATAGACAAAGCAACCTCAATGCCAGTTTTAGAGAATGGCCGAGTGGCGGGGCGTGACGGGGGATATCGGAGTGAAACAAGGCGTTCCACGGCAAAAACGGCAGAGGAAGCGGCAAACGCTTTCCTCTGCCCCTGAGGGATTATTCAGTGATCTGGCCAGCGACTTACAAAATCGGAGACCGCCGGGCGTGGCACCGACGGTTTTTCACCTGCCACGGTGCCTGTGTAAAGAAAGCCGATGATGTGCTCGTTTTCATCAAGCCCAAGCCCGGCCATCACTTCTTTCCGATACGCAATATTGCCGGTGCGCCACATAACACCGTAACCGGCCGCCTGCAACGCCAGCGACAAATGCCCCATTCCCACCGCGGCAGACAGCGACTGCTCGCTCTCGGGCACTTTCGGGTGAGGCTTGTGGGTGGCAATGCCAACGATCACCATCGGCGCCCGCAGCGGTGCCGCCCTCAGCTTCTCGCGCTCCTTTTCCGTGGCATTGTTTTCACAAACCGATTCGAACAGCTCACCCAGCGCAACCAGCCCCTCGTCTTCTATGACCAGATAACGCCAGGGCCTCAGCAGCGCGTGGTCTGGTGTGTTGGCGGCGCACCGGAAAGCCGTTTCCAGCGCGACGGCGTCCGGCGCCGGAGCCTGCAGGCGCGGCTCGGATTTTCTCTGGAGCAGGAAATCGATTGCTGCCGTCATAAATTATCGCGATCCTGTATCAGCTGATGTGAATTTGCGGGTATAAAGGCGATGTCAAGCAGAAAAGCCCCGTCGGAATTGTGGCCTTTCTGTAATACTGTTAACCTTTGGTCGTAGTTCGACCACGAACATCGTTTATATTGAGCCGGTAAGCCGAACCATGAGTGAACAGAGCGCCTTTCGCAACTTTTCAGAATTCTATCCTTACTATCTGAAAGAACACAGCGATGTGACCTGCCGCAGACTTCATTTTGTCGGCAGCTTGCTGGTGATCGCCGTAGCACTTTACGCACTGACCAGCGGCAAGCTGGCCTGGCTGCTACTGCTCCCCTTAATCGGTTACGGTTTTGCCTGGGTCGGTCACTATGTCTTCGAGAAAAACCGCCCGGCAACATTCAAACACCCAGTGTACAGCCTGATGGGTGACTGGGTGATGTTTCGTGACATCCTCATCGGCCGGATCCGTTTCTGACATGATGAGTGCTCCGGTGGACCTGCGCAATGCCAGCGCCAACGCTGGCAAGGCAACTCTTGTTGACGCGCCGAACAATCCCATCGCCATTCCGCCCATGCCGGACTACAACGGTCGCATCCTGGCGTACACCGTGACGGCAATGATCATTGCCGCCGGGGTTATTCAGGGCGCGTTCCCGGACTGGTTGATCTACGCCATCGCCGGAGCCCTGAGCTGGCCCCACGTCGCTCACGCGCTTACCCGGCGCACCTTTCTGAAAAATTCTTCCCGCATCCGCCAGAAAATGCTGATTGTCGATTGCCTGATCGGCGGTGCTTTGGTCGGCGCCATCGGACTGGTTGCCATTCCGTCGGTATCGGTGATGCTGATGCTGATGTTCAGCTGCCTGATCATCGGCGGTTTGCGGCAATGGCTGTTCGGCACTGTTTTCATGTTCACGACACTGTCCATCGGGCTGGCGGTCTGTGGTCCGGCCGAGAGCTTCCAGGCACCCCTGCTCACCGGCATCGTCTCGATACTCGCCACCGGGCTTTACATCTGTGTCACCGCCTTCTATTCGCACCAGCAGGCCCGTGCGCTGATGATGGCGAAAACCCAGATCCAGAACCAACGGGAACAGTCGATCGCACTGTCCCACAAACTGTCAAAATACCTCTCGCCCCAGGTCTGGCAGTCCATCTTTACCGGCGAGCGGGACGTGCGCCTGGAAACTCAGCGCAAGAAACTGGCGGTGTTCTTCTCCGACATCAAGGGTTTTACCGAACTGTCGGAAGAGATGGAGCCGGAAGCCCTGACCGAATTGCTGAACCACTACTTTAACGGCATGTCGGAAGTGGCGCTCAAATACGGCGGCACCATCGACAAGTTCGTGGGTGATTCCATCATGGTGTTTTTCGGTGACCCCACCAGCCGTGGCCAGCGTGAAGATGCCTTTGCCTGTGTGTCCATGGCCATCGACATGCGCAAACACATGAAGATCATGCGTCAGAAGTGGCGCAGCCAGGGCATCAAGACCCCGCTGGAAATCCGCATGGGTATCAGCACCGGTTACACCACCGTAGGCAACTTCGGCGCTGAGAACCGGATGGATTACACCATCATCGGCAAGGAAGTGAACCTGGCCAGCCGGCTGGAGTCCCTGGCCGAGCCCGGTGAAATTCTGGTGTCCTATGAGACCTTCTCGCTGATCAAGGACCGCATCATGTGCCGGGACAAGGGTGAGATCACCGTGAAGGGCTTTGGTAAGCCAGTACCCATTTACGAAGTGGTGGATTTCCGCCGCGACATGGGCCCCAACCGCAGTTTCCTGGAGCACGAGCACAGCGGTTTCGCCATGTACCTGGACTCAGACAAGATCACCGAGCGCGAGCGGCAGTCGATCCTGACGGCGCTGGAAGACGCCGCCGACCGCCTGCGCCAGGAAGAAGAAATCCGCTAACCTCTCACCCTGCTCAATCCCTGTGTTGGCATCCGCCCGTCATTACTGGCGGATCAGTCGCGCACCGGCGTCGCCTTCCGGCTCGGTACTCCGCCACGGATTGATATCCAGCCCCCCCCTCCGGGTGTATCGGGCACACACCATCAACTGTTTCGGCGCGCAACGGGCCAGGATGTCGGTGAATACCGTTTCCACACAGTGCTCGTGAAAATCCTGCTTCTGGCGGAAACTGACCACGTACCTCAGTAATCCCTTGCGGTCGATTCTCGGCCCGGTGTAACGGATCATCACCGTGGCCCAGTCCGGCTGCCCGGTCACCGGGCAATTGCTCTTGAGCAGGTGTGAGCACAGGCTCTCAGTGACCTCTCCGGCATCGGCCACGAGGGACTCCGGCGCATACTGATAGGTCACATCCTCCAGGATTTCGCTGTCGATCAGTTCGTAACCCTGCGGCCGACCCTCCGCGATGCCGCCCTCATCCACGCTTAACATGGAAACCTGAACAGCCGATCCGCTGGCACTGGAGAGATCCCGGGTGATGACCTCAGCCACTTGCTCCGGCGCGGTAAACACCGCCTGGTTCAGTGAATTCAGGTACAGCTTCAGGGATTTGGATTCGATGATGCAGGGGGATGCCGCCGGGAAACGGATTTCCGCCCAGGCCACCTCGGGCACCCCATCCGCCCGCAGCCAGGAGATTTCCCAGGCTTGCCAGAGATCCTCGCCGAACCAGGGCCAGCGACCATCATCAAGACCGATGCGCCGGCGGTTTTCCTCCCGCGGGACCGGAAACAGCAGCGCCGGATCATAGCGATCCGGGTATTCACTGGATTTGCCCAGAGGGGCATCGTTAAGTGCCATGGTGTGTCCTGCTCAAAGGGGTCTGAATCAGTGGCGAATGCCCTTGCCTCGCTGCAGCATCCGCAGGGCAACGGCCGACAACAGCGTGATGAATACCAGAATCATACCGAGTGCCACGAAAGGATTCACATCGGAAACGCCGAGGATGCCGAAACGGAAGGCATTCACCATGTACAGGATCGGGTTGATCATCGACACGCCCTGCCAGAATTCCGGCAACATGTTGATGCTGTAGAACACCCCGCCGAGATAGGTCAACGGTGTCAGTACGAAGGTAGGCACAATGGAGATGTCGTCAAACTTGGTGGCCAGCATGGCGTTGATGAAACCACCCAGCGCGAACAGCGCCGAAGTCAGAAACACCGTAACCACCACCATCGGCAGGTTGTGAATCTCCAACCGGGTAAAGCCGAGCGACAACAGCGTGACAATGAACCCGATCCCCAGCCCACGTGCCATGCCACCGCACACATAGCCGGCCAGAATGATCCAGTCCGGCACTGGCGATACCAGCAGCTCTTCAATGCTGCGCTGGAACTTCATCGAAAAGAACGACGACACCACGTTAGCGTAGGAACTGGTGATTACCGCCATCATGATCAAACCCGGTACGATGAACGACATATAGTCGAACCCGCCCATGTCACCAATGCGGGAACCGATCAGGTTACCGAAAATGATGAAATACAGGGTCATGGTCACCGCCGGCGGCAACAGGGTCTGAGGCCAGATCCGGGTGAAGCGGCGAATCTCCCGCAGCACAATGGTGTTAAACGCGGTCATTTTGGCCTGGGGCGTCATACGGCACCTCCCGCGCTGACCGGCGCCGCGCCCTCGTTGGCGTTTTCTTCCACCATGCGGATAAACAGTTCCTCCAGCCGGTTGGCCTTGGTGCGCATACTCACTACCTTGATGCCCAGGGCCTCAAGCTGCACAAACACTCGGTTGAGGCCCTGACCTTTCTCCACGTCGATTTCCAGCGCACCCTCGCCGTCCAGCCGACAGGGAAAATCTGCCAGCGCCGGTGCGGAAGCCAATGGCGATTCGGTGTCCAGCACGAAGGTTTCAACGTGGAGCTGCTGCAGTAGCTCCCGCTTGCTGGTGTGCTTGAGGATACGGCCGTGATCGATGATGGCGATGTTGCGGCACAGGGCCTCCGCCTCCTCCAGGTAGTGGGTGGTCAGAATAATGGTGGTGCCCTGGCGGTTCATCTCTTCGAGAAACGTCCACATGGAGCGGCGCAACTCGATATCCACACCGGCGGTGGGCTCATCGAGAATTAACAGTTTCGGCTCATGAACCAGAGCCCGGGCAATCATCAGGCGACGCTTCATACCGCCGGACAGCATCCTCGCCGGCGTGTCTTTCTTGTCCCACAGGCCCAACTTGCGAAGGTATTTCTCTGCCGACACTTTCGCTTTTTTCAGGGGAATGCCGTAGTACCCGGCCTGGGTCGTAACAATGTCGAACACTTTCTC
This sequence comes from Marinobacter sp. M-5, assembly GCF_032911545.1. Taxonomy (NCBI): domain Bacteria; kingdom Pseudomonadati; phylum Pseudomonadota; class Gammaproteobacteria; order Pseudomonadales; family Marinobacteraceae; genus Marinobacter; species Marinobacter sp. M-5. The sequence continues at coordinate 1,852,341 of NZ_JAWJEK010000001.1, forward strand.
GAACTGGTTGAAATTGAACTCCTGGGGCACAACGCCGAGATGCAGCTTGGCATCGGAGAGACTGGTATCAATGTCGTGCCCGAAAACCCGCACGGTACCCGCGGTCTTGTTCACCAGGGACGATACAATACCCAGCGTGGTGGACTTACCCGCGCCATTCGGCCCAAGCAGCGCAAAAAAGTCCCCCTCGCGGACGTTCATATCGATACCCTTGAGGGCCTGAAACCCATCGCCGTAGGTTTTTATCAGCCCTCCGATCTCCAATGCATTGGTCATAAACTACCCGGAATTGTGACGTGCCTGGCCGGCCTGACCGCCCACCGTCGTGATCTGTTTAATCGGAAGTCTTCTAGGTTGTGGCGAGTGGCCGATTTTCAAGTCATTGCCGCTCCGGGCAACCGGAAAACGGACCCCGGAGGGAAAACACCAAACTGCGACAGGAATCCCGATATCCCCGCCATGACGACCCTATAATGCCGGTTACAACACTTTACAAAAGGCCCGGCACCGCTCACTGCCTTTGTACGGCCGGCCGTCTGACCAGGGAATGTACGCCAGACCATGAAATCCGTTCACCACCCTCGCCTCTGCCTGACACTGGTTACCGCACTCACCCTCACCGGCTGCCTCGATGACGGCGGTGGCAGCAACGACGACGACACCCGCACCGGCGCTGTTAACGTCCATGGTTTCAGCGGCGTCAGTTACCGTACCGCCAGTCGCACCGGGCACACCGACGCGCAGGGGCAGTACCAGTACTACCCGGGCGAAACGGTCAGCTTCCGTGTTGGCGACCTCACGCTGGCGGAGGATGTTCCGGCAAAAGAATTTGTCACCCCACTGGAGTTTTTCGAAGACACCCGGCAGAAACTCGACAACCCCGGCACAGACGATGAGGGCCTTCGTACCCACACACTGACCGAGCAGGCGCTGCTCAGTGACAATGCCCTGATCAATCTCACGCGGTTGCTGCTGGCACTGAACTGGGAGGAAAACCTGAAGGAAACCGACGGTATCGAATTGCGTGAAAGGGTCATCAGCCAGCTGAATGCGGCCCTGCCCGACCTCACGGCGCCGATTGATTTTTCCGTCAGCGAAGCCGAGTTTGCCCACACCGGATCAGAGAGCGAACCCACCCCGTCGCCGGCCAATCAGCTGCTGGCAGCTATCTGTTTCTACCCGGAGGACGACGAACTCTGCGACGCACCGCCCACCCAGTCCGAGATTGACGCCCTGCCGCCACGCCCGGAAAACGAAGACGACCGCGACCCGGATGTGGAATACCAGGAAGATCTTGAGAACAAGCGAGACAGCATTCTCGAAGCCCGGCGCAGCCTGGACGACTTCGATCGCGAGGCGGCTGAGGATTACCTCACCCGCGAGCTCAACGCCATCACCACCACCTATGGCAACCGCTACTATCTCAACAACGAGACCGCCAGTTACTCCCCGTCCGACACCGGGATTAAAAGCGTGGATGTGCGCCGCGTAGGTAGCGATACCGGGCTGGCGCAGATAGAGGCCATCAGCACCCGCCAGCAGGATGTGGTGGTGCACAGTTTCGACTGGCAGTCAGCAACGGTGGATTATTTCGTGGCGGGCGCCAGCGGCGGCGAATCGGAAATCGTCATCAGTTTTCGACCGGACAACACCTACCGCTGGATACGAAAAAGCCTCAGGGTGCTCATTCGCTGATCAGGCGCCAACCAGGCGCGCAAGATTCCAGCGGGATTCAGTACCGGTAACGTCGTAATGCTCGGGGTTCAGTCCTTCGGTGCCATGGGGCAGGCACTCGGCAATGGACAGGGTTTCACCGGCTTCCTTGTTCGCGTTGAAGCTCGCCAGATCAATCACCTTCGCCGACTTCAGTGGCTTCTGGAATTGGTCCGTCATTACCATCACCCTCGGCCACAACCGGCGTTCCGGTGAATGCGACACCACCATCCCACGCTGGCCATCATTGAGCTGCACCAGGCTACCGGTGGGATAGATACCCACCGCCTGAATGAACGTTTCAACCAGATCTTCCTGGAACTCAATGTTCCGCATGTCATACAGCAGCCGCACGGCTTTGGCCGGCGTCATCGGCTCGGACGACGCACGCGGGCCGATCAGGTTTTCGAAGAACTCCGCCAGCCCGGCAATCTTGGCCAGCAGTGGGATGCGGTCGCCACGAATACCTTCCGGGAAGCCGGAACCGTTGTGACGCTCCCGGTGCCCCTGCACCACACTGATTACCGCTCGAGAAACCCCGCAACCGTCCAGCATGGCCACGCCACGATTGACGTAGGTGCGGTATTCCGCGAATTGATCAGGGCTGAGCTTGTCTTCATTTTCCAGCATGGAGACCGGCAGCGCGATCTTGCCGATCTGCGACAACAGACACCCCAGACCCAGATGGTTCAACAACCCTTCGTTCAGTCCCAGCTCACGCCCGCACACCAGAGCCCAGACTGCCGTATTCATGGCGTGCCGGTAGATGAAGTCGTCATGCTGGCGGGTACGGCTCAGCCACAGCAGAGCGTCCGGATTGCGCACCACGCTGGACACCATGTTGCGGGTAACGCCCGCCACTTCCCGCAGATCGGGCGTAGCCTGGCGCTTGATGGTTTCAGACACACGCTTGAGCGCGATCTCTGCATCTGCCAGCACCATGCCCGAGACCTTCAGCTCCCGCTTCATGGTGGTGGTGGTCTCATAATGAACCGGCTCGCGGATGTGAAGCGGCGGCAGCTGAATGACTTCCCGGTTGCCGCCCATTCTCCGCGCGCGCTGACCAAACACTGGCCCGGGATCCTTGCCGGCATCGATTTTCTCACGAGCCTCCGCGACATCAATCAATACCCACTTGCAGTAAGACACAACCGAGCGGATGTCGTCCTGGGAGCGAACAGGAAAGCCCTGAATCGGGAACGGAGTCTGGTGCCATGGCCGGTCCAGATCGGACACAAACATGCCGATTTCCAGATCTTGTACGGCGATTTTCTTCTGACGAACGCCCACGGTGCACCTCAATTTTTACAACAATCGATACTGACTATTTTGACGGCTCAAACGATAGAGTCCATTACATATTTGTAGTCCAAAGTAACTTGAAAGCAACAGGAGGTAACGATAGTCATCATGAGGAAACAAAATGTAGCAACGTGACGTGACGCACACTTCCGGACCAAAAGTGTCAATCTGCGTCACACACCGAATCGTCCACGGCGGGCGGGCGCCCATTCAGCGCGCCCCGGGGCGCTTTGCGGATGTAGACCCTGTAGGGCACCACTGAGGCGCGAAGGTAATCGGTGTTCTCTTCCTCGTCTTCGGCCTGACGGCTGGTGCTCACCGGCTCGCAGGACACCAACAGGGTCATGGACTGGCCAATATCGGTCACCTTCGACAGGCTCTCTCCGGGGTCTATGGACAGGCACACATCGTCTTCACCTGCCGGCTGCCCGCTGGCCGCAACCAGGTCCTGTCCCGGCCGCCCACAGGCGCGGATACCGTCACCGCAACTGGCCGGATCACGGTGGGAATCATCGGTCAGGCGCCAGGCCCGCTCACTGCACTGAGTAGCCACCCGGATCGGCGTAGACTGGCTGTCTTTTACCCACCAGCCGGGGTATTCCGCCGTTTGCCAGCTCAACACCACCTGCCGCGCCTCGCCCGCGGAATTTTCCGCCAGGAAGGCGCCATAATGGCTGTAATAAGAGGCACATCCGTTGAGGGCAGAGACAACAAACAAGAAAGACAGGCGCAGGGTAATCTGGCGAAAACGATTCATTTGGGCACTTCACGGCTTGAGAATGACGGATCAGCACTGGCTATTATCCACAGCCGTGGCCGGGAAACCGTTTATTGATCCGCAAATTGCAGACCGAAGCCGTCATTGGTCTTGCGCACCACAACCATTTCCAGCACCGGCGCCGGCACTGGCAATCCCTGCACCTGCACTTGCACACGGTCTCCCATCGCGGGCTCGAAGGGATCGCTCTCCACCACAATGAAGATACCGCCGTCAGAAATGTCCCGTGTTGAGAACAGGAACTCCCCGAGGGTGGCGTGCTGCACCTTCACCTTCGCACTCAAAGCGGTGCGACAGTGTTCTCTGCGATCGTTGCCAACCATAAACCGTGTATCCACCGCTTTTTTTGCATAGTTTTTAGGGCTTTCCGAAGCATAGCACCATTTTGGGCAAAATCAGCAACAGCACCTTGACATGATCGTTAACACTAATGAGAATGGTTGTTGTTTTTAGTGCTATCTCCTGTCAACCAGGTGATAACTCAACCATCTGCCCGACAAAGGACACACGCTATGCGAATGAAACTGGCTGCCGCCACTGCAATGGCCCTGTCTGTGATGCCCCTGAGCGCTTCCGCCGACGGCGAAGTCAACATCTACTCCTATCGCCAGGCGTATCTGCTGGAGCCGCTGCTGAACGCTTTTGAACAGGAAACCGGCATCAAGGCCAACGTGGTTTTCGCCAAACAGGGTCTGGCAGAGCGTCTTGAGCGCGAAGGCCGCAACAGCCCCGCCGACGTGGTCATGACGGTCGACATTTCCCGCATCAACGAGCTGGTTGAGCGCGACCTGGTCGCCGGTGTGGACAGCGAAACCCTGGCAGACAACATTCCGGAAAACCTGCGTCATCCGGAAGGCAAATGGTTTGCACTGACCACCCGTGGCCGTCTGATCTTCACGTCGAACGAGCGTGTTGAAGAAGGTGAGATCACCACATACGAAGAACTGGCCGACGACAAGTGGAATGACCGCATCTGCACCCGCAGCGGCAAGCATCCCTACAATATCGCCCTGATCTCCTCAATGATTGCCCACCACGGTGAGGAAGCAACCGAAAAGTGGCTGGAAGGCGTGAAAGACAACCTGGCCCGCAAGCCCCAGGGCGGCGACCGTGACCAGATCAAGGCCATCTCCGAAGGCGTGTGTGACATCGCCATCGGTAACAGCTATTACTACGGCAACATGCTGAACGACGAGAACCAGCGCCCGGCCGCTGAAGCGGTTCGTCTGGTGTTCCCGAACGCGGACGATCGCGGCACCCATGTTAATATCAGTGGTATCTCGCTGACCAAGAGCGCGCCGAACCGCGAAAACGCACTTCGCCTGATGGAGTTCCTGTCCACAGACGAGGCTCAGCGTATTTACGCAGAAGCCAACACCGAATACCCGGCCAACCCGGATGTTCAGCCTTCAGGCCTCGTCGCCGAGTGGGGCGAGATCAACCCGGACGACCTGTCACTGCAGGAGATTGCGAACAACCGCAATGCCGCCGTGAAGCTGGTTGACCGTGTAGACTACGACGGCGAGTAACACCGTCGCGAACGAGCAAGGGTGGGCGCTGCCCACCCTTTTTAGTTTGCAGAGGCCCGCTCGGGTGACTAGAATCGGATCTCTTTTTTGAACGCCAAAGGACCAACATGAGCGAGGCAGTAACCAGCGGTGCTCCCGGGCTGACACAGCCACTGCTGGCGAAGCGTACCTCCAAGCGCTGGTTGATCTCCGCCGCGCTGACCACCGCCATCGTGGCGCTCCCGGTTCTTTCGGTGATTTTTCTGGCCTTCTTCCCTGAAGAAAACATCTGGCCCCATCTGCTCGACACCACCCTGCCCCGCTACCTGACCACCACCATCAAACTGATGCTGGGCGTTGCCGGCATTACCCTGGTCATCGGTCTGGCCACGGCGTGGGCCGTCACCATGTGTGAATTCCCCGGCCGGCGGTTTTTCGAGTGGGCCATGCTGTTGCCCTTTGCGGTACCGGCGTATGTGATCGCCTATGTCTATACCAGCCTGCTGGATTACGCCGGCCCCGTACAGGTCACCCTGCGGGAGTGGTTTGGCTGGACCAGCGCCCAGGACTACTGGTTCCCGGAGATCCGCACCCTGGAGGGCGCCACCCTGATGATCGGCCTGGTGCTTTACCCCTACGTTTACCTGCTGGCGCGGGCGGCCTTCCTGGAGCAGTCGCCGTCTCTGTTTGCGGTCAGCCGCAGCCTGGGCCACTCCGCCATCAGCACCTTCTTCCGGATTGTACTGCCCATCGCCCGGCCCGCCATCGCCGTGGGCCTGTCGCTGGTGCTGATGGAAACTCTCAATGATTTCGGCACCGTGGACTTCTTCGCAGTGCAAACGCTCACCGCCGGCCTGTTCGACACCTGGATGAACCTGGGTAACCTCGGTGGTGCCGCACAGATTGCCTCCACCATGCTGATGTTCATGGTGATTCTGGTCACCCTGGAGCGCTATTCACGCCGGCGCCAGCAGCAGTTTGCGGCGCGGGACAACCGCGATCCTATCCGCCGCTTTACCATGTCCATGCCGCGCCAGCTGATCTGCGTGGCGGTGTGCGCCATCCCGGTGATTCTCGGCTTTGTGATTCCCGCCATCACCCTCGGCCAGTTCGCCTGGGAATACTTTGATGAAAGCTGGAACTCCACGTTCTTCCGCAACACTCTGAACAGCCTGTTCCTGTCCGGCACCGCCGCGTTCACCACCCTGCTGATCGGCGTCACACTGGCCTACAGTCGCCGTCTGCACAACACCCGTGGCATGCAGATCATGATGCGCCTCTCCAGCCTGGGTTACGCCATGCCCGGCGCGGTACTGGCGGTGGGTGTGATCATTCCGCTGGCAGGTTTTGACAACTGGCTGGATTCGGTGATGCGCAACACTTTCAACGTCAGCACCGGCCTGTTACTGAGCGGCTCGGCCTTCGCCCTCGTGTTTGCCTACACCGTGCGTTTCCTGGCGGTGTCCGCCGGCAGCGTGGAGAGCGCGCTGCAGAAGATCACCCCAAGCATGGATATGGCTTCACGCTCGCTCGGCCATTCGCCGGGTAACACGCTGGTGAAAGTGCATCTGCCGATGCTGCGGGGCACGCTGCTGACCGCCGCCCTGGTGGTGTTCGTGGATTGCATGAAGGAATTGCCGGCCACCTTGATTCTGCGCCCGTTCAATTTCGATACGCTGGCAACCTATGTGTATCAGTTTGCCTCGGACGAGCAGCTGGCGCAGAGCGCCCTGCCGGCGCTGGTGATTGTGTTGGCGGGGATAGTGCCCATCATCCTGATGAGCCGCTCCATTTCTGGTAGCCGCCGTATCGCCTGAAGGCGCCGATAGCGGCATTCAGAGCACCGGGCGTGATTCCGTATCCTGAACCACGAAACGTCCCTGGAAAGTAGCAACAGGCGCTCCACGGGGTTCCATGGTGGGCTCACCGCAATAGACATCGGCGTGCAATGCCAACCGACCCTTACCGTGTCGTGCCAGGCTCTTGCGAAACCGGTCCGGCACCTCACCGGCCGGCAACCGGCACAGCGAGTAGAAATCCCCCTCCACGGGCGTCAGGTAATCGATGCTGCCACTTTGCACCACCACATTGCCCTTCAGACCCATATCGGCAATGGCCAGCTCGATCAGCCCCCAGGCCGAGGTCACCGCCAGCGAATACACGCTGCCACCAAACCCGGTGCCCTGATGATTGTGATTGGGCTCCAGCGGCGCGCTGACCAGCAGCGCTCGGCCATCGTAATCAAGCACTTCAATCCCCAGTGCACGGGTAATCGGAATAGCGTCGTGAATGCGTTTCTGGAAACGGCCTAATTGCGTCATAGTCCCTCCTGATACGTTTCATTTTAGTTCGACGGCCCGGATCGCCCTATGCGACTTATGTAGGCATTGTGTGACCAAACGCAAAAGACCCGGACAGGGTCCGGGTCTTTTGGATCACCACCAGTCACAGTGGCTGTCAGTGATGCTTACTGCCAGATCACCGGCTGACGCTTGGCGTACCAGCTGTCGACCTTCTCCTGGTAGGCATCCTCTACCACATTACGCTTCAGCTTCAGGGTGGGTGTCAGGAAGCTGTTCTCGATGGACCACTCGTCACTGACCACGGTAATGAACGCCAGTTGCTCGTGGGGATCCACGGTCTTGTTCACATCGGTGATCAGCTTCTTAAAGCTTTCCTCAATCTCCTTGCGGAAGCCCTCGTCAGCCATTTTCGGGCGAATTTCCTCGCCCAGCATCACCAGCGCGTGGGGCTGAGTCTGGTTGGCACCGGATACACAGACCATTTCGATGGCATCGTGAGACATCAAGCGGTTCTCGATCGGTGCGGGCGCAATGTACTTGCCCTTGCTGGTCTTGAAGATCTCTTTGAGGCGACCGGTCAGCTTGAGGCGGCCCATTTCATCGATCTCGCCCTTGTCACCGGTTTTCAGAAAACCGTCCTCGGTGAAGGCTTCGCGGGTTTTCTCTTCGTCCTTGTAGTAGCCCATCATGGTGGCCGGACTCTTGACCAGCACTTCGCCCTGCTCGCTGATCTTCACTTCCACACCCGGCGCCGCCTCACCCACGTACCCAGTGCGGGACCTGCCGGGCTTGTTCATGTGGGAATAGGCAAAGTTCTCGGACATGCCATAACCCTCGAGCAGCTCCAGCCCCAGATTGCGGTACCAGTCGAGCACATCGCTGGACAAAGGCGCCGAACCGCTGCCGGCCAGCTTCACTTTGCTCAGGCCCAGGCCTTTGAGAATTTTCTTTTTAATCAAACCTTTTACAACCGGAATCTTCAGCAACTTATCAAGTTTTTGCTTGGGCAGCTTCTGCAGCACACCGTGCTGGAACTTCACCCACAGCCGCGGCACTGAAAGGAACAACGTCGGTTCAGCCCGCTGCAGATCCTGTACGAAGGTATCCAGGGATTCCGCAAAGTACAGCTCGAAACCGGTATACACCGAACCCAGCTCAACGAACGTGCGCTCGAAAACGTGGGCCAGCGGCAGGTACGACAGCATGCGCTCTTCAGAGCCCACACCCAGCACCTGGGTTCCACCGGCGGCAGCAAACGCCATGTTATTGAAACTCAGCATCACACCCTTGGGGCGACCGGTACTGCCGGAGGTGTACACAATGGTGGCCAGCTCGTCGGCTTCCCGCTGGGTGTTCTCTTCCATGGGCGGGTACTTGGCGACCAGGTCATCCCAGGTTTCGAAATCGTTGGGCGGGCTCAGCGGGTAAGACACACAACGCAGGGTCTCGGGCACGCCCGGCTTCATCATGTCCCAGTCGTCCAGCTTGCCCACGAACAGCAGCTCGCATTCACTGTGTTCAAGGATGTAGCGCACGGTGTCTGCGTTTAACGTGGGATACAGCGGCACGGAAATATGGCCGGCCATCCAGATTGCCCAATCCGACATGATCCACTGGGCGCAGTTCTTGGAGATAATACCTATCCGGCTTTTCTCCGGCAGGTTGAGAGACTTGAGGTAAGACGCCATCCGGCGGGATTCGTCAACGGCCCGCTTCCAGGTGTACTCCACGACTTTTCCGTTGCCGATCGGCTGGGTCATATACAGAGAATCGCCTTTGGCTTTTTCCCAGTGATAGACCATATCCAGTGGAAGTTTGTTCGTTGTGTCCATGGACCTTTCCTTGCTTGCTGTTTTTGGTATTGTTTCGAGAGCCGGGCCTCTTGGCGGGCTTGTTAGACTTTCGTAGCGTATTTCAACACACCACCTCTCGTCAAAACGTGATGGCAATATAAATATTGCACTTCTCATGTTTTTTTCCAGATACTTAGCGTGCCCCCGAGCGCCTTTCGCTGTGATAAACTTTCGCACCTTCAAATTACGGCTCATTTCACTCGGGAGAAACGGCGTATGGCCAATAAAGCTCTGAGAACCCTGATCGGTGCAATGCTGCTTGCCGCAGCCGGACTGGCACAGGCAGGCGAACTCAAATCCGTTGCCATTACCCAGATTGTTGAACACCCCGCACTGGACGCGGTTTATCAGGGCGTCAGGGATGAGCTTGCCGAAGAAGGCTTCAGCGAGGGCGACAACCTCACCATAATGCATGAGAGCGCCCAGGGTAACTCCGCGATTGCCTCTCAGATCGCCCGCAAATTCGTCGGCGAAGGCCCCGACGTGATCGTGGCCATTGCCACCCCATCTGCCCAAACCATGGCCGCCGCCGCCCGCAACATCCCGGTGGTGTTCTCTGCCGTCACCGACCCGTTGGGCGCGAAACTGGTCCAGAGCCTGGAAAAGCCGGGCGCCAACATCACCGGCGTCACCGATATGCTGCCCATTGAGCGCCACATCGACCTTCTCGAGCGCGTGGTCCCGGATGCGAAAACCATCGGCACCGTCTACAACCCCGGCGAAGCCAACGCCGTGGCGCTGGTGGAACTGCTGGAAGCCAGCCTGGAGGCCCGAGGCCTGAAACTGACCAAAGCCGCGGCCACCAAGACCTCGGAAGTGCTGGGCGCGGCCCGTTCACTGGTGGGCAAGGCAGACGCCATTTACCTGACCACCGATAACACCGTAATCAGCGCCGCAGAAGCCGTGGTGTCTGTGGGTGAGCGCGCCAAAATACCGGTGTTCGCCGCCGACACCGCCACCGTCAGCCGCGGTGCCGTTGCTGCCCTGGGCTTTGATTACTACGACCTGGGCCGCCAGACCGGCGGCATGGTGGCGCGCATCCTGAACGGTGCCAACCCGGCCGACATGGCCGTGGAATCCGTGGATACCTTGAACCTGTTTGTAAACCCTGCAGCCGCCGAGCGCATGGGCATCACCCTGTCCCAGGACGTGCTGGACGACGCCCAGGAAATCGTCAAAAGCGACAAGTAACCGCGAACCAACACGGGCGGGGCCTCACGAGGGCACCGTCCGTTCCATCTATAGTGAACATTACCCATGCTCAGTGACATTGCTCTGTACGGCGCCATCGAGACCGGCCTGATCTACGGCCTGGTGGCGTTCGGCATCTATATCTCCTTTCGTGTTCTCGACTTCCCGGACCTCACCGTTGACGGCAGCTTCCCCCTGGGCGCGGCCGTCGCCGCGATGCTGATCATCGCCGGCTGGAACCCATGGATCGCCACCGGTGCCGCCGTGCTGGCCGGCATGGCCGCCGGTGCGGTCACCGCAATTCTCAACGTGAAGCTGAACATCCTCAACCTGCTGGCATCGATCCTTACCATGATCGCGCTCTACTCCATCAACCTGCGCATCATGGGCCGACCCAACGTGGCGCTACTGGGCGAAGACACCGTGCTCACCCCCTGGTACGACCTACCCCTGGACTACCATCAGGTGCCGGTGCTGCTGTTCGTGATCGTGGTGCTGGTCTCGCTGGTGCTGTTGTGGCGGTTTATGAAATCCGAAACCGGCCTGGCCATGCGTGCCACCGGCGCTAACGCACGCATGGCCCGCGCCCAGGGCATCGCCACCGGCGGCATGATCATTCTGGGTGTGGCGCTCTCCAATGGCCTGGTGGGTCTGGCGGGCGCCCTGTTTGCCCAGAGCCAGGGCGCGGCGGATGTCACCATGGGTGTCGGCGTGATCGTGATCGGCCTGGCCTCGCTGATTGGCGGTGAGGCGGTGATCACCCCCAACACCGTTATCAAGGCCCTGGTTGCCTGCGTGGTTGGCGCCATTATCTACCGCCTGGCCATCGCCTTCGCCCTGAACGCTGATTTCCTCGGGCTCCAATCCCAGGATCTCAACCTCATCACGGCAGTGCTGGTCACCCTGGCCATCGTTCTGCCCGGTGCGCGCGCGTCACTCGTCGCCCGCTTCACCCGCAACAAGGCCTGAGGGGTAAAGCATGATTAGCGCAACAGATCTTAAACTGACCTTCGGCAAAGGTACGCCGCTGGAAAACCCCGCGCTGCGGGGCATGAGCCTGACCGTCAACCAGGGTGAATTCGTCACCGTGATTGGCAGCAACGGCGCCGGCAAATCCACCTTCCTGAACGCCCTCGCCGGTGAAGTGATGGTGGACAGCGGCAACATCATCGTCGACAACGTGGATGTCACCAAGCTGCCCACCCACAAGCGTGCCAACCGCGTGGCCCGGGTGTTTCAGGATCCGCTGGCCGGCACCTGCGAGGGCCTGAGCATCGAAGAGAACCTGGCCCTGGCGATCAAGCGCGGGCAACGCCGTGGCCTGACCACTGCGGTCAAAAAACACTACATGGAGCGTTTCCGCGAGAGCCTGTCGACCCTGAAGCTGGGTCTGGAAAACCGGCTCGGCGACAAGATGGGCCTACTCTCCGGTGGCCAGCGCCAGGCTGTCAGCCTGCTGATGGCCAGCTTGACGCCCTCCGCCATACTGCTGCTGGACGAGCACACCGCCGCGCTGGATCCGAAAACCGCTGCCTTCGTGCTGGAACTCACCACCCGCATTATCGAAGAGCAGAAACTGACGGCGCTGATGGTCACCCACAGCATGAAACAGGCGCTGGAAGTGGGCGACCGCACGGTGATGCTGCATCAGGGCGAAGTGGTCTTTGATATTGAGGGCGAAGACCGCAAGGGTCTGGAAGTGAAAGACCTGCTGGGGCTGTTCGAGAAACAGCGGGGCCTGGAAGTGGACGACGACAGCCTGCTGCTGGGCTGATCCAAAAAAAGCGGGGCCTGGGCCCCGCTTTTTCTATCGGGCTGTCACCAGCCCTGCGCCTCAATGACCGTAGATCAACATCGACGTATCGGTAATTGCCAGGTTATCCATGGCTATAGAACCGATGGACGTACCCCCCACAATCACCCCGCCAATGCGGATATCCGCCTCAAAGTTCGCCAGATCAATCGCCAGGCTTTCGACGTTCTGGGAATTCTGCGCGGTGTACATATCCAGCTCAACGGCCGCAAACAGCCGCAACGGCTGCGGTGCCTGCAGATCGTAATCGGCGCCGGTCAGCTCGAAGTCACGGATCCCGAGGGCCAGAAACGGCACATCAAAGTCCATATCATCGATGGCGATGTCAGTGCGGAAATTGAGGGTATCCGTGGCGGTGTCCACCCGGATGGTGCCCGACCCCACCAGCATGTCCATATTGAAGTTATCCAGTATGGTGGTGTTGCCGTCGGTTCCGATCAGGTTCCAGGCGCCGGTTGCGATCCGCACATCCACCGCATTGAAGCTCAACGGCAACAGATTGATGATGGCGTCGCCGTCGCTGGCCAGATCAATGTTGATGCGAATGTTGTCGAGCCGGTCCGTGGCATCGCCGTTGAGGTTGAGGTTCATTTCCGAGAACATGTCGGTGCGGTTTGCACCGCCCACGAAGATGTCGTTAATCTCCAGCGAGCCTTCATCGGTGTAGATGAAGCGATCAATGTTCAATTTGGTTTCCAGTTCAATCGTCACACCGGCCTGGCCGGTGATGTTTCCCATTGCGCTGTCGTCCAGCATCTGGATGTCAGCCGCGGCAAGCGCCGGCACCCCCATGATGCTCAGCGCCAGCAATGAGCGTTTCAGGCCTTTCATTATTATGTTCCTTTTATCGTTGTCATTACTCCCTAACTACCGGTGGGCCACTGCAGAGTTCGACGCCACATTCGTACTTTAGCGACACGTCCGAAAGGGGTACGTGCACCGGTCACAATTACCTGAGTTAGCGATTGAATGGCGGATTCTGGCGAATATTTTTTAACCACAACATATTGTGCTTTGTAGGCCAGACACCCAACTTGCCGGTTTTTCGGGCAATTCCGTGGATTCAAGGGCCTATCCATTGATTTTCTTTGCCGCACAGACACAACCGATAGTTGTCTCCTTCTTCACAGACCACTATATCCTGTTATACTTTGTGAAAAGACGCCCATATATAGGGTCGCCCCGGAGAAACCTCCCCAGCGGCTCGCTCAGCCCTTACGGCTGTTCTGGCGCGATTACAAAGGGCTTCAAAGCCCATGCCACCGGCCAACACCGGTTGGAGCCAACACCACATCTAGTGGTTTTGTTCAACAAGCACACAATCCGGCCAGGGCACCACCTCTGGCGCAGGTTTTCAATACTGATTCACAGGGGTAAGGCTGAATGAACGCTAAGGCACAGGCAGTGATAACAACAATCCCAATGCAGGAAGCTTCGCTGGACATCTGGAACAGCAAGTACCAGCTCAAGACCAAAACCGGTGAGCCGGTCGACAAAGACATCAACGCTACCTACGAACGTGTAGCCACTGCCCTGTCTCAGGTTGAAGCGAAAGCTAACCGCTCCAAATACATGAAGGAGTTCATCTGGGCCCTTCAGCACGGCGCCATCCCGGCAGGTCGCATCACCTCCAACGCCGGCGCGGAAGCCCACAAGCCTGCCACATCGACCATCAACTGCACCGTGTCTGGCAGCGTTCGTGATTCCATGAACGACATCCTGGAAAAGAACCACGAAGCCGGCCTGACCCTGAAAGCCGGTTGCGGCATCGGTTATGAATTCTCCACGCTGCGCCCGCGCGGTGCCTACGTGGCGGGCGCCGGTGCCACCACCTCTGGCCCGCTGTCGTTCATGGATATCTTCGACCGCATGTGCTTCACCGTGTCGTCCGCCGGTGGTCGCCGTGGCGCGCAGATGGCTACTTTCGACGTGCACCACCCGGACATCATCGACTTCATCCAGGCCAAGCGTGAAGACGGCCGCCTGCGCCAGTTCAACCTCTCGCTGCTGATCACCGAAGACTTCATCGACGCCGTGCGCAACGACTCCGACTGGCACCTGTCGTTCCCGGTCACCGAGAAAGAAGTGGCTGAAGAAGGCCTGGACCTGAACAACCCGGACCAGTTCGTGTACCGCGACTTCCCGATTCTGGAAGGCTATGTGGTCAACGATGAGGGCAAGGTCGCATGCCGCATCTACCGCACCCTGAAAGCCCAGTTCATCTGGGACACCATCATGACCAGCACCTACGACTACGCCGAGCCGGGATTCATCCTGATCGACAAGGTCAACCAGATGAACAACAACTGGTTCTGCGAAGACATCCGCGCCACCAACCCCTGCGGTGAACAGCCCCTGCCCCCCTACGGCAGCTGTCTGTTGGGCTCGGTGAACCTGACCAAGTTTGTGGACTACCCGTTCACCGACAAGGCCAGCTTCAACTATGAGAAGTACCGCAAGGTTGTGGCCATCTTCACCCGCATGCTGGACAACGTGGTCGAAATCAACGGCCTGCCGCTGGCCGAGCAGCGCCACGAAATCACCTACAAGCGCCGCCACGGCATGGGCATCCTCGGTCTGGGTTCCACCCTCGCCATGCTGCGTATGCCTTATGGTTCGGAAGAGTCTGTGCAGTTCACCGAAGACGTGGTGCGTGAAATGGCCGTGGAAGGTTGGCGCCAGTCTCTGGCCCTGGCTGAAGAGAAAGGCGCGGCCCCGATCATGGACGACGAGTTCGAGATCACCCCGAAAATGATGGGCAAGTGCCCGCGGCTGGCTGAAGACGGCTACAAGCTGGGCGACAAGCTCAAAGGCAAGGTACTGCACGCCAAGTACAGCCGATACATGCAGGAAATCGCCAAGGTCGCGCCGGACGTGGTCGAGCAGCTGGCCGAGAAAGGTGGCCGCTTTACCCACCACACCTCCATCGCGCCCACCGGCACCATCAGCCTGTCACTGGCCAACAACGCCAGTAACGGCATTGAGCCGAGCTTCTCGCACCACTACGCCCGCAACATCATCCGCGAAGGCCGCAAGACGAAAGAGAAAGTCGACGTGTTCTCCTTCGAGCTGCTGGCCTACCGCCACCTGGTGAACGCCGGCGCCATGCCGTTCTCCGAAGAGGAAGACAAGAAGCTGCCCAGCTACTTCACCACTTCGGACGACGTCACACCGGCCCAGCACGTAGACATTCAGGCCGCTGCGCAGAAATGGGTAGATTCCTCGATTTCCAAAACCGCGAACGTGCCTACTGACTTCGCCTACCAGGAATTCAAGAACATTTACCTCTATGCCTATGACATGGGCCTGAAGGGTTGCACCACCTTCCGCTTCAACCCCGAGGCGTTCCAGGGTGTACTGGTCAAAGAGAAAGACCTGGAAAACACCCTGTACGAATTCACACTGGATGACGGCAGCAAGGTGACCCTGAAGGGTAACGAGCAGGTTGAATACGACGGCGAAATTCACAACGCCGCCAACCTCTTCGACGCCCTCAAAGAAGGCACCTACGGAAAATATTGATCCGGTAACCGACAAGGACAACGAACATGACAGTTAAAATCAGCAACAAGATCGTCGGCTACCGCGTCAAGAAAGCCGACCCGGAAGCCAGTCAGGAACAGGTGGCTGTGCAGCCGGAAGTCAAACCCGTACAGATGAACGAATACATCGAGCGGCCGGACTTCCTGCTGGGCACCACCTACAAGATCAAGCCGCCGATCGGCGAGCATGCGATGTACATCACCATCAACGACATCCTGCTCAACGAAGACACCGACCACGAGAGCCGGCAGCCGTACGAAGTATTCATCAACTCCAAGTCGATGGAACACTTCCAATGGGTTATCGCCCTCACCCGCGTTATCTCTGCGGTCTTCCGCAAGGGTGGCGACGTGACCTTCCTGGTGGAGGAGCTGCGCAGCGTGTACGACCCCAACGGCGGCTACTTCAAGAAAGGCGGCGTGTTCATGCCCTCGCTGGTGGCGGAAATCGGCGCGGTGATCGAGAAGCATCTGAAAGCCATCGGCCTGCTGGAAAGCGAGGAAATGAGCGAAACCACCAAGCGCATCCTCGCCGAAAAGCGCGCCGAGTTCGAAGCCAGCCACACCACGGCCACGAACGACGACAAGGTTGGCGACTACCCCGCCAACGCCACCATGTGCGGCAAGTGCAGCACCAAGGCGGTGATCGTGATGGACGGATGTGCGACCTGCCTGTCTTGTGGCGACAGCAAGTGCGGTTGAGGTGATTGATCGCAATGAGTGATGAAGAGGCCTGGAGCGAGAACTTCGGGCCTTTTTGTTTTGTGGGGAACACCGGGGCAGACCTATTTTGTGCACACGGTTTTTTGGCGTTATCAGCCAACGTCGAAAAATATCTATCAAACAAGAGCCATCAAAAGCTATGACGAGAAAGACATTAGGGTTGACCCGAAAACCAAATAAAGACGCCAAACCAGTGGCCAAGGAAGCCGAAGCGATGGTTGAGGTTGATCCACAAAAACGTTTTTTAAACGGTGTGGCTATCAATCCAACGCCGGGGATCCGCCTGGAGTCGGGTTCAGAAAAACTCACGGTGCGCGCGATGGATTTGATCACGCCGATTGGAATGGGGCAGCGAGGTTTGATCGTTGCACCGCCGGGGTCTGGAAAATCGACGATTTTAAAGGATATTTGCCAGGCGGTGGGAAAGGCGTATCCCGACATTAAACTTTACGCGTTGTTGATAGATGAGCGACCCGAAGAGGTCACTGATTTCAAGCGAAGCGTCCCGGCTGAGGTACACGCGTCTTCTTCGGATGAAAGCTATGCTCATCACGCTCGTATTGCCGATGAGCTTCTTGATATCGCCCGCCAACAAGCTGGCGAGGGTCACAACGTCATGATTGTGATTGATTCTCTTACCAGGCTTGCACGTGTGCACAATGCGGAGCGAAAGAGCAGCGGTCGTACGATGTCTGGCGGGGTTGATGCGCGAGCGATGGAGATCCCGCGGAGGTTGTTTGGCTCTGCACGAAACCTTGAGAATGGCGGCTCGCTGACCATCCTGGCAACCGTTCTGGTTGATACCGGCAGCCGTATGGACCAGGTTATATTTGAGGAGTTCAAAGGCACGGGGAACATGGAGCTGGTTTTATCAAGAGACGTGGCGAATCAGCGAATCTTCCCCGCGCTGGATATTTCGAAAAGCAGTACGCGCCGTGAAGAGCTGCTGTTGGATCCGAAAGATTTGGACAAAATAAGAGCGTTGCGCCGCGCGCTTAGCGGTCTCAAACCGCTAGAGGGCACAAAACGGCTGGTTGAGCTGCTAGAGAAGTACCCCACAAATGCCGAGCTTCTGCACAACATCCCCGGGGCGCCCATCAATTAAATCCGGGCTACGGTGGTCAAGCCCTGGTTAAAGTTGATGGCTCGTGGCGGTCAATATGCGTCGTCTGGGGCAATTGCCGGGGCCGACCATCACCAACTGCGCATATCTTCTTATCCAGAAAAGCTGCTTGGGATGCGGAGTTTGGGGAGGTGCCAAAGTTAGCGGGACTGCCGGTATTTTTGGCAGCAATCCGAAATGAACGATCAGCAATAAGCCAGACGTTTTAAAGGGAGCAACTGCCCATGCTAAAAGCTCTGAAAGCGCTGGCAGTCTGGTTCAGCATACTCGCCCTTGCCATCGCTAACGGCTTGCTCCGCGAGACTCTACTTCTTCCAGCATTCGGGACTCCATCCGCCTTCATCCTGAGCGGTCTGCTCCTTTCAGCCCTGATTATTGCCGTAGCGTGGCTTTCGCTTCCCTGGCTCCACCTGCACCGCCCCGGACAAGTCTGGCTGATGGGATTTGGCTGGCTCGCACTCACCCTTGCGTTCGAGTTTTCCTTCGGGCTTGCACAGGGAAAGTCGTGGCCAGTGATGCTTGAGGCCTACACCTTCAAGGATGGCAACCTCTAGCCGGTGGTGCTTGCGGTGACCGCTTGTGCGCCGTTCATCGCGGAAAAGATCCGGCGCAAGGCAAGAAACTGAACCGGGGATCATAAGGGGTATAAGCAGCTGGCAGCGGCGCCCCCCGTGCCTGGCCGTTCTGGCGGTTTCGGTACACTGCGCCTACATTTTCAGGATATGCGAAGGCAGTTTGAAGGAATCAAACACGCGGGTTGTCTCTCATGCCAGTACGCCAATCCTGGAGAATAACCATGAAAAGCATACGCTTAAAAGTCGCCACATTGCTTGGCGTCCTTTCATGTTTCGGATCGGTTCATGCCACAGAGGCGAGAATACCCCTCGTTCCCCTCCCCTCGGTCGTCGATTTTACAGATGGTGATGGTTGGGGCGTTGGCTTGGGCCTAAGCGTTGAATATGAGTCGGCTTATGAGGGCTCGGACGAATTCCAGTTTGAGGTCGATCCGGCTGGGGGTGTGCAGTGGCGAACTGGCGAACAGGTATTTTTCTGGGCCGGTGAGGCCATCGGCTGGCGTGCTCTAGCCGGGGGTGCGTGGTTGTTTCAGGCGTCTGTTGGTTACGAGGAAGGCCGTGAAGAAAGCGATTCAGATGACGGCCGGCTAGACGGGTTGGGCGAATCGAGTTCCGGGGTGGCCTTCCTGTTGGAACTGCGTCATGCCCTTGCAGAGGACTGGCGTTACTTTCTGGATGGCCGGATATCAACCGGAAAGGTCGGCACGCTCGGGATTTTCGGCGTGGGAACGTGTCTGGGTTGCCAGCCTGACGGCACAGGCTGGGAGGTGGGCGCCGCAGTTACGTTCCACGATGGTGAGCGCGCCAATCGGGATTTCGGTGTCGACACAAAACAATCCATAGATTCAGGGATCTCGGAAACCGACGTTGATAGCGGGTATCGGTCAGTGGGGCTCAATGTTAACTACCGGGATTACTTGAGCGAGAGCTGGCAGGTCTTCGGCGAGGCTCTTTATGAGCACTATGGGAGTGACGTGTCAGATAGCCCGATCTCTCGAAATAATTATGAAGCAGAAATCGGTATCGGCCTCATTTATGTTTTTTGAGGAGCCCGGCGCGCGAAGCGCCGGCCATTCTGTGATTCCCGGGGTCGGAACTCAATTATCGGACGTTTGAACCTGCGAATAACCACAACCAGATGATTTTCGTACTATGCTGTGTTTTTTCATTTCATGGGAGATTCGCGAATGAGCCGTTGGGTTGGTCCTGCATTTCTGGCTGCTGGCGCAGTGAACATTATTGGCATGCTTATGATTTCAAGAGGGTTCACCAACGACGTGCTCACGTTCGCCGACCCCGTTGTGTTCTCTGTTTTCGGGCAAGCGATGATTCTGGTGTGGGGCCTGGCCTACGTTGCCGTTGCCCGGTCCTGGGCGTTGGTGCCCTGGCTTTGCCTGGTATTCTTTATCGAAAAACTGTTCTATGTCGGTGCCTGGATCGTCTGGTGGTGGAACTCGGCTGACCAGTTCTCATCGATCCTGGAGCAGGACAGCCTCACCGCCGTTTTTATTGCCGGGTATGGCATCAATGACCTGGCGTTCGGGTTGCTGTTTCTCTACGCGTTCGTTCTTGCCCGGCGTGGCGCCTGAGTCATTCCCTACCCCTTGCCAAGGACCTGCTTCAGAACACGGCGGTCGGGCGTAGCCCGCCAGGAAGCAGTCCAGCAGATGAGCTCCCCCCCCCCCCGGCTGATCGGTGACGGCGTTCAACACCACAAAAAACCGGGTCAGATCTATTTCTCCCAAGGCCTACACGTTCAAGGATCGCACTCTCTGGCCGGTGGATGGTCTAAAGATGGCGCCGTTCAGGATCAGATAGACGCTAGGTTGAACATGAGGTAAAGCGCGCGTAGCCAGTTGACGGGCGGTGAGAGCGCTTTACATTGCGATGGGGTGTGACTATGGCTGATTCCAGCGTCCTCAGGACGGGTCTGCAAGATAGCGGTCCAGCACCTGAAAGAAGTGCTTCAGCTTCAGGGGTTTGGTGAGGTAATCATCAAAGCCGGCGGCCTTGCCTCGGTGGATGTCCTCGGGCAGGGCGTGGGCGGTCATGGCGATGATGGGGATGCCCGCCAATTCCGGTTTTGCCTTCAGAATTGCCAGCACCTGAAAGCCGTCCATGCTCGGCATGCTCAGATCCAGCAGGATGACGGCCGGCTTCAGGTTCGTCGCCAGTTCGATGCCTTTCTCCGGTGAATCTGCCGGTACCATCCGGGCCTTGCCGTGGCGGCGGACGAACTGCTCCACCAGCTTGAGGTTGACCGGGTTGTCCTCGATGTACAGCACGATGTCAGACCATTGTTCCGGCACGGTAACTTCTGCTGCGGTTTTCTCCACCGGGATCTCCGGTTCCGGCGCCTTTGGCTGGCACTCGGGCAGCTCAATCCAGAAGGTGCTGCCGGCGCCCACCTCGCTGCTGATGCCCAGTGTTCCGTCCATGGCTTTGACAATCTGGCGGGTGATGGTCAGGCCGATGCCGGTGCCTTCCACGCTGGCCTCTTCTCGTTGCAAGCGATTGAATGGGGTGGCCAGGCCGGCGAGATCTTCCGGGTCGATGCCCGGCCCGGTATCGGTCACGGATAGCCGCACCCGGGCGTTGCCATTCTCCTGAATACGCTGCACATCCACGGTGACTTCGCCGCCCTCGCGGTTGTATTTGATGGCGTTGGAAACCAGGTTCAGCAGCACCTGTTTCAGGCGGGTACGGTCCGCTAACACCCCAAGTTTGGCGGTGCCGGTCAGGCGGCATTGTATGCGGCGTTTATCGGCCAGGGGCCGCACCAGCCTCAGCACGTCCTTAACGGCTGTGGTCACCGGTACCGGCTCCAGCGACAGGTCAATCTGCCCGGCCTCTACCCGTGCCAGATCCAGCACCTCGTTGATCAGGTCCAGCAGATGCTGGCCGGCCCCGATGATTTCCTCAACGCTGCCGGCGTGACTGCCAGGCAAGGCCGGATCGGCTTTCAGGATCTGGCTGAACCCGAGGATGGCGTTCATCGGGGTGCGCAATTCGTGGCTCATATTGGAAAGAAACCGGGACTTCGCCCGGTTCGCCTGCTCGGCCATGTCCCGGGTCTGGTTCAGCTCCTTGTAGAGCCGATCGCGCTGAACGGCTCTGAACAGGCTCCAGTAGATGTATTCCTCGCCCGGGCTGTCGGTGGTGGCGTTCACCACCACCGGTACGCGCTCCCCATCGGAGCTGAGCACCTCCAGCAGAATCTCCTCCACTTTCCCTTCATGCTTGATCATCGGCAGCATGAAACTGTCCAGAATGATGCGGGATGCGGGAGTAAGCACAGAGGCCAGCGGTTGCCCCACCAGGGAGCCGCCGGTGAAACCCAGGCGGTCGTAGAAATACCGGTTCGCAAACACGATCAAGCGATCACCCGCCGTACCCATCCCCGTGGTGACCAGGCAACCACAGGGGAACTTTTCAGTGCCGGGGGCGGCAAATTCCTGCATTCATTCGCTCCGGTCGGCGCAGAAGTGCTGGATAACGTCGGTGACCTGGTCAGGGTGGGTCATATGAAGACAGTGGCCTTCCCCCTTGATCAACGCAAACGTGCTTCCGGGCATCCGTTCGTGCACGAAGCGGCCAATCCTCTGCTCGGCCAGGGCGTCGGTTTCGCTCTGAAGAATCAACGTGGGGTGCCTCGCGTCCGGAAGGATGTGGCGATAGTCCGAGAGAAAGGTAGCGCGGGCAAACACCCGGGCAGCGTTGAGGTCTGTTGAACAGAAGCTGTTGGCCAGATCGTCCACCAGCTCCTTGGGCGCCTCGCGGCCCATCACCAGTGGCGCCATAAAACTGGCCCACCCCAGATAGTTTCTCTCCATCAGATCGAGCAGCTCCTGGAGGTCCTCCCGCTCGAAGCCGCCGAGATAGTCCGGCGGGATATTCAGGAAACAGGGCGACGGACAGACCATCACCAGCCGGTCAAAGAGCTCCGGGTGTGACTGGGACGCAATCAGACCAATCATGCTGCTGACCGAGTGGCCCACGAAGATCACGTCCTTCAGCTCGAGCGCCTCACAGATCTCGGTAACGTCCTTCGCATAGCCCTCAAGGGAACCGTAACGATCCGCATCAAAGGCGGCGATATCCGAGCCGCCGGAGCCGACGTAATCAAACAGCACCAACGTGTAATGTTCACGCAGCCGCGGGATCAGGTATCGCCACATGGTCTGGTCACAACCAAAACCATGGGCAAGCATCATGACGCGGGATCCACTTCCAATCAGGTGGACGTTGTTCCTCTGGACGATTTTCTGTCGGTTCACCAGCGACTCCATCTGCCGATGGCCCGGTGTGGGCCCCTCACATCAAGCATAGACCCATCACAAGGGAGCTCCAAGCGGGAATTGGAAACCCAAGTGAAAACCTGAACGGGACCACGATTTGCGAAGAGTCCACTCCGACAGCCGGCTCATGCTAGTCTGGTTGCATATTTCCGGAAATCAACAAGGTAAACCCATGCGAAAGAACATTCTGATCACTGGTGCCAGCACCGGTCTCGGCGAAGGTATGGCCCGTGAGTGGGCCGCGAAGGGCTGTAATCTGGCGCTGTGCGCCCGGCGGGCTGACAAGCTGGAGGCGCTGCAGCGGGAACTGCAGCAGGCCCACCCCGAGATCCGGGTGCTGGTAAGAAGCCTGGACGTGTGCGACTACGATCAGGTCTTCGAGGTGTTCCGGGGCTTTCGGGAGGAACTGGGCAGCCTGGACCGGGTGGTGGTGAATGCAGGCATCGGCAGCTCCCAGCCGATCGGCCGCGGGCATTTTGCGGCGAATCGTCACACCGCGGAAACCAACTTCATCGCCGCGATTGCCCAGAGTGAAGCGGCCATGGAGATTTTCCGCGAACAGAACAGCGGCCACCTGGTGCTGATGTCCTCGGTCAGCGGTGTTCGCGGGTTCCGCGGCCCACTGAATGTGTACGCCGCCACCAAGGCCGCCGTGGCCTCGCTGGCTGAGGGCCTGCAGCTGGACACCGACGGCAAGCCGATCAACGTCAGCAACATTCTGCCGGGCTACATTCTCACGGACATCAACCGCGACACCAAGGACGCGCCGTTCCGGGTGGATCTGGACACCGGCGTCAAGGCGCTGGTCAAGGCCATTGATTCCGAAAAACGCCGCGCCTACGTGCCCTGGTGGCCGTGGACACCGCTCAGTTATGTGTTGAAGTCCATGCCTTTCCGGCTGTTCGCCAAAGCCATGTGACGGGCTCACTCACCCATCCCGTAACAGAACCGCCGGGTCGAGCCGCATCGCCCGCAGGGTCGGCAGCAGGCCGGCCAGCAGCGCCAGCGCGCTGACACCGCCGGCCACCAGAGCACCCAGCCACCACAGATCCCCGGCTGGCAGCTTCAGTGCGGTGGCCGCAACGGGCAGGGTAATCAGGGCGCCCAGTGCGGTCGCGAATACCGTCGCTAACACGGTCAGCAGGCCGGTTTCCAGCAACATGGACTGGCGGATGGCCTGATGCCGGGCCCCCAGGCAGTGCAGCAGGTTGGCCTCATACAGCTGCCGGCGGCGGCTGACACTCACCACGCTCGACAACACCAGCAGGCTGGCCAGAAGGCTGACAATGGCGACCGCAGCGAGGCCGGCAGCCGCCTTGTTGAGCAAATTGCTGGCGGTTTCCAGCCAATTGGCGGTGCGCAACGTGATCACGTTAGGGAGGTTTTTGGCCAGCCATTGCTGAGAGGCTTTGGCGGCCTCGTCACTCTGGTAGACCGCCCCTACGTGCAAACTGATCAGTCCGTCCAGCGCGCCGTCCTGGAGAATCCCCTCAAACCAGAACCGGGTCTGCAGGCCCTTTTGCTGGTAGATCGCCCGGATCTCCGCGGCGATGGGCTGGTCCTGGGCGGTGAATGCGATCCGGTCACCCACGCTCAGGCCGAGCTGGTAGGCTTCCCGATCTTCCATGGCCATGTAGGCCGGCTCGCCTTCGGGCGCGGGTGATGCCCACCAGTCGCCTTCCACCAACTCCAACCCCTCCGGGTTACCCGACAGATAGGTCAGCTTGTATTCGTCCCCCATGGCTTCACGGCGTGCTTGCGGGTCATCAGCAAGCACCTCTGCGATGGGTGCGTTGTTGATCTCCTTAATGCGGGCGCGAACCAGTGGCAGGAGCTCGGCCCGGCTCGACGGGTCAAGAGATGTCAGGCCAGACTCGAGGGCGTCCCTCTGATCCGGAAACACCTCGTACAGGATCAGCGCTGGCGATTCCTCGGGTATGGTGGTTTCCAGCGCCCGCAACAATGTGGCCACTATCAGCGTGCAAGCCACCACCAGAGTGAGTGCGGTACCCAGCGACAGCAGCGTGGCGCGCAAGGGCGAATCCGGCCGATGGAGATTGGCCAGCGCCAGTCGCCGGGCGAAATTCCGATCGGCAAAGCCGCTGGCCTCCAGCGCCCGGGCACCGCGCCGCAGCCCCTTGATAATGCCTTCCAGCAAACCCCAGAGCACCACCACCGCCAGCAGGAACAGGAAGCCCAATTGCGGCGATGGCAGCCAGAACAGGGTGGCGGAGATATAGACCGCCAGCAGCAGATAACTGGCGATGCGCCAACTGCGCGGTTCGTGGCGGGCAGCCTGCACCTGGCCCCGGAACAGCCCGGCCGGCGAGGCCGCCAGCGCTCTTGCCAGCGCCGGCAGGGCGAAAACATAGGCGGTGAGTACTGCAAACAGCCAGCTCAGCAGCAAGGGCAGCAACCACAGCGAGATCCCCTCACCCGCACTGCCAGGAGCGGACAACGCGTAGGCATCGCCGGCCAGGCTGATGGCCACGGCCGAAAAACCCAACCCGAGGCCACCACCCACAAGCCCCGCCAGGCTGCCAAGAATACCGATCTGCAGCAGGTAGATGCCCACCAGCGGTTTGCGGCGCAGGCCCAGTGTCTGCAGGGTGGCGATGGTACCCAGTTTTTCATCCAGGTAGGCGTGGATGCTGTTGGCCACCCCGAGACCGCCGATGAACAGTGTGGTGAACGCAATCAGAATAAGCGCGGTGGCAATCTGGTCGAGCCGCTCGGAAATCCGCTCACTGCGTTCGGCAAAGGTGGTGGTGTCCCAGTCGGGTTCGGGAAAGGCCTGTTCGAATTCATCCAGCCAGACGTCCAGGTCCTGGTCGGTCTGTACCCGGTATTCATAATCCACCCGGCTACCCGGGCGAATCAGGCCTGTGGCTTCAACCGCCTGCTCCGAAATCATGATCGGCAGGCCGCGCCAGTTGGCGTTCAGGTTGCGATCCGGTTGCGCGTCGATTAGACCGCTGATGCGAAAGGTGGCTGCGCCGATCTGGAACTCGTCTCCCACGGACTGGCCCAGACGCTCGGCCAGCAACGGATCAATGATGGCGCCCCAGAGACCGTTCTCGTTGGCATTGAGGTCGGCGCGGGGCTGGTCCGGGGTCAGTTGCAGCTCCCCGTAGAGCGGGTAGGCCGCGTCCGGAATCAGGATCTTGGCTCTGAAGAAGCCTTCGCCGTCATTCCCCGTGACAATGGTTTCAAAGTCCCGGACCAGGGAAATTCGACCGGTGTCACGGATCCATTGAAGCACGTCACCCGGTAGCGGCTCACTGGCATCCAGCTCCACATCCCCGCCCAGCAACGCGCGGGTGTCCGCCAGCAGGCTTTGCTCGATAACCCGGTACAGGCTCGCAGTGGCCGCCACCAGAGTGACGCCCAGGATCAGGCAGGCAAGGAACACCTTGAGTGCGGAGAGACGGGACCTGAGATCGGTAATCGCGAACGTCAGCATCCACCGGGGCCGGGTGGCGGTGTCAGATCTCATACAGGCACCCGCCTTCCATCCGCACCCGGTGCTGGCAGCGTTCCGCTACCCGCTCGTCGTGAGTGACCAACACCAGGGTAGACCGGCTTTCCTGGTGGAGATCAAACAGCAGCGAGAGCACTTTCTCGCCGGTTTTGTGGTCCAGGTTGCCGGTGGGTTCATCCCCCAGTAGCAGGCTGGGCTGATGAACCAGTGCCCGGGCAATCGCCACACGTTGTTGCTCACCGCCGGAAAGCTGGCCCGGGTAGTGTTGCAGCCGATGGGTCAACCCCACCGCTTCCAGCATGGCAACGGCACGCTCACGGGCATCTGACTGCCCGGCAATCTCCAGCGGCAGACTGACGTTACCGAGCGCGGTCAGCCCCGGCAGCAGGTGAAAAGACTGGAATACAATACCCAGGTGCTCGCTACGCCAGTCCGCCAGCGTGTCAGCGTCCATCTCCCCCAGGCGCTGGTTGCCCACCAGGATCTCGCCCCGGTCCGGTCGCTGAAGCCCCGACAGCAGCAACAGCAACGAAGTTTTCCCGCTTCCGGACGGGCCGGTAATGGCCAGCGTCTCACCCGGCGGCACATTCAGTGATGCGCTGCTGAGAACCGCCACGTTGCCGGATTCTGTGGGGTAACTGAGGTGGATATCGGTCATCTGGACGCTGTGGGACACGGGGCACCTTTGAGTTGGGGAGCATCAGGCATTGACAGGGTAGTGTACGCGCAGCCCAAGCGACTGGCGCACAATCCGTCAAAGACGATGCTATCCGCAACGACGCGCCCGCAGACCCGGCCGATCTGCGCCAGATCAGAAGCTAGAAGCCGTTCTCCGGCACCGGGAATGGGGCCGTGCCGCAGCGAAAGAAGTACGGCAGCTCGTCGGTTGCCGCCAGCATGAATTTTGTCTGCGGCCCCTGCACAGTTTCACCGGTTTCCGGGTGTCGCCAACATGCCTCAGGGAAGTAGACTTCCCTGCCCCCGGTGCCCGGAGTTACCACGGGCGCCACCAGCACGTCCGACCCCAGCATGAACTGCTGATCCTGGCGTGCAGCTTCCGGATCATTCGGGTACTCAAGCCACAGCGGGCGCGTAATCGGTACGCCCGTCGCGAGGGCTTCCTGCCACAGGCGGTAAATCAGGGGTTGGGCTGCCACGTGCCGCTCCATGGCTTTCCGGTACTGCGCAATCACCTGGGGGTCATCAAATCGCCAGGGCATCGGGGTGCCGTTGACCGGCCCACCGTGCTGCCGGAACACCGGCATCAGTGATGCGTGATGAGCCCATCGAATGAGCAAGTCCGAGTCGATCGATCCCAGCGTGTCGATGTAGCCGCCAATTTCAGTCACGAAACCATAAGCCCCGCCAACACTGCGATTCAGCATGTCCGGGATCACCGAGCCGATACCGGAAGCGCGGCTCCAGTCTGCGGTGTTATCACCCGGCCAACTGGCGGATTCATAATGCGCTGACCCCCTGCGCCCGGAATTGCCAAACCGCACAAAGAACCACGGCTCTCTGGTGGGATTTGCAGCCGCAAATTCATCAAACGCTTCCCGGGTTGCCTGGTGAAACAGCGCCGCATTTCGATTATGCATCGCGATACCTGAGCTGCCATCGTGGAACACCATGTCCACCTGCACCTGCTCGCCAAAATCCTGCATGAAGCCTTCGCTGCCCTCTTCCAGACCTTTTTTGATGCGCGCTTTCCACCACTCGAATGCTTCCGGGTTGGTGAAATCGATCAGGGCAGCGACACCACCCATCAACGGCGAACCAAAAATATAAGGCAAACCCAATACGTTCTCGGCGACATAGCCCCGTGACACGGCCTCGGTGTATACCTCTGGTTCCTCCAGCTCATCCTCGGTCTGACCGACAAAAGCCCGATAGTAGGTCAAAGGTTTGATGTTCTGCGCCCGCAGGCGGTCAATGATGTCATCGAAAGCGCCTGTTGCTTTGGTACCGACCCATCCCTCGAAGGCAAACGCAGTGACCGGCAGTCCTAATTGCTCGATCTGATCCAGAGATTCCATGACTTTGACCGTGTAGTTCTCGGGGGTATCCGTGAATTCCTGGATAGTTTCCGAGAGCATGGGCCCTAACGACCAGCGGGGCGGCAGCCGGTGCCGGCCATTGATGCCCGACAGTTGGCTGACGGCATGCTTTTCATCACCCGGCACGTCCAGAAAATCCAGTTCGCCGCCGGCCACTTCCACGCGCCACGCATCCTCGCGATCAGAGGCCATGCGCCAGTGGGAGAGCTCATCCCGATCCAGCATGAAACCATAGCCATCACTGGAGACGAACAGCGACTGAATGTAATAGGCACCCTGAGGTCCGGTCGGGAACTGGTATGCATCACCGAAATTGTCGCCAATCAACGGCTCGAGTTGCTCCGGAGTCTGGGAGAATTCTTCCGCCCAATTCAGGAAAGCCTCGTTGCGCTGATCAATCTTGTTGCGCCTGCCGCCGAAGCCCCTGAACGCCTCGTCCAGCCCGGCATCAAAACTCGCGGCTATCAGAGGCACCTCGGTTAACAGGCGATCGACCCTGACCGATACCTTGAAGCTGTGGTTCTCGTCCGCCGACACGGTCACCCGCGCGAAGCGCCCACTGGGGTCCGACGTGCCCACGCGCAATAACACCTGATTGCCGTCAACCGTTACTTCCTCAACATCGGTCAATCGATATTCAACACCCACCGAGGTCGAGGCCAGCATGTTGCCAACCCAGAAGGTTGCGGGAAACTGAATGTTCATGGGCGTTCCGACCATAAAGGTGAACGGTGCGTACAAAGCTGGCGCTTGTGGCATTACCTGAGACCAGCCGCCCAGCAAACGGGTTGGCAACGGCAGCCGGGTCAGCAGCGGCGCGAGCGGCTCCTGGCTGACACTGCCTAGCACTTGCTCGCCGGCCTCATCGTAGAACCGTATCGCCAGCGGTCTCTGCTCGACTTCCACATGGCCATAGTCGGTTTCCAGATAGATGCGCTCAGCTTCCTCCCGTATGTGCACGTTGGCAGGTTGGACCGTAGCCGGCGTTTGATTCAGGGTTGTACGAGGCGGGTCCGGAACCATCGGGGGCGAATCGGACTCCGGCCGTGGTTGGTTCGGTGCGCCGTCCGATTGAGTTGATGCGGAGTTTTTGCCACCACACCCAGCCAGGTAGCCAAGGAAAAGAATAAGAATGAGCCGAGCACAGGTTTTCATGGTGGGGTTCGCCTTTAGTTTTTATCATTTTTAAGGCTTTCAACGCTATAACGTGACAGATTGTTACCCATTGGCCCAAACGTCCGCAGCGCGGATACCGCGGTCAATTCGCATCCCCTGTTTCCCGCTGCCGGCAGCGTCTATCGGCCGGCAAGCCGACACATGTGTACTGTCAGCTTATTAAACAGTCCTGAAATGACACGCGCTCCTGGGCCCTTCCGCAACGCTGTTTTCCGTCAGTTTCCGATTCCGTGGCGTCCATTTTGCGTGCAAATCATCACCGGCAGGCTTGTCGGTTTTTGACCAGGGGTTTGACCATGACAGGGATCGCAAAGGGAGCAGGTGTCCTGACTCTGGCAGTGGCATTGAATGGTTGCAGCCCATCAGGACCTTCGCAGGATGACTCGGGCGATATCGCAGGTGATCAGCTGGCGATTCTGTCCGGGCGGGCGGCGGTTGGTGCGCCAATCGCCAACGCACCTGTTGCTGCGCGGTGTGCCCAAGGCGAAGGTTTTATCGAAACAGTCACTACCGATGACAGCGGTGGTTTTGAAGGGCAGGTAGAGACGTCTTCCCTGCCCTGTGCCCTGCAGGTAACGGGCGAGGGTACAGCGCAGCGCCTGCACAGCTATACGGACGCTCCTGGTACAGTCAACATTACGCCGTTCACTGACTTGATTATCGCTCTGACTGCGACAATTACGCCCACCACGTGGTTTGATCAGGAAGATCGAACAACCGCAGTGGGTGAACTGGAGCAGCAGAAAAACCTGTTCCTGAATACGCTGCAGGAAAAAAACTACACTTTCCCCGGGGACGACTTCGATCCTTTCTCTACCCGATTTGAAATCAACGACGACGCAGACCAACTGCTTGAGGCGTTCTCCGCTGCGCTGGCAGACAGTCCTACCATCGCAAACTATGAGGAGCTGGTGAACCTGATCTCTAGCGGAAACCTTGGGAGCATTCCCGAGGCGCTCACTTCCCCCGCCACGCCCGAGCCCGAGCCAGAACCTGAACCTGAACCCGAACCTGAACCCGAACCCGAACCCGAACCCGAACCCGAACCTGAACCCGAACCCGAACCTGAACCAGAGCCAGAGCCAGAGCCTGAGCCTGAGCCTGAGCCTGAGCCTGAGCCCGAGCCAGAACCTGAGCCAGAACCTGAGCCAGAACCACCGGTCGATGAAAACCCCGGGAACGGCGGTGGCGGGGACAATGATGATGACGAAGAGGAGGAGGATGAAGAAGATGGCGGCCTGAACCTCATCGATATCCTGTTCGGCTGAACCCCAACCCCACCCTCGTACCCAGCGGAACGCAACTTTTCGCTCACCAGTTCCGTAGCTGAATCTGAATACCCAGGAACGCCAGGCCCGGTGCCTGCGATTTTGTGCGCCACCCGTTTGTTCAGTAATAACAATCAGCGAAGGGATATCTGTAATGAACAATAAAGTATTTACTGTCTCAATGCTCTCTGTGGCCGTTTCACTGGCTGGCTGTTTCGATGGAGGCTCTGGCTCCAGCAGCCGCGCCGGCGACAACCTACTCGACTGCACACCGGCCAGCGACCTTGCGGCCCTGACAACTGACGACATGCTGGCCGTAACCTCCCAAAGTAATTGCCTGGTCCGGTTCCCGGTATCCGATCCCTCGGCAATCGCCGTCATCGGGCCACTGGACGCTGCGGGGGATGTGGTGGGGCTGGATTTCCGCCCGGCTTCCGGCGAACTGTTTGCACTCACCGCCATGGGTGAGTTGTTACTCGTAGACCCCATGACCGCCCAAACCACCCAGGTGACCGCGAGTATTGGCGAATTACAGGGCGCGCGTTACGACATCGATTTCAACCCCGCCGCCAACGCCCTGCGGCTGATCAGCGACGCCCGGCAGAATTTCCGCATGGGGTCCCCCGCTCTGGTCGAGAGCGCCATGATGGAAGCGCTGGTGGACGGCAAGTTTGGTTACCTGCAGGGTGTGGTGGCCACCGCGTACACCAATGTGAATCCGGATCAGGACGGCACGCAGATGTATGTGATCAGTGCCGACTCCCGAACGTTCTACCAGCAGAACCCCAATGTGGGCCTGCTCACCCGAATTGGTGGGTTGTTTGAAGCGG
Organism: Marinobacter sp. M-5; assembly: GCF_032911545.1. NCBI lineage: Bacteria > Pseudomonadati > Pseudomonadota > Gammaproteobacteria > Pseudomonadales > Marinobacteraceae > Marinobacter > Marinobacter sp. M-5. Next base: position 1,883,875 of record NZ_JAWJEK010000001.1, read on the forward strand.
CCGGCAGCCTGGATGTTAAGGGCTACAACGTGTTGACCACCGCTGACGGCAGCAATGAACACTATGCCGTGTTCGATGTGGACGGCACTGTAGGCCTTTATTCCATTGATCCGGCGAACGCTGAAACCACGTTACTCAAGGAGCTCCCGCAAGCCAGTGGTGACTTTATGGATCTCACCGTGGCCGCAAACGCACAACCGCGCGAGTTTATTCTTTATGAGCAGCTCGATACGGACGATTTCCAGCTGCAGATTTTTGAACTGGACCCAGCCAATCCAGACTCCGGAACCCCTCTCGCCAGCTTTGAAAGCACCATTCCATTAGATGGAGTGATGATGGGAGACGTTATCGTCGGCTTTGATTTCCGAACAACCAGCCCAGAAGCCGAGAACAACGGACTATACGCAGTGGCAGACAGCGGCAGAATTTATAGCATCACAATCACGGAAGGCGGTTCTGTCCTGCCAATCCCACTTCCGATACTTCCTTCCACGCCAGACACCGCTCAGGCAACAGAGCTTGCAACTTTGTCTGAGAGCCTTTCAGGCCGTCGCTTCGATATTGACTTCAACCCCCGTGCAGATCTGCTCCGCATCATCGGCGATGCCGGCCAGAACCTGCGAGTGAACCTTGATCAGGACCGCGAGCTGGCCGGCATGGCCCGCGACACCGGGTTTGCCTTTGTCGATGGCACGGTGCGGCTGGATGACACCATGGCGCCTATTCCCGTGGCCGTGGCCTACCGCGCCGCTCCCATGCAGCTGATGAACGCCACACCGAGCCTGGATTTCCAGTACCTGGTTGATGCTCGCAACAGTGGCCTGGCGCGGGTCGCCGTACCCAATGACGGAGCCCTTGTGGCCGTCGGTGATGGTCTGGCAGAGGGCCTGACGCTGCCCTCCGATGGCCTGATCCAGCAAAGCATGGACATTGTCCAGGCTGGAACCGCCTATGCGGCCCTGAGAGCTGCGAACGAAACAGCCTCCACCCTGTACACGGTCAGCCTAAGTGACGGTACCGCTGCAGCTGTGGGGGTGATTGGCGGCGCAAACGCGGCAGAAGGGGTGAACGCGATCTCTGTGTTCATTCCGGAAAGCACGGAGATCGAATAAAGAGAGCCGCAAGATCAATGAGCCTCAGGCGTTTTCACGGTCCGCCATGGCTTACCGTCGCAGGATGCATAATTCGGACAGTCAGGGAGGCATCCCCGACAAGGGAGCCGATGCGAGTCTGAGGATTCCTGGGAAGGTTTGTGCTGAGACATGGTTGCGGGTTCCTTAGTAAATAGACTCTATGATTACGCTGTTGCTACGAGATCAGACGCCCGCGCCCGGAAAGATGTCTCAAAGCTGTTCCAGGAATTTCAGATAAGAGCCGGACACCTCACCCGGGGCTTCAATCTGGGGATAATGCCCGATACGCGGGAGCTCACCGAACCAGGCCAGAGGCAGATCCAGTTCCCGAAAGCGCGCCACCATATGGGCGCCGGAAACCGGGTCCAGAGACCCGTTGATCAGTGCCACGGGTACCCTGGCGTCGCGAATCGCGCTGACCCAGCGCTCCCGATGCTGCTTGCGGTCGTTCATGTAGGTGATCAGGTTGTGAAAGATGTGCTTGCCGTTGTTGTGGTTGACCAGCGCCCAGAAGTCCTCAAGCTCCCGGGCGTCCGGTTTGGTGTCCGGACCGAACACCCGGGCCATGGCGCTGTCAAATCGGCGTTTGTTGGATAGCTTGTTGAACAGCGGGCCCAGGGGACTGAGCAGGAGTTTCTGGGTCAGCAAGGCTCGGTGGGTTTCGGGGAACAGGCCGCCATTGAGAAAACACACGGACTGCCACTGCCCGGCCCCCTCACCGGAGTTCTGCCGTGCCAGCAATTCCTGGGCGACGGTATCGCCGTAATCGTGGGCCAGTACATGGAAGCGCCCCAACCCCAGTTGCCGAACCACACCCTCAACGACATCGGCCTGACCATGAATGGAATAGCGGTGGCGACCCGGCTTGTCGGAGAATCCGAAGCCAAGCATGTCCATGGCGACCACCCGGTAGGACGGCCGCAACGCCGGCCAGATCCTGTGCCAGTCCCAGCTTGCGGTCGGAAAGCCGTGGATCAGCAGGATGGTGTCCTGATCCGGCTGGCCCTCATCCACAACAAAAATCCGGAACCCGTTGATGTTGAGTGTCCTGCCTCTGGATTGCCATTGTTGTGGTCGCATGCTGTTCTCCCGGCGCCGTATTCGATGCTCTGTTGGTGTTGTTGTGACAGGATCATGCGAAAACCTGAACTTGACGTCAAGTTTGATCTTTGTTAATTGTCTTGTACACAGATCGGACACCGTTATGAAACCAGCACCGAAACAGCAACGGGCCATCCGCAAGCGAAACGCATTGCTGGAGGCCGCCTTTCAGGAATTCTCCGTCCAGGGGTTTGAGGCCACCACGGCGAAGTCCATCGCGGATCGGGCCGGGGTCGCCACCGGTACGTTTTACCAGTACTTCCACAACAAACACGATGTGTTGCTGGAAATCACACGCCAGCGGTTCGAAGATCTTCACGCCCATATTCAGATACCCGACGCCCGGCTCGGGCTCACGCGTGGCGTGTCAACCCGGCCACAGGCCCCCAGCATCCGCGATCTTTTCCGCGAAGCCCTCGGTTTCCTGTACGACTTCCACCAACAGGAAGCAGGTCTTCATGACGTGCTGGAATACCGCCGCCGGGTCGACCCGGCACTGGCAACGCTGATGGACGACGGCGAGGCGATCCTGATGGAACGGGTGCGGGCTTTTGTCGCCCGCTACGTGCGGGACGACGTGGAAACCACCGCGTTTTGCCTGTTCTCCATGGCAGAGGGCCTTATCCACCGGCATGTGTTTCAGGGGCATCAGGATGTGACGCGGGATGAATTGATCGAAACCGGCACGCAATTGCTGGCGGCCTATTTTGAAAACCAGAACAACAAAGCGAGGGGCAATGATGAGTGAGACAACCGCGAGTGTCGCAACCTGGGATTATCTGATTCACGGTGCCAAAGTGTTTGATGGCACCGGAGAGCTACCGCTCCGGGAGGACATTGCCATTGCCGACGGAAGGATCGCTGCACGGGGTCAGGAACTGGATCCGGCCAACGCTCGCCAGGTCATCGATGGCAATGAATACTGGGCCATGCCGGGGCTGTTCGATATTCATACCCACTACGATCTTGAGCTGGAGGTGGCACCCGGATTGCCGGAATCCGTTCGCCACGGTACCACCACGGTGGTGATCGCAAACTGCAGCCTGGGGCTGGCATTCGGTGCCCAGCGCAAGGATGACGCCGATCCCATTGTGGATTGTTATGCCCGGGTAGAGAACATTCCCAAAGAAGTGCTGCGGGCCACCGCCGACAAGGTGGACTGGCACAACCCCAAAGAATACATCCAGCACCTCAACAAGCTCAGCCTCGGCCCCAACCTGGTGACGCTGGTGCCCCACTCCATGCTGCGCATAGAAGTGATGGGGTTTGACGCCAGCATCTCCCGCGATCCGACGGAAAACGAGCTGCAAGCCATGGAAGCGTTGCTGGAAAAGGCACTGGATGATGGCTACGCCGGTTTTTCAACCGACGCCCTGCCCTTTCACTACCTGGCCAACCAGCCCAACACGCGGAAAACCATCCCCACTCAGTTCGCCAAATACCCGGAGATCAAACGGCTGACGGATGTGGTGCGTCGCAAGGGCGGTGTATGGCAGGCCACGCCACCGAAAGACAGTACCATCGGCACCATCAAGACCTTTTTGCTCAGCTGCGGCCGCCTGCACGGCAAGCCTCTGAAAACCACCGTGGTTGCTGCCCTGGATGTGCAAAGCAATCGGAAGATCGTGCGGCTGGCGCGCCTGCTGGCGCGGGTACTTAATTCCCGGCTATTGAAGGGCGACTTTCACCTGCAGGCCCTGGCAGCACCGTTCAAAGTTTGGTCTGACGGCGCAGTCACACCGCTGTCCGAAGAAATCGAGGAACTGCGCACTCTCAATGAAACCGAGCTGGAAGACCGCGAGGAGCGCATCCGGATCCTCAACGACCCCGATTACATCAAGCGTTTCAAAGCCATGTGGATGAGTGGCAAGACCGGCTTCGGTCTGAGCCGGATCAAACGCTGGCTGCGGCTGGAAGATTATGCGTTCAACCGCACGCTTGCGGACATGACTATTGACGTATGCCCCCTCAAGGCCTGGGAGGGCAACACCTTCGCCGAGGTCTTTGACCGGGTAAGGGCCGCCAACACCGGTCGGGAATTCCACGCCACCGAAGCGGAAATCACCCTGCTCAAAACCCATTTCGGTGACGTGAAAGACGAAGGTGATTTCGTGTTGGCCATGCTGCGGGCCTTTGACCGCGACCTGAGCTGGTACACCGTATCCGCCAACCGGGACGAGACAATGGTTCGTAACCTGCTGATGGACCGCCAGCTGCTGCCCGGTTTCAATGACAGCGGTGCCCACCTCACCAATATGGCGTTCTACGATGGCAACCTTCGCGCCCTGAAGCTGGCCTCCGACGGCGGCGATACCGACGTTGCCTACATGGTTCGCCGGCTGACCCGCGATCCGGCCCGGGTGTTCGGCGTGAAGGGCGGCAGCATCGAGGTGGGCGATCAGGCGGATCTGACTCTGGTGAACCCGTCTGCCCTGCGTCGCCTGGACCACAACAATACAGTGCAACGACAGTATCGCGAGGAATTCAGCCACGAGCAGTTGGTGAACCGGACCGATGGCGTGGTGCCACTGGTAATGATTGCCGGGCATCCGGCATGGCAGGGGGATGAATTCGACCCGTCTCTGGGCAAAACCCGGATGGGCACGGTGTTGGACACCACCTTCTGATTGCGGCTCGCGATACCGGGCATCATACCGTCATGGCCGGCGCAGCTACTTTTGTGCCGGCCATGCCCTCCTTTGCTACATTAAACCAACACTTCAGATACGGTTTGAATCCCAAAATGCCCATTATTTGACTAACATAACGAGGAACAAGAACCTTCATACTGCGGGCTTCAATTGCACTTTCCCATCGCGCGGCGACCAACCCTCAACAAGAGACTTTCCCGGCACCTCTGGTCCCGGGTCGCGTTCCTGGTCTTCGTGTGTGTGGCACTTCCGGGTTTCGCTGCCACAGAGCCGGTAGCTCTGCCCCAAGCCGGTGAGACCCTCGCTCTTGGCCCCCACATCGAGCATCTGGAAGACCCGGAGCGCTCCCTGACGCTGGAAGAGGCTCGCGCCAGCGCGGATCGGTTCCGGCCAAATAGCAGCGAAGTTCTGAATATTGGCTATAACCGCGCCGGTCATTGGGTCCGTTTCCAGCTCCGCAATAGCGGAGCCGAACCACTCAAACGTTTCCTGGAGTTCCGTTCCCTGTTTGCGGATAGGTTGAATCTCTATGCTCCGGATGAGCAGGGGCACTACACGAAGGTGGAATCCGGCCGCCTTGTGCCTCCGCCGGACCGCCCCTTTCAGTCGCGGAATTTCGTGTTCCCGTTAACGGTTCCACCCGGCGGCGAAGCGCTTTACTACCTGTATGTGGACAGTGCCGACACGCTGACCATTCCACTCTACCTGCACACCGATACCGGTCTGGTGCACACCGAGCTGACCAGCCGTTCCTGGCTCTCCTTCTACCAGGGTCTGATCCTCACCATGGCGCTGTTCAGCATCTTTCTGCTGGCCACACTGCGGGACCGGGTTTACGCCTACTACATCGGCGTCATTGTGGTGCACCAGGGGTTGTTCTTTACCCTGTTCAACGGCCTTGGCTATCAGTATCTGGGTCTGGAGGACCCCTGGTGGTCTCGCGAGGCCATGTCGGTGCTTGTCAGCCTGTCGATGTGGATGATTATGCAGTTTGGCCGCGTTCTGCTGGCAACTCGGGACGAACAGCCCCTGCTCGACCGGGTGATTGTGCTGATCCAGCATGCGGCCCTGGTAATTATGGCGCTAAGCTTCGTTGTGGATTACTCCGTGTCGATCCGCCTGGCCAACCCCCACGGTGCGGTGACGGCCGCGGCCATGTGGGTGGTTGGCTGGAACAGTCTGCGCAAAGGTAATCCCGCTGCACGCTATTTCCTGATTGCCTGGTCGATGCTGATCGTGGGTGGCATTGCCTACAGCCTGAAGTCCTGGGGGCTGGCGCCCAGCAATCTGTTTACCGAACACAGCTGGCAGATCGGCGCGGCCATTGAGGCCATATTCCTGTCCCTGGCCATTGCGGATCGCATCAACACCGAGAGCCAACAGCGTATCCGCCACCAGCAGGAAGCCCAGTTGGCCCAGGCCCAGGCGCTGGACATCCAGCGCAAGGCGAACGACATGCTGGAGCAGAACGTCAAAGAACGCACCGAGGAACTGCGGAAAGCGAATCGAAAGCTGCAGCAATTGAGCGACACCGACCAGCTCACCAGCCTCAGTAACCGCCGCTCACTGGACCGATTTCTGACCCACACGATCGCCCGCGCGCGGATAGACCGAAAGCCGGTTGCGGTTCTGATGATTGACGTGGACCACTTCAAGCCGGTCAACGATACCCACGGTCATCAGGTGGGAGATGACAGCCTGCGGGAAATCGCTGGCCGCATCCAGAACAGCTCACGCTGGCCTGCCGATATGGTCGCCCGCTATGGCGGCGAGGAGTTCTGTGTGGTGCTGCCCAACACCGACCGTCAATCTGCGATGTCTGTTGCCCAGCGCATGCGAGAGAGCGTGGCGTCTGAACCCGTCACCACCCGGATCGGACGCCTGAAGCTAACGGTCAGCCTGGGCGTTTATGCCGCCGTGCCGACAGAAGACGATTCCAAGGATAGCTTTCTGGAGCAAGCAGACATCGCGCTCTATCAATCCAAACAGGAAGGGCGCAATCGAGTGACTCTGTTGGGCGCCACCGCTTCCTAGTTTGCCCGATCCGAGTGGCCCAGCGAATGCTCCGGCGCGATCTGGTCGCGCACCAGCTGCTTGAGCTGCTTGATCTCCGGAAATCCACCCTTCTCCTTGCGGGACCAGATCCGTGTGTCGTTCACGTAGATCTCGAAAATGCCGCCAGTGCCGGGTTTGAGGGTGAGTTCATCAATCATGCCGTCGAAGGTGCTCAGAAGCTCCTGCGCCATCCAGGTGGTTCGCAGCATCCATTTGCAGCCAGTGCAGTAGTGAAGGGTTACGCGGTTTGTCATAACGTTGGGTTCCCGGATTGTAGGCGTTGGTTCTGCCGATACTCACCCGGCGTACACGCCATCCAGCGGCGGAAGGCGCGGGTAAAGCTGGCGGTATCGGTATAGCCGAGGTGTATGGCCAGTTCATCAAGTTTCATGTCGCTGCCGTCGAGGAACTGGAGAGCCGCTTGCCGGCGCTCGTCTTCCACCAGCGTACGGAAACTGGTGCCTTCCTGGTCCAGCTTGCGGCGCAGGCTGCGGGGCGACAGCGCCAGTGCCTGAGCCATTTCGTCCAGCGAGGCCACCAGGCCCAGAGGCCCATGCAGTTTCTGCCGCACCTGCCCCGCCAGACCGGAGGCCTGCAACCGTTCCAGACGCCGGCGGCATTGATCGTCGAGCATGCGCACCAGTTGCGAATCGTAGGTAGCCAGAGGCTGATCCGCCAAGTCGCTTTGGACCACAAGGGCATTCCGGGAGCTGCGGTAGATCGGATCAATACCACACAATTCACCGATCCGTTGCGCATGCTCCGGCGGCTCGCCCTGAAACTCCAGCGCAACGATGCCCATACCGGAGAGACTCAGCTCCTTGAGCAGATTCAGGCCGGTGGCGATGTCCCGTTCCAGCAGAAACTGGCGCAGATGGTGGGGAATCGCCTGCGGGTCCATGGAGATACCGAAGCGGTTCGCTTCATCGATTCTGGCAATGGTGCAATAGGCGGTACTCAGCGGCAGATATCGCATGGCCCGTCCGATGGCTTCTCGGAGAGTGCGGCTGGTGCGCAGGGCAAAGCCCCAGATACCGAAGGTGGCCAGGCTGTACTGGAGACCCAACTGAAATCCCGGTGCCGGGGTATCCGGCAGTGCAAGCATCAGGTTCTCGATCAACCGCATTTCCTGCCCACGGGTAACCAGCGCCTCACCATCCTGCAGATCCAGGTCAGTAATGCCGGTGCCCAGCAGGCAGGTATCGCGATCAACACCCTGACCAAGGGCAAAGTTGATCATGACCTGGCTGATGGCTACGGGGTGCAGGGTATTTTCGAAGTTCGACATGGCACGGAGTCTACCCCGACAGGCTCATCAACGGCCATCGCAATAATGGCCATAAATGTATGCCGAATGGCCACCGGGGTCCTGTTGCGCTTTCCTGGCGCCCCATAGACTAGCTGTTGTGACCATTATCCATGCAGAGGTTTACTCATGGCAGACGATTTGACGGTGCTCAACAAACAGGCGATTGCGTCCGCCAAACAGTATATGGGCCATATAGCGTGGCCCACAGTTCTGCTGGTGGCGGCCACGCTGATCGGCTTCGTGGCAAACCTGGCCCTGTTTGCCGTAGGCGCCATACCGGCCTGGGTAGCACTGCCGGTTCTGGGTGCCCTCACCTACATGGCTTACACTCCCCTGCATGAGGCCGTACACGGCAATATCCACGGCGGCCAGGAACGCTGGCAGTGGCTGAACGATCTTTGCGGTTACCTGGTGGCACCACTGATTGCCATACCTTACGCCTCGCACCGGCTCGAGCATTTCACCCACCACCGGTACACCAACCAGCCCGACAAGGACCCGGATTACATGGTCAGCGGTATGGGCGGGGGCGTGCTTCCGGCACTGGCCACGGTGGTCCGGTTTCTCGGGGTCCAGAACAGCTTTTTTGTCAAACAACACTGGGCGTCCGCTTCGCGGAAGGATCGTGTCATCTACTGCCTGGAGGTCCTGGTGTCTGTAAGCTGGCGCGTGGGGTTTGTGGTGATGGTCGATCAGCCGTGGACCCTGGCTGTCGTTGTTGGGGGTTATCTGCTGGGCGGCTTCTTCACCGCCTACTGGTTCGCCTACCGCCCGCACATTCCGTATCAGGATCCCAAGCGCTACCGCAACACCAGCAGCCTGATCATGCCCCGGTGGATGAAACCTCTGGAGTGGTTCTGGCTGGGCCAGAACCTGCACTCGGTTCACCACCTGTTCCCGCGCGTGCCGTTTTACCAGTACCACGCACTACATCGCGAGATCGAGCCCGTCATGCGTGCCCACGGTACGCCGATTATCGGCATATTCAGCCGCGAGCCGGTGGCGGGTAAGGAATAAACTCTACTTCGTCACCGACCACCCGGGCGAAGCGCCCGGCGCTCCAGTCTTCCTTGGCCCGCTCGATGCGGGCCTGGCTGGACGACACGAAGTTCCATTCGATAAAACGCTTGCCCACAGGCTCGCCGCCAATCAGGGCAATGCGGGTGTCTTCCGTCGCCGTTACCGATACCCCCGCCTCCGGCGCAAATACCGTCATGCTGTGAGCGGGCAGTTCGGAGCCGTGGGCGGTCAGCGCCCCGCGAGACACGTACACGGCCCGCTCGGCTGCCTCTGGCAGCTCCAGGGTCTGACCGGCCTTGAGCCTGGCCTCAAGATACAGGGTTTCACTGAACTGACGCACCGGCGAGGTCACGCCGTAAGCGCTGCCCATCATGACCCGGACCGGGACCCCGTTCACTTCGATGGCCGGAATGTCATTACCCGGGTAATGGTGGAACCCCGGGTCGGTCTCTTCGTGCGCGTCCGGCAGCGCCAGCCAGAGTTGCAAACCGTGAAGGCGATGGTCTGTGGCGGTGATCTCCGGGCGCTCACGCTCGGAATGGGTGATGCCCCTGCCAGACACCATCAGGTTGACATCGCCGGGCCGGATGGGCTGAAGGCTGCCTACGGAATCCCGGTGCAGTATCTCGCCCTCGAACAGGTAGGTGACCGTTGCGATGCCGATGTGGGGGTGCGGGCGCACATTGATGCCCGCTCCCGCCGGAAAATCCGCCGGTCCCATTTCATCAAAAAAGATCCAGGGGCCCACCATTTTCCGCCTGGCCGTGGGCAGCAGACGGCGCACGGAAAAGCCGCCCAGGTCGGCCACCCGCGGGCTCAATATGGTTTCGATGGCGCTGCAGGGCGCCTCGGTGGCATCGCAACGCTGCTCGGCCGATTCCAGTACATTACTCATATCATCATTCCTCGCAATGCTCAGCCATATTTGACTGACTCAGCGCAGGGTTTTCAGTGCCTGCGCCCATTTGGCCAGCTCTTCCAGCATGGCGCCCGCAGAACCGGTGTGGTGATCGCCGGCCATAAACACCCGGTTGTCGTCCAGCAGTTCCCAGGGCATCTGTACCATGACACCCTCCACCATGGGCATCATCTTCACGGTATTCACCAGCTGTTTGGCAAGCTGGGCCGAGCGCAGACCACCGGAAGCCCCGCCGTAGCTGACAAAGCCGCAGGGCTTGTAATTCCATTCGCTGTAGACGTAGTTCACCGCGTTCATGAACGAGGGCGGCGGGCAGAAGTTGTACTCCGGAATCACGAACACGTAGGCGTCCGCCCGGGCTACGCTCGCGGACCAGGCTTTGGTGTGTTCGTGCTCGTATTTCTGCAGTCTCGGGTGATTGGGTTCGTCGTACACCGGCAGGTTGAAGTCGGCCAGGTCCACCAGCTCGCAGTCGAAACGGCCGTGCTCTCTGGCGAATTCGTGGAACCATTGAGCCACCGACGGCCCGATGCGACCGGGGCGGGTGCTGCAGATGATGATTTGAAGTTTTAACGTCATGGATTCGGTCCTTGATTCTGGGAAGGTTGCTTGTCAGTTTAGCCGCTGCTAAAACCTAAGCAAAAGTGATGTTTAACGGAGTTGACATGCACTATCAGTTCGAAGACCTGAAACACGCCTGCCGGGCCGAATGGCAGGCCTACATTGAACACAGTTTCGTCCGGCAGCTCGGCGATGGCTCGCTGGCCCCCGAGGCGTTCCAGCATTATCTGAAGCAGGATTACCTGTTCCTGATCCAGTTCGCCCGGGCGTTTGCTCTCGCCGCCTACAAGAGCCCTACCCTGAGCGATCTCCGGCAAGCCAAAGAGGGGTTACAGGCCATCGTGGATGTAGAGCTGGATCTGCACATCAGCTACTGCAAGGAATGGGGAATTTCGGAGGAGGAACTGGCACGGCTGCCGGAAGCGCGGGCCACTCTGGCCTACACCCGTTATGTGCTTGACACCGGTAACCGTGGCGATCTACTGGATCTCCACGTAGCGTTGTCGCCCTGCATGGTGGGCTACGGTGAAATTGCCAACTGGCTGAACAGCCGGGCGGAAACCCTCCGCGGCGCGCACAATCCTTACGACGCGTGGATTGCCATGTACGAAAGTGACGAGTTCCAGCAGGCCATGGGCGCGGAAATCCGCTGGCTGGACGAGCGCCTGGCAGATGTTTCCCCAGCTCGGTTCGAACAGCTCACCCGCATCTTCCGCGACGCGACACGACTCGAAATCGATTTCTGGCAGATGGGCCTGACACAGAGCGATTAAAGACCCACGAAAATCCCACCAAGACGAACGCCTGCAAAAACTGGATAATGGCCGCCATTGAATTCAATGGCGCGCCAAACTCTCCGATCCAGGTATCTTTGTAATGGAAATCAACGTCAACTTTCTCGACAACCTCAGACTTGAAGCCAGGTTTGACGATTTCACCGTGGTGACGGACCAGCCAATTCGCTACAAGGGGGACGGTTCCGCCCCCAGCCCCTTCGATTATTTTCTGGCGTCGTCTGCCCTCTGTGCGGCCTATTTTGTGCGGGTGTATTGCCTGGCGCGGGACATACCCACCGAGAACATCCGCCTGTCCCAGAACAACATCGTGGACCCGGAAAACCGCTATAACCAGATCTTCAAGATTCAGGTAGAGCTGCCGGAGGACATCTCCGACAAGGACCGCCAGGGCATTCTGCGCTCCATCGACCGCTGTACCGTCAAGAAGGTGGTGCAGACCGGCCCGACGTTCGAGATTGAAACCGTTGAGAGCCTGGACGCCGACGCCCAGGCGCTGCTGATGACCCAGCCGGAGGGCGGCAGCCAGACCTTCATCGAAGGCAAGGACCTGCCCCTGGAGCAGACCATCGCCAACATGACCCGCATCCTTGAAGATCTGGGCATGAAGATTGAGATCGCCTCCTGGCGCAACATCGTGCCCCATGTGTGGTCACTGCACATCCGCGATGCGGCCTCACCCATGTGCTTCACCAACGGCAAGGGAGCAACCAAGGAAAGCGCCCTGTGCTCCGCTTTGGGTGAGTTCATCGAGCGGCTGAACTGCAACTTCTTCTACAACGACCAGTTCTTCGGCGAGGACATCGCCAACAGCGAGTTCGTGCACTACCCGAACGAAAAATGGTTCCAGCCGGGCCCCGAAGACGAGCTGCCCGAGGGCATTCTGGATGACCATAGCCGGGCCATATATGACCCCGACGGTGAGCTGTGCGGCTCCAATCTGATTGACACCAACTCCGGCAAGACCGAGCGCGGCATTGTGTCTCTGCCGTTCGTGCGCCAGTCCGATGGCGAGGTGGTCTATTTCCCCTCCAACCTGATCGAGAACCTGTTTCTCAGTAATGGCATGAGTGCCGGCAACACACTGCAGGAAGCCCAGGTGCAGTGTCTGTCAGAAATCTTCGAGCGGGCGGTCAAGAAGCAGATCATCGAAGAGGAACTGGCGCTGCCAGACGTGCCCATGCACGTGCTGGAAAAATACCCGAACATCCTCGAAGGGGTGCAGGCGCTGGAAGCCCAGGGCTTCCCCACACTGGTCAAGGACGCCTCCCTCGGTGGCCAGTTCCCGGTGATGTGCGTCACCCTGATGAACCCGCGTACCGGCGGCGTGTTCGCCTCTTTCGGTGCCCACCCGAGCTTCGAGGTGGCCCTTGAGCGCAGCCTGACCGAACTGCTGCAGGGCCGTAGCTTTGAAGGCCTGAACGATGTACCACCGCCCACCTTCAACAGCCTGGCGGTGACCGAACCGAACAATTTCGTGGAGCACTTCATCGATTCCACCGGCGTGGTGTCCTGGCGCTTCTTCAGCGCAAAGTCCGACTATGACTTCTGTGAATGGGATTTTTCCGGCACCAACGCCGAAGAGGCGGCTGGCCTGTTCGGTATTCTGAAAGAGATGGGCAAAGAAACCTATGTGGCCGTCTACGAGGAACTGGGCGCGCCGGTGTGCCGCATTCTGGTGCCCGGCTATTCCGAGGTGTACCCGGCGGACGATCTGGTGTGGGACAACACCAACAAGGCCCTGGACTACCGCGAAGACATCCTCAACCTGCACAGACTGGACGATGATGAGCTGGCCGCTCTGGTGGAGCATCTGGAAGAAAGCCAGATCGACGACTACACCGACATCATCACCCTGATCGGCATCGAGTTTGATGAGAACACCGTGTGGGGCCAGCTCACCGTGCTGGAACTCAAGCTATTGATCAATCTCGCACTCGGGCAGCACGAAGACGCCCTGGAGCGGGTGGAGGCGTTCCTGCAATTCAACGACAACACGGTGGAGCGCAACCTGTTCTACCGAGCGGTCAATGCGGTGCTGGAGATCACCCTCGATGAGCAACTCGAGCTGGGCGACTTCCTGTTCAACCTGCAGCGTATGTATGGTGAACAGACCATGCAGGATGTGGTTGGCCTTGTGGACGGCAGTGTGCGCTTCCACGGCCTGACGCCGACCAACATGCAACTGGAGGGGCTCGACAAACACCTGCGCCTCATCGACAGCTACAAGAAACTGCATGCAGCCCGTGCGGCAGAGGCGCTCTGACCGCCTCAGGTTTCCTGGTTTCGCGCCTTGCCCTCGCGGATGTTCTCACGGGCTTCCTGCCGCTCCTCCCGATCGGCCTCCGGCGCCTCGTGCTCATCGGAGCGCGACGGCCGGAAACACAGGGTTGCCAGCATCGGAAAATGATCGGATCCGAACGCGGCCAGTCGCTCGATATTGCCGAGGGTAAAATGCTCGGTTGTGAACACGTGATCCAGCGGCCAGCGCAGAAACCAGTGGCCGGCGTGGAAAGTGTTGAACATGCCGCGACCCCGCCGCGGATCAAGCATACCGCTGACCCGGCAGAACAGCCGGGTGGTTCGTGACCAGGCGACATCGTTGAGGTCGCCGGCAACAATCGCGGGGTACCCGCCCTTGCGGATCTGCTCACCAACCAACAGCAACTCGGCATCCCGCCAGAGCGACTCCTCACTCTCGCTCGGCGCCGGGGGCCGGGGGTGAAGGGCGTGCAGTCTGACGCGATCACCACTGGGCAGTTTCAGCCAACCGTGAATAGATGGGATGTCGTCCTGAATCAGGTAGTTGACCTCGATTTCTTCCAGCGGCAAGCGGGAATACAGGTGCATGCCATAGAGGTTATCCAGGGGCACGCGAACGATGGTGGGCCAGTCGCCGAAGGCCTGATCCAGTTGATCGCCCCACCACTGGTCCGATTCGAGGGTCAGCAGCACGTCCGGTTGCCGCTCACGCACCTGACGGATCAGGCCCTCACTGTTCCGGTTAGGCGTAAGTACGTTGGCGACCAGCAGGGTCACACAGCGTTCCTTCTGGCCGGGCTCGGCACTCTGCATCTGAAGCGGCCACAGCCGCGTCCAGGGCAGGATGCGGAACATCTGCAGGACCAGCACTGCGGTACACAGCCCGACCACCCAACCCCGGACGTCGCCCTCTCCCAACCAGAAGGCAATCACGGCAACCAATACTGCCAGGCAGACGATCTGTACCCGGGGGAACTCGCACACCCGTATCCACCAATCGTGAAGACGCACCTTGCCCAGTGCAGTAACCACCAGCAGAATCACGGCAAAAGCCAATAAAGAATAAGTGATCAAACCATTCTCCACCGCGGGAAATGTCCATGTGGTTTACAACATAAACCATCAGGCGCCGTTGCGCTGCTAAAAATCCACTCATCCGCCTGCCCTCGTATGCAATTGAGTTCACAGGACAAAAGGGGCAAAAATGAGCAAGTTTCAGGACGACATTCAGAACACCCTCGATCAGAGCCACCCTCACTCCGATGAGTACCATCAGGCCGTCATGGAAGTGTTTGATGACGTGACCAGCGTCTATCGCAAGGAGCCGGCCTACCAACGCTGGAACATCGCGGAGCGTATGCTCGAGCCGGATCGCGTCCTGCGTTTCCGGGTCTGCTGGGCGCCTACAAGGGCGCCATCGCCCTGCCCTGCGCCACCCAGAACGAGGTGGATGGAAACGCCATGAAACGGCTGATCAAGAACGGCCTGGTGGCCCTGTGCGAAGGTACCAACATCTACGCGTTCAAAAAACTGGCCGAGGCAATGATGGCTTAAGGCGTAAAATAGCGTCACCCATGGGGCATTGACTGTGGGCGCTTGCCGTGCGCCGGTACGCCGGCTCTGGCCAGCGAGCGCACCCGTTCGAAGTCCTCCTCACCGAATACGCCATTGACCCCGGAAATGGCCGCCAGCGTCATACCGTGCCTGAGACCCAGTTTGTAGATCTCCCGCACCTTTTCCCACTCGATGTTACGCCCCAGTGTGAAGTTCTCGAACCGGCTTTCGAGCGCCAGCACAATGGTTTCGGCCAGGCAGGCATAGGCAATACCCCTGGGCAGCCCGATGTCTTTCATGTGGACATCACCGGGCAGGCGGATTTCACCGGACTCGATCACCAGTACGTCCGGCCGCTTCGCCACATCCTCCGCCGGAATATCCAGCGGACGGGCAACGTCGGTAATCACACAGCCGGGCTTGACCTTAAGGATATCCAATACCCGCTTTCCGGCGCCGGAGGTGGCTGTCACCACCATATCCATGGCACCCAACTCGCGATCGGTGGAGGCAGCAACGCGTACCGTCGCGCCCGGCGACTCCATCAGGATGCTCTCTTTCAGTGCCAGCAGTTTCGCCGCCTCCGGCGACACCAGAACAATCTCATCCACTGCCTTGGCCAGCAGCCTGGCGCATACCGAGCCGATGGCACCGGTCGCCCCGACGACCATGGCCTTACCGGCCATTTTACCGCTGGGTCCCACCTGTACCAGCCCGATCCTTTTTACCGCGTCGTGGGCCGCCCACAATGCGCCCGAGGCGCTGTAACTGTTGCCGGTGGTAATGGGCAACGGAGCTCGCTTGGCGACCGTGATGCCGGCGTCGCCCACCACTTTCGTGAAGGCGCCGAGACCCATAATCTGGGCACCCAGTTTTTTCGCCAGCCTCGCGGCGGACAGTAAACGACTGTAGGTGAATTCCGGACTGTGGGACATGATCTCCCGCGGCGTACCGCCCACGGTGATCAGCCAGCCCTCGGCCTCGTCCCCGGTGGGCGATGTCACACCCTCAATATGTGAATAGACAAACGGCGGCGTGTAGGCCACCACTTTCTCAATCAGATTCATGACCCCCGGGGGCGACACGCTGGCAATCCAGTCCAGGGGTGGGGTCTTGGTGAGGTACTGCTGTGACAGTGGATGAATCACGAACGCGAATCGGTTCACCCGCCGGTAACCATTGGGATAAAGAATCCGCGGCTCGATGCCCAGCCGGTCAATCACATCCAGGAAGTCGTTCGCGGCCAGTTGCGCCGGCGCCCGCTCCAGGGCCGCACTGATCATCGCCTCCATGACGTTGGCGCCCACCGGCCGGCCTTCCAGCCACGGGCTGTAGTCCACCACCATTGCGACTTTGCGTGAGCGCATCCAGTCCAGTGATTGCTCGGTCACCCGAGAGGTTATGACGGTTTTACCGTCCAGCTCGGTCTGGGTGAAATCCGCCAGCTCTCCAACCGCCGCCACCAGCACATGAGACTGTTTGACGGCCTGATGCAGAGACCCTTGCACCAGGCCCTCTCCGAGTCGGTACAGGGGATTGTGAATCAGGGCATCCAGCGCCCGTACCGCGAGTGGTTTGTACAACAGCGGTGCGGTGATCGAGGTATACCGCTCGACCTGTCCCAGGGACGTCAGCAGACGCGGCAGGCCGAAATCCGTGTAGGGATCGGCGAATCGCAGATTATCAGTGTGCTCCGATAACGCCAGAGCAATGCGATAGCTGGCCTGACCGTTGAAACAGAGCACCCGGGCATTATCAAAAAAATGCCCCAGTTCACTCTGGGTGTGGCGAACCGCCCATTCCTGCAGGATGCGGCGCAGCCCTGCGCCGGTGGTCACGGACTTGTCTGGTACACAGGCCTCCAGCCGGGCCGTGTCCGGGTGCTCGATCTGTTCCCGACCTACCTGGTAGTGATCGTGCACCATGCTCAGGCCGATGGCGTCGGCCTGCTCCCGTACGTTTTCCAGAATCGCCTCAGCCCGCGACAGATCACCGTCGGTGCCGATCCGGATCACCCGGAAGGCCAGCCCCATAAATTCGGTTTCCAGCTGATAATCGTATTCTGAAGAGCCCTGACTGACACTCACAACGGTTTTCATGGTTTGCATCCTTTCCCATGTGGTCCTGACCTCAGCTTATGCCTGATTTGCCGGCGGCGCCTTTGCACAGATCAAAATTTAATCTGTGTGAACGGTCTACACTGGATAACACGCCTTCGGCCAAACCAGCAGCCAGCAGGGAAAGGAGAAACCTCATGAGCCACCAGCAGGATATGGAAGACACCGTCGAGAAACTGATCTGTCAGGGCAAGGGCATACTTGCCGCCGACGAGAGCGCCCCCACTATCGCCAAGCGGTTTGCGGCGATTGGGGTTGAATCCACGGAAGCGAAACGCCGGGAGTATCGCAGCCTGATTTTTTCCACCCCCAGTCTGGGGGACCACATCAGCGGGGTGATTCTCTATGAGGAAACCCTGAACCAGCGCAGCCTCGACGACGAGCCCATGGCCGGGCTGTTGCTGCGCCAGGGCATCGTGCCGGGCATCAAGGTGGATAAAGGAAAGGGACCGATGGCGAACGCACCGGGGGATGAGATCACCTACGGGCTGGATGGTCTGGAGGCGCGGTTACAGGGTTACCGGGAACAGGGTGCCCGTTTTGCCAAGTGGCGGGACGTCTATCACATTACCGACACCAACCCGAGCCGACTCGCGATTGACGCTAATGCCGAGGTGCTGGCCCGGTACGCCGCGGTTTGCCAATCGCTGGGTGTGGTGCCGATTGTGGAACCGGAGGTTCTCATCGACGGCTATCACACCATTGAACGCAGCGCGCAGGTGAGCGAATCGGTATTAAAGGCGGTTTTCGACGCGCTCCATCGCCACGGTGTGGTTCTGGAGCGAATGCTCCTCAAGCCCAGCATGGTGACGCCCGGCAAATCCCATACCACCCAGGCCAACCCGGAACAGGTGGCTGAAGCCACCCTCCACGTGTTCCGTCGGGTTGTGCCGGCGGCAGTTCCGGGTATTGTGTTTCTGTCCGGCGGCCAGACACCGGAAGAGGCGACAGCCAACCTTAACGCTATCAACCAGCACGGCCCGCTACCCTGGGCCCTGAGCTTCTCGTACGGACGGGCCCTGCAGGAACCGGCGCAAAAGGCCTGGGCCGGCGCGCTGGAGAACGGCCCCGCTGCCCAGAGCGCCATGCACAAACGGGCGCAACTGAACGGCGCGGCACGTAACGGGGAATACAGCACTGACATGGAGGGCTAAACGCTCTCCTTCGTGCTTTTACCGGCGATGAGCTCAGCAGCCGGAAACGCAGCTGCCGTTGCCATCAAACCCCATGGTCTTGCCACTCAGTGGGACGTGGACCGGGGCCTGGGCCAGTTCGGCGAACCGGGCAGTGCGTGTGCCGTCCTGCACTTTTCCGTTTTTCGTGGCGGGCTCGTTGGCGTGAGAGGCGATGACGGCCTTCGGCTGAATCAACTCGTTCACAACAAAGGCCGCTTCTTCCGGGCCGGTGGTGAAGGTATCGCCAATGTTCATCACCACCAGTTCCGCTCCGTAATGGTCATTGACCACCAGTTTCTGTTCCGCGGTGATGCCGGTGTCGCCGGACAGGTACACCACCAGACCGTTACTGAAGGTCAGCACGTAGCCGGTTGGCGGCCCCACGCTGGCTCCGACGCCCGCCGCTTGAAGATAGTCCGCCAGCGGACCGGTAAGAAACGAGGGTGAAACGCCGTTGCTGTGTGCTGCCGGAACGGTGGTGATTTTAACGCCGCCCTCTTCGCGCTTGCCGCCGAAGCGAACCAGCACGGAATTCGAGGGATCTGCACCGGCTTCTTTCAGTTTCGCGGCGAAGAAGGCGGGCATCTCACTGCCGGTGACAATCCGCGATTTCTTTTTAACGGCGATGTCGATGGTGTTGGACTGCGGCAGCGTGCTCACCGAGGTGTCCGGCGATGCGCAGGTGCCGGCGTTGGTTTCGCGGATGCGCTGGTCGCCCACGTGATCCCCGTGCATATGAGACACCAGTATCACGTCGATATCACCCAGCCTTGAATCGTCTGGCCCGGCAACCGTGCGACCGGCATCGTATAGAATCCGGGTGCCGTTGGGGTCTTCAAACACCAGGGCGCGGTCGCGGCCACAGAATTCGCCGTCATGGCTTCCCAGAGGCGTTACTTGCACCACGTCTTCCGCCGCCACCGGGGCAGAACCCAGCGCGAACCCCACCGCAAGGGCAGCTATCAATCCTGAACGTACCATCACATCCCTCTCCGCTGTTTATTGTTCGATTTTCATCTAACGACTACGAACAGCACCACTATCCGTACCAGTGTAGACGGCAAATCCGGAGGGGAAATAATGCAGGGAATCCACAAAGCCTGAGTGACCGTTGCCAGCCTTGATCAGGCGGCCTGCGGCACCTTGACGGCTTGCCGGAGGCAAGCCAGCATGGGCTCGACCTGGCGGATTTTGCGGGCTTCAGGCCACAACACCTCAGCCTCAACAAAGCCCTGGCGCAGGTAATTGAGCCATTGTTTGATACGGCCGGTGACGAAACGGTCCTCCAGGCGAGTCTGCAGCGCGAACGCGTATTCGCAGACCAGCGCCACCGCCTCCGGCCAGGTCATATCCGCCACCGCCTCGCCCTGCTGGCTGGCGCGGATTTTTCTCGCCAGGTCCGGACGGGCAATCAGGCCGCGGCCGATCATCACATCCTCACAACCGGACACGTCACGGCAGCGCCAGTAATCGTCGACCGTCCAGATCTCACCGTTGGCGATGACCCGGATACCAACCGCCTCACGCGCTTTCGCAATTTCTTCCCAGTACGCCGGGGGCTTGTAGCCGTCGACCTTACTTCTGGCGTGGATCACAATCTCCTCGGCTCCCGCCGCTTCCAGCGCCTGGGCGCAGGCCACGCCCATGGAGCGATCATCGTAGCCGAGGCGCATCTTGGCGGTGACCGGGATGTCCGCCGGCACAGACTGACGGACCCGGGCAACAATGTCGTGCATCAGCTCCGGCTCCCGCATCAGCACGCAACCGCCCTTGTGCTTGTTGACGGTTTTGGCGGGGCACCCGAAGTTGATATCGACCTGGTTGGCGCCGAGCTCCGCCGCCTTCAGGCCATGCCGGCCCATCTGATGCGGATCTGAACCCAGTAACTGAACGGCCACCGGTGTGCCCACCTCGGTGAGCGAACCGTTGTGAAGCTCGGGAGCATACTTGTAGAAAACCCGGGGCGGCAGCATGCCGTGGGTCACGCGAATGAATTCGGTCACACACCGGTCAATACCACCAACTTTGGTCAGGGTTTCGCGGATGGGGGCATCCACCAGACCTTCCATCGGGGCAAGGATTATTCGCATGCGGGCTCCGGCAGTACTTCACAATTGGTTAAACAATAAACGGAGCGGGATTGTAAGGAATATGGGCGGAGGTTGGTAGTAGGTCGTCGTTGAGGCAAGGCAGACACTCCCCGAAGAGAGTGCCTGCCCTTTGCAGCGTGGCTTATTTAACGTCGAAGCGGTCCGCGTTCATGACCTTGGTCCAGGCCGCAACGAAGTCTTTCACAAACTTTTCTTCGTTGTCGTCCTGAGCGTACACCTCGGCGTAGGCGCGCAGGATGGAATTGGATCCGAACACCAGGTCAACACGGGTCGCGGTGAACTTGGTGTTGCCGCTCTTGCGATCCACGATGTTATAGGCGTTTTTGCCAGTGGGCTCCCAGCGGTTCGCCATGTCGGTGAGGTTCACGAAGAAGTCGTTGGTCAGCTGACCGACGCGATCCGTGAATACACCGTGTTTGGTGTCGCCGTAGTTCGTGCCCAGCACCCTCATGCCGCCCATCAACACGGTCATTTCCGGCGCCGTCAGGCCCATCAGCTGGGCACGGTCCAGAAGCATTTCTTCCGGTTTGACCACGTAGTCCTTCTTCTGCCAGTTGCGGAAGCCATCAGACAGCGGCTCCATCGGCTCGAAAGACTCTGCATCGGTCTGGGCGTCTGTAGCATCGCCACGGCCTTTCAGGAAGGGCACGTGTACGTCGTGGCCCGCTGCCTTGGCGGCTTTCTCGACGCCCAGATTACCGCCCAGAACGATAACGTCAGCAATGCTGGCGCCGGTCTCGGCAGAAATCTTCTCGTACACCTTCAGTACCTTGGCCAGACGATCCGGCTCATTGCCTGCCCAGTCCTTCTGCGGAGCCAGACGGATGCGAGCGCCGTTGGCACCGCCACGCATGTCGGAACCACGGAAGGTGCGGGCACTATCCCAGGCTGTCGTGATCAGCTCGTTCAGGCTCAGACCGGCTTCATCGATCTTCGCCTTGACGATTTCTTCGACGTAGTTCGTCTCACCCTGGGGGCACGGATCCTGCCAGATCAGGTCTTCGGCCGGCACGTCCGGTCCGATATAGCGGGCTTTCGGGCCCATGTCACGGTGAGTCAGCTTGAACCAGGCGCGGGCGAAGCAATCCTGGAAGTAAGCCGGGGCTGCCATGAACTTCTCGCAGATGGCACGGTACTTGGGGTCCACCTTCATGGCCATGTCGGCATCGGTCATCATCGGCCGAACGCGGGTCTTCATATCCGTGGGATCAACCGGCATGTGCTCTTCTTTAATATCGATCGGCTCATACTGGTTGGCACCGGCCGGGCTCTTGGTCAGCTTCCACTCGTAGCCGAACAACAGGTCAAAGTAACCCATGTCGAACTTGGTCGGGTTGGTGGTCCAGGCACCCTCAATACCAGAAGTCACAGCGTTGGTGGCCTTGCCATCCAGGTTGGGGTTCATCCAGCCAAAGCCCTGGGTTTCAACATCCGCACCTTCGGGCTCTGGCCCAAGCGCATCCGCGTCGCCGTTACCGTGTGCTTTACCCACGGTGTGGCCGCCGGCGGTCAGGGCTGCAGTCTCTTCATCGTTCATGGCCATGCGGGCGAACGTGGTCCGTACCTGTTCGGCCGTTGCCTGCGGATCAGGGTTACCGTTGACACCTTCCGGGTTCACATAGATCAGACCCATCTGAACAGCGGCCAGCGGGTTTTCCATGGTGTCGGGCTTGGTCACGTCCTCGTAACGGCTGTCTGAAGGTGCCAACCACTCTTTTTCCGCACCCCAATAGATGTCTTCTTCCGGGTGCCAGATGTCTGCGCGGCCGTAAGAAAAGCCGAACGTTTTAAAGCCCATAGACTCATAGGCAACGTTACCAGCCAGAATGAACAGGTCGGCCCAGCTGATCTTGTTGCCGTACTTCTTCTTGAGCGGCCACAGCAGACGGCGAGCCTTGTCCAGGTTGCCATTGTCGGGCCAGGAGTTAAGAGGAGCAAACCGCTGGTTACCGGTTCCGGCACCACCACGGCCGTCAGCCAGGCGATAAGTACCCGCCGCATGCCACGCCAGACGGATCATCAGGCCGCCGTAGTGACCCCAGTCAGCGGGCCACCAGTCCTGGCTGTTGGTCATCAGCTCGTGCATGTCTTTTTCCAGGGCCTCGTAGTCGAGCTTTTTGACCTCTTCTCTGTAGTCAAAATCCTCGCCCATCGGATTGGTCTTGGCGTCGTGTTGATGCAGAATCTCGAGGTTCAGGTTCTCCGGCCACCAGGCGGCCACCCCGGCTTGCTCTTGGGTATTGGAACCGTGCATTACCGGACACTTTCCGCCTGAATCATTATTCTGAGTCATTGCTCTCTCCTAATCGGGTTGCAAAACGACATTTTCTCTGTGGAGGCTCACTAACTATAGGACAGAATAATTGCTCTGCTCGCAGGATTTCTTATGCCCCGTATAGTGAATACCTATAGGCTCTCTCGCCGGTGTTCCGGACTCACCCGGAGTTACTGAGCACACGCAAAATCGCTCGAGTAGTCCGCCAGTATTCTTCGATAATTTCGCCAATCTTTGTGACGACCTAGTGAAAACGCTGGCATCGGGCGACTCCTTTGTCACAGGAACAGGATTACCATATCGCGGCGGGCAACAACGGATACAATTAATTAAAAATACATTTGTGAAAGTTTTTGTTTATAGCTGGCGATCGTACGAAGCTGTGCGTCGGCTCAAAGGCGCTCGATAGATGCGAACTTGCCGGCGTCGTCAAACACGATCCGGAAGCTGCCACGAATGCCGTCGCGGAGGTAGAAACGGGAGAGAATCCGCGCCGGGAAGCGGACCGAACGTCCGTCCCGGGCGGTGGTGTGAACATCGGTCGCAACGCCCTGATAGAGTTTGATCCACTCGTCAGGGCTGATGCTGAGGTCCACAATGATCTGGTGCATTGGCGCTCAGTGGGCCAGTTCCAGCAACAGACGGTTCAGGCGAGTGACGTAGGCACCCGGATCCTCAAGCTGTTCGCCACTGGCCAGGGTCGCCTGGTCCAGAAGCACGGCGGACAACTCGCCGAAACGCTCATCGCCCTGCTCGTTCTCGAGGCGCTGAACCAGCGGGTGGTCCACGTTGATCTCAAAGATCGGCTTGCTGTCCGGCACTTTTTGGCCGGCGGCTTCCATGATCTTCTTCATCTGCGCGCCCATGTCGAAGTCACCGACCACCAGACAAGCGGGCGAATCGGTCAGGCGATTGGTGACACGCACGTCCTGTACGCGGTCCTCCAGGGCCGTCTTGATGCGCTCCAGTAAATCTTTGTGTTCGGCAGCGGCTTCTTCCTTGTGCTTCTTGTCTTCCTCGGTCTCTACTTCACCCAGATCCAGATCACCACGGGCAACGTCCTGGAACTGCTTGCTGTCGTATTCGTTGAGGTAACCCATCATCCACTCGTCAATACGGTCAGACAGGATCAGCACCTCAATGCCTTTCTTGCGAAACACTTCCAGATGCGGGCTGCTCTTGGCGGCCGTAAAGTTGTCAGCGGTGATGTAGTAGATCTTTTTCTGACCGTCTTTCATACGGCCAATATAATCATCGAGAGATACAGTCTGGGTGCGCTCACCGGTGAGGGTTGACGCGAATCGCAGCAGGCCGCCAATTTTTTCGCGGTTGCCGAAATCTTCCGCCGGGCCTTCCTTGATCACGGTACCGAATTCGTCCCAGAACTTCTGGTACTGCTCGCCGTCTTTCTTTGCCAGCTTGGACAACATGTCCAGTACCCGCTTGGTCAACGCGGAGCGAATGCTCTCTACCGTACTGTCGTTCTGCAGAATTTCCCGCGACACGTTCAGCGACAGATCGTTGGAATCGATCACGCCTTTGGCAAAACGCAGGTACAGCGGCAGGAACTGTTCGGCGTCGTCCATGATGAACACGCGCTGCACGTAAAGCTTCAGACCACGAGGCGCTTCCCGGTTGTACATGTCGAACGGCGCGCGAGCCGGAATGTATAACAGGCTGGTGTAATCCAGCTTGCCTTCCACCTTGTTGTGGGACCAGGTCAGCGGATCTTCGAAATCATGGGCGATGTGCTTGTAGAATTCCTTGTATTCCTCGTCCTTGATCTCGGTGCGGGGCAGCGTCCAAAGGGCGGTGGCATCGTTGACGGTCTCGTACTCGCCTTCTTTGCCTTCTTCCTCTGATTCGGCCTTCATCACCACGGGGAAGGAGATGTGGTCGGAGTATTTCTTCACCAGGCCGCGCAGACGGAAGCCGTCGGCGAATTCCTTTGCGTCGGATTTCAGGTGCAGAACAATCTCGGTACCCCGGGACTCGCGATCAACCTGCTCGATGGTGAACTCACCATCGCCGTTCGACTCCCAGTGCACACCCTCTTCTTTCGAAGCACCGGCACGGCGGGTAAAGACTTCTACCTTGTCAGCCACAATAAACGCGGAGTAGAAACCGACACCGAACTGACCAATCAGCTTGCTGTCTTTCTTTTCGTCGCCAGAGAGCTGCTGTAGAAACTCGGCGGTACCAGAACGGGCAATGGTGCCCAAGTTCTGAACCACGTCGTCACGGGTCATGCCGATGCCGTTATCGGCCAGGGTGATGGTGTTCTTTTCCCCATCGAAATCCAGGCGGATTTTCAGCTCGGATTCCCCTTCGTAGAGGCCGTCGTCTTTCAGCGCCGCAAAACGCAGTTTGTCTTCGGCATCGGAGGCGTTGGAAATCAGTTCACGAAGGAAGATCTCTTTGTTCGAATACAAAGAGTGAATCATCAGATGAAGCAGTTGCTTCACTTCGGTCTGGAATCCAAGCGTTTCTTTATTGGCTTCTACCGTCATGGCGTTTCTTTCTCCTGCTCTGTTTGGTTCGGTGGAGCGGCGCGTGCCGGAGGGGCTTTTCAAAACACGCTGTGAATACGTCCGTGTACGCTCGGCTCCGCCATCCACGGCTCCGCACGGTTTTGAAAAGCCCCTCCGGCCCGCACCACCCGACTTGAGAGTTCGCGTTGAACAGGGAAATGGGGGCACGCCACGGCATTTCAAGCCCCGGACGGGGCGGAAATCAGTCTTCTAGAAGGAAGTGTGCGCGCGCCGTCGCGATCGGCTGTGAACGGGATTTCTGCCAGGCGGTGATCATCACATTGGCCACCCGGTTGCCCTGGCGGGTCAATCGGCATTCCGCGTAGGTTTCACGATCGAGGCCAGCGCGCAGGTAATCCAGCGAAAAATCGACAATGCGCGGCATGCGCAGGCTTTCCTGGGACATCATCAGGTAGATCGCGGCGGACATTTCCATGAAACCACCGATCACACCACCATGAATAGCCGGAAGAACCGGGTTGCCCAGATTCTCTTCCTTTTTCGGCAAGCGGAAGATCAGATCATCGCCGAAGCGCTCGCATTCGAGGCCGATAAACCGGGCGTAGGGTACGCTTTCCAGCATCCGGGAGAAATCACCGGTCTCCCGCGTATAACCAAGAATTTCCGGGTCGGTCATTGTTCACCTCCGGTGATCAGTTCCGAGTAGCTTTTCGGGGTCGCGTCCTTGCCGATACGCATGAACGTACCAACGCAGTTGGCGATGGTTTCGCCACCTTCCTGATAGGCTTCACAGCGGGTGAAAATAATGTTGCGGGTGATTTTGTAGGTTTCTGCGCGGGCAAAGACCGGCTTGTGGGGCTCCGCCGAACGCATGTAATCCACCCTCAGATCAAGGGTCGGGCACAGCTCAAAATCGTCCAGCGCACAGATGATCACGGAACCCGAGGTGGTATCCATCAACGTGGTGATGGCGCCACCGTGGATCACGCCGGTATCCGGATTGCCGATAATGCGATCGCTGTAGGGCAAGCGCATGGTCAGCGTGCCTTCGCCGGCCGCTTCCACGGTCAGGCCCAGTTCCCGGGCCTGGTTCAGGGTGTCAAGGAACCGGCGAACCCGGTTCATGCGGATGTCATCAGTCATGCAGCAGTGCCAGTTTGATTAGCTGTTATTGGGTTGCGTGGGCTCGACCCTGGCCACCGGCTCCTCGAACACTTTGCCGGAGCGCAGCGCCTGGAGCGCATCAGAGCGGAATTCCCGGCGGTACAGAACCACCACGACCAGTGTCGACGCCCCGATAAACGCCAGGGGGTGTATAAACCAGGTCACCACGGCCAGGGCATAGTAATAGGAGCGCAGGCCAAGGTTAAAGGCGTCCCCCGCCAGATTACAGACCTTTGCAGCGCTCTGGGCAAACGCTTCGCGGCCGGCCGGGCTGATTTTGGTGTCGTCCGGTGGCGGCGCGCCACCGATCAGTACCGCCACAAAATTGTACATCCGCATGGACCAGGTGAATTTGAAGAAGGCGTAGATGAACACGACCAGAAGAACCACCATACGCAGCTCCCACACTGCGCGGCTGGGCAGGTTGCCGAATGGTAAGGTACTGAACACCTCCATCACTTCCTGCGTATACCCCAGTGCGGTAATGATACCGGCCAGGATCAGCAGGCAGCTGGACGCAAAGAAGGCCCCGTTACGCTCGAGGTTACCCACCACGGAAGCGTCTGATATCCGGTTCTCACGACGCAACATGACCCTCATCCAGTCTTCCCGGTACAGATCCAGGGTATTTGACAAGCAGGACCGGTCATTCGCTTTGCGACGGGAATACTCGGTGTAGCCCAGCCAACAGATCAGGAACCAGACCAGCGCAACCACTTCCAGATATTCAGCCATGGGGGATCCACATGCGGATAGGTAAAAACGGTAGGTTTGAAAGCGGATAATCATACACTCTGGGACACCGTTGCTCCAGACAGGCGTGGTGCTTGGGCAGTCACCCCGACGTCTCAGATGTGGTATAAACTGCCCATATTCGACCGGGAATGCATTCCGCGCCCGGATCAAGGACTGATCACAGGAGTTTACCGTGACTAACCGGCTGTTCCTTCGCTGCCTGACCCTGACCCTCGCACTTTCCGCACTGGCCGGCTGTGCCGTTAATCCCGTCACCGGGAAAAAACAGCTGTCCCTGATACCCGAGAGCCAGGAGCTGTCAATCGGCGCGGAGCAATACGCACCCACACAGCAAACCCAGGGCGGACAGTTTTATCTGGATCCTGATTTGACGGTTTACGTTCGCGAAGTCGGGCAAAAACTAGCCGCCGTCAGTGACCGCCCTGACCTGCCCTACGAATTTGTGGTCCTGAACAGCAGCGTGCCCAATGCCTGGGCCTTGCCCGGAGGCAAGATTGCGATCAACCGGGGCTTATTGACCCGTCTCGAGGATGAAGCCCAGATGGCGTCGGTCCTAGGCCATGAAATTGTCCACGCGGCGGCACGGCACAGCGTTCAGCGCATGCAACAGGGCATGCTGATCAGCGCCGGGGTTGCCGGCCTCGGTTTCGCGCTGTCTGACAACGAATGGACGGGACTGTTGATGGGCGGCGCCGCCATGGGCGCACAGCTGGCGCTGGCACAGTACAGCCAGGGCGATGAGCTGGAATCGGATCACTATGGCATTGAGTATATGGTGGAAGCAGGCTATGACCCCCAGGCTGCGGTGGAACTGCAGGAGCTGTTCGTCGAGCTCTCGGAAGGACGCCAATCGAGCTTTATTGACGGCCTCTTCGCCAGCCATCCCCCGTCCCAGAAACGGGTGGAGAAAAACCGCGAGCGGGCCCGGGAAATTGGCACCGGCGGTTACCGTGGCAAAGCCGTTTATGACAAAAAACTGGCTATGGCTCGCAAACTCCAGCCCGCCTACGACGCTCACGACGCAGCCCTCAAGCTCGCCAGCGAAAAGGACATGAAAGGCGCCCTTGCCAAGGTCAACGAGGCCATCAGGATCGAGCCTAACGAGGCGATGTTCTACTCCCTGCGCGGCCGGATCTACCAGGCCCAGGACGACGTGGCCAAGGCCGAAAAGGATTTTGACAAGGCGGTAGCGCTGTACCCAGAGATGTTCAGTTATCGACTCCACAACGGCCTGAATGCCCTGAAGCAGGACAAGCTCGACAAGGCCCAGAGCAATCTGACCCGAGCCAACGAACTGGTCCCCACGTCCATCGCGTTTCTGCGGCTGGGCGATGTGGCCGTGAAACAGAACCGCCGTGACGATGCAATCCGCTACTACAGCACCGCGGCGGAGGCCGGTGGCGAGGTGGCCGAGGAAGCCAAGCGCAAGCTGGCAAATCTGACCCAGTAATGCCCCCTCACCACACTCATCCAAGGCCCGGTATTCACCGGGCCTTTCTGTTTTTGCCACACTGACGGAGAAACTCTGTCATCGTCCGCATTGACTTTTAGAGCAATAACTCTAAAAATTGGATGACATCAACAACAATCGGACGATTGCCATGATTGCGAAACGTATCCAACCGATGGCCTTCCAGGCGAGGCGACTCTACGTGGAACTCATGTTCCAGGTGATGGGGCGTGCGCTGCAGGCCGTCAGTGAAGTGGATGCCACCGTGCAGAAAGACGCCAGCGCCCTGCCCGAGGGATTCCTGTTCGAGATGATGGTCATGCCGCAGGGCTCAAGCCTCATCGTTGAGCACGTTGGCAACGGCCGCTTCCATTACCACGGTAACTCCGCGCCGCGACCGGTGGACCTGTCGATTCAGTTCAAACACATTGCCCATGCGTTTCTGGTGCTGTCATTCCAGGAGAAAACCTCGGTGGCATTCGCCAACGACCGCATGCTGGTCGATGGCGACATCAGCTACGCCATTCGCATGACGCGGGTTCTGAACAGGCTTGAGTCGTTCATCCTGCCCAAACTGGTAGCCAAGCGCGCGGTGAAAGAATATCCGACCGACCTGCACCTGCCGGAGAAGCTGATGAGCGCAGCACGGATTTACCTGAAGGTCGCATCCAACTTTGTTGAAACGGTGAGAGCATAATGTCGAACAAATACTACGAATTCTTTTGCCCGGTAAAAGTCATCGCCGGCAAGGCTGCACTTGAACACATGCCCTACGAACTGAGCGGCATGGCGGCCACCCGGCCGATGATCGTAACCGATAAGGGCGTTCGTGCCGCAGGCCTGTTGGACCCGGTTATCGCCGCCTGTGAGGAGAGCGGTCTGGAAATCGTCAGCATTTACGATGACGTACCGCCGGATTCATCGACGGCGGTAGTGCGCGACATTGCCGGCGTTTACCGCAGCGAAAAATGCGATTCGATCATTGCCGTGGGCGGTGGCTCGGCCATTGATACCGCCAAAGCGGTCAATATTCTGGTCTCCGAAGGCGGCGACGACATCGCCGCTTACGCCGGCGCCGGTGTACTCAAACGTCCGCTCAAGCCGTTCTTTGTGGTACCGACCACGGCCGGCACCGGGTCCGAAGTCACGGCCGTGGCCGTCATCGCAGACACCGAGAAGCACGTCAAGCTGCCGTTCACCTCGTCCTTCCTGCTGCCGAATGCCGCGATCATCGATCCGCGCATGACCTTGACGCTGCCGCCACACATCACAGCGGCAACGGCCATGGATGCCATGACTCATGCCACCGAGGCGTTTACCTGCATGGCGAAGAATCCTCTGAGTGACGCGTACGCCACGGCAGCCATCAAGAAAATCAGCAACTCACTGCTGGCCGTCATGGACAACCCGAAAGACGCCGACAATCGCCTGGAACTGGCCGAAGCCTCTACCATGGCCGGTATTGCGTTTTCCAACTCCATGGTTGGCCTGGTACACGCCCTGGGCCATGCGACCGGCGCCATCTGCCAGCTGCCCCATGGCTTGTGCATGAGCCTGTACCTGCCCTACGTGCTGGAATACAACATAGAGTCGATTCGTGAGCCCCTGGGCGAGCTGCTGCTCTATCTGGATGGTCCGGAAGTGTATGCCGCAACCCCGGCGTCCCGGCGGGCCGAAGCCAGCATTTCGGCGATACGCCGCATGCGGGATGCGCTTTACAAGCACTGCAAACTGCCACGCACCTTGAAAGAAACCGGCAAGGTTGTGGAGGAGCAGCTGGAACGCATCGCCGAGGTGGCGCTGGACGATGGCGCCATCATGTTCAATCCGAAAGAAGTGACTCTGGAGGATGCCAAGGCGGTACTCAGACGTGCCTGGGCGTAATTTCCGATGGTAGATGGCCATTCCTATCAGCCCGCATCTGCGAGCTGATAGGCTTTCGGTGGACTCAGAATGTAAAATTTTCTGAAGATGCTGATGAAATCATTGAAATAACCTTACTTAAACGTAACAATTGCTGGAGTACTGGCAGGGATGTAGCCGGGTTCGCGTCATTTACTGATACCGGGACGTTCCTTTTATGCCAAACCAGCCTTCCCGCAACTGTACCTCGCTCCAAATCATCTCACTGCTTCTTCTGGCTTTTGCACTGACAGCGACCGCACACTCTGCAGTGGCAAATGAGCAGAGCACGAAAACACTGCGCTTCAACGTATCGCCCAACGGCTATCCTCCTTACCTGATCGTCAAGAATAAGCAGCCTGCAGGTATCATGTGGGACGTAGTGACATTGATCGCTGAGCGGATCGGCTATGACGTAGTGGCGGAGCAGGTTCCCCGTAAACGGGTGGATACCATGCTCCAAGAGGGGTATATCGACAGCACGCCCCGCGCCATCGAGTGGACCGATAACCCTGAACAGTTCCTGTTCACGGACCCGGTGGTTGCCGTGGAAGAGGTGCTGTTCATTCCGGCGGGGTCAGACTTGCACTATGGGAAGCCGGAAGACCTGTTCAACCGGACCATCGTGACGCACCTGGGGTACTCCTATCCGAAACTGGAGCCCCATCTCGAAAACGAAAAAATCAAACGTTTTGATGTCGCTCGTGATCGGGACATGTTCACGTTTCTGCTTCACGGCAAACACTTTGACGCCGCCGTTGCCGATCGCCTCGTTGGCCAGTGGATTCTGCTCAACGACGGGCTTCAGGGGCAGTTCCGGATCTCCGAAGAGACTATTAGCAACTACCCGTTTCGCCTGATGTTGCGCAGGGATTGGACAGACTTTGCGAAGCAGTTCAATGAGGAGCTGGCGTCCGTTCGCGACAGTGGCGAACTGGACACCATCCTCGCCCGATATCGTTAAGGCAACATTCACTCAAGGCGCCGCAGCAGCAGCATCGGTGACACGCTGAGCACCGGCCGCAACTGCCAGCGGCCAAACAGGGCCAGCACAACGGCACTGAATACCGGTATCGGCAGCACCACCGTCCAGTGCCACTGAAACTGACCCTCAAACATACGGAACTGCAGCGCCCACACTGCCGCCTCCGCCGCCGCCACACCGAGAATTCCCGCAAACAGACCCAACAGCGCGAACTCCAGCATGGTGCTACGCACCAGCAGGGATTGCCGGCCGCCAAGGGTTCGGAGCAAAGCGCCCTCCCGCTGACGGTCCCGCAGGGTGGCACTGACCACTGCCGCCATCACCACCAGCGCCGCCGCCAGAATCAGCGCCAGAATGGCTTCGATGGCCTGGGTTACCTGTTTCACAATGTCCTGGATGCGCTGGATGATGTGGTCGATCTCCAGCACGGAGACCGTCGGATACCGGCGTGAAAACTCGTTCAGGGCCGATTTGTTGTCACCGGGCAGAAAGAAACTGGTGATCCAGGTAGCCGGCATCTCTTCCAGGCCGCCGCCGGGCGGAAAGGCCATGTAGAAGTTGGGCTTCATGCTGTCCCACTGCACCGTTCGGATGCTGGTGATGGGTTCCGTCACTTTTTCCGAGCCGATAGTGAACGTCAGCTGGTCGCCCAGTCTCAGCCCGAGCTTACCCGCCAGTTCAGCCTCCACCGAGACGCCGGCGGTGTCTCCGGGCGCAAACCACTCGCCCTCGACAATCTCGTTGTCATCGGGGAGCGATTCCATCCAGGTCAGGTTCAGTTCGCGGTTCAGCGCCCCTACCCCCTCGTCCTTGGTAACGGCTTCCCTGACCGGGTCACCGTTCAGCTCGGTAAACCTGCCCCGCACCATCGGGTACAGGGTATCGAGCGGCTGGCCACGTTGCTGCCAGAAGTCGTCGATTTCTTCCACCGTATCCGGTGCGATGTTGATCAGGAAATGGTTTGGCGTGTCGTCAGGCAGTTGCGCCTGCCAGTCCGCCAGCAACGAGGTCCGAACCAGAATCAGCGTGGCGGCCAGCATCAGCGTCATGGCGAACACGGCCATCTGCGACAGGCTGGCGCGGCGGTGGCGATACAGGCCCACCAGCGCCAGCCTCCAGGCATTACCGCCGCCACGGATTCTGCGCAGGCTCAGCACCATGATCCACCCCAGCAACGCCAGGGTGCCGAGTAGCAGACCAAGCCCACCCAGGAGCGCCAGAACGAGAGACACTTCGCCGGCATACATCCATACCAGGCCGAACACCGCCAGTACGGCGATGACCAGATCCGGCACGGCCTCCCGACCGGATTCCCCGGGCTGGGAGCGCAACACCCGCATGGCCGGCACGTTCCGCAACCGGCGGATAGGCGGATAGGCAAAGGCGAACAACGCCACCAGGGCGGTCAGCAACGCGGGCACCAGCGCTGCGGGATCCAGTTTGTAATCCACCGACCGCTCCAGCACATCGCTGAGCAGCTTTGACAACAACCAATACAGCGGCAAGGCAATCACCAGTCCGCCAACCGCACCGGCCACGCCCCACAGGCCGAGGCGCTTCAGATACAGCGTGCCGATACCCCGACTACGAACGCCAAGCGTCTTGAGCAGGGCCACGGTATCGCGCTGGGACAGCGCGTACTGCCGGCTGGCCACCGCCACGGCGACCGCCGCCAGCATCACCGCCAGACTTCCGCCAAGTAGCAGAAAACTCTCAGCGCGCTGCAACGAGCGGGAGAAGGTTTCCCCGTCTCGTACGCCTTCCCATTCGTGGCTGGGCTCCAACTGCGGTTGCAGCCATTGATGGTAGGACTCTAAAGCCGCTTCCTCGCCGGCAAACAGGTAGATGTACTCGACTCGACTGCCTTCCTGGATGACGCCCGTCGCCGGCACATCGTCCACGTGCATCATTACCCGCGGCGCAAGGGCTGACAAACGAAAGCCACCGTCCGGCTCACGAACCAGCAGGCCGGACACCGTCAATTCCAGATTCCCCACTTCCAGCGTGTCACCCACCTCAATATCGAGCAATCGCAGCAGGCGCGGGTTAATCCAGACCTCGCCGGGTGCCGGCCCCTGCGACACCAGTTCTCTGGGCTGATCTTCGTCACGCTGGTACTCGATCTGTCCTCGCAGGGGGTATTCGTTGCTGACCGCCTTCAGGGCAACCAGTTGGAAACTGTCAGCTCCGGAGACCATGGTGGAAAACTCCACCATCTGGCCGGTTTCCAGCTGGCGACTCCGCGCCTCGCTCAGCCAGGCCTCAGGCACGGGTCGGCCATTCTCCGCCTCGAGCTGACGATCAGCCGCCAGAAAGGAGCTGGCTGAGGTCACCAGTGTGCGCTGCAACTGACTGGCAAACAGGGCGATGGTGGCCACCGTGGCCACCGCGATCATCAGCGCCGCCAGCACTACCCGCACATCCCGCTCCCGCCAGTCCCGGCGGATAGACATGAGTTTGTCGGAAGCAGCCATCAGGACATCGGCTCCACAGCGTTACGAATCTCGGGCTCCGTCAGCACGCCCGCCTCAATGTTGAACTGCCGGGCGCAACGGGCAGCCAGATGTTCATCGTGGGTCACCATCACCAGTGTGGTGCCCTGCTCCCGGTTCAATGCCATCAACAGGTCGGATACCGACTGCCCGGTGCGGTTGTCGAGATTGCCCGTGGGCTCATCGGCAAACAGCACCGCCGGATCAGACGCAAAGGCGCGGGCGATCGCCACCCGTTGTTGTTCACCGCCGGAGAGCTGTCGCGGCGTGTGGTTGAGACGCTCACCCAGGCCGACCCGTTCCAGTAGTTCCCGAGCTCTCCGGGCGGGGGACTCTACACCACCCAGCTCCAGGGGCAGCATCACGTTTTCCAGCGCGGTGAGCGCTGGGAGCAACTGGAAGGACTGAAACACGAAACCGACTCGCTGCGCCCGCAGTTTTGCGCGCTCGTCTTCTGACAATGTGCTGATCACGGCACCATCCAGTTCCACGGTGCCCTCGGTGGGCGTATCCAGTCCTGCCAGCAGACCCAGCAAGGTGGTTTTCCCGGATCCGGACCGGCCCACAATGGCTACGGACTCTCCACGATTGATTTCCAGACTGACCCCCTGCAAGATCGTGAGCGTATCTGTCTCCAGGCTGACAGTGTGAGTCAGGTTGCTGACTTTCAGCATGGGCTGTTGCCGTCCTTTGTTCTGAACGTCGGTCTGGTTGCTCACGGAGTCTCCATCGGTTTTGCATCTGTTAACAGGTTGTCTATGGATACGGTATTTTTACGTCTGAGATCAATAGTTTTCATCGTCTTTGTGCTCGCCTTCACCTGTGCGCAGGCGAATCAGGAGCAGCCGCAGAGGACACTGCTGATCGTCGGCGATAGCCTCAGCGCCGCCTACGGAGTGCAGACTGACGAGGCCTGGGTGGCGCTGTTACGGGCCCGGCTGCATTCCGAAGGACTGGCCGACTGGGAAGTGGTCAATGCCAGCATCAGCGGTGAGACCACCGACGGTGGTCTGCGGCGCCTGCCCCGCCTGCTGGAACAGAACAATCCCGACGTAGTGGTGATTGAACTTGGCGGCAATGATGGCCTGCGGGGTTTCCCACCGGGTGTCATCGAGAAGAATCTTGCCCGCATGATTGAGCAGGTTCAGGATGCCGGAGCCCGGCCTCTGCTGGTGGGCATGCAGATTCCACCCAATTACGGCGAACGTTATACCCAGGCGTTTGCCGGTATCTTCCCGAAGCTTGCCGACCAGTACGATACCGCTCTGGTGGAATTCTTTCTGGACGGCATTTACGACCAGGAAGGCATGATGCAGGGAGACGGCATTCACCCCTCCGCCGCCGCCCAGGGACAACTGCTGGCCAATATCTGGCCACAACTGAAATCTCTGCTGAAATAACGCTTACCCGGAGCCGCTAGCCCAGTACCGACTGAATGTGGGCAATGGCGCGCCGCTCTGACCAGTAATACCCATCACGCGCGTGCTCGACAAAGCCGACGTGACCGCCCCAGCGGGGGGCATCCAGACGAACGTGCTGGCCGAGCAGCGCCCTCGACTCGGGAAAGCAGCGGCGGGAGAGAAACGGGTCATCCGCTGCATTCAGCATTAGCGCCGGCACCCGGATATCCCTCAGCTTATGCAATGCTGAACATCTTGCCCAGTAGTCCTCGGCATCGCGAAACCCATGCAGTGGCGCCGTATAGCGATTGTCGAACTGATGGAAATTGCGAATATTCTCGAACCCGCTGACGTCGATCAGATCCGGAAAGCGCCGGGCTTTTTCCTGCATTTTTACATGAAGATCCCGCAGAAACCTCTGCATGTAGATTTTCCGGCTCGACTTCGCCAATTCGTCGGCACTGCCAGCCAGATCACAAGGCACCGAATAGGCAACGGCACCACAAATACGGCTGTCAACCTGCTCTGATTGCTGCCCCAGGTACAACAGCGTCAAATTGCCGCCCATGCTGAATCCCGAAAGAAACAGCGTCTGGTACTGTTGCGCCAGACCATGATTCACCACCCGCTCCAGATCCTCGGTAGCCCCGCTGTGGTAGAACCGTGGCTGAAGGTTCATCACCCCGCCGCAGGAGCGGAAATTCCACGCCAGCACGTCCCAGCCTGCGGTCATCAGCGCGCGAGTGAGGCCCAGCATATACGGCCGACGACTGTGGCCCTCAAGCCCATGGGACAAAATAGCCAGGCGCCCACTGCCCTGGCGATACCAGTCCAGATGAAGCTCATCACCGTCGCTGGTGGGGAGTACTTCGGTTTCCGGTTCCGCCATGTCCACTTTGCGAAACAACGTTGGCCACACCGACTGCACATGCCCGTTCCGCAGCCACGGTGGGGGACGATAGCGCAATGCCCGCTCGCCAATATCTGGCGGAACCGGGTGGGATTCGGATTGATAGTACAAATTTTAACCTTTTATTTCAGAGGGTTGACCCCAACGAATAAAGCCCTTAATATTCGCGCCTGTCGACTGTTCCCCGATAGCTCAGTTGGTAGAGCAACGGACTGTTAATCCGTTTGTCCCTGGTTCGAGCCCAGGTCGGGGAGCCACTGATTCCGGAATGCCGCCGCCTCTGACGAAGCCGCGGCATTTTTCGTTTCTGGCCTCAGAACACCTGGGGCCGCTGCATGAAGTCCTGTAATACACGGCACAACGTCAACCCGTCCTCGGTGCCGATCATTTCCCGAATCGAATGCATACCCAGTTGGGGCACTCCGATGTCCAGGGTAGTCACGCCCAGGTTTGCCGCCGTCAGCGGGCCGATGGTACTGCCACAACCCATGTCGCTGCGAACCACAAAGGTCTGATGCGGCAGGCCAAGCTCGTCACTGAGATGACGATAGACGGCAGCGGAACGGCTGTTGGTGGCGTACCGCTGGTTGTGATTGACCTTGATCACCGGGCCCCGGTTCAGCAACGGCCCGTGGTTTTCATCGTGTCGGTCCGCGTAATTCGGGTGGATGCCATGGGCATTATCGGCGGAAACCATCATCGAACGGGCAATGGCCCGGGATTTCCCCGCGCCGCACCAGCGATCGAGCAGCGCAGACAGAAAAGGCCCCTGGGCGCCCTCTGCGGACATGCTGCCCACCTCCTCGTGATCATTGCAGACCAGCAGCGCCGGCTCATCCCCGGACGTCGCCAGCAACGCCTGCAGACCGATATAGCAGCTGAGCAGGTTGTCCAATCGTGCCGAGGCAATGAATTCATCGCGCAACCCTACAAACGAGGCGCCCTGAGCATCGTAGAAGCTGAGTTCATAGCCCAGCACTTTGCGCACGCCGACGCCGCTCTCCGATGCAACCTGGTGCTCCAGCAGCGACGCAAACGTGGTGGTGTCGGCATCCGGCACCTGCATCAACACCGGCGGCAGGTCCGTCTGCGCGTTGATCGTGCGGTTACTGTTGGCCTCGCGGTCAAGGTGAATCGCCAGGCTGGGGATGAACGCCACCGGCTTGCGGAAGTTCACCAGGATGTCTTTGACCTCACCCGCCTCATCCAGCACCGTGACCCGGCCTGCCAGCGACAAGTCGCGATCGAACCACGGGTTGAGCAATACACCGCCGTAAACCTCGACACCTACCTGGAAAAATCCCTTGCGGCGCAACTCCGGATTCGGCTTCACCTTCAGGCAGGGGCTGTCTGTGTGCGCGCCCACCATGCGAATACCTTTCTCCACCACATCACCCTGCCCGGTTCGGAAGGCCGCAATGGATGAACCGTTGCGAATCACGTAGTAGCCTTGCCCCGGCGCCAGCGACCACTCATCTTTCTCATCCAGTGCCGTAAATCCGGCCTCGTCAAGACGAGCCCTCATGGTCGCGACTGCGTGCCAGGGGGTTGGAGACGAATCGAGAAAATTCAGCAAACCGTGATTAAACTGCGCGTGTTCCATGATGCTCCTGATTGACTGATAATGCTGACAACAGTATGGCACGAAGCCAATATAAACGCTGCCGGGAGAAACCGGTACTTACCCTGACCCGGCACGACCAGAACGGGAGTTTACCTTGCCACTACCACGATTTCTCGACATCGAATACTGCCAGACCGACGACACCGTGTTCCCCACCGCCATGTCCTGGTCCCTTGAAGATGGCCGCCTGAAAACGGTCGTCATCGCACCGGACGACAGCTGGATTCCGGAAGACGGCGACCTGGGCGATATCGATCTGCTCTACCTCGAGGAGCAGGGCGTGCCGCTGATCGAACTGGCGCGGGAGCTTCACCAGGACCTGCCCGACCAGACGGTTTACACCGACGGCATGGACCCGGACGAGATCCTGGTGGATCTGATATTCACGGCGGTAGAGATGGAGCCCCCTTTCGAGCTGATTCCGATCACCGAACTGATCACCAACCTGGACACCGACAGCCTGGAAGATCGTCGCCGTCAGTTGCTGTTTGACGAAGGGCTGGAACCTACGCTGGCAGAAAATGGCGTATACGCCCTGCTGATGCTGGCGCGGGAAGAGGGCGTGCTGGAAGACTGAGGGAAGTGTGACGCGGGTCGACGTAACAAACCGTTACAGAAGGCAGAATCTGCCCGTATCCGCAATCGTCAGGAAAGCCCATAACAATGAACAAGGTGTTGCGACATACCCTGCCGGCAGTGCTACTGCCCATCGCCCTGCTGAGCGCAGACCTCGCCGTCTCCAGCGAGAAAGCACGGGAAGACATGCACTACGTGGGCCTGTACGCCACCGCCCTGAATCATCGCAGCATTGGTGAAACCTCCAACGAAGCGGCCTGGGGCCAGGTAGGCACCCTGGTCGTTGGTGGACACATCACGGATCTGTTTCACGCCGAAGTCCGTGCCGGCGGCGGCTACAAAGACGCCAAGACCGGCGACCTGACCCTCTCCATCGACTACTTCGCCAGCTGGTACCTTGGCCTGCACTACCCCATTACCAGCTACGCCAATGTCTACGCCCAGGCCGGCTTCTCCCACATCAACGGCGACGCCGAACTGACCAACGTCGATGCCGACGAAAACCGCCAGTTCCGGGAAATCGACGGCGACTTCCCGGACAGCAGCTTCAGCATCAGCTGGCTGGCGGGTCTCGATTTCGAGATCATCGACAACGGCTACCTGGTATTCGAAGGCGGACGCCTGTTCAAGGATACCGGCTCGGACGTGAACACCTTCCAGTTTTCCGGCGGCATTCGCTACGAGTTCTGATCAGATCCTGTGGCGGATATGCCAGCATCGGTGAATCCGCGCATTGCGCTGGAAATCTTTGTCGAGGGTATCGCGCGACACCTCCTCGATGGCGAACTCCCGCTCCAATGCCTCATCCAGCTTGAAGCGACGGAAATTGTTGGAGAAGATCAACAGACCCTCTGACGTCAGCCGCTGCATCGCCTGCCGTACCAGCTTGCCGTGGTCCTTCTGAATATCGAGCACCCCGGCCATACGGGCAGAGTTGGAGAAGGTGGGCGGGTCCATAAAAATCAGATCGAAGCGCTGATCCGGCGTTGGTTTGGCAGCCAGCCAGGCCAGACAGTCCGCCTGCTCCACCTTGTGATGGCGGCGGTCGACCCGATTCAGCGCCAGATTGTCCTCGGCCCAGTTCACATAGGTTTTCGACATATCCAGACTCAATGAACGGCTGGCACCACCCACCGCGGCGTGCACAGTGGCCGCGCCGGTATAACAGAACAGATTCAGGAAGCGCTTACCGGAGGCGTGCTGCTGGATCCAGTGCCGCACCGGGCGGTGGTCCAGAAACAGGCCGGTATCCAGATAATCCTTGAGGTTTACCTTCAGCGCGCAGCCGTGTTCGTGCACGGTGAAGAACTCTCCGCTGGCGGCCTGTTTTTCGTATTGCGATGTACCCGTCTGACGCTGGCGCTGCTTGCACACCATACGTTCACGCTCAATGCCGAGCGCGTCCGGAATCACCGCCAGCGCTTCCGCCAGGCGCTCCCGCGCAGACCGCTCGTCCACCGTCTTCGGTGCGGCGTATTCCTGCACGTGCACCCGGCCGTCATACAGATCGATGGCGAGCGCAAACTCGGGCATATCCGCATCGTACAACCGGTAGCATTCGATGCCCTGCTTGCGGGCCCACTGGCCGATGGTCTTCATGTTCTTCTTCAAGCGGTTGCGCAGCATGGCCGCCCGTTCCTGATTGGCAATGCGCGGCTGCACCTCGCCGGGAATGCCCGGTTCCCGTGGTGTCATGGCGCTGGCGTCGTCAATGGAGAACAGCAGCAGCTGGGCCGGTAGTTTGGCATTGAACAGGTTGTACAGTTTATAGCTGCGCAGACCGATGGACTTGCCAAATTCAGGCGCGCCGGTGAAGACCCCCAGTCGCCAGCCCGGAACCGCCGCCTTGACCGCCTCACCCAGCGACTGGTAGAGCGCACCCAGCTCCTTGCGCTCACTCAGCCGCTCGCCGTAGGGCGGATTGGTCAGCACCAGGCCCTGTGACGCCCATTCGCCGTCCAGCACCAACTCCTGAACCGATCGACACTCCACATGCACCAGCCCGTCCAGGCCGGCGCGCTGAATGTTCTTCCACGCCGTGGCGATGACCCGGCTGTCCTGGTCGTAACCGGCCAGACGGGGCACTCTGCCCTGCTTGCCCTCGTGAGCACGGCGCTCGGCTTCCTGCCGCAACTGCAGCCACAGTTCCGACTGGTGACCCAGCCAGGTCTCGAATCCGAAACGTTCGGTATTGCGGCCGGGCGCGATGTCCAGCGCCATCAGGGCCGCTTCAACCACCAGCGTGCCGGAGCCACACATGGGATCGATGAAATTACCACCGGCTTTCGCGATGCCCGGCCAGCCGGCACGCAACAACAGCGCTGCCGCCAGGTTCTCCTTGAGTGGCGCGATGCCTTTATCCGTGCGATATCCACGCATGTGCAGACTGTGACCGCTGAGGTCCAGTCCCAGCGACAGACGTCCACGATTCAGGCGTGCGGAAATGGTGACATCCGGTGTTTTCGCATCAACCGAGGGGCGCTGCCCACTGCTGGATCGCATACGATCAACGATGCCGTCCTTGACCCGCTGGGCGCCGTACTGGGTATTGCGAATGGCTTCGTTTTCGCCGAGGAAATTGACGCGGAAACTGCCGGTGGCGGGAATGTGCTGCTGCCAGTCCAGATGGACCACCCCGTCATACAGCTCATCGCCGCTGGTGGCGCTGACCTCATCAATGTGCAGGATGACCCGGTTCGCCAGCCGCGACCACAGACATGCCCGATAGCCGCTCTCCAGCGGTCCTTCTGCCCATACGCCCGCAGGCGCATTCCGCACCGGCTCCATGCCGAATGTGCGAAGTTCATCTGCCAGAAGGTATTCAACGCCCTTCGGACAGGTTACGAAAAAGACAGAATCAGACAAGTTCAACTCCCGGAAATCTCGGTTTGCGGCTAACTGCATGGAATAGTGTATTTTCTCTTGGAAAAAACACGTTCGTTATGTCACACAACTATAAGAGAAGCTTCATATAGATGAAATAATTAGTGTACATCGGCGCGAGGTTCGACTTACCTTGTAAGTGACGCGTCGTTCGGGGGAGCTCTTGTTGCTCTCCGTTAACAGGATCCTGACTGCTCTGGTCGGAACTGGCAATAGTGGATAATCCCGGAGGGAATCCGCCTGTCAGGACCATGGCAGAAGTGTACACGCTTGTTCTGTTAATCCATCAGTGAGGAACGGCATGAAAAGACAGAAAAGAGACATGTACGCTCGTGCATTCAAACGGGGTTATTTGGCCGGCGTGTCCGGCAAATCCAAAGACAGTTGCCCGTTGGAACAGGCGGAAGTCCGCCAGGAATGGT
The DNA here is from genome assembly GCF_032911545.1 of Marinobacter sp. M-5. Taxonomy (NCBI): domain Bacteria; kingdom Pseudomonadati; phylum Pseudomonadota; class Gammaproteobacteria; order Pseudomonadales; family Marinobacteraceae; genus Marinobacter; species Marinobacter sp. M-5. The sequence goes on from NZ_JAWJEK010000001.1 coordinate 1,925,968, forward strand.
TAAGCGGGTGGCGCGAGGGCCGCACAGATCAATGGGAGGGCATGACCGGCGTGTCCGGCATCCACAAACTGGCAAACGTCACGGCGTGACAGACCATAACTCCGATCTTTAATCTGATCTTTTTACATACAATTTGACGCAGTACTCAGAGCAACCGAAACGGGTTCTCCCGACCCGTACCATGCGATGAAGCGCCACGGGGTTCATCCCCCGCACGGGCCCGCTTAGCGGGCCCATCTTCGTTCTGGCCCCCGAAAACGGGGCCTTCCCTGCTACCCCATCTGTTACTGCGGCAATTGGCGTATGGCTTCCACCGCCTCTTTGATCAGTGCCGGGCCACGGTAAATGAAGCCCGTATAGATCTGCACCAACTTTGCCCCGGCCCGGATTTTCTCTGCCGCGCTGGCGCCATCCGTAATACCGCCCACGCCAATGATCGGCAGGCCCTCTCCCAGCTCCGAATAAAGGCCGCGAATGACCCGCAGCGAAGGTTCGCGCACCGGGGCACCACTGAGCCCCCCGGCCTCGCCAGCGTTCTCGTGACCCTGAACCGCATCACGGCTGATGGTGGTGTTGGTGGCAATCACCCCATCCAGACCGGAACTGCGCAGTGCCCGCGCTACAAAGCGAATGCCTTCATCGTCCATGTCCGGCGCGATCTTGACGGCAATGGGCACGTAACGGCCATGATGCGCTGCGCAACGGGTCTGCTCGTCCTTGACCGCCTCCAGCAAGCGCATGAGCGAATCACCGAACTGCAAGTCACGCAAGCCCGGCGTATTCGGTGAGGACACGTTCACCGTGATGTAGTCGGCCCGCGAATAGACGGCCGCAATCCCCTTGCGGTAATCCGATTCGGAATCTTCGTTCGGCGTGTCTTTGTTCTTTCCCACATTGATGCCGAGAATGCCTCGGTACCGGCGCTTCTCCACCTGCGCCAGCATGTGGTCCAGGCCCTCATTATTGAAACCCATACGATTGATGATGGCCTGGTGCTCCGGCAGGCGGAACATGCGCGGTTTCGGGTTACCGGGTTGCGCCAGCGGTGTGACGGTTCCCACTTCGATGAATCCGAACCCGAGGGAGCCCAATGCGTCCAGGTGATCCGCATTCTTGTCGAGCCCGGCCGCCAGGCCGACCGGGTTCGGGAATTCAAGCCCCATAACATTGACTGGCAATGCATCTATCGTCGGCGAGCATGCCTTCAGCACTCCGATACGGTTTGCCAGATCCAGTCCGGTCAGGGCAAGCGTGTGGGCCTGCTCGGGGGGCAGCCGGAACAAAAGATTGCGGATAGCACCGTACATCGAAAAAAACTCCTTGCCTTTGGGTGTGGCGGAGTATACCGGAAGTTGTCCACAGCATCCTCTAACTTACTTATTTCGCCCGTAAATGCCTGTCACGTGGACGCCTTGTAAGCTTTTCCACGGATTCTGTGGATAAACCTGTGCAAAATCGCGGGGGAACGGTTGCCATCCCTTGATAACTGCGCCAGCCTACGAATTGATCATTTTTTGATCAGTCTTTTTATTCTTTAATTTCAGTTACATACAAAATTTTTGCATTACGGGCCAACGCATATAAACAGAATGTTACGAATTCACAGCTTTGTCACGATGTGCATAAATCACACAAAAGAACCATCTTTTATTTTCTGCCCGGCGCCGTCTCGATTTGCGACTATAATGGCCCACAAAACCCCGAGAGCGCTTTTCAATGACCCACCCACCGACAACACCCGTCCGCCATAGCCCGGATCTCAAGGCAGAGCTACGCGCCGCCTCAAGGGTCACCCTCATCGGGATGGTTCTCGATGCCGTGCTGGGAGTCATCAAAGTCATTGGTGGTGTATTTTTCCATTCCCAGGCGCTTCTGGTTGATGGTATCCACTCCTTCAGCGACGTCGCTTCCGACCTTGTTGTCCTCGGCGTCATGCGGGTATCGCGGCAAAAGCCGGACCAGAACCACCCGTATGGCCACCAGCGCATTGAAACCATTGGCACCATGGTACTGGGGAGCATTCTGATCGCCGTGGGCGCGGCACTGGCCTGGGACAACATACTTCGCCTGATTCAGGGGAGCGCAGACCAGGTGCCGGGCTGGCCGGTGCTGGTGGCGGCAGCCGCCTCCGTTATCGGCAAGGAGTGGATCTACCGCTACACCCGCCGGGTGGGTCAGGCTATCCGCTCTGATCTGATTATCGCCAATGCCTGGCACAGCCGCACCGATGCGTTCTCGTCGGTCATCGTACTGGTGTCCACCCTCGGCGCGATGGGCGGGTTCATCTGGGTAGACACCCTCGCCGCCGTAGTGATCGCCGGTATCATTATTCACATTGGCTGGAAGTTCACCTGGGACGCGGTCAAGGAATTGGTGGATACCGGCCTGTCACCGGAAGACACCGAGATGCTTAAAGCCATCGCCCGCGATACCGAAGGCGTGCGCAATGTGCATGAACTTCGTAGCCGCCGCATGGGGCATGATATCCTGCTGGACATTCACCTGGTGGTGCGCCCGGAGATCAGCGTATCAGAAGGGCATCAGATCGGAATGCAGGTGGTGTCGGGCATGAGAGACGCCCTGGACAACATCCGCGACATCAATTTCCACATCGACGCGGAAAACGATGAGGAGCATCCCCCCACCTCCGGACAACTCCCCACGCGAGAGGGCATTCGCAAACTTCTCGAAGCGCGTCTCGGTGAGATGCCACCTCGCACTCGCATCCGCCTGCATTACCTGCGAAACAAGATTCACGTGGAGCTTTTCTTCGAAACCCCCGATGACGCAACCGGGGTGGACGAAGCGCAAATCACCAGCCATCTGCAGGGCTACCCCTGGTTCGGTAGCCTGCGCCTGTGGTTCGGCGCCCGTTAACGGCGCCGGTTCTCCTCCATGCGGGAAAGAAATTCCTGCATGATGAGCGTGTATAACTCGCCACCGAGGAAGCGGTCTTCCACGCCGGCGTCGATGCTGGGGTTATCGTTCACCTCGATCACCGCCACCCGGTTGCCCGACTGTTTGATGTCTACCCCGTAAAGGCCGTTACCAATCAGACGCGTAGCGTTCAGGGCGGCCTGAATCACGTTCCGCGGCACTTCATAGGTAGGCATGGTTTCGAAGCCACCGCTGTCCACCTCCGCGCCGCCGTGCTGATAAATCTGCCAGTGCCCTTTCACCATGTAGTATTTGCAGGCGTAGATGGCCCGACCACCCAGCACGCCGATGCGCCAGTCGTAATCGGTGTAAAGGTATTCCTGGGCCAGCACCAACGCCGACTGTTTGAACAACTCCTTCAGCCCCGCTTTCAGGGTTTTCTCGTCTTCCGCCTTGTTCACGCCGCGGGAGAAGGCACCGTCAGGGATCTTGATCACCACCGGAAAGCCCAGTTCGCGAACCACCTGGTCCACGGCGTCTTTCTGGTCCTTTGACAGGATCAGGGTTTTCGGTGTGGGTATCTTGTTGTTCTTCAACAGGTCCGCCAGAAAGACCTTGTTGGTGCAGCGCAGTATCGACACCGGGTCGTCAATCACCACCATGCCTTCGGCCTCGGCCTTGCGGGCAAACCGGTAGGTGTGGTGGTCGATGGCCGTGGTTTCACGAATGAACAGGCCGTCGTACTCAGGCAGGCGCATGTAGTCACGGCGACTGATCTGCTCGACGTTGATACCCAACTTGCGGCCGGCCTTCTCGAAGCGGCTCAGGGCCACTTTGTCGCTGGGGGGCATCTCCTCATCGGGGTTGACCAGTACCGCCAGATCAAACCGGTAACGGCGGCGTGTGCGGGGCTTGCGCCACACCATGCTGCTGAAGCGATCGAACGCAGCGGCGAATACATCCTGCTCCTGCTCACTCAGATCCGACGGCGCCGCCGGCTTCATGGACTCGATCTGCCAGGTTTTGCGTCGCTTGAACACGATTTCCAGAATCGGACAGGGGAAACGCTCGAACAGCGCCCGCGCTACCGGTTTCAGCTCCGGGTGTTCGGCCTGACCGAAATAGGTGCGAACCCGCACCTCATGGGTAGCGTTGCGTTCGTCACTGGCCGGGTCGATTTCCGAACCGGCCGCCTCCAGCCAGGTCATCACACTGGCATCCAGCTCTTCCAGTTCCAGTGAAAACAGGCCCTTGCGGCTCAAATCGTTAAGCGTCATCACCGACGGCACCACATGGTGCCCCCGCGCTTCCGCCAGCAAGGAACAGTAATAGCCCCGGCTCAGGTATTTCGCGCTCTGACACAGGTTGATCACCCGCACCCGACTGGCAGCAGGCGCAGAGAACTGGAGGTACTGGTCAAAAGAGAGCACGTCCTCACTGGGATAATAGGGTGCCCAGTCTTTAACGCGATCCACTACAATGAGCAAACGGGACATGCAGTTCCTCCCTGAGGAAACGTCCATTGAATTGCCGGCAACGATACGCTTGCCTCCCATGCCGGCACAATCCCCTGTGGATGCGTGCTTTTACGCATGGCGGCGCACTTTGCGATTGCCCGACTCTCTACCATAATAGCCGCATACGGGAAGCCTGCGAGCCGCCCCGACCACGACGTACCCAAGGCGCTCTCCAAGCACGCTGTAAGCACTCTCAAGGCCCCCTTTTATGCCCGATGTCATTCTTCGCCAGGCCACCAGCGATGATCTGGACGCTCTGATTGAGCTGGAGAACCGCAGTTTTCGCGAGGACCGGATTTCCCGCCGCAGTTTCCGGCGGTTTCTGGAAATGCCGAGGGACCGCCTGATCGTGGCGAATCTGCACGGCGCCCTGGTCGGGTACTGTCTGGTGTTGATGAGTGCCGCCACCCGGATGGCGAGAATATATTCGGTAGCCGTGTCCCCGGACGCCCGTGGTCGCGGCGTGGGCGAGAAGCTGATTCGCGAGGCGGAAAAGGAAGCGGTGGAGGCCGACCGGATTGTCATGCGCCTGGAAGTGCGCGAAGACAACGAATCCGCCATCGCCCTGTATCGGCGGCTGGGCTATCGCCAGTTCGGCACGTATCGGGATTACTACGAGGACCACGGCAACGCGCTTCGTTTCGAGCGGCGGATTCTGTTCTATGAGCCGACGCGGGAATTTCCCAAGGTGCCCTATTACCCGCAAACCACGGAATTCTCCTGTGGCCCGGCGGCACTGATCATGGCCATGGCCACACTGGATGAACAGCAGCCGTTGACCACTCTGGAAGAGCTGAAAATCTGGCGTGAAGCCACCACCATCTTCATGCTGGCCGGCCACGGCGGCTGCGGACCCCACGGGCTTGCGCTGTCGGCCTGGCACCGGGGCTTTTACGCCAGTGCCTGGATCAGCAAGGAAGGCGCCCTGTTCAAGGACACGGTCAGAAACGACGACAAGAAGCGGGTGCTGGAACTGGTACACGAGGGGTTTCTGCACGACATTGGGCAGACCGGCATCCAGCTTCACCATGATCCTCTGACCCTGGAGGGCCTCGAGTCGGCGCTCCACGAGGGGCGTGTGCCGGTCATCCTGATCAGCACCTGGCAGTTGAACCGCAGCCGCGTGCCTCACTGGGTCACCGTGTGCGCCATGGATGACCAGTTCGTCTACCTGCACGATCCGGAAATCGATGTGGCCGCGGGGGAAACCGTGGCCGACAAGCAGTATCTGCCCATTGACCGCCGGGTGTTCGACAAGATGTCCCGCTATGGCAGAAACCAGCCGCTGCAGGCCGCGGTGATCGTCGGGCCGCGGCGCTGACCACCGGTTAACCCGTCCGGAGCGCGGCCTCTTTCAGTTCGGCAATGTCATCCCGCAAACGGGCGGCGGTTTCGAAGTCCAGTTCGGAAGCCGCCTTGTACATTTCGTCCTCCAGCCGCGACACTTCCTTGAGCACTTCCTGGGGCGAGCGGTTGCCGGTTCTGGCCCGGTACTGTTCCGCCTCTTCCGCGGCCTTCTGACCCGGTCGTTCCGCCTTGCGACGGCCACGACCACCGCCACCGGCGCCTTCCATGATATCGGCGATCTTCTTGTTGAGGCCCTGGGGTGTGATGCCCTGCTCCAGGTTATGGGCTTCCTGTTTGGTCCGCCGCCGATCGGTCTCGTCGATCGCCCGCTGCATCGAACCGGTGATGCGATCCCCATAGAGAATGGCCTTGCCGTGGATATTCCGCGCGGCACGACCAATGGTCTGGATCAGCGAACGCTCGGAGCGCAGGAAGCCCTCCTTGTCCGCATCTAGAATGGCCACCAGCGACACTTCCGGCATATCCAGCCCTTCCCGCAGCAGGTTGATGCCGATCAGCACGTCAAATTCGCCTCTGCGCAGATCCCGGATGATCTCCACCCGCTCCACCGTGTCGATGTCAGAATGCAGGTAGCGCACGCGGATATCGTGCTCCATCATGAAGTCGGTCAGATCTTCGGCCATGCGCTTTGTCAGCGTCGTGACCAGTACCCGCTCGTTGACGGCGGTACGAAGGCGAATCTCCGACAGCAGATCGTCCACCTGCGTGGACGCCGGGCGCACCTCGATTTCCGGGTCGAGCAAACCAGTGGGCCGCACCACCTGCTCAACCACCTGCCCCGCGTGCTCGGCCTCATAGTTGCCCGGCGTGGCGGACACGAAAATCATCTGCGGCGCGATGCGCTCCCACTCGTCGAACCGCATCGGCCGGTTATCCAGCGCAGACGGCAAGCGGAAACCATACTCCACCAGGGTTTCCTTGCGCGAGCGGTCGCCTTTGTACATGGCACCGATCTGCGACACCGTCACGTGGGACTCGTCGACCACCAGCAAGGCATTGGGCGGCAGATAATCAAATAGCGTGGGCGGAGCCTCACCGGGCCGCCGACCCGACAGATAGCGGGAATAGTTCTCGATGCCGTTGCAGTAGCCCAGCTCCAGCATCATCTCGATGTCGTAGCGGGTGCGTTCCTCCAGCCTCTGGGCTTCCACCAGGCGGTTGTTGTCTCGCAATTGCTGCAGGCGGCCATCCAGTTCCACCTTGATGTGTTCCACGGCGTCCAGCACGGTCTGCCTGGGCGTCACATAGTGGGACTTGGGATAGATAGTCACCCGTGGTACCCGGCGCAGGACCTCGCCGGTGAGCGGATCGAAATAGCTCAGATTCTCCACTTCGTCGTCGAACAGCTCGATGCGGATGGCTTCTTTCTCCGATTCCGCCGGAAACACGTCAATCACATCGCCGCGCACACGGTAGTTGGCGCGGTGAAACTCGATGTCGTTGCGGGTGTACTGCAGTTCCGCCAGACGACGCAGGATGTAACGCTGATCGATCTGATCACCGCGGTCCAGGTGCAACATCATTTTCAGATAGGACTGGGGGTCGCCCAGACCGTAGATGGACGACACGGTGGCGACGATAATGGCATCCGGCCGCTCCAGCAGGGCCTTGGTGGCCGACAGCCGCATCTGCTCAATGTGTTCGTTGATGGACGCGTCTTTCTCGATGAACGTGTCCGACGACGGCACATACGCTTCCGGCTGGTAATAGTCGTAGTAGGAAACAAAGTATTCGACGGCATTGTCCGGGAAGAACTCGCGGAATTCACCGTAAAGCTGCGCGGCCAGCGTCTTGTTGTGGGCCATGATGATGGTGGGCCGCTGTACCTGCTGGATGACATTGGCGACGGTGAAGGTCTTACCCGAGCCCGTTACCCCCAACAGCGTCTGATGGGCAAGGCCAGACTGGATACCATCCACCAGGCCCGCAATGGCCTTGGGCTGATCGCCGGCCGGCTGGAAGGGTGAATCGACCTTGAACGCACCGTCTTTCATCAGGGCGCCGGTTTCTGAAGTGGCCATAAGCGGCGGACAACCTCCGGTGAAGGATTCGGAATTTGAATCATGGCAGTTTACAGAGAAATTTATCGTTACGCTGGCTTCATGGTACCATCACTGCGATCGACGGCTGGGTGACAAACAGCCAGCAGCGCTGGCACCCGGCGGTCGCAGCCCTATCAGACGCAGCTTTAAGGAGCGCAAGTTTGGACCTTCAACTTTCCAGCCGAGTACAGGCAATCAAGCCCTCTCCCACCCTCGCTGTTACCAATAAAGCAGCCGAACTGCGCGCTGCAGGCCAGGACATTATCGGCCTGGGTGCCGGCGAACCGGACTTCGATACCCCCCAGCACATCAAACAGGCAGCCATCGAGGCCATTAACAACGGCCAGACCAAATACACTGCCGTGGATGGTACGCCCGCTCTGAAGAAGGCGATCATTGCGAAGTTCAAGCGAGACAACGGCCTGGAATATGAAGCCAACCAGATTCTGGTAAGCAGTGGTGGCAAACAGAGCTTTTTCAACCTTGCCCTGGCGACCCTCAACCAGGGTGACGAAGCTATTATTCCGGCGCCGTACTGGGTTTCCTACCCGGACATGGTGCTGGTCGCCGAGGGTAAACCGGTGATCATCGAAACCACCGCGGACACCCGCTTCAAGATTACGCCGGAACAGCTGGAAAACGCCATCACCGAGCGCACCCGTCTGTTCGTGATCAATAGCCCGTCCAACCCCAGCGGCATGGCCTACACCCTGGAAGAGCTGCAGGCGATTGGCGAAGTACTGAAGAAGCACCCGAACATCATGATCGCCACGGATGACATGTACGAGCCAATCCTGTGGACCGGCAAGCCGTTCTGCAACATCCTCAACGCGACGCCGGAACTGTACGACCGCACCTTCGTGCTGAACGGTGTGTCCAAGGCCTACTCCATGACAGGCTGGCGTATCGGTTATGCGGCGGGCCCGGCGAAAATCATCGGCGCCATGAAGAAGATCCAGTCCCAGAGCACCTCCAACCCGGCCTCTATTTCCCAGGCCGCGGCTCAGGCTGCCCTGGAAGGGTCACAAGATTGCGTGGGCGAGATGGTCAAAGCCTTCAAGGAGCGCCACGACTGGCTGGTAGAAGCGCTGAACAACCTACCCGGCGTGGAGTGCCTGAACGGCGACGGCACTTTCTATGTTTTCCCGAGCTTCCAGGGTGCTATTGATGCCGACAGCAGCGTTAGCAACGATGTGGAATTTGCCGAGAAGTTGCTGACCGAGGCCGGTGTGGCGCTGGTTCCGGGCTCAGCCTTCGGCTCTCCGGGCCACATGCGCTTGAGCTTTGCCACCAGCATGGACAACCTGGAAAAGGCGATCGAACGGCTGCAGAAAGCCCTCGGCTAAAAAGTTTTTGCCAGGGGTTGACGGGGCGGTATAGCCAACTTAATATACGCGCCTCGTCACACGACGACGTTCCCCGATAGCTCAGTTGGTAGAGCAACGGACTGTTAATCCGTTTGTCCCTGGTTCGAGCCCAGGTCGGGGAGCCACTATTTTGAAAGCCCGCTAATTCTTTGAGTTAGCGGGTTTTTTCGTTTTTGGCCGTCATGGTTTGTGTTCTTGCCGTGATGAGTCATCGCAGCTTTGGTTCTGCCCTAGCCTGTAGACAGGGGTCTCAACAAAAGTCAGAGACCGACAACCTCAGTGTGGATAGCCTCCAGCGCAGCCAGCGGATCCACCGCCTGGGTAATCGGCCGGCCAATAACAAGGTAATCAGATCCGGCCCTCAGGGCATCCGAGGGGGTCATAATTCGCTGCTGGTCGCCTTTGTCGGCGGTCAGCGGGCGGATACCCGGGGTGATCAGTCTGAAGTCGGCGCCCTGCTCCGCTTTCAGCTTCGGGGCTTCCTGGGCGGAGCAAACCACGCCGTCGAGGCCGCAGTTTCTGGTCAGGGTTGCCAGGCGGGAGACGTGAGCTTCCGGGCTGTCGGTGATACCGATGCCGGCCAGGTCCGCGGCGGACATGCTGGTCAGCACGGTGACGGCGATGAGTAACGGGCGGTCGGCGCCGAAGGCTTCCAGACGCTCGCGGCAGGCAACCATCATGTTCTGACCGCCGGATGCGTGCACGTTCACCATCCAGACTCCCAGATCTGCTGCGGCCGCGACGGCCGCAGAGGTGGTATTGGGGATGTCGTGAAATTTCAGATCGAGAAAAACGTCGAACCCACGATCCTGAAAACTGCGTACCAATGCCGGGCCGGAACGGGTAAACAGCTCTTTGCCGACTTTCAGGCGACATTTGGCCGGGTCCAGTTGATCCACCAGCGCCAACGCAGGATTCTCTGAGGGAAAATCGAGGGCGACGATGATCTTCGGGTCATGTTTGCTTTGCACAGTCAGGTCCTGGGGGCAATCGGTGAAAGGGATCGGAAACATCGGTACCCCATAGTGTACCGCAACTCGGTGTTATTCGGCTTCAACACCCTGAATGGGCCGCACGGTTTCCCATTGTTTGCAGCTCGGGCACAGCCAGTGTAACTGCCGACCCGAAAAGCCGCAGCTGACACAGCGATAGACGGGGCGGTTAGCGAGAATGAGATGGCCAATGCGGCTGACCAGACGACCCTCGTCCGTAGTCATGCCCTTCTCATAGCCGGCCATCTCTACCAGACGCAAAAGCCCCCGAACACTGGGGCGCACCTCCAGTTCCAGCCGCAGCAGCTCAATGGCCGCCGGGCGACCGGAGGCGCGCTCCACAGACTCCACCAGCGCCAACAACAGGCTGGTGCTCGGCCAGGTTTCATAGAGCTTCCGCAGTTTCTTCACCAACCTGCCAATGTCGCCGTGCTCATGCTCCAGCTTCATCAACCGGTCTACCGCCTCAGAACCGAACTCCGGATTCTGATCGAATACCTTGAAGCTCTGGCCCGCAGCCTCTCTGAAGTTGCCCTGACGGATTTGCAACTTCATGAGGATAAAGGTGGCACGCACACAGGAACGGTCGAATTCCAAGGCTTCTTTCGCGAGTTTCTGGGCGCCCCAGCGATCGTCCTTCTTGAACGCTTCGTCAGCAATCTCGCAGGTAATGTAAGCCAGCATCTTCAGTACCGCCGGATCGGTCTGGCCGTTGGTCAGGGTCTGGGCCACCTGCGCGGCCTTGCCCCACTCTTTCTCCTGCTGGTACAACTCGATCAGCTGCAGAGAGGCCTTACGGCCGTATTCACGATCCCCCATCAACTCATGAAGCAACGCTTCGGCACGATCCAGCAGGCCGGCGTTAAGGTAATCCAGCGCCAGTTCAAAGGTAACTTGCGGCGAAAAGCGAGGCGGCAGCTCAGGACGGGCTAGCAGGTTCTGGTGAATCAGGATGGCACGGTCAGTTTCGCCCTTATGGCGAAAATGGGCACCGATGGAAAGATGAAGGCTGACGGTATCGCGGTTAACCGCCAGAGACTGGACAAAATTCTCGACGGCCTGATCGGAGTAATTGGTAAACAGGAACTGCAGGCGATCTCTTACCGAGTCTTCATCGGCAATGACCTTTTTCGAGCCCCGCGAAGAATTACTGAGGCGCCCGGCAAACCAACCGGCCGCGACAGCCACGGTCAGGAGTAGCCATTGAAGCACTATTTCCATTAAAGCGTCCGGTCGTTCTCGGCCCTGGATTTCTCCAATGCCTGCTCCGCGCGGGTAAGCCGCTTCTGCAGGTTTCGACGGGAGACGGAAGTTCGGAAGGTGGCGAGCATTGTGATCAAAACACCAATCAGCGCGCCCACCACAAAAGACAGAATGATCCAGACTGCAACACCATGGGGCTGGGTCTCGAACACCAGAAAGTTCAGTGCCACCGCCATCTGGTTATTGAGAGAGAAAACCAGCGCCACCAGGACAAGCAATAAAACCAACAGAATAATGAGAACTTTCTGCAACCCTGCCATTGCTGTAATGCTCCCCCAGGGGGTGTGGCCCCCGATCAGTGTTCGTTCCCTGAAAAAGGCGATCAAAAACCTTTTTTCAGGCTGTCATTCACCTGTTCGCGCAATTCTTTGCCCGGCTTGAAGTGCGGTACAAACTTGGCGGGCAACTGGACTGCCTCGCCGGTTTTCGGGTTCCGGCCGGTTCTCGCTGCCCGGTGGTGCAGGGAAAAACTGCCGAATCCGCGTATCTCGATCCGCTGGCCATTGGACAGGGATTGAGACATATGTTCAATAATCGTTTTTACAGCCAGTTCCACATCTTTCACGGAGAGCTGTGTCTGCTTGGACGCAATCAGCTCAACCAGTTCGGACTTCGTCATGAGGCTTATCCCTCTTCTTTATTATTGGACAGCCGGTTACCAGCTCCATGACCCTAGTTTAGCCAAACCAGAAAAAAACACAAAAAAAACGGGCTCTTAGAGCCCGTTTTTTTCATACCAACAAGAAACTCAGTCTTTGTTGGCGTTTTGCTGCTGCATCTGCTCCTTGATGAGATCACCGATGGTGGTCGCACCAGAAGATTCTGCGGTCTTGCTGCGCACGTTCTCAAGCGCCTGCTTGTCGTCTTCAACGTCTTTGGATTTCACAGACAGGTTGATCACGCGGTTCTTGCGATCGATGCTGATAATCTTCGCTTCAACTTCTTCGCCTTCCTTCAGCGCGTTGCGTGCGTCTTCAACACGGTCACGGCTTATTTCGGAAGCCTTCAGAACGGCTTCGACTTCGTCGTTCAGAGCGATGGTAGCTGCCTTCGCGTCAACAGCGGACACGGTGCCCTTGACGATGGAGCCCTTGTCGTTCAGCTGAACAAACTCGGCGAACGGATCGCTTTCCAGCTGCTTGATGCCCAGGGAGATGCGCTCACGCTCCGGGTCAACAGACAGGATAACGGTTTCAACTTCGTCGCCCTTCTTGTATTCACGAACGGCCTCTTCGCCAGTCTCGTTCCAGCTGATGTCAGACAGATGAACCAGGCCGTCGATGCCACCGTCCAGACCGATGAAGATACCAAAGTCAGTGATTGACTTGATCTTGCCGGAAATGCGGTCGCCTTTGTTGAAGTTGCCGGAGAAGTCTTCCCACGGGTTGGATACACACTGCTTGATACCCAGGGAGATACGACGACGCTCTTCGTCGATATCCAGAATCATCACGCCCACTTCGTCGCCAACCTGAACGACTTTGGAGGGGTGGATGTTCTTGTTGGTCCAGTCCATTTCGGATACGTGAACCAGACCTTCAACACCTTCTTCCAGCTCAGCAAAGCAACCGTAGTCGGTCAGGTTGGTTACACGTGCGGTAACCTTGCTGCCTTCCGGGTAACGACCCTTGATATCGACCCAGGGATCTTCGCCCAGCTGCTTCAGGCCCAGAGATACGCGGTTACGCTCGCGGTCAAACTTGAGGACCTTCACATTGATTTCGTCGCCCACATTCACGATTTCGCTCGGATGCTTGATGCGCTTCCAGGCCATGTCGGTAATGTGCAGCAGGCCGTCAACACCGCCCAGATCTACGAACGCGCCGTAGTCGGTCAGGTTCTTGACGATACCCTTGATTTCGAGACCTTCAGTCAGGGTTTCCAGCAGAGCTTCACGCTCGGCACTGTTTTCAGCTTCCAGAACGGCGCGGCGGGAAACAACCACGTTGTTACGCTTCTGGTCCAGCTTGATAACCTTGAATTCCAGCTCCTTGTTCTCCAGGTGCGCGGTGTCGCGAACCGGACGAACGTCTACCAGAGAGCCTGGCAGGAAGGCACGGATGCCAGCCAGATCGACAGTGAAGCCGCCCTTGACCTTGCCGTTGATAATGCCCTTGACCACTTCTTCAGCTTCGAAGGACTTCTCGAGTACCTTCCAGGCTTCAGCACGCTTGGCCTTTTCACGGGACAGACGGGTTTCACCGAAACCGTCTTCAACAGCGTCGAGAGCTACATCGACAACGTCGCCAATAGCAACTTCCAACTCGCCTTTTTCGTTAAGAAACTGGGAGGCGGGGATAACGCCTTCGGACTTCAGTCCGGCGTTAACGGTGACCCAGTCGTTGTCGACGTCAACTACGGTTCCCTGGACGATGGAACCCGGTTGCATGTCAATTTCTTTTAGGCTTTCTTCAAAAAGATCCGCAAAGCTCTCGCTCATTATGTGTCCTATATGATCAACGCAAGTGTGCTCCGTGCTACCAGCAACACGGTCTGTTAGTAGTTTCCGGAAGCAGCCTGGGGCTGGCAGGTAACGCTACATCCGGCATTTCAACGACAAAAAGGTGCAGTCAGGCCTGACCTGCAGCGGCCATACACCTGTCTAACACCTCTTCTATACTCAAACCCGTGGAATCAATGACTTGCGCATCATCCGCTGGCTTGAGCGGGGCTGCGGAACGGTTCATATCTCGTTCATCGCGAACCCGTATCTCTTCTAAAAGCGTGTCAATGTTAACATCGACCCCCGCGTCCTTCAACTGGCTGTAGCGTCGGCGCGCCCTTTCCTCGGCACTGGCGGTCAGGAAAATCTTTACCGGGGCATCGGGAAACACCACTGTGCCCATGTCCCGGCCGTCCGCCACCAGGCCGGGCGACTGGCGAAAATCCCGCTGCCGCTGCAACAGGGCGTCGCGCACCGGCTGTATCACGGCGACCCGGGAGGCGTTGTCACCGGTGGCTTCAGTGCGGACTTCCGCGGTGACGTCTTCACCGGACAGAATCACCCGCACCGGCTCACCCGGCCCGGTCGGCTCGAACGCCACATCCAGGCTGGCAGCCACCTTCACCAGGCCGGCCTCATCATCCAGGGCTACGCCCTGCCGCATGGCCGCAAGTGCCGTAAGACGATAAAGCGCTCCGCTGTCCAGCAGGTGCCAGCCTAAACGTTTCGCCAGCATCTGGGTCACCGTACCCTTTCCGGAACCGCCGGGGCCGTCTACGGTAATGACCGGTGCCATAGTGGAGGACATCACTCCCCTCCTTCGGCGTGAATCCGGATACCGGTCTGGCGGGCGAGATCCACGAAACCGGGGAACGAGGTGGCCACGTTCGCACAGTCCGTCACTTCGATGTCACCGGCCGCTCGCAGCGAGGCCACGGCAAAGGACATGGCAATGCGGTGATCGCCATGGCTGTCAACCTTGCCGCCGCCAATGGTCTGACCGCCCTCGATAACGATGCCGTCCGACGTCACTGTGGTTTTCACGCCCAGCGCTGCCAGGCCATCGGCCATGACCTGAATACGATCGCTCTCCTTCACCCGCAGCTCTTCGGCACCGCGCAATACGGTTTTGCCCTGCGCGCAGACCGCGGCAATAAACAACACCGGGAATTCGTCAATCGCCAGCGGCACCTGGTCTTCCGGAATATCGATGCCCTTCAGCTGTGCGGAACGCACGGTCAGATCGGCCACCGGCTCACCGCCGATTTCGCGCTCGTCGCGCACTTCGATATCGGCACCCATCAATCGGAGAATGTTGATCACCCCGACCCGGGTCGGATTCATGCCAACGTGTCGCAGCGTCAGCTCGGAGCCCGGCGCAATGCTGCCGGCCACCAGGAAAAACGCAGCAGAGGATATATCAGCGGGCACATCGATGGCCGTGGCGGTCAGTGTGCCGCCGCCGGACACACTGGCTGTGGCGTTATCACGATGGACGTGATACCCGAAACCGGCCAGCATGCGCTCGGTATGATCGCGGGTCGGCGCCGGCTCGGTGACCGAGGTGACACCCTCTGCGTACAGGCCCGCCAGCAAAAGACAGGATTTGACCTGCGCCGAAGCCACCGGCATCTCATAGTGAATGCCGCTCAGCTGCTGACCACCGCGGATTTTCATCGGCGGGCGACCGCCGTCGGCGGTATTGATGACTGCCCCCATCGCACGCAGCGGATCCGCAACACGCCCCATGGGGCGCTTGGACAGGCTGCTGTCACCGGTCAGCTCGGAATCGAACGGCTGTGCCGCGAGCAGGCCCGCAAACAACCGCATCGCGGTGCCGGAATTGCCCAGATACAATGGGCCGCGGGGCGCCTGCAAGCCGTTCAGACCGACGCCGTGGATGCGCACGAAGCCGTCGTCCGGGCCCTCGATGGTAACGCCCATGTCGCGAAATGCCTGCAGCGTGGCGAGGCTGTCCTCGCCTTCCAGAAACCCCTTCACTTCGGTGAGACCGTCCGCCAGAGCGCCCAGCATGATGGAACGGTGGGAAATCGATTTGTCACCGGGCACCCGGATATCACCGGTCATACTGCCGCCGGGCTGGAGACGGAACGTTACCTGTTTCTGACTGTTGTTTGTCACGTAAGCCTGTCCTGAGAGCATTTTCGAAAAGTGTTCCCGCGCCGCCTTGGCGCGACTGAAAACCCGGAGCAGCGTGGCACTGTCCTGATCGGCGATGGCCGTGCGGAGCTGGTCCAGATCGTGGGTGAAATGGTCAATTACCCGTAAAACCGCGTCCCGGTTGGACAGAAAAATATCGTGCCACATCACCGGATCACTGGCGGCAATGCGGGTAAAATCGCGAAAGCCGCCGGCCGCGTAGCGGAAAATATCGAGATTCTCGTCCTCGCCGGCCAGCGTGTCCACCAGCGAGAAGGCAATCAGATGCGGCAGGTGACTGGTGGCTGCCAGCACTTCGTCGTGATAGGCCACCGACATGGTCAGGACCGTGGCGCCACAGCCCTCCCACAGGGCCTTCAGGCGGGCCAGGCCGGCCGCATCCACATCATCCGCGGGCGTCAGGATCACCTTGTGATTGGCGAACAATTCCGGATTGGCGGCCCGAATGCCGCTCTTCTCGGAACCGGCAATGGGGTGCCCGGGAATCACCCGGGGTGACAGCGTTCCAAACACCGCCTGCACATCCTGCACGAAGCTGGTTTTCGTGCTGCCCACATCGGTCAGCACAGCGTCCGCCGACAGATGGGGCTTGATGGCCTCAAGCACTGCGCGCGTAGCACGAACCGGCACCGCCAGAACCACCAGATCACTGCCGGTTACCGCGTCGGCAATGGAGCCCGCCGCCTCGTCAACAACCCCCAGCTCAACGCCCAGGGACAGTTCGTCTTCACGCTTGTCCGTGCCGACGACCATCTCTGCCAGGCCATTCATACGGACCGCTTTCGCCAGCGAGCCGCCGATCAGCCCGAGGCCGATCACCGCAACCCGCTTGAACGATGACTCGCCGGTTGCCACTAGGCTGCCCCCTGCCCCGAGCGGCCCAGAGCTTTGCCCAGGGCATCCAGAAGTTTCGCATTCTCGTGCGTGAGGCCAATGGACACCCGTAGGTGCCGGGGCATGCCATAGCCCGCAACGGGACGCACGATCACGCCCTGCTCCAGCAGGGCTTGGTAGATACCCACGGCATCGTCACCGACATCAACGGCAATAAAGTTGCCAGCCGAGGGAATAAAGTCCAGATCCAGCGCCCGGAAACCCTCTTCCAACTGCGCCATACCGGCGGCATTCACCTCGCAGGAGCGTTGCAGATAGGACTCATCACCCAGTACGGCGGTGGCGGCTGCCAATGCGACGGTGTCGACATTGAAAGGCTGACGCACCCGATTAAGGATGTCCGCAATGGCCGCCGAGCTGATGCTGTACCCCACACGCAAGGCCGCCAGCCCCCAGGCCTTGGAGAAGGTGCGACAAACAATCAGATTCGGGAACCGGGACAGCAACTGCACGCCATCCGCATAACTTTCACCCTGAAGGTACTCACAGTAGGCTTCGTCCAGCACCACCAGAACCTGTGGGGGAATCTTTGCCAGGAAGTCCAGAATGGCGGCGGCACCGTGGACGGTGCCGGTAGGATTGTTGGGGTTGGCAACAAACACCAGCCGGGTGCGATCCGTAACCGCCGCCGCCATGGCGTCCAGATCGTGGCCCCAGTCTTTCGCCGGCACCGGCACGCCACGGGCACCAATGGCCTGCGTCACCAGCGGATACACCGCGAAGGCGTATTGGGAGAAAATCACTTCCGATTCCGCATCGGCAAAGCAGCGGGTGATCACCTCGAGGATGTCGTTGGAGCCGTTGCCAAGGGTAATCTGCGACATGCCCACGCCGAAACGCTCAGCCAGCGCCTGCTTCAGATCAAAGCCGTTGCCGTCCGGGTAGAGACAGAGCTCGCTCAGTGCCTCACGCGCCGCCGCCAGAGCCCGCTCACTTGGGCCGAGGGGATTTTCGTTACTGGCCAGCTTGACGATATCGTCGGGATTCAGACCTAACTCTCGCGCCAGCTCTGCGATGGGCTTGCCGGGCTGATACGGTGACAGCGCCTGAACACCCCTGACCGCTAGACTCTGGTAATCAATCGTCATCACACCACCCTGATAGTCGTCTTAGAGAACCCCGATCGGGTAGGAACCCAACCGTTTCAACTCCACGGCTTCCTCGTCGATTTCCGCCAACACCTTGCGCACCTGCTCGTCGTCCGTGTGCCCTTCGAAGTCGATGTAGAACACATACGCCCAGGTACCGCTGGGCGATGGCCGGGTTTCGATCCGGGTCAGACTGAGTCCGTGACGGTGGAAGGGTTCCAGCAACTGATACAGGGCGCCAGGTTTGTTGCGCATGGACACCAGAATCGACGACTTGTCGTGACCGCTGGCCGGCACTTCCTCACGCCCGATAATCAGGAACCGCGTGGTATTGTCGGGACGATCCTCGATGCTGCTGGCTTCTTTTTCCAGCCCGTACAGTTCCGCAGCCATGTCACCGGCGATGGCGGCGGCGCCCGGTTCTTCCGCGGCTCGGCGGGCCGCTTCGGCGTTACTGCTGACGGTAATCCGTTCGATGCCGTAACGGTGGGTGTCCAGCCACTGCCGGCATTGGGCAAACGACTGCTGGTGCGAGTAGATCCGGGTGATCTCCTGATCCTTGTTTGCCGGCGACACCAACAGGTGATGATGGATGCGCAACTGCACCTCGCCGCAGATTTTCAGCGGCGACGACATAAACATATCGAGCGTGTGGTTAATCATGCCCTCGGTGGAGTTTTCCACCGGGACCACACCGTAATGGGCCGCCCCGGATTCCACCTCACGGAACACCGCATCAATTGCCGGCAGCGGCACACTCACCACGGAATGGCCAAAGTGCTTAAGCGCCGCTGACTGAGTAAACGTGCCCACCGGACCGAGGAAAGCGATGTGCATCGGTTTTTCCAGTGCCAGGCAGGCCGACATGATCTCGCGGAACAGGCGCGCCATTTCCTCGCCCGACAAGGGCCCGGGATTCTGCTCCTTGATTCGGCGCAGCACCTGAGCCTCCCGCTCCGGACGATAGAAAAACACGTCCTGCTCCGGATTGGCGGCCATTTTTACATTGGCCACTTCCTGGGCGCATTTGGCGCGGGCGCTGATCAACTCCATGATCTTCTGATCCAGCTGATCGATTTCGTCTCTAAGTTCACCCAGACGGGCCTGCTCATTGCTCATGATTACCCACGCTCCCTGGCAAATTCCGTCATATAGGCAATCAGCGCGTCCACACCGGCTTCCGGCATGGCGTTGTAGAGGCTGGCACGCATGCCGCCAACCGAACGGTGACCTTTCAGGTTCAGCAGCCCGCGGGCATTGGCCCCTTTCAGGAACTCATCATTCAGACCATCATCCGCCAGGGTAAACGGCACGTTCATCCATGAGCGGAAACGGGGATCAATGGGGTTGGCGTAGAAATCGTTGGCGTCAATGAAGCCGTAAAGCTTCTGCGCCTTGCGCAAATTGATCTCGCCCATGGCTTTAACGCCCCCCTGAGCTTTCAGCCATTTGAACACCAGCCCGGCAAGATACCAGGAATAGGTCGCCGGGGTGTTGTACATGGAATCGTTATCCGCGATGACCTGGTAGTTCATCATGGTCGGCGTTTCCTTGTGGGCCTTACCGAGAAGATCCTTGCGGATAATCACCACCACCAGACCAGACGGCCCGATGTTCTTCTGGGCACCGGCATAAATCACTCCGAACTTCGACACGTCCAGCGGCCGCGACAGCATGTTGGAGGACATGTCCGCAACCAGTGGTACGGCACCGCTGTCCGGCACGAAGTCATACTCCAGGCCGCCGATGGTTTCGTTCGGTGTGTAATGCAGATAGGCAGCGTCGTTGCGGGTGTTCCAGGTACTCTGCTCCGGAATCGTGGTGAAACCGCTCGCTTCGCTGCTGGCAGCCACATTGACCTGACCGTACCGACTCGCTTCTGCGATGGCTTTTTTCGACCAGATACCGGTATTGATGTAATCCGCAGACGACTGATCACCCAGCAGGTTCAGGGGGATAGTCGCAAACTGGCTCGAAGCTCCACCCTGCATGAAGAGCACAGCGTAATCACTTGAAACTCCCGCCAATTCACGGAGATCTTTTTCAGCCGTTTCGGCAATCTCGACGAACTCATCACTGCGATGACTCATCTCCATCACGGACATGCCGGTACCACGCCAGTCGAGCATTTCATCCCGCGCCTGCCGCAGCACGCTTTCCGGCAAGGTTGCCGGACCTGCACAAAAGTTATACGCCCTGCTCATGTTCCTGTGATCTCTCAAGTCTTACCTGTCGTTCCGGGAAAGGTGCTGGCGTTATTCTTCGCCAGCACCGTCTTCGGCATTGCCGGCATCGTCTGCACTGTCTTCACTGCCCGGTTCCGGTGCGGATGCGCCTTCAGCCAATTCCTCAGCCAGTTCCTCCGGCTCATCACTTTCAGCGATTCGCTCGACGCCCACCAGGCGCTCATCTTCCTGGCTCAGTTTGATCAGGCGCACACCCTGGGTATTCCGGCTCAGAACAGACACTTCATCAGTGCGGGTACGAACCAGCGTGCCCTTGTCCGAGATCAGCATCATTTCGTCGCCGTCGAACAATTGCAGCGCGGTCACCAAGTTGCCGTTACGCTCCGAACACTGCATGGCGATAACGCCCTGACTGCCGCGACTGTAGGTCGGGAACTCGTCAAACGCGGTGCGCTTGCCGTAACCGTTCTCACTGGCGGTGAGCAGCACGCCGTCTTCCTGCGGAATGATCAGGGAAACCACGTGGTGGCCTTCAGCCATCCGGATACCCCGAACACCACGGGCAGTCCGGCTCATCGGGCGCACGGCCTCTTCGTTGAAGCGGACGGCCTTACCGGCCGTGGAAAACAGCATGACTTCGGCATCACCCTTGGTGATGGCGGCGCCAATCAGGGTATCGCCCTCATCCAGCGACAGCGCGATCAGGCCACTGCTGCGCGGACGGGAGAAGTTCGGCAGCGGGGTCTTCTTGACCACACCGGCCGAGGTGGCCATTAACACGAACTGGTCTTCCGGGTAATCCCGTACCGGCAGGAACGTGGTAATACGCTCACCTTCGTCCAGCGGCAGGATGTTGACCATCGGACGGCCGCGAGAGGCGCGGCTGGCACGAGGAATCTCGAACACACGCAGCCAGTAGACCTTGCCGCGGTTGGAGAAGCACAGAATGGTGTCGTGGGAATTGGCCACCAACAGCTTCTCGACGAAATCCTCGTCTTTCATCGAGGTGGCGGCCTTGCCGCGGCCACCGCGACGCTGGGCCTGGTAATCCTCCACGGCCTGGGTCTTGGCATAACCACCATGAGAAATGGTCACCACCAGATCTTCTTCGTCGATCAGGTCGGCAATGGTGAGGTCACGCTGGGAACTGGTGATCTCGGTGCGGCGCTCGTCGCCGAATTCACTCACCACCGCCTCCAGCTCTTCGCGGATCACCTGCATCAGGCGGTCCGGATCCCCGAGGATTTCCAGCAGGCCGGCAATTTTCTCCAGAATTTCCTTGTATTCGTTCTGGAGCTTCTCCGTTTCCAGACCGGTCAGACGATGCAGACGCATGTCCAGGATCGCCTGAGTCTGCTCCGGTGACAGGTAATAAAGGCCATCCCGCAGTCCGTAGATTTCCGGCAGGTCATCGGGACGGCAGGCGTCTTCACCGGCACGCTCCAACATCGCCAGCACATCACCCGGCGCCCAGCCTTTGGACATCAACTTTTCTTTGGCTTCCACGGAGCTCGGTGAGGCCTTGATCAGTTCGATCATTTCATCGATGTTGGCCAGAGCAACGGTCAGACCCTCAAGGATATGGCCACGTTCACGGGCCTTGCGCAGCTCGTAGATGGTCCGGCGGGTTACCACCTCGCGGCGGTGGCGCACGAACGCGTCGAGCATTTCCTTGAGGTTGAGAATCTTCGGCTCGCCGTTGATCAGTGCCACCATGTTGATACCGAATACGGTCTGCAACTGGGTATGGGCGAACAGATTGTTGACGATGACTTCCGGGTTTTCACCACGGCGAAGTTCGATCACCACGCGGATGCCTTCCTTGTTGGACTCATCCCGCAGTTCGGTGATGCCTTCCAGGCGCTTTTCCTTGACCAGCTCGGCGATCTTCTCGATCAGACGCGCCTTGTTCAGCTGGTACGGCAGCTCGGTAATGATGATGGCATCACGGTTGGTTTTGTTGTCGTGCTCGATTTCATGGCGGGCGCGGATATAGATACGCCCGCGGCCGGTGCGATACGCCTCGACGATGCCGGCACGGCCGTTGATGATGCCCTCGGTGGGGAAATCCGGACCCGGGATGAAATCCATCAGTTCGTCGATGGTCAGGTCCGGGTTATCAATCAGTGCCAGACAGCCGCTGACCACTTCCGTCAGGTTGTGGGGCGGAATGTTAGTGGCCATGCCCACCGCGATACCGGAAGAACCGTTGACCAGCAGGTTCGGCACCCGGGTCGGCAGCACTTCGGGAATCCGCTCGGTGCCGTCGTAGTTGTCGACGAAATCAACGGTTTCCTTGTCCAGATCCGCCAGCAACGAGTGCGCGATCTTCTTCATGCGGATTTCGGTGTAACGCATGGCGGCGGCGTTGTCGCCGTCGATAGAACCGAAGTTACCCTGACCGTCTACCAGCGGATAACGCAGGGAGAAGGGCTGAGCCATCCGAACGATGGTGTCGTAGACCGCGGAATCACCGTGGGGGTGATATTTACCGATGACGTCACCGACCACACGGGCGGATTTCTTGTAGGCCTTGTTCCAGTCGTTGCCCAGTTCGGACATGGCGAACAGAACACGGCGGTGAACGGGTTTGAGGCCGTCACGAACATCCGGGAGCGCCCGGCCAACGATAACGCTCATGGCGTAATCGAGGTAGGACTGCTTCAACTCATCTTCAATATTTACCGGCAGGATCTCTTTGGCTAACTCACCCATCGAGAAAGGTTCCTTTGCGTTTGCTGGAAGTCGTTTCAGGGCTTTTTGTACGCCCCGTAGTTATTCTTTAACAAGCGGCCAATACTAACACAGTCAGCCCCTTACCGGGGCAATTGCGAACCGCTCTTAATCAAAAACCACCGTCTTGTTCTGGTAGGTAATCACCCGGTCTTCAATGTGGGAGCGCAGGCCGCGGGCCAGCACGTTCTTCTCCACGTCTTTACCCAGGCGAACCATGTCTTCGATGGAGTCGCTGTGGGTAATGCGGATCACATCCTGTTCGATGATCGGACCTTCGTCCAGATCCTGGGTGACGTAATGACAGGTAGCGCCGATCAGCTTCACGCCCCGGCTGTAGGCCTGGTGATAAGGCCTGGCACCAGCAAAGGACGGCAGGAAGCTGTGATGAATATTGATCACCTTACCGGAATATTTTTCACACAAAGCAGCCGGCAGAATCTGCATGTAACGGGCCAGAACCACCACGTCCGTGGCGTAGCCCTCGATCAGACCATCAATTTCGCCAAACGCCTCGTCACGGTTTTCCCGGGACACCGGAATGTAGTGGTAGGGTATCTCGTGCCACTCCACCATGCGGCGCAGGTCCTCGTGGTTGGAGATCACGGCCACAATCTCGGCGTTGATCTCACGGCTGTGCCAGCGGTGCAGGAGGTCCGCCACGCAGTGGGACTCCTTGCTGCACATCAGGATCACCTTCTTGGGCTGCGCGGAATCCGCCACGTGCCAGTCCATATCGAACTCACGGGCAATCGGGTCAAAGGCGGCACGAAACTGATCAAGACCGAAAGGAATCGAGCTGGCCTTGATCTCGTGGCGCATGAAGAAGCGGCCCGTATGGGTGTCCGAATGGTGACTCGCCTCGGTAATCCAGCCATTGTAGGTGGACAGGAAATTACTCACCTTGGCGACAATTCCCACCCGGTCCGGGCAGGAAATAACAAGACGATAGGTATGCTCCATGGAAGCCTTTCCTTAGTTCTGATCCGGAAACGCGGGGGCGAAGGTTTCACACCCGTAAAAATGACCGGCTATCATAGCCTATCTGAACGCCAGAAACGAGGAACAAGCACATGGACAGACACCCACCTCAGGTACCCCGCACACACGCCTCCAGGGGCCGCTCACCGGGCCTTCGCGCCGGGCTTGCCGTCATTCTGCTAAGCGTTGCCGGCAGTCTGTGTGCGCAGGCGATTCTGGAGGGCGAACGTCACCACCCGGAACAGGGCCGCAAGGGCATGGTGGTCACCAGCCACGACCTGGCAACCGACGCGGCGCTGGAGGTGCTGAAAAATGATGGCAATGCCGTAGATGCCGCCGTAACCGCCGGCTTTGTACTGGCCGTTGTGCAGCCCCGCTCGGGCAATATCGGCGGCGGTGGTTTCATGTTGTTTGCCCCCGGCGACGGCGGCCCGGTTGAAGCCATCGATTACCGGGAAAAAGCCCCGGCCGCGGCCACCGAAACCATGTTCCAGGACAACGATGGCAATGCGGTGCCCAACCGCAGCCGCTTCACCCATCTGGCCTCCGGCGTACCCGGCACGGTGGCCGGACTGGCCCTGGCACTGGAACGCCACGGCACCCTGTCACTGCCGGAAGCGCTGGCGCCGGCAATACGCCTGGCCCGGGACGGATTTATCGTGCCGGCACGCTTCACCGAAGGCCTGGAGCAGGCCCGGGACCGCCTGCAACGCTGGCCCGCCAGCCGTGCGACGTTTTACCGGGAGGATGGCTCACCCTGGCCACCGGGCGAGCGTTTTCGCCAGCCGGAACTGGCTGCCACCCTGCAGCGCATCGCCGATCAGGGCACCCGAGGCTTCTATGAGGGCAAGACAGCGCGCCTGATCGTCGAGGAAATGCAGCGTAATGATGGTCTGATCACCGCGGCGGATCTGAAAGACTATCAGCCGTCCATCCGCAAGCCGGTGCGCGGAACCTATCGAGGCCATGAGGTGTTCTCAATGTCACCGCCCTCCTCCGGCGGCACCCACATCCTGCAGATCCTGAACATTCTGGAACACTACCCATTGGCAGAACTCGGCCATAACGCCGCGGACACCCTGCATTACATGGCCGAAGCTATGAAACTGGCCTACGCCGACCGCTCGAAGTTTCTTGGCGACACGGATTTTGTTGATGTTCCCCTCGACGGCCTGCTGGACAAAGCCTACGCCGCCGAGCTGCGCAAAAACATCAGCGTCGACAAGACTCGGCCAGCCAGCGAACTTCAGCCCGGCAACCCCAACGCCTTTGAAAGCCCGGAAACCACCCACTACTCCATCGTCGACCGTTGGGGTAACGCGGTATCCAACACCTACACCATCAATTTCAGTTACGGCTCGGGCATTACCGTGACCGGGGCGGGCTTCCTGCTCAACAATGAGATGGACGACTTCAGCGCCAAGCCCGGTGAGCCCAACGCGTTCGGGCTGATTGGCGGCGAGGCCAACAAGGTGGAACCGGGCAAACGCATGCTCAGCTCCATGTCGCCGACGGTTGTGCGCAAGAACGGCCGCAACTTCCTGGTCACAGGCAGCCCCGGCGGCTCGCGGATCATCACCACCACCCTGCAAGTGATTCTTAATGTGATTGATCACAACATGAACATTCAGAGCGCCGTCGACGCGCCGCGCATGCACCATCAGTGGCTGCCGGACGCGATCTTCATTGAACAGGGATTCAGCCCGGACACCCTCCGGCTACTGGAGGACCGCGGCCATACCGTGAAAACCACCAACGCCATGGGTGCGATCCAGAGCGTCCTGATTGGTGAGGATGGAACGCTTTACGGCGGCGCCGATCCAAGACGCAGTACTTCATCCGCAAAGGGTTACTGAACCCGGGGAGACATCATGTATCTATCTGTGCAACTGAGCTGTTACCCGCTCAAGGACGACTACAAGCAACCAATCTGGGATCTGATTGACCGGCTGAAACAGACCAGTCTGGAGGTGCATCCCGGGCGCATGAGCACCGAGATGTTCGGCGAGTATGATGAGGTGATGTCGGTGCTCTCAGACACCCTGAAATGGTCGTTCGAAACCTACGGCAAGTCGGTTTTCGTGGCAAAAATCATGGAAGGTGACCGGCGGCCGAAGGGGTAACCCCTACACCCGCCCCACAAACAGCGCCGCAACCAGCACGGTGCCGAGAAACGCCACAACCATGTTCACCACCAGCCCCCAGCGGAAGCCGTAACCTTCGGGAAACTCCGCGGGGGTCAGGGTGCGCAACAGGGCCCGGAACTGGCGGGATGACCACACTGCGGCAAAGGCCCCCAGCAGAATGAACAGGATGCCAATCCAGAACGCCAGCACCGCGTTGATGGCACCCACCGCTTCCGGGACCAGCGCATGGAGCAACAGCCCCGCCCGCTCGATCAGGAATCCGAAGGCAATGAAGGACAAGCTGGTGCGGTTCCAGGCCAGCAACGTGCGCTCGGCGGCGAACAGAACCCGGGGGTCTTTCAGATCTGACATCAGGCGCTTTCCTTTTCATCCGGTGAAGGGTTTGGAAGTGTGCATTGATAACGGGTCAGGCGTACATCCACGGTGACCGTCAACGACTGCAGCGCCACAGCACGCTCAAGCCCCTCCGCGGTGGCACGGTACAAATGTGGCGTCATCGCCAGCAAATCCGCAATCTGCTCCTGGCTGTCCAGCGTCAGGGCAAAGCGCTCCATGGCGGAGCCAAGCACTCTAAAACCCACCGGATCGTCGCGCACCGCGCTTTTTTCAGGCTTCAGCGTAGGGTAGATGATCTCACGCAATTCCCGTAGATGCGCGGGTCCGGCGTCCACCTGAAGCAACTGCCCCCCGGGCTTCAGCACCCGGGTAAACTCGGCATACACAGGAAAGCCGAACACACAGAGCACCCGGTCCACCGAGGACGAAAGCACCGGCAGCCTGGCGTTGGTACCCACAACCCACGCCGGGTGCTTGTCCTGTTTCGCGGCTGCCAGTACCGCCCATTTGGAGATATCCACGCCCAACAACTCGAGTGCCGGTTGTTCTGCGGCAGCCGCCGCCAACTGGCGCAGGTAATAGCCTTCTCCACAGCCCGCATCCAGGCAGGTTAAGCGGTGTGTGTCGGGCATTTCCGCCAGCACCAGACGATTCACCGCATCGGCGACGGGCTGGTAAAAGCCGCCGTTCAGAAAGCGCTGACGGGCTGCCACCATCTCCTTGCTGTCACCGGGATGAAGAGAACGCTTGTTCTGGACCGGCAACAGGTGGATATAGCCCTGGCGGGCGGTATCAAAATTATGCCCCACCGGGCAGCGCCAGGCCGCGCCAGTATGGCTCAGAGGTTCTCCGTCCAGCGGGCAGGCAAGAGCTTGAAAGGGTTCGACGGGCATGGGCGTATCACCTGAATGCAATGGGAATGCGCAAGGCTACCCCAAACACCGCCAATGGTCTAAATGGCAAGCCGGATTTCATCGCCATCGGTTTTGCCGTGCCGGACCACTGGTCAGCTTCCGTAAGCGGCACCGGTCCGGGCGGCCATAATGAAATCGTTTTTGTGCAAACCACCGATGGAGTGAGTCCACCAGCGCACCGTCACCTGGCCCCACTCGAGCAGAATGGCGGGATGATGCCCCTCGGCTTCGGCCAGTTCTCCGACCCTGTTGGTAAACGCCTGAGCCTCGGCAAAGTTACGAAACCTGAAGACCCGTTGCAGCTGCTCTTCCCCATCCAGCTCAACGAGTTGCCAGTCAGGAATTTCCCCCAGCAGACTGCGCTTCTCATCTTCCCCGATTTTCGGGGCATCTGCGCTGCAGGCCTCGCAGGACAGCCCTTCCAGTGAAGTCATGGTCTTTTCCCCCTGAACAGTAGCGTGTACTACAAGCGTGGCCGCCGGCCTGCGGATTATCAAGCCCACTCTTGAAATTTGACCCTGTTCAGAATACTGTATATTTAAACAGTACTCCGGAAACCAGGCAGGAATTTAACACCATGAGCAAACTTCTGAACACGCTGATAGAGGATGCCCGTGTCTGGCAGGGGCATCGTCAGACACGGACCACGCAACCGGCGGAACCGACCGGTTATCAGGCCCTGGACAATCAGCTCGGAGGCCTGGGCTGGCCCCGCGGAGCTCTGAGCGAATGCCTGCTGGATGCCCCGGGCATTGGCGAATTGCAGCTGGTGCTGCCACTGATGCAACGGCTGTCCCACGCTGGCAAAACTGTGTTCTGGCTGAACCCGCCACACACACCTTACGCCCCTGCCCTGGCCCGTGACAGAGTGAATCTGGACCAGATTGTGATGATCCGCACCGAAGACAGCGGCGATCTGCTCTGGACCCTGGAAAACTGCCTGCGCTCTCCGGTCACCGGGCTGGTACTGGCCTGGCCGGGCAAACTGGCCGCCCGGGATATCCGCCGCCTGCAACTGGCGGCGGAGGCCGGCAGCAATGTGTGCGTGCTGTTCCGCAGCCGCAAGCTGGCCGACCAGAGTTCTCCGGCCGCTCTGCGCCTGGAGCTGGAAGCCGGCGAACACCAGGACCTGCGGATCAATGTGCTGAAACGTCGAGGCAGCTGGCCCGGGCAGCGTTGCACACTGGCCATGGGCCGACGGGCCGATTTACCGGTCACCGAATCGAACCGGGTGGTTCAGGGCCCCTGGTCCGCATCCGCTCCCTGACTGACTGACATAAAGGCACGGCATCATGCTTTGGGCTTACCTGCATTTCCCGCATCTGCTGCTGGATCACATTCGTCGCTCCCGCAACGGGCGTGATGAGGCGAATGAAGAGAACAGTAAACCGGCTCTGGTGGTTGTGGATCAGTCTGCCCAGCGCGTGTTGCAAGCCTGCCCACAAGCCCAGGCCCAGGGTGTGCAAGCGGGCATGCGTCTGAAAACCGCCATTAACCTGGTGCCCGAGCTGGCCATCGCCCACGCGGACCCGGGGCGTGAACAGCAGATTCTGGCGGAGCAGGCGCGCTGGCTGTACCGCCATGTTGCCAGCATTGTGCTCCACCCGCCCGACGGCTTGCTGGTGGAGGTGGGCAGCCTGGAAAAACTCTACGGCGGCCTGGCCGCCGTCTGGCAAACCCTGGAACAGGCTCTCTCGGAACGGCATCTGACCGCCTGGATGGCCACCGGAGCCACTCCTCTGGCGGCTCGTCTTTGCGCTCGGGCCGGCCAGGGCCAGTGCACTGCAGACAAGGGCCATATGGAACGGCATCTCCATAATCTGCCACTGGCCGCCGCCGGCTTTGACGACCGCACCCTGACCCGGCTCCAGCGTCTGGGTCTGACCCAAATGGGGGAAGTCATGACCTTACCAGCCGCCGAGCTGGCCAGACGGCTGGCACCGGAAACCCTTGCCCGGGTGCAGAAAATTCAGGGCAGCCGGCCAGACCCGCAACAACCCTGGCAGCCACCGCACCACTTTCGTCAGCAGGCGGATTTCGTGCAGGACATCGAGCGCGCCGAAGGCCTGCTGTTTCCCCTGCAACGCATACTGACGGAGCTGGAAGAAGACCTGTGCTGGCGCCAGCAGGACACCGACAGCCTGCTCCTGGTGCTGACACATCGCCATCACGAGCCTACCCGCTTGCGCATTCGCACCTCCGGGCCGGAACACCGGGCCGAGGCATTTCTGAACCTGATGCGCCTGCGCTTCGAGCAACACCCCCTGCCGGCTCCAGTGGCTTCTCTGGTGTTATCCGTGCGCCGCTTTCTCGGGCGGGAAGCCGCAGCAGGCAATGACCTGCTGGGCGAAACCCGGGACCTGAACGAAGCCTGGCACACACTGATCAGCCGCCTGCAGGCCCGTCTGGGCAACGACGCCCTGCAACAACTGTCGCACCAACCGGATCACCGCCCGGAACGAGCCTGGTCGGCCTCCGAGGTTCAGCGCAAACCGCGCCCGGCGATAAGCGACCTGACCAGTCTGCCCCGCCGACCCTTGTGGTTACTGAGCGGCCCGCAAGCCCTGCCGGAGGCTCCGGTGGCCTGGCATTCCGGCCCCGAACGAATCAGCGGCGGCTGGTGGGATGGCCAGCGGGTGCACCGGGATTACTACATCGCCGGGCTGAGTAGCGGTCAGCTGGCCTGGGTATTCCGGGATGTGCGGGGCGGCTGGTTTGTCCATGGCTGGTTCGGATAAGCCCATGTCTTACGCCGAGCTTTACTGTTTCAGCAATTTCACTTTTCTGACCGGTGCCTCACATCCCTATGAGCTGGCCGAGCAGGCAGCGGAACTGGGCTATCGTGCCCTGGCCATTACCGATGCCTGTTCCGTCGCTGGTATTCCCAGAGCCTGGGCGGCTCTCAAAGACAGCCCGGTAAAGCTGATCACCGGCAGCTGGTTTGAACTTGAAAACGCCCCGGCCAACGGCACCCCACCGCAGTTCATCCTGCTGGCCCGCAACCGCGCCGGTTACGGCCAGCTGTGCCAACTGATTACCACCGGCCGACGCCGGGCAGAGAAAGGCCAATACCGGTTGTTCCGTGAGGATCTGGAAACTCATCCTCTCGAGGACTGCCTGTGCCTGTGGTTGCCACCCCTGCCGGCCAACGCCAGCTACGACGAAGCACTGGCCAGCGGCGAGTGGCTGCACTGGCTGTTTGGCGATCGCCTGTGGCTGGGCGCCAGCCGCACCCTGGAATCCGGGGAAGACCACCACCTGTGCCGGATAGGCCAGCTGTCCTCGGACCTGCGCTGCCCGATCACCGCCACCGGGCAGGTGCACATGCACAGCCGCGAACGCCAGCCATTACAGGATGTGCTCACCGCCCTGCGTCACAACACCTCGCTGGAACAGGCCGGCCGCTACCTGTTCCAGAACGGCGAGCGCTACCTGCGCCCCCTGGCGGTATTGCAGCGGCTATTTCCCGAGGCCTGGCTGAAAGAAAGCCTGGCCATCGCCGAGCGGTGTGTTTTCGAGCCCGGCAGCCTGCGTTACGAATACCCGCCCGACCTGGTGCCTGAAGGCGAATCCCCCGTCAGCTTCCTGCACCGCCTGACCCGGGAAGGCGAGCGCCGGCGTTTTCCCGGTGGCACACCACTGACGGTGCAGGCTCTGATCCGCAAGGAGCTGGCACTGATTTCCGAGATGAAGTACGAGCATTACTTCCTCACCATTCAGGACATTGTCGCCTTTGCCCGCAGCCAGGGCATTCTGTGTCAGGGCCGCGGCTCCGCCGCCAATTCCGCAGTGTGTTACTGCCTGGGCATCACCGAGGTCAACCCCACTAAAGTGGATCTGCTGTTCGAGCGCTTCATCTCCAAGGACCGCAACGAGCCGCCGGACATCGACGTGGACTTCGAGCACGAGCGCCGTGAAGAGGTCATTCAGTACATTTACCGCCGCTACAGCCGCGAGCGGGCGGCACTGGCCGCCACCGTTATCCGCTACCGCCCCCGCAGCGCAATCCGCGATGTCGGCAAAGCCCTGGGGTTCGATTCCGCGCTGGTCGAACAGCTGCTCAATGGTGTGGACTGGCGCGACAAGGCCACCGACTGGCGCCAGCAGATCCTCGACAAACGCCTGACTCGAAACCCCCGGATAGCCGACCGCTTCTTCACCCTGGTCAACACCCTGCTGGGCTTTCCCCGCCACTTGTCACAGCACGTCGGCGGCTTCGTAATCAGTGCCGGGCCACTGGCGGAACTGGTGCCGGTGGAGAACGCCGCCATGGAAGGTCGCACCGTTATCCAGTGGGACAAGGACGATCTGGAAAGCCTGGGGCTGATGAAAGTGGATGTGTTGGCACTGGGCATGCTCTCGGCCATTCGCAAGGCGCTGGAACTGATCAGTGAGGAAAAGGGCCAACCCTTTGCCATGCAGGACATCCCCGCAGAAGATCCGGACACCTACGCCATGTTGCAACAAGGCGACAGCATCGGCGTATTCCAGGTGGAATCCCGCGCCCAGATCAACATGCTGCCGCGCCTGAAGCCGGAGACGTATTACGACCTGGTGATCGAAGTGGCCATTGTTCGCCCCGGGCCGATCCAGGGTGACATGGTGCATCCGTATCTGCGCCGCAAACACGGCCTGGAACCGGTGGATTACCCCAACGACGAAGTGCGGAAAGTGCTTGAACGCACCCTGGGCGTGCCCATCTTCCAGGAACAGGTGATCAAACTGGCCATGGTGGCCGCCGGCTTCTCCGCCGGGGAAGCCGACCGGCTGCGCCGGGCTATGGCCGCCTGGAAATCCCACGGTGACCTGACCCCGTTCCGCGACAAACTCATCAGCGGCATGCTCGAACGTGGCCACGACGCCGACTTTGCCGAACGCCTGTATCTACAGATCTGTGGCTTTGGCGGCTACGGCTTCCCGGAATCCCACGCCGCCAGCTTTGCCCTGCTGGTGTACGTGTCCGCCTGGATCAAGCGTCATTACCCGGCGGCGTTCTACTGCGCCCTGCTCAACAGCCAGCCCATGGGATTCTACTCCCCCTCACAACTGGTACAGGATGCCCGCCGCCACAACGTGGCTTTGCTGCCGCCGGATGTAAACCATAGCCACTGGGACCACACCCTGGAAGGCCCCACCCGCCAGCTAAGGCTGGGCTTGCGCCTGATACAGGGCTTGTCGGAAAGCGGCGCCGAACGCCTTCACCAGTACCGGCCCGCAACCGGCTACCGCTCCACCAGCGAACTGCGCCGTCTGGCCAGCCTCAATCAGCGGGACATGGAGCTGCTGGCCGGCGCCAACGCCATGCCCGACTTCACCAGTAACCGCCACCAGGCCTACTGGCAATTGCTGGACCACGAACAACCGACGGAACTGTTCGCGGAGGAAGCCGCCGCAGAGTACCTCCCGGAACACTGTCATCAGCTACCGGAGCCCACCGAAGGCCAGAGCGTCCTTGCCGACTACGCCAGCCAGGGCCTCACATTGCAGCGCCACCCACTCGCCCTGCTGCGGGAACAGGGCCATCTGAAGTTCTGCCTGAGTGCCGAACAGCTCAAAACCACCAAAGCCGGCATCCCCGTTCAGGTGGCCGGCCTGGTTACCGGTCGCCAGCGCCCAGGCACGGCCTCCGGCGTGACGTTTGTCACTCTTGAGGATGAGACCGGCAATGTGAATGTGGTGGTGTGGCTGGAAACTGCACGGCGGCAGCGAAAGCCACTGCTGACCGCGCGGCTGCTGCATGTGAAGGGCGTATTGGAACGACAAGGCGAGATTATGCATGTGATGGCGGGGAAACTCTCGGATCTGAGCCATCTGATTCGTTCATTGCCCGTTGATTCCCGGAATTTTCATTAGAAAAAAGAAAACCCCGCACGAAGGCGGGGTTTTCGGTACTACTCGGTGGAGATCAGCTCAGGAGCTTGATCATCACACCGGCAGCCACTGCAGAGCCGATAACGCCGGCCACGTTGGGACCCATGGCGTGCATCAGCAGGAAGTTCTGCGGGTTGGCCTCAAGACCGACCTTGTTGGATACCCGGGCCGCCATCGGCACCGCGGATACACCGGCAGAACCGATCAGCGGGTTGATGGCTTCCTTGGTGAAGCGGTTCATCAGCTTCGCCATCATAACACCACAGGCGGTACCAACACCGAAGGCCACAATGCCCAGCCCCAGGATACCCAGCGTCTGGCCGTCCAGAAACTTGTCCGCCATCAGCTTGGAGCCAACGGACAGCCCCAGGAAAATGGTCACGATGTTGATCAAGGCATTCTGGGCGGTGTCGCTCAGACGCTCCACCACGCCACATTCGCGCATCAGGTTACCGAAGCAGAACATACCCAACAGCGGCGCCGCATCCGGCAGGAACAGAACCACCGCAATCAGAACCACCAGCGGGAAGACGATCTTCTCTTTCTTGCTCACCGGGCGGAGCTGGGACATCTTGATGGCCCGCTCTTTCTGACTGGTCAGCGCCTTCATGATCGGCGGCTGAATCATCGGCACCAGCGCCATGTAGGCGTAGGCAGACACCGCAATCGCACCCAGCAAGTGCGGAGCCAGAACGCTGGACACGTAGATGGATGTAGGACCATCCGCCCCGCCGATGATGCCGATGGCGGCTGCTTCCAGAATCGTGAAGTCCAGAATACCCAACCAATCCAGCAGCGCGGCACCAATCACCGTGCCGAAAATACCGAACTGGGCAGCGGCACCCAGCAGCAGGGTCTTGGGGTTGGCAAGCAGAGGACCGAAATCGGTCATCGCACCGACGCCCATGAAGATCAACAGAGGCCCGATGGTGCTGCCGATAACCACCGAGTAGAAGTTATACAGCATGCCATTGCCGTAACCGAAATCCTGAGCGATCGCGTTTGCCATCGCCATTTCGGAATAACTGGCCTCTTTCACCGCCACTTTGAACGCTTCTTTCAGTTCCGGCGTAACGGCCTGTCCGGCCTGATAGGCCACGTCCAGCGGCGCTGCCAGCGCCGCAAGGATCTCGGTCGTGCCACCCTTCAACGCAAAGTGGATCGCATTTTCCGCCGCAGTCAGGGCCAGGCCTGCCTCCGGAATATTCGCCAGGATGCCACCGAAACCAATCGGCACCAGCAGCAGAGGCTCAAAACCCTTGCGAATCGCAAGGAAGAGAAGAACAAGGCCAATAGCGATCATGATCACCTGGCCGATCTCGATGTTGAACAGGCCACTACCTGTCCAGAGCGTCAGTAATTTATCCATGGAATGCTGGCCCTTATGCGATTGTCAGCATTTCATCATCAGGGGAGACGGCATCACCGACCTTGATGAAGACTTCACCGATCGTACCGGCTTTCGGTGCGCGAACCTCGGTTTCCATTTTCATGGCCTCGAGGATAATCATCACTTCGCCCTCTTCCACGGTATCCCCCGGTGAAACCAGCACCTTGAAGATGTTACCGCCCAGCGGCGCAAGCACAGGCTCGCCCTCACCAGCAGCCGGAGCAGGAGCTGAAGAGGCTGCCGGCGCAGACGCTGCACCACCCTCGCCCTGGATCTGGGTGATTTCGCCACCTTCGGAAACGGCAACCACGAACTTCTTGCCATTCACTTCCACTGTGTACGTCTCAGGGCCGTCCGCCTTGGTGGCCGGAGCACTGCTTCCGGCAGTCGGAACCGGCTCGAACGCATCAGGGTTATTGCGGTTCTCGAGGAATTTGAGGCCAATCTGCGGAAACAGCGCGTAGGTCAGTACGTCGTCTACGGTGTTGTCAGCCAGTTTGATGCCTTTCTCTTCGGCCAGCTTCTTGAGCTCGTCGGTCAGCTTGTCCATTTCCGGCTCGAGCAGGTCCGCCGGACGGCAGGTAACAGGCTCTTTGCCGTCCAGAACACGCTCCTGAAGCTCCTTGTTCATCGCCGCGGGGGCAGCACCGTACTCGCCTTTCAGGATGGCTGAGGTTTCCTTGGAGATGGACTTGTAGCGTTCGCCGGTCAACACGTTCAGTACCGCCTGGGTACCCACAATCTGGGAAGTCGGGGTAACCAGCGGGATGAAGCCCAGGTCTTCGCGAACCTTCGGGATCTCATCCAACACCTGGTCGAACTTGTCACTGGCGTTCTGCTCACGCAGCTGGTTTTCCATGTTGGTCAGCATGCCGCCAGGCACCTGGGCAATCAGGATGCGAGAATCCGTGCCTCTGAGGCTGCCTTCAAATCTGGCGTACTTCTTGCGAACTTCACGGAAGTAGCTGGCAATTTCTTCCAGCAGGTTCAGGTCGAGACCGGTATCACGGTCAGTACCTTCCAGAATCGCAACCACAGCCTCGGTGGGCGAATGACCGTAGGTCATGCTCATGGAAGAGATGGCGGTATCGACGTTATCAATACCGGCTTCCGCCGCCTTGATGGCGGTGGCGGTCGACATGCCCGTGGTGGCGTGACACTGCATGTGGATGGGAATATCCAGCTCTTTCTTCAAACGGCTGACAAGGTCAAAAGCCACGTAGGGCTTGAGAATACCCGCCATGTCCTTGATCGCGATAGAATCAGCGCCCATGTCGGCGACTTCCTTCGCCAGCTCTACCCACATCTCGATGGTGTGCACCGGGCTGGTAGTGTAGGCGATGGTGCCCTGGGCATGCTTGCCGGTCTTGCGAACAGCCTTGATGGCGCGATCCAGGTTACGGGGATCGTTCATGGCATCAAAGATACGGAATACGTCCACGCCGTTCTCGGCGGCACGCTCACAGAAACGATCTACCACATCGTCCGCGTAATGACGATAACCCAACAGGTTCTGACCGCGCAGAAGCATCTGTTGCTGGGTGTTGGGCATGGCTTTTTTCAGTTCGCGGATACGCTCCCAGGGGTCTTCGCCCAGGTAACGAATACAGGAGTCAAAGGTAGCTCCACCCCAGGATTCCAGAGACCAGAAACCGACTTTGTCGAGTTTCTCGGCAATGGGCAGCATGTCATCAAGCCGCATGCGGGTGGCAAGCAGGGACTGGTGGGCGTCACGCAGGATAACGTCCGTAATCCCCAGCGGTTTCTTTGTGTCAGTCATCGTGTCAGCCTTCTGTTTAAAGGTTCTAATACGTCAGCCAGGTCACTTCTTGTGGCGTGACCGGAATTGTGCAATCGCCTTCTTGATGGCTTCCGCCGTGTCGGGGTCAACCGACGTGGGAGCCTTGGGCTTGGCACGTGGCGTTTTCGCCGGGGTTGCCGGCTCTGGCGCAAACCGCGAGATGATCTTGGACATGGCACCGGTTGCGAAAACCAGAATGATCAGGAACACGAACACGAATCCCATGCCTGCAATCATCAGATCAACGGCTTGTGACATCAGCTCATTCATAACGAACAGCTACCTGTATTGAGTTATTTGATTTACCCCGATTTACACCCCAGGCCCACTGCAACTTTGGTCTTACTGGCCTGAAACTCAGTTCGGGAGGCAAAATCCTGCGTAATTTACCGTTTTAGGTCGCGTCGAGCAACCTGAATGCGAATTACTATACGCGCTTTCCGAGGCAAGCGACCCTCAATGACAACAGGCTGCAGGCCTCAGCCGCCGGATCATTCAGGCATATCGGACGCGCATTTTACGGCCTTTGATGCGGCCATTCTCCAGCCTGCCGAGCGCCTCGGCAGCGACACTGCGGTCAACCGCCACGAAGCACTGAAAATCAAACAGGTCAATCTTGCCAATCAGCTTACCGGGCAGCCCCGCCTCCCCCGTCAGCGCGCCCAGCACGTCGCCGGGGCGGACCTTGTCCTTGCGACCACCAGAGATACACAGCGTCCGCATTGAAGGCTTCACCGGTTTATCCGACGTGGCGAGCAGCGCCTGCGCATCTCCCCATTGCACCCGCTGATCCCGTTGAGACTCCAACCGTGAGATCTTGTGGCCCTGGGACGGTGTGCAGAAGGTCACCGCATTGCCGGTTTCACCGGCACGACCGGTGCGCCCCACCCGGTGGGTGTGTACCTCCGGATCACGGGCCGGCTCAACATTGACCACCAGCGGCAGCGACTTGATGTCCAGACCGCGGGCCGCCACATCGGTGGCCACGAGAATCGCACAACTCTGGTTGCCGAAACGCACCAGCACGCTGTCCCGGTCTTTCTGCTCCAGATCTCCGTGCAGTGCCAACGCGGAAAAGCCGCGGCTCTCAAGGTCGGCCGCCAGCTCATCGCACTGCTGCTTGGTGGTGCAGAAAGCAATGCAGGATGCGGGCTGCAGGTCCGACACCACCGCCGCCAGTGCGTCCGCCTGTCGTCCTGGCTCAATTTCGTAGAATATTTCGCGAATATCCGGCTTTTCTTCGTGCGCTTCCACGCGAATATCCACCGGAGTGGACTGATAACGCTCACTCAGAGTGCGGATACTCTCGGGCCAGGTGGCGGAAAACATCAGCGTCTGGCGGCGGGAAGGCACCTGGGCAATGATGTCCTCCACCGCGTCCTGGAACCCCATATCCAGCATCCGGTCCGCCTCATCGAGCACCAATGTCTTTAGGGACTCCAGCGTTAACGTACCTTTGCGCAGGTGGTCCTGGATCCGACCCGGGGTGCCCACAACAATGTGCGCGCCATGGCTGAGTGAGCCGATCTGGGGTCCGATGGCAACGCCGCCACACAGTGTCAGCACCTTGACGTTGGCCTGCGCCCGCGCCAGCTCCCGCAGCGCCTTCGCAACCTGATCCGCCAGCTCACGGGTGGGACAGAGCACCAGCCCCTGGACAGCGAAATGCCTTGGGTTGAGCTTCTCGATCAGACCGATGCCGAACGCGGCGGTTTTACCACTGCCCGTTTGCGCCATGGCGATGACGTCTTTCCCGGAGAGCGTTGGTGGCAGCGCCTGGGCCTGAATGGGCGTTGGCTGCGTGAAACCCAGCTGCGAAAGATTGGAGACCATGGCCTGAGACAGACCAAGCTGGTTAAAGGAAGACATAGACAGAAATTCCTGAAATGAATAACGCTGGTTATGGCGGAGTTGGCAGTCCGCGTATACTACTCTATCAGCGCATTCGAGATAGCAACAATTTACGGAGTCGTAGATGGCATCACTTCAGGATCAGTTGATGAAGGCCGGGCTGGCAGACGAGAAAAAAGCCAAGGCCATTCGCAGCGAAAAACGGAAACAGCGCAAACAGCAGCCCAAAGGCACGGTACAGGTCAACGAGGCGGAGGAGCGCGCGCGCAAGGCCCGAGAAGAGAAAGCCGAACGTGACCGGCAGCTGAACCTTGAGCGCCAGCAGCAGGCCCAGAAAAAGGCGATCCAGGCCCAGATTCGCCAGCTGGTGGACACCAACCGCCTGGATCGGTCGCGGGGCGAGACGTCCTATCAGTTTGTTCACGACAAGAAGATCAAGAAGCTTTTTGTGGATGACAAGATGGTGGACCAGCTGTCACGGGGCCGCCTGGCCATCGTGTTCGTGAATGATCAGTATGAAATTGTGGCGGAAGGCGTGGCGCGCAAGATTCAGGAGCGTGATGAGAGCGCGGTGGTGGTTCTGCACGACCGACAGAAGGATGATGTGGGTGAGGACGACCCGTATGCGGGTTATGAGATTCCGGATGACTTGATGTGGTAACCAGATAAATAAAAAACCCCGCTTAACGCGGGGTTTTTTATTTGATGTGGCGCGGCTGGGAGGATTCGAACCTCCGACCGCCTGGTTCGTAGCCAGGTACTCTATCCAGCTGAGCTACAGCCGCTTAAACTTGGGGCGAAATTGGCGCGGCTGGGAGGATTCGAACCTCCGACCGCCTGGTTCGTAGCCAGGTACTCTATCCAGCTGAGCTACAGCCGCGCATCATTTCGCTCTGGTTGGTTGCCAACCCAACCGGCTCTCGCAATTCCTTGATGGAAAATGGCGGAGAGGGAGGGATTCGAACCCTCGGTACGATTGCTCGTACGGTTCCTTAGCAGGGAACTGGTTTCAGCCACTCACCCACCTCTCCTTGAGAACGGGGCGTATACTACCATAATTTTTCTGTTTTCATAGGGTTGACACGAGATTTTTCCAGCCCATTTCAGCCCGACATAAAAAAAGCCGTTCAGGTCTCCCGTGAACGGCTTTTCAGGCTTCTCAGCTGTTACCGGGCTCGGGGCCCTCAGAGTCTTTTTCACTCTGAATACGCTGATAAATCTCTTCGCGGTGCACTGCGACTTCCTTCGGGGCGTTCACGCCGATACGCACCTGATTCCCCTTCACTCCCAGTACGGTAACGGTAATGTCGTCACCCACCATCAGAGTTTCGCCAACACGGCGAGTCAAAATCAACATATCCTGTTCTCCCTTATTCAGAGCTACCTGTTCCGAAAATAATGTACTTCTTTGTTTTATAGTGGGGTCACTAACCGCGCAAAACACGCACATTCCCTTATACGGGAACAAGGCGCCAAAGGCGCAGCAAATGACACCCTTTTTACCAAAACCTGCGCGAACCGACCTGTACGCCGCGTGATCAGGCTTGCTCCACCCCGGGCTTGTCCAGTTCGAAGGCACTGTGGAGCGCACGAACCGCCAGCTCGAGATACTTCTCATCGATCACCACGGAAATCTTGATTTCCGATGTGGAGATCATCTGAATATTTATACCCTCATTGGACAGCGCTTCAAACATCTTGGTGGCCACACCCGCGTGTGAACGCATACCAACACCAACAATACTGACCTTGGCAATCTTGCTGTCGCCACTCACCTCGCGGGCACCCAATTCGTCCGCCACGCCCTGGAGCACTTCTTTCGCGCGCTTGAAGTCATTACGGTGAACGGTGAAGGTGAACGACGTGCGGTTATCCTCGCCGACGTTCTGAACGATCATGTCCACTTCGATGTTTGCATCGCTGACCGGCTTCAGTATACGCAAAGCGCTGCCCGGTGTATCAGGCACGCCGGAAATAGTGACTTTGGCTTCGTCGCGGTTGAAAGCGATGCCGGAGACGACCGGTTGTTCCATGGCGTTATCATCCTCAAGAGTAATCAGGGTACCTTCACCATCCTGGAAGCTGGAGAGCACCCTTAACGGAACATTGTACTTACCTGCAAATTCGACAGAGCGGATCTGCAGCACCTTCGAGCCAAGACTGGCCATTTCCAGCATTTCTTCAAAGGTAATCCGGTCCAGACGGCGTGCGGTGTCCACGACCCGCGGATCGGTGGTGTAAACACCATCCACGTCGGTGTAAATCTGGCATTCGTCGGCTTTCAGCGCCGCTGCCAGAGCAACAGCGGTAGTGTCCGAGCCGCCACGTCCGAGGGTGGTGATGTTGCCACTCTCATCAATGCCCTGAAAGCCTGCCACCACCACAACCCGGCCTGCATCCAGATCCTCCCGCATGCGCTGCTCATCGATCTGCTTGATGCGCGCCTTGGTGTGCGAACTGTCGGTCACAATGCGTACTTGCGACCCGGTGTAGGAGCGGGCACTGCACCCCAGCTTCTGCAGCGCCATCGACAGTAACGCTATGGTGACCTGCTCACCGGTTGAGACCAGCACGTCCATTTCCCGGGGCGTGGGCTCTTCCATAATGTCATTTGCCAGCGCGATCAGACGATTGGTCTCACCGCTCATGGCAGAGACCACCACCACGACATCATGCCCTTCGCGGCGGAAGCGACACACTTTCTCGGCCACGGCCTGAATACGCTCGGTAGTCCCTACCGATGTACCACCGAATTTCTGAACCAACAGAGCCATTTTCTTCCCGGAATCCAGAATGGGACAATGGCGGAGCAACGCCCCGCCGGTTAAAAATCAAACGGCGGGATTATAAACGTCAGCCCACCGTCAAAACAGTTGCTCATGCAATATTTTTTTCGACCCAGGCCGGCACACCCGCCAGCGCCTCAGCAAGCTTCGAGGGATCATTACCACCGCCCTGAGCCATATCAGGACGACCACCACCCTTACCATCCACCTGGGCGGCCAGATGTTTCATCAGATCGCCCGCCTTAATCCGGCCGGTGGCCGACTTGGTCACACCGGCCACCAGCGTCACCTTTCCATCCTCAACGCTGGCGAGCACAACCACACCTTGGCCCAGCTTGTTCTTGAGCTGATCGGCGGTTTCCATCAACGCCTGGCGATCGGCGCCCTCAAGTTCGGACGCAACCACTTTCAGACCGCCGATTTCGGCGGCGGATGCGGCCAGGTCAGTACCGGCCGAGCTGGCCAGCTTCGCTTTCAGGCCGCTAATCTCTTTCTCAAGCTGGCGGCTCCGCTCAATGGTCTGCTGCACCTTCTCAACCAGCGTCTCGCGGCTTCCCTTGACCAGCTTCGCGGCGTCGCGCAAGGTCTGTTCGGTCTGATCCACCCACTCCATGGCGCCAAAACCGGTCACCGCCTCAATACGGCGAACACCGGCTGAAATGCCACTTTCGGAGGTGATGCGGAACAGCCCAATGTCGCCAGTACGGGCCACATGGGTACCGCCACACAGTTCAACAGAATAGCTATCGGCGCCCATGCTCAACACCCGCACGGTGTCACCGTATTTTTCACCGAACAGCGCCATCGCACCTTTGGCCTGGGCCTGCTCCATGTCGGTGATTTCGGTCTGCACCGGAGTATTGGCCAGAACCTGCTCATTGACCTGGCGCTCGATCTCCTTGAGCTGCTCGGGCGTGACCGCCTCGAAGTGGGAGAAATCAAAACGCAGCTTGTCAGGGTCCACCAGGGACCCCTTCTGACTCACATGCTCACCGAGCACCTTGCGCAGGGCCGCATGCATCAGGTGGGTCGCGGAGTGGTTGCGCTTGGTACGCTCGCGGCGCGCATGATCAATGCGGGCATCCACTTCCAACCCGGAGAACAGCTCACCCTCCAACACCGTGCCGATATGAAGATGGTTGTCACCCTCCTTGCGGGTATCGGTTACCTGGAACCGGCCGCCACTCCAGGTCAGCAGGCCGGTATCGCCCACCTGGCCGCCGGACTCGGCATAGAAAGGCGTACGCGCAAGCACCACGACCGCTTCGTCGCCCGCTTCTGCCGTTTTTTCCTGGTCACCCACGATCACCGTGCGAATGGCCTCGTGCCCATCCACATGATCGTACCCGGTGAATTCAGTCTTGCCGGCAATGCTGAGCCCGGCGGCGTTGTAATCAATACCGAATTTGCTGGCAGCACGGGCCCGTTCGCGCTGGGCCTCCATGGCTTTCTCATAGCCTTCATAATCCAGAGACAGGCCGCACTCACGGGCGATGTCATTGGTCAGGTCCACCGGGAAGCCATAGGTGTCGTACAGGGTGAAGACGGTGTCGCCCGGGATCACATCGCCTTTGAGGTCGGCAATGTCCTGCTCCAGCAAACGCAGGCCCTTGTCGAGCGTCTTGGCAAACTGCTCCTCTTCCTGCAGCAGTACCTTTTCAATCTGCTTGCGACTGCTGACCAGCTGCGGGTAAGCGTCACCCATCAGCTCGACCAGAGCGCCGGTTAATCTGTGGAAGAAGGCATCCTTGGCGCCCAGCTTGTTGCCATGACGGGCCGCGCGGCGAATGATACGGCGCAGCACGAAACCCCGCCCCTCATTCGACGGCATCACTCCGTCGGAGATCAGGAAGGCGCAGGAACGGATGTGATCTGCCACCACTCGCAACGAGGCCTCGGTTGTCGCAACGCCCCCCAGAATGGTCGAGGCGGCCTTGAGCAGGTCCTGCATCAGATCGATTTCGTAGTTGCTGTGCACACCCTGCAGTACCGCAGTGATCCGCTCGAGCCCCATACCGGTATCCACCGAAGGCTTGGGCAGGTTCAGCATTTCGCCGTCGGCGGTGCGGTTGTACTGCATGAACACCACGTTCCAGATCTCGATGTAACGGTCGCCGTCTTCCTCCGGGCTGCCGGGAGGGCCACCGGCCACGTCCGGACCGTGATCAAAGAAAATTTCGGTGCAGGGGCCGCAGGGACCGGTATCGCCCATTTGCCAGAAGTTGTCGGAAGCGTAGGGTGCACCCTTGTTATCACCGATACGCACAATGCGGTCGGCGGGCACCCCGATTTCCTTGTTCCAGATATCGTAGGCTTCGTCATCCGACGCGTAGACCGTTACCCACAACTTTTCTTTGGGTAGCCTGAGCCACTCCTCACCGGTCAGGAACGTCCAGGCATAATTGATGGCTTCACGCTTGAAGTAGTCCCCGAAGCTGAAGTTGCCGAGCATTTCGAAAAAGGTGTGATGGCGGGCGGTATAACCGACATTCTCAAGGTCATTGTGTTTGCCGCCGGCCCGCACGCATTTCTGCGACGTGGTCGCACGGGTGTAGTCACGCTCTTCACGGCCCAGAAACAAATCCTTGAACTGGTTCATCCCGGCGTTGGTGAACAACAGGGTCGGGTCATCTGCCGGCACCAGCGAACTGCTCGGAACAATGGCATGGCCCTGCTGTTTGAAATAGTCCAGAAACGCCTGTCGCAACTCTGCGGTTTTCATAGCCCTTTGATACCCTTCTATAAACCCGACCGGGTCCATGATTGAGAACACATACTTACATGCGTGTGCAAATCCGCTACTCTAGCACACGCCGAGAACAGGAAAAACGTGAAACATCATAGGAGACCCCATGCCCCGACGCTTCCATGACGCCGAGGAACTGCTGCCCCC
Source organism: Marinobacter sp. M-5 (assembly GCF_032911545.1). Taxonomy (NCBI): domain Bacteria; kingdom Pseudomonadati; phylum Pseudomonadota; class Gammaproteobacteria; order Pseudomonadales; family Marinobacteraceae; genus Marinobacter; species Marinobacter sp. M-5. The sequence goes on from NZ_JAWJEK010000001.1 coordinate 1,969,889, forward strand.
CGCAACGTTTATCAAACGACTGCTGGCCATTATTTACGACGGGTTGATCTGCATTGCGGTGCTTCTGGTAGCGACCTGGATCTACACCATGCTCGCCGGCTGGATAACCGGGTGGGATCGCTATGAGCAGATGGCGGAGAGCGGGGCATTGGGTGGAGATCCGCTGCTGACCTTTGTGCTGTTTCTGGTGCTGTACGTGTTCTTCGCCTACTTCTGGACACGCACCGGGCAAACGCTGGCCATGCAAGTCTGGCGAATCCGCATCGAGAACCTCGATGGCAGTCCGGTGACCTGGAGCCAGGCGCTGTGGCGCTATGCGTCTGCCGCCGCGGTGTTCTTTCTCACCCTGCTGGCTTCCTACTACCTGGGGGGGATCACCCTGATCATCACCGTGCCTGCCATGCTGGCGCTGTTCTGGCCGATCAACGGTCTGTCGGTCACCGACCGGCTCTCTGACAGCGTGGTCGTGCAGGTTCCCAAACCCGAGAAAAACTGAGCGTCAGCCTGCCCGCCGCATCAGCACAGCGCCAACGGCTGCGTTGATGGCAATCGGCAGCACAATGGCCAACACCGGGTTGAAACCGAACACCAGGCTCATGGGACCCAGCAGATCCTGCATGTACTTGAAAAGCAGTCCCACGATCAGGCCCGTGAACACTCGAAAACCCATGGTGACCGACCGCAGCGGGCCAAAGATGAACGAAATAGCCACCAGCACCATGACCGCCGTGCCCACCGGCATCAGCACTTTCTTCCAGAACGCGAGCCAGTAGTTCGCAGAACTCAGCCCCTGATCATCCAGGTAGCTGGCGTAGGTATACAGCCCTGTCATCGGCAGGTTTTCGGGTTTGACAATGAGCACGCTCAGCACCGCCGGTGAGAGCCCGGTTTCCCAGCGCAGGGTATCCTGCGTTTCCTGGGTTAACTGCTCATCACCGATCACTGTTGTGGCGACATTTTCCAGTTGCCAGTGATCTCCCTGGTAGGTCGCCTGCTCGGCAAAACTGGCCGACAGCATCCAGCGCTCGTCATCAAAACGGAACAACGATACGCCCCGAAGATCACCCTCGGGGCTGACCGCGTTCAAGTGCATGAACACTTCGCCCTCCCGGTGCCATATACCGGAGGCAGACGCAATATTGGTACCTGCGCCCTGCTCGACCGCTTTCTGGCTCTGCGCCATGCGCTCCGCCGGCGGTGCCACATACTCGCCGACCACCAGGCCAATCAGCACCACCACCAGAGCCGGCTTCATCGCCGACCAGACAATGCGTTTGAGCGACACGCCAGCGGCCCGGATAACCGTCAGCTCTGACGAACTCGCCATGGCGCCGAGCCCTACCAGGCAACCCATGAACGCACCCAGCGGCAAATAGTCGTAGATACGCCTGGGCAAGGTCATGAACACGTACCAGAGCGCCTGCAGCGTCTGGTAATCGTTGCGGGCATCTTCCAGCTCGGCGATGAAGCCGAAAATCAGATCCAGCGACAGCACCACCACCATCACCAGGAACATGGCACCGCCGACCGTCCGCATGACGTACTGATCAATCTTACGCACGGGCGCGTACCTCCTTCGTCAGCCGTCGCCGGTAAAGCCAGGCGGGACCGAACTGCAACCACAAGCCCAAGCCCAGGAACAGCAGATGCACCCAGAGCAGACCGATCCATTCCGGCACTTTGCCGTCCGCCAGCGCGTCGCGGGCGACGATCAACAGGCCCAGATAAGTGATGTACACCAGCATCGCCGGTAGCAGGTGGAAAAACCGCCCCTGGCGGGGATTCACCCGGCTCAGGCGCACCGCCAGCAGGGTCACAATCGGAACGATCAATGGCAGGGTAAAGCGCCAGTGCAGAAGTGCCCGATCCTCAAGATTATCCGACTTCATAAGATCCAGGGTGCTGAGTCCCTCTTCCAGCTCCTTGTCTCGACCGCCGCCGCTCTGGATTTTCAGGCCGTACGCATCGAACCCGGTAATCTGGTATTCCAGTTGACCCGGTAACCCCTGGAACCGACCACCCTCCTCCAGAATCAGGAATCGGCTACCAGTTTTCTGATCAATCAACTGGGAGCCGAAATCGGCGGTGATGATCGTCAGGCCATCATCACCATATTCGGCAATGAATACGCCCTCCAATACCCGCTTGTCGTCACTCAGACTCTCGGTGTAGGTGACGCGACCACCGGATTCAAGATCCTGGAAACGACCGGGCGCCAGCATCTCGAACTCAGTGGCCTTGCGTTGCTCGTTGAAAATATTCTCGACCTGTTTCATGCCCCAGGGCGACACGAACAGGCTCATGGCCCCGACCACCAACATCACCGGAATACTGGCCAGCAGGGTTTTGCCCAGAATTTGCCGGTCGCTCATACCGCAGGCAAACAGCACCGTCATCTCGCTCTCGAGATACATGCGGCCATAGGCCAGCAGAATGCCGATGAAAAACCCCAGGGGCAGGATCAGCTCCAGAAAGCCAGGAAAGCGGTACCCCATGATCTGGAACAGCACATCTGCTGCCAGCTCCCCGGCCGCAGCGTCGGCCAGATACTTGATGAACCGGCCACTCATGAATACCAGCAAAAGAATACCGGAAACGGCAAGCATGCTGATCATGGTCTGGCGGGCAAGGTATCGGAAAACGATGGTCAAAGTGCTGTCTCTGGCCGGGTTGGATCGCTGTCGGTGAATAGCAGAACCGAGTGAGTATTCGACGCCCGTATTCTATGTAACCTTCGCCCTGAATGACAGCGCTGAAGGTTAAGGAGCTGTCACCGCTTGATAAATCCCCGGGAAACCCCAATGCTTAGGGTAAACCTGCAAGATAGTCACAGTCCTCTGCACTGAACCGGAATCCATTACGGGAGTTGCCATGAATTTCAGCCTGAGTAGTAAAACCATCATCAGCACCAAAGCCGACAGCCTTGTTATCGCTCTGCCTGATAAAGGCACCTGGCCGGCATCCACCACCCAGGCCGACGAAGCGCTGGGAGGGCTGATCAAAAAGCTGCAAAAGGCCGGCGACCTCACCGGAAAAACCGGCACCACCAACGTCATTCCCGTCAGCGACCAGCCCTGGGGGCGGGTGATCGTGGTGGGTACCGGCAGCGACACTGACCGGACGCCGCCCACTTACCGCAAGGCACTCATCGCGATGATGAGCCAGCTCAAGGATGGCCCGGGCAAATCCGCTCTGGTCACCCTGGCTGACACCCCGGTAACGGGTGACGACGCCGTCAGCTCCGAGGCCGCCCGCCTCAGCCTCATTGGCCGCACGCTTGAGGATCAGCTTTACACGTTCAGCGACTTCAAGAGCGAGAAGCCCGCCGCGCGCAAACTCAACAAGGTTGTTGTAACAGCGTCCGGCGCTGGCAAGGCTCTCAAGGACGCCTTCAACCTTGGTCTGGCCACCGGCCGCGGCATGAACCTTACCCGCGATCTGGGCAACACTCCGCCCAACATCTGCCACCCTGAGTGGCTCGCCCAGCAAGCCAAAAAACTGGCGAAGGATTACGACTGCATCAAGACCGAAGTGCTTGACGAAAAGCAGATGGAAAAGCTGGGCATGAACACCATCCTGGCCGTTGGCAAAGGCAGCACCCAGCCGCCGCGGCTGATCGTGATGGAGTACCGGGGCGGTAAAGCCAAAGACAAACCCCATGTTCTGGTGGGTAAAGGCATAACCTTTGACACCGGTGGCATCAGCCTCAAGCCCGGCGAGGGTATGGATGAAATGAAATACGACATGGGCGGCTCCGCCAGCGTGTTTGGCGCCATGCAGGTGCTGGCCGAGACCCAGCCCAAAATCAACGTGGTCGCCGTGATTGCCGCTGCGGAGAACATGCCGGACGGCGGCGCCTCGCGCCCCGGAGATATCGTCACCACCCTCTCCGGTCTGACCGTTGAAATCCTCAACACAGACGCCGAGGGCCGCCTGGTGTTGTGCGATGCCCTCACCTACGTGAAGAAATTCGACCCCGCAGCGGTCATTGATCTGGCAACCCTCACCGGCGCCTGCATCATCGCCCTGGGCAACCACGCCACCGGCCTGCTTGCCAACAACGATGAACTGGCCAACGAACTTCTGGCTGCCGGCGAACGCGCCGGTGATCGCGCCTGGCGCCTGCCCCTGTGGGACGACTATCAGAGTCAGCTCGACAGTAACTTTGCCGACATGGCCAACATTGGCGGCCGCCCCGCGGGCACCATCACCGCTGCGTGTTTCCTGTCCCGGTTTGCCAAAGAGTACCGCTGGGCCCATCTGGACATCGCCGGCACCGCCTGGCATTCCGGCAAAGCCAAAGGTTCCTCAGGCCGCCCGGTACCCATGCTGGTCGACTACCTGATGTCCCATGCCGGAAAGTAACCCGCACTCTCCTCAGGAGACCGGCAGCCCCGCTGCCGGCCCCTCCGGACCGGACGACCAGAACCAGCACTACTGGTTCCACATCCTCGCCCAGAACACCCCCTCTGCCCGCAACCTCCACGCCGTCAAACTCGTGGACAAAGCCTGGCAACAGGGCGATCGCGTGTGCATCGTCTGTGACAGCGCAGAGCACGCGGAAGAGCTGGACGACCTGCTGTGGAACTTCAGCCCCGACGCCTTCATTCCCCACAGCATTGTCCCCGACTCAGCCAGCACCTGCACCGATCCCGTGGGCATACTTTTGTGTCCGCCGGTGGCCGAGGCGTGGGATACCGTGATCATTCTGTCGGCGACCTTGCCGGCGGATGCGGACCGCTTCAAACGGCTGGCGCTGGTTGCGCATAACGATACCGCCGTGCTGGATCAGGCCCGATCGCATTTCAAGCAGTTGCGGGCGCTGGGGATTGAACCTCGGGTGCATGATCAGAGGAAGCGTTAGGTTCGCCGCAAACAGGGCGACCATGTATAATCATGCGTCTCAATTTTCCCTTGTGAATCAACCAACGGTCACTGCAGAACCCCATGGAAAAAACCTACCAGCCAGAAAATATTGAGCGCCAGTGGTACGAAAACTGGGAATCCAAAGGCTATTTCCGGCCCAGCGGCGAGGGCGACTCCTACAGCATCGCCATCCCGCCCCCCAATGTCACCGGCAGCCTGCACATGGGCCACGCATTCCAGCACACCATCATGGACACCCTCACCCGCTTCAAGCGCATGCAGGGCCGCAACGCGCTGTGGACCGTCGGCACCGACCACGCCGGCATCGCCACCCAGATGGTGGTCGAGCGTAAACTGGCCGCCGAAGAAGGCAAAACCCGCCACGATCTCGGCCGGGATGACTTCATCAAGCGCATCTGGGACTGGAAAGAACACTCCGGCGGCACCATCACCCGCCAGATCCGCCGCCTGGGCAACTCCGTGGACTGGGACAACGAGCGTTTCACCATGGACGACGGCTTCTACAGGGCCGTGCAGGAAGTGTTCATCCGCCTGTACGACGAAGGCCTGGTATACCGTGGCAAGCGGCTGGTGAACTGGGACCCGAAACTGCACACCGCCATCTCCGATCTGGAGGTGGAGAACAAGGAAGAGAAAGGTTTCTTCTGGCACCTGCGCTACCCATTGGCAGACGGCGCCAAAACACAAGACGGCAAAGACTATGTCGTGGTCGCCACCACTCGTCCGGAGACCATGCTGGGCGATACCGCCGTGGCCGTGCATCCTGAAGACGAGCGTTACCAGCATCTGATTGGCAAGCATGTCATGCTGCCGCTGGTAAACCGGCGGATTCCCATCGTGGCCGATCACCACGCCGACCCGGAAAAAGGCTCCGGCTGCGTGAAGATCACCCCGGCCCATGACTTCAACGATTACGCCGTGGGCAAGCGCAACCACCTGCCGATGATCAACGTCATGACCCAAGACGCCAACATCCGCGACGTGGCCGAAGTCTTCAACGCCGACGGCACCGAGAACACGGACCTCGACGGCGCCCTGCCAGGGGCCTACGCCGGCCTGACCCGTGAGGCCGCCCGCAAGCAGATCGTGGCCGATATGGATGCCGCCGGCCTGGTACAACAGGTGGAAGACCATGTATTGAGCGTGCCCCGCGGTGACCGTTCCGGGTTGATCATCGAGCCCATGCTGACCGATCAATGGTTCGCCGATGCCAAGACGCTGGCCAAGCCGGCCATCGAGGCCGTGGAAGACGGTCGCATCCAGTTTGTGCCGAAACAATACGAGAACATGTACTTCTCATGGATGCGCGACATCCAGGACTGGTGTATCTCCCGCCAGCTGTGGTGGGGTCACCGCATTCCGGCCTGGTACGACGCCGACGGCAATATCTACGTCGGTCGCAACGAGGACGAAGTGCGCCAGAAGCACAATCTCACGGCCGATCTCGAGCTGAAACAGGACGACGACGTTCTCGACACCTGGTTCAGCTCCGCGCTCTGGACTTTCGGCACCCTGGGCTGGCCGGAGATCACTGAACGCCTGAAAACCTTCCACCCCACCGACGTGCTGGTCACCGGCTTTGACATCATTTTCTTCTGGGTTGCGCGGATGATCATGATGACCATGCACTTCATGAAAAACGAAGACGGCACCCCGCAGGTGCCCTTCAAGACCGTGTACGTCACCGGTCTGATCCGCGATGAGCATGGTGACAAGATGTCCAAGTCCAAGGGCAATGTCATTGATCCGCTGGACATGATCGACGGCATCGGCCTGGACGAACTCCTGGAGAAACGCACCGGCAACCTGATGCAGCCCAAACTGGCGGAGAAGATCGGCAAGCGCACCCAGAAGGAATTTCCCGACGGCATCGCCGCCCACGGCACCGATGCCCTGCGTTTCACCCTGGCGGCCATGGCCACCACCGGTCGTGACATCAACTGGGACATGAAACGCCTGGAGGGCTATCGCAACTTCTGCAACAAGCTGTGGAACGCCGCCCGTTATGTCCTGATGAACACCGAAGGCGAAGACTGCGGCATCAACGACGAACCTGTGGCGCTGTCACTGGCCGACCGCTGGATCATCAGCGAGTTGCAACACTGTGAGCAGGAGGTGATCCGCCACCTCGATCAGTATCGCTTCGACCTGGCCGCCTACGCCCTTTACGAGTTCATCTGGAACGAGTATTGCGACTGGTATCTGGAGCTGTCCAAACCGGTGCTGAATGATGAGGCGGCCAGCGCGGAAGCCAAGCGCGGCACCCGTCGCACCCTGGTGCGGGTGCTGGAGGCGGTGCTGCGGTTGGCACATCCAATGATGCCGTTCATTACCGAAGAAATCTGGCAGCGTATTGCCCCGCTGGCCGGGAAGGCCGGTGACAGCATCATGCTGCAGCCATACCCGCAACCGGACGCCAACAAACAGGACGCCGCCGTGACCGCCGATATCGAGTGGCTGAAAGGTGTGATCGTGGCGGTGCGCAACGTCCGTGGTGAAATGAACATCTCCCCAGCGAAGAAAATTCCGGTACTGCTGCGCAGTAAAGAAAGCGATGACAAACGCCGCATGAACGATAACCGCCAGTTCCTTAGCTCGCTGGCCAAACTGGAGAGCCTCGACTGGCTCGAGGGCGACAATGCCCCGATGTCGGCCACCCAGCTGGTCGGCGAAATGGAAGTGCTGGTGCCGATGGCGGGGCTGATCGACAAGGATGCCGAGCTCAGGCGACTCGACAAGGAGCTGGAACGCCTGCAGAAGGAAATCGGCCGCCTCGAAGGCAAGCTGAACAATGAGAAGTTCACCGCCAAGGCTCCGGCGGACGTGGTCGAGAAGGAGCAGGAAAAACTCCGTGACGCCCAGAGCAGCCAGGCCCGCCTGAGCCAGCAGCGGGCCGACATCGAGGCCATGTAACCGGCATGATCGCGATTCTGGGCGCAGGCTCTCTGGGGCGGCTTTGGGCCGCCTCATTGCCTGCCGGCCAGGCAGCCTTCATTGCCCGGCCCGGCGCATCTCAGACTGTGGCCGGAATCCGCTACCGTTTTCGTCCGCTGACAGATTCCGAGACCACCGTTCAAGTGCCCTGGCTCCGCGCCAGAGATGCCCCGGAACTGATCCTGGTGACCACCAAAGCCGGAGATACGCTGGAGGCAGTTGCCGGCGTTATCGAGCGGTTTCCGGCAAACACCCCTTTTGTGCTCTTTCAGAATGGCCTGGGCAGTCAGCAGGCGGTGACCGCCCGCTGGCCGGACCGCCCCATTCTTGCTGCCAGTACCACCGAGGGCGCCAACCGACCCGAACCGGATCTGCTGGTTCATGCCGGTTCCGGGGATACCTGGGTGGGGCCGCTGACGGAACCCGCAGGCAACCATCTCGACAGCATTGTCGCGCGACTGGGCGCCAGTCCGCTGCGTGTCCATCCCGAGACGGACATCCTGCGCCGCCTGTGGCATAAGCTGGTCATCAACGCAGGCATCAATCCCTACACGGCTCTGCTGGACTGCCCTAACGGAAACATACTGTCTGCACCGCTGTATCAGGATACGATTGAGGATCTGTGCGGTGAGTTATCGGAACTGATGCGGGCCAGCGGTCAAGGCAACGCCCCCCCGCAAACCCTGCGCCAGCAGATAGAGTTCGTCGCCCGGAACACCGCACTCAACACCTCGTCCATGCGCGCCGATGTGCACCAGGACCGCCGTACCGAAATCGACTTCATCAACGGTTATCTGACGCAACTGGGAAAAGACCTCGGCATCGCCACGCCGGTGAACCAAATGCTGACCGAACGGGTACAACAACTGTCGCCACACCAACAGGAGCACACTGATGGGCAATCGCCTTTCCAAGATATACACCCGCACCGGAGATGACGGCTCCACGGGGCTCGCCGATGGCAACCGCATTGCCAAGAACGCACAGCGGGTCGAGGCCATGGGTACCGCCGACGAACTGAACTGCCACATCGGCCTGTTGATCGAGACCCTCGACAACGACGACGAACTGGTAGAGAGCCTGCGTCGCATCCAGCACCACCTGTTTGACCTGGGCGGTGAGTTCGCGATTCCGGGCAGCCGGGTGATCGGTGATGACCACATCGAGTGGCTGGAAAACACCCTGGACCGGCACAATGAGGGCCTGCCGCCGCTGAAGAACTTTATCCTGCCGGGGGGAACGCCAGGCGCAGCTCAGTGCCACCTTGCCCGTGCGGTATGCCGCCGGGCCGAACGCGTAGTGGTGGCGTTGGGCCATGAGGATTCCATCAACACCGCCTCACGGCATTACCTGAACCGGCTGTCGGATCTGCTGTTCGTGATTGCGCGAGTGCTGGCCCGCCGGGACGGCGGAGAAGAGATACTCTGGGAACAGAAGAAGTCCGGCCTGTGAGGCCGGACAGTCCCTCAGACCTTGAACGCCTCGACCAGTCGCTGCAGGGACGCCGTCAGGTCTGACATCTGCCGTGACGACGCCAGGGTTTCCTCGGCGTTGCTCGCGGTGGTCTGACCAAGCTCACTGATCTGCTCGACATTGTCATTGACGTTGCGAGCCACCGCCGATTGCTCTTCAGCGGCCTGGGCAATCTGGTGGCTCATGTCCACGATGGTCGCGATGCCCTGCGCGATACGGTCCAGCGCTTCCGTCACTTCCGAAGACTTGCGGACGGTGGTTTCCGTGACGTCATGGCTGTTGGTCATTGCCGCCACAGCATCTTTCACGCCACTCTGCAGACGGGAAATCATACCCTCGATTTCCTCGGTGGATTTGTGGGTGCGCTGGGACAGCGACCGCACTTCGTCCGCCACTACCGCAAAGCCACGGCCCTGCTCTCCCGCCCTGGCGGCCTCGATGGCCGCATTCAGTGCCAGCAAGTTGGTCTGCTCGGCGATGGCCTTGATCTCCACCAGCACCTGACTGATGTTGGCACTGTCGGCACTGACCCGGTTGATAACGTCAACCGCGCCGGAGATTTCCGTCGCCAGGCGATTGATGGTGTCGACCGTATCCGCCACAACCGCACGGCCCTTTTCGGTATCACGCTCGGCAGTGTGGGCGCTGTCCGAGACCCGATGGGCACTTTCGGTTACCTCATGAACCGCTTCCACCATCTGGTTCATAGCCTCATTGATCTGACCGGACTCCTCCATCTGCCGGGCGACGGCTTCGCTGTTGGCGGAGGCGGTGTCTTTCACCCGAGTGGCCTGCTGATCCACCTCGGACGTGGTCCGGCTCACCGACCGCACCAGCTCTGAGATGCGATCCGTCATATTGTTGAATTCGGTGGTCAGCTCACCCAGTTCGTCGCGATTGTCGAGCTGGATGTGGGCGGTCATGTCACCGTCTGCAACAGTTCGCGCCGCTTTGCTGAACTGATTAATGGCATTGCGGACCGACATGAAGAAACCGATGTAAAGGTACACCACCACCAAAAGAACCAGAATCAGCGCGACAATGATCAGCTGGCGCTGCCGGACTTCCCCTTGCAGGCTGGAGTCCAGATTCTCCCGCACCACGTCGAACACCACCGCTTTCAGTGTGTCGTAGTGTGACAGTTCCTCGGACACTGCGGCATCAAACGCCTGCCATGGCATTTCCAGACGCATCGGCGTGATGATGTTGGCATCCAGCAGGTCACGGACGCGACCAAGACTGTCTTTAATATTGGCCACCGTAGGTCTGCCCTCCTCGCCCAGGCGGGGAGAAGCATCCAGAGCGACAGAGAGGGCTGGCGCCAGGAGCGTGCTCCGGTTGGTCAGTTCGTCATAGATTTCATTCAGCCCGTCGCTGAGGTTGTAACCGACCTGTCCCTCAACCAGTGCAAAAATACCAAAAGACCGTGCCCGTCCGAGAGAGTGTCGGGCATCCGGTAATGATTCGCTTACCAGCCCGAGCAGCAACTGGTTCTCGGGGGCCGGATCCTGGCCCAGGCCGGAAATCTCGACGGTGGCAGAGACCATGGCCCGCACTTTCTGAACGAACTCCTGATAGTACCTGAACTGCGGATCGATGTTGCTTTGATAACTGTCTGAAATCCGCAGTGACTCCCAGTCCTGCTTGAGCTGGACAATCTGCTTGTTCCAGTTTCCCGACGTATCAAACGCCAACTCGCGGGTTGAAAGCTCATCCAGTATGCGGGTGATTGTTTCGGCAGAATCCTCTGATCGATTCAGCAGTTCCATTTCGTCCTTGGTCTTGCCCGGTGCCCGGTAATCCCGATAATCAAAAGCCGCATCCAGCAGCGTATCCACCTGCTCCAACTGAGCGAGACCCTCGACACCGCGGGTCATAGTATCCACCGATCGGTTCAGCTCGCTGATAACCAGCCAGGACAGGCCAACAATCGGAAGCAGGAACAGCACACTGATCAGACTGAATTTGTAGAACATCGGCAGTCGGTTCATCAATGCGACTGCTGGCTTTATGAATTGTTTCACATTGACCCCGCACGGCGTTTCAAAAAGATGAAACTTTATTGCTTTTTAATGTTGTCGCCTAAGGTACTAGAAACTTGAGGACTTATTGTTGTTTATCTGTAAAGTTTCTCAAAATTTCACCTTCTACCAACGGTTCACACAACGCCGGCGATCACCAGCAGCGCAAAGGCACAGATCCAGACCAGCATGCTTCGGTTCAGCAGATCCCGGATCGCACCAAGGCTTCTGCTGCCAAAACGGGTCCATTCGTCGGGGTGTATTTGCGAGAAGCGGGCCGGATCCAGCGCATACCCCGTCAACGCGCCGTTTGCCGCGGCCATCAAAACCTGAGCGGTATTGAAGGAGGGAGAAAACAACAGCGCGCTCGCCTCTTTCATCCATCCCGCGAGATCACCGGCCAGACCAAACGTCAGCGCCAGCAAGCGGGACGGTACCCAGGCGACGACCGTGGCAATTCGCGCGAACCGGGGGCGCGCAGCAGCCTGGGGCCAATGTTCCTGGAGCGCAACCAGACCCCGGGCAAACAAAGCCAACCCGATGCCGCCCACCACGTACCAGAACGCCACAAGGAAAAACCGCTCGAACAATGTCAGCATCAGCTTCTTGCACAGCGACAGATGCATGTCGTCCGGGGAATGCGCTTGACCGCGTTCGGCAGCGGGTAAGACATCCTTGATGTGATGCCAGGCGGCCTGCATGTCGCCACGACTCCAGGACTCACTGTAGGCACGCAGCAACGGTTTCCACCCCGGCGCTCCCATCAGCAACAGCAGCAGCAGAAACTCCAGCGGATACACCGCCAGCCGCCAGCCGCCTTGCTGGGCCAAGGCCACCAGCACCACCAGCACTGCCGCAGGCAGAGCCACCCGCAAGAGGCCCCGCCAGATTTCGGACTCCCGACCGGCACCCGTCTTGCGGCCGGCCTGAAACCAGACGCGCCACACGTTATCGCCAACAAGGTGGCCGTAAATATCCAGCCGCCGACGCACTAGCCAGGCCAGCAGAAAGGTCACCAGAACCATCAGCTTACCTCCCCGGACTCGCCGCGCAGGGCCAGTAATCGCTGGTGATAGTGTTTCCAGTCAAAGGCCGGCCCGGGATCGGTTTTTCGTCCGGGGGCGATATCGCAATGACCGGTGATGCGGTCGCGACGAATCTCCGGCCAGGCCGCCATCACGTACGCGGACACGTCCGCCAGGCTCTGATATTGCTCATCGGTGTAGGGAATATCATCGGCACCCTCCAGTTCGATGCCGATGGAAAAGTCGTTGCATTCCTGCTCACCCCGGAAGCTGGAACGACCCGCATGCCAGGCACGATCGAGGAAACTGACAAACTGAATCACGCTGCCATCGCGGCGGATCAGCGCATGAGCTGACACCCGCATACCGGCGATGGTTTCGAAATAGGGATGTTCGGAGGCGTCCAGGCAGTTACAGAAAAAACGTTCAATGGCGTCTCCGCCAAACTGCCCCGGTGGCAAACTGATGTTATGGACAACCAGAAGAGAAATGCCGGCACCGTCGGGCCGCGGCCCGAAGTTCGGCGACGGGCACCAGCGCGCCCGTGCGATCCGGCCGGTGCGGCGCAGATATTTGATGGGGTGCTCTTCAGGAGGCGTTTCGCTGTGGCTTCGAATCGAGTCAGACAAGGTCATTCCAGCAGGTTTGTTGCTGTCGGTTTCTGACCTGATTGAAGCACAAAGTGACCCGGGTTGCTACGCCAGCTCAGTCCTTGCGGCTGCTTCGGAGGTTATCGATGATGGATTCCAGGGCACGATCAAAAATCAGGCCGTCATCCAGCATGGTGAGTTCGTCGTTGGCCATGGCCGCTGCCAGTGCCTCGCGCTGATATTCCACGACCTTGGCGCCACTGCGGTTCACAAAAATGTACTTACCGGTCGCCTTGATGAACGCCGCCAGCTTACAGCGGGTTCTAACGCCTTCTCGGTTGAGCTCGATCCAGGAACCGACGCGCAGTTTATCGGCCTTGTCGAGCCAGGCGGGATCGAGCCCGCTCTCACCGGGCGGTGCATCCAGCTGCCCGACCTGAACGTCCACCGTCTCGGGCACCGCACCGCCTTGTGGCGGCTCAGCCACCGGCTCGGTCTGCGCGACCGCTTCCGCTCTTGGAGGTTCCGGTGCTGGCTTCGGTTCCGGTTGTGCAACAGGCTCAGCCCTGGACGTGACCAGTTGCTGGAACACATCGACGTGAACCAGCTCCAGATCACGGATGACCGCATCCGTGGCAAACGGATCCCAGGAAATTTCCTGCAGGGCCCGGCGCAGTTCGTCAACAATCGACGGAATCGCCCGCAACAGTTCCGTGCGGGTGCTGTCAGTAACCGGGCGGGGGTCGACGCTCCACACCAACTTGCGCGTCAACTCACCGGCGCGGGCCCAGGCCTGACTGTTGTCGCCCTCGCGGAGCACCGTCCATTGCAGGTATTTGGTCCACGCTTCGGAAAGCAGGGCCTGAACGGGTTCCGGCAGCTCCCGCCCCGCGACCACTTCGTCAATCAGTTGCCTGGAGAATTCGGCCGCACGCTCCTGCTTGGCGCGGCCCTCCTCGGCATCCCGCAACCGTTGCTCGACCAGTTCCCGGCGACGACGGTCCAGATCCATGAAATGGCTAAAATCACTCAGCAACTCGCTGAACAGGTCGACATTGTCGGTGAACTCGTTGAGTACGCGGTCGACGACGTTTTCAATTTGGTCGCGCAGGGGGTCCCGCTGGCCGGTTTTCTTCTCGGTCCAGCCGATCGCTGACATGGCGAGCTCATTCAACAGTTTGCGAACCGGATGTCCGCCCCGGTTGAAGAAGTTCTTGTCACTCAGCGCGACCTTGAGAACCGGAATCTGCAAACGCCCGATCAGCGCCTTCATTACCGGGTGGAGCTGACGATCTTCAAGAATGAAATCGAACAGCATTGAAACGAGATTGATAACGTCGCTGTCTACCTGACCGACCGCACACACTTTGCCGTCATCGGCTTTCAGAACCGGTTCCAATTGCTCAGTCAGAGACACTACGCGCCCCTGACCCCATTGCGCGGGCAGTCCCTGGACATCGCTGAGGCGCGTCATCAGGGTGCCGGTGTCGAGAAATATCTGACCACCGGCAATGGACGAGGATCCGTCGCCAGAACGCCCCTGATGCAATAGCGCGCTCAGTTCGGAGAAGGTTTCGCCGGACGGCTCCCGCGGCATTGCACCGGCACCCTGTCCCTGGTGATCGGCTGATTGGCCTGCCGCCGGCCGGGCCGGGGATCCGGCGCGCGGCGTGGCAGGCGCGGTGCGCCCGGCGACCGGTGGGCGCTTCATGTCCGGCAGCACGCCTTCTGCAATCAACGTTCGGTTTGCCTCGTGATAGAAGTGACCCAGCTTGTCGGCCAGCAAACGGTCGAACAGCTTGAGAACCACCAGCTTGGCGCGAATATCGATATCAAGATCCGAGCAGGCTTCGGCAACCCCGCCACAGATTACCTCGGGGCTCAGCGGCATCTGGCTGTCCGACAGGGTAAGCGCCGGCGCAAGATGACCAACACGGGCGTTCAACATCAGCATGGCATCGCTGTATTGATTCCGCAGCTTGTTTACAAGATTCTCGATGGCGACCCTCTGCTCCAGCTCCGAGTGATCCAGAAGCGTGAGAGAGTCCTGGTCGACTTCGTCCAGATTGCCGCTGGAACCACCGGGGTGGAATTTGCCCAGATCATTGAAGGCACGGCTGACGTACTGAAGAATGGACACCGTCATGGATTTGCGGCGAAGGCGCATTTCCCGCATGGCGTCGAAGTAAGCAGTCTGGTCCTGGTCCGAGCCTGCTTTGTCAGCAAGCTCGAACAAGGCGTCGTCTGCACGATCGAAGAAACCCGCCAGAACGGTTTTCAGTGACTGACCAGATACGTCACGCAGCCGGATCAGAGCATGGGGTAAGGCAAACCGGCCCCCAGACTTCTGAGCGTCCAAGCGGACTACCTTGTTATCCTGCGCCATGAGGCTACTCCGGAAGGTGACTGGCCAAAAAATCGGTCTTTATTTGTAGTGATATCTTATGCCGTTAGCACGTCACCTTGTGTCAGATTTTGTCACCTTTTGTGACTGAGGGACGCAGTTCACATTCCGCCAGCCCGGGTATCCGGTTTGGCGATTTCCGTGGCTGCCTATAGAATCACGCCTCGGGACACACACCCTGCACTGACACACACCGAGAGAACCGGACCACCAACATGATTTCAGCCGAACTGCTTCGTCAATCCCGCGTTGAGACCGTCGCACACAGCCTCAGAGAAGACGTAGGCGATGGTGACATCACTGCCCGGCTAATTCCAGCGGAACGCATAGGTAGCGGGCAGGTAATTACCCGGGAAAGTGCCGTGCTGGCCGGGCGATCATGGGTCGACGAGGTGTTTCGACAGGTGGACCCGGGCGTGACATTGACCTGGCTTGCCAATGACGGTGACCCGATCGACGCGGACAGCGTTGTTTTCCGTTTCGAGGGCCCGGCGCGCAGCCTTCTGACCGCTGAGCGCGCCGCACTGAACTGGCTGCAAACCCTCTCGGGCACGGCAACGGTATGCGCCGAATACGCCAGACAGGTAGCCCACACGGGTGTGAAATTGCTGGATACCCGTAAAACCGTTCCGGGACTGCGTCTGGCCCAGAAATACGCCGTCAGTTGCGGTGGCTGCTTCAACCACCGAATCGGACTCTGGGACGCGTTTCTGATCAAGGAAAACCACATCGTCGCCTGCGGCTCGATTGCAGCGGCCGTGGAAGCGGCCCGGCTAATTGCGCCGGGTCGGCCGGTGGAAGTGGAAACGGAGAATCCTGATGAGCTTGAGCAGGCACTGCAGGCCGGCGCCGACATCATCATGCTTGATGAATTCAGCCTGGAGGAGATGGAGCGTGCGGTTGCCAGGACAGCCGGGCGGGCAAAACTGGAAGCCTCCGGCGGCATCAATGCCGACACATTGATCCCGGTTGCGGAAACCGGAGTAGACTACATCTCAATCGGTGCACTCACCAAGGATGTGAAAGCCATCGACCTGTCCATGCGCCTGGACTGACCCCGGACCCCTCAGGACCGGGCTGACAGCAGCCTGTCCATTTCCTCGAGAGCACGGATCAGGCCGGCACCGGACTCCGGGCGACCCCGAAAATGCTCTTCCGCCATTGGCGCCACACCGGATACCGCCGGCAAGGGGTGATCGGCCTCGATCAATACCTTCATGCGCGCGACAAACACGAACTGCAACCACTGGGTAAAAACCAGGGTATCAATGCAGAACGGCTGCGTGCTTTGCAATGCCTCCGGCGGGGGCGGCTCGCTTTCCCAGAGCCCCAGTTGCCGGAGCTCAAGTTCAATTTGCAACAGTTGGTCGGCAACATCGCCGACCTGGTTAAACGAACGTGTCATAACCGGTCCGGATTCAGTCTGCAAGTGGTTCCAACGCCACCGTCTCGCCATGAAGTACGCGGAACAGATCTTCGTACTGCCTGGTCAGCGGGTGCTTCGGTGCCATGTGAATCAGAGGCTGGCGGCTCTGATGGGATTCTTTCATTTTCACCGAACTGGACAACCGCACCGGAAGCACAGGCAGCCCCTCTTCCGTCAACTCACGAACCAGCTGCTTGGGCAGACTTGCCCGTGGCTGGAACTGGTTGGCGACGATGCCTTCCACCATCAGGTCCTCGTTGTGATCTTCCTGAAGATCACGGATTTCGTTGAGAATGCTGTAGAGCGCCTGACGGGAAAAGTCGTCGCAATCAAACGGAATCAGGCAGCGCTGTGCCGCGATCAGCGCAGAACGGGTATAGAAATTCAGGGCCGGGGCAGTATCAATGTAGATCGCGTCGAAGGTTTCACCCAGCTTTTTGAGCGCCTCGCGGAGCTTGTAGATTTTGTGTTTGGCTTCGAGCTTGCGCTCAAGAAAATCCAGCTCCGGACTCGAGGGCATCACAAACAGGTTGTCGAACGGCGACGCGTGAACGAACTCGTCTGGCCGGCGATTGAAGACCGTGAAGGCCACGGTCTGCTCCAGCATGTCGGCGACCGTGTCACGCAACTCACTGGCGGGTTTGCCCAGCAGGTAATGCGTGGAATTGCCCTGGGGATCAAGATCCACCACCAATGTGCGTTTGCCCCTGGCCGCGCTGATCGCCGCCAGGTTACAGGTGATACTGGACTTGCCAACACCACCTTTCTGATTGAATACCACTCGTATCATGACTCCCCCTGACGCGCTGCCGGACGTTGCTGGCTCAGCCAGCCTCCGGTCGTTCCGATGTTGTTATTACCTATATAAGGCTGTTACCAGCCCATGACCGACTTCACGAACGGAATGGTCAGCCGGCGCTGGGCCTGGAGAGAATTCTCATCCAGACAATCGAGAATGCCCAGCAGTTCGCCGAGCCTCCTGGGGGCCCTCCGCAGGATAAACCCCGCCACCTCGTCACCCATGACAAGACCGCGCTGTTCCGCGCGAGCCATCAGGATCCGCAGGCGGTCATCATCCCGGTAGATCCCCAACTGAATCAGCAGTCCGTGAGCCAGTCGTGACACCAGGTCCGCCAACACAAAGGCCGACGAGCCTGGCACTCCCGACATGCTGACAATCAGTAAATGACCGTTGTCGAGCACTCGATTGTACAGGTGAAAAACCGCTTCTTCCCATTCTTCCCTGCCAGCCACAAGGTCCAGATCATCAAGACAGATAACCGCCTGATGCTCAAGGCCTGCCAGTGCATCTGGCCCGAACGGCAACAGCTCCGCGATGCTGACGCAGACGGCCGCATCGCCACGACTCTCGGCGAAGTGACAGGCCGCCTGCAGCAGATGACTCTTGCCGGTATCCGCGTCACCGCACACCACAACAACCGGCACGCCCGCGGTGTGAGCGCAGATGGCGCCCAGCCGGCCCGATGCGTCCGCATTGCGCTCACCGTGAAAATTGTCAAACCGCGCATCGTCTCGCAGCTTCACACCCAAAACCATCTGCGAGGTGGTCACGGTCGCTTTGCCCTCCAGGCCCTGGCGCTCCAGACCACCAGATAGTGCCCACCGCTGAACAAGGCCGAGGCGGTTACCAGCGCGATGCCCACATCAATCACCCAAGGCTGCATTGGAAGCCCGCCAAGCAGGATGATGATGGCGAGAGCCACAAGAATCTGGATCAGTGTATTCAGTTTTCCGGGAAGGCTCGGCTCCATGTCGAAACGGCCAACACCGTAGTGGAAGGCCAGTCCGCCGATGACGATTAACAGGTCCCGACCAAGAACCAGTGCAAACAACCAGACCGGCAGAACGCCGGTCAGGGTCAGCATGAGATAGGCGGTGATCAGCAGCGCTTTGTCCGCCAGCGGGTCTGCAATGGCGCCCAGTCGCGTTTTCCAGTTGTACTGCCGGGCCAGAAACCCGTCAAATGCATCCGTTGCCGCGGCAAAGAAAAAGATGCCCAACGCCAGACGATACTGGGCCGCCAGCAGCGCACTTGCAAATGGGATGATGAGCAGCATGCGCAGAAACGTCAGGGCATTGGGTATCCACCGCCACCGTTCCGTCATTTGCACGCTCCCTTTGTTCCCGGGTTACTCCCCGACATCCGTCCCGATAACCGATGCGGGCTGCCAGCGATAGTGAAGAATTTCATAGAGCGATTCAAACGCTTCCTCAGATTCTTCCATATCCCCCAGCAGCGGCTGATAAACAAACAGGGGGTCGGACAGCGACTCGTCCGTGTCACTGGACACCTCAGCGTTCGACGCCTCGGTGCCCTGCGCCGGACCCTCGGCCGCGCCCGCAGACACCGGCGCTCCGGCAGGCTCCGATTCGCCGGCCATGTCGGCCGCCTCTGCATCAGACAACGGCACAAAGCGGGTGTCCAACGCAATATACTCCTGCAACTGATCCAGCTCGCCGGAGAACGCCACCCGCAACGTCAGTTGATCACCGGCCACGCGGGAGGCATCAACGGTCTGAACCGGCGTGAGATCGTCCAGCAGGTTGATGATATTGCCGTAGTCCTGAAGGCTGCCCACCCCACGAATGACGATGTCGACTCTTGGCAGGTCGCCCACATCACCAGCGGCAACCGCGTAACGACTGGCATAGGCGTCAGCCCACAAACCGATCACTTGTTCAGCCAGCTCCTGCTCGGTGGCCGCCGTCACCGACTGCTCACCGTCATCCATGCCCATGCCATCAAAGATCCAGCCAGCACGCCATTGTCCGCCCGAGCGGTTGACACGGACCAGCGCCATCACATCGTGGCCGATGTTTTCAGACTGGGATTTGACCCGCGACGTGAACTGGCCCCAGATATCTGAAAGCAGCTCCCGGTCACCAGCCCGCTCCTCCGGGGGCAGCGCCACCGGCAAGCCCCGGTCAGCGGCGGCGCGCCGGAATGCCTGCGACCAGGCATTGTCGCCACCGGACGTGAGCAGTGATCTCGCGCCCCCCTCCTCGATGGCAACCCAGGCCAGCGTCAACGGCCGGTTGGCACCCCATACCGGCGCGTTTACGGATGCCAGGGCGTTGTTCACACCGACCGCGCCGAATGACATGCGTAAACGGTCGCCGTCATCACTGCGAACCACCTGGTAAGACTGCAGCAGCGATTCCGCATCATCCAGCAGCGCCTTCACTCCCTCATTCTGCAGAACATCGCGGCTGCCGGACACACGCACGAACACTTTCTGCAGGCCATCAGCGTATCCCTGACGCAACTGTTCCGGCGCGGAGCCCCGCACCGGAACATCCACAGAATAAAGACCGGTCACCGATACCGCTCCCGCGGGAGTGGCGGCCAGCGCCGCCAGAACACCGGCGACCCACAGAACCTGCCGGACCATTCGCGCTGCCTGTGTCGAGATTCGTGCTGATAATGACATGAAACACCCTGCAATTCGCTTGAATGGCGCATAGGATACACCAAGGCCCATGGCGTGAGTAGCTAGCGGGGGTTTCGGAAAATCAATTTGGAGCGCCACTCCTCACCTGTTAAAATCCGCGGCCTGACCCACTGGCCAAACGGTTAAGCACACCATGAGCGAACAGAAGCCCTCCCTTACCTACCGGGACGCCGGCGTTGATATTGACGCCGGAAACGAACTCGTCAACCGCATCAAGGACACGGCGGCCCGTACCCGTCGCCCGGAAGTTCTCGGAGGCCTTGGCGGTTTCGGCGCCATGGTGGCCATCCCTGCAGGCTACCGCGAACCCGTTCTGGTCTCAGGTACCGATGGCGTGGGCACCAAACTGCGACTTGCTATGCAACTGGGCAAGCACGACACCATCGGCATCGACCTGGTCGCCATGTGTGTGAACGATCTGGTGGTGGGTGGCGCCGAGCCACTTTTTTTCCTCGACTACTACGCCACCGGCAAACTCAACGTGGATGTTGCCGCGCAGGTGGTATCAGGTATTGGTGAAGGCTGCTCGCAGGCGGGTTGCGCCCTGGTTGGTGGCGAGACCGCCGAAATGCCGGGCATGTACGAGGGCGACGATTACGATCTGGCCGGCTTCTGTGTTGGCGTGGCCGAGCGCAGTGAAGTCATCGACGGCAGCCGTGTTCAGTCCGGCGACGTGCTGTTGGCACTGGGCTCCTCGGGCCCCCACTCCAACGGCTACTCGCTGATTCGCAAGATCATTGAGGTCAGCAACGCCGACCTCAACCAGCCCATGGGCGATGGCTCACTGGCTGATGCCTTGATGGCCCCCACCCGCATCTATGTGAAGAACCTGCTGCAGCTGATTCGCGAAGTGGACGTCCGCGCTCTGTCCCACATTACCGGCGGTGGGCTGCCGGAAAACATTCCCCGCGTGTTGCCGAACGGCGCAGTGGCCGCCATCGACACCGCGAGCTGGACCCTGCCTCCGGTATTCCAATGGCTGCAGGACGCCGGCGGCGTGGCCAGTGAGGAGATGTACCGCACCTTCAATTGCGGCCTCGGCATGATTGTCTGCGTGCCCGCCAACCAGAAAGACCTGGCGATCGACACGCTCAATGCCATGGGCGAAAAAACCTGGCAGATCGGTGTCATCGAGAGCGCAGACGACGCCGCGGCGAAGCCCGTGGTGCGCTATGCGCCGGGGCTGCTTGCGGAATGAATTCTGATCCAGCCCCGCTGCCCCGTATACTGATTCTGGCCTCCGGCAGTGGCACCAACCTCCAGGCCCTGATCGACGCCAGCCGTGAACGGGGCTTTCCGGGTCAGATTGTCGCTGTCGGCTGTAATCGCCCGAATGCTTTTGCGCTGGAAAGGGCCGCGCAGGCTCACCTCGAGACCTTCGTTGTGGACCACACAAAATACGGTTCACGGGAGGAGTTCGACGGCGCCCTGATGGCCGAGATCCGCCGCCACAATCCTGACCTGGTGGTGCTGGCGGGCTTCATGCGCATTCTCACCACTGACTTTGTGCGCGCCCTGCGCGGCACCATGCTCAACATTCACCCGTCCCTGTTGCCCAGATATACCGGGCTCAACACCCATCAGCGAGCCCTGGACGCCGGCGACAAGGTTCACGGGGTGTCTGTGCACTTTGTTACCGAGGAGCTGGACGGCGGCCCCGTAATCGCCCAGGCTGAGGTCACCATCGATCCGGACGACACCTCAGACTCTCTGGCGGAAAAAGTGCAGCAGAAAGAACACCTACTCTACCCCATCGTGGTGCGCTGGTTCTGTGAAGGCCGTATCCAGCTCGGCTCAGACTATGTGCTGTTTGACGGTGAGCTGCTGCGCCAGCCCATGCGGCTGCCCGACGACCGGGTCGTTCATTAAACAGATTGTCATCCTCCCGCCCATCCGGGCGGGCTACACTGTGCGCATCATGTAGCTTTGCGCAACAGGAGCCGCACCATGCTCGCATCCGTTTCCGCCCGACTTTCCATTACCTTGCTCGCCTGGCTGGCGCTGCCGATGTCCGGCCCGGTTCTGGCAAAGGATCAGGCCGGGGAAGGCCAGGAAGCACAGGTCCGCCAGGATACGACCGAAACTCCGCAGTTACTGCCTCTGAAGGTCAGCTACAACGCATCCATGGACAAGGGCATCTCCCTCAATGGCAGTGCCATCCGCACCCTCGAAGAGCGCAACGACGGCACCTGGATATACCGCACCAAGGTGGACTCGTTCATTGCCGACATCGATGAATGGCTGATTCTTCGCTGGCAGGACAACCGCGTTGTGCCCCTGAAATACCGCTACCGGCTGTCCGGCTTCCTCATCCGCAAACGCGAGGAAGCCATCGATTTTGACTGGGAAAACGGCATTGCCAGCGGCCATCACGAAGGTGACCGCTTTTCGCTGGAGCTTGAACCGGGCGCGCTGGACCCCATGGGTTACCAGCTGCAGCTGCACCAGGATATTCGTGCAGGCAAGCGGGAGATGGAGTATCGGGTGATCGACAAGGGCGGCTATGACACCGACCGGTTTGCGGTGATTGATGAAGAAATCCTGAGAACCGATCAGGGCAATGTGAACACCCTGAAAGCGGAAAAGGTTCGCGATGGTGGTAGCAAGCGGCAGACGCTGATGTGGTTTGCGCCGGACCAGGAATACCTGTTGATCCGGTTGCGGCAGGTGGAACCGGATGGCAGCAGTTACGAAATCATGATCAACGACGCGGAGCTTCGGCGCTGACGGCGGCCCAGACAGCCTTGACCTCACCCGCAATGATCCGCAGGCCCTCGGCCACCCGGTCGTCATCCTGGGAGTAAGTCACTCTCAGACACTCGTGACGATGCTGCCAGTCGTCATCCGACAGACCCGGGAAAAAATAGTGACCAGACACCACCAGAACCCCCCGGGCTTTCAGGCGCTGGTAGAGCTCCAGGCTGGTGATCGGCAGGTCCGGGAACCACAACCACAGGAACATGGCACCCTCAGGCTTGTGCACATACCAGTGGCAACTGTCCTCACCCATGGCCTCCCGGAACACCGCAACGGCCTTCTCCATCTTGGCCCGATAAAACGGGCAGACCACATCCCGGCTCAGCGACAGAATTTCCCCCGACCTCACCAGCGGCTCGGCGATCATCGCGCCGAAACTGCCGGTCGCCAGATTCATGATAGCGTTGATGCCGGATAACGCTTTGATCACCGGCTCTGCCGCAATCACAATGCCGGTTCGCGCCGCCGGCAAGCCGAGCTTGGACAGGCTCAGGCACAGAATGATCTGCTCGTTCCAGGTCGGCGTCGCGTCGACAAACAGCAGACTGGGAAACGGTGTGCCGTAGGCGCCATCCACAATCAGTGGCACGTCTTGCTGACGGGCCAGCTGCTCCAGACGCGCCAACTCGTCGTCGGTGATCACGTTTCCAGTGGGGTTGGTGGGACGTGAAACACAGATAGCTCCGGTTTCGCCGGTCACCTCAACGGCGTCAAAATCCACCCGGTATTTGAACTCGTGCGCATCGGTGAATGAAATTTCCGGCCGCACGGCGCGAAACAACCCCTGTTCGATGCCGGCATCCGCGTAACCAATGTATTCCGGCGCCAGCGGGAGCAGTATGTGCTTGCGATGGCCATCGCCATAGTCGCCGCCGAACATGTTGAACAACATGAAGAAAGCGGCCTGACTGCCGTTAGTAAGGGCAATATTCTCTGGCGTCAGCCCCCAGCCGTACTCACGGTTGAGCAGTTCCACGAGCGACGCAATGAACTGTTTCTCCCCCTGGGGAGGATCATAGATGCCCACCAGACGACGCAGGTCCGCCGGTGTGTCTGCGATGTCCGACAGAATCTCTTTCACCCGTGCCTGAATCTCGGGGATATGCCCGGGATTACCACCGCCCATCATGATCATGTCATCGCCCGAAGCCAGCGCGTTACCGAGATCGTCCATCAACGAGGTGATACCGGCCTCTGCGGTAAATTTCTGACCAAAAGCGGAGAGTTTCATAGGATGACCAATACAACAGGAGTGACGGTTTCAGTGTAGGACAGTTGCGCAGCAACCGCAGGTTCAGTCTCCCAGGGAGACACCCAGGTTGCTCACGCCGTCGTTTGCAGCCCGCTCGCGCAGACGCTCCACAAACTGGCTGGTGGGTGTGCGTTGACGCTTGAGCTCAAGCACCAGGTCCCGCTGGAAGGTTTTGTCTTCTTTCATCAGCGGATGCTGCTCCAGCAACCGGACCAGCTCGTCGTCGTCGAGGTCTTCACCTTCGGACATCTCCACAAAGCTCATAACCGTGGCAGTGGCCATCCGGGACGCTTCGGTGGCCCGGTGCTTGCCGGGATTCAGCCGGTTCAGCAAGCCCTGCTCCAACACCTGGCAGAAATCGAACGCCGGGTATACGCCATAGGCGTCGTAGGCGTTGATGTCCGGCGACAGGCTTTCCAGTTTGGTCAGCAGCTGCGGTATGGCCGCTTCCGAGGCATCTTTCTGCAGCATGTCCCAGGCAAGATCCAGAAGCTGACGCATCTTGGCGCCGGTTTTCAGGTCGACAGCCTCGGCAAACAGCGCGTAGTTCGGGAAGGAGCGTTCCGCCAGGGCCAGCAGGAATGCGCATTCCCGCCAGCCCTGCAGTTGTGAGATCGCTTTGAGAAACTGATTGGCGTTCATGTCCGCGGCAGGGTCACGCCGGTCTGGCCAAGATACTTGCCGCCCCGGTCTTTGTAGCTGGTTTCACAGATTTCGTCCGATTCGAAGAACAGCATCTGGGCCACGCCTTCGTTGGCGTAGATTTTCGCCGGCAGGTTGGTGGTGTTGGAGAATTCCAGGGTAACCTGCCCTTCCCACTCCGGTTCCAGCGGGGTGACGTTCACAATGATGCCACAACGCGCGTAGGTGGATTTGCCAAGGCAGATGGTGAGTACGCTTCGGGGTATACGGAAGTACTCGACGGTGCGTGCCAGGGCGAAGGAGTTCGGCGGTATGATGCAAACGTCGCTGGTGATGTTGACGAAGCTGTTTTCGTCGAAGTTTTTGGGGTCGACGGTGGCCGAATGAACGTTGGTGAAGATTTTGAATTCGTTGCTGCAGCGCACGTCGTAGCCGTAGCTGGAGGTGCCGTAGGAGATGACACGGCCTTTTTCGGATTCACGGACCTGGCCGGCCTCGAAGGGCTCGATCATGCCGTGTTCCTGGGACATCCGGCGAATCCACTTATCGGATTTGATGCTCATGGGTGAAGTCTCGTTTTCACTGGGAAAAATTGGGGCGTAGTTTACCTGTTCGGTTGAAGTCTGTCGAAGCTTCATCCTGCTGGGCCTTGGGGGGCTGCGGGGGCAGGAAGGTCGGTCCAAAAACCGCTACAAGCACTTCCCTGTGCGCTTCTCTCCGGCCATCCATGGCCTCCGAAATTTTTGGACCGACCTTCCTGCCCCCTTGATCTGACAACGGAGTTGGCTTCCCCGCATTATTAAGACTAGTGCTCTGTCACCGATACGCTGGAAATCGAACCACTCAGGTTTCGCTCACGGGTCGACAGCTCTGCACCCACCCGTCGGGCAATATCCCGGTAGCGGCGGGCCACTTCGGAATCTGGTTCCGCCACGACTGAAGGCGTGCCGCCATCGGTCTGTTCACGGATGGTCATGTGCAGGGGCAGCTGGCCCAGCAGTGTGGTGTCGTATTCTGCCGCGATGCGTTCGCCGCCGCCGTGGCCGAAAAGGGGTTCTTCGTGGCCGCAGTTGCTGCAAATGTGGACGCTCATGTTTTCCACCACGCCCAGCACCGGGATGTCGACTTTGCGGAACATTTCGATGCCTTTTTTGCCGTCGAGCAAAGCGATGTCCTGGGGGGTGGTGACGATCACCGCGCCGGTGACGGGGACTTTCTGGGCCAGGGTGAGCTGGATGTCACCGGTGCCCGGGGGCATGTCGACGATGAGATAATCCAGCTCGTTCCACAGGGTTTGTTGCAGCAGCTGCATCACCGCGCCGCTGACCATGGGGCCGCGCCAGACCATGGGGGTTTTCTCGGTGACCACGAAGGCCATGGAGTTGGCTTGCAGGCCGTGGGCGTCCATGGGCACGAAGTATTTGTTTTCACGGGTATCCGGGCGCTTGCCTTCGGGTACGCCGAGCATCATGCCGATACTGGGACCGTAGATGTCGGCGTCGAGGATGCCCACTCTCGCACCTTCCGCCTGCAGCGCCAGGGCGAGGTTGACGGCGGTGGTGGATTTGCCGACACCGCCCTTGCCGGAAGCGACGGCAATGATGTTTTTCACGCCGGGCACCGAAGGCAGGTCTTTCTGGACTTTATAGGAGTGAATTTTCTGGCCGACGTGAACGTCGACGCTGTCCACACCGTCAACGTCTTCAAGGGCGTTGCTGACCAGCTGTTTCAGGGCGCCGGCAATGCCTTTCGACGGATACGGCAGCTCCACCATCACGGTGACTTTGCCGGTGTCGTCCGAGCTCAGGGATTTAACCGCGCCCAACTCATAGAGATCCTTGTTGAGGTACGGGTCGCGGTACTCGCGAACCGCGACCTGCAGCGCCTGTTCTGAAATCTGTGTCATCGGGTTCTCCGGAATAAGCTAATGCTCGATTTTGAGCACGGAAACAGGTGTTTCGGATGAAAAAAGTCTGGCCGGAAGGTATCATCTGTGCCCGTTTCTGACCATACGGAGTCTTTACCCGAATCAACGGCAGGCTCTGTTGTACTGATTTACGCCAAATCCTTATTCATTGAAGGTTCGGATATCAACATGACGCAAGCGAGTTCGAAGCAACAGCGCGATATTCTGGTAACCAGCGCCCTGCCCTACGCCAATGGCCCTATCCATCTGGGTCACCTGCTGGAGTACATTCAGACCGACATCTGGGTGCGCTATCAGAAAATGCGCGGTCAGAACTGCTATTACGTTTGCGCCGACGATGCCCACGGCACTGCCATTATGCTCCGCGCCGAGCGCGAAGGCATTACCTCCGAGCAACTGATTGACCGCATCCGCGAGGAGCATCAGGAGGATTTCAGCGGCTTCCATATCCGCTTCGACAACTACCACACCACGCATTCCGAGGAGAATCGCCAGTTCTCGGAGTATATCTACCGTCAGCTGCAGGCAAACGGGCACATTGCGACTCGCAAGATTACCCAGTTCTTTGATCCCGAGAAGAACATGTTCCTGGCGGACCGTTTTATCAAAGGCACCTGCCCCAAGTGCAAGACCGAGGATCAGTACGGCGATAACTGCGAGGCCTGCGGCGCCACTTACACGCCGGCGGAGCTGATCAACCCCCGCTCTGCCGTGTCCGGGGCCACGCCGGTTGAAAAGGAGTCCGAGCACTATTTCTTCAAACTGCCGGACTTCGCCGATTTCCTGGGCAAGTGGACCCGCAGCGGTA
This sequence comes from Marinobacter sp. M-5, assembly GCF_032911545.1. NCBI lineage: Bacteria > Pseudomonadati > Pseudomonadota > Gammaproteobacteria > Pseudomonadales > Marinobacteraceae > Marinobacter > Marinobacter sp. M-5. Next base: position 1,997,508 of record NZ_JAWJEK010000001.1, read on the forward strand.
CCTTACAGCCGCAAGTGGCCAACAAGCTGGCGGAGTGGCTGGATGCCGGTCTGCAGGAATGGGACATCAGCCGGGATGCGCCCTACTTCGGTTTCGAAATTCCGGATGCGGCCGGTAAGTATTTCTATGTCTGGCTGGACGCCCCCATCGGCTATCTCGCGAGTTTCAAGAACCTGTGCGTGCGTGAAGGCATCGACTTCGAGCATTTCTGGAAGAAGGATTCGACGGCCGAGGTGTACCACTTCATCGGCAAGGACATCATCAATTTCCACGCCCTGTTCTGGCCGTCGATGCTGCACGACGCCGGCTTCCGCACGCCGACCGCGGTCTGGGCCCATGGTTTTGTTACCGTAAATGGCAAAAAGATGTCCAAGTCCCGGGGTACCTTTATCATGGCCCGGACGTACCTGGATCATCTGAATCCGGAGTATCTGCGTTATTACTTCGCCGCCAAACTGACCGGCGGTGTTGATGACATGGACCTGAACCTTGAGGACTTTGCCGCACGGGTAAATTCCGATCTCGTGGGCAAGGTCGTCAACATCGCCAGCCGCAGCGCCGGTTTCATCACCAAGCGCTTTGACGGGCAACTGGGGCAGATCACTGAACAGGACAAGCTGAAAGCGTTCATCGACGCCGGCCAGCAGATCGAGGAATTCTACGAAGCCCGGGAGTTCGGCCGTGCCATGCGTCGCATCATGGAGCTGGCGGATATTGCCAACCAATATGTCAATGATGAACAACCGTGGGTCATTGCCAAGCAGGAAGGTCAGGATGACAGGTTGCAGGCCATCTGCACCAACGCTCTCAACATGTTTCACCTGCTGATGACCTACCTGGCACCGGTGCTCCCGGAAACCGCCAAAGCCGCAGAAGCCTTCCTGAACGCAAAACTGGACTGGAACGCCCGTGGTGAACGCCTGGAAAACCATGGCATCGACAAGTTCAAGCCGTTGATGAGCAGGGTCGACATGGCACAGATCGAAAAGATGCTGGATGCCTCGAGAGAGGAGCTGCCCGCAGCGACCGGCAAACCGGCCGGGGCAGCCAATCTGGAGCCGGTAGCGGACGAGATAGACTTCGGTGACTTTGCGAAGGTGGATCTCAGGGTGGCCCACATTGTCAAAGCCGAACACGTGGAGGGAGCTGACAAACTGCTGCGCCTCACCCTTGATATCGGGCATGGCGAGCGCAACGTGTTTGCCGGCATCAAATCCGCCTACAAACCGGAAGAGCTGGAAGGCCGGCTAACGGTGATGGTGGCCAATCTCAAGCCGCGAAAAATGAAATTCGGCATGTCTGAGGGCATGGTGTTGGCAGCCGGCCCGGGCGGCAAGGACATTTTTATCCTGTCACCGGATTCCGGCGCCACGCCGGGCATGCGGATCATGTAACGCACCGTCATAACGGCAGCGTGATGGAGCGAGGCGAATGACTGAGTATTTGCTGATTCTGGTCAGCACCATTCTGGTGAACAACTTTGTGCTGGTTCAGTTCCTCGGGCTGTGCCCGTTCATGGGCGTGTCCGGCAAACTGGAGACGGCCATGGGCATGTCTCTGGCAACCACATTTGTACTCACGCTGGCGTCGGTATGCAGTTATCTGGCCTACACCTACCTGCTGGCGCCGCTGGATCTGGCCTTTCTGAAAACCATCACCTTCATTCTGGTGATCGCGGTGGTGGTGCAGTTCACCGAAATGGTGGTGCGCAAGACCAGCCCGCTGCTCTATCGGGTGCTCGGTATCTTCCTGCCGCTGATCACCACCAATTGCGCCGTACTCGGCGTGGCCTTGCTCAACCTTAACAAGAACAACAACTTTGTGGAGTCGGTGCTCTATGGCTTCGGTGCCGCCGCCGGTTTCTCGCTGGTGTTGGTGCTGTTTGCCGCAATGCGTGAGCGTATTGCCGTTGCCGATGTGCCCGTCGCATTCCGCGGTGCTGCCATTGGGATGGTAACCGCCGGGCTGATGTCACTGGCGTTTCTGGGCTTCACCGGCCTGGTGGGCGTGTGACGGCATGAAGGTTCAGGAGTAACGGTTTATGTGGACAAGTATTCTGGTTGCCGTTGTGGTGTTGCTGGCGCTGGCGGTGGTATTCGGTGGCCTGCTCGGCTACGCGGCCGAACGCTTCCGGGTTGAGGGTAATCCGCTGGTGGAAGAGATTGACTCCCTGCTGCCCCAGACCCAGTGTGGCCAGTGCGGCTTTCCCGGCTGCCGGCCCTACGCCGAATCCATTGCCGACGGTGGCCCTATCAACAAATGCCCGCCCGGCGGTGAAGGCACCATCAAAGCCCTCGCCGACTTGCTGGACGTGGAGCCTGAGCCACTGGATGCAGAGCACGGTGTGGAGCAGGCTAAACGGGTTGCAGTGATCCGGGAAGACGAGTGTATTGGCTGCACCAAGTGCATCCAGGCCTGCCCGGTGGATGCCATCCTTGGCTCCGCTAAACACATGCACACCGTGATCGAAAGTGAGTGCACCGGCTGCGACCTGTGCGTGGAACCCTGCCCGGTGGATTGCATCGACATGATTACCGTGGAACCCAGCATTCGCACCTGGACCTGGCATCCGCCGGAAAGCAGTATCATCACCACCGACCGCCAGGGGGCCAGCGCCTGATGACACAGCTCTGGGATTTCGCCGGTGGCATCCATCCGGCCGAGAACAAGCATCAGTCCACAGCCCGTGCCATCCGCCGCGCCGCCCTGCCGGAACGCTTGTCGATTCCGCTACAGCAGCATATCGGGGTGCCCGCCGAAGCCATCGTGGAACCGGGTCAGCACGTATTGAAAGGTGAGAAAATTGCCGAGGTATCGGACGGCATGGGCGTACCCATTCACGCGCCCACCTCCGGTACCGTCGAACACATTGCCCGCCTGCCGGTTCCCCATCCCTCCGGTATGGAAGACTGGTGCCTCACCCTCGTTCCAGACGGCGAAGACCGCTGGTGCGAGCGTCATCCGGCTCCCGACTATCGCAAGCTCGAGCGTGAAGCGGTACTGGCGTCCATACGCGATGCTGGCATTTCCGGCATGGGCGGCGCAGGCTTTCCCACCAATATCAAACTGCGCCCGCCCCGCGACCGGAAAGTCAGCACGCTGATTCTCAATGGCGCGGAATGCGAGCCCTACATTACCGCCGACGACACCAGCATGCGCGAGCGTGCCGACGAGATTGTCGACGGTCTCAAGATCATGGCCTGGATTCTGCGCCCGGAGCGCTGTGTGGTGGCCATCGAGGACAACAAGCCCGAAGCCATCGCCGCGATGACCAGGGCGGCAGAGGGCACCCAGATCGAAGTGGTGGTTGTTCCCACCAAGTACCCCTCAGGCGGTGAAAAACAGCTGATCCGTATTCTGACCGGCATGGAAGTGCCCAGTGGCGGCATTCCCGCCGACATTGGCGTGATGTGTCAGAACGTCGGCACCGCCATTGCCGTCGGCAGGGCCGTACTCAAGGGCGAGCCGCTGACCAGTCGCGTCGTCACCATCACCGGAGAAGCGGTGTCGGAGCCCGGTAACTTTGATGCACTGATTGGCACCCCCATCCGCAACCTGCTGACCGAAGCCGGTCTTCAGGAGAGCCGGTTACACCGGCTGGTACTCGGTGGGCCGATGATGGGGTACACCCTTAACACACCCGAAGTACCGGTCGTCAAAACCAGCAACTGTGTGATTGCGGCAAGCGCCCGGGAGCTGCCGGATCCAGCGCCGGAACAGCCCTGCATCCGCTGCGGCCAATGTGCCGAAGTCTGCCCCATGGAACTGCTGCCGCAGCAGCTGTTCTGGTACTCGAAAGCGGGCGAGTTCGAGAAGGCCGAGCACCTGAACCTTTTTGACTGCATCGAATGCGGGGCCTGTTCCTACGTCTGCCCCAGCTCGATCCCGCTGGTACAGTACTACCGTTCTGCCAAAGGCGAGATCCGCGTGCAGCAGGCGGAGCAGCTCAAGGCGGACCGTGCCCGGGAGCGTTTCGAAGCGCGCCAGGCCCGCCTTGAGCGGGAACAACAGGAAAAAGAGCTGCGCCGCCAGGAGCGTGCCAAAGCGGCTGCCGAAGCTCAGGCCCGTAAAAAAGTGGAAGCCGAGAAAGCCGCTGCGGACAACGGAGCAACGGACGAACGGTCCGCCAAGGCGGCGCTGGTCCAGGAAGCTCTGGCTCGCAAGAAAGCGAAATCCGGGGGGGCGGCACCGGCCGCTGCGGACACCTCCGCAGACTCGGCAACCGCCACGGCCCCAACGCCCGCAGAAAGGCCGGATAGGGCGGAGCTGGAAAAACAGCTGGCCCAGGCCAGATCCAAACTGGACACCATGCAGTCCATGCTGGACGACGCCAAAGCCCAGCAGGCAGACAACGTCGACAAACTCGAACGGGCGGTGGCAAAGAATCATGAACGGGTGAAGCGGGCGGAACAGGCCTTGGCAGATGCCTCTGCACAGACAATTTCAGAAACCCAATCCACCGACTAACGGACATCAGGGCTTTCCATACATGGCATTAGTACAGCAGTCCTCTCCCCATGCCCGCAACGCTCGGCCTACCTCCTGGGTGATGCTGTGGGTAATTCTGGCGGCTCTGCCAGGCCTGTTGGCGCAGACCCTGTTCTTCGGGTGGGGCAACCTGATCAATGTGGTCTGGTGCATTCTGGTGGCTCTCGGTGCAGAAGCTGCCATGCTGGCGGTGCGAGGCAAGCCGCTGGCGTTTTTTCTGAAAGACAACACCGCGGCGGTCACCGGTTTGTTGCTTGGCCTGTCCCTGCCCCAGTTTGTGCCATTCTGGGTATCCGCCATTGCGGTGATCTCCGCCATTGTCATGGCCAAGCAGCTTTATGGCGGATTGGGCTCGAATCCGTTCAACCCCGCCATGGTGGGCTATGCCCTGGTACTGATCTCGTTCCCCGTCGCGATGACCACCAACTGGGCTGAGGCCGCGCTGCTCTGGGAGGCCGCTCCCGGGTTTGGCGAAACCCTCGGGATCATCGCCTCTGGTCAGCAAACCGCGGTTGACGCCTTCACGATGGCCACACCGCTGGATGAGTACAAACACAAAATTGCCAGCTACACGGCGGCAGAAGTGCTTCAGCATCCGACCTTTGGCGACGGCGTGGCCCGTGGCTGGGAATGGGTCAATGGCGCGTTCCTGCTCGGCGGCCTGGTGCTGATCGCGCTAAAGATCATCACCTGGCACATCCCGGTCAGTATGCTGGCAGGTATTGCCGTGATGAGTCTGGCCTTTGGCAGCAACCCGGATCAATACGCACCGCTTGGCCTGCATATGCTGGCCGGTGGCACCATGCTCGGGGCGTTTTTCATCGCCACGGATCCGGTGTCGGCAGCCACCAGTCACCAGGGCAAACTGATCTACGGAGCCGGCATCGGCGTGCTGATTTACGTGATCCGCACCTGGGGCAATTACCCCGACGCGGTTGCTTTCAGCGTGCTGCTGATGAACTTTGCCGTGCCCTTCATTGACCATTACACGCCGCCGCGCACCTATGGCCACCACAAGGCCCGCCGGGGCGTTCCTGGCCGGACACAGGGGTAAGCCATGACCGCCATTGCACAGTCTGTTCGTCGAAGCGCCATTGGCCTGGGCCTGTTTGCCATCATTACCGGTGGCACCATTGCGATCACTCAGGTGATGACGGCAGAACGTATCGCGGACCAGTCAGCCCGCGCCGAAGCCAGAGCGTTGTTCGAGATCATTCCCGAAAGCCGCCATGACAACGATATGCTGCGGGATACGGTCGAATTGCCGGCCAGTGACCGCCTGGCTCTGAATGGCCCCATCACGGCCTGGATTGCCCGCGAAGGCGGCCGCACGGTGGGCCTGATTCTGCCCGCGGTAGCCCCCGACGGCTATTCCGGCGACATCCGCCTGTTGGTCGGCATTGATACCGACGGCCGGGTGCTGGGGGTGCGCGTGACCAGTCATCGCGAAACCCCGGGGCTTGGCGATCGTATTGAAAGCAAGAAATCGGACTGGATTCTGTCCTTCAATGGCCGCTCTCTCGGCGACCCCCGTCCTGATCGCTGGAACGTGAAGAAAAACGGCGGTGTTTTCGACCAGTTTACCGGCGCCACCATCACGCCGAGAGCGGTGGTGAAAGCGGTTCAGAAAACCCTCGTCTATTTTCGCCAGAACCGGGCCGAGATTCGCGGGATACTCAACGAGGCGCCAGACATCAAGGCCGATCCGACCAGTCCGGAAGCCATTGCCGGCCAACCGCGTGACCTGGAGCAATCCTGATTATGGCAACCAAAACCAACGCTGAGATCATTCGTGAGGGCTTGTGGACCAACAACCCTGCCCTCGTTCAGGTACTGGGACTGTGCCCGCTGCTGGCGGTCACCAGCACAGTAGTGAACGCCATCGGCCTGGGACTGGCCACACTGCTGGTGCTGATGGGCTCGAATCTGGCGGTCTCACTGATTCGTCACTTCGTAAGCGAGTCAGTGCGGTTGCCCGCTTTCGTGATGATCATCGCCTCCTTCGTGACCTGTGCCGAGCTGTTGATGCAGGCTTTCACCTACGAGCTTTACCAGATCCTCGGCATTTTCATTCCATTGATCGTGACCAACTGCGCCATTCTGGGCCGCGCCGACGCCTTTGCCTCGAAGAACGGCCCGATCCCCGCCCTGCTTGACGGCATCATGATGGGCCTCGGATTTCTTGCGGTGCTGGTGGTCCTTGGCGGATTGCGCGAACTGATCGGTCAGGGCACGCTGTTCACAGATATGGATCTTCTGCTCGGCCCTGTGGCCGCAGATTGGGGCTTCCGGCCGCTGGACAGCTATCCGGATGTGCTGTTCATGGTTCTGCCACCGGGTGCTTTTGTGGGACTCGGGCTGCTGATTGCCCTGAAAAACAGCATTGATAACCAAGCAGAAAAAAGGCGCAAAGCCAGGGTGGCCGAGCCGGTGGTTTCCGGCAGCAAGCGCGTTCGCGTGACCGGGCAGGTATCCTGATATGAACCGGGAAAAGCGCACCGAGATTTTCACCCGGCTACGGGCCGAAAATCCGAATCCGACCACGGAACTGAATTACTCGACACCCTTCGAATTACTGATTGCCGTCATTCTGTCTGCCCAGGCGACGGACGTTGGCGTCAATAAGGCGACGGACAAACTCTATCCGGTTGCCAATACCCCGGCAGCCATCCTGGCGCTGGGGGTGGACGGGCTGAAGGCGTACGTCAAAACCATCGGACTGTTCAACAGCAAAGCCGAGAACGTGATTAAAACCTGCCGGATTCTTCTGGAACAGCACGGTGGCGAGGTGCCTGATCAACGGGAAGCCCTCGAAGCACTCCCCGGTGTGGGTCGCAAAACCGCCAATGTGGTGCTGAATACCGCCTTTGGTCAACCCGCGATGGCGGTGGACACCCATATCTTCCGGGTGTCGAACCGGACCGGCATCGCACCGGGCAAGAATGTGCTAGAGGTGGAAAAACGTCTGGTGAGGCTGGTGCCCGGGGAGTTTCTTCTGGACGCCCATCACTGGCTGATCCTGCACGGACGCTACACCTGCACCGCGAGAAAACCGAAATGTGGCGCCTGCATCATCGAGGATCTTTGCGAGTTCAAACAGAAGCGGGACTACCTGTAAACGTCCGCTGCTGCCGGGTACAGCAGGGTGCCCGGCAACAATACACGCTCTGAGACTATCGCTGACCCAGCATTTTCTCTTTCAGATCTTTCTGCGCCGGCTTGTCAGACAGCCAGATACCAAACAGCGCTTTTTTGAATTGCAGATCCCCGACGGTATCACGAACCTCGCCATTTTTCAGGACCCGTACGCCCTCTGTCGGCAGGTAAACCAGATCGAACACATCCCCTTCCTTGATCTCTTCCTCGAAGACCGACAGGAACTGGTCCACATCACTCTGAATGGCCGAAAGATCGCCGTCGGTCGAGCTTACAAAACCCTCCATGGTCGCTTCGGTCATGCGCTCGCTGGTAATCATCCCTGAGATAATGTGCAGGGTAATAGCCTGGGGCTCGTCCGCATTGATGATCGCTTCGCCGTCATCAATGGTTTCCGGCACGTACAGGCCGCCAACGTAGAGGTCCATGAACCATTTTGAACGGGTACCTGCTCCGTTCAGCTTGAGCTCAGTGTTCATGGCAGAATAGGTGTCCGGGACGTCGACACCTTCCACCGTCAGGGCTGACGCCGGTGCTGCCAGGGCAGCGGTCAATAGCAGTGAGACAAAGCCTGTTGATAAAGCCTTCTTCATCGTCCTTTCCTTTTCAGTCGTTTTTATGAGATTTTTTTAGTTGTTCTACCGGGTGTCGACAGCCGTTCCCTGCCCGGAACGCCATTCTAGCAGGGGGGGCACGCGGCTTTGCGTAACCTGGTTCTCATTTGAGGGGTCACTGAAACAGAAAAACCGGCCACTTTCCATGGCCGGCTTTAGAGGATGACAGAACGCTAACCTTTACTTGAACAACAGGGTGCCGGACAAGCCTTCTTTTTCCAGGATCTCCCGCAGGCGACGCAGCGCCTCAACCTGAATCTGTCGCACACGCTCCCGGGTCAGACCGATTTCCTGCCCGACCTCCTCCAGCGTACTGACCGGATAACCCCGCAGACCGAACCGGCGAGAGAGTACCTCCTGCTGCTTGTCGCTGAGCTGATCAATCCACTTCTCGACACAGGAACACATGTTGTTGTCCTGCAGCAGATCGGCGGGGTCTGACGCGCCTTCATCGGCGACGGTGTCCAGCAAAGACTTCTCACCGCCAGCACCGATGGGTGTGTCCATGGATGCCACCCGCTCGTTCAGGCCGAGCATGCGCTTCACATCGTTCACCGGCTTGTCGACCATGCGGGCAATTTCTTCCGCCGACGGCTCGTGATCCAGCTTCTGGGTCAGTTCACGGGCGGCACGGAGGTAAAGATTTAATTCCTTGACCACGTGAATCGGTAACCGGATCGTCCGGGTCTGATTCATGATGGCCCGCTCAATGGTCTGCCGAATCCACCAGGTCGCGTAAGTGGAAAAGCGGAAACCGCGTTCGGGATCGAATTTCTCGACGGCGCGAATCAAACCGAGGTTGCCCTCTTCGATCAGATCCAGCAGCGTCAGACCGCGGTTGACGTATCGCCTCGCTATTTTCACCACCAGCCGCAGGTTACTCTCGATCATGCGCTTACGACCGGACTCCTCGCCCTTGCGGGCCAGTCTGGCAAAGTAGACTTCTTCTTCAGGAGTAAGCAGTGGAGAGAAACCAATCTCGTTCAGATAAAGCTGAGTCGCATCGAGTTGTTTCTGGCTGGTGAAATAACGGCCCTGGGCCGGAATTCCTTCTTGGACTTCTGCCACCTCGGTGTCAGAAGTGTCTTTCTCGACCTTGTCTTCCGCCAGAAGCTGTTCTTCGGCGTCTTCAATATCGCTCACGCGGTCGATGATGAGTTCATCTTGTTCTGCTGACATGTCTTTTGCCCCGCCTGTCTATCATCCTGGTTTGTCGCTCACGACTTCTTATTATTGTGAGCGCCTGCTGTATTCGCTTTTTTCAGGACATTTAGCTATTGGCTGGTTACAACCCCTGTAACCCTTGTTTTTGTTGTTCACTGTCGGCTGTTTCTGTCAGTGCCGGGTTTCCCCTTTCGCTGGCTAGCGTTTCACGGTCAGCGTGGCGGCAGGTAATGCATGGGATCTACCGGATTGCCATTCCTACGAATTTCGAAATGCAATTTGGGCCGATCCGAACCGCTGCTTCCGAGCTCTGCGATAACCTGCCCGGCTTTTACATCCTCCCCTTCCTGCACCAGAATCTTGCGGTTGTGGGCGTAAGCACTCAGATAGTGCTCGTTATGGTTCACAATAATCAGATTGCCGTAACCAAGCAATCCACTTCCGGCGTATACCACGTTGCCGCCGGCCGCTGCTTTTACAGCATCCCCCGGTTTTCCAGCAATATCAACACCTTTATTGACTTTACCGGATGTTGAGTAACCTGCAATTACGGTGCCAACGTGCGGCCAGCGCCAGTTTATGCTCGACACCGTCTGGGTCTGATTGCCAATGGGCGACTGTTTATTCGGCGCTTTCGAAACCCTGGGCTTTGATTGCGGCTTGGGTGGCGTCTTGGCCACCGTCGGTGTGGGGGGCTTCGCGGCAGGCTTGCGGACGCTTCCGGTCTGCGTTCCGGCGGTGACCTTTCCGCGAACATCCAGGCGCAGCACCTGGCCGGCTCTCAGGGTCCATGGGGCGTCAATACCATTGGCGCTACCGAGTTCGCGGTAGTCCCGCCCGTAGCGCCAGGCAATGCTGTACAGAGTTTCTCCCGGCTTCACCACATGGCGCCCCCAGAAGACCGGTGGGTTGTAGGCGTCGTCCTGGTAAATAGCGCTGGTATTGCAGCCGGTCAATAACAATGGCGTAGCCACCAACACCAACACGATTGGAATCAGAGCACAGCGGCGAGAAGAGAAGACAGACAACAGGACGTTCCTGGCACCGGAAAGGAGCCGAAGACAGGCTGATAAGCCAGCTTGGGGAAACCCACGCGAACAAAATCTCACAGGTATAAGAACTGTCCTGTTATGAAAATTCCGTATGAACAATACGGCAGATTCTAAAGTTGTTGGAGTAACTCACTAATATATTGCACATTTTATAGCCAATGCCAAGTTACTCTGCGGCCACATCTGTTACCGGTTCACACACGACGACTGATCGAAAAGTAACACCACCCCCTCACCCGGCGCGGTTGCGGGAGCCAATCCACTCCACCAGCAACACCAGGGCAAAGCCGCCAACAGCCATGGTCACCGCCAGCATAAGCTGCGGATCAAGACCGGTAATATCGGCATAGTAGCCAGGGCTGACACTGGCCTCATTCAGCGCGACCTGCTCTCCGGAACTGTTGGTTCGCCAGCTCAGGGTTTCCTTCCAGGGCCAGACTTTGTTGAGGGCACCGATCATGAAACCGGTCAGCAGCGCCAACACCGGATCATGAAAGTGGTGAAACGCCCAGGTGATGAGCCGCGCGATGGAGAGGATGCCAATGACACACCCGGAAGCGAACAACAGCAGAAGTCCCACTTCAAGGTGACGGATTGCATCAAGAACCGGCGCATACATCCCGATAATGACGAGAATGAAACTGCCGGAAATGCCCGGAAGGATCATGGCACAAATTGCCAGGGCGCCCGCCCCGAAGAAGACCAGCCCGGACGGGTCGACCTGACCGGCCGGCAGGGTGGTCACCCCCCAGGCAACAGCGATTCCGGCGGCCAACGGAAGCAGCAGAAAGGCGGAGAAAGACCGGATCTGACGGCCGACATGCCAGACCGACGCTACAATCAGCCCGAAAAAGAAACTCCAGATCAGAATGGGATGCTCGTTCAGGGCATAGCTGATGGCCGAGGCCAGTGTCGCGATGCTCATCAGTATGCCCACCAGCAGGCACACCAGGAAATTGCCGTCACAACGCTGCCAGAAGCCCTTCAGATCACCGCGGAAGAGCGAGCCGATGACGGCCCCGGGCACCGCGTTAATAGCCTCTAGCAAGCGGAAATAAATGCCCGTGATAAACGCGATGGTGCCACCGGAGACTCCGGGCACGATGTCCGCTGCGCCCATGGCCATGCCCCGCAGGAACACCGCGGGCAGACGATGCTCTCGCTGCGGGTCGGTCACCGTATGACCCCGCCAAGCAGGGGTACGAAATTCACGGCTTCTATTCGAGTGATCTCGAAGCTGTCGCCGCGGCGAACCATTTTCACCAGGGTCTGATCAGTTTCACCTACCGGCGCCACGATGACGCCGCCGTCTGCCAGTTGTGATTTCAGTTCAGACGGGATTTCCTTGGGCGCTGCGGTCAACATAATACCGTCGAAAGGGCCTTTATCGGGCCAGCCCATGCCACCATCCGCGTGCTTGAGCAGCGTGTTGCGCAGCTCAAGCTGGCGCAACCGGTCACGCGCCCGGTCCTGCAGGGGTTTGATCCGCTCAACACTGAACACCAGATCCACGAGGCGCGCCAGGATGGCGGTCTGGTAGCCGGAGCCGGTGCCGAGCTCAAGCACCCGGGCCGGCTCATGCTGCATCAGAATCTCGGTCATCCTGGCAACAATGTAGGGCTGGGAGAGTGTCTGGTTATAGCCGATGGGCAGCGAGGTATCCTCATAGGCACGATGAGAGAGTGCCTCATCCAGAAATATGTGGCGAGGCATATCTCCCATAACCGCCAGTACCTTTTCATCTTTTATGCCCGCATCACGCAAGCGCTGAATCAGACGCATACGGGTTCGGCGGGAAGTCATGCCAATGCCCTGGTGCTCTGCAACCATCACGATTTCTCCCCGGCGTTCACGTCGTCGACCCACTCTCGTAACGGTGACAGCGCCTCGTGGCGTGTCATGTCGACATGAACCGGGGTGATTGACACGTAGTTTTCACGCACCGCATGGAAATCTGTACCCGGACCGGCATCGCTGCCCTGCCCGGCGGCGCCGATCCAGTAGCGTTCCTTGCCTCGGGGGCACGTCATGGGGATGGCACCCTCGGCACGATCCCGGTGACCCAGGCGGGTCACCCGGAACCCGGCGATTCTGTCCCAGGCCACATCCGGTACGTTGACGTTCAGGATGCAGCGTGGACCCAGTGCCAACGGCTTTTTCCCCTCCAGGAGCATCCTTACCACACGGGCCGCGGTTGCGTAATGGAAGTGCCCTTCATTGACCAAAGACACCGCTATCGCCGGCAACCCCAGATTTCGGCCCTCGGTGGCAGCGGCGACGGTTCCGGAGTAGATGATGTCGTCACCGAGATTCGCGTGGGTGTTGATACCCGACACAACCCGGTCGAACGGTTGGCTGAAAAGGCCATTCACCGCCAGGTGGACACAGTCCGTGGGTGTTCCGTCTACCGACCGGAACCCGTTCGGGTGTTCTTCAACCGTGAGCGGTCGGCTCAGGGTCAGGGCATTGCTGGCGCCGCTGTGATCCCGGTCCGGGGCAACAACTTCCAGCTCACCAATACCCGCCAGGCCCTCATACAACGCCTGAAGACCCGGTGAATGAACACCGTCATCGTTGGATAACAGTATGCGCACAATTTTCTCCGCTAGCCTTTGCACTCCGGGTCATCGCATCTGGCTACAGATTACCCGCCCGGATATTTTTCTATGCGGGGTCTGATGCCCCGTCTCGTAATTCGAATACGTCCGCCAGTACGGTCGTGGCGTATTGCCCGGGCGCCAGCCAAAAGCCGATTTCCAGCACGCCTTCCTGCAACCATTGCCACTGCAACGCCTGCGGCAGCGCAATCAGGGGCCGACGCTCGGGCTTCATCCGGGTCACCGAAAACAGGGCCTCAAGCCCCGGTGTCCGGGACACGATGTCCCGTTCCAACGCGCCCTGGCCGGCGACCGCTGCGGTTCCACCGTCCCCCCAGAGAGGACCGGTTGCCCAGTCTGCATCGGAACCGGGTTCGCCGTCCATCGCCTGGCGCCAGTTGCCGTCGGCAACGCGGCTGGCCAGCACTTCATTGAACAGCCACGACCGGGCAGCAGAAAAGTACAATACGTTTTTACTGTCCTGACTGCCAGAGCCCTTGCGACCGCGGCTGCCTTTTTTCCCGCCTTTGCGGCCGGACCGATTGAGCCTGGTCGGGTCCACGGTCAGCGCCCGATCGAGGTTGGCACCGTCATGACCGAACCGCTGGGGGCCGAAATAATTCGGAGCACCAAAGTTGGCCAGTGCCGACAACGCTTCATCAATAGCGGCGCGGTCACCACGAACATCACGCAGGGTGATTCCGAAACGGTTGCCCCGGTGGTCACCCCGGCGCAACTTCCGCACGAAGCGGTTGCTGGCAACTACCTGCCATCGCTCGCTAACCTGGCCGATGAACTCCTCGTCCTCAGCTTCCAGCCCCGGGCGGTAAAGGCTGAACCATTGACGGGTCACCGCATGCCGGTCCTTGAGCCCGCAGAATCCCACGTCGAAATGACGACAACCGGACAACAGAGCCAGTTGCCGAGCCACGTATTCGGTGTTGTCACCGGTCTTCTCGAGAAACACACAAAGGTGTTCGCCACCGGCCTCTTGCCGCTCCGGATTGCCCCCCTCGGGAAATCCGGTCATACCAAGATCTTCAACCACCCGAAAGTCCGCCGGCGCGCTTTTGAGCAAGGCGGAGGCGATCCGTGTTCCACGCGACGTTGGCCAGTCCAGCCGCCAGCCCGCCAGGTTATCGTATGGAGTGCTCACGAGGTCACCGCTTCCAGCAGGCAGATTGCCTGGCTTGCAATACCCTCACTGCGGCCGGTAAAGCCCAGCTTTTCTGTCGTGGTCGCTTTCACACTGACACGACTGGCGGGAATGCCAAGATCTTCGGCAATGTTCAAACGCATCGCTTCGGCATGAGGAGCCATTCTGGGTGCCTGGGCAATGACCGTGGTGTCTACATTCACCACGCTGTAACCTTCCTCGTGCACTCTGGCCACCACGCGCCGGAGCAGATCACGACTGTCGGCGCCTGCCCACTCGTCGCTGGTGTCCGGAAACAGGTGGCCGATATCGCCGAGTGCGACCGCACCCAGCAAGGCGTCGGCCAGCGCATGCAAAAGCACATCACCATCAGAGTGCGCTTTCAGCCCCTGGTGATGCGGGATACGCACGCCGCCGAGGGTAACAAAATCGCCGTCACAGAAGGCGTGGACATCAAAGCCCTGACCAATACGCATAAGTGAACTTCCCGGAAAATGCAGGTGTTTCAGAACTGGCTGAGAATGAAGCTCGCCAGGGCAAGATCCGCCGGGACCGTAATCTTGATGTTGTCCGGCCGACCCTCTACCAATTCCGGTATGTTACCTGAAAACTCGACAGCTGAGGATTCATCCGTGATCGGGTGTCCGGCTTGCAGGGCATGCTCGAGTGCCGCAACCAGCGTCGAGTAGCGGAACATCTGAGGGGTCAGGGCGCGCCACAGATTGCTGCGATCAACGGTTTCCAGAACCTGCGGTGGGTGGGAGTCATTGCTGCGCTTGATGGTATCCGCCACCCGCGCCGCCAGCAGACCGCCCACACGGTGATCGCGAAGACCCGCCATCAACCGGGCAAGGTCATCCCGGTGCAAGCACGGGCGCGCTGCGTCATGAACCAGTATCCAGTCGTCATCCGCCGCCTGCCCTGCCAGCGCCGAAAGCGCTGCCAGCACCGAGTCGGCACGCTCGGAGCCACCCGGGCAGGATTGAACACAGGGATTCTTGCTGGCTTCCGTCGATGGCCACCAGCGATCGTCAGGGTGGAGCGCGACCACACACCCGGCAAAAGGTGCCGCGTTGAGGGTGCGGGACAAGGTAATATCGAGGATGAAGCGTTGATCAATTCTGAGGTATTGCTTCGGGCACTCGGACTGCATGCGCTGGCCTATGCCAGCGGCCGGTACAATCAACCAGAAGCGGGGGTGCGTCATGGCAACTGATCAGTTTTCCACGACCAGGAAGAACGTTTCGTCATCACGGATCAGGCCCAGGTTCATTCTGGCGCGCTCTTCGACGGCGCCCTGCTCGTTGCGCAGGTTACGCACTTCCGCATAAAGACGCTCATTGCGAACAGACAATTCCTCGTTCTCTTCCCGTTGCTCGGCAATAGACTGCTCCAGTGCCCAAACCTGCGCAAAGCTGCCTTCCCCGATCCACAGGCGGACCTGCAGCAGGAGTATCAAGACAGCCATAATGGACCAGAGCAACTTCATTGCAAATTCCGTTTATCAAACCCGAACAAAAAACCAACACCGGATGGTGAGTATAGACGCTAAAGTAGATTAACAACAAATTCTTCTAAATGGTTGTGTAAAAAGGCCATCGTGACTGAAACTTCATTCAGAACACGATGGCCTTAACATTTTGTTACCTGGGGTTGACGCTCACACAGGTAAAAAATACGCGGGTAAGGCCTCAGCCCTGCCCTTTGATTTCACTCAGACCACGGTAGGGCGCCTTGCCGTCCAGCGCTTCTTCGATACGCAGCAACTGGTTGTACTTGGCGACACGATCGGAGCGACACAGGGAGCCGGTCTTGATCTGGCCTGCGCAAGTCGCTACCGCCAGATCGGCGATGGTGGTGTCTTCGGTTTCACCGGAACGGTGAGAGATGACCGCAGTGAAGCCCGCGTCCTGAGCCATCTTGATGGCGTCGAGGGTCTCGCTGAGGCTGCCGATCTGGTTGAACTTGATCAGGATGGAGTTGCCCACGCCCTTGTCGATACCCTGCTTGAGGATTCGGGTATTGGTGACAAACAGGTCGTCTCCGACCAACTGAACCTTGCTGCCCAGCTTGTCAGTGAGAATCTTCCAGCCGTCCCAGTCGCTCTCGTCCATGCCGTCTTCGATGGACACAATCGGATAGCGCTCGCACAGGCCTGCCAGGTAATCGGCGAAGCCTTCGGAATCAAAGCTCTTGCCCTCACCAGACAGCTGATACTGGCCGTCCTTGTAGAACTCGGAAGACGCGCAGTCCAGCGCCAGGGTGACGTCGGAACCCAGCTTGTACCCGGCCTTCTCGACCGCTTCCTGAATGACCGCCAGCGCCGCTTCGTTCGACGGCAGGTTGGGTGCAAAACCACCCTCGTCACCGACCGCGGTGTTCAGGCCCTGGGCTTTCAGCACTTTCTTCAGGCTGTGGAAGATTTCGGCGCCGATACGCAGGGCCTCACCGAAGCTCTTGGCCGCCACCGGCTGAACCATGAACTCCTGAATATCGACGTTATTGTCCGCGTGCTCACCGCCATTGAGGATGTTCATCATCGGCACCGGCATGGAGAACTTGCCAGAGGTCCCGTTGATATCGGCAATGTGCTCATAAAGCGGCTTGCCCAGAGAAATCGCCGCTGCCTTGGCGGCCGCCAGGGACACTGCAAGAATCGCGTTGGCGCCGAGGTTGCCTTTATTCTCGGTACCGTCCAGGTCCAGCATGGTGTTATCCAGACCACGCTGATCGGCGGCATCTTTCCCGACAAGTGCCTCACGGATCTTGCCATTCACCGCCCCAACGGCCTTGCGAACACCTTTGCCAAGGTAGCGGGACGCATCACCGTCACGCAGTTCCAGAGCTTCGCGGGAGCCGGTGGAAGCACCTGATGGCGCACAGGCACGACCCAGCGTTCCGTCTTCCAGAGTCACATCCGCTTCTACGGTCGGGTTACCGCGTGAATCCAGAACCTCACGGGCTTTGATGTTGGCAATCTTGGTCATTCTTCTGGCTCTCCAGGTTTTCAATGTCTTAAAGGTTTTAACTCGTTGATTCGTCTAGAGCAGGACAAAAACGAACACCGCCAATCAGGCGGTGTCGATAGGTTTAAAACTCTTAACAAGATCATCCACCGCTTTCACCCGCTGGAGGAATGGCTCCAGCTGGCTCAGGCGCAGGGCGCAGGGGCCATCGCATTTGGCCTGGTCCGGGTCCGGGTGAGCCTCCAGAAACAGGCCTGCCAGCCCCTGGGACATGCCCGCCAGCGCCAGATCCGTCACCTGGGCACGGCGGCCACCGGCGGAATCGGCGCGGCCACCCGGCATCTGCAGGGAATGCGTCACATCGAACATCACCGGCACGTTCATCGACTTCATGATGCCGAAGCCCAGCATGTCGACCACCAGGTTGTTGTAACCGAAGCTGCTGCCCCGCTCGCACAGGATCACCTTGTCGTTACCTGCTTCTTCGCACTTGGTGATGATGTGCTTCATTTCCTGGGGCGCCAGGAACTGGGCTTTCTTGATGTTGATCACTGCGCCGGTTTTGGCCATCGCCACCACCAGATCGGTCTGGCGGCTCAGGAATGCCGGCAACTGGATGATGTCGCAGACTTCAGCCGCAGGCGCTGCCTGAGCAGGGTCATGCACATCAGAAATGATGGGAACGCCGAACCGGCTTTTGATGTCTGCCAGTATCTGCAGGCCCTTGTCGAGCCCGGGGCCACGGAACGAGTTGACGGAGGAGCGATTGGCCTTGTCAAAGGAGGCCTTGAATACGTAGGGAATACCCAGCTTGCGGGTGGCTTCCACATACGCCTCTGCCACTTCCATGGCCAGCTCTGCCGATTCCAGAACGTTCATGCCACCGAACAGCACGAAAGGCTTGTCGTTGGCGACCTCAATACCTGCAACGTTGACCGTACTCCGGGCCATGCTCAGGATTCCTTCTTGTGGGCCAGTGCTGCCTGGACAAAGCCCTTGAACAGGGGGTGTCCGTCACGGGGTGTTGACGTGAATTCCGGATGGAACTGACACGCCACGAACCAGGGATGATCCGGAGCCTCGACCACTTCCACCAGACGACCGTCGGTCGAGCGGCCGGACACCTGCAACCCGGCACCTTCAAGATTCGGCAGGAAATGATTGTTCACTTCGTACCGATGACGATGACGCTCACGGATGGTTTTCTTGCCGTAGCAGTTGGCAATGGTAGAGCCCTCGGTCAGCACGCAGTCCTGCGCGCCGAGGCGCATGGTGCCTCCGAGGTCCGATTCCTGGGTGCGCTCTTCACGCTCGCCACTGGCATCAAGCCATTCGGTGATCAGGCCGACCACCGGTTCCGGGGTGTGCTGACGGAACTCGGTGCTGTGCGCGTCTTTCAGGCCGGCGACGTTGCGGGCGTACTCGATCACCGCAACCTGCATGCCCAGGCAGATGCCCAGGTAAGGCACCTTGTTCTCACGAGCGTACTGCACGGTACGGATTTTACCTTCCACGCCGCGCTCGCCGAAGCCGCCCGGCACCAGGATGGCGTCTGCGCTCTGCAGCACGTCGGTGCCATCACGCTCGATGTCTTCGGAATCAATGTAGTTGATATTGACCTTGGTGCGGGTCTTGATGCCCGCGTGGAGCAGGGACTCGATCAGCGACTTGTACGCGTCCAGCAACTCCATGTACTTGCCCACCATCGCGATGGTGACTTCGTTCTGGGGGTTCATCAGCGAGTCGACCACTTCATCCCACT
Source organism: Marinobacter sp. M-5 (assembly GCF_032911545.1). Lineage (NCBI taxonomy): Bacteria > Pseudomonadati > Pseudomonadota > Gammaproteobacteria > Pseudomonadales > Marinobacteraceae > Marinobacter > Marinobacter sp. M-5. The sequence goes on from NZ_JAWJEK010000001.1 coordinate 2,016,463, forward strand.
CGCTCAGATCTGCAGGGCGGGCGTCGAGGCTGAAGCGTTCAATGACCAGCTGGTCAAGGCCATACTCGTGCAGCATCCGCGGAATCGCGTAAATGGACTTGGCGTCCTGAAGCGGAATCACCGCGCGCTCTTCCACGTTGGTGAACAGCGCAATCTTGCGACGGGAACTGGCATCCACTTCGTATTCGGAGCGGCACAGCAGAATATCCGGCTGCAAGCCGATGGAGCGCATTTCCTTCACCGAGTGCTGGGTCGGCTTGGTCTTGATTTCGCCGGCGGTGGCGATGTACGGAACCAGGGTGAGATGCATGAACAGCGCCCGCTGGGCGCCCACTTCCACCTTGAGCTGACGGCAGGCCTCGAGAAACGGCAGTGACTCGATGTCACCCACTGTGCCGCCAATCTCGATCAGCGCCACATCGGCGCCGGCTGCGCCTTCAACCACACGACGCTTGATCTCGTCGGTAATGTGAGGAATGACCTGAACGGTACCGCCGAGGTAATCACCACGGCGCTCCTTGCGGATCACTTCCTCATACACCCGGCCGGTGGTGAAGTTGTTACGCTTGCTCATGGGGGTACGAATGAAGCGCTCGTAGTGGCCCAGGTCAAGGTCGGTTTCCGCGCCGTCTTCGGTGACAAATACTTCACCGTGCTGGAACGGGCTCATGGTGCCGGGGTCCACGTTGATGTACGGGTCCAGCTTGAGAATAGTGACCTTCAGGCCGCGCGCCTCGAGGATCGCAGCCAGCGAGGCTGATGCGATACCTTTCCCCAAGGAGGACACGACACCGCCGGTGACGAAAATATAACGCGTCATGCAAATTCCGTGATTTGTCTGGTTCGGTGAAGGAGGGAGATTGTCATCTCAAGATGGGACGCCAGACTACCAGAAAGCCCCCTCTTACTCAATCACATTCCCGCTCCACAACGATGCGCCAGCCGGCAGCCGGGGCCTCCCCACAGTATCTACCGGAAAGCCACAGATCGCCAACGGCAATCAACTCACCGGCCTCCGCCGAGCCCTCGAAAACCAGCGGTATTCCGCCTCTTTCCCAGGGCGGGACACGCTGCTCCTGCAGCCATTTTTTCAGCGGTTTCGACGGGCCGTCCGGACGCGGCCGGATGCGCTCTCCCCCCTTCCTCGTAGATATCCGTATTGGCGGCGGCGTGCGGTCCGGGTTAGCTCCGGGTTGCAGCGCCAGTCGCAAGCGCCCGAGGGTGACCGGCTGTCCCGGCAACAATGGTTGCGTCACAACCGGGTCAGAGGGCTCGTCCGGCACCAGGTAGATCCAGCCATGGAATCGGCGCAGCGCGTAACCCTCACCGCAAAACTCGGGTTCTCTATCCGGCGCAGCCAGCAACAGGTCGTTGAGTGCTTGCCCCCAGTTGGCAACGGTCGGAAACCGGTATCCACCGCGGGTTATCCACCAGTGCAGCAGGTTTTTCTGCTCCACGTGGCTTAAGCCCAGCATCTGCGCCACGCGCAGCCGCCCTTCACCACCGGCAACGGAGGCGTAGTGGATCTGTGCGAGCGATGCCGCCAGCGCCTCCTGCTCGCCGCAGGCGCGCGCGCTGTGCCCCAGACGCTTGATCAGAGAGGGCCAGCGGGATTTCAGCAGGGGCATGACCGAATGACGCAGAAAATTACGGTCGTAGGTCTGATCGTTGTTGCTCGGGTCCTCCATCCACCGCAGCCCGGCCTCCCGCGCCCAGCCCTCAATCTGCCTTCTGCTGAACGCCAAAAGTGGACGGTGAAGCTGCCCCTGCCCCAGCGAACGGTTTGACGGCATGCCGGCCAGGCCGCCCACGCCACTGCCCCGCAACAACCGGAACAGCACCGTTTCGGCCTGGTCGTCACCATGATGCGCCATCAGCAGCAATTCGCCGGGCTGCAGAACACGCTCGAATACGTTGTAGCGGGCATGGCGCGCGGCTTCTTCAACACCCCCGGTGGAGGTGCCGGGGCCAAGGTTGACCGGTACCGAGACCTTCTCGACGGTCAGTGGCGCACTCAATCGCGCGCACAAGTCGCGGCAGAATTGCTCCACCTCAGCGGCATTGTGTTGTAGCTGGTGATTGACGTGCACAGCCAGAACCGGCGTCCGGTCCGTGCAACAGTGAGAAATCAAGTGGAGCAGGAGAACCGAGTCGAGGCCGCCGCTGAGGGCGACCCACACTCGTGACGCATCGGGCAGGTGCCTGACGGCATCGATCAGCTCCGCCGGCCAGGAGAAATCCGCTGCGGATTTACCGCCCGGTGTCATATCGGGTCAGCCGCTCGTAACGGCGGGACACCAGCTCATCAGTGGGCAAACGACTCAGTTCGGCAACACCTTTCTTGAGCGTTGCACGGAGCGCCTTGGACATTTTTTCCGGATTGCGGTGTGCTCCACCGAGCGGCTCCTTGATGACGTTGTCCGCCAACCCGAGATCCCTCAGGCGATCCGCAGTCACACCCATGGCTTCAGCAGCCTGGGCTGCGTACTCAGCGCTTTTCCACAGAATGGAGGCGCAGCCTTCCGGCGAGATAACCGCGTAGGTGGAATACTGCAGCATGTTGAGCTGGTCACAGACCCCGATCGCCAGCGCACCACCGGAGCCACCTTCACCGATCACCGTAGAGATAATGGGCGTTTTGAGACGCGACATCACGGCCAGGTTAAAGGCGATGGCCTCACTCTGGCCACGCTCCTCGGCCCCGATGCCCGGGTAGGCGCCTGGCGTGTCAATGAAGGTCAGGATCGGCATCTTGAACCGCTCGGCCATTTCCATCAGGCGCAGAGCCTTGCGATAACCCTCGGGGCGCGGCATGCCGAAATTACGTTTGACCTTGTCACGCACTTCCCGGCCCTTCTGATGACCAATCACCATCACCGGCTTGTCATCCAGCCGCGCAGTGCCGCCCACGATCGACAGATCATCCGCGTATCGGCGATCACCGTGCAATTCGTCGAAGTCGTCAAAGATCATTTCGATGTAATCAAGGGTGTAGGGACGGCGTGGATGGCGGGCCAGGCGCGCCACGTCCCATGGCTGCAAATCGGAAAAAATGGTTTCCGTCAGGCTGACGCTCTTGTTCTTCAGCCGGTTGATTTCATCGGAAATGTTGATGTCGGTGTCATTACCCACCATGCGAAGCTCTTCAATCTTCGCCTCCAGGTCGGCAATGGGTTGTTCGAAATCCAGATAATTAGGGTTCATGATGTTCCATCATTTGATTGCCAGACGGAAAATTCATCCCGCCAAACCAGAATTTTGGACAAAGATAGCAGCGCCCGAAGCGGGGCTAAAGCGGACATTGGTATGAGTCCGCCTCCTGACAAAACGTTAACTTATCAATATGTCAGCCGGGGCACCAGACCGAACCTTGCCGGACTACCTCAATCATAGACCAGTTCCACGGCCCGGTCGCCCATGAGGTAGCGAAGTTCCAGCAACAGGTCGTCATCAGGCTGAACTCGCCACCCTTCTCCCAGTTCTATGCGGGTACTGGCGTCATTGCTGCTGTACTCGATCCACACCGGACTGCCTTCGCAGCGGAACGGCCTCAGGGTACTGTCGAGTTTGTCGAGCAGGCCGTTCTGGAGCTGGTCCGCGTGAAGTGACAGTTTCAATCCACGGCTGAACTGTTGGCGTGCAGTGCCCACATCCATCACCGAGCTGACACGCATCTTCATCTGCCCGGAGTAATCGTCGTGGCTGACCTGCCCTTCCACCACGATGACCTGATCCGACTGCAGCAATTCCCGGTTTTCGAAAAAAGCCTCCGAGAACAGGGTCGCCTCAATGCGGGCACTGCGGTCATCCAGGGTGATGAAGCACATGGTCGAGCCGGTACGGGTCTTCATAGTGCGCTGGGCAACCACCAGACCGGCAACCCGCTGAGGGGATTTGCTGGGCTTCAGATCGGCAATGGATGAGCGCACGAAACGGCGCACTTCCCGCTCATACTCATCGAACGGGTGGCCAGTCAGATACAGGCCGAGGGTGTCTTTCTCCCCCTTCAATCGTTCTTTCTCCGGCCACTCCCGCACCCGGGCGACGTCCTCGTAGGGGTCGGCGTCACCGCTGGCCTCCAGGGTTTCACCGAACATATCCATCATGCCCACGGCATCGTTGCGGGACTGCTGACCGGCCTGCTGCACGGCCTTGTCGATACTGGCCATCAGCTGCGCACGACCAGCACCCAGTTTGTCCATGGCACCGGAGCGAATCAGCGCCTCCATGGCCCGCTTGTTAACTTTCTTCGGATCCACGCGGCGACAGAAATCGAAAATATCCTGATAGGGCTCGCCCTCGGCGCGGCCGTCCACAATGCTCTGGATCGGCCCTTCCCCGAGGCCCTTGATGGCGCCCAGCCCGTAAACAATCTGACCATCATCGTTCACCGTGAAGGTGAATTCAGAACGGCTGACATCCGGCACCAGCAGATCCAGCTTCATGTTCCGGCACTCTTCCACCAGCGTGACCACCTTGTCGGTGTTCTGCATATCGGCAGTGAGCACGGCGGCCATGAACTCCGCGGGGTAATGGGCTTTCAGCCACAGGGTCTGATAAGACACCAACGCGTAAGCGGCCGAGTGGGACTTGTTGAAACCGTAACCGGCGAACTTTTCCACCAGGTCGAAGATGTTCTCCGCCAGGCTCTTGTTGATGCCGTTGTTTTCGCAGCCGTCGAGGAAGATCTGCTTCTGCTTGGCCATTTCCTCGGGTTTTTTCTTACCCATGGCCCGGCGCAACATGTCGGCGCCACCCAGAGTGTAGCCCGCCATCACCTGAGCGATCTGCATGACCTGCTCCTGGTAGAGGATGACCCCATAGGTGGGCTCCAGTACCGGTTTCAGGCCTTCATACTGATAGTCCGGATGCGGAAAAGACATCGGCTGACGGCCGTGCTTCCGGTCGATGAAGTCGTCCACCATGCCGGACTGCAACGGACCGGGGCGGAACAGCGCCACCAGAGCGATCATGTCTTCCAGGGAATCCGGTTGCAGTCGGCGGATCAGGTCTTTCATGCCGCGGGATTCCAGCTGGAACACCGCCGTGGTTTCCGCCTTTTTCAGCATCTCGAAAGATGGCGCGTCCACCAGCGGAATCTCGTTGATGTCCAGCGGCGCCAGCCCGCGTTTCTCGCGGCGTGGGTTGATCATCTTCAGGGCCCAGTCGATGATCGTCAGGGTGCGCAGACCGAGGAAGTCGAACTTCACAAGGCCGGCGTCTTCCACGTCGCCCTTGTCGAACTGGGTGACCAGGCTGCCACCCTCGTCGTCACAGTACAGTGGCGAGAAATCGGTAATCTTGGTGGGGGCGATGACCACCCCGCCGGCGTGCTTACCGGCGTTACGGCACACCCCTTCCAGCTTCAGGGCCATATCCCAGATTTCCTGGGCTTCCTCGTCGTTTTCAAGAAATTCGCCGAGCTGGGGCTCCTGCTCGATGGCCTTTTCCAGGGTCATGCCCGGTTCGAACGGAATCATCTTGGAGAGCTTGTCTGCCAGGCCGTAGGACTTGCCCTGCACCCGCGCCACGTCGCGCACCACCGCCTTGGCCGCCATGGTGCCGAAGGTGATGATCTGGGAGACCGCCTCGCGGCCGTACTTCTCCGCCACATAGGCAATCACCCGGTCGCGGCCCTCCATGCAGAAGTCGACGTCGAAGTCAGGCATGGAAACCCGTTCCGGGTTCAGGAAGCGCTCGAACAGCAGGTCGTATTCCAGCGGGTCGAGATCGGTGATCAGCTGGGCATAGGCCACCAGCGAGCCGGCACCGGAACCCCGGCCGGGGCCCACCGGCACGCCGTTGTTTTTCGCCCACTTGATAAAGTCCATCACGATGAGGAAGTAGCCCGGGAACCCCATCTGGATAATAATGTCCAGTTCGAAGTTCAGGCGGGTGTAATAGGCTTCCCGCTTGGCATCGTACTCAGGGTCGTCCTTGCTGAGAGTTTTCGCAAGCCGCTCCTCCAGCCCTTCTTCAGACACCTTGCGGAAGTACTCATCCATGGTCATGCCATCGGGTATCGGGTAGTTCGGCAGGAAGTATTCCCCCATGCGCACCGTTACCGAGCAGCGGCGGGCAATCTCTACGGTGTTCTCGATGGCCTCAGGAATATCGCTGAACAGCTCGATCATCTCATCGGCGCTGCGCAGGTACTGCTGGTCGCTGAAGCGGCGGTCCCGGCGGGGATCATCCAGGGTGCGACTTTCACCGATGCAGACCCGGGCCTCGTGCGCGTCGAAATCGTCCGCGTAGAGGAAGTGAACGTCGTTGGTGGCGACTACCGGTATCTCCAGCCGGTCCGCCAGCTCAACGCTCAGATGCAGGCAGTCTTCGTCGCCGGCACGGCCGGTGCGCTGCAGCTCCAGGTAATAGCTGTCCGGGTAAAGCTCGGCCCAGTAGCAGGCGCGCTCGCGGGCCAGATCCGGCTTGCCGGCGAGCAGCGCCTTGCCCACGTCGCCCATCTTGCCACCGGACAGCGCAATCAGACCGCCCGCCCGGGCTTCCAGCCAGGCCCGCTGAATGATCGGCTTGCCGAACCGCTGCCCTTCGGTGTAGCCCTGGCTGATGATTTCGGTCAGGTGCAGGTATCCGGCGTTGTCACGAGCCAGCAAGGTCAGGCGAAACGGGTTTTCAGGCTCTTCAGGGTTGTCCACCCACAGGTCAGCCCCGATGATCGGCTTCACCCCCGCGCCGGTCGCCGCTTTGTAGAAGCGCACCAGTGAGCACATATTGGACTGCTCGGTCAGCCCCACGGCTGGCATGCCCAGTTCCGCCACACGACTGACCAGCGGCTTGACCCGCACCAGCCCATCCACCATGGAGTATTCGGAGTGCACGCGGAGGTGTATGAAGGTTTGCGCCATAACGTCGGGGGATTCCTGCTGTTGAATGCCAGTCACGGGTGGCCTCAGCCGCCCGTCAATTCTTTCAGTTGCTCTTCGGTCTGCGGCCCGAAACGGGTCTCTCGCAGCTCTCCGTCCGGATCAATTACAAAGGTGGCAGGCAGCGCCACGGGGGTCTTCCAGCCGAAGTCACCGCCGGGATCCTCCGCCAGCATGGTGAATTCAATGCCCATGGTGTCTCCCAGATCCACCAGTTCCTGGCCACGGACACCATCGAAGTTCACGCCCAGCACCGTGACCTCGCCGCTCTCGTTCACCCTATTCAGCTCAGGGATTTCCTCAAGGCAGGGTTTACACCACTCGGCCCAGTAATTCACCAGCACCCACTGCCCACGGAGGTCGTCCCAGTCCAGCGATTCGCCGCCAGCCTGCTCGAACTCCAGCTTTTCACAGCCGGCCAGAAACCCGAGCGCAACAATGACCAGAACGGTTTTAAACAGATTCCGACAACGAAACCTTGCAGGGTACTGCACGGGGAGTCCTCCTGTTAGACTACGGGGCATCCGGAATTCAGGACAGCCAAACTCAACTCAGGCCAGAAGATGACAGAACCGACCCGCATTTTCCACAATCCCCGCTGCTCAAAGTCCAGACAAACGCTCGAACTGCTGACAGCACGCGGTATCGAGCCAGAGATTATACGCTACCTTGAAACCCCACCGACAGAGCAGGAGCTGCGACAGATTCTGAATCGGCTGGGGCTTGAGCCGCGGCAACTGATGCGCAAGGGTGAAAAGGAGTACCGGGAACAGCACCTCGACAACGACGCCCTGAGTGAGGACGAGCTGATCCACGCCATGGTGGCGACGCCCAGATTGATTGAACGTCCGATCGTCGTTCATGGCAACAAGGCGGCCCTTGGACGCCCACCCGAAAACGTGCTGACCCTATTCTGAGCGGAGCGTAATCATGTCGTCCGAAAATGCCTACGTGCTCGTACTGTATTACAGCCGCAGCGGCCAAACGGCTGAAATGGCCAGTCAGATTGGCCGGGGCGTGGCCCGTGTCAGTGGTATGGAGGCACGCATTCGCGCAGTGCCGCCGGTATCGCCGGAGACCGAATCCACCTTACCGCCGGTGCCCGATCACGGCGCACCCTATGCCAGCAAGGACGACCTGGCCCAGTGCGCGGGCCTGGCCATTGGCAGCCCGACCCGCTTCGGCAACATGGCGGCGCCACTCAAGCATTTCCTGGACGGCACCGGCGACCTTTGGCTCAGCGGTGCGCTGGCGGGTAAGCCGGCCGGGGCGTTCACCTCCACCGGCAGCCTGCATGGGGGGCAGGAAACCACCCTGCTGACCATGATGATGCCGCTGCTGCACCATGGCATGGTGCTGTGCGGCGTGCCCTACTCCGAGCAGGCCCTGAACGAGACAATGTCCGGTGGCACACCCTATGGCCCTTCGCATTGGGCCGGCACCGGCGAACAGCAGCCGCTGACGGATCATGAGAAGGCCATATGCCAGAGCTTTGGTGAGCGGCTGGGCGAACTGGCACAAAAGCTCCGCTGAACCAGCTACGGCTGACACCTAACTTTTATTGACGGAAGGCACACATGCTCTATAACCCGAAAGCCCGAGTTACCGCCAGACTGACGATTGCGCTCTACATAGCTTTACTGGCAACGCTGCTGATCACGACCTTTTACCCGGTTCAGGTTGAGGGAGTCTCGGTGTCGCTGATGCTCGCGGTAAAGCTGCTGCCCTTGCTGGCCTTTGCGGTACCGGTGTTTCGCGGCCACAACCGCGGATACATCTGGATGGCGTTTGTGGTGATCTTCTACTTTACCCAGGCTGTGGTCTCCGCCTGGCTCAGCGAAGGGGCTCCGGCGCCGCTCATCCTGACCATTCTGAGCTTCCTGCTGTTCACCGTGTCGATGGTGCACCTGAAGGTAAACCGGCCCGCCGCTCCGGCGGGCGCGTAAACGGGCATGTCCATGGGCACTGTCCGCGCACCGGCACCGCCAAGAAACACTCTGACCCTGCGTGATCTGGTCACAGCACTGGTGGCCAGTGGCGAGATTACACAGGAGGATGCAGACCGCGTGTTGCAGGCCAACATCGGCACCGATGCCCGGCAGCGGCACCCGCTGGAGCTGATCGCCCTGGCGGCCCTGAAAAGCCGGAATTCTGGCCGCACACTGGATCTGGACCGGCTGACCCAGTGGCTGGCCGACTGGGCCGGACAACCCTGGTACCACATTGATCCGCTGAAGATCGACACCCCGGCTATCGCCAGGGTGATGTCGTACGCGTTCGCCCAACGCCACGGCATCCTGGCGGTGGAAATTCGCCAGGACGAAGTACTGATCGCCAGCGCCGAACCGTTCAAGAGCGACTGGGAGGGCAACCTGCGTCAGGCGGTGCAGAAAGACATCCGCCGGGTGGTTGCCAATCCCGAAGACCTTCGCCGTTACACCGTCGAGTTCTACCAGCTGGCCAACTCCGTCAGCAAAGCCAGTGGTCGCCAGGGTGAGGGCTCGGCCCGGAACCAGAATTTCGAGCAACTGCTGGATCTGGGCGCCGGTGAAAACCCGGACGCCAACGACCAGCATGTGGTCAAGATTGTTGACTGGCTGCTGCAGTACGCGTTTGACCAGCGCGCCTCGGACATTCACATCGAGCCGCGCAGGAACGTCACCCAGGTACGATTTCGCATTGATGGCGTGCTACACAACGTCTACGAATTTCCGGAACAGGTCGGCGTGGCCGTGACCAGTCGTCTGAAAATTCTCGGGCGACTGAACGTGGCAGAAAAACGCCGCCCCCAGGACGGTCGGATCAAGACCCGCAAGCCCGACAACAGCGAAGTGGAACTTCGCCTGGCCACCATGCCCACCGCTTTCGGCGAGAAAATGGTGATGCGGATCTTTGATCCGGAAGTACTGCTGAAATCCTACGAACAACTGGGCTTCTCCCGGGAAGACCGTGAGCGCTGGCGCGACATCACCGATCGCCCCCACGGTATTGTTCTGGTGACCGGCCCGACCGGCTCCGGCAAAACCACCACCCTGTACTCCACTTTAAAACAGCTGGCCTCGCCGGAAGTGAACATCTGCACCATCGAGGACCCGATCGAGATGGTTGAACCGGCCTTCAACCAGATGCAGGTTCAGAACAACATCGAGCTGACCTTTGCTTCCGGGGTGCGGGCGCTGCTGCGCCAAGATCCGGACATCATCATGATCGGCGAGATCCGCGATCTGGAAACAGCGGAAATGGCCGTGCAGGCGGCACTGACCGGCCACCTGGTCCTGTCTACCCTGCACACCAACGATGCCCCCAGCGCCATTACCCGCCTGATGGAGCTGGGCATCCCGCCCTACCTGATCCGGGCCACGGTACTCGGGGTCATGGCACAACGGCTGGCGCGTACCCTGTGCCCGCACTGCAAAGCTCCAGGGCCGGCAGACGAGCAGGCCTGGCAGAGCCTGACCCGCCCCTGGAAAGCCGCCACGCCTGATCAGGTTTACCGGCCGGTGGGCTGCCTGGAGTGTCGCAACACCGGGTACTACGGCCGTGCCGGGGTGTATGAAATTCTCAAGCTATCGGGCGATCTCAGTGCGCGGATCACCGATCAGTGCGAGCTGGAGGAATTGCGGCTGGAAGCCTATAAAACCGGCATGAAATCCCTGCGCCTGAGCGGCGCGCAGAAAGTCGCCTCCGGCCTGACCACCATCGAAGAGATCCTGCGGGTCACACCGGAAAGCCAGCGCTAAGTCGGTCAGGCACCGGGCCGCAGGCCACATTGCTCCAGTAACGCCTGCCAGTGTTCCGTGTGCACGGCCATCGCCCGATCCAGCTCCCGCCAGATCCCCGCTTCGTCGTCGAGGGCGAGGTGGCGGCTCGACCATTCCCGGAAAGCCTCCGGCATTACCTCGCTCTGCACTTGCGCCATCTCCGACAGCGGACGGATCAGCACCTCATGAGCTCGGCTGACGTCGCTCATATAAGGCTGGATGCGGTCGATGTACACGCTGAAAAACATGTTGCGAACAATATCGGACTGATTGTTCGGTTTACCATCAAAACACAGGGGACGACCGTCGAGGCGGGTTCGGAGGATGGCCGACGCATCGTCCAGCCGGGTGATCAGCAAGTTGGCACTGTTCAGAAGCTGGCCGGCGCGGTGCTCGGCTTGCCAGCGCTGGTGAACCTCACCTACGTAATCCAGGGAATGCTCCACCTGCCCCGCCAGGAGATCATCCAGCGTGTTGTTGAGGCGCCCCACATCGGCCGAGAGGTCGGAGATGGGATTGGCCTCGGCGGCCACCGGGAAATGGCCCTTGGACAAAGTAAACAGGGTCTCGATTTCCTCTGCGCCCCAGGTTGCGTTCCAGACCGCCACCGGCAGGGAATCCCGCTTACTCTCGATCGCATCCTGCAGGCTGGCTTTGAGGTCTTCACGATCGATGTCCGGTAAACACTCACCAGCGGCTTCAATAAAACGCAGCTCATAGCGCAGCCGATTCAATGGGTCCATAACCCGCCCCATCACCGAATTGCGCTCACCGACCACATACTGCAGTTGGCAGCCGTACAGTGACAGGAAATCCAGAATGTCCATGTCGAGCTCGGGCATCTCGAGACGACGATCACGGCGGCGGGGCAGTCGCTCCAGCGGCGGGAGTTCGGACAACACAGGCTCTGTATCGAGCACCCGAGCCACTCGCTCCACGTACTCATCCATCATGGAGTCCGCCTGCGAGAAGGGGTTACACCCCACCAACACCAAGGCTGGCGCCAGCAGCAAGCAGACCCTCATTATTCTGTTCAGGATCACGGCGCGATCCTCCCCTGTGTCAGAGTGAACAGCCTGCCCGGTCACGGGCTGTGCCGCTAGCGCCGTTTCAGCAGGGTATCCACGTCGGCAAAATCCTTCGCAACCGCGCGCCCGGTATCCGGAATTTCGCCATCCCGAACCAGCCACACGGTGGCCATGCCGGCCTCCTGCGCCGCTGCCAGCTCCGCTTCCACGTCCGAGAGAAACAGAACCGAGCTGCCCTCTACCCCGAGCTGATCCAGAATGTTGCGGTAGGATTGCGTCTCTTTTTTTGCGCCCACTCGGGTGTCGAAGTAACCCGAGAAGAACGGCGTCAGGTCGCCCGCCTCACTGAATCCGAAGATCAGTTTCTGGGCTTTGACCGACCCGGAGGAGTATACGAACAATCGCAGCCCCCGATCATGCCAGCGTTGCAGATAGTCGGCTGCATCGTCATACACATGGCCGCGGAAAGCTCCCTGCCGGTAGCCTTGTTCCCACAGCATGCCCTGGAGCGTTTTCAGAGGAGTTTCCTTTCGATCCTCACGGATCCAGCCCCGGAGAACGTCAATCAGCGCTTCAATGTCACCCCGCGGGACACCGGACACATCCGCTACCGCGTCCAGCTGCTCGGCAATGGCAGGGTCCGCGGTGTGTCCGTCACGGACAAAATCGCCCATGTGCTCGGCCGCGTAGGGAAACAGCACCTCATGCACAAACGAGATTGAACTGGTCGTGCCTTCAATGTCGGTGAGAATCACCCGGATCATCAGGCGGCCCCGGCCAGCTGTTCGTAACGGGGCAAGCGACGGGCGATGTCCTCACCGGTGAAATCCGCGACCCAGCCCTCGGGATTGGAGAACAGACGAATGCACGTGAATCTGGGCTGCGGGCCCATATCAAACCAGTGACGGGTACCGTCGGGCACGCTGATCAGATCGTTCTTCTGGCACAGTACGGCATACACCTGGTCGCCGAAATGCAGGTAAAACAGCCCCTGACCACGGACGAAGAAGCGTACCTCATCCTCACTGTGGACATGCTCGTCCAGAAACTTTTGGCGGAAGGCTTCTTTCTGGGGGTTGTCCGGATTCAGGCTGACTACGTCAGCGGTCTGGAAGCCGCATTCCCGCTTCAGCGCAGCCACTTCCTCCTGATAAGCGTCAAGAATAGCCTCGGCCGAGGCATCGTCAGGCAACTCGCGGGTCTGCCACTGCTCGAAGCGGATGCCCTTCTTGGCCAGAAGACGCCGGATCTCGTCGCTGTCCTCTGTCACCGACTGCGGATACTCGGGCTGGTTCTGATTGAAAATGCTCAGGGTGGTCATCAACGGAGCCTCATGGTTGCGAGTTCACATTCGAACAGAAATTCAAATGCTTCAACATGTCTCAGGCAGTCTGCCATGGTGCGGCCCCAGGTATAAAGACCGTGGCCGCGAATCAGGTAGCCCGGCTGTTGCGGATGATCACGGAACCACTGCGCGGTACGGCCGGCGAGGTCCGGAATATCCTGAGTGTTGTCGAACACCGGTACCTGCAGACTGGCATCGTGGGTGTCCTGACCGGGAAAGGCTTTCTGCAACTCGTAACCCTCCAGGATCAGGGGCTGATCCGGCGGCAACAGGCGGCTCAGAACCGTGGCATTGACCGAATGGGTGTGCAGCACCGCACCCACCTCCGGAAACACCTCGTAGAGCACCGTGTGCAGCAGCGTCTCCGCGGAGGAGCGGCACTGGCTCTGCACTGGCTGGCCGGCCAGATCCACCACCATCACATCACCGGCCGCCAGCTCGCCCTTGTGGCGCCCGGATACGGTAATGGCAATGTGGTGGTCGTCGAGCCTCGCAGAATAGTTACTGCTGGTGGCCGGGGACCAGCCGCGGCCATACAAAAAGCGCCCGGCATCGACAATGGACTGGGCCGCCTCGGCGTAACGGGTTACATCAAACAATGGCAGTCTCCGGATTCAGGCCACCTTCCGGGATAAGGGCGGCGGATAATGGGGCATTATAAAGACGGAGGCGCCGCCCGCAAACGGTGGCGTGCGACAATCAGATCGGCAACGATCGAGATGGCAATTTCTGCCGGCGTTTTACTGGGGATATCGACGCCAATGGGCGCATGCAGGCGCGCCAGATCGGCCGGCGAAACGCCGAGTGACAAGAGCCGCTCCCGCCGGTCACGGGAGGTCTTTGCCGAACCCATGGCGCCCACATAGAAGGCCTCCGACCCGAGCGCCGCCAGCAACCCCATGTCATCAATACGGGGATCGTGAGCCAGCGCCAGTATACCCACGGCGGGATCGTTGAACGATGCCACCACCAGATCGTCCGGTAACTCCCGGACCAATGGAATGTGCGGATAGCTCCAACCATCCGCGAACGTGGCTCTCGGCTCACACAGGGTGACGCTGAAGTCGGCGGCCGTGGCAAAATCGTGCACGTGGTGCGCAACCTCACCGGCCCCGATCAGGAGCAAGCGGCATTCCGGCGCCAGGTAATGGGTGACCATCTCCGGCGCGTTCTCCACACCCCGCCGATGGTGTGCGCAAATGCCAACAGTCATTGCGCCCGACGTCAGGCACACCTGCCGATACACCGCCTCCCGGAGGGACATCGCGCGTTCAAGCTCGCGCACATGCCCGATGGCGCGATGAGGAACCAGTGGTTCAACCAGCAGATGTATCTGTCCACCGCATGGCAACTGAAAGCGGTTCCGGTCGCCCTCAGTGATGCCATATTTCAGCAACTGGGGGAATTCCGGACGATCCTGCACGCACCGGCGCAACAGGTCTTCCTCAAGGCAGCCACCGGAAACTGATCCGGACCAGTCGCCACTCTCGCTGACTGCCAACCAGGAACCCACCGGCCTTGGCGAGGAGCCCCAGGTTCGGGTAATGGTGCACAGCCAACCGGTTTTGCCCTGCTCCAGCCAGCCGGAAACGTCCGCCAGAACTTGCCGGTGCGCACTGATCATCCGCCGACCTGCCCGCTCGACACTCAACCCACCTCGGCGTTCAGAGGTAACGCGCGCTGCCGCTTGCCGGTCAGTGCGAACAGAGCGTTACCCAGCGCCGGAAACACCGGTGGCACGCCCGGCTCTCCGATCCCGGTCGGCGCCTCGCTGCTCTCGGCAATGTTTACCAGCACTTCCGGCCGCTCGTAGTTGCGCATGAGCATATAGTCGTGGAAATTACTCTGCTGGACCTCGCCGTCCACCAGGGTTATCTCACCGTGCAGGGCGGCCGTCAAACCAAAGATGATGCCTCCTTCGATCTGGTCACGCACAATCTCCGGATTCACCACCTGCCCGCAGTCCACTGCACACCAGACCTTGTGGACAACGATATTGCCGTGCTCGATACTGGCCTCAATGATCTGTGCCACGAAGGTGCCGAAACTCTGGAACAGCGCCAAACCCCGCGCCCGACCTGACGGCGCACCGCCTTGCCAGTCCGCCATGGCGGCCACCTTGTCGAGTACCGCCAGGTGGCGCGGCTGGTTGCGGATCAGGCCCCGCCGGAATTCGTAGGGGTCAGCGCCGGTTTCGTGAGCCAGTTCGTCCATGAAGGTTTCTGCCGCAAAACCGTTATGGGAATACCCCACCGAACGCCACCAGGTAATGGGCACGCCCGGATCGGTGTGGGTGTGACGAACCTCGACATTAGCGATGTCGTAGGGGTAATCGATGGCACCCTCAATGGCGGAAATGTCCTTTGGTGTGGCGATCCCCTCAGCCAGCAGGCCGACCTTTCCGAGGGTGTTGTAGAGGAATTTCGGCGACCACGGGTATTGCGCCGGCGCCGCGTTGCGAACGTACCAGTCCAGAACCTGGGGGCCAACCACCTGATGGTGCCAGCCGGTGACCGTTTTGCCGGAGACGCTGGCCTTCATGCGATGGAGCATGGCCGGACGGAACAGGTCATGGCGGGTATCCTCCTCCCGCGACCAGATCACCTTTACCGGCTTCCGGATCCGGTAGGCCACCGCGGCGGCTTCCTCAATATAGTCCTGGGTCAACCGGCGGCCAAAGCCGCCACCCAGAAAGGTGGTGTTAATGGTTACGTCACCCGGTGACAGGTCACTGACCCGGGCAGCAGCGATGCGGCCGAGATCCGGTGCCTGAGTCGGCGCCCAGACTTCCATGGCATTGTCGCGGTACCAGGCCGTCGCGTTCATGGGCTCCAGGGTGGCATGGGCAAGGTAGGGCTGCTCATAGCTTGCCTCGACTACCCGCTCTGCGTTTTCCGCCGCCTCACTGAAACTGCCATCGCTGCGCTCACGCTCTCCGGCATCCTCGTCCGCAGCATGGTGGTAAAGGGCAAACACATCAGCGGTGGAAAGGGTCACGGCGTCGTCGTTGTTCCATTCAACGATCAGTTGCTGTTGCGCCTTGCGGGCCAGCCAGTACTTGCTGGCCACAATCGCCACGCCGCGCTCGATCTCGATCACGCTCAGAACCCCGGGCATGGTCTCGATGTCGGCGCCATTGAAAGACTTCACCCTGGCGCCGTAACGGGGTGGACGGGTGACCACAGCGTAGACCATGCCGGGTAACTCAACGTCGATGCCGTATTCCGCCGTACCGGTGGATTTGGCGGTGGCGTCCAGGCGACCACGGTTCTTTCCGATATAACGCCATTGATCGCGGGGCTTGAGGGCCACGTCATGGCGCACCTCTTCACTGGCCGCCAGTTTTACCAGCTTGCCGTAGGGTAAGGCATCAGCCCCGTTCGGATGCCGCACCTGCCCTTCAAAAGCCGTGCACTCACGATGATTGACGCCCCAGACCCGCGCCGCCGCCAGGATCAGCATTTCCCTGGCTTCCGCGCCCGCCTGACGCAACGGTTCCCAACTGGTGGCGAGGCTGGTGCTGCCACCGGTAAGCTGGAGTTTATACAGGGGATTACGGTATTCCGCCGCTACCGGGGCGAAGGTCGGTGTAATCGAGGCCGGGTCAACTTCCAGCTCCTCGGCAATCACGGTGGTCAGACCGGTGTAGGTGCCCTGCCCCATTTCCACCCGGGCAAGGGTGAAGTACACCGCGCCGCCGGTAGTCAGTTCCAGCCAGGCATCGGGCCGCCAGCTGCCGTCTGCCTCTTCGTAACCGGTTTCGATACTGGCGCAACCCGGCAGCGACAACGCCAGCACCAGGCTGCCGGAGGAGCCGGCACTGACCTTGAGAAAATCCCGTCGATTCATGCTCATGTCACGCCCCTTCCTGCCGGTTGGCGGCGGAGGTGCTGCCGTCCACGACAGATTCCACAGCGGCAATAATCCGCGAATAGGTGCCGCACCGGCACAGGTTGCCGCTCAACGCAGCGACGATGTCCTCACGCGCGGGCGACGGATTGTGCTCCAGCAGGTGCGCCGCGCTCATGATCTGCCCGGATTGACAGTAGCCGCACTGCGGCACCCCATGCTCCACCCAGGCCTTCTGCAGCGGATGCAACTTCGCCTCGGTGCCCAAGCCTTCAATGGTGGTCACCGACTTGTCCTGAGCCACCTCCACCGGGGTCGAACAGGACCGCACGGGCTGACCGTCCAGATGAACGGTGCAAGCGCCACACAGCCCCGCTCCGCAACCGAATTTGGTGCCCTTGAGACCGAGCTCGTCCCGAATCACCCACAGCAGGGGCGTGTTCAGGTCCACCTCAAGGGTGCGTCGTTCACCGTTCACCGTCAGGCTCAGGGCCATTACTGTTTCCTCTCAGAGATTGGGCAGGGCGCCTCATCTTTCCGGGCGCCCTGGTTTATCGTCGCGCTGGCCGCTCGCCTGCGTGTATTACTTGACGACGTCATTACCGTCTTTGTCGGTCCAGATCTTGCGGTCACCCTTGTCCAGTTCGCCCTGGGTATTCCACACTTCGCGATTCTCGGTGGCATCATCTACCTTGCCATTGTCGTTCCAGATCACCCGATCCTTACAACCGACCAATGCCAGGGATAGGCACGCGAGTAGACACAGTTTCTTGAACATAAAACCTCCAACGTCCGGCGGCGCCGGAATCAGTGAACCTAAAAGAATGAATTATCTGACGCAGAACTCAACGGCTTCCGTGTAACTCACGGTTATGCTGCTTGTCGCGATCGCTTTTTCGCACCATGACATACACTGCCCCCGTGCCGCCATGGTGCTTTTGGGCCGAATGGAAGGCAAGCACGCCGTCCAGCTCTGGCAACCACTTCGCCAAATGGCTTTTCAACTGGGCGATGCCGTCTGGATTGCGTTCACCTTTACCGTGCAGGATGATCACCGTGCGCAGCCCATAGCGAATGCAATCGTTTATATACGCAAACACTTCCCTGCGAGCCTCTTCGACTGTCATGCGGTGCAGATCCAGCCGGGCTTCGATGGGGTATTGGCCCAGTCGCAGCTTGCGGAAAACCCCGTGCTGGACACCGGGACGTTGCCAGCTCAGGATGTCGTGGGCTGTCAGGGGCTCGACCATATCCGCAGTCAGAGGATTGTTGTCCTTGAGCGGCTGCTCCACCGCGGCCCGCTGACGCTCCAGATGACCGGGCGTCAATTCTTTCGGCACACGGGTTTCTGCGCGATTAGGCTTGCGGATGCGCCGGACATCCTTCATTTCTTCCAGAAAGCTCAATCGCTCTTCTTTGGTCGTCATGGCAATGTCGTTCAGCGTAGGAGGTGACGAAACTTTACCATCAGGCCCGTTGCGTATAAAGGCAGAGATGGCAGGTCGTCTTCGACGAAAATCTTAGGGTTACATCGCCACGAAGTGGTCTACACTCGGGGGGCGATCACAAGCAAACTGGACAAAACTATGGTTGCCGCATCCCAGGACACGCCACGCCCCCAGAATACTCGCGCAATCATGACCTTCCTGCGCGAGCATGCGCCGTTCTCAAGCATGGACGACACCCACCTCGCCCACTTCGCTGAGCACGCCTCGCTGCGGTTCTATGCCAATGATGACGTGGTGTTGTCGCCAGAGGACGGTCCGGTCAGACGCTTCTACATCGTCAAGCAGGGGCGGATCCGTGGTGAACGCCACAATGAAAAGGACGATAAAACCGAAACCACCTTTGAAATCAGTCAGGGCGAGTGTTTTCCGCTCGCGGCGCTGATCGGTGAGCGCCCCACCCGCACGCTCCACCGGGCCGCAGGCGATACCTTCTGCCTGAGTATCGAGCACGACGCCTTTGTCACCCTGTTTTCTGATAGCGATTCGTTCCGCGATTTTTGTCTGCGGGGCGTCAGCAGTCTGCTGGACCAGGTCAATCAGCGGATTCAATCCGGCGCTATGGCCTCCATGGGCTCCAGCAACTCTCTGGACACGCCGCTGGAGCGGTACGCGCTCCGGAACCCCATTGTGTGCTCTACGGATCTGCCAGTGCGCAAGGCCGTCGCCCGCATGCACGAGAACAACGTAGGCAGCATTATTGTCACCGATGATGAACGCCATCCCATCGGTATTTTCACCCTCCGCGACCTGCGCACCATGGTGGCGGAAGAAAAAGGCCCGCTGGACACCCCGATCGGGCAGGTGATGACCCGGGACCCAATATGCCTGACCTCCCACTCTGACGCGTTCGAGGCGGCAATGCTGATGGCGGAGCACCACTTCGCCCACCTTTGTGTGGTAGATGAGAATCACCGCCTGATCGGTGTTGTCTCGGAGCGGGACCTGTTCTCCCTGCAACGGGTGGATCTGGTGAACCTGGCCCGCACCATCGGCACCGCCAGCCATCTGAGAACGCTGGTGAGCCTACGCACCGATGTGTCCCGACTGGTGGACGCCATGCTCGCTCATGGCGCCGATTCCGGCCAGGTGGTGAAGATCATTACTACTCTTAACGACGTGACTGTCCGGCGCGTTCTCGAACTCAACATCAAAAAGCATGACCCGGGCATTCCATTCACCTGGCTGACGTTTGGCAGCGAGGGCCGGCAAGAGCAAACCCTGCTGACCGATCAGGACAACGGCATTCTGTTCGAGACACCGGAGGGCATGACCGAAGATCAGGTCCGCGAAAAGCTCCTGCCCTTCGCGGAACAGGTGAACAAGGAGTTGGCCGAGTGCGGTTTCACCCTGTGCAAGGGCAACATCATGGCCAGCAACCCCAAGCTGTGCCTGAGCGGTAAAGAGTGGGACGACTGGTTTATCCGTTTCATCGATGCCTCGACCCCCCAGAATCTGGTCTATTCATCGATTTTTCTGGACATGCGGGCCGTATTCGGCCCCATGGAGCCTCTTGACGCGCTGTTTGACAAGGTGCTGACCCGAATTCGTAAAAACCCGCTGTTCCAGAAAATGCTCGCCGGCAACGCCATTACCCGCCGGCCGCCACTCACCATGTTCCGCAACTTCCGTTACGCGCCCGACGGCAAGAAACGCAACCTCGATCTCAAACGCCAGGGGCTGGCGCCCTTCGTGGAGGCGGTCCGCGTCTTCGCACTGGCGAATGGGGTGGAAGAAGCCAACACCCTGGAGCGCATGGACCGCCTGGCCACCAAAGAAGTATTCGATCCCAAGGATGCCAATGCCTGGAAAGAGGCGTACAGCCT
Source organism: Marinobacter sp. M-5 (assembly GCF_032911545.1). Lineage (NCBI taxonomy): Bacteria > Pseudomonadati > Pseudomonadota > Gammaproteobacteria > Pseudomonadales > Marinobacteraceae > Marinobacter > Marinobacter sp. M-5. The sequence goes on from NZ_JAWJEK010000001.1 coordinate 2,036,661, forward strand.
GATCCAGGCCATCCGCATGCGGGCGCATCAGGAAATGCTGGAGCGCGGTGAGCCGCTATCCAACTACATCAACCCCGATGACCTGAACCCCCTGGACCGGAGAATTCTTCGCGAGTCATTCCGCCAGGCACAACGTCTCCAGCAGAAGCTGGAAGTGACGTACCAGCTGTGAATCACGGGCGTGGCAACATGTTGGAACATATCCGGCAATGGTTCGAGCGTCGCAGGGTGAGAGGCGCCGGCGCACTCGACCCGGCACACTTGCCCACCCCGAAGTCTGCGGGGCCCCAGGCATTGTCGGAATGTCGCCTGATCGTGCTGGATCTCGAAACCACCGGCCTCAATCCGTCCAAGGACCAGGTTATCGCCATTGGCGCAGTGGCCATCAGCGGCAACGTGATCCCTCTGGGAGACCAGTTTGATCTTATCCTGCGCCGACCCGAACTGGATATCAGCGAAACCGTGCTGATCCATGGCATCGGCCCGGAAGCACTGACACGGGGCCACGAAACCGAGGATGCCCTGCTCTATCTGCTGGACTGGATGGACGGCGACCCGGTGCTGGCCTATCACTCTGCTTTCGACCAAAAGTTCCTGGAAAAGACCTTCAAACAAGTACTCGGGTACACCCAGAGGCACACCTGGATCGATGTTGCTGAGCTGCTTCCGGCCTTTTTCCCGGAGGCCCGGACCGGCGGACATAGCCTTGACCACTGGGCAGACCGTTTTGGTCTGGAAGTCAGCGCTCGTCACCACGCCGCAGCGGATGCCATGGTCACCGCAGAGCTGACGCTGGTGACATTGAACAAGGCCCACAAAACTGGCGTCTCAACCCTCGCCGAATTGACCGAAAAACTTCGCTATTACCGCCGCCTGAAAAACATGCATCGAATCTGAGCCTCGAAGACCCGCCTGAAAACGTGATTTCTTCGGCAAATGACTGAGAATTAGACTTTTTGCCAATATCTATAAATCCCTTGACCGGTAAAGTCGAAGTAGTCAACAAGTCGGAGAAACACCTATATGAATAATAAATTCTCTAACGGTTACTGCTCTCCAGAACCCTACCCAACCTATACAACAACAACACAGGAGTGATTTTATGTCAGGTCATAGCTACGACGCTGAAAATTACTGGAAGGCGAACCTCCGCCTCATATTCGGGAGTCTCGTTATCTGGGCTCTGGCTTCCTATGGTTTTGCCATACTGCTTCGCCCGTTGTTGTCCGGCATTGCCATCGGCGGAACCGACCTTGGCTTCTGGTTCGCCCAGCAAGGCTCGATTCTTACCTTCATCGCTCTGATTTTCTTCTACGCCTGGCGCATGAACAAAATCGACGAGAAATTCGGCGTACACGAGGAGTAAGATCAAATGAGCCAATTTGCAATCAACCTGCTGTTCGTGGGGGGGTCCTTCCTCCTCTATATCGGCATTGCCATCTGGGCAAAGGCCGGTAGTACCAAGGATTTCTACGTCGCCGGTGGCGGCGTTCACCCGGTGACCAACGGTATGGCCATCGGTGCTGACTGGATGTCTGCGGCATCTTTCATCTCCATGGCGGGTCTGATCGCCGCCGGCGGTTACGCCAATTCCACGTTCCTGATGGGCTGGACGGGCGGCTACGTGCTGCTGGCAATGCTGCTGGCTCCTTACCTGCGCAAGTTCGGCAAGTTCACGGTGCCGGAGTTTATCGGTGACCGTTTCTACAGCAAACAGGCCCGCCTGGTTGCGGTGCTGTGTCTGATCGTCGCCTCGGTCACTTACGTTATCGGCCAGATGGCCGGTGCGGGTGTGGCCTTCTCACGCTTCCTGGAGGTTGAGTCCACTACCGGCCTGATGATTGCCGCCGTTGTGGTCTTCATCTATGCCGTTCTGGGCGGCATGAAGGGCATCACCTACACTCAGGTGGCCCAGTACTGCGTTCTGATTGTTGCCTACACGATCCCTGCGGTCTTTATTTCGCTGCAACTCACCGGCAACCCGATTCCGCCGCTGGGTCTGTTCTCTACGCACATTGAATCGGGCCTGCCCCTTCTCGAGCGTCTTGACCAGGTCATCACCGAACTGGGCTTCCGGGATTACACGGCCGACGTGGACAACAAGCTGAACATGGTTCTGTTCACCCTATCGCTGATGATCGGTACCGCCGGTCTGCCCCACGTCATCATCCGCTTCTTCACCGTGCCGAAAGTCACTGACGCGCGCTGGTCTGCCGGTTGGGCCCTGGTATTCATCGCCCTGCTGTACCTGACTGCGCCGGCTGTTGCCTCCATGGCCCGCCTGAACCTGATGACCACCATCTATCCGGAAGGCCCCGCGGCTGAGCCGATTGAATACGATAATCGTCCGGAGTGGATCGCTACCTGGGAGCAGACCGGGCTGATCACCTATGAGGACAAGAACAGCGACGGTCGTATCCAGCTGTACAACGATTCCGAGGCCTTTGCTCCGGAAGCGGAAAGCCGCGGTTGGGCCGGCAACGAGCTGGTGGTCAACAACGACATACTCGTACTGGCCAACCCGGAAATTGCCAACCTGCCCGGCTGGGTTATCGGTCTGATCGCTGCGGGTGGACTCGCCGCGGCACTGTCCACCGCCGCAGGTCTGTTGCTGGCAATTTCCTCGGCGGTGAGTCACGACCTGATAAAGGGCTCCATCAATCCGAAGATAACGGAGAAAGGTGAGCTGAAAGCGGCCCGTATCTCGATGGCGGTTGCCATTGTGGTTGCGACGTACCTGGGCGCCAACCCACCAGGCTTTGCGGCTCAGGTGGTAGCGCTGGCCTTCGGCATTGCTGCGGCCTCCCTCTTCCCGGCGCTGATGATGGGCATCTTCTCGAAGCGCGTGAACAACAAGGGCGCGGTTGCCGGTATGCTGGCGGGCCTGAGTGCAACCCTGGTTTACATCTTCATCTACCTGGGCTGGTTCTTCATCCCCGAGACCAACAACCTGGCCAACACACCGGACAACTGGCTGTTGGGCATTTCCCCGCTCTCCTTCGGTGCAGTTGGTGCAGTGATCAACTTTGCGGTAGCCTTTGCAGTCTCTTACGCGACTGAAGAACCGCCCGTTGAAATTCAGGAGCTGGTCGAAAGCGTCCGTTACCCGCGTGGTGCCGGTTCTGCCCAAGACCACTAAGCAACAAATCAACCGCTTCCAGTCTTTGACTGACGGTTGATCCCGAACGGGCTTCCTCTGTGAGGGAGCCCGTTCTTTTTTGAGGAAACCCGATTATGTTCTGGACTTTTGTAGCGACCATTTTCTCCGGATTGGGCGCCGCGGGCCTGGCCCTTGGCATCCGCGCCCTCACCCGCAAGAAAGCGCCCAAGTGGATTATCCCGGTATTTGCCGGAGCCGGCATGCTGGGTTATCTGGTGTACATGGAGTACAACTGGTTTGAGCACAAGCAAACCATGCTTCCCGGGGAAGCAATGGTCGTAAGCACAGAAAAATACGGCGCGCCCTGGCGCCCCTGGACCTATGTGCTTCCTCAGGTGACCGCTTTCACGGTGCTGGACACCGAGAGCGTTGCCCGGGACAACCCCGGTAAGAACGTAGTACGGTTCAATCTTTACCGGTTTGAGCAGTCTTATACCGATGCCGTCTCCCACAAGATGTATCTGCTCAACTGCGATACCCGTGAGCTTGTTCCTTTCGACCGGAGTAACCAGCCCGACCTGAATGAGCTGCGCACCTTGTCCGGCGGAGACAGGCTGTTGGGGGCCGCTTGTAACTGACCCGGTGTTTCGGGTCTGACAGCAATTTTCGTTTAACGGGAACGCCTGTATATGCTCAGTGGCTGGCTGTTAGTTCTCATATCCATCACTTACATCTCGCTGCTGTTCGCCATTGCCTGGGCGGGCGATCGCCACCCGGGCCTCTATCGCCGACGCTGGGCGCGCACCCATATCTACGCCCTGTCACTGGCAGTCTATTTTACCTCCTGGACCTTCTATGGCGCGGTTGGCCGTGCCACTCAGGAAGGGCTGGGCTTCCTGCCGATCTACCTCGGTCCCCTGCTGGTTTTCGTGTTTGGCGCGCCTCTGTTGCGCCGGATCATCTACATCAGCAAGCGCAACAACAGCACTTCCATCGCGGACTTCATCGCATCACGCTACGGTAAGTCCCAGATTCTGGCGGCCATGATCGCCACCTTTGCGCTGATTGGCAGCGTGCCCTATATCGCTCTGCAGCTGAAAGCCATCTCCATGGGCTTCAACGTGCTCTCGGACACCGGCAACGGTTACCAGGAACTGAGTACGGCGGCCTGGAACGATTCCGCCTGGTACATCACTCTGGTGCTGGCCGTGTTCACTGTGCTGTTTGGCACCCGCCACCTGGAATCCACCGAGCATCACCGCGGGATGATCCAGGCCGTAGCGTTCGAGTCGCTGATCAAGATTGTCGCCTTTGTTGCCGTGGGTCTGTTCGTCGGATTCGGTCTGTTCGGGGGCTTTGGCGACCTGCTGGCCAACGTTCGCGAGGCCGACCTCACCGGCACCCTGACCACCGATGGACTCGAGGCGCCGGCGTTCATTACCCAGACGCTGGTGGCGATGCTCGCCATCATCTGCCTGCCCCGCCAGTTCCATGTCATGGTGGTGGAAAACACCGATCACCGGGATTTCGAAACGGCCCGGTGGGCCATGCCGATTTATCTGATCATCGCCAGCGCCTTTGTGCTTCCCATCGCGGCGGCCGGCCTGCTCTACCCGGAAGCCGCCAGTACTGACCCGGACATACTCATTCTCAAACTGCCGATCCTCGCGGGCGAAGAGTGGCTGGCGATCCTGGCCTTTCTCGGTGGCGGGTCGGCAGCCGCAGCCATGGTGATTGTCTGCTCGGTGGCCATCGCCACCATGGTCAGTAACGAAATCATCATGCCTGCGCTGCTCAAATTCTTCCGCCCGCGCATGAACAAACGGACCGATCTCAGCTACCTGCTGCTCAGCATTCGGCGGGTTGCAATTTTCGTGGTGCTGCTCACGTCCTACGGCTTCTACCGCATGGCGGGCGCGGACTACAGCCTGACGGCCTTTGGCCTGCTGTCGTTTGCGGCGGCGGCCCAGTTCGGACCGGCACTGGTGGGTGGCATTATCTGGCGGCGGGGCAATTTCACCGGCGCCGCCTGGGGCCTTGGTCTGGGCTTCCTGATGTGGTGCTACACGCTGCTGCTGCCAGCGCTGGCTTCAACCGGTTGGCTGACCGAATCGCTGATCGACAAGGGCGTGTGGGGGCTGGCGTGGACCCGGCCGACAGCACTTTTCGGCCTCGAACTTGATCGCACCAGCCACGGCATTGTCTGGAGCCTGGGCATCAATACCGTAACCTACATCGTGCTCTCCATGCTGACACGGCAACGGGTGCGGGAAAAAATCCAGATTGCATCGTTCTTCCATGACCCCCAGCCCAAGGCGGAAACGCCGCAGCACCAGACCTGGCAGGGAGAAATTCTGACTTCAGACCTGCAGGCGCTGACCGACCGTTTCATGGGCGAGGAGCGTTCGGAAACCCTCTTCCGCAACTACGAGCGCCGCAACGCGATTCGTCTGCATCCTCAGCGACCCGCTTCCTCCCACCTGATGAAATACATCGAGCGGCAACTCGCGTCGGTGATCGGTGCGTCAACGGCCCGTGTCGTGCTGGAGTCCACCCTCACCGGACGGGACATGCAGATCGAGGACGTGGTCAGCATTGTCGATGAAGCCTCCCAGGCAATGACCTTCAGCCGGGAGCTGCTGCAGTCGGCCATCGAAAACATCAGCCTCGGCGTGTCGGTGGTCAATCACCAGCAGCAACTCGTGGTCTGGAACCACCGCTACCTGGAGCTCTTCAACTACCCCACCGGTTATGTGCGCGTGGGGCGCCCGGTCGAAGATCTGATGAGGTATAACCTGACCAACGCCAACCTGTCAGCACGGCGGATCGACGAGATCATTGTCGACCGCTGCAACAGCATGCGCGACGGGCGCCCCATGTCCTATGAGCGCCAGCGCCCCGACGGCACCGTGCTGCGGATTGACGGCAGCCCGATCCCGGGCGGCGGCTACGCCACGACGTTTCAGGACATCACGGCCATGAGACGTACCGAGCAGGCCCTGAAAGAGACCAATATCTACCTGGAGCAACGGGTCAAGGAGCGCACTCAGGAGCTCCAGGTCATTAACGAACAGATGCTGAAAGCCAAGTCCGTCGCGGAGCAGGCCAACCAGAGCAAAACCCGCTTCCTGGCGTCTGCGAGCCACGACCTGTTGCAGCCCCTGAACGCCGCCAGGCTGTTCACTTCCGCGCTGGCCGGCAAGGCCGGTGACGGGGACATGAAAGACCTTGTCGAACATATCGACAGCTCCCTCGGCGCGGCGGAAGAGATCATCAGCACTCTGCTGGACATCTCGAAACTCGACGCGGGGGCGCTGGAACCCGATATTGGCGCGTTTCCGGTCAATGACATCATGCGCCACCTGGCAACTGATTTTTCAGCGATCGCCAAGGATCAGGGCCTCGAGTTGCACGTGGTGCCGAGCACTGTCTGGATCCGTTCGGACGCCAAGCTCCTGCGCCGGGTGGTGCAGAATTTCCTGTCCAATGCCATCCGCTATACACCGGAAGGCAAGATTCTTCTGGGCTGTCGCAGACTGAAGGGCTACATCCGTATTGAGGTGTGGGACACCGGGCCGGGCATCCCCGATGACCAGCTCGCCCACATATTCGAGGAGTTCCGGCGCTTCCAGCATGGCCGGGACAAGAAAGGCCTCGGCCTCGGCCTTGCGATCGTGGACCGGATCAGTGGCATGCTCAACCACCCGGTCAATGTTCACTCCGTGCAGGGCCGCGGCAGTGCCTTCAGTATCACCGTGCCGACGGCTGCCCCGGAAGCTACACAAATGGTAGCGAACAGAACCCAGAGCCAGTCACGCCGGGTTTCCAGTCTGGGCGGTCTTCACGTGCTCTGTATCGACAACGACCCTGCTATTCTCCATGGAATGGCGGCGCTGCTGGGCAACTGGCAGTGTGATGTCACCGCAGCGGAGAGCCTGGAGGACGCTCGCCTGAAGCTGAACGGCGAGGAACCCGACATCATTCTGGCTGACTATCAGCTTGACGACAACAAGAATGGTCTCGACGCCATGGATACCCTCAGAGTTGGATTCAGCAATGATATATCGGGCATACTGATTACTGGCTACATGGCTCCTGAGGTCAGGGAAGACGCCATTTCACGGGGTTATCAGATTCTCTACAAACCGGTGAAACCTGCGGCACTGCGGGCGCTGGTTAACAAGCTGCTGAAACAGAAGCGCCCATGACCGATACAGCAAGAACCACCGGCGGAAATATTTTCAGAAAGCTCCATTATCTGATCATCGATGACTTCGAGAACTTCCGCCTGTCGATGCGGCAAATGCTAAGAAGCTGTGGCGCCGACAAGATTGAACTGGTCGCTCATGCCGCACCGGCCATTCAATATTGTGCCTATAACCACGTGGATGTGGTGCTGTGTGACTACAACCTCGGGGAAGGCAAGAACGGCCAACACATTCTTGAAGAATTACGACACAAGAAGCTGCTGAAAAGGTCCTCGCTGTTCCTGATGGTCACGGCGGAAACCTCAAGAGAAATGGTGATGGGCGCCAGGGAATACCAGCCCGACGCCTATCTGACCAAGCCCATCAACCGTGCCATGCTGGAGAAACGCCTGGCTGGCCTAATCAGCCAGCGCAGTGCACTGCTTCCCATCAACCGGGAGATTGACCGCGAAAACTATCCGCAGGCCATCGCACTGTGCCTGGAAGCCTTACCGAGGCAACCCCGTTACAGGACCTGGCTGATGAAAACCCTGGCCGATCTTTACTACCAGGTCGGGGACTTCAGCCATGCACTTAAGATCTACGACGAGGTCATGGGGCAGCGTGATCTGTCCTGGGCCAGACTGGGGCGTGGCAAAATCCTGCTCGCGACGCAAAATTACGATGACGCCGTCGCCGCACTCAAAGAACTGATCAGCAAGCACCCGGATTATATGGAAGCCTACGATCTTCTGGCGGAGGGCCTTGAACGCCTGGGCCGCCTCACGCAGGCGCAACAGGTTCTTGAAAAGGCAGCCGAGCATTCACCCAACGCCCTCCTACGCCATCGCCAGCTTGCCCGGCTTGCCACCGCCAATCAGGACATGTCCACGGCCTCGGATGCGTGGCGGCAGACCGTGGTACTTGGGACCCACTCCATACACGACAGCCCCGACCATTATCTGGCGTTGGGTCAGTCGCTTTCCGACCTGTCGGATGGCGATCTCAGTGATGAGGGTTCCGAGCACGCTGACGAAGCCCTGAAAGTGCTCTCGCGCCTGGAAAAACGCTTTCCGGATGACGAGTCGGCGCTGGTGGTCCGGAGCAGACTGATTCAATCACGGGTACATGCGGGACAGGAGCGCATTCAGGAGGCCGAAAAAGCTCTCGATTCCGTCAAGGAATCGCTTTCCGATCCAGACAAAATGGACCCGGATACCGGAATCGACTTCGCCAAAACCCTGTTCCGGCTTGGGCGAGACGACCAGGCCAAATCCCTGCTTGCGAAACTGGCACAACGTTTCGACGATCAGCCCGAGGTTCTGCAAAGGATTGAAAACCTGCTGGATGAACCTGTTGGTTTCCGCCAGAAACTTCAGGCGAGGGCTTGCAACCGGGATGGTATCAAGGCGTTCGAATCAGGAGACCTTCAGGCCGCCGTCTGCGAGTTTACCGAAGCCCTCAAGGTTGTGCCCGGCCATGCCGCCCTAAACCTCAACCTGGTCCAGGTGCTGATGAAGCAATACCACGATGGCCAGGCTGACCCGCAACTCCTTGTTCAGTGCCAGCAGTGCCTGGATCGGCTTGGCAGCCTACCGGAGCAGCACCGTCAGCACCGCCGCTACGTTGCCTTGTCCAGAAAACTGAAAGGAATGACAACATGAACTCTACGCCAGCCAGTGATGAGCGGTCCAGGGACAACTCCATCGACTTTTCCATGGTTCTTGCCTCGGCAGTCCATGATATGAAGAACTCGCTGGGCATGTTGCTCAACTCCATTGATGAGCTCCGTGCGGATCACCAAGCCAGTCTGGGCGAGTCATCACGATTTAACACGTTGCAATACGAAGCGGAACGCATGCACAACGATCTGGTGCAACTGCTGGGCATATACCGTCTCGGAGAGAATAACCTCTCGGCCCACATCGAGGAGCACTTTGTACCGGACTTTCTCGCGGAGCACGTTGCGCGTCATACCCCTTTGCTCCAGGGCCTGGGCATTGAATACGCCGTTGAAGCAGAAGACATCAATGGCTTTTTTGATGATGACCTGCTGACCGGGGTACTGAACAACACCATCAACAACGCCATCCGATATACCCGAAGTCGTATCCTGCTGACTGCCTGTGAGCGGGACGGCTACCTTGTTATTGGCGTTGAAGACGATGGCCAGGGCTACCCTGAGAGCATGCAGCATACCGGCACCCCCAACTTCAAATCACTGGATTTCAACAGCGGTAGTACCAGCCTCGGGCTGTTTTTTGCGTCATCGGTCGCGCGCCTGCACAGCGAGGGTGAGCGTGGTGGCAGCATCCACCTGCACAATGACGGGCGCCTGGGTGGCGGGGTGTTCGAAATCTGGCTGCCATAACGGTGAATCCGTAACCGCATCAAAAGACGCACCGAAGTTCAGGCAATAAAAAACCCCAGCATCAAGGATGCTGGGGTTTGGGTATTAAGAGCCTGACGATGACCTACTCTCACATGGGCGAACCACACTACCATCGGCGCTGGTCTGTTTCACTTCTGAGTTCGGGATGGGATCAGGTGGTTCCAGACCGCTATGGTCGTCAGGCAAAACGGATGATCACTGGGAGGACGAGATAGAGCTGTGATATTGATTTCCGAGCGTGGCTTTCGCCTTGCTCCTGCGTTATCCGCAATTGTCTTGGGTGTTATATAGTCAAGCCGCACGAGCAATTAGTATCGGTTAGCTCAACGCCTCGCAGCGCTTACACACCCGACCTATCAACGTCCTGGTCTTGAACGGCT